>OZ242339.1:0-4004126 GCA_965208505.1 Acidimicrobiales bacterium
GAAATTCTAGTGGGCACTAGCCGCGCCCGACGCCTGGTAATGGAGCGCGGGGAAATTCAGGAGGTTCTTCGAGTGGACGGCGACTGGAAACGAGATGACCAAGACATACGGCGGCCGCATCCTGCGGGAGCTCTGAGTGGACCTGGTTCACGCAAGCAGCTGGGTGGCAGCTAGATAGAAAGCCGCTGATTAGGTGTTCTAGCAGGGAGTTTGCTGGCTCACGGTCGAGTACAGCGGCTAATTGTCACTGCGCCTCTGTAGATTCTTACCCAATGTTGAACCCAACCAAAGGAGAGGGCTTTATGACCCCGCTAACCCTGAGCATGCTGCGAGCAGCGTGCGATGAAGATGCCACCGACGGTGCGATCGTGCTGGATGCGGTGCTGGAACCGGTTGGAGGACACGGCACGCCGATCAATCCAGCCATCTACGCCGGCGGCCGATACCAGCACGACAAACGATGGGAGAGCTCTGACGCATCTGAGCCGACTTCTGTAGTCGTAATCGACAACGTGCCCTCGCAGGCCAATCGGCTTGAAGCCGCGTTAGAGGCCACTGCTGACAAGATTGGTGCTCCCCGTTTGGTTCTAGACCTCACTGGAGAAGATTTTGCCCATCTCCCCCCGCATTTGCCACGTAGCTTGTCGAGCTTGCGGTGGCCGCATCGGAATGCGGATGCCTACTTGCGGGATGCTCTCCTAGACGGTGAGGCGTTTGTCAAGTCTTCCGTTGGGCGTTCGATCATTGATGCCACAGCCGATTCTTCCGGGGCTTTGGTAGCCTGGTTCCCCCAAGCATTGTTGTACGGGTTCTGGCAGTCCCACTTAGGCAGTAAGCGGACGCAGGCCAAACACGCCCGTGCATGGGTATCAGAGATTGTCGGCTGGGGGCCTGGGTCTGACGAACTGGTTACAACGGCAGCCATGAAAGGCGACCCATACAACATCATCAAGGAAGTGGGATTGGCGGAACACAATAAGGACGATTTGATCGCAGGCTGGGAACTGCAAGAGGGCAAGTCTCCGACCGAAGAAAAGAAGATGTCTGCCATCGGACATGGACAGGTCATTACGAGGCCACAAGATGAGACCCTTGCTCCGATTTCGTTCCGGCGGATCACCCAGAGGGCCACTTTGTCATTTCCGCAGCTTCGTCGGGTCCGACTTGGCGACGGCTATTCGGAAGAGCAAGATGCTGCGGCTCGAACACTGATTGGTACCCTTGGCCTCCACGCACACCATTCGGCGTTTGGGCGGGCGATTGCGCTCCGTTCAGGCACTGACCTGGTAGTGAAAGGCAGTGAATCGCGGCTCGATTCGACTGAAGTGACTATCGACGACACCGCAAGTCTGGTGAAGGAGGCACTCGAAGTAGCCCGAGCCGTAGGTGTCCCCACCGAGGGATGGGGGACAGAGCCGATTCAACTGACCCCGAACAAGGGCCTGACTGCGGCGATTCGCGCGACCTGGCCCGACCTCGATAGAGCGGAGGAGTAGGAGTGCTCGTCTTCGATGTCGAGTTGTTGCAAGGTACCTACCGGGCAGATCCTGATGGTTCTGCTCCAACTGGTAGACAAACCCATGGAGAGTGGCCTCCTGCACCATCGCGGCTCCTTGCAGCGTTGATTGCCGCTGACGGCACCGGTAGCCAAACCAAACGCACAACTGGCGCTGAGTTGGAACTGCTGGCGGCTGCAGACCCACCAATAATTCATGCCGATCCTGACCCGCATCACCAGCCACTTGAAGTTCGGTATGTCGCTGGACAAGATCGGGCCAGGAGCCAGCAGCAGGAGTACGTGGCGCGAACGGGCGTTTTGGTGCGACCAGGGGTCAGGGTTGCTCCCCGCAATCCATCTGTCAGGTTCGTGTACGACGTTGAAGTCGGTGAAGAGGATTTGGCTGCCCTGGAGTACCGGGCTGCCCGTGTTGGGTATCTGGGTTGTGCTGACTCGCCAGTCAATATCACCGTTGCACGTCTTGCTGGTCAATCGGTCGAAGGCAGCGAAGACATGCTGTGGGTGCCAGACCCAGATGGCCAGGAAGTCGTCAACGTGCATGCGTCTGGTGACGTTGCCAGGTGGGCAGCCGCCTTTGAGGCCTGGTCAAAGCATGGTGCAACTAGAAGCCAGACCCGGCGGTATCAACCCCGAGCCCATTATCGGCATCCCTTGGATCCTCCCGCGGAGACTCGGCTAGGACTGGTTCCAGTTTGGCTTCGATTTCAGAGTCCAGTCGCAGGTCGGCGAGCAGCGGTTGTAGCTCACGGGCTCAAGCAGACAACACTCGTTCGATATGAGCAAAGTTACGGTGGTCCACCTAGCTGGTTGCACGGTCATGTCAATGATGGTGAGTCCGATTATCAGCTTGCCCGGTTTCTCGCGCTGCCGAATGTCGGACACGGCTATTCCGACGGAAAGATCCATGGTGCCACAGTCTGGGTTCCGAGAGGGGTAGATGAGAGTGAAGTGCGCAACTTGGCCAGCACGCTGTCTTCGATTGGGTCGTTGTCGTTGGCCGGTGGCAGCAGGATCACAGTTGACCGTTCCCGAGGAAACTGGACTACAGACCCTCGGCGATGGCAAGGTCCCGCCCGTCGGTGGGTGACCGCCCTTCCCGCCGTCAGCGATCGCCACGAACGAATTGACTCAACAGCGGTTATCCGTTGGTGCGAGCAAGCAGGACTTCCTAAGCCTGTTCAATTTCGGATCAGCCGAAAACCTCTGTTGCCCGGAAGCGTAGACCTGCATCCCGCTGAGACTCGGCGGCCCGGGCATACTCAGACTCGCCCGTATGCCCATGTGGGTCTTGTTTTTGAAGCGCCGGTGACTGGTCCTGTTGTCATTGGTTCTGCCCGCAGTTACGGCCTTGGTCTTTGTGCTCCCTGTGATCCTAGGGAGGACCAGGAGTGAGCATTCCTGATTGTCCCGAGTTCAGCGATTGGTACTGGTCAATCCATGAGCGCGAGCCATTCCCATGGCAAGCGCGGTTGGCCGAGCAGGTTGCCGAGACTGGTGAGTGGCCGGAGCTGATCGGCATCCCAACAGGATTAGGCAAAACAGCTTGCCTTGACATTGCTGTTTGGGCGCTGGCCAGCCAAGCAGACAGGGATCCACGGGACCGCACAGTTCCCACCAGGATCTGGTGGGTTGTGAACCGCCGCATCCTGGTCGATGACACCTATCGGCATTCGTTGAAACTCGAAAGGTTGCTTGCTGATCCAGAGAACCCTGGACACATTGAGATCGACGGGAGGAGCGTACCCATCACTGGCCTTGCCGGTGAAGCGGCATCGACGGTAAAGACGATGGCTGCACGTCTCCGAGAGATTTCAGGCATCGGCCTGCCATTGCAAGCACTACGTCTTCGTGGTGGCGACTCGCACAATCGGCCTGGCCATCCTGGGCAGCCGGCGATCATTTGTTCCACCATCCCCATGTATGGCTCACGGGTGCTGTTCCGGGGCTATGGATCATCGAAGTCGATGCGCCCGATTGACGCAGCTCTCGCAGGCACCGACACCCTCGTTCTGCTCGACGAGGCCCATCTGGCTCAGCCGCTTCGGGTGCTCCTTGATGCTATTGGTGGCAGCAACGGGTTGGGAGCAGGTGCGGAACAGGCTTTGCCGATCCAGAGGATGACCCCTGTAGTTGCTGCACTTACCGCTACCGGAGACGCAACGGTGGATCGGTTCGACCTTGATGAAGCCGACAGGGTTAACGCTGAAATTGCGACGCGCCTTGGGGCGTCAAAGCCCTTGAGCGTTGCAAAGATTGCCCAAGGCGATCCGGCTAAGGCCGTTGCAGCTGAGGTTAAGGGACTGCTGGACACTCTTGATGCCGGCAGTTCACATGGGATTCTAGTTTTCGTCAACACGCCAAAGACAGCACTATCGGTGGCGAGGGCATTGAGATCACAACGCGACTGCGAAGTGGTAGTTGCCACCGGGAGGACCCGCGGTGTTGAGGCCAAAGAAGCGGTTGAAGCGATCACTTCCCGAATGTCGGCTGGACTAACGCCAAAGAAGCTTGGTCGCTCAGGCGGTGGGCATCTAGTTGTCGTCGCTACGCAGACCCTCGAGGTTGGGGCTGATCTCGACGCCGACTACATGGTCACAGAGGCATGTGGGATCCGCGCGCTGACCCAGCGCCTCGGGCGCTTGAACCGCCTCGGCAGCCGCCCCCACGCCCGAGGGGTCTATGTGCATGTCGAGTCTAAAGACGGGCAGTGGCCCGTTTACGGTGAAGAACCTGTCAGGGTACTTGAATTGCTCGACGCAGCACGTGGCTTAAACGAGGAAGTCGATATGTCTCCGGGGAATGTTGGTGTAGCTCTTGGAGACCTGCCTTCAGAGGCTTTGGATGCCCCGGTTCTTGCTGAGGCACTGTTATGGGAGTGGGTCAAGACGAGCACCCCACCTCCTGGCGAAGCACCTGTAGAGCCATATTTCTCTGGGGTGCTCGACAGCGACCGGGACGTCGGCGTCGTCTGGCGAGTCCATGTTCCCAAGTCGGGACACAAGATCTGGCCCCGTATCTCCCCCGATGAGGTTGTCGCAGTCCCCGTTGGAGAAGCCAGGAAGGAGCTTGCAGGCGCGAACTGCGTCCGGGTTGGTTCAGATCAAGCCACCGCTGAGGATATTGCTCTAGGGGATGACGGTGACCTGGTCCTACGTCCCGGAGACGCAGTCGTTGTGGGCTGCGAAGCTGGCAAGCTTGACCACAGCGGCCACTGGAACCCTGCATGGAGAGGGCTTGCAGTAGACGCTTCCGTTCTTCCCAATGGGCTTGTGGTGTCGGAAAAAACCCTGGCGGGTCTGTATGAGACCGTGTCCGACGGGCTAAAGGCAGCGATGGCAAAGCTAGTAGCTTTAGTCGACCAAAGAAATGAGGAACCAGAGCCAGAGGAAATCTCCTTTGCGGCAGACAGTCTTTGCGACGAGCTGGAAGAAGGCGGTGCACCTCCGTCAATTTCTGGTGAGGAGTGGGAGGAGTTCCTCCAGGGGCTCAGGAACGGCATTGCCCATTGGGGGATTCGAAATGCAGTTGTTGAACCCGCTGGCGAAGTTCCGCGATTACCTGTCCTCCCCGTCGAAGAACAACTGGACGGTAAGCAGGAAGTGAGCTTCGACGAGTTTGACGAACTCTCGATCGCCGATCCCGTGGGCCTGGAAGCCCATGGCAACGATGTCGCGAGGACGGCGAGACGTATCGCCGATGCAATTGGTGTCACAACCAGCACTGCCGAGCTAATTGAGATGGCAGCTCGGACCCACGACATCGGCAAGGCTGATACTCGGTTTCAAAGTTGGCTCGACCCCGACCAAGACCACTCCAGCGCTTTGGCGAAGTCGGAGATCCCGAAATCGCGATGGGAGCACAGCCGCGTAGCGTCTGGATGGCCTAGCGGAGGTCGCCATGAGGAGCTGTCACGCCGGCTTGCCTCTGCCTGGCTGGCCCAGGGCAGTCACAATTTCAGCGAGGCCGAGCAGAGCCTCCTGCTGCATTTGGTTGTAGCCCACCACGGTCATGGTCGGCCGCTGGTCAGGCCAGTCGAAGACCTGACTGGGACCAAGGTAACCCATCAGATTGACGGGCACTATGTAACTGCCGATGCCGACCTCTCAGATGTGGATTGGGAGCAGCCCAACAGGTTCGCCACGTTGAACAAACACTATGGCTGTTGGGGACTCGCTTTGCTCGAAGCCATCGTTCGACAAGCCGACCACCTGGTATCGGGAGCGTCCCAGGCAGCATTGGAGATCCGATGAATGATCCATTCGTTCGTGAATGCCCTGGACTACCAGCCGATTGGGTCAATGCCTGGCTCGCTGCTGTTGGGACGACTGTCCTTGATCCAGAGATCGGGCTCAGCTGGACTTCAGGCCCTTCCCCTATTGCAGTGCTTCATCACCCTTCCAAGGACCCGGGAGTTGCTGTCTGCGATGCATGGCCGGATAGGCAGCGCCTCGAAGAGATGCCTTTGGCCAGGGAGTTCAAAGGATGTGCCCCATTGGAGCGACAGGTTCCAGTTGACATTTTCGTCGAACGTGTAATGCTCAGCCGAGGCCATCCAGATGCTTGGACCTTGACCTCATCGCTTACCGATCTAGCCATCGACTCCGGTAAAGCGGCTCATGCTCCATTCGATCCTGCTGGTCCAGGGACCATCAAATGGCTTCATCATCGACTCTTGAAGATCTACGACCACATTGCCCAAGACGACTCAGATGAACTCACCGCAGCCATCCAGAACGCCGTTGACGGTGTCTCGGTTCCGGTCAGCGACAACGGTCTTGGATTTGACATATCTCGACTTCCTGACCGGGCACGAGAGGGTGTTCGCATCATGGTAGAGCCGGTTGTCGAAGTTCTTGCTTTCTTCGGCTTGGCGCTGTTGCCTGTCCGGGGTGATGGCCTTCGACAACGCCAAGGGCGTGTCAGGCAGAGAGGGCATGGCATCGGAGGTCGTCGAGAGAATACGTTCGTGTGGCCCGCATGGAGTCAACCCCTCGATCGGTGGGGGATTGACGCGCTGCTTGATGCCTGGCACCAAACATGGAAACCTCACAAGGCGGATGATGGCCTGGAGTGGCACACGCGTCGCCCCGATTGGGACAAGCTAGGGATTCATGCAGGCTGGATGACCAGGCCTTACAGGCCCACTGCTAGTGCCGACAGCACCCGAGGATTCAGCAGCGAACGCATTCAGCCGGGCCGTTCGCGTACGCGCCGCCAATTCAGGAGATCACCGAACTAGGTATGGGTAATTCGGAGATTGCAGTAGTTCCCATTTCCGCAATTGAGCACTTCGAATACTGCCCGCGTCAGTGCGCCCTCATCCATGTTGACGGCATCTGGGCCGATAATCCACACACCGTGCGAGGCTCCAGGGCACATCGCCGTACGGACGATCCCACAAAGTCCCGCAAAGAACGCGGCAAGCAGATGTTGCGAGCGGTGCCACTTTGGTCGGAGCGGTATGGATTATCAGGTAGAGCCGATGTCATTGAGGTCAGTGAAGACGGCACTGTTCGGCCGGTTGAGCACAAGTCTGGTGTTCGGCATGGCATCACCGCGGACCTCCAAGTGTGTGCCCAGGCGATCTGTCTGGAGGAGATGCTCGACACCTCCATTTCTGAGGCTGCCATCTGGTATGGCGGGCCGCGGCGCAGATTCCGAGTAGACCTAACACCGGACCTCCGTAGAAGAACCTTCCGTGCCATCAAGGAAATCCGACAGCACCTAGTCGAGGGTGTCCTGCCGCATGCGCCGAACGACAGTCGATGCTCTCAATGCCAGCTTCGGCACCACTGTCTGCCTGAGACGTCTGCCAATGCCGCTGAAGTTGCTGTGTACCTCCAGCAAGTGCTCTCCGTATGACGGAACCCTTGGATGTAGCCGGCACAGACGGGGGCAGGACGCGAAACACGGTCTATTCAACTGAGTATCAGACGAGGATCAAGTACAAGAAGGGTTCACTGGTCGTATCAACCCTCGAGCAGAATCGTCGGATACCCCTGGAAGCAGTCGACGCTGTGGTGATGTTTGCAGGGCACATCACCACAGATGCCATTGCTGAGTGTGTCCGCAGGAAGGTCCGAGTGTCGGTCTTGACCAGAGGTGGGAAGATCAGGTTTATCGCTGGCGGGCCTATTGCTGGGAATGTCCATTTGCGCGCGGCACATCACGCGGCTGCCAGCGACGAAACTACCGCTGTCGGAGCAGCCCGACTCATCGTTGCGGCGAAAGTCCGCAACAGTGCCACGGTCCTTCGTCGATGGGCACATGATCATCCTGACTCCGAAACCTCGGCTCAGCTTCGAGACCGCAGCGACCAGGTATTGCGGCGTGTAGGCAGGGTCGCCTCAGCAGATGACCGCGACGCACTCCGGGGTATCGAAGGTGATACTGCCCGAATCTATTTCAACGGTCTCTCTGAGGCACTCGGATCGAACGGCATGGGGTTTGGTGGAAGATCCCGGCGGCCACCCCGCGACCCGGCCAATGCAGCGATGTCCTTTTGCTACGGCCTGGTTACTTCCGAAACTGCTGGGGCATGCGATGCGATTGGATTGGACCCTCAAGTCGGGTTTCTACACCAAGCCCTGCGTGCTGGGCGCCCGTCTCTGGCTCTCGATCTGACAGAAGAGCTCAGAGCGCTGACCGACCGCTTCGTGGTCTCATCAATTCGGCGGTGCCAGATCACCCCTGAGCATTTCACTGAGACGCCTGGTGGTGCTTTCTACCTGACCGATGAAGGACGTCGATGCCTAATCGGCCTCTGGGAAGATCACAAGAATATTGCGCTGTATCATGGAGTTCTTGGGCGTCCCGTCCAGCGGTGGGCGATTCCAACTGCTCAAACCACTCTCATGGCCAGATGGCTCCGAGGCGACTTGCCGGGTTATCCGCCTTTCTTGCTTGAGGACTGAACAGTGGACGTGGTCGTTGCCTATGACATCGCCAACACTGATACCTCAGCTGGAGCCGCTCGGCTGCGGAAGGTTGCTGATGTCTGCTCCTCATACGGGGAGCGTGCTCAGCAGTCAGTTTTTGAGTGCCGCCTGACCCCGGAATCGCATGCTCAAATGATTGGTGAACTGTACGACGTCATTGACCTGAGTCTCGATAGCGTCATCGTCTACCGGGTGAATGGCAATCTGCGCGACAGCCGTAGGGTCATCGGAATCGACAGACCCCATCGACTCGGTGACACCTGGATCGTGTAACCGGCCAAGACCTGTCGCTTGTTGGCGATATTCTTTCAGGTGGTTCCCTGAAAGCAGGCGAGAACCCTCAGTGATCCTTGACAGCCAAATAGAATAAAGGACTATTCCAGGCATAGTCACTCCATTCCCTCCAATCATGAAATTCGGCCACAAACGCTGGAAATCAAGATTGGGGGGTGTCGCCGGGGCTAACCCCCCGGCCCTCATTGAACGCGCTCATCGTCGGGGTTGCGCTTGCGAGCATTTCCCGGTGTCGCCGGGGCTAACCCCCCGGCCCTCATTGAACGGTGCCGTCGACCAGCGACTCGAAGGCGGCGATGGCGTGTCGCCGGGGCTAACCCCCCGGCCCTCATTGAACGCCAAGTGAGCACGCTGACTGGCGCCAACACCGTCAAGGGGTGTCGCCGGGGCTAACCCCCCGGCCCTCATTGAACGTCGCTGACCGCATAGCCCCCGGACTCGCGGGCCAGGTGTCGCCGGGGCTAACCCCCCGGCCCTCATTGAACGCGCAGGTGTCGCGTCTGCCTGGCAGCACGAGCGGCCTAGTGTCGCCGGGGCTAACCCCCCGGCCCTCATTGAACGTTGTGGACCACCGCCAGAATCGCCGAGAAATCCCTGTGTCGCCGGGGCTAACCCCCCGGCCCTCATTGAACGGGGTCACCCCTAGTGCATGTGGGTATCACATCGGCCGTGTCGCCGGGGCTAACCCCCCGGCCCTCATTGAACGTTCTTCCCCACCGACGTGCCAGCGCTCCCGATTACGGGTGTCGCCGGGGCTAACCCCCCGGCCCTCATTGAACGTCGCCCCGCCCCTCGAGCACCGCCGGCCGGCCGAGTGTCGCCGGGGCTAACCCCCCGGCCCTCATTGAACGTCTACTCCTGTGATGGCTTCAAGGATTTCAGTTCCGGTGTCGCCGGGGCTAACCCCCCGGCCCTCATTGAACGCGCCGCTCGAGGGCCTCACATGCACGCTGGACTTCCAAGTGTCGCCGGGGCTAACCCCCCGGCCCTCATTGAACGTTCACCCCGGAGACAAACCAGATCACGGACCAGCCCGTGTCGCCGGGGCTAACCCCCCGGCCCTCATTGAACGGGGCAATCTCGCCCAGTACCTGCAATTCCCGTGTTGTGTCGCCGGGGCTAACCCCCCGGCCCTCATTGAACGAGCGCCCACCACATCGACGCCACCGGCCACCGCATCGTGTCGCCGGGGCTAACCCCCCGGCCCTCATTGAACGTGGCACTCCAGCGCCGCCGAGGAGGACAACAGCCAGTGTCGCCGGGGCTAACCCCCCGGCCCTCATTGAACGTACCTCATCCGCGGCGCATGACCGTCGGGCGCACCGCGTGTCGCCGGGGCTAACCCCCCGGCCCTCATTGAACGCCGAAACGGGAGTTCACGACGAACATTGCCGCCCTGTGTGTCGCCGGGGCTAACCCCCCGGCCCTCATTGAACGTTTCTCTCCATGAGCACAATCGGAAACCAGACCATCGAGTGTCGCCGGGGCTAACCCCCCGGCCCTCATTGAACGCAGCAGGTCGACGGGCGGGTGCGCATCTCATTCGACGAGTGTCGCCGGGGCTAACCCCCCGGCCCTCATTGAACGACTTCACAACAGATGAGGACGATGAAATGACGATTCTCGTGTCGCCGGGGCTAACCCCCCGGCCCTCATTGAACGTTTTCGGCAGCCCTACCCATCGCCCGCGCGCGCCGCAGTGTCGCCGGGGCTAACCCCCCGGCCCTCATTGAACGGTATATAAGCCCCTTTGTTTTCCCCATCCTGGGAGCGCGTGTCGCCGGGGCTAACCCCCCGGCCCTCATTGAACGCACGGGCCAGCCCGTTCGCCATGACCACGTTTTGCAGGTGTCGCCGGGGCTAACCCCCCGGCCCTCATTGAACGAACCCCGCGCCGCCGAACGCCTCGGCGACCCCGAGGACGTGTCGCCGGGGCTAACCCCCCGGCCCTCATTGAACGTGCGCACCCGCTCGGGGGACAGCCCGACCACACGGGTGTCGCCGGGGCTAACCCCCCGGCCCTCATTGAACGCGGGTTCGGCGTTGCGCTCCCGCCCGGCGTGGTGGGGTGTCGCCGGGGCTAACCCCCCGGCCCTCATTGAACGCCGCGAGGCCCGCGGCTGGCCGCCCCCCGACCGGGGGGTGTCGCCGGGGCTAACCCCCCGGCCCTCATTGAACGACTCCCTAGGGTACGGCAGGGGGTGACAGATTCCCACGAGTGTCGCCGGGGCTAACCCCCCGGCCCTCATTGAACGCGCTCCCGATCCCGCTCCCGCTTCCGCTCCCGCTCCCGCTCGTGTCGCCGGGGCTAACCCCCCGGCCCTCATTGAACGAGCCGACCGCAGCGGCCAGCCCAGCACGCTGGCCAGTGTCGCCGGGGCTAACCCCCCGGCCCTCATTGAACGCGGGAAAATACCGCTCGTCGGCAAACTGGATTTCTCGGGTGTCGCCGGGGCTAACCCCCCGGCCCTCATTGAACGGAGCGAATTGTCAGTGTTGGATGAAACCGTCGCCGCCGGTGTCGCCGGGGCTAACCCCCCGGCCCTCATTGAACGCACTGGTTCGAGTCCCTGCGGGAAGCGAAGGCCTGGAGTGTCGCCGGGGCTAACCCCCCGGCCCTCATTGAACGGACATCGCCGACACGCACGCTGGAACCATCGACGCCGCGTGTCGCCGGGGCTAACCCCCCGGCCCTCATTGAACGGCGGCGGCACGACAGATCGACAACCAAAGGAGACACGTGTCGCCGGGGCTAACCCCCCGGCCCTCATTGAACGAACCCGAATCGCGTGCCCGGTCCAGAGCTCGAATTGGTGTCGCCGGGGCTAACCCCCCGGCCCTCATTGAACGGGCGGATCGCAGTAGATCACCGCTGCCGGGTCGTCGGCGTGTCGCCGGGGCTAACCCCCCGGCCCTCATTGAACGTACGTCGGCGAGGTGCTCGACGAGCTGTGCGTCGAGGTGTCGCCGGGGCTAACCCCCCGGCCCTCATTGAACGGCCGACCTGAACGCGATGATCAGGCAGTTCACCAAGGTGTCGCCGGGGCTAACCCCCCGGCCCTCATTGAACGGAGCAGTACAGCAGCCATACCCAGGGAAGACCGCGTGTGTCGCCGGGGCTAACCCCCCGGCCCTCATTGAACGCTGTGGCGCATGGGGGAGGTGCCGATCCCGCACACAGGTGTCGCCGGGGCTAACCCCCCGGCCCTCATTGAACGACGGCCAGGAATGCGCAGTCCGCGGGCACCTGGGGGGTGTCGCCGGGGCTAACCCCCCGGCCCTCATTGAACGAGGGGCACCGTCACCGACAACTACCCGCACCAGGGCAGTGTCGCCGGGGCTAACCCCCCGGCCCTCATTGAACGTTCGCCCCCACCTGGGTGAGAATCTCGTCCAGGGTGGTGTCGCCGGGGCTAACCCCCCGGCCCTCATTGAACGTGGCAGGGCGTCAAGCCGCTGAAGCCCAAGGACAGGGGGTGTCGCCGGGGCTAACCCCCCGGCCCTCATTGAACGTCGAGTCCACCGTGCTGGTCGACCACGCGCTGTGGTGTCGCCGGGGCTAACCCCCCGGCCCTCATTGAACGCAGCTTGGCCTCGCACCATGCGCACTGCTCGCCGGGCGTGTCGCCGGGGCTAACCCCCCGGCCCTCATTGAACGCGGGCGACCAGCGAGTCATTCGAGCCCGAGATGGTCGTGTGTCGCCGGGGCTAACCCCCCGGCCCTCATTGAACGCCCGAGGACAAGTGGCTGGACAACGCCGTCCCGGTGGTGTCGCCGGGGCTAACCCCCCGGCCCTCATTGAACGTCGGCATAGTCGGGCGACCACTTGCCCCTCTTGATCGTGTCGCCGGGGCTAACCCCCCGGCCCTCATTGAACGGCGGTGGGGAGCATGACTGTGAGGTCGTCGGCAGTGGTGTCGCCGGGGCTAACCCCCCGGCCCTCATTGAACGTGCGATCCGCCGTACAGGGGCACCGTCACCAGCAAGTGTCGCCGGGGCTAACCCCCCGGCCCTCATTGAACGAAGTGCGCCGACGCGAGCGACGGCGTGGCCATCAAGGTGTCGCCGGGGCTAACCCCCCGGCCCTCATTGAACGCTTGTGGGCTGTGTTCGATGTCATAGTGAGCACGGTACCCGTGTCGCCGGGGCTAACCCCCCGGCCCTCATTGAACGAACTCGGCAGCACAGGGCATGTTCGCCGACTGGCTGGTGTCGCCGGGGCTAACCCCCCGGCCCTCATTGAACGTACGGCGGCAAGACCAGGCTCGCCCCCTGGGTGGCATGTGTCGCCGGGGCTAACCCCCCGGCCCTCATTGAACGGAGGCCGACAGGCTCGACTGCCTCGACTCCCAAGAAGTGTCGCCGGGGCTAACCCCCCGGCCCTCATTGAACGTCGAGCGATGCCGGGTTGTCCTCGTCGTAGTCGGGGTGTCGCCGGGGCTAACCCCCCGGCCCTCATTGAACGCAGAACGTGCAGCAGCGAGACCAGCTGCTGTGGGCTGGTGTCGCCGGGGCTAACCCCCCGGCCCTCATTGAACGGACGACGACATCTCCAGCCCTGCCACATGGCGGCAGGCGTGTCGCCGGGGCTAACCCCCCGGCCCTCATTGAACGGTCAACTCATAGTGAGTGATTATCCAGGAGATTGCCTGGGTGTCGCCGGGGCTAACCCCCCGGCCCTCATTGAACGTGCTTGGGCGAAGGTATACGCCGAACCCGCCAAGCGGTGTCGCCGGGGCTAACCCCCCGGCCCTCATTGAACGTTGCGCTGGTGGCCTAGCACCCGCTCTACAGCACGAGTGTCGCCGGGGCTAACCCCCCGGCCCTCATTGAACGTCGATTGTCGAGTGCTCCGGGATGCCCGACAGCGCGTGTCGCCGGGGCTAACCCCCCGGCCCTCATTGAACGATCCAGGACTTCTCGCCGAGCATCAACCAGGTGTCGTGTCGCCGGGGCTAACCCCCCGGCCCTCATTGAACGGCGCTCAGGCATAGGTCCTGCCGCCCTCGAGGTTGCGGTGTCGCCGGGGCTAACCCCCCGGCCCTCATTGAACGACGTCGATTTCCGACCCCTGGATTCGGGGCCTGGGGTGTCGCCGGGGCTAACCCCCCGGCCCTCATTGAACGCGGGGTGGTGGCCCCACAGCCAGCCGCCACGGGTCAGGTGTCGCCGGGGCTAACCCCCCGGCCCTCATTGAACGGCCTGGACGCCCGCCAGCGTGGGAGGCCGCTTCGGGGGTGTCGCCGGGGCTAACCCCCCGGCCCTCATTGAACGTCCGCATCGAGAATGTAGGGCTGCCGTGAGATCAGCGGTGTCGCCGGGGCTAACCCCCCGGCCCTCATTGAACGGAATTCGACGGCACCGCCCTCGGCGCCACCACCGAAACGTGTCGCCGGGGCTAACCCCCCGGCCCTCATTGAACGGTCTCGCATTCAGTCATCGTCGTCGCCCATCCTCCAGGTGTCGCCGGGGCTAACCCCCCGGCCCTCATTGAACGATTTTCACGCGCTTTCGGCAGGTTCGGTTGTGTCGAGGTGTCGCCGGGGCTAACCCCCCGGCCCTCATTGAACGGACATTCGAGGCAACCAGAACGCCAACGATGCGGGGGTGTCGCCGGGGCTAACCCCCCGGCCCTCATTGAACGCGGGAACTGGCGCTCAACTACCCCGACCCCGCAGAGTGTCGCCGGGGCTAACCCCCCGGCCCTCATTGAACGCAGGAAGAGCAGTCCAAGCAGCAGCCCGACGACGGCGTGTCGCCGGGGCTAACCCCCCGGCCCTCATTGAACGTCGGAGATACATGCTGTATCACGCGCTGAAACAGAAGTGTCGCCGGGGCTAACCCCCCGGCCCTCATTGAACGCGTCCACTCACCCATCTCAGCCGACAAGCTTGCGGCTGGTGTCGCCGGGGCTAACCCCCCGGCCCTCATTGAACGTCCCAGGAGGCCATGTTGACCAACGATCCCGATTTGGGGTGTCGCCGGGGCTAACCCCCCGGCCCTCATTGAACGGCCAAGTACACCCGTGGCGCATTCTGGGCACCCGGTAGTGTCGCCGGGGCTAACCCCCCGGCCCTCATTGAACGTAATCCTCGATAGCGTCGATCACCGCTTGCATGAGGTGTCGCCGGGGCTAACCCCCCGGCCCTCATTGAACGGACTGGGAGCCGAGGCCGGGGGCCGTGAACTGGTGGGGGTGTCGCCGGGGCTAACCCCCCGGCCCTCATTGAACGCCGGGCATCATGAGCGGCGCCCAGGCGGAGAAGCTGGTGTCGCCGGGGCTAACCCCCCGGCCCTCATTGAACGATCCACCACGGGTCAGACGCCCGGAGTGGCTGATCGCCGGTGTCGCCGGGGCTAACCCCCCGGCCCTCATTGAACGCAACGCGGCGGCGATGGGCCGCGCAGACGCTGGGGGGGTGTCGCCGGGGCTAACCCCCCGGCCCTCATTGAACGTATGGTGAGATGCCGAAGGAGACACCGCCCGACGACGTGTCGCCGGGGCTAACCCCCCGGCCCTCATTGAACGGCGACGAGCACAGCGTGGGTCCACGTCGAGTGGCCCGTGTCGCCGGGGCTAACCCCCCGGCCCTCATTGAACGGGCCTGATCTACGACGCGCTCGTCGCCTACAGCCTGTGTCGCCGGGGCTAACCCCCCGGCCCTCATTGAACGTCGGCCATCGCGGGCACCCCGACCATTCCGGAGCACGGTGTCGCCGGGGCTAACCCCCCGGCCCTCATTGAACGCGGTCGTTGTCGTTGGCCGAGTCCACCGCGGATCTCGTGTCGCCGGGGCTAACCCCCCGGCCCTCATTGAACGGAGCTGTTCCCCCTCGTCGCCGAGATCGCCCGCCGGGTGTCGCCGGGGCTAACCCCCCGGCCCTCATTGAACGGTCGTCCTTCGGGCGGTGACAGTACACACCCTGGTAGTGTCGCCGGGGCTAACCCCCCGGCCCTCATTGAACGATCACAGTGAGGGAGAAGCGATGACCCAGGCGCACGTGTCGCCGGGGCTAACCCCCCGGCCCTCATTGAACGCCAGCCGCGTAGGCGGCCTTGAACAGCGTGGCGCGTGGTGTCGCCGGGGCTAACCCCCCGGCCCTCATTGAACGGCGAGATCCTGAGCAAGACCAAGGGCAACGAGGCCGGTGTCGCCGGGGCTAACCCCCCGGCCCTCATTGAACGCCGATATTCACCGCTGGCCCAGCAGACTGCGAGCAAGTGTCGCCGGGGCTAACCCCCCGGCCCTCATTGAACGGCGACCATCAGCTGTCGGGCGACCGCCACCATGGTCGCGTGTCGCCGGGGCTAACCCCCCGGCCCTCATTGAACGGCCTGAAGCTCGTTCTTGGGCTCGCACATCCACAGCTTGTGTCGCCGGGGCTAACCTCCCGGCCCTCATTGAACGCTGCGTTTCAGAAGCTCGGCGGCGAGGGCGAGGGCCGTGTCGCCGGGGCTAACCCCCCGGCCCTCATTGAACGGCATTCAACTCCAATAGGCCGAGCGGCCGTGATCGGGGGGTTATTGAACCCCCCCTTCATTGAACCCCGTCGTCGTTGGTCGCCCTAACCTGGATTTCGTAATATTCGGGGGGTTATTGAACCCCCCTTCATTGAAGTTCGCCTCCGGCGATGCCGTGCTGGCCCGCGGGGTGCAGCGGCGCTTGAGGCAGCGGTGGTCGCCGCATTGCGATCTCAGCGGATCTGCGGGCTCTGGGCATGGCGGTGTGCGCGGAGTCGGTCTGCCGGGCGTGCTATGGCGACACCAGCGGCAGCGGGCTGGTGCCGGGGTCGTGGGAATTGCTGCCCCGCCAGCGCAAGCACTGCAAGCCGCGGGGCCGCTGCGAGCAGGCCGAGCGCTCTGCGCCGGGCGAATACCGGCCCATAGCCGAGCGGACGGCCAATGCCGGCGACAGGGCCGGGGCCGGCTGCTGGGAGGGCGACCTCATCGTAGGCCGCGCCAACCAGACGGCGGTCGCCACCCTGGTCGAGCGCACCAGCCGTCACACCCCCGTCGTGGGGCTGCCTGACGGCTGCGACGCACGCCGCACTGCCGAAGCAGTTACCCGAGCGCTGGCCCGCCAGCCCGCGAACATGGTCAAAACCCTCACCTGGGACCAGACTCGCTGATGGTGGCAACAGAGCCCATCAACGCCGCCGCGAACATGGTCAAAACCCTCACCTGAGCATCCAGGGCCGGGAGATGGCCCGCTGGGCCGATATCGAACAAGCCCTGAGCATCGAGGTGTGCTTCTGCGAGCCTCGATCCCCCCTGCAGCGGCCAACCAACGAGCAGACCAACGGCCTGCTACGACGATGGCCGCCCAAATCAACTGACCCCGACATCGCACTACACTGACCTCAGCTGCAACCACCGATGGAGCTTGCCGACGGTTGGTGCCGCCGGGCGATCTCCAAAGCCGACAACTTGTACGACACCTATCTTGACGAACTAGCCGAGGAAGGACTGCTAGGCGAGCCGAACTCCGATTGACCACCACAACCAACTCCAATGGAACCGCCTGCCGTTTCCCAGCTTGAGCGCGGGGACGACGTCTAGGTCTCCACTCCCGACAACTACATACAGTGACTTGGCGCCACATTGCGGATTGCCGCCGCCTTTGAAGGCGACGAGGGAGAAACCGTCATCCCAATCCGGATCTGTTCAAAGACCTGCTAAGAGATTTCTGCTTTCTCCTTACCCGAAAGCGGGGGATGACGGCGAGCCGAAAGTTTTTCAGGCCGCCCGCCTGGCGGCGACAGCCCAGCCGCCGCCCGCGGCAAGTGCCCGCCATAGCAGCAAGAGGGGCGCTTACACTGTAGAAGTGCCCGCTAGCGCGGTTCGGCGGGTAGCGTTAACCCGATGGGCAGATACATCGACCGGACCTACGACGGCCCCGTCGGCCCGACCCCCTACCGCGCCTATCTGCCCTACGGCATCGCCGGCTGGAACCCCCCGATAGGCGAGCAGACAGCCGCCCGCGTCAAAGCCGCCGGCGACCGGATCGCCGCAATGGCCGCCAGACTGCCACCGCACCGCTCCATGCAATGGTGCCTGAACCGCTCTGAGGGGATCGCGTCGAGCGACGTGGAGGGCATCTCCACAACCCTGCGGTCGCTCAGCCTCCTCGAGTCCCTGAGAGCAGAACACGATCCCCAGCGCCGCCAGCGAGACATGCAAGCCCTCGGAGCGGCCCGCCTCACCGCCCGCGCCGCCGAGATCGGCCGCCGGGCCGGAACGCCAGTCGGCGTCGCCGACCTCCAAGAAATGCACCGGCGGCTCTTCGACGGCAGCTCAGCCGCGTTCGAGCCGGGCCGGCTGCGCTCCGACGACATCTGGGTCGGCGCCGCAGGCGCCACCCCGCTAGAGGCCCTGTACGTCGCGCCGCCTGCTGAGCGCGTCGGCCCGCTTGTCGACGACCTCATGGAATACGTGTCAGCCCACGACCTGCTGCACCCCCTGCTCAAAGCCGCCATCGCCCACCTCCAATTCGAGACCATCCATCCGTTCCCCGACGGCAACGGACGCGTTGGGAGGGCGCTGATCCACTGCGTGCTGCACCGCAACTGGCCCGAGGTGCCGCCGATCCCGCTGTCAGCCGCCATCGCCGAGCACAAACAGGCCTACTACCAGTCGCTGCGTCCCTACCAGACATACACCGGCGACCCCGAAAGCCCCATACGCGCCGCCTGCGCAGAAGCCGCCGCCGCCTACATCGCGGACGCCGCCGAAGTCGCCTGCGACTACACCGAGGCCACCGCCCAGGCCGTCGCCGACATGCTCGCCGAATGGGATGGCATCAACCTGCGCCCCCACTCAGCTGCCGCCGCCGTCCTAGAGGCCATGGCGACAATGCCCGCCGCCGGCATCGAATACCTCTGCGACACCACAGGCCGCGCCCCCAACGCCGTGCGACGAGGCCTGCGCAAACTCGCCGCCGCCGGCGCGGTCTCCGAGACACGCGACGAGCACACCGGGCGCAGGGTGTTCGAAGTGCCCGAACTGCTCCAAATCGTCGACCACCGCCACAAGCTGCTGAACCGCTGCTGGCAGGCGCACCAAGGCGGTCTCAGGCTGTCGCCGGGCGAGCTTCTCGCCGAATGGCGGCACGACATCGCAGCCGCCGCAGCGCCCCAGGCGGCCGAGCCGCGGCCGCGATGCCCCCACATAGGAGAGCGCAGCAGAACCCGATGCACTCGCCCCGCCGGACACCGCCCGCCCCACCGCTACACCTGAGCCCGGCGGCTGAGGCGACCGCCGCCAGACGGTCGGCCTGAAGGGACCCCTGGCCAACGGGCGAGCGGTGCCGCTTTGGTCGGAGCGGTATGGATTATCAGGTAGAGCCGATGTCATTGAGGTCAGTGAAGACGGCACTGTTCGGCCGGTTGAGCACAAGTCTGGTGTTCGGCATGGCATCACCGCGGACCTCCAAGTGTGTGCCCAGGCGATCTGTATGACGGAACCCTTGGACGTAGCTGGTGCAGACGGGGGCAGGACGCGAAACACGGTCTATTCAACTGAGTATCAGACGAGGATCAAGTACAAGAAGGGTTCACTGGTCGTATCAACCCTCGAGCAGAATCGTCGGATACCCCTGGAAGCAGTCGACGCTGTGGTGATGTTTGCAGGGCACATCACGCGGCTGCCAGCGACGAGGTGGCACCTGGATCGTGTGACCAGGCAAGACCTGTCGCCTGTTGGCGATATCCTTACCCCGAGCGGTCGGGGCCGGCGCGGAGGATGTGGAACTTCACCAGGCAGCGCTGGTCGGCGACCATGGCCTGGCGGTACTCGTCCCAGTCGGGGTGCTCGCCCCTCAGGGTGCGGTAGTACTCGACCAGCGGTTCCAGGGCATCTGGGCCGGAGACAATCTCGGCCCGGCACTCGATCTGCACCCAGTCGCCGAAGAAATTCCGGGGGAACACGCACAGCCAGCTTTTGGGGTCGCGGCGCAGGTTCTTGGTCTTGTAGGCGGTCTCGCGGGTGCTCATCACCACCGTGTCGCCCACCACCGCCAGGGTCACCGGCGACATCTGAGGGGTGCCGTCCCCTCTTGCGGTGGCCAGCACCGCGTTGGTGTTCTCCCGGATGTAATCCAGTGCCTTCGCAGGGTCCATGGGGGCATCCTATGGGGCAGCTTCACCAGCGGTTCCAGCGGGTGACGAGCTCCAGGGGCTCGCGGCGGGCGGGGCGGAAGTCGGTGCCGACGGTGTGGGCGAACGGGATGAGCGCCAGCTGCATCACCTCGTCGTAGGGGATGCCCAGCAGCTCGGCGGCCTCTTGCTCGTAGCACAGGTGGATGGTGGTCCACACCGTGCCGATGCCCCGCTCCCGGGCGGCCAGCATGAACGACCACGCCGCCTGGATCACCGACCCCACGTGGGAGGCCACCGTCACCGGGGGGTGGTCCCACACCCGTCCCACCAGACACGGGATCAACATGCCCGGCACCTCGTGGAGGTGCTCGGACAGGTGGCCGGCCGAGGCGTACATCTTCTCGTTGGTGGCCTCTAGCTGGGCGGGGTCGGGCACCTCCAGCCGGGGGAGCACGCCCAGGTAGTCGCCGGCCACCTCGCCGGCTCGGCGGTACAGGTCGGCCAGCGCGGCGATCAGGTCGGGCTCGGTGACCACCATGAACCGCCAGTTCTGCCGGTTCGACCCGGTGGGGGCCTGCACGGCGATCTCCAGGCACTCGGTGATCAGCTCCGGCGCCACCGGCCGGGAGATGTCCAGCCGCCGACGCACCGCTCGGGTAGTGGTGAGCACCTCATCAGCGCTCAAGTTCAGATGGGCCATGCCCCTGTTCTAGCGGGTCACAAGGTTGGACCACTCACAATGCCGGGCATCTCCGGGTCGTAGAGCCACGACTCGACGAGTGAGACGGCGCCAGCGCCGGCCAGGTCGTCGACAATTTCGAGGAAGAGGTCGGTGTTGGTGTTGCCTCCGGCGGTGTCGTTGTAGTGGGTGCGCAGGATGTGGAAGAACACCTCGTCGCCGGTGTGGGTGCGCAGGGTATGGAGCGCTAGCGCCCCACGGCGGTACACGGTGTTGGGGTCAAAAAGCTCGTGGACTTCGATGCCGCCCGGCGGCGAGGTTCCGGCCAGGGTGAGATCGCGGTATTCCCGGGCCATGCTGGACTCGATGTCCTGGCCGTAGAAGTCGGCCGCAAACAGAAGACCCAGGTAGTGGGCGAAGCCTTCGTGCATCCAGATCTGGCTCCAGTCGTCGACGGTTGCCGAGTTGCCCATCCACTGATGAGCCACCTCGTGGGCGATGACGTAGGGGTCGATGGCGTACCGGCCGTGGATCGACAGCGTCTGGTTCTCAAGGGCGAAGCCGAGCAGGAACGGCATCACGATGGTGCCGTAGGCGTCGAACGGATATGGCCCCAGGATTTCCTCGAAGAAATCGATGGCCTCAGGGGCAATCTTGAGGTTGCTGAGAATTGAAGGATCGGAGTCGGAGGGAACGTAGTCGCGGACCAACAGGCCGCTGTCTAGTTGCTGCTCGTGGCGTTCGAAGTCGCCGATGTACACCGCAGCCAGATACGTGGCCATGGGGTCGTCCATCCGCCATGTGGTCGTGGTCTGGCCGTCGGCCGAGCTCTCATCAATGAGAAGCCCGGTGGCCGCGGCCTCCACGCCGTCGGGAACGGTTATTCGAAACGTGAAAGTGGCTTTATCGGTTGGGTGGTTGTTGTTGGGGTACCACGTCATCGCTCCCGAGGGCTGGCTGACGGTGAAAAGCACGTCGTCCATCGAGTGCCACCCCAATGGGAAGAAGGGAACACCGACTTCGTCGACGGGCTGGGGGGTTCCCGAATAGGAGACGGCCACTGTGAACTGTGCTTGTGCTGAGAGCGGCTTGACTGGCTGGATGGTCATCTCCTGGCCGTCGCGGGAGAACTCTGCTTCGACACTGTCAACCGAAACGGCGTTCACCTCCAGCCCGAGAAAGTCGAGGTTGAACTTGTCTAGGTCTTCGGTGGCGACCGCAGTGAGGGTGGTCACCGCGTCGATGGTGTTGGTGGAGGGCTCCACGTCGAGATCGATGTCGTAGTGGATGACGTCGTAGCCGCGGTTGCCCAGCAAGGGATAAAAGCTGTCGCCCACACCGGCGAAGGGATCAGGCGGGTCGGGTGGAGCCGTCGCTACAGGGGCGGTTGTGGGAGGAGGAGCAGGGGTTGCCGGTGCTGATGGAGGTGTGGGAGTGATCGTGGGTACGGGGGTGTCAACGGGCAAGGGGGTGGGGGTAGGTACGGGTGCGGTCGTGGGCGTCGGGGTAGTCGGAGGCGTTGGGGAGGCAGGGGGCGCCGGGGTGGAGAGCGGCGCGGGGCTGTCGCTGCATCCAGCCGCAGTTGCGGCCAAGGTTGCCAAGCAGACGAGCAGCTTTCTGGCGATCACCCGGTCAGCCTACGGGTATCATCATCTGATGGCGTTGGAGCTCGACCGCTACCCGGGCGTCACCTACGACGCCGCTCCCCCTGATGTCAGCGATCTCGAGGAACTGCGCCTGCTCCGCAAGTGGGAGGCGGCCATTGGCTACCGCATATTTGCCGCCATGCGTTGGGGCCAGATCGGCGATGGCCACATCACCGCCCGCGACCCGATCCTCACCGACCACTTCTGGGTGCTGGGCTACGGCATCCGCTTTGGCGATGCCACCGTCGACAACCTCACCCTGGTGGGTCCCGAGGGCCAGGGGGTGGCAGGGCCGCTGGATCAGGGGGTGAATTTCGCGGCCTACTACATCCACTGGCCTATCCTCAACGCCCGTCCCGATCTTGCCTCGGCCGCCCATACCCACACTCCCTACGGCACGCCGTGGTCGGCCAACGTCGAGCCGTTTCGGGCCATCAGCCAAGAGTCGTGCGGCTTCGTGTTCGACCAATCTCTCTACGACGGCGACAACCTCGAGGTGAACGACGTCGCCGGGGGCGAGGCAATTGCCCGGGCCATGGGCAGCAGCCGGGTGTGCATCCTTCGCAACCATGGACTGCTCACTGGTGGGCGCTCGCCCGGAGAGGCCGTGGGGTGGTTCGTGGCCGCTGAGCGGGTGGCCGAGGTGCATGTGAAGGCCCCTGATGCCAAGGCCATCAGCGACGAGGCGGCCAAGGAAGTGGAGGCGTCGCTGTTCTCGTTGGACAATGGCTGGCGGATGTTCCAGTGGCTGGCCCGCGACTTGGTGCCCGACCCCTCGGTGGTGTTGGGCTGAACGTCAGCCAGCTTCCAGATCGAGTTCGGAGCGGGCCGCGAAGGCGGTCTCCAGAGCCAGCATGGCGGCTTGCTGTCCGGCGCCGAGCCGGTCGACTTCGGCCGCGAACACCTCGGCGGCATCGGCCAACTGGCGTTCCACCACCGAGAACGCCACCGGAGGCTCGTTGACCACGAACGTGCCCGCCCGGCCCCGGCCTTCCACGATGCCCTCCCATTCCAGTTCCCGATAGGCCCTGGCCACCGTGCCCGGCGCCAGCCCCAGCTCTGCGGCCAGCGATCGGATGGGCGACAGCCGCTCGCGGGGTTTGAGCTGGCCAGCCGAGACCATCAGGCGGAGCTGGGCCCGCAGCTGCTCATAGGGCGGGATGCGGGCGTTCTCGTCGATCCAAATCCGCACAGCAAGATTGTACCAATGTACTGACCCATAAGGCACAAAATCACCCCGAAAACCCAATATCTCGTGGTTGTTGCCAGTTTTGTATTGACCTGATAGCGTCCCCTCGGCGACCAGAAAGGACGGCTCCAATGAAGCTCATCACTGCGGTGGTAAAGCCCCATCAGGTTGAAGACATCAAAGAAGCGCTGGCCGAGGTTGGCGTCCAAGGCATGACCGTGAGCGAGGCTCAGGGCTTCGGTCGCCAAGGCGGCCACACCGAGACTTATCGGGGCACCGAGTACAAGGTGTCATTCACCCCCAAGTCCCGCATCGAGGTCGTGGTGGACGATTCCTCTTTGGCCGCAGCCACCGAGGCCATCGCTGGTGCAGCCCGCACCGGGAAGATCGGTGATGGCAAGATTTGGACTTCCTCGGTGGAGGGGCTGACCCGCATCCGCACTGGCGAGCAGGGCGCTGACGCTCTCTAAATCCCATTCACTCTGAAGATTGGCCGGCGTCGTATTGATAGCGTCGCGGCCCGGTGTACCTCGACTACACAGACGAGCAGCGGGCGCTGCGCGATGACCTGAGGAGCTACTTCGCCGACCTCATGACCGATGAGGTCGGCGAAGCGCTCATGGGCGCCCATGAGACCAGCCCGGTCCGGCGGGAGATTTTTCGCCAACTAGGACGAGACGGGATGCTGGGCATCGGCTGGCCCAAGGCCTATGGCGGCCAAGGACGATCAGCCATCGACCAGTTCATCTTCTTCGACGAGGCTCAGCGGTCGGGCTGTCCCATGCCGTTTGTCACCCTCAACACCGTGGGGCCCACGCTCATGGCCCACGGCTCCGAAGAGCACAAAGCGGCCTATTTGCCGGGCATTCTGGCCGGCGACGTTCTCTTCGCCATCGGCTACAGCGAGGCGGGCGCGGGCACCGACCTGGCCTCGCTCACTACACGGGCCGTGCGAGATGGTGACGAGTGGGTAATCAATGGCCAGAAGATGTGGACCTCCGGCGCCAATGAGGCTGACTTCATCTGGCTGGCCTGTCGGACGAACCCCGACGCCCCCAACCACAAGGGCATCTCCATCATCATCGTGCCCACCGACAGCCCTGGCTTCTCCCATACCCCCATCGTGACCGTGGGCAGCGCCACCACCACCGCCACCTACTACGACGAGGTGCGGGTTCCGGCCGCCAATCTGGTGGGGGCGCAGAACGAGGGGTGGAAGCTGATCACCAGCCAGCTCAACCACGAGCGGGTAGGGCTGGCCGCAGTAGGGGCGCTGTCGTTCCAGCTCTACGAGGAAGTGGTGGCCTGGGCGGCTGAGACCCCGGCTGCCGACGGGACCGAGGCCACGGTGCTGGACCAGGGATGGGTGCAGATGGACTTGGCCCGATGCCACGCCAAGCTGGAAGCCATGAAGCTGCTGAACTGGCAGATGGCCGCGGCGGTGGCTGCCGACTCGCTGGTCCCCGCTCGGGCATCGGCGGTAAAGGTGTACGGCACCGAGGCGGTGAGCGACATCTACCACTTGCTGCTCGGGGTGTTGGGTGCGGGCGCCCATCTCCGGGAGGGCAGCCCGGGCGCGCTGCTGGCCGGTCGGGTAGAGGCCGCGGCTCGCACCGCTCAGATCAACACTTTCGGTGGCGGGGTGAACGAGGTTCAGCGCGAGATCGTGGCCTGGACCGGGCTCCAAATGACCCGGGGCGGTCGGCGGTGAACTCGGTGCTGGGCAATTCGCAGGGGAGTGACTCCCCATGAACTTCGATTTCAGCGAGTCGCAAGAGGCGGTGGCCGCACTGGCCGAGCAAGTGTTCTCCGGCTCGGCGGGGGCCGACCGGGTGGCTGAGGTGGAGGGCACTGCTGATCGCTTCGACCGGGAACTGTGGGCCGCACTGGCTGCCTCCGATTTACTGGGGGTGTCCATTGGGGAAGATCACGGCGGGCTCGGCCTCGGCATGATCGAAACCGCTTTGGTGTTGCGGGAGCAGGGCCGTCGGGTGGCGCCGATTCCGCTGTGGCCCACTTTGGTTCTGGGGGCCATGCCCATCGCCGAGTTCGGCGGCCAGACGCTGCGGGACCGCTGGCTGGGTGAGGTGGCCTCCGGGCAGACAGTGCTCACTGGGGCGTTCTCGGAGTGGGGGGCCGACGATGCGCTATCTCCCTCGACAGCCGCGGCTCGCCTTCCCAATGGCAGCTGGGAACTGAACGGGTCAAAGCCCGCGGTGCCCGCCGCGGGAGTGGCCGACGCAGCGTTGGTGCCTGCCCGCATCGCTGGCGACGACGACAGCCTGGCGGTGTTTGTGGTCGACCTCGACGCCGACGGGGCGGAGATTTTGCTGAGCGAGACCACCAATCGAGAGTTCCACGGCGAGCTCGCGCTCCAGTCGGTTGTGGTCGGCGACGACGCGAGGCTGGACGGCGCCGACGGTCGGTCGATCGTTGAGTGGACCCTTGCTCGGGCCCAGGTGGCAGTGGCCGCGGTGGCGCTGGGCTGCTGTGAGGAGGCCACTGCCATGGCGGCGGCCTACACGTCGCAGCGCGAGCAATTCGGCCGCCCCCTGTCCACCAACCAAGGGGTGGCCATGCGAGCGGCCGACTGCTACATCGACACCGACTGCATGAGGGCAACCCTGCTCCAGGCCGCCTGGCTCATCGACCAAGGGCGCTCTGCTGCTGAGATCGCCGATGCCGCCGCGGTGGCCAAGTGGTGGTCGGCTGATGCCGGTCAGCGGGTGGCGCATGCCACCCAGCATCTGCACGGGGGGATGGGGGCCGATGTCGACTACCCGGTCCACCGCTACTTCCTGTGGGTCAAGCAGCTGGAGAACACCTTCGGCGGCGGCAGCCGCCAACTGGCGGCCATCGGCCGAACTCTGGCCAAGGACCGGTAGCTACCAGCCCTTCCAGTTGGGGTCGCGCCGCTCCTTGAAGGCGTCGACCCCCTCCATAGCGTCCTCGCCGGCCATCAGCAGGTCTTGGGCCCAGGCCTCCATCTCGAACATGGTCTGACGGCTGGTCTCGAAGCTGCGGTTCACCAGCAGTTTGCTCATGGTGATGCTCTTGGTGGGCTGGGCGGCGAGCCGCTCGCCCCAGTCTCGGGCGGTGGGCATCAGCTCCTCGGGGGGGACCACCCGGTTCACCAGCCCCATGGCGTGGGCATCGGCCGCGCTCACGTCGTCGCCGAAGAACATCAGCTCCTTGGCCTTTTGAGGGCCGATCAGCCGGGGCAGCAAGTACACGCCGCCGGCATCGGGCACCAGGCCCCGGCGCACGAACACCTCGATGAACCGCACTCCTTCGGCGGCGATCACCAGATCGCAGGCCACCGCCATGTGTACGCCCATGCCCGCCGCGGTGCCGTTGACCGCGGCGATCACCGGCTTCTCGCAGTCCAAGATGGCTGCAACCAGCTTCTGAGCCCCGGTCTTGATGCCCCGAGCGCCATCCAAGATGGCTCGGGCTGGGGCCCCCTCAGGCCGCACCGGGTCGGGCCGGGACATGCGCAAATCGGCGCCGGTGCAGAATCCCTTGCCCACCGCAGTGAAGATCACCGCTCGAACGGCGAGGTCATCGCTCGCCCGGGCGAACTCGTCGGCCAAGAAATTCCGCTGGTCGGGGGTAATGGCGTTGTGGGCGCCAGGCCGGTTCAAGGTGAGGGTGAGCACGCCGCCGTCTTGGGCCACCAGGATGTCGCCGCCGAGGACCTCGGTGACGGTGCCTTCTGTACTCTCGCTGCTCATGTTGCTGGTACCTCGTCTAGCGTGGCCGATCATGCCCAGGAAATCATCGCCGTACTTCCTGTGGGCAAACGCTAGGTGACCGCAGCGGCCGCGCCCCAACCAGTCACCCGGCACCTGGCCATCGGGCTGACGGCGCTGATTGTTGCTGCGTCTCTTACCGGCATCGGCCTGTCGATTATGACCGTGGGCTATCCCGCCCTAAGTGAGGCCTTCCCCGGCACCTCCGATCCAACCCTGTCGTGGGTCACCAACATCTTCACCATCGTCGGGGCCGCCACCCTGGTGCCCGCTGGAGCGCTGGCCGACCGTCTGGGTCGGCGCCGAATGCTGTGGTTCGGCACGTTCTTGTTCTTGGCCGGGTCGGTAATCGGCGGGCTAGCCCCCTCGGTTGCGGTGCTGATCGGCGCCCGGGCGGTGTTGGCGGTGGCATCCTCGGTTATCAACACCGCGGCGGTGGCCCTGCTGTTGGCATCCATGCCGCCCAATCGGATGCCGCTGGCCATCGGCATCTGGGCCGTAGCGGGCGGGACGTCGTCGGCGGTCGGACCCCCGGTGGGCGGCCTGGCTATCGAGTGGTTTGGATGGGAATGGATGTTCTGGCTGAATGTCCCGTTCTGCCTGTTCGTATTGGTGGCGGTGCCTCTGGTCTACAGCGAGTCGCGCGGCGCCGAGAATCGAGCACTGCCCGATCCGGTGGGAGGGGTGATGGTGGCGGTAGCCACCGCCCTGGTCACCTTGGGCATCGTGCAAAGCGACCCGTGGGGCTGGTACGACTGGAAGGTGACGGGCGGCATTGTCGGCGGCTTGGCCATTTTCGGGCTGTTCGTGCAGCGGTCGTGGAACCACCCAAATCCGCTGGTGGAGCTGCGGATGTTCCGTATTCCCAACGTCCGGCGGAGCAATCTGGCCATGCTGATATTCGCGTCGTCGTGGTTCGGGATGTTCTTCGGCTTCACCGTGATCATCATCCGGTCGTGGGGGTGGACTCCCATTGAGGGCGGGTTCGCCATTGCGCCGCTGGCGCTGTTCGCCGGGCTGGTCGGCGTGCTCATCGGCCGGATCGCCCATCGCACCGGCCATCGCATGTTCATTCTCCCCGGAACCGCGATCTACGTCGGCACCACCATGACGCTGTGGGTTGTGCTGGGAGACGACCCCAACGTGGTGGCATTCGTCATCGGCATGGCCGTGATCGGGGTGGCCACCGGCATGGTGTTCCCATCGCTGATTGCCGCCGCGGTCCACGACGTGCCGCCTCACCAGCACTCCCTGGCCACCGGCATAAACTTCACCGCTCAACGGGTTTCCACCACCATCGGCGTGGCCCTGGGCCTGACTTTTGCCACCACCGCGGCCACCGCGTCCGAAGCCATCGACCTGCTAATGGGCATGGTGGTGGTCACCGCAGTGCTATCGCTGCCGTTCAGCGCTCGGATCGACACCCGCCACCGCCGACAGCAAAGCTGAGCCCATGTTCATCGCCATTGCCGACACGATCACCCTCGAAGATGCCAATAATTTCCGGGAGTTCCACGTGGCAATCGACGGCGACGTGGCCGCCGCAGTGGCCGCTTTCGATGGCCGGGCCGCAGCCTCAGAGCGGGACAACCACCTGTGGATCGACATCGCCTTCGTGCGAGAGCTGGCCGGCGACGCCGCCGACGCCGAGTGGCAGGCCCAATTCGACGCAATGCTGGCCTACGCCAACTCCAAGGGCTGGATCGACGAGCCCGCCAACCGAGTAGAAGCCCACATCGCGCCCCCGGGCTAGAGCAGCGTCTCCTCCATATCAACTGTCACTCCCTTCCGTAGGCTAGTGGCGGGTCCTTGACTTAGGGTCCGAGAGTCTGTACTAACGGGGGGTGGCCCACATGGAAGACGCACGTCAGGCTGCGAGTTCTTCAGCGCGAGTAGGTAGCGCTGGTGCAGACCCCATTCGAGTGATTGACCTATTTGCCGGTGCAGGTGGGCTGAGCATGGGATTTGAGCTCGCAGGGTTCGAAGTTGTTGCCGCTTACGATTGGTGGCAGCCAGCGGTGGATTGCTATAGGGCAAATTTCAAGCATCCAATTCACGAGTGGGATCTTCAAAATGTTGAAATGACCCTCGAGCACATGGCTTCGTATGAGCCTCAGCTCATCATTGGGGGTCCCCCATGTCAAGACTTCTCCAGTGCGGGCAAGAGAAGAGAAGGTAACAATGCCAGTCTGACTGAAGCATTTGCAGAAATTGCAATTGGCTGCAATCCAGCAGTCATCGTCATGGAGAATGTTCCTAGGGCTAAATCAAGCTGGGCTTGGCAAGGGGCAAGGGAACTATTTTATGGCGCGGGCTACAGTTGTGTTGAAGTAGTACTTGACGCTAGCTATTATGGTGTTCCGCAGATTAGGAAGAGAGTCTTTTGTGTAGCAATGAAGAATAATAGAGCAGATTCATTTTTGGATTGTGTTGAATCTGCAAAGTCAAGCGAGCAGTTATCCGTGGCGGACTATATGGACTCAGAATTAGATTTTGCTGATTACTATCGTCACCCTCGCAATTACAGTAGACGTGCGGTGTACTCCATCTTTGAGCCATCAGCAACCATAAGAGGTGTAAATCGACCTGTACCGCCAAGTTATCCGGGCCATCCTTTGGATACTGCACCAGCACATACAGTGAACCCACTCACGACTTATCAAAGAGGTCGCATCCAGACTTTTCCGAAAGATTGGAAATGGCCTGAAAGCGGATCAAAAGCAAGAATTGAACAACTAATTGGGAATGCGGTACCGGTTGAATTGGCACATGCAGTCGCGTTGGGGATTAAGGAAGTACTTTAGATGGAAGGTGAACTCTACGGTCTAAGCAGTTCCAACAGGAAAGATTCTGATCTCTGGGGAAAGAATCAGTTCAACTCTACTTTTCCAATGGCTTTATGTTGCTACATGCGCGACAATGAACTAAAGCCAGTGTACATCAACTTCGAACAAGAAGGTTATTTCAGAGCCTCAGATGAGGATATTACATTTGCTGAAGTGCTTGGTACGGCAGATCGAAGTGTGCACTTTGAGTTTGAAACTGAGTTCACACCCACACGAGAACTCTTTGCAGACAGCAATACGCAGGGAATAGATGTCGTTACTTCACAAGATATCAATGGGCAAAAGCAGTATTTGAAGGCACTTGAGGTCAAACTTACAGTATTGCCGGATGAAAGCACATCAAAGAAGCCGGAGGATGAATGGTCTTCAGAGTTGGTGATTCGACCAGTTACGTCTGCGTATGCGATGTTGCTCATCTGGAATAGACTTCCAAATCAACAAAAAGATGATCTGCGCGAACTTGTGAGAGATTTTGTTACTGGTCATCACAAGATTCAAGATTGGGCAAATAGGAATGAAATATTAGGCATAGCAGATAAACTTCATAACGCATTATTAAGCGTAGCCAGAGTTTGCGCTGAATATCAAGAGCCATACCTAGTGCAACCAGTATGGAAGACGAAGGGGAAGAGTCCAGATCTAGCTGAGAACTGCTTTGATGTATTCGTCTGGTCAGATCTTGCAACAGTAATGCTATCTCATGACCTCTCAAAAAGTGCAATTTCCCCTACTGCAAAAAAGATGGTTCGACCCTTAAGGGAGGTAGTTCGTCACATTTGCTGTATCTCAAAACTGGCTAGGGGCGAATTTGTTTACGAAGAAGTATATGGAGGAATGGGTTTCGGCCTGCAAACTGATAAGTCGTTTTCGATTTCTGGTTCAAATACTCTAAAATATATGAGACATTCTCGACTCAGGTCACCAATTCTTCGGGCTGACGTACTTCCTCACGTTATAATTGGTGGCGGTGAGAAGAACTTGAGTCCAGAACGGAGATTCGATGCGACGATCTACTTTGCTACTCGTGGGGCCAATCAACGCTAAAGCAGCCATTAGATGTGCGCGGTGGGCAAACATCAGTCCTTCAGGTTGGCGAACAGTTCGGCGACGAGGGGTTGGGGGGCGCCGTGGAGGGAGAGGTGGATGCGGTCGGCCAGGCCGCCGAAGCGGTTGCGGATCTCGGCGGCGGCCTCGGCAGGGGTGCCCTGGATGCTGAGAGTGTGGACCATCTCGTCGTCCCATACGTCGCCGATGTCGCCCCAGCGGCCCTGTTTGGTGAGGCGATTGAGCTCGTCTTGAAGGTCGCCCCACCCGTGGGCGTCGAGCACCACTCGGTAGGCCGGGGTTGAGCCGTAGAAGCCCAGATTGGAGCGGCAGAGCTGCTCCACCCGCCAAGCCTCCGACTCGTCGGCATCGTCGCCGTACAGCCCGACGATCACCCCCACTCCGAAGGTGAAATCGTCTCGGCTGCGCCCGGCGGCGGACAGGCCCGCTTCTACTGCGGGGAGCGTCTTGGTCCGCAGGAAGCGCTCAGAGCAGAACGGGTGGATCAAGATGCCGTCGGCGGTCTCGGCCACCATCTGGGTCATCTTCGGTCCTAGCGCCCCGGCCCAGATGGGCGGCGTCCCCCACTCCAGCGGTTCGGGCTCGAAGATCGGGGTGGACAGCGTGAAGGTGTAGTAGTCGCCCCTGAAGTCGAGGGGATCGCCATCCTGCCACCGGGCGAATATGGCCTTGGTCGCGGCCATCAGCTCCCTCATCTGGGCCACCGGGCGGTCCCAAACTGCGCTGTAGCGCTTGGTGATATGGGGCTTGATCTGTGACCCCAGACCCAAGGCGAACTTCCCGTCCGACAGCCGGTGCAAGTCGAACGACTGGTAGGCCAAATGCATCGGGCTGCGGGGCAGGGCGATGGCCACGTTGGTGTAGAGGTCGAGTCCGGTGTCTTGGGCCGCGGCCAGCAGGGGGAAGAACACGTCGCGCTGGCCCTCGAAGGTGAACACCCCGTCGACCCCCATGTCCTGGTAGGCCTGGGCCTGATCCCGAACCCCGGCCAGATCAGCCGATAGCGCCATGTCGATTTTCACGGTCAGAAACCTTTCAAGCGGGGGAACATGGGGAAGGGGACCTGCTCGGCGTCCTCCTGTTCGGGCAGGCCACCGGCGAAGACGGGCCACACCGTCTCGGCGGTGTGGGGGTGGGGAATCGACCAGTCGAACTCGTCGTCGATGCCCAACATGTTGGTGAACGGCCACATCAGCCCCCGGAAGTACACGTAGGTGCCGTTGCGGACCTTTTCCTCGAAGGTCCAGGTGTTCATCAGCCGGTAGGCATCACCTTGGGCCTTCTTGATGGCGGCCAGTATCTCGGGCATCTCATCACGGTCCACCGGCACCAGCTCTCCGTTGGACCGGGGTTCGAACACCGACATGGCCTCCAGCCATGCCAGGTTGTCGGCTGGCACCGAGAACGTGGTGGACAGATCGTTCACCCGGTTGTGGATGCCGGGCCGGAACACCAGCCCCACCACCAGGTTCTGGTAGGGGACGTCGGCGGCCACATGGCTCCAGGGGATCCAGCTCTGGGCCAGTGACGAGAACTCCCGCACGATCATGTGCCGGCCGTTGGGCAGCGGGTAGGGGCCGGAGTCCCCGGTGCCCAGTCGAGTGTCGAGGTACAACAAAAAGAGGTACTGCTGGAGTCCGGCCACGAATCGGCGGGCCGTGCGGTTATCGCCGTCGCTTTCCACCGGCCAGGCCGCCTCATACAGCGTGTCGATTTGGTCGGGGTCGCAGGTCCGCAGCGTGTCGGCCGCATCCCAGCACGAGCGGAAGCCGTCGCCCCGCCACGGCTCCACCCAGCGGATCCAGTAGTCCATGAGGAAGCGCACCCGATCCTCCACATCGTCCACCTGGGTGGTTAGCCCCATGGCCGACAGCTCCTCGAGTGCTCTCCAGCCGCCGAACGGGATGCAGACGAGGGCGAAGGGGTGGGCGTTGGTGGTCTGCGTGCCCGGCCCCCGCATCTTGGCCCCGAGGTCGGACGCCTCCATCACCTCGTCGCAGCGGGCCAAGATGTCGGGCCAGCGCAGCCACGCCTCCATGCCCGAGTAACCGGTGTACTCCCGCACCGGGATCAGCCCTGAGGTGAGACCGGTGCGCTTCTTGGAGTTCTCCGACACCAAGATGTCCCAGAACTCCACCAGTCGGTTCAGCTCCTCCATGTCCAGCGGAATGGTCTGCGGCATGGCTGATGAGACTAGCCATCGGTTTGGCGGCTAGGTGTGTCGTAGAACGCAGGCACGGCCTACGATCCTCCAATGCTTGCGGCGATAATGCGAGAAGTGGGCGAGGTCAACCTGGACGTGTGCGACGACGTCGATATGTTGGATCTGGGCCCTGATGATGTAGCCATCAAGATCACTCATACCGGGGTGTGCCACTCGGATGTGTCGGCCATGAACGGGACCATTCCCCAGGCTCCTCCCGCGGTGCTCGGCCACGAGGGTGCGGGGATAATCGAGGAGGTGGGGTCAAATGTGGACGACCTGGCTCCTGGCGACCATGTGATCGTGGTGTGGTCCCCGCCGTGCGGGACCTGCGTATATTGCACCGGTCGCCACCAGCCCAACCTGTGCTCCAACATCACCTTCGGCTCCATGGCCCGGATGAAGTTCACCCAGGGCGGCCAGGAGATCGGCGGCATGGCGGGAGCGGGCACGTTCGCGGAGAAGATGCTCATGCCCCGCCAAGGCGTGGTGAAGATCGATGATGACATCCCATTGGACGTGGCCTCCCTCATCGGCTGTGGCGTGATGACCGGGGCAGGTGCGGCCATGAACACCGCCAAGGTCAGCCCCGGCTCATCGGTGCTGGTGATCGGCGCCGGGGGCGTTGGCGTAGCTGCTATTCAGGGCGCGAGGATCGCCGGGGCGGCTGAGATCGTTGCTGTGGACAAGAACCCTGCCAAGCTCGATGAGGCCATCTCCTTCGGGGCCACCCACGCGGTCCTGCCCGAAGATTTGGAGGGGGCCAAGAACGAGATAACCGCTGGCGACGGATTCGACTATGCCCTGGAGTGCGTCGGCGTTCCCGCCTTGATGCGTACCGCCTACGAAATGACCCGTCGGGGCGGCACTTGCTGCATCGTGGGCGTGGGGCGCATGGAGGAGATGGTGTCGTTCAGCGCTTTCGAGCTGTTCTACAACGAGAAGACCCTGATCGGCTCCTACTACGGCGGCACCGATGTGCGCACCGACTTCCACCGGCTGCTGCGGCTGTGGAAGAGCGGCAAGCTCGACTTGGAGAGCATGATCACCCGGCGCATCACCCTCGACGAGATCAACCCTGCTTTGGAGGCGGTGCGCAACGGCGAGGTCGTGCGCCAAGTGATCGAGTTTTAACCGATGATGCTGGCTGATAGCAGAGTGATCGAAATCTGATGGGCGGGGTCGTGGGCCGGGGCAGCCCGGTGTTCTCGGGAATCTCCGGCCAGGGCCGGCTGATGCGCTTCGACACCCCTGATGACGTGATCGCTGTTCTCGACGCCGGCGACGACGCCGCTTCAGAGACGGTGGCGCTGGTGAAAGACGCCGGGGCCACGTTCTTGGCCCCCATTGAGGCCGACCTGGCCGGAATCCTGTGCCGGTCAGGCGACATTGAGAGCCACCTGGCCATCATCAGCCGGGACTTCCAGATCCCCTGTTTGATGGGGGTGCAATTCGATGGCGACGAGCCCGCTGACGGAACCGCGGTGGTCATCGACACCGATGCCGGCACTATCTCTTTGGACGGCCAGGGATAGTCGCATGCCGGAGCGATTGCGGGCCGACTTGGTGCTGGAGTACCCGTTTACCCGCACAACTGGACCGGTGATCGGCGGCTTCCTCACTGGTTTGCGCGAGGGGATCATCCTGGGCATCCGACGATCTGACGGCACGGTGCTGTGTCCCCCCACCGAATACGACCCTGAGTCCTCTGAACCGCTGACCGATTTGGTGGAGGTTGGTCCCGGTGGCGAGGTGGTGAGCTGGACCTGGGTGGATCCGCCCCGATCTCAGTCCCCGTGGGATCAGCCCCACGGCTTGGGCTTGATCCAATTGGACGGGGCCGACACCCCCATGGTCCACGGACTGCTGGTGGAAGGCCCCAACGAGTTGTCGGCGGGGATGCGGGTGACGGCCCGATGGCGGCCTGAGCGAGAGGGCCACATCGCCGATCTTGAGGGTTTTGTGCCCGAGGGAGCAGGCCACATCGCCGATCTTGAGGGTTTTGTGCCCGAGGGAGAGGGCCGATGAGCGCCGATCCGAGCATTCCCCCGGCTGCGCTGTCGGGCAAAGTACGCCTGCCCGAGAAGCTGGCCGACGTGGAGCCGGTGCGGTCGGTGCGAACCCCCATCCGCCTGGAGTACGACTTCATCCCCGGCGACGCCTCATCGGGGTATCTGAACGCTTTTGCCGACCGCAAGATCCTCGGCCAGCGGTCCCCGGTGGACGGCGCAGTGTTCGTGCCCCCTCGGGGAGTTGATCCCCGCCACGGCGCCGCCACCCCCGACTATGTAGAGCTGCCCGACACCGGCCATGTGGGGGGCTTCTGCGTTACCCGCCTGCCCATTCCGGGTCGGGACGATTTGGAAATCCCCTATGTGAGCGCCTGGATCCACCTCGACGGCGCCGACATCGGCTTTTTGGGCTTGGTGGCCGGAATCGACACCTCTGAGGTGCGCATGGGCATGCGGGTGCGGGCGGTGTGGAAGCCCGACGACCAGTTGGGCCGCACCGCGGAGAACATCTTGCACTGGGCGCCCACCGGCGAGCCCGACATCCCGGTGAGCGCGGCGGGCACCAACGCCTGGCACGCCAAACAGGCCGCAGGGGAGCAGGGCTGATGCGCGACATCGCCGTGGTGTCGGTGGCCCAGCACCAGGAGAAGGCCCTCACCCACACCACCGAGGTGGAGCTGATGGTGCCGCTGATCAACGAGGCCCGCGGCGCGGTGGGCCTCACCCAAGACGACATCGGCTTCACCTGCTCGGGCAGCAGCGACTTTCTGGCCGGGCAGGCGTTCTCGTTTGTCCACACCCTCGACGCGGTGGGCGCGGTGCCGCCCATCAGCGAGAGCCACGTGGAGATGGACGGGGCCTGGGCACTGTATGAGGCGTGGGCGAAGCTCCAGATCGGCGGGGTGGACACCGCGCTGGTGTATAGCTACGGAAAGTCGTCGCCCGGATCGCTGCGCGACGTGCTGTCTACCCAGCTCGACCCCTACTACCTGGGGCCGCTGTGGCCCGACGCCTTTGCCCTGGCTGCTCTCCAGGCCCGGATCATGCTGGAGTCGGGGGCGGTCACCCAGCAGCGCCTGGCCGAGATCGCAGTCCGCAGCCTCAACGGCGCGGCCGCCAACCCGTGTGCGGTGCGGTCTTCCGCCGAGGCCACCATCGACAGCGTTTTGGCCGAGGCGCCCATCGCCGATCCGCTGCGGCCCAGCGACTGCGCCGCTTCCGCCGACGGAGGCGTGGCCGTGGTGCTGGCCGCCGGCGACCGAGCCCGTGAGCTATGCGATCGGCCCGCGTGGATCAAAGGCATCGACCACCGGATCGACCCCCACCAGCCGGGGGTGCGCGACCTGACCCGGTCGCCCAGTGCGCACAAAGCCGCGGCCAAAGCTGGAGCGGGTTCCGACCGGTTGGATGCCGCGGAGCTGGCCGCTCCCTTCACCACCCAAGAACACATCTTGGAACTTGAGTTGGGGCTGAGCGCCGACACCGCGGTCAACGCCGGCGGCGGGGCATTGGCCGGCCACACCATGATGGCTGCCGGCCTGATGCGCATCGCCGATGCCGCGGCTCAGATCCACGGGGGTCGAGCCGACCGGGTGCTGGGCCACGCCGCGTCCGGCCTTTACCTCCAGCAGAACCTGGTATGCGTCATGGAGGGGGAGTGATGGCCGAGCGCACCGCGGTACTGGGGGTCGGTCAGACCAAGTACCAGACCACCCGAGGCGACGTGTCGCTGCCCGGACTGGTGCGGGAGGCCGCCTACCGGGCGCTGGAGGACGCCGAGGCGGGCTGGGACGACATCGACGCGGTGGTGGTGGGCAAGGCCCCCGACTTCTTCGAGGGGGTCATGCAGCCCGAGCTGTTCCTGGCCGAGGCGCTGGGGGCGGTGGGCAAGCCGCTGTTGCGGGTCCACACCGCGGGATCGGTGGGCGGGTCTACCGCGGTGGTGGCCGCTTCGCTGGTGCAGGCCGGAATCCACCGCCGGGTTCTCACCCTGGGGTTCGAGAAGCAGTCGGAGTCCAACGCCACCTGGGCGCTGTCTTTGCCCCAGCCGTTCTCGGTGTCGATCAACGCCGGCGCCGGCGGCTATTTCTCGCCCATCATCCGCCAGTACATGGCCCGCACCGACGCCCCCGAGCTGATCGGCTGCATGGTGGCGTTCAAGGACCGCCAGCACGCCTTGCGCAATCCCTATGCCCACCTGCAACAGAAGGAGCTGACCTTCGACCAGGTGGTGGAGTCGCCCATGCTGTGGGAGCCGATCCGGTTTTCCGAGACCTGCCCGTCGTCCGACGGCGCCTGTGCGCTGGTGCTGGGCGACGAGGCCGCCGGGGACGCCTCGGCCAAGCCGGTGGCCTGGATCCACGGCACGGCACTGCGCAGCGAGGCCAACAACTTCCCCGGTCGCGACGAGGTCAACCCCCAGGCCAGCCGGGACTGCGCCGACGATGTGTTCGCCCAGGCCGGCATCACCGACCGCCGGGCCGAGATCGACGCGGTGGAGATGTATGTGCCGTTCTCGTGGTACGAGCCCATGTGGCTGGAGAGCCTGGGGTTCTGCGAGATCGGCGACGGCTGGAAGCTGGTGGAAGAGGGCGCCACCCATCTCGACGGCGGCGATCTGCCGGTGAACTGCTCGGGCGGAGTGCTGTCGACCAACCCGATCGGGGCGTCGGGCATGATCCGCTTCGCCGAGGCCGCCCTCCAGGTAAGGGGCATGGCCGGTGACCACCAGGTGGACGGTGCCCGCAAAACCTTCGGCCACGCCTACGGCGGCGGCGCCCAGTATTACGCCATGTGGATCGTGGGCGCCGACAAGCCTGAATGAATCCATCCACCGCCCTCGGTGGTTACTGTCAGTGGTGTATGCGGGCCTTGTCGCTGTTGCTGGTGTTGGCTGTTCTGCTAGCAGCGTGTGGCAGTGACGACGGTGGCGACCTGGTGGCGTTCTGCGAGCTGGCCGAAGACGGTGTGGGGATGCGCCCGGCCGAAGGCGAAGAAGACCTGGCCCAGCTAGATGCCCTGGAGGACGCGGCCCCGCCCGATGTTCGAGAGGCGGTCACCACCGTGGCCAACGCCTCCCGGGAGATCGACGAGATCGAAGACCTCCAAGAACTGTTCCGCCGAGCCTTCGACCTAGAAGAAGCCGTAGCCCAAGCCCGCCAACAAATCAGCACCTACACCCAGCACCACTGCCTGTAGGGGAGCCGGGCGGAATGGGAGATGGGCTCCAGTACGCCCAACCAATGGACTGGTCTGGCAGCAGGTAATTACTATGTGGTTACGCATTAGCTCGAAGAGCGGAGGCGGCTATGGACGCGATGATTGTGAGGGTTGGGAATTCGCGGGGTATCCGCATACCAAAGCCTCTGATTGAAGAAGCCGGACTTGGAGAGCGCGTGGCACTGAGAGTTGTGGAGGGCGGTCTGCTGATTGAGCCTCGCTCCGGGGTGAGGTCGGGTTGGGCGGATGCAGCCCGGCTCGGCCGCCAGCGAGACGACGTTGTCAGCGGTGAGGGCTGGCCGCAGACCCATTTCGATTCGGTCGAGTGGGAGTGGGAGTTCGATGAGGGCGACGGTTGATGTATCCGAGGCGTGGCGATGTCTACTTGTGCGAGCTAGACCCCACGGTCGGTTCAGAGATTCGCAAAACCCGGCCTGCGCTGGTGGTATCGCCGGACGAGTTGAATGAGCATTGGAGAACTTGCCTGATTGCTCCGATGACAACCGGCGGCCACCGGTATCCATTTCGGGTGGCCTGCAAGTTCCGCGGCACCAGCGGCCATGTGGTGGTGGATCAGATGAGGGCAGTGGACGCGGCTCGCCTGGTGCGGCGGCTGGGCAGGCTCTCGCCGTCTTCGATGGCTCAGGTGCTGGCAGTTGCCCGCGAGATGTTCGCCGACTAACGCCGTTCCCGGCGATGGGCATCTGCTGCTATGAGGTTGCCGATCTCCCCTGACCGGATCCCTTGAGTTCGGCTCGCGTGGTAGGTGCGCTGAGAACTGGTCTTGGTTTGTGGGATTCAGGCGGCGGGTTGCCCTGTTCGATTGAGCACCGGGCTCGCCATGTGCAGTAAGGCATGGAAGCCTGATCTGGTGATGGCCGCGGTTAGCAGGAGTGTCGGGATTGCAGCGGCGGTGGCGCTGTTGGCTTCGGTGCTTGCGTTGGCGGGGCCGGTTGGGGCTCAGACGTTGGCCGATGTTGGGGTTCGGGATCGGCTGATTGCTGAGCAGGAGGCGCTGTTGGATGTGTACCGCTGCCGGTTCGCGGTGGATGTGGGGGAGGTGGGCGGGGGGTGTGCTGGCGGCGTGCCGGCTGCGCCTGCTGCTGGGCCAGGGAGTTTTGCCGGTGTGCCGTCGGCTCAAGATGTCACGGTGCGTGATGAGTTGATCGCGGCGCAGGAGGCGCTGCTCAACGTGTATCGCTGCGGGTTCGACATCGACACGGAGCTGGTGCCCGGTGGCTGCGATGCCGCCGCTGCTGAACCGGCGTCGGTTTCCGATGGATTCTCTTTTCAGGGGTCGGACATCACCGAGTTGGTTGACGAGGCGATTGCCCGGGGCGGCCTCGGCCCCGAGGGCGATCAGGTTAGCGAGGAAATAGTGGCGGCAGAGGTGGCTATGTGGTTGTTGGTGAACCTGCTGCGCCTTCGGCAGGGCCTGGGGGAAGTGGAATACAACTTGAACTTGGTTCGGGTGGCCCGCGAGTGGTCGCAGGAGATGGCCGCCACCGGCGATTTCCGCCACAACCCGAGCTATTCTGCCCAGTACCCGCCTGGCTGGTGGCTGGCTGCGGAGAATATTGCCTTGTACTACTTGCCAAGCGGGGAGAGCCGCTGGGAAGCGCTGAGCGCCACTGTGATCGATGCCTTCGAGGGGCTGTCGGACAGCCCCGGCCACTACGCCAACATGGTCAACCCCAATGTGACGAGCATGGGCGTCGGCGTCACCATCGACGGCAGCAGGGCCTACTTCACCCAGAACTTCGCCGCCTACCGGTGAGCCGGCCCCAACGATCCCACGAACAGGGCTCTCGCGGGTCTGAAGACTCGGCGATCTTCGCCCGCGGGTGCTCTGATCCTCTACCGAAGCAATCCGATGTTGTCCTTGATTTATCAATTCCGGGCAGGGTTGAACCAGGTGAGGCCTTTGAAACGGGCGAAGCCGGCGTCGGCGGTGGCGACTCGGGTGCCGGAGGAGGCGGCTAGTGCCGCGATCCAAGCGTCGGGCACCAGGTTGCCGGTGAGGTACGAGTCGTGTTCGACGAACTGGGCTAGCTGACGCCAGGCCGCGTCGGTTGGGTGCAGCGGGCGGCTTGCTGGAGACGCTCTCAGTGCTTCCACGAATGCCAGGGCGACCGACATTGGGGCTGGATCTGAGAAAATTCGGCGGTTAGTCACGACCCGCAGGAAGCCGGTCAATACCACGTCGGGGAGCAAAATTGGCTCGGCATCGGCGATTACCTTGTCGAGCCAATCGGCGAAGGGCTGGTGCTCTGTGCTATCGCGGTGAAAGGCATAGACCAAGGTGTTGACGTCGGGCAGGATCATCGCAACCCGTCGGCGTCAAGCGCCTCAGCCACGGCCGACTTGTCAGACAGATCTACCAACAGTTGCCCACCAGCACCCCCGTGACGGGGGAGCGGCACTGACGGGCTTTTATGGGCAGACCCACCCAACACGAGGTGGAGGCCCTCAACGACCAGTGCGGTAAACGTGCAGCCTCGCTCTGAGGCTCGCCGTTTGGCCTCCTCTCCCAGGCTGTTAGGCAGATTGATGGTTGTTCGCATATGCCTAAGCATACAGATTTTGTCCGGTGTTGGACTGTCCGATGGCGACAGGGCAGGGGTTGGTTGGGTAGGGTCGGGGGAGCAGATCATTGGACGGGAGGAACCGATGGGATACCGGGTGGTCGTGGATTACGACCTGTGCGAGAGCAACGCCATTTGCATGCAGGTCGCTCCTGATGTTTTCGAGGTGCGCGACGACGACTTTTTGTACCTGCTGAACGAGACCCCGGGGGATGAGGCCCGCGAGCGAGTGAACGAATCGGTCCAACGCTGCCCCAAGCAGGCCATCTCCGTGGCCGAGGAGTAATCGCCCGCTGCGCTCTCTAGCTATCGTCGGAGCCTCGCTGGCCGGAACCCGGGCGGCGGAGTCGCTCCGGCGAGACGGATTCGACGGGGCCATCACCATCGTCGGCGATGAGCCCCACCAGCCCTACGACCGGCCTCCCCTGTCCAAACAGCTCCTGGCCGGAGAGTGGGAGCTAGACCGCATCGCGCTGTCTGACGATGAATCGCTCCAGGAACTAGAGGCCGACTGGAGACTGGGCCGCCGGGCCGTGAGCCTCGATGTCGCCAGCCGGACCGTGACGCTGGACGACGGCTCAACAGTCGCGGCCGACGGCATCCTCATCGCCACCGGGGCCCGTTGCCGGGAGCTGCCCACCGACGGCCTCGACGGCATCTACACCCTGCGGGGCCTCGACGACTGCCTGGCCATCCGAGCAGAGCTGGAGGCCGCTCCCCAGCGGGTAGTGGTGGTGGGGGCTGGTTTCATCGGTGCCGAGGTGGCGGCCACCGCCCGGGAGAGGGGCCTTGAAGTCACCGTGATCGAGGCCCTGCCGGTGCCGCTGGGCCGCATCCTAGGCGCCGAGGTGGGCACGGTCTGCGCCGAGGTCCACCGGGATCACGGGGTGGACCTGCGACTCGGCGTGGGCGTCGACGGATTCGACGGCCACGGCCGGGTGGAGCGGGTGAACCTCAGCGATGGCACGTCGGTCGAAGCCGACGTGGTGGTGGTGGGCATCGGTGTGATTCCCAACACCGAGTGGCTGGAGGGCTCAGGGCTGACCCTCGACAACGGGGTGGTGTGCGATGAGACCAGCCTGGCCGCCCCGGGCATTGCCGCCGCCGGCGATGTGGCCCGCTGGCCCAACCGCCTGTTCGCCGAGACCATGCGGGTGGAGCACTGGGACAACGCCATCGATCAAGGCCAGCACGCCGCCCGCCGCCTATTGGCTTCCGACAGCGAGGCCCAGCCCTACACCCCAGTCCCGTGGTTCTGGAGCGACCAGTACGACCGCAAGATCCAGTTGGCCGGGCGGGCCCGCCCCGACGACGAGGTGCGCATCATCACCGGATCGACCGAAGAGCGGCGCTTTGCCGCGCTCTACGGACGAGCTGGCCGCCTGGTTGGCGTGCTTGGATTCAACCGCCCCCGCCACGTGATGAAGTACCGCAACCTCATCGAGCAAGGCACGAGCTTCGACGAGGCAATCAAAATCGCCGAGCAGGAATAGCCGTTCGCGGCCACAATTTTTCAAGACGCGCTGGCGGTAGGACTTGCCAGCGAATAAGAGTGGAGGCATGGGCACTCCCGGAGAGTTCCCCATCAGCGAGCTTGTAGCCCGCACCGGAGTCCCGGCTGCCTCGATACACCACTATCGGCGGCTGGGCCTTCTGCCCGCGCCCCGCCGGGCCGCCGCCAACCGCTTCCTCTACAGCCAGCGCCACGCCGAAGCAGTAGAGCAGATCAGGGAACTGCGAGAGCGCCACCGCTTGCCGTTGCGCCATATCGCCCAGATCATGAACGCGGAGAACCCCGACCACGCTGAAGTGGCCAACTTGGCTGACAGCGGCGAGCAGCTTAGGGATGTGGCCATCCAGGAGTTCGCCCTCAGGGGCTACACCGAGGTGAGTGTGGCCGACATCTGCACTCAAGCCGGCGTGGCCAAAGGAACCTTCTACCGCTACTACCGCTCCAAGCAGGACCTGTTCTTCCGAGCGGTAGAAGCGGTGGTGGACAACACCGCGGAAGAATTCGCCGCTTCAATCGAAGGCGAGGCCGGGTTGAGCCGCCAAGAGCTCACCCGCCGCCTGGCCGAGTCGCTTCTGCCCGGCCTGCCCATCATGCTGGAGGTGGCCAAGCGCTCAGTGCAGGGCCAGGTGGAGCATGCCGCCGCGGCCCAGCGGGTTTTCTGGCGGCTGGCCGAGCGACTTGGAGAAGCTCTGTCCGACGATCCCCGAGGACATAGGCTTGCCGGGGCCCTCATCATGGACGCTATCGCCCACATTTTCGCCGAGGGTCTCATGGGTCGTTTCGCCGATCGTCCCAACTTCGAAGACCGCGAGGGTGTCATTGCCTTGACAGCCCCGGATTGAGCGCGTACAAAAAGGTGACCTGATGGTCATTCTTTTGTTTACGATTGGGTAGCGATTGTCAGAACATTGTCAAGAATGGCCCGGCTAGCTCGTTGACCAGCGGGTTAGCCCGGAAAGCGGAGGGGGTGTTGTGCAGGCTGACGTCGGGTTCGACTTGAACTCGATAATGGGGCAGAAGGGAAGCGAGAACTTCCCGGTTGTGCTGAAGGCCGTTCCGGCGCGCCCTCGTGCCCATCTGCTGGCCATCTACGGATTTGCCCGACTGGTGGACGACATCGGAGACGAATACGAGGGCGATCGCTTGGCCGCACTGGATTGGATCCAAGCCGAGCTCCTACAAGCTCGCACCGGCGATGCCACCCATCCGGTGATGGTGCAACTTCAACCACTCCTCAGCGACTTAGATGTCGACGACGAGCCGTTCTTGGCGCTAATTGAGGCCAATCGGCTAGATCAGCGCAAGCACCGCTATCAGACCCAGGCCGAGTTGGCCGAGTACTGCACGCTGTCGGCCAACCCCGTCGGACGCCTCGTGCTGGCCGTGTTCGGCGCCGCCACCCCCGAGCGCGTCGCCCTCAGCGATGCGGTGTGTACCGGCCTGCAACTGGTTGAGCACCTCCAGGACATCCGCGAGGACTACACCAAAAAGGGGCGCATCTATTTCCCGGCCGATGAGATGGCCCGTTTCGGCGTGGATGAGGGTGATCTCGCAAAGTCTCGGGCGTCGGAGGCGCTGAGAGGGATGGTGGCCCACCAGTGCGACAGCGCCCGCGGACTGCTGAACCGGGGCGAGTCCTTGGTGGCCTCCCTCAGGGGGTGGGCCAAAGTGACCGTGGCTGGTTATGCCGCGGGCGGCAAGGCGGCAATAGATGCCATATCCGGGGCCGAATTCGATGTGCTGAGGAAGCAGCGAACCCCGTCGAAGGCCCGTACCGTGCTCCATATGGCCCGCCTGGTCACCCCCCGCCAAGTGGCTGACAGCGATGCGGCTCGCGCCGTGCGAGATGCCGCGGCGCGCTGGAGGCGAAGGTGAGGGCAGCCGATGCCTACCAGCGGTGCGAGGAGATCACCCGGACCGAGGCCCGCAACTTCTCGTACGGCATCCGGCTGTTGCCCAAGCCCAAGCGCCAGGCCATGTCGGCGCTGTACGCCATGGCCCGGCGAATCGACGATGTTGGCGACGGACCGCTGCCCCAGGACGAGAAGCTCGCCCTACTGGCCGAGCTGCGGGCCGACATCGACGCCCTGGCCGACCGCAATGTCCGCAAACCTGACGATCCGGTATTGGCGGGACTGCACCACGCCATCGGGCACTTTCCCATCCCAACTGCCGCGCTGAACGAGATTGTCGCCGGGTGCGAACAAGACGCCGTCGGGAAGGAATATGCCACCATCGCCGAAACCGAGGAATATTGCCGGCTGGTGGCCGGATCGGTCGGCCGACTGTCACTGGGGGTGTTCGGAGCCAAGGGCGATCCGCAAGTGGCCGACGAGTTGGCCGATGTGCTGGGGGTCGCCCTTCAGCTAACCAACATTCTGCGAGACATCGTGGAGGATCGGGGCATGGGCCGGACCTACCTGCCGACCGCTGATATCGAGCGATTCGGCTGCGCCCCCGACCTGACCGGCCCGCCCGAAGCGGTGGGCAAGCTGGTGGCATTCGAAGCAGAGCGAGCTGAACGGTATTTCGCCGAGGGCTTGAAGCTGCTCAAGATACTCGACCACCGCAGCCGGGCTTGCACTGGGGCGATGGCCGGGATCTACCACCGGCTGCTGGCCCGAATAGCGGCTGCGCCCACCGCGGTGCTGGAAGGGCGGATGTCGCTGCCCACCAGGGAGAAGGCCTGGGTGGCACTCCGCAGCCTGGCTGGAGCCACCACATGAGGTTGGCCGGTTCTCAGCCTCGAAGCGATCCGGACGCTGCGCCGCGGGTGGCGGTGGTCGGAGGCGGATTGGCCGGTCTCGCCGCTGCCGTGGCCACTGCCGACGGCGGTGCGCAGGTGACGCTGTATGAGCGGGGTCCCCGGTTGGGCGGGGCCACCTGGTCGTTTCAGCGCAATGGCCGCTGGTTCGACAACGGCCAGCACGTTTTCATGCGGTGCTGCACCGAGTATCGGGCTTTCCTGGATCGCTTGGATGTGGCCGACCAGGTGACCGTGCAATCCCGAATGTCGGTGTCAGTCATGCGGCCCGGCCGCCGTCGGGCGCGCATCTTTCGCACCGGTGTCCCGGCCCCCCTGCACTTGGCCCGGTCGCTACTTCGCTATAGCCCGCTTTCGGTCACCGATCGGTTTCGGGCCATTCGCACCGCGCTGGCCCTGCGCCGTCTCGATCCCGACGACCCCGCAGCCGATGAGACGAGCTTTGGAGGATGGCTCCGAAACCGGGGCGAGAGCGATCGGGCCATTGCCGGGATGTGGGACTTGATCTGCCTGCCCACGGTGAACCTTCGGGTCGACGACGCCTCGCTGAGCCTGGCGGCCAAGGTTTTCCGCACGGGGCTTCTCGACGCCGCAGACGCCGGTGATCTGGGCTGGACCCGGGTGCCGCTGGGTGCTCTGCACGGCGATGCCGCGGCCCGAGTGATCACCGACCAAGGCGGCGATGTCCGATTGCAATCCCATGTGGAGGCCGTGGGCGACGGGCCATTGGCAATGGTCGAGGGGAAGCGGGTCGATGCCGACGCAGTGATATTGGCTGTGCCCCACGATGCGGTGGACGGCCTTCTGCCTGCTGGCACCGTACCGGGGCAATCCGAGCTGGCCGACCTGGGGATTTCGCCCATCGTCAACGTGCATTTCGTGTTCGATCGCCGGATCATGGACGTGCCGTTCACCGCGGCTCTGGACTCCCCGGTGCAATTCGTGTTCGACCGAACTGAGGCTGCCAACTGGACGAAAGGAGTGTCGGGCGAGAGCGGACGGGGCGAGCAGATCGTGGCGGTGTCGCAGTCGGCGGCATTTGATGAGATCGGCAGCCGTCCGGCTGAGCTGATCGAGCGCTATCGGTCGGCCCTTGAGGATCTATTCCCGACGGTGGCGGAGGCCGAGGTGATCGACGCAGTGGTGACCCGAGAGCACCGGGCCACCTTCGCCGGCCGGCCCGGCACCCGGCGGCTTCGTCCTGGTCCGACCACCGCCATCGATGGACTGTTCTTGGCCGGGGCATGGACCGATACCGGCTGGCCCGCCACCATGGAGGGGGCCGTGCGCTCCGGCAATCTTGCGGCCCGGCTTGCGCTCGATCACTGCCGCGGCGCGGCCGAGTCGCCCCCCGACCAATCATCCGACGACACATCTGGCCTGCGTCTCAGTTCAGAGGCATCAGCGGCCGAGCGGGAGAGGTTGAGCGCATGAGCGGAGGGCCGGACACTCTCAGGCGGGCCAGGGAACTGGTCGACCCGGCTATCGCCGCCGCGCTAAGCGGGCTTTGCGACGAGTTGAGGGTGCCCGCCGAATACCACTTCGAGGGTAGGGGGAAGGGAACCCGCCCCGCGCTGGCCATCTTGTCGGCCGAGGCGATCGGCGCACCCTCTGAGACCGGGGTGCCCGGTGCAGTGGCCATCGAGCTGATCCACGACTTCTCGCTCATCCACGACGACATCATCGACGACGATGCCGAGCGTCGGCACCGGCCCACGGTGTGGGCCAAATTCGGCACCGGGGTCGGCGTGGTGGTGGGAGACGCCCTCCACGCCCTGGCCTTCGAGGCCTTGCTGTCCGATCCCACGCCGCCCCGGGTGCAAGCAGCCACACACCTGGCCGAGGCGGTGTCGGCCATGATCGCCGGCCAGAGCATGGACATGTCTTTCGAGGAGTTGCCCTCGGTCACCTTGGATCAGTGTCTGGCCATGGAGCAGGGCAAAACCGGAGCGCTGTTGTCCTACGCCTCTTCGGTAGGGGCGATTTTGGCCGGGGCCTCCGAAACGGTGGTTGAAGATCTGGCCGACTTCGGCGCCCATATGGGTGTGGCGTTCCAGGCCGTGGACGATCTGCTGGGCATCTGGGGCGACCCTGAGCGCACCGGGAAACCCGCGGGCGCCGACTTGCGGGAGCGCAAGAAATCGGTGCCGGTGGTGATCGCCCTCAACAGCGACACCGGTGCGGCCGATGAGTTGGCCGATCTCTATGCCCGTTCAGATTGGGGTGACGAGAGCGTGGATGCCGCCCGAGCCTTGGTGGAGGCGGGGGGCGGCCGAGAGCACACCCAGGCACTAGCCCGGTCCTACTACGGCTTGGCCGTGTCAGTTCTTGACTCTCTGGCGGAACGCGAGGAGGTCGTCGACGAAGTGATCGAGGAGATGCGCTCGCTGGCCGACTTCATAGTAGGGAGGGATTTCTGATGGGTGTCGAGCAGACGCTGGCCAGAGCTCGGGATCGCCTTTTGAGCCTCCAAGACATCGAGGGCTGGTGGAAGGACGAGCTTGAGACCAACGTGTCCATCGAGGCCGAGGATTTGTTCCTTCGGGAGTTCCTGGGCATCGCCGACCCCGAGGTCATCCGGCAGACGGCCAACTGGATCCGCCACAGCCAGCGGGCCGACGGCACATGGGCCACCTTCTACCAAGGTCCGGCCGATCTGTCGGTCACCGTGGAGGCCTATTGGGCGCTACGCTACGCGGGCGACCCCATTGATGCCGACCACATGACCAAGGCGGCGGCCTACATCCGGGGCGAGGGAGGGTTGGAGCGCAGCCGGGTCTTCACCCGCATTTGGATGGCGCTGTTCGGCCTCTGGAGTTGGGATGACCTGCCCGCGCTGCCGCCAGAGGTGATCCTTTTGCCCAAGCAGGTGCCGCTGAACATCTACGACTTCGCCTGCTGGGCCCGCCAGACCGTGGTCTCATTGACCGTGGTGGGCGCCCATCGCCCGGTGCGCTCCATGGGGATCAACCTGGACGAGATCCGCACTGGGGCCACGCCGCCGGAGAAGCAGCTCGCCCCGGCCGGAACTGTGGCTCGGCGGTTCCAGCGCCTCGATCGGGTATTGCATCGCTATGAGAACCGCCCACACCGGCGGCTGCGGGAATGGTCGCTGCGGAGGGCCGAGCAGTGGATTATCGCCCGCCAGGAAGCCGACGGCTGCTGGGGGGGCATCCAGCCCCCGTGGGTGTACTCGCTGTTGGCCCTCTACGTCCGGGGATATTCCCTCCATCATCCGATCCTGGCCCACGGGTTGGCCGGGTTCGACGCCTGGACCATTGTCGAGGACGACATGCGGCGACTGGAGTGCTGTCAGTCGCCGGTGTGGGACACCTGTCTGGCCCTGATCGCGCTGGCCGACGCTGGCGTGGAACCGGGCGATTCGCAGATGGAAGCGGGGGCTCGCTGGCTGTTGAACCAGGAAGTCCAGGTTGTGGGCGACTGGGCTGAGAAGCGCCCCCATTTGGCCCCCGGCGGTTGGGCGTTCGAGTTTGAGAACAACTTCTATCCCGATCTCGATGACACCGCCGAGGTGGCCCTGGCCTTGCGCCGTATCCACCATCCCGATGTCAAGCAGGTGAAACGGGCATTGGACCGGGCAGTGGAGTGGACCCAGGGGATGCAGTGCGAAGATGGCGGGTGGGCGGCATTCGACGCCGACAACTGCTCTTCGCTGGTAGCCGAGCTGCCGTTCTGCGATTTCGGAGAGGTCATCGACCCGCCATCGGCCGACGTCACCGCCCACGTCATCGAGATGCTGTGCGAGTTGGACGGCGATGGGCTCGGACTGAAAGTAGACCGGGGGGTAGTGGACCGCGGGATTCAGTGGCTGAGCGACGAACAAGAAGACGACGGATCCTGGTACGGGAGATGGGGTGCCAACTACATCTACGGCACCGGCGCGGCGATTCCGGCGCTCATCAGCGCCGGAGTGCCGACCGGCGACGTCCGGGTGGTGCGAGCCTGTCGGTGGCTGGAGTCAGTGCAGAATCAAGACGGCGGCTGGGGCGAGGACATGCGGTCGTACATCGACCAGGAGTGGCGAGGTCGAGGCGAGTCCACCCCTTCGCAGACTGCGTGGGCGCTGCTGGCGCTGGTGGCCGCCGGCCGGGCTAGCGAGGAGGCGGCTCGGCGAGGAGTGGCCTGGCTGGTGGCAAACCAGCGCCGAGACGGCGACTGGGACGAGCCCTGGTACACCGGGACGGGCTTCTCCGGGGACTTCTACATCCGGTACCACCTTTACCGCCTGGTATTCCCGGTGATGGCCCTCGGCCGCTGGATGCAGGCCATGGGGGACGAGGCATGAGCCTGACCGTGTGGTGCCCGTTGGCCATGGAGGCCCGAGCCGCCCGGCGAGGGAGCCGAGGAGAGGCGAAGGTGGTGTGTACCGGCATGGGACCGGACCGTAGCCGCCGAGTCGAGCCGGAAGGCGGGCCGGTAGCGGTGGTCGGCATGGGTGGGGCCGTGGTTGACGGCATCGAGCCCGGCGACGTTGTGGTGGCTACCGAGGTGTCGGCCGACGATGTCGTGTCGATCGGGCTGCCCGAGGCCGAATCGGTGGCCAGGAGCCTGGAAGAAGCCGGGTTCACCGTACACACCGGTCCGGTGGCCAGCGTGTCTGAACTAGCCGTCGGCCCGCGCCGACAGGAACTGGCCGACCAGGGCGCGGTGGCGGTCGATATGGAGTCGGCCTGGCTCTTGGAGCATCATCGCGGTCCCGCGGCAGTAGTGCGGGTGGTGACCGACACCCCCGCCCACGAACTGCGGACCGCCGCTGCCCCGGCAAGGATTTACAGAGCGCTGCGCACCATTCGCCGGTTGACGCCGGTGTTGACCAAGGAGGTCGTCTGACATGCCCATTCCGCTGAGACAAGCGGCCAAGGTTGGCACCTACGTGTTCAAGAACAAGCTGCGCAGACGGGAGAAGTTCCCGCTCATCGTAGAGTTGGAGCCGCTGTTCGCCTGCAATCTGGAGTGCCCCGGTTGCGGGAAGATCCAGTACCCCACCGAGGTGCTGCGCAAGCGGGTCAGCGTTGATGAGGCCGTGGGCGCCATGGAGGAGTGCGGCGCCCCGATGGTGTCCATCGCCGGGGGCGAGCCGCTTCTGCACCCCCAGATCGACGAGATGGTGGACGAGCTCATCAAACGCAAGAAGTTCGTGTACCTGTGTACCAACGCAGTGTTGCTGCGGCGCAAGATCGACAAGTTCAAGCCGTCGCCCTACTTCTCGTTCGTGGTCCATGTGGACGGGCTCCAGGAGCGCCACGACCTGGCCGTGGCCCGAGACGGGGTGTTCGACGAGGTGGTGGAGGCCGTCAACGAGGCCAAAGCCAAGGGGTTCCGGGTCACCACCAACAGCACGTTCTTCAGCACCGACAGCCCCGAAGACGTGCGCAGCGTGCTCGACTTCTTGAACGACGACCTGGAAGTCGACTCCATGATGATCTCGCCGGGGTACGCCTACGAGAAGGCCCCCGACCAGGAGCACTTCCTGCCGGTGGAGCAGACCAAGAATCTGTTCCGGGACGCCTTCTCTGAGGGCAAGCGCAAGAAATGGCGGCTGAATCACACGCCGCTGTTCCTGGACTTCCTCGAGGGCAAGGTTGAGTACGAGTGTACCGCCTGGGGCATTCCCAGCTATTCGGTGTTCGGCTGGCAGCGGCCCTGCTATTTGATGTCCGACGGCTATACCGAGACCTACCAGGAGCTGATCGACACCACCGACTGGGACAGCTACGGCCGAGGCAGGGATCCCCGCTGCGACAACTGCATGGCCCACTGCGGCTACGAGCCCACCGCCGTGTTCGCCACCATGAAGTCGGTAAAGGAGTCGATCAGGGCCGCGGTAGGAACTGGTTAGGACAAAGCTTCCTGGACTCGTCTTCGCAATTGGACGTTGATCTGTTGTCGTTCGAGGTGTTGGGCGACGATTAGGGGGCCTTGGGGGACGGGGTGGGCTTCTAGAAAGCCCTCGATTTCAGTGGCCAGCTCGGGGGTGGACAGGGCGCTGATGCCGCCCAGCATTCGGGGGACGATGGCGGAGGGGAGGCGCTGGTTGATGTCGTCCCAGTGCTCGGTGATGAACTCCCACGCTTGGGGGCCCAGGTCGCGGTTTTCCAGGCAGCCTCGGAGCACGAATCCGGCGTCTTGGCTGCGTACGGCGCCGTCGAGGGAAGCGGCCAAGGTGCGGTCCATCAGAGCGGGGTCGTTGAAGGTGGTGAGCGCCATCAGGTGGCGCAGCTCGAGCTGCGGGGTGGGAGCGTTGCTGAAGCGTTGGCGGATCTCTTCGTAGTCGGCCCCGTCTCCGGTGGCGGCCACCACCGCGATGGCGGCCGCGGCCAATGCGGGGTCGACGCCCTCAGCGGCCACCAGAGCTCGGCATCGGGCGATGGCCTCGGAGTCGTTGCCTACCACCGCAAGGGTCCGCACCAACACGCCCCGCAACTCGCCGATGCGGTCGTTCTCACCGGCGACAGGCTCCCAGCCCACTCGGCCCCAGGCCGGTCCGACCATGGCACTCACCCGGGCCTGGAGTCCAGCCCGCCCGTCGTTGGAAACCATGTGGTCGAGAGTTCCCAGCGTGCCGGCCAGTCGGCGCCACACGGCCAAGTCGTCCTCGGTCGCGGCCATGCGGTTGGCCAACCTCAGGTAGTCGGCCACATTCAGCCGGTCGGCGACCGTCAGGGCCCAATGGTCGTCCACCAGAACGTATCGCTGGAGCGGGTCCAGATTGGGGCCTTCGTCCAGCAGCCTGTCCAGCAATCCGCCTTCGTAGGCCACCCGGTAGAAGCCGTCGGCGGTCGGGTTAACCATGGCCCAGTCGGGGTTGTCGGCATTGAGGGCCTCGGGGCCTTCCAGGACGAGCCGCTCGGTGCGTTGCCCAGTATCGGTGCCCAGCGCGACCACCACCGGCACTTGCCAGCGGGAATCGTCGGGCTGGCCGTCATAGCGGAACCGTTCCTGGCTAAGCGTGATCGAGCCGCCGGGACTAGGGCTGGCTGTCACCACCGGATGACCGCCCTGGAAAATCCACGAGTCCATAACGTCGCGGGCGGGTTCGCCGGTGGACTCGGCCAGGGCATCCCACAAGTCGTGGGTCTCGGTGTTGGCGTAGGAATGGCGCTGGAGATAGTGGCGGACCCCGTCGCGGAACTCCTCTGTGCCCAGGTACTGCTCCAGCATCCGCACTGTCGCCGCGCCCTTCTCGTAGGTGAGCAGGTCATACATGCCCTCAGCGTCCGCGGGGGAGACCACCGGGTACTCGATGGCCCGAGTGGTGGCCAGGGCATCCACATCGAAGGCCGCGGCTCGGGAAAGCCCAAATGCCAGCCAGCGTTTCCAGTCGGGTCGATAGGCGTCCACCGCCAACAACTCGCAGAACGTGGCGAAGGCCTCTTTCAGCCAGATGCCGTTCCACCACTTCATGGTCACCAGGTTCCCGAACCACATGTGGGCCAGTTCGTGGGCAATCACGTCCACCGCGGTCTGGCGCTCCTGCTGGGTGGAGCTGTCGGGGTCGAGCAGCAGCAGGATCTCCCGGAAGGTGACGCACCCCATGTTCTCCATGGCCCCGAAGGCGAAGTCGGGTATGGCCACTAGGTCGAGTTTGTCGCCGGGGTAGTCGATAGCGAAATAGTCCTCGAAAAAGTCGAGGCAAAACGCCCCGGCGTCGAGGGCAAATTCGGTGAGGTGGCCCTTGCCCGCGGAGTGTACGACCCGCAGCGGCGTCCCGTTCACGTCCACCGGATCAGTGGCCTCCAGCGGGCCGACGACGAAGGCCAGCAGGTAGGTGGACATCTCCATGGTGGGAGCGAACGACACCGCCCGGCGACCGTTGCCGGTGGGCTGGGAGTCGACCTCGGCCCCGGAAGACACCGCCATGAGCTCATCGGGCACCACCAGGGTCACCTCGAAGGTCGCCTTCAGATCGGGCTCGTCCCAGCACGGAAACGCCCGCCGAGCGTTGGTGGACTCGAACTGGGTGGTGGCGATCACCCGTTGGTTCCCGTCACCGTCGGTGAACGTCGAGCGGTAGAAGCCCCGTAGCTGGTCGTTGAGAGTGCCGGTAAAGCTGAGGTTCAACCGAGCCGGCCCCGGCGAGACCGCCTCGCCCAGCCGCAGCACCGCTCGCTCGTGCTCGTCGTCATAGTCGACCCCCGCCAGCCCCGTCCCGTTGAGGTCCCCATCGGCTATCTCCAACTCAGCCGCATTGAGCACGATCTCGTCCACCGGCTCCAACACCTCGAGATCCACCGACACCGCCCCCGCAAAGGTGAACCCGTCGAGATCAGGCTCCAACCGCAGCACATACCGCCGCGGCACCACCGTCCGAGGCAGCCGGTAAGGGTTGGATGCGTCCTCGGCCATCGGCTGAGATTAGATGACCTGATGGCGGGCGGCGTCGCGGGGCATCGACATGGTTCACTGATGCTTCAAAGGCTGGTCACTACATTCACTACCCGGATTCCAAGCAGTTCTTCGCTTGTCAGCAGGTCGTAGGCAGTGGGCGTGGCCGCGATCTGGTCTTGGCCGATTTCTTGGGGGAGGTTGTTTGTGAGGGCTGCGAGGGCCAAATACTCGTCGCAGACAATCACTCCTGTTTCCGCTGTCGAGCTTGAGCTTCATGTAGCTGAGCTTCTAGCTCCATTTCGTCGACCTCCCTCAGCGCCTCTGCGAGTGCCCCGCTGGTGAGGATCTTCCTGCCGATTTCACGGCCCTCCTCACTAATGCGCGGGGCGCTCTTCCTTCTAGTAGGCGATTTGGCGACGTCGGTCATCAGTTGCAGCCTACACAGGGACCTGACCACATCACAGACGCAATTCCCACCGTGATAAGTGCTCTGCGGTTACCTCAGGGGTCGTTACGGGTTTGGAGCCTCAGCTCTCGAAGTCGCTGTCGTTGAACTTCAGGGTGGCGGCGTGCTGCGACGGGGCCGACCCGAAGTAGACCGTGCGGGCGGCCAGGAAGCGGCCCAGGTCAGGGTTCACCTTACGAGTCCGGCCCCCGCCCCGGGAGTCGGCCCGCTGCACCCCGGTGGTCCAGCCCCCCGAACTCCACCTCACACTCACGGGCCAAGAAAGGCGCCAGCCCCTCACCCAGCAAGACCATCGCCTTGCCCACCCGCTCATGATTAGAAAGTGCCACGCCCTGTTTCCACTCCACGCTAAGGGTGGCAACCCTGTTGCCGGTAGTTGGCCATCTCCCCTTGGGCAGCAAGAAAGTCCAGCATTGGCATCTGGCTGCCCATGACGCGCAAGAACCCGGCCGCTCTCCGTCCGGAGAGGAACCGGGTTCTACTTCCTCGGGCTACTGCCCTCGGCACCTTCGATGATAGCGATTTTAGGGGCGAGCGCAAGTGACCCTTTCGAAGTCACTTCGGTCTCGACATGTTTGGAGAGGTGCAGGAGGGTGTTGTTGCAGTTTGGTCACTCGGCTTCTCCCGAGCAGATGCCGCATTGATGGCGTCCAGCGGCAGCGCCACCTCAATCAACTTCCGCCGGTACCCCACAAGACGCGCACCCTACCCCCTCAGATCAGCAACGGGGTGAACTATGCTGCTCTTTGCTCAAGTTTTCGGGCGAGATCGTCGGTGGCGTCCAGCGAAGAAATCATGTCTCCACCGACATCTGAAAGCCTCGCAAGGTCGGCTCTAGGAATTTCAGCTTGGTCTTCGAAGACAATGATCGAATCGAATTGGAGTTTGTGCAGATGAAAATAGCTCAGCATGATCGTCGTCAGCCGCGCCTTGTCGCGATTGGGCACTCCATATAGGAATAACGGAATGTCGCTTTGGCCCTTAATTCGATAGTCCACAGGATAAGCCTCGGCGTTAGGCACTTCAGGCTGATAATCACGTTGGATCTTCTCGGCATCAACAAGACCAGAGAGGCAGTCGGCTAGATCATCGTAGAAAGTCGATCCGATGTTTGAGCGAGATAGCAATGTCAAGTCATAGATTCTTGTCAACGCCTGCCCAAAAGTGAAGATGGCTTCGGACAGCCTCTCGGCGGATATGTCAAGTTGGAACGTCCCGTCCTCTCGCACAAGACCGGTTTCGGACGTGATTCGCTCCATGAGCATTCCGCGGGTTCCATCAAGAAACGAATCGACATCGTGCTCATAGCTGATGTGCATCAATGTGTGACCGCGATCTGAGAGTCGGAGTCCTCCTGAGGGGGCTTCCGACAAATAGAAGGGGTAGCTGTCGCCATCGGGGAACTCGAAGTGCGTGCTCAGCATGAGTTCGCCGTCTGGGCGTTGTTCAACGTCCACCTCTTGGCAGAGGCGTTCGCACAGGAGCTTTCTTAGGGCGTCTCTGTCAAGCGCCATTGAAGAGACTCGTCTGATTGTTATTTGAGATGCTGAGGCCTTGTAGGTGGAAGTCCTCAACCAAGCATTTCAACGCACCCTCGAGATTCGTGTATCGGTCGGTCTCATTCGCCTCTGACTCGGGTTTTTTGCCTGCCGCAATTGCTCTAGCCGTGGTGCGGTGAATGTGAGGACGATAGACAATGTCGCTATGACAATGGCTTGGGCCGTTGTAGCGTGCCAAGGTCAGACGTGCCCCGACACTGGGGATGTATTCAATCCCACAAGAGAAGTCGTTGTCGTCGCGGACATTCTGCCGTTGGTAGATCGAGAAGCGAACTGATTCGTCTTGCTGGTTGCATGCTTGGAAGTTGCGCTGGCGATGCCCAGGCTTCTCCGTCCAGCGTGCACGCGGGTTGGTCACCCGCTTTGGTGCCGACCGAAGCCCGGCAAGCTCCTCGTCGCTATAGTGCCTGCTAGTTGCCACTGATCAGGTTCCTGTCCCGCATCCTTAGTGCCAGTAGGACGAACCATCTTCGCAGACGACGAGCATGGTCTGCCAGAGAATTCCAGCGAGTTCTGTGCATGCGGCGACCGCGTAGCATCCGTAGCCACGCTGCTGGTGTTGTAGCGAACTGTTCATGGAGACTGGCAGTTGGGAGAGACAAGTTCTCACTGCGGTTGTTCAGCTAGCTCCCAGTAGGTCTGCCAGTCGAGGGTGCGTTTGTGCTCGGCGGTGCTGGGTTCGGGTTCTCGGTGTCGTAGAGGTAGCGGACTGTTGTGGAGTCGTCGTCGGCGACTTCTACGAGGGCGAGGATGTGGCGGTCAGCTTTATTGAGGGCGCAGAAGATTTCGGAGCGGGTGATGGAGAAGTCGCGTGCTCCGGCGACTCGGCCTTTGACTTCGATGGTGAGGATGCGGCCATCTTGGTTTCGGGTCTCGATGTCGAAGCCTTTGCTGAATTGATGCGGGCGTTGGGCTTGCCGGCCAACTCGTCGTCTTTGAGTCGCAGCGCTCGGGTGTCCCAATGGTTGATCTCCTCGTTCAGGCGCTGGTGTACGGCCTCCAGGGTCCGGTCGACTTGGGAGTGGATTCGGTCTTCCACACCGCTGACGTGGGTTGGGACGTTGTGCTCGACAGCGTGATTGAGTGCTGTGGTCGCGAGCGTGTCTCGAACCCAATTGGCAGCGGCCAACGGGGCCAGTAGTTGGAGCTCGTCGGGATTGGGGGAGCGGCAGTCCAAGTAGGGGTGCTCGCCGGCGTCCTCGACTTCGCCATCCTCGGTGATCTCCACGTATTCGAACTGCTTGGACACCACTCTGCGGTGTCCACCGGCGGCATCGGTGGCTACCAAGATGCGCACTCGGTCGTCTTGGGTGAACTGATCCTGTACTTGGCCGCGCTTATCGCGGCGAACACCGCCGTGGATGTCGACCACCTCGCCGGTTCGCCCCCGAAGGCGGCCAAGCTTCTCAACGAGGTAGTCGAGTGTGTCCCGATGCTCGGCCCGGTTCATCCCATTGCGGACGTACTCGGTGACGTGCTCGTACAGGTCGTGCTCGGATGGGCTCAGCGTGTACTTGACGGTGGTGGCCTCGCGTTTGGGGAACAGCCGGGTGCCGCCGAAGCTGAGCAGGTCTTCTTTGATGCGGCGGCGCATCAGGTCTTTGGCCGGCTTGTCGCTGTGGGGCGTGGCCGACATCAATAAGAAGTGGCGGGCTACGGCTTCGAGGCGACGGCCGAGCTTGTAGCGCTGATTAGCAGTCCGGCCATGATGGTCTTGCCCGCACCGGGATCGTCGGCTAGGAGGAATCGGAGCGGGCGGCGGGGCAGCATCTCCTTGTAGACGGCCTCGATCTGGTGGGGGAGCGGATCGACGTCGCTGGTATAGGTGGCCAAGTAGGGGTCGAACAGATGGGCCAGGCTGATCCGCTTGGCCTCAGCTATTAGGGTGAACAGCTCCGGGTCGGCGTCGAATGACCACGGCCGGCCTTCCCCGTCTAGGGAAAGTTCCAATTCCTTGGAGCGGTAGACGATCTCTCGCTCAACGTTCCCGCTGTCGTCCTCGTAGGTGAGGTTGACGGCATCCGAGCCGATCCATTCGGCGTCGATCACCGTGACTACCCCGATTGGGGCAACGCCTCTGACACGGGCGCCCTTGGTGAGTTCTTCCAATCGGCCCATCGCCCGGCGAGCGTAGCCCCGTGTTTCCCCGACCAGCTAACGACCCTGGCTGGATTGGCGAGGTGCAACGTGCTCGCAGGTGCAGTAATCGATGTCAAGTTATTGTCATTTCGATAGCTAATAGCTAGCATAATGCAACATGAGAACTCTTTACTTGCGCAACGTGCCTGATGAGGTCGTAAATCGCCTTGAAACTCTGGCGGGTCGTGAGGGGTTGTCGGTGTCGGCGATGGCGGTGCGGGAGTTGGCTGGTTCTACCCGTCGGGCTGACAATCCGCTGCTGCTTGGCGACTTGCCCAGTCTGGGCATCTCCACTGCTGAGATTTTGGAGGCGCTCGACGAGGGCCGCGCCGACCGGTGATCGTGGTCGATGCGTCGGCCGCGGCCTCGGCGCTGCTGAGCGATGGCGATGCACGGCGGATGCTGAGTGAAAGCCGCTTGGCCGCACCGCACTTGGTGGATGCCGAGGTGGTTCAGACCCTCCGCAAGCTGCTGATTCGCGGGTCATTGACTACCCGAGAAGCAGAGCGAGCGGTGCAGCGGTGGAGCAGGCTGGGGGTTGAGCGCTTCCCGCTGGTGGGGCTGGTGGCCAGGATGTGGGTCCTGCGGGACAATGTGTCGGCCTATGACGCTGCCTATGTTGCTCTTGCCGAAGCCCTGGACTGCCCCCTGCTGACTGCCGATGCCCGACTAGCAGCCGTCCCCGGCTCCAGCTGTCCAATCACTGTTGTGCCGAGCTGACGTAAGGCCGAGAGCTGCCTCGCCCAATCTATTGCGTGGGAGCCTGCTAGAACCGGGGGGTGGTGTATCTGTCCACCACCAATCCTCCGGTCTGGCAGTCGGTGGAGGATCGGATGAACGACCCGTTGTCGCCCATCTCCCGGGAAGTGGATTTCGAGACGATCGCCTCCCGCCCCCGAGAGTTGGCTGAACTCCTTTTCTGGACCGACACAAGCTTTCCGGTCGAACCCGGTGACCAAAGGGTGGACTTCTACGTCGTAACCGCGTCTTGAATTCGAGTCAGCGCCCAGGTTGCGGCACTGGATATGAACTCTGTATGCAATCTGCTGGTATTGCTGTCATAATGCTGTCATAGGAGTACAGATCACCATACGGGGGGTTCCTGAGGAAGTTCGGGATGTGTTAGCGGCCCGGGCCGCGCTGAAGCGGCAATCGATGCAGGAGTACTTGCGGGGAGAACTGGAGCGCATAGCAGCGAGGCCCACCTTGGATGCATGGTTTGATGAGGTCCGTCGTCGAAAGGATGCTGCCGGTACCAGCATCCCGACATCAGCGATCCTTGATGCTCGGGACGCCGACCGCCGGTGAGCGCGGTCATCGATGCGTCGGTGCTGGTGGCGGCACTGGTCGATTCCGACCAAGACGGTCCGTGGGCTGAAGCGGCAATCGCACGAGGACAATTGGCCGCTCCGGAAATGGTTTTGGCCGAGGCGACCAACATCTTGCGCCGAATGGAGCTGTCCGGTCAGGTATCAAGGCTGGAGGCTACGGCTTCCTTTCGTGATCTGCTGCGTCTAGACGTCGAGCTCTACCCGTTTGCACCTCTGGCCGAGCGGATCTGGGAACTGCGGGGCAACGTGACTAGCTATGACGCTTGGTATGTGGCGCTTGCGGAGGCGCTCAACAATCCACTCTTCACACTCGACCGCAGGCTGAGCAAGGCCTCCGGGGTTCAATGCGAAGTGGTTGTCCCCCTTCATTAGGAGAGAACTCGAGGTGGGCGGCTGACTCCAAGCGGGCTTGGCCTTTGGGGGTGTCTCAACTGGGGGCTCCGTCGCTGCGGTCTATGGCGCGGGTATCTAGGCCTAGGTAGCTGGTTATGACTGCGGGGTTGGCTCGGACTTCGCCGGGTGTTCCTTGGGCGATGACCGATCCGGCTTCGAGGCAGTAGACGCGGTCGCTGATGGACATGATGAGCGGCATGTCGTGTTCGACGATGAGCATGGCGGCGTTGAGATGGCGGCGGATTTCAACGATGAGGGGTCCGAAGGCCTCGGCCTCTCGCTGCGCCACTCCGGCAGTGGGCTCATCGAGGCACAGCATTTGGGCGTTGAGGGCCAAGAGCCCGGCGAGTTCGACGATTCGGCGGGTGCCGGTGGAGAGGTCGGCGATTTGGCGGTCGGCGTAGCGGCCCAAGCCGAGAAAGTCGATCAGATCGTCGGCTTGGGTCTGAGCGGAGCGCCTGCCTCGCATTGTCTGGTTGGCGGTCACCAACTGCTTGGAGCCATGAGCCGGCGCAGAGGAGGCTGCCACCAGGACGGTCTCTCGCACGGTGAGCTCGGGAAACAGGGTTGCGGCCTGGAATGTGCGGCCCAGTCCATGTCGGGATCGTTCGGCGGGTTTGAGGCGGTGGATCGGCCGACCGTAGAGCTCGACGCGGCCCTTGGAGGGAACGAAGCCGCCGATGGCGTTCATCAGGGTCGACTTGCCGGCGCCGTTGGTTCCGATGAGTCCCACGATCTCACCGGGGGCCACTTCGATGTGGGCGTTGTCAACCGCCAGTCGCCCGCCGAAGCGCACGGCAATCCCGGTTGCCCGCAGCGCCGGTTCGGAGGTGTCGGGCACCGCGGCCGGAGCTGCGAGCGCGGCTGGCACGGAGTGGGTTTGTTTGGCCGGGGGTGGTGGTCGGCGAGCCTCCAGCCAGGCCACGATCCGGTCGCGCGCGGAGTAGGCGATCTGAGCGAGTCCGCTGGGGAAGTACAGGAGAAGGATCAGCAGGCCGACGCCCGAGGTGAACAGGGGGATCAGGCGGTTGGTGGGAGCGAAGGCGGGAAGGCCGATCACCCATAGTGCGCCGAGCACCGGCCCGATAGTGGCGCCGATGCCGCCGATGATGGCCATGGAGATGAGCCGCAGGGATTCCCCGGTTCCGAAGAAGCGACCAGTCAGGGGAACTTCGTGGATCACTCCGGCCAAGAGGCCGCCGCCAAGCCCGGCAACCGCGCCGGCCAGGACGAAGGCACCCAGCTTGGTACGCGCCGGGCGAACCCCGTAGGCCGCCGCGGCGTCGGCATTGTCCCGCAGGGCCCGGATGGCCCGGCCAAAGCGGCTGCGGTGAATACGGGCCACCGCCACTAGCACCACTGTCAATACCCCGAGCAGCAACCAGTAGTAGGTGCGCTGACTGTCGAGGTCGAGCCCAAAAACCTGGCCCCGGCGTAAGGAGACCGAAGTGGTGTTCCCATCGCTGAAGATGGGCCGGCGGAAGAAGTATTCCTCGGTGGCCAAAGCGAGAACAAACGTAGCCACGGCGAGCAGCAGGCCGCGCACTCGCAGCGTGCCCACACCCACCAGCCCGGCGAACCCGGCGGCAATCACCGCTCCGAGGGCAACCGCGGCAGCGAAGGGGATGCCGCTGGCTTCGAAGTCGATCAGCCGGCTGTTGCCCCAGCCGATGTCCATTTGGATGCCCCGCTGGAACGAAGCTGCTGCCACAGCGCCGATTCCGGCAAAGGCCATCTGGCCCAGCGACAGCTGTCCCGCCCATCCGGTGATGATGGCCACCGACACCGCGCAGATCCCGAAGGCGAGGATGGTGGCGTAGGTGATCTGTCGCGACGGGGTGGAAACGACAATGGGCAACAGCACCGCGGCCACACCAGCCATACCTAGGGCGATTCTGCCCAGGTGTCGGACCCACCAGATTGAGAGCAGGTGCTGGGGAATGGGGCGGACCTTGGGAGCGAACGAGTAACGCCCTGGAGCGTCGTCGTCCCGGCGGCCCTGGACCGCCACCGCCATGAGCACGCCGATCAACAAGACGAACTCAAAGAGCCCGCCTTCAACCGGATAGTTGAACTTGACCAACGAGAACGTGACGCCGACCACCACCCCTCCGGCCAGGGCGAGCGGGAATGATCGCATCCGGGCGATCACCGCGGCGACCAGGGAGTTGGCCATGGTGGTTAGCCCCACCGTTTCAAGCCCGCTCACGCTGCGGTCGGCAGAGAGCAGGATCACCGCGATGGTGGACACCACCCCGGCGATCACCCAGATGGTGAGCGATACCCGTTTCGGCTTGATGCCCGAGACTCGCGACAAATCGGGGTTGGCTGCGGTGGCCTGCACCGTTCGGCCGTAGGGGGTGCGGTCCAGCAGCAATCCGAGTCCGATCGCCACCAGGGGGGCGACGATCAGCGCGCTGAGCTGCGGGCCGGTGACGAAGAGTCCGGCCACATCGGTCAAGACAGTGTCGACGATGACGGGATAGCGGGTGCCGATGCCGCCGCCGACGTCGGGGTAGGCCAGCAGTATGCCCTGAGCCAGTTGGGCGATCCCGATGGTGGCCACCAATAGGATCACCCTCGGCGCGGTGAACAGCCGGCGAACCACCCCGATCTCCACCACGGCGGCGAAGAGAGCGCCCACTGCGATGGCGGTGAGGGCCGCTACCCAGAAGGGAACGTCCCAGCGCAGGGCTAGCAAGGCCAACAGACCAGCACCGGGCAGGCCCATGTTTCCGGCCGCGAAATTGATGACCCGGGACGAGCGGAACACCAGGACGATGCCCATGGCCAGCATCCCGTACACCAGGCCGTTCACCGCCCCGTCGAAGATGAGCTGGCGGTTGGCTTCGAGGAAACCCAGCGCCATCAGCCCCCCTCGTCTCCCAAGAAAACTGCTCTGGCCAGGTCGTCGCGCTCAGCCAGTTCGGAGGCCGGCCCTTCGAACCGCACCTGGCCCTTTTCGATGAACACGGCTCGGTCGGCCAGTTCCAATGCGATGTTGAGCGATTGTTCGACGATAACGATGGTCTGCCCGGTCGATTGGAGGCGCTCGATGTGGCCCATGAGCTCGGCCACCGCGGTCGGTGCGAGGCCGAGGGACAGTTCGTCGATCAGGAGGACTTCGGGCTGGCACAACAGTGTCCGGGCCAGGGCGAGCATCTGTTGTTGGCCGCCCGACAGGGCGTCGGCTCGGTCGTCGAGGCGGGAGCGCAGTTCGGGGAACAGCTCAAGGGCGTGCTCGATTCGGTGCTGCCGCTCGGCCTTGTCGCCTCGAAGCTGATAGGCCCCCATTTCCAGGTTGTGGCGCACGCTGAGCGGCGGCCACACGCCGCTTCCCCCTAGCAGGGTCTGGATTCCCATCTCCGTTCGCTGCTCGGGAGTGGAGAAGGTGATGGTTTGGCCGTTCAGGCGCACCACTCCCCGTTCGGGGGTGCCGAGGCCGGCGATGACCCGCAGAATCGTCGACTTTCCGGCGCCGTTGGTGCCCAGCAGGGCCAGGGTCTCGCCCTTGCGGACTTCGAAACCGACATCGAAGAGAACCTGGACGTTGCCATAGCTGAAGTCGACGTCGGCCAATTGCAAGGCGGGGATGTGCTCGGGGTCTTCTCGCTGGCGATTGTGTTCGGCCTGCTCCTCGAGTATCTCGGCCACATTGCGCGACAGGTCGCGCCTTATGTGGCGGGCGCCGTTCAACATGAAGGCCCCGCCAACGATGGTGGAGGGCAGGCCCAGTACCAGAATCGTGGTTTTCGGGCCGCTGGCATCGACCACCATGGCCGACAGCAGGCCTCCGCCGGCCGCGCCGATGAAGAAGATGTACAGGGTGGACAGCGCCGAGCCGATGCCCCGAAGCCGATAGGGGACGACGGCCTGCATCAGGGGGCCGACCATGGCGAACGCGGCGAACATCATCAATGAGCCGGGAACGTCGAGTACGGCAAAGAGCCATGCGTTGGGCATGTTGAACTGGAGGGGCAACAACAGCGCGGAGGGCAAGATGAGCGCGCCGATCAGCCCCATGGCCCGGGTGGGGTTCTGGCGGTATAGGCGGTCGAATTGCCGCCCGACGAACGGCATGATGGCGATGACCCCGACACCGGATGCGGTGGTGAGGGTGCCGCGGCCCAAGGGGCCCAGTCCGTACTCATCCTCTAGGAACAAGGAAGTGAGCACTGGTCGGCTGAACAGCCCGAAGCCCAGGGCGGCGAACCCGAGGAGCACCGTCCGCAGGGTGGCCACCTTGTTGAGTCGGGCAAATGCAGCTTCAAGCGAGATGGGGGCAGAATCGCCGGCTTCGCCGGCCTGGCCCAAGACATCGGCCTTCTCCCACTGGCCTCGCACCGGCTCGGGAAGCCGGAAAGCGGCCACGGCGACGATGGCCACCGGGATCCACAGGGTGTAGTAGGTCCAGCGCCAGCTGACGAAGGCGGCGATGGCCCCGACCAGCACCGGGCTGATGATGCCCACCGACCGTCCGACCATGATGGTTAGCGAGGCGATACGGCCCCGAACGCCGATGGGGTACTGGTCGGCGATGAGGGAGGAGTGGACGGGGAGGGTGTTGGACTTGGAGATCCCGGTTCCAAGCCGAGCGAGGAAGAACACCGCCACGTGGCGGGCGAGGCCGGACAGCAGCGAGAACAAGCCGAAGGCGAGGCTGGCCGCCCCGATGACCGGACCCCGGCGAAATCGGTCGGCCAGCCAGCCCATGGGCAGTGCGCCGAGGAACACGAACGACACCGAGGCCGCGCCCAAGAAAACGATGACCCCGTCGCCTACGCCGAAGCTGTCTCGGATCTCAGGGGCGAGAACTGACAGTGCCGCCGATTCGAGCTCGTCGAGGCTGTTGAGGATCAACAGGACGAGAAATGTCGCCACTCCGCCTTTGGCCAGTCCTTCTCGCAGCGACATCTCGTCGGTGCCCACACCGGGCAGCACGTCATCGGGGAACAGCACCTCATCGTCTGCGCCAACCTGGTCGGCTTGGCTGTCGAGCACGCGGCGGGACAGGGCACCGGCGTCGTCGCTGGCGGCGTCGGTCATCTGCCCCCCTTTCCGGCGGTCTGATTAACGGTCTCGGAAGAGCTCTAGGGCCTCTTGTCGGTGCATGAAGCGTGGGTCGGACAGGGCCGCGGCATAGCGGTGGGGGAGTCCATCCCAAGAGCCGATTCTGGTGTCTCCGTAGAACGGGAACATGCCGTCCCGCCAGTCGGTGGCGATCACAGCCAGAGCCTTTATCTCAGGCCGGCGTCTGACCAGTTCGAACATGGCCTCGTACCAAGCCCACTGGTCGTCGACGTCGCCAATCTCGAGCAGCCCATCGCGAAACGATTCGGGACGATCGGGGTCAACCAAGTTCCAATCGAAGAAGAATGGGCACGATTCCGGGATCATCACCGGTTTTTCCTCTTCCCGGCACCGGTCGAGGAAGGCGGTTGTCTCATCACGCTCAAATCCGATCGGCGCGAATACATCCACCGCGGCCCAATCGACGTATTCGCTGCCGGGCCACCAGTCGAACGGATCTCGGAACTGGAACGATCCGGCCGCGGAACACCACGTGGAGGCCACGTTGTGAGCCTCCTCCTGTTTGAACAGCTCGACTATGTGGGGGAAGAGGTCTTTGTAGGCCTCGGTGTCGTGGGGGTCGAAGCTGAGGTTGAACTCATAGCCGATCCGCAGCCACACGGGCATGCCCAGATCCCGCAGACACCGAGCCATTCGGCGTAGCGATTCATCGCATGTTCCTTTGGACACCACATGTTCGACCGGGCGGACATGGAGGCCGACGATCAGCCCAATGTCGGGACGCTTGACCATGAGATTGCCGATCCCCTGGCAGAAGGCGTCGAGAATTCCGTCGCTGGTGTCGTGGACGTGGGCATAGGTGCTCACCACCCCCGGCTTCGGATCGATGGTGGCCTCGTATTCGGCGAGCTCGCTGTCTTCGACGAGGTGGGGTCGATCCTCGACACCGAGCTGCCCCCAACAGTGGAGCACCCGACCGGCGGGCGGCTCGTAAAGGGCGCCGAAATCGACTGGCTCGCCTGAGCGGTCTGGAGGTTGGACGGTGATCTGCATCATTCCGGGGTCCCGTCGCATATCCCCAACCTAATGTGAAAACGTAAAGGGCTAGACCTTTGCGGAGGGATGCAGCCATGCGCTTACGACTCATAGGAATTATCACCGTTCTGCTCGTCTTGGCATCGGCGTGCGGGGGCGGAGATTCAGAGCCTGCCTCGGACGGCGGTGCTCAGGAACCTGAGACCCAGCCGGAAGAAGCTGCGCCTGGGACCGCGCCCCCACCAACAGAAGCTCCTGAGCCCGCAGACGAGCCGGAAGAGGCTGACGCGGAGGCCACGGCGCCGGAACCGGAGACACCTGAGCCCGCAGACGAGCAGGCTGAGGCGCCGGAGACCGAGGAAGAGCCAGCCGAGCCTGAGCCGATTGTGCTGACCGACTCGTTCCGGGGCGTGACCCCTGAGGCGATCAAGATCGGCATCGTGATCATCGATCTCTCCGCCATCGGCCGCAGCAACGGCGACGTGGAAGCCAAGTGGCAGGCCGTCATCGACGAGGTCAACGCCAACGGTGGGGTTCTCGGTCGCCGACTTGAGCCGGTCATGGTGGGGTATTCGCCCCTAGGGGATGTCGAGACGGAGGCGGCCTGCGTGCAGTTGACGCAAGATGAGGAAGTGTTTGCGGCCATGGGTCCGCTGCTCACCAATCTGACCTGTTTCACCGACGTGAACGAAACGATCTTTATCAACACCTTCGGGGTCAGCCAAGAGGATTTCGACCGTTCCAAGGCTGTGGCCATCGGTCCAGGCGCGCTCCCTGCCCGCGGCGCGGCAATCAGCGTCCAGTTGCTGATCGATGCCGGGATCCTGGATGGTCCGGTGGCGGTGCATGCCGCCGCGGACACGGGAAGTGAGCGGGATCACTACGTCAACGCCCTGGTGGCCGCCGGAGTCGATGTGGTGTCAGAAACCGAATCCACCGACAGTGGGGGTGACATTGCCGCCTCAGAAGCCGAGATGCAGGCCTTTGCCCAGCGGTGGCAGGCCGACGGGGCCGAGGTAATCCTCGCGGTGGGAATCGGTTCGGCTCTCAACGTGGTCTCTGGCATTGATCGGAGTCCATATCGCCCCAGGTTGGTGGCAACCAGAGGAAGCGGCACCGACCCCGAGCTTTATCGCGACCTCGGCTACACGACCGATGCCCTAGAAGGTGCCTATGCGCTCGGTTCAGTGGGATTCGAAGATCTCGCCAAGGCGGGGGATCCAAGCGTTGTTTCCTGCATCGACCGCTTCGAAGCGGCGTCGGGCGAAATTGTCATTGTCGACCCCGAGGGTGATGAGCCGGTGAATCTGAACACCACCATTTGGGCGTGCCAAGCTGTGGAGATATTCACGCAGATTGCTACGGCTGCCGGGCCAGATCTCACCAACGATTCGTTTAGGGCGGCCGCCGAAGGTGGTCTCAGTCTCGACGTGACGGCCAATTCATCGGCATCAATAGAGGCTGGCAAGTTCGACATCGGCGACGGCGCTCCAATTCTCCTTGCCTTTGACGCCGCCGCCGACGACTTCTTACCCGTCAACTAAGCGGTGCTCGGCTTGCGAATGCGCGGCTCCGACGAGGTGCGATGACAGAGGCAGCCCCTCCGCATCTCGTCTCCAGCCTGCCCATCTCCGAGCGGGTGGCTGATCTGCTGTCGCGCATGACGTTGGAGGAAAAGGCCGCCCAAGTGGTGGGCGTTTTCCCGGCAATGTTCCTGGGACCAACCGGTCCTGATCCCGACAAGATGAGCCAGGTGATTCCCCATGGAGTGGGCCACCTCTGCATGGGCGGGGGTCTCGCCCGACAGCCCAGGGAGTTGGCCGCGGCCATCAACGCAATCCAAGAGTGGTTGCGGGACCACACCCGGTTGGGGATTCCGGCCATGGTTCACAACGAGGCGCTGTGCGGCCTAGCCCACGACTGCGCCACCGCCTTCCCCACCGCCATCGCCCTGGCGGCCACCTTCCAGCCGCATCTCATCGAGCAGATGGCCGGGGTGGCCAGCCGTGAAGCTCGGGCGGTCGGAATCAATCACGTGCTCTCGCCGGTGTTGGATGTGAACCGGGACGCCCGTTGGGGCCGAGTCCACGAGACCTACGGGGAAGACCCATTCTTGTGCGCCGCGATGGGCATCGCCTTCGTCCGCGGCATGCAGACCGGTGATCTGGGAAAAGGCACGATCGCCACCGGCAAGCACTTCCTTGGCTACTCCTATGCCGAAGGAGCCCTCAATCAGACAGCCAGCCCCATCGGGCCGCGTGCGGTACACGAGGTGTGCGCCCTGCCCTTCGAGGGAGCCATCCGCGATGCCGGGCTGGCTTCGGTTATGAACTCGTATTCCGAGATCGACGGGGTGCCGGTGGCCGCATCTCCCGAGATCCTCACCGACTTGCTTCGCCACCAACTCGGATTCCAGGGCAGCGTGGTGGCCGACTACTCGGCGGTGGCCCGAATCCGCCAGCCCCACGCGGTGGCCGCCAACAATGCCGAAGCCGGAGTAATGGCCCTGTCGGCGGGACTCGACATCGAGCTGCCCACGGGAATCTGCTACTCCTCGCTGCCCGATGCGATCCGAAACGGCGACCTTGACGAGTCAGTGCTTGATTTGGCCGTGGAGCGTGCCCTCACCCAGCGTTTCCAGGTCGGCCTAGTGGACTCTCCCACCGTGGATCCCGAACGGGCTGCCGAGGTCTTCAACCAGCCAGCGGCGCTGGAGCTGTCCCGAACCATCACCGACGCATCGCTGGTGTTGCTGGAGAATGACGGCACCCTTCCGCTCGGTACCGATGTCGGATCGGTGGCGGTGATCGGGCCGATGGCCGACACGCTTCGGGGCCTGTTCGCGGCGTACACCCCGGCTGCGGGTGTCGAGCTCGGGCTGGCGCTGTCTCAAGGACTCGAGGGGTCGATGGCCGGTGTCTTCGGGGGTGGCGATGATGCCGACAGTTCGGTCGATGAGTCCTCTCCCGATCCAACTCTGGACGCGGTAGCCAAGGTCTTCCATAGCACCGGCGCCATCATCGATGCGGTCGAGCTTGAACGGGCGATCGGGGGTATGTACCCCAAAATGGGAACCATGGCCGATGCCATCGCCCAATACGTCCCGGTCACGAGCGTGAAGGGCTGTGATTGGACCCGTCTTGACGAAGACGGCATCGACGAGGCGGTGACGGCAGCTCGAGCCGCCGACATCGTGGTGCTGGCCGTGGGGGAGAAGACCGGCTGGGTGGGCGACGCCACTGGGGGGGAGGGCCGGGACCGCAAGACGCTTGAGCTTCCCGGTGCGCAGCCCCAGCTGGTGCGGCGGGTGATCGCGGCCGGGGTTCCCACCGTTGCAGTGGTGGTTAGCGGCCGGCCCCTCGATATCGCAGGAGACCTCGCCGGAGCCAAGGCCATCCTCCAGGTTTGGCATCCCGGGCCTGAGGGTCCCGATTCGATTGCCTCGGCGTTGTTCGGCGAGCTGAACCCCGGGGGCAAGCTTCCCGTTTCGTTTCCCGCTGGCGTCGGCGCATCGCCGACGTACCACGGGCACAAGCACGGCAGCGGGTCATCGTCCGACCGGGCCTATGTGGACGGGCCCAGCGCTCCGGTCTGGGGATTCGGCCACGGCCGCTCCTACACAACCTTCGAGATCGGAGATCTCACTCTGTCTGACACGAGCGCCCGCGCTGGAGAGGTGGTTGTGATCGGCTGTTCTGTGTTGAACACCGGCGATCGTGCCGGAGACGAGGTTGTTCAGCTCTACGTGCGAGACGTAGTGGGGTCGATTACCCGTCCCATACGCCAACTGGCTGGCTTTCACCGGGTGTCGCTAGAGCCCGGAGAGAGCACTCGAGTGGAGTTCGACTTCGACACCAGCCAACTCGCCTTTCTCGACCGCAGCTTCGAAATAGTGGTCGAAGAAGGCGATGTCGAATTGATGGTTGGGACGTCATCGGAAGATCTCCCACTCAGGGCCAGTCTCCGGCTGACCAGCAGCCTTCGGCTCGACCACCGCACTTCGTTCACCACCCCATCACGAGCGGTCTAGCGAAGCAGTTGGTCTTGGGGCAGGTCGGCCCCGATCAGCGGGTTTGGCCTTCGACCCCTACTTGATCGAGGACTGTGCCGCTGTCGTTGTGGCTGTGGGTGAAGCCGAGTTGGCGCTCGATGGCCACGGTGTCCTCTGAGCGGAAGGCGATCACGTAGGCCCGGCGGAAACCGGCGGTGGAGTTGCCGCCCGAGCCGTGCATGACCCGCTCGTTGTGTACGGTCACATCCCCCCGTGCGATGGGGACGGGAACCGGCTCGTCGCCTTCAATCAGCACTGTGCCCAAGGCGTGGGAGTCGCCCCGGTCGCCGTACTGGGGGGTGTGGGGCCGCAGTTCCGGCTCCCGGTTGGTGGCGGGCACGAAGCGCATGCAGCCGTTGGCGATGGTGGAGTCGTCGATGGCCATCCAAAAAGTGGCCGTGCGGGTGTCGGGGGTGTCGGGCCAGTAGGCCAAGTCCTGGTGCCAGGCGAACACGGCGTCTTCTTTGTACGGCTGCTTGGCTAGAAGTTGGTCGTAGTCGATGGCCATACCGTCGCCACAGAGTTGCCGGGCCGCCGAAGCCGCCCGCCGCTCGTAGATGTTGCCCTGCCACGCCGGGTAGTAGCGCCGAGGCAGCATGACATTGATGATCGAGAAATCCTCGGGGGATCGGCCGTAGTCGCCGGCCATGTCGCAGTAGTCCTTGCCCGGCACCTCGATCTCCCGGCGCAGGAACCGGTCGTAGGCGCCTTCCAGATCGCCGATCTCTTCGGCGGTCAGCAACCCTCGCAGATGCACATAGCCGTGCTCGGCGAAGTGGGCCCTCTCCTCCTCGGAAACCCGGTACTCGTCACCGTCGATTCGATTGGTCATGGGACTGATTCCTGATGCGGATTCGACATGGGCACAGTATCGGAGTGCAGCCCGTCTCCGTAATGCCTACAACAGGAAGGGCCAAGTAGCCTCGGGCCGCGCCAAGTCGCAGGAGGCGAGTGTGGGAGACGCAGACGAAATTCGATTCGGCATGGTCGGACATGGCCACATTTCTGGGCAGTTCTTGGCTGCTATGGAGGTTGTGGAGGGCGCCCACGTCGGCGCAGTGGCCGGGAGGAATGCGGACCGGGCCCATGCCTTTGCCGAGTCGCGGGGCATTGCGTCTTCCTATGGGTCGGTGGGCGAGATGCTCCAAACCCAAGAGCTCGATGCGGTCTACATCTGCAACCCGCATCCGTCCCACGAGGAGGCGGCCGTAGCCTGCATTGATACTGGGGTGGCAGTGCTGGTGGAAAAGCCCATCGCTCCCAATCTGGCGGGCGCGACCCGCATAGTGGAGGCGGCGAGGGATGCCGGAGTCTTTGCCATGGAGGCGATGTGGACCCGGTTCTTGCCCGTCTATGGGGTGGTACGCCGGTGGGTCGACGAGGGCCGCATCGGCGAGGTGCGCCTGGTAACCGCTGCGTTCGGATTCTCCGTCCCGGTGATGCCGGAGCACCGATTGTTCAACCCGGAACTAGCGGGGGGAAGCCTGCTTGACGTGGGGGTTTACCCATTGACCATCGCCCACTGGCTCTACGGATCCCATCCTGTGGAATACGGGGCCCTTGCCCGAGTGGGGGAGACCAACGTGGATGAGATCGTGTCCATTGCCGCGTCATATCCGGGCGGCGGGCTGGCCCAGCTGGGCTGCGCCACCGTGGCCGACCTCGAGTCCAGCGCAGTGATTGCCGGTACTGAGGGGTCGATCGAGGTCCCCGTGTTTTGGGCCGCAGATCGGGCCATCCTGCGAACCGGGGGCGAGGAGGAGACCGAGGCGATGCCGCATCGGGCCAACGGGTTCGAATACGAGATCGAAGAGGTGGTGGACTGCATCCGCAGCGGCCGCACCGAAAGCGAGCGCATGCCGCTTAGCCTGTCGCTGGAGATGGCCGGGCTGTGCGATGAGATCCGGGCCCGTCTCGGAGTGGTGTATCCCTTTGAAGAGGGCAGCGACTGATGCAGTACGTCGAACTTCCTGGGGTGCAAACTCCCATGAGCCGGGTAGTCCAGGGGGCGATCAGCCTGTTCACGCTGGACGACCCGTCCCGCTTCGCCTTGCTCGATGCTGCGTTTGACGCGGGGATCAATGCGTTCGACACCGCGGTCAACTACGCCACCCCCGACGACAGCGTGGACGCCATCTTGGGCCGATGGATCCGCCATCGGGGAGGCCGAGAGGGCATCGTCATCTCGGCCAAGGGCTGCCATCCTGAACTCCCCGATTGGGTACATCGGGTGAATCCCGACGCCATTGATGAGGACATCAACAGGTCGCGACAGCAGATCGGCGTCGACCATCTCGACCTGTGGCTTTTCCACCGCGACGACCCTTCTGTTGAGATAGGCGGTCTTGTTGAAGCGGTCAACGCCGCCATCGACCGGGGCCATATCGGGGCGTGGGGGGTGTCGAATTGGACAACACCCAGGATTGAGTCGGCCGCTGACTATGCCGACGCCCATGACCTGAGGGGACCGGTGGCCAATAGCGCCCACTTCAGCCTCGTCGACCAGCTCAACGAGCCTTGGGACGATGTGGTCACCCTCACCGGCCCCAACCGGGCTGATGACCGGGCGTGGCATCGAGAGCGAGAGGTGGCGGTGGTGGCCTGGTCGCCCCTGGCCGGGGGCTTTTTGAGCGAGCGAATCGCCCGGCAGCAGCTTGATGACGCCACCGAGGGCCACCTGGCCGACACCGCCCGCTGCTATCTCAACGACGACAACTGGGCTCGCCGGGAGCGGGCCGCCGAGGTGGGCCGCCGACTGGGCCTGAGCCTCAGCCAGGTGGCTCTGGCCTGGGCTTTGCACGCCGACTTCAACCCCCTGGTCATCGTGGCCAACGCTACTTATGACGAAGTAGCCGAGAACGTTGCCGCGGAGGGCACCGTCTTGACCGAAGCCGATCGCCAGTACATTTTCTCCGGCTAGCCGGACTTGAGGAAGGCTGAGTGGCCCAAATGGATGTAGTGGGGATCGGCAACGCCATCGTCGATGTGATCAGCACCGAGGATCACGAGTTCATCGACGCCCACGGCCTGGTCAAGGGGGCCATGACCCTGATCGACGCCGATCGGGCCGAGGAGCTGTATGGGGCCATGGCGCCGGCCATCGAGACGTCGGGGGGTTCGGCGGCCAACACGGTGGCCGGGGTGGCCTCGTTCGGCGGGCAGGTGGGGTACATCGGCAAGGTGCGCGACGACCAGCTCGGTGAGGTGTTCGCCCACGACATCGGGGCTCTGGGGGTGCGCTTCGAGGTGGCTCCAGCCAACGCCGGGCCGTCCACCGCGCGGTGCCTCATCATCGTGACCCCCGACGCGGCCCGCACCATGAACACCTACCTGGGGGCCAGTACCGAGTTGCACCCCGACGACATCGACGCAGACCTGGTGGGTGAGGCCCAGGTTCTGTATTGCGAGGGCTACATCTGGGACGTGGACATCACCAAAGAGGCCATCCGCAAGGCCATCTCGATCTGCTCGGGCGCGGGGGGAACGATCTCGTTCACCTTGTCAGACAGCTTCTGCGTGGAGCGCCATCATCAGGAGTGGCTCGACTTGGTGGACGGCCCTATAGACCTGCTGTTCGGCAACGAGCATGAGATCTGCACCCTGTATGAGACTGGCGACGATTTCGAGGCTGCGTTGGCCGCGGTGCAGGGGAAGTGCCAGGTGGCGGCGCTGACCCGCGGGGATCTGGGATCTGTGATCGTTACCTCCACCGAGATCATCGAGGTGCCCCCTGCGCCCGCGACCAAGGTGGTGGACACCACCGGTGCGGGGGATCTGTACGCCTCGGGGTTCCTCTATGGCTGGACCCAGGGGATGGACTTGGCCCGGTGCGGATGGCTGGGGTCTTTGGCCGCCACCGAGGCCATCAGCCAGTTCGGCGCCCGCCCCTCGGGATCGTTGGCCCAACTAGTCCACTAGCCCCCTCGATGGCGGTGAAGGAAGTGTCACCGTCGTCTTCTACCATCGGGGCATGAACCCATTCAAGCGGGCTGAGCAGGCCGGAGTCGAGCTGGTTGATCGGCTTGGAGGCCGCTTCGACGCCGCTGTGGTGCTGGGTTCGGGCTGGGCTGAGGTAGCCCAAGGCTTGGGCGCAGTAGGGGCCGAAGTGGCCGCCGAGACCATAACCGGGTTCCATCCCCCATCGGTCCCTGGCCATGGCGGGACGCTTCGGGCGGTGACCGTTGAAGGCCGGCGGGTGCTGGTGATGGCAGGCCGGGTCCACCTCTATGAGGGCCATCCTCCGGCTGATGTGGTCCATGGCGTACGGGCCGCGGTGGCCGCGGGATGTTCCACGGTGGTGCTCACCAACGCCGCCGGTTGTATGAACCCCGCCTTCGGAGTGGGCCAGCCGGTGCTGATAAGCGACCACATCAACCTCACCGGGCAATCCCCGCTGTTCGGCCCAGCCCCGCCCGAGGGCTACGCCATCCGATTCACCGACCTGACCGATCTGTACTCGTCCCGCATACGGGACGCGGTCCGAAGGGTTGACCCATCGGTGGGCGAAGGGGTGTACGCCGGGCTGGTGGGGCCGCATTTCGAGACTCCGGCGGAGATCACCATGCTGGCCCGCATGGGGGCCGACTTGGTGGGCATGTCCACCGTGCTGGAGGCCATTGCCGTCCGCCATCTGGGGGCCGAGGTGGCCGGAGTGTCGTTGGTAACCAACGCGGCTGCGGGCATGGGCGGCGCGCTCGACCACCAAGAGGTGCTGGACGCCGGACAAGCCGCCCAGAGCCGGGTCACCGATGTGCTGGGCACCGTCATCCAAGTACTGTGAGCACCCAGGCCCCCACGCCACAGGAGTGGCTGGCTGCCGATCCCGACCCGGTCACCCGGGCTGAGTTGCAGCAGTTGATTGACGCAGGCGACCAGGCAGGGATCGACGACCGCTTCGGCGACCGGCTCCGCTTCGGCACCGCCGGCATCCGGGGCCCCATGGGGGCGGGTCCCAACCGCATGAACCGGGTGGTTGTCCGCCAGTTCGCCGCCGCATTGGCCGAATGGCTCAATTTTCGCGGCGGGGTGGTGATCGCCCACGACGCCCGGGAGAACTCCGACGTGTTTGCCGCCGACGTCGCGGAGGTGCTGGCCGGGGCCGGGTGCTGGCCGGTGATGCTGCCGCCCCAGTCGCCCACACCCATGCTGGCCTTCGCCGTCACCCGCCTCACCTGCATAGCCGGAGTCATGGTCACCGCCAGCCACAATCCTGTGGGCGACAACGGCCTCAAGCTCTATCTGGCAGACGGGGCCCAAATCATCCCCCCCTACGACCAAGCCATCGAAGCGGCCATGGCCGCCCAGCCGCTGCCCCCCCGGGAATTGCCCGACCGGGGTCCCGACCCGGAATGGCCGCAAAAGGTCACGGTGGAGATTCCGTATTTGGCCGCCATCTTGTCCAATGTGGCCATCCGCGGCCCCTTCCACCCGGTGGCATATACGCCGCTCCAAGGCGTCGGCCTTCCCATGCTCAGATTCGCCCTCTCCGAGATCGACAATGGCGAGCCCTTCGTGGTGAAAGACGAGGCAGAGCCGGATCCGCTGTTTCGCAACGTGGTCTCGCCCAATCCGGAGAATCACGACACCCTGGCCAAGGTCATCCAACGGGCCGAGCAGATCGACACCCCGCTGGCGCTGGCCAACGACCCCGACGCCGATCGGCTGGCGGCTGCGGTGTGGGCCTATGACAACGAATGGCGCATCCTCACGGGCGACGAGATCGGTGCCCTGCTGTGCGACTGGATGCTGCGGACAACTTCCGGAGGTTCCGAGCGGGTGGTGGCCAGCAGCATCGTGTCGGGCCGTTTGGCAGGCCGAATCGCCGAGGCTCGAGGAGCCACCCACGTGGAGACGCTGACCGGGTTCAAGTGGATCGCCCGGGCCGCCGACAACCGCGAGTCCCGCGACGACGGCCTGGATTGGAGGCTGGTGTTCGGCTACGAAGAGGCGTTGGGCTTCGCCTGCAACGACCAGGTCAGAGACAAAGACGGCATCAGCGCAGCGGTGCAGTTCGTGGCCCTGTGCCGAGCTTTGGCCATGGAGGACGGCCGGACCCCCATCGAGCGGCTCGCAGAGTTGATGGAGGAGTTCGGCCTGCATCGCACCGATCAGGTGAGCGTAGATCTGGACGGACGGGCCGGCTCAGAGGTGATGAGCGCGATCCGGGAAAGGCTGCCCCGTCGGTTCGGCCTCGTCGAAGTCATGGAGACAACCGACTATCGAGAGGGAGTAGGCGGGCTTCATCCCGCCGATGTGCTCCGGTTCGATCTGGTCGACGGCAGCCGGGTGTCGCTTCGACCCAGCGGCACCGAACCCCTCATCAAGGGCTACATCGAGGTGGTTGGCGACATCCACATTCCCGACCCGCTCTTCGAGTTGACCGAGGCGGTTCGAGAAATGGTCCTCGAACTATGAAGCCAACGCGGCGATCTCGGACCGCTGGTCGGAGGTCATAGACCAAGAGGCCGCTGCTACGTTGGAGGCCACCTGAGATGGTTTGGTGGCACCGCATATAACGGTGGCCACCGCCGGGTTGGACACCAGCCACCCGATGGCCAGTTCCAAGATGCTGTGGCCCTGACTGCTGGCGTAGTCGGTGAGGAGGCCTACCGCGGCCAGGTTGTCCTCGCTCAAGAACATGTCCCGCATCTCGCCCTTCCACATGGAAAGGCGCGTCCCTTCGGGAGGCGTCAGCCCGGAGTACTTGCCGGTGAGCAGTCCGGACTCCAGGGGGAAGTAGGGCACAACCGTCATATCGGTGCGCGAACAGGCGTCGATCACGCCCTCGTCTTCCACACTCCGGGTCAGTACCGAATAGTGGTTTTGCACGCTGGAGTAGTTGCCCGCCCCGGTTTCCGAGGCGGCGCCAGCCGCTTCGTCGATCTGCTCCGCGCTGAAGTTGGAGCAGCCGATCTCCAACACCTTGCCCTCGTCCACCAACTCCTGAAGCGCGCCCAAGGTCTCAGCCTGAGGCGTGTTTGGGTCGGGCATGTGTAGTTGGTAATGGTCGATGCGGTCGGTGCTCAGCCGGGACAGGCTGGCCTCCACGGCTTGGCGAATCCAGGCGGGGTCGCCGCCCCGCTGTCCTTCGGGCAACGCGCCGGGGTGGCCGAACTTGGTGCCGATGACCACTTTGTCTCGCCGCCCGCCGAGCGCCGCTCCGAGGAATTCCTCGGATTTCCCCCGGCCATACAGGTCGGCGGTGTCGAAGTAGTTGATCCCGGCGTCGATGGCGGCGTCCACCACCGTCTGGGTGGCGTCGGCGTCGATGGTCATGCCGAAGTTGTTGCACCCCAGTCCGATAGCCGAAACCGACAAGTTTCCAATGCTGCGCATCTCCATGCGCTTGGACACTACAACCGATGTCGGTGAGCGGCCTGCTCGTAGACGTCGGGCGCGAGGTCGCCTTGGGGCTGGCCAGAGCGGACAGCAGCCACCTCGTCCACTGCCACCGTGGCATTCCTCAGACAGCAGGCGATACCGACGGTTGGGTAGTCGCCGGTGGCGATCACCACATGGCCGTAGCGGTCGGCAACTCCGGGGGAATCGGCCAATCCCGGTTCGAACAGGGCCGGTGGTCGGGGGCCGTCGATCCACAGCAGGCCGATCTCCACCGCATCGAGGCGGTAGACGGCCGGGTTTCCGATGGAGGACAGATGGGCTCGGATGGCATCGGTCTCGCTCTTGGGTCCCTCGATGCTCACCATCCGCCCACCTTCAAAGGTCAGCGCCACCGACGAACGGGCGTACCAACCCATAGGCAGCCAGATGTCGCCGGGCGACATCACCACGGTCCCCGTGGCGGATTCCGCAGCGGGAGCCGAGCCGATCATCCCCCGGGGCCACTCAGCAGCCTTGCCCGGAACGGTGGCCAGCCCGTCGTGCATCCACCGGCGGGCACCCTTCAAGCCCATCCGCAAGTTCGTGCCCTGGTCGTCGCTCACATGCAGCTCCTGTCCAGCTTCCAGCAGGTTGAGGCCCCGTCTCACCCGGCGGCTGAGGCCGACGTGGGGAACCACGGCGCGCAGCTCACCGGTGCCTTGGGCGACCACTGACAAGATCCGGGCACTCGGGGAAACGATGGTCTCCACCGCATCCGAGTAGCCGTTGAGGAGGTCGACGACGATGTCGGGCATTGTCAGCTCAGCGCTCATGTCGTCAGCCGACTGGTCTTCGACAAACACCGATTCGACCAGGGCGCCGATCGCCTCTAGCGCATGGACTGCGGTGTCAACCAGAGCCGGGTCGGTGTCGCCGTCGGACATCACGATGGCCGGGCGCCCTGGCGCGGCCCGGCACAACTCCAACTGGCGGGCCAGGACATCAACTTCTCGACGGTTGACTGATTCTGATCTCATCTTCTCACCTATCTACCGCCACCCAGCCAGAAGGTGCAACCGGGGTATCCGTTAATTCTGGTACTGGCGGGAGTATTTTCTGAGTATGTCGGAAAAGTTCTGCGCGCGTGCGACATGCGGCGAACGTGCTTCGGCAAGCTTGTTGATCAATGCCCGGGATCTGTCAGCGCAGGTGATCGACATCCAAGAGGACACCGGCATCGCCAGTGTGTCGCTATGCCGCTCCCATGCCGATGGGATTGTGGTGCCGTTGGGCTGGACCCAAGCGGACTCGCGGACCCCGTACGAGGAGTCGGAATTCGAGCCCGAGCTGGTACTGGTCGACGACGCCTCTTCTGAATCGGACGATGCCCTACGGCTACCCGAAATGGGAGAAGCGGTTCAAGAGGACATGGAGGACGCCGCGATAGGCGAGGTCCCCCCTCTGCTAAGCCGGGCATTCCGGGCCGCCGGGTTGGACTGACTCGCCAAGAGCACAGAATTCGAACTCGAAAAGGCCCGCTTATAGCGCCGGTCACCCTGAGCGCCGTAGGCTTCGGCCATGACCATCGTCGATATCCACGAGAAGCCCAGCGACCGGCTGCTTCCCGACCCCGAGCCCCAGCGCATCCGCTACACGCTCATCTCGGTAGATGACCATCTGGTTGAGCCTCCTTGGCTGTTCGAGGACCGGATGCCGGCCCGCTTCGCCGATCGGGCCCCGAAGGTGGTCGAGCGCGACGACGGCGGCCAGCACTGGGAGTTCGATGGCGAGGTCTACGCCCAGCTTGGCCTGAATGCCCTGGTGGGGCGGGCCGACCGCAACGACTTCACCATGGAGCCGGCCCGCTTCGCCGATATGCGCCGGGGTTCCTGGGATATCAAGGCCCGTATCGGTGACATGGACCTAGGGGGCATCTGGGCGTCGATCTGCTTCCCCAGCCAGATCACCGGCTTCTGCGGCCGGGTGTATTCCGACTGCTCCGATCCCGAGCTGGGCCTAGCCGTCACCCGGGCGTTCAACGACTGGATTTACGAGGAGTGGTGGGGCTCATACCCTGAGCGCATCATCCCCATGGGCATCACATGGCTGAAGGACGCCGATCTGGCCGCGGCCGAAATCCGCCGCAATGCCGAGCGGGGTTTTGTGGCCGTCACCTTGCCGGAGATTCCCCACAACATCGGCCTGCCGTCCATCCACAGCGAGTGGTGGGATCCCCTGTGGAAGGCGTGCGAGGAGACCGACACCGTGGTCTGCCTGCACGTTGCCTCGTCGGGCCATGTCATGCCCACAGACCCCGGCGGACCGCCCATCGGTGTGGGGGCCACCATGTTCCAGATGCACGCCTATGCCGCCGCGGCCGACTGGGTGTGGTCGGGCATCCCCGTGCGCTATCCCGGCATCAAGATCGCCATGTCGGAAGGGGGCTGCGGCTGGGTTCCCATCATGTACGACCGGCTCAAGCACCAGATCGAGATCTCTGGTCACGGACGATCCCTTTGGCCGGGCGGGACCGACATCGGTCCTCACGAAGTGTTGATGCGGAACTTCTATTACTGCACCATCAACGACCCGTCGTCCATCGACGCGGTGATCGCGCTCAACTTAGACCACACCATGGTGGAGACCGACTATCCCCACGCCGATTCCACCTGGCCTGGCTGCCAGGACACCCTGGAGTCGAAGCTGGGCCACCTGAGCGACGACGTGATCCGCAAGCTCACCCACGAGAATGCCGCCCGCCTGTTCCGTCACCCACTGCCCGACGTCTGTCTCCCCTAGCTCAGACCCGCTTGCGGCTCGCTGCCTGACGTGACGGGGGAACTGCCGTGAGCCGATTCGGGCACCCGGTCATCGACGCCGATGGCCATGTGTTGGAGATCACCGCGGCCCAACAGCCCCACTTGGAGCGGGTGCTGGGCGCCGACCTCTATGGGCGGTATCTGTCAGAGGGCCTGCCCATGCGCAACGCGCAGATGGCCAGAAGCCTCGACGAGCGCCGTCGGACCCGCTCGCCGCAGGGGGCTTGGTGGGGGACCCACACCGCCAACGTGTTGGACCGGGCCACCGCCATGCTCCCCGCCCTGCTCTATGAGCGGTTGCCCGAAGTGGGCATCGACTACACGGTGCTGTACCCCACCAACACCCTCACCAGCTGCGCGGTGGACGACGCCGACTACCGAACCGGCCTGTGCCGGGCGTTCAACGAGTTCTACGCCGACGTCTACAACCCCTACGCCGACCGCATGGCCATGGCCGGCATCATCCCCGCCCACACCCCCGATGAGGCCATCGTCGAGTTGGAGCACTGCGCCGCGCTGGGCTTGAAGGTGGTGGTGTTCGCCGAGGGGGTCATGCGGCCCATCGAAGATCCCGACCACCAGACCCGCTCAGGCTGGCTGTGGCCCGGCCAGCGCCACTGGTTCGACTGCTACGGCCTCGACTCGGCCCACGACTACGACCCGGTGTGGCGCCGCTGCACAGAGCTCGGCTTTGCGGCAACCTTCCACGGCGGGCTGGCCTTTCGCCCCGGCATCCACAATTACGTGTCGAGCTACACCGCCAACCACATCGGCCAGTTCCAGGCCCTCATGTACGAGCTGTGCAAGGCCCTATTCTTGGGCGGGGTCACCCGGCGAAACCCCGAGCTGCCGTTCGTGTTCTTGGAGTGCGGCGTGTCATGGGGCACCCAGCTGCTGTGCGACATCATCGAGCACTGGGAGAAGCGCAGATGGGACGCCATCCAGCGCAACTTCGACCCCGCATTGCTTGATCTAGGCGAGCTGGGCGAGTATTTCGAGCGCTACGGCGAGGACTTCCGGGCCATTTTGGGCGACGATCTGGCCTCCTACGCCCACGGAATGCCCATCCACGGGGGCACGCCCGAAGAGCCCGACGAGTGGACACGGCTGGGAGTGGAATCAGACGAGGAGATCGCCGAGTCGTTCGCGTCGTCGCTGTACTTCGGCTGTGAGGCCGACGACCGGGGTGTGCATGTGGCCTTCGGTCCGGCCAACCCCTGCGGGGTGAGGCTCAATGCCGTGTTCTCCTCCGACATCGGCCACTGGGACGTGACCGAAATCGGATCGATCATGGACGAGGCCCACGGCTTGGTGGAGGAGGGTCTGATAACTGCGGAGGATTTCCGGGCGTTTGTGTTTGACAACCCGTTTCGGATGTATACGGCTATCAATCTCGAATTCTTTGCCGGTACCGTGATAGCCAGTTATGGCTTTTGAGCTTCCTCCCCTTCCATACAGCCAGAGCGCGCTTGAACCCTACGTGAGCGCCGAGACCATGAGCTACCACTATGGGCGCCACCACGCCGGGTATGTGGCCAACCTGAACCGCCTGACCTCGGGCACCCAATGGGAGGGGGCCGAGCTGGAAAAGGTGATCCTGGGCGCCGAGGGTCCGATCTTCAACAATGCAGCCCAGATCTGGAACCACACCTTCTACTGGCAGTCGATGAGTCCCGATGGGGGCGGCACCCCATCGGGCCCCGTGCGAGCCGCCATAGACCAGTCATTCGGATCATTCGACGAGTTCCGACGCCAGTTCGCCGACGCGGCCGTGGGGCTGTTCGGCTCGGGCTGGACATGGCTGGTGGCCGACGACCGCGGACTCGACATCGTGCAGACGGCCAACGCCGATCTGCCCCTGCTTCACGAACGCAATGCACTGCTGGTGGTGGATGTGTGGGAGCACGCCTACTACCTCGACTATCAGAATGCCCGGGCCGCCTACGTGGAGGCGTTCTTGGACCACCTGATCAACTGGGAGTTCGCGGCCGAGAACCTCGCTGCTGGCTGACGGGGACTAAGCCGAGCACGTCCCACTAGCATCGCCGCTTATGGCGACTGCTGAGGTGATCCAAACCGTTGACCTATTGGACGGGTACATGTACGCCCACGATCCTTATCCGGCCTATGCCTGGCTGCGGGAGAACGACCCGGTTTATTGGGACGCCAAGAACGAAATCTGGGGGATATCCCGCCACGCCGACCTATTGGCGGTGGAGAAGAACACCGACCTCTACAGCTCGGCCTCTGGCAGCCGCCCCAAGATCGAGATGTCGGACTCCATGATCAACATGGACGACCCCGGCCACCAGCGCCAGCGGATGCTGGTGGCCCGGGAGTTCACCCCCCGAGCGGTGCGCAAGCAGGAGGACAAGATTCGGGCGGTGGTCACCGAGCTCATTGATAGAGTGGCGCCCCGCGGCTGGTGCGATGTGGTGTACGACCTGGCTGCGCCGCTGCCGGCGTACATGATTGGCGAGCGGTTGGGCTACCCCTCAGAGCTGTGGTCCAGGGTGATGCACTGGTCGGAGGCCACCATGCAGGGTGGCGGCGGACCGGCCTACCACACCGTTCAGGGGGAACGGGCCATTGAGGAGTGGGGGATGATCACCTACGAGCTGATCCAGAAGCGCAAGGCCGACCCCCAGGACGACCTCATCTCCATGTGGGCCCACAAGGAGCTGGACGGCAAGCCGCTGAGCGACGAGGACATCATGCACGAGGTGCTCTTGGTACTCGACGGTGGGGCAGAGACCACCCGCACGGTGATCGGCACCACCTGCCTGGCGCTCATGGAGAATCCCGACCAGCGCCAGATCCTCATCGACGAGCCCGAGGTGGTCGGCGAGACGGCGGTGGAGGAGTTCATCCGCTATGTGTCTCCCATCTTGAACATGCGCCGCACGGTGACAACCGCCCACGAGCTGAAGGGCAAGACCCTCAACGAGGGCGATCAGGTGCTGTTGATGTACGCCTCGGCCAATCGCGACCCCGACGCCTTTGAGAATCCCGACGCACTGAATGTGCGCCGCGACGCCCGCCACCACGTGTCTTTCGGCTTCGGCACCCACTTCTGCCTGGGAGCGTCTTTGGCCCGACTGGAGCTGAAGGTCATGTTCGAAGAGGTCACACGGCGGTTGCCCGACATGAGGCTGGAGCCCTTCTACGAGCCCAGCTTCCGCCCCGGCGCTTTCACCCGAGGTCTTGAGGGCCTGAATGTGGAGTTCACCCCCAGCGAGCCCGAGGGCGACGGCGCATTGGGCATGTTCCCGATCACGGTGCAGTGATGGCTGCGTCGGCGTCGGTGTCGGCCATCGAGATCCCGCCGATCATCTCGGTGGACGACCACGTCATCGAGCCGCCCCACGTGTGGCAGTCGCGGCTGCCATCCCGCTACACCGACATCGGCCCCCGTGTGGTGACCGCCCCGTGCGAGATCTCATACACCGGGGGCGTGTTCGCGTGGACTGAGGGCCAAGGTCGGCCCACCTCGTTTTGGTACTACGAGGATCTCCACTATCCGATGGTCCGGACCCACTCTGCGGTGGCCTTCCCCCGCGACGAGCTCCAGATGGTGGGCATCACCTTCGAGGAGATGCAGCCCGGCGCCTGGCAGGTGGAGCCCCGGATATCCGACATGGACATCGGCCACGTGGATGCCTCGCTGTGCTTCCCGTCGTTTCCCCGGTTCTGCGGGCAGGCTTTCGCCGAGGCCTCCGACATGGACCTGGCCCTTCTGTGCGTTCAGGCCTATAACGACTGGATGGTGGAGGAGTGGTGCGGAACCTCTGGGGGCCGACTGATCCCGCTATGCCTCATCCCGCTGTGGGATGTGCAGCTGGCCGCGGCCGAGGTCCGGCGCAACGCCGAGCGGGGTGTGCGGGCGGTTTGCTTCTCGGAGATCCCGCCCAACCTGGGCCTGCCGTCGATCCACTCCGGCTACTGGGACCCGTTCTTCGCCGCGTGCGAGGAGACGGCCACCGTGGTGTGCATGCACATCGGATCGTCCTCGAAGATGGTGTCCACCTCGGCCGACGCCCCCGGCGCGGTGGGCTCGGCGCTGGTCCACTCCAACGCCACCTACTCCTTGGTGGACTTTCTGATGTCGGGGGTGTTCGTCCGCTTCGGTGGCCTCAAAGTGGCCTACTCAGAGGGCCAGATGGGCTGGCTGCCCTACATCTTGGACCGGGTGGACGTGGTGTGGAAGGAGAACGCCGCCTGGGGCGGGGTGGCCGACAAGGTGCCCGAGCCGCCGTCTACCTACTTCCGGGACCACGTGTTCGTGTGCTTCTTCGACGACAAGGTGGGGCTGGCCAACATCGATGCCATCGGCTTGGAGACCATCACCACCGAGACCGACTACCCCCACTCCGACTCCACCTGGCCGCACTCCAAAGAGCTGTTGGCCTCGCAGATGGCCCACTTGGCCCAGCCCGAGGTGGACGCCATCTGCCGGGACAACGCCATCCGGATGCTGGGCCTAGATCTCCCAACCGCCGCTGAGCTGCGGGGCTGAGCGGCGGTTGGCGTCACGCCGGTGGCCGCGGTGAGCCCGGAGTTCAGCGAGACAGGCAGCGGTTTGTCGGCCCCGCTAGACCAGGAGTTCGAGGAGCTGGCCGCTGAGCTGGGCCGGCGAATCGTCGACTCTGGGCTGCGGGGACTGGTGTTGCGATTCGGCGACGAGACCCGAATAGTCGGGGTGGCCGATCGGATGCCCCCGGCAGCCACGCTCGAAGCGCCATTCGACGAGCTTCACGCCGTTTTGCGGAGGAGTCGCACTGCCGATGAGCTGCGGGCCCTGCGCTGGATCGGCAACCCCGAGCCCTATATCGGCCTGCTTGGCCCAGAGTGATCTCATCCCTCCCCGGAGAGATCTCCGAGTAGGGCTTCGGTGCGGGCTCGGGACTGGTCGGCGGTGTCATAGATGAAGGCCACCAGGTCTGTGACGCCTGCGTCGCGGATTCGCTCCAGCTGGGCGGTGACCGCAGCCTCGTCGCCGGTGATGGCCAGATCTTCCACGCCCGGCTTGTTCTCCCGGTCGAGCATGCCCCTATAGGAGGGGATGTCTTTGTAGTGGGCGAAGGTCCGGGCCGCGGCCTCGTAGCCGGCAGCAGCGTCGTCGGTCACCGAGATGGGGAACCCGGCGGCCACCCTCGGCTCGGGACGCCTGGCGTCTTTGGCCGCGGCGTTGATTGTGGGCACCACGTAGTCGGTCAGCGTGTTGGGACCGGCGGCCCACACGAATGTGCCGGAGGCCAGCCGCCCGGCGTGGCCCAGCATGATCGGCCCCATGGCGGCCACGATGATCTCGGTGGGGGGCGCATGCGACAGGCCGCGCCACCGGGTGGTGTAGATGTCGCCCTGGTAGTTCATGGGTTGGCCTTGCAGCATCGGCCCCGCGATCTCCAAGTACTCCCTCATCTGGCGGGCCGGGCGGGCATATGAGAGGCCCATCAGGTTCTCCACCATCCCCTGGTGGCACAGGCCGATGCCCAAGGTGAAGCGCCCGCCGCAGGCAGCCTGGGCGGTGGCCGCCTGCTGGGCCAAGGCGAAGGGGTGGCGCATGGGGGTGGGGGTCACCCCGGTGGCGATCTCGATGCGGCTGGTGGCCGTGCCCACAACCGCGGAGGCGGTTACCGCGTCGATCTCGATGTTGGCTATCCACGCCGTGTCCAACCCCAGCGCCTCGAACCGCTGAACGTTCTCCACGATCTCGTCCAACCCCGGGGGTCCGCTCATCCCCGGCACCGGCGGATCGCCGGTGCCCTCGGCCGCCATCGCCCCGATCCTCATCCCCCGCATCGCTGTGCTCCTGTGTTTGCCTGCTGGTTTATGGGATTGTGTCTAGTGGCTTGCTGCTATTGCCGGAAAGCCGCAGTGCAGGCGGGCCACGGTCCCCATCCAGATTCCTCGTACAGGGCGTGGGCCATGCGGTGCAAATCGGGAGGAGGCACTGTTTCCTCAGGGGTCGGCGGTACAGGGGTCGGCTGCGCCGGTGCGGCACAGCCCCCAGGGACCAGTTGAGCATCGATGTCGAACAGGCATCGATACTCGTTCAACAACGACTCTTGGGCTGCGATCAGGGTCTGCTGTTCGGCGATGAGGGCCTGCTGGCGGGCGATCTGAGCATCTCGCGCATCGGGGCCTTGCCCACCTGCCGAAGAGCCGACCGCGCCAACCGCAAACAGGTGGACACATCAGCTAGCGCGGCCAACCGGTACCAGCTTCGACTTCTGGCCATGGTCTCACTCTCCCTGCCAAGCCCCTGATCATTGGGGGACATTTTCATGCTGAGTCATCAACATAATGATGCTACCCTGATGACATGCGTACGACGGTGACGCTCTCAGACGATGTGGCGGCCGCGGTGGAACAGCTTCAGCGGCACGACGGAATAGGGGTGAGTGAAGCGGTCAATCGCCTTGTCCGCGAGGGTTTAGCCAATCCCAAGAAACGTCGCCCCTACCAGCATCAGTCCTACGACATGGGTCTCAAGATCGACGTCGCATGCATCGGTAAAGCGCTCACGATATTGGATGAGGAGGAGCCTAAGAGTGCTGGTTGACGCCAACCTGCTGCTCTACGCCACCGACAGCACGTATCCCCTGCATGAACGGGCCCAGCAATGGCTGACGAGTGTGATGACCGGGAATCAACGGGTCGGCTTGGCATGGTCGTCTATCGGGGCGTTCTTGCGGATAGCCACCAACCCGCGGATCAGCACCAACCCGCTGACCTCTGAACAGGCTTGGGATCAGGTCAAGGCATGGCTGGATGCTGATCCGTCTTGGATTCCGCCAGCCTCTGAGCGCACAGCGGCCATCTGCGGCGACCTCGTAGTCCGCCATAGAGTCACCAGCGACCTAGTTCCCGACGCGATGCTGGTTGCCCTTGCTGTGGAGCATGGCCTCACCGTCTTCAGCGCCGACACGGACTTCGTCCGCTTCCCCGAAGCCCGCTGTGAGAATCCTCTTGTCGGATGACTGGGTACCCTGAATATCCTTCCGAATCCAAGGCAATTTCAGAATGTTAGTGGATAATTCTTCTGAAATGATGAGAGTTCCGGCGGGCAGGATGGCGCAAACCCGACGAGGACAGTCGCGGAGAGTCAGGCGGGTGGCGCAGACCAGAGAAGGGACATTGGGGCGATCCAGAGGAGTCCGCCGATGGGCGCCACACCTCAACATCCTCGATGAGGTGGCACGCTGAGAACACAGCCTGGTAGCCCGCTGCGGCCCGGTCGGATATGCGGGCATGGTCGGCGATGGCCCGAAGCGACGTGATCCGCCCGGAGTGCAGCGCGAACGACCTCAGGAATCCCAGCATCGCCTGTCTGAACCGCTCGCCTCCCCGCTGGCGGCCCGCCGCGGCAACATCGTGCTGCAACGCGGTCCCGACCACGCCTTGTAAGTAGCGGTCCTCTTCGGAAGCGTCCATGCCGACGCATGCGGGGTAGCCGCTCTCGGCGGCAATGCCTACATAGTCCCGCTGGGACAGCCGCTCGGGATCCGGCCAGTCGGGTTGCTCTGCAAGCAACAGGTCCGCCACCGGCACTGCCGCGGCGTCGGCTCGCTCCGCTTTGCACATGGCCCGCAGCTCGCGCACCACTGCCCGTCCGGTGAGCGGGAACTGTCCCAGCCGACGGTCGTCGGGAGGCGGAGATGCCGACCCGGCGATGATGAAGCCGCCAGCCCCCTCGTCGTCGATGAGCGACTTGACTGCCCATAGGCAGTCGGGCAGCACCTGCCACTCATCAAGCAGCACCGGCTTCGCGGCCTGAGACAGGGGCAGGCGACCTGGGCGGTGGTGGCCTGCTGGGCCAAGGTGAACATGCATCGCTGTGCTCCTGTCTCTGCTGATCGCCTGAGTGCGATGTGTCTAGCGGCTTGCTGCTATTGCCGGAAAGCCGCAGTGCAGGCGGGCCACGGTCGCCATCCCGACTCTTCATAGAGGGCGTGGGCCATGCGGTGCTGATCGGCGGGGGCGGCGTTGCGGGGGTCCACGCCGACGAGGCGGGGATAGTTGCGGCGGGCCACGCTGTCCCAGGTGCTTTGGAGGAACTGGAAGGCGCCCAGGTATGGTCCGGCGGGGTTGTAGGCCCGGTAGTTGCCTTGTGACTCGCATTGGCGGAGCTGGTCCCACTGGGCCTGGGTAGTGCCTGCGGGGATCGCGGGGAAGTCGGTTGAATCCCCAGCGTCGTTGTTGTCAGGCGGCAGAGACGGGTCGCAGGCGGGCCAGGGTGCCCATCCCCGCTCTGCGTAGAGAGCGTAGGCCATGCGGTCTTGGTCGGCGGAGGCCGTTTCGCTGGGATTCATACCCACGAGGTGGGGGTAGTGGCGGCGAGCGAGGTCGTCCCAGCTGGATTTTCTGAACTCGTAGGCGCCGAAGTTGACGCCGTTGGGGTTGGAGTGCTGGTAGTCGCCATTCGAATTGCACTGGCGGAGCTGCTCCCACTGGTCTTCGGTGGTGCCTGAAGGGAGTGGCGGGTCATCGGCCGGATCTTCTGGAGTTGGAGCATCTGTTGGTGCGGGTGTGGGGGTGGCCGTTGAGGTTTGGGTGGGCTGCGCTTTCTCGGGACAGCCGTTGGGAACAAGCTGGGTGTCGATCTCGAACAGGCATCGGTAGTCGTTCAGCAGCGCTTCCTGGGCGGTGATCAGGGTCTGCTGTTCGGCGATGAGGGCCTGCTGGCGGGCGATCTGAGCATCTCGCGCATCGGGGCCTTGCCCACCTGCCGAAGAGCCGACCGCGCCAAAGGCAAGCAAGGTAGCGGCGGCCAGTGCAGAGGCTCGGTGCCAGCGTCCATTTCTGGTCATGATCCTGGTCCTCCTGTAGTCGTGCAAGTATCTGTTGATACCCGTTGCTGGCCAAGATGACGTTAGTTTCCGACAATACCGAGCGGGCGCATGGCGTCGTCTCAGTGTGCCCGCGGCGGCGCTGCCGCCCGCGACGCCGGTGCCGCCCGCGACGCCGGTGCCCGCTGAGGTCTCAACCGAACCTCCAGAGCCTCCCCAGCCGGACCAAGGGGACTCCTCGTGTGACTGGCACAGACTGGCGCTAGCCCCAGTGGTCGTCCTGATACCCCATCATGTCGTCGCCGTGAAGTTGTTTCGTCGCGTTGCCGATGCGAACCCAGAATTCTGATGGGGGGCCTCCACCCTCGGCTGCCTTGGCGAAGACCGGCTTCGCAGAGGCTGCGACAGTTACGATGCATACGTCGTCTCCAGCGTATTTCTCAAAGTGGATTCGCACCGTCGCAGCTGTGGGTGCTGACAAGGCGTTGTCAAGGTGCTGGCGAAGGAATAGCTCGTAGCCGTCCCGGTTGGCCTTGTTGCCAAGAGTTTGCATGTCGCGGGCCAAGCCCATCACGTTCCCGTCGTCGTCTACTCCGATGAGCAGTTTTCCTCCCTCTGCGTTGAGGAATCCGCAAACTGTCTTGGTGACGACATGCTCCATTCTTTTGTCCTGCTGACCAGAGTGAAGGTTCCAGCGGGCTGTGGATTTGAACTCGACAGTCTGAGATTCGCCTGCCTCCAGTAAGTCACCCAGTGTGGAGGTTGAGTGATCGATGCTGTCGTCATTCCAAAGTCGCTTGAAGCCATTTCGAGCCACTCTGGCCATCAGTGCTCGGCGTTTCTCCAAGAAATCGGAATAGTCGAGCTGCTCCCAACCAACAGGCAGTGCATGCCATTCGATTTGCCGTTGGCGCTGATCAAGAGTCAGGCGGCTTAACATTACAGGCCAGTACTCAACGGGGTCATCGGCGCCTATCCCGGCATTCTCTGGCCAGTCCAAGAACGCCATATTGGCGATGGCATTGACTTGTCGAGTATCTGTGATACCTCTGGTATTCAAATGGGCCTTGGGAAATAGGTGATGACGTTCGACCGAGCGGGGCCCACCTCCTTCAGGTTTCAGCATGTCTCTCATGGTGAGGTTGCTGAACAGCAATTCGGCATCGAGCACGTTCAGAGCAGCCCAATAGGAACAAAGGGCAGGGGATTTGGCCGATGAGCTGTCGAGACGAGTGGGAAGTGACACCTCCCAGTAGTCGTTCGTGAAGTTGGCCCTAATCTGACGGTCAAGCTCGTCGCAGAATGCCTGTGCGTTGTTTGGGTCTAGTGAGTTGATCCGGCCAAGATCAGCTTCCAGCGCAGTTTCACTAGACCCTGTGTATCGGCCAGTCGTATGAGCCATGAAAAACCATCGGGCCATCACGGACCGAAGAGTTGAGATACCGATGCCAAAGTCTCGACGGCCGATGAGCCAAAGGACGTAGCAGTAGATCAGGGCTGTGTCGGATGTGATCATCCGACGGCCGCGGAAGCCAGCAAGGGTTAGGCACTTGAGGTACTCATGCCAGTTGGTCAGGTGCAGCACTTCGTCTTGAGCCAAGCGCAGCCGTCCGAATTGCTCGTCACGCCTATCAGGTGACACCTCCCCGGTTGTGAGGTCTTTGCCTCTAAGGATGCTGTAGACGTGTTGTAGGCGAGCCCGGCGGAAGGCGAGCCCAACGCTTGCTCGTAAAAGTTGATCAGGGCTAGGGTCAATAAAGGGGTTTCTTGGTGATGGCCCTTGAACAGATGTGTCTACCGCGTCACGGCTGAATTGCTCAATTTCTCTCCGGCCCTTTTCCCAGTGGACAGACATAAGCGTAAGAATGAAATCCGCTTGGTTGAGTTGCACCCCTTCGGAGTTTATCCGCACGAAAATCTCAGCTACCTGCTCTTCGTCGGCATTGGCATTTAGTTGGATCGTCTGGAAGCGGAAGTCCCTGAGGTCGCGGACCCGATCAATCCTGCTTTCGAGTTCCTCTTCTTCGTCTTCCGTCAACTGCTCTCCTCGGTTATCGGCAAGCCTGGCCAAGAAGGTCCGCACTGTTGACCGGTAACGGTCTTTCCATAGTTCGGTTATGTCAGGAATGAACTCAGGATCTCTTCGGATGGCAGCATCGGCAACCTCAAAGGTCTCGTCTTGAGGTCGGAAAGCGATTTGGATATTGCGGTTCTCGAAAGACTTGGTGAGCACTCTCTTGCCAGTTAGTACCGCAAACAGGGAGGTCAGGCGCTGTTGGCCATCCACGATGAGTTGCTTGGCCACCTTGTCATGCTCGCCTCCCCCGACTTGACGGGTGCTTGTGTCGGCACCGGTCTCCCAGAACAGCAGCGTGCCGATCGGGTATCCCCGGTACATGGAATCGAACAGGTCACGTACTTTCGCTGATGACCAGACGAATGGGCGCTGGATATCTGGAAGGGCAATCTCACCATGTTTGATTTCTTCAATCAGATGGGTCAGCGAGTAATTCGTGTCTCGATACAACGTAGGTGGCATAGGCGAGAGCCTATGGTTGCTCGGTCGTTTCATACACGCCAGAGGTTGAGCAGGTCGGGGGTGGTGAACCAGTGGCGGTTGCGGATCTATTCGAGGGCATCGACGGCGGTTTCCCAGCGGGTGAGGAGGGCAGCGGCGCGTTGGGCGGCGGCTTCGTGGGCGGTGGCCAGGGCGTGGACTTCCTCGGGGCGGTCGTAGATCTCGGGGTCGCTTAGCCGGCGCAGCAGGTCGTCCGTCTCGGCTCGGGCGGCCTCGTAGTCTCGTTCCAGCCGGGCCAATTGCTTTTGCTGCTTGCTGGTGGACTGCCGTTGCTGGGCGTTGGCCCGGCGGCGCTGGCTGCGAGCGTTGCCGGCCCGGGGTTCAGGGCCATTGTCGGCGGGGCTCGCCGCGGCGGGTGCAGGCAGCTCCGGCGGCGACGGGGTGAGCACCGCCTCGTCCACGCCGTAGTGCCACATCACCCGGCCGTTGCGGACCTCGATCAGTGCGTCGGCCACCGACCGGATGAGGTGGCGGTCGTGGGTCACCAGCAGCACTGTGCCGGGATAGGCGTACAGGGCGTTTTCAAGCACATCGCAGCTCGGCAGGTCGAGGTGGTTGGTGGGCTCGTCGAGCACGATGAGGTTCACCGGCTCGATCATGGTGCGGGCCAGCGCTAGGCGGGTGCGCTCACCCCCGGAAAGCTCCGACACCCGCCGGTCGGCGGCGTCGCCCGGGAAGCCGAAGGCGCCGAGCACCGTCCGCAGGTTCCGCCGTCCGGGGTCGATCCCGGCAGCGAACACTTCGATGGCCCGCTTCGACCCGTCCAGCTCGTCGGCCTGATGTTGGTGGAAGGCAGCCACCTTCACATTGGCGCCTAGTTGGGCCGTTCCCTGGTCGGGTTCCAGCTCGCCGAGGATCAGCCGCAGCAGCGTGGTCTTGCCCGCGCCGTTCGGCCCGACCAGGGCGACGGTCTGGCCCCGCTCCACCGCCAAGGTCGCCCCCGAGACCACCGGTTCGGCGCCGGGGTCGTAGCCGACGGCCGCGTCTGTCAACTCAACCACCACTCGGCTGGACCGGGGCGGCTCGGCAAAGGCGAAGCGGGTATTCAGCTCAGCCTTGGAGGGGGTGGCGATGCGGTCCAGTTTCTCCAGGGTCTTCACTCTGCTCTGCACCTGCCGGGCCTTGGTGGCTTTGTACCGGAAGCGCTCCACGAACCGCTCCACCCGGGCCACCTCACGGGCTTGACGGGCGGCAGCGGCCTCGATGCGGGCCAGGCGCTCCTCGCGGGCCACCACGAACTCGGCAAACCCGCCGGTGTAGGCCAGAGCAGTTCCCTCGGCCAGTTCCATGACCCGGTTGGCCACTACGTCGATGAAGTCTCGGTCGTGGCTCACGAATAGCAGCGCACCGGGCCAAGCGGCCAGCCGCTGCTCCAGCCAGGCCACCGAGTCGACATCGAGGTGGTTGGTGGGCTCGTCGAGGATCAGCACATCTGGTTGGGCCACCATCAGCCGGGCGAGGGCCACCCGCATCCGCCAGCCCCCCGACATCTCCTGCACTGGTCGTTGGGAATCGCCCGGGGAGAAGCCCAGCCCGGCCAACACTTTGGCGGCCTCGGCCTCCAGGGCATAGCCGCCGAGCTGCTCGAATCGGGCCTGCGTCTCCCCGTACTCGGCCAGCGCGGAGTCGCGGTCTTCGCCCAGCCCGCCGAGCCTCCGCTCGATGTCGGCGAGCTGTTCGGCCAGCCGGGCCACGACCCCGGCGCCGGACATGACCTGTTCGATGACAGTGCCGCCGGCCGAGTCGACGAGATCTTGGGGCAGATAACCGATCTCGGCGTGTCGAGGGCGCACGACCGTGCCTTCATCGGGTTCGGTGATTCCGACCAGTATTTCCAGCAGCGTGGTCTTGCCCGTTCCATTGCCGCCAACCAGCGCCACCCGAAGCCCAGGGGAGAGCTGCACCGCGACATCGGCGAAGAGCTGCCGGTCGCCGAATGACATGGCCAGTCCCGATGCGGTGAGCGCAGTCACGCTAGGCGGGCTGGGTGGCTGGGGACCCCGAAACCCAGACGAATCGGGTCGTATGCCGCCACGAACGAGAAGGAGAAGGACAACTAGGCCACTTGGCGGGGGTCGGTGTGGCCCAAGATGTTCACATGGCGGAGCTCGCGCACCTGGTCGGGGGGGAAAGCCTCGCGCTGGTGCATGGTCTGGGTGTTGAGCCAGAAGACTGACTCGCCGACGCTCCAGTGGTGCTCGTAGACGTAGCGGTCTTGGGTGCAGTGGGCGAAAAGCTCGGCCAAGAGTTCGGCGCCCTCGTCGGGGCTGTGACCCTCCACATCTGCGGCGAAGTCGGGGCCGGTGTTGGGCCATACGCTGCGGCGGCCGTTGCGGGGGTTGGTCTGGACCAGCGATATGCAGGTCCGGTCGGCCAGCAGGGCCTCGCCGTCGGTGGCCTTGAAGTACCCGCCGAAGTCGAGGCTGTCGCGCAGCCGGTAGACCACCCCGACGTCGTCGATGCGGGCCTTGGTGTCTTTGTCCAGGTCGTCGTAGGCGGCCACCAGGTTCAGCCACTTGGTGGCCCCGCCCGTTGACGGCAGGGCTACCGCGTCCAAGTACAGGAACTCTATGAGCGGCGGGTTGAAGCTGAGGTCGGAGTGGTAGGTGACCACATCGGTGCCCCCGGTCCCGACTACCCCGTCGACGTCTACGTTGGAGACCCGGTTGATACCGGGGAAGCCGGGCAGACGGGACTTGTCGGCCAGCGTCGGCCGCAACGGGCCGAATGACTCGCAGAAGTCGGTCACCTGGGCGGGGGTGGGAGGCTCGGGGTTGCGAAACAGCAGCAGCAGGTGTTCGTCCACCGCGTCCCGCAGTTGGGCGGTGGTGTCCGTGTTAGGGGGAGCGGCGAAGTCGAATCCGGCCACCTCTGCACCGAGTGGGGTGCCCAGTGGGGTGATAGTCAGATTCATCGGGGGCTGCCGATCATCCTGGTCCGCTCAACTTGGGGGTAGCCCTCTACCCAGGTGGACGGGTCGTCCCATCGGCCCAGCGGGGGCGGGTGCTCGTCGGGGTCGAGCTTGTCGTAGGGGCCGAGGCTGAAGAACAGGTACTCGCAGCCGTCGGGCCCCGACTGCTCCGGGCCGTAGGCGAACCCGCCCCGCACCCAGCGGAGGTCGCCTTCACGGTAGGGCTCCTCGCCCTCCACGATGAACTCCCCCTTGGTCACCAAATACACCGTGTCCGACAGGTGCCAGTGGGCCGCCGCATTGCGTCCCGCCCACGACTTCACATGCATGACCCGGTTGCCCGAGGCCGGATCGACCAGCCAGCGCACGAACGGGCCCGGCTCCCGGTCGGGCTCGTCGGGGTCAGTGAAATCCTCCCACTCGATGTCGGCAATGCGGATCGGCCGCCGCTCGCCAATGGGATTGTCGCTCACAGACCCAACGTTAGTGTTCGGCTTCATTCGGCTCTGTGGCGGAGGAAATGAACTGGAGGACCCGGCTGGGAGGGAGGTACTGCTCGGTGATTTTGGCGCCCCAAGGGGCGAGGGCGTCTTCGATGGCGTTGCACACCGCGGCGGGGGAGCCGATGGCGCCGCCCTCGCCCACGCCCCGCCAGGGGACGTCGCCCTGAGAGGGTCCCTCGAGGTGCTCGATGTCGATGCGGGGTATCTCGGCCGCGGTGGGCAGCAGGTAGTCCATGAACGTGGACGTGGTGCACTGCCCGCTGTCGTCGTAGACGATCTTCTCCAACAGCACGCTGGCGATGCCCTGGGCTACCCCGCCCCGGATCTGACCCTCCACCACCGCGGGGTTGATCATCTGACCGCAGTCCTCCACCACCAGGTAGCGGGGCACGGTGACCAGTCCGGTGCCTGGGTCGAGTTCCACCCAGCACACATGGGTCGATTGGGTCCACCCGCCGGCTGGGGTCTCGAAGTCGAACGATGCGTCGAACCCGTCGCCCAGTTCCTCGCCCAGGGTGAACGGGGCCATGTAGGACAGCCGGGCCACCTCAGCCACCGTCTTGAAACGATCGGGCGATCCCTGCACGGCCACCACACCGTCGGTGATCTCCAGGTCGTCGGGATTGGCCTCAAGCAGGGCGGCCACCACCGCCAGTAGCTTGTGGCGCACGATGCGGGCCGCCCCTTGGGCCGCACCGGCCCCCAGGGTGGCCGCCCTGCTCCCGCCGGTGCCGACCATGTTGAACGGCACCTGGTCGGTGTCGCCGGAAACCACTCGCACGTCGTCGATGTCCACGCCCAGCTCGTCGGCCACCACTTGGGACAGGGTGGTCTCGTGGCTCTGGCCGTGGGGCTGTTGGCTGGTGAACACCGTCACCGAGCCGTCGGGCTCCAGCTTCACCCGCGCCCGTTGCATCGAACGCTGTTCGTAGGTGAAGCCCAGTGCTTGTCCGTAGTCGGTGGGACCGGGGCCGGGCTCCAAGTAGGTGCAAAGGCCGATGCCCAGATGCCGCCCCTCGGCTCGGGCCTCGGCCTGGGCGGCGCGAAAGCTCTGATAGTCGGCCAACTCCACCGCCCGGTCGAGGGTCTGGTTGATGGTCATGAAATCGAGGGTGGGGCCGGTGAGCATGGCGCCGGGGAACTGGTCGTCGCCCATGTAGTTGCGGTGCCGCACCTCCAGTGGGTCGAGGCCGAGCCGGCGGGCGATGAGGTCCATGAGCCGCTCCCGCACCCAGCACTCGATCTCCCACGGTCCCCGATAGGCGACGAACGAGGCCTTGTTGGTGGCCACCACCGAACCCCGGAACTGGTAGTGGCGCACCCGAAGCGTGCCGGGCAGCAGCACCTTGATGATGTTGGCAAACAGCGACAGCGGGAGATTCAAGAACGGGTAGGCCCCGTGGTCCATCACCAGGTCGGCTCGCAGGCCGATCACCACCCCGTGCTCGTCGAGCGCGGCCTCGACCATCACCCTTTCCTCGCGGGCATGGCCCCCAGCCACCAGGTTCTCGGCCCGGTCCTCCACCCAGCGCACCGGCTGGCCCAGCAGCCGGGCCGCGGCGCACACCGCCACGTCCTCCCGGGTGGGGTTGGACTTCAGCCCGAACGACCCGCCGATGCTGTTGCAGGTCACCCGAATCCGGGAGGCGGGCAGTCCCAGAATGGTGGCCAAGTGAACCCGCAACGCGTGGGGGTTCTGGTGGGAGACCTCGTAGTGAAGGTTGCCGGTGGACGGGTCATATTCGGCCACTCCGCCCCGGGTCTCCAATGGAGCGCAGGTGTGGCGGTGCTGGGTGAGCGTCTCGGAGATGACATGGGTGGCGGAGGCGAAGGCCTCGTCGGGGTTGCCCCACACCTCCTCGCCAGACCACAGCACGTTGTCGGGTGCTTCATCCCACACGGTGGCAGTGTCATCGCCCATCGCGGCGGCACTGGTTACCGGGGGCAGCGGCTCGATATCGACCTCCACCGCATCGGCGCCGTCTTCGGCGGCGGCCCGGCTGGTGGCAATCACCACGGCAATCGGATCGCCGGCGAAGCGAACCCGGTCGTCGGCCAGGGGGAGATGGGCGGGCACGATCAGCGGACCAGTCGCTCCCCAGCCCATGGGGGAGCAGCATTGGGCGAGATCCTCCGCGGTCAGCACGGCCACTACGCCATCGGTGGCTAGAGCATCGTCAGCGTCAATCGAAACCAGCCGTCCGTGGGCCACCGGGCTGCGCACGAACACAGCATCCAACAGGTCGGGCTGATCGATGTCGTCCACAAATCGTCCCGCACCGGCCAAAAGGCGCGGGTCCTCCCGCCGGGGAACGCTGGCGCCGGTGAACCTCATGGTCGCTGAGCGTATTAGCTTTCCCTCGTGCTAAGTCGCAAGCTCGTCGCTGAAGCCGTTGGCACGGCGCTGCTTCTGGTTGGCGTGGTGGGGTCGGGGATTATGGCCGAGAGGCTGTCGCCCACCGACGAGGGATTGCAACTGTTCCAGAACGCGGCGGCCACTGCCGCGGTCCTGTTCGCCATCATCTTGATGTTCGGCCCGGTGTCAGGGGCCCACTTCAACCCCGCGGTGACGTTGGCCGACTGGGCACTGGGGGATTTCCCCCGCCGCCACATCGTCCCCTACATCGCCGCCCAGGTTACTGGTGCGGTGGCCGGGACAGTGCTGGCCAACCTGATGTTCGACCTGGACGCAGTGGACTGGTCGACTAAGGACCGCTCGGCTGGTCACCTATGGCTGGGCGAGGTGATTGCCACCGCCGGACTGGTGGTTTTGATCTTCGCACTGGTGCGCACCGACCGCATCCGGTTTGTGGCTGGCGCGGTGGCCGCCTACATCGGCGGGGCCTACTACTTCACCTCGTCAACCAGCTTCGCCAACCCGGCGGTGACCGTCGGGCGCATGTTCTCCGACACGTTCGCGGGTATCGAGCCGTCGTCGGCGCCCATGTTCATCGTGATGCAGATCGTCGGTCTGGTGGCTGCGGTGGCATTGATCCGCTTCGTGTACCCCCGAACAAACCAGCAGGACAGCCCGTCTCCTAATCTCAGCTCGTGGAGATAGTGCTAGGCGGCCCGGTGCTGGCCGTGGACATCGGCGGTACCAAGGTGGCCGTCGGTGTGGTTGCTCCCGAAGGGCGAGTGCTCTGCCAGCGGCGCGGGCCATCTCAGGCCCAGGATGAAGAAGCGCTGTTCTCCCTGGTGGTGGAGTTGGCCCGAGAGGTTCTCGAAGAACACGGCCAGCCGGTGAGCGTCTGCGGCGTGGGCAGTGGAGGGCCGTCCCGAGACAACCATCGGCTCCTGTCGCCCCTCAACATCAGCGTGTGGCGGGATTTCCCCCTGCGAGACCGGCTGGCAGAAGCGCTCGGGATGCCGGTGGTAGTGGACAACGACGCCAAAGCCCTGGCCCTGGCCGAAGGGTGGGTAGGAGGGGCTGTCGGGGTGGACAACTACCTGGCCATGGTGGTGTCCACCGGGATCGGGGGCGGCATCGTGCTGAACGGCCGCCTGCTGGACGGCGCCGACGGCAACGCCGGACACATCGGACACATTTTCGTGGCCGAAGGCGGACGGGCCGATGCCGCCGGGGCGGTGGGACTGTTGGAGGGCCAGGCCTCGGGCACCGCCATCGCCGATCTGTTGGAGGGCGTGGCTCCCGCCGATGCTCCCAAGGAGATGCGCCGCCGGGTGGGCACCTTGGTGGGCCGAGGAGTGGGCTCGGTGGCCAACCTGCTGGATCTGCGCTTGGCCGTGGTTGGCGGATCGGTGGCACTGGGCTATGGCGACGACTTCTTCGACGCCGCCCAGGCCGAGATCGACCGCATTTGCCGCCTAGTCCACTCCCAGGGCACCCGCATCGCTCCCAGCCCCTTGGGCGCCGACGGCGGCCTCATCGGAGCGGCCGCGGTTGCGGCTCGTGGTCTGAGCTGAGGCAGCTACAAGAGATCAAGTCTAGATCTCACTATATCCGTGATATCGTGAATTCGTGAGAAATGTTACGATCAGCCTTGATGATGAGACCGCCCGGTGGGCGCGCATCGAAGCAGCTAGACGTGACACAAGCCTGTCGCGGTACGTGGGCGACCTCTTGCGCGAGCAGATGACTGAGCCTGAGGCTTACGAGCGGGCCCAGCAGTCGTATCTCAGCCGTGGTCCTGTGACATTGAGGGTGCTCGGCCAGCAGTATCCCACCCGTGATGAGGTGCATCAGAGGTGATGGTGCCCTGATGTCGGTTTTCGTCGACACCAACGTGCTGGTCTACGCCCGTGACGCTTCTGAACCCGACAAGCAGCAGAGAGCCCAGGCATGGATGGCCGAGCTTTGGGAATCGAGGACTGGCCGCACGAGCGTGCAGGTCCTCAACGAGTTCTATGTGACGGTAACCCGCAAGCTGAGTCCGGCCATGCCCGTCGCCGAGGCGCGGGCGGATGTCTTGGATCTTGGTGAATGGGAACCGGTTGTCCTCACCGATGCATTGCTGGGTAGGGCATGGGCGATCGAGGACCGATACGGATTGTCCTATTGGGATTCGCTGATAGTTGCTGCTGCCCAGGTTGAAGGCTGCCGGCATCTGCTCACCGAAGACCTCCAGGATGGTTTGCGGCTCGACGGTGTGACAGTGGTGAACCCGTTTGAACACCACTTTGACGACTTGATCTGAATTCGCCCCTGCCAAACCTGATCGGCTAGTCCCGGAAGGTCTGTATGCGGAGGTGGCGGGCCATGGCTGAGCCCGCGGGGCCGAGGAGCATCTGAGCCCGCAGGTTGCGCTTGTGGAATATCTCCACCAAGGCCTCGTCGTAGCGGGAGGTGTCATCGTTGGCCAGCACGAACCGCTCGAGTTCGGCCTCGCCCTCCAGCCATGACGCCGGACGATGGCCCAGCAGCTCGTGGAGGTCGTCCAGGTCGGCGTTGGAGACGGCGTCGCCGATCTCGTCGATCCGGGAGGCGTGGCGGGCCATGCGGAACATGGTGCGCAGCTTGTAGCGCACATACTCGTCGTCGATCTGCAACGTACGCAGGTTGCGCACTAGGTGGTTGAGCACCACCTCGGCTCGGGATTCCCGGGGTTCGGGCATCTCCACGGTGGGCAGCTCCACATCGAGGATCTCGGCCAGGGCCTCGGTGGCGAACAGGTTGGTCTCGTAGCACCACTGGAGGTTGGTCATCAGATCGGAGTCGGGGGCCGGTTCCCTCAGCGCCGCGCTGAATGGAAGCTGGTTGGAGAGCGTGAACATGAAGTGGTGGCGCTGGATGGCGTCCAAGTCCACCGGTTCGCCGGCCAATTCGCCGTAGCGGTCGTACAGCTTGGCGAAGTTGCCGAACCCGAGCACGGTGTCGCGCTGGCGCCACGCGGCCAAGTCCATCATCGGGTCGCCGATGTGGCCGATCTCCACGTCCAAGACGGCCAAAACCCGGCCGTTTTGATGGTGGAACTGCCCGGTGTCCCACACGATGGCCGTCTCCCGGCCTCGGGAGAACGGGGGATTGCGCCGCAGCCAGCCCAAGCTGAACTCCAGGAACGGGTCGGGCAGCGTCTTCACACTGCGGTACAAGGCCTCGTAGCGCCTCAACCCCAGCAGACCCGACTCCTCGGGTCGTTCTGCTCGCATGATTCCCGCTTCGACGAAAGGTCCGATGTCCAGGGCGTGCATCCGGGCCAGGATGTGCAGGTAGTCGTCCACCACCGCGTCCCGCTCGGCATCGGTGCAGTTCTCAAAGTGGTTTTCGCCCGGCACACGGTCCATGACGTATGCGGTGGGGTCGTCTATCCAGCCGTGTACCTGAGCCACGGGAATGCCGTGATCGCCGAGCACCCTTTGCAGCCGCATCTCATGGTCGAGCGGGAAAACCAGGGGCATGTCTGTGCGGTCGCCCCGAACGCACAGCTCGAGCCGCTCCCCGCCGCGCTCCACATCAGCGAACCACACCGGCCGCCAGCGGGCCTGGCGGGCGATGTCGGTGACCGTGCCCCCCAGATTGTCCTCAAGCCAGGCCACCACCTTCTCGGTGGCGCTGTCTTGGATAACGTCTGCGCGGGATTCAGCCATGGTCGATCCTCATGTCTTTGGTGACTCTATAGAACAGCGAGCCGTTGTCTAGTTAGACCACAGGCAGTTGATGGGGCGGAGATGGAGGCGGTCGCCGATCTTGCCGTGCTGGTCGCCAGTGTGGAGCAGAATACCGGCTCGGTAGCTACCAGGGGCGACCCTGTCTAGCCGGTCGCGCAGCCAAGCAAGGTGATTGAAATGGGCAGGGTTGGGGGAGCGGGTGGCCTTTATTTCCACCGCCACCACGTCGCCGTTGGGGGCTTCGAGGATCAGGTCCACCTCGTGGTCTTGGTTGTCCCGGTAGTGATAAAGGGTCAAGTCGAGGTCTGTGGCCGAGAGCTGGCGGGCAATCTCGTTCAGAGCAAATGTCTCGAGAAGCGGTCCAGTAGCGGGAGCAGTTGGCGAGACGAGGGAGTCGGCGTCAACCCTCAGGAGGCTGGCTGCTAGGCCGCTGTCGGTTAGGTGGAACTTAGGTCGGCGCATGGGGCGGGAGGGCAGGTTCCGGGACCATGCCGGGAGCTCGTGGACCTGGAACACAGTCTGAAGCCACTCGAAGTAGGACGTGACCACCGGACGACTGACCTCCATCCTTCTGGCTGCGTCTGACAGATTGACTTGACTGCTGGTGAGCCCTGCGGTCCATCGCAGAAGTGCTGGGAGTGTGGCGGCTTTGCGTATATCGACGAGCGAGGCAATGTCGCGCTGGGTCACCGTTTCGATGTAGCTGCGAAACCAATTCCTTCTCCGACTGGGGACGAGGTTTACAACCTCTGGGTAACCGCCCCGGCAGACGAGGTCGAGGTACTCGCTTCGGGCCATTCGAACAGCAGGAGGCAGGCGATGGATGCCCTCGAACCAACTTTCGATTTCTTTGGGGCGGGAACCGGCCAATTCGGCCTCTGACAGCGGCCACAGGCGGAAAATCTGGACCCGCCCCGCCAGGGACTCGCTGATGGTTGGAACGGTCAGAAAGTTGGTGGACCCCGTGAGCAGGAACCGGCCTGGTGTCGGCTCAGCGTCCACAAGCTGTTTCACTGCTCGGATGAGTTGGTCGCCCCCTCGCTGGACTTCATCCACCGCGAGAGGGTGGTGCCGGTTGGCCAGAAAACTCAGTGGGTCGTCTTGGGCCAGTCGCAGCTGGGCTTGGTCATCCAGGGAGACATAGGTTCCTCCCAGGTGTTTGGTGACTGCCTGGGCCAGTGTCGTCTTTCCGCACTGACGGGCTCCGTGGAGCAGTACCACCCGGGACCACTCCAAGGCCTCTTCAATATGGGGTTGGATGTGCCGCCCGACGAGAAACATGTCTTGACTCTAGCCGCTACTTGACAATCCGACATCTTTCAAATTGACAAACTGTATGTGATCTAGTTTACAAATTGCAGGATGTCTAATTGACAAACTCGCAGCTTACTAATCGACAAACTCGCAGCAGAGAACGGCTATTCCCTGGCTAGCTTGAGGCGGTTGGAAATGTTATTTCGCTGGATGGCGGAGGAGCCGCCGATGATGGGCATGACCAGCACGTCGCGCACATACCGCTCCATGTCGAAGTCTTCCACGTAGCCGTAGGCCCCCATAACCTGCTGCATCGACAACACGATGTCTTTGGCGGTGTCGCACACGAACAGCTTGGCCATCGAAGTCTCCACAGACGCTGGCTCCTCGTTATCCAGCAATTGGGCGGCGTGGTAGGTCATCAGCCGGGAGGCCAGCAGGCGAGTGCGGGCCTCGGAGAGCATGTGGCGGATGGACTGGTGGCTGCTGATGGGCTTGCCGAACTGAACCCGGTCTTGGGCGTAGGCCCAGGCGTCTTCGACTGCCCCGGTGGCGATGCCCAAGGCCATGGCGGCCACCTCGATCTTCTCCACGTCTAGCCCGGGACCGGCCAGCTTGGCCCACCCCTGGTTCCAGCCCTCGTCGCCGCCCACGATGTTGCGGGCCGGCACCTCCACTTCGCTGAAGGTGACATCGGTGGTCATCGACCCTTTAAGGCCCATGGCGTGCTGGGGCTCGATGGTCACCCCCGGCGATGAGGGCGGAACCAGCACGAACGACAGGTTGTGGTAGCGCTCCCCGCCGGGGTTGCTGTTGACCAGGGCGTAGATGTAGTCGGTGTAGGTAGTGCCCGAGCAGAACCGCTTGGCCCCGTTGATCCGCACCACATCGCCGTCGCGGACCGCGGTGGTGGTGACGCTGGCCAGATCGGAGCCCACGTCGGGCTCGGTCAGCCCGTAGGAGAACAGCATCTCGCCGCGGGCCACTTGGGGCAGCCACTCTTGGCGTTGGGCCTCGCTGGCCGTCTCCACCAGGTTCATCCCCGCGTAGCAGGCGCCGTAGATGTAGCCGCTGCCCACCGCGGTGCTACGGCGGCACAACTCCTCGATCACGATCATGGTGGCGGTGATGTCCCGTCCCGACCCACCGTATTGCTCGGGGATGGTGATGCCGAAAAGCCCCAGGCCGGCCAGCTTGTACAGCACACCCCGGTCGAATTCGTTCTCGCGGTCCCACTGGCGGACCAGCTCCCGGGGCATCTCCGCCTCGACAAAGCGCCGAACGGTCTCCCGCAGCAGGGCGTGGTGCTCGGCCTCGGTGGGGTAGTCCATGGCGGTTTCTAGCGGCCGATGAATTCGGGGGGCTCTTTGGCCATGAAGGCGTCGAGGGCGATCACGAAGTCCTCGGTCATCATGGTGAGACCCTCGGTGGACGCAGCCCGGTCTACCACTGCATTGGCCACTTGGCGCAGCCCGGCGTTGATGGAGGCTTTGGTGAACTTGACGGCCATGCGGGCGCCATCGCGCATCCGCTCGGCCATGGCCTGCACGGTGTCGTCGAGGTCGTCGCCGAGCACGCACTCGGTGATGAGGCCGATCTCAGCCGCCTCGGGGGCCTTGATCAGATCGCCGGTCAGCAAGTAGCGCCGGGCCCGGGCGTAGCCCACCAACTGTGGCCACAGCAGAGCACCCCCGTCGCCGGCCACAAGTCCCACTGACACATGTGGGTCGCCGAAAACGGACCGCTCCGAGGCGTACACGAAGTCGCAGTACAGCGCCAGCGAGCAGCCCAGCCCCACCGCCGGGCCGTCCACCTTGGCCAAGATGGGCTTTTCCAGGGTGAGCGCCGTTTCGGTGATGCGTCGGTCGGCCCGGATGACCCGCTCAACCTCGGCCACATTTCCGGCCATGCTGCGCAGCCAGGGAATGTCGCCGCCGGCGCAGAACGACCCGCCCGCGCCGGTCAGGATGGCAACGTCGGTGTCGGGGTCTTGGTCCAGGTCGGTGAATACCCTGGTGAGGTCGTCGTGGAGGACCGAATTGATGGCATTTCGGGCCTCGGGTCGGTTGAGCGCCACCGTGGTTATGCGATCGACGGTGGATACTTCCAGTGCGCCGTAGTCGTTGGGGTTCATGGGCTACCTCCAGTGGCCATTGGTGATCCCGAATTTTTCCGCTCCAAGATGCATCAGCGCAGCAATAGTGCCAGACTTCGCTAGAAGTCGACGTTTTCAAGGAGGAGAGGCGAATGGCGACCTGCCAGCCGGCAATTTTCAACGATATGGGCAAGTACCAGTGGTACGTCCACCTAAGCCGTGGCGACGGCGCTGACTTGGGTGCTATCAAGTCGGCGATCTCCGATTGCCGCAGCAACTGCGACGCCCTGGGAATCAACCTGGTAATCGGGCTCGGCCCCACCCTGTTGGCCGACCTGACCGATGACATCCCCGGTGACTTCCAGCCGTACCACACGGTGGAGTCCATCGACGGCAGCGGCCGCGAGGCCAAGGGCACCCAGGAAGAGCTGCTGTTGTGGATGACCCACGACGAGAAAGACCTGGTGTGGAAGGCCCAGTGGGATGCCCGCATGGCCCTGATCGCCGGGGGTATGAGCGTGGCCCGGGAGACCCCCACCTTCATCTACGGCGAGAGCCTGGACATGACTGGTTTCATCGACGGCACCGGCAACCCCGAGGACGAGGATCAGCCCGCCGTGGCCATCATCCCCGACGGCGAGGCCGGTGCGGGCGGCAGCTTTATCATCGCCCAGCGCTGGGTACACGACCTGGTGGCCTGGGAGAAGCAGGATGTGCCCACCCAAGAGGTGAACTTCGGTCGCACCAAGGCCGATTCCACCCGCTTGGACGAGCAGGCGCCCCACTCGCACCTCTCCCATGTGGAGTTGCGCGAGGGCGAGACCGCCGATGCGTCCAAGCCCAAGCGGGATGAGATCGCCCGTCGGTCCACTCCGTACGCCTTCCACGATGGCACCGTGGGCCTGTACTTCATGGCCTTCTGCAAGACCCAGGCCCCGTTCCGGGAGCGCATGGATGCGATGTACGGCCGCAACGGCCAAGTGCGCGACATGCTCACCGACTTCTCCAACCCGGCCTCGGGCAGCTACTACTTCGCTCCCTCCGTGGAGTGCCTCGACGCCAGCCTGGCCTAGCAGGCGTCAACCACAATGATTGTGGTTGATGCCATGAACGTGATCGGGTGTCGTCCCGACGGCTGGTGGGCTGATCGGGACGGCGCACTGATCCGGCTGGTTAAAGACATCAGCGACGCTGGTGTGGCTGCTCTGGTTGTAGCCGACGGTCGTCCGGTACCCAGCCTGCCCGCCGGGCACCACGGCCCCGTGGAGTTGGCCTATGCCTCCCGGCGCGGTCCCAACGCGGCTGATGACCGCATTGCCCAAGGAGTAGCCGACATGGACGATCCGTCGACGGCCACTGTGGTCACCTCCGACCGCGAATTAGCCCGCCGAGTCCGCCACCACGGCGCCATCGTCGTCGGTGCCCGAGCGTTCCGTGATCGACTGGACCGCCGCCTTCGGTGATCTGGATGCACTTCGGCGAAGGGTAGTTGCGAGCGCCTGGTTGCCTCTGCTCAGACCGCCGACACCGCCGCTGTATCGCCTATTCGCTGTTCTAGGGCATCATGGATGAACTCAGAGAGGGATATTCCCAGTTCATCGGCGGCGGCGATCGCTCGGTCAAGTTCACTGGTGGGTAGTTGGAACGAGACCACGTTCCCGACTGGCTTGCTCACCACCATCTCAATGGGCTCATCTTCCCACTCGTCGGGATCGTCGCGGTGCTTGTGGAGTTCTGCGATCTCTTCGTCTGTCATCTGAAACTCCTTCCTGTCTTGCTGTGCCATGCGATCTCTGCTGGGGAAGAAGGCCATCAAGTCACTGTCCTCCACCTCTCGCGAGCAGTCTCCACCATACACAGACACGGGGACCCTCCGGCACGGTGGCGGGAGAGTCGGTAGGGTGGCGGGAGCATTTGAAGTCCAGGGGAGGAGGGCTGGTGTTCCCTTCACGGTTCGATTTAGTCGTGGCCCAGTCTGTCGGCGAGGCAGTGGAGGCCAAGGCGGACGCGGGGGAGGGGGGCCGGTTCCTTGCCGGGGGCCAGAGCCTCATCCCCATGATGAAGATGCGGGTGGCGTTTCCCGACACGCTGATTGACATCAACCGCATCGCTGGGCTTGACGCCATCGAGCGGTCCAACGGCCATCTCCAGATCGGGGCGTTGGCCCGCCACGCTGATGTGGTGGCCTCCGACGCCACATTCGGAGCTATCTCTGCCGCCGCCCCCTGGGTGGCCGACCCTCTGGTGCGCAATCGGGGGACCATGTGCGGTTCGGTGGCCCACTGCGATCCGGAGGGCGATTGGAACTCGGTGCTGTTGGCCACCGGGGCGGACGTGGTGGCCCAGGGACCCAGCGGCGAGCGGTCTATTTCCATAGCTGACTTCATCGACGGGGCGTTCACCTCCACGCTGGGCGAAGACGAACTGGTGGTCGGGCTCCGCATTCCCGTTCCATCGGGCCGCTCGGGCGGGGCCTACCTGAAGCTGGAGCGCAAGATCGGCGACTACGCCACTGTGGCGGTGGCATCGCACTTGGAGTTGGATGACGCCGGGGCCATTGCCGCGGCCGGTCTGGCCCTCACCTCGGTCAACCCGATCAACACCAAGGTGGCCGGCGCCGAGGCACTGATGGTGGGCCAACAGCCCTCAGATGACCTTTTCGCCGAGGCCGCCGAGTTGGCCGCGGCGGCTGCTGAGCCCCGAGACGACGTTCGAGGCACCGCTGCCTGGAAGCGCCAGGTGGTCCGCACTTACACCAAGCGGGGGCTGGCTGCCGCCGCCCAACAGGCTGAAGGGAGCTGACATGGAGATCACTGTCACCATAAACGGATCCGACCACGCCAGCGATGTGGAGCCCCGCACCCTGCTGGTGGACCATATTCGCCGTACGGTCGGGCTGACCGGCACCCATGTGGGATGCGACACCACCAGCTGCGGCGCTTGCACCGTGCTGATGGACGGCAAGCCGGTCAAGGCCTGCACCGTGTTGGCCGCGCAGGCCGACGGGTCCGAGATCACGACGGTGGAGGGTCTCAAGACCGCTGACGGGCTGCACCCCATCCAGTCGGCGTTCACCGACGACCACGGCCTCCAGTGCGGCTTCTGCACCCCAGGGATGATGCTGGTGGGCGCTTCGCTCATCGCCGAGAACACCGACCCATCCGATGACGAGGTGCGCTGGGCAATCTCGGGAAATCTGTGCCGGTGTACCGGCTACATCAACATCGTCAAAGCCATCCAGACGGCGGCTGCCCGGGTTGCCGAATCGTCCAACGGAAGCTGAGGAGCAATCATGGCTGCACCAACAACTCCGGCTGAGATCGGCGGCATCGGCCACAGCGTCCAGCGCAAAGAGGACGCCCGGCTGATCGAGGGCCAGGGGAACTTCCTCGACGACATCGATCTGCCCAACACCTTGCACATGGCCATCCTGCGCTCCCCGCTGGCCCACGCCCGCATCAACGGCATCGACTCCTCGGCGGCCACCGCCCTCGACGGGGTGGTGGCCGTGGTCACCGGCGATCTGATGGACCAGCACGGGCTGGCATGGATGCCCACCCTGTCGGGCGACACCCAGGCGGTGCTGGCCACCGACAAGGTGCGCTACCAGGGCCAAGAGGTGGCCGCGGTAATCGCCACCGACCCCTACATTGCCACCGACGCCCTCGAGCTCATCGAGGTCGATTATGAGGACTTGCCTCCCATCACCACGCCTCAGCAGTCCCTGGAGGAGGGGGCGGCGCTGATCCGGGATGAGAAGGAGGGCCAGACCGACAACCTGGCCTACACCTGGGAGACAGGTGACAAAGGCGCCACCGAAGAGGCCTTTGCCCAAGCCGACCGGGTGGTCACCCTGGAGACCCACTACCCCCGATCTCACCCCGCCCCGCTGGAGACGTGCGGCATTTTGGCCGACGTCAACTCGGTGACCGGGCAGGCCACCATTTACATGACCTCGCAGGCCCCCCACGCCCACCGGACTCTTTTTGCCATGGTGGCCGGGCTGCCCGAGCAGAACATCCGCATCGTCAGCCCCGACATCGGCGGCGGTTTCGGCAACAAGGTGCCCATCTACCCGGGCTATGTGGTGGCCACCGCGGCCTCGCTGCTCATCGGCCAGCCGGTGAAGTGGGTGGAGAGCCGCACCGAGAACCTCATCTCCACCGGCTTCGCCCGCGACTACTACATGAAGGGCGAGCTGGCCGTCACCGACGAGGGCCGCATTCTGGGTCTGCGGGTCAACATGCTGTCGGACCAGGGGGCGTTCTACTCCGACGCCCAGCCCACTCAGTTCCGGGCCGGGCTGTTCCACGTGGTCACCGGCAGCTACGACTTCCCCGCCGCCCACATCGACTGCCGAGGCGCGTTCACCAACAAGGCCCCTGGCGGGGTGGCCTACCGGTGCTCGTTCCGCATCACCGAGGCCTCGTATCTCATCGAGCGCCTGGTGCAGAACGCGGCCTATGAGGTGGGCATCGACCCGGCCGAGATGCGGCTGCGCAACTTCATCCAGCCCGAGCAGTTCCCTTATGAGACAGCCACCGGCTTCGTCTACGACTCCGGCGACTATCCCACGGCCCTGCGCACCGCTCTGGAGGAGGTGGGCTACGAGGACCTGCGCCGGGAACAGGCCGAGGCCCGGGCCGAGGGACGGCTCATCGGCATCGGCATCGCCCACTTCACCGAGGCGGTGGGGGCGGGGCCGTCGCACACCTACGACATCGCCGGGTTGAAAATGATCGACTCGGCCGAGCTGAGGGTACATCCCACTGGCAAGGCCATCTTGAAGCTGGGCGTGAAGACCCAGGGCCAGGGCCACGAGACCACCTTCGCCCAGATCGTGGCCGAGGTGCTGGGCATTCCCGCCAACGACATCAAGGTGGAGCACGGCGACACCGACCACACCCCCTACGGGCTGGGCACCTACGCGTCCCGGTCCACCCCGGTGGGCGGCGCAGCTACCGCGGTGGTGGCCCGCAAGCTGGCCGACAAGGCGAAGAAGATCGCCGCCCACCTGCTGGAAGCGGCCGAAGAGGACATCGAACTGGCCTCGGGAGTGCTCTCGGTGGCGGGCAGCCCCGACCGGTCGGTCACCATCCAAGACATTGCCCTGGCCGCCTACACCAACCTTCCCGAGGGCATGGAGTACGGCCTGGAAGACGTCACCTACTACGATCCGCCCAACCTCACCTACCCCTACGGCAGCTACATCGTGGTGGTGGAGGTGGATCCCGACACCGGGGTGTGGCAGGTGCAGCGCATGGTGGCGCTGGACGACTGCGGCGTGCGGATCAACCCGATGATCGTGGAGGGGCAGGTGTGCGGCGGCCTCACCGAGGGTTTTGCCATGTCGTCTATGCAGTGGATCACCTTCGACGACGACGGCAACTGCATCGGGTCCAATTTCATGGACTATCTGGTGCCCACCGCCTGGGAGACGCCCCGATTCGAACTGCTGGCCACCGAGGTGCCCTCGCCCCACCACCCAATCGGGGCCAAGGGCGTGGGCGAGTCGGCCACCGTGGGGTCGCCGGCAGCGTTTGTGAACGCGGTGATCGACGCGCTGGCCCATCTCGGGGTCCGCAACATCGACATGCCGGTGCTTCCCGACCGGGTGTGGGCGGCCATCGAAGAAGCCAGTTAGCCGGCGCCCTTGCCGTGAACGTCGATGTCATGGCCCGGGCGGTTGAGCTGCGCCAGCAGCGCCAGCCGTTTGTTCTGGCCTCGGTGATCTGGCGTCGGGCGCCGTCGTCGGGCCAGCTGGGATCGCAGGCGGTGATCCTGCCTGACGGCGCGGTGCGGGGTTGGCTGGGTGGTGCGTGCGCCGAACCCACGGTGATCGTGGAGGCGCTGGCCTGCTTGGGCCACGGCGAGCCCCGGCTTCTGTGCTTGGGGCCTTCGGAAGGCCGGGACCACCACCGGAACCCTGGTCAGGGCCAAGCCGGTAATCAAAACGACGGGCTGCGGTCGATTGCCATGGCGTGCGATTCGGAGGGAGCAATGGAGATCTACCTGGAGCCGAGCCTGCCCGCCCCCCAAGTGGTGGTGATCGGCCGCACACCAGCGGTGGACGCCATCGCCGCGGTGGCCGCGGCCATCGGCTGGGACGCGGCGATTGTTGACGACGGCGGCCAGCCCGACGACCACGAGCACCCCGAGCTGGTGCGAACCACCCTTGATCTTGGCGATCTGACCATCGACCAGGCCACTGCGGTGGTGGTGGCCACCCAGGGGCACTACGACGATGTGGCGCTGGCGGCTGCCCTGGGCACCGACGCCGGCTACATCGGCCTGGTGGCCTCAGCCAAGCGGGCCGAGGCGATGCGCGACTACCTCCGCAGCCAAGGGTTTGGCGACAACGACCTGGCTCGCATACACGCCCCCGCCGGCATGGACCTGGGGCGAATTCCCAACCGGGAGATCGCCGCCGCGGTCATGGCCGACCTAGTGGCCCGCCGGGCTGAGGGACAGCTCGCTGCGGAGACCGCTTCTGGCCGCGGAGACCGTCCCGAAGATGCCATCGACCCCGTATGCGGCATGACCGTGCTGGTGGCCGATGCCCGCTACCACACCGTCCACGAGGGCATCGACTACTACTTCTGTGCTGCCGGCTGCCAGCAGCGCTTTGTATCGGAGCCGGAGGTGTTCGCCTCCTAGACCGCCCAGGCCTGCCGGTCAGGCGGCGGGGTGGAGGACTACGTCGAGGCTGGTGGGGGATCGGAGCACGATGCCGGTGTCGGGGGGCACGTCGCCGGCGAACTCGAAGTGATCGAACCGGTCGAGCAGGTATTCAAGTGTGCGCTCCATCTCCAATTTGGCCAATAGCGAGCCGGTGCAGGTGTGGGGGCCGCCGCCGAAGGCCCGGACCGGGCCGATCGGGGTGTAGTTGGGGCGCTCCTCGCCCTGGAAGCGGCCCACATCGAAGGTATCGGGGTCGTCGAACCGGGCAGTGTCGTGGTTGGCGCTGGACACGAACGACATCACCTTGCTGCCCTCAGGAATGGTTGTGCCCTCCACCGCCAGATCGTGCTTGGCCATGCGGATGGTGACGTGGACCGGGGGTCGATACCTGAGGATCTCGGTGACCGCGGAACTGACCAGTTCGGGGTCGTCCTTGAGGCGTTCCCACTGCTCGGGCTGCAAAATGAGGTGCTTGACTAGGTTGGCCAGCGCTCGGTCGGTGGTCTCGATCCCGGCTGAGAGCAAGAACGCGGTGAAGCTGCGGACCTCGTCGTCGGACAGCCGTTCGCCCTCGTACTCCATCGAGCACAAGTCGGACAGCAGCTCGTCGCCAGGGCAGGTGCGGCGCTCTTCGATGCTCGGGGTGACGAAGTCGTAGAGCTCGTCGCGGGCGGCCTCTCCCTGAGCGTGAACCACCGGATCGCGGGTCACGTTCGAGGTTCCGGCGGCGACGATGTCGTTGTACCAGTTCCGGAAGTTGCTGGCCTCGCCCATGTCCATCAGCTCGGCAATGGCCCCCAGCGGCACCGGTTCGGTCAGCCCGGTGCGCAAGTCAGCGGTCTCGGGGGCCACCGGCAACTGCTCGCCGTACTCGTGGACCAGCCCGGAGACGATGTCCTCGATGGTCGAGCCGAGATACCGGGGGCCCCGTAGGCGCTTGGCGATGATGGCGTCTTTGCGGCGGTGCTCGTCGCCCGACATCTGCAAGATGGCCCGGCCGAAGATGCTTGACGTGCCCGGCTGGTTCATCAGCGGGCCGTATTTGTCGCCGTCCTCCAGCATCGAGGTGATGTCATTCCACCGGGTCAGCACCCACGCTTGGAGCGGCTCAACCCACAAAGCGGGGGCCTCTTCCCGCATCCGGCGAAAGACCGGAAAGGGGTCGGCCCCCACGTTGTCGGCCAGATAGGCCGTGAATTCTTCAGCGACCGAACTGGAGTCCGACAACGTGGGGGCCTTTCGATTAGGCGGTTCGGCTAGCCGATCTCGATTCCGTACTCGCCGTCGAAGTTGTCGGCGTAGAACGCGAACGGGTTGGCCGCAACCATGCCGCCGCTGGCAGCGTCGAGCGAGAAGGCGGCACCGCACTGGCTGTGGTGCGGGAAGGCCGACCAATCGATCGGACAGGTGATGCCCATGGTGTCGAAGCTGCCCTTGAGAACCTCGGTCAGGCTCTCACGGCTGAGCTCGCCGGTTTCGGCGGCCCGCTCCACGGCCTGGTGGAACACGTAGCCGTTGAGGAAGCCGTGAGCGAAGTTCAAGTTGAGGTGCTCGCCGCCGTAGCCGGCCAGCGATGCGCACTCTTCCATCAAGGCCGAAGCCTCGATGTTGTTGTTCGCGGTCAGGAACGAATGGATTCCGAAGGTCTCGTCGCTCACCTCGGGCGGACCCTCGGTCCAGATCGAGTTGGCCGCGATGCCGTGGATGCCGATGATGGGAACGTCGGTGATGCCCACGTCAGCCATGCCCTGCATGACCACCAGGCCGGCGCCCGGCGAGCCGTGGAGGGTCACGTAGTTCACGCCCTGATCGTCGATGGCTGATTGCAGCTCAACCATCTGAGCAGTGACCTCGGTGGCGCCCGGCGCCACGTAGAGGGTGTTGACGTAGGTGCCGCCACCCTTGATTACCGACTGCTCGACATAAGCGGCGAACTCGGTGCCGGAGGGGACCTCAAGGCTGATGCCCATGACCACGGCGTTCTCGATGCCGCCGACGGTGGCGCCAATGTGTCCGGCGGCCAGGTCGGCCTGGTCGCCGTAGTGGGCCAAGTTGTTGAAGTACTGGTCGCCCTCAAGCTGGATGTCGATGGTCTGGGGTGGGCCGATCACCGGCAGGTTCAGGGTCTCGATGTCAGGCTGGAGCTGGGTGCTGATATGCGATCCGCCCAAGCCGACTAGGGCGATGACTTTGTCGTCCTCGGTGAGCTTGGTGAAGTTGATCGCGGCATTGTCGGCGTTGAACTGGTCGTCCTCGGGGAGATAGTCGAACATCCGCCCCAATGTGCCGCCGTCGCGGTTGGCGCACTCGAAGTAGGCCTCGCTGCCGTGGCTGTTGAATGACTGCGATGAGGCGGTCGGCCCGGTCAGGTCGCCCATCCAGCCTACCTTGATGGAATCGGAGGTAACCCCGTTGTCCGGGTTGTCGGGCACCATCATCTCAGAAGGCGCCTCTTCCTCAGCAGGAGCTGGGGCCTCGGTGGCCTCAGGTGCCGGTGCCTCTGTCGGAGCAGCAGTCGGTGCCGGAGCTGCCGGAGCATCGTCGTCATCGTTGCCGCACGCTGCTGCGATCAGCGCGAACGCAAAGAGCACGACTGCCAGTTTGAGCCAGCGATTCAACATGTGGGGTCCCCCTCCATCATTTGCTGTTTAACAGTTCACGCTCTGAGTAAGGCGTGAACTAGCCGCCACCCTAGCTACTGCGCCGCCGATGCGTGCAATCCCGAATGTTGGGGGCTAGACAAAAGGCACTCGAAGTCAAGAAACCGGGGAGGGGCTTACGCCTCGACTTCGGTGCCCAGGTAGGCCGCGATCACCCGCTCGTCCTGTTGCATCGCCGCGGGCGTTCCCTCGGCGATCTTCTGGCCGAAGTCGAGCACCATCACGTGATCGGCAATCGACATCACCACGCCCATGTCGTGCTCGATGAGGAACACCGTCATGTTGAGGTCGTACTGGGCGGCGTAGATGTAGCGGATCATGTCCTGTTTCTCGTCCACGCTCATGCCGGCCATGGGCTCATCCAGCATCAGCAGTTCAGGCTCCATGGCCAGCACCCGGCCGAACTCCACCCGCTTTTGCACGCCGTAGGGGAGGTCGCCAACCGGCTCCCGGCGGAACGCGCCCAGGTCCAGCAGGTCGACCACCCGTTCGATGGCCGCTCGGGCCGCCAGCTCACGCCTGACTGCCCGTCGGGTGAAAAGGCCGCCTTCGATGAGGCGGGTGTGCTCATGGATGTAGCGGCCCAGCAGCAGGTTGGTAAGCACGTTCTCGCCCATGAACAGCCCCAGGTTTTGAAACGTCCGGGCCACGCCGAGGCGGGCTATCTGATAAGGGCGGTAGGAAAGCAGATCCTCGCTGGGCTTGCCTTCGGGGTGGAACTGCACCTGGGCGCCGGGCAGCGGTTTGTAGACGCCGGACACCGCGTTGACCAAGGTGGTCTTGCCGGCGCCGTTGGGGCCGATGAGCGCGAACAGCGAACCCCGCTCCACGCGCCCGCTGATCGAGTCGCACGCCCGAACCCCGCCGAACTGCACGGTCAAGTCGTCGAAGCTGAGGATCGGGTCGCTCATGACTCTGATACCGGTGGCCTTTGCCCGTGTTCGGTGGGCCTGCTGCGACCAGGCCGCTCGATAGCCGCGTAAGACGTGTGGGCCTCACCCCCGCCGCCCAAATAGAGCTCCTGCACCATCGGATTGCCTCGAAGCTCGGCCGCGCTGCCCTCCATCAGCACCCTGCCCAGTTCAAGGACGTAAGCGTCGTTGGCGTGCTGCAATGCCAGGCTGGCGTTCTGCTCGATGACCAGTATCGAGGTGCCCCGGGTCTCGTTGATCTCGGTGAGCAATTCGAACAATCGGTGGACGATCTTGGGGGCTAACCCCAACGACAGCTCGTCGCAGATAAGCAGGGATGGCTGTGACATGAGGGCCCGGCCCACCGCCACCATCTGCTGTTCGCCTCCCGACAGCAGACCGGCGGTCTGGTTGAGAAGGGGACGAAGCTGGGAGAACAGTTCCAGGTTCTGTTCCAGCGACTCGTCTATGCCGGAGACGTCGCTTCGGCTGGCCGCACCGCATAACAAGTTCTCCTTCACCGTCAGGTTGGGAAAGAGCTTGCGGCCCTCGGGGACCTGGGCTACGCCCGCAGCAACGATGTCAGGGCTTTTTTTGCCCAGAATCGACTCGCCGCCCAACTCGATGCTGCCCCGACGCACTCGACCTTTGTGAAGGTAAAGCAAGCTGGTGATCGACCGGACGAGGGTGGTCTTGCCCGCGCCGTTGGCGCCCAGCACCGAGACAAAGCCACCCGAGGGCACGGTGATGTTCACGTTGTCCAGCGCGGTAACGCCCCCGTAGACCACAGTGAGGCCTTGAATCTGCAGGTCGAGTCCGCCGCTGCTCATGGGTTGCTCCTCGTCAGCGCGCGGCCCAGCCAATTCTTGAAGTCCTTCCAGAGGCCAGCCAGGCCATCGGGCTTGAACATCAAGATGATCACCACCAAAAAGCCCTTGATGGCCAAGTCGATCTCACTGGGGTAGTCGCTGAGGAAGTCGATGTCCCGCACGATCCACAACTCTTCTCGGGCCCACTTGAACCACTCGGGCAAGAACCAGAAAAAGGCCGACCCGAAAATGGCCCCCTGGATGCTGGAGAACCCGCCGACAACGATGATGATGGCGTAGTTCAACACCGTTTGGACGTTGAAGCTGTCCTCGCCCCGAGAGCCGATGTAGAACGAGGCCAACACCCCCGACATGGACACCACCGCGGAGGACAACGCGAAGGCCAAGAGCTTGGAACGGGCCACGTTGATGCCCAAGAGCGAGGCGGAAACGTCCCGGTCGCGTACCGCGGCGAAGGCCCTCCCCTCCCGGGTTCGAACCACGTTCACCATGAACAGGATCGACAGCACCGTGATGGGCATGAGCACCCAGTACCACCGGAATTGCCCGGTGATGATGAACTCGCCGTTGTCGTCGGGGTCGATGCCGGGCAGCCAGTGCAGCCAGGATGCGATCCGCGGCGAGTTCTCGCCCTTGAAGCGGATGCCCACGAAGCCGAAGTACTCCTGGAGGTACTCCCGCCACACCAGCATCATCACGAAGTGGAAGCCGAAAGTGGCCAACAGCAGGTAGAGGTGCTTGAGCCGCAGGGCGGGCAGGCCTGAGATGGCCCCCACCACCGCACCGGCGAGGGCCGCAGCGGGCAGGGCCAGCCACATGTTTCCGCCGCTCCACTGCACTCCCACGATCCCGCCCATGATGCTGCCCAAGGCCAAGAACGCCACGTGGGCCAGGCTGATCTGACCGGAGTAGCCCACCAGCAGGTTGAAGGCCGCCGCCCCCATGGCGAAGATGAGCACCAGGTTGACCACCGCGAACCAGGTGGCCCAGGGGAAGTCCATGGGGGGGGTGAAGTCGGAGGCCAGGATGAAGGGCAGCACCAGTAGCCCGAAGGTGGTCACCGCGGCCCACGACCGGTCGCTGGGGGTGCGCCACAGCCGCATGTCCTCGCGGTGGGTGAGTTCACCCCGCGGCGTCCATTTCCAGGCCAGTCGGGCCACCACCGCCAAGATGACAATTGTGATCACCGCTTTCCACCAGAAGTTCAGATCATCGGTGGTTGCCCCCAGTATGAATGGGACTACCGCGGCGACCACGAAGGGCAGGAATCGCTGGAGGGTCGAGGGGCGGTAGGTCTGAGCGTCTTGCTGGGCGGCGGGGTTTTCCGTGGCGGTCATCGGTTGTCGCGCCAGTGTGAGTGTTCTGCTAACCGGCTCATACCCGCTCCAGGTCCTTGCGGCCCCACAGGCCGGTCGGTCGCACCAGTAGCACCACGAACATCACCGAGAAGGCCACCGGCTCACGCCACTTGGTTCCCAAATGGCCGTTGGCGAACTGCTCGATGACCCCCACCACGAGGCCGCCGACGATGGAGCCGCCCAGCGAGGTGAGTCCGCCGACCACCGCGGCGGGGAAGGCCCGCAGCCCGATGGCCTCGATGCTGCGATCGATGGCGCCGGTTACGTGGCCGAACAACAGCCCGCCGACTCCGGCCATGACCATGGCCGCAGCCCAGGTCATGGCGTAGACCTTGTCGGGGTCGATGCCCATTGCCGCCGCGGCCTCGATGTCGTCGGCCACCGCCCGCATGTGCAGTCCCAGCCGGGTGTACTTGAAGAACAAGAAGAACAACAGCACGCAAAGTGCCACCACGCCGAAGATGATGATGTCTACGTGCCTCACCGTGGCGCCGCCGACTTCGAAGCTGCCTTGGGGCAGCAAATCGAGGCGGGCTCGCTCGGTCGGACCGTAGAAGATCAGCAAAAGGGCGCGGATGATCGTGGCAATGCCCAGGGTGATGAGCACAATGGCGAAGAACCCCTGTCCGACCATCCGCCGCATGATCCCGTAATGGACCAATAGCCCGAACACCAGCATCACCAGCAGCAACACGAAGACGCCCAAGAAGAAGTTGAGGTTTTCCGAAATCAAGAACGTCAGCGCGAAGTATGCCCCGAGCATCAAGAATTCCCCGTGGGCCAGGTTCAAGACGTCGGTGCTCTTATAAACCAGAACGAAGCCGAGGGCGACAACGGCATAGATGGCCCCAAGGGCTAACCCGCCGATTAACAGTTGCAGGTTGACGCTTGGATCAGCCGTGAAGTTGCCGAAAGCTAGAAGCATGGCCCCCCTAGGTTTGACCGGGTGTTGCCGGTCAACAGAGGGCGACGGTAGTTTTCGCTGGCTGAAGCCGACAAATCCCAATGGTGCGCGGTATGCGGCATCAGAGGCTCAATGACTGAGAGGCAAATGGAATGTCTGGTGCAAATGATGGTCTGTCCGATCGCATCGCCCGGTTGGAGGCGCTAGAGGAAATCCGTGATCTGGTGGCCCGCTATGGGATGGTGGTGGACGACCGGGATATCGAGGGCTTGGCCGACATGTTCACCTCCGATGCCAAGTTCGGCCTGGCTGATGGCATGGTGGCCAACCAGGGTCGACAGGCGGTCATCGACTTTTACACCGAGCGCATGGCCGCCTTCGGCGCCACCTACCACTACCCCCACAGTCACGTCATCGAGCTGGATTCCGACCGTCCGGGCCACGCCACCGGCACGGTAAACGCCCACGCCGAGTTGGCCCTCGACGGGCGGACGCTGGTGACCGCGCTGCGCTACTTCGATGAGTACCGGGTGGAGGACGGCCGGTGGCGCTTCGTGGAGCGGAAGGTGGCCATGATCTATTACATGGACATGGCCGATCTGGCCGACGGCGGGCTTTGCGACGATGACCGCAAGCGCTATTTCGGCACGGTCGGCCCGTCGGAGCTTCCCGAGAGCCTGGATACCTGGAAGAAGTTCTTCGCCGAAGTCGGCTGAGCGGTTGGCTTTCTAGGCGACCGACATACCGCCGTCGATGACGATGGCGGTGCCGGTGGTCCACGATGACTCGTCGGAGGCCAGATGAAGGGCCAACTGGGCGATGTCGGAGGTGGTGCCTAGGCGGCCGATGGGATGGCGGATCACGGCAGCTTTGATCATCTCGTCGACGGTGGCATCGGCGGCGACGTTGGCCGTGGCCGAGAACCCGCCCCGCTTCTCGTAGGTGGCCCGCACCAGAGGGGTGGGCACTGTGCCGGGGCATATTGCGTTGACCCGGATGTTGTCGGGGCCGTAGTCCACTGCCATCTGCCGCGCGAGGCCGATCACCCCGGCCTTGGCCGCGGCGTAAGCGGCTATGCCCGGCACCCCGATCACCCCGCCGACGCTGGCCTGGAGTACCAGCGATCCGCCGCCGGCTTCGATGAGGTGGGGTATGGCGAACTTGACCGCCAGCCACTTCCCGGTGAGGTTCACGCCGATGACCCGGTTCCATTCTTCGAGGCTGAGGTCGCCGGCCCGGCCCGGCCCGTCCACTCCGGCGTTGGCGTAGACCGCGTCGAGGCCTCCGAAGGCGGACACAGTCTGCTCGGTCATGGCCTGGCAGTCGCCGGGCTGGGTCACGTCCACCCGCAGGCTTATGGCCGAATCGCCGATCTCGGCCGCGGTGGCCGCGGCGGCGTCGGCGTTGATGTCGGCGCACATCACCTGTGCGCCCTCGGAGGCGTATAGCTGGGCCGCGGCCTTGCCGATTCCAGAGCCCGCCCCGGTCACAATGGTTCTTTTGCCTGCCAATCTTCCGGTCACGGCGGCGAACCCTACTAGTTTCGCCGTATGGAGACCGCCAGGTTTGGGCGGCTTGGCCGGATTGGCGATTGCCCGATTTGAGGAGGTTGACAGGATGGCTCAGGAGTTGGTGCTCACAGAGGCAGACGTCCAAGAGGAGTTCTTCGAGCGAGGGTGGACCGATGGCCTCCCGGTGGTGCCGCCCACCCCGGAGCGGGTCCAGGCCATGCTCGACTACGCCGGCGTAGGTGCGGGTGACATTGTGGGCAGCGTGCCGGAGCGGTCCCGGGAGGTGACCGCGGAGAAGGCGGCGGTCAACGCGGTGATGGCCGGATGTCGCCCCGAGTACTTCCCGGTGGTGCTAGCCGGGCTCGCGGCCATGTTTGATCCTCAATTCGGGTGCCATACCGTGGTGACCTCCACCGGCGGCGCTGCGCTGTGTGCGGTGGTGAGCGGGCCGCTGGTGGCCGATCTGGGCTTCAACTCCTTCCGCAACGCGCTGGGGCCGGGCTACCGGGCCAACGCCACTGTGGGCCGAACCCTGCGTCTGGTGGCCATGAACGTGCTGGGGGCCCGGTCCGACAGCCTCGACGGCTCGTCGCTGGGCCATCCCGGCAAGTTCACCATGCTGGTGGCCGAGGAGCCCCCGCCGGAGGGGTGGCCGCCGCTGCGGGTGGAGTTGGGCTACGGCGAGGGCGACACCACCGTGACGATGTTCCCATCGGAGGGCCCGCACCAGGTGGCCAACCATCTCAACGGCGACCCAGAGGGGATCCTGCTGACGCTCGCCGCGGCCATGACCAACCCGTCCACCTACGCAGTGGCCAAAAAGCACCAGGTGCTGTTGGTGATCGGTCACGAGCACCGCCAGATCCTGGCCGAGGCGGGATGGACCAAGCCGATGGTGCGAGAGTTCTTGGCCGCCCACAGCAGGGTGACCCCCGAGCACTTGATGGATAGCGGGGTATTGCTGGAGCACACCGCCCAAAACGACATGACCCCCGACGCCGACGGCAAGCTCAACACGGTGCGGGGGCCCCACGACATCTTTCTGGTAACCGCGGGCAGCGCGGGGGCGGGTTGGTCGGCCTACATCCCGAACTGGGCCCCGACAGTGCACTCTGAGGCCACCACCCGAAAGGTGGCCGCTCCGGGTGATGGACTACCCTTAGCGTAAGGGAGGAGATCGCATGTCGTCTGTAACCGTTCTGTCACCGGTGTACGAGGAAGCCCAGGTGGATGAGGTGGCGATGGCCCCCCGGCGCACCCCCAGCGAGCCAGTGGTGATCGGTGTAATCGAAAACGCCAAGAACAACGCCAAAGAGCTGCTCACCTATGTGGCCGAGGGCCTGCGGGATCGTCTCCCGGTGGCCGACATCGTGGTCCACTCCAAATCGGCCGCCGGCAAGCCCATCGACGCCGACGCTGCCGAGATGCTGGCCGCCCGCTCCCACCTCATCATCTCTGGCCTGGGCGATTGAGGGGCCTGCACCGCGTGCAGTCTGCACGATGCCGTTCACATGGAGTCCCGAGGCATCCCCTCGATGCTTCTGATCACCGAGCCGTTTGAGCCGGTGGTCGAGTCGTTCGCCCCCACCGTGGGCATGGCCTCCTACCCCGCAGTCACCGTCCCCCACCCCGTCTCCACCCTCGACGACGAGTCCCTCCAAAAACTAGCCACCACCATCATCGACGAAACCGTTAGCCGCTTGACGGAGGCATAGCCAGACGGCAGCGGTCTGGATCGGGACTGTCGTTAACGGACGGGGGCGAGGCGGATGGACGGCGGTGGCGAGCGTGCTGGCTCTTGTCTTTGCCGGCTTGGCTCTACTGGTTCGCCGAGTGGGCGTGGAGCGCTTCCTTGCGTGCCAGGAGGACCGGCGAAGGGTGGTTGTCGCTTCATGGCAGGCAGCTACCCTGACAGCATGGTTTCTACCCCAATTCCGGAGACCGACAAGCCCGGCAACCCCCACCGGCCACGCGATCGATCCGTCGTCGCAATTGTCGGCATTGGTGGGGGCATTGTCTTTGGCGTTCAACCTCTTCTCAATCTTCTCCTGCTACCGACCTGGCTCAATGGCCTGCTGATGGTCGTCGCCTTGCTGGCAGCGCTTGAGGTGTTTGGTCGCGTTATGGGGTGGCGCTACCCCGACGATCCTAGGTTTGGCCGATTTATCAAGGACTGGGCCCATGCCGTAAGTGTTCTTGCATTCATCGGCATTTTTGAGGGCATATCCCTGGCCTTCAACCATCTCTCGCTACCGATCTGGCTTTTGCTCCCGCTGATATTGGTCGCCGCGCTGGCAGCGCTTGAGGTATTTTGGCACGTTATGAGGCAGTTTTACCCCGACGATCCTCGTTTTGCCGGATCATTCGTGCCCCTGTTTGGCCGCGTTGTTGGGCGGCGAAATCCCGACGATCCTCATATTGGCCGCCAGCGCTGCGACTGATCTTGGCTTGGTCCTCCGGCGCCGGGACTGGTTCCGGTGGCTTTTGTCTGACGCCCTCAGGATGCGCCAGATTTCGGGCTACCTAGTGAAAGCCGTTACTCTTCCCCGCGGTCAGATGCATTGACAGGCCGGGTGCTTGCTCCATCCTTCGAAAAATGCTGCTGAGTGAGCGTTGGGTCTTGGCCTCTATCGACTCTGGCCGTCGTCTACTTCCAGGGGTCGCGGAGGAAGGCCTCGAATTGGGTGGCGAGGTCGTCGCCGGTGGGGAGGAGGTCGTCGGCTTCGTCGATCTGCCGCTCTAGTTGGGCGACGTAGTTCCTGAGGTCTTCGTCGCCCGCTACCGCAGTGTCGACCCGTTCGCGCCAGGCGGCGGCGGCCTCGTCGAGCTCAGCGTGGTCGGTGATGATGCCGGTGATCAGCTCGAACCGCTTGAGCAGTGACCGGGTGGCCTCGGGGTTGGGCGGTCCAGGTACATAGTGAGGGACCGACACTCGCAGGGAGATGACCGGGATACCGGCTTGGTCTAGTGCGTCGTGGAGCGCGCCCACCAGGCCGGTGGGGCCCTCATAGGTGGGGCGGCCTAGGCCGAACATGCGGGCCAGCTCCGCGTTGGTGGAGCTTCCCACCACGCCCAGCGGACGGGTGTGGGGGGCGAGGCCAACCATCGCCCCCAGCGTTACCACCAGTCCGGCCCGGCACTCGGTGGCCACCTCCACCAGATAGTCGGCGAAAGTCCGCCACCGCAGGTGGGGCTCCACCCCGTCCACCACTACCAGAGGGTGTTTTGCGCCGTAGCGCTCGATCCCGTCTACCTCGGTTCTCGGCCAGTCGATGACTCGGTTGCCGTTGTCGTCCAAACGGACTTCGGGGCGGCGATCCTGGAAGTTGAAGAACCCCTCGGGGTCGATGCGAGCTAGGGGCTCAACACCGTTGGCGCTTTCCTTCAACAGTCGCACCGCGGTGGTGGCTGCATCAGCCGCGTCGAACAAGCCCTCCAAGGCCACCACCATGACCGGGTTGGATTGGGAGGGTTGGTCCACCAGCCATTCCAGTTCCGCCACCATGGCCCAAGACTCACATTTGCGCGGCGGAATGGCAAGCCGATTGATGGGGCCGATTGTCTAGCCCAACTCGCACCGGCTCGGCGGTGGGGCAAGCCAGATAGCGGTGAGACAAACTAGGCACAATGGTCGGGGCCGGCTGCGTGGTGCGGTGGGGCAAGCCAGATAGCGGTGAGACAAACTGGATTGATGACCGGGCTTGGAGTCTTCGACCTCGACGGAAGGGTGGCGTGCATCACCGGCGGGGCCAGCGGCATTGGGGAGGCGGCCGCGGAGACGTTGGCTGCGGCTGGCGCTGCGGTGGTGCTTGGCGACATCGACGGCGACGGGGCAGCCCGTACTCAGGATCGGATTGTGGCTGACGGTGGGCGTGCGGTGGCGATGCCGGTGGATACCACTCAAGCCGATCAGGTGAATGCGCTGGCAGAGGCCGCAGTGGATGAATTCGGGCGACTGGATGTGATGGTCAACGTGGCCGGCGTGGGCAGCTACGGCGATGTGGTGGACGTGACCGAGGCCGAGCTCGACCGGGTGCTGGCCATCAACTTCAAGGGCGTGTTCTTCGGGTGCCAAGCGGCGATGCGGGTCATGGCCTCCCAAGGGTCGGGCTCAATCGTGAACGTGTCGGCCACGGCCATCAACACCCCCGTGGGGGGACTATCGGTGTATGCGGCCACCAAGGCGGCGGTGGCCATGCTCACCCAGTCGTTGGCGGTGGAGGCCGGACCCGACGGGGTGCGGGTCAACACCATCGCTCCCGGCTTCACCTTGACCAATTTCGTGGGAGGGCATCTTCGCGACTCTGAAGGCCAGGTGGATCCGGCCGAGATGGACAGCTACCTCAATCTGATGCGGGACCGCTCGCCGCTGGGCGAGGTGTGCGAGGCGTCTGACCAGGCCAACCTGATCTGGTTCTTGGCCTCAGATGCCTCCCGCTATGTGACGGGCCAGATCTTGCGGGCCAACGCCGGCCAGAGCATCACCTGGTAGACGGTGTCCCGATGAGCCCGAAGCGCACGGTCCAGTTGCGGGCCAACGGCACCGAGTACTCCGCCGAGGCCGAGACCCGCACCACCCTGGCCGACTTCTTGCGCCGCCAGTGCGGGCTCACCGGCACCCACTTGGGGTGCGAGCACGGGGTGTGCGGGACCTGCACCGTATTGGTGGACGGCGCCGCGGTGCGGTCGTGCCTCATGCTGGCAGTGCAGGCCGACGGCTTTGAGGTGTCCACCATCGAGGGCCTGGTGGACACCACCGACCCGGGTAACCCGGTGCTCGGACCAGTGCAGCAGGCCTTCGCCGACGCCATGAGCTTTCAGTGCGGCTTCTGCACACCGGGAATCATCATGTCCACCGTGGCCTGGCTGGCCGACCGCCCCGCCGATGCGGACGAGCCCACCGACGGTGAGGTCAGGGAGTTCCTCGCCGGCACCCTGTGCCGCTGCACCGGCTACACCAGCATCGTCGAAGGCGTCCGCCTAGTCGCTTCCCGGGAATTGTGACGCGGGTTCTACCTGAGTGGCGCGAAGCACTATTGGCCGGTGGCCGGTTGAGCTGTGGGCTCGGCGGTGGCAGCAGCAGGGGGCTCGGCGGGCGATGGCTCGGGAGTGGCGACGTCGGCGGGCATGCCGATTCTGAGAAAGCCCTCGATGCGGGCGATCCGCTGCCCGTTTTCGACCACGGCTTCTCGTAGCTCGCTGATGGCGTTGTTGAATTCGTCGCGCAGGCTGCTGATGGCGTTGTTGAATTCGTCGCGCAGGCTGCTGATGGCGTTGTTGAATTCGTCGCGCAGCTTGTCGGTGGTGCGCTGTTGGTGCCAGATGATGGCAAACACGGCCAGCATAAGCGTCACAATTTGGGTGACGACCTCCACGCTCATGCCTCAACAATAGCTGCTGCCATTACAGTCTGCAATCCAATTATATGAAAACTCATGAAATAGGCTGAATTATGTGATTGGGTACTATTGATTGGGCGGGCCGTAGCCACCCCCGCCGGGGGTGGAGACTTCGAATCGGTCGCCGGGCTGCACCTCGGTGCGGAACACTCCTGGGTAGGCCTCGATCGAACCGTCGGCTCGCAGGACGCGGTTGACGCCCACCGCGCCGGGTGAGCCTCCCTTGATGCCGTAGGGGGCCACTTTCCGTCTAGACGACAGCACGTTGAGGCTCATGGGCTCCTCGAACCGGGTACGGCGCACCACCCCGTCGCCACCCTGGTGGAGGCCCGCGCCACCGCTTCCTCGCCGGATGGAGAAGTCCTCCACCACCACTGGGTGGCGCTGCTCCAGCACCTCGGGGTCGGTGAGCCGGGCATTGGTCATGCCGGTGTGTACTGCGTCGCAGCCGGGCCGCTGGGCGGTGGCCCCCGCGCCGCCGCACACCGTCTCGTAGTACTGGTGGCGTTCGTTGCCCCACACCACGTTGTTCATGGTTCCCTGAGAGGCGGCCACCGTGCCCACCGCGCCGAACAGGGTGTCCACGATGTGCTGAGAGGTCTCCACATTTCCGGCAAATACCGCGGCGGGCTCGACGGGGCTGATCATGCTGGGCGACGGCATGATCAACTCCACCGGATCCAGACAACCGCTGTTGAGCGGGATGTTGTCATCCACCAGGCAGCGCAAGACATACAGGACTGCGGCCCGGCACACCGGCTGGGGGGCGTTGAAATTCCCGGGATGCTGGGGGCTGGTTCCGGTGAAGTCGACGGTGAGGGTCCGCCGGCCGCGATTTATGCGCAGGGCCACCGACACTTGGGCGCCGTCGTCGAATCCAACGGTGAACGAGGCGTCTTCCAGGCGATCGATCAGGCATCGGACCGACTCGGCGGCGTTGGCCCGGACATGGTCCATGTACGCATGCACCGTGTCCAAGCTGTAGTAGTCGATCACCTCGTCCAGGGAGACAGCCCCCTTCTGACAGGCGGCCAGCTGGGCCTTGATATCAGCGATGTTGACGTCGGGGTTGCGGGCCGGCCACTCGGCGCCGGTTAGCAAAGCCCGGATCTCAGCCTCCTGGAACCGCCCGTCCCGGGCTAGAACCTCGCCGTCGAACAGCACCCCCTCCTCAGAGATGTGCGACGCGTCTGCTGGTGCTGAGCCGGGGACGGTGCCGCCGATGTCGGCGTGGTGGCCACGGGACGCGGTGAAGAACAAGATCTCATCGCCGTCGGCATTGAATATCGGCATGACCACGGTCACATCGGGCAGGTGGGTGCCGCCGTTGTAGGGGGCGTTGGTGATGAATGCGTCGCCCGGCGCCATGTCGGGATGGCGGGCGATGATCGCCTTGACCGACATGTCCATCGAGCCCAGGTGTACCGGCATGTGGGGGGCATTGGCGATCAGCTCACCGTCGGGATCGAACACCGCGCAGGAGAAATCCAGTCGCTCCTTGATGTTCACCGAGGCGGCGGTGTTCTCCAGAGCCACCCCCATCTGCTCGGCCACGTTCATGAAGAGGTTGTTGAAGATCTCCAGCATCACCGGGTCGGCCTCGGTGCCGACCGCCGCATCCGGGCGGGCTACCACCCGGTTCAACACCAGCTCGCCGCTTGGGGCTGCTGCTGCGGCCCAGCCTGGTTCAACCACCGTGGTGGAGAGGGGGTCCACGATGACCGCGGGTCCGTACACGGCCGACTCCGGGCCCAGGTCGGCCCGGTCGTAAAAGGAGATGTGGTGAGCTTGCCCCCCGAAGCTGGCCTCGTGGTGGGCCAGGGGACTGGGGTCGGGCATAGAGCTGGCCAAGGGTTGTTCGGCCAGGATCTCGGTGAGGCTGCTGCGGCCGATGGCTTCTGCCTGGATCGACTCCAGCACGATCGGCGTCTCAGGAGAGGCGAATCCGAAGCGGGTGCGGTGGAGGTCTTCAAAGGCCGCTATCACCGCCACGTAGTCGTCGGCAGTCACCTCGAGTGCGGTGTCGGATCCCTCGTACCTCAGGAAATAGCTGGCCTCGATGTGGATGCGGGAGTGGGGCAGGTCGGCGGCCACTTCGGTGTAGGCCGCCGCGGCCAGCTCCCCGATGCCGGTGGCGATGGCGCCCAGCAGTTCCTCGGTGAGGGTTTGGCCCACGGCCCGCTCAGTTACCGAGCGCACGTCGGCTAAGCCGATGCCCAGCGCCGAGAGCACCCCGGCGTGGGGATGTATCAACACCGTGGACATGCCCAGTTCGTCGGCTACCCGGCAGGCGTGCTGGCCACCGGCCCCGCCGAAGCAGGCCAGGGTGTATGCGCTCACGTCATGGCCCTGCTGCACCGAGATGGTTTTGATAGCGTTGGCCATGTTCTGGACCGCCACATCCAAGAACCCCTCGGCGGCCCTCTCTGGGGTCCACGGTTGTTTGGTGGCCTCGGTGATGGTCGCAGCTAGATCGGCGAAGGCGGTCCGGGCCGCGGCGGCGTCGAGAGGCTGGTCGCCGCCGGGGCCGAACACCGCGGGGAAGTGGTCGGGGTGCAGTCGGCCCAGCACCACGTTGGCATCGGTCACGGTGAGCGGCCCGCCATTTCCGTAGCAGGCCGGGCCGGGTTCGGCGCCGGCGGAGTCGGGACCCACCCGGAAGCGGCTGCCGTCGAACGACAGGATCGAGCCGCCCCCGGCGGCCACGGTGTGGATCAAGATCATCGGCGCTCGCACCCGTACTCCGGCGACCACCGCGTCGGTGGTGCGTTCGAAGCGCCCGTCGTAGTGGGACACATCGGTGGATGTGCCGCCCATGTCGAACCCGATCAGGCGATGGTGGCCGGCGGCCTCACCAGTGCGGGCCATGCCCACCACCCCGCCGGCCGGGCCGGAAAGCAGTGCGTCCTTGCCCCGGAAATTGTCGGGGTGGGCCAGGCCGCCGTTGGACTGCATGAAGAAAAGCGATGTGTCGAGTTGGTCCTCGACGGTTTGGATGTGGCGGCGCAGCACCGGGGTGAGATAGGCGTCGGCCACGGTGGTGTCTCCCCGGGGCACCAAGCGGATGAGCGGGTTCACCCTATGGCTGGCTGAGACATGCTCAAACCCCACTTCGGCGGCGATCTCAGCCAGACGGGCTTCGTGATCGGGGTAGCGATAGCCGTGTACCAGCACTATGGCCGCCGACCGCAATCCCGCTCGGAGGGCCGAGGTCAGCTGCCGCCGGGCGTCGTCCTCATCCAGTGGTCGCTCAACGGTGCCGTCGGCCCGCACGCGCTCGTCCACGGTGACCACCTCGCTGTACACCATGTCGGGCAGCACGATGTCGAGGGCGAACAGGTCGGGCCGGGTCTGGTATCCGATGCGAAGGGCGTCGGCGAACCCCTTGGTGGTGACCAGCACGGTGGGCTCGCCCTGGCGTTCCAGCAGGGCGTTGGTGGCCACGGTGGTGCCCATCTTCACCTCGGCCACCTGGTCCGACGGGATTGGCTCATCGGGATTCAGCGCAAGGAGGTTCCGGATGGCCTCGATGGCGGCGTCGCCGTATCGGGGGCTCTCCGACAGCAGCTTTACGGTTACGACATGCCCGTCGGGTCGTCGGGCCACTGCGTCGGTGAACGTGCCGCCTCGGTCGATCCAGAAACTCCAACCCTGAGGCATCGCCTCGGCCATGGCTAGTGGTCCGAGAGCTCGACGGCCACTCGGTCGGCCACTGCCATGGCATCGGCGATGGCCTCGTCCTGGTCGATATAGCGGTAGGTGGCCAGCCGCCCGGCGAAATACACCGGTATGTCGAAGTGCTCGGCAATCTTGTTGGCCAGTTCGGTGTTGCGGCGCTCGTTGGCCCCGTCGGCGGTCAATACCGGATAGTGGCGGCGGGGGGTGCCGGGCATCTCCTCGCTGACCACCGTGCCCCCGATCTGCTGACCGGTGGCGTGCTTGGTCTCCACCGTGCGGGTGTAGGGCACCCGGGCCGACGGGCGGTTGGTGACATAGGCGGGGGTGAGCACGCCGGTGGGGTCGTCAGTGGGGGAATAGCTTGAGCGCATCTCGATGCCCCGCCACTCCAGCTCACCGGGGCAGCGGGCGAAGTCGTCAAGCGCGGCGGTGATGACTACGGCGTCATAGTCCTGGCCGAGGCGGTCGGCGTCGTCCACGCTGATCTCGGTGTCCAAGGTGACCCCCACAGTGGACAGCACCGACTCGATCACCTCGTTGATGCCGTTGGGCGGGAAGTACTGCCACCGGTCCCGGAAGAGCCCCCGGTGCCCGTCGTTGCGTAGCTCCACCCGCTTGGGAGCGAAGCGGGCCGACAACTCGGTGGCCGGGCGGCCCCACTGCTTGGCGGTGTAGTCCCGGATGAACAGGTCGTACAGGGTGCGGCCCATCATCGACACCACGTAGTCCTCGAAGTTGTCGCCGGCGGGCTCGGGCGGGAGAGAGGCCAGCTCCCGCTCCACGGTTGGCCACACCGGTAATTCCTTCAGCTCATCCACCTGGGGAGGCCACGACAGAAGGTGGCTCTCGTCGTCGTCATCGTCGGGGGATAGGTAAACCTCAGTCAGCACTTTGTGGTCGTAGGGCCGGGTGAGTCCGTGGGCATTCACAAACTGGTTTACTGCGGCGTTGGAGGTATGGAAGATGTGGGCCCCGTTGGGCTCGTACACCACCCCGTTCATGGTCTCGGCCCGGGAGTGCCCACCCACCACATCGGTCCTCTCGAACACCTCGACGTCGAAGCCGGATTCAGTGAGCAGCCGCCCGGCCACTGCGCCAGTCCACCCGGCCCCCACGATGCCGATTCGGCGCCTCACCGGGTGTGCCTGAAGGGGCGTGACGGCATCGGTAACTCCAGTCGGGCGTCTCGGGTACGGTAGAGGGGTTGAGCCTAGAGGCCCGGAAAACGACGATAGCGCAGGGGTAAGACGATGTTGGACTGCTTGATTCGGGGCGGAATAGTGGTTGACGGCACCGGAGCGCCGGGTCGGGTGGCCGATGTGGGGGTTCAAGAAGGGCGCATCGTGTCCATAGGGCGGTCAGGCCAGGCCGCCAACCAGGTGATCGACGCTGACGGGCTGGCGGTGGCCCCGGGGTTCATCGATGTCCACACCCACTACGACGCCCAAGTGCTGTGGGATCCCCACCTCACGCCGTCGTCGCTGCATGGAATCACCACCGCTATCGGCGGGAACTGCGGCTTCACCATCGCCCCGATGGTGCCCGACGAGGCCGATTACGTGATGCGGATGCTGGCTCGGGTGGAGGGCATGCCCACCGTGTCGTTGGAGGCCGGGCTGGACTTCGGGTGGTCGTCGTTCGGATCGTGGCTCGATCGCCTGGAGGGAAATGGACTGGGCATCAACGCCGGCTTCTTGGTGGGCCACAGCACGATACGCCGGCTGGCCATGGGATCGGCCGCGGTGGGCGAAACCGCCTCTGAGCAGCAGCTTGAGTCCATGAAGACGCTGCTGGCCCAGAGCCTGGCCGAAGGGGGCCTGGGGTTCTCCTCCACCAAGGCGGCCGCCCACAACGACCACCACGGCGACCCGGTTCCGTCGCGGGCGGCCACCGACGCCGAGATGGTGGCGCTGGCGGGAGTGTGCCGCGACTACCCGGGCACAACCCTGGAGATCATTCCCAGCATCGACCCCATCTGGTCGCCGGAGACCTACGAGCTGATGACGGCCATGGTGCTGGCCGCCGACCGGCCCTTGAACTGGAACCTGTTCAACGTGCGGCCCGGCGAGGACGCCTATCTGGAGAATCGTCTGGGTTCTGCCGACCACGCCCGGCAACAGGGGGCCACCGTGGTGGGGCTCATGCTCCCCGACATCATGCAGATGCGGTTGAACTTTGCTACCGGGGTGCTGTTTGACACCCTGCCCGACTGGGCCGAGATCATGCACTTGGACCCGGCAGCCAAAGCTGAGGCTCTGGCCTGCTCAGAGGTGCGCCAGCGGCTGCTCAACGGTGCAGCCCAGGCTTCCCATCGCACGTGGGTGCGGTGGGACGAGACCACCGTGGTGGACGTGTCCTCGCCAGCGCCCCATTTGCAGGCGCTGGTGGGACGCAACGTCGGTGAACTGGCGGCAGAGCGGGGCCAGCATCCGTTCGACGTGATGTGCGACATCGCCTTGGAAGACGACCTGATGACCGGGTTCGGGCCGCCGGTGGTGGGCGACGACGACGAGTCGTGGAAGAAGCGGGCCGAGATGCTGGGGGACCCCCGGGTGCTGGCCGGCGGTTCCGACGCCGGGGCCCATCTGGACATGATGATGACCTGGGGGTGCACCTCGGCTCTGGTGGGCGACACGGTGCGGGATCGGGGCCTGTTGAGCCTGGAGCAGGCGGTGAACCTGGTGACCGACCGCCCGGCCCGCCACTACGGGCTGCGGGGTCGGGGCCGGCTGGCCGAGGGCTGGTGCGCCGACATCGTGGTGTTCGACCCAGACCGCCTTACCAAGGCCCCGGTGACCACCGCCTGGGACATGCCCGGCGGGGGATGGCGGCTCACCGGCGGCGCTGAAGGCATTGAGCACGTGCTGGTCAACGGAGTCGAGACCCAGCGATCCGGCCAACTCACCGAAGCCCGCCCCGGCCAGGTCATCCGCTCAGGCCGCGACACCGACACCGTCACCGCCGCCGGCCCCTGATAACCCCCCGCTAGCGGGGATGGGAGTAGAAAGAGCGGGTGATCGAAGGTCCTGATCGGCGGGTGCCGCGCTCGGTGCATGCCCTGGGCTATCGGGACTACCGGCTCTATTGGACCACCAGCGTGGTGTCCAACATCGGGTCGATGATGTATCTGGCCGCCATCGGCTGGCTGGTGGAGGACATCACCGACGATCCCTGGAAGGTGACGGTGGCGGCCACCGCCGGGTTGATTCCGCTGTTGGTGATGAGCCCGTTCGGGGGATCGCTGGCCGACCGCTACAGCCGGACCCGCCTGTTCCTGGCCACGGTGGTGGGTCAAATGGTGGTGGCGGTGGCGTTGGCCTGGGTGGTCCAGATCGACGCTGAGACGTTCTGGGTGCTGGTGGCTTTCTCCATCGGCGGGGGCGCCACCGCGTCGGTGGGTGCGCCGGTGCAGCAGGCCATCGTGGTGGAGTTGGTGCCGAGCGGGGCCATGCGCAACGCCATCTTCTTGAACTCCACCCAGTGGAACATCTCCCGTGCAGTGGGCCCCATGCTGGGCGGATGGCTCATCCAGTTCTGGGGGCCGGCCGCAGCCTTCTGGTTCAACGCGGCCAGCTTCACCGTGCTCGTCGTGGGGCTGAGCCTGCTGCCGCCCCGGCCACCGCCGGGGGCATCGTCGGGCCGTGGTTTTGTGGCCGACTTCCTATCGGGACTTGAATACGCCCGGGGCATCGAGGGCATCCGAGTGGTGATGTTGGCCAGTTTCATGCTGGCCGCGGCCATCTCCCCAACCCAGTGGCTCGCCCCGGTGATCGCCGACGACGCCTTCGGTGTCGACGCTGCCGGCTTCGGTGTGCTGTTGGGCGCATTCGGGGTGGGGTCGCTGGTCGGCGCGGTGCTACTGCTCCAGTTCGACCGGGGGACCGCGTATAGCCGTCTGGTCACCATTGGATTCACAACCGTGGCGCTATTCACGCTGGTGCTGGCGGTGGTTCCCACCTTCGCATTGGGAGTGATGGCCATGGGCGCGGTGGGCCTGGCCTTCATGGTGACCATGCCCACCCTAACCAGCGCGCTGCAAACCCTGTGCGACGACGCCTACCGGGGTCGGGTGATGAGCCTGTGGATGATGCTGTTCGGCTTAGCCGCGCCGGCGAGCATCCTGTTGCAGGGCTGGATAGCCAGCGCCATCGGCATCCGCTGGGTGCTGGTCATCACCGCCATCATGGTGGCCGCCTACCTCGTTAGCCAGCTAGCCCTCGGCCGCCTCCGCCACCTGGACGCCGCGGGCTGAGCGACCGCTACAGGATGATGCCGTTGGGGCGGGGGACGCCCTGTTCTTCGCAGTAGCGGTAGTACATCTTCAGGTTGGATTGGGCGTTGGAGATGTACTCCACGTTGCCGTCGGGGTCGAGGTACTCCACGTCGCCGTAGATGGCCGACACCAGCTCGGTGGGCTCGGTGTTGTCCTCGGGCACGAACAGAGTGTGGATGGAGCCCGGCGGCTCATAGAGGTAGCTGCGGCCCCGGTTCATGAAGTCGTTCTCCCGATAGCCCCAGGCACCGCTCAAGGTGAAGGCCAGCACCGGTCCCTGGTGGTGGTGGGTCTGCACGGTCAGGCCGGCGGGCATGAAGCCGTGCAGCACGTACAGGCCGTCGTCGGCGTTGACCTGGAGAAGCCGCATCCGCGCCCCCACCGAAGTGTTGTCCACGAACGGCACGTCATCGATCCCCACATGACGGGCCGACGGGATCACCTGGTCTAAGAGGCTCATGTTCTCAGGCTAGCTGTCAGCCCCACCGAGGAATTGAGCGGGCTGGGTTGTAAAGCTGGCTCAAATCCACGGGCTAGTTCTAACATCTGCCCGTCTCCCATCGACAAAAAGGGGAAAGCCGTGTCGAGTTCTGGTTCGATTCTGGGAAATTCTGTCGTCCGCCTCGAGGATCCGGGGCTGTTGACCGGCGCGGAGCGCTACTACGACGACTTCACCCCCGAGGGCACGGCCTACGTCACCTTTGTGCGCTCCCCGGTGGCCCATGCCGCCATCACCGAGGTCGATGTGCTTGAAGCTCAGGCCATGGACGGCGTGTTGGCGGTGTATACCGGCGACAACATCGGCCTGCCGGCTACCGCCGGGTTCCCCATGCTCCCGGTGTTCGAGCGCCCGCAGATCGCCGCCGACCGGGTGCTGTTCGTGGGCGACATCGTGGCCGCTGTGGTGACCGAGACCCGCGAGCAGGGCATGGACGCCGCCGAGGCGGTGTTTGTGGACTACGACCCGCTGCCGGCCAATGCCGACCCAGCCAAGGCCTTGAGCGAGGGCATCGAGGTGCTCTGGCCCCAGAACGAGGGCGGCAACCTGGCATTCCACACCGAGCTCGGCGAAGACGACGGCTTGGCCGAGGCCGCCCATGTGGCCGAGGTGACGATGGAGAGCCAGCGACTGGCCGCGGTGCCCATGGAGCCCAACGGGATCCTGGTGGAGCCCGGCACCCCCGAGGGCGGCATGACCGTGACCTTTCCCAGCCAAACCCCCATCGGCCTCAAGGGAGGGTTCGCTGGACTGTTCGGCCTCGACGGCGACAGCGTGCGGCTGATCGCCCCGGCGGTGGGCGGTGGCTTCGGGGCCAAGAGCGGCCTGTATCCCGAGTACCTGGTGGCAGCCAAGGCCGCCTTGGAGCTGGGCCGCCCGGTGAAGTGGACCGAGTCGCGCTCTGAAGACATGGTGTCGCTGGTGCAGGGCCGGGGTCACATCCTCACCGCCAAGATGGGGTTCGACGGCGACGGCCGCATCACCGGGATGAACCTGCACTGTCTGGCCGACTCCGGGGCCTACCCGGCCATCGGCAGCTTCTTGCCCGTGCTCACCCAGACCATGGCCCAAGGGGTGTACCAGATCCCCAAGATCAGGTTCTCCGCCGACGCGGTGGTGACCAACACCACCCAGATCGCGGCCTATCGGGGTGCGGGCCGTCCCGAGGCCACCCAGATTCTGGAGCGGGTGCTGGACGTGGGGGCCGACGAGATGGGCATCGACCCCGCCGAGATCCGTCGGCGCAACTTCATCGGCGCCGACCAGTTCCCCTATACCACCATCACTGGGGCGAACTACGACTCCGGCGAATACGAGAAGGCGCTGGACGCCGCCCTCGAGGCCTCAGGCTACGCAGACCTGCGGGCCGAACAGGCCGCTCGGCGAGAATCGGGCGACTCCAAGCTGCTGGGTGTCGGTGTTTCGGCCTACGTGGAGATCACCGCTCCGCTGGGTCTGCACACCGAGTACGGCCGGGTGGACGTGCTGAGCGACGGCACCGCGGAGATCCGGGTGGGCACCAGCGCCCACGGCCAGGGTCACGAGACCTCGTTCTCGATGATCGTCAGCGATCTTCTGGGCGTGCCCATGGAGAGCATCAAGCTCATCCAGTCCGACACCGCCGAGATTCCCCGGGGTGCTGGCACCATGGGCTCGCGCTCGCTTCAGACCGCGGGCAGCGCGGTGTACAAGGCCAGCGAAGAGGTGCTGGCCCAGGCCAAGGAACTGGCCGCCCAGCAACTGGAGGCCAGCGCCGAAGACATCGTGGTGGGCGAGGGCGGCCTGCACGTGGCCGGTGTGCCCGCTCAGTCGGCGTCGTGGGCCGATTTGGCCTCCGCCGCCGATGACGGGGTGATCACCCACGAGCTCGACTTCGACCAAGGCGGGGCCAGCTTCCCGTTCGGGGCCCATGTGGCCGTGGTCGAGGTGGACACCGAGACCGGCGGCGTCGAGTTGCTGCGCCATGTGGCGGTGGACGACTGCGGCACCATCTTGAATCCGCTTCTAGTGGCCGGCCAGCAGCACGGCGGCGTGGCCCAGGGCGCGGCCCAGGCGCTGTTCGAGTGGGTGCAGTATGACGAGGACGCCAACCCCCGAACCGCCAACCTGGCCGATTACCTCATGCCCTCTGCGGCCGAGCTGCCCTCCTTCGAGGTGAGCAACACCGAGACGGCCAGCCCGCTGAACCCGCTGGGAGCCAAGGGAATCGGCGAGTCGGGCACCATCGGCTCCACCCCCGCCATCCACAACGCGGTGGTCGATGCGGTGTCGCACCTAGGCGTGGCCCACATCGACATGCCCACCACCCCCGAGCGTATCTGGCAGGCCCTGGCCGCGGTCTAGCCCGCCGCCGGCATCAGTCGAAGTCCAGGCCCAGAAGCTTGATGGCGTTGCCGCGGGCGATCTTGTAGACCGACTCGGGGTCGAGGTGGCCGAACAGGCGGGTGGCCATCTCTTGGGTGTTGGGCCAGGTGCCATCAGCGTGGGGGTAGTCGGTTTCGAAGGTGATGTTGTCGACGCCCACTCGGTCGAGCAGGTCGATGCCCACGCTGTCTTTGAAGAAGCAGCCAAACACCTGGCGGTAGTAGTAGAACGATGGCCGCTCGGGAATATTGCGGCGGGCCTGGCTCCATCCCTGATGGGTCACCCACACGTCGTCGGCCCGTTCTAGGGCATAGGGGATCCACCCGATCTGGGCCTCGGCGTACATCAACTTGAGGTCGGGGTAGCGGTGCAGCACCCCGGAGAACAGGAAGTCGACCATCGAGGCCGCGCTGTTGCAGAAGATGAGCGAGGCGGTCACCGCGTCGGGGGCGTCATCCGCGGTGGAAACCGTGCGGGTGCCTGACCCGATGTGCATGCACACCACCGTGGCGGTCTCGGCGCAGGCGGCGAAGAACGGGTCCCAGTGGCCCGAGTGGATGCTGGGCAGCCCCAGCCAGGTGGGCAGCTCGCTGAACGCCACCGCCCGCACTCCCCGCTCGGCGTTGCGGCGGATCTCGGCGGCGGCCAGCTCGGCGTCCCACAGCGGTACCAGGCACAGCGGGATCAGCCGCCCCCCGGAGTCGCCGCACCACTCCTCGACCATCCAGTCGTTGTAGGCCTGCACGCACAGCAGCGAGAGCTCCTTGTCCTGGCGCTCGTTGAAAAGCTGGCCGCAGAACCGGGGGTAGTTGGGGAAGCACAGCGAGGCGTCGGTGTGGTTCGCCTCCATGTCGGCGATGCGGGCCTCAGGCTGCCAGCAGCCGGGGCGCATCTCGTCGTAGGTGATGCCGTCGGTGGACAGCTCGTCGTAGGGGTAACCGGCCGCGGCGATGAGCCGCTTCACCGAGTAGGTGTGGTCCTCATACAGCCACCAGGCCACTTTGCGGCCCTCGGTGCCGGGGCGCTCCCGGTAGGTGCCGCCGTCGAGCACCACCTCGCCCTGGGGCAGGTACTCGATGCGGGGGCCGATGTCGCGGTACTTGGCCGGCAGCCGGCTCGACCACAGGTGCGGCGGCTCCACCACATGGTCGTCCACGCTGATGATGCGGGGCATCTCGGTAACGGTCACGCTGGGGCCTCGGACATCTCGGGGGTGCCCACGGCGTCCAGCACGCGGTCGACGAACTCGGGGACCAGCACATCGAGCTGGGTCTTGTTGAATGCCTGGCGGTGGATCACGTTGGCCCCCTTGTAGGCCAAAAGGTCGGCGATCTGGTCGATGCAGTTGCCCGGATACCACTTATAGGTGGCGAAGGCGGCCACCGGCTTGTGGTGCAGCGATGGCAGCGTCATCAGCTTGGCCGTGCCGCCAGGTCGGTGGCCGAACAGCACCAGCCCGTCCACCCAGGTGCCCACCGCCAATAGGTCTGCCTCGGCGATCTCGGTGAGCTTCAGACCGTGTACCGGCCGCACCGACACCTCATAGCCGGCCTGGCGCAGCTCCCCGCCGATCATCTCCGCCGCCCGCTGGGTGTTCCCCGTGCGGCTCTCAAAGATCACTACTGCCTTCATCGCTGGAACCTCACGGCTTGACTTCTAGCATTTGCGCTGCCCAAGTGCCACGATAGTGGGATGGTCGAGGCTGCAAATCGCCAGTATGACATGGATTCTCTCGCTTCAGAGGCGAGAGCATTGGAGGCTGACGTTGTGGACCGGGCCGAGATGCTTACTGTCGGGGAACTGATGGAGAGCCTGCGGGTACCGGCTTAGCCCAAGAAGTCCGATCCAGCCTCGTTGTGCCAAGAACTTGATGAGTTGGCGGTGGGTGGTTGGAGGGACCCGCTGGCTCATGCAGGGGCAGCGACTATGCCGTTATGAAATGAGGGGATGGGTTGCCCGAGTTGCTGGCCGAGTTCAACCCACCCGACGAGCACCTGTCGGAGTTCGCTGCGGGCTTCGTCGGGTGTGGCACCAAAGGCGGATGCGCCCTTGCATTCTGGGTTTTCGGCCCACCATCCTACGAGGACTCCGTCTTCATCTCGGACTTCTTCGGTGGACGCCCCTGCAAGTGCAGCATCCAACCAGCACTCAATAGGAAGCTGAGCCGGAGGCTGTCCCATGTCTTCACTATAACGCTGGCCTTCGGCCTTCCCCGAACGGTTCAAAAGTGCCACGATGGTGGGATGGGCAAGTACGGGTACTACGTGATCGACTCCGATGGGCACGGGGGTGAGCCGCCCCAGTGGCGCCACGGGATCAGTGCCGAGTGGCGGCCGAAGATGGTGGAGTACGTGGCCAAGATGAAGGAGATCTACGGCGACCTTCCGGGGGCCGGATCGCCGGTACACACCGAGGACCAGCAGAACTACGGCGAGTACGCCGCCGGCGAGCTGGACTTCGAGACGCCGCTTCAGCGGGAGGGCATGGCTGTGCCCGGTCCGCGGATGACCGACATGGATCTTGAGGGCATCGACGTGACCATCATGTTCCCGCCCGGATCAGGGGAAGAGTGGGCGCTGAGCGACCCCGGTTTTTCCGCCGAACTGTGTCGGCTGCTGAATGACGCCCGGGCCACCTACGCGGCCTACGACCCCACCCGCCTGAAGCTGGTGGCCAAGCTACCCCTGATCGATCCGGAGCGGGCCGCTGCCGAGCTGGATCGGTGCTTCACCCAGTACCCCGACCTGTTCGTGGGCATGGTGACCGCCCAGCATGTGCTGGACCGCAACCTGAATCACCCGGCCCTCGACGCGGTGTGGGAGGTGGCCGACCACCACGGGGCCGCGGTGTGCGTACACGGCGGGGGCCAGGCGCCCGACCAGGTGCCCATCGTGTTGGACCGCTACAACACCCGGCTGGAAAAGCACGCTGTCACCCACCCGTTCGGGGCCATGCTGGCCACGATGAACTTCACCGTGGGCGGCCTCCTGCACAGGTTCCCCAACTTGCGGTTGGGCATCATGGAGGCTGGCTGCGGCTGGCTGCCGTTCTGGCTGGAGCGCCTAGACGAGGAGTATGAGCTGATGCCTGACCAGGCCCCCATCTTGGACCGCAAGCCATCGGAGTACTTCCTATCGGGACGGTGCTTCGTGGGCGTGGAGTCCACCGAGTCGGCCCTGCCCTACGTGATGGACCAGGTGGGCGAAGACATCTTGTGCTATTCCTCGGACTACTGCCACTGGGACTGCGACTTCCCCCACTCGGTGAAGCTGCTGGTGGAGCGCGACGACCTCAGCGAAGACCACAAGCGCAAGATCCTGACCGACAATCCCGCCAAGCTGTTCGGAATCCCGGTTCCGGGCTGATGAGGCGGTAGTACATGCGCTCCCTTGATGGGATGTCAGGTATCGAGACGTTGTAATTTCTTGCCCGTGCGAAAGATGCTGAAACCTCTATCCTTCACAGCCCTCGTCTTGGTGGTCGCCGTTGTCGCGGCACTGTTGTCGCCGGCTGCGTCGGCTCAGACCCGAAGCGATGTTGAGGCTAGGGATCAACTCATCGCCGATCAGGGAAACCTGTTGAATGCCTACCGGTGCCTGTTCGCAATGGACACAGCCCAAGTGCCGGGGGGATGCCCGTCTCCCGATGTCATTTTGCCCGACCCTGCTCCTGAGGACCCCACCCAGCAAGACATCGACGAGCGCGAAGGGCTGATCCAGAGCCAAGAAGCCATGTTGAACATCTACCGATGCCGGTTCGATGTTGACATGCAACTGGTTCCCGGCGGATGTCTGGATCGGGAGCGGGCAACTGCCGAAGTCCGTCCTCAAGACGACGGATCACTGCTCGTCTACAGCGATATTGTGATCGAGGCCACCCCGGAGCAGGTGTGGGAGGTGCTCACCGATTTCGAAGCGATGCCCGACTGGAGCAGCTCGCTGCAAGGCGTCGTCGGAGACTTGAGCGATGGCGGTCAGGCCACGGCGATCTTCCTGTCGGAGGGGGAGCTGTCCGAGTTTCCCCACATCCTCACCTGGGAGGAGGGCCGCTCATTCAGCTGGTCTGACGAGCTTTTATTTGCTCCCGGCATCGTTGACCACCACCAATACATTGTGGATCGTACCGACGGGGTGGCGACTCTGTTCGTGCAGACCGACCAACTCACCGGCGACAACGCCACCTTCCCGGCCGGGGTGCTCGCCGGCTTCCTCCAAGGCCTATACGCCCAGTTCAACCAGGAACTGAAGGCCGAGGTAGAACGCCGCTTCTGACCGCCGCGAGCAGACAGCGCCTCTATCACCTGCGCCAAGAACATGGGCACCATGAAGTCGACGTAGTCGCAGAACTCGAGGCCAGAAAGATCATCGGCATCGAGATCAAAGCGACTAGCGCCCCCAAGGCCAGAGATGCTCGCCACCTCGCTTGGTTGCGGGACCAACTCGGCGACCGATTCGTGGCCGGAGTGGTGCTTCACACCGGGCCGCGTCCGTTCAAGCTCGACGACGGGATCATCGCTGCCCCGATCTGCACCCTCTGGGCATAGTGGGCACGCTGGAGCCCATACCGACTTCTGTGGCTACATTCGGTAGTTCTTCTGAGCTCTCTCAATGAGATTCCTGAGCAACTCTCTATGTTCCGAGAGGTCTTCTGGCCGGATGATTGGCCGGTATCCGGTTCTCTTCGACCAGTCCAACGTGTTGAGGCCGGACTCTTCGATCAGGTTGGTGACTTCATCAGATTGAGAAATGGTGGGGAAGTCAAGGTTCACCTGTTTCTTGCGAGGAATCATCTTCACATAGTTCGTGGCAATTCCATTTTTGTGCAGGCCGATGTAGTGCTTGCGGTATCCGAGTTCGACGCCAGGGTCCAGTTCACCGACCAGTTCGTAAACAGGTCAATCCGGGTGTGTGGCCTGTATCGCAAAAGATCTTTCGCTTCCCAATCCATGGGTGAGCATGGTACCGGTTAGCTGTGACGCAGCCTCTTAGTCGGTCCTGGGGCCGAACCAGTCGGGGAGGTCTAGTGGGGGGTGGGGGAGTTCGGTGATGCCGCGCTCTTCGAGGATGGAGGCGTACTCGGTTTTGTCGGCGGGGGCGGGGCGGGAGTCGCCGAAGTAGATCTCCAGGATCTCGGCGCCCTGGTCGCCCACCTTGATGGGGCCGAAGGTGGCCAGGTGGGGGAGTTTGATGAGGGATCCGGCCCGGCACAGCTCCTCGTCGAAGGTGACCTCCCCGTCGATGACGAAGATGAAGTGGTCGCTGTTGTGGCCGTGGCGCTCGAGCACCAGGCCGGGGTCGTAGCGGGTGTGGTAGACGGCCCGCTCCTGGGTCAGCTCCATCAGCTTCAGCCACACCGACACCCTGCGGCCGTCGGCGTGCTGCTGGCTCTTCACCTCGGCGAAGTCCATGTCTTCGGCGTGGATGTAGGACACCTGGGGCTGTGATTCGGTCATCGCAATGCTCCTTTGATGGCCGTCACCGGAACATCTTCAGCGCCCGGCTGTCCGAGGTGTCCTCGGGCCGCTCGTCGGCCGCCTCTTCTATGGGGTTGAGTTCGTCGGGCGGGGTAAGGGCCAGGCTCACCGGCGTGTCCAGCTCGATGGGGTCGTGCAGGCCCAATTCGTCGCCCATGTCCCGCAGCGCGGGCAGCACCTCTGTGCCCATCAGCTCGATGCACCTCAGGGAGTCGTCGTGGCTGACGTCTCCGTCGTTGCCCCACAGCATGAGGATCGACGGCCGGCACGTTTCCAACACCACCCGCAGCTCGCGGATCACCTCATCCGGGGTGCCGGCCACGATCTCCCGGGCGGCCAACTGCTGCTCGAACGGGGCGGCCCGAGAGCCCCGCACCTCGGAGTTGGCCATCTTGGCGTAGTCCAAGCGGCGGGCCGACGACCCGTAGCCCGACGGGCTCACCCAATAGGGGTGGCCGATGCCGGTGAACTCTCCCTGCATCCACATGAACTCCCGGGCGTTCTCCCGAGCTTTGTCGCCGTCTTCTTGCACATGGACTCGCAGCAGATAGCCCCGGTTCTCCGGTCCGGGCTCGTAGCCCACGGCCCGAGCAGCCTGGTCGTAGATCTGCCACAGGTCGCCGGTGAGGTGCAGAGGGGTGTTGAGCGAGATGTAGGGGTAGCGGTGCTGGGCCGCCCAGCGGATGGTCTCGGCGCTGAACACGCCGGGCACCCAGATGCGGGGGTGGGGCTTTTGCAGCACCCGGGCCCAGGGGTTGACCACCCGGTACTGGAAGTGCTCGCCCTCCCAGGAGAACGGGCCGTCGTCGGTCATGGTCTTGACCAGCAGGTCGTGGGCCTCGTTGAACCGCTCCCGGTTGTAGGCCGGATTGGCGTTGAGGCACACCGACTCCTGCCCGGCGCCCCGCACGATGCCCGAGATCAACCGGCCCTTGGAGATCATGTCGATCATGGCGATCTCCTCGGCGAACATTAGCGGGCTGTCGTAGGTGGGCAGCGGGTTGCCGAGCTGCACGATCTTGGCCCGGTCGGTGATGGCGGCCAGGATGCTCGACATCACGGTGATGCGGGCCTGCATGCAGAACGGGGCGTTGTGGTGCTCGTTCACCATGATCCCGTCGAAGCCCACCTGCTCGGCCAGCTTGTACTCCTCGATGCGTTCGTTGAACAGGCGGCTGCCCTCCACCGGGTCGTAGTACTTGTTGGAGAACATCACCGAGGTGAAGCCCTCCTTCAAGCCCTCATCGGCCGGATAGGCGCTCATGGGCTGCTCGGTGAAATACGACAGGAACATCAGCTATTTCCTCCGGTGATTTGCGCGGTGCCTCCCAATGCGGCGGTTCCACTTGTGATGATGGCGGTGAGCGATTCGGGGGCTTCGAGGTCGACGGCGTGGCCGCAGTCGGGGACGATCTCCAAGCAGGCGTCGGGCAGGGCTTCGACGTAGGCGTGGGCGCACTCAAGAGGTACCACCGCGTCGCTGTCGCCCCACACCACCACAGCGGGGACGGTGACACCGCCCAGCAGGGGCCGCAGACGGCGGTTGTACATGTAGGGCTTCCACGCCACCCGAGTGGTCATCTCCCGGTTCATATCCCACACCACCAGGGTGTCGTCGCCTAGCGGATGCTCGTCGGGGTCGTTGCCGTTGCTCTGGAAGATCGCCTCGAAGGCCTCGGTTCGGGAGAACGCAGCTTTCACGTAGGCCGAGTGCGACACCAAGAACTGATCGTAGATGCGCCCCTGCTCAGGCAGCAGCCCGGCCGCCCCCACCAGCACAAGCCGCTTGAGCAGCTCCTGGGCCATGGTGGCCAGCTCAGCCGCCACCCACCCCCCGAACCCGCACCCCACCAACTCCACCGGCCCAAAGCCTTTGGTCCGCAGCCACTGTCCCACAATTAGGGCCAAGTCCCGAGGGTGTCGAGCCCAATCGGGTTGCTCCGACCCCTCTGGTCCGCCATAGCCCGGCAAGTCCAGAGCGTGAACGGTGTAATGGGAAGCCAGACCCTCGTGAATCGGCATCCACCCGGGGTTCCCGAACGAGTGGTGCAACATCACCAGCGGATCCCCCGACCCGTCAACAAACTCCCGCATCCCTAACCCGGCCACAGAGGTCGTCACAGTTTGCATCGCCATGACGCTATACCGGCGCGACCCGTCGATGACTCGCTAACCTGCCAGGGAAACCTGTTGCCAATCACTAGATATTGAATATAAAGTAATTTCAGTCAATTACAATTCGGCAACCGAAGGAGCAGGTACCCCGACGATGGCTATGGAGACAATCGCACAGGTACTGACCGTGTTGGTGGCCGTGTTGGGCATCATCTGGCATCAGCAGCGCAGCACCGAGAAACTACGCGAGGAGTTCATTCGGGCCATTGACGGATTGCGCGAGGACCACAATGGCCTGCGACAGGAAGTGATAGGCAACGGGCAGCGGCTCGCCCGAATCGAGGGGTTTCTGCGGATCGGCATGCCTGCCCCTGCCGACGCAGGCTCAGCTGAGACTCCTGCCCCAGAGCCAGTCAACGCCCCCTCGGGACCAACCACAGGCGCAGAGACCGCAGCCGACGGCTAGCCGCCGGGGTTGGGGGGGAGGTGGTCGAAGGTTCCGGCGGGGCGGGTGCGGGCGTATTCGGTGACGATGGGGTGGAGTTGGGCGGGGCTGGCGCCGTGGAGGATGACGCCGTCGCAGCCCAGGTCGAACTGGCCGCGGATTTTCTCAACGCACTGGGCGGGGGTGCCGGTGGCGGCGGGGGCGAGCCACTCTTCGGGGATGAGGGTGGCGATGTGCTGGAGTTGCTCGGTGGTGGCCACCTGGTCGATGGCGCCTTGGAAGTTGGCCACCAGATCGTCGGATAGGAATCTCTCCAGGGTGGCCGGGTCCCAGTTGTTGGTGTGGGCCATGAGCTCGGGGTAGCCCTGGAGGTAGGTGGCCATGCGGCCCACCGTCTTTTTGAGCCTCACGTCTTCGGGCAGGTGGTCGCCGATGGTGGCGAAGCACGACCACACCTTCACCGAAGCCGGGTCGCGTCCGGCCTCTTCGGCGGCCCGCTTGACGTCTCCCACTACTCGGGCGGTGGTCTCGTCGGTGAAGAACGTGTGCAGCACCACCGCGTCAAAGCAGCGTCCGCCCAGGGCCAGGGAGTTGGGGCCGAAGGCGGTGAGCGCCATGGGGATGTGCTCGCTGCTGGCGCCCATGAGGGTAAGCACGGGGTAGTCGCCTATCGGACCCTCGTGGTTGAAGATGGCCTCGCCCTGCCATAGCTGGCGCATGACGCCCACGAAGTCCTCCATTTGGGCGGTGGTGATGGGGGGAAGGCCGAACGCCTGGGACAAGCGGTCAACCCCTCTGCCGAGGCCCAGGCAGAAGCGCCCGCCGGTGAGCTTGTGCATGGTCATGGCGTAGGCCGCGGTCACCACGGGATGGCGGGTGTGGTGGTTGGTGGCCGCGGTGGCGATGCCCATGGTCTCGGCTGCTACCCCGACCGCACCTGACAGAGTGGCTGCTTCTTTGATGTTGAACCGCTCGCTGATGAACACGTTGCCAATGCCCAGCTCCTCAGCCTGGCGGACCTCGTCGATCAACTCCCGAGGCGACTCCGGCGCCCCCGCCAAGGTGTAGAAACCGAGTTCGTTCATCTGGGGCATGGAGAGCCTCCAATTGTGTTGTAACCATGGATTGACGCGGGTATCTTGTCCGTATTCTTCCCCGCCTGCCCTGTTCGCAGGGCATGGCGGGGCTATTTTTTGGAGCGGGCAGCCAAGAGACAGATGGGCTGCTGGTCCAACACGGCGGGGGTCACGGTTTGCTCTAGGCCGCTGGACTACTTCGAGACAATCAGGGGGCGGAAGAAGCGGTGGGTGGGCCGGGAGAAGGGTATCGATGTAATGCTTGCTGTGGACATCGTGGACATGGCTCGTACCGATGCCTACGACACAGCGGTGGTGTTCTCAGCCGACACCGACTATCTAAAGTCTCCATGAGCATGCCGCCGGCAACAGTGGGATGCCGAGCGGCACCATGAGCCGGGTATCGGAAACTGTCACCGGGGGTTCATAGGATGGCGGGCCTATGGAGATTGTTCTTCTTGTTGTTGTCTTGGTCTTCGTGGTCGCCCAGGCCATTGTCGTTAGGCGGGGGCGCATTTCTGGGGGTGCAACTGGGGCCGACGACACAAGTGAACTCAGAACTCGGGCGGCTCAGTTGGAGGTTCAGCTTGCTGAGCGCGATCAGCAACTCGGCGAGGCGCGAGGCGAGCGCGATGCCGCCAGGGGCGAGCGGGATGAGGTGAGGGACGAGAGGGAGGCTGCTTTGCGTGAGTTGGCCAAAGTCAAGGCCGATCATCAGGCCCGCAGCGAAGAGTTGGCCAAGGCCCGCGAGGAGTTGGAGACCCAGTTCAAGGGAATCGCAGCTGATGTGGTGAAGACCAACAGCGCGACCTTGTTGGAGCAGGCCAAGGAGCAGTTGGATGCGCAGCGAAAGCTCAATGCCAGCGATCTTGAGCAGCGCCAGCAGGCCATCGACGAATTGGTCAAACCGGTGAGGGAGAACTTGGAGACGTTCGCGAAGCGGGTCAGCGAGATCGAGGAGAAGCGGGAAGGGGCTTATGAGGGGTTGAATACCCAGGTCAAACAGCTGCTGGAGACAACTGGCGGTTTGAAGGAAGCACTTCGGTCGCCACAAGTCAGGGGTCTATGGGGAGAGCAGACCCTGCGCAACATCCTCGAAGTGTCAGGCATGAGGGAGCACATTGATTTCTTCGAGCAGCACAGCGTTGACACCGACGACGGCAAATTGCGGCCCGACGCCGTGGTCCGGGTGCCCGGCGGGGTTCAGGTGGTGATCGACGCCAAGACACCGCTGGACTCCTACTTGGAAGCGCACGGCGAAAAGGACGAACAGCGCCAAGGCGAACTGCTCCACAACCACGCCAGGTCGCTTATGGGTCATGCGAAGGTGCTGGGAGACAAAGATTACGCCGCGGCGGTCGACGGTTCACCCGACTTCACGGTCATGTTCGTGCCTGCCGATCCGATCCTGGATGCCGCGGTTGACGTGCAGCCCACCCTGTGGGACGAGGCATGGCAGAGGCACCGTGTGCTCATTGCCACACCAGGCCTCTTGTTGGCGTTCCTGCGGACCGTGGCTCTGGCTTGGCAGCAGCAGGACCTTCAGAAGAACGCCCAGGAGATTGCCGATGGCGCGACCGCTTTGTATGACAGCTTGCGGGTCTACGTCGGCTATGTAAACAACGTAGGCAAGGGATTGCAGCGGGCGGTCAAGGCACACAACGACAGCATCGGCTCGCTGCAAGAACGGGTGCTGCCCCGAGCTCGCAAGTTCGAGGAACTTGGCCCAGTCAGCGGAGTCAAGAGGATTGAGGATGTCTCGCCGGTGGAGGCATATCCCCGATCATTGGCCGCAGCAGAGTTGGTTGAGGCCGAGGCGGTGTTGGAGCTGAATGAGGCAGAGGACGACTGAAGGGCCTAGCAATCAGTCAACAGGCGCGGGGGGATCAGCCAGTCGAGTTGGCCGGTGTTGTCGGGGTTGAGGCTTACTCGGGCGAGGGCTGCGGTGGGCATGTGTAGGTCGGCGCCCGTCAATTGGCCGATTGTTGTAGAGGTGGTCGGCTCGTGCCCGACAAGCATGGTGACCGGCGCCCGTCGCTGGCAGGCTAGGGCGGCCATGCGGTTGACCGATCCGTAGTACAGCTCGTCGGCGGTCTCCGTTGGACAATCCCAGCCTCCCGCTTCCTTGGCCAGCTCGAGGGTTTGGCGGGTCCGAGCGGCGGGTGAGCGCAGCACCAGATCGGGCACATGGCCGGCCTTTGCCAGGAAACTGCCGACCGCCGCCGCAGATTGCCGTCCCCGCTTGTTCAGGGGCCGCTCGAGGTCGTTGGAAATTCCCGCATGCCAGTCGGATTTGGCGTGCCTCAGGAAGATGACCGCGGACATGTCGCAATACGCTAGGCGGGTGGAGCAATCGGTGTACGAGGCGGTGGGCGGACAGCCCTTCTTCGACCAATTAGTGGACCGCTTCTACGACGGTGTGGCCGACGACCCGGTGCTGCGGCCCCTGTATCCCGACGACCTGGGCCCTTCGCGTAGCCACCTGGCCGGATTCTTGGCCCAATACTGGGGAGGGCCGCCGCACTACAGCGAGGAGAGGGGCCATCCCCGGCTTCGGATGCGCCACGCGCCGTTTGAGATCGGCGTCGCCGAGCGCGACGCCTGGATGAACCACATGCGGGCATCGGTAGGCGAGTCCGATCTGCCTGATGACATCCGAACCACCATGCTCGACTACTTCGAGTCGGCTGCCACCCACCTCATAAACAAGCAGCCCCCTGCGCCGCCAGCAGATTCCCGACGGCTTCCGGTCAGCTGACCGACGCCACCTGGCTGGCGATGGCCGGAGACGGCTGGCTCACCGTTTCCAGGTCGATGTTGTACAGCTCGGCCACGTTGGTCAGTGTGAGCTTGCGACGGTCGTCCTCGCTCACCCCTGCGTCGTCGAACTCCTTGGTGATCATCTCGTAGGAGCGGGGCCAGGTGGCTGCCCCATGGGGGTAGTCGCTGGACCACATGAAATGGTCGCAGCCGGTGAACCGCAGATTATTCAGCCCGATGGGGTCTTCGATGTAGGTGAGGTACACATTGCGGCGGAAGTATTCCGACGGCGTCATGGTCAGCGTGTCATCGATCCGACTCCAAGCTCCGCTGTAGGTGACATCGAGGCGCTGCTCCAGCCGGGCGGCGTAGTCGATGCCCCCCTCGGCGGCCACAATTCGCAAGTCGGGATGGCGCTCGAATACCCCGGCGGCAATCAGCTCGGCCACGGTGTGGGCCAGCTCATCGCGCGAGGTGATTCCGAAGTAGTAGGTGCCCTCCACGGTCACGCCGTATTGGCCGATGCCCCTGGTCTGGTGGCCGGCCAGGATGTGGATGGAGACCGGTATGGACCGCTCGGCGGCGGCGGCCCAAAGAGTCTCGTAGCGGGTGGAGAAGAAGCTGTACTCCCGGGTGGCGGGCGGAGAGCTCCATATGATGGCCCCCCGCAGCCCCATGTCGCCGCAGCGGTTCAGCTCGGCCACGCCCACGTCGATGTCCCAGGTGGGAACCATGGCGACGCCGATGATCCGGTCGGGGTCGGCGGCGCAGAACTCGGCCAGCCAGTCGTTGTACACCTGGATGCAGGCCAGTTGGAGCTCGACGTCGTCGTATTGCAAAAGCGACAGGCCGGCGGTGGGGTACACCACATCTGCCACCGTGCCGTCTGCCCACAAGTCGGCCAGTCGAGTCACCGGATCGTGACCGCCGGTCGCCCCCACCCAGGCATCGGGATCGGAGGCCAGCAGGGCATCTACCTCACCCTGCGTCATCCCGGCATTTCGCGACAGAGTCAGGTTCACCCCCCGACCTATCTCCGGGGCCTCGAAGTACCAGTAGTGGTTCCCGGGGTCCTGCACCGCGCGGGGTGCCCGATCCCGCAGCCGAGGCGGCAGCTGCTCAAGCCACAGGTCACCCGGTTCGACAACATGGGAATCCGATGAGATCAACATGTCGGCAAGAATACCGGCTCCGCGGTTTTGGTTGTCTTAGAAGGACTCTTCGCGCTACTCCGGCAGCAGCTTGAAAGGAAAGGCCCTACTAGGAGGCAGGCAGGTGGGCCGTGGCTCCCCGACCCAGCATCCGCAGGAACACGCCGGAGCGGGGCTTGGGGGAAAAGAAGCTCGACTTGGGCGGCATGAGCCCCTTTTCGTCTGCCACCGTCATCAGATCGCGTACCGACAAGGGGTGCAGAGCGAACCCCACTCGGTTCTCGTCATCGCACCGGCGGGCCAGCTCATTGAAGCCTGCGGAAGCAGGCAAATAGTCGACTGCACTCGGTTGGCTGAGCTCGTCGGCACCGAGAACGGGCCCAAGGATGGATAGGCGAAGCCGCTCCACGTCCAGCCTGCTGACTGCACCGTTGCCGACGGCTGGCGGCAACTCCAGCCTATACCACGATCCCCCCAGGTAGAGCCCGGCCATTCCCGGGCCGCTGGGCCGGGCGGCAAACGAAGAATGGACCGGGGTCACCTCAGCCTCCTGCGACAGCGCTTCCAAGCAGTCCTCTGCACCGCGATCATGCTGGTCTGTCGCCAGTCGGTGGAATGACTTCACGTGGAGCTGGTCTTCGGGAAACACTACGGCCATTGTTCGAGCCAAAGTCGGATCGGCCGGCTCGGCCTCAAGGGCTCGCACCGCCGCGGCCGACCGGTGGTGTCCGTCGGTGACGTAGAGAATCTGGTTGGCAAAGGCCGCGGTCAGCGACTTGGTGCAGTTTTCCGGCACCGTCCACACCTGATGGCGGACCGCAGTTGACCCGAACTCCAGTTCGGCGGGCGCGGTCGATGTGATGTCCATCATTTGGCGGTACAACTCGGCCGATGACCGCACCGCCATGGCCACCGGGCTGGAGGTGGCGCCCACCCCCTGGAGGTGGGAAGTGAGCAAGTTTGCCCGATCGTCGTGGACGTTCTCGTGGATGCGAATGCGACCGTCATCAAAGCCCAGAACCGGCACCGTGCACACCACACCAGTCTGAACACCCTGCTTGTGCGACAAGCGATACAGATACAGCGCCGGTCGGCCGGTAGCGGTGAAGGCCCCGGCATTTAGGAGTCGGGTCAGGGCGGCCGCTCCGTCGGCCACCAAGCCATCGTGGGAGAAGTTGTCGTTGTCGTATAGATCTTCCCGGCTTCGGGTGACGTTTATGTAGCTATAGGGATTGGTCGCCACCAGGCTCCGGCGCTGTTCGGCCGACAGGTTGTCGTAGGCCCGGCTGATGACCCGCTCGGCCCAGTCTGGATGCACCAGCCAACCCGCAAAGGGAGCGATCAAAGGCTCGTCGTGCGAGCTGCGGGCATCGGCGGGAAGTGTGTCGGTCACTTTGCCGCCGCCGAGTGGGTGTCGAGCACCGATGCGCGTATCACGTGCTCGATGGTGCCGAGAGTGCAGAGAAGCTCGTCGTCGATGGTGCCGGCCACCTCGATGATGGCTACCGCGGCCTCTGATCCTGAGAAGATCCGATTCTGCATGTTGGCTACGTTCAAGTGCCGTCGACTGAGCTCTTGCAGCACGCAGGCCAGCACCCCCACCCGGTCGTGGTGGCGCACGCTCAGAGTGGCGGTTCGTTTGGGCACCCTCTCCAGGTTGACGCAGTCGAGCACGTCACCGCTGCGATAGGCCTCTATTACCTCGGCGGCGCCCTCGGCTACCGCCACCTGGGCTTGCTCGGTGGATGCTCCGATGTGGTGGGTGGCGGTAACTTTCGGGTGGCGGGCCAGTTCGCAACCGAATTGCCCGGTCGCTTCCGTCGGCTCGTCGGCAAACACGTCGAGCCCGGCCCGCATGTCGGTCGCATCCAACGCGGCCAGCAGGGCGGCCTCGTCCACCACCTCCCCTCGGCTGGTGTTGATGAGCACTGCGTCGGTCTTCATCGTCGCCAAGAACTCGGCGTCCACCATCCCAACGGTGTCTTCGCCGCCGGGGACATGCAGCGACACTATGTCGCTGGCGGCCAGTAGCGCAGCCCGGTCGGCCACTTCCTCCACCCCGATACTGGCCATTCGGCGTCGCAGGTCGCGGCTCCGATCATCTCGGGGATTGGTGATAACCCGCAGTCCGCAGGCGCTGGCTCGTTGGGCTACTTCAATGCCGATAGCGCCCATGCCGATAATGCCCAGGGTGGCACCGAACAACCCTCGGGCCTTGCTATAGGCCTGCTTGTTCCAATCTCCCGTCCGCAGATCGGCGGTGGCAGGGGCGATGTGGCGGTCGATGGCGAACATCAGACCGATGGCCAGCTCAGCCACTGCGATGGCGTTGCGACCAGGCACGTTGCACACAAAGATGCCCATCTCCGCGGCCCGGTCGGTGTCGATTGTGTTGGTGCCCGCCCCGGCCCGTAGCACCAAGCTCAATCGGTCGGCCGCATCCAATGCGGTCCCGCTCACCCTGGTGCTGCGCACCACCAACACGTCGAACCCGGCGATGTGCTCCGGCAGGCTCTCGGCAGTGATGGAGGGATTTACCACGCACTCGTCACCCCCAGCACGCAACCGCTCAACTGCGCTCTCGGCCAAGCTGTCAGCAAAGAGGATTCGCATGACTGGAACTCCGTGGTTGTTCTGCGGGCGATTGGCTGCTGGCCAGTCCAGCAATAGGCCGTGTACCGCATAGCGGAACTGTTCCGCTTCACGATACATGCCATTGCAGGCGATGTCCCGCGAAAAGCAGGAAACCGGGAACTCCCCTCGATCACCGGCAAAGGCATGTCAAAGGTAGGAGGTGCAGCAGCTTGGCCGGTATTTTCGACGGGGTGGCAAGCGAGCGCAGCAGGGGAGCGGTGCCCCGGAGAGGGCGGGTCGGGCGCACGGCAAAAGTGGCCGGGTTGGGCGCTCGCAGCGGTGGAAGATGGGCGATGGCCAAAGCCCGCCAAGTGTTCGCCGACGCCCAGCGATCCGAAGCCCTCGACGCCGACCGGGAATTGAGCACCGCAGCCGACGTGGTGGAAGTGCTGGGCAACATGAAGGGCGCGCTCATGAAGATCGGCCAGATGGCCAGCTACCTGGATGTCGGCCTGCCCGAGGCCACCCGGGTTTCTTTGGCCCAGCTCCAGGCCAACGCCCCGCCCATGAGCCCGGCTCTGGCCGAGTCGGTAGTGGCCGCCGAGCTGGGGGCTCCGCCCGGCGAGTTGTTCGGGCAATGGGATCCGGCGCCCATTGCCGCGGCGTCAATCGGCCAAGTTCACCGGGCTATTACCGCCGACGGCCGGGCCTGCGCGGTGAAGATCCAGTACCCGGGCGTGGCCGAGGCCATCGCCGCCGACCTGGGATCGGCCCGGATGATCTTTCGAGCGCTTTCGGTGCTGTTTCCCGGCCTCGATCCCGCCCCCATTGTGCAAGAGCTGCGCCAGCGGCTCACCGAGGAGCTGGACTACGAGCACGAGGCGTCCAACCAGCGCCTGTTCTACAACCACTACCAGGGCCACCCCTACATAGCCGTTCCCGAGGTGTACGACGACCTCAGCTCGGCCCGAGTGCTGACCACCGAGCTGGCGGTGGGGGCCACTTTCGAGGAAGTGCTGGGCTGGCCCCAAGATCAGCGCAACAGGGTGGCGGAGACCATCTACCGGTTCTCGTTCGGTTCGATCTACCGCTTGTGGGCATTCAACGGCGATCCCCACCCCGGGAACTACCTCTTCGGTCCCGACGGCTCGGTCATTTTCTTGGACTTCGGTCTCGTCAAGCGGTTCACTTCAGAAGAGACCGCCCAGTTCGAGCGGATGCTCACCGCCATGGTGATAGACCGCGACATCCCCCGGTTCAGGGCTGAGCAGGTGGCCGCCGGGCTGCTGCCGGCCGACGCCCCGTTCAGCGATGACGAGGTGGAGGCGTTCTTCACCCACTTCTACGAGTTCGTGCTGACCGACGAGACCCGGACATTCACCCCTGAGTACGCCGCCGCGGGAGTGAGGGCCATCTTCAACGCCTCTGGCGAGCACGCCGAGTTGAAAAAGGTGCTGAACGTGCCGCCTTCGCTGGTAGTGCTCCAGCGGATCAACCTCGGCCTGATCTCGCTGTTCGCCCAGCTCGGTGCCACTGCCAACTGGAGGAGCATCGCCGAGGAACTATGGCCGTTCACCGACCGATCCCCCTCCACCGCCATGGGCCAAGACGCACAAGCGTGGCGGTCGTCCCTTCAGCAGTAGCGAGTAAGAGCCCAATACGTTCCTGGCCTACGCTTCCCCGCATGAGCATTTTGGGCAATGAAGTGAGGCGGGTGGAAGACCCTCGGATGCTGACCGACGGGGGAACATATGTGGCCGACATCCCGCTTGAGGGGGCGGCCCATGTGGTGTTCGTGCGGTCGCCCATCGCCCACGCCGACCTGCTGTCGGTGGAAACCAGCGAAGCCCGTTCTATGCCCGGCGTTGTCGAGGTGGTCACCGGCGCCGACCTTGACCTAGCCCGCCGACCGCCGATGATGGGCGATGCCGCCATGTCCCGCCCCCTGCTGGCCACTGGCAAGGTCCGTTTCGTCGGTGAGCCCATCGCCGCAGTGGTGGCCGAGACCGTCGCCCAGGCCACCGACGCCGCCGAGGCGGTATGGGCCGACTACGACCCGCTGCCCGCGGTGATCGACGCCGAGAGCGCCGCCGACGGCCCCAAGCTGTTCGACGACGCCGAGTCCAACGTGGCCATCACCTTCCCCCCGGCGGCCGAGATGGACTTCAGCGGCTGTGAGGCGGTGGTCACCCACCGCATCGTCAACTCCAAGATCTACGCCAGCCCCATCGAAGGGCGGGTGGCCGCGGCCGCGTGGGCCGACGACGGGCGCCTGACCTGCTGGTCGAGCACCCAGGGCGCCCACCCGGCCCAAGGGGCCATTTCCGGCGCACTGGGGCTGGAGCCGTCGCAGGTTCGGGTGATCATTCCCGATGTGGGCGGCGGCTTCGGGACCAAGGCCGCTCCCAGCGCCGAAGAGTGCCTGCTGGGGTGGCTGGCCCGCCGAGTGGGTCGCCCGGTGCGCTGGACCGAAACCCGCACCGAGAGCCTCCAAGCGCTGGGCCACAGCCGAGCCCAGATTCAGACCGTGACCCTGGGAGGCACCGCCGACGGCCGCATTACCCACTACCACCTGGACATGCTGGCCGACGCCGGGGCCTATCCCGCAGTGGGAGCGCTGCTGCCCACCTTCACCGGGCTTATGGCCCCGGGCAACTACGACATCGAGAACGTGGTCTGGTCGGCTACCGCGGTGGCCACCAACACCGCTCCGGTGCAGGCGTTCCGAGGGGCAGGCCGCCCCGAGGCCACCGCGGCCATTGAGCGAGCCGTAGACCTGTTCGCGGCCGAGATTGAAATGGACCCGGCCGAGGTGCGCCGTCGCAACTTCCTCCCCCCTGACGCCTTCCCGCTTACCACCCCCACCGGCGCGGCCTACGACTCCGGGGACTACCGGTCCACTCTGGAAACCGCCCTAGAGGCGGCCGGCTACGACGGGCTTCGGGCCGAGCAGGTCGCCCGAAGGGAGCGGGGCGACCACCAGCTGCTGGGCATCGGTCTGGCCTCCTACGTGGAGGTCACCTCGCCGATGGGTCCCGTCTGCACAGAGACGGGGAGCCTGGAGCTGCGGTCCGACGGCACGGTGCTGGCCCGCACCGGAGCCACCCCCTTCGGCCAGGGCCACGTGACCACGCTGTCGATGGTGGTGGCCGACACTTTGGGCATCGACATGGACCGCATCGAGATGATCCACGGCGACACCGACGAGATCCCCTCCAGCGACATCACCGGGGGGTCGCGCACGGCCCAGATTGCGGGCTCGGCTCTGTTCGACGCCTCTGAGAAGCTCATTGATGCAGCCCGTCCGCTGGCCGCCGACCTGCTGGAGGCCGCGCCCGCCGACGTGGTATTGGATTCTGAGACCGGACAATTCCACGTGGTTGGCACGCCGGCCCGGACCGCTGGGTGGGCCGACGTGGCTGAAGCGGCCGACCAGCCTCTTTTCGTGGAGAACGACTTTGAGCAGCACGGCCCCACCTTTCCGTTCGGCACCCATGTGGCGGTAGTGGAAGTGGACACCGGCACCGGCGAGGTCAGGATAGAACGCATGGTGGCAGTGGACGACGCCGGCAATCTGTTGAATCCACTGCTGGCCCACGGCCAGATCCACGGAGGGCTGGCCGCAGGAGCCGCTCAGGCGCTGATCGAAGAAGTCCGCTACGACCCCGAAGGCAACCTGCTCACCTCCAACTTCGCCGACTACGGCGTGATCTCCACCACCGAACTGCCCAGCTTCGAGTTGTTCGAGTCGGTCACTCCCACCCCGCTCAATCCGCTGGGAGCCAAGGGAATCGGCGAGTCCGGCACCGTGGGCTCCACCCCCGCAGTGCAGAACGCAGTGGTCGACGCCCTGTCCCACCTCGGCATCCGCCACCTCGACATGCCCGCCTCCCCCCAGCGCGTCTGGTCGGCCATGGAGTCAGCCAGCTAGCAGTTGTCCTACTCTTGGTGGCCATGAAGTTCGGCATCGGTTTTGCAAACATCCTCCACTGGACCACTGCGCAGGGAGCGGTGGAGTTCGGACAGGCGGCGGAGGCCGCCGGGTTCGACTCGATTTGGACGGTGGAGCACGTTGTGTACCCCGATGAGTACGCCTCGCAATATCCCTACGACCCGACCGGCAAGATGGCGATGGCCCCTGACTCGCCGCTGCCCGACCCGTTAATCTGGCTGACGTGGGTGGCTTCGGCCACCACCACCCTGCGGCTGGGCACCGGCATCTTGATCCTGCCCCAGCGCAACCCGGTGGTGCTGGCCAAGTCGCTGGGCACGCTCGACTCCATGTCGGGCGGCCGGGTCACCCTCGGGGTGGGCGTGGGCTGGCTGAAAGAGGAATTCGAGGCGCTGGGCATCCCGTGGGAGCGGCGAGGCCAGCGCACCGACGACTACATCGGGGCCATGCGGGCGCTGTGGGACGCAGACAGCACCTCGTTCCAGAGCGACCACGCCTCGTTCTCCGGGGTCAGCGTGAATCCCAAGCCGGCCAACGGCCGGGTGCCCATCGTCATCGGCGGTCATTCCAAGGCTGCTGCCCGCCGGGCTGGTCGGCTGGGCGACGGCTTTTGGCCTGGACCGCGGGAGGGATCCTCCATGGCCGAGCTCATCGACGTAATGCACCAGGAGGCGGCCACCGCCGGACGAGATCCCGAAAGCATTGAGATCACCATCGGGCTGCCCAACACTCCGATGGACGACCCTGCGGGGCTGGTGCAGGAGGTGGCTGACCTAGGGGCCCATCGACTGATCGTTCCGTCGTTCTTGTTCTTCGCCGACACCGCCGAGACCATGGCCGCGTTCGGAGCGCAACTCCAGGCCGCCGCCCAGTGAGCGGAGTCGAGATACGTCAGAAGGAGGCCTAGTGAGCAGCATCGAGCAATGGCACGCCGCCGCCGTCGAGCGAACCGGGCTCGATGACTTCGGCCGCGACGACTACCTCGAAGGCTTGACCGTTCTGGAGGAGTCGCTGGAGGCCGAGGCGGCCATGACCGACATCGGCCGTTTTGCCATCGGCGAGATCGTCACCGGGGCGCTCATGGGACGCCTCAAGGCCGAAGCCGGCCTGAAGGCCCGGCCTGAGGCCGCCAACGTCAATGTCGAGCGGCCTCTGGTGATCATCGGCCTACCCCGCACCGGCACCACCGCCTTGCACCAGCTGATGGCAGCCAGCCCCCACTTCCAAGGACTGGAACTGTGGCTGGCCGAGATGCCCCAGCCCCGGCCGCCCCGCGACCAGTGGGAGCTGATCGACGACTACGTCAGTTGCAAGGCCAAGATGGACGCCATGGCCGAGATGAACCCGGACCAGTCCGCCATCCACTTCCAATCGGCCGAATTTGTGGACGAGTGCTGGAACTTGTTCCGCCACTCGTTCGCCAGCGTGACGTTCGAGTGTCTGTTCCGCATTCCCACCTATTCTGCCTGGTGGGCGGCCTGCGACATGAAACCGGCCTACGCCCAGCACCGCCGCAGTATCGGGCTGATCGGCGTGGACGAGCCCGACACCTGCTGGCTGTTGAAAGACCCCAGCCACTTGTTCGCCCCCGAGGCGCTGTTCGCCACGTACCCCGACGCCAACGTGGTGATGACCCACCGCGACCCGCTGAAAGCGGTGGCCTCGGTGTGCAGCCTCACTGGGGTGAGCCGCCAGGGATTCGAGCAGCATCCCGACGACATCGCCCTCGGCACCGAGCAGACCGAGCTGTGGGCCCGGGGCATCGAGCGGTTGCTGGCCTCCCGATCCGAGCGGGAGGACCGGTTCTACGACCTTCAATTCGCCGACTTCCAGACCGACCCGCTGGGCAGCGTGGCCGCCATCTGTGACCAGTTCGGCTACCGCTTCGACGCCGCATCTGAACAGGCCGTGTCCCAGTGGGCCGCCGACCACCCCAAGGGCGAGCACGGTGTCCACGACTACAGCCCCGAGCAGTACGGGCTGCGGACCGAAGCGATCCACGAGCGCTACGCCGACTACATCGAGGCTTGCGGGGTGACAGTGGAATGAGCCATTTCGATCTGGACAAGAGCTGGGAGGAGTTCTGCGACCTTCTAAGGGACGCAGGCCGCCAAGTGCTGGACGCTGCACCCGACGACGACTTCGACCGAGCCGAGGGGCTGCGCTACGTCACCCGGCTGGTCGCCAACTTCTTGAAGGCCAATCTGGAGGAGTCCGACCCGGCCCGGGCCATCCTCAACCAGGCGGGGGTCAAGATCGGGTTGGACAACCCAGACTACGCCTACGGGGGTGCTCGTTTGTCGCCCCGATTCGAGTACCGGCTGTCGGGCCGCCTCAACGACGCCCACTCCATCCGCATGGGGGCGTTCAGCGGCGGCTTGGGCACCCCCGAGGGGCTGATTCGCGACAGCTATCTGACCACCGAGGATCTCGAGTTGGATTCCGGCGGCCGATTCGAAGTGGCAATCAGCTCCGAGCCCCATACCGGACCCTGGCTGGCCATGAAGGAAGGCACCAACTCGCTCACCATCCGCCAGACCCTGCTCGACCGGCCCAACCAGACCCCCGCCGAGATGACCCTGGAGCGGACTGACTCAGGCAGCCCGCCTGTGCCGGTTGACCCTGAGCGACTGGCCGGTGCGCTGGGCCGGGCTGGGTTCACCGTGGCCGCGGTGGTGGGCCAGTTTCTGGGCTGGACGGCCAGCTTTGCCGCCCATACCCACGAAGTTCGGCCTATCGACCCCCAGCTCTTGGCCTTTGCTCAGGGCGACCCCGACACCTCGTACAACTACGGCTATTTCGACTTAGGCCCTGATGAGGCTTGGATCATCGAGTTCGAGCCCCCCGACTGCGAGTACTGGAACATCCAGATAGGCAACCACTGGTTGGAGTCGCTGGACTTCGAGTACTACCAAACCAACCTCAACCACCACACGGCCGCAGTCGAAGACGACGGCACGGTGCGGGTGGTGGTGGCCCGACAAGACCCCGGCCACCCCAACTGGCTGGACACCGCGGGCCACGCCCGAGGCGGCCTCGCCCTGCGATGGGTGGGGGCCGACAACGAACCAGAGGTCCGCTGCCGGGTTGAAGAGCTCTAAATTTCATGGCCGGGGCGGCCTGGCCCGGCGGCGGGGTTGCCGCTCATGTCGGCGTTGAGCTCGGCTTTGGCCATCAAGTCGGCCACCACCGGGTGCAAGGTGGTGGGGTCTTGGGAATCAAGGGGGACGTTGGGGCCGAGGGCCCAGCCCTCGGCGATGCCCAACCGGCCGTTGCCAACAACCCACACTCGGCCGGTCACGTTGGCCGCCTCTGGACTGCACAGCCAGGTGACGATGGGGGCGATCCAGGTAGGCGACATCGTCTCCTGGACCTCTTCGGATACGTCGGCTCCGCCCATAAGCGGGGCGGTGAGCCGGGTCAGGGCGCTGGGGGCGATGCAGTTCACCGTGACCCCGTAGCGGACCAACTCCATGGCCGAGATCACGGTGAAGGCGGCGATGCCCGCTTTGGCCGCGCCGTAGTTGGTCTGGCCCACGTTGCCGAAGATGCCCGACGGCGAGGCGGTGTTGATGATGCGGGCGTCGAAGCTGCTCCCGGCCTTGGTCTGCTCCCGCCACCAGGCCGCCGCGTGGTGGACGGGGGCGAAGGTGCCCTTGAGGTGTACCTGCACGACCGCGTCCCAGTCGGCCTCGCTCATGGAGAACACCATGCGGTCCCGCAGGATGCCGGCGTTGTTGATGAGGATGTCCAGCGTCCCGAACGTGTCGATGGCCTGGTGGATCATGTCGCGGGCGGCATCGAAGTCGCTCACGTCGGCGCCGTTCACCACCGCCTCGCCGCCCATGGCCCGGATCTCCTCGACCACCTCACCGGCCGGCCCGGCGTCGCCGCCCCGGCCGTCGGGGTCGGCGCCCAGGTCGTTGACCACCACCTTGGCACCGTGCTGGGCCAGCATTAGGGCGTATTCCCGCCCTATGCCCCTTCCTGCGCCGGTAATGACCGCGACTCGTCCTTCGCAAAGCCTGCTCATGATGTCGACCCCTCGTGCTTTCGAGCCCCTCGTCCGTTCAAGAGAGCTTCGCCGACGAACTATAGAAGGGCGTCAGCCAGGGTTCGCCATTGGGCCAGGGGCAGCTCACCCCGGGGGGTGAGTACCTGCACGGCCACGTGGTCGGCACCGGCGTCGTGGTGGGCCTGGATGCGGGCCCGGATGGTATCCATGTCGCCCCAGGCCACGATGGCGTCCACCAGTCGGTCGGACTGCTCGGCCACATCCTCCTCAGTGAATCCCAGCCGGTAGAGGTTGTTCACATAGTTGGGTAGCCCCAGGTACAGGGCCATGTTCTCCCGGGCCAGCGCCCGAGCTGACTCAGGATCGGTCTCCAGGCACACCTTCTGCTCGGGGGCCAGCAGGGCGTCGGGCCCCATGATCTCCCGGGCGAGGGCGGTGTGTTCGGGGGGCACGAAATAGGGGTGGGCGCCCGCGGTGCGCTCGGCGGCCAATGCCAGCATCTTGGGGCCCAGCGCGGCCAGCACCATCGGCGGGTCTTCCTCGGGGGCGAGGGCCATGTACATGGCCCCCTCCATCTCGTTGAGGTAATCCACCATGAAGGAGTAGGGCTTGGAGTAGTCCAGCTTGCGGATGCCCTCGATGAACGGGCCGTGGCTCACGCCGATGCCCAGCAGGAACCGGTTGTCGTACGCCTCGGCCACCGTCTTCTGGGCCGCTGCGGTGGTCATGGGGTGGCGGGCGTGGATCTGCACGATGCCGGTGGCGATCTTCAGCGTGCTGGTGGCCCCCAGCATTACCGATGCCGACACGAACGGGTCGCGGCCCACGGCCTCGGGGATCCACAGCGTGGGCCAGCCCATCTCCTCGAGCTCGGCGACGACCTCCCGCACCTGGCTCGAGGGCCGCTGGTCCAAAACGCCCTGCCACAATCCGATTCTTCCGATGTCCATTATTTCCTCCGCTTCCCCGAGTTCAGTGGACACGCCATGGGCGGCGACTCTAGTTCTGACCTTCTATGAGGTCGCATTGTCAGGACTACGCTTCGGGCCGTGCCCAGCTATGAGAACTTGCTGTACGAGGAGTCCGACGGTGTGGCGGTGGTTACCCTGAACCGGCCCGAGCGGCTCAACGCCATGGACAACACCTCCTGCGAAGAGCTTCGAGCCCTGTGGACCCACCTCCGCTACAACGACGACGTGCGGTGCGTGATCCTCACCGCCGCGGGGGAGCGGGCGTTCAGCACCGGGGTGGACATCACCGGGTCGTGGAAGCAGCCCGCCTCGCCGTTCATGGTGGACGACCCGATCTCCACTGTCGGCCCCAAGTCCAACGACTACTGGCGCCCGGTGATCGCCGCGGTGAACGGTATGGCCGCTGGCGGCGCGTTCTACCTGCTGGGCGAGGTGGAGTTCATCATCGCCTCCGACAACGCCACCTTTTTCGACCCCCATGTGAGCCACGGCATGCCCGCGGTGAACGAGCCCATGTTCATGCTTCAGCGAATGCCGCTCGGCGAGGTCATGCGGATGTCGCTGCTTGGTCGCCACGAGCGCATGTCGGCCCAGCGGGCCTTCCAGATCGGGCTAGTGCAAGAGGTGGTACCGCTGGACGAGCTGATGGACACGGCCCGCTGGTGCGCCGAGGCCATCGTGTCGGCGCCCGAGCGCCTGGCCGTCGAAGCCACCATGAAGGGGCTGTGGACCGCCCAGTACACGACTTTGGCCAATGCGGTGAACAGCGGGGTGGCCTTCTTGAGCCTGGCCGGGGCTGAGGAGGAGATCACCGAGAAGGCCCGAGGCATCAAGGAGCAAACCCGCATCGAGCCCCGCATCCGATGAGTTCTTCTGAGCCCATGGGTCCCGGCGCGCTGTGCGGGCTGCGGGTGGTGGACCACACCGACATGCGGGGCGCGCTTTGCGCCCGGGTGTTGGGCGACCTGGGGGCCGAGGTGATCCGAGTGCCGCCGGTACCCGATCCCGACGCACTGGCCCACGCCCACCGCAACGCCAACAAAGCCGCCGGCGACCCCGCCGATCTGGATGCACTAATTGCCGAAGCCGACCTGTTCATCGACAACACCGGCTTGGACCTCGACGAGGTGACCGGGCACCATCCCCAACTCGTGGTGGTGGCGTTGACCGACATGGGGCTCTCCGGCCCTCGCTCAGACTGGAAGCTGGAGCCTCTGCCTGCGTTCGCCTCTTCGGGCGGGCACTTCCTGTCGGGCTTTAGGGAGAAGTCCCCGTGCTGGCACCCCGGCCATTTGGCCCACGACTGCGCTTCGGTGTTCGGCGCCGTCGGCGGGCTGGCCGCGGTGATGGACCGCCGTCGCCACGGCAAAGGCCAGGTGGTGGAGATCAGCGTGCAGGAGGCGGCCCTATCGGGGCTCAATCCGTGGTCGGTGCTGATCCCCGACTATGTGGGCCACTTTCCCGAGCTGCCTGCCGAGGGCCGTCGCAACGCCGACGGCAACTACTGGATATTCCCGGCCCGAGACGGCTGGGTGCGCACGGTCATCGGCACGCCCTACCAGTGGACCGGCTTTGTGGAGGTACTGGGCAATCCCAACGCTTTGACCGGTCCGGAGTGGGCCGACGGCGTGTTCCGGGGCCGCAACCGTGACGTGATCCACATGGTGGCCGATGCGATCACGTCGCAGCGGGACCGGTCCGACCTGTTCGAGCACGGCTTGGCCGCGGGCACCACCATCGGCATGATCCAGTCGCCCAGCGAGTTCGCCGCCCATCCGCAAGTGGCTGGCCGAGGGTTCTTCCGCTACGACGTGGAGGGTTCCGAGGGCCTGCCTATGCCCGATGCTCCTTGGAAGCTGTCGGGCACGCCAGCGGGAGTGCGAAAGCCAGCGCCACGGGCCAATGCAATCCCTGGCCTGTTCGATGCCCGTCCCGCCGACAATCCGTGGGCACCAGGCCCGTACAACAGCTCAGGCGACAGTGGCCAATTACTGGCCGGAGTGCGAGTGGTGGAATTCGGCATGGCCGCGGTGGTGCCCGAGGGAACCTGGATGCTGTCGGAACTGGGTGCAGACGTCATCAAAATCGAATCGGTGGCCCACCCCGACTCGCTGCGCTTCGCCGGCCGGGGCGACCTCAACAAGGCCTTCCCGTTCAACGCCGAGAGCCGGGGACGGCGGTCGGTGGCCCTCGACATGACCACCGAGAAGGGTCGCGAGCTGGCCCTAGAGCTGTTCATGGCCGCCGATGTGGTGGCCGAGAACCTGCGGGGCGGGTCGTTGGACAAGCTCGGGCTGGGGTGGGACGACATGTCGGCCAAGCGGTCTGACCTGGTGTACGTGTGCTCGCAGGGCTACGGCCGGGGTGGCCCCATGGGCAAGATGCCGGCCTATGGGCCGCTCAACGCCAGCTTCGCCGGAGCCCACTGGCTGTGGAACCACGCCGATGTGCCGTATCCGTGCGGCACCACGCTGAACCATCCCGACCACATAGCAGGAAAGCTGCTGGCGGTGGCGGTGCTGGCCGCACTCGACCACAAGCAGCGCACAGGGCAAGGCCAGCTCATTGATATGGCCCAGACCGAAGCCGCCGCCTACCTCATCGGCGAGGTGTACATGGGCGCAGCGGCCACCGGTGCCGATCCCCATGCCTGCGGCAACCGTTCGAACGAAGTCGCCCCCCACGATGTGTACCGGGCGGGCGGTTACGACGACTGGGTGGCGCTGGCCTGCCACGATGACGAGTCGTGGCAGCGGTGCTGCGAAGTCATCTGCGTGGAGAACCGGTGGCCCACCAACGCCGAACGGCTGGCCGACGTTGAAGCGGTGGACGGCGCCGTAGCCGCCTGGATGGCCCAAGGCCTGGCCGATGACCGGGCCGAGCGCCTGCAAGCCGCCGGGGTGTCGGCCATGGCGGTGATGGGCCCCTACGACCACTTGGGCAACGAGCACCTAGCCGCTAGAGGTGCTCTCGACGTGTTGGAGCATCCGGTGGTGGGCAAGGAGACCCACGTTGCCAACCCCATACGCTTCAGCCGTACCGCCAAGCGCACCGCCGGCCCATCCCCGCTGCTCGGCGCGGATACCGTCGAGGTTCTGGGCGAAGTCCTCGCCATCCCCTCCAAAGAAGTAGAAGCCCTCGCCGAAGCCGGCGTGTGCTGCTGAGATCGAATCAAGCAACAAGGGAGCACGTATGAAGGTCTTGGTGATGGGCGGGAGCCAGTTCAATGGCTACTCGCTGGTCATGGAGCTGGTAAAGCATGGCCATGAGGTCACGGTGTTGAATCGAGGACGCACGGCGGTGGACTTCCCCAGGTCGGTGCGCCGGCTGGTGGCTGACCGCACCGACCACGACCATGTGCGGGCGGTGCTCGGCGGTGAGAGCTTCGACGTCGTCCAGGACATGAGCGCGTACCACCCGGCCGATGTGGAGCTGATGATCGAGGTGTTCGAGGGGCGCATCGGCCACTACATCTTCGCCTCGTCCACCGTCATCTACGCCCCCACCGATATCTTGCCCATCACCGAGGACCATCCAGTAGACCGCGGCCCCCACCAGATCGAGTACGGGCTGCACAAGCTGCTGTGCGAGGACATCCTTATCGACGCCTGGCGTCGCCGGGGGTTCCCGGCCACCATCGTTCCCTTCTCGATGGTGTTCGGACCCCGAAACATCCTGGCCGACCGGGAGCAGCGGATGATCCTGCGGCTGCTGAAGGGTCGCCCGGTGCTGATCCCCGGCGACGGCACAACCGTGGGCCAAGTGGGCCATGTGGACGATCAGTCGCGAGCGCTGCGGATGATGATGCTCCAGCCCCAGACCTTCGGAAAGCGCTACAACCTCACCGGCGGGACCTATCAATCAGACGATGGCTACGTGGACACCTTCGCCGAGGTGCTGGGCGCCGACGCCAACAAGGTCTTCATCCCCGCCCCGGTGATGGACGACTTGTGGGATGGTGCCCTGGTGTTCGAGGAGGGACAGGCCTCACCGGTGAAGATCGACATCCGCAGCTCAGATAAGGCCCGAGCCAATGCCGACCAAACCCGGCGGAGATTCAAGCTGGCTCAGCTCGTACAGCGGCTGGCCCCCAACCTGCACCGTTGGAACCGCAGCGTGGTGTTCTCGGTCGACCGCCTACGGGCCGACATCGGATGGGAGCCGGAGTACACCCTCGCCGCCATGGTCGACCACGTCCACCGCTGGATGGTGGCCGAGGGCCTCGACCAGAGCCTCGATCTGGACTTCACCTTCGAGGACCAGATCGCAACCCACGTGCAAACCATGCAGGATAGGGGCCATGGCTGAAGACCAAGTGACCTATGCGACAGACGGGGCGGTGGCGTCTATCACCCTCAATCGACCGAAGGTGTTCAACGCGCTGACCGATGAGATGTTTGACCAGATCGTGGCTTTCGTCCGCCAGGCCGAGGCCGACGATGACATCAAGTGCATCGTGTTAGCCGGGGCAGGGCGGGGGTTTACCGCGGGGTTTGACCTGTCCAGCCCTGACGACTTCTACGGCGGGGCTGAGACCAAAGGCGGGAGGTTCGCCATTGCCGGGCTGCGCCGCCGGGCGTGGGTGATGCGCGACCTGCTGTACTCGGCCAAGCCCATCGTGGCTCGAGTTCACGGACCGTGTATCGGTGCGGGGCTTTATCTGCTGCTGGTGTGCGATTTTGCCGTGGTGTCCGACGACACAACATTCGGCCTGCCCGAGGAGCGCTTCGGCTCGGCGGGCACCTCGTGGCTCTATCCCATGCTGGCCTCCCAGATCGGGTTGAAGCGGACCAACGAGCTGGCGGTAACCGGGCGCAAGTTCGACGCCGCCGAGGCCGAGCGACTGGGCCTGGTCAACCGGGTGGTGCCCCGAGATGACCTTGACGAGGCGGTGGGCCAACTCACCGGGGCGCTGACCAGCCTGCCCCGAGACGGCATCGCCACCGGGCGCGCTGTGGCCCACTTGGCCTACGACATGCTGGGGATCGGCCAGGCTTTCACCCCCCACTACGGCGTCCACCCGCTCTTTGTGATGGGCACTCGCCGCAGCCCCGACGAGTTCGACTTCCACGAGACATCGCGGGAGAAGGGCATGAAGGGGGCGCTGGCCGAGCGCGACGAGCGCTTCGGCGGCGACTACTGGGGCTGGTGAACGGATGGGAAGGCAGCGGGCACGTAGTGGAACCCTCGTCCAGTCTGAGCTGACTGGGCCGGTTTGAGCACACCCGCATCGGCGAGTGCGGATAGACGCCGTCCGGCGGTGAGTACGCTCAGACCCGTGAGGTCGGCGACTTCAGTGCTGGATACGCGGCCGCGCCGGGTGGCCCAGTCACAGATCAGGGAATTTTGTCCTTCGGGTGTGCTGAGATAGGGGCATAGGTGGGCGAGTCGGCCCCGCGCCTCATCGCTCAGGCGACACGCGGCCGGGTAGTTGGCGGGGACACCGGCTACCTCGGCGATCACTCCTGATGCGAATTCCTCGGGCCTATCACAGTAGGCATCCTGCTCATCGGTCAGATTCGCAGTTTTCAATCGGGAGATGGCTTCAGATGCCTCGGCCTTTGTGCGCTGAAGCAGAGGGGAGGCGGTCTCGGCGTCGATCCAGCCCCGTCGGCACAATTCGTCGATGAGCAGGTGTGGCTCTACGCCAGCAGTCAGGTTCGCGGGGACGATGTCGGAAATGAACAAGATCACTTCTCTGTCTGGCTCGCCGCCTAGAAGAGCGACTCGTACGAAAGGGCCGGTGATCTCATTGATTTCCGGGCGAGGTCTCCCGATGGCAAGCATGTCTCGTGTCATCCTGGCGACGCCTATTCCCTGGCGCTCAGCTATTCCCAACGCGGCGGCTGCTTCTGCCAGGCTGCGGTACCGCGGCACCGCAGGGTGCGAGATGATGTTCAATGGATCGATTCCACCTACAAATCCGCCTGGGGAAGTGACAGTCATTGTGTCGCCCGCATGTTCCACAGTGGTGGGCAGAGCGGAACGCCAGTCACGGTGTACCGATCCATTGACAATTGCCTCACGCAGTGCTCTTGGAGGGATGGCCTGGGGCTGGCCATGGGCAAAGCCATGGGCGATATGGAACGTGCGGTTGGCGGCCTGGCAAGCTAGTTCAACCTCGTGGATTTGCTCTAACAGGGGGCCAGTGCTGCGGATTCGGTTTCGGCTGTCGCCGCCTGGGGTATCGCGGCGGATGTAGTCGATGCCGGGGTAGGGCGTTGCAACGAACAGCAAGCTGCCGGCGTTGGTCAGACGACTGCTGCTATCAGCCAGATTCAAGCGGCGTATGAGGTCGGCTACTGGGGCTTCCGCCAACTCGGTATCCGTCGGGCTGCCTCGCTGCCGCAGGTAGCGCCTTGCGATCTCGGCAGCTACTGGGCTCACGTCGTCAAGGGTGTGTCCAGATGGCTGCTCAGACCAATCAAAGCCGCTGTTATGGAGCTTTCTTGTGTGCCAAGTCGAGGCGTCTACTTCGACGCAGTTGGTATCGACACGCCACCTGATGCGTCCCCCGTACCGGATGGGTTCGACTGCTTCATGTGCGGTGAGAACCAAGATTCTGCATTCAGCGAGGATTGCCTCTCTGGCATCGACGGTGAGTTTGCGATCGGTCAACTCGTATATGCGGTGACGCAGCCATTCGGCATCGAGCTCGGTTCCGATCCGTGTGCCATCGTCGGCGACGCCCACTATGAGAGCACCTCCCCCTGGCGTGTTGGCCATACACGCCATCTCCTCGGCGAGATATGAGGCTGCCACCTTGCTGGTGCTTTCGCCGGGGACGATCGATCGTCCTTTTCGGCGACCGGGCTCTTCTTTGAAGTCGATTTGAGTGGTCTCGACTTGACTGGGAGCCTGGCCACCGGCGAGGTGCTGAAGTGCTGTATTGATCTGCTGTTCCAGCGGATCAGGCCCAAGAAACTGAAAGGTCACCCCAGTATTCTAGACTTAGTTATAGTTTTGTAAACAAAAGTATAACTATCTGTCTGAAATGGGGGTATCTGATGGGTTTCGGCGGCGACTACTGGGGCTGGTAGGCGGCCTTGGGCTGGTAGGGCACCGACGGGTCGAAATAGGGGCGGTCGCCGTCCACGGTGCAGCGGCGCACCTCGCGGACCTCGGGATAGTGGTCGGCTACGCCCCGGTGATTGGTGGACCGCTCGTCCCAAATGGCCAGATCGCCCTCGGTCCACGACCACCGGCAATGGAAGCGGGGCTGGTCTATATGGTGCACCAAGAAGTCGAGCAGAGCCTCGCTTTCGGTCTCGTTCATACCCACCACGTACTGCTGGAAGTTGGTGGCTACATACAGCGCCCTCCGACCGGTCTCAGGATGGGTTCTCACCAGCGGGTGCTCCACGCCGGGGTAGGCCTCCCGTAGCAGGGGCACCAGATCCCAACTCCCCGACTTCTCGGCCATGTTCGTGCAGAACTGGGGATAGTTTGAGTGGTGGACCTCCAGCCCGTCGATCATGGCCCGCATGGGGGCCGACAGGGCGTCGTAGGCTGAGGTGATGCTGCACCACATGGTGTCGCCTCCGTAGGGGGGTGCGACCAGCGACTGGAGCAGGGCGACCTTGGGGGGCACCTCAATCCAGGTCACGTCGGTGTGCCAGTTGTCGGTGGTGGGAAAGCTGTCGGCATCGTCGCGGATGACCGATGTGTTTGGCTCGGTGCCACCCATGAGGGCTTGAAGCGGGTAGATGCTGGGCTGGCCCCAGAGGGAGGCCAACTCCAGTTGGTCATCGGCGCTCATAGGCACGTTGCGGAAGAAGATCACCTCGTGGCGGAGCAGCGCCTCGTGAACTTCCGCGAACTCCTGTTCACTCAGGCCGTCTCGGGGGTCCACGCCGGAAACCACTGCACCCAATGAACCGCCGATCCGATCCACTTGAATGGTCTCGTATGACTCGTCAGCGTCGATGCTGGGGGTGAGGGTCATAGTCATGGGGCTATTGTGCCATTTCGTCAACGACCAGGCCGATGAGGAGGCACCTGATGCGCACGATCTTGGACGGGCTCAACTTCTCCGAGGGGCCTCGGTGGCGCGACGGCGCCCTGTGGTTCTCCGACATGCACGCCCACCGGGTGATCCGTACCGACCTGGACGGCAACGCCGAGACGGTAGCGGTGGTCGACTGGGACGATCCGTCGGGGCTGGGCTGGCTGCCCGACGGACGGCTGCTGGTGGTGGCCATGTCCACCCAGAAGCTGCTGTGCCAAGAGCCCGACGGATCGATGGTGGAGCACGCCGACCTGTCGCCGCTGGCCATCGGCGACATCAACGACATGATCGTGCGCTCCGACGGCACCGCCTACATCGGCGACATGGGGGCCCGCATTCACGCAGGGGGCGAGCGGCGTACCGCACAAACCCTAAAAGTGGCCCCCGACGGCTCGGTGAGCGTGGGCGCCGATGGGATGGAAGCCCCCAACGGCCACATTCTGACTCCTGACGAGCAAACGCTTATCGTGGCCGAAAGCGCGGCCTTCAGGCTCACCGCGTTCGACGTGGCCCCTGATGGCACCCTCTCCAATCGGCGGGTCTACGCCGAGCTGGTTCCCGAATCCGACAGGGCCCCAGTGGCCCCGCCCGACGGCATCTGCCTCGACGCCGAGGGCGCGGTGTGGGTGGCCGACCCCCTGGGCCTTCGGGTATTCCGAGTGCTCCCCGGAGGCGAGGTGACCGACTCCTACGACATGGCCCCCAAGGTGCCGGTGGCCTGCGCGCTCGGCGGCGACGACCGCCGCACGCTCCTAATCTGCGCGGCCGACGATTGGAAGCGAGAAGTCGTAACCGCGGCCAAAACCGGTTCCATCTACGCAACCGAAGCCGTCGTCCCCGGCGTGGGAAAACCCTGAGCGCAAAGAGGCGGCTGTCTAATGACCGCCGATCTTCGGCCGGTGATCGACAACGAGACCGACAAATCCGCGCCCCTTCCCCATCGCAGAGTCCGGGGCCACTTTGCAGGCACTGACTATCGGTTCACTGTTTCGCTGCCCACCAGATGTCGGTACGAGCACCGGTTCTTCCAGAGCGTGTATCCGGTCGACGACGAAAACCCCGGAGATCGGGCCGTTGTTTTCGGTGCGGACTCAGGGGCCTACACCGTTCAAACCAACGCCGATGGCGGCTATCTGGTGGACGCAGCCGCCGCCACATTCGCCAAGGATGTTGCCGCCCGCCATTACGGCAGTTCCAAGCCCATTTTCGGCTACATCTATGGAGCGAGCGGAGGCTCTTACCAGACCATCGCCGCCATGGAGAACACCAGCGGGGTGTGGGCAGGAGGCGTCCCGCTGGTAATCGGCGCGATGACATCCATACCCAACAACTTCTTCATTCGGGCCTTCGCTCGGCTCATCTTGACGGAAAGGGCGCCGCAGATAGCCGATGCCGTTTCTCCTGGCGGCAGCGGTAATCCCTACGCCGGCCTCGATCCGGTGGAAGCTGCGGTATTGCGGGAGGTGTCGGCCTTGGGAGTTCCCCTAGTGAGTTGGAACGACTATCGCTATGTGCTCGGTCTCGACGATGAGTCAGGGCTGATGCGGTTCGCCAGCACGGTAAAGGCGATCGACCCATCGTACGCCGATGATTTCTGGAGTGAGCCCGGCTACCTAGGGAACGAAGACTCTCCGTTGGGCGACCGCTTTCGGGCGGCTCTGATCCAGGAGGAAGCCAAGGATGACGGCGAGACTGAGCCCTCGATTGACGCCCGGTGGCGGCTGGCCCTTTGCGCCCTTCACCGCCACCAACTCCCTCCTTCGGGCGAGTTTTCCGGTTGGGATCAGTTCCGTGACCCCGATGGCCATCCCCGACATCCCCAGAGGGCAACCGAAATCGGGCCGCTGATCGGTGGTCAGGTCAGCGGGGGAGGAACCCACCACGGCCGGATCGCTGGGAAAGTCATCGTGGTGAACAGCCTCGTCGATGCCGATGCCTTTCCCTGGCACGGCCACTGGTACGCCGCCCGCGTCCGGTCGGCTCTGGGCTACGACACCGACGACTGGTTCCGCCTGTGGTTTACCGACAACGCCGACCATCACACCGGCCCGCTAACAGAGGGCAAGGAGCACTGGCTGGTTTCCTACGACGGGATAGTCCACCAGGCGCTTCGGGACGTGGCGGCCTGGGCGGAAAAGGGGGTGGCCCCTGCGGCATCAACGGCATATAGGCTGGAAGACGGTCAGATCCTTTTGGCCGACACCGCAGAAGAGCGCGGCGGAATCCAACCTGTGGTGAGGCTGGAGGTCACGGCTGATCCGAGTCGACCTCAGGCTCCTCTTCGAGCAGATGCCGTGTCGGCCATAGTCGAACCAGGAGAGGAGGTGACGTTTCGGGCTGTTGTCGAAGTTCCTCCCGGCGGGGGAGAGGTGGTCGCACTTGAGTGGGACCCGTTGGGCCGGGGAGAGTTCTGCGACGTCTCTCTGGTCGAGGATGTGTGGTCCACCACCCACCGATTCACCGAGCCTGGCGTGTTTTTCCCCGTGTTGCGGGCCATAACTCATCGTCAAGGTAATCCTGCCGCGTCAATTGCCCGGGTGCAGAATCTCAGCCGGGTTCGAGTCTCGGTCCAATGAAGAACTTCCAACTGCCTCTAGCGGCCCAAGCATCGGTGCTGTACATTCGCACATATTCGCACAGCGTCTGCCACCTTCCACTACAGGGAACAAGTCATGAGAAGAATCCTCGCTCTCGTCTTTGTGATTGTGCTCGCACTCAGCGCCTGCACTACTTCCAAGGAAGAAGAGGCCGCATCAGAAAGTGCCCCGGCTACCGAAACCGCCGACGATGGAGGAGCCAGTACACCGGCCCCTGAGGATGCCGACGATGGCGCACCGGCCCCTGAGGATGCCGAAAGCGGTGCACCGGCCTCCGACAACGGCCAGCAAGACCAGGAAGAGGCCGACGGCGGGGACCAGGCCCCAGACGGCAACGGAGCTGAGCCCGAAGTTGAGGAGCCAGCGCCCACCGGTCCGGGAACCCTGGGTCTATTCCCCGCGGTTGTCGACGAGCGGGCCCCTGGGGTTACCGACGATGCGGTGAAGATCGGGATCATGTATCCCGACCTCAGCGAGGTGAGCGCATTGATCGGCATTGAACACGGCGACTACGAGGCTGCCTACCGGTTGGCGTTCGACATAGTGAACAATGCTGGCGGCATACATGGCCGGATGCTGGTCCCCGTTTTTGCCCCGGTTAATCCGATCGGCACCGATGCCGGAACGGCAGCGTGCACGCTGCTGACCGAGGACGAAAACGTGTTCTTGGCGGTCGGCAATTTCATTGGCGATGACGTGCTCTGCTTCATTCAGACTCACGAGACTCCGTTGCTGGGCACAAATATCTCGGCTGAGAATCTGGCTCTGTCTAGAACTCTTTGGTACTCGACCGAGGACAGCGAGAGCTTTCTCGTCGACGGGATCCTGGCGATGGTTCGCGCTGGCAAGTTGGGCGGACGGGTTGGAGTCGTGGGCTCCGTCGGGAATGAAGAGCTCTTTGAGACCCAGATCAGACCCGTTCTCGAATCGGGAGGCGTCGATGTCGTCGGCTCGGCATATCTCGACACCTCCTTGGCCGACACCGACCCCAACGCGTTTTTCGCCTCGGCAGAGACCATCGCCTTAAAGTTCGAATCTGAAGGTATTGACCAGGTCATAACGATCGGGACCACGGAGTCGGGCTTCCCCGTGGGTGTGGCCCGCACTGGTTACCGCCCTCAGATCGTGTTCACCAACCTCAGTGTCGCCAATTTGTATATCGGTGGAGAAGGCAATGATCTGTCGGTGCTAGAAGGCCTAATCGGCTTTGGGCCGTTCGACTCCAGGCCCGTCTTTCGGCAGCTGGGAAGCCCGACAGCAGAATGCGTGGAGAGCCAAGAAAGCGAACTCGGAATCACATTGCTCACAGAAGCAGAGCACGATGCATTGGAGGAAGAAGCCGGGGAGACGGTAGCCGACGACTATCCAAGCTCCCTGACGGCTTGTCGATACACAGCTTTCACAGCTGCCCTGCTAGAGGCCGCAGGGCCGACCCTCAATCGCGGGACATTGATCACCGCGGCCCACAATCTGGGAGAGATCATGCTGCCCGGTTTTCCCGACCCCTGGTACTTCGACAAGGACCATCCCAGCGGCATTCGACCCGTGCTCTTCTATAGGTGGGATGCAGAGGCTGGTGCGCTGGTGCCCGAGTGATCAGCCCACCAGCGGCGAGAGACAGGGTCGTCGGGCGGAGTGATTAGCCCATGAGCGGCGAGAGACAGGACAGTCCCGGCGAACTTGCTGAGACGATCTTCGATCTCGAGGCTGAGCGCCAAGAAGCTGTTTCACAACGCGAAGCGCTGTCTCCCGATGCCGTTCCAGGGGCTGGAGAGGGGGACCTGACCCTGAGGCAAGCAGTGGCCACGGGCAGCGTTTCGACGTTTGTCATATTGGCGTTGATCGGTTTTGTCACCAATATCGAACGGTCTTCTCTCGGCACCTTGGCGCCTGACATCCGCGATTCGCTGGGGATAAGCGATGGCACGATGGTCTTCATCAGCTCCGCGTCAGGAGCCTTCTTGATCTTGGGCGCGCTGCCGATGGGGTGGCTGGCTGACCGTTACCGCCGAGGCCGAATCATTGCCATCGCCAACTTCTTCTTCGGGCTGATGGTAGCGGTCACTGGCATGGTGGTGAACGCGGTCATGCTCTTCTTTGCCCGCCTGGGCGTGGGCATTGCCGAGTCGAATTCCTTCACCGTTCATTCTTCGTTGACCGCCGATCAGTTTCCGATCAGCGCCCGTGGTCGAATCGGCAGCACCTTGTCGTTGATCGGATCGGCGACCGGCACGCTCAGCCCGCTCATCGTGGGGGGGATGGCCGTTCTGATCGGCGGACCGTCAGCGTGGCGATGGGTGTTTTTCATTCTGGCCATCCCCATCGTGGTGGTCGCTCTGGCCTCTTTCAGGATTCCCGAACCAGTGCGTGGCCAGTTCGAGAAGAAGGATGTCCTCGGGGAGATCATCCAGGACGAAGATCCGCTCCCCATCTCGGTTGAGGTGGCCTTCAATCGCCTGCTTCAAATCCGCACCCTTCGCTCGGTGGTTACCGCCTTCGCCGCCCTCGGTTTCGGGCTGTTCACTGTTCCCATATTGGGCAGCATCTTCATGGAGGACGAGTACGGGCTTGATGCTTTCGGGCGTGGCGCGGTCACGACCGTCGCCGGTGTCGCCGTGATGATCTCCATGCCCTTCGTTGGCCGATACTACGACCGCCTGTATCGCAGCGACCCTGTCTTTGCCATGCGCCTAGTCGGGTGGCTCATCCTCCCCTCCGCGCTGCTCATTCCGGTGCAGTTCTTCATGCCTGGCCCGGTGCTGTTTGCAATCTTGGGGATTCCACCCGCGGTGATGACCTACGCGGCGTTCTCCATGGTTGGGCCCCTGCTGATGGCGGTCGTCCCCTATCGGTTGCGGGGCATGGGCCAGGCCTTGGGCGCCCTTTACATCTTCTTTGTTGGCGCCACCGGTGGTGCCCTGCTCTCGGGGATGTTGTCGGACATGTACGGCACCCGCACTGCGATCATCGTCGTGTATGTGCCGTCGACCATCATCGGCGGCCTGTTGATGCTGCGGGGCACTTTCTCAATCCGAGAAGACCTCGCAATGGTTGCGGCCGAGCTCCACGAGGAGCAGGAAGACCATGCACGGCGCTCGGCCAACCCCGACGAGATACCCGCACTTCAAATGAGCCAAGTCGACTTCTCCTATGGGCAGGTTCAGATCCTGTTCGACGTGAGCTTCGAAGTGAAAAAGGGAGAGGTCTTGGCCCTGTTGGGTACGAATGGGGCGGGCAAGTCCACCGCCTTGCGGGTAGCGGCCGGGCTGGGAACGCCTTCCCGAGGGGTAGTGCGTCATCACGGGCGCACTATCACCTATGTCACTCCCGAGACCCGGACTCGGTTGGGCATCCTCATGCTCCCCGGCGGCAGCGGGGTATTCAACGACCTCTCGGTTCGGGAGAACCTGGAAATCGCCGCGTTCAACCTGCGCAAGGACCCCGACGCAATGGAGGCGGCCATCGAACGCGCCCTAGGACTGTTCGGCGACCTGGCCCAGCGGCCGAACGAGGCGGCATCGTCGCTGTCGGGCGGCCAGCGCCAGCTCTTGGCATTGGCCCAGGTGCTTATCACCGAGCCCGATGTGTTGATCATCGACGAGCTGTCCCTGGGGCTGGCCCCGGTCATGGTCGAGCAGCTTGTGGGCATTATCGAAGAACTCAAGGCTCAGGGGCAGACAATCATCATCGTCGAACAATCCCTCAACGTGGCCATGGCCGTGGCTGATCGGGCGGTGTTCTTGGAGAAGGGCCACGTGCGCTTCGACGGCGATATGGCCGAGCTGGTTGAGCGCGACGATTTGGCCCGAGCCGTATTTCTGGGCGAGGAGGGCGGGTGACTCTCGCCGTTTGGATCACATCGCAGGTTGCCTTCAACGGTCTCGTCCAAGGCATGGTCTATGGACTGCTGGCCATGGCCATCGTGTTGATCTACCGGTCGAGCAAGGTGATCAACTTCGCAGTGGGGGCCATGGGGCTCATCGCCTCAGGCCTGCTGGTGCTCTTGAATGTGAGTTATGGCGTGCCCTACGGGGTTGCCCTGGTCATTGCCCTGGCCGCTGGTGTTGTCTACGGCGCAATTGTCGAATTGACCGTGGTGCGGCGATTGTTCAAGGCCCCCCGGGTGATCTTGCTGGTGGCAACTATCGGGGTAAGCCAGCTCAGCCAGGTGATCCTGCTCGCCTTCCCCGATGTCAAGGGACGGGTGGCCTATCCCCTGCCCATCAACGACTTGTGGGAGATCGGCGATCTTCGGGTCAAGAGCTCGCATTTGACGGTGATCATTGTGGCCCCCGTGGTTGCCCTGGCCCTGGGCTGGTTCCTAAACCGGACCCTGATTGGACGATTGATCCGGGCGTCGGCAGTGAACCCCGACCTGGCCCGGTTGCGCGGGGTCAACCCCAAGACCATCTCAACAGTGGTGTGGGGGATTGCCGGCGGTGTGGGGACGGTTTCGATGATGCTTATCGGCGGGATCGACGGCTCGGCGGTAAACCTGAGCCATCTCGGCCCCACCACCTTGCTTCGCGCCCTGGCCGCGGCCCTTCTTGCTCGGTTCACCTCTTTTCCAAAGGCGCTCTTGGCCGGGGTGGTCATCGGGCTGGCCGAGGGCGTTGTGCGCTTCAACTTCTTGGCCGCGCCGGGACTGTTCGAGGCCTTCCTGCTGCTGGCCGTCATCGCGGCAGTAGCCATAGCAATTCGGGAACGGGATTCCGGCGTATTCGCGTTCAACCCCAAAGTCGAAGCCATGCCCGAGAGGCTCAAGTCGATCTTCTGGGTGCGCCATCTCGACCGCATTGCCATGCTGGTTCCGCTGGGGATGGCTGTCGCCCTGCCGTTCGTGTTCACCCGCTCTTCGCAGCACGTGCTGTACAGCTCTATCGCCGCGTTCTGCATCTGCGCGCTCTCGTTGACCGTTCTCACCGGGTGGGCCGGCCAGCTATCCCTTGGTCAGATGTCATTCGCGGGGATCGGAGCGCTGCTGGCGGCCGCCTTTTCCCGCGGCTTTGTCATTGACTGGTCGATCGGCAGCACCCAGCTCATCTACGTCCGATTCGAGCCGTTCCCCTACGTGTTGTCGATCGTGGTCGCGGTCCTGATCACCGCCGTTGTGGCTGCCATCATCGGCATCGGCGCGCTCCGAATCAGCGGGTTGCTGCTTGCCGTCAGCACTTCCGCGTTCGCCGTGGCCGCGGGGAGCTACCTGTATCGCCTCCGAATGCTGAATGAGGACGGCACCTCGGTCTTGTTCCCGCGTGGGTCGATATTCGGCCTCGACATCGACCGGAATCGGACTTACTACTTCGTAGTTCTAGCCGTGCTCGTCATCGTGGTGGCGGTGTTGGGGCGTCTTCGCCGTAGCGCGGTGGGGCGAGTGACGCTCGCGGTCCGGGACAACGACATCTCCGCAGCCGCCTACTCCATTCGCCCGGCCGTGGTGAAGCTGCGCTCATTTGCCCTTTCGGGTGCCATCGCGGCTTTGGGCGGCGCTCTGCTGGCCGGGGTCGCCCAGCGCCTCTCGCTTGGTGATGGCAGATTCTTGGTGGAGGGGTCGCTGCTGGTCGTGGCAATGATCGTCATCGGCGGTATGGGCTCGCTGGGCGGCGCGATCATCGGAGCCATCTGGGTGGTCGGTTTGCCGGCGCTCGTTCCCAACAATGAAATTGTCCCGCTGCTGACGTCGAGCGTCGGGCTCTTGGTGTTGTTGCTGTACTTTCCCGGTGGCCTAGCCCACGTCCTTCACCGGGGTCGCGGGGCCATCTACCGATGGGCAGAAAAGCGGCTGCCTCCGGTTGAGAAGGCAGCCACGGCTCCTCCGGCATCGATCCAGATCGAGCGAAAGGGCGTCGAAGATCGCCCGGTGCCGCTGCAAACCCGCAATATCGAGGTGTCCTTCGGGGGGCTCAAGGCCAACGACGGGATATCCATGGAAGTGCGAGCTGGCGAAGTGGTCGGCCTTATCGGAACGAACGGGGCGGGCAAGACCACGTTCATGAATTCCGTTGGGGGATTTGTCGCCTCGTCGGGCCAAGTAGAGCTGCTGGGTGTCGACGTGTCTAGAAAGGCCCCTGCTCAGCGGGCGCGGCTGGGGCTGGGGCGATCATTCCAAGCTGCCTCTTTGTTTCCCGAGCTCACCGTGCGCGAGTCGGTGCTAGTCGCTCTTGAGGCCAGAGGGCGCAGCGGCATGATCGAGACGATGGTGTTTTCGCCCCGGATTGCGGCCAGGGCCCGGTCCCAGCAGAGAGAATCAGCCGAGCTGGTGGATTTTCTCGGGCTGGGCCGCTACGCCGACAAGCCGATCTCTGATCTGTCCACCGGCACTCGGCGCATTGTCGAGTTGGCCGGGCTCTTGGCATTGGGGTCCCGGGTGTTGTGCCTCGACGAACCCACTGCCGGGATCGCCCAGCGAGAAGCGGAAGCCATGGCGCCGCTGTTGTTGGAGATCCGCAAGGAGCTTCAGGCATCCATGCTCATCATCGAACACGACATGCCGCTCATCATGGGTATGAGCGACCGTGTCTATTGCCTTGAGCTTGGCAAAGTGATCGCCGAGGGCGACCCTGGCTCGGTTCGCAATGATCCCAAGGTGATCTCCAGCTATCTGGGCATGGATGAGCGGGCCATCCAGCGCAGCGGCTGAGTTCTTTGTAGCAGCTGCCGCTCTACCGATCTCGGTGCGGTCATCGCCTTCCTCCACTCCGACGACGCCGAATGGATCAATGGCCAAGTCTGGGCTATCGAAGGTGGCGCTAACATTCGGTTCTGACCATGTTCGGGAATCCGCCAGTAGAGATCGAAGAGATCCAGTCGTGACCACTGTTGATTTCCGGGCGCGTCCGAATCGGGCAGTGATCCCGGTCGATCCGGCCTCGTTCGTTGCCGACTATGTGCCCGGGCGGGTGGAGCGAAACGGTGCCGTCGCTCGCCGCAGCGCTGATCGCCTGGGGTTGCCGTCGCTGACCCTGGAGGTCGATGGGGAGTCGGTCACCATAGAGCGTTCCCAATCGGGGTTGACGGTGCGCTCGGCCCCGGGGGGAGACCTCGTCGTCGTCCTCGGGGTGGAGACTTTCGCCGAACTGGTACACGATGCCGTGTCGACCTTCGGGGCCGAGATGACGGGGCGGGCTGAGGTGCGGTCTGGCAAGGGCGACGACTTCATCGGATGGGAGCCGGTGTGGCGGACGTTGCTCGACGGCCGCACGGCCTATGAACCGGAGTCGATTGACTTTTGCGATCGCGCCGGTGCGCCGTTGGACCTCCATCAGAGTTTCGGCCTCGACGACGATCCTATTGATATTGGCCACTTTCTGGGAGAAGCTGGGTTCCTCCATCTTCGGGGTGTGTTCACGGCCCAGGAGATGGCCGCGGTATCCGCCGACCTCGACATCGCCATGGCCGAGGCCGAACGCGACGATGGTGCCTCGTGGTGGGCCCGGGACGAGTCGGGGGAGTGGGCGCCGTCACGCATCCTTGGGTTCAATCATCGGTCCGCCGCGCTGCGCGAGCTTCTTTCAACCGACCGGTTCGGCCGCATCGCGACATTCACCGACGACGAATTCGTGCAGCGAGATCCTTTCGCGGGCGACGCAGCCGAAGGCCTTCGCAAACGGGTGGGCATCGTTGAGGGCATATCCGACGTGAGTTGGCACAAGGACTGTTCGATGGGAGGACATTCCCGCACCTGCTGCGGGCTCGTCACGGGAATCTCGGTGACTGGTGCCGGTCCCGAGAACGGCGAACTCGGTGTAGTGGCGGGGTCGCACCGGGCCAACATCGCCGCGCTCGGGGTCGAGAAGATCGACCTGCCCCGCGTGCCCCTGCCGACTGAGGCCGGAGACGTCACCGTCCACTGCTCGTGCACACTCCACATGAGCCGTCCGCCGGTGGCGGCGGAACGTCGCGTTGTCTACTCCGGATTCGGACTCGCGCCCCGACTGGAAGACGATCCGGTGGTACTCGACGCCGCGACCCGGCGGAAGCAGCGAGCCTCGCTGAACGATCACGTTCGTCGCCACCAGCACGAGGCGAGTGCCACCAGCACCCGGCGGGCCAATTTCGACCTCTAAGAACGAGATGCGATGAGTCGATCCTTGGCTCTACAGCGGCAGCATTTGGCGTTGAAGGTCGAGTAGGTCGGCGTTGGCGCCGAGGTCGACGCCGAAGGCCATGCGCTCCGAATGGAGATCTCCCTCGAAGTGGGAGTTGGATGGCACCCCCCGGAGCATCGATCCTGGTTCGGAGAGTCCGGTGATGCCGGCGGTGAGCGAGCGGGGAGCGACGTCGGTTATCTCCATGCACATGTGATTGTCGGTGGTGACCTCGATGCCCCAATGTACCGAGCGCGCCCCGCATTGCGGTCCGGCGTCGAAGGCACCTCCCGGAACGCCGTCTTTGTTCACCAGGGTGATGGCCGTGCGGAGGTTCTCGAAAGGCAGCCCGCGGTGGTTGTCGAAGGTGCCGGTGTGCATGTTCCCTCGTCGCCACACGTTGCCGCTCGACATGTTCTCCACGCATATGCCGTGAAGATAGGCACCCTCGGCCACCGGGACGTCGAAGTCGGCAAGCACGAAGTCCTCGACCAGGCAGTCGTGGGAGCAGGCCCGGCTGATCGTGAAGTGGTGCAGCGCCCTTCCCCGGTACGAGATGCCTTGCAGGGTGCATCACTTTGCCGAGGTCATGGAAAAAGCGACATCGGCATTGACGACAGCCACGTCTCGGGCCCAGCAGTCGTACACCGCTTGGAAGCAGACTCCGTTGGAGCCGGGGTTGATGTTGTGGGTCGTCTGGGCGATGAGCTCGTTCTCAATGGTGTGCCCCTCAACGCCGCTGTCGTGCACCGTGGGGCCTAGTGACCGCAGCAAAGCCGTAGTTTCGGGGTGCAGCGTGATGCGAAGGGGCTGTTCGATCTCCACGGTGCTCGGCGTGGGCACGCTTATCACATTCATCGGCAGGGTCCATACCGCCCCTTCGAGTTGGGTCTCTGCCCAGGGAAACGCCGCCGAACTGGGCACATCGCCGGCCATCTCCCGCATGAGCCGGTTTCCGGGGGAAGGGGCGTCGCGTACTTCGAGGAGCACCATCTCTCCAGGGGCGAGCATGCCGGAGTCATCCACCGTGAGGACGAACGCGCCCCGAGGTGTCGGGGCTACGGTGGCCAGCGTGGCCCCTGCCAGCCATCTCTCTCCGGTGGGATCGGTCATGTTGTCTCGGGTGGCGGTGGTGGCCAGCCGCTCGGAATGCACAAAAAAGATCTGACCGCCGGTCCAAGACCAGTCGTGTGTCGGCCGGATCGACTCTGCTAGCGGCCGCGAGAAAAACAGCGTGGTTCGGTCCCGTCCATCGCCGGCCAGCACCAGTTGGGGATGGCGCATGAACACCGGATTGTCGAGCACATAGCGACCGGCAGCGAGGCGGAGTACCCCGCCGCCGCGGGCGCCGATGTTGTAGAGAGCCCCTTGGATGGCCCCGCTTTGGTCGAGATCGGAGTCAGGCTCGATACCGAGGTCGCGTGCCGCGGTTTCTGGGCCCAGATCAGTGGGCAGTGCTGCACCTCGGCGATAGCCAACCCGGCGCCAGTTCCCCAATAGAGGATGGGTGCCGGGCGCCGAAGCCCACGAGTCGAGGAGCCTGGCCAGCTCTTCGGGTAACTGTTTGGTCAATTGAACGCCGTCACTTGGTTAGTCCTTCGCCCAATTGCACGTTGCCGGCCCAACTTGCGAGCGGGTCTCCGGTCTCATTCAGCCAAGAGAGAAGCCGTTGGCGCAGATGTCGGAGTTCGCCGGCGCATGTCGGGTCAAGAGCCCGATTAGTGATTTCGGCGGGATCATCATCGAGGTCGTAGAGCTCGTCTTCGGCGGTGAGGTTCCACACGTATTTCCAGTGCCGGTCGCGCGCCATGCGCTGGCTGTAGAGCCCGAACTGATTCCCGTGGTAGGCCGACAAGATGTCGGGGCGCTCAGGCCACGAACCAGCGCCGTTGAGCAGTCCGAGCAGGTCGGCCCCGGCGAATGCGTCGGGGGGATCCACTCCGGTCGCCGCGCAGAACGTGAAGGCCAAGTCGATGGCGTGGCTGACAAAGGCGTCGCAGGTGGTTCCTGGCTGGATGTGGCCCGGCCAGCGCATGATGAGCGGGACCCGCACCACGTCGTCGTACATCACGAAGTGCTTGTCCCACATGCCGTGCGACCCGCACATGTCACCGTGGTCGGTGGTGTAGACCACCATGGTGTTCTCGGCCTGGCCCTGGCGGTCCAGGGCATCCAGCAGTCGCCCCACTTGGGCGTCTAGGAGCGAGATGTCGCCCAGGTACCGGCCCACCACCGGGGCCCAGTCGTTCCAAGTCCATGACTCCACGTTCCAGGCGCGCCGCTGCTGAGCCTGGGCGTAGGGCTTGCCCTTCAGCAGGTCGCCGAAGCTGGGCCACGGCTCGATCGATTCGGGCGGGTACATGGAGGCGTATGGTTCCGGGACCACGTTGGGCAGGTGGGGCTCCGAGGGATCCCAGCGGATGAAAAACGGACGCTGGGATCCCTCGATGAGTTCCACGACCCGATCGGCCCCCCAAGCCAACCGAGACTGCAGTGGAGCCACGCCAACGTCGGTCCTACCTCGAAATAGAGCGAGGAAGACCGTCGAGGCTGTCACGTTTGGGTCGTCTCGGAATTGGTCTAAGACAGAGGCCAGGTCGGTCAGCCCCTGGTTGCGGCGCCAGTTACCGTATTCGTCTTCGGCGACGTGGGAATCGAAGGCGAATTGGGCGTCCAAGGGCGAGCTATTGGACGAGACGTGCCACTTGCCCACGTAACCAAGGTTCCAGCCCGCCCGAGCCAATAGCGCGCTGAATGAGACTGCGTCTGGCCGCGGTCCGCGACAAAATTCTGTGTCCGGATTGGCCAGCACCCCGTGCTGGAACGACCACTGTCCGAACAGCAGCGAGTTGCGGGCCGGGGTGCAGAGCGGATTGGGAGTGAAGGCGTGGGTGAAGTTCACCCCATCGGCCGCCAATCGGTCGAGATTCGGAGTCTGGACCAGTGGGTGGTTATTGACGCCGAGGCAATCGAAGCGATGCTGGTCGCTGTGGATAAGCAGAATGTTCGGATGGTCCACCAGTGTTTCGCCTCTGTGCGCAGATGTATGATCTAACACTATGGCAAATACTGGTGCGAGAGGTAGGCCCGGGCGGCTGCGGGTCGAGCACCGGGACCAGCCGATGGGGATATCCGAGTCGACACCCCGACTGTCGTGGCAGCTACCACTCGGGTCTAGCCGACAGCGCGCTTACCGGGTGGAAATCGACGGTCGACTCGCGCCGATGGTGGAATTGGCGGACTCGGTGCTGGTTCCCTGGCCTGGTGATCCGCTGGAATCCCGCCAGATTGCCGACTGGCGGGTCAAGGTGTGGACCGACCAGGGTGAAAGCGAGTGGTCTGCGCCGTCAAGGATCGAGATGGGACTGCTCGGACCCGAATTCTGGCAGGCCCAGTGGATCAAGCCCGAAGAGACCGACGTGGCCCCCAGCGGGTCTCGTCCTGCCTATGTGCTGCGCCACCAGTTCCATGTCGACCAGGAGGAAGGGGCCCGTCTGTATGCCACTGCCCACGGCATCTATGAGGGGTTTCTCAACGGTGTTCGCGTAGGAGACATTGAATTGGCGCCGGGATTCACCAGTTACCATGCCAACCTCCACTTTCAGACTTACGACGTCACGCCATTCATCAGAGCAGGGGACAACACTTGGGAGGTGGTCCTCAGCGACGGTTGGTTCCGAGGCCGCACCGGCTTCGCCCAGGCATCAAATTGCTACGGCGACGAAGTTGCCTTTCTCGGCCAATTGCATGTGGGCGATCAGGTCATAACCACCGGACCCCGCTGGGAGTGGGCCACCGGACCGGTGGTCGCCGCCGACCTGATTGCCGGCCAGGCTGAGGACCACAACTGCTCGCCGATGGAATGGCGCCCGGCTTTGCCTGCCGATTACGGCTTCGATCGGCTGACCTCGTCGCCGGCACCCCCAACGCGGCGGGTTGAGGAGATCCGCCCGGTGGCCGTCACCCGGCCCGCCGCCGACCGCCAAGTGGTGGATTTGGGTCAGAACATCAACGGCTGGTTGCGGCTGTCGAACCTCGGCGAGCAGGGTACCGAGCTCACCCTCACCCACGGCGAGGCACTCGACGAATCGGGCGACGTAACCCAGGACCACCTGATGCCGTTTGACTACGTGACCCGGGAACCCAAGGCTTTGGGGCAGATCGACCGGGTCACCTCTTCTGGTTGCCCTGATGAGGTGTTCGAACCTCGCCACACCACTCATGGGTTTCAATACGTGAGAGTCGAAGGCCATCCCGGCCGGCTCACGCCCGGCGACACCACCGGCGTGATGGTTCACACCGATTTGCGCCGAACGGGCTGGTTCCGGTGCAGCGACGAGCGCATCAACCGCTTTCACGACATCACCGTGTGGAGCTTCAGGGGCAACATGTGCGAGGTGCCCACCGACTGCCCCCAGCGGGAGCGGGCGGGCTGGACCGGCGACTACCAGCTGTTTATGCCGGCGGCCACCTTCCTCTATGACGTGGCCGGGTTCTCGCTGAAGTGGCTGCGAGACCTGATCGCCGACGCTCGTCCCGACGGCTGCGTCACCAACTACGCCCCCGATCCCAACCGGCCCAAGGCGCTCCCTGCCCAAGAGCCGATGTGGTTGTTGATGCAGGGATCGTCGGGCTGGGGCGATGCCATCACCATCGTGCCCTGGGAGCTGTGGCGGGCCTATGGCGACCGAGAGGTGTTGGCGGAGTGCTGGCCGGCGATGGTGGCCTGGGTGGATTATGCCGCCAATGCGGCCCGAACGCAGCGCCAACTGTTTCGAGAGGCTGGATCTGACACCCCCGCGCCCCATGAGGAGTTCATTTGGGACGGCGGCTTCCACTGGGGGGAGTGGCATGAACCCGGCGATGAGGACTTGTCCCACGAGGAGCGGTTCAGTCGCCACATCGGTGAGATCGGGACGGCGTATCTCCATTTGTCCTCGGGCATTGCCGGGCGGGTTGGGCGGCTGCTTGGACATGACGACGAGGCCGATCGGCTCTTGAAGCTGTCGGCCAATGCCCTGGAGGCGTGGCGGGCAGAGTTCATTGCTCCTGATGGGTCGATATCCCCAGATTCCCAGGCCAACCATGTGCGGGCCCTCGCCTTTGGACTGGTGCCCGATGAGCTGCGCGCCCAGACCGCCGAGCGGCTGGTGCAGCTTGTCCGCGACGCCGACACCCACTTGGGCACCGGCTTTCTGGCCACGCCGCTGCTTTTGCCCGCACTGGCCGACTCCGGTCACCTCGATGTGGCCTACGAGCTTCTCCACCAGGACACGCCGCCCTCCTGGCTGTCCATGGTGGAGCGGGGGGCCACCACCGTGTGGGAGTCGTGGGGAGGAATCGGCGATGACGGCACGCCCGAGGCCTCCCTAAACCACTTCAGCAAAGGTGCCGTCGTGTCCTTCTTGCATGGCTACATCGCGGGCATCCAATTGCTCGACGACGCCCCCGCCTACCAGCGCTTCCGGGTCGCACCTCGCCCCGGCGGGGGTCTCCGCTGGGCCGAGGCCGTCCATGATTCGCCCTACGGCCGCATAGAGTCGGCATGGCGTCACGACGCTGGCGGCTTCGAGTTGACCGTCACGGTGCCACCGGGCACCACCGCCGAGGTTGTCATGCCCGACGGGACCTCCACGGTGGCGGCCCCCGGCACGCTGAGCTTCACATGCGAATTGGAGGCGACATGACCATTGAGGCATTCGAGCGACTCCAGTTCATTCGCTCCCAGGTGGATGCCAATGGCCGAGTCAAGGTAGCCGAACTGGCCCAGTCATTCGGCGTGAGCGAGATGACCATTCGCCGAGACCTCGACGTCCTGGCCGAGGAGGGGGTGGTCCAGCGGGTCCGCGGCGGTGCCACTGCGGTAGGGCCCCAGCCGTTCGCGGTGCGGTTCGGCCGTCAGGCTAAAGCTAAGCAGCGCATCGTGGGGAAGCTGATTCAACTGGTGGGCGATGGCGGTGCCATCGGCATCGATGCATCCACCACCCTGGAACGGCTGGCCGGGTCGGTCCGGGACGTGCGCGACCTCACCGTGCTGACCAACGGGCCAGAGTGCTTCACTGCTCTCCAAAACATGCCCGGCATCACGCCGCTGCTCACCGGGGGCCAACTTGATCGCCGGACCGGCAGCCTTACCGGGCCTCTTGCCACCAGGTGTGCTGGGGACCTTCTATTGCGGCGTTTGTTCGTCTCAGCTGCTGGCATCGACCCTGCCTACGGCACATCGGAGCCCACCCTTGAGGAAGCCGAAGTCAAGCTGGCGCTGGCCGGGGTCAGTGCCGAGGTGGTGGTGGCCATCGACCACACCAAGCTGGGCCAGCAGGCGCCGGCACGAGCCCTTTCATTTGACTGCATCGACATGCTGGTCTCCGACCTCGACCCCGGCGATGAGCGGCTCGCCCCGTATCGAGAGCTTGTGCCCGTCCTGTGAGAGCGGGAGCAGTCGACAGGAGAGGAGAGGATCATGCCGACGTTTGCTGATGTCACCGAGTCGCTGGGGAGACTCCAGATCGAGGTTCCCTCGTGGGCCTACGGCAATTCGGGAACGAGGTTCAAGGTCTTTGCCCAACCCGGGGTGCCCCGCGACCCCTACGAGAAGATCGCCGACGCCGCCGAGGTACACCGCCACACCGGGCTGGCGTCGTCGATTGCGCTGCACATCCCCTGGGATGAGGTCGACGACTTCCAACGGCTGCGAAACCAAGCCGAGGGTCTGGACGTACGCCTCGGCACCATCAACACGAACACCTTCCAAGACGACGATTACAAGCTGGGCAGCCTGTGCCACCACGACGAGGGTGTCCGGGCAAAGGCCATTGCCCACATGCACCGCTGTGTCGACATCATGGACATCACCGGCAGCCGCGACCTCAAGGTGTGGCTGCCCGATGGGACCAACTATCCGGGTCAGGCGGACTTGCGCGACCGTCAGGACCGCCTGACCGACTCCCTGGCCCAGGTGTACGCCCGGCTTGGTACTCACCAGCGGCTGGTGTTGGAGTACAAGTTCTTCGAGCCCGCCTTCTACGCTACCGATGTCCCCGACTGGGGCACTGCGTACGTCCATTGCGTCGCCCTGGGAGATCGGGCGGTGGTGTGCCTGGACACCGGTCACCATGCGCCTGGCACCAACATCGAGTTCATCGTCACACAGCTCCTGCGGCTGGGCCGTCTCGGGGCTTTTGACTTCAACTCCCGGTTCTATGCCGACGACGACCTCATGGTGGGGGCGGCCGACCCGTTCCAGCTATTTCGGATCATGTACGAGGTGGTCCGAGGCGGCGGGCTCGATGTGGGCAACGAGATCTGCTTCATGCTGGATCAGTGCCACAACATCGAAGAGAAGATTCCCGCTCAGATCCGCTCGGTGCTCAATGTGCAGGAGATGACTGCCCGGGCGCTGCTGGTGGACCGCAACGCCTTGATCGCGGCCGAGCAGGCCGGCGATGTCTTGGGAGCAAACGCGGTGTTGATGGATGCCTTCTACACCGACGTGCGATCTGAGCTGGCCGAGTGGCGCTCCTCACGGGGCCTGCCGTCCGATCCGGAGGTCGCTTACCGGTGCAGCGGTTACGGGGAGCGCATCGTGACCAAGCGCGTCGGCGGCACCCAGGCAGGCTGGGGGGCATAGTGCATCCGGTTGTCGACGAGCTCCTCGGCCGCTCCCATCGACTGGGTGCCGATCCCCGCAACACCAACTTCGCCGGCGGGAACACGTCGGCCAAGGGCGTAGAGGTTGATCCAGCAACCGGGCAGGATGTCGATCTGCTGTGGGTGAAGGGCTCTGGGGGCGATCTCGGCACCCTGGCGGCCTCGGGTTTGGCTGTGCTTCGGCTCGACCGACTCCGTGCGTTGGCCGACGTGTACCCCGGTGAGCAGCGCGAGGACGAGATGGTGGCCGCGTTCGACTACTGCTGCCACGGCAAGGGCGGTGCGGCACCTTCAATCGACACAGCCATGCACGCTTTGGTGGGCGCGGCCCACGTCGACCATCTGCACCCTGACAGTGGTATTGCCATCGCGGCGGCCGCGGACGGCGAACAGCTCACCAAGGCCATCTTTGGCGATCAGGTGATCTGGGTTCCCTGGCGGCGACCTGGATTCCAGCTAGGTCTGGACATCGCCGCGGTGCACAAGGCCAATCCCCAAGCAGTGGGAGTGATCCTGGGAGGACACGGCATCACCGCGTGGGGGGCCACCAGCGCCGACGCCGAGGCAAACTCCTTGCGGATCATCCAGACTGCCCAGGAGTACATCGACACGCACGGTTTGGCGCTGCCCCTTGGCGCCAATGTACCCGGGCGCGAACCTCTGCCCCTTCAGGAGCGCCGGACCCGGGCAGCCGCGCTGGCGCCACACCTGCGGGCCGTGGCGTCGCGTGACCAGCCGATGGTCGGGCACTTCACCGACAGAGACGACGTGCTCGAATTCCTGGCCTGCGAGAAATTGGAGGTACTGGCCGAGCAGGGCACTTCGTGTCCTGATCACTTTCTGCGGACCAAGATCAAGCCACTGGTGGTGGATATGCCCGCGACGGCGCATCTAGAGGAGATGCTTGAACGCCTGGCAGTGCTGCATGAGTCGTATAGAGACGACTACCGGGCCTACTACCAGCGTCACGCTGATGAATCATCACCGTCAATGCGGGGCGCCGATCCGACCATCATCCTCGTGCCAGGTGTGGGTATGTACTCCTACGGAAAGGACAAGCAGACCGCCCGAGTGGCCGGGGAGTTCTATGTCAACGCCATCAACGTCATGCGAGGTGCGGAAGCCCTGTCGGTCTATTCGCCCATTTCGGAGGCGGAGAAGTTCCGCATTGAGTATTGGGCGCTGGAAGAGGCCAAGCTGCGCCGCCTGCCACCGCCCAAACGGCACACCGGGAGGATCGCGCTGATAACCGGTGGAGCCGGAGGCATCGGCAGGTCCATTGCCGCCCAGCTGGCGGCTGAAGGCGCATGTGTCGTGGTAGCCGATATCGATGCCAAAGGAGCCGCCGAGGTGGCCCTTGGTCTGGGAGGCGCCGACACGGCAATCGGCGTGGGCCTCGACGTGAGCGACTCCGGCCAGGTGGAGGCGGCTCTCGAAGCTGCCCTTTTGGCCTTCGGCGGCATTGACCTCGTGGTCAACAACGCAGGCCTCTCGATTTCCAAGCCGCTTGTCGAGACATCTGAGGCCGAATGGGACCACCAGCACGACGTCATGGCCAAGGGCAGCTTTCTGGTGGCACGGGCCACGGCGGCGGCCATGATCGAACAGGGTATTGGCGGCGACATCGTGTATATCGTCTCCAAGAACGCCGTATTCAGCGGTCCGGAGAACCTTGCTTATGGTGCAGCCAAAGCCAATCAGGCCCATCAAGTTCGCCTGTTGGCTGCCGAACTCGGCCCCCACCAGATACGGGTCAACGGAGTGAACCCCGACGGCGTGGTGCAGGGCAGCGGCATATTCGCCAACGGGTGGGGAGCCCAGCGGGCGGCGGTCTACGGAGTGCCCGAGGAAGAGCTGGGCTCCTATTACGCCAACCGCACGCTGCTTCAGCGCGAGGTGCTTCCCGAGCATGTGGCCGAAGTGGTATCGGCGCTCGCCTCTTCTGAGTTCTCCCGCACCACGGGTTTGATCGTCCCGGTGGACGCTGGCGTGGCAGCGGCCTTTTTGCGGTAGGGGCAATGAATCCCCGCGTCGTTGCCGCCATCGACCTCGGGGCGTCTAGTGGGCGGGTGATGGCTGGCGTCATCGAGGATGAGGCCATCCAACTCGATGCGATCCACCGATTCGCCAACGAGGCAGTTGAGCGAGACGGCCATCTGCGCTGGGACATCGCGACGCTTTGGTCTGAAGTGCTGCATGGCATCGGTGCGCTCGCCCGGCGCTATCCCCAGGTGGAGTCGATCGGCATTGACACCTGGGGAGTCGACTACGCCCTATTGGACTCCGACGGCGACCTGCTGGCCGATCCGGTGTCGCACCGGGACAGCCGCACCGACGGCATTGCCGAAGAGGTTCACCGGCTGGTGAGCCCTGACGAGCTATACCCGCTGAATGGCTTGCAGTTCATGCCGTTTACCACGCTTTACCAGCTCGCCGTCGACCAGCGAGGTCCGCTGTGGGACAGGGTCGCCCACGTAGTGCTGATGCCCGACCTGCTGGCGTACTGGCTCACCGGCCAACTCCGCACCGAGCGCACCAACGCCTCCACGACAGGGCTGTTAGATGTCTCCACCGGTGAGTGGTCGTCTGAACTGCTCGCCCGGCTCGGTCTTTCGGCCGATCTGTTTTCTTCGCTTCAACGGCCCGGCGAATGGCGCGGTGTCGTGTATCGGCGTTTGTGCTCTCAACTCAGACTTCAAGAGTCAACGGTAGTGACCACCGTAGGTTCCCATGACACTGCGTCGGCAGTGGCCGCGGTGCCCGCGACTGATCCACACTTCGCTTACATCAGTTGCGGCACTTGGTCGTTGGTCGGCCTCGAACTGGCCTCACCAGTGGTGACTCCAGAAGCTCGAGAAGCCAATTTCACCAACGAAGCCGGTGTCGACGGCTCAACCCGTTTTCTGCGCAACTTGGGTGGGTTGTGGCTCCTCCAAGAGTGCCTTCGATCATGGGTACAAAAAGAACTTAAGCCCGACCTCGATGCCCTCCTCGCCGAAAGCGCAGCGTTGCCCGCCCCGAGTCTGCTGATCGACGTCGACGATCCTGGCTTTATCGCTCCCGGAGACATGCCTCGTCGCATTGCTGCCGCCATTGAAGCCGAGGGAGGCGTCCCGTCGCCGACGCCCCCACAATTGGTTCGCGTCATCATCGACTCTCTGGCCTCGGCATACGCCCAAGCCATCGACCAAGCCTCCCTGCTGGCCGATCTGCGGGTCGAGCGAATCCACATAGTCGGAGGCGGATCGCAGAACGCCCTGCTGTGTCAGCGAACTGCTGACTGCAGTGGCCTCCCCGTCATCGCTGGCCCCGTGGAGGCCACTGCATTCGGCAACGTGATGGTGCAGGCCCAGGCCCTTGAGCTCTTCGATGGTTCACTCAACGAGCATCGCGCCGCCGCCCAATCACCGCTCCGCCAATACCTACCGCAATGATTCGATCCTGCTCAGCCGACAACGCCGTTTCCGGCGTGGACAAGCCCTGAGCCAGCCGGATCACTAGTTGGCGAGGGATTGAAGACGGGCGACTCGGTGGTCTTCGCCGCCGAGGTAGCGGACGAGCACGCCGAGTACGGCCTCGTGGTCGAGGGTGCCGGCTGCGTTCATGTCCTCCAGATCAGCCCAGTCTCTTGTCCGGTCGAAGAAGGCCTTGAACACGGCCAGGTCTCGGCAGGCGAGGAAGGGGACCGCCGTGCCGCCGAATTGCTCGAATCGGGCTCGGCCGGCGGCGGCCTCGTGGAATGGGGTGGTGTTGAAGAAGACGTCGACTGGAGTGGCGCCCCACCACAACCGGGTTTGACCGTCGGCACTCAGTTCGCGCCGGTTGGCGTCGGTAACTGTCACGCCCTCCGGTAGTTCGGCCAGCGCTCGATCTACCTGGTCGATGCCGACGAAGAGGTTCACGTCGATGTCGATGGTGCCCCGGGCCTGTTGTGTGCACCAGGCCAGGGCCAGTGCACCGCCGAAGGCGTGGGGGATGTCGGCGTCGTCCAACGCCCGATGAAGGCCGACGACCTGCTCGACCAGGTTCATCGTCCGAAAACGGGAAATTCGAGCGTAGGGGAGTGGCGGGCGGGGAACTCAGCGGCCAATTCGAGGACAGCAGCCAGTTCGGTGCCTCTATCTAGCCGGTCGTTCCTCCGCACCCGGGGGCTCAGCTCCCGGTCGAGCTCGCGCAGGCTGAGGGAGACGCCGGTGTCGGGGTCGAGGGTGACGAGCACTGCGGCGGGCTGGCCTTCGAGGGATTCGGCGGTGGCGCCGGAGTAGGCGATTACCGAGGGGGATTCACGGATCACCATGTGGCGATGGATGTGGCCGAGGGCCACGTAGTCCCAGTCGATGGCGTCGAGGTGGCTGGGGTAGATGGGAGACGAGCGGTACGACGGGGTCTCATCGGGCATGACCAGACCGTGGCCCATTGCTACACACCAGCCCTCCTCTGGGCGGGCGGGGAGACTATCGAGAGGGTGGAATCCGGGGTGGTGGTCGTCCATGGACTTGCCCCAGACGGTGAGATCCAACTCCGCCAAGTGAGTCGTCGAGCCTTCGAGGTCGTCGAGAATGGTGATCGGAAGATCCTGGATGTGGGGGCCGAATCGGTGAAGCACCGACGACTCAGGGTGCGCATCGTGGTTGCCGGCGATCATCACCACCGGGCACGACAGGCGAGCCAACTGGTCGGCGGCCCAGCTCAGCACGTCGTCGCCCACCCGGTTGTGGTCGAACAGATCGCCCGAGATCATGAAGACGTCCACTGCCTCGGCGATGGCCAAATCGATGGCCGATGCGAACGCTGCTTCTTGGCGCCGGGCCGGACCAGTTCCCAAGTGGCAGTCCGACGTGTGCAACAGCGAGAGGGATCGGCGTCGTTGGAGTTGGTTGTCGGTCACTAAGCCCTCGGATCTATGGGTTGACGTAGGCTCGCTGAGAGTCTCACTCGGGAAGGCAAGGCTATGGCAGAACGGGCCATCGACGGCAAGGTTGCGTTGGTTACCGGCGCCAGCAAGGGCGGCACGGGCACGGCGATCGCGATTCGCCTAGCTGCCGAAGGTGCACGAGTGGCGATAACCGCCCGAGATGAACAGGGCTTGGCCGCCACTAAGGACCGCATCGAATCCTCTGGCGGGGAGTGCCTTGTGCTTCCCTCCGATCTCAGCGATCCGACTGGGGCTCGTACCGAGTTGGTGCCCAAGACGGAGGAGGCTTTCGGTCCTATTGACTATTTGGTCAACAACGCCGCTTTCGGCGGCTACCACCCGTTCGAGGAGGTTACTCCCAAGCAACTTGAGCTGAGCCTGCAAGTCAACTTGTGGGCGCCCTGGGAGTTGATGAAGGCCGTCATCAGCGGGATGCGGGAGCGGGGGAGCGGAGCGATCTTGAACCTCACCACCTTCTCAGCCGAGTTGCCGCCCGGCCCCCCGTTTCCTACGAGCAAACCCTCGAAAGCCGGCTTCGTTTACGGGGCGCCCAAGGCGGCGTTGAACAAGCTGACCGTGTCTGCCGCCAGCGAGTGTGAGGGGCAGGGAGTGGCGGTGAACGCCCTGACCCCCCAGGCGGCTATCGCTACTCCGGCGCTGGTTGAAGGCGGCTGGATCGACGAGGAGATGTTCGAACCGTTGGAGACCATGGCCGAAGCCGCATTGGCCTTGCTCACTGGCGACCCCGACGCGCTCACGGGACGCATTGCCTTCAGCCTGCAACTCTTGGTGGAGTTTGACCGGCCAGTTCGCGATCTCATGGGCGAGTCTTTGGTTGAGGGCTGGCAGCCGGCCGACATTCCCGCGGCCATCGCCCGCCAAGAGGCCAACCTCGCCCACCGGGGCTGGCCCGACGCCTACACCTTCGGCCGGGTCCATAGTCCCCGCCCACGAGCGACGAGCTGATTATTCGGATCGTTACCGATTCCGAGGTGTACGCCAATCCCTTTCCGCTGCTGCTGTCGTTCGGATCAGGCATCCACTAGGCGCATCGCTGGCTCATCTCGAAGGCTAAGTGGTGCTGGCCGGCCTGCTCGACCGCTTCCAAACCTGGGCCCCGCTGGAAGAAAACCCTCCCTGGAAGCCGCGGATCACCCTGCGAGGTCTGAGCTGCTTGCCCGTAGCTCTCTCCTAGCTGTACACGGTAAAACTTCTGCGCCGGTCGCGGCCGAATCGGAATATCGCGAAATCCCGGTCGAATGAGATCGCCTCGTGAACCCCGAGGCGCTGCATCACGGACCAACTTGTGCGATCGACAATCGAAAAGCCCTGATCAGGAAATGACTCGTGGATTTGGGCGGCCACTTCGAGATCGGCGAGCGTGGCTAACTCCACTCGGGCTCGGCCGTCCCGGATTGCGTTAACCAGGGTTTCAGCAGCTGTAATTCCCAAACGATTGCGTGTGAGGAGCCAAGTCTTGACCAATACGTGATCGCTTGTCAGCAGGTTGCCTTCAAACTCCTCCAACAGGGTCCTGGCTCGACCATGCCCACTGTCATCTACGTCAGCGGCGGCATACCAAATCGATGTGTCAACGAAGACCGTCACTGCGTCCGTCGTATCCAGTCGGCTTCAACCGCCTCGCCAATCGCTGACTGGCCCTCCGATGCGATATCGCTGCCCCCAGAACTTCCTAGTGCGAATATGGCGGAAATGTCAGCCTGTGCCTTTGGCGCGGCGAGATCGCGCTCTATGAGGCGGCGGATGTACTCGGCCAGACTAATGCCCATCTCGGAAGCCTTAGTTTTTGCCCCCGCGTGTTGTTCAGGCTCTAGAGCGATCTGTGTACGCATGATGCTACATCATAACAGCACTTACCGATAGAGGGGGCGGCGCGGCGCAGTGTGATAGAGACTGCCTTATGGGACTGAGTGACCGCACGCCGCCGACCGCTGAAGAGTACGCCGCCTATCGGGAGCTGTTCTGCAACTGGGGCCGTTGGGGGGACGACGACGAGTTGGGCACTCTCAACCACATCACCCCCGAGGCCCGACGGGCCGCGGCCGCTTTGGTGCAGACCGGGGAGGCGGTGTCGATGAGCCGGCCCATCGACACCCACGCTGGCCCGGCCAACCCCTATCCGGCCCATCATTTCGTGGGTGCTGGTGACGCCGGGGCGATGGCCGACTACTTCGGGATGTTCATCCACGGCTTCGTGCAGACCCACATCGACGCCCTGTGCCACCTGCCGGTGGACGGCGGGGGTAAGTTCTGGAACAACAAGGAGTTCGCCAAGCCCCCCATGCCGGCCGAGCACACCGGCACCATCGACTATTGGCGCGATGGCATCGTCACCCGGGGAGTGCTTTACGACGTCCCCCGGTTCCGGGGCACCGATTACGTGGCTCCCGGCGAGCCGGTCCACGGCTGGGAGCTGGCCGATGTGGCCGCCGCCCAGGGCATTGAGCCCCGGCCCGGCGATGCGGTGTGCATTCGCAGCGGCATGGACGTGTACTTCGAGAAAACCGGCACATCCCAGGCAATGGGGTCCAACGCCGGGGTCCATGCCTCGGCCATCGAGTTCCTCTACGAAACCGAAGCCTCCTGTTTGAACTGGGACTTTCAGGACGCCCCCCAAGACGACCAGGGCATCCCCAACCCGCTGCCCATCCGCATCGCGCTGCACGTCCACCACATCTTGTTGCCGTACATGGGAATGCCAATTATCGATAACGCCGATTTCGAGGCCGCGGCCGCCCGCTGCGCAGAGTTGGGCCGCTGGGAATTTCAGTACGTATGTGCTCCGCTGGTGTTACGCTACGGCACCGGTTCGCCGGTGAATCCCCTGGCAATTTTGTAGCGCAAGACCTTCTTCATCACCCACTGCGAGGCCAGGGCTTCGGTATATCCGCAGACAACCTTGTAGCACTGGAGCGCTTATGAGGTGTGATGGCTGATCTCGGCGATCGGGCCCAGGTGGTGATCGTCGGTGGTGGGATCGTCGGCTGTTCTATCGCGTACCACCTCACCCGCCGCGGGGTGACCGATGTGTTGCTCATCGAGCAGGGGCAGCTCACCAGCGGCACCACTTGGCACGCCGCGGGGTTGGTCAGCCAGCTCAAGTCGAACCACAGCCTCACCCGACTGGCCACCTACTCGGCCCAGCTGTTCGAAGACCTCGAAGCCGAAACCGGCCAGGCCACCGGCTACCGGGCGCCGGGCTCCATCTCAGTGGCATCCGATAACGAGCGGTGGGAGGAGCTTCTGCGGGGCATGTCCATGGCCCGCACCGTGGGAGTGGACATCCGCGAGATCGAGCTCGACGAGGCCCGCGAGCTGTGCCCGCTGCTCAATATCGACGATCTGGTGGGCGCCCTGTTCATCCCCCAAGACGGGATCACCTCGCCGGTGGACACCACCATGGCCCTGGCCAAAGGCGCCCGGGCCCGAGGTGCCCGCATTGTGCAGGGCACCGCGGTGACTGGCGTGGTGGTCGAAGACGGCCGGGCGGTGGGGGTGGAAACCGAGGCCGGCCGGATAGAGGCCGAGACCGTGGTGTTGGCCGCCGGAATCTGGACCCGCCAGCTGGCCGCCACCGCCGGGGTGAGCGTGCCGGTGCAGGCCTGCGAGCACTTCTACATCGTCACCGAGCCCATCGATGGTGTGCAGCCCAACATGCCCACGGTGCGCGACCCGTCCAACTACACCTATTTCAAGGAGGAGACCGGCAAGGTTATGGCCGGCTTCTTCGAGCCCCGGGGCAAGGTCTGGAATCTCGACGGCATACCCCGAGACCTCCAGTTCAAGACCCTGCCGGAGGACTGGGACCACGTCGGGCCGATCTTCGAGCGGGCCATCGGTCGCATGCCGGTGTTAGGGGAGGCGGGCTTGCAGCTCTTCTTCAACGGTCCCGAGGCCTTCACCCCAGACGGCGTGTACTACTTGGGCGAGTCACCCGAGGTCGACCGCTGCTTTGTGGCTGCGGGGTTCAACTCGGTGGGCATCCAGTCGGCGGGCGGGGTGGGCTGGGTGCTGGCCGACTGGATCGTCGACGACCACCCGCCTATGGACCTGTCGGTGGTGGACATCCGCCGCTCGTTTGAGTTCCAGTGCGAGCCCGCCTACCTCGATGCCCGCATCCCTGAGAGCCTGGGGCTGCTCTATGCCATGCACTGGCCGTTTCGCCAGTACGACACCGCCCGGGGCATCCGGATCTCGCCACTGCACGACCGCATCGACGCCGCTGGCGCGGTGTTCGGCGAAGTCGGGGGGTGGGAGCGGCCCAACTGGTTCGCCGAGTCCGGCCAAGAGCGGGAATACCACTACAGCTGGGGACCGCAGAACTGGTTCAAGGCCAGCGGGGTCGAGTGCGAGGCTGTCCGCAACGCGGCGGGCCTGTTCGACCAGACCTCGTTCGCCAAGTTCACCGTGGAAGGCCCCGACGCCATGGCCCTGCTCAACTGGATCAGCGGCAACGAGGTGGACGTAGCCGTCGGCCGGTCGGTGTATTCCCAGTGGCTCAACGACCACGGCGGCATCGAGGCCGACCTCACCATGACCCGCCGAGGCGAGGACTCCTATTGGGTGGTCACTTCGGCGGGTTCGGCAACCCGCGACTGGGCCTGGCTCAGGCGAGCCGCCCGGGGTCGGGACGTGACGCTTTGCGACGTCACCCACCAATACGCCGTACTGGGGCTCATGGGGCCGAACTCCCGGGCGGTGCTCAGCCAGATCTGCGACGCCGACCTCGGCAACGACGGCTTCCCGTTCGGCACCGCCCAATACCTGTGCGCAGCCGGCGCCGATGTGCTGGCGCTGCGCATGACCTATGTGGGCGAGCTGGGCTGGGAGCTCTACGTGCCCCGTGACCAAGCCGTCGCCTTGTACGATGCCTTGGTTGACACGGGCACTCCTCTGGGGCTGCTCCCCGCCGGCTACCACGCCATGAACTCGCTGCGCATGGAGGCGGGCTATTGCCACTGGGGCCACGACATCACTGACGAGGACACCCCCTTGGAGGCCGGTCTGGGGTTTGCGGTGGCGTGGGACAAGGTCGGCGGATTCCGGGGCCGAGATGCGCTGGCCGCCCACCGGGAGCCGCCCCGTACCAAGCGCCTTATCAAGTTCCGCCTCGAAGACCCCGAGTGGCTTCTGTACCACGACGAGCCCATCTACCGGGACGGTGAGATGGTGGGCCGCACCTCAAGCGGCATGTGGAGCTACACCGAGGGCCGGGCCCTCGCCATGGGCTACGTGGAATGCCCCGACGGCGTGACCAAAGACTGGCTGGAAGCCGGCCAATTCGAGATCGAGGTGGCTGGCCGCCGGATTGCGGCCACGGCGTCCCTTCGTTCGTTCTACGATCCCCGCAAAGAGCGGGTTCGACTCTGAGAAATAGGGAGCGGCCAGCCATGCGCGATGAAGCCCAGGTTGTGATCATCGGCGGCGGAGCTATGGGCGCGGGCTTGTTTTACCACTTGGCCCACGAGGGCTGGACCGACACGGTGCTGGTGGAGAAGGGCGAACTGTCGTCGGGGTCCACCTGGCACGCCGCGGGCCTCATTCCCCACTTCATCGGCAGCCTGAACATGGCCAAATGCCATGCGGTGGCCCCCGACCTCTACGCCCGCATCGAGGAAGAGACTGGGCTGGCCAGCGGCTGGCACGGCACCGGCGCCATTCGCCTGGCCTTGGACCGCCACCAGGTGGACTGGTTCCGCTATGTCAGCGGGATGCTCGACCTGGTCGGGATCGAGAACCACCTGATCGAGCCCTCCGAGATTCTCGACCACTGGCCGTTCATGGACGTGTCCGACGTGCTGATGGGCATATGGACCCCTCACGACGGCTGGACCGACCCGTCCAGCGTCACCGCAGCCATGGTCAAGGGTGCCCGGCAGTTGGGCGGCGAGGTCTACCGCCACACGCTGGTCACCGACATGAACCAGCTTCCCGACCACCGCTGGGAGGTGATCTGCGAGGTCAAAGGCGAGACCCACCGCATCATCGCCGAGCACGTGGTGAACGCGGCGGGGTGCTACGCCCCCCAACTCGGCGCCATGGTGGGCCTGAAGGTGCCCATCGTGTCGGTGATCCACCAGTACCTCATCACCGAGGCCATGGCCGAGATGAAGGAGTTGGGCGACTTCGACCCGCCGGTGATCCGCGACCCCCGGGCGTCGGCCTACTACCGCCGGGAGATCGACTCGCTTTTGGTCGGCCCCTACGAGCGGGCCGACGCCCAGACCTACGGCATCGACGGCATCGACTGGGACAAGCACTTCTACCTGACTCCGCCCGACCTCGACCGGCTCATGCCCTGGCTGATCGAAGCCGGCAAGCGGATACCGGCCTTCGCCGACACCGGCATTAAAACCGTGGTCAGCGGGCCGATCACCCACACCCCCGACTCGGGGTACATCATGGGACCGGCGCCGGGCCTGCGCAATTACTGGATGTGCGCGGGGGCGTCCATCGGGATCACCCAGGGACCGGGCGCGGGCAAGTACTTGGCCCAGTGGATGGTACACGGCCAGACCGAGATCAACGTGGCCGAGATGGATCCCCGCCGCTTCGGCGACCACTGCGGCCCCACCGGGCGCTACGCCATAGAGAAGGCCATCGACGAGTTCCACGAGATGTACGCCACCCGCCTCCCCGGCGAGCAGCGCTTCGCCGGCCGCCCCCAGAAAACCGACCCCATCTACGACCGCCTCGACGCTCGGCAGGCCCAGTGGATGGAGATCTTCGGCTGGGAGCGCCCCCAGTATTACGGCGAGCCCGAGGCCCACACCTTCCGGCACTCCAACGCCTTCGACATCGTGGGCGCCGAATGCCGGGCCACCCGGGAGCGGGCCGGCATCGCCGATCTCACCGCCTTCTCCAAATTCGAGGTGACCGGGGCCGACGCCGAAGCCCTGCTCGACCGGTTGACCGCCAACCGGATGCCGGCCAAAGACGGGGGGATGCGCCTCACCCACTTCTTGACAGAGCTGGGTGGCATCGAAACCGAGATGACCATCACCCGACTGGCCCTCGACCGGTTCTACCTGAACTCGGCAGTGGTCGGGCAGTTCCACGACCGCGACTGGCTTACCCACCACGTGCAACCCGGCGAGGACGTCACCGTGGTCGACCGCACCGACGACCTGGGCATCCTGGCCGTATCCGGCCCCCTGTCCCGACAGATCCTGGTGCCCCTAACCGATGCCGAGCTAGAGGCGCCCGGGTTCCGCTGGCTCACCGGTCGGGAGATCGAGGTGGCCGGGGTACCGTGTCTGGCCTTGCGGGTGTCGTATGTGGGTGAGCTGGGCTGGGAGCTGCACCACTCCCAGGATCACACCGCCGAGCTGTACGACGCTCTGGTGGAGGCGGGCGAGCCGTTGGGCATGGTCCACTACGGCGCCTATGCCATGAACACCATGCGCATCGAGAAGGCCTACAAGGCGATGGGCTTCGAGCTCACCACCGAGATCACCCCGGTGGAGGCCGACCTGGGCCGGTTCGTGGACTGGTCTGGGGAGTTCCAGGGCAAAAGGGCCTCCGAGGAGCGGCTGGCCATGGGCGACGACATCGAGATGATCCTGGTGTACTGCGAGGTGGACACCACCGACAACGACTGCCGGGGCAACGAGCCGGTGTACGACGGCGAAGAGCTAATCGGGCTTACCACCTCGGGCACCTGGGGCCACACCACCGGGCGCGGCTTGGCCTTCGCCTATGTGAAACCGCAGTACAAGGCGCCGGGCACCCAATTCGAAGTGCAGCTTATGAGCGACCGCCGTCCGGCGATGGTGCTCGACGGCCCGGCTTACGACCCCAACAACGAGAAACCGAGGGCTTGATATGGCGCGACGAGCAGGAGGCAGGGCGGCCCGGGTGGCCATGCGGGAGGCCCCGCCCGAAGCCGATGCCCGGGCCGTTTGGCCGGGGATGCCCGGCGGGGCCTACAAGCCACTGTCCGAAGGCCAGTGCGACGACGTTTTCGAGGCCTCCCTCGGGCTTTTGGCCGATCTCGGCATGGGACAGGCCACCCCGGAGATCATCGAGGCGGTCACCGCCAACGGGGGCCAGATGGGTGACGACGACCGACTGCGGTTCCCGCCCGATCTCGTCAAGCGGATCGTGGACGGTGCCTGCAAGGAGTTCACCCTGCACGGCTTCGACCCCGACCGGGGGGTGGAGATCGGCGGCAACCGGGTGCATTTCTGCACCAGCGGGGCCGCGGTGATGATGCTCGACCACGACACCAAGCGCTTCCGGCCCAGCACCCTGGCCGACCTCTACGACGTGGCCCGAATCGTCGACACCCTCGACAACATCCATGTGTTCGTACGGACCCTGGTGCCCCGCGACATGGAGACCGCTCGGGAGGTGGACGTCAACACCGCCTACGCCATCTTGGCCGGTTCCACCAAGCCGTTGGGCACGTCCATGTTCCACCCCGACCACGTGCATGAGTGCGTGGATCTGTTCGACATGGCGCTGGGCGGCGAGGGGGAGTTCGCCCGCCGCCCCTTCTGCATCGCCAACAACACCTTTGTTGTGCCCCCGCTGCGTTTCGCCGAGGAGTCGGCCCTGAGCCTCATCGAGCAGGCCCGCCGGGGGATGCCGATCAATCTGCTTTCGGCGGGGCAGGCCGGGGCCACATCGCCGGCTGCGCTGGCCGGCTCGCTGGTTCAGGCTCTGGCCGAGTGCCTGGCTGGCCTCACTGCGGTGAACCTGATCTTGCCCGGCCATCCCTGCGTGATGGGCATGTGGCCGTTTGTGTCCGACCTGCGTACCGGGGCGATGAGCGGGGGCAGCGGCGAGGAGGCCATCATCAACGCGGCGGCCGCCCAAGTGGTCAACTATCTGGGTCTGCCGTCGGGGGTGGCTGCCGGCATGGCCGACTCCAAACAGCCAGACAACCAGGCCGGCGCCGAGAAGGCCAACGCCATCACCCTGGCCGCCAACGCCGGGGCCAACATGATCAACGAGTCGGCTGGGATGCTGGCCAGCATCATGGCCTGCTCGCTGGAGGCGCTGGTGATCGACAACGACATGCTGGGCGCCATCAACCGCACGGTGCGAGGCATCGAGATCACCTCCGAGACGCTGTCGACCCAGGTGATCGCCGACGTGGTACACGGCGAGGGCCACTTCCTCGGCCACTCCCAAACCCTGTCGCTCATGCAAACCGAGTACGTCTACCCCCTGATCGGCAACCGCCTCAGCCCCGACGACTGGGTAGACGCCGGCGCCCGGCTGATGGACGACGTGGCCCACGACTACGTCACCGAAGTGCTCAACCGCCCCAAACCCGGCCACATAACCCCCCAAGCCGACGCCCGCATCCGCGAAGCCTTCCCCATCCACCTCGCCGGGCTGGCGCGGAATGTCAAACCCGCTGGTAGCAGTCTCGGCTGAAACCCTGTTTGGGACATGTTTTGCCGATTTCTGGGACACTTTTGAGGGTCGTAGGCCGAGACGAAGTTGTCACCCTTTGAAACCGAAGGACATTGAACGATCAGCCAGACGCTTCAGCAGTCCCACCGACGTCCCTGCTCAGAGTCTTGTTGGCGGCAAGCAGGACACCATGCCGAACTCAACCAGTCACAAGAAACAGAACCCAAAGGCCCCGTCCCCGATCCGCAGGCCAGATCGACTGTCTTGTGGGCGCGCCAAACGTCGCTGTCCGACCAGTCTGAAGCGTTGTCAGGATCGACGGCGTCCAAGGCCAGCATCGCTGCAATGTCGGCTGTGACGGGACGGGTGAAGAACGCCCCGTCGGATGACTGGTCTCCCATAATCTCGTTGAACAACGCCCCAGCGTGGTCGGTGCCCATGTCGGCGTAGGTCTCGGCGATCATCTCCGCTTCGCCTGCTATGTGCCTAAGGGCGCGGCGCAGCCCGCCGAGCATTCCTGTCCGTTTCGCCACTTTCAGCGCTTCTGTGGCCGGTGTCGCCGCCCCTGACGGTGCCTGATGCCCAATATCTTGGGTGACGACCAACCCATATATTGGGTGATGACGGTGCCGGTCGTCGTTATGGGTTATCTGTAGCGACAGCTTCTGGCAAAAGCTTGCGTGTTGTCGTTATGGGCTTGCCGGAGTGTCGCCGGGGTGAGGGATGCCCTGGTTGCCGGCCTTTGCCGAGGCGAGTGCGGAGTATGCCCCTACGATGTCCTCGGCTTCGTAGACCCGGTTGCGCTTCCCGGCGCTGCGCTGTACCAGGATCCCGCACTCTGACAGCAATCTGAGGCTTCGAAGAGCGGTGCGCATGTCTGCTCTGAGCAAGTTGGCCGCCTTTTTGGCGTTCAGCACCGGATGGGCGGGCAGTTCGTCGATCAGGCGCATGGGTGCGCTAGTTCTGCGTGTGCCTTGTGCCGCGGCCCTCTGCTTCCATTCGTTTTGGACTGCGGCGACGTAATCGATGACCCGTCGGGCCAGCGTGGCTGCTTCGGCGGTGGCGTCAGCGAGGAGCCAGATCCATTCGGACATGGCCATCGACCGATCCAGGTTCGTCTCGCTGCACACCACGCGGGTCTTGTTCAATGCCCGCAGGTAGTCGTCGCGGCGCAATGCGAGGGCAGAGCTGATCGGCGGTGTACACGCTTTGGTCAAACCGCTGTGCCTGAGCATCAGGTGGATGAGGGCGCGTCCGGTTCGCCCGTTGCCGTCGGCGAACGGGTGGATGGTCTCGAATTGGGCATGCACCAGGGCCGCCTGGATGACGGGATTGACGCCGGGGCGGTTCGCGCAGGCCACTAGATCGTCCATAAGGCCTGGCACTTCCCCGGGTGGCGGGGGGACATGCACGGCGTCGAGGGGAGTGGAGAAATGGCCGACGCCGATCCAGTTCTGAGTGTCTCTCATTTGCCCAGCGGTCGGGTCGGTGCCCATCAGGGTGCGGTGCACAGCACAGATATCGTCCAAAGTGATCGGGCGTCTTAGGGCGGCGACCTCCAAGGCGTGGTCTGTAGCGGAAATATTGCGGAGCGCCTCAAGGTCGGCGGATTTGGGTCGGTCTTCGAACAGGTCGAGTTGTGCCTCGGCCCGGGCCAATCGGCGCGCTGATGGGCGGACTCCCTCAATTGTGCTGGAAGCAGCGCTTTCAGCCCGCCGCAGCAGCCATTCTGCGGGCAGCGCCGCGTTGCCCTCATGGTCTGCTTCCAGCGCTCGCACTTCGGCCTCTGCCTCTTGTACCCGCTGCGAGGCACGTTCATCGAGGACTGGGATCCACTGGGCGATCTTGAGGGGAACAAATGCCCCGAACATCTGCGATTCGTCATCGCCGGGAATGGGAGAACGCGAAGCGAGTCGTTGGTCGTCCCAAAACCTCTCAACAAAACGCCCCATAGCGACATTATAGGTGATTCTATCAAAATATTGTCGTTATGGTCAGATGTAGCGACAAAATAGCTCGACTGTGCCTCTGATCTGCTGTGTTCGTCCTCTTGAGGTCTAGAGTCCAGAGATGGCCTGGGATTTTTCTACTGCCCCTGAATTTCAAGATCACCTGGATTGGCTCGCCGAGTTGATGCGGACGGATATCGAACCGCTGGATCACTACTTCCGGGGACGTTCGCCGTTCGACAAGACCGACGAGGAGGTGCAGTCGCAACTGCGCCGCATCCAGGAGAAGGTGAAGGACCGGGGGCTGTGGGCCTGCCACCTCAAGCCCGAGATGGGGGGCATGGGTTTCGGCCAGGTGCAGCTGGCGCTGATGAACGAGATTTTGGGCCGCTCCTCGTTCGGACCCTCCGCGTTCGGCAGCCAGGCGCCTGACTCGGGCAATGCCGAGATCTTGGCCCACTACGGCAACGACGAGCAGAAGGAGAAGTACCTCAAACCGCTGCTCGCCGGGGAGATATCCACCTGCTACTCCATGACCGAGCCCCAGGGCGGGTCTGATCCCAACCACTTCACCTGCACCGCCCATCGCGACGGCGACGAGTGGGTGATCAACGGGGAGAAGTGGTTCGCTTCCAACTACCCGCGGGCCGAGTTCCTCATCGTCATGCTCATCACCAACCCCGATGTGTCGGTTTATCGGGGATCGTCGATGATGCTGGTGCCTCACGACGCCCCCGGCTTGGAGCTGGTCCGCAACGTGGGCGTGGGCGGCGAGCGCCGCGACCACGGCTCCCACAGCTACCTGCGGTTCAACGAGTGCCGCGTACCGGCCGAGAACCTAATGGGCGAGGAGGGGGCCGGGTTCAAGATCGCCCAGACCCGCTTGGGCGGGGGCCGTGTACACCACGCCATGCGGTCGGTGGGCACGGCCAAAAAGGCGTTCGACATGATGTGCGAGCGGGCCCTCAGCCGGGAGACCAAGGGGTCGCTGTTGGCCGAGAAGCAGGCGGTGCAGCACATGATCGCCGACTCCTGGGTCCAGATCGAGCAGTTCCGCTTGCAGGTGCTGCACGCCGCCTGGCAGATCGACCAGTCCGACACATCCAAGGCCCGGCTGTACATCGCCGGGGTGAAGGTGGCCACCCCCCGGGTGCTGATGGACGTGGTCTTCCGATCCATGCAGATCCACGGGTCGCTGGGCATGTCGAATGAGACCCCTCTGGCCAACATGTGGATGATGGCCCCCACCTTCGGGGTGGCCGACGGCCCCACCGAGGTCCACAAGGACACCATCGCCAAACAGGTGCTGAAGGACTACCGCCCGTCTGAGGGCCTGTTCCCCACCGAGCACCTCCCCGCCAAGATCGAGTGGGCCCAACAAGTGATGGCCGAGCGCATCGAAGAGGAGCTGCTGAACGCCTGAGCCCAGACTGACCGGCTTCAATTGTAGGTGCATTTCCTTTAACCGTATAGTTCTATACGGTTTATGAAAGTCCCCGCATCATCGCTCGCACCCATCCTTCGTTCGGATGCGCAAGGTCGGATTCTGGCCTGCGTGCTTGCAAACCCTGACACGAGCCATTCCCTCTCCGACTTGGTGGCACGCACCCAAACGAGCATGCCTACAGTGTCGCGGGAAGTCGGTCGGGCAGAGCAGGCCGGTCTGTTGGTCACCGAGAAGGTCGGATCGTCTCGACAGGTGCGGGCCAGGGTCGGCCATCCCCTCTATGACGCAGTACGCCAGATTATTTTGGCCACCTACGGTCCCCCTATGGTCGTCGCCGAAGAGTTGGCAGACCTCGAAGCAGCCGACGGGGTAGTGCTGTTCGGTTCTTGGGCGGCTCGATACTTGGGCGAGCCAGGGCGTGCGCCAAACGACATCGACCTACTCGTAATCGGCGACGCAGATCGGAACTTAGTAGACGATGCCGCGGAACGAGTTGAGCGACGCATTGGGTTGCCCGTCCAGGCGACCGTTCGCACGCGCGAGCAGTGGGACTTCGAGCGCGAGAGTTTCATACGGGAGGTCAAGTCGCGGCCGCTGCTCGTCGTCCTCGTGGCCGACGAGCAGAACTCGGCGGAAGGGCTTGCTGGAGTTGAGCCACAGGCGGGAGAGTTCGGATGACCTGGGAGCGCGGTCGCGCCGAGGTGGAGCAGTTGATCGCGGGTGGGGAGGTTGAACGAGTTATCCCTTCCGTTGACCTGGCGAGCCGGCTGATGGCCGATGCTGCCGCGCACGTCACCCTCGCCTCCACGGGCGTTGAGGATGACCCTGCGGGAGCACTCCAGCTCTCCTACGATGCTGCCCGCAAGACGGCGGCTGCTCTGCTCGCGGTCCAGGGCCTGCGCTCAACCACTCGAGGCGGGCACATCGCCGTGATGGATGCCGTGCGAGTCCAATTCAACGATCGCGGCGGGATGGAGGTCTTCGGCCGCCTGCATGGGCTACGCCGCCTTCGGAACCGCAGCGAGTATCCCGACGAGGAGTCCCCTGGTGTCAATGAGGGCGATGCCCGCCAGGCACTGGAAACCGCAATAGCTGTGATCGACGCCGCAGAGCGACTCCTCGACAGTGGCCGGCTGAGCACCTTCTGAAGTTGCTGAACTCCTGAGCTGGACTTCCGGCCCTGCTCAGCGGGAGAGCAGGTCGGCTACTCGCCAGGAGTTGGCCATGATGGACAAAACGGGGTTGACGCCGCCGTTGGTGACGTGCAGGGAGGAGTCGGCCACGTAGGTGCGCTCGCAGCCCCATACCTTCCCCTGGGGGTCGACGGCGCCGCCTGCGGGGGTGTTTGACATGCGGGCGGTGCCGGCTTGGTGCTGGCCGCCGGACAATATCTGGAACCCCATGGAGCCCCCAGTCACGTCGCGGGCTCCGGTAGCGGTAATCCATTCTTTGGCCCGGTCGCCCAGGAACTCCGCGGTGCGGAGGTCCTCCTCGTGCTGGACGCCGAAGAACCGGGCCACCGGAAGGCCCCAGCGGTCTCGCACCTCGGCCGACAGGTCAAGTCCGGCCGAGCGGGTGGGGATTTCCTGGATTGGGCCCATGATCATGATCGTGCGGCGGTAGGTGTCCCGCAGGGCTAGGCGGGCCGAGGCGCCCGTGGGCCGCCCGTACTCGTCGATCTCACCGGCAGCCTCGGCGGCTCGCTGGTGCTTGGGCCTGAACCACGACCCCATTACCCAGTGCTGGGCCGGCGATACCGCATACTCGTCGGCGATCATGCCGCCGCCGACGATCCCGTCATTGTGGTGGCAGTGCTCCCGGGTGGCCATGGCCAGGCCGGGGCCGACGCCGTCGCTGAGCGGGGTGTCGGTGTCGACGTGGCCGTGGGCCAACACGTAGGTGTGGCCCTGAAGGCACTGGCCCACCCAGTCGTTGCCCAGCCCGCTCAGCATCAGCAGCCGGGCGGTTTCCACCGCCCCCGCGGCCAGCACGATCCGGTCGGCCCGTACCGTGCGCTGGCCTTGCTCGGAGCGCAGTTCCACCTCGCCTCGGCCGTCGTCCACCCGTACAGCCTGAGAATCGCACAGTATGTGGGCACCGGCCGCGGTGGCCCGGGGGAGCAGGGTGTTGTGGACGCCGTTCTTGGCGTCCACCGGGCAGGGGTGGCCCACACATTGGCTGCAACCCGCGCACGCGGGGCGTCCTCCGTAAGGCCGCGAGTTGACCAGCAGGGGAACGGGCGCGGTGGTCCAGCCCAGGCCAGCGGCGGCCTCGGCCAGCATCTCTCCCCCTCGGTCGGGCGGGAACGGGGGGAGCGGGTAGTCGCGGGATCGGGGGCCGTCGCCGGTGTGGCCAGCAGCGCCGGCCACGCCCACCTCCCACTCCAACAGGTCGTAGTAGGGCTCGAGATCGTCGTAGGTGATCGGCCAGTCGGCCAGCGCCGACCCCTTGGGCACGCCGTACTCGCTGGCCATGCGGAACGTTTCCGGCGCGAACCGCCACCCTTGACAGCCGTACAGCCGAGGGCCGCCGCCCAGCACCACGGCGTTGTTGTGATAGCGGAAGTCGTGGGGCTCGACGGCCTGCTCGCCGTCCTTTTCTTTGACGGCTCGGGGGTTCCCGGCGGGCGTTACGCCCTCGCCGAAGCCGAACACGGCCGTGCGATGGTTGCGCACCGGGTCCCAGCCGATCTCCGTGGATTTGAGGGCGCTACCCCGCTCCACCACCAGCACCGAGCATCCGGCGGCGGCCAGCACATGGGCGGCCACCCCGCCGCCGGCCCCGCTGCCGACCACCACCGCGTCGTAGTGGTCCCGCACCTCGTCCCACTCGATAAACGGGGGCACCGTATCGACCAGTTCCGGCTCGCCCAGGGGGAACCGCTGATACCCCAGCTCCTCCCAGCACCCTGACTCGGGATCGGTCAGCCAGCGCAGGGTCTCCTGGTCCATCGATCAGCCTTCGTTCACGGTGAGACGGCAGGTAGCAGGGGCGAGACCGTCGGCGGTGAAAGTGAGGTCGACGGCTCCCGGGCCGGTGGGGCGGATCACGGCTAGGGCTTGGCCGTCGTAGGTGGTGCAGGTGGCGGACCCGAAGGGTTCCAAGGACATGTGGTCGGCGCTGGCGAAGCCTTGGACGACGGCTGGTCCTTGCACGGTGACCTCCACGGGCCGATTGGCGCCGGGGTTCACGATGCCGTCGGCATCAACCAGGCGCACAGCGACGTAGGCCAAGTCGGTGTCGCCTTCGGTGAGTTCGGTGCGGTCGGGCTCGGCCACCAGATTCAGCGGGCCCGAGGCGGTTCGCAAGGCAGTGCGGGCCGTTTCCTGGCCGGCGGTGTAGGCGATGGCCACCAACTCGCCGGGCTCATAGGCCGCCGCGAACTTGGTGCGGAATTCGTTGATGGGCTGGTGGCCGAGGGACTGGCCGTTGAGCACCAGATCGACCTCGTCGGCAGCCGAGTACACCTCGATGCCGACCGCAGTGCCCTCGTATCCGTCCCATGTCCAGCTGTCGAGGGTGTCGCTCCACGACCACGGGCCGGAGTATGCGATCTGCTTGTGCGCGTGGGTCGGACGCTGCACGGCGATGAACGGCTCTCGGCGCCGGCCGAACACGATCTCCCGGTAATAGGAGGCTGGCCGCCGGACCCCGGTGATGTGGATGTCGCCGGTGTGGGCCACCAGCCAGGGGAACGGCGCGACCACGCCGGGAACGCCCTCGTCCACGGGGTCTTCGTCGTCGTAGCCGATGCGGCCGATGCCTGCCTCGCCCAGGTAGTCCCAGCCGGTCCAGGTGAAGTCGCCGATCAGATGGGGATAGGAGCAGATGACCGGCCAGTCTCGGCCCAGGTCGGTCACGTTGGTCTCGGAACCGACGATCACCCGGTTGGGATACAGCTCGTGGTCGATGAGATAGCGGTTGGAGACGTAGTTGTAGCCCACCACGTCAAGAGAGGCGCTCACCTCCTCAAGGCCCTCGGCAATGATCGGGGACTGCATCACCTGGTCCTTCACCATGGCCCACATGGCCATCTGGGTGTTCACCCCTGGCGACTCGGCCTCTTCAGCAGGGGGCGGCGCAGCCTCATCGGAGGCGTCAGGTGCTTCCATGATGCCGAGGATCTCAGGAATCTTGGCTATCAGCCCCCGGATGGCCAGCATCGGCTGCACGCCGGTGGTCACGTAGCGGTGAGGGTCGAGCGAGCGGACGCGCTCGGCGATGTCGCGGGCTCGGGCCGCGCCGAGGGGCGAGCCCACCTCGGGGATCTCGTTGCCGGTGGAGTAGAGCACCACGCTGGGATGGTTGCGGTCTTTGCGCACCAGGGTGGCGACGTCGCTGCGCCACCGCTCCTCGAACCGAAGGGCGTAGTCGTGGTTCACCTTGTTCTCGGTCCACATGTCCCAGGTCTCGTCCATCACGATCACGCCGTGGCGGTCGCAGGCATCGAGCATGGCCCGGCTCATCGGGTTATGGGCGCTGCGCAGCGCGTTGAACCCGGCGGCTTTGAGCAACTCCACCCGGCGCTCCTCGGCTCGGCTGATGGTGGCGGCGCCGATGGGCCCGTTGTCGTGGTGGACGCAGGCGCCCCGCAGCTTCACCGACTCCCCGTTGATGCGCAGACCGTGGGCGGGATCGAGCTGGAGCGACCGGATGCCGAAGGCGGTGACGTCGGAGTCCAACTCTGAGCCAGCTTCGGCCACCGTGGTGGTGCAGGAGTAGAGGTGGGGCTGGTCGGAGCTCCAACGGGTCGGATTGGCCACCGCCAGCCGCTGGCGGGCGGTGGCTGTGGTGTGGGGGCGAAGGGTCATGGGGATATCGCCTGAGGCCACTGTCTTGCCATCCGGGTCGCGCACTTCGCAGGCCACGCGCACCGTCACCGTGTGGGCGGTGTCGTTCTGCACCTCGGCGGCCACCTCCACCACCGCGCCGTGGTCGTCGATCTCTGGGGTGGTGATCCACACCCCGTCGATGGCCAAATGCACCGGGTTCTTCACCCACAGGTGTACCGGGCGGTAAATGCCCGCGCCGGAATACCACCGGGAGTCCTCTCCGGCCCGGCAGTTCACTTTGACGGTGTTCTCCTCGCCATAGTGCAGGAACGGGTCGAGGTCGACGATGAACTCGGCATAGCCATTGGGCTCGGAAGCGGCGAAGTCGTCGTTCACGTAGACCATGGCGTCTCGGTAAACACCCTCGAACTGAAGGGCGACCCGGCGGTCGCGCCACTCGGCGGGGACCTCGAACGCCTTGGTGTACTCCCACACCCCGCCGGGGAAATAGCCGATGTCGTGGGAAGCGGAGGGATCCCTCTGCGTGCCGATCATGGCATCGTGAGGCAGCGTCACCGGCTCAGGCGTGCTCTTTGCCCCCGTCAACTCCGAGAACGGGTTTTGCTTGGGTCGCACTGCCCAGCCCGGGTTGAACAACGATCTCATCGGCACCTCCAGCGCCACACAGTAGGGGAATGGCCTGCAACTGCCCTTGTCGCGGTAGCGTCCGGTCATGACCGTTCGATGGGGAATTGCCGGACCAGGGGGCATTGCCGTTGGGTTTGCCAACGGGCTCCAATTACTGGACGACGCCGAGATCTACGCCGTTGGGTCGCGCTCGGCCGATCGGGCCGCGGATTTCGCCGCCCAATACGGCGCTCCCGTGGCCTACGGCAGTTACGAGGGCATGGCCGCCGATCCCGATGTGGACGCGGTGTATGTGGCCACGCCTCAGTCCCGCCACGAGCAGGACACGCTGATGTTCTTGGAGGCGGGCAAGCCGGTGTTGTGCGAGAAGCCCTTTGCCCTCAACCAGGCCCAGAGCCGGCGGATGGTCGATGCCGCCCGGGAGCGGGGGCTGCTGTTGATGGAGGCCATGTGGAGCCGCTTCCTTCCCGCCTACCGGGTGTTGGCCGAACTGCTCGAAGAAAAGGCCATCGGTGAGCCCCAGCTGGTGGAGGCCGACTTCGGATTCCACCAGCCGTTCGATCCCGACCATCGGCTGTACGACCCCGAGCGGGGCGGCGGCGGGCTCCTCGATCTGGGGGTTTATCCCGTTCAATTCGCCTCGCTGGTTCTGGGCCCGCCGACCAGCGTGGCGGCCCAGGGCCGTATCGGTCAGTCCGGAGTGGACGAGCAGGTGGCCGCCGTTCTCGGCCACACCGGTGGCGAGTTGGCCGTGGTCAAGGCGGCCATCGCCACCAACTTGGGCTGCACCGCCCGCATCGCCGGAACCGAGGGCACCATTGAGATTCCCGCGTTCATGCACTGCCCGGGGTCGCTCACGGTCGTGCGAGGCTTTGATCGGGAAGAGATCGACGGCTCCTGGGAGGGCGACGGTCTCCGCTTCCAGGTAGAGGAGTTCCACCGCTGCCTGGCTGCCGGCGAGATTGAGAGCCCGGTGATCTCCCACGCCGAGACCCTGTCCATCATGGGCACCCTCGACCAGGTCCGCAATCAGATCGGCCTGCGCTTTCCCGGGGAGTAAGCGGCTTCACGCGCAGCGGGGAGCTATTTGATGGCGATGGGGTTTAGAGGCGAACCGACCGCGCCGGGGATGTTGAGCGGGGGAGCGACCAGCATGAACTCGTAGCGGCCGTCGTCGGTGCAGTCGGCGGCCAGTTCGTCGAGCACCCAGAACTCGCCCAGGGGGAGCCCCCGGTCGACCAGCGCCCCGCAGTGGACGGGGTGTTTTCGGGCCTCGGGGTCTTCGGGCACCAGCACTTCGACGCCGATGGTGTCGGAGGCCACCGCGGAGATGTCGTTGTCGTCGCACCAGTTGAGCGCGTCCACTCCGAATCCCGGCGAGCCGCCGAAGTACTCCCCCTGCTGATCGGGGGTGAAAGCCGGATCCCACAAGGCCATGTAGCCGGTGCGGATCAAGGCGATGTCGCCGGGCTCCACGGCGGTCCCTTGGGACTCGGCACAGCTATCCAGCATGGCCGAGTCGATGACAGTGGCCGGCGCCAGCGGATCACAGCCCTCGGCGCGGGCTAGGTCCAACAGCACCGCTCGGCCCACGAAGCTCTCCCGGTGGTTCTCGATGCCCAGCGCCGATGCGCCCCCATAGGCGGTGACGTTGCCCGCCCAGTAGCCGTTGTACATCGTGTCTCGGTAGATCACGTGGGCGAAGCCGTCCCACTGGGTGGAGCCCTGGAGGGGCATCTGGAACATGTCGTCGTTCCACTGGAAGTCGGGGTCAGCGGCGCTATAAGGGGAGCCAACCACCTGGTCGGAGCCGGACATCAAGAACCAGTGCAGCGGCGCTGGACGGGTATGAAACCGTGGGCCCTCGGCATCGATGGGCAGGGCCAAGGAGAACACCTTGCCCGACTGGACCAGCGAGGCGGCCCGGATGCGCTGGTCGGGGCCGATGAGGTTCTGGGTGCCGCGCTGGTCGTCGTCTCCCCAGCGCCCCCAGTTGTTGGGGCCCTCGGGCACATAGCCGCCCACCACCTTGCCGTTGTCGTCCACGGTGTAGTCGGGGGCTGTCCAGTGCTTGGCGTAGCTGGCGTAGTCGTCTCGACCCATGGGTCCTCCTAGAGTTGGATGAGGCGGGGAGCGCTGCCCTGCGACAGCAGGCGGTGGCCGACCTCGGCGGAGAGCGAGCTGGCCGAGCCGAACAGGGTGTCGATCACCAGAGTCCGTTTCATCCAACGGTGGAACTGGTGTTCGGCGGTGAATCCGATCCCGGCCAGCACCTGCTGGGCGTGAGCCGCAGTGGTGAGGGCGGCTTGGCCGGCCAGCGACTTGGCCAGCGCGGCCAAAAGCGGATCGGGATCGTGAAGGCAACCTTGGGCCACCGAGGCGGCGCCCTCAATCTGGACCAGCGATTCGGCCAGCTTGTGGCGGATGGCTTGGAACGACGCTACCGGGCGGCTGAATTGCACGCGGTCGATGGCATGCTGGCGGGCCTCGGCCAGCATCCACCATGCCCCGCCGATGAGCTGGTGGGCCAGCGCCACTTGGGCTGCGGCCACGGCTGTTTCCCAGGGGCCCCTCATTGCCAGCGGTGTCAAGGCGTCGGCCGCAATCTCCACGGACAACCGGCGGTAGGCGTGGCCAGGATCCACCCCTTTGGCCGCGGTTACGTGGAGCAATGCGGCATCGACGGCGGTCGCTACAGCCCCGTCTTCATTCTCCACAGCCAGCACCGCGGTGTTCGCTCTTTCTAGGCGGGCCGACACCAGCCCATCGATCACCACGGTGTCGCCTCGGCGCTGGGCTGGGGCGGTTGCCTGGTGGGGGGAGGGAAACACAACGCAGGCATCCGGAGAGACGACGGCGCCCAGCGCATGGGCTACCACGTCGTCGAGCAAGCTGGCGGCCGAATTGGTTTTTCCCAGTGCGCTGAACGCGGTGGCCGCCCCCTGGGCAGGGGCCGCGTCGAGCAGCTCGGCCCACCCGAGGTCATAGAGCACTTGGTCGGCCTCGCCCGGGCCGGGTGCTTCGGCCATGGCCGCCTCGAATCCGGTGGCCAGCAGCGCTAGGTCGTCGGCCTCGATGAGTTCGCTCATGACTCCGGCCCCAGATCGAGCAATCGCCGGGCGACGATGTTGCGTTGGATTTCGGCAGTGCCCCCGTAGATAGGGGCTGCCTTGGAATAGAGGTAGTCGGTTCGCCACATGGTCGCGTCGAGATCGTCGTCGAACTCCACCACGCCTCCGAGCAGGTCGCGGGCCGCCTCGAACAGCTCCAGTTCGGCCGATGTGATGAGGATCTTGTCGATCGACGTCTCCACGCCGAGCTGCTGGCCGCCGGCCAAGCGGTGCTGGGTATCTCGGGATCGGCTGCGGAAGGCGACCAGCGACCGGAATGCCTGGCCCAGGGCCTTGGCTGCGGTGTCGCTGCGATCGCCAGAGGCCGCCACCTGGGCGACCAGGTCGGAGCAGCGCCGGTGCAGCAGGGCACCCCGGTGCCAAAACGTGGTGGACCGCTCGTAGGGGAGGATGTCCATGGCCACCTGCCAACCCCCGTTCTCCTCGCCGAGGAGCCGGTCGGCGGGCACGAACACCTCGTCGTAGTACACCTCGGCGAAGTCCAGCCGCCCGTGCATGGTCTCGATGGGGCTGAAGGTGATGCCGGGGGAGTCCACGTCCACCAACAAAGCGGTGATGCCCCGGTGGGCGCTGTCCGGCTCGCCGGTGCGGACCAGCAGAACGCAGCGTTGGGAGTACTGGATGAAGCTGGTCCAGATCTTCTGGCCGCTCACCACCCAGCCGCCGTCGGTCTTGGCCGCCCGGCACGATAGGGAGGCCAGGTCGCTGCCCGCGTCGGGCTCGGAGAACCCCTGGCACCACATCTCATCGCCTCGAATGAATGGCGGTATCAGGCGGGCGGCAATATCGGGCTGGGCGAAGTCGATGACGGTGGGGGCCAGCACTTCGATCATCGTCCAGGGGCTGGGATCGGCCAGTCCCCGAAGGTTTATCTCCTCGCCGACGATGGCCCGCAGCAGCGGTGAGCCGCCCAACCCGTTGACCGATTCCGGCCATCCGTACCGGCCGAAATCGGCGTCATAGAGGGCCCGTTTCACGTGGGAGTAGTGGGCTATCTGCTCGTCCATCTTGTCCGCGCCCTCATAGGGCGGGGTCAGCTCTTGGATGGTGGCGTCGAGCCATTCCTCTAGTTCGCGCCGAAATGTCGCGGTATCCATTGCTGCCAAGACGATTGACGTTACAGCGGCGGCTCGCGGACCATCTCCAAGTCAGCCGATCCGCTGTCAGGGACGCGGGGCTGGCGCCACGCCTCGACCGGGAACGACGCCTCGCACAAGGAGAACGTCATCAGCAGCAGGTTGCGGGCGTCGTCGGGGAGATCGTGCAGGTCGAAGCGGTCGCAGTGCTCGAGGATCTCGGTCAGCCGGGGCATCATGGCGTCGTAGAAGGCCTGCATCTCGTCCATCGACGAGGCCAGGCGCTTCTCGTACCGCTCCCGCCAGGTGTCGAGAGCCCAGTCGGCAAAGGGGGCCAGGTCGGCGAAGTCGGCGGGAAGCGTTGCGGTGTTGCCCATCGTCACTCCCCGTTGGCCGATGCCGGGGTGGGCATCCACGGGTAGCTGGTCGGGCGGCCGCTGGCTTCCACCTGCTCCCGAACCGCAGCGTGGTGGTGGCGGCAGAGGATCTCCTGGTCGTTGAGCATGAAGGTGTCCACCACCTCGCTCTCGATCATGGTCTGGGTGGCCTCCAGGGTGTTGGCGTCTTGGAAGGCGTACTCCTTGAACGTGGAGAACGCGAACTCCTGAGCGGCGCGCTGGCTGGCGTTCTCGGGCGGGGCGAAGTTGAGGGTGGACTCGAACAAGTGCTTGCTGGGGCCGAGCGGCCAGTAGGTGTAGGTGAGGTACCAACCCGTCTCCCAGAACAGGATCATGAAATTGGGCCACACCAGAAACGAGTCGATGCCCCACGCCCGGTGCTTGGACGGGTTGAGCAGCGGCGGGAGGTCCTGGTTGTCGTTGACAATATCGGGCTTGTCCCACGGGCCGAACAGGCCGCTGCGCAGCAGGTTCTCAATGGGCTTGACCATTCTGGGATCTTTGGGGGGAGACATGCCGCCCCATGACGACACCATCGAATGGGGGCTGAACAGCTCGTAGTGGAGGCCCTCGAAGCCAATGCTGGCCAGCTTCTGGGACTCCTCGGCGGTGGCTTGGCGCTGGTGCAGCACCGGTGCGTGGTAGAACTCGACGAAGGCGTCGATGAACAGCTTCCAGTTGCTGTTGACCTCCGAGCGCACCTCATAGGTCTGGGTCATCTCGCCGAACGGGTAGCCGGCGAGTCCCTCAGCCAGCGGGGACAGGGCCTCGGCCAGCGTCTGCTGGGGCTCGGGGTCGAGGTTGACGAAGATGAACCCCTCCCACACGTCGCAGGCCACCGGCACCAGCCCGAGGGCGTCCTTGTCGACGTCGAAGAACTCCTCTTCTTGCTGGATGAACACCAGCGAGCCGTCGAGGTCGTAGCGCCAGCCGTGGTACTTGCAGGAGAATTGGCGGCACACCCCGGAGGTCTCCTCGTTGGGGTAGTCGTCCCACACCAGCTTGTTTCCCCGGTGGCGGCACACGTTGTAGAAGGCTCGCACGGTGCCCTCCCGATCTTTCACTACCACGATGCTCTGCTTGGCCCAGGGAAATTCCCGGGTGAAGTAGCTGCCGCCCCGCCTCAGCCGCTCGACGCGCCCGACACACAGCCACTCCTTCTTGAAGATCGTGTCGATCTCCTGCTGCCAGTAGTCGGGGTCGTAGGAGTCTTTGTATGACACCGGGCCGGTTCCCAGACCGGGATAGTGCTCGGTCCAGCTGCCCTCGGCTGGTTTGGGGAAATGGGCCATGAGGCCTCCTTAGCGCTTGTAGACCTTGCCGTTTTTCATCACGAACTGCACCCGCTGGAGCTCGGCGAGCGGGTCGCCGCGCATTCCGACGATGTCGGCCAGCATCCCGGGGGCGATGCGGCCGAGGTCGGGAGCGTCGATGAGGTCGGCGCTGACTGTGGTTGCGGCCCGAATGGCCCCCAGAGGGGTCATGCCTCGCTTCACCAGGGTCACCAGTTCCTCGGCGTTGCGGCCGTGCCAGATGGCCGGGGCATCGCTGCCGGTAGCGATCTTCACCCCAGCCTCAATGGCCTTGGAAATGGTTTGGCGGGCCTTGGGGAACACCTCGGCCGCTTTTTCCTGGAGCTCTGGAGCCTGGTCGCTCACGTCCCAGTTCTCGGTCAGCGCGGTGGTGCTCACCAGAAACGTGCCGGTGTCCACCATGAGTTGGATGGTGTCGTCTTCCATCAAAAAGCCGTGCTCGATGCAGTCGATTCCGGCCTCGATGGCCGAGCGGACCGCCTCGTCGCCGTGGCAGTGGGTGGCCACCTTGAGCCCTCGGCGATGGGCCTCATCGGCAATGGCGGCCAGCTCCTCGGTGGAATACTGCTGGGCTCCGGCCGGCCCGGTGTGGGACATCACTCCGCCGGAGCCGCAGCACTTGATCACCTGGGCGCCGTATTTGATCTGGTAGCGCACGGCCCGGCGAATCTGGTCGATGCCGTCGGCCACCCCTTCCTCCACCGTTATCGGCAATACGTCGGGGCCGAGGGACTGGAACATGGTGGGGTCGAGGTGGCCGCCGGTAGGGGTGATGGCGTGACCGGCGGGCACGATGCGGGGACCGTCCACCCAGCCGGCCTCGATGGCCTCGCCAAGGGCCACATCGAGAAGGTATCCCCCGGTCTTCACGAACAAGCCAAGGTTTCGCACCGTGGTGAACCCGGCTCGCAGCGTGCGCCGGGCGTTGGCGGTGGCTCGCAGCGTCATCTTGGCCGGGTTGGTCTGCACCGGGTCGAACAACCCCGCGCCCGGGCCGCCCATGAACAGGTTGACCTCCATGTCCATGAGGCCCGGTAGCAAGGTGAGCTCGGGAAGCTCGATTACCTCGTCGCAGTCGCTGGTGATGCTGCTGTCGGCGCCAACCTCGGCGATGCGGTTGCCCTCTACCCGCACATAGCCCGGCTCGATTACCTCCCCGGCGTCGATGTCGAGCACCCCTCGCCCGTGCAGGGCGGTGGCCATAGGGTTGCGCATCGCGGTTCCTTTCCCGATATTCGGAATGTTGTTGCGATAATAGGGGAATCTCATTCCCAGCCTATCCTTGACCCAAATTACACCTAGGAGGCGGCAATGGCATTTGCCCCCAAGGAACTCACACTCATCAGCGTCGACGACCACATCATCGAGCCTCCTGATCTCTTCGACGCCCATCTTCCCGAGCGATTCAAGGCCGACGCCCCTCGCATTGTCCGCCGCGATGACGGCGCCGACGTGTGGCGCTTCGGCTCCGTCGAGGTGCCCAATGTGGCCCTCAACGCGGTGGCCGGGAGGCCCAAGGAGGAGTACGGGGTGGAGCCCCAGTCGCTGGAGGAGATCCGGCCGGGGTGCTACATCGTGGATGAGCGGGTCAAGGATATGAACGCCTGCGGGGTGCTGGCGTCGATGAACTTCCCGTCGTTTCCCGGCTTCGCCGCCCGCCTGTTCGCGGTGGAAGACGAGGAGTTCGGCTTGGCCCTAGTGCGGGCCTACAACGACTGGCACATCGACGAGTGGTGCGGGGCCCATCCGGGGCGGTTCATCCCTATGGCTCTGCCGGTGATCTGGGACGCGCAGAAGTGCGCCGATGAGGTGCGCCGGGTGGCCGGCAAGGGCTGCCACTCGCTCTCATTCACCGAGAACCCGGCCGCGCTGGGGTATCCGAGCTTTCACGATCCTTACTGGGATCCGCTGTGGACCGCGGTGTGCGACACCGACACGGTGTTGTCGATCCACCTGGGGTCGTCGGGCCAGCTCAGCTTCCCGGCCCCGGATTCACCCCCCGATGTGATGATCACGCTTCAGCCTATGAACATCCAGTCGGCTGCCGCCGACCTGTTGTGGTCGCGGGTGCTCAAGGAGTTCCCCGCCATCCGCATCGCCTTGTCGGAGGGGAGCACCGGGTGGGTGCCCTACTTCTTGGAGCGGGTCGACCGCACCTACGACATGCATCACCGCTGGACCGGCCAGGACTTCGGCGACCGGATGCCCAGCGACGTGTTCCGCGAGCACTTCCTAACCTGTTTCATCTCCGATCACACCGGGGTGTATCTGCGCAACCAGATCGGCATAGACAACATCAGCTGGGAATGCGATTACCCCCACAGCGACTCGGCTTGGCCGGGCGCCCCCGAGGAGTTGGCCCAGCTCATGAACGAGGCCGGGGTGACCGAGGTCGAGGCGGCCAAGATCACCCACGAGAACGCCATGCGGTGGTACTCGTTCGACCCCTTCGCCCATGTGTCCCGCGAGCAGGCCACCGTAGGCGCGCTGCGGGAGGCGGCTGCCGGGCACGACGTGAGCATCCGGGCGATGAGCAATCGCGAGAAGCTGACTGCGACGCAAGTCCAGGCCCGCTGGCAGAACATGGGCCAAGGCGGGGCCGGGACCGGCGCCGAGCGGGCCAGCTAGGACGATGAAGGTAGACGAGCAGGCTGGCGACACGGTATGGCGGGATCGGGCTATCGAGCGCTCGACTCGCAACGCCCGGGAGCGGGCGGCCAAGCGGGTCCAGCAGTTCCTGGACGCCGCTCGCGAGGTCATCGCGGCCAAGGCTTCGACCGAGTTCACCGTTCAAGAGGTGGTCGACCAGTCCAAGCAGTCGGTGCGGAGCTTCTACCAGTACTTCGACAGCAAACACGAACTGCTGCTGGTGCTGTTCGAAGAGGAGATGGGCATCGCGGTGGCCCGCATCCGGGAGGCAACCGCCGACGGCGACCCGCTAGAACGGCTGGAGCAGGTGGTGCTGATGCTGTACGACCTGTGCGCGCCGGGGCGGGTGTCTGAGCAGCCGCTTTTTGCCGAGTTTGCCCAGCGGCTTTTGGTGGACCACCCCGAGGAGGTGGTGGCCGCCTATGCCCCGGCCGCTGAGTACGTGGCCGAAATCGTGGAGCTGGTTGGCAAGCAAGGCCTGCTACGCGAGGGCCGTCCCCGCCGGTTGGCGGCGGTCGTGTTGCAGACCGCCACGGTCACTGCCGGTCGGAGCACCGGGGTGCGCCAGCCGATCACCGGCGAGGAGGTCTGGCAGTTCTGCCTCCACGCCATCGTTCCCGATCACAAACTGTCGTAGTCCACCACCGCGTCGCCGTCGGGGACCGACTGGCAGGTGAGGATGAAGCCCTCCTCCACCTCGTCGGGCTCCAGCGCTTCATTGGCCCGCATGGTGACGCTGCCCTCGGCGAGAAAAGCCATACATGTGGCGCAGTTGCCCGCCTCGCATGAGAACGGCGGGTTGAGCCCCACCCGGCGGGCGGATTCGAGCACGGTATCGCCCTCGATGTAGTCCATCGTGCGGCGCTTGCCCCGGAAAATGATCGTCAAGCTGATGGGGTTGCTCACGGGGGTCGCCTTCAGCCTGCTGACGGCTCGGGGCGGGTGGGGTCGTGGGGGCGGCCGGAGTCGCGGGATCCGCTGCGGCGCAAGAAGGTCATGGAGCGGGTGGTGAGCCGCCAGCCCTTGTCGGTGCGGCGGTAGGTGTCGTTGTAGTAGCCGATCCGCATATCGTGGTTGGTCTGGTCGACGAAGCACAGCGGCTGGGTTCCGGTGGCCTCGTCGCCATTGAGGTCGACCTCGGGGGGGCCGACCAAGAACAGCCCTTTGGGGGCGGCGGCCACCAGCCGGGGGAAATCGGCCAAAGCGTACTCGTCGCCGAAAGCGCTGTAGGTGCCGTCTGCGGTGAACACCCCCATGACGGTGTCGATGTCGTCTTTGGTCATTCCGACGGCATAGCGGGCGAGCAACTGCTCGATCTCGATGATGTCGGCCATCTGCGCTTGGTCCATGGCTCAGGGGATCACATTCTGGAGTTTGAGTTCGATGATCTGGTCGTAGTCGATGCCCAGGATCCGCTGGAGGATCTCGTCGCCGTGCTCGTTGAATTCGGGGGCCCGGAGAGGCGTGGCCGGTTGCCCGCCGTACTGCACTGGGGGCGACACCAGGGTGAATGGGTGGCCCTCGGCTGACTCGTAGTTCTGCACGTAGCCGTTGGCCACCGCCTGGGGGTCGATGGCCACCTCGAGGGTGTCCTGCACCACCGCCCATTGTCCGGAGAAGTGTTCCAGGGCCTCTCGCCATTCGGCCAGAGTGCGCTGGGCGAAGGCCTCGGCCAGCAGATCCACCCCCGCTGCCGCATTCTTGGTGATGGCCGCGGCGTCGGCGAACCGCTTGTCGTCGGCCAGGTCGGGGCGTCCCACCACCGCGCAGGTCTCGGCCCAGTACTTGCCCGCTTGCAGGCAGGTGAGAAAGATGAACCGGCCGTCCTTGGTCCGATAGGTGTTGCTCAGCGGGTTGCGGATCGGCATGTCCTTGGGTCGGCCCCGCCAGGGGGACTGGTGCTGGAGCGACATGGCGATGGTGGCGCCCATCGACCACATGCCCACGCCGAGCAGGGACACATCCACGGTGGTGGCCTCACCGGTGCGCTCCCGGTGGAACAGGGCGCCCATGATGCCCCCGGCGATGGTCATGGCGCCGATGGAGTCGCCGAACGCCGGACCGGGGGGGCCGACCACCTCGTCGTCGGGGGGAGTGAGCGCCGCGGCGACGCTGGAGCGAGACCAGTAGGCCAGCGAGTCGTACGAGCCCTTGTCGCGGTCGGGCCCCTTCTCGCCCTGGCCACCGCCGCACACGTAGATGATGTCGGGGCTGTGGGCCCGGATGTTGTCGAGGTCGATGCGCAGCTTCTGGCGGACGCTGGGCAGCTTGTTGGTGAGGAACACATCGCTGGCCTCAGCCAGGCGGTACAAGATGTCGAGGCCCGCCTCTGAGGTCAGGTCGAGGCCGAGGCTCTGCTTGCCCCTATTGGAGTGCTCCAGCAGCACGTGGGCGCCGCCGCCGAGCGAAACCGTGCCGCTGGAGGCCAGGCCCCGCATGGCGTCGCCCCGCTCCACATGCTCGATCTTGACCACCTCCGCGCCCCACTCGGCGAGCAGGGCCGAAGCGGCGGGCACGAAGGTGTGCTCGGCCACCTCGAGAATGCGGACACCCTGCATGACGTTGGTCATAGGGACCTCCCGGTCAGGTGCCTCAGAGCTGTGGGCTCAGCTCTGCTGCTGGGCCAGTTCGCGGGCGTGGGCGTAAACGCCCTGGTCGTAGGAGAACTCCACCATGTTCCCGTCGGGGTCAGCCAGCATGCAGATGTAGCCGATGGGCGGCGGCATGTCGGTGGGGGGCATGGCCAGGCACCCACCGTCGCTGCCCTTGGCCGCGGTCTCCTCCACCGCCTCGCGGCTGGTCAGCTCGATGCCCAGGTGGGCGAAGGGCGCCAGCTTGGCCATGGGCGAGCCCTTGAACGGGTCGGTCTCGGGGAAGAATTGGGCCAGCACCAAGATGAACGGCGAGTCGGGGGAATCGCCGTGGCCCAGCCAGGCCCCGTAGCCCATGTCGTCTTCGCGCCGGTCCAACAGCCGCATGGGGGTGTAGGTGGTGTACCAGTCGATGGTGGCATCCATGTCGGCCACCCGCAGGGCGATGTGGGTCCAGCGGGCGGCCGGGGGATGGACGTCGTAGACGGGGTCGTGGTCGGTCACAGCAGCCCTACTCGTCGGTCCAGCCGTCGGGGATCTGCGGGTCGTCGCCGCCTTTGGTCCACAAGATCAGCGTGTTGCCCCAGGGGTCTTTGAAGGCCGCGTTGAACCCGTTGAACTCGGCCCAGTAGTGGTCGCGCCACAGCTCGGTGGCCCCTCGGGCCACGGCCCGTTCCATGATGGCGTCGGAGGAGTCGTCGTCGCTGACCATGATCCAGATCCGCACGGTGCGGCCGTCTTGGGAAAGGCCGCGGGGCTCAACGCCAGCGGGGTCGGGGTGGGGGCGGGCGTTGGCCGCGTTGTGGATCCCCATGTGCAGGTTGCCGATCTCGCTCTGGGAGCCGTCGTCCAGCTGGAAGCTCTGGCCGGGGACGATCCGATGGAACACGCCGGCGGGGCGGGGCTCCACCTCCCAGCCGAATACCTCGTGGTAGAAGGCGGCTGACGCCTCAGGGTCATCGGAGGGGAAGTCAACGAAGATAAGAGTGTTTGGATAGGTCATCGTTCCTATTTCTAGTTCATCCTCGGAGTCACCGCAGAGGCCAGTGAGAGCGCGGTTGGATGCCCGAACGGTCGATGAGGGATCGGGCGGCTTGTCGGGCCTCGGCTTGGAGCGAGTCGACGTCCACCGTGGTGCAGCGGCCGTCGGCCACCACCAACTGGCCGTCGACCAAGACTTCGGTCACTGAGCGGCTGCCGCCAGCCCAAACCAGCTGCAAGACGGGGTCGGGGCTGGGGGGCTGCCACTGGATTCCGGAGCGGTCGAACACCACGATGTCGGCAGCCTTGCCAGCCTCCAACGAGCCGATCCGGTCGGCCATGCCCACCGCTTCAGCCCCGGCGATGGTCAACAGCTCGAAGGCGTGGTGGGCGCCGAACGCAGTGGGGTCGGCGGCAGTGTCTTTGGCCAGACCGGCGAACAGGGCCGCGGCCCGCAGACCGTCGATGGCGTCGCCGGCGTTCTCAGTGTCGCAGCCCAGCGCCAACCGACCGCCTCGTCGCCACAGGTCCAGGTGGGCGAATTGCTTGGTGAGCCCTTGGCCCAGTCGGAGATAGGCCCACGGGCAGGAGGCCACTGCTGTGTTGGTGGCTACCAGAGCTTCCAGCTCGGCGTCGTCGATGTGTACCGCGTGGCCCACCAGCGTGTTGGGGCCGAGCACTCCCAAGCCGTTGAGGTGTACCAGCGGACGGTGCCCGGTGCGCTCCAAATAGCTGGCTGCGTCGTTGGGGGTGGGGGAGAGGTGGAAGCTCAGCCGCCGACCGGAGGAGCAGGCCAGATCGGCGGCTGCGACGATCAATTCATCGGACATCAAGTCGTGGCCCACCAGCGTGACCGACGCCTCCACCAGGCCGCCGGGGGGATACCGCTCCAGGAGATCCCGTTGGGCGTCGATTACCTCGTCGACCGGGCCTGACTGGGGCAGGTCTTCGGCGTCCGACCCCCAGCGGCCTATGGCTCCTCGCACACCCACCGCGGCCATGGCCTGGGCCACCCGGTCGGGGTGGGCCACGGTACCCGCGTCAATGGTGGTGGTGATCCCGTTGGCGGCCGCCTCTATCAGCCCCAGGGTGGCGGACAGCTCATCGTCATTGCCCGTCACATGCTCGTGGACGGGGACGATCCACTCGAAGATGGCCGCGCCGGGGGGCAGGTCGTCGGGGATGGCTGAGGCCACCAGCCGGTCGGCGGTCAGGTGCTGATGGGCGTTGACGAACCCGGGAGTGACCAGCGACCCAGGAGAGCCCCGCTCCGGCGAGTCGGCGAATTGCCGCCGGATGTCGTCGGCCTTGCCCACCGCGGCGATCACACCGCTGGCCACCGCCACCGCGCCGCCCGCAACGATGGTGCGCTCGGCGTCCATGGTCACGATGTCGCCGGTGATAACCCAGTCAGCCGTGGCCACGGCCATCGACCCTACTGGCGCATTGATGTGGGAACACGAAATGGGCGGCGGGGGTATCATCGGCCCATGAAGGGGAACGGCGATTCCGGAGAGCTCGTCGGCCAGCCGGCACTGGATCACCAGTGGTATCCGATAGCCCTTGTCGAAGACATCGCGCCGGGTCCGGTTGGCAGACAGGTGCTGGGCCGCAGCTACGTGTTGTGGCGCTCGGACGACGGGACGCTCACCGCCGCGCCCGACCGCTGCCCTCACCGGGAGTCTCCGCTGTCAGAGGGCCGCATGGTGGACGGCTGCGTGGAGTGCCCCTATCACGGGTGGCGGTTCGGGGCCGGGGGCCGGTGTGAGCTGGTGCCGTCGTCGCCGCCGGGCACCCCGGTGCCGCCCAAGGCCCACCTCAACACCGTTTCTGTGGAGGAGCGCTACGGGCTGGTGTGGCTGTGTCCGGGCAAGCCGCTCGGTCGCATTCCCGAAATCCCCCAGGAGGGCAATCCCGCGTTCCGGCGGCTCAATACCCCCTTCCAGCAGTGGGCGGTGTCGGCCACCCGGATCACCGACAACTTCATGGACTTCTCCCACTTCCCGTTCGTCCACACCGCCACCTTTGGCCTCGCCCAAGAGACGGTGATCCCCCCGCTGGAGATGGGCGAGTTGCCCGACGGCTACCGGGGCTACGTGTATGAGGTGAACGCCAACAACACCAGCGACGCCGGCCAGACCGTCACCGGCCAAGAAGACGACGTGCTGCACCGCCGGATGACCACCGGATACGTGCTTCCGTTCTCAGTGCGCAGCACCATCGCCTACGAGTCCGGGCTGGAGCACATCTTGTTGCTGCTGACCACCCCGATGGACGACGTGAACTCGCTGTTCAACTTCGTGGTGTGGCGCAACGACGACTTCTCAGTGCCCGCCGATGAGATCATGCAGTTCGACCTGGCCATCGGCGCCGAGGACAAAGCCATGCTGGAGAAGCTCGAAGGCGTCCTCCCCATGGACCTAACCGCCACCGTCAGCGTCCAATCCGACCGCCCCTCCGTAGAATGGCGTCGCAGCCTCGCCGCCCTGCTTGCCGAAGGCGGCGCGGGCTAGCGGGCGGTAGCAGCCTCCAGAGAAGGTCTATCTTCAGATTTGCGGGAAATCTACCTTTAGGTGTGGGGGTGTTTTGTCTTCAGTTTTAGGACTAGGGGACAGCAAACACAGAGGACTCGGTATATTGGGCATCGGGTATTGCCTGAGAGGGTTTCCACAATGTCAGCAAAGTCTTTGCTCCAGTGGCCGGTGACTGCACTGGCGAACCGTCGTGAGCGTCGCGCTGCCGCAGAAGACTCCCAGGCCAGCATTCCGGACCCCCACGGCGATATCGCAGCGGAAAGGTACACCCGCTATCTCAACTCTGATGAGTTCTTGGCGTCATTCGAAGAGGACGCGTGATCTTGGGTAGTGCCCACGTATGACAAAACCGAGACATTTCGACGCGGCTACAAACATCTGAGCAGACGGGATCAGGAGCAATTTCTTGCTGCCCTGAGATCGTTCATCGAGGACTTGGAAGCTAGGGACGCTGGACAGGCCTCGGATACCCCATTCCGCCCCGCTCTACGCGTTAAGCGAGTGCAAGGGGAACGAGGGGTGTGGGAGATGACATGGGCCCCGGACGGACGGGCAACCTTCACCTATGGGAAGCCGATCCTGGACGACACCACGCACATCGTCTGGCTTGAAATAGGAGGCCACGAGATACTGAGGTTCCCCCCTTTTTGTGGAGACATCGTCTATAAGGAGATGCGATGTCTAGACAACGAAGAAGGTTCGATTCGGAGTTCCGTGATGGGGCTGTTCGGATCGTCAAGGAGACCGGCCGTCCGGTGGCCCATGTGGCCCGGGAGCTCGGCGTCAACGAGGGCACTTTGGGCAACTGGGTGCGCCGGGAGCAGGCCGAGCGGGCCGGCGGGCTGTCCGCTGATGAGCGGGCCGAGCTGGCCCGGCTCCGCAAGGAGAACGCGACTTTGCGGATGGAGCGTGATGTGCTCAAACGATCCGTGGTCCTTTGGGTCAACGAGGCGACGCGGTGACCGCAGAGTTCATCGCCTCCCAAAGGACCGGCCACGGTGTGCCTCACGCGGTGTCTTGTCGGGCGCTGGGCATCTCGCCCTCGACGTTCTACAAGCACCTGAACCGGCCTGTTACCGCCCGGCAGCTCCGCCGACAGGCGGTCGATGCCGAGGTGAAAAAGGCGTTCGAGGTGTCCGAGGGCACCTACGGGTCGCCCAGAGTGAGAGCCCAGCTGCGCCGAGACGGGCTGTCGGTGTCGAAGACCACTGTGGAGGCCTCGATGGCCCGCCAGGGCCTGTGCGCCCGGCCCAAACGGCGCTACAGGGGCCTCACCAGCCAAAACCCCGGCGCCGCGGCCCCGACGGACCTGCTGAAGCGCGACTTCAGCGCCCAAGCGATCAACCAGAAATGGTGCGGGGACTTCAAAGAAGTCCCCACCGCCGAGGGCAAAGTGTTCTTAGCCACAGTCGAGGACCTGTGCTCGCGGCGCATGCTCGGCTTCGCCACCTCCAACGACTATCCAACCGCCGAGTTGGCCAAACAGGCCATCAACATGGCCGTCGCCACCAGAGGAAGCGATATCAAAGGAGTCATTTTTCACTCCGACAAGGGATCCCAACCCGGGTTCAAGGGGTCGTCTGAATCACCCTGGGTTTCGTGGAGGCTCTGTTCCTTGGGAGGATGGAGCAATGCCAAATTATGGGAGATATCCCGCCGAGCTGCGTGAGCGGGCGGTGCGGATGGTGCTGGACAACGAGCGGCTTTATGGGTCGCAGTGGGAGGCGATCTGCTCGGTTGCCGACAAGCTGGGCCCGTCGGCGGAGTCGGTGCGCAAGTGGGTGCGCCGCGCTGAGGTCGACGGCGGCGCCCGCCCGGGTGTGACTACAGCGGAGCGTGCTCGGATCAAAGATCTCGAGCGCGAGAACCGTGAGCTGCGCAGGGCGAACGAGATATTGAAGGCGGCGTCGGCTTTCTTCGGGGCGGAGCTCGACCGCCAGTGGAGGTCGTAGTGGCTTTCATCGACGCCCACCGGCGCCGGTTCGGGGTCGAGCCGATCTGCGCGGTGCTCACAGAGCACGGCGTCGGGATCGCCCCGTCCACTTACTACGCGGCCAAAAACCGGTCGCCGTCGCAGCGCGCGGTGCGCGATGCGCAGCTGCGCCCGATGATCGCCGAGGCCCACAAGGCGAACTACGACGCCTACGGGGCGGCGAAGGTGTGGGACCACCTCAACCGCGTCGAGGGCGTGCAGGTGGCCCGCTGCACCGTGGAGCGGCTGATGGCCCAGATGGGCCTGGCGGGCACCCGGCGGGGCCGCCGGCCCCGAACGACCACCCCCGCCGACGGCGACCTGCCCGAGGACCTCGTGAACAGGGACTTCGGCGCCAGCGCCCCGAACCGGCTGTGGCTCGCGGACCTCACCTGGGTGCCCACGCGCAGCGGCTGGGTTTACATGGCGTTCGTCATCGACGCCTACTCGCGCCGGGTGCTGGGCTGGCAGGCCTCGAGATCGCTGCACACCGACCTCGCGCTCGACGCTTTGGACATGGCAATCGCCGCCCGCAGACGCGCGGGCGCCGGCCTCGACGAGCTGACCCATCACAGCGACCGCGGCTCGCAGTACCTGTCGATCCGCTACAGCCAGCGCCTCGACGACAACGACATCGTCGCCTCGGTCGGATCCAAAGGCGATTCATATGACAACGCGATGATCGAGTCCTTCAACGGTCTGTTCAAATGGGAGCTGATCTACCCGCGGGGACCGTGGCGAGGACAAAACGACGTCGAGTTCGCCACCCTCGAATACATCGACTGGTACAACCACCGGCGACTGCACGGCCAACTCCTCGAAGGCCGATACGCGTACACCACCCCCGCCGACCACGAAGCCGCCTACCATAACAACACCACAGCCACCCCGGCTGAGACTCAACAAAAACAGTCTCTACCAAACCCGGCGTGATTCAGTCGCAACACTTGGGCGTGGGAGGTTTGCGGTGGGTGTTTTCGAGGAGCGTCAGGAGGCGATTCAGGGGTTGCGGGGCAAGATGCGCTCTCCGGGTCGGCCTGGGGTGGGGTCGCGGTCAGAGCGGGTCCGGTTCTGGGATGCGGTCGCGGAGGGGTTGTCGAGCGAGGACGCGGCGGTTGCGGCGGGGGTGTCGGTGTCGGTGGGCCACAGGTGGTTCCGGCAGGCTGGTGGGGTGTCTCCTGGTCTGGCCCCTTTGTCGGGGCGTTATCTGTCGTTGGCCGAGCGCGAGGAGATCGCGGTGCTGAGCGCCAAGGGGCTTGGGGTGCGCGCGGTCGCCCGGGAGCTGGGCCGGTCTCCGTCGACGGTCTCCCGCGAGGTGCGCCGCAACGCGTCGGTGCGGTCGGGGCGGGTCGAGTATCGGGCGTCGACGGCGCAGTGGCACGCTGAGCGGCGGGCCAAGCGCCCCAAGCCATCCAAGCTCGCAGCCAATGAGAGGCTGCGGGACTATGTGGCCGATCGCCTCGCCGGCCAGGTGGAGCGTCCCGGCGGCGGGCCCGTCGCGGGTCCTGCCGTGGAATTCGCTGGCCGCCGCCACGGCCGCCGCGCTGACCGCCGCTGGGCCAAGTCCTGGAGCCCCGAGCAGATATCTGAGCGGCTGCGGGTGGATTTCCCCAATGATGGGTCCATGCGCATATCCCACGAGGCCATCTATCAGTCTCTTTACGTGCAGGGCCGCGGCGCCCTCAAAAAAGAGCTCGTCGCCTGTTTGCGGACCGGAAGGGCGCTGCGCGTGCCCCGGGCCCGCACCAGGGGGCGGGGCAAGGGGTTCGTCACACCCGAGGTGATGATCTCCCAGCGTCCGGCCTCCGCCGACGACCGGGCCGTGCCCGGCCACTGGGAGGGCGACTTGATCATCGGGCTGAACCGCTCGGCGATCGGCACCCTCGTCGAGCGCACAACCCGCTATGCGATGCTGCTGCACCTGCCCCCAATGGAAGGCCACGGCAAAGCGCCCCGAACCAAGACCGGCCCCGCGCTGGCCGGCCACGGAGCCCAGGCCGTCCGCGACGCCATCGCCCAGCAGATCACCCAGCTCCCCCAGCACCTGCGCCGATCCCTCACATGGGACCAGGGCTCCGAGATGGCCGAACACGCCGAATTCACCGTCGCCACAGGGATCCCGGTCTACTTCTGCGACCCCCAAAGCCCCTGGCAGCGGGGAACCAACGAGAACACCAACGGCCTGCTGCGCCAATACTTCCCCAAAGGAACCGACCTCACCCGCTGGACCGCCGACGACCTCCAAGCCGTCGCCCACACCCTCAACACCAGACCCCGCAAAACCCTCGACTGGCGAACCCCCGCCGAAGCCCTCAACCAACTAATACACTCTCCCCAACACAACACTGTTGCAACGACCGATTGAATCCACCCAATACACGGCCGAAGCCTTCGCGAAGGCCTGCCGGCGGCTCGGCATACAGCGCTCAACAGGGCGCACCGGCAACGCTTTGGACAACGCCCCGGCAGAATCGTTCTTCTCCACACTCCAACACGAACTCATCGACCGGCGCCGCTGGACCACAAGAACCCAAGCCCGCCAGGACATCGCCATGTGGATCAGCGGCTGGTACAACCAGCACCGGCTCCACTCCGCAATCGGAATGGTCCCACCCATAGAATACGAACAAGCCAACACCCCCAACCCTCAAAAACAAACTCTCCACGAATAGGGGGGAAGCTCACTCCACCATGTCGTTGTCGTTGGGGTCTCACCCGACATCAAAGCCGGTCCATCACAACGACAGGTGGATGGCCACCTATCTGCGCGCGCTCTAAGCGAGCCTCCGATCCCCAACAACTAACCTCGCGTTGGCGGAAATTGAGTAGGGCACGCTGACGCGGCCTGTTTGCAAGTCCACGGGTTATGGACCGAGGGTGGTGATGGGGATGACGGCTACCCCGTCGAGGCGCATGTAGGCGGTTTTGGTGGCCGTGATCACCGCCATCAACGTAAGTTGGCTGGCGCGGCGCTTGTGGGCTTTGTCCCGTAGGCGCTTCAAGGCGGTAGCGGCCTCTTCGATTTGCCGGGGCCCCGAATTGAGCTTGACCTCGAAGGCTGCCCAGGTGCCGTCCAAGCCTTGCATTACGACATCTGCCTCTAGATCGTCGGAGTCATGGTAATGGAAGGCATCGAAGTCCAGCGGTTGGCCGTACACCCGCAAATCTCGCACGGCCAGCGATTCGAAGAGGCTTCCAAACACGGAGAAGTCGGCCATCAAGCCCTGTGGTGATGCCCCGATAAGGGCAGCAGCGAGCGACGGGTCGACGAGGTGCCGCTTGGGGGCCTTCCGCACGGTGGCCTTCGATCGCAGTTCCGGTGACCAGGCGGGCAGATCTTCCAACACGAAGATGCGTTGCAGCGCGTCCAGATATGAGGCCAGAGTCTGGGCCGCTGGCGGCGATGCTGGATTCATGTCCCGAGCGAGCTTGGCGGCTGACACGGGCGAGGCGATGCTGCGGGCGATGAGGCGCAGAAGGCCTTCGAGGGCGTCAGGGTTGTGTCGGACCCCGACGGCGTCTTCGATGTCGGTTCGTACAGCCTCTTGGACATAGTCGCGCGCCGAGGCCACGGCCGCGGACTGAGAGAGGTCGAGGCTGGCTGGCCATCCACCACGGCAGACGGCACTGGCCACCTCGAACAGGGTTGGGCGGTTTTCTGCTGCGGGCCTAGTGGTCCCTTCCAGCAGCCCGCGCAACGACACCTCCCCGCTGGAGACCCCTGTCTCGTACAGCGTCATCGGCCTCATCCTCATTCGCGTGATACGTCCGGTGCCTGTATGGCGGGTGATGTTGTCGGTGGGTCGGGCGGAGCCGGTGAGGATGAAATGGCCGGTGCCGGGTCGGTCGTCGCACGCACGGCGTATGCGGTTCCACAAGGCGGGGGCGTGCTGCCACTCGTCAATCAGAAGGGGAGGGGGACGGGATAGCAGGTAGTCCGGGTCGGTCTCAGCTAGGGCCAGCATGTCGGGGTCGTCTAGCCGAACTTCTGAGCAGGCGTGATTGCGAGACGTCCATGTCTTGCCGGTGCCTCTAGCCCCTTGAATCAGCACGGCGCCTCGGCGCTGCAAGGCACCTTCTACTTCGACCCCGGCAACTCGCTCCCGGTAGCCGGGCATCGTCAGGGTATCTGCCCTACCCATTTGCCCATCTTAGCAAATGGAGAAGACTTATCTTCAGATTTATGGGCAATTTATCTTTAGTTTTAGGGAAGATTTATATTTAGTGTTGGGGCACCAGGTTGGACAGGTGCCGCAGCCTCGCCGCCCTACTAGCCGAAGGCGGCGCGGCTTAAGGAGCGCTAACCGTCGCAAGGACCTTGCGAATGGTCGGACATACAGTTATGGAGCAGGCCGATTGTCAAGCTCTTGAGTGAGAGATGTTGGTCCTCGGTGAAGGTTGGCGAGGTCGGGATTCATCCATCCGAGAAGTTCGATGCTTGATTCCACGACATCGGCAAGTGGGATCCGAGGCTCTTCTGGGGGCTTTCCCGGCTGACGAATTCCGTCGCTGATCTTCCGATGATGGACAGCAGCGTTTCGAAGGGCCTGAAGATTTGCCGCGGCTTGGTGTACGTGGCGTCGAATCGGGCGCTTTGGGCTTCCCCTCGCGTTTGTCTCGTTCCCCACCCTGAATCCGTGCATGAGGGTCTTGCGCCATAGGTTTTCGTCGTAATTCACTGTTTGTTGTGTTGCGGTAGTCGCCCCCTTGCTCAGGAGGTTCACCCAGACGCCGAATGTGAGGTCTGCCACGATCCGCCCAGGTCCCTCTATGCCCCGTCCCAGCTTCTTTCGGTGCTTTCGCACGACGTCGCCGATCATCTCACGGGTTTCGTCGTCCAACAGCAACTTCGGGGAACTCCACCATTTGGGCGTGCCGAATTGGGCTGTGAGCTGCCGGTGGATGGTGTTGCGGAGAGTCACCTCAACATCGCTGATCAGTGGCATCAGCGCCCCGACTAGGCGGAGGTTCCACTGATAGAGCTCCCACGCAAGATCAAAGTCTCCGCCAGCATCGGCCAGGTACGGCTCAATCCGCTCCGATGACAAGGCCCTTTCCAAAGAACCTCTGGAAACACTCGCGCTCATGTCAGTGAGGCCGATAAGATGTGTGTATCCCCGGGTAGCTCATGTCTTCGGACAGGCCCCGGGGTATCGCCTTTTTGGGCTCTCCGCACCTCACTTGCTCGCACCCGCGAGTAGGCGCTCGCCCCGGATTCGGGATGGATTGCTGAGTTCTTCCATTCGGCGCATCAACCGTCGTCTCGTTACCGATCCGGTGTCGATGGCGTCATCGACGATGGCCTGTATGAATTCCTCATCTACGTGGGACTCGATGATGTCGACGACTGTGCGCTCCACAGTGGTGATGGCTGCTCCGTCAAGCACACAGGTGTCGGAATCAGACAGGTGCCGATAGCAAAGCACGACGTTGGGATTGCTCATCGTGAAGTTGGGAGGGACGGTTAGGTGGACCTTCGACGGGTTCGATACTCCGAGTCCGTACGCGGACGCCGCCGACTCGTGCGACACAACGGCTCGTCCCTTCGACCACAGCACCCATCGGACCAGCCCATCGTGTAGGCCGATGGGCCACTCTGGAATCCGAATGATCCCTCTGTCGACGCGTTCCCAATTGCCGTAGTCGACGTGATATTTCTGCGCTTGGTACGAATACCCGATTTCTAGGGCTTGAGCCGCAGTGAAATAGCCCGCCTGACTAGATGCCAGCCGGTACAGCGACCGGCGTAGGTGCTGTCGATCTGCGGGCATCCATTTAAACTACATGAATACTTTAGTTTTCTGACGCTGATCCTCTATTGAAACTGTAGTTCCCTGTGCAGCCGAAGGCCGCGGGGGCTAACTGGAATCGACGCCGGTTAGCGGGTCAGCTGTGGAGGAGGGATTGTTGCCAGGCGGCGGTGGGTTCGACCTGGTTGAAGGTGAAGATGTGCAGGCCGGTGATGTCCAGTGGGGCCAGTTGGCTGCTGAGTGCCTCCACTAGGTCGGAGGGGTCGTGAGCCGATGAGCCCAGCAGCTTGACCATTGAGCGGCGGTTCTTGCGGAGATAGCGCAGCGACTGGCCGACGCCGAGGCGGGCACCGATGGTAAGCAGCCTGGCCCGCTCAACTGCGCCTGGAATGCCCAGGTGTACCGGAAGGGTCAACCCGTCGATTCTCTCGGCTTTCAACCAGGCGATGATCCTGGCCGGGTCGAAGCACATCTGGGTGCTGCAATAGCCCCGTAGCCCGGCCTCGGCCAACAGGTCTTGCTTGGCGAAGAGGGCGTGGCGGCGCACGTCCTCGCTGATGAGGGGGTGGCCGTCGGGGTAGGCCGCTACCCCCACTGTGTCCAAGTTGTGGTCGTGCCCGAACAGATCCTGCATGAATGTGTGGGCGTCGTGGTAGGCGCCCGGCTCGGTGGCGTCTCCGCCGACCACGAAAGCGGAGGTCACCCCGTTGTCCTTGGTCCAAGCGGCCAAGTCTTTGACCTGGCTGCGGTCTTTTATCAAGCGGGCGGAGAAGTGGGGGATGGCGTGATGTCCCCGCTCGATCAGATCCTCGGTCAGCTCTAGGGTGGCTTGCTGGCCCTTGGAGGCCGATGCGGTGACCGAAACCCTTGATTTCTCTGGCAGCGCGTCGACGGCTTCAGGGGCGCTGTTCAGGGGAATTATCTCAAAGACCGCGCTCCGAATGAGCCCCCGGACATCGTGATTGGGACCGGTCGGTTGCGGCTCTTCCCACTGCGTTAGACTGGCTGAGTCGTTCCGCATAACGGAACTGTACCATAATACGGACCAGAGGTGCAACGCTTGTGGGCGCGAAGCACTACCATTTAGGAGCTAGCTGGGCATCATGATGGAGGCAGGACATGGCTGAGGTCCCAGAGAAGGCCAAGTGCGTCGTAATCGGTGCGGGAATCGTGGGCAACTGCTTGGTCGGGCATCTGAGCAAGCTGGGGTGGACCGATCTGGTATTGCTGGACAAGGGCCCGCTGCCCAACCCCGGCGGATCAACCGGCCACGCCTCCAACTTCATCTTCCCGGTGGACCACAACAAAGAGATGTGCCTGCTGGGGGTGCAAAGCGCCAACCAATACCGCGACCTCGGCCTGTCGGTGGATTCGGGCGGCATTGAGGTGGCCCGGACCCAAGAGCGGGTGGACGAACTCCAGCGTCGGATGACCTCGGCTGTCGCCTGGGGGGTGGAAGCCCATCTGCTCACCCCCGATGAGGTGAAAGAGCTGGTGCCGTTCGTCAACACCGACATCGTTCTACAGGGCTTCTATTGCCCCACGGTGTCGGTGGTGGACTCGCTGGAGACCGGCACCCAGATGCGCAATATCGCGGTGAACGGAGGCTGTCACGTGGCGGCCAACACCGAGGTGCTCGACATCATCACCGAAGACGGCCCCAACCCCGGCGACCGCACGGTCAAAGCGGTGGTTACCGACAAGGGCACCATCGAGACCACCTACGTGGTGGTGGCCTGCGGGGTGTGGTCGAACCGGGTGGCCAACATGGCCGACGCCTACATCCCCCTGGTGCCCGCGGTGCATCAGATGGTGGACGTCGGTCCGCTCGACATCCTGGCCGAGACCAACAACGAGATCGGCTACCCCATCGTCCGGGACATGGACACGTTCTGCTACGAGCGCCAGTCGGCCGGGTCGATGGAGGTGGGGTCTTACGGGCACCGGCCCATCTTCCACCACCCCGACGAAATCCCCTCCAACGAGGAGGCCGCGCTTTCGCCCACCGAGATGCCGTTCACCGACGACGACTTCGACCTTCAGATGGAGCAGGCCATCGACCTGATGGACATGCTGGGCGACGCCGAGATCAAGTACGCCATCAACGGCCTTTTGTCGCTCACCCCCGATGCCATGCCCTGTTTGGGTGAGCTGCCCGAGGTCCGCAACCTGTGGTCGGCCGCGGCCATCTGGGTCAAGGAGGGGCCGGGCATGGCCCAGGTGGTGGCCGAGTGGATGACCTTCGGCTACCCACGGGTGATCGACGTCCACGGCGCCGACGTGTCGCGCTTCTACGCCGAGGAGCGGGGCGACGACCACATTTGGGCCCGCTCCGCGGAGCACTTCAACAAGACCTACGGAATCGTCCACCCCCAAGAGCAGTGGGAGAGCCGCCGCAACCTCCGGGTCAGCCCCTACTTCTCCCGCCAGCAGGAACTGGCTGCCGAGTTCTTCCAGGCCCGTACCTGGGAGCGGCCCCAGTGGTTTGAGTCCAACGCCGATCTGGTGGACCGCTATGAGGTGGAGGGCCGGGAGGTGGAGTGGGATGCCCGGTGGTGGAGCCCGATCACCGTGGCCGAGCACCTGAACCTGCGGGAGAACTGCGGGATGGTGGACCTGAGCGCCTTTCAGGTCTTCGAGCTGAGCGGGCCCGGCGCGGTGGCCTATGCCGACTATCTGGCGGTCAACAAGGTGGACGTGCCGGTGGGCCGCTCCATTTACACCCCGTGGCTGACCCCCGACGGAGGGTTCCACTCCGATTTGACCATGATGCGGATGGGCACCGACCGGGTGCGCATCGTCACCGGCGTGTTCGACGGCGGACGCGACGAGTTCTGGGCCCGCCGCCACCTGCCGGTCGACGGCTCGGTGAGCTTCGTAAACATCACCGACCAGATCACCACCCTCGGGGTGTGGGGGCCCAACTCCCCGAAGGTGATCGGCGCGCTGACCAGCCAAGACCTCAGCCAAGACGGGTCGCCCTACGGCTCGCTCGTCGACGTGGAGCTGAACTGCGGAGGTCGCACCATTGAGGCCACGCTGTTTCGCATCTCCTATGTGGGCGACACCGGCTGGGAGATCTATGCGGCCTGGGACGACGGCCCCGCGCTGTGGGACGCGCTCATGGCGGCGGGCGGCGAATACGGACTGCGCCCCACCGGCGGCGGGGTGTATGGCACCTCTGGCCGGCTGGAGAAGGGCTACCGGCTCATGGGTGCCGAGTTGGAGAGCGAGTACAACCCGCTGGAGGCCGGTCTGGCCCGGCCCAAGGTGAAGGCTGCCCCGTTCATCGGCAAGGAGGCCTACCTGGCCGCCCGGGAGATGGGCGACCCTGAGGTGTCTATGTGCGTGCTCACCGTGGAGGACCTGACCGATAGCCAGGGCCGCAAACGCTACATGCAGGGGGGCAACGAGCCGATTCTGACGCAGGACGGCTATCGGATAACCGACTCCCACGGACGGGTGTCGCGGGTGACCACCGCGGGGCCGGGGCCATCGGTGGGCAAGCACCTGCTGATGGCCTATCTCCCCGCTGAGCTGGCCCAGCCAGGGACCGACCTCCAGGTGATGTACATGAACGAGCTCTTCCCGGTGAAGGTGGCCGGCACCGGAGCGGTGTTCGATCCGCAAGACACCCGGATGAGGGGTTAGCGGAGCAGTCGCCATGAGGATCTTGGTTGGAGTGACGGAAACAGACCGGCCATGAGGATCTTGTGCTGTGTGAAGCGGGTGGCGGCGCCCGGCGCCAAGATCAACGTCACCGCCGACGGCCTCGCCGTAGACGCCACCCACTTGGGGTTCGCCACCAGCCCTCACGAAGAGTGCGGGGTGGAGGAGGCCGTGCAGCTCACCGAGCGCCACGGCGGCGAGGTGACCGTGCTCACGCTGGGACCGCCGGAGGCGGCCGACCAACTGCGCTACGCCGCCTCGGTGGGCGCCCACCACGGTGTGCTGGTGGCCACCGACGGCTCGGCCTGGGATCCCCAGCGCACCGCCGCCGCGCTCACTGAGGCCGTCCGGGGCCTGGAGGCCGCAGACGGTCCCTTCGACCTGCTGGTGTTCGGCAACGAGTCGGCCGACTCCGGTGGCTTCCAGGTGGGGGTGCGGGTGGCCTACGCCCTGGGCCGCCCCATCGTCAACGGCATCAAGGGCATCGAGGTGGATTTCGAGACCGATGGCGGGGTGGTTCGGGCCCGCCGAGAGATCGACGGTGGTTTCGAGGTATACGAGCTGCCCATGCCGGCCGCCGTCGGGGTCAAAGAGGGCATCAACCTGCCCCGGTACCCCACCATGCGGGGTCGATTGGCGTCCAAGAAGCTGGAGATCGCCGAGGTGGCCTCCGGGGCTGAGCCCGGCGGGCAGTCGCTGGTGCTGCTGCACCGGCCCCGCGAGGCGGTCACCGAGACGGTGGTCTTGGGCAACGGCCCCGAGGCCGCGCCTGGCGTGGTGGACGTGCTCGAAGAACTGGGAGTGCTGTGATGCTGCTCGTGGTTCTGGAGCACGACCGAGGCTCCATGGACGAGGCCGCTCGGGAGGCGCTGACCTTCGGGCGGGGGCTGGCAGCCCAGTTGGGGGTGCCGCTTCATGGCGCACTCATCGGCGCCGACGATGCCGAGCTGGTGTCCGAGGCTGGGGCCTACGGGGCAGAGGCGGTGTACACCGTTGTCGATGAGGGGCTGGCCGACTTCGGCCCCGAAGCGTGGGGCGAGGCTGCGGCCGAGTTGGTGCGGCGACTCAATCCATCGGCGGTGTTGACCGGGGGCAGCGAGCGGGGAAACGAGGTCATGGCCCAAGTTGCCGCCCGACTCGATCTGCCCCTGGTGGCCAACTGCATCGAGGTGCAGCCCGACAGCGGGGCGGGGGAGTGGACCATGACCCGCCAGCAATGGGGCGGGTCGCTGCTGGAGGACGCCCGGTTGGTTTCCGAGCTGCCGATGCTGACCACCGGCCTACACGCGGTGGTCGCCTCGCGGGCCGAGTCGGCAGTGGAGCCCGTGGCTGAGGCGGTGGAGGTCGAGTTGGACCCGTCGCTGGCCCGCACCATGGTCAAAGACCGCGTAGTGCTGGAAGCCGGGGTCACTCTGTCGACCGCGCCGGTGGTGATCGGCGGCGGCCGGGGCGTGGGCTCGGCCGAGGCGTTCGCCCCCTTGGAGGAGCTGGCCGGAATGCTGGGAGGCCGCGTGGGGTGCAGCCGGGCGGTGACCAACAACGGCTGGCGGCCCCACTCTGATCAGGTGGGCCAAACCGGCACCCGCATCACCCCCGAGATCTACATCGCCACGGGCATCTCAGGCGCCATCCAGCACTGGGTGGGCGCCAAGGCCAGCAAGCACATCTTGGCCATCAACATCGACCCCGAGGCCAACATGGTGGTCAAAGCCGACTGGGCCGTAATCGCCGACCTCCACGAGATGATCCCCGCCATCACCGAAGAGATCAAACGCCGCCGCGCCTGACTTCTGCCTGCCGGTGGGCTCAGCAGCCCTTGTAGTTGAGTATGGCGGTGAGGCGGTGATCGATGTTCACCAGGTCTTGCTGGGCTTGCATCACCGCGGCGATGGAGCGGTAGGCGCCGGGGGCCTCGTCGGTGAGCTTGTCGGCCTGGTCGGCCTGCCAGGTTCGCCCGGCCATCAGCTTGGTGAGCTGCTCGGGCGTGATCTCCTGCTTGGCCCGGGTGCGGCTCATCAGCCGGCCCGCGCCGTGCGACGCTGAGTGGTACGACTGGGAGCATCCCCGTCCAGACACGATGTAGGTATCGTCTCCCATGCTGCCGGGGATGACCCCCCGGTCGCCCTCGCGGGCTCGGATGGCTCCCTTGCGCGTCACCCATATCACTGCGCCGCCGTGGGTTTCCCTCTCGGCATAATTGTGGTGGCAGTCGATGGTGTCGGCCGGGGTGAAGTCCAGTCCGGTGGCGGCTCGCAACGCGCCCAGAACGGCCTCGGTCATCAGCGCCCGGTTGGCTCGGGCGTAGTCCTGGGCCCACAGCATGTCGGCCACGTAGGCGTCGAACCCGTCGTCGCCCTCGATCAGGTAGGCCAGGTCGCGGTCTTCCAGTTCCCGGCCCGCCTTCCGGCAAGTCTTCTGCGCAGACTTGATGTGCATTTTGGCCAGGGCGTTGCCCACGCCCCGCGATCCGGAGTGCAGCACCACCCAAACGCCGTCGTCGGAGTCCAGGCTCATCTCAATGAAGTGGTTGCCGCCGCCCAGGGTGCCGAGCTGGGCGCCCATCTTGGCCTTGACCTTGTTGTGGACTACTGCCTTGTTGGGGAGGCGATGGTCTCGCAGCCAGTCGCGAGCCGCCATGGTGGCCTCCGAGTGGGCGTTGAACCCCGATGGCACCGCGGCAGCAACGGCTTCGAGTGCGCCGTTGAGGTTGTCGGGCAGCTGCGACGCGGTATGCGAAGTGCGGACCGCGGTCATCCCGCAGCCCAGGTCCACTCCCACCGCGGCGGGAATGATGGTCGCCTCAGTGGGGATCACCGACCCGATGGTGGCTCCCATACCCACATGGGCATCGGCCATCAACGCCACCGGCCCCGACACAGCCGGACTGCGAGCCGTCCGCTGGGCCTGCACCAGGGTCTCCGCCTCCGCGTCAAACGCCCAGCTCACCACTGAGCGCCCTACTCCCGCTTCCACCGTTACCGGTCCCCGCATGCTCATTGCTTCATTCTTTAGGATTTCACGCACCGCGCCCAGTGAATTACCAGTCCAAAACTCCTAGCCCTTCGAGTTCGGCAGCCTCTGACAAGCGGCGGTCCAAGCACATGAAAGGAAGCGATTCTCCGTCTAGTTGCTCGCTAATCAACAGGGCCGCACCGAGCTGACCAGCGTCAGCAGCCCTCAGGGGGTGTCGGGCCAGGAGCAAACTGGCACGCGACCTCACAGCCAAGACCTCGGTTACCTCATCCCAGGTGTCTGCAAAGGTTTCCAGCCGCCCAATAACTTGCCGCCGATCTTGACGCGACAGGGCACCCTCCCGAGCCCGCCGCTCAATTGCGCTAACTATTTCGACCCGCGTCCACGCCCACGTGATGACGGCGCTGTCATCCGCCAGCCAGGATCGGGACAGATCGGAACTCGGTTCCGAGACAACAAGAGGGACTAGCGCTGAGGCGTCCCAGTACCTCACAAGCGGTCGGCGCGATCTTGATCTAGGGCCTCGGAGATGCTGGTTTGCAGCGTCAACGGCGGCTCGTCCAGGATCGCGGCCGAGTCTCCCTGGCCCGGGCGCAGAACCCCCGTTCTGATCAGCCTCTCCCTGTGGCTATCGCCGGAGAAGGTCGCGGGAACTAGCCGAGCGACTGGCTTGCCCCGATCCAGAATCTGAATCTCGCCACCACGCCGAACCTCACGAAGGTGGCGAGACAGGTTCGCCTTCAAGTCGGAAACCGATACTGTACTCATTATGACTAGTTTAGTCGCGTAAACTTGACTAATAAGGGCTGATTTATAGGCTCAGGCGGTGAGCTGGGCTGCGAGGCGGTTGGCGGCGGCGACTAGGGCGAGGCCGTGGTCGTGGGCTATGTCGGGGTCGGGGTAGCGGTAGGCGGGGCCGTGGACGTGGAGGGCGGCCAGCGGCTGGCCACCTTCGTCTAGGACGGGGGCAGCTACAGCGTTGATTCCCTCGGCAAACTCCTCGTAGCCCCAGGCGTAGCCCAGGCTGCGGGATTGGGTTAGGCGCTCCCGCAGGACGTCGGGGTCGAGGTTGGTCCACGGGGTGCACTGCTCCAGCGGCTGGGTCAGATAAGCCTCCTGCTCGTCGGAGGGCAGGTGAGCCAGCATGACCACACCGGAGGACACGGAATGGAGCGGGGCGTACTCGCCGGTCCAATCCCGCAGTTGCACATCAGACGACGACTCGGTGTGATCTAGGTAGTAGATCCGGCCGTCGTCGATGATCGACAGCCCGGCAACCTCCCCCAGCGCCTCGGCCAGTTCCAACAGGTGCGGCCGGGCGGCGGCCATCAGGCTGCGGCCGGCTGGGACTGCGCCAGCGATGTCGATCAGGCCATCTCCGATCCGGTAGGCCCCGCCAGTCTCAACCTGTTCCACTGCGCCCTCAGTCTCTAACGCAGCCAACAGCCGGGCCACCGTGCTCTTGGGCAGCTCCACCCGATCGGACAGCTCGGTCACCCCCAGCGCCCCCTGGGCGAGCGTGCGCAGCAGCAAAAACGCCCGCTCAACCGACTGCACCGCCATTCCCACAGGATACCGAGCATTCAAAACTGTTCCGCAATGCGGAACAGGATTTGTCGGCCTATTTGGGCTGTTCGCGGGCGTGAGTCTCGATATCTGCGTCGAGCGCGTGGTAGTCGGAGGCGTCGTCGGCGTAGATGGCCAACTCAGTGGACAGCCCGGTTGGTGGGTCGAGGGTGCCGGCCCAGATCTCTATGGTGCTCAGCTTGTCTTGCCGTTCTCCCGGCGGCACGGCTACCACCTTCCAGAACAGCGAGCTTCCGCACTCCCGGCAAAAGCCGTAGGCCACATCGGGACACTCGGCCGGCTGGAACCAGGCCAGCGTGTCATCGGCTGTGAGACGAAGGTCGTCACGGCGGCAGCTGGTAGCCGCGGTGAAGTGCCCCGTCCACCGCCGACACCGGTCGCAGTGGCAATTCCACACTCCGCGGGCCGGCCCGTCGATCACATACCTCACGCCCCCACACATACACCGCCCGCTCAATATGTCACTCATGCATGGCAAACTCTATTGGTCCAAGTAGCTAGAGGGGGATGCTCCATATGGATGGCATGACAAACCGTGAACTTTGCCGTGCGCTAGTGAAGGCCGAGTCAGAGAACGAAGCAATCCAAATCCTGAATGATGCCGGTCTGTGGAGCGAATTGGATTGTTGGACTCCGCTTGGGGGCATCGACAACAACTACGGCACGATCATCAACCAGCAAGCGTCAGCGGAAGCGGCGCTGGCCGAGAAGATCACCAACAGCATCGACGCGAGGCTAATGGCCGAGTGTCGCCGCAACGGACATGACCCAGAGGCACCTCTAATGAGAAACGGCACCCCGATGCCGTCCAGCCCGGCCGATGCTGCTAAGGCGTTCGGATGCGAGTGGATGCAGACCAGCGAAGGTCCTGACAATCTGACGTCCCATGCCCAGAAAATCGCTGTAGTGGTGACCGGCGGAAAGAGGCCGAATTCTGCCTGCGTTTCGATCATCGACCAAGGCGAGGGACAGACACCGGACAGCTTCGCCGAAACCTTCTGCTCGATCTATCGAAGCAACAAGAACAGGGTCCAGTTCGTGCAGGGCCGCTACAACATGGGCGGTACAGGCACCCTCCGATTCTGCGGCGATCACGGAATGCAACTGATTGTCTCTCGGCGCGATCCGGCATTCGGTGAAGACCCGGCTTGGGGTTTTACCGTGTTCCGCAAGCTCCCTCCTGCCAAAGACGAGCGCAACCCCTATTGGGCTTATCTGATCGCTCCCCAGCTTGGCCGGGATGGAACGCCGGAGGGCCACGTACTCAGGTTCGTAGCAGACAGGGTGAAGCTACTTCCGAAGGGCGCGCCGGATGGCGGCACGCAGAAACCGTGGATCGCGCCAGCCGAGCACGGCACATTGGTCAAGCTCTATGACTTCATCAAGGTCGGAAACGCCACAGACAGACGCCCCTCCGGACAGTCGTTGTCCCTCACTGCTCGACTGGAGGTTGAGTTGACAGATCCAGCCCTGCCGTTCCGAGTGCATGAATGCCGCTACCAGGATTCAAGGGGTGACACCAGTCGCAACTGTGTGGGCTTAGTCAACCGATTCACTGCTGGGCGCAGCCTCCAATCACTTGAGGCGAGCTTTCCGTTCACTGCCAAGCTGACTAGCCCTTCAAGCGTCAAGCCCTCAGGCCAGCAATTCAGTGTCGCCATCTATGCCTTCAAACAGGGTGAAGACGGACGTGCACGCGGCGGAGAACGTCGTCGGGCCGAGCACGCAGTGGCTTTTACCGTCAACGGTCAGCTTCACGCTGGGTGGCACTCTCGGTTCTTCAAGAGAAAAGGCGTAGACCTTTCACTCTTGGCCGACGATCTACTGGTGGTGGTCGACTGTTCGATGCTGTCGGACGAGGGGATCAGACAACTCTTTACGGGCGGGCGAGACAGGATGATCGACGACTCGCCACTCAGGTCATGGCTTGAGAAAGAGTTGGAAGAGGTGCTTAGCACCGACCAGCGGCTCCGAAGCCTTCATCACACTCGACTTGATGCAAGGCGAAAGAGTGAGCGCGGCAAGCGCGCCAAGGCCGCAGCTGAGATCGTTCAGAAGTTGTTGGCTGCCAACAAGTCGTTGGCCGAATATCTGGCCGGAGGTGTGCTTCCCTCCGGCCAAGGACCGGTTGGGCCAGGGCCGTCGAGCGGGTCCAGAGACTTCATTGGAAATGACCCGCCGACGTTTTTCAAGCTGAGGGGTAAAGACAGACTGAATGCCCAGGTCAGCAAGTCTTGCTCTGTTACGTTCACAACCGACGCGGTGAACGGGTACTTCGACCAAGGGCAGCACCTTCTCACCTTGGATAAGCAGCCAACGCCCCTGAATCGCGAGTCCCTGCACGATGGTCGGGCCAGCATCCGGTTTGAAATGCCCGAGAGTGCAGTTGCCGGAGACCACTTATCCGCTCGACTGGAGTCTTCGGGGCCTGGACTGCTCGCTCCGTTCGTCAACGAGTTCACCGTGGTTGCTATTGACCGGAGGGAAACAAAGCCCGGCCCAGAGGTCACCCCAGACCCTCCAGCCGGCTTTGATTTGCCTGACGCTCAAGAAGTGCGAAAACGCGATTGGAAACGAGAGGGATTCACAGAATGGACAGGTGCCCGTCTCATCCCAGATGCAGATCCGTCTCAGAACCTGTGGCAGTGGAATTATGACCACCCGTTCCTAGTAGAAGTCCGGAATCGCCCGGAGGCTAAGGAGAAGCCTGAGGTCCAGGAGGTGCTGAATGAGCGGTTCAAGAACTCGATGCTTGTCGTTGGCCTCTCCGCTCTAAGCGCACATGCGTCTGCGAAAGACGAGACAAAGAAGTCCGAAAACGAAGAATCTGCGGCGCTGCTTGATCCCGCCGACTGGGTTGCCGTTGCAACCGACGCTCTTGCCCCAGTGGTATTTCCAGTCATCGAGTTTGGCGAGGCGATCACCGAAGTGCATTTGGAGGCCGGCGACTAGCCGGATTTCTCAGCCTGCGGGGGCAGCACGCCCATCCAGCAGACGACGCCGATGTCTTCTTCGGTGATTTCGGGGGGTGGGGCTGGGGAGTCGATGTCGCGCAGGCCGTAGAACTCCACGAGGTCGAGCCACTCACCGGTAGTAGCCGACGGGTCGCAGTCGAACAGCCGGTATCGGTTGCGGCACGCCATGATGCCGTGCGGACGCCGTGCTGGCGGCAGTCGGAGGCTAAAAGTCTCTCAGCGGGACGGCCCATGTCGTCGACACGGACAAAATACTCAGGCTCAGCGCAGGGGTGGACCATGGCCACCGGTCGTCCGTTGCAGCGGGTAAGGAAGCCACGCTGGGAGAGTATCTCGATCTCCTACCCCATCCCATGGAGCAGCATCTTCCAGTCGCCGATGGCTGACAGCCTCAAGGTGATCTCGCTCGCGTCTACCCATCGGTCGGGATGATCGCAGAGCCGAGCCTCCAGTGTGTGATGAGTGAGTAGGCCGTGAACTACCTTGCCTCGGCCGGCCAGCCGGACGACCTCAACTGCACGCAGCGCCGCCGGACTGCTACGGCGTTTGACAGCAAGTCCCCACCCTTTGAGCCTAGCTAATTGAGGGAAGTGGAGATATATTGTAATATATGGAAAAGATGTTTTCAACGACCCAGGTCAATCTACTGCTATACCCCGACCTGACCAGGGCCTTACGGCAACATCGGCATGGTTGGAACCCATCAACAGCAAGCTAACTTGCTATACTGTGACTCCGATAGTTACACCCAGTGCCAGGCGGCATGGAATTCGAGAAGACAGCATGATGCACGCGCTTCGCAATTCGATCCGAACAGAGAGCCTCGACGAGGGCTTCACCATGTTTGTCGGCCCCGACCGCTCTGGGAACCTACTTGAGGTGGGTGTGATAGACGGTGACAGCGGACCGGCCATCGTTCATGCGATGCCAGCCCGCCCGAAGTATCTTGGATGAGGTAATGCCGCGAACAATGCAGGAAATACTGGAGCAGGCTGAAGAATTGGCTACACGGTTCGAGCAGCATGAGCCCGTTGAAGCCAACGTGAAAGACGCTACGGCGCTCAGGACAGTTTACGCTGCATTCCAAGCACGGGCCGATGCCGAGCAGCAGCTCTCTGAAGCAGTGGCTGAAGCCCGGCAGGACGGGCATTCTTGGGCTGCCATCGGCACCATGCTGGGTACTTCAGGCGAAGCTGCTCGCCAACGCTACGGATGCGCTGCCGCGTCCAAAGATGTTGAAGAAGCGGCATCCCCAGTCAACGCCTGATATTTGGGATAGTTCGTTGAATCACTTCGGCTCGCTGGCTATCTCGGTTTTGCGGCGGGCGATGTGGTCGCGAAGCTCGGCGTCGATGGTGTCGTCGATGGGGGGCGGCTGGTAGTCGGCCAGCAGTTCTTTCCAGCGGGTGTTGGCCCGCTGCGCCGCGGTAAGCGAGCCTTCCTCCGACCATTGCTCAAAGCTGTTGTTGTCGGCCACCTCGGAGCGCCAGAAGGCGGTCTCGAAGTTGGCCAGGGTGTGGGCGTTGCCCAAGAAGTGGTCGCCGTGGGTGTTGGTGCGGAACGCCTCCATGGCCTGGCCGTTGTCGGTCAAGTCGACGCCGCGGGCGTGGACCTCCATGGCGCCGAGCTGGTCGGCGTCCATGATGAGCTTCTCGTAGCCCAGGGTCAGGCCCCCCTCCAGCCACCCGGCGGCGTGGAGTACGAAGTTGACCCCGGCCTGCACGGTGGGCAAGAGCGTGTGGGCCGACTCGTAGGCCGCCTGGGCGTCGGGGGCTTTGGACGCGGTGAGCTGGCCGCCTGAGCGGAACGGCACCCCGCAGCGCCGGGCCAAAGCGGCCATCACGTAGATGGCCTGTCCGGCCTCGGGGGTGCCGAAGGTGGGGGCGCCGGTGGCCATCGACATCGACGAGGCGAACGTGCCGAACACAACGGGCGAGCCGGGTCGCACCAATTGCAGGTAGGCCATGCCCGACAGGGCCTCGGCTAGCGCTTGGGCGGCCAGACCGGCCACTGTCACCGGCGACATGGCTCCGGCCAGGATGAACGGGCTGATGATGCTGGCCTGGTTGGCCCGGGCGTAGGTCGTGGCCGCGCCCAGCATGGTGGCGTCCCAACGCATGGGGGAGGAGGCGTTGATCAGCGAGGTCATCACCGTGCGGTCGGCCAGGTCGCCGCCGAAGGCGATACGGGCTAATTCCACCGAGTCGGCGGCCCGCTCGGCGCTGGTCACCGAGCCCATGAAGGGCTTGTCGCTGTAGCGCAGGTGGGCGTACACCATGTCGAGGTGGCGAACGTCCACCGGCACGTCCACCGGCTCGCACACCGTGCCCCCGCTGTGGTGCAGGTGGGGGAGCCGGTAGGCCAGCTTCACCACGTTCTCGAAGTCGGCCAGGGTGGCGTAGCGCCGGCCCTGGTCCAAGTCGGTGACGAACGGCGAGCCGTAGTTGGGGACGAACACGGTGGTGTTGCCGCCGATGCTCACGCTGCGCTCGGGGTTGCGGGCGTGCTGGATGTAGGCAGAGGGGGCGTTCTCAGCCACGATCTGGCGGCACATCCCCCGGGGGAACCGCACCAGCTCGCCGTCGACGTCCGCGCCGGCGTCCCGCCACAGGTCCAGGGCTTCGGGGTAGTCCTGGAAGGCGATGCCCACCTCGGCCAGGATGGTCTCGGCGTTCTCCTCGATCTGGGCGAGGCCGGCCTCGTCGATGATCTCCACCGGCGGTAAGCGCCGCTGAAGCACGGGGGCAGCCAATACCTGGCTGGCTGCTCGGGCTGCTTGGCGACCGGCCCGTCCGCCGCCGCGTCTGCCTTGTCGCTCGCTCATCGTTGCTCCTGGGTTGCATGCTGCCGGCGGGCTGATCTGCGCCGCTTGGGTCCGGCAGTCTCGCTATCGGCTGTAGAACGCGAGGGCAAATCCACCACCTCGGCCAAGTGGGGAGTGGGGGCGGTCTCATGGGGCAGCGACATGGCGGCCACGAACAACTCCTGGAAGCGGGCCTCGGTGGCAGTCTCGATCTTGACCACTTCCCGGGCGGCGCGCTCGGTCTCGGCTCGCTGTGAGCCCGAAACCAGCATCCGGGCCGCGCCCGCTCCCGAGGCGTTTCCCACCCCCTTGACCCCTTCTACCGGCCCGTCGGGCACCAAGCCCAGAACCATGGCGTGAACCGGGCTGATATGGGCGCCGAACGCACCGGCCAACCTCACATCGGCCACCTCGGCGATCCCGGCGTGCTCGAATAACAGGTCGATGCCGGCCCGCAGCGCGGCCTTGGCCAACTGAACCGCTCGTACGTCGTTTTGGGTGACCAGCAGCGGTACCGGCTGGATTTGAAGCACATAGGAAAACGTCCGACCGTCGGCGATGATGCGGGGGCTGCGATCGGCCAACTCGCCACCGATCACACCTCGGTGGTCGATGATCCCAGCCAGGAACATCTCCGCAATCACCTCGATGATCCCCGAACCGCACAGCCCGGACACCTCCAGCGAGCCCAACGCGTCGTCATAGCCGGGGTCGTCAGACCACAGATCGCAGCCGATCACCTTGAAACGGGGCTCCAAGGTGGCGGGATCGATCCGCACCCCTTCGATTGCTCCAACGGTGGCCCGCTGTCCGCAGCTGATCTGGGCGCCTTCGAATGCGGGCCCGGTGGGGCTCGATGCCGCCCACACCTTCTGGCTGTCGCCCAATACGATCTCGGCGTTGGTGCCCACGTCCACCAGTAGCTGGGGGAGGGTGGATCGGTGCGGCCCCTCGGCCAGCATGGCGGCCGCCGCATCGGCGCCCACATGGCCGGCGATGCACGGCCCCATATAGAGGGAGGCGCCGGGCAGGTCTACGCCGATGTCGGCTGCGTTGGCCCACACCCCGTCGCGCACCGCCAATGTGAAAGGGGCTGCCCCCAGCGGGGTGGGGTCGATGCCCAGCACCAAGTGGTGCATGATCGGATTTCCCACCACCACGAGATCGCATACGTCGGCTCGGTCGATGCGCGCGGCCTCGCAGAGCTCGCCGATCACGCTGTCGATGGCCGATCGCACCGCGGCGGTCAACTCGGCAGTGCCGCCGGGGTTCAACATGGCATAGGACACCCGGCTCATCAGGTCCTCGCCGAAGCGGATCTGGGGGTTCATTCGCCCTGCGGTAGCGGCCACCTCCCCGGTGGCCAGATCCAGCAGGTAGCCGGCCACGGTGGTTGATCCCACATCCACCGCCGCGCCGAATTCCGCATCGGAATATCCCGGTCGCACCGTGAGCACTCGTCGCTCGACCACCTTGCCGTCCTCGTTTGGCTCGGGGTATTGCCGCCGGGTGTGGACTACGGCGGTGACCGCACCGTTTCCCTCCGCGATCGCCGAAGACAGTGCGGGCAGCGCGCCAGCGGGAACCTCAACGTCAGACAGGTCCCAGTCGTCGGCCAAGGCGCTGACCAGTCGCTCGGCACCGGAGACCTCGTCGCCCAGCACGGCGACCGGCAGCTCGAGGTAGTGGAGGGTCACCACCGGGTCGACGGTGATCTCCCCCAGGTCGACGGCCTTTCGCACCACCGGGCTGTGTACTTGGCTCTGGGGCGGGACGTCGATCACCACGTCGCCCAGCAAGGCGGCCTGACAGCTCAACCGATGGCCGGCTTCCCGCGGGCGCCGGCCTCGGTAGTCCAGCTCGGTGGGACCGGGTGCCGACAGGGCGTCATCGGAGCTGGTCAGCCCCCACTTGGCGAACTGTCCGTTGCCGGGGGCCACCTGGCAGCGACCGCACAGCCCTCTGCCTCCGCACACCGAGTCGATGTCCACCCCGGCGGCACGGGCGGCGTCCAACACCGTGGATCCCTCCGGGGCGGCCGACTCGATGCCGCTGGGGGTGAACACCACTCGGTGTTCTGGGCTCATACAGCAGCCCGGCGACGTCCCCCTCGACGGCGGGCAGCGCCCTCCCCGGCGGCGGTCGGGTCCCGGTTCTCGGCTATCCACGCCATGCAGTCCTGATCGTGGCCGGCCAGCACATCGGCGGCCATCACCGCCTGCTTCACCTCGGCGTGCAGCGGGTTCATGATGGCCGAGGACATCCCCGCGCCGATGGCCATTGCCAGAAACGTGCCGGTGATCGAGTGGCGGTTGGGCAGCCCGAAACTCACGTTGCTGGCCCCGCAGGTGGTGTTCACCTTGAGCTCTTCGCGTATCCGCCGCACCAGTCGGAACACCTGTTGGCCGGCGGTTCCCATAGCGCCGATGGGCATGACCAGGGGATCGACCACCACGTCGGAGCGGGGGATGCCGTGGTCGGCGGCCCGCTCCACGATCTTGCGGGCTACCTCGAAGCGGACGTCGGGGTCCTCGCTGATGCCGGTCTCGTCGTTGGAGATGGCCACCACGGCGGCGCCGTGGCGGGCCACCAACGGCAGTATCCGCTCGAGCACTTCATTCTCGCCGGTGACCGAGTTGATCAGCGGCTTGCCGTCGTATACCGCGATGCCCGCTTCCAGCGCCTCGATGATCGAGGAGTCGATGGACAGGGGCACATCGGTCACCGACTGCACCAGCTTGATGGCCCGGGCCAACAGCGCAGGCTCGTCGGCCAGAGGGATGCCGGCATTCACATCCAGCATGTGGGCGCCGGCGGCCACCTGGGCCAGAGCGTCGGCTTCCACCCGGCTGAAGTCGCCGGCCTTCATCTCCTCGGTCAGCAGCTTGCGCCCGGTGGGATTGATGCGCTCGCCGATCATCACGAACGGACGGCCGAAACCGATCACCACCTCCTTGGTTGCCGAGCTGATCACAGTATCGGTCACGTTGCCGCCTCCTGGGGACTCACGGTTGCGTTGTCGGGATCCCAGCCGCCGGCGGCGACATAATCCTTGAGCCGTTCCCGGGGGAATGCGGCCTCGAGCTCTTCGGCTGCTCGCATAGCGGCGCCTTCGGGATCGCCGGGATCGCCGGGGATCAGCTTCCGGCGCCACTCGCCCACGTACTCCGACGCCTGGGTCTTGCCGGCCACCATGGCGGCTTCGTCGATGGCCCGTTGGAAGCGGCGGGGGAGGATGCGCTGGATCTTCGAAGATCCCGAGCCTGCGTTCACCTGAGCGGGGATGTCCCGCCAACAGATCACCACTAGGTTGCCGTTACCCCCCCGCCGCCGACTCACGCGGCTCGCTCCCGGATCTCTACCAGCGCATCGACCAAGCCTCCGTAGCCGGTGGCAACCTTCTCGAACCGCATCCCCAGCCGGTCGGCCGCTTGCCGGGCCAACCGGTCCAGTTCGGGATCGGGCTCCTGAGACAGATGCACCAGCCGGGTGTAATTGTGGAAATAGATCTCTTGCAGTTCGGGGTGGTCCACAATGCCCAGCCCCTCCAGAATCAGGCGCTCGAAGTGGCGCACCAGATAATCGGTCAGATACAGCGTTCCCAGTTCTTGCTCCTGAAGCTGGGTGAAAGCTTCGGTACCGGCATAGAGCTCATAGCAGTGGGGGCCGGGGAGGCGCTCCACCCCTTCTTCGTGGCACACCTTGTCGAGCAGGCCGCCGGTGCCGCAGTCGGCGTAGCCCACCAGGATGCTGTGGTAGCGGCCGCGGGCGGCGCGCACCCGGTCCCGCACCGCTTCGGGAATCAGCTCGGGACGGTTGTGCAGCTTGGCCGGCAGGCACTCGAGGTCGATGGCGTGGTCGCCTTCTTTGCCATGCAGAGCCGCGATGAGGTGGCGCAGCTCCTTGGCCAGCGCCCCGCAAGCCACCACGAGCACCCGGTCGCGGCTCGACATGGTCAGAGCGCGGCTCGACGGGCGGCCATCAACTCTTTTGCGGTCTCCGCGGCCACCGCGGCGTCACGGCAGTAGGCGTCGGCGCCGATGGCCTCGCCGAACTCCTCGTTGAGGGGCGCGCCGCCCACCAGAACGATGTAGTCCTCCCGCAGGCTCTTATCCACCAGCGTGTCGATGACCACCTTCATGTAGGGCATGGTGGTGGTGAGCAGGGCCGACATGCCCAAGATATCGGGCTGGTGCTCGTCGAGCGCGGCGATGAACTCCTCCACATCGGTGTTGATCCCCAGGTCGGTCACCTCGAACCCGGCGCCCTCCAGCATCATGGCCACCAGGTTCTTGCCGATGTCGTGGATGTCGCCCTTGACGGTGCCGATCACCACGCTGCCGATGGGCTCGGCCCCGGTCTCGGCCAAAAGCGGGCGCAAGATGGCCATGCCCGCCTTCATGGAGTTGGCGGCCAAAAGCACCTCGGGCACGAACAAGATGCCGTCGCGGAAGTCGATGCCCACGATGCGCATCCCTTCCACTAGGGCCTCGTCCAGCACCTTATCGGCCGGCCAGCCCCGGTCCAGCAAGATTCTGGTGCCCTCGTCAATCTCTTCGGCGAGGCCGTCGTAAAGATCATCGTGCATCTGCGCACACAGGTCTTCGTCGTTCAGACTCGACAGATCGATGTCGTCGATCTCGGGCGTGTCAGTCATTCGACACACTCCTTCTGTGGTGCTGGACCCCAAGGCGGGTTCCATACTGTGGACCAGTACCGCAATGCGGAACAAAGTTACTGTAGCACGATGAAGCGGTGCTTGCCTGTGCTGCACCCCCTAAACTGAACCTCTCCGGGTTTCACGCAGTCTGCCATGTTTGGGTTTTGACCTGGCGGGAGGGTTTGCGCTGCTTCTCGCTTGCGGTAAGATTTATGGGTCGGGGAGTGCATCACTCGGGCGATCGACAGGTGCCGATATTGTTGGCACAATTGGAGGTCGGTCCCGTGCCTGAACACAATGCAAGTTCCCGTACAACCACCGGTAGAGTTTCAAAGCAGTATGGCGGAGTGTTTGCAGTCGCCGCCCTGCTGATCGCATCCGGTTTGGTCGTGGTTGCCGCCGCGACGGCGAACGCCCAGGGGCAGCCTGACAATTGCCACGTCGACCTCACAGGCGATGGCACTGTTTCGGGAACGTGGGCCGAGGGATGCGATTCATCGGCAAGAGCCGGCAGATACGCACGGTTCTACACGTTCAATGTGTCTCAGCGCGGGGCCGTGACAATCGATCTTCGCTCAAGCGTGGACACAGTGCTGTACCTGCGCAGTGGAAATGACCAGCGTTCGGGCGCGCAGCTTCGCTCCGACGACGACGGCGGCGCCGGAACGAATTCCCGGATCAGCGTGACTTTGGCTGCTGGCGGCTACACGATCGAAGCAACGACCTACTCTCGCTTCAGGACAGGCCATTTCACTCTGGAACTCTCAGGCACCGGTACCACCCGTCCTACTGGGCCGACTGCGACCACAGATGCGAGGTTCTCTGAGACCTGCACTGTGGCGGTTTCAGGCAACGGTTCCATCACGGGAACGTGGGCTTCGGACTGCGAGTCGACAGAGCGGCCCGGCAGCTTCGCCCGGTTCTACACGTTCAGGGTGTCGCAACCGAGGCTAGTGAGCATCGAGCTTCGCTCCAGCGAGATCCCGATGCTGTTCCTGCGGGACGGAGAAGACGAGCGGGCATCTCTGTCGACACGCATCGACAACATCAGCGGGAGGAACCTCCAAACCGCTCGTATCGCCTCGCAATACCCGCTCCTGCCCGGCGTCTACACGGTCGAGGCCACCACCTGGGCCCCGAACAGCACAGGCCGATTCACGCTGGAGTTGTCAGGCGTGGACTTCGTGCCAACACCAGCGCAGATTGCGGCTTGCGGTGAGACGCTGCCGGGTGATGGCGCATATTCAGGGTCATGGACCGATGCCTGCGAATCATCTGAGCGGTATGGAAGTTACGCGAGGTACTACACCTTCACCGTGGAGCGGCAAGGTCTGGTGATTATTGAGATTCACTCCAGCGTCGACTCGTACCTGTACCTGCGTCGCGGCAATGACGAAAGGTCGGCGTTCCACACCCATGTCGATGACAACAGCGGCACTGGAACCAACGCGCTCCTCAGCACAGTTCTCGGGCCTGGCGAATATACAGTGGAAGCCGCCACCGCTTCGCCGAGCAGAGCAGGCCAATTCCGGATAGAACTCGCAGGTATCGGCAACCAGGCTCCCCAGACCGCCACCCCCGATCCAATTCCAACTCAGGATGATCGCTGTGGTGTCGACCTGTCGGGCGACGGAACGCATTCAGGGTCTTGGACCGCGGATTGCGTGTCGACTGCGCGCACCAGCAGCCATGCCGTGTTCTATACCTTTACTATGCCGCAACGAGGGCAGGTTGATATTGACCTGCGCTCCAGCGTGGACACGTACATGTACCTGCGCTCCGGCGACGACGTGCGCTCCGGCGGCCATTTGCGCCGAGATGACGACGGAGGGTCGGGCACCAACTCCAGAATCGTGGAGAACCTCGACCCAGGCGCCTACACCATTGAGGCCACCACCTACAGGCGCAGCCGGACCGGAGCATTCGAGTTGGAGATCTCCGGCGCGGGATCTGCAAGCACCCCGCAGCCTGTGCCCGACCCGACCCCGCAGCCTGTGCCCGACCCGACCCCGCAGCCTGTGCCCGACCCGACCCCGCAGCCTGTGCCCGACCCGACCCCGCAGCCAACCATCGATTGCGGCAGCGCTTTGACGGGCGATGGCACTGTTTCGAGCGCATGGACCGCTGTTTGCCGCTCGCGGATACGCTCTGCAAACTCGCAGTTCTATACCTTTACTATGCCGCAAAGAGGGCAGGTTGAGATTGACCTGCGCTCCAGCGTGGACACGTACATGTACCTGCGCTCTGGCGACGACGTGCGCTCCGGCGGCTTTTTGCGCCGAGATGATGACGGAGGGTCGGGCACCAACTCCAGAATCGTGGAGACCCTCGACCCAGGCGCCTACACCATTGAAGCCAGCACTTACGCGCCTGGCCAGACCGGGTCATTCGAGTTGGAGCTCTCCGGCACGCGCCCCGCGAACACCCCGCAGCCTGTGCCCGACCCGACTCCGCCGCCAACCATCGATTGCGGCAGCGCTCTGACCGGCAATGGCCAAGTTTCAGGTACGTGGACTGCTGTTTGCCGCTCGCGGGTACGCCCTGGAAGGTATTCGCAGTTCTATACCTTTACGGTGCCGCAACGCGCCCTGGTAACGATCGACCTGCGCTCCAGCGTGGACACCTATATGTACCTGCGCTCCGGCAACGACCAGGAGTCCACCGCCTTCCTGCGTTACGACGACGACGGAGGGTCGGGCTCTGACTCTAGGATCCGCGAAAGCCTCAGACCCGGCACCTACACCATCGAAGCCACTACTTTCCGCAGAGGGGAAGCCGGTGCGTTCACGCTTGAATTGAGCGGCCTCTGATCTGGGGCTCCCCCCTTTGGACTGCCGCGGCTGCCAGACGACAGGCAGCGTGAGGATCAGCGTCTTGGGGATAACACGGCAATTACTGGGAACAGCATGCCTCTACGAAATAACAGAGATGGTCGCTACGCTGGGGATTCGTGGAGGGTTTGAGAACTTCGGACAACTGTGCGGAAGTCCCGATCGTACCCCCCCAGGGCCCTGTGCAGCTCACACCCCGCTTGGTGGTCGTGGCCTGTCGGCTTTCCTGACCGCCGCCGCTATAGAGGTCGGGCGGCGCATGACAGGGCTTCGACCCGCGATACAGACACTCGGATAGGTGCTTCTGCGGGGGCGTTTCATGTGGCCCGGCCAGGGTCGGGCTTGGCGAGGTACTGGGCGGCGAGAAGGTGGGGTCGGTCGGTCTTGTCTGGCCTGACAATCCAGATGTGGGTGGGTAGTGTGGTTGCACTGGAGGCTGGACATGGGGACAGAGCGCACTCGGGCAGAGACATTGGCGTTCCGCTTGGAGGCGGAGAAGTTCATCGAGTCGATGGACGGGCTGCGCTGGCTCGTCCACCTGGATGAGGATGATTTGGATGCCATGCTCGAAGACGTGGCCGAGGTGCTGCGGGCGCACTCGGGAGCGGAGTGCCGCGTGCAGGTTGCTTATGCGCTTTGGGATTGGAAGGCCACCGCCGAGGTCCAGGCCGACCCCGAGTTGCGCCGCCGGTTGAGCGAGCCCATCGCTTCAGCATCGGGAGAGCCTGTTCCCATTCCGGCTGCCTGAGCGCCGATGCCCAAGCGCAAAGACCGGGTGGCCCCTCCTCCAGAAAGGGGCGGCTGGGACATCCGGTTCGCCAGCAACCAGGCTGCCCGGGAGTGGGAAGAACTGTGCAACGAGGCGCCGGCGAACACCAGAAGGGCGTGGAACAAGATGACCAGCGACCCTCGACGGCACAGCCCGCGCCAAGCCAGGCTGAAGAAGGGGTTCGGCACCAAGCAGATAGAGGCCAAAACACTGGAGCAATGGCAGCACGAAGTCACCGCCGGCGGTCGCATATGGTACTGCCCCGACGACGAAACAAGAACCGTGTGGGTCACGGCAGTTCACATCGGCCACCCCAAAGCCACTGAGTGGCGGTCGCGGGCAGCCCGGGCCGCAGGGCGGTTGCGACCGCTTGCAACCGCTGCGGTATTGCAGGGTGGTGGGCATGGAAACCGATATTCGTGATCCCCAAGTCGTGTTGTTGGCCCGCCGTCAGGTCGAGGCGCGCTGCGGTCTGTCCACCAGTTCGATTTACCGGTTCATGCGAGAGGTCCTGTTCCCCGAGCCGATCCGCATCGGCAGGCGGGCTGTCCGCTGGCATGCCCGGCGGCGGACCGGTGGCACCCACCGTTGGGAGGGTTTCGCGTTGTTGTGCGTTTCGCGGCGGCCCCCGCCCCGCAGGCCTCGGCCGCCCTGCGGGGCGGGCTCTTTCAGCGAGATCGGACAACGGCCTTTCGCAGGATGTGGTCGCTCTAGCTGGTCGGCGTTGAGACCTCTCATTCGGTGTGGCAGCAAGATGTGAGGGAAGAGCGGCGTTAGTGGTTGAGACGCCCAAACTGCTGTTGTCCGATGGAGTCCGTGCGGAACTATCATTTCCCCTGATCAGCGCCTTGGCGGATGAGCCCATCTGAGAACTCTTTTGTCCAAGAGTGAAACTGTTTCGTGCTGCCCAGCGGTTCTACCTGGGGAAACAGGAGGGGTTGGGGGGATTTCAGGTGTTGGCGAACATTTCCACCGGTTCTTTGTGCTTCTGCCGGGGCCTTTGGGGAATCTTCGTCGGGAACCACGACGAAATTGTTGTATGCGGTACGGGTTCCCGGTGCCCTCGCCACGGTCAGGGAGCGGAAGGGAGTCAACCGCCCCCTTTTGACCCGGCCTAGTGTTGCGGCCGTGGCGAAGTCGGCATCGTTGGAACCAGTGAGCGATCCCCATTGCGGGCGCAGCAGCAACGACCGCATCGGCTTTACGGTGAAGGGCCAGTCGTGGGATGTCGAGTGGGGCAGCTATTAAGCGTTCGGCACTCCGGCGTTTTGGGTCAACCGGACAGCGACAGAGCGCTACGAGGAGCGTCTCGCAGAAACGGCATCCGGCACTGACATCGAGTCGGTGGTCGTGTTCTGCTTGCTGGGGGGTTCCGGGATTCGCGCCGAATCGGCGCGAGCAGCCCGCCGTCTCGTGGTCGATCTTCTCGCCGAGAACCCCGCAGCGACAGCAGAGGCAATCGAGGAGAGGCTGCGGGAGCCTCTGCCCGGCGGACTGGGGCACTACAGATTTCCGGAGCAACGGTCGAAATACATAGCAGCCTCCCTGGCTCAGCTCCGCTCAGAAACCCCGCCCCGGGACCCCCTCGAACTGAAGCGGTACTTGAAAGGACTGCATGGGGTCGGCCCTCAAAAGGCAGCTCACATCGTCCGCAATCTGACCGGCAGCGCCGAAGTGGCGATAGTCAGCGCAGTGCTGGTGCGAGCCTTGACCCGGGCTGGCATATCCAGACCGGAGTGGAGCGCCCAACGCCACTACACCAGACATGAAGAGGCGTTCCTTCAGTACGCGGCCCACGGAAGAGTGCAGCCCGGAGCGCTGGACCTGTGCATCTGGGAGAAAACCCGCAACGCCTAACCCTCGCACCTCAGCCTGGGAAAGCCCGGATAACGACCGGGGCGGACTGACGGCCCATTTGCCGGTCCCTGCTGGCTAGGCCGCTAAGACCCCCGCAGCCGCCTGAACCTCAGGCCCATGAGATGCGACCTCTGGCCGCACCCCGGCAAACTAGCGGCCCGCCATCTCATAGGAGTTCAACATGAACGCTGATCCCAGCAAGGCCGACGACCGAAGGGGGTCTCCAGAGTTGAGGGCTTGGGTTGTGCGCGCTGGCAAGAAGGGAGAACAGGTTGCTCACAACCTCCAACACGGTGTGGCGAGTATCGGTTGGAACGAGTGGGCTGCCCCAGACCTCTCATCATTTGCGGACAAGAAAGCCTATGGGGAGTACATCGAGCGGGACTTCCAGCACGAAAGACCCAGCGAAAGAGAAAGCTCCCGCAATCAGATTTGGAGCTTCTACCACAAAATCAGCGTGGGCGACCTCGTGGTCCTGCCCCTGAAGAACCACGGCACCGCCGAGGACTGGATCGCTATCGGCCGAGTGGCCAGCGCAGCAGCCTTCGACCCGACCCGACCCAAAGGTGGCCGTCACTACCGATCTGTCCGGTGGCTGGCATCAAGTGTTCCCAAGTCCGCTGCGCCCAAAGACCTCCAAAGCTCAATCGTCAAGACAAAGAACACCGTTTTCGAGCCGAAGGCTAGCGAAGCAGCCCGCATAATCCAGGACTTGGCCGACGAGCATTTCGACGCTGCGCCAGATGATGCCCAAGTGATTGAACATGACCCAGGCAACCATCAGTTTTCCGCCCTATCCGGCGACGAGGCCGGTGCATTCGACGAGGACGGCAGATTCGTAGAAGGGGCCACTAAGAAGGTCCCAGTTGTCGTGCACGAGAGGGACCGGGAAGCCCGCCGGATTTGCGTCAAGCATCATGGCGCGAAGTGCCAGGTCTGCGGCATCGACTTCGGAGAAGATTACGGGGACTTCGCAAACGGCTTCATCCATGTCCACCACAAGACCCCGGTGGCCCGAGCAGCCAGAGACGGCGAATACAGGGTGGACCCGGCAAGAGACCTCGTTCCGGTGTGCCCGAACTGCCACGCGATGCTCCACCGCCACGACGACAAACCCTGCACCGTGGAAACGCTGAAAGCCATTAGGGAGTCTCGGCAACAGACCGGCTAGAGACAACGACCGCCCGATGAAGACCGGCGCTCTACTCGTGCCGGTGGGACCATGCCATGCGGCAGGTCCGACCCGGACGGCTGCCAGCACGCCTTTCCCGGTCATGCCGAACGGCTAGCCGGGGATGTGGCCACATGGTGACACAGGGGGTTGGCGGGTTGGACCGAGCCTTCCCTGCTCCCCGCCTCCGACCCCCAAACCAACCTCTCCACGATGGGGGGGCTCAGGGAAGCCCAGTGGGATGACGTTCGCGCCGGTTTCTTCAACCATGTCCTTGGCAGGCTGGTTCGAGCATCCTTCGGCCACCAACGGGCGGCGTGTGCCTCGCTTTTCCACCGCGGCCTGTTCGCGTCATATACCGGTTTGGCTGCCTCACGGAAAGTCGGCACATCCGCCCGGCGCTTTTCTGAGAGGGGATCGCGTCCGACAGCCACGGCTGCTCGATGCTCAAGAGCCTTCTTGCGGGCGTCTGCAAGGCTCACGTTGGGCCAGCCGCCCAAATTGTTCTCCCGGCGGCGCCCGTCAACGGTCAATCGCAGAACCCAACACCTCGAACCGGATTCGTACACTCGCAGGTACAAGCCCTGCCCGTCTTGGTGCTTTCTCGGCCCAGCTGTTTTCACTTTGGCGGCGGTGAGAAGCGGCATCATACCCCCACAATCTTTAGGGGGATAACACGGGAGCAACTGGGAACAGCATGCCACTACGAAATGACAGGGATGGTCGCTACGCTGGGGATTCGTGGAGGGTTTGGGAACTTCGGACAACCATGGGGAAGTCCCGGTCGTACCCCCCCTGGGACTTGAACCCAGAACCTGCGGATTAAGAGTCCGTCGCTCTGCCAATTGAGCTAGAGGGGCCTGCTGGGCGGACCGAGGGGATTTGAACCCCCGACCTCCGGGACCACAACCCGGCGCTCTAACCTAACTGAGCTACGGCCCGCATGGCCCGGTCAGTTTAGGGCCAGTTCACCGGGACCGGGAAACTGTTTGCCTTCCGGGCCGATGGGCAGAGTCAGCCCAGCCAGGCGATGATGGCCTCGGCCAGCGCGGGGCCCTGGTCTTCTTGGATGAAGTGGCTGGCTGGACGGAATTGGGCATGGGGCTGGTTGGCGGCGCCGGGAATCCGCTCGGTGAAAGCAGCCTGGCCCCCGCCCAACACGGGATCGTCGGGGGCCCACAGGGTTAGCACCGGCTTGGTCCAGCGCTCCAGCACCGCCCAGGCCGCCCGGTTGGCGGGAACGGCGGGGCCATTGGGAGAGATCGGCACCAACACGGGGAAGTGGCGGGCCCCGGCCATATAGAGTTCTTCGGGGAACGGCGCCCGATAGGCGTCTTGGGCGGCCTCACTCAGCTCGGTGGCGGTGGCGTTGTCCACCAGCCGGCCGCAGTCGAGGAACTCGACGTCTTGGCTGAACTGGAGCCAGAACTCGAAGCCCGTCCCCGGCGACTGACCCTCGGGCAGCCCGGTATTGGCCAGGATCAGCCGGTCGAACAGCTCGGGGTTCTCGGCGGCCACCCGCAGCCCGATGAGTCCGCCCCAGTCCTGACCGAACAGATGCAGCGGCCCGGCACCCCGCTCGGCAGCAGTTGCGGCCAAGAACTCCCGCATCCACTCCACATGGTTCGCATAGGTGTAGGGCGCTCGCTCGATGGGCTTGTCGGAGCGCCCAAAACCGATCAGATCGGGAACCACCACCCGGTACCCGGCCGCCACCAGCGGCGGGATCATCTTGCGGTACAAGTACCCCCAAGTCGGCTCCCCATGCAGCAGTAGAAACGTGGCCGTTTCGTCGTCCGCCCCGTCCGGATCCACCTCCACATAGGCCATCCGCAGCCCATCAACATCGACATAGCACGGCCCATACGGATAGTCGCCTATCCCATCAAGCCGCTCCTCCGGAGTGCGCACAAACGCCACCCCGCCTGAGGAAGTCAATACCTCAACATCACCCATCTCCCGACGCTACCGCCGCCAGAAAAGCAAGATGACGATGACGGCCACCGGCAGGATCGAGATGATGATGCCAGCCCTGGCCAGCCATAGGTGAGAGTGGCCTTGTCGAACAGACCTGCGCTCCCCGAAGGCGGAAAACGCCAAGCCCGGGATCCAGAAGATCAATGCGAGGGTCGGTAGCCAGATTAGTAGGAGAGCGCACATGGCGAGGGAGAACCCAGCAACTGCCATGCCGTTACCCCTCATGCGGGCGAAGGCTAGGTAGAAGGTGAACTCCTGGCGATACAACGCGCACACCGTTGTGTACCGCGGCCTCGGCCAGTCGCGTGTCATAGGTGACGATGCCTTCCAGGTCGTGTCCCAGGTCAAGCGCTGTGGCGAGGTGAATAGCGTCCAAGGAACGCAATGAGTGTGGGTCCAGAAAGCCTGCCTGTTTGAAGACGCGCTCCCCCAACCTCATCAGCAGCGTTGCAGCTACCCGCCATTCCAATCCCGCTGCCGACCTGACCCCGGCGGGCAATACACTCGAAACGACCGGCCAATGCGCCAGCCCGCCCCTGTAGCTCAGTCCGGACAGAGCAGGTGACTTCTAATCATCAGGCCGCAGGTTCGAATCCTGCCGGGGGCGCTTTGTGACGAGTTGTTCTATTGCTGGGCTGTGGCGGTATCCCGTCAAGTCGATGAGCGGTGAGCGTGTCGACATCTTGGAGCTTCGCCCCAGCGCGGGTTGCTGGAGGTCTCGTTCCCCTCTCCCTCAAGGCGGGCCATCCGCTGTCGGACATGACCCCCACGAAAATTCTGCGCGACGCAGGCCGGGCCGATCGCGCCACCGTCCACAGCTTCAGAGCCAGTTTCCGCATGTGGGCGCTGGAACAAACCGATGCCCCTGGGCGGTCTCCGAGGCCGCTTTGGCCCACGGCCTCGGAGGCTCAACCCAGCAGGCCTGCATCCGGAGCGACGCCTACACCAAGCGCCGCAACCTCGTGGACTAGTGGGCGCAGTACCTGGAGTGCTAGGGCCGTTGGGGTGGCGGTCAAGGGCCGGGCCGCTGCCGAGCCTGCCGCTGCTGCGGGTTCTGGGCTGGATGGGCGGCTAAGGGCCGTGATCTGGACCGGCAGCGACTCCGCAGTGGGGCTGATCGGTGTCGGGGCAGACGAGGTGCGCATAAGCCCCATGGTGTTGCAGGACAAGCAACTCCGATTCAGCGGCAGCGACATAGCAACCCTGACGGTCGGGCCGGGCCCTGTGGCCAAAGGCCAATGCCCGGTTCGGCGGGCTCTCTTTTGGTCGCCAAAACAACGCGGGACAAACAGGGCACACACCGGGTATTGCTGTGTGGACTCAGATCAAGTGAGAGCTGCCTTGGATGATTTCAATGGCGTCGTCGAATTCGACCCAGTCTTCGTCGCTGTAGACCAGATTCCTGATTTTCGGATATTCCGCCTTGAGCGCCTCGTGGGATGTGTGCCCTGGCTGGAACGCCTTGGCAGATGCAAACCCTCCCTCAGGTCGAGGCGTTGCCGTGCCGGCGAGCCCCGGTGGGATCGAATCCACGACGGTCTCGTGCATCTCGGACACGAGGGCGCTGTTGAGTTTGGGCCTTACAGCGCTGTGGCGGAGCAAGCAGGCGAGGTCGTAGATGTCGCGTGCTCGAGTGGCGATCTGTGCGGGATTGTCTGATTCGCTTCTCCAGTTCAAAGCGTCAAGTTTGTCCACGACCGCGACTGCCGGATCGGCCGTGAGGACTTCAAACGGCTTTAGGTGTGGGTACTCCTCCAGCAGCAAAGGGTCCAGCTCAGATGCTGCTTCGCCAGCAAGCGAGGTGACCGATCTCATCACGCACATTCCCGGGGGCTGTTCGCGGATGTTCATTTCCACAAGCACTGAGCCAAAAGTCATGCCGAAAATGGCGCCACTTTCTGGGCTGGCCGGCACATAGGAGATGGTCGAGACGGCGAAATTGGCGCCCTCCAGCTTGTGCTCGATTTCCAGCGGGATGCCTTCATCTAGCCTGGCATGGAGCTCCTTTCGGGCCTTCTTGCGTCGGCTGTGCCCGAATTCCTGGCCTGGTGGCGGGATGATGTTCACATCGACGTCCTCTGAGAAGCGGTTGAGGATGGGATAGGCCTTGGCCAAAGACGTTCCTCCCTTGAAGACGGTGCGAACGCCGGGATAGGTCTCCGACGGAGCAATGGCGTGGCGGATCGCCTCGGTCACATAGAGATCTTTTTCGACGATGCGGGGCAACAAGCTCGGTTGGCCGATTCTCTCGGACAGTACGTCGAGGAGGTCCTCCCACGTTCCCGCGTCTTCGATCAGGCCGCTGAGCTGCCAGCCAGGAGCAGCCGCCGGCCCGGGGTCTTCTGCGCGCCTACGCGACAAGCGCCGGCCCCTCTGTGCTCGCTACCTCAGCCAAGTCGCGGCAGCGCCCCTGGAATAAGGGGCCGAGGCCGCATTCTGAAGACGCGGCATCAAGAAAAAGGTTGCCGCGGACTGAAGCGCCATAGAACCCTCGGGACTTGTTGTCGCAGTATTTCTCCATAGCGTCTTCCCAGCCCACCTCGGCCCAGGCATCGAAGCATCTGGCGGCCTCGAGAAGCGAGACCTCCCACCTGTTCAGATCCCGGCGCTTCTCGTTCGAGCGGCCCTGATAAACCGTTACGCTGTCTGGAGCCTGCGGCGGGCGTCCCACAACCGCGATCCATCGCCTTGGCGGTACCTGCGTGCTCCAGCCGATCTGATTGATGAGATCGGGCCCAGTGAGCCCCGCCCCTGGCCCAGCGACACGCCAGGGCAGGGCCTCTCGCGCTTCAATCGGGATCGGAACCTGCCTGCGAAGCCCAAGCCGGCGGCGGCAATAGATACTGCGAACAGCGCGAGCCACAAGCGGGTCGTCCCCCATGCACAACCTGCCCAACGCCATCTTGACCGCGCCTCTGGACTTGCCCGGGAAAACATCCTGCACATCGTCAAGGGTGAACAAAGCAGCCACAGGCAGGCTTTCGGCCCATCCGCGAATCTGGCCATACGCCATTGCCCACCTCCAGAGTGTGTTACTTCATTGTAGTAGAGACGGTGTCAGCATCGGCAAGCGACTAGGTTCCATCTAGTGAGACAAGCGACCTTTCTTCGCCGTCTTGGCCAGCTGCGCGACCAGGTTGCCGACTGCGGGTGGGAGGCCTGCCTAGATGCAGTGGAGGCAGCCGCCGAAGCCGACAGAGAAGGGTGCTTCTCGGAAGCGCTGGGCTCGCCGTCGCGAGGGTGCCGAAAGGTCTTGCTGGAGTTGATCGAAAGCGGACACCAAGGCCACCTGTCGGCACAACAGGCTCAGAACCAATTCACCGGCCTCGTCGCTGAGGACTCCAAAAGGGATCGGTCGGAGCTGTCTCGGATCACCTCATTGGAGAACTCGCTTTCCGAACGGAGACGAGGGGGTGCTTCCCGAAAGGACGCCAGGGCCTTTGGGAAGAAGCAGATCAAGTACACGGCCGCCACGTCCGAGCACGCAGCGAACATGGACAAAGCGCGCCAAGCCATCTCCGAGCTGCGAAACCTGGCGGCCAACGACCTCAGGGTTGCCCGCCAGATCGTGGACGAGGCCCGCCGCCAGCGCCAAGGCGGCCATGCCGCCTAAGGGAGCGAGACCTCGACTGAGATGGTTGCCGAGGACCGCGAAGATAAGGGAGATAGCCAAGCGGGCCGGCAAAACTGCTGCTGAATACACCCCTTACTGCACTGCGGCTATACAGGTGGCGGTTAACAGCTCTGCCGCTGTCTCGATCACTCTCATCGCTTTCTCGGCGGTGATCAAAGCCGTTGCTTCCAAACAGGAACAAGCCCAGGCCAAGAAGCAGAACAAGCCCAATAGGCACCAGCCCAAGAGAAAACCCAACGCCGAGAAGAAACGCCAGACCAAGAAACAGCGTCAAACGAGAACGAAACGACGAACCAGTCCTGGCCCAATCTCCCGCTCCCCTGTCTGTGGCAGGCCGAAAGTCGATGGGAGTCCATGCCAGAACTCTGTCAAAGGCGACGGTCCATGCTGGCGGCACTGAGGTCCATGACGCGTACTCGGGTGATGGCGTTCCACCGGCCTTCTTGAGCCTCCTCAACAAGAACCGCTAAGAAGGAAGGCTCCACCAAGCACCTGGTCGAAGCACCAGGTCAGTAAGCCCACACAAATGTGGGACTGATTGTGGGACAGGCAGGAAATGCCGATGGCAATAACCGGCTCACCAGGGAGAACGGTTAGGGTACGAATCCTGCCGGGGGCGCTTTTGGTGAAGTGAGGTGTTGCATTGCCATCGGCGTGGCCCTCGCATACCGGGACTTCGAAGAGAGCGGGTGACGAGAATCGAACTCGCGTCATCAGCTTGGAAGGCTGGGGTTCTACCACTGAACTACACCCGCAGGGCTGGCCGCCAATGATATCTGCCCGTCGCGGCAACCGGCTACGACACGAGTATTCAGAGGCCCGCCGGTAGAATAGCGACCTTGTGAAGAGCAGCGTCGAAGCCCTAGAGGGCAACCGGGTCAAGCTGTCGGTGGACATCGATTCCGACGAATTCGAGGCCAAACTGGACGAGGCCTTCCGCAAACTCGCCCACCAGGTCCGCCTCCCCGGTTTCCGTCCTGGCAAAGCCCCCCGCCGGGTGCTGGAGGCTCGGCTGGGACCCCAGGTGGCCCGGGGGGAGGCCCTCAGCGATGCGCTGCCCGAGTACTACGCCCAGGCGGTGATCGACCACGACGTGGATGTGATCGCACCGCCGGAAATAGACATCACCAGCGGGGCCGAGGAAGGACCGGTCAGCTTCGATGCTGTGGTGGAAGTGCGCCCCTTGATCACCATCACCGGCTACGACCAGCTCAAAGCCGAGGTGCCCAGCCCCGAACCCACCGACGAGGAGATCGGCCAGCAGGTCGACCAGCTCCGCAAGCAGTTCGGTGAGCTGGCCCCCACCACCCGGCCGGCCATCGACGGCGACCATGTGACCATGGACATCTACGGGTCGTATAACGGCGAGGAAGTCGAGGGCCTCACCGTGGACGGATACGCCTACGAAGTGGGCCAGGGAGCCGTGGTGCCTGAGATAGACGAGCAGCTTCGAGGATCCAAGGCCGGCGACATATTGGAGTTCAACGCCGAGCACCCTGATCCCGACGAAGACGGGCTCTTGAGATTCCGCATCCTGGTCAAAGAGGTGCAGGAGACCGTTCTGCCCGACTTCGACGACGAGTTCGCCCAGGAGGCCTCCGAGTTCGAATCCGTCGAAGAGCTGCGGGCCGACATCTCAGAGAACATCGCCCGGGCCAAGCGGGCCAACGCCTTGGCCTCATTGTCCAGCCAGGTGGGGGAGCAGCTTGCCGATCTGGTGACCGACGACATCCCCGAGGCATTGGTGGACGCGGAGGTGCAGCACCGCATCCGAACCCTCCAGATGCGCCTGGGCAGCCAGGGAGTTGAGATGGACCCCTATCTCGAGGCCATCGGCCAGAGCGTCGACGAGCTGGCCGTATCGCTGCGAGAACCCGCTCTCCAAGAGGCAAAAGCCGATCTGGCCCTGCGTGCGGTGGCCGCCGCGGAGTCCATCGTTGCCACCGATCAGGACGTGGATATCGAGCTCGCCGGCCTGGCCGCCCAAGTGGGCCAGACAGTCGACGAGCTCAAGTCATCGGTGTTCGAGGGCGAGGAAAGCCGTCTCAAGGGGGTACGATTAGACGCACAGATGCGCAAAACCCGGGAATGGGTGTTGGAGCGGGTCGAGATCAAAGATCCCGACGGAAACCCCATCGAACGGTCTAGCCTGAACCCGGACGACGAGTCTGAGCTTCCCCCCACCACCATCGAGAGCCAAACCACATGAAACCTCAGAACTACATGGTGCCAGTCGTGGTCGAGCAGACCAACCGGGGCGAGCGCTCGTTCGATCTCTACTCTCGGTTGCTCAAGGAGAACATCATCTTTTTGGGCACGCCCATCGACGACACGGTGGCCAACCTCATCTGCGCCCAGCTTCTGCACTTGGAGTCGGAGAACCCCGACAAAGACATCAACCTCTACATCAACAGCCCCGGTGGCGACATCAACGCCATGTTCGCCGTCTACGACACCATGCAGTACTTGAAGCCCGACATCACCACCATCTGCTTCGGGCAGGCGGCCTCGGCCGCGGCGGTGCTTCTGGCCGCGGGGGCTCCGGGCAAGCGTCTGGCCCTACCGCACAGCCGGATGCTGATCCACCAGCCCTATGCCGGTGCTTCCGGGCAGGTGTCCGACATCGAAATCGCCTCCCGTGAGATTCAGCGGCTCAAGGACCAGTTGGAAGAGCTGCTGGCCAGCCATACCGGTCAAGACCTCGAGAAGGTCAAGCAGGACACTGACCGCGACTATGTGATGACCGCCGAGGACGCCAAAGAATACGGTCTCATCGACGAGGTCATCTCGTCGCGGGACGCCGTCGAGGCCGCTGGCCCGATCACGGCCATCCGGTAGGGGGATCTGAGACCGTGGCGAAGTTTGGAGAAGGCGGCGAGCTTCTGAAGTGCAGCTTCTGCGGCAAGACCCAGAAGCAGGTCAAAAAGATGATCGCCGGCCCCGGGGTCTACATCTGCGACGAGTGCATCGACCTTTGCAACGAGATCATCGAAGAGGAGTTGGCCGAGGGAACCGACGTCGGCTTCAAGGAACTGCCCAAGCCCCAAGAGATCTACTCCTTTTTGAACGACTACATCATCGGCCAGGAGCACGCTAAGCGGATCCTGTCGGTAGCGGTCTACAACCACTACAAGCGGGTGCAGATGGGCTCCTCCGATCCCGAGGTGGAGCTTTCCAAGTCGAACATCTTGCTGCTCGGTCCCACCGGGTGCGGCAAGACGCTGATGGCCCAGACCCTGGCCCGGATGCTCAACGTGCCCTTTGCCATCGCCGATGCCACCGCTTTGACCGAGGCCGGTTACGTGGGCGAGGACGTGGAGAACATCCTCCTCAAGCTGATCCAGGCCGCCGACTACGACGTCAAAAAGGCCGAGACCGGCATCATCTACATCGACGAGATCGACAAGATCTCCCGCAAGAGCGAGAACCCCTCGATCACCCGTGACGTCTCCGGTGAGGGCGTGCAGCAGGCTCTGCTGAAGATCTTGGAAGGCACAACCGCCTCGGTCCCGCCCCAAGGGGGGCGCAAGCACCCCCATCAGGAGTTCATACAGATCGACACCACCAACGTGCTGTTCATCGTGGGCGGCGCTTTCGCCGGCTTGGAGCAGATCATCGAGAACCGGGTGGGCAACGTCGGGGTCGGCTTTGGCGCCGACATCCGCACCGAGACCGAACGCGACCACGGGGAGCTGTTCAATCAGGTTCAGCCCGAGGACCTGATCAAGTTCGGTCTAATCCCCGAGTTCATCGGACGCTTGCCGGTGGTCGGGGTTGTGTCCCACCTGGAGCGGGACATGCTGGTGCGGATCCTGGTGGAGCCCAAGAACGCCCTGGTGAAGCAGTACTGCAAGTTCTTCGAGTTCGAGAATGTGGAGTTGGTGCTCTCCGACGAAGCGCTGGCCGCGGTGGCCGAGCTGGCCCTCACCCGCAACACCGGGGCCCGGGGGCTGCGGGCCATTTTGGAAGAGGTCTTGCTCGACGTGATGTACGAGCTGCCCAGCCGAGATGACGTGGTCCAGTGTGTAGTCAACGCCGAGACCGTCCGCGGCGAGGAAGCCCCCCTGCTGCTCAATGCGGCCAAAGCCCGTTCAAGCGACCGGTCCCGGCGACAGGCCAGCTGACTTCCCGTTGATCGCCGATGATGCAGGCGAGGTGGTGGACAGAGCACTCCTGGCCGGTGCCCGGGCGTGGTTGGACGGCCACGTCAACCTGGAGGCCACGGCCGGCGATACCGACGGCCTGACGCTGGCCCCCATGCGCGAGCTGCTGGCCGCGTTGGGCGATCCTCAGGCCGACTACCCCGCAGTTCACGTCACCGGCACCAACGGCAAGGGTTCGGTCTCCGCGCAGATCGCCGCACTGGCCGGAGCTTGGGGAATGACCGTCGGCGTCTACGCCAGCCCCCACGTCGAGCGCATGAACGAGCGCTTGGCCGTGGGCGGCGAACCCATAGACGACGCCGATCTGGTCGAGTTGCTGGGCCATCTGCGATTGGTGGAGGCCCATTTGGCCGCGGACCGAACAGGAGACCGGCCTTCTTGGTTTGAGTTGGTCACCGCGGCCGCGCTGCGCTGGTTTGCCGACGCGGCTGTAAACCTCGCGGTGGTGGAGGTGGGCAAGCTGGGCCGCTACGACGCCACCAACGTGGTGAATAGCGAGATTGCCGTTGTCACCAACATCGGCCGGGACCACACCGACGGACGCGAGGGCTGGGAGGAGGAGGTGATGAGGGAGAAGGCGGGCATCATTCACCCGAAGGCCACCGCAGTGCTGGGGCCGATGGCCCCGGATATGGTGGCCATCGCCGCGGAGGAGTCTCCCGCTGAGCTGCTAGTGGCTGGCCAGGACTTCGAGCTTGAAGAGAGCTTCCCGGCGGTGGGCGGTCGGCTGGTCACGGTGCGAACTCCCCGAGCCCGCTATGAAGACGTCTACGTAAGCCTGTTTGGCGACCACCAGGGCCAGAACGCCGCGCTGGCCGTGGCCGCATTCGAAGCGCTGGTGGAACAAGAGCTGGATGAGTCCGTGCTGGGCGCGCTGGGCGATGTGCAGTTGCCAGCCCGATTCGAAGTCGTATCCCGTCAGCCCTTGGTGGTGATTGACGGAGCCCACAACCCCGACGGCCTCGTCTCAACGGCGGAAACCCTGGCTGATGAGTTCAGCGTGCTGGGCACAGTCACCTGGGTGGTTGGCATGATGGGCGACAAGGACCCCGACGCCATGCTGGCCACCATTGTCGATTCCGAAGCTCGCTGCGACCTGTTGGTGTGCTGCGCGCCCAACTGGCCGAGGGCCCTGCCCGCCGCCGACCTGGCTGCCGCGGCCCGAAACAGGGGGTTCGACGCGGAGGTTGCCGACGATGTGGCCGAGGCGGTTGACAGAGCTCTCGCGCTGTCCACCGTGGAGGACGCGGTGGTCATCACCGGATCTCTGTACACCGCCGGTGCCGCCCGCCTTCACTTGGCATCCTGAGATAAGTAGGGTTCCCCCGGTGATTGACAGCGGCATGCGATCGGCAGTATCCCCACAGTGAATCGAACTCTTGTGTTGTGCAAGCCCGACGCGGTGGAGCGCGGGCTGGTCGGGGCCATCGTGTCCCGCTTCGAGGCCCGGGGGCTGCGGATCGTCGCCATGCGCATGCTCGCTATCGATGCCGAACTGGCTGCCCGTCACTACGCCGAGCATGTCGAACGTCCGTTCTACCCCGACCTGGTGGCGTTCATCGGCCGCTCGCCATCGGTGGCCCTGGTAGTCGAAGGACCCGACGACACCTACGCGGTGGTCCGGTCCATGATGGGGGCGACCAACCCCTTGGAATCGCCCCCGGGCACGATCCGAGGCGACTACGGCCTGGAGGTTACCGAGAACCTGGTTCACGGCTCCGACAGCAACGCCTCCGCCGAGCGGGAGATCGCCATCTTCTTTCCCGAGATGTGAGCAATGCCGGTGTGCGATTCCTTTTGCGACCTGCGGCTATCACCGGTGTGCGATTCCTTTTGCGACCTGCGGCTATCACCGGTGTGCGATTTCGCATCGGCTGTTCTAACCTGACGGAATGGTGAAGCGGTGGTTCTCTTCCAGTAGCGGTTTGGTCGGCCGCGATGTCGCCATCGACCTGGGCACCGCCAACACGCTGGTGTATGTCCGCGGCGAGGGCATCTTGATCAACGAGCCTTCGGTTGTGGCGGTCACCAGCGAAGGCGTGCCGCTGGCGGTGGGCTCTGATGCGAAGCGGATGCTGGGGCGCACCCCGGCCCACATTCAGGCCATCCGCCCGCTCAAAGATGGGGTCATCGCCAATTTCGACATCTGCGAGAAGATGCTGCGGTATTTCATCCAGCGGGTGTCGCCGGGCCGGTTCATCCGTCCCCGCATGGTGATCTGCGTACCCTCCGGCATCACCCCGGTGGAGCAGCGGGCCGTGCAGGAGGCGGCGGTCTCAGCGGGAGCCAAAAAGCCGGTCTACATCATCGAAGAGCCCATGGCCGCGGCCATCGGTGCCGGCCTGCCGGTGCAGGAGGCTTCAGGAAGCATGATTGTGGACGTCGGCGGCGGTACCACCGAGGTGGCCATGATCTCGCTTGGCGGCGTTGTCACCGGCCAGTCCATCCGAATGGGCGGCGACCGGATGGACGAGGACGTCATCGCCTACCTGAAGAAAGAGCACAGCCTCACCGTCGGAAGCCGCACCGCCGAAGAGGTCAAGATGGTGCTGGGGTCGGCTTGGGCCGGCAGCGAGAACCGCTTTGCCGAGGTTCGGGGCCAGGATATGGTCTCCGGTTTGCCCAAGACCGTGGTGACCTCCACCGCTGAGGTCAGCGAGGCCATATCCGAGGTTGTGCGTTCGATTGTCGACGCGGTCAAAGTGACGCTGGACGAGACTCCCCCTGAACTGGCCGCCGACATCATGGAGGCGGGGATCGTTCTGGCCGGTGGCGGGGCCATGCTGAACGGCTTGCCCTCTCGGATCGAGGAAGAGACGGGAATGCCGGTCCGGTTGGCGGCCAACCCCCTCCACGCCGTGGCCATCGGTTCGGGCCAGTCGCTCGAGGAGTTCGACGCGCTAGAGGGACTCCTCTTCTCGTCGTCGTACGACTGATCGCTCGGTTCGGCCCTGTGGCCACGGGCACCCGCACAGGTCGGTCGCGATTTACGCTCATCTTCCTCCTTCTCACCTCCGCTACCCTGCTGACGCTGGACGCTCGCGACTTCGAGCCTCTCCAGCGAACGGAGGAAACCCTCACCGATCTGATCTCGCCGGTGCGGTCTGGGGCTGACCGGTTGTTCGAGCCGGTCGGCGACGCCTGGGCCGGCATCACCGGCTACGACGAGTTGAAGGACGAGAACCAGGAGCTTCGAGCAGAGATGCAAAAGCTCGAGGGTCAGCAGATCCTCGACTCCGACGCGGCCATCCGCCTTGAAGCGCTGCTCGACCAGGTGGGACTGCCCTATGTGCAGGACATCCCCAATGTGGTTGGCGAGGTGATTACCGCCAACGTCGGGAACTTCGACCGCTACTCGGTCCAGATCAACCGCGGTGCCGATGACGGGATCCTCAACGGGATGCCGGTGGTAACCAGGGGCGGGTTGATCGGGCGGATCGACGGTGATCCCGGCCGGGGGCACTCCCGGGTGGCGCTGCTCACCGACCCCGGCTTCGAAGTCGGCGTGCTGGTGGTGGGAACCGACGATGTGGCCCTGGCCTCGGGCGGCGGACACGGCGAGCCCCTGATGGTCACCAAGGGATTGGAGATAGAGACCGAGGTGGCCATTGGGCACGAGGTGGTCACCAGCGGTGTGGATCGCAGCCGCTATCCCCCCGGCATCCCCATCGGCACCGTCAGCAACATCGACTTCGACGAGGCCCGGCTGTTGCAGCTCCTCACGGTGGATCCCTCGGCCAACACCGACAACTTGAGCTTCGTGACGGTTCTGCTCTACGACCCCTTGGGGGAGACCCCATGACGGTGACCGGCGCGTACGCCCGCAGTGCGCTCTTTTTGCTCACTGCTCTGGTCCTCCACCTGGCGCTGTTCTCCGACTTGCGGGTGCTGGGGGTGGCTCCTGAAGTGCCGCTGGCCATCGCGGTGACGGCAGGACTGGTCGGCGGGCCGCAACGGGGGGCGGCCGCTGGTTTCGCCATCGGATTGGGCATAGACCTCTATCTGCCCACGCTGTTCGGCCTCTCCGCCCTCATCTACACCATCTGGGGCTACACGGTGGGCCTGATCGAGGAGCGGATCTTCCGCAGCGCGTGGTGGATAAACGTCTTGGTCACCGCAGCGGCCACCGCCGGAGGGCTGCTGGTATACGCGGTGCTCGGCGAACTGCTAGGCGAGGCCAGCCTCTACACCGACCGGCTGTATGTGGTGATGGGGGTCGCCGCGGCCTACAACTTGGTGTTGAGCCTGCCCTTGCTGGGGCTGTGGCGCTGGTCGTGGCCCAGGCTTCTAGGTGAAGAACGTTGACCCCTGAATCGCTTCGCCTGCGGCTCAGCTTCTTGGCCCTTCTAGCCCTGCTCGCCTTCGGTGTGCTGGCGGCGCGCCTTTGGTTCCTCCAGGTGATGAGCTCCGAGGAGTTCGAGAACATAGCGGTGGCCAACACCATCCGGGTGATCTACGAGCCCGCCCCCCGGGGCCGGGTATTCGACCGCAGCGGCAACGTTCTGGTTGACAACCGGGAGTCCCTGGTGGTGACGGTGGACCGGTTCACCTACGACACTGAGTTCGACGAGGACGAGCAGGAGGACCTGGTGCTCCGCCTGGCCACCGAGATCAGCCGAGCCGGCCGGCTCACCAAGGTGTTCGAGATCAACGACGCCCTCGAAGACCCCCGCTACGGCCCCCTCGACTCGGTGCCGGTGGCCGACGACGTGACCGAGAACTTCGAGATCGTGCTGGCCGAGCGGGCCGACGAGTTTCCCGGCGTGGGCACCGTCGTCCGCAGCGTCCGCACCTACCCCTACGGTGATCTGGCAGCCCACATACTGGGATATGTCTCCCTGCTCAATGAGGAGCAGTACGAATCAGTGGCCGATGATCCCAAGACCTACCGACGCAACGACGAGATCGGCCAGACCGGGATAGAGGCGTCCTTCGAGTCGGTGCTGAGGGGCACGCCCGGTTTCTCCCGGCTGGAAGTGGACAATGTGGGCGATCCGGTGGCTGTGCTGGAGAAGATCGACCCGATTGCCGGCGCCGATGTCCATCTCACCTTGGACATCGACATTCAGGCGCTGGCCGAGAAAGAGCTGTTGGCCGGCCTGGCCGAGGCCCGCCAACAGGAGACCGACGATCCCAACGACCCGCCGTTCAAGGCTCCCGGCGGCGCTCTAGTGGTGCTGGACCCCAATGGCTCTGAGGTCTTGGCCTTGGCCTCGTTTCCCACGTACTCGCCCAGCGAATTCGTCAGAGGCTTCTCCGAGGAGCGGTGGGCCGAGCTCCAAGACCCCAACAACCACCAACCCCTCCACAACCGGGCATTGGCCGGCATTTATCCTCCGGGGTCCACATTCAAGCTGTTCACCGCCTATGCCGCATTGAACAGCGGAGTGATCGGAACCCGGGGCGTGCTGGACGTGCGCACCCTCTACGAGGACGCCGGCGTCTACATCGTGCCGTCGTGCGAAGAGGAGCTGGTGGCCTCGTGCACCTTCCAGAACGCGGAGGAGGCCATCTACGGGCCGGTTGATCTTCGCCGGGCCATCACCGTGTCGTCTGACGTCTACTTCTACTACCTGGGCGACACCATGGACCGGGCCGACCGGTTCGACCGCGAGGGCATTCAGCGGTCCGCCGTGCTGTTCGGGTTCGGTGCACCGTCGGGCGTTGCCCTGCCCGGTGAGGCCGGGGGCCGGGTGCCGTCGCCATCGGCGGCTGAGGCCGCGGGCGAACCGTGGCGGACTGGCGACTCGATCGTTTTGGCCATCGGCCAGGGCGTGCTGGGAGTCACCCCGCTTCAGCTGGCCAACGGCTATGCCGCTTTCGCCAATGGGGGCACGCTGTACTCTCCCAAGATGGTGGAACGGGTGGTGAATCCGGTCACCGGCGAGGTAGTGCAAGCCTTCTCCGACCGGGTGCTCAACGAGATCTACCTGCCCAGCTCCCTCAGGACCCCGATTCTGGAGGGACTGCTCGGGGTCACCGCCGAACTGGAAGGCACCGCCCACTCGGCCTTTTTCGGCTTCCCCCATGAAGGGTGGGCGGTGGCGGGCAAGACCGGTACGGCCGAAGTGGTGGGCCGGGCCGACAACTCGCTGTTCGCCGCCTTCGGTCCAAACCCCAATCCCGAATATGTCGTGGTGGCGATCATGGAGGAGTCGGGCTTCGGCGCATCGGTGGCCGCTCCCGCGGTTCGACGCGTTCTGGAGCCGATTGCCACGAACTCGGTCCCCGCAGTGCGCACCATCGACGATCTCGCCGAGCTGGGCGGTGCGATCGAAGACGACGAGGCCGCCGCCGACGCCGAGACGGGGGGCGCGGCCTGATGGCAGTCATCTCCTTGGAGGAGCGCCGCTCGCGGGAAAAGGAGATGAATCCCCGGGCCAGCCCGTACTCGCCGTGGATGCACATCGATGTGCTGTTGGTGCTGGCCGCCGCCGGGCTGGCCGCCATTGGGATCGCGGCCATCTACAGCACCACCCGGGGCCGCGACCCGGAGAACTTCGACTCCTTCTTTTTGGAGCGGCAGACGCTGTTCGCGGTGGCCGGCGGGCTGTTTTTGATGTTCGCGGCCTGGTTCCCCTATCAGGAGCTGACCAAGTTCGCAGTGGCCATCTACGGGGTGGGGATCCTGTCGCTTATCGTGGTGCTGGGCCCGCTGGGCGAAGAGGTCAACGGGGCCCGATCGTGGTTCCGGTTTGGCGACTTCCAGCTTCAGCCCTCTGAGTTCCAAAAGCTCGCGGTGATCGTCGCGGTGGCAGCATTCTTGTCCCGCTACGAGGAGCACTTGAGCATGCCGAGGGTGTTCTTCGCCGTGGGGATTGTGGCGTGGCCTGGCCTTCTGGTGCTGCTCCAGCCCGATGTGGGCACCGCGATCATCTATGTGTTCATCGGGTTCGTCCTGCTGCTCATCGGCGGCATCCGCTTCCGGCAGATCATGGGCATCGCCCTGATAGTGGTCACGGTGGTCGCGCTGATGATCAACTCCAACATGTTGGAGGAGTACCAGGCCAACCGGCTGCGAACCTTCGTGGATCCCACCGCCGGCATCACCGGGGCCGCCTACCAACAGCGCCAGGCCCAGATTGCCATCGGCAATGGCGGGGTGGCAGGCAAGGGCTTCGGCGAGGGCTCCCAGACTCTGAGCGGCCTGGTGCCCCAGCAGCACACCGACTTCATCTTCACCGTCATCGGCGAGGAGTTCGGCTTCGTCGGCTCGGCCATCACTTTGGGGCTCTACACCCTTTTGCTGCTGCGGATCCTCCAGGCCGCCCGCTTGGCCAAAGACCGGTTCGGGTCGCTCATCTGCTCTGGGGTCTTCGCCATGATCTTGTTCCAGATGTTCGAGGCGGTGGGCATGACATTGGGCATCACCCCCATCACCGGGATCCCCCTGCCCCTGGTCTCCTACGGCGGCTCCTCGGCCATCGCCACCCTCATCGGCTTGGGCCTGGTGCTCAACGTCCGCATGCGGAGGTTTGTCTGAACCGGTTCGGGCTGGCGCTGGACCGGCGGTAGATTGGTGGCAATGTCGCTTTGGCCGGAATTGGAGCTTGTGCTGCCCGGGGTGTCCAAGCCGGCGCGCTACATCGGCGGCGAGGGCGGCATGGTGGAGCCGGAGCACCACCCGTCGAAGGTGGCGTGGCTTTTGGCCTATCCCGACACCTATGAGATCGGCCTGCCCAATCAGGGCCTTCAAATCCTCTATGAGATCCTCAATGAACGCGGCGACGCGGTAGCCGAGCGGGCCTATGCCCCCTGGGTGGACATGGAAGCCGAGATGCGGGCCGCGGGCCTGCCGCTGTTCTCGGTGGACACCCACCGGCGGGCGGGGGACTTCGACGTGCTGGCGTTCAACCTCTCGGCCGAGTTGGTTTACACCAACCTGCTCAACTGCATCGACCTGGCCGGAGCGCCGGTGCGAGCCGAGCTACGCGCTGATGGCGACCTGCTGATCGGCGCGGGCGGGCACTGCACCTACAACCCCGAGCCGCTGGCCGATTTCGTGGACTTCTTCGTGCTGGGCGACGGCGAGGAGGTGGTCTCGGAGGTCAATGAAGTGATCCGGGACTGGAAGCGGTCGGGCAAGCGGTCGCGCCAGTCGGTGCTGCGGGCTCTGGCCGCGGTCGAGGGCGTGTACGTGCCGTCGCTGTACGACGTGGTCTACGACGGCCCGGCGCTGGTGTCGATCACGCCCCGCTATGCCGATGTGCCCGCGGTGGTGGAGAAGCGCACGGTGGCCGATCTGGCTGCCTGGCCCTATCCCAAGCACCAGTTGGTGCCGCTCACCGAGGTGGTCCACGATCGGCTGAACGTGGAGGTATTCCGGGGCTGCACCCGGGGATGTCGGTTCTGCCAGGCGGGGATGATCACCCGTCCGGTGCGGGAGCGGCCCGCCGATCAGGTGCGCACCATGGTGGCCGACGGCTTGGCCCGCTCCGGCTACGACGAGGTGGCGCTGACCTCGCTGTCCACCGCCGACTTCAGCGGGATCGAAGAGGCGGTGGCCGCCACCATGGACTGCGGTGGCGGCGAGGTGTCGGTGTCTTTGCCCAGCCTGCGGGTGGACGCCTTCACCGTGGGGTTGGCCGCCCAGATCCAGCGGGCTCGGCGCACCGGGCTGACCTTCGCACCCGAAGCAGGGTCGTGGCGGATGCGCCAGGTGATCAACAAACTCATCGACGAGCGGGACCTCTACGGGGCGGTGGAGTCGGCCTTCTCCCAGGGATGGCGGCGCATGAAGCTCTACTTCCTCACCGGTCTGCCCACCGAGACCGACGAGGACACCCTGGCCATCGGGGAGTTGGCCCGCAACTGCGTGGAGCTGGGCCGGGCCCACACCAAGAACCCCTCGGTTACGGTCTCGCTGGGAGGCTTCGTGCCCAAGCCGTTCACCCCCTTCCAATGGTTCGGCCAGAACACGGTTACTGAGCTCCAGCGCAAGATCTTCTTGCTGCGCGACGACATCAAGCGGAACCGGGGCGTCCAGATGAAGTGGCACGATCCCAAGGCCAGCCTGGTGGAGGGAATCGCCAGCCGGGGCGACCGACGCATAGGGCGGGTCATCGAGGAAGTGTGGCGCCAGGGAGGCACCTTCCAGGAGTGGTCTGAGCACTTTGACTACGACCGCTGGACCCAGGCCATGGAACGCAACGGGCTTTCGGTGGACTGGTATGTGCACCGACACCGCACCGAAGACGAAGTCTTGCCTTGGGACCATCTGTCAGCTGGCCTGCACAAGGACTTCTTGTGGCAGGACTGGAGGGACGCCCTCAACGAGGTGGGCTTGGAGGACTGCCGCTGGACCCCGTGCTATGACTGCGGCGCCTGCACCGGTTACAGCATCGAGCACATCGTGGCCTCGGCCACGCCCCCTGCCGGGGGAAGCCAGGGCACCGGCCAGGTGCCCACCCCCTTCCAGCCTTCGGCAGCGGTGGCAGTGGAGCTCTCAGGCATCGGCGCAAAGGTGACGTCTTGAACCGGGCAGGCCTGCACGCGCAATCGGGGGGGCCGTCTTGAACCCGAATCAGGCGCCGCGCACGCGGCTGAGACTGCGATACACCAAGGCGGGGCGGATCCGGTTCACCAGCCATCGGGACTTGGCCCGCATTTGGGAGCGCTCGCTGCGGCGGACCGGCCTGCCGGTGGCCCAGACCGAGGGTTTCTCGCCGCGGGCCAAACTGCACTTCGGTTTGGCGTTGGGCACCGGCTATGAGTCGGATGCCGAGTATCTCGACGTCGACTTCAAGTGCGCCGAGATTGCGGTCGACGAGGTGCTAGATGCCCTGGTCAGCGTGCTGCCCGACGGGATCGCCGCTACCGGGGGTGCAGTGTTGGCGCCGGGGGTGATGTCGTTGCAGCAGGCAGTGACCATCTGCGATTGGGACATCGAATTGCTGGACGTGACCGCTGGCGATCTCGCCCAATGGGTAGAACTGGTGCTCGGTGCGGCTACGCTTATGGTTACGCGAGAACGCAAAGGCCAACAGATCACCGACGATCTGGCCCCTCAGGTGCGTGCCCTGGTGGTCGGTGAGCCGACCAGTCGGGGGGTCCGCCTCCTGGCCACTTTGGGGACCCAGCCGCGGACAGTACGTCCGTCGGAGCTATTGGTCGCCCTCGAGCCGGTATACAGCCCGATACTGATTCGGCGCACTCGTCAATGGATTGAGCAGGATGGCGCCCGCTTGGAGCCACTTGAGGTCGGCGCAGCCCCTGCTCAGCACACCCTGGTTGGTGTGCAATGAGAAAGGACTACACACATGACCGAGAGTCGCCCAAAAATCGGCGATACCCGCCCCGCGCCAGCTTCAGCTGACGACCGTCCGAAAATCGGAGATTCCCGCCCCGCGCCTGCCTCCAACGACGGTCGCCCAAAGATCGGAGATACCCGCCCCGCGCCCGACGGAAATGGCTCGGGCGCATCCAAGGGCTCCGGCTCTAGGGGCTCAGGCTCTGGTAACTCGGGTTCTGGGGGCAGCGGTTCTGGCTCGGGACGCAAGCGCCGTCGCCGTCGAGGAGGCCGAGGCCGCGGGGGCGGAAACCGTCCGGCCCAGCCGGTGGAGCACAAGGTGTCCGACGGGCCGGTGGAGCTTGACGAGAAGACACTGGAGCGCCGACGGGGTCGTCGTCGCAAGGGTCGCCCAGTGGGCCGCTACATGATGTTGGTCCAAGTCCGCCCCGAAGCTACCCAGATCGCGGTGCTGGAAGGCCGAGCGCTCATCGAGCACTACGTGTCCCGCCCGGCTGACGACGTGGGGGAGATACACGGCAACATCTATCTGGGCCGGGTCCAAAACGTGTTGCCCGGCATGGAGGCCGCCTTCGTGGACATCGGCACTCCCAAGAACGCGGTGCTGTATCGGGGGGACGTGGTGTTCGACCCCGACGATGTGGAGACTTCCGACGGCTCGCCTCGCATCGAGAACCTGTTGGAGGCCCGCCAGACCATTTTGTGCCAGGTCACCAAGAATCCCATCGCCCACAAGGGCGCCCGGTTGACCCAGGAGGTTTCGCTGCCGGGCCGATTCGTGGTGCTGGTGCCCAACTCCAAGACTTACGGCATCTCCAAGCGGCTGCCCGACAAAGAGCGCAAGCGGCTTCGCAAAGTGCTCGACCGGTGCAAGCCTGAGGAGCACGGGATCATTGTGCGCACCGCGGCCGAGAAGATCACCGCGGAAGAACTGGAGCGCGACGTGAAGCGCCTGGTGTCGCAGTGGGAGCAGATAGACGCCTTGTCCAAGCGGGCCAAAGTGCCCGGACTGCTGTATCGGGAGCCCGAGATGGCGGTAAGGGTCATCCGGGAGGAGTTCAACCAGGATTTCCGCTCGGTCCACATCGACGACCGACGCCTTTTTGACGAGGTACACGACTACGTATCCAGCGTGGCTCCCGAACTGGTAGAGAGGCTGGAGTACTACAACGCCGACAAAGAGCATCTGAGTTTGCTGGAGCGCCAACACGTGCATGAGCAGTTCCTAAAGGCGCTGGACAAGAAGGTGTGGCTGCCCGGCGGCGGGTCGCTGATCATCGAGAGCACCGAGGCGCTCTCGGTCATCGACGTGAACACCGGCAAGAACGTGGGCGACTCCAACCTGGAGGAGACCGTTTTCCGCAACAACCTGGAGGCGGCCCAGGAGATCCCCCGGCAGCTCCGGCTGCGCGACATCGGCGGGATCATCGTGATCGACTTCGTGGACATGGAGAAGCGGAACAACCGCGAAGAGGTGATGAAGGTCTTCAGGGAGGCGCTGGCCTGGGACAAGACCCGCACCCAGGTGCTGGACATCTCCGATCTGGGTTTGGTGGAGATGACCCGCAAGCGCATCGGCGAGGGTCTATTGGAGTCGTGCTCGTCGGTCTGCCCGACCTGCGAGGGGCGGGGCCTGGAATTGGATTCCAAGCTCACCGCCAAGAAATAGCCGATTGCCGCTTGGGCGGCGGCGTTAACGGTTGGGGTTGGCGGTCGATGATTCGTCTAGAATTGTCCGCCGGACCTGCCGGCAATCAGTGAGCGAGGCGCAAGCAGGTGTATGCAGTCATCCGCACAGGCGGAAAGCAATACAAAGTTGAAGAGGGCCAAGTGCTCGATGTTGAGCTGCTGGGCGAGCCCGGGGCTGAGGTAGAGCTGACCCCTCTGCTGTTGGTGGACGGCGATGCTGTGACCGCCGCGCCCGATCAGCTCGGCACGGCCAGGGTTACCGCCACGGTGGTGGACTCGGTCAAGGACCGCAAGATCAACGGTTTCACCTACAAGAACAAGAGCAACCAGCGTCGGCGGTGGGGCCACCGCCAGCACAAGTCCCGCATTCGGATCACGGCTATCAAGGCCTAGACCGAGCGCTGAGGGGAGCAAGAGATGTCCAAGACCAAAGGCGGCGGCTCAACCCGGAACGGCCGCGACTCCAATCCCCAGTACCTTGGGGTGAAGGTGTTCGATGGCACGCAGGTGACCGCAGGATCGATCATTGTGCGCCAAAGGGGTACCCGGATCCATCCCGGCGAGAACGTGGGGCGGGGCCGCGACGACACCCTGTTCGCCACCGCCGACGGGCGGGTCAAGTTCGGTCGCCGGCGGCGCCGCAAGCTCGTCGACGTCATCTCCGACTGAACGCCAGTCGGCGGCTATTGGCCGCTCGTCTCAGGCGGCAGCCGATGGACAGACGATGACCCAGTTTGTTGACGAGTGCGGCCTGAATGTGCGAGGCGGCGACGGCGGAGCCGGTTGCGTCTCTTTCCGCCGTGAGGCCCACGTGGCCAAGGGCGGCCCCGACGGCGGCGACGGCGGCGACGGCGGTAGCGTCTGGTTGATGGCCGACCACAACGTGGCATCGCTGGTCGCGTTCAAGGACCATCCCCATCGTCGGGCAGACAACGGCAAACACGGCCAGGGCAAGCGCCGCCACGGCGCCTCCGGCGAAGAAGCGGTAGTCAGGGTTCCGGTGGGAACCTCGGTCAAAGACCAAGACGGCGGGCTGCTCGCCGACCTTGCGGCCGACGGAGTTCGCTGGCGGGCGGCCGCGGGCGGCCAGGGAGGCCAGGGCAATACCCGGTTCTCAACCCATCGGAATCGGGCGCCTGCATTTGCCGAGCAGGGCGAGGCCGGGGAGCAGCGCTGGCTCAAGTTGGAGTTGAAGCTGCTGGCTGATGTAGCGCTGATCGGCTTTCCCAACGCGGGCAAGAGCACGTTTATCTCCCGAATCTCCGCGGCCCGCCCCAAGATCGCCGACTATCCGTTCACCACACTGGAGCCCAACTTGGGCGTGGTGCGCACCGACGGCGATTTTGAGATGGTGGTGGCCGACATCCCCGGACTCATCGCCGGGGCCAGCGACGGCCGCGGCCTTGGCCATCGCTTCTTGCGCCACACCGAGCGGGCTCGAGTCATGGTGGTCATGGTTGATCTGGCCTCGGTGGAGGAGATCTCTCCCGCAGAGCAGCAGCGGGTGCTGCTGGAGGAGCTAGGTGCCTATAGGCCTGAGCTGCTGGAGCGGCCCCGAATCTTGGCAGCGTCCAAGGCCGATGCGGGCCACTTGGATCCACCGCCAGGGGCGTTGGCCATCTCAGCGGTGACTGGCCAGGGCCTGCCCGAGCTGATCAGGGCGATGGCCGGCGCGGTGTCTGAGGCCCGGACCCGAGAGAGCCCGGTCTCAGGCGCAGGGCGCTCCGACGAGGTGGTGATCCACCGGCCAGTGCCCGAGGGCTTCACGGTTGAGCGGGCTGACGACGGTGCCTATGTGGTGGTGGGCCGGGCTGCCGAGCGCACGATGGCGCTTTCAGACCTGAACGCTCCCGGCGCCTGGGACTTCGCCCGTCGCCGCCTGAAGAATATGGGCGTGGATCGGGCGCTGGCCCGGGCCGGGATCAAGTCGGGCGACACCGCCCGGATCGGAGCGTTCGAATTCGAGTACCACGACGACGAGGAGTTTTCCAGCCAGGAGGCGGAGCAGTGATCGTGGTGATCAAGATCGGCACGTCGTCGATCACCGAGGCCGATGGCACCATCAGGTCTGAGGCGGTGGCCAAGCTGACCGGCGAAGTTGCCGCCGCAGTTTCCGACGGCCACCAGGCGGTGGTAGTCAGCTCCGGGGCGATCGGCGCCGGTCTGCCCGTGCTCGGCTTCGACCGGGGACGTCCTCGCGACTCGGTCACCTTGCAGGCGCTCTCCGCGGTGGGCCAGAGCCGGTTGATGGCCATGTATCAGGAGTGCCTGGACGGCTACGGCCTCATCTGCGGCCAGGTGCTGTTGGCCCCTCGGGACTTCTTGGAGCGCCCTCAATACCTGCATGCCCAGCGCACGCTCAATCGGCTGTTGAAGCTGGGAGTCGTCCCCATCGTGAACGAGAACGACGCGGTGGCCGACGACGCCATTCGCTGGGGGGACAACGATCGCATCGCGTCATTGGTGGCCCACATGGTGGGGGCCGAACTGTTGGTGCTGTTGACCGACACCGAGGGAGTCCACACTGCCGATCCCCGCTCCGATGCCGAAGCCCGGATTGTGGAGGAGATCACCGATCTGAGCCTGTTGGAGGAATTGACTGAGGCTGCGGGTGGGGCAGGCACCGAACGGGGCAGCGGGGGCATGGCCTCCAAGCTGGCCGCGGCCCGGATCGCCAGCTTGTCCGGAGTCCGAACGGTGATCGCGGCAGCCCATCGCGACCATGTGGTGGCCGACGCGCTGGCCCACAAGCTGGGCTCGGGTACGACAGTGGCCGCCCAGCCTCAGCGCATGGGCGCCCGCAAGCTGTGGATCGGATTTGCCATGGTGCCCTCCGGTGCCGTGAAGGTGGACGCCGGCGCCCGGCGAGCAGTAGTGGAGCGGGGAGCCTCGCTTCTGGCCATCGGAATAACCGATTTCGAAGGCGACTTCGGGCCGGGCGATGCGGTGGATGTTCGGGGGCCTGACGATCAGGCCTTCGCCCGAGGCCTGGTGGAAGTCTCCTCAGCCGACATGGACTCGGTGGTCGGGCTTCGCTCTGATGCGATGCCTCCCGGCATGCCCGACGAGGTCATCCACCGCGATTCTTTGATCGTGCTGCCTTAGCCACTCTTTCCAGAGTTTGCTCCATCAAAGCCGCGGCCTCATCGGCGGCGGCCACCCCCGAGCCCCGGCCCAAGACCACATAGACCGCCCCAGTCACCAGGAGTGCGAACGGCGCGGCGACCACCAGCGGCAAGGGCTCGAGGCCCCATGCCATCACCCCGCCCAGCACCGCGGCTGACAGAGCGGCAATGGCCAGGCGTCCGATCGGACCCCGCAGCGGCCGGCGGCGGCGTAGCAGAAGCCGGACCCGATGGCGCAGAATGCCATATTCCGCCCAAGCGGCCACCGTGCTGCCCAAGGCCAGGCCCACCGCCCCCAGCCGCACCGCGCCGTCGGCCCGCTCGGCGTCCGACAGCGGGGACAGCACTTGGAAGTCTCCCAAGCGCTCCACACTGCCATTGACCACCCCATAGGAGTCGAAGCTGAACATGAGCACCACCCCGACCGCAGCGGCCAGCACCACCCGTACCACCGCCACCCGGGCCGGGCCCTTGGCATCGCCTGCTGCGAAACAGGCATTTTGCAGCAGGCGAGACGACGCCGAGGCCACCAGCCCCAGGCTGTAGGCCGCCAGGATCCACCACACCTGCACGGTGTGGTCGCCGTTGAACTGCCCCCGTTCCAGCAGCGCGCCCACGATCAGCCCGCCCAGGGTGATGAACGCCACCGCGGAGAACAAGACGTAGAACCCGATTCTGCCCAGTCCGGTTTGCAGCCGCTGCACTAGCGCCTCGGGGTTGTCTTGCTCTCGGGCCAACTCCGGTAGATCGCTGGCCGCCACGCTCATGGCGAACAGGCTGATGGGCAGGAAGTAGAACACCTGGGCGAATCCCAGAGCGGCGATCGCCCCTCCGGCCAAGAGCCCGGCCAGGATCAAGTCCAAATAGGCCGACACCTGGACCACTCCACGGCCGACGAACGCCGGCGCGAACCGGTTGAGCACGATCCGCACATCGGGTCGACGCCAGTTCAGGCTGAGCCGCAGCGAGGGCATGAGCCGCAGCACCAGGGGAACCTGCACCAGGAACTGGAGGGCCCCGCCCAGAACCACGCCCCAGGCGGCCATCTTGGCCACGTCGGAGGCCCGGGTTGCGGGGTCCACGTCTTGCCACACCAGCCAGGCCCCCACCATGAAGCCGACCTGGGCGGCGTTCCAGATGACCGGTGCGGCATAGGACAAGAAGAACCGGCGGTGGGCGTTGAGCACCCCCAAAGCCCACGCAGCCAGCACGATGAAGCCGATTCCGGCGAACATGACCCGCACCAACTCGACGGTTAGGTCGGCGGTGTCATCTGGCAGCCGCCACAACAACAGCGACACCACCGGTTCGGCCAGCATCCACCCGGCCAGCACCAACAGCCCGGTGACCACCGCCAGCAGTCCGAACACCGCTCCGGCCAGCCGCCCGGCCTCCTTGCGTCGACCTTGCCCGACCAGTTGCGAGTAGACGGGGATGAACGAAGCCGACAAGATCCCTTCGCCCAGCAGGTTTTGCAGCAGGCGGGGAATGTTCAGGGCGGCCCGGTAGGCATCGCCGATGCGGCCCGATCCGATAAATGCGGCCACGGCCATCTCCCGACCTATGCCGGAGATGCGGGATAGGAAAATCCCCGCGCCTACCAAGATCGCTCCCTTGCCGCTGGGACGAGGGGCATCGTCGGAGCCGCCGAGTTGTTGTTCAACGGGTGGAATGCCAAAACACGCTACTGGAGCCGATGGTTTCAATTTGGGCAGCCCGAGCGCCCGAACTCCGAGCAAAGCACTTCAAGGGTCCGAACCCTCGTCGGATACGCTCGCGCCGTGAGCGCTGATACTCCTATGGCCGAATTGGCCAACCGGGCCAAGGCCGCAGCCCGGGTTCTGGTCACCGCCGACACAGAGACCAAGAACCACGCGCTGTTGCTGGCCGCCGACCAGCTCGAACAGGCCCGGGACGACCTGCTGGAGGCCAATCGCACCGACGTGGAGGCCGCCACCGAGTCGGGAATGAGCGCCTCGCTGGTCGACCGCCTCCGGCTGACAGATTCCCGGCTGGAGGGAATGGCCGGCGGTTTGCGCAAGGTGGCCGGGCTGGCCGACCCGGTGGGCGAGATCGTCGGCGGGTGGGTGGTGCCCACCGGCTTGCGGATCAGCCAGGTGAGGGTGCCCCTAGGCGTGGTGGCCATCGTGTATGAGAGCCGTCCCAATGTGACCAGCGACGCTGCCGGTTTGTGCCTCAAGTCGGGCAATGCCGCCTTCTTGCGGGGGTCTTCCAGTGCCTTGGCCTCCAACCTGGCCATCGCCGGTGTGATGCGGGATGCCTATGAGAAGGCCGGTCTGCCCAGCGATGCCTTAGTGCTGGTTTCCGACACCAGCCACGAGGCAGCCGCAGAATTCATGCAGCTTAGAGACAGCATCGACTGCCTCATCCCCCGGGGCGGTCCCGGCCTGATCGCCTCCATACTGGAGAACGCCACCGTGCCCTACGTGATCGACGGCGACGGCAACTGCCATGTATACGTCGACGCCTCCGCCGACTTGGACATGGCCCGGCGCATCGTGGTGAACGCCAAGACCCAGCGCCCGTCGGTGTGCAACGCGGCGGAGTCCCTGGTGGTGCACCGTGCGGTTGCCGCCGAACTGCTGCCCCCGCTGGCCAACGACCTTGCCGGCGTGGAACTGGTGGGTGACGAGTCGGCCCGGGCCATACTGGGCCCCGACCGCATCGGAGAGGCCACCGAAGCCGACTATTTCACCGAATTCTTGGACTTGAAGCTCTCAGTGAAAGTTGTGGACAGCCTCAACGAGGCCATCGCCCATGTGAATGACACCGGCAGCGGCCACAGCGAGGCCATCATCACCGCCGATCTGGACGCCGCCGACCGGTTCTGCACCGAGGTGGACGCCGCTGCGGTGCTGGTCAACGCCTCTACCCGGTTTGTGGACGGTGAGGAGTTCGGCTTCGGCGCCGAGATCGGCATCAGCACCCAGAAGCTGCACGCCCGGGGTCCGATGGGGCTGCGCCAGCTCACCACCACGAAATACGTCGTGCGGGGTGAGGGCCAGGTACGCCACTAGCCATCTCCACAGAAGCTGTGATTTCGGGGCCAGAACAGGCTGGGCGTAGCCTTCGACCATGAGTTTTTCCTTTGCTGACGTCGACTCTGTGCGCAAGGGCCTGAGCGGTGTGCAGTATCTGGCTGATGAGGGCATCGCCGGAGTGGTCTACCTGGCCGAGCGGCTGCAAAAGCCCGTACTGGTAGAGGGTCCAGCCGGCACGGGCAAGACCCAGCTAGCCAAGAGCGTGGCCGAGGCCACCGGAGCCCGCCTCATTCGCCTCCAGTGCTATGAGGGCCTCGACGAGTCCAAGGCGCTGTATGAGTGGAACTACAAGAAGCAGCTTCTGCGCATTCAGGCCGAGCGCCAGGGTGAGGATCCCGAGGGCGATGGCATGTGGCAGCAGATCGAGGACGACCTGTTCTCAGAGGAGTTCCTGCTCACCCGCCCGCTGCTGGAGGCCATCCGATCCTCCGAGCCGGTGGTGCTGCTCATCGACGAGGTCGATCGGGTGGAGATCGAGACCGAGGCATTGCTCCTGGAGATCCTGTCCGACTACCAGGTGTCCATTCCCGAGCTGGGCACGGTGTCCGCCAGCCAGATTCCGCTGGTATTCCTCACCTCCAACAACACCCGTGAGCTGTCGGAGGCCCTCAAACGCAGATGCCTGTTCTTGCACATCGACTATCCAGACCTGGACCGAGAGAAGGAGATCGTGCTGGCCAAAGTCCCCGGCGTGGGCGAGAGCCTGGCCGACCAGGTGGCCCGCATTGTTCGCTCGGTGCGCCAGATCGAGCTGAAGAAGGCCCCATCGGTGTCGGAAACCCTCGACTGGGCCCGCACGCTGGTGCTGCTGGGTGTGGAGCATGTCGACGCCGACACCGCAGCCGAGACGGTGAACATCTTGCTGAAATACCGCAGCGACATCGAAAAGGCACTCAAGGAGTTCGCTTCCTCCGACGAGGGCTTCGCGGTGCCCGCCGCGACCCCGTGATCTTCCCGCGCTGAGCCTGCCATGAAAGTCGAGCCCACCACCTCGCCGCTGTTGGCGCTTCTGGCCGGGTTCATCTCAGAGCTGCGGGCTGCCGGGCTACCGGTGAGCCTCACCGAGAACCTCGATGCCATGGAGGCCATTCAGCACATCCCCATCGAGGATCGGGATGCGTTCAAGTACGCCCTGGCCGCCACCCTGGTGAAGAACCACGCCCACTGGCGGGCATTCGAGACCGTGTTCGAGGTGTACTTCTCACTGCGGGGGCCCGAGTACGGCCTGGTAGATGGCGAGTGGCCCGAGGGCATGGACCTGTCCGACTTCATAGACGGGTTGGACGGCCAGCAGCGCCGCCAAGGCGGGGGTGGCGGCGATGCCATGTCGGCTGAACAACTCGCCGAAATGCTGTTCCAGGCGCTCATGCGGGGCGACGATGCTCTTATGCGGGCCATCGCCCGACAAGCGGTACAGCGCTACGCCGGTATGGAGCCCGGTCGCCCAGTGGGGGGCACCTACTACCTGTACCGCACACTGCGAAACCTCGATCTCGACGGAGTTCTGGAGCGCCTTATGGGTCAGGCCCGCCAGGACGCTCCCGAGCAGCTGACCCCGCTGGAGGAACGGCTGGAGCGCGATGAGTTCGAAGCCCGAGTCGACCAACTCCGCAAAGAGGTGGAGGCCGAGATCCGCCGCCGGCTAGTGGCCGACCGAGGCGTGGAGGCCATGGCCAAAACGCTCCGCAAGCCTTTGCCCGAGGACGTCGACTTCATGCACGCCAGCCGGGAGGAGATGATGTCCCTGCGCCGGGCCATCTACCCGCTCACCCGCAAGCTGGCCGTGCGGCTGGCCCGCAAACGCCGCCACGGCCGCAAAGGCCCGCTGGACTTCCGCAACACCATGCGCCACTCGCTGTCGTACGGCGGAGTTCCCGCAGAGCCCAAGTTCCGCTACCCCCGACCGGCCAAGCCTGAGATCATGGTGGTGGCCGACGTGAGCGGGTCGGTGGCCGCCTTCGCCCGTTTCACCCTGCATTTGGTGTACGCCATCAGCAACCAGTTCTCCAAGGTGCGCTCCTTTGTGTTCATCGACGGCCTCGACGAGGTGACCAGCTTCTTCGAGGGAGTGGACGACATCGGCGAGGCCGTCCACCGAGTGAACGCTGAGGCCGACGTGGTTTGGGTGGACGGCCACTCCGACTACGGCCACGCCTTCGAGGTGTTCTGGGAGCGCTATGGCAAAGACGTCGGCCCCAAGACCACGGTGATGATTTTGGGCGACGCCCGCAACAACTACCACGCCTCCCAGGCCTGGATCCTCAAAGAGGTCGAGCACCGAGCCCGCAAAGTGTTCTGGCTCAACCCCGAGCCCGGCGCCTACTGGGACACCGGCGACTCCATCGTTTCCGAATACGGCGTCCACTGCGACGGCGTCTTCGAAGTCCGCAACCTCCGCCAGCTCGAGGGTTTCGTCGAGAACTTGGTGTAGTGCCGGGTGGTCAGGGGCTACCCAGACGAGGTGGGCTCAAATTCACCCGGACGTGGTTTGCTCCTGTTCAGTTGTCAAAGGACGAGTACGGTTTGTCGGCTTCCCTTCCCGTCTGCATAGGTCTCCGAGAACAAGCCGCGGGCATTGCCGGTTGCCCAATAGTCAGGTAGCGCTCAGCTCAGCAGTACCGGGTTGAGCTGCGGTGGTCTGTAGGTATCCACCCCGGTGTCCGGGAACGGATCGGGAGGGGGCCGCAGGTCGTAGCGCCCGGTGCTCGGGCACTTGGCCACTTCCCAACCGTCATCGTGGATGTTGTGGTGGCAGCGGGCGCAGACCAGAACCAAGTTGTCCAAGTTGGTCGGACCGCCCCAAGACCAGGGCTGGATGTGGTGCGCTTGGCACCAAGCGGGGTTGGCATCGCAACCGATGCAGCTCTTGTCCCGCAGCGCCAGCGCGGCCCGCTGGGCCTCGGTGGCGATCCGGCGCTTGCGACCCAGCCACAACTCCTGGGTCTTGGCCCGGAATACACCGGGCAGGATGTCGGCATCGCAGGCCAGGCGGCGAAGTTCGCCCATCGGAATGGGGGTGCCGTCGCAAAGCCGAGCGTTGATCAGTTCCCGAAGGACAGCGTCGTAGTCGGCAATCACCAACAGCGCTGTGCGCGGCGACCGACCTGACTTGGGCTCCAAGATCAACTCGGCCAGCGCGTCGGCCATCCGCTGCTGCGGGGTGCGTCGCTTCTTCGGGTCTTCCTTGCGCCACAACTCCTGCTCTTTGTCGGAGATGGCTAGGGCAATTCGGTTGCCGGTGATCGGGTCGTATTCGCCGGACAGCACGAACATGCCGTCTTCTCGGCTTTCAAACACCCGTGCCTTGCGCCTCTCACACTGGCCGTCCAGAATCGACTGGCCGTCGTCATCGGAGAGTTCTCGCTGCTGCTGGCGGACGGTGCGCCCAAACTGGTCGTAGGGCTGATGCTTGGCTGCCTCGGCCAGGGCCGACTCATCAATTGGCCCCTCCGACGAGGCCTTGGCAATCAGCCAGGCGTGCCTCTGCGGTATCTCGCCCGATTCCAGTGCCTTCCAAGTTGCAGTCAGCCCCGACAGATTGGCTGCGGTGTCCACCTCGCGCTTGGCATCCCGCTTGGAAACCAGGAGCGCATCGCGCAGTACCGACTCCGTAGCACCTTCCCCGTACTGGTCGCGTTCGGCATTGATCAGTCGGGTCTTCCACCCGGCCAGCCGGGCCTCAGCATGCCGGACTGATGCCAACGCAGCCCGCCGCTGGTCGCCCGACATATCCGCTGGGTCAGACACAGGTATCTGCAAAGTGACCTCAAAATCCCTGGTCACAGCCTCATTAGCCATGCTGAGTAGACTACCCACAGTCAGTGACAGTTTGTCCTCCAAGTGTCAAGCACAGAAATCACTTGAGATACCAGGCCAATTCATTCCCGACTGTCAGTCATGCGAACTTGCGATTTCTGTTCTTGTCTGAGAACTCAGATGAAACAAACCTGTTGGGCCGATAGGTCGCTTACCTGGGAAAACAGCATAGCTATGGTGGTAGATACCGTCGTTTTCGGCCATCGACATGTCGTAGCGCAGCCTCCCTATGCGGCGGCATCTAGCCCGACGGGGTTCAAGCGCGGCTAAACGTGGTCCTACCGGGCAGTAGAATCGGGCCATGCCGAGACTCGCCGCCGACACCATCCAGCGCCGGGCCGAACGACTCGCCAACGCTGCGGAGCTGAGCGCAGAACACCACCTGGCCGCGGTGCGGCTTGACGCGGCCATACGGCGGGCGCTCGCCGACGGCGTGCCGGCAAAAGACCTACTGCCCCTAAGCCCGGTGTCGAGCAAGGACACTTTCAGGAAGCGCTACAGCCGCTAGGGGCCCCTCGTGTAGACGTGGGTGCCCACATGCGACGGCACGCACCTTCCCATCCAGCAGGACTGCCTGGGAGGGTGGGCTTCGACGGTGCCTGCCATGCCCAGGCCCGCCGCCGCTACGGCGATGCACAGGACTGCTGTCAGGGCGCGGCGGGCTCTCATGTCAGCAGACCAGGAACATGTCGTCAGGGGTGTACTGCGCGAACTGCGTTCGCCTGGCGGCCCATCCCGCATCCAGGGGGTGCCCGTCGGCCTCGGCCTGTTTCGCCACGCCCCACGCGGCGTCCGACAGCCACTCCAGCTCGTTGCATCGGCCCAAGGCTTCCAGGTTCTGGGCGGGCGGCTCAGGGCACATCTGCGAGAGGAGCCCCGCGAAGCTGTACTCGTTCGCGGCCACCAGGTCGGAGGACACAGCGCGGGCCATCACCAGGCACTTGTCGGCCCAGCCGAGCGTCGGCTCGGGGTCGACGTGGGAGCCGCATATCTCGGCCCAGCCGATGTACGCGTCGGGGGGGATGTAATAGGCGCCCTGGTGGTACGGCGGCTCGTGTTGCTCCCCGTAGACGTTGACGTGCCACGACGCGTCCATCGCGCAGTCGGGGTCGGCCATCAGCCAGTCCACCGCCCACGCCATCTCCCTCACCGCCAGGGAGCAGAATATCTCCGCCCCCTCGCCGCCGCCCTTCGGGTAGTAGTAGGGGACGCGGGCGGGGTCGTGCGGCCCCTCCTCCCAGCGGGCGAGGCACCTGCGGTAGGAGGGGTTCGGGTCGGCCGACTCGGGCTTCCACGGGTGCGAGTAGTCGGCCAGGTGCGGGGCCGCGGCCACGATGGCCGCGTGCGACATCACAGTCCGCGTGTCGGCCGGCTCGGCTGTCGGCTCAGGGGTGGCCACGGGGGTCGGCGCAGCGGTCTCCGCAGGGGCCGGTTCGGGAGTCAGTTCGGCGGTCTCGTTCTGGCATCCTCCGGGCACTAGCTGGGTGTCTACGTCGAATTGGCAGCGGTATGTGTTCAGCAGTTCCTCTTGGGCGGCTATCAGGCTGTCCCTCACGTCGATGTCGTTCTGCGTCGGGGCCGCGGGGGCGGGCCGGGCTTGATCTCGTCGGGGTCGCCGCAGCCGCCGGGAACCACGTCGGTGTCGGTGTCGTAGAGGCAGCGGTAGTCGTTCAGCAGGTTCTCTTGGGCTGCTATGAGCTGGTCGCGTGTTTCAGCGTCGCCGACCGTCTGCGCCGACGCCAGACCCACAATCCCGCCCACAAGTGCCAGCGCAATGGCCAGCCCGGTGATTGCCTTCATGGTTGCCCCTCTCCCGGTCTGGCAGCCGGTCTGGCCGACCGGCGCACAACAATTTATCCACGACAAAGCCCGCACGGAAGCGGGGCGGGAATTCGCGGCGACGCCATCGGCGGTGGCCGTATACCCGTCGCCGTCGTCGATGGTGACAAGTCATCCTTGGTCTACGGCGTGGCTGATTATCGCTTGTCTGAAAGCGTCCGCCACTGTGGTTGTTGTGTTTGTGGCCGCGGCCCATTTCTGTTGCCGGCGTCCGGTGGCCATCTTGGTGAGCAAGCGGCGGTCAAACGGCTGAGCGGGCCGGTGGCCCAGCAGTACCGAGCGGGCCACGCCTTCGATTTGCGCTCGGGCCACGTCCGCCGCGGTGGTGGCCGCGGCCACTTTGCGGGTTCCCATCGAGCGCCCTATGCGCTTGTCCTCGGCCGTCCGCTCGGCGTCGGCCTCGGCGGCCACCTTGGCCCTAGTGGCCCGGTCAAGCGCCATCACAAGCCCGGCTTGCCGCCAGTTCTCGGCGGTCACCTTTGACGGCCCGCCGTTGAGCCAGCCAAGCGCCACCGCTACCCGCAAGCGCACTAGCTGAGCGTGGCCGTCGCCGCCCGTGCCGCGCAGGGCGTCGCGTCGGGCGGCGTCGATCTCGGCCACCACGTCGGCGGCGATGGCCACCGTTTTAGCGCCTTTGGGCCAGTCCGCTGGCCGGACGAAGGACCTGGGCCACCCCCACCAGCCCTAGGAGCTTGCCATAGAACACCCGAGCCTTGTCCTCACCCCCCACCGGCATCGCCACCTGCACATGGGTAATGACTCTGACCTCCCGATTCACGTTCGCATTTTGGCGTGGGTGGCATTGGGTGCCTAGCTTCGATAACCGTGCCCAATGGGAAATTGACTCAACCTGCGGACAAGATCAGGACGTTCATTAGTGACCACCGGGATGCCGACCTTGTTGTCTGCACTGGGAACACGTCAGTCCGGGGGTTGGCTTGGCTGGCGGGCCAGACAGATAGGAGCCAGGGGTTGACCATCGTCATCGGTGACATGCTGGGTCAGAGCTTCTCCAAAGCGAGCGAGAGCGATCGGAAAGCGGCGGCAGCTTTCCTCCGCCGGCCAAACGTGAAGGTGCACAACTGGTATCGGACGAAGCCGGAGAAGAAGATCGCCCATGGGAAGGCAGTTGTCGCTTTCCGCGAAGGAAGAGCAATTGCCGCCCTAGTGGGGTCGGCGAATCTCACGCATACAGGCCTCTACACAAACTTGGAGATGATGGTTCGCAGCGACCATGTGGAGTTGCCTGAGATAGAGGCGTATATCAATGAGGCGACCCGGCATCCGCCCGCCAACGAGAAGCTCATTGGTCTTGTGGCACCCACTCAGAAGGCGACCGAGGAGACTGCCGCCAACAAGGGCGGATGCCTACCGGCATTGGTACTGGCCCCGGCCCTTGTTGCGGGGAGCATTTGGAACCGGACCAGGCTCTCTGTCTTCGCCAGGCGGTCACGAGTTCGAAAAACTCCCCGATTCTAAGAAACGCTCACCGCAGCGCGTCCACTACCAATTTGGAGGGTGGTCACACGAGGGCCGGTGAGCGTGCGGGCTCTTTTCGAGCAGGAGCAGTCAAGGGGCTGATTGCGCGGACTCGCTGCTTGATCCAGGTGGCAGCCTTGGCGATTTCTGCGGTCACTTCGGTAGGCGACCCGCTGAGATCGATGGCCAGGGTGTGAAGCAGCTTGCCGGCGTGCCGGACGGTGACCGTGCGTTCGGGCCGCCCTCCGTCGGCAAGGCAGTAAATCAGCATGCCCTCGGGGAGATCAAGCGCAGTGGTATAGGCCAGTAGCTGGTAGTAGTCACTTGTTCGGGCTCGGGCGTCGTCGGTGAGCTTGTACTTGATGTCGGCCACATAGACCTCGTGGCCTTGCCTGCGGAACACCAAGTCGGGGCGGATCGACACCTGTCGGCGAGTGTCCAAGTGGCTGTTGACCTGATCCCGCACTTCGAGATGCCCTCTCAGGGCGCGGCGCAGCCGCTGGGTGACGAAATTCTCGAACAGCCGGTTCATGTTCACGACGAACGACGAGGCGGCGTGGTGGCCACGCTGGTCAGCCAGGGTCAGGTTCTCCAGCAGCAGCCGGGCCAGTCGCAGTGCCGGCTGGTAGTGGACATTCAGACGGGTTATCGGTATTCGGTCCAAGTAGTCAGCCTGCACGAAATCGTCGGCCACATCTTCGAGGGAGGCCACCTGCTGGAGCAGCCGTCGCCGGTCCTCTGGATCGATTCTGGGCACACGCAGCGCCCGCCGCGTTGCCGCTTTCAGGTAGCGGTTCTCGGCGATGTCCGGCGTGTACTCGTCATATCGGCACGCCACCGGCAAAGCGACCCCTGCTTGGCGGAACTGGGCAGCCGTGTCGATGCGGCCCCGCAGTGCGACGAGCCGGTCTTCCTCGGGTCGGTATGACCGGAGCAGCCCGCGGGCCAGGGTGGTTTCCAGAGTCCGGGCATAGAACGCAATCACCGAGGGCAAAAGGTCAGCCCTGCTCGCGTATTCGAAGGCCTCCTGCCTCCACGCGTGTTCGTCGAGTCCCACTTCCAGCAGCAGGAACAGGTTCTCTAGACGGATCTTCGGGCGGACCAGCACCCGGAGGTCATCCACGACCAGAGTGCCGACCAAGTTCTGGGCGGTGACCGAGTAGCTGTCGATCTTGCCTGCGGGCTGAACCGTGACGACGCCTCTTCCTCTGGCGGCGAGGCGTTGTGCTTGGCCCTGAGCGAGTTCGACGGTGGCCGTCTCGTACTCAATGAGCTCGATGATGTTGCTCACAGATCTGGATTCGACTCCGCGATGACCTCGGGATTGGCCATAGTTTCTTGGAGCGCGGTCTCTTGCTCGGCCAATTCGGCCCGCCCCGACAGGTCGAGGTAGCGCTTATAAACCTGATCGAAGCGGAAGTACTCGATCTGCTCGCGGTCGCCGAAAAACTGGTCTTCGATGAACGGCTCGATGTTGTACTTCCAAATGCGACGCATCGCCTCCTCGTCGAGGCCTTGCTTCATGAAGTGGCTTGGTCCCAGCAGCAGGTGAGGCCCGCCCAGCTCTCTGTCGAGTTCGTCGTTGACTTGGGCCACGAGCTCGCCGATCCAGTCCGGCTCATCGTTCGCGGCCAGCCAACGCCCAAGCAGTCCTTCCATCGGCCACCGATTGGGGAAGAACGGGATGAAGTGGAATCGGCGCCGCAGTGCGGCGTCGACGAGGGCGATGGAGCGATCAGCGGTGTTCATGGTGCCGATGAACCACAGGTTTCGGGGGAGCTCAAACGTATTGTCGGGGCGATAGAGCGTGCTCACGCTCTCGTCGCGGTACTCCAACAGAATCAGCAGCTCGCCGAGCACCTTGGGCAAGTTGGCCCGGTTGACCTCGTCGATGATCATCACATGCCGCCGGCCTGGGGCATCCGCGGCCCGCTGCGCCATGTTTGCTAGAGGACCGGGTGTGAGCTCGTAGATCATCTCACCGCCGTCAGCTTGAGGTCGGTACCCCTCGAAGAAGTCCTCATAGGAGCTGGAAGGATGAAACTGCACCAACGCCCTCTGCCCAGGATCAGGAGCCAATACCCTGGCAAGCTCTCGAGCCAGGTAGGTCTTCCCCGTCCCCGGCGGTCCATAGAAGATCACCTGCCCCTTGTCCTCCAGCAAATTGACGATGTCCTCCAAGAAGTCCCGGTCAACCAGCAGTTCCTCTGCCAATGTGCCAAGGTCGGGCTTTCGGAATTTCTCGACGGGTGTCGCTAGCGGGTCATCATCTCCGTTCGGCTTCGGAGACCCTGGCGTGGCAAGCGCCAAGAGCTCGTCGAAGAGAGGCTTCAGTTGCGTAGCCGTTTCGACAACCGTCGCCGCCAAATCGACATCTTCGAACTCTTCCCGGTCGAACCACCGCCCGTAGACGAACTCTGCCCAGTGGGCACCGAGGGGTCCGACATCCTCGCCGATTTGAGAACTAGAACCGCCGATAACTCGACAGCCGTCGTGTTTGGCTGAAGAGAGTACCGGGGCAACCGTGTCCATCCACCCTTGGGGATTAACTCCTGGGCGCAAGGCAATGGCTGCACCTTGGTCGTTTACCCACACCCTCATGCTGAGCCCATTCTCAGATGCCTCGTTGATTCGCCAGTCCACCCAAAGATCGGGCCGAGCACTATTGGCTTTCGGCAAGTTCACTTTGATTGAGTGGCCGAGCGCTTCCGCTACGCCGTCGGCAAGCTGTTTGCCCCAATAGTCGGCGATGCTCACCAGGGCGCGGGCGTTGATCTCCAAGTCCTCTTCTGTCGCAGCCTCGGTGTCGAGCCCAAACGCGACGCGGTCCGCCAGCACTTCGTCTAGGAACACAGGCCGCTGTTTCTGCCACCATGCGGCGGTTGTCTCAAGCTCGACATGATCGGAAGTAAGCTCCCGAACCCTCTCGACAAACACCCGATATCGCTCGGAGGGATCACCCGGGAGGCTATAACCGGTAGAGAACTCAATGAAGCGGGCGGCACTTGGCCAAATCACCGGCCAGCGTTTCCAGTCAGCAAGCGCCCAGAAATATGACAAGACGAATGGCACATTGCCTGGAGCCGGGTGAGATCCCACCTTGATGCTCTTGACGTGTTCTACAACTCTCTCAATTTTGGCGACTGCCTCTTCGTCCGATGTCGGCGCAGTAAGGGAATTTGCCAGCAGAATTGCTAGCCCTTGCTGGTCTTCTGACCGATTGACCAGTTGATTCAGCATCATCTGACCGTTCTGGCCTTTGAACGCCAGGGTTCCTAGCTTGCGTGACCACACTTCCATCCGTTCTTTGAACGATTGCACGTCACCTGCCCGTCGAAGTTCGGCCAGCAGCCTGAGAGCTTCGTCTGCGCTTGCCGCGAATCCGTCGGTGGCGACCTTGGCCTCTCGGTAGCGGTCTTCGTCGGCGAGGAATCGCGCTACATGCGCCTCATACCACTGCTGGCGGAACTCAGTCTCAGTCACGCCGAGCACTCTACTTGCAAGGTGCGACAGCTTGTCTTTGCCTGAGTGTCCCTATTCGGTGCTCTAGCTCCTGCCCAAGAGCGGGTCGCGGGTCGGCAGCTGGGGGAACAGGGAGAAATCGCGGTCGCGGGTGAGCAGGGTCTCGACGCCGTTGGCCATGCAGATGGCGGCGATCCGGGCGTCGTGGACGATTGCGCCGGTGATGTTGGGGCGGTTGACGAATCCTTCGAGGACGTCCATGAACCCGTCGGTCTCGCCGATCATGCGACACATCGGCGATGCCTCCCAAATTCGCAACTGGTGCCAGGCTTCTTCAGGAGTGGAGGCAGCCTCCTTCCAGATCTTCCGGTTCGTTACCACGCTGAGGAACTCGTGGCAACAGGGCCAAGGGATTGACCAGGGCCGATCTCCGTGGGACAAGCCGGTGACGAATTCGTAGGCCTCGTCGTTGTTCTCGAATTCTGGTCGGTGGGCATACACCAAGATGTTGGTGTCGACGGCCAGCATCAGGCTCCTCTGCCCTCGTAGATGAGGTCCCGCAGCTCGGGCCATGTGTAGTGCTTCAGCGGGTCTTCCCCGTCGGGATCGCCCACGCGGCCATCCTCGAGCTTGTAGGGAACGGCCGGTGCCGGTTCGTCCAGCACCCGCCGCAATCCGTCCTCCACAACCGAGCGCAGCGTGCAACCTCTGGTTTTGGCATGGCGCTTGGCCCGTTCCAGCAGCACATCGTGGATGTCGATCGTCGTCTTCATTTGCCCATACTACCCATATCTCAAAATATGGGCGAGCAATATTTCAAGGTACTCAGCGGCAGCTACCATCAACTTCAGCCCAAGCGGCACCTAGCCCTTTGCGGGGCGTCTGATGAAGGCGCCGCCTAACGCCACGCCCACGCCAGCTCCTATTGCGACGCCGACACCGACGTCACCGAGCGCCGCGCCTATGCCTGCTCCAATCCCGACGCCGAGTGCGATACTCAGTCCGAATCGGGGGTTAGGTTTCAGATTCCCCTTCATTGCCTGCCTCCCCTCCCATGAACTCTAAGCGGTTTCCGAACGGGTCACTGATGTACACCCGTTCGGTCCCATCGGCCTGGTCCTGTACAACCTCACAACCCTGGGATCGGGCGCTCTCAGCCAATCTAGCTAGACCGGCAGCCAAAAAGGCCACATGCGCCTTTCGGGCGGGGCGAAAGTCCGGGTCGACCCCCAAGTGCAACTGCCCGCAAGTCCCCTCCGGCAGTTCGAACCAGCACCCGCCCCGCTTGGCCAGCTCCGGCGGTTTGGGAACCTCAGTCAGCCTCAGCAGCCCGCCATAGAACCCCCGCGCCACATCCTCCCCGCCCTCCGGGATGGCAATCTGCACATGAATGACCGACCTGACCAGCAGTTTCACGTTCGCATTCTGGCACGGTTCGACATCTGGCACATAGCATCAAGGCCTGTGGGCAACGGGAGTGTGACTAAACCAGCCGACAAGATCAGGGCGTTCATACGCGAGCACCGCGACGCTGATCTGGTTGTATGTACGGGGAACACCTCGGTCAAGGGTTTGGCTTGGCTAGCAGAGCAGGTTGACAGCAGCCGAGGGGTGGCCGTTTCCTTCTCAGGTGGTAGCAAGTGCGGAATATCTCATGCGTATACAAGGCAATTTATATTTGCGCCTTGTAAGCTAAGGGGCGTGGGCAGAGTCAACAACCTGAAAGTGTCGAAGCGGGGCCAGATGAGTCTGCCAGTGTCGGCTCGTCGCCGGTGGGGGCTTGTTGATGGCGGCAGGGTCGGGTGTCTTGATTTGGGCGATGGGGTGTTGCTGGTTCCCGATGGGATCGAGGAACTGCGTCGAGAGCTCTTGGATTCTGTGTCTGACCAAGAGTGGGCCGCAGCTCAGGCCGGTTTTGGTGATCCAGAACTGGCCAACGAGTGACGCAGCTAATTGACGACCGGCTTCTTGCCGCGCGGCTTGGAGGAGGCGATCCGCCCGAGTCTCAGGAGCTGGCCTATACCACCGGCTATTGGTACGTGAGACTGTGCCGGGCGGTTCTGAATTCGTCCGGTTCTCATGGCGTTCTATCCGCATCGTTTGCTGCTTTGCCAAAGGCCATGCACGATCAGGCCATGCAGGCACTCCTGGAATTGCCCGATGAGATCGGACTGGTGAGCCTTAGAACTCTCGCCCCGGTCATAGGGGAGCTCAGCCGGCACCATGAACTCAATGCACTTGGCATCGAAGCTCTCGCCGCCGCGGTCTACCTAGAAGCTGATGTCTACCTTTCGGCCCCATCTCCCCGACTCCAAGAAGCGCTCAACTCGGAAAACCGACGTGCAGTGATCATCGAATAGGTCGGAGTCGTAATTCAAAGGACCTGCGCAGCTCAGTCTTCGAGGGGGATGTTGTGGTGGGCGATGTAGTCGGTGAATTGGGCACGGACGGCGGATTCGTCCATGCCGAGGGCGGATGGGTCGTAGACGTGCTTGCCAAACTTGTCCTTGGGCTTGTTGGCCAGATAGGCGGGATTTGTGCTGCCTCGCTTGTCTCTTCCGTCAAGCGTGCCGCTCTTGGGCCGTCTCGTCCAAACCGAGTTCCTCGATCGACTGCTCCCGCATGAGGTACTTCTGGATCTTGCCGGTGATGGTCATGGGGAACTTGTCGGTGAACTTCACATAGCGGGGGATCTTGTAGTGGGCGATCTGGCCCCGGCAGAACTCCCTGATGTCGTCGGCTTCCAGCTCGGCCCCGGCCCGCAACTGGATCCAGGCCATGATCTCCTCGCCGTAGCGGGCATCGGGCACGCCGATCACTTGCACTTCCACCACGTCGGGATGTCGGTAGAGGAATTCCTCGATCTCCCGGGGATAGACGTTCTCGCCGCCTCGGATGATCATGTCCTTTATGCGCCCGACGATGTTGAGGTAGCCGTCGTCGTCGATGGTGGCGAGGTCGCCGGTGTGCATCCAGCCCTGGTCGTCAACAGCCTCGGCGGTGCGGGCTTCGTCGTCCCAATAGCCCAGCATCACCGAGTAGCCCCGGGTCATGAACTCGCCAGCCTGGCCTCGGGGCACGGTGTCGCCAGTCTCGGGATCGACAATGCGGACCTCCACATGGGGGTGGGCCCGGCCCACGGTGGATACCCGCTTGTCCAGCGAGTCGTCGACCGATGTCTGGGTGGATACCGGCGAGGTCTCGGTCATGCCATAGGCGATGGTCACCTCGCTCATGTTCATACGGTCCACCACCTGCTTCATCACCTCCACCGGGCACGGAGAGCCGGCCATGATCCCGGTACGCAGCGACGACAGGTCGTAGTGGTCGAGGTCGGGTTCGCCCAACTCGGCGATGAACATGGTGGGGACCCCGTACAAGCTGGTGCATCGCTCCTGCTGGCAGGCTCGCAGCGCGGCTGCGGCGTCGAACCCCGCCGAGGGGACCACCATGGCCGACCCGTGGGTGGTGCAGGCCAGGTTGCCCAGCACCATGCCGAAGCAGTGGTAGAACGGCACCGGGATGCACACCCGGTCGGCAGAGGTGTAGCCGCAGGCCTCGCCCACGAAAAAGCCGTTGTTCAATATGTTCCGGTGGCTCAGCACAGCCCCCTTGGGAAACCCGGTGGTCCCGCTGGTGTACTGGATGTTGATCGAATCATCCGGGCGAAGCCCTGCCGACCGCTCCTCAATCTCGGTGGCGGATACCGCTTCGCCACCGCCCAGCAGTTCGTCCCAATCTGAAGTCCGGATATAAACCACCTGCCGGGCCGGCACCCGGTCCCACACCTCGGTGACCATGCCCCGGTAATCGCTGTGGGAGAACGACTCCGCGGCCACCAGCACGCTGATCCCCGACTGGTTCAGCACATACTCCAGCTCATTGACCCGATACGCCGGATTGATCGTCACCAAAATCGCCCCGATCCGGGCAGTGGCGTACTGCACCAGCACCCACTCGGCGCAATTCGGACTCCAGATACCCACCCGATCGCCCACCTGCACATTCAGCGCCATCAGCCCCGCAGCCACCTCATCAACCGCCCCAGTGAACTCCCGGTAGGTGTAGCGCAGCCCTTGTTCGACAGAGACCAGCGCGTCCTGGTCGCCATGAGCAGCCACCGTTCGGCCCAGATTGGCCGAGATGGTCTCCTCCAACAGCGGGATATCAGTCGGCCCCGAAGCCGATGACAGCATTGCCTTCTCCATATCGGAACGCCGCCTCAGTCGTGGCTGGTGACACCGCCGTCGACGATGAGGGTGGTGCCGGTTACGAAGCCGGCCTCATCCGACATGAGGAAGCGGACCGCTTTGGCGATGTCTTCGGGCACGCCCACCCGTCCCAGCGGGGCCTTTTCCACACAGGCGGCCTTGCTCGGGGCGTCGTCCATCATCGCGGCCGTCATCGGCGTCTCGATGTAGCCGGGGCACACGGCGTTGACCCGGATGCCGTCGGGGCCCAAGTGGTTGGCCAGCGACTTGGTTATGCCCACCACGCCGTGCTTGGAGGCGGTGTAGGACGGGATTAGCGCGTTGCCCACCACCGACATGATGGAGCCGATCCCCACGATGGCCGAGCCCTCATGGCTTCGGAGGTCGCCCAACAGGGCTTGGGCCACGAACACCTCGGCTCGCAAGTTCACGCCCAGCACCGAGTCCCAGATCTCCTCGGTGAGGTGGTCTATGTCCATCGCGGTGACGATCCCCGCAGCGTGGACTAGCCCGCCAATGGTGCCCAGCGCCTCTCGAGCAGCGACAACCGCGCTGTCCACCGCGGCGCGGTCGGTCACATCCAATTCCAGCGAGTGGGTGGCAACGCCGCAGTCGGCTGCTATGGAAGCTGCTGCCTTTGCCGCTCCCTCGCCATTGAGGTCCCACAGCGACACCGGCCGCCCCACTTCGGCCAGCGCCCGAGCACAGGCCCGCCCGATCCCCGAACCTCCTCCCGTAACCACCACTCCTGTACCCGGCGACATCTCCAAAACAGACATGGTGGCCACCTTATGCGGTGACGGGCTAGAAGATGATCTCGCCCGACAGCCTGGCCGGGACTAGTCGTGCAGGCCGCACTCGGTCTTGTCGGAGTCGGCCCAGCGGCCGGAGCGGGGGTCGTTGCCGGGGGCTACCGGCTTGGTGCAGGGCATGCAGCCGATGGAGGGGTAGCCCCGCTCCAAAAGGGGGTTGAACGGCACCCGGTGCTCGGCCATGTAGTCGGCCACCTGCTCGTCGGTCCAGGTGGCGATGGGGTTCAGCTTGACCAGGCCCCGCAGGTCGCGCACCACGATGGGCGCCGACACCCGGGTGGCGGCCTCCACCCGGCGCAAACCGCTCATCCATGCCGCTTTGCCGGCCAATGCCCGGTCGAGCTGACCGGCTTTGACCGCCGAGCAGCAGTTCTCCGGGTCCATGTTCCACAGCTCGGGATCGTGGCGGGCCACGGTCATCAGCCTCAGGTTCAGGCCGTAGTGGCGGCGTACCCGCTCCACCGTCTCCAGCGTCTCGGGGAAGTGGAAGCCGGTGTCGATGAACACCACCTCGATGGCCGGATCCACCTTCACCGCCAAGTCGATAAGCACCGCATCGGTCATCGAAGCGGCCAGCGACAGGTGGGGTGAGAAATTGTCCACCCCCCACTGGATGACCTTCTCCGCGGGAAGGTGCTCGAACTCCTCGTTCAGGGCGGCCAACTCGGTATCGGAGTAGGCCGGGATGGTCAGGTTGCGCATTCGGAGTCGCCGATCACTGCCTCGTAGGGGCCGGTCTCGTCGTAGTCGACGTAGAACTCGGGGCCGACTTCGGGAGTGGGGAACTCGTCTAGGTCGGTCAGGCCCTTGCCCACTTCTCGGGATCCGCCCCGGCGCTCCAGCCAGTGGCGGAACTCCTCGCCAGCCTCCCGCTCGGCGGTGAACTGGCGCACCACCCGCACCACTGCCTCGGGAGCGTTGCGGGCGGGTAGGCGCAGAGCCTTGGTGCCGAACTGGATTTGGGAGTCGCCCACATGGCCGCCAAGCAGCATCTGGTAGCCCGGCGCGGAGCGGCCGTGGGCCCGGCGCTCGGCGCCGAAGAAGCCGATGTCGGAGGCGTGGTGCTGACCACAGGAGTTTGTGCAGCCGGAGATGTTGATCCGCAGCCCGCCCACCTCGGCCAACCCCTCCTCGTCCAAGCGGGCGCCGATGGCATCGGCCAGGCCCCGAGACTGGGTCACAGCAAGGTTGCAGGTGTCGGCGCCGGGGCAGGCCACCACGTCGCGCAAGAGCTCGGCGCCGGGCTCGGCCATGCCGATGGCCGACAAGGCCTCGAACAGCCGGGGGAGCTGCCCTTCTTTCAGGTTGCGAAAGACGATGTTCTGGCGATTGGTCACCCGGCACTCCGCGCCCAGCTCCCGCTGGATGTCGGCCAGGGCGTCGAACTGGTCGGCGGTGATGTCGCCCAGGCGAGCCCAGGCGTAGGCCGAGACGGTGCCCTTGGCCGCGCCCCGCACCACGTTGGCCTGCTCCCAGCGCTGGTAGGGCGCCCGCCCGCCGATGGACACCGAGACGCCCTGGCCCACCGGAGTAGCCTCGATCTCGGCATGGCGGCCAGCGGGGGCATCGCCGTGGACCTTCACCAGATCGGGGATCCCGCCGGGCCAACTCGATGAGGCCAGCAAGAACTTGCGCTCCCGGAAGATGCGGCGCTGGAGCTCTTCGAAGCCCAGCTTCTCCACCAGCCACTTCATGCGGGCACGGAGCTTGTTGTCCCGGTAGCCGTCGTGATCGAACACTCGCAGGCAGGCCTCGATGGTGGGCAGCAGATCCTCGCGGGAGGTGAACTCCTCCAGGGCCAGCGCGGGATGGGGAGTGGCTCCCAGGCCGCCGGCCACGAACACCCGGAATCCGGCCTCGACCCCGCCGTCCACCTCCCGGGTGGCGGCGATGATGCCCACGTCGTTGAACATGGCCTGACCGCAGTCGGTGGCGCACCCCGAGAAGTTGATCTTGAACTTGCGGGGCAGGCGCTGGGCGTAGGGGTGGCGGAGGAAGTGAAGGGCAGTGGCCCGGGCCCAAGCGGTGATGTCGAGCACCTCGTGGGGGCAGGCTCCGGCCAGATGGCAGCCCTGCACGTTGCGGACGGTGTCGCCGCAGGCCTCTCGGGTGGTTAGCCCCACCGAGGCCAGCACTCGCATCACGTCGGGGACGTCGTCGATCTGCACGTAGTGGAATTGGATGTTCTGGCGGGTGGTGATGTGGCCCCAGCCCCGGGAATAGGTCCGGGCGATGTGGGCCAGGGCCTCGAAGTGGTCGGGATGGGCGATGCCGGCGGGAATCTTGACCCGCACCATCTGGTTGGTGCCGCCTTGGCGCTGGCCGTAGATGCCGTTGTTGAGGCGGAACACCCGCATCACGTCTTCGGGGATCTCACCGGCCTTGTAGCGGACCAGCATCTGCTCGAACTTGTCGATGTCGGCTTGCTGGGCGGGATCGATCACCGCGGTGTTGTCGATTTGGACCGTGACCATCGGCCTCTCTTTTTCGTGTGTGGCTTTGGAATAGGGGCAGGTGGTGGGGTTCAGGCAATTACTAATTCGGACTACTTTGATCCGATTAGTTGTTTATCAGGATAGCGGCCTGAAATCAAATTCCGAGTGTTTTGGTCCGAATAATCCGAAAAGGGGTGGATCAGGGGATTCAGACGCTGAGCCGCTCTGCGACTCGGAAGGCGAGCTCCAGGCTCTGGGCGCCGTTCAGCCGGGGATCGCACATGGTCTCATAGCGACGCTCCAAGTCGTCGTCGCTGATGGCCTCGGCGCCGCCCACGCATTCGGTCACGTCATCGCCGGTGATCTCCACATGAATCCCGCCCGGCCAGGTGCCAGCCTCGGCGTGGGCGGTGAAGTAGCCGTCGATCTCGGCCATCACGTCTTCGAAGTGACGGGTCTTGCGCCCGCTGGCGGTGGGGTAGGTGTTGCCGTGCATGGGGTCGCACTCCCATAGCACCTGATGGCCGGCGTCTCGCACCGCGGCCAGCAGCGGAGGAAGGGCATTCGACACCTTGTCGGCGCCCATGCGGCTGATGAGGGTGAGCCGGCCAGGAACGCGGTCGGGGTTGAGAACCTCGCAAAGCTCGAGAACCTCAGCTGGCGATGCGGTTGGCCCCAGCTTGCAGCCCAGCGGGTTCTTGATGCCTCTCATGAACTCCACGTGGGCCCCGTCGAGCTGGCGAGTCCGCTCGCCGATCCACAGCATGTGCGCTGAGCAGTCGTACCACTGGCCGGTAATGGAGTCCTGCCGGGTAAGGGCCTCCTCGTAGTCCAGCACCAGAGCCTCGTGGCTGGTGTAGAAGTCCACCTGGTGCAGCTCCGGCGCATCGATGGAAACCCCACAGGCGGCCATAAACCGCAGGGCAGCTTCGATGCCGTCGGCCACCCGCTCGTAGCGCCGCCCTTCAGGGCTGGCCGCAATGAACTCCTGATTCCACAGGTGGACCTGGCGGAGGTCGGCGTAGCCCCCCTTGGTGAACGCCCGTAACAGGTTGAGGGTGGAGGCCGATTGGTTGTAGGCCTGCACGAGTCGAGTGGCATCGGCGGTGCGAGAGTTCTCGGAGAAGCCGATGTCATTGACCATGTGCCCCCGGAAGGAGGGCAGCTCTACATCGTCCACTATTTCGGTGGACGACGAGCGGGGTTTGGCGAACTGCCCTGCGATCCGGCCGATTTTCACCGTGGGCACGCCGGCCGAGAAAGCCAGCACCACTGCCATTTGCAGGATGACCTTCAGCTTGTCCCGGATGTTGTCAGCGCTCGCGTTGTCGAATGACTCAGCGCAATCACCGGCTTGGAGCACGAAGGCTCGGCCCTCGCAGGCCTCGGCAAGCTGGTTCTGGAGTTGGCGCGCCTCCCCGGCGAAAACCAGGGGGGGCAGGTCGGCCAGGGTCTTGCGGACCTGGTCGAGCGAGGCCTGCTCGGGCCACTGCGGCTGCTGGGCGGCGGGCCGTTCGTGCCACGACGCGGGATGCCAAGCGGTCTTGGGCGTGCTGGCCGTTTCGACTCGGGCCGAACTCATAGAAAAATGGTCGCTTGTCGCCAACTATGGGGCAAAATGAATTTCTGTCGGCGACTACGCGGCGTCGATATCGAGCAGCTCGGCTCGAGCCCGCACCGAGTCCAGCGATCGCCCGATGATGCGGCGGATGGCCTCTGAGGTGAGGCCCAGAACTTCGCCGATCTCCCGGTAGCTGTGCTTTTCCCCGTCGATCAGCCCGTAGCGCATCTGCAATGCGAAACGGGACCGGTCGTCCAGCACGTCAAGGAGTTCGGTCAGCGTTAGCAGTTGATCTGCGGCCAGCACCAGATCTTCAGGACTAGGGCCGGAGTCGGGTTGCAGGTCAACCAGCTCGCTGTTGTTGTCGTCGCCCACCGTGGCGTTCAAAGAAGTCAGCGAAGTCAGCCGATTGAGGAGGGCGTGCTCGGAGTCCAGCTCTTCGCCGCCTCCGGAGGCTTGGCGCACCGCGGCCCGCAGGCTGGCGGCCCGCTCACCAGGCAGTCGGATCAGGTTGGCCTTTTGATCCAGCGCCCGGCCGATGGACTGGCGGATCCAGAATGTGGCGTAGGTGGAGAATTTGAACCCCTTGCGCCAGTCGAACTTCTCCACCGCTCGGTCCAACCCGAGGTTGCCCTCTTGGACCAGATCCAGCAGCTCCATGCCGGTTGGCAGGGGGTACTTCTTGGCCACACTCACGACCAAGCGGAGATTAGCCCGGATGAAGCGCTCCTTGGCCTTGGCTGCTTCCCGGACTTGGGCGTGCAGTCGGGGAGTGTCTTCTCCGGCATCCAACCGGGCCTGGGCCTCACGGCCCCTTTCGATCGATTTGGAAAGCCTGACCTCGTCTTCCTTGGTAAGGAGCGGCACTAAGCCGATTGCGTTGAGGTACTGGCCTGTTGAATCGTCCATTTCTTCCTGTCTTGTTGTCTTCGTAAATTGCAACCAATCCGGCCCCTTGTTTGTTCCCGGTTGCCATTCACTGTTGTCTCATGAAATTACCTGTGGTCTGCTCTGATGCCCGCATGATTTTTTGGGCCTGCGGCCCTGGGGTAGATGGCAAGGAAGCCAGCACTTTGTTTCGTACACTGCGGACTATGAGCCGTGTCGGGATATTCGGGGGCACATTCGACCCTATCCACGTCGGACACCTCGTGGTTGCCGCTTGGGTGCGGGCCGAACTCGGGCTCAACCGGGTTGAGTTGGTGGTGGCCAACGAACCTTGGCAGAAGCTGGGTCGGCCCCGGCTCAGCCCGGCCCAGGACCGACTGGCCATGGCTGAGGCCGCCGTCGACGGCATCGACGGGGTAGTGGCCTCCGCGGCGGAGATCGACCGTGGAGGGCTTACCTACACGGTCGACACCTTGGAGGAGTACCGGGCCGACGACCCCGACGGCTCGCTCTTCCTCATCTTGGGAAGCGATGCCGCTGGGGGTCTGGCCACCTGGCATCGTTACGAGGAGATGGCCGAGATGGCCGAAGTAGTGGTGGTGGACCGCCCCGGAGCCACGGGGGAGCGTCCGCCGGTGGCCCACCGGGTGGTGGACTGTCCGCTGGTCGATCTGTCCAGCACCCAAGTGCGAGAGTGGGCCGACGCTGGACGACCCCTTGACGGACTGGTTCCGCCGGCCGCGCTGGCCTACTGCCGCCAAAAGGGCCTATATGAGTGATTCCGCGCCGAGTGCGGATAGCGCCGCGCCGAAGAGGGAATCGCCGCGCTGGTGGCGCTGGGCTTGGCCGCTGGTGTTGTTGGGCTTGGCCGCGGCGGTGCCCCTGTTGGTCTGGCTGGGGTGGTCGGCCATTTCCGGCAGCAGCGACGGCACCGTGGTCGGCGGCCCGGTCGACCCTGCCGAGCCCGGATACGAGGCATTTGTGGATCCGACGCCCACGTTGCTGTTGATCCACGCCAACGGCGACCGCCTCCACGGGGTGACGCTGTTGGTGCTGACCGACGAGGGGGCTGAGGGGGCGATCCTGGTCATGGCATCGGAGACAACCACCTCCGGTGGGCATCTCAGCGACCGCTGGGCCGAGTCCGGCAGCACAGGAGTGGCTGATTCGGTGGCCGAGCTGCTCGGTATTCGCCCCAGCGAGCTACAAGTGCTGGGCGACGACGGATGGGCGGCGTTGGTGGCTGCGGTGGAACCGGTTGATTTCATCAGCCCGGTTCCACTGGTTGGCCCCGACGGGGAGGACCTGTTCGGGACCGGGGTTGTCTTGAGCGCGGCCGACGTAGGCCCTTACCTGGCCGGACGCAGCCCGGGCGAGTCTCCGCTAGTCGGCTTGTCTCGCCACGTGTCGTTCTGGAATACATGGCTAGGGCAGGTGGCAGAATCAACCGAACCCAACGTGATTCCCGGTGAGACCGACCGGGGAGTGGGACGATTCGTGCGCAGTTTGGTTGCGGGGGAATTCCTCATTGCGACGGTGGGCGGAAGGGTCACCGACAGCGGGTCGGTGGTCTTGGACCCGGATCACAACGCTTATCTGGTGAACGAGGTCATCCCGTTCCCAATCTCTGCTGGGGGCGAGAGCCTGCCCCGGGTCCGGTTGCTCAACGGCGTTGGCGACCTCGACCTCACCACGAACGCGGCCCGAACCCTCAGCCGGGCCGGAGTCCAGATAACCCGCATTGGCAATGCCGCTGAATTCGGCTGGGAAACCACCAAAGTCGCCTACCACGACACCGGCTTTGTCCCCCACGCCGAGGCCTACCGGGATGCATTGGGCACCGGCACAGTAATAGCCGAAGAGCTGCCCGACACCTCCATCGATATCACGATCACCTTCGGTGCAGATTTCTCCCAACTGGTGGCGGGAGATGGTTAGAGTGGGATCGTGATCGCCGCATGAGCGTCAGCGAAGCTGGCACAACGGTAGTGGAGGATTGGGTAACAGCCGCAGCGACCTCGGCGGAAGAAGGGCCAGGCGCAAACACGGTCATCATTGATGTCGGCGATGTGCTGGTCATCACCGATCACTTCGTGATCACCAGCGGCGCGAACACTCGGGCGGTGCGAGCGCTGGCCGAGCGGATCGAAGAGGCGGTGGACGTCATTGGCGGTCCCAAGCCCATCTGCATCGAGGGCCTCTCCGACTACGAATGGGTGCTGATGGACTACGGCGATTTCGTGGTTCACATCTTCACCGCCTCAGCCCGCGACTACTACGCCTTGGATCTGCTCTGGAAGGACTGCCCGGTCCTGGCCGCTAATCCGTTGCCATCGTAGACACAGCCCGATACAGTGGCCACGGGTCCCCAGCCCGGCTCTGGTCAGAGCATTTGGTCCCGTAGGACGCCGGGTGGGGGCCCGCAGCGCGTTTGAACCCTACCGGGAAAACTGGCGTTTCAACTACTGTCAGTGAGTTTCAGCCAACTATTGATCGCGGAGGAGGCGACCGGGGGAGGTGCCGGTTTCCTTGTCCTCATGGATGGTGACCTCGCCGTTGACCAGCACGTAGTGGTAGCCGGAGGCTCGCTGGACTCGGCGCCACTCGCCCGCGGGCATGTCGTGGACCTTCTCGCTGGCGCCGATATCCAGGCTGTTTAGGTCGTAGACGATCACGTCGGCCGCTTTGCCTTGAGTCAGTGTTCCCCGGTCGGTGAAGCCGGCGCATTGGGCGGGCAGCCCGGCCATGCGCCAGTGGGCGTCCTCCAGAGAGATGATCTCGCGGTCGCGCACCCCGTTGATGAGCAGCTCGGTAGGCCACCGGCCTGCGGTCAAAAAGCGGGTGTGGGCACCGCCGTCGGACACTCCGGGCAAGGCCCATTGGTAGTTGAGCAGGTCCACCAGATGGTCGGGGTTGTTGAACGAGCCCGAGGCGTAGAACGTGGCGGCCAGGTTGTCGGCCACCGCGACGTCGAGCATAGCGTCCACCGGATGCACCCCTAGGTCGGCGGCAATGTCGCCCACCCGGGTCTCGGCGTAGCGCTGGTACTGAGGGCTGGCCGTCTCGAGCAGCACGATGTCGGCGATGGGGCAGGTGACCGCCAGCGACTCCGAGTCCCGCAGGGCCGGGCGGCGGGCCGGGTCGGCCAGCTTGGCCATGCGCTCCCCAACGGTGCCCAGCGTGGCCTCCCTCCAGGCGTCCATGTCGTCCCAGAGGTTCCACTCCTCGAAGGTGAAGGCCAGCCCCACGTCGGTGGTCACGGCCTGGCCGTAGATGGGCAGACCCCGCATGCGGCAATCCTCCACCCATTCGATCTGCTTGAGGTGCTGCTCGGGGCGCTGGGCGTTGGGGGTGATCACGTTGAACAGCACCGGCCGGCCGCTGATGTCGGCCAAGCGCTCGTAGGTGCGGCGATGCTCGGTGCGGGTCTCATCGGCGGGGTCGGGGGCGAAGGTGGCCTGGATGAACCCGTGGTTGCGCTCGGCCAGCACCTCGGCCAACTGGAACAGGGTCTCGTTGGGCATCACGTCGGTGTTCATGGGGTTGCCGTCGTGATCACGCTGCACGTTGGAGTCGCGAAGCCGCTGCACCGACCAACCGCCGGCACCGGCGTCCATGGCCTCGTTCAGCAGCGCCCGTAGCTGGGCGTGCTCCTCATCGGTGGGCATCTCACCGGCCTTGGCCCGCTCGTAGCCCAGCACCCAGTTGAGGGCTGGGTTCAGCGGGAAGAACGACCGCATGTTGACCGCCTTAGGCGTGCGGTCCACCGCGTCCAAGAACTCCGGGTATGTGACCCAATCCCAGGGCATGCCCGCGGCCATAGCGTCGAACGGAATGGCCTCGGTGCGGGTCATGGTCAGCATGGCCCTCTCCCGGTCATCGGGGGCCACCGGGGCGAACCCGAAACCGCAGTTGCCGATGACGACCGAGGTCACCCCATGCCAGCCCGACAGCGTGCAGTACGGGTCCCAGAAGAGCTGGGCGTCATAGTGGGTGTGGAGGTCGATGTGGCCCGGGGCCACGATCATCCCGTCGGCGTCCAATACCTCGTCGGCATCAGAAGCCTTGAGCCGACCGATCTTGGCGATCTTCTCGTCCTTGATGCCCACATCGGCTCGGAGCCGCTGGGCTCTGGTCCCGTCGACCACCATTCCACCGGCAATGATCGTGTCGTAGGTAGCCATCTCGTCCCCCTGAGTTTTGCGGTGAACCCAGCATAGTGAAGCGGGAACGCACCGCTTAATGGTCAGACCACTAGCGTGGCCCCGATGGAAGCCGCCCATGGTTGAGCCGGTAGAGCGCCGCTCGTGGTTGGCGTTGGGGGCGGCCACTGCGGCGGCGTTCATGGTGGTGGTGGACGTCTCCATCGTCAACGTGGCCTTCCCGTCGATCCAGAAGTCCCTGGGGGCGTCCAACGCCGCACTGTCGTGGATTGTGAGCGGCTACTCGATCACGGTGGGGTCGTTCCTGCTGCTGTCCGGGCGGCTGGCCGACCGGCAGGGCCGGCGGCGGATGTTCAACCTGGGGCTGGCCATCTTTGCCGTCGGGTCGCTGTTCAGCGGGGTGGCGCCCCAGGTTGAGGTGCTGATAGCGGCCCGGGTGGTGCAGGCAATGGGCGGGTCGCTCATCATGCCGTCGTCGTTGGCCATGGTGCTGCCGGAGTTCCCGGTGTCCCGCCGGTCGGCGGCCATCGGCATGTGGGGGGCGATGGGGGCGATGGGGGCGGCGTTCGGCCCGTCCATCGGGGCGCTGTTGATCGAGGGCTTGGGCTGGCGGTGGATCTTCTACGTCAACCTGCCCATCGCTGCCCTGGTTTTCATGGCTTCGCTCCGCTTGGTGCGGGAGTCGCGCGACGAAACCACCGAGGGCCGCCTCGATGTGGTGGGGGTGCCGGTGGGCACCTTGGCCCTCGCGCTGGTCATGGTGGCCATCGTCCAAGGCGAGGGGTGGGGCTATGGCGATTTCCGCATCATTGTCTTTGCCGCGGTGGGAGTGGTTCTGCTGCCCTTCGTAGTCTGGCGATCGCGCTCGCACCCCAACCCGCTGCTCGACTTGGGTTTGTTCAGCTATCGGTCGTTCTCGTCGGCGACCGCCTCGTTCGGCTTGTATGCGCTGGGGTTCGTGCCCGGGTTCTTGATGAGCTCGTTGCTGCTGCAAGACCTGTGGGGGCTCTCGGTTCTCGAAGCCGGGCTCGGGCTCACGCCGGGGCCGATCATGGCGTCGGCTCTGTCAGTCCCCATCGGACGGATGGCCGACCGGTGGGGGCATCGTTGGCTGCTCACGTCGGGGGTGGTGCTGTGCGCCCTGTCGTATCTGTGGCTGCTGTTGATGGCGGGGGAAACTTCGGCCTACTTCGCAGTGTTCTTGCCCGCCAGCATTGTTTTGGGCATCGGGGTGGGACTGTCCATCGCCACGTTCGTCAGCGCGGCCATGTGCGACATCCCGCCGTCTCGCTTCGCCATCGCCAACGCCACCACCCGCACCGTTCAGCAGGTGTGCTTCGCCCTGGGCATCGCCGTGGTGGTGGCGCTCTACAGCTCTGCGCCCGCCGGTGACCTGCTGGTGGGATTCCAGCGGGCCTGGATCTGGGTCATCGCCGCGTTTGGCGCCTCGGCAGCGATCATCATGGCCGCCTTCCCCTCCGGTGCCGCTAGCCGTCGAGCCCAGTGGGACTGATGGCCGGTCTGTTGCAGATAACTCAGTAATTGGTGTTGCATACCAAACCCCTATACTCAGTGTATGGCACAACTAGTGACGAGGGTTGATGACGAGTTGGTAGCCCGACTAGATGAGATGGTGGAAGGCGGCGAGGTCAGGTCTCGCTCGGACGCTGTGCGGAGCGCGCTGGAGCAGATGCTTGACAAGCGTCGACGCCGTTTAGAAGGTGAGGCCATCGTGGACGGCTACCTCCGTCAACCGGAAACCGAAGAGGAGATGCGGTGGGCCGAGCAGAATCTCCGAGACATGGTCGCTGAAGAGCCGTGGGAGCGCTGGTGAGCCCGGCACAGTGCGAAATCTGGTGGGCAGAGGCCGAAGACGACATCCGTCCCGTACTGGTTGTTACTCGAGACCGGGCTATCCAAGGGCTTCGCAGGGTCATGGTCGCGCCGATCACGCGTACCGTGCGGGGCATCCCAACAGAGGTGCCGCTTGATGTTGACGACGGCATGAATGGCCAATGTGCAGCGAGCTTCGACAATCTTCGAGTGATTCCGAAATCGTCGCTCACCCGCTATGTGGGCACAGTTCGGCGTCGGCGTTATGAGATCTGTGCCGCCATGAATGCAGTGGCAGACTGCTGACATGGAGCCGACCCCTGTCTCCGCGGCTTTCTCAGGGGTGAGGATTAGGAGCGGGTCGGCGCGTTTAGTCGCGCGAAATGGTTGCGGATGGCATTTTAGGTGGTTTGGTGGTGTTTGTCGTTGGGGGTCTGGTTGGTCAGGCCGCTTTCAGGAGTGGATGGAGCCTCTTGGGAAGTTGATGGTTGCCGAACCATCTTTGGATGTCTGCACCTGTGCGTTTGCGGTGGGCGATCAGGGCGGTGATGATTGATTTGAGTTGGAACATGAGCAGCATGAACCTGTTTCTGTGTCTCCCAACGGCTCGGCAGCGACCGTTGCGGAGTTCTGATTTTAGGACGCTGTTGGATGATTCTATGTCTTCGCGTTTCCCGTAGACTTCTTTGAACCAGGGGTCGGATTCGGGGATATAGCTTAGGGCCAGGGTGCGGTCGTCTTTGTTGTTCCGTATTCTTGTTGTGGCTCCTAGTAGTTGTCTTGGTGTCAAGTCGTCGTCTATTAGTGTGTATGTGCTGTAGAGCCTGTTTGTGCCTTTGCTGCCGTCTTTTTTTGTTATTCCCTCTTTGTTCTCTCCTTTGAGACGTTTGAGCGGCAGATACCAGTACGAGCCGTTCCCGTCAACGGTGAGGACGCAAGGGGCTCTGTTGATTGCGTAGACGACTTCTGAGACTGTTGCCCGCTTGTTGACTTTGAATTCGTGTTGGCCGAGGGTTTTCCAGGCTGGGTTGCCGTCTGGCCTGTAAGGGATTTTCGTCAGAGGGTGAACTCCACCGGTGGTCGCGACAGATCGGCCATGATGGACGGTTGTAAGAGTCAGCGATCGACCGGTGGAGTTCACCGGCTGTAGCGGCTTCGACAGCGTCTGCGATGAAACTGTTCTCAACGACATCCAGCAGGTGATCGTTCATGTACCGCTTGCAGAATCGGTAGTGCTTCCCCCTCGTCATCGGCTTGGGCGACAGTCGCCAAGTCTCGTTGTCCGGGTGAGCGTTCGCAAGGGCGTTGCTCAATCGCGCCCAAACATGAGGGTCAGCAAGGTTGCGCTCTGCTTTCTTGTAGCTGACCCACACTGCGGCTCCCATCTCCAATAAGAACACTCCCAACACGTTGTATTCGCGTGGCCGCCCCGAGTTGTTCTTTGTTGTCGCTTTGACCAGGGATTCGAGTTCCCAGGCGATTCGCAGCAGCGGCTCGTGGGATACCACGAATTCCAATAATTCGATGTCGCCCAGGTCAAGGGGCGCTTCTTTGCATTTGCGTTTGCGGTAGTCGTCCAAGAACACCAGATCGGGGTTGTCCTCAACGTCTTCCTCCCAGTCGGAATCATCGTCGCGGCCGAGTTCGACCGGCCCTTTGCTCTTACCGTGAACGTCGGTGTACCTGACCGGGCGAAGGTCGGAGAACAGACACGGGCCTCTACCCGCCATCGCCGTTCCTCCAATCGTGCCCAGCGCGACGGCAGCGGCATCCAGCGAATTCGCACCGAGGAACCGCGCAGCCGCCTCGATCCCCGAAGCGTCCAGCACTCGGCGCGCACCGGTCAGCCGGATAGACCTCGCGGTGACCCCATCTAGCCCTGCGATTCCCGCCTCGATCAGCACTTCTCGCAAAAGCACCGTCACCGAATGGGCTGCCTGGTGCTCGTCGGTGCGCCGGCTCACGCACAACAGCGCGTCGTCGTCCAATCCGGGGTTGTGGTGGAAGAACCGCTCGACGGTTTCCAATGCCCACCCATCGAGCCGGTTTGTGCGGGCCGCTTCACCCGCAAACTCAACCGTCGCTGCTTCCAAGTTCACAGCGCGGACCCGCATGACAGCGATCTCGGTCGCGGTTGCCCCTGCGAAGCTGAACGCGACTTGAAGCGGACGGGTGGGAGCAATCAGCCGCTCATAGGCGAATACTTCGACCTGCCGTGCCTCATAGTCGGTCAGCGGGCGAGTCGTCGGCTTGATTGCGCGGCGCGGTATCCGATTGCCCAGCAGCTTGTCAGCATCCACATCCGCGCCCAACGACTCGGCTGTTTCCAACACGGCCCTTGCGACCCACTGGCGGTTCTTCGCCGTGGACTCCGACGGCCGCCTGTGAACGCCATGCCGGTCCGGGCGCGCCCCCCAGCAGAAGCCCTCCACCAGACTGGTGGTCACATCCCCCCACGTCTCACAGCCGTGCGCCCCCAGGAACCGGAACAAGCGGTCCGCCTCGCCCAGCACCTTGCCCCTGGTCCGCGCGTCGCCGTATCTCTCCCGGAGCGCACCGGCGACTACCCCCCCGCCACGACAGCAAAGACTGGTCGCCGACCCTCACAAGACCGGCCGCCCCCAGCACAACAGAACCCACACCGAGCACGCCAGGCAGCCCAAGCTGACCGCAGAACGCACCTGGGAGAGGTCCCTTGTCAGTGATATGGTTCATGGCCGACCCTTTGGCGGCGGCGGGCCGAGCAACAGCCATTCGATCGGACTTGAGGGCTGCTGTTCCGGCCTGCCACCGCAGGGCATTTCTTGCGACACCGACACTTTCGGCGCCGTCTCAGTCATAGGCCCATTCCGAGCCCTCCTGATCCGGCCCCGCCCCCCACAACCACCGGTAAAACACGCGAAACCCCAGCTCAAGCCGCCCAAAGAAAAATCCCAAGAAAATTTGCGAGACGGCCGCAACCCCGCCACAAGAAGCACCTGCGAACACCGCGCCACCCGAGAACAGCTCCTCACCGCACAACACTACCGGCGGCCTATGACACATTCCGCCGCCCGCGTGCAGCCGCACAGCCGAGCAGAAGACGACGACCATCGCGACACATACGGCGGGAACGCGTGGCGCTGGGTGGAACCCCTTGCAGCGTCGCCGAACGGTGTGCCGTGTCAGCGTGCTGATATGCCACACCATGCTCCCGCTAAACAGCAGGGCGAGCCTTCCCTTCCGGCTCTCGGCACCAACCACCACACTGGCATCGGAGGCTCACCCAATAGCGGAGCTACCTACCCGAGCTGACAACCTCTATGGGCACTACAGCTAGTCACGCATATAAGCCCCACCAATAATATGTCTCAGAATTCGGGAGAGCGCGCCTCGATTCTTGGAAACGCGGGCTGTCACCAGGGGATAAGCAATTCGCGGTAACCTTAACCTGGTTCGCGCGGATTCCGATTTAGGCGAGAGCTGCGACCTGCACAGTCTGGGTCGTGTGGCTTATACTCTTGAAGGCTGCGATTGGCTTGAGTTGAGGCTTGTTCCAACGGCCAAAAGTTGGTAAATGCCCACGAGCCTTATCTCGGCTGTCCGGCATGGCGGGCAAAGCGATTCCTGCCCTATCTAGAATTTCGTCAAGCACATCCATAGCCCATTTCAAATCGGAATGCGGGTTATTCTCGCTAAGTCGGGAGAACCAAAGTTTGACCTCTCCAGTGCTGCGCTGACTTGCAACAGTGGCGTCCTCGACCTTCGCGTATAATGAATTCGCAAGCCTTTCAACTGCTGCTTCAAATTCACCACTAGCAGGTAACGTCTCGCCATCTCCACACACGAGGATTCCATTCACAGTTACTTCAAACAGGGTATAGGAAGTCTTGTTCATTAGTTTGTCCCTTAGTGAATGCCGTGTGGACATCTACCCATTTCACTTCGCTTATTCTGCAATGAGCGGGAAGATGAAGGAGTTGACTGAATTATGACCAGGCAATCCTTAGCTGCGCATTTAGCCTTGTAGTGCTTTTTCCCTTTCTCGATTGTCCAACCCTTATCCTCATATTCTGTAAGGAGTGATTCCCAGTCCTTGCGTTGGTGTCGTTTTCTGCGACTCATATTAAGGGTACCACCGCTGGGTGGTTGCGCGGACTGTAGCAGTGGGAATGCCTCATCGCAAAGGATCAACCCTGGTTGGATGGAGAAGAACCCTCTGTCATTGTGAGTGCATGAACTGATCGGCTCTCAGCGATTGTCCTGCTACACGGATCGCCCCTTAACAGCTTTGAGGTCATCCCAAACGTCACAACCCTCTGACGTGGGGAAACAACTGCTAGGTGTAGAGCCTCGCCGATCCTTGGGCCATCTGTCTGACAGTCCCAAGAATCGGCGAGGCCCCCCTGACCTAACGGTGGGCGCTCGCATCACCCCGGTCCCAGCTTCAGGGCGAAGACCCCCGAAAGGCCGGTGTTCCCGAACGCCCGTGCCCACCCGCCTACGGCGGTGCGCGTGCTGACCAGCCGAAACCGCCTGGACGGGCTCTGGGTCCGGGAGAAAGCGTCGCAGGTCGCGCCCATAATGTGATGCTGGCCCGTGCGGCTGCGGGATGGTCCCGGCAGATGTCAGATAGCCGGCCAGCGGAAGGGGGATTGGCCTTGTTCTTCAATATCTCAAGCTGCGGAGTGGGCCTGAGGGACCACTTCTTGGATCACGGGTTCCACTGGACCGCCGAGTCCCACAATTTGGACATGATCAACCTTGAGCAGGTGCTGCACTGCTGTTTGCACCCCGAAGAGGGCTGCGGGGGGCCGGTGGGCCTCCACATGACCATCCGCTGGCCGGGCGAGGACCACCTAGACGTGCAGGACTGGATGAGCGAACACGGCCCCAACGAGCCCCTGCCCGCCAGCTTCGAGCTGCCAGCAGAGTTCACGCTGACACTGCCCCCGCTGGAGAACCCGCCCGACCTCCTGGGCACCTGGATAGAGCTGCTGAAGCGCTTCGAGGGCTCGCTTTTGAGAGTCGAAGTCTCCGGCTCGGACCGCATCGAACCGCCGCGGCGCGACATGGAAATCACCGCGTCCAGCCAAATCCCCCTCCGCCTGCTGCTAGCCGCCGAGGGCGACGACACCGACGACGACGGGTACCCGATATGCGAGATGATCGACAGCCTCCGAGACCTCTGCCTGTCCATCTCCAAGAACGTGGAGCAATGGGGCCCAACAGACCCGAGACACTGAAGCCGACCCCAACGGCAGCCGCCCGCGTGCAGGCAAGCCAAATATGGGAGACCAGAACTAGTATTGGGCCTACTGCGACCCCCGCGGGAACATCCGACCTGGCCTAAGCCGGTCGGGTAGCCGCTCGCCTCAGCGCATCCCCGCCTCGGAGAGGTCGCCGTCGCAGAACAGGAGTTCCAACAGCGAGATCGCCTGTATGGAAGTGGCCGCTGCCACAGTGGGGTCGGCTTTTCCGAGCAGGTCGGCGGCGTCTGAGGCGATGGTGCGGCTCAACACGATGTGCGGTTTCCCGAACGGCGAGCCCGCCGCCCATCCGACGAGGCTTTCGCTGCGAAACGCCTGTTGGTGGATGTGCGCTTCGCCGGAGGGTCCGGCGCATCGGTGCTCGACCACCAGATCGGCCTTTTTGCGTGCTCGCGGGGGTTGGGCGGGGTTGAACCATTCCGGCGACGGATAGGGCGCTTTACCCATTTCAGCGGCCTTCGGCGGCGGGGATGGCGCTGAGGATACGGTCCATTGGGACCAGCCGCATCATCTCCATGTCGCGGAAGCTGTCGCTGGCGCCGTTGACCCACACCGCGCAGCTCGCCTGCCGTGTCGGGTCGAACACTGCTGTGCCGCCGGATATCCCGCCCATGTGCCCCACCGATCCGGGCCCCGCAGCGTTGGAGATGTTGGCTTGGCCCAAGTCGTGTATCAGCCCTGCGGCCCAGACGGCATGGCGCTTCTCGGTCGGGGAGTATTCGAGGTGTTCGGGCGCGATCAGGTCGGAGAGCATCCCTGGCGACGGCAGCCCCGCGACGGGCTTCCCGCACATCGCGTCGCCCACGGCCGAGTAGGCCCCCGCCACCCCGCGCATCGCCGCGATCCCGCCTGATGCGAAGCTCGCGGTGTCGGGTTCGCACATGCTCATGCTGAGCGTCGGAACCGCCCGGCGCGGCAACCCCGCGACAGCGCATTGCAGCCGCGGCCCGCCAGGCGCGCCCTCTCCAGGACGGGAGAACACGATGTCGTCCGCCAGACCGCGCGGCTCCAGCAGCGCCTCTGTGCAGTAGTCAGCCGCCCTTCGCCCGGTGATCTGCTCGATGGCGTGGTCGGCCACCAGCGGGGCGACCCAATCGCTGTAGGCCGGCTCCCTGTCCTCGCCTGCGCTTGCCAGCATGCCAGGGCGGCTGCTCGGCCTCGCCAGAACCACTGCCACGCCGCCGGCCAGCCCAGCCCGGCCTCGTGCGAGCCCAGCGACCGCACAGTGAGACCGCCGGGGCACCAACCGGGCATCTCCGCCATCTCGTCGAGCGGATCGTCCGATCCGAACCCCGCCTCCTCGACTGCGGCCGCCAAGACGAGAAACGGCAGCGGTTTCAGGATGCAGAACCCGAGGTGCAGGTGATCGGGGCGCATCGCGATGCCGCTGCCTGTCACCCCGGCCGCGGCGTCGACCGCCAACTCGCCGTCCACATACACCGCCGCCTGCCCGCCGACGCCGAATATCCTGTCCGACACCAAAGCGGCCAGCGCCTCGGCAGCCGCATCGGCCACCGCTTCCCGCCAGCCTGCCCCGGAGATGGCGCACGGGCCGGAATCGCCGATGCCTGCTCCGCCCCGCCGTCTGCTCCGCAGAGAGAACCTCACACATGTAGTGTGAGGGCGCAGGTGGACCGCGTGCCGCGCCGTCGGCACGCGGTCAGCACACGAGGGCAACTCCGCTGTCGGCCGATTCGTGCATGTGGTCGACGATCCCGCTGTCGTGGGACAGCTTGCCGAGCTCGCGCGCCTCTCTGTGCATGAACCGCAACGCCATCTCCACCAATCTGTAGCGCTCCCCGCAGACGCCCCGCACCGCTATCCACCCGTCGCCTTCCCACTTGGGACTGCCGTCAGGCTCCAAGTTGTACTGGTAGCACTGGTCGTAGAGCCTGATGCGCTCGGCGGCCAGCTCGTGGCCGATGTAGTGCCCGTACAGCCAGTAGCACTTCTCCAGGAACGTCCGGTCGGGCTCGGGATCGATGAACGAGCCGCACTTGTTCGCCCACCCGATGCCCGAACGCGGAGTCTCCTCATCCCAGGAGTCGGCCGTGAAAGCGCCCCAGTGGTAGTGATCTGCGATCCTTTTGTAGACGCAGCGCGCTTCGAGCCTCATCCCCGCATGGTTGACAGGGCCGGCCGCCATTTGCCACGCCACATTGCACGTCTGCGCTGCCGTGGCCTCCGCGGGAAACCTGATATGCCACGGTTCGGCGGGCCCGGGGTAGCCGTCTTCGGGCGCCAAGCGCAGGCACTCCGTGATGTAGAGCAGCGCCTCGGATACGGGAACAGCGGGCAAGAGATCGGCGGGCTGGAGGAACCCCCAGTCGTACCCCCCTCCGGGGCGGGGGCGGGACTCGGACCAGAACAGCCCGGTGGCGGACAGCTCCGAGCGGGCCAGGAGCCGGTCGGCGCAAGGCCACCCGTCGGAGCCGGTGCCGACGCCAGGCTCATCGGACGGGTCAGGGTCCGAGCACGCCTCGATGATCGCCTCCAGCGTCCAGTACACATGACCAGCGTCCGAGCCGGGCTCGTCGCACCCTGTCGGCTCGCCGGGGTCGGCTGGAGCGTCTTCGAACCGCATCTGGTCTGTGGGCTCCACGCCGTTGTCGAACACAGAGTCAGTCCAAACCCACCCGTCCCACAAACGGAACTCGTGACGGCACGTAGGATCCAGATACCAGTCCGCAACCGGACCCGGCACAGGGACAGCGGTCGGCTGCGGGGCCGGTTCGGGCGCGGCGCACCCGGTGGGCTCGCCTGGGTCGGACGGAGAGTCGTCCAAGCGCATCCCGTCGGCGGACTCCAGTCCGCTGTTGCCCACGGAGTCAGTCCAAACCTGCCCGTCCCACCAGCGGAACTCGTTGCGGCATGTCGGGTCTGGATACCAGTCCGCAACCGCGCCCGACGCGGGCGCCGCGGTCGGCTGCGGGACAGGCTCAGGCTCGCCGCACCCTGTCGGCTCGCCGGGGTCAGACGGAGAATCGTCCAAGCGCATCCCGTCGGCTGACTCCACGCCGTTGTTGCCCACGGAGTCCGTCCAGGAGTGTCCGTCCCACCAGCGGAACTCGTTGCGGCACGTCGGATCCAGATACCAGTCCGCAACCGCGCCCGACACAGCGGCGGGATCGTGGGGGTGCTCGTGGGGGTCCTCGTCGCCGAGAGGCACGCCGCACTCCTCAGCCGCCCCTGTCCGCCTCGTCCCTCACAGCACCTGCTAGCAAGCCCCAGTCGCCTGCCAGCGCCGCGTTGCGGACCGCTTCGGCGACAGTTTCGAGCATGTCGGGCATGATCTCTGCGATCATGCAGTCGGCCACGCCGGGAGGCGCCCCCGCTGCGATCAAGTCCGCCGCCAACAACTCCAGCATCGAAAGCCGCGGCGCCTCAGGCTCATCATGCACCTCATCGTCATCCCCATCCTGCTGCGAGGACGACGGCGCGGGGCTCGCCGCGCCAGGCGGCTCTGTCGGAGTAGGCGACAGAACGGGCACTGCGGCATCCGACGTGGGTGTGGCCTCTGAGACAGGCGCGGCATCCGATGAGGGCGTGGGCCTCTGGGCGGCTTCGTCGCTGCTGCTACTGCCGCACGCTGAGGCGACCAGCGCTAGGCAAAGCGCGGCACACGCAGCGATCCTGGCAACAGGGCGAGGGCTGCGCTGAAGTGCTTGGGAAAACAACAGCCGTAACATTAGCGGCTTGCTGCCGGCTAACCAGAAGACCGCATGCACCGCCCAACCGCGGCGGCTCGTGTGCCGCAGGGGCAGAAGGCAGGGGGCCGTTCAGCCGTCGCGGGGGGTGTGGTAATGGGCGGCTGCGCCGAGGAGGTCGCTGAGCCGGGCGAGGGAGTTGTCGGCAGATGCCTGGTCGAGCTGGGACGCGGTCTCTAGCGCGGATCGGCGATCTCATTCTTGTAGACGCGGGTGTCGGCCCATTCGCGGAGGCGGGCGGTGAGCCGAGCGGCGCTGGCGGGAGTCTGGAGCGGACCACGAGATCAAGCAGCATCTCGACCCCGCGATAAGCGGGCAACCCGGCAACGGGCCAATCGTCTCTGACCAGCGAAAACAAGACACCCCCACAAAAGTGTCCCGGAAATCGGGAAAACGCGTCCCACTTCCTGAAGACGCAGAGGGGCTACCAGGAGAAAATCATTTCGCGCCGACCCGATTAGGAGACGGTCAAGCTCTGCCCCGGCGATCAGCCAGCCCCAACACTGCCACGGTCAGAGCCACCCAACAACGTAAAGGGGGCCGGGCACCGCTGGCCAGGTGGTACAGGGCAATCAGGCCGTGGGTCTTCCCGCCGCCGAAGCTGGTCTCATAGCGGGAAATCTTGGCGCAATCCGCACTTGTTGGCCGTACCCGGTCGAAATGACCGGAATTTACGACTAGTATTTATGGGTGATGGAAAGCACTTCGAAGGACGATGTCAAGACCATGCCGGCCAATGAGTTCAAGACCCACTGTCTGCGGGTCATGGACGAGGTGGCTGAGACCGGCATGGCGGTGGTTGTCACCAAGCACCGCAAACCGGTGGCGAAACTGGTGCCGATGCCCGCGCCCGGTGGAATCGTCGGCCTGTTCAAGGACGTGATGACGGTGCCGGGCGACATCGACAAGCCCGCCATTCCCATCGAAGAATGGGAGGTGTTCTCCAACCCAGGTCAGGTGATCGACCCTAAGCCGAGAAGCCGTTGATGCTCACGCTCGACACCAACGTGCTCATCGGCATCACCCTCGATGATGGCCGGTTGGGCCCGCGGTTCAGGGCTCAGGCAGAGGACTTGGCCACAGAGCGGAGGCTGGCGGTGTCCTCCGCCTTGATATTGGAGATGGTGCGGCTCAATCAACACGGGGCGGTCTCGATGGGAATGCCCCCGATGGCCTGGTGCCGCAACCTGCTGGACACCGGGGTTGTCGACATCCCCGTCGATTACCGCATTGCCGCTGAAGCTGTGCTGCTGGCCGACAGGGGCTTCCATCCCGACCCTATGGATCAGGTGATCGCGGCCACAGCCATCGTTTGCGGGCACGAACTCGCCACTTTTGATCGCGACATCATCGAGTGGGCAGAACACAACCCGGAGCTGCGTTTAGTGGACCCCCGCAGGTAAGGGGGTTGTAGGTTTCGGGGCATGGGAGCAAGCGGGGAAGACCGGGTGGCGGGGCGGTTGGCTGCACTGAGCACCGAGGAGAAGGCCGATCTGGTGGCCGGTGAGGCCATCTGGACCACCAAGAGCTTCGATTCGGCGGGCATTCCGGCAATCGGCGTGACCGATGGGCCCAACGGGGCTCGGGGCGGGGGGCTGCTGGGCACCGGCACGGCCACGGCCTGCATCCCGGCCGGCGCGGTGCTGGGGGCCACGTGGGATCCCGAGCTGGTCGAGCGGCTGGGCGGAGTGCTGGGCGACGAGGCTCGGGCCAAGGGCTGCCGGGTGCTGTTGGCCCCCACCATCAATCTGCATCGCAACCCGCTGGGCGGGCGCAACTTCGAGTGCTATAGCGAGGATCCGATCTTGTCGGGGCTGATAGCGGCCGCGTTCGTGCGGGGCGTGCAGTCTCGAGGCGTAGCCACCACCCCCAAGCATTTCGTGGCCAACGACTCCGAGTTCGAGCGCAACTCCATCGACTCCCAAGTGGACGAGCGCACTCTGCGGGAGCTGTATCTGGTTCCATTCGAGTACGCGGTGCTCGAAGGCGGCACCTGGGGGATCATGAGTGCCTACAACCGGCTCAACGGCACCTTCTGCTCCGAGAACGAGTGGCTGCTCACCCAGGTGCTGCGCCACGAGTGGGGCTTCGACGGGTTCGTGATCTCCGACTGGTTCGCGACCCGGTCGACCGCGGCGTCGGCCCGAGCCGGCTTGAGCCTGGAGATGCCCGGGCCGGGCCAGTGGTACAACCGCGGGCCGATCGGCGAGGCTCTGGCCGCGGGGGAGATGGACGAGGGCCATCTCGACCGGATCGCCGGCGATGTGCTGCGCTTGCTGGAGCGCACCGGGGCCTTCGACGGAGACGACGGGTGTGTGCCCGGCCAAGAAGACGAGTTAGATCGCCTCGAGGATCGAGCGCTCATCCGCCAAGCCGCCGCCGCGGGGACGGTGTTGGTGGCCAACGACGGGGTGCTGCCGCTGGATTCGGCCATGTCGGGAACGTTGGCGGTGATCGGCCCCAATGCCCGCAAGGCCCAGATCATGGGCGGGGGATCGGCCACCGTGCAGGGGTATCGCAATGTGAGCCTGATGGATGCGCTGGGCGATGAGCACGGCCACCTAGACGTGAGCTACGCCCAGGGCTGTGATATCGAGCGCTCGCTGGTGGCGCTGGCCGCCCCGATGCTGAAGGGCAGGCTCCAGTTGGAGTTCTACAACAGCCACGATTGGTCGGGGCCGGTAGTGCATGCAAATGAGTCGGCGTCGGCCGAGTTGGTGTTCTTCGGCGAACCGGGGCCAGGGGTGAACCCCGAGGCGTTCTCGGTGCGGGCATCGGGTGTGCTGGTGGCCGAGAGCACCGGCGAGCACACCCTGGGGCTGGTGCAGCTCGGACGCTGCCGGGTTCAGCTCGACGGCGAGGTGGTGCTGGACGCCACCGAGGGCGACTACGACCGGGGCGACGACTTCTTCGGGATGGGCTCGGAGTTGATCTCCGCGCCGGTGCAGCTAACCGAGGGCCGCGAGACGCCCATCGTCATCGAGTACTCCAGCCGGGACAGCTTCATGTTGTGCGGAGTTCGGGTGGGGTTGACATCGCAGGTGAAGAGAGATCTGCTCGCCGAGGCGGTGGAAGCCGCGGCCGACGCCGCCGCCGCCGTGGTGGTGGTGGGCACCAACGCCGACTGGGAGACCGAGGGGCGCGACCGCGACTCCTTTGACCTGCCCGGCGACCAGCCAGAGCTGATCCGCCGAGTGGCCGCGGCCAACCCCAACACCGTGGTGGTGGTCAACACCGGCGGCGCCTGCAACCTCGATTGGGCCGACGATGTGGCTGGAGTGCTGGTGGCCGGGTTCGGCGGCCAGGAGATGGGCTACGCGGTGGCCGACGTGCTGTTCGGCCAGGCCGACCCCGGCGGGCGGATGACGATGACCGTGCCGGCCCTCTACGAGCACAGCCCGGCGTATCTGAACTATCCGGGGGAGAACGGCGTCGTCCGCTACGGCGAGGGCCTCTACATCGGCCACCGCTGGTTCGACGCCCGGGCCATAGAGCCGGCCGTGCCCTTCGGCCATGGCCTGTCATACGCCTCTTTCGAGTGGTCACAGCCCCGAGTGTCGGGCGGGGCCGACGCCGAGGTGGCCTACCCGGTGGTGGTGGAGGTGGACGTGGTCAACACCGGAGACCGGGCGGGCAGCGATGTGGTGCAGGTGTACGTGGAACCGCCCCCGTCGCTGCTGCACCGCCCGGTTCGGGAGCTGAAGGGCTTCGCAAAGGTCCACCTGGCTCCCGGCGAGGCCGCCACCGCCCGCATCGTGCTCAATCGCCGGGCCTTCGCCTACTACGACTCCGGCGACCAGTCACCGCCCGGGCTCCAAATCGGCAACCCGGTTCCCGCCGGCGAATCACAGAAGCGCACCGACGCCGGCTGGTACGTCGACCCCGGCACCTACACCATCTGGACCGCCCGCTCCAGCGCCGACCTCGTCGATGCCGTCGAGGTTGACCTCACAGACTGAACAGGGCCAGTCGGGCTCAATTTTCCTTGACGACGAACACGTTGTCTTGGATCTCGCCTTCTAGGGGGGTGTTGCGGCGGATGATGTCGGCCAGGGTGGTGTTGCGGATGTCTTCCAGCAGGGCCGGGTTGACCAAGAAGTAGGGGTCGTTCTCGTACCAGTAGCGGTCGCCGTCGCGCAGTCGGCGGAACTGATCGGAGATGATGGCTTGCAGGGTCTCGCCTACCATCGCCCCGGGCAGGTGATCTTCGGCCAGGGCCGCGGGCCACAAGTCCATATCGTGAATGTCTCCGTAGGCGAGCTCGAGTGCCTGTTGAATGCCCGGATCGGAGGTTATGTCGGCGAAGCTCTCCGCGGGAGGCAGGCCGTAGGCCGTGCGCACGGTGTTGTAGTCGCCCAACCCGTGGTCGCGGCCCCGCTGGATGTTGAGGGACACTAGATCGAAGGTAGGGCCGCCCGGCCCCCGAATGAGCATGTTCCTGACCTCGTCGATGACTTTGGAGTCAATCTCTTGGGCCCTCTGGGACGCCAGGCCCCGGAGGATCGCAGAGACGCCGTGCTCGGTGACCATTGCCGGGTTGAAGAAGGCGCGCGCCAGGCTCACCGAATCGGTTTGTCCGTCGGCGCCTGCGATGAGAAGGCTGGGAGACAGCAAGGTGTGGCCCACCCGATAGGCGGCCGCGGAGAACTCGCTGGCGATGGTGGGGTCCACACCCGGGTCGTAGCCCGAATAGGCGGCGATCGCGTCGGGGCCCAAGAGCCGCGGCAAGAAATCGTTGAAGGTGATGGCCTGGATGTGCGCCCCCACGATCTTGCGGGCCATCTGGTAGATCTCATCGCCGCCGACGCCCGGGTGCTGCTCGGCGATTATGTCGGCTAGGCGGTTGTGCTCTCGCACGAACAGGGTGTGCATGGCGATCAGCCCGATCTGCTCGTTGACGCGCACATCGCCGGCCACGAACAGATCGGCGCGGTTGCTGCCGCCTTCGTTTGCGAGTCCCTGCTCGTTGTAGGGCAGAAAGCGCCCGTTTTGGGAGGTCTTGAGCCTGCCCGTCCCGTCTTCGGTACGAAGCGCCCGTGCCCGGGCCTCGTCTGATCCGTATACCTGAGAGGCGTCGATGAAGGCCGTCAATTCGTTGGCCTGCATTCTGGGGTTGTCCGGGCCTGTGCCTGTCCCGGAGTCGAACTGAGAGCGGTCCACGTGGATGAACTTGGCGCCGCTGCCGCCAGGGTCGAAATGGGGGTCTCCTTGGGGAACCGAGACCGGGAACGGCTCCTGGTCGTTGTCGAGGCTCAGGGTGATGTCGTGGTCGATGAACTGGCCCCACTGCCAGGTGATGTCGCTGGCACTTCGGGAGTTGGGAAACGACCCGCTTTGGGAGAACACGAGATTGCTGATCAGCCGGGGGTTGGGGCGTGAGCTTGTAGGCACGAACACGGCGTCGGCGTAGGAGACTGGGGCCTTCTTCAAAAGGGCCGTGCCCGTCGATCCCCAAGACGGATTGTCGATGTTGTTGCCCGTGCCGTCGAACGACCTGTCGGAAATGCTCAAGTGCATGCTGAAGGGGGTGTATGAGGGTTCGATGCTTGTGGTGGAGGAGGGTTGTCCAGATGCTGCGCCGAGCGTTGAGCTGGGAGGCCCGGTGGCTTTGAGCATCAGCGGTGAAGTGAACATCCATTGGCCGGTCTCGTAGCCGGTCGGCAAGCGACGGTCTGCCGGCAGCACTCGCCAGCCCCACGAGCCGTCGGTGCGCTGTTGCTGCACGGCTAGCTCCGCGTTGTCGCTGGCCATCCGGGAGGAAATCCGCACATCGCCTACCGCGCCAAGCGAGATTGTCGAACTGTTGACCCAGTCGCCCGCGAGGTGGATCTGGCTGGGTTGGGCCATGCTGAGCCAATTGCCATCTGACATCTGCTCTAGGTTGATCTCGATTTGCCCGCTGTCAATCCAGCGAGCGGCGATCTTCACCATGGCTTGGGGCTGCTGGCTGGCACCCGCCCCGGAAGTGGCTAGCAGGGAGCAGGCCAATGCGGTTGCAACCATAGCGAGGGGCAGTTTTTTGAGCATCCGGGCTTCACCTCATCAAACAGTGCGGTGAAAGGCACCCTCCGCCCGGCCAACCATATTCCTACGGCGTGTGGGTATGAGTCAAGGGCTAATTTGCCGGGCAGGCTCCCACTACAACCACGCCACCCGGCTGGCTACGCCAAATGGTGGAGCTGATGGGACTCGAACCCACGACCTCTTGCATGCCATGCAAGCGCTCTAGCCAACTGAGCTACAGCCCCGCGAGCAGGAAACTCTAACAGCCGCCGAAGTGTTGACCCACATGGGATAACGGTTATTGCCCTCGACCGGGCGCTCGGTAGATTGAGCGGCCATGGACGGCTACGACCCGGCGGCTATCGAGCCCAAATGGCAGCAGCGCTGGATCGACGACGCCACCTACGACATCGACAACGACGATCCCCGGCCGCCCTACTACGTGCTGTCGATGTACCCCTACCCCAGTGGCCCGGCCCACATCGGCCACGTCCGCAACTACACCTTCGGCGACCTGCTGGTGCGCTATCGCACCATGTGCGGCGACGGCGTGCTGTCGCCCATCGGCTTCGACAGCTTCGGGTTGCCGGCGGAGAACGCCGCCATCAAGACTGGCACCCACCCCCGAGAGCACACCGACGCCAACATCGAGCGGCTGTCGTCGTCGCTGCGTCGCATCGGTGCGGTGTACGACCGGCGCCGCACGCTGAGCAGCCACGACCCCGACTACATCCGCTTCACCCAGTGGATCTTCTTGAAGTTCTATGAGGCTGGCCTGGTGTACCGGGCCACCGCACCGGTGAACTGGTGCGGTGGCTGTCAGACGGTGCTGGCCAACGAGCAGGTGCTGGCCGACGGCACGTGCGAGCGCTCTGGCGATATGGCCCAGCAGCGCGAGCTGGAGCAGTGGTTCTATCGCATCACCGCCTACGCCGAGGAGCTGCTCGACGGGCTCGACGGCCTCGACTGGCCCAACCGGGTGAAGGTCATGCAGCGCAACTGGATCGGGCGCTCTGAGGGGGCCGAGTTCACCCTGCCAATCGCCGATGACGCTGGCCGGCCCCGCGACGACGTCGACGGGATCCCGGTGTTCACCACTCGGCCCGACACCAGCTTCGGCATGACGTTCGCCGTCATGTCCCCCGAGCACCCCCGGGTTTTCGAGCTGGTGGCCGAGGATCGCCGAGCCGAGGTGGAGGCGTTCATCGCCGCGGTGGCCGAGCGCAGTGAGATCGAGCGGCTGTCGACAGGCGGCCCGGCCGACAAGCGGGGGGTGGACTCCGGCACCCGGGTGGTCAACCCGTTCTCTGGCGAGGCGATCCCGCTGTTTTTGGCCGACTACGTGCTCACCACCTACGGCACCGGGGCGATCATGGCCGTGCCCGGCGAGGACCAGCGCGACTGGGACTTCGCCACCGCCTATGGGCTGCCCATCATCCGCACCGTTGAGCCCTCCGAGGACTTCGACGGCGAGGCCTACACCGGCGACGGGCCGTCCATCAACAGCCAATGGCTCAACGGCCTGTGGATGGACGAGGCCAAGGCCGCCGCCATCGACTGGCTGGAGCGCGGCGGCATCGGCGAGCGCAAAGTCAATTACCGTTTGCGCGACTGGCTGCTGTCCCGCCAGCGCTACTGGGGATGTCCCATCCCCATCGTGTACTGCGAAGGGTGCGGGGCGGTGCCAGTGCCCTACGACGACCTGCCGGTGGGTCTGCCCGACGACGTGGCCTGCATGCCCACCGGGCGGTCCCCCCTGGTGGACCACCCCGGATTCTTGCACACCGCCTGCCCTGGCTGCGGCGGCCCGGCCCGGCGGGAGACCGACACCATGGACACCTTCGTCGACTCCTCCTGGTACTTCTTGCGCTTCGCCGACCCCGACAACTCCGAGATGCCGTTCAGCCAAGAGGCTCTGGAGCGGTGGCTGCCGGTGGACCAGTACATCGGCGGGGTGGAGCACGCCATCTTGCATTTGATGTATGCCCGGTTCTTCACCCGGGCGCTGGCCGATCTGGGCGTGGCCCCCGCCGGGCTGCGAGAGCCCTTCCAGCGGCTGTTCACCCAGGGCATGGTGCGGATGGGCGGGGGCAAGATGTCGAAGTCTCGGGGCAATCTGGTGGCGCCCGAGGAGATCATCGACGCCCACGGGGCCGACGCCCTGCGCCTGGCCATCTTGCAGGTGAAGCCCCCGGCCGAGGATGTGGACTGGGAGGACTTCGGCCTTGAAGGCTGCGCCCGATTCTTGGGCCGGGTATGGCGTCTGGCCGCCGGCACCGCCGAGCGGGCCAACCCGGCCCGCACCGGTGCGGCCACTGAAGCCGATCAGGCCATCGATGCGGCCACCCACCGGCTCATCGATCGCGTCACCTCGGAGTTCGACCGCTGGTCGTATAACACCGCGGTGGCCGGATGTATGGAGTTCACCAACGAGCTCTACCGCTACGCGCAGTCCGACGACGGCCCCCACCACGACACGCTGGCGTTCGCCATCGACTCGCTGCTGATGGTGATGGCGCCCATGGTGCCCCACATCTGCGCCGAGCTGTGGGAGATGCGCCGGGGCGGCAACATCCACACCGAGCAGTGGCCCACCGCCGACGAGGCCAAGCTGGTGCTGGACACGGTCACCATGGTGGTGCAGGTGAACGGCAAGGTGCGCGACCGCATCGAGGTGGCCGCCGATATAGCCGACGCCGAAGCCGAGGCACTGGCTCTGGCGTCGGAGCGGGTGCAGCAATACCTCGGCGGCGGCGAACCCCGGCGGGTCATCGCCCGCCCCCCCAAGCTGGTCAACGTGGTGGTGTAGCCGGCAACCCAGGCCGTCGCTTCGCGTTGTGCGGATTGGTCATCAGGTGTCGACGCCTTTGAGCATCGGCAACCCAGGCCGTCGCTTCGCGTTGTGCGGATGGTCGCTTAGGGGCCGAGGGTGAATATGGGGACGATTGATATGCCGTCGCTTCGGCGGTAGGCGTATCCGTCGGCAGCGGTGATCACGACGAGCGCCGCGGCCTTTCCCATGCGGGTTTCGTCTATTTTCTTGGTGGCGGCCAAAAGGGAGCGGGCTGCGGCTTGGATTTGCTCGTCGCCGCCTAGTTTGACCTCTACGGCAATCCACCGGCCGTCTCCGGCGTCCACGATGGCATCGGCCTCGGCGCCGGCGGCGTCGGTGAATGAGTAGACAGCGGCGTCAGCCGCTTGGGCGTATGTGCGCAGCTCTTTGATCACCAGCGATTCGAAGAGGAACCCGAGCGCCTTGGGGTCGGCGAGGAGGGATTGCGGGGAGGCTCGGAGGGCCGCGGTTGCCAGGGAGGGGTCGCAGAAGTGGTGCTTGGGGCTGGTGAGCAGCGGCGAGCGGGAGCGCAGGTGGGTCGGCCAGGCCAGGAGGGGTTCCAAGATGTGCAGCCGCTGGAGTGCGTCGAGGTAGGAGCGCACGGTGTGGCGGCTCAGCGGGGCGTCGGCGCTGGCCTCATTGGCGAGCTTGTTCAGGCTCGCTGCGGTGGCCGAATTTCTGGCAAGCGACCTGATAAGCGCCGACACTCGCACTGGATCGCGCTCTATGCCGTCGACTTGGCGGATGTCGGTGCGGGCGATGTCGTCGAGATAGCTGCGCAGAGCCCGGGAGGTGTCCAGGAGAGGTGTCATGGAGTCCAGGCCGGGCCAGCCGCCTCGGCAGATGGCGTCTACCGCCTCGGGCAGGTGCCGGCCCGTCGGCGACGCCTCACACGGTATGCCGTTCAAGAGCTCGGCCAAGGATACGGCTTGCGAGGAGAGCCCCTGTTCAGCGAGCGACATCGTGCGCAGGGCGAGCCTCTGCACCCGCAGCGCCCCCGAGTGCCTGGTGAGGTCATCAGCGGGGGCAGCAGACCCGGTGAGGATGAACTGGCCCGGCGCCCCCCGGGCGTCGCAGGCCCCCCTGACGGCCCCCCACAGCCCCGGGGCTCGCTGCCACTCATCGAGGAGGCGGGGCGTTGCGCCCTCGAGCACCCGGTCGGGCACGGCCTGAGCCAGCGTCAGCGCGGCATGGTCTTGCTCTAGGAGCACCTCGCTGCGGGCGAATCGTTTGGCGAACCACGTCTTGCCGCATCCCTTGGGGCCCTCCACCAGCAGTGCCCGGGCGGTTCGCAGGGCAGCGTCCGCCTCTGATTCGGCGATGCGCTTCCGATATCCCGAAGGAGTGAGGGTCGTGTCGTCAGGGGTGCGGCCTAGCTCGTCTGCCATGGCCTCAATATACTATTTTTGGTCTAATCATTATACCAGATTTGGTATAATGATTAGACGATAGATCGTCCCGGAACCGCTCGGAGTGCCTCGCGCACCTCGGACCAGGGGCCGTCGGTACGGAGGCCCTGGCCGAATGACAGGCGGTCGATCAGCCCGCCGTAGCTGGCGGCCACGCCGCGGGCCAGGTTCTGGGGTTCGGCCACAACGCCGAACGTTCCCAGCATGGTGTCGTCGATCACGTCGGCCATCTCCACCCACTGGCCCTGCTTGGACATGCGGTTCAGCTCGTCTTGGGCGTCGCCCCAGCCGTGGTGCTCGAGCACCGGGCGATATGCGGGCGTCGAACCGTAGAAGGCAAGCTGCTGGCGGGCCGCTTGGGCCGAAGACGCCATCTCCTCCTCGGATTCGCCGGTGACAATGAACACCGGCATCGACACCTCTATGTCCATGGGATCGCGGCCTGCTCTGGCGGCTCCCCGCTCGAGGGCGGGCAGCGACACCTCCCGCACGTAGCTGGGCGTGGTGAACCCGTGGCTGATCCAGCCGTCAGCCGACTCGCCAGCCGCTTCGGTCATGAGATCGCCCACCGCGGCCAAATGGATGGGGGGTGGGCCGAAGGGATTGGAACCGGGGCTGAACATCGGCGTCATGAGGGTGTGCTGGTAGAAATCGCCGCGAAAACTCAGCCTCTCCCCGGTCTCCCAGCCGTCCCAAATGGCCTTGATGGCGTCGACCATCTCCTTCATGCGGGCGGCGGGGTGAGACCAGGGCATGGAGAATCGCTTGGTGATGTGGGGCTTGATTTGCGAGCCCAGGCCGAGAATGAAGCGCCCGCCGGAATACGCCTGGAGATCCCATCCCAAGTTGGCCAAGACCATCGGGTTGCGGGCGAATGCCACCGCAATCGAGGTTCCGATCTGAATGCGGCTGGTGTGCTCGGCGGCCAGCACCAGCGGCAGGAATGGGTCGTGGTCGAGCTCGGCCGACCACACCCCGTCGTAGCCGGCCGCCTCCAAGCTGCGGGCGTTGTCGGCGGCATCGCCAAGTGGTCCAACCGATCCTTTTCTGGCCGCTCTGGTAACGAGGCCGCCGTCTAGCTTCATGCTCTGTCCTCTCGGGTGATGGCTTTGGTTATTTGGACTCGTCCTGGTCGCGCAAGAAGCGCTCCAGCTCTTCGGCCAGCTCGTCGCCGGTGGGGATCTCGTTGCCTTGTTCTCCCATGGTGGTGTCGTAGGCGCCTTCTAGTTGTCCTAACAGGCGCTTATGGCTGGAGTTCTGGGCGATCATGGTGTCGAGCCGACGGGACACCTCCAGACCCTCGGCGATCAGCGGCGCCGGATCAAACCGCAACTCGGTGACGGCGCGCAAACCCTGGATGAGGGCCGCAGTGGCGGCCGGGAATGGCGATCCGGCTGCATAGTGGGGCACTTGGGCCCACACCGACACCGTTTCCAGACCGGCGGCCTCGAATCGCTTGGCCAAAGCCGCGCTGATGCCGGCGGGAACCTCCAGGGTTCCCCCAAAAGAGCCGAACCGCTCAATCAGATCCTGGGTGGTTCCGGTGGCCGACAGGCGCACCGGTCGAGTATGGGGGACCGCGGCGGGGTAGGCCCCCAATGACACCACTCGGGCCACCCCCAACTGCTGCACCAGTTCGTCGACCGCGGTGCAAAACGCCTGCCAGCGGAAGTCGGGCTCGGGGCCGCGGAGCATCAAGAACCTGCGCTGGTCGAGGTCGCCCAGCACCTCGAGCCTTATCGCTGGCCACGAAATGTCGTCGACCCGGCCGTCGCGCACGGTCATGGTCGGACGCCGGGCCCGGTGGTCTATCAACAAGTCGGAATCGAAGCTGGCCACCAGCGCCGCGTCGTCTGAGTTGGCCATGATCTCGGTGGCGTTGCGCATGCCGTAGCCGGCGTCCACCCACCCGTCGAGAGCCACCACCAGCACCGGGTCGACCAGGTCGGGCAGTTGCTGGACGGTGACCAACTCGTTGCTCATGCCACCTGCTCCGCGGCTGATGTGGCCATGTCAACCAGGGCGTCCACCCGGGCGACGAAGCTCTCGGCCCCCTGTGGCGGCGCCTTGTCGCCCATTGCCCCTCCCACATAGCGGCTGTACACGCCCTCCAGAATGCAGGCCAGCTTCCAGTAGCCGAAGGCCATATAGAAATCGAAGCTGTCGATAGCGCGCCCCGATGCCTCCAGGTACAGGTCGAACATCTCGGCCCGGCTGGCGAATCCAGGCTCACCGGTAGGGGGATCGTCCAATGCAACCTCAAAGTCACCGGGCTCGGCCCAGTACACCAAAAGCTGGGCCACGTCGGCGTTGCGGTCGCCCAGGGTACACAGCTCCCAGTCGAGCACCGCCACCACCTGGCCTTGGTCGCCCAGGATGCAGTTGTCCAGGCGGTAGTCGCCGTGGACGATGCCGGCTTCTCCCTGGTCGGGGATGCGGGCAACAAGATGGTCGTGAACCTCTTGGATCTGGGGGCGGTCCTGGGTCTTGGACTCCTCGAACTGGCGCAGCCAACGCCGGAGCTGGCGGGCGATGTAGTCCTCTTTGCGGCCCAGATCACCCAGCCCTACATCATCCACGTCCACCGCGTGGATGTGGGCCAGCGTCTCGGCAATCGACTGGGAGGCGGCCCGGCGCCGCTCAGGGGCCAGAGCAACGGCATGCCTGCGATTGCGAACCACCTTCCCGTCCACGAAGTCCATGACGTAGAACGGGCGCTCGTTGACTGATTCATCCTCGCACAAGCCGTAGGCCTGGGGCACCGGCACGTCAGTGTCGGCCAAGGCGGCGATGATCTTGTGCTCTCGGCCCATGTCGTGGGCGGTGGCCAGCACCTGGTACAGCGGGGGCCGGCGCAGCACATAGCACTGGCTGTTGGCATCGGTGACCTTGAAGGTGAGGTTGGAGTGCCCGCCGGCCATCAACTCGAACGTCAGCGGCAAGGCCGCGCCGGGAACATGGGCCTCGAACCACGCGCTTACCGCGTCATGCTGGATGCCTCGGATGTGGTCCATGCAAATGGTGAGGGTAGCGTTCAATCTGGGTCAATGAGAGGTAGCCGATGGTCGATGTAAGCGACGCAACGTTTGCGACCGAAGTATTGGAGCGTTCCCACACCGTGGCGGTAGTGGTGGATTTGTGGGCGCCGTGGTGCGGACCGTGCAAAACGCTCGGGCCGATTCTGGAGCAGGCTGTGGCGACCACCGACGGGGCGGTGGAGTTGGCCAAAGTCAACGTGGATGACAGCCCCCAGACGGCCCAGGCGTTTCAGGTGCAGAGCATTCCTGCGGTGTACGCCATGCGCGACGGCAAAGTGGTTGACGGCTTCATCGGCGCCCAGGGCGAGACCGCGGTGGCCGAATTCGTGCAGCGACTGCTGCCCACCGAGACCGAGACCGAATTGGATGCGCTGGTGGCCGCAGGCGATGAGGATTCTCTGCGGGCCGCGCTAGAGCTCGACGCCGACCACGAAGGCGCAGTGGTGGGGCTGGCCGATCTGCTGGTTGCCGACGGACGGGCCGAGGAGGCGCTGAAGCTGCTGGAACGAATTCCCGACACCGCCGAGGTCCGCCGGGTTGCCGCTCTGGCCCGCACCGGTGGTGGTGGCGCAGGCAACGGCGACATCGAGGCTCGGCTGGAGAGCTTGCTCGGCCAGGTGAAGGCCGACCTGGCAGCCCGCCAGGAGTTCGTGGATCTGTTGGAGATTATGGGTACCGACGATCCTCGCACCTCCATATACAGGCGTCGACTCACCGCTCAGATCTACTGAGCCCCGTTCAATTTGCCCCGGTGGACTCAAGCCCCTGTCGATCTTGACCTCGGGCTGATATCCTGACGCTGCTTCCCCCTCCGCTGGCATGGCGCGGCGCGCCCGGAAACGGCCATGGAAGATTCCTCGCTGCCTCCTCCCCGGCTGACCCCGGCGGAGCGGGTCCGGGAGATGTGGGATGACTACCGCCACCTGATCACCGGACCCCGGCTGCTGATCGCAGGGGCCGGACTCGTGATCGTTGTCGCGGTGGCGGCCTACTTGATGGTCGGTGCCAATGGTGCTCCTCGGCCGGAGGCGATCATTCCCATGGCCACGCCGCTGCCTGCCCGCTCGACTCCGGTCGTCGAGCCGACCCCGATCTTGGTTCATGCCGCCGGTGCGGTCCAGGTTCCTGGTGTGTACCTGTTTCGGGGCGAAGCCCGGGTGCATGACTTGGTTGAAGCGGCCGGCGGGTTGACCGGCGACGCCGACTACGACCGGGTGAACCTGGCCGAAACGCTGTTCGACGGGCAGTGGGTGTACTTCCCGGTGATCGGCCAAACCGAGATTCCCGCTCCCCTGAACGGAAGCGGACCGTCTGGAGGCGGGCCAGCGGCGCGGTCCGGGCCTTTGAACCTCAACACCGCCACCCCCGAGCAACTGGAGTCCCTACCTGGGGTGGGACCGGCAATCTCCGCGGCCATCATCGAGCACCGCCAGCGTATTGGCGGTTTTGCCTCAGTTGACGGGCTGTTGGCGGTATCGGGCATCGGTCCCGCAAAGCTCGAGCTGATCAGAGACCTGGTCGCCGTGTGAGTACCGGGCCGCGATGAGCGACCAACACACGGTGGCGTTGGCTGTTGCCGCCATGGCCGGTGCATGGTGGTCAGCGTCGGTACCGCTGCTCCCGGCGGTCGCCTTGGCGCTCGTGGCCCTGGCCGTGCGCAAGCCTTGGCTGTTGGTGGTCGCCATCATGTTGCTCAGCTCCTCGCTGGGGGCAAGGGCCTGGGCGGGACTCGACCCGGTTGAGGCTGGAGCGTTTGAAGGCGAAGCAACCCTGGTGGCCGATCCGGTTCCGGTCGGGGAAGGGATGCGGGTGAGCGTGCGGGCAAAGGGACGGCGCTACGAAGCCTGGGCCTACGGCCGAGCGGCCCGCGACCTAAGCGAGCGCCTAGCTGGGGATCGCATCCTCATCAGCGGCAGCGTGCGCCCGATTCTGCCGCTGCCCGACTACCAAGCGGCCCGCCACATTGCCAACCGGCTGAGCATCGACCGCATTCACGGTTATGGCGACGGGTCGCCTCCCTATCGACTGGCCAACTGGCTGCGCCGCACCATCGCCTCCGGTGCTGAGTCGCTCGACGACGACCGCCATTCCCTGTTCACCGGGCTGTCTTACGGCGACGACCGCTATCAGTCGCCGGTGGTGTCCGACGACTTCCGGGCCGCGGGCCTAACCCATCTGCTGGCCGTGTCAGGCCAGAACGTGGCCTTCGTATTGATCCTGGCCCGCCCTTTGATCGAGCGCTTCGACTACCGGGGCCGTTGGGTGCTAACTCTCGGGGTGATCGCTTTTTTCGCCCTGGTCACCCGGTTCGAGCCCTCGGTGCTGCGGGCCACCGTCATGGCCGCCATCGCGGCCACCGCCACCCTGTTGGGCCGCGATGCCTCCAGCCGAAGGGTGCTGGCCCTGGCCGTGGCGCTGTTGGTGCTGGTCGATCCCCTCCTGGTGCACTCTGTGGCATTCCGGCTGTCGGTGGCGGCTTCCGCGGGCATCATTCTGTGGGCACCCCGTCTGGCCGAGCGCCTGCCCGGTCCTCGGTTGCTGGCCGAGGCGCTGGCCGTGACCGTCTCAGCCCAGCTGGCCGTGTCGCCGCTGTTGGTCGCCATCTTTGGCGGGGTGCCGGTTGCGTCCCTGCCCGCCAACCTGCTGGCCGCCCCAGTGGCCGGGCCGATCATGATGTGGAGCCTGTCGGCCGGAGTTGCCGCCGGCCTCTTCGGCGGCCCGCTGGCCCACGCCATCCACTGGCCCACTGGTCTGGGCATCGGCTGGATCCAAGCGGTGGCCGGCTGGGCCGCGTCGGCCCGTTTGGGCGAGCTGCGGGCACCGCACTTGGTTGTCGTGGTAATCGGTGCAGTGGCATGGTGGCTGGCTCGACGACGACCGCTGCGGGCGGTGGCCGCCGCCGCACTGGCCATAGCGCTGCTGGTGCCGGCGGTGGCTCTGCGAGCCTCCGACCCACCGTTTCACACCGTGCTCGAATCCGGGGTCGGGGTGTGGCGGGTACACAACACGACGGTGATCGCGCTGGGTTCCAACCGGTCGACCGAAAGGATGCTCGAGGATCTGCGCCGTGCCGGCGTCGGCGCCGTCGATCTTGCAGTGGCCGACCGAGGAACAAGAGTCCAACGCGACCAAATCCGGTCGCTCCAAGAGCGGATGTGGGTAGGAACAATCATCGCCCCACCCGGCCACCGCATAGGCGGTGCCAGAACCGTCCAAGCCGGCCAAAGAGTGCTGGTAGGGGGTCTTGTCGCAGAGGTGGCCTCCCACGATCCACGCTTGGTAGTGACGGTTACCCCGGCAGGCGGTGTAGCGTCGCCGTCGTGATTGTGGAGCTGGGGCCCCACCGCTATGACGTGACCACCCGGGCTCTGGTCATGGGGATTTTGAACCGCACGCCCGACTCGTTCTACGACGCTGGCCAGTACTGGGACTTCGACGACTTTTTGGCCAAAGCCGAGCAACTGGTGGACGAGGGAGCTGATTTCTTGGATGTGGGCGGGGTGAAGGCTGGTCCCGGTCCGGAGGTGACCGAAGCGGAGGAGATGGATCGAGTGGTGCCGGCTATCGAGGCGCTGAAGAAGCGTTTCGACCTGCCCCTTTCGGTGGACACATGGCGGGCGTCGGTGGCCCGGGAGAGCTATGCCGCCGGGGCGGTGGTGGGCAACGACATCAGCGGGTTCGCCGATCCCGACTTCCTCCACGAGGCCGCTGAAGCCGGAGCATCGGTGGTGGCCTGTCATGTGCGCCTGGCGCCCAGGGTGGCCGATCCTGAGCCGGTCTACGACGATCTGGTGGCCGAGGTGAGTCGGTTTCTGGCCGAGCGGGCCCAGTGGGCGGTAGACGCGGGGATTCCCCCCCAGAGGGTGATGCTCGACGCCGGCCACGACCTGGGCAAGACCCCCGATATGTCGGCGGAACTGCTGCGCCGAGGCGACGATCTGGCCGGTTTGGGCTATCCGGTATTTCTTTCGGTGTCCAACAAGGGTTTCTTGGGGGCGCTGACCGGTACCGAGGTAGGGGACCGGCGGGAAGCCAGTCTGGCCGCCCACGCTCTCGGCGTCGGCCTGGGCTGTCGAGTTCTGCGGGCCCATGACGTGGCCGGGACCCGCCGAGTGGCCGACTTCATGAGCGCCGTCCTCCAACACCAGCGGGACCAGCGATGAGCCCCCTGTTCAAGCACCCAGAGGACTGGTTATGAGCGCCCTGTTCAAGCACCCAGAGGACCCGCGATGAGCGCCACGGTGGTTCTGTTTCGCGGTGACGACGAGGTGCTGTTGTCCAACGCGGTGCGCGACCGGGTGGCTCAGTTGGTGGGCGACGGCGATCGGTCGCTGATGGTGGCCGAGTTGGTCGAGGCCGCCTACCTCGAAGACGAGGACTACCACATCGCTCCGCTGGTGGACGCCGCCCAGACCCCGCCATTCCTCACCGAACGCCGCGTGGTGGTGGGCAGGCAAATGGGCAGGTTCTCCACCGTCGATTCCCTTGGCCCTCTGCTCGGCTATCTGGAGAGCCCGCTGGAGACCACCGATCTGGTGTTGGTGTGGGAGAAGGGGCCGGCGCTGCAAAGGCTGAACGCGGTGCCCAAGCGCCTGTCGGAAGCGGTGGCCGCGGCGGGCGGCGAGGTGATCGGCGCCGGGGTTCCCCGGGGCCGCGACGGGGCGGCCAAGTGGATGGACACACAGATCGCCGCCGCGGGGCTCCGGCTGCGGGCGGGGGCCAAGCGGCTTCTGGCCGACCATCTGGGGGAGGACATGAGCCGGCTGCCCGCGGTGCTCACCACGCTGGCGTCGGCCTACGGACCGGATCAGGCGCTGGAAGCCGATGATGTGGCGCCGTTCATTTGGGAGGCCGGTTCGGTGCCCCCCTGGGAGCTGACCGATGCCGTCGAGTCGGGCGACATCGCCGACGCCCTAGAAAAGCTGCGTCGCATGCTCCACGCCGGGGGCCGAAACGAGATGCAGGTGCTGTCCACCCTCTACAACCACCAAAATCGGCTGCTGCGTCTCGACGGCGCCGACGCAGCCGATGAGAAGGAGGCCGCTGAGCTGCTGGGATTGAAGGGCTCCACCTTCCCGGCCCGCAAGGCGCTGCGCCAAGCTCGAAAGCTCGGGCCGAAGAGAATCGCCCGATCAGTCGAGCTGCTGGCCCAGGCCGACCTGGATCTCAGAGGTGCCACGGCGGTGCCCCCCGAGGCGGTGCTGGAAGTGCTGGTGGCCCGCCTGACCCAGCTGAATCGCTAGTAGAGGACTACTCGGCCTGGAGGCGGGCCAGGCGCTTCATCAGCCGAGACTTCTTCCTGGCCGCGGCGTTGGGGTGCAGAACACCCTTGCTGGCCGCCTTGTCGATGCGCTTGACGGCCAAGCGGGCGGCTTCAGCAGTCCCCTCAGCATCACCGTGCTGCGCGGTGGCTTCCGCGTTGCGGGTGCGGGTGATGATCTCCGAGCGCACGGCCCGGTTGCGCTGGCGGCGCTTCTCGTTCTGGCGGTTGCGCTTTATCTGGCTCTTGATGTTTGCCACAGAATGACAACTCTACTGGCCCCCAACCCCGGTAACCACATGGGAAGACGGGGAAAAAGGGCGGTAGCGTTACTCGGTTCCCATGGATCTCCCCCACATCCGCAACACATCGATCATCGCCCATATCGACCACGGCAAGTCCACGCTGGCCGACCGCATGCTGGAGATTTGCCGGGCGGTGGACCCGAGGGATATGCGCGCCCAGTATCTGGACTCCATGGACTTGGAGCGGGAGCGGGGCATCACCATCAAGCTCCAAAGCGTGCGCCTCGACCACGACGGCCACGTCATCAACCTCATCGATACCCCCGGCCATGTTGACTTCGGTTACGAGGTGAGCCGCTCTTTGGCCGCTTGCGAGTCGGTCATCCTGTTGGTGGACGCGGCGCAGGGCATCGAGGCCCAGACGCTGGCCAACTGCTACTTGGCCCTGGAGAACGAGTTGGAGGTTGTGGTCGCGCTCAACAAGATCGATCTGCCCGCGGCCGAACCCGAGCGCCGGGCCGCTGAGATCGAGCAGGTGCTGGGCATCGCCGCCGAAGACGTGCTGCACATCAGCGCCAAGACCGGCGAAGGCGTGGCGGAACTGCTCAACGCGGTGGTGGCCCGCACTCCTCCGCCGGTGGGTGATCCCGAGGCCCCGCTCCAGGCGCTGATCTTCGACTCCCATTTCGACCAGTACCGGGGCGTGGTCAGCTCGGTGCGGGTGATGAACGGACGGCTGCGGTCAGGGTCCAAGATCCGCTTCATGCAGGCCCGCGCCGATCGGGAGGCCGATGAGGTCGGGGCCTGGCGCCCCCAGCCGACACCGGTCGACGAGCTAGGACCCGGTGAGGTGGGCTATCTCATCGCCGGCATGAAGAACGTGGCCGAGGCCCGCTCGGGCGAGACTGTCACCACCGCCCGCGACGGCTCAGCCGAGCCCTTGGCCGGCTACCAGGAGCCCAAGTCGATGGTGTTCTGTGGGCTGTATCCCATCGACGGCGACGAATTCGCCGCGCTGCGCGACTCCCTGGAGCGGTTGCGGGTGAGCGACTCCAGCTTCAACTACCAGCCGGAGTCGTCGGGCGCGCTGGGCTTCGGCTTTCGCTGCGGGTTTCTGGGGCTCTTGCACATGGAGATCGTGCGGGAGCGCCTCGAACGGGAATTCAACCTCAGCCTCATCGCCACCGCCCCTTCGGTGGCCTACCGGGTGGAGTTGGAAAACGGCGAGGAATTGGAGGTGGACAACCCATCGGCCATGCCCCCGGCCGCTGAGGTGAAGGGCATCCAAGAGCCCATGCTGGCCGCCACCATCATCGCCCCCGCCGACTACACCGGCACCCTCATGGAGCTGTGCCAGGCCCGCCGGGGAGAGATGAAGAAGCTGGAATATCTTTCGCCCGATCGGGTGGAACTGGCCTACCGGCTTCCTCTGGCCGAGGTGGTGGTGGACTTCTTCGACCAGCTCAAGAGCCGCACCCAGGGATATGCCAGCCTGGACTACGAGCCAGACGGATACGCCTTGTCCGACCTCACCAAGGTGGACATCTTGCTCCAGCACGAGCCGGTGGACGCCTTCAGCTCCATCGTTCACCGGGATGCCGCCTACTCCTACGGCCGGCGCATGACCGACAAGCTCAAGGAGCTGATCCCCCGCCAGCAGTTCGACGTTCCCATCCAGGCTGCCATCGGCGGCAAGATCATCGCCCGAGAGACGGTCAAGGCCTTCCGCAAGGACGTCACCGCCAAGCTGTATGGCGGCGATGTGACCCGCAAGCGCAAGCTGCTGGAGAACCAGAAGGCCGGCAAGAAGAAGATGAAGGCCATCGGCCGGGTTGACGTGCCCCAGGATGCGTTCATCTCCGCCCTCCGCCTCGACGACTGAGTTCTCGCCGCCACCGTCTGCTGCGGGGCCCGTCAAGCCCGGCCAGTAGTATTCAAGTTCCATGGGAAGCCAAGGCGAGAAGCTGTCGGCCCGCAAGGCCGCAGTGCTGCGGGCCGTGGTGGAGGGCTATATCTCCACCACCCAGCCCGTGGGCTCCTCCCATGTATCTGAGATAGCCGAATTGGGGGTCTCCCCGGCCACGGTCCGCAACGAGATGTTGGCCCTGGAGCAGGCCGGATACCTGAGCCAACCCCACACCAGCGCGGGCCGCATCCCCACTGACAAGGGCTACCGGCATTTCGTGGACTCCCTCACCGACGTGTCCGGCACCCTGGGCCGCAGCGAGCGCCAGCAGGTGCGAGTCTTCTTCGACACCACCCACAGCGAGCTCGAGCAGATGCTGGCCGACACCAGTGCCCTGTTGGCCGACCTCACCGCCTATGCCGCATTGGTGGTGGCCCCCCAGCACGCCACTGCCACCATCCGGTCGGTGAACCTGGTGGACCTGTCGGAGCGGCTGGCGATGGCCTTGGTGGTGTACGAGAACGGGTCGGTGGACAAGCGCACCATCGAGTTGGATCAGCCCGCCGACCCGGTGGAACTGGCCCGGGCGGCCACCCAGCTCACCGACCTGCTGGTGGGGTACCCGGCCAGCGCCCTGCGAGACCGCCAAACGGTCGATGCCCTGAGTCCTTTGGCGGCCCGGGTGCTGGACTCGCTGGCCGATTTGAGCGATGCCGAGGAGCAGCTTTACGTGGGCGGGGCGGCCAGTGTGGCCGGCCTTTTCGATGCCACTGAGACAGTTCGGTCGGTTTTGGGAATACTGGAGAAGCAGTTGGTGGTTGTGTCATTGGTGAGAGACATCATGGATCGCGGCCTCACGGTAGCCATCGGCTCAGAAACCGGGGTGGCCCCCCTGGCCGAGTGCTCGCTTATCGTGGCGCCCTACGAGGTAGCCGGCCAGCCGGTGGGATCCATCGGGGTGCTGGGCCCCACCCGCATGAACTATCCCCAGGCCCTGGCCGCAGTAGCAGTGGTGAGCCAGAATCTGGGCGACCGACTGTCTACCCCTTAGTGGTGTGTCGTGGGATTAATCGCTCGTGTCCTGCTAGGCATCGACGCCCCTCGCGGCGTTGCGCCTCCTTGCCGTACGCTCCGGGTATGGCTGCGTCGGTGCGCCTTGCGAGGAACGCCGCTGCCGTCGCACTCCACGGCGCTAATCCCACGACACACCACTAGCCCATGACTGCTGATTTCTACGAGCTGCTCGGCGTGGGCCGAGACGCCACCGAGGACGACCTCAAAAAGTCGTTCCGCAAGCTGGCCCGCCAGTACCACCCCGATGCCAATCCCGACGACGCCGACGCCGAGGCCCGGTTCAAGGAGATTGCGCTGGCCTATGAGACGCTGAGCGACCCCCAGAAACGAGCCCACTACGACCGCTTCGGCTCTGCGCCCGGCGCGGCAGGCGGGGGCGACCCGTTCTCAGGCATGAACCTGAACGACATCTTCGATGCCTTCTTCGGAGGCTCCGGCCCGTTTGGCTCCGGCCCGTTCGGCACTGGAGGCGGGCGGGCTCGGACCGGTCCCCAGCGGGGTTCCGACCTCGAAGCGGTGCTGACTCTCGACTTCGAAGATGCCGTGTTGGGCGCCGATGCCGAGGTGACCGTGCGCACCGCCACAGTGTGCGAGCCCTGCGAGGGCCGGGGCGCCGCCGAGGGAACCCAGCCCATTACCTGCGGCGCCTGCGAAGGCATGGGCCAGGTGCAGCGGATGCGGCAGTCGATCCTTGGCCAGATGGTCACCCGCACGGTGTGCGAGACCTGCTCGGGTAGCGGCGAGTTGATCGCCGACCCGTGCCGAAGCTGCGGGGGCGACGGCCGGGTGGTGGGCGACCGCGACTACACGGTCACCGTGCCCGCCGGGGTGGGCCACGGGTCGACGTTGCGGGTTACCCGCCGGGGCGCGGCTGGGCCTCGGGGTGGGCCACCCGGCGACTTGTACGTGCATATCGACGTGCGGCCCCACCCCCGCTTCGAGCGCGACGGCGACAATCTGGTGGACCGGTTGCATCTGACCATGGTCCAAGCCGCCCTCGGGGCGAACATCAAGTATGAAACGCTCGACAGCGTGGAAGACCTGGACATTCCCGCCGGCACCCAGACCGGCGATGTGTTCCGCATCAGAGGCCGGGGGGTGCCCCGACTAGAGGGCCGGGGCCGGGGCGATCTTTTGGCCCAGGCCATGGTGGAGACGCCCACCGGCTTGAGCGACGACGAGATCGACCTGCTCCACCAGCTAGCCGAGCTGCGGGGCGAAGAGGTGGCGCCCACCACGAGGAAGCGACGCCGTGAAGCCCGGCGGAAGTGACGGATTCGGTTGGACGAAGCCGTGAAGCCCGCCGGCGCAAACGGCCCCCACGTCTTTGTCGATGATCTAGAGCACCTCGAGCTGCGCGACGACGACCGCAATCACCTGACCCGCTCGCTGCGCCTGCGCCCCGGCGACCCCTTCACCGCCTCCGACGGCACGGGTTCGTGGCGGGTGTGCCGACTGGGTTCGGGTCCGAGTTTCGATGCCGAGCCCGACGGCGAGGTGGTTTTCGCCGAAGCACCCAGCCCCAAGCTCACCATCGGCTTCGCCCTCATCAAAGGCGGCCGACCCGAGCTGGTGGTTCAGAAGCTGACCGAGTTGGGAGTAGACGCCATCGTCCCCTTCACCGCCGAGCACAGCGTGGTGCGCTGGGATCCCGACCGGGCTGCCCGCCACACCGAGCGCCTCCGCCGAGTAGCCCGCGAGGCCGCCATGCAAAGCCGCCAAGTGCGCCTTCCCGAAATCAGCGAAGTAACCGACTTCGCCGTGCTAGCCGCCCACCCCGGCGCCATCCGAGCCGACATCGGTGGCGACCCGCCGTCGCTGGATCACCCCACTGTCTTGATCGGCCCCGAAGGCGGCTGGTCCGATACCGAGCGCTGCCAACTAGGCGCCATCCGCATCAGCTCCTCAGTCCTCCGCTCCGAAACCGCTGCCATCGCCACAGCCACCCTCCTAACCGCCCTCCGCGACGGGGATTTGCAGAGCTGAGCAAGCTCTATCGGGTGGCCCTCACTTCAAGCTGAATTCCCTCGTGGTGTTGAATGCAGCCGATGATCTCAAAGAGGTTGCGCGCATGGGGATTGCCATGGGGGCCCAACATGCGCATGAGGCTCTTAGGCTGTTTCTTCGTGAGCTCGCCAAGCTCTGAGAAGCCAATGGTTGCGTTGATGTAGTCGCGCAAAATGGTCTTGCCGGTGTCGACATCTCCGGCCAGCATGCACTCGACGCCTTCTTTCAGCAGGCTCGAACGGAAATCCGGGTCGCGCTGTGCACGAGCCAGCACTGTCTCCTTGAATTCTCGAGTAAGCGGCATGTTATGCCTCCTTCGCTTTGCGATGTTTGTAGTCCTGCCAGCGTTCCTGCGCTCGTGCGATGTCATCTTGCTGGCGTCTTTTTGTCCCACCGCCAAGCAGGATGATCAGGATCTCTCCGTCCTGGCCAAAGTAGATCCTGTACCCGGGGCCAGTGTGTATGCGGCACTCTGAGACACCGCGTCCGACACTCTCGACATTGGAGAGATTCCCAGCCTCCATGCGTGCGATGGCACTGGTCACCTTGACCGCCGCTCCCGCATCCAGCCTGTCGAACCAGCGGCGAAAGGGGCTGCGACCCCGGTCATCGATGTACTCCCTCGCTTGAGCAATGCCATAATGGTAACGAAATAGTTACTAAATGACAAGAACGCCGAGAGCTATCCCGAATGTCGCCGCAAGGGCATCATGCACAAATGGCTATTGGGCTATCCACCATATGGATAGTCCTAATTCCTTCTGATCAGCGCTGGTTGATGGGGGTGTAGTTGCGCTCTTGGGCGCCGGTGTAGACCTGGCGGGGGCGGGCGATTCGGCTGTCTTGTTCTAGGAGCTCGACCCAGTGGGCCAGCCAGCCGGCGGTGCGGGCGATGGCGAACAGCACGGTGAACATCTCGGTGGGGAAGCCCATCGACTGGTAGATGAGCCCGGAATAGAAGTCCACGTTGGGGTACAGCCGGCGGCTCACGAAGTAGTCGTCGGCCAGGGCCACCTCTTCGAGCTTCAAGGCGATGTCGAGCAGCGGGTTGGAGCCGGTCACGTCGAATACGTCGTAGGCGGCTTCTTTGATGATGCGGGCTCGGGGGTCGTAGTTCTTGTACACCCGGTGGCCGAATCCCATCAGGCGGGTCTCGCCGGCCTTTACCGCCTTGATGAACGGGTCGATGTTCTCGTAGCTGCCGATGTCGTCGAGCATCTCCATCACGGCCTGATTGGCCCCACCGTGGCGGGGGCCGTACAAAGAGCATGCCGCGGCCGAGATCACCGAGTAGGGATCGGTGTGGGCGCTGCCCACCACCCGGGCGGTGCTGGTGGAGCAGTTCTGCCCGTGGTCGGCGTGGGTGATGAGCAGCAGGTCCAGGGCCCGGCTGAACGCGGGCTCGCATTGGTACCTAGGCTCGGCGATCTTGAACATCATCGACAAGAAGTTGGTGGCGAAGTCCAATTCGTTGTCGGGATAGACGAACGGCATGCCGGTGTTGAACCGAGCCCCGGCAGCAGCCACCGTGGGCACCTTGGCGATGAGCCGCACGATCTGGTGCATCCGGTTCTCGGGATCCTCGATGTCTTTGGCCTCGGGGTAGAAGGTGGACAGGGCGGCGATAGTGGAAACGAACATTCCCATCGGGTGGGCATCATGGAGGAACGACTCCATGAACCGCTTGCGAAAGCGCTCGTGGATGAAGGTGTGGTGGGTGATCTCGTCCTTCCACACGTCGTACTCGCCGGGGGTGGGCAGTTCGCCGTGGAGCAGCAGGTAGGCCACCTCCAGATAGGTGGAGTGCTCGGCAAGCTGCTCGATGGGGTAGCCCCGGTAGCGCAGGATTCCGTTTTCTCCGTCCACCTCGCTGACGGCGCTGGTGGTGGCCGCGGTGGTGCTGAACGACGGGTCTAGGAACCACACGTTGGGGAGTAGTTTTCGCCAGGCTGTGGCATCCACACCACCGTCGACAATCGGAACCTCTATTGACTCACCGGTCCGATTGTCGGTGATCGTTATGGACTCAGGCACGCACGGCTCCTTTCGCTGCTCCCTCCGGCGCTGCCGCAGCATACCGCAGGAGGCTGTGATCGCCCCAGAGAGAGCGTTCCCAAATGATCAGTGAGAGATGTCAGAGAGGTGTGTTGTCGTGGCGTCGGCGGGGGAGAGACTCCCGCTTGGACTCCAGCAGCTCCAGGGCGGCAGCCACCTCGGCGCGAGTGTCAGCCGGGTCGATCACCGCGTCGATCGAGCCCCGTTCCGCCGCGATGAAGGGATTCAGGTAGCGCTCCTCATAGGCAGCCTCCAGCTCTGCTCGCTCCTCGGGGCTGGCCCTCCGGTGGACGATCTCCACCGCGCCCCTGGCCCCCATCACCGCGATCTCAGCGGAGGGCCAGGCCAGGGCGATGTCGTTGCCCATGTGACGGGAGTCCATCACGATGTAGGCCCCGCCGTACGACTTCCGCAGGGTCACGTTCACCCGGCCCACCGTGGCCCGGGCGTAGGCGAAGGCCAACTGGGCGCCGTGGCGGATGATGCCCCGCCACTCCAGGTCTTTGCCCGGCTGAAAGCCCGAGGTGTCCACGAAGGTGACCAGCGGCAGGTTGAAGGCGTCGCAGAACGACACGAACCGGGCCCCCTTCTGGCTGCACGCGATATCGAGGGTTCCGGCCAGGCTCTGGGGCTGGTTGGCCAAGATCCCCACCGGGCGCCCAGCCACGGTGGCGAAGGCGCATACCAGGTTGGTGGCCCAGTCGGCCTTGTACTCCAAAAGGTCGCCGTCATCAGCCACGGCCCGGGCCACGTCCCGCACGTCGTAGCTGCCCAGCGGCGAGTCGGGCAGCAGGTCGCACAGCTCTGGGGTGGGGCGGTCGGCGGGGTCGTCGGCCGCCCATCGGGGAGGCAGCTCGTCGGCGTGGGCGGGCAGCAGGCTCAACAGCGCCCCCACCAGGTCAGAGGCGGCGTCTTTGTCCTCCACCAAGAATGCGGCCACCCCGCTGCGCCGGGAGAGCTGGCCGGCCCCGCCCAGGGTCTGGTTGCTGATCACCTCTCCGGTGAACTGGGTGACCATGCGGGGACCGGAGACAAAGGCGTAGCTGTCCTCGGTGGCGATGGCGATGTCGGCCAAACCCAAGAGCAGGGCCGGTCCCGACACCGCCGGGCCGGTGGCGCAGAAGATGGTGGGCACCTGGCCCGAGCAGTCCACCACCGCTTTGGCCACCCGTCCCCAGCCCATGGTGGCGGCGATGCCCGAGTCGATGTCGGCCCCCGACGAGGCGAGGAATCCCACCAGGGGTATCCGGCGCAAAAGGGCCTCCTGTGCGGCCCGCTCCAGGGTTTCGCTGTCGGCCGGGCTGAGAGCTCCCCGGTCGGCATCGTTGTCCTCCACTTCGAAGGCCACGCAATCCCGGCCGTCGTAGGAATCCAGCCAGGCGCGGGCCGTTCCCGCCGACCCGGCTCGCAGCGGAACCCGGTCGGGCCGGTTCCCGGTGGCAGTCACGGCATCAGTCATGGATAGGGCCAGTTTCGCGCGCCGGCATCAACTCGGGTACACGCCGGCTTGGTCGTAGCCATGGGTGCCCACCACCTCGAAGATCACGTCGCGCACTGCTCGGGTCACAGCCGACGGAGCCACTCGGCGGCTGAAGATCATTCCCACCGAGCGCCGCACCAGTCCAGTGATGGGGATGCGCCGCCAGGGGCCGTCGTCGGGGGCGGCGGTGGCTGGGAGAATGGCCGCGCCGAATCCGGTGACCACCAGGGTGGCGATCATCCTCATGCCGTCGATCTCAGCCCGGGTGGTGAGCTCCACGCCCTGGCTATTGAGCTCGGAGTCGATCTCGTCTCGAAACGCGGTTCCCGGCGGAGGCAGTAGCAGCTCGTGGCGGCTCAGTTCGGCCGGAGTGACCGCAGACTTGCGAGCCAGCGGGTGATCGGGCGGGGCGATGAGCAGACGATCCTCCTCGAACAGCTCCTCCGCCCGGATCTCCGGATCGCCGAGGGGCAGGTTCACCACCGCGCTGTGGAGGTTTCCGGCTACCACCTGGGGGAGCAGGCTGGTGGTGGTGGCGGTCAGAATCTCGAGGCGCACGTTTGGGTACTTGGCCTCCAAAGCGGGAAGCACGATGGGGATCAGCCACCGGGCGGTGGAGTCGATGGTGCCCAGGCGGGTGACTCCTGAGATGTCGTCGCGCATGGCGGCCATGTCGTCGGCGATGGCGTCGGTCTCAGCCCGGATGCGCCGGGCCCGGGCCACCACCGCTTCGCCCTCCTCGGTGAGGGTGCCGGCGTCGCGGTCCACTAGGCGGGCGCCCAGCTCTTCCTCCAGCCGGGCGATGTGCTTGGACACGTTGGACTGCACGGTGTGCAGCGACCGGGCCGCGCTGGAGAAGGTCTTGTGCTCGGCTATGGCCAAAAGGGCGTCGAGCTGGCGGATGTCCATGGTTGCAAATCTACGGTCGGCAGGAGGAGCGCGTGTCCAAGGCGGCTCGCCGCGGCCGGTTAGCCCTTGGTCCGCTGGCGGATCAGGTTCAGCGCGCTGCCCGCCTGGAACCACTCGATCTGGTCGTGCGACATGGTGTGCTCCGCGGTGACCTCGACGGTGGTTCCGTCTGGCTTGGATGCCTGCACTCGCACGGGAGCGCCGGGGGCCAAATCGGCCAAGCCGAGAATCGATATGCGGTCGTCCTCGCCGATGCGGTCGTAGTCATCGGGGTCGGAGAAGGTCAGGGCCAAAACGCCCTGCTTTTTCAGGTTGGTCTCGTGGATCCGGGCGAACGACCGGGCGATCACCGCCGCGCACCCCCTAAAGCGGGGCTCCATCGCGGCGTGCTCTCGGGATGAGCCCTCGCCGATGTTCTGGTCGCCCACCACTACCCAGCGCTGGCCCGCGGCGTGGTAGGCGGCGGCGACGTCGGGGAACGACCCGGTGGAGCCGTCGAGCTGGTTCTTGCCCTCGCCGACCGCCCCGGTGAAGGCGTTCACCGCGCCCAAGTAGAGATTGCCGGAGATGTTCTCCAAATGCCCCCGGTAGCGCAGCCACGGACCGGCCATGGAGATGTGGTCGGTGGTGCACTTGCCCTGGGCCTTGAGCAGCACGGGCAGGGCGTGGAAGTCCTCGCCGTTCCAGGCGGCGAACGGCTCAAGCACCTGGAGCCGCTCGGAGTCGGGCGCAACCCGCACGTCGATCCCGCTGCCCTCGGAGGGAGGGGCCACGAACCCGCTGGCGCCGGGGTCGAACCCCTGGTCGGGCAGCTCGGTGCCCGGGCCCACCATGAGCGCCACCTCGGTGCCGTCGGGGGTGGCGATGGTGTCGCTGGCCGGGTCGAAATCCAGCGTGCCGGCCAGGGCCAGGGCCACCACCGTCTCGGGCGAGGTCACGAAGGCGTTGGTTGAGGCGTAGCCGTCGTTGCGCTTGGGGAAGTTCCGGTTGTAGCTGGTGACGATGCTGTTGGGGGTGCCGTCGGCCACGTCGTCGCGGTTCCACTGGCCGATGCACGGCCCGCAGGCGTTGGCCAAAACGGTGGCGCCGATGGCCTCCAAATCGGCCAGCAGCCCGTCGCGCTCTATGGTGGCCCGCACCTGCTCGGAGCCGGGGGTGACCATCAGAGGCGACTTGGCGGTAAGCCCGTGGGCCGCGGCGTGGCGGGCGATGCTGGCCGCCCGGGTGATGTCCTCGTAGCTGGAGTTGGTACACGATCCCACCAGCGCGGCGCTCACCTCCAGGGGCCAGCCGTTCAACTTGGCCTCGGTCCCCAGTTCGGCCACCGGGCGGGCCCGGTCGGGGGTGTGGGGGCCGTTTATGTGCGGGCCCAGCTTGGACAGGTCGATCTCCACCACCCGGTCGAAGTAACCGCCGGGTCTGGCGAGCACGGCGTCATCTGCCCGCAGGTCGTGGGCCGATGCGTTGGCCGCGTCGGCCACCGCTTCGCGTCCGGTGGCCTTGAGGTAGCGGGCAATGGCGTCGTCGTAGGCGAACAGCGAGGTGGTGGCGCCGATCTCGGCCCCCATGTTGCAGATGGTGGCCTTGCCGGTGGCCGACAGCGAGTGGGCCCCAGGCCCGAAGTACTCCACGATGGCCCCGGTGCCTCCGGCCACGGTGAGGATCTCGGCCACCTTCAAGATCACGTCTTTGGGGGCGGCCCAGCCGTCGAGATCGCCGGTGAGGTGGACGCCGATGAGCTTGGGCCAGCGCACGTTCCAGGCGAACCCGGTCATCACGTCCACCGCGTCGGCCCCGCCCACGCCAACGGCCACCATGGCCAGGCCACCGGCGTTGGGGGTGTGGCTGTCGGTGCCGATCATCATGCCGCCGGGGAAGGCGTACTGCTCCAGCACCACCTGGTGGATGATTCCCGAGCCCGGTTTCCAGAAACCAGCCCCGTAGCGGGCGCATACCGACTCCAGAAAGTCGTACACCTCTTCGTTGTTGTCGAGCGCGGCGGCCAGGTCGCGCTGGGCGTCGAGGCGGGCCGATATGAGGTGGTCGCAGTGGGTGGTGGTGGGCACCTGCACCTCATCGAGTCCGGCGGTCATGAACTGGAGCCAGGCCATCTGGGCGGTGGCGTCCTGCATGGCCACCCGGTCTGGCCTCAGATCCACGTAAGACACGCCCCGCTCGGGGGTGGCGGTGGGGTCGTCGAGGTGGTTGACCAGGATTTTCTCGGCCAGCGTGAGCTCTCGGCCAAAACGCTCCCGGGCGGCGCCAACCCGCTCGCCCAGGGTGGAATACACATTTTCAATCAGCTCAATGGGGGTGGAGGCGGCAACCGGCATACCTCCGATTCTACGGGTTTATAGGCAATTTGGCCTTGTCGCGGAACGGGGCTCGTTCCCGTTATTCCCCAGTTCGAGTCGGGCGATTCAGCTCATGCCGCCGCGAGCACCGCCGTTCACGGCCAACACTTGGCCGGTCATGTAGTCGCTCATTGGCGAGCAAAGCCAGAAGATGGAGTTGGCGGCATCGCTGACGGTGCCGGAGCGGCCGAGAGCGACCACCGAACTGGGCATGGGCTTAGCCGCGTAGGTCTGCTCGTTGGTGGGCGGCTTGTCGGGATCAAGGGTGATGCCCAGGCGCTCTGCTTGCTTGGCGGGCATGCCGACGTGGATCGTTCGCCCGCCGGTTTCGATGACCTCGCTGTCGGATTGGGGAAGTCCGAATCTCGTCTGGATGATGCCAAAGGCCACCGCGTTGACGTTGACGCGGTAGCGGCCCCACTCCTGGGCCAGGGTGCGCATCAGCCCGAGCACCCCGGCCTTGGCCGCGGCGTAGTTGCCGGCGCCGGCGAGGCCCCATTCGCCGGCCATCGAAGAGACCATCACCGTTTTGCGGTGCTGTGTGCGACCGGCTTCCGAGTCGGCCTCGGCTGCGGCGCGAAACACGGGCGCACAGGCCCGAGCGAGCCGAAAGGGGACGACGAGATGGATGTCGAGCATGGCTTGGAACTGCTCGTCCGACATCGAGTGGATGCCGCCGTCCCACGCGTAGCCGGCGTTGTTGACGGCGATGTCGAGTCCGCCGAAAGTCTCAAGCGTGTGCTCGACCAGCCGGTCACACGCGTCGGGGGCGACCAGGTCGGCAATGAACGCGCTCGCGGTGCCCTCACCGTCCGGCGAGTTGAGGTTATCGACCGCTTCGCGGGCCTTGGCCGCGTCGACCTCGGCGATGACGACGTTTGCCCCGTTGGCCGCAAGCATCGCGGCGGTTGCCCCGCCGATGCCGCGTGAGCCGCCGGTAACGATCGCTGTCTGGCCCTTGAGCAGATCGGATCGAAGAACCGGCTCGATCATCATGTCAGCGGCCTTTCCAGACCGGGTCGCGCTTCTCGGCAAATGCCCGCAGACCCTCTTGCAGGTCCTCTGATGCCATGACGGGGCCAGCGAACTCCATCTGGTTCTTCCATCCGTCCCGGTCTTGCCAGTCATAGGCGCGCTGCACAATCTGCTTGCTGGCCCGAACCGCGAGAGGCCCGGCGCGCAGAACCTCGTTGGCGAGATCGATGGCCCCTTCCAGCGCGGCGCCGGGCTCGGTCAGCTTGTTGACCAAGCCCAACTCGGCCATTCGTTCTGCCGACCAGGCCTTGCCGGTGAGCGCTAGTTCCATGGCCAGGTGATACGGGATGCGCTTGGGAAGTCGGAACAGCCCCCCGCCCACCGCCACGAGCGAGCGGGCCGCTTCGGGAATCCCCATCGTCGCGGTGCGCGACGACACAATGAGGTCGCAGGACAAGCAGAGCTCGAGGCCACCCGCCAGGGCGTGGCCCTCGACGGCCGCGATGATCGGCTTGGCCGGGGGTTTGGCCATGATGCCGAAGCCTCCCCGGTTGGGGGCAATGCCCATGTCGCCGTGGGCCGCGGCGATGAGGTCTTGTCCCGAGGAGAAGACCTCATCGGAGCCTGCGAGGATGGCGCATCGCAGCGTGTCGTCGTCTTCGTAGGCGTCGATTGCCGCCTCCATGGCCCGGGCGGTTGCCCCGTCGAAGGCGTTGCGCCGGTGCGGCCGATCGATGCGGATCACAATGAGGTGATCACCGATGCGTTCGCTGCGGATGGCGTCGGTGCCGTTCGGTGCGGCACCGGGGACGTCAGAGGCTGACACTGAATCCCCCATTCACTGGGTAGGTTTGGCCGGTAATCCACGCCGCTGCGTCGGATGCGAGGAAGGTGACCATTGCGGCGGGATCGCTGGGCTCCCCGAAGCGGCGAATCACATAGCGGCTGAGGACCCGATTGGCGAGGTCCTCGTTCTCTGTCATCCGGGCGATTGCCGGGGTGCGGGTGGCCCCTATGGCGACATTGTTGGCGGTGATCTCGTGGTGCCCAAGGCCTCGGGCGAGCGCCCGAGTGAGGCCGGCGGCGCCTGCTTTGGCGGCTGAATAGGCTTCGAGCCCGACCTCGCCGACGCGGCCGGCCTCGCTGATGATCGTGATCAACCGCCCGCCGTTTCCGGCGGCGAGCATTCCGGGAATGACGGCGCGGCAGCAGTACATGGCCCCATAGAGGTTCACCTGGAGGAACGGCGTCCACTCAGACGGGTCCTTCTCCCAGAACGGCTTGCCGGTGAGCCCATGGGGATCGGCACCCGCGTTGCCGGCGTTGTTGATCAGCACATCGATCGGTCCCAGTTGTTCTCGGGCACGGGCCACCATCTGCTCGACGGCCGCGAAGTCGGTGACATCGGCCTGGAGGCCGATAGCTGCGCCGCCCGACTCGCCGATGGATGAAGCGACCGCTTCGGCTCGTTCGGCGATGTAGTCGTTGACGACCACCTGAGCTCCGTGGGCCGCGAGATATCGCGCCGCCTCGGCGCCAACTCCTTGGCCTGCGCCGGTAACCAGCGCCACTCGTCCGGTGAGGTCGAGCAGATCACCGACCGGCTCAGACACGTCGCTCTCGACCTTCCCAGTAGGGGGCCCTGAGCTCGTTCTTGAGGACCTTGCCCACCGGGTTGAGGGGGAGTTGGTCGATGAACTCGACCCGGCGAGGTTGTTTGAATGAGGCGAGCCGTCCGTCGAGGAACGCTCTGATGTCAGCCTCGGTGAGTTTCCCTTCGGTTGCCCGGACGATGAAGGCGAGCGGCTGCTCGCCGAAGTCTTCATGGGGGATGCCGATGACTGCGCAATCCACTACTTCGGGGTGCGCGACGATCACCTTCTCGATCTCGGCGGGATAGATGTTGACGCCGCCCGCGACGATCATGTCTTTTGCCCGGTCGGTGATGAAGAGGAATCCGTCCTCGTCGACGTGTCCGACATCGCCGGTGCGGTAGAAGCCGTCTTTTACCGTGTCCTCCCCGAGCGGTTCGCCGCCGAGGTAATTCGTCAACACGAGCGGTGTGTTGACCGCGATTTCCCCGGTCTCGCCCACCTCGCATCGGTTCCACTCGTCATCCACGATGGCGATCTCAACTCCATCGAACGGCAAGCCGCTGCTTCCGGGCTTTGCTAGCTGATGCTCCGGTGCGGTGTAGGTCAGCATTCCCGCTTCGCTGCATCCGTAGGCCTCCCACAAGACGTCGGGGCCCCAGCGCTCGACGATCCATTCCTTCAGGGTCTGCGGTACCGCGGCGGCACCGGTTGTCAGCGCGGTCAGAGACGACAGGTCGAATTGGTCGATCACCTCGGGCGGGAGGGCCTGAATCCGAAGCAGCATCGTGGGCACGGCCGTCCACACTTGGATGCGATGACGCTCGATGAGCCACAGTGCTTCTTCTGGGTCGTATGGGTCCAAGAGGATCGCGGTGCCGCCCTTGGCGCAGGCCGCGCCGGCAATTGCCGGGCCGGCGCCGTGATGAACCGGCATTGAGAGCAACACGACAGCGTCGTGGGGATGCGGCGGAACCGACCCGACCGATGCCGCATAGCGAAGGAGCCGATCGATATCGAGCTTCGCTGGATCAGGCGGGGCCACGCCGCGGGGTGCGCCCGTCGTGCCCGAGGTGTAGAGCACCATGTTGGCGCGCTGGGGGCCGAAGCGCTTCTGCGCCGTCGCGGTTTCGATTAGGTCCTCGTAGCGCACGCCGAGACCGCCAGCCTCTTGGCCGACGGTAACCAACAGCCCGACGTCGTGGGCGGCCCAAGCCGAAGGGTTGGGGTCGTTGCAGAAGAGCCCCTTCGCCTCGCTGTCGACGACGATGTAGGCCGCTTCTTCTGGGGTCAGCTTCCAGTTCACCGCCACCTGAGCGACCCCCAGTTTCTGGAGCGCCCGCTGAAGAACGAACCACTCGAACCCCAGGCGGAATCGCATCCCGATGCGATCTCCCGCCCTGAGGCCCATCCCCGCAAGCGCCTCGGCGGCCCGATCGGCGGCGTCGTTCCACTCGCCGTAGGACATCGTGCTGTGGCCATGGATTACGGCGGGGGCGTCGGGCCTCGACTCTGCCCAGTATTCCGGGGTGCCCCGCTCCGCCTCGTTCAGCACAAGAGGCTCGCTCGAACTATCGAAACCAACGCTTGTCGTGCGAGCGCCGATCCCACCACATCGCAAAGATAACATGCTGAGCGCTTAGCAAGTATTTGCCATCGAGAGGACGCAGACGCCCCTATGCGAGTCGCCGCGAAGCCGGATCTCTACTCTCCGGACGGCGAAGAGCCCGCCCTGCGGGGCACCCGGTGCGGCGCGTGCGGACGGGTCTGCTTCCCGCCGTTGACCATCGGCTGCGACGCCTGCGGCGGACCCGAAAACCAGCTCGAGCTGGTCGCGCTGGCCACGGCCGGTGAAGTCCACTCGATAGCCACAGTCCACCGCCATCGCGGTGAGCCGGCGGCCCCCTTCGTCGTTGCCGACATCAGGCTCGACGATGGGCCGCTGATTCGAGCCATGGTCGCCTCAGACACCGGCGACGAGCTGCGGATCGGCGATCGGGTACAAGGCACCTGGCAGATCCGCCGGATAGACGATGACGGCAACGATGTCGTCGAGCCGGCATTCACCAGGGCAGATTGATGAATCGCCCGCTCTCGGCCCTCCGCCCCGTTCATGTCGTCGGCGTCGGCCTCCACCCCTATCAGCGGCCGAGCGACACGCCGTACACCGAGCTCGGGGTGCGAGCGGTCCGCGCCGCTCTGGCCGATGCCGGCCTTCGGTGGGTGGATGTCGAGTCGGCCTGCACGGGCACCGCTACCACCTCGATGGCGCTGTCACGGCTCATGTACCGCCATCTCGGGTCCACTGGCATCCCCGTGGTTCAGATTGAGAACGCCTCAGCATCGGGATCGAGCGCGTTCCGCCAGGCCTGTATCGAAGTTGCCGCTGGCATTGCCGACGTCGCCATTGCCGTGGGTGTCGACAAGCCGATGAAGTTCTCCTCGCCCCAGGCGGCTGCGGGGGTAAAAGACCTTGTGGGCAGACGCGTCGCACCGTTCACCCACTTCGCCCTTCTGGCCGAGCGATACATGCACGACCATGGCGCGACCCCTGAGCATTTCGCGGCGGTCGCGGTCAAGAACAGCCGCAATGGCGCTCTCAATCCCAATGCGCAACGCCGCAAGGCCCGGACTCTCGAACAGGTCATGGAGCCGCCCCAGATCAGCGGCGTTCTCACGCGGCTGCAATGCACCCCGATCGGCGAAGGCGCCGCCGCCGCAATCGTCGCGTCGGACGACGCCATCGAAAGGCTCGGCCTCGATTTCCGGCGGTCCGTCCGGGTGGTCGCCTCCGCGGCGCGGTCTGAGACCGTCTACGACGGCGAGAATTTCGATGCCGCGCTAACCGCTGAAACCACCCGCCGGGCGCTCGGCGACGCCTCGATGGGCCCGGCCGACCTCGACATCGTGGAGTTGCACGACGCGTTCACCGTAGAGGAGCTGTTATACGTCGAGGCGATGGGCATCAGCGAGCCCGGCCGAGCCGCCGAGCACCTCATGAACGGCGACTTCGACATCGGGGGACGGGTGGCAATCAGCCCGTCGGGCGGGCTGTTGGCCATGGGCCACCCCATCGGCCCGACGGGAATCGGCCAGATTTGCGAGATCACTGCCCAATTGCGCCACGAGGCCGGTGAACGACAACATCCCGGCGCCCGGGTGGGGCTTGCCCACATGGTTGGGATCGGCGCGGTCTGCGTCGTCCACGTCCTCCAGCGAACCCAGGGACCCCCATCGGCGGGAATGGTAGATCGGTAATGGTAGATCGGTAATAGCGGAATTGGTAGATCAGTTGACCGAAGCCATTGTCTCCTGGCTGGAAGATGCGATGATGGATGAGGCCGACCACGCGGCGTATCAGGTTGCGCTGTCTCCCGCCATCAGGGCCAGCGGCGGTGTTGGCGGCGGGAGCGGGGGGAGCGGTCGCCGAGGGCCCAGGCTCGGCGCCAGGGGGAGATGTTTGGGCCGGTGAGTCCGGGGGTGGTGCCGGCGTGGGCCCGGCGGCGGGCCTGGTACCAGTCGGTGGCGCACTCGTCGGCCAGGGTGGCCACCGCCACCTCGATGCGGGCCGCGAACCGCCGGGCGTTGTCCTCTTCGGCGGGCACTAGGGGGTCGCCGAAGGTGATGGTGGTGGCCGACACCCTGGGCAGGTTGCGGCCCTTGGGCAGGATTCGGTCGGTGCCCTCCACGTGAACCGGCACCACCGGCACCCCGCAGCGCACCGCCAGGTAGCCGGCCCCGCCCAAGAATGGCTGGCCCCAGCCGTCGGGGCTGCGGCCGCCCTCGGGGAAGATGAGCAGGCTCCAGCCGTCCTCGATGAGCGATGCCGCCAGCCGGGCCGAGCGCCGTCCCACCTTGGAGCGCTCGATGGGGATAGCCCCGATCACCAGGGCGGAGGCCGCCGATGTGAGCGCTCCGGTGAAGAAGTAGTCCGACGCCGCCCCCACCACCAGCCGATTGCGCCACCGGGGCGGGATGGAGGTGAACAGCAGGGGGGTGTCGATGTGGCTGTGGTGGTTGGCGGCGAAGATCACCGGGCCGTCGAGGCGCTCCAACCGGTCCAAGCCCTTGCGCTGGGGCCGGGCCAGGGCGGTCATCGTTGGCTGCATCACGACTTCGGTGATAACCCGCCGAGCCGCCCGGGCCGCCGGCTTGCGGGCCCAGTCGGTGTCGTAGTCGGCGCCTCGGTTCTTGGTCTGGGGAGCGGGCGGTACCCCCACCGGCGGTCGGCCCGCCCGGTAGGGGAACTCCAGCTTCGAGATCGCCCGCCTAGCTGACATCGGCCATCAGGATGGGGGGATTGTGGAGGTGGGTGACGGTGGGCTGGCGGCCCACGGTGTCGCTGGCGATCTCCAGGGCGTCCTGGAGGGTGGACGCGGGGCGAAAGCCCATGCGCTGCACGGCTCGGGTGTCGCCGCCCACGATGATGACCTCGCCCAGGTGCTGGAGGGCGTGCGCCCCCCAATACCACATGTAGAAGGGGTGTACGCCGTGGTAGGCGTACGACGTGCGGTACAGGTGGATGTACCACTCGTCGGTGGCGAACTGGCGCTCGTAGCGGGCCTCGATCTCCACCGGGTCGGTGGTGTCGGCCAGCACCTGCTCGAAGAAGTCGATGTAGCTGGGGTGGTGTACCGGGTGGAACTCCCAGCGGGTGGGGTGGCCCATGATGACCACGCCGCCCTCCCGCACCAGCGGGCGGCCCCTGTAGAGGTTGAAGAAGTAGCCCAGGCCCAAACACATGACCAGGATCGGGTTCATCACCGAGTTCACGTTGTAGGGGCAGATGTAGGGCAGGCCCATGGTCAAGATGTCGGTCTGGCCCTCCACCGGCACCAGGTGCTGGGCGTACACGTTCTCGGTGGTCACCTTGTGGACGGCCTCCACTTCCCCGGCCTGCACCGAGGTCAGCTCGTAGGGCGACCGCCACGACTGGAAAATCTGCCGGGCCATCTGGGGCGGGGCGTAGTTCAGCCCGGTGGTCATGGCCACGAACGCGGCCCGGTCTTTGGCGGTCCACTCCCACTCCCGCTTTTGGAGCATGGCCAGGGGGCCGTCCACCCCGAAGGTGTTGTTGTTGACCGTGGTCTCGATCTGGAAGATCTTCACTCCGGCGTCGCGCAGCACCTCGCCCATGCGCCAGTTGGAGGCGTGCAGCTCAGAGCGGTGCTGGTCCATGAACGAGCGGGACTCCTGCATGGTCTTCACGTTGTGGTGGTGGCGAAGCCCCCGGTAGCCGGCCAGGCCGGTGGCGGTGCTCTTGTGGCCGCCGTCCATGGCCACCAGGTTGATGTTTACGTACACCACTAGATCGCTGTCGGCGGCCCGCTTGGAGAACTGCACCTCCTCGCCGTGGGGGGTGGTGCCCAGCATGACCATGCCGTCGGGGTCCTCGGCGTCGTGGTTGTAGAGGCATCCCGAGGGGGCGAAGGCGTCGTAGGTGCGGTCGCCCACCGCGTGGCGCAGCTCGGCCTCGGTCATGCGCCGGTGCAGGGCCAAAGCGGCGATGACGTGGACGTCGTCCACCCCGGCCGCCGCAGCCATCTCCAGCACCTGCTCAATGACCATCTGGCGGATGTCGGGTCGGCGCATGGGCGGCAGCGGCAGGGAGATGTCGTCGAAGGCGATGGTGAGCTTCATGCCCGGCCGGAGTTGGGCGGGCAGCGGATCCTGGTCGATGGGGTTGAGCAGCGCCCGGCGGATGGCGCCCTCGGGGTCGGCCAGGCCCAACAGCGGCTCGGCCGGGTAGATAACCCGGCTGCGACCGGCGGGAAGCTTCTCGGTGCGGAACCCCTCGCCGTGGTGGAACAGGATCGGCGGGGTGGAGCGGTCGACCTCCAGCACCATGCCCGGTCGGGGGGTGGGCCTAATTCGGTCTTTCATGACGCCTTCCGGGATCCGATGGGCAGCAGCTTGCGGGGGCCGCCGGGGGCTTTGTCGAAGTACTCGATGAGCCAGCCCCGCTTGCGGGCCAGCATGGCTAGCTTGGGCTCGGGGTTCACCGCCACCGGATAGCCCACCGCCTCCAGCAGGGCCAGGTCGCTGGCCGAGTCGGCGTAGGCCACCGACTCCGACATCAAAAGGCCCTCGTAGTTGGCGAAGTCCCGCAGCACCTCGGCGCGGGACTCGCTGGTGGGCGGAACCTCGGCCAACTGGCCGGTGTAGAGGCCGTGGGACTGGCCCAGCTCGGCGCACACGATGTGGTCGAACAGGGGGCGCAGCGGCTCCACAATGAAGTCGAGAGCGCCGGTGATGAGCACGGTGGTGTGGCCCGCGGCCCGGTGCTGGCGCACCCGGCGGATGGCCGCGGGGTAGGCCTGGGTCAAGATCAGGTCGCTGAACATCTCCCCGGAGTCCTCGGCCATCTGCTCCACCGGCGCCCCTTCGTAGCGGCGGTAGAAGTGGCGGAGGAAGTCGCTGCGGTCCCGGTGGTCCAGCGCCAACAGCGACGGGGCCTCCAGCAGGATCTTGGCCACCAGTCGGGCCCGTTCGTCGAGGGGGAGGCGCCGGGTGGCCAGCCAGCCGTAGGCCATGACCACGTTGGCGGCGATGACGGTGTTCTCCAGATCGAAGGCCGCCATGTGCCGGTCGGGGGAGAGCACCTGGGTTCGCTGGCGGTCTTTGCGGGACGGCCCCGACCGCCCAGACGGGGCGGTCTTGACCCGGCCCTGGGCCACCACGGTGGGCAGGTGGATGTCGGTCACATAGTGGGGCCAGTCGATGATCCGGGGGTCGAAGCAGAATGCCTGTTGGTCATCGTCGTCGAGGCTGTCCCACAGATCCAGCAGCCGGTCTAGGCCAAACAGGGCCTCGCACTCGGTGTAGGCCCCGTACAGCTCCACGTAGCCCAGGGCTCGCTCCACCTGGTCGCGGCGCTCGTCCAGATCGGCGGTGATCTCGGCCTGCCGGCCTCGGATGGGCAGCCGCCCCAGCACCCGCTCGCCCGCATTCAGCCCGGTGCGCAGCCGCTTGAGCTGGCGGACCACCCGGCCCCGGCCCGGATAGGTCCAGTTGGGCGGGGGAATGGGCTGGTCGCGGTCGTCGTAGATGGGGTTCTCGCTGAACCAGCCGTGGGCCAAATCGGCCAGTTGGTTGAGCCGGAACGGGTTGACCGCTCCCGATGCCACCTGGATCACCGGCCGCTCAGGATCGTGGCCTTGGGCGGCCACCGCGCAGATGGCGGCGGCCACCAGGTCTACCGGGATCACGTCCAGCACCCCCTGGGGGATGCCGGGGAAGTCGGTGAGCAGCCCCCGCCCGTAGCCGATGATGATGGGCTCGGCCATGCGGAATCCCCGGATCCACCCCGGGAAGGGCTCGGAGTAGGCCGACTCGATGATCGACGGCCTCACGGTAGTGACCTTGAGGTCGCCCTTGATCTCCGCCACCGCGGTCTCGGCCAGGGCCTTGGTGAAGGCGTAGGCGTCGGGGAATCCCAAAGACGACGCCCGTGATCGGCCGGCCTCCACCATGTGGTCGTGGACCCATCGGCTGCGGAGCTGCTCGGTCTTGGCGGCCAGCGCCGGGGTGCCGGCCGCGCCCAGCTCGTGGCGGGCTCGGCTGCGGAACTCGGCCAGGCGACTGGGATCGCGGCTCTCGGTCTCGGTGGTGATGCGCCGGCGGCGGCTGGCCTCGGCCTCCTCCTGCCACGACACCGGCACGTACATGGGGCCGTCGACCAGCGGCTCCTCGGGGGCGTTGCCCCGGCGGCTCCCGGCCACATAGCAGGTGGACACCGCGATGAAGTGGGGAGACGCCCCCATCTCGCTGAGCATCTGCACCAGGCGCACCGGTCCCATGAGGTTGACCTCCACTGCGGTGTCCAGCGGATTGTCGAACGCCACCGCGGCGGCCGAGTGGATGACGATGTCGCTGCCGGCGATCAGCTCCCGGCCGGCGTTGTCGAGGTCCAGCCCGTCGACCCCCACGTCGCCGGCCACCCCGGTGACCCGCTCTTGGCACAGACGCTCGAATTCGTCGGCGCCCAGTTCGTCGCGCAGCCGGTTGAATACATCGTTGCGGATGATCTCCCGGCGGATGCGTTGCTCCACGCCTCGACGGCCGGGGCGTACCAAAAGCACCAACTCCACCTCGGGCACGCAGCGCAGCAGCCGCTCCACGAGAGCGGTGCCCAAAAAGCCGGTCGTGCCGGTGATCGCCAGTCGCTTGCCGGCCAGCGCATCAGAGATCACCGCAGTGTTCTACCAAACCCAGGGGATTTTCCCCAGCCCACTCACGCTCTTAGCGGTCGGTGCGGCGGTGCTGGTGGCTGCGCTCGAAGCGTTCGATGGCTAGGTCGACCAGCGTCTCGATGAGCTTCGGGTAGGGCAGGCCCGATGCCTCCCACAGCTTGGGGTACATGCTTATGGGGGTGAATCCGGGGATGGTGTTCACCTCGCTGAGCAGCATTCCTCGTCCGGCGGGCTCGTATAAGAAGTCCACTCGGGCCATGCCCTCGCACCGCAGGACGCGGTAGGCGTCTATGGCCAAACGACGCGCCTCGTCGGCGGCTGACTGGGGAATCTCAGCGGGAACCAGCAGCTTGGCGCCGTCGGTGAGGTACTTGTCGGCGTAGTCGTAGAACTCAGCACCGGGCACGATCTCTCCGGGGACCGAGGCCACCGGGTCTTTATTGCCCAGCACCGACACCTCGATCTCCTGGCCGGCGATGGCCTCCTCGATCATGATGGTTTGGTCGTACTGGCTGGCTGCCTCTAGGGCCTGCACCGCCTCGAACTCGGTGGTGGCCCTGCTCACCCCCACCGACGAGCCCATGTTGGCCGGTTTCACGAATAGCGGCAGCCCCAGTTCGGCGATGGCAGCCCTGGCCACGGTTTCGGGATCGTCGTCGGCTGAGGCCGACAGGTATCGGCATTGGGGCAGGCCATGCTGGGTACACACCAGCTTGGCCATGGCCTTGTCCATGCACAGCGACGAGGCCAGCACCCCCGATCCCACATAGGGAACGTCGGCCACCTCCAGCAGGCCCTGGAGGGTGCCGTCCTCGCCCATGGGGCCGTGTACCAGGGGGAACACCACCGAGTCGGGCTCGGCGAATATCTCGGCTGGCGCTACGCCGAGGCCGTCGGCATCCAGATGGTCGGGAAGGGGTTCGGGAAGCTCGGCCAACCGCCACTGACCCTCTCGTGTGATGCCCAGCGCCACGACCTCGAAGCGATCTTTGTCGGCAGCGGCGGCCACATGGCGAGCCGAAACGCAAGACACGTCGTGCTCGGCCGACCGGCCGCCGAAAAGCAGCACCAAGCGGGTGCGAGATCCCACAGGCCGACGGTACCCCACCGCTCGGGCTGATGGTGGGAGGCTAGGGGGGTGAGGCTCATGGCGTCGGAGGTGGCCCAGGCGGTGGGTGGTCGACTGGTTGGCCCCGATGTCGCGGTGTCCGGGGTGTCGATCGACTCCCGGACGGTGGCGCAGGGTGAGTTGTTCGTGCCGGTGGTGGCCGAGCGAGACGGCCACGACTTCATCGGCGACGCGCTGGTTGCGGGGGCAGCGGCCTATCTGACCGCACAATCACCCCGAGGAGCAACGGCACCCCGAGGAGCAACGGCACCCCGAAGAGCAACCGCGGTAGAGGTGGACGACACCGCCGCCGCGTTGGCCGAGTTGGGACGCTTTGCCCGCGGCCGGTTCGACGGCCCGGTGGTGGGCATCACCGGGTCGGTGGGCAAGACTTCGGTGAAGGACATGGCTGCCGCCGCCATCGGGGCCGACCGCCCGACTCACGCCAGCCCGATGTCGTTCAACAACGAGCTGGGGGTGCCGCTCACCCTGGTGAACTGCCCGGAGAGCGCCGAGGCAGCGGTGGTGGAGATGGGCGCCCGGGGCCGGGGCCACATCGCCTGGCTGTGCTCGCTGAGCCGGCCCACCGTCGGCGTGGTGACCGCGGTGGGTGCGGCCCACACCGAGCTGTTCGGCACGGTGGAGGCGGTAGCCGCGGCCAAGGGCGAGCTGGTGGAGTCACTGGGCCCATCGGGCGTAGCCGTGCTCAACGCCGACCAGCCCTTGGTGGCGGCCATGGCTGAGCGAACCGAGGCCCAGGTGCTGACTTTTGGCCGCTCTGGGGGCGAAGTGCGGGCCTCTGGGGTAAGTGTGGACGATGGGCTGCGGGCCCGGTTCCGTTTGGAGACCTCGAACGGACAGGCCGAGGTGGCCCTGGCGGCTCGCGGCGAGCACATGGTGGACAATGCCTTGGCCGCGGCGGCGGCCGCGTTGGCGGTGGGAGTGGGAGTCGATGAGATCGCCGCTGGTTTGGGCTCGGCCAAGCTGTCGCCGTGGCGCATGGAGGTGACCGAGTTGGCCTCGGGGGCGGTGCTCATAAACGACGCCTACAACGCCAACCCCATGTCCATGACCGCCGCCTTGCGTTCGCTGGCCGCAGTGAACCGCCCCCGTCGGGTGGCGGTGCTCGGAGTCATGGCCGAACTGGGGGAGCGGGCCGCCGCCGAGCACGCCGCTATAGGCGCATTGGCCCGAGAACTGGGTATCGAGGTCATCCCCGTGGCCACCGCCGACTACGGGTTGGCTCCTGTGGTCGCCGCCGCTGCCGCGGTGGCCGCAATCGGCCCGTTGGATGCCGACACCGCGGTGTTGGTCAAGGCCAGCCGAGCCGCGGGACTGGAGGCGGTGGTCGACGCGCTGAGTTGAGGGATAGCAAGGTTCCGCAATCAGGTTGAGACATTATTCACTGTTATGATATATTCATCGGTGCGATGAATAAGCCTATTGAAGTGAATATAGGGGCAGCACTCGAAGCTAAAGCAATCCAGATAATGCGTGAGGTGCCTGAGCTGACGGTGACGGTGGCCAACGAGCAAGGCTTCCAGAGCGATGCAGTAGTGCGTTATGCCGATATGGAGGTTCCGATTGCGATTGAGGTCAAATCGCGAGTGAACAGTGCTACGGCCCACCACATCATTCATCAGGCAAAGCGGATGGGCATACCGATGGTGGTAGTTGCTGCTGAGGTGACTGGCAAGGCCCGCGAAATCCTCGCTGAAGCTGGTATCGGTTCGGTGGACGGTCTGGGAAACCTCCAATTGGAACTGCCCGGTCTCGTGATGAGGATTGCCGGTACCAAATCAGCACGCCGCCCGTCTGTCCCGATACGCCTATCAGGGAAGTCCAGTCTTGTGGTCCAAGCCATGCTCTTAGACGTTGAGCGATCTTGGCAGATACCGGACCTCATGCAGCTATGCGATGTGTCTGTCGGACTTGTGCACAGGGTGCTCCGGCGTCTCGAAGAGGAAGCTGTTGTCGAGGTTCAGGGTGCAGGGCCGAAAAAGACGCGAAAAGTAACGAGGCCAACTGCGCTGTTGGATCTTTGGGCTGAAGAGCACCGTGACCGCCCCAAAAGGCGGCTGGCATTCAAGCTTGCTCAGACCTCCGATCTGCTAATCGGTGGTCTTTGCAGCGGTTTGGAAGCTGCCGAGGTCGACTACGCACTGACCGGTTCCGCGGCAGCTACACGTGTGGCTCCCTTTATCAGCAATGTTCTGACCGCAGAGGTTTGGCTCGCAAGCAGGGTCGATGCTGACAACGTCTGCTCTCAGATTGAGGCAACGCCAGTAGATTCAGGTCCTAACGTCATATTCCTCCAAGAACGCGATGACGCTCCTCTGGCGTTTCGTACCCGTTCGGGCGATGAGTGGACGACAAATGTGTATCGGCTCTACGTCGACTTGCTCGGTGATCCGCAGCGTGGTCAAGAGCAGGCTGAACATCTCCGGCAGGAAGCGATCGGGTTCTAATAGCGCGTGGACACCGAGACGACTATGACGCTAAGCGGACTGATCTGAGCGAGCGAGCGCTCGTGACCCTGATTGGTGATCTTGGGCCGTGGCGCGAACGCGTCGTCTTGGTGGGCGGGCTTGCGCCTCGGTACATCGTCGGCTCGCTACCCATGGGAGCAAGTCCTCATGCAGGCACGACTGACGTGGATGTCGTGATTGGGCTTGCTGTCGACGACTCCTTCGAGTCTTACGCCACATTGCAGGCGAATCTGAGAAAGTCGGGATTCGAGCTAGGCCAACCCAGCTACCAGTGGTTTCGACTGTTCGATGGAGCAAGGGCGACTGTCGACTTTCTGTGCGAGACCGACGCGGTGGCACCGGGAGACATCTACAGCCCCAAGCAGGGCACGGGTGCAAAGTTCAGTGCATTCAACGCACCTGGAGCACAACTCGCGATCGAGGACTGCATCGAGGTTGCTGTAACCGCAGAACGCCTTGACGGCGGTGGTTTGTCGACAGCCACGGTCAGAGTTGCGGGCATTTTGGCCTACGTCGTGCTCAAGATTCTGGCGTTTCAGGAACGTCACAACAACAAGGATGCTTACGACCTGGTGTACTCACTCGTGAATTTTCGCGGCAGTGGCCCTCGTGCTGCGGGGCTGGTTGCGGTCGAAAGTCCCATTCGGGAAGAGCCTCAGGTCGATAATGCACTTCAATTGGTTCTGGAGCGTTTTGAGAGCCCAGACCATGATGGGCCGAGCGCTTATTCCAACTTCCTTGCTCATCCTGAAGACATGGTTCGCCAAGAGCAGCTCAGAAATGAAGCCGTGGAGGCAGTCAGACAGTTCCTATCCTCCGCTCGGGCCAAGTAGCAGGCACGTTCGTGGTTGAGCGCTACTGTCGGGGCTTTGGCGACGGAGGAGGCGGAGATGGATTTTCGTGAGCGGTCGGTGCAGGAGTGGGCCGCGGCGGTGCGGGGCCGGGAGGTGTCGGCCCGGGAGATGGTCGAGGCCTCGCTGGCGGCCATCGAGGCCCAAAAGGAGCTGAACGCCTTTGTGTCCACTAACCCGGAGCGGTCGTTGGCCACCGCCGACGAGATCGATGCCCGACTGGCCTCCGGCGATGAGGTCGGACCGTTGGCCGGCATTCCGTTCGGGGTCAAGGATCTGGAGGACGCGGCGGGGTACGTGACCACCCAGGGCTCGATGCTGCACGCCGACGATCCGCCCGCCGAAGCCGACAGCGTGCTGGTGGAGCGGCTGCGAGCCGCGGGCGGCGTGGTGATGGGCAAGACCAACACGCCGGAGTTCGGCTGGACCGGCGACACCTACAACCCTCTGTTCGGCCCCACGGCAAATCCCTGGAACCCGAAGCGCTCTCCCGGCGGGTCGTCGGGGGGCACCGCGGCCGCGCTGGTTGCCGGGCTGGTGCCGCTGTGTACCGGCTCCGATGGAGGCGGGTCGATCCGCATACCCGCCGCGGCTTGCGGCTTCTCGGGTTTCAAGGCCAGCCTGGGCCGGATACCGGTGGAAGGTCCGTCACGGCTGTGGCCCATTTCGGTTCACGGCCCGATGGCGCTGCGAGTGGCCGATGTCGCCTTCGTGTCCGACCTTGCCATGGGGCCGTCGCCTCGCGACCTCAACTCGCTGCCCCGACCCGACCGGTCGTGGCGGGAGGCGCTCAACGAGGGCTGGCAGCCGCAGAGGGCGGTGTGGTGCCCTTCGCCCGACGGCAAGCCTACCGATTCGGAGGTGGCTGGCGTTTGCGAGGCCGCCATTTCCGAGATGGAGGCGACCGGGATGGCGGTGGAGGTTCGAGACGAGGCCCTGTTCGACGACCCCATCTGGGAATACGTGCTGTTGTCGGCGAACGCGGTGTCGGGCGAATTCGACGAATTGACCGAAGAGCAGTTGGACCAGATCACCCCTGGTCTGCGCTACTACCTGGGCTTGTCCACCGGCCCCAAGGTGGCCGATTTCAATCAGGCCCTGGACACCTTCCACGCCATGGCCGAGACCGTGGCCGAAGTGCTGGACGATGCCGATTTGCTGCTCACCCCCACCGTGGCCGGCCATTTCCCCGAGAGCGGGGGAAAGGGTGTGGTCAACGGCCACCACACCGACGCTTGGATCCGCCACACCTATCCGTACAACCTGACCCGCCTCCCGGCGGGCAGCGTGAGGGCTGGTTTTGCCTCCGACGGCATGCCGGTCGGACTCCAGATCGTCGGCTCTCAGCTCAGCGATGTGCGGGTTCTCCAAGCCATGTCCCACTGCGAACAACTCTTCGCTCCGCCGATGTGGCCCTCGGCAGCCTGAGGGTAAGCGGAGCTCTATCTCTTCGCTCCCCCCGCTTGGCCTGAGCTACCCTGAACAGCCCCGGACCGTTAGCTCAGCTGGCTAGAGCGCTCGCCTCACACGCGAGAGGTCACTGGTTCAAGTCCAGTACGGTCCACCAGCACGTGGTTCCCAGCATTTCCATGTTCTAGGTGTATCAACGGGGGCGAGACCGCGGCAACTGTGAGGGTGGAGACCGTCGGCACCCGTTAGTTACATCTGTGGATTGGAGTCCTGGGTTCGCCGGGATCCAGCGAGGGAAGAGGAATTATGCCGAACTCAGCAAGTCGCTCAAAGGTATGGGGGTGGCATCCGTAATCGCAGCCTCCAAGGCCTCTAGGCATAGTGTGAGGTCATGGGAAACCGTCTAGAGGGCAAAGTCGCAATAGTCACCGGAGCGGGGGGAGGCATCGGCAGGGAGCACGCCCACTTGCTGGCCTCCGAGGGCGCCAAAGTGCTGGTCAACGACCTCGGCATCCGCAAGACACCAGAAGGGGTGGCGGCCAACGCCGAGCGGGTGGCCGGCGAGATCTCCGCCGCCGGGGGCGAGGCGGTAGCCAGCAGCACCTCGGCCACCTGGGACGGCGCCGCCGAGATCGTGCAGCAGGCAGTGGACTCCTTCGGGCGCCTCGACATCCTGGTCAACAACGCCACCGCCGGGCGCAACAACGACATCTGGCGCTTCACCGAGGAGGAGTGGGACCTCACCGTTGGGGTCAACCTCAAGGGCTATTTCGCCATGATCAAACACGCCGTGCCCCATCTGGTGCAACAGGACACCAGCGTGATCATCAACACCAGCTCGGGGTCGGGCTTCGGCCACCCGTCGCACTGCGCCTACTCCGCCGCCAAAGAGGGCGTGATCGGCCTGACCCGCACCGCGGCTCGGGAGTTGGGACGATTCGGGGTGCGGTGCAACGCCATCCGGCCACGGGCCGTGGGGGCGTCCACCGCCGAGTACGCCATCCGCACCGCCCGGTGGACCGATCTCATGGCCATCACCATGGCCCCCCGGGGCGGTGCCGCCCCCACTCCCGACGACACCGACGAGGCTTACGCACCCCGAAAGATCGCCCCGATGGTGGTGTGGCTGTGTACCGACGCCGCCCGCCAGGTAACCGGGCGCACGTTCCACATCTCCGGCGACATCGTGAGCCGCCTGAGCGAGCCCCAGCGAGAGGTGGCCGTGTACCAAGACGACGGCCTCACCCTCGACGCCCTCGACGCCTTCTCCGGCCGCCACCTCACCGAGGATCTGGCCAACGACTACCTCCTAGAAGACCGCCCCGACCTCCAGGTGTTCGAGCCCTAACTTCAGCTTGGCATCGGGGAGCCCTTCTTCCACCCCCGCATCGGCCCGCCCGTGGCCGATGTCCACACCCCCCTACCCGAGGTCCCCGCCTCCAAGAGCCTCTCCTTCAACACCGACCCCCCGCTCGAATCGGTGATCATCTCCCGAACCCTCTAGGGCAATTTGTATCAACCTGTAGTACTGGTTTGAAAGTCGTACATTTGTGTACGACACTTGTGGGATCAACGGCAGCGAGTTTGTCAGGAGGGCCCGACGGTATGCCCGCAGGACCGGACAGGAGTTCCGCTTTGATGCGGTCCACGGCAAAGGGAGCCATGGGCGACTGTATCTGGGCAAGAGTTACACAACTGTCAAGCGCGGCGAACTCTCCAAAGGCTTGCTGTTGGAAATGCTGAAGCAACTTGGAATCGACCCGAAGGAATTCTGAATCATGATTTACGCCTATCCCTGTGATCTTCACCAAGATGATGACGGGTGGATTATCGCCTCGTTTCCCGATGTGCCGCAGGCCATCACGGGGGGACCGGATCGAAGCGAGGCGTTGTGCCTGGCCTCTGATGCTTTAGCCGTTGCATTGGCAGGGCACGTATTGGAAGGAAATGACATTCCTGAGCCTGGAGAGCGAGCAGACGGACAGGAGATGGTGGCCGTGCCGACGGTGGTGGCCGCAAAGCTGGCTCTCTACTCCGCCATGAGAGCCCAGCAGGTGACCAAAGTGGAACTGGCCCGGCGACTTGGCGTCAGCGAGGCCGCGGCGCGGCGATTGGTGAATCCCGACCACCGCTCCCACATCGGCCAGGTGAACAAGGCCCTTGCGGCCGTCGGTCACAGCCTAGTGGTTGAGGTCGTTCCCGCCTGATGGGGCCGCTCTTGGGATTGGGTACGCTGAGGGGGTGATGCGACGGGCGAGACGATGATCACGGGGATGAACCATGCGGTGCTTTATGTGCGGGATGCGGGGCGCCAGCAGGAGTTTTATGCCGAGGTGCTGGGGTTTGAGACGATCATCGACGAGCCGGGGCAGTTTGTGTTCATGCGCGCGCCGGCGTCGGAGAACCACCACGACATCGCTTTCTTCACCATCGGCGCCGGGGCTGAGCCGTCCTCGGCTGGGCGCCGGTCGGTGGGGATGTACCACATTGCGTGGGAGGTGCCCACCCTCGACGAGCTGGCCGCCATCCGCCAGCGGTTGACGGAAGCGGGCGCCCTCTACGGCGAGAGCGATCATGGGGCCAACAAGAGCCTCTACGCCAAAGACCCCGACGGCTTAGAGTTCGAGGTCATGTGGCTGGTGCCGGCTGAGCACTGGGGCGACGAGGAGAACCAGGCCATCATCCGCCCTCTGGATCTCGCTCACGAGCAGCGCCGATTCGCTGCTTTGGCTGCTGACGACTAGGCAACCGAGGCAACCGAGGCCGCTGCCATGAATCTCACCAACCAGTACTGCTACTTCTACGACGACGACCTGTTTGTCGAGACCGATCGGGAGGGATTCCGCCGCCGGGTCATCACCGGCGACGGGCTCCAACTCTGCTTCTGGCGAATAGCCGGCGGGGTAACCGGGTCGTTCTTGCACCGTCACGAAGATCACGAGCAGCTCGGCATCATCGTTCGGGGCAAGCTCGACTTCCGTATCAACGACGACCCCGACAGCGAGGAGCGGGTGGTGTTGGGCGAGGGTGAGGCTTACATAGCGCCCAAGGGCGTGTGGCACGGCGACTCGGTGTTCATTGGCGACGATGAGTACGGCGAGTGTTGGATCCTGGACGTGTTCACTCCGCCCCGCGACGATCTGATGGCGGGCTGACCCCGTGTCTGACTGGAGGCTGGCGGTTGACATCGGGGGCACGTTCACCGACGCAGTGCTGCTCGACGCGGCCACCGGCGCGGTAACCGTCAACAAAGCCCTCACCACCCCGACTGCTCCCCTCGAGGGTGTGCAGACCGCGGTCGGCCAACTCCTCAGCCGGGCTGGAGTGGCCCCGGGCGAGATCACCGCTCCCATCGTTCACGCCACCACGCTGATCACCAACGCCCTGATCGAGAACAAGACCGGGCGGGCCGGTCTGGTCACCACCACCGGGTTCGGCGACACCTTGCTGATCCGCGATGAGCACCGCTACGACATGTACGACCTCCAGATCGAGTTCCCCGACCCGCCCATTAGCAGGGAACTCACCTTCGAGATCGACGAGCGCACCGCGGCCACCGGTGAAGTGCTGGCGGTGCCGTCGGCTGAGGCCATCTCCACGCTGGTGCGCGAACTGGGCGAGGCTCGGGTCGAGTCGGTGGCGGTTTGCTTGCTCAACTCCTATGTCAACCCGGCCAACGAGCGGCTGCTGGCTGACGAGCTGCGCCGGGAACTGGGGGTGCCGGTATGCGCCTCGGCTGACATTTCTCCCCAGATCAGGGAGTACCCCCGTATGATCACCGCGGCCTGCAACGCGGCCACCATGCCGATAATCGGGCCTTATCTGGACGAGCTTCAGAAGTGGCTCTCGGCTGAGGGGTTCGGCGGGTCGGTGCTGATGATGCTGTCCAATGGCGGGGTGGTGTCGGCCGACGACGCGGCCGCTGCCCCGATCCGGCTGGTGGAGTCGGGTCCGGCCGCGGGCGCCCTGGCCGCGCGATGGTTCGCTAACCGCATGGGGGAGGACCGGCTGCTGGCCTTCGACATGGGGGGCACCACCGCCAAGGCCACCCTGGTGGAAGACGGTGAGCCCGCGCTGACCAACACCTTCGAAGTGGCCCGGCGCTACCGGTTCAAGAAGGGATCGGGATTTCCGGTGTCAGTGCCGTCGGTGGATTTGGTTGAGATCGGCGCCGGCGGCGGCAGCCTGGCCCACCTCGACCAGTTCGGGCTGCTCAAGGTGGGCCCCGAGTCGTCCGGAGCCGATCCCGGTCCGGCTTGCTACGGCCAGGGCGGCGAACAGCCGGCGGTGACCGACGCCGATGTGGTGCTCGGGCTGCTCGACCCCGACGCCTTCTTGGGCGGCGACATGCCCCTGGACGCTGGCCTTGCTCAGTCGGCTATAGAACCGTTAGCCGACGGCCTCGGTCTGTCGGTCACGGACACCGCGGCGGGAATGTACGAGGTGGTCAGCCAGAACATGGCTGCTGCCGCCCGTATGCACGCGGTGGAGCTAGGGATCGACTTACGAGGTGTCACCGTGCTGGCCTTCGGCGGGGCCGGACCGCCCCATGCCTGCCGGGTGGCCGAGCTGTTGGACTCAGATCGGGTGGTGTTCCCGGTGAACGCCAGCGTGCTGTCGGCTTTCGGGACGCTGGTGTCGCCGGTGCGGATCGACCTGGCCCGCTCTATGCCGGTGAAACTGGCCGAGGTGGACCCAGCCGAACGGGACGGCTTGCTGGACGAGTTGCGAGAGGAGGGCCGCCAGGTGCTGCTCAGCGCGGGCGTGCCCGAGTCCGACATCGGCTTCCGCTACGGCATCGACGCCCGTTACACCGGCCAGGGAAACGAGATCACCATCTGGGTGGGGGAGGGGGACTCCTGGGCGGTTGCCGACGAGGAGGTAGTCGGAGCGTTCGAGGCCGAATACCGCCGCATCTATGGCATGACCATCGAGGATGTGGCCATCGAGGTGGTCACCTGGCGCCTCTCAGCCCGAGCCGACCCGGCCGAGATAGCCGAAGCAGGTGCCGAGGGGCCTCAGACCACAGCCGAAAGAGCGCCCCAGCCGGCTTCGTCCCGAAAGGCGGTGTTCGGCAGGGAGCAGGATGCGGTGGAGGTCCCGGTCTACCGCCGCGCCGACCTGGCCGTCGGCATGTCGTTCCTCGGTCCCGCTCTGGTGGAGGAGCGGGAGACGACGTCGATCATCCGCCCTGGGTGGAGTGTCTCCGTAGCCGACGATGCCAGCCTTATTGCCGTGTTGGAGGAGAAATGAGCCGGACCACCTATGACCCCATCCAGCTGGAGATCTTGTGGCAGTCGCTCATCTCGGTGGTGAACGAGCAGGCCCGGGCCCTTCAGCGGGCCGCGTTCAGCCCCATCGTGCGCGAGGCCGGCGACCTGGCCAACGCGGTGTTCGACAAGCGGGGGCGGATGGTGGCCCAAGCGGTTACCGGCACTCCCGGCCACATCAACTCGCTGGCCATCGGCGCGGCCAACATGCTGGAGGAGTTCCCCCCCGACGCCCTCGAGCCCGGCGACGTGCTGATCACCAACGACCCCTACCTCACCGCCGGCCAGTTGCTGGACGTGACCGTGCTAGTGCCGGTGTGGCGCAGCCCAGCCACGGGCGGCGATCCCGTGCCCATCGCCTACTTCGGCTCCACCATCCACCACACCGACGTCGGCGGCTACGGCATCGGCGCCGGGGCCCGGGACTGCTTCGAAGAGGGCCTGTGGATTCCCATCTGCAAGCTGATGCGAGCAGGCGAGCGCAACGAGGACGTGTGGAAGTTCATCCTGTCCAACGTCCGCCAGCCCGACCACATGGCCGGCGACCTGCACGCCCAGATGGCTTCGGGGGAAGTGGGCGCCCAGCGCCTGGCCGCCCTGTGCGACGCCTACGACCTCGATGACATCGAGGCGCTGGCCGACGAGGTCATCGACCGCTCTGAGGCGGCCACCCGAGCCAGCATCGCTGAGCTGTCCGCGGGGGAGTACCAAGCCGACGCAGTGCTGGATCTGGCCGACGGCAGCCGCATCGACATCGTGTGCTCATTGCGGGTGGACCCCGACGCCGGGGAGATCTTCGTGGACTACGCCGGGACCTCTGAGGCCAGCCCGTGGGGCATCAATGTGGTCCGCAACTACACCCACGCCTACACCACGTTCACGGTGCGCTCGGTGCTGAACCCCGAGATCCCCAACAACCACGGCAGCCTGGCCCCGATCAAGATGACCGCGCCCGAGGGGTCGATCGTGAACGCAGTGCTGCCCCAGCCGGGCACTGCCCGCCATGTGGTGGGCATGTTCTTGCCCAATGCCCTGCTCAAGGCCCTGGCCCAGGTCAAGCCGCAGGAGTCCATGGCCGAGGGGGCGGGTGCGGTCTGGACCATGCAGGTGAGCGGCAACCACGACGACGGCACCCCGTTCATCACCGCTATGTTCACCTACGCCGGAGGAGTGGGAGCCCGGGCTTCCAAGCCGGGCTTGGACGCCTGCTCCTATCCCACCGGGGTGAGCGCAGTGCCCATCGAGGTGGTGGAGGCCTCCGCACCGGTGCGCTTTACTCGCAAGGAGCTGCGCCCCGGCTCCGAGGGGCCCGGCGCCCAGCCCGGAGGCAAGGGCCAAACCATCGAGTTCACCGTGGACACCTCCCGCCCCTGGCTGCTCAACGCGGTGACCAGCCGCCTGTCCGACCCACCGCAGGGCATCTTTGGCGGGGGTCCGGGCCAGGCGGGATCGTTCGAGGTGAACGGCGAGCCGGTCACCACCCAGAGCCGGATCACCCTCAAACCCGACGATGTTGTGCGCCTCAATCTGCCCGGCGGCGGAGGCTACGGGGCCCCAGATGAGTCCGACGGCTGATCCTGCCCAAAACGGCCCGCTCATCAACACTCCCTCGTCGTTCGCTGATGTGTGGGGCCGGTCGGTCGACCAACGATCCGATGCGGTGTTCTTGGTGTTCGAGCGGCCTGACGGGGGTGTTGCCGGCTGGACTTATGAGCAGTTTGACGCGGCTGTCAGAGATGTGGCTGCTGGGTTGATTCAGCGGGGGGTCACCCCTGGCAGCTCGGTGCATTTGGCGCTGACCAACACTCCGGCGTTCGTGGTCCTGTGGCTGGCCGCCAACCGGCTGGGAGCGTGGATTGTGCCATCCGACCCCATGGGCAAAGTGCCGGAGCTGGCCGATCACATCGAGCGCACCGGGCCGCAGGCCGGTTTCTGCGCCGCCGACCGAGCCGGCGTATACCGCCAAGCCGCCGCGGGCCGCCCCGGTATGGCCATCACCGAGGTGGACGAAGCGAGCGGCAGCCTCGATGCGCTCATCGGGAGCGCCCAGGTGGACTGGCCCGCGGTCGGCCCGCGGGACCGGGCCGCGGTGATGTTCACCTCGGGTACCACCGGGCGGCCCAAGGGGGTGGAGATCACCCAGGCCAACTACGCCTTCTGCGGCCAGGTCATGGCGGAGCGGGCAGATTTGACCCCCGACGACCGCCAACTAGTGGTTCTGCCGCTGTTTCACGCCAACGCCCAGTACTACTCGTTCGCCTCAGCCATCTGGACGGGGGCCTCGGTTGCGCTCATGCCCTCGTTCTCGGCCAGCGGGTTCCTCCCTCAGGCCGCCCGCCACCAGGCCACCTGCGCCAGCCTGTTCGCCGCCCCCATGCGGATGATCCTGGCTCGGGGCGCTCCCACAAACGGAGTGGAGTTGCGCCACTGCTGGTATGCCCAAAACATCGCCGACGACCAGTACGACACACTGGCCCAGTGGTTGGGTTGCCGTCCCCGCCAGCTCTACGGCATGACCGAGACCATCCCCGCGGTGCTCACCGAGCCGGCCGACAACCCAGTGCCGTCGTCTATGGGCCAGGTCACCCCCGGTTGCCAGGTGATCGTGCGCGACGGCGAAGTGCTGGTGGGAGGAGAACCAGGGGCAACGCTGTTCGCCGGCTACCTGGACGACCCGGACACCACCGCCGCCTCCTACACCGCTGACGGGTGGTTCCGCACTGGCGACCGAGCGGCGGTCGATGCCGACGGCCGCCACTATTTCGACGGTCGCCGCTCCGATGTGCTCAAGGTGGCCGGCGAGAACGTCTCCATCGTCGAGGTGGAATCGGTGCTGTCCTCGCACCCCGCGGTGCTGGAGGCCGCGGTGGTGGGCGCACCCGATCCGGTGCGCGACGAGGTGCCGGCGGCCTTTGTGGTAGCCGCCGATCAGTCCAGCCCCCCCACGGCCGAAGAGTTGGCCTCGTGGTGCCAGGAGCGTCTGGCCAAGGCCAAGCTGCCCCGCTCGTTTACTCTTATGGACGAGCTGCCGCGCACCAGCGTCGGCAAGATCCGAAAATTCCTGCTACGACAAGAGGCAGAGGGCCCTAGGGAGGCGACAGGGAGGTGACCGCATGACCATGTTCACCGGCGAGCTATCGGACTCGTTCGAGGACTCGATCACCGACGTGGCCACCGCGGTGACCCTTCCCCCCGAGATATACACCTCAGAGGAGTTCCTGGCCTTCGAGCGCCAGGCGCTGTTCGAACACGAATGGTGCTGTGTGGGGGTAGCCAGCCGCATCCCCGAGACCGGCGACTGGTTCACCACCACGGTGAGCACCGAGCCCATCATCGTGGCCCGCCAAAGGGATGGCTCCGTCGCGGCGTTCTCGGCCATCTGCCGCCATCGGGGCATGCAGGTGGCAGAGGGGGAGGGCAAGAGCCGTTCCTTCCGGTGCCCGTACCACCATTGGAGCTATCGGCTCGACGGCCGCCTGATGGGCGCCCCGGCCATGGAGCGCACCGAGGAATTCGACAACGACGACTGGGGCCTGCCCAATCTGGCGGTGGAGCTGTGGCACGGGTTCGTCTTCGTCAACTTCAACTCAAAGGCCTCGCCGTTGGCCCCGACCCTGGAGCGCTACGAGCCCTATCTGGCCAACTATGAGCTGGACAACTGCGTGTGCCCCGGCACCTTCACGCTCGAAGACCTGCCCTGGAACTGGAAGGTCATGTTCGAGAACTTCAACGACGGCTACCACGCCAACCGCCTTCACGAGGTGATCCAGGACTTCTGCCCCTCGGAGATGGCCCGGTTCCCCGTGCCGTGGTCGGATGACTCCAACGTGATCTTCCGGGAGAACGGCTACACCCACATCGACGGCGGGTTCAACGCCACCCGCAAGGCCCTGTTGCCGGTGTTCCCCAAGCTCACCGAAGAGGAGCGTTGGCGGTCCACCTTCGCGCTTATCCCGCCCTCGTTGTGCTTCGGCACCGCCCCCGACATGGCGTTCTTCTTCATCGTGCGGCCCACCTCGGCCGAGACCATCAACGTGGAGATCGGCTATCTGCTGCATCCCACCTCGCTGGAGCACCCCATGTTCGACCACCTATTTGAGGCCAGCGACGACGGAGTGCAGGTGTTCGTGGCCCAAGACCAAGACGCCACCACCAAGGTGCAGCGGGGCATGCGGTCGCGGTTTGCGGTCCGGGGCCGGTACTCCTGGCAGGAGGAAACCCACGTGCAGTTCAACCGTTGGTTGGTGCAGCGCTATCGCCAGCACTGGCCAACAGGCGCAGAATTGTCTGGCGGGGCGTGATTATTGGGAAGGCTGAGTCGGTGTCGAGGTGGCTTCGGCCCGGCCCTCAAGCCGACCCACTCGGTTGACCAGGTCCATAACCACTTCGGTCAGCTTGTCGATTCGCTCGTGGAGATAGGCGAAACCCCTTTGCATTTCTTCCCGCAGTCGGGCTTCGCCCTGGTGCACTTCCTGTCGGAGCTGGGCAATGTCGGCGCGTCGGCCTCGGTCGAGGTAGAGCATCAGAGTGATGATTACCCCCAGCAGGGCAAGAATGGCTTGGTCCATTAGGTTCTCCTCATTTGATTTAGACGGATTGCTGAGGGAAGTTTGAGCCGAGTGTACCGCATCGGGTAACGCTTCCAACTCCGGCTATCAGGAGGGCGAGGATCAGCAGGACGGGGATGCGGCGCTGCGAGTAGGCTGCTGAGCGGTGAACGGGCCGAATGGTCTGACTTCTGAGGAGGGGACTGATGACGAGACGACTTACCCGTAAATTCTGGCTGTTGGCCGCGCTGTTTGCGGTGCTGGCCCTAGTGGCTGCTAGTTGCGGCAATGACGACGATGACGACGGTGCCGCAGCAGAGCAGCCCACGGAGGCCCCTGCCCCGGCGCCTGAGCCCGAAGACGAGCCCGAGCCGATGGACGAGGAACCAATGGACGAGGAACCAGAGGCCGAGGAACCAGAGGCAGAGCCGATGGACGACGAGCCCGAGCCCGAACCAGAGCCCACCGAGCCGCCAGTCGACCTTGAGATGCAAGCGTTGTTGGACGCCTTCGATGCCAACGACGACGGCACCCTCACCATCGGGGTGGCCGCCGCTGGTCCCCGCGACGACCAGGGCTACTATCAGGCGCTGGTGGACTTCGCTGAGAACTTCTCGGCTGAGAATGGGTTCGCTCCGCCTATTGTGAGCGACAGGATCGGCTCGGCCGAAGCCGCGCAGGCCATGGCCGATCTCGCAGCTCAAGGGGTGGATATCATCCTGGTGGGCGCCAGCGAGATCGCTGAGCCTCTCGCCGACCTCACTGAGCAGTTCCCCGACATCTTTTGGTACTGCAACTGTGGCGCGGGATTCCCGGAGACACCGGGGCTGGCTCAAGCCACCGACTGGGGATCGCCAATCCACTACACCGCTGGTGTAGCCATGGGCGCCGTGCTGGCCGACCATGGCGGCGACACCGCGGTGTTCTTGGGCTGCTGCGACTTGCCATTCGAGCAGGAGGCTTACAACGCCACCGTGTATGGCCTCCAGACTGTAGATCCGTCGTTTGAGATGGTGTACGTGTCCACTGGGGACTTCCCGTTCGACTTTGACAACTCAGCCAATGCCACCGCCGCGTTGACCAATGCCATTGCCGAAGGCGCTACTTTGGCATACGCCTATCTGGGCGGGGCGCTGAACCCGGTTGGCCAGTTGGCCACCGACGAAGGCATCGCCGTGTTTGCGGCCGGGCCGGCAGACATCTGCGCTCGCGATGACGGGATCGACTGGTCCGGCAGCATCGTGTTTGACGGCGGTCGCTACGCCGAGCAAGCGCTGAGGCTCATCATCTCCGGTGAGTTGACCGAGGGCGGCACTTTCCCGTTCCCGACCCAGCAAGGACTCAACGGCGCCGAGCTGTGCGACCCGTCGGCGGGGGCGGAAGCGCTGCTGTCTGATGCCTTTGATGCCATAGCCACCGACGGCGAGCTACTAGGCGTGCTCGGCGGAATCTCTGGTGCCGCCTATGGCGGGTGACCGACGGAATGGCTGAGACGGCCGGTGCCGGGGGTCCCGACCCTCCAGCACCCGTCGTCGAACTGATTGGCATCTCCAAGCGCTTTGGCGGCATCGTCGCCTGCGATCAAGTTGACCTGACCCTGAATCGGGGTCGCATCCACGGAATCTTGGGCGAGAACGGTGCTGGCAAATCCACGCTGATGAAGGTGCTCATCGGCTTGGTCTTGCCTGACGCCGGGTCGATCCGCATCGACGGCCGGCCACACGCCATTCACGATCCGCAGGCTGCTGCGGCCCTGGGCATTGCCATGGTTCATCAGCACTTCAGCCTGGTCGACCAGCTTTCGGTGTGGGAGAACGTGGCCCTTGGCGAGGCGGGCCGGTTGAAGTCAACGGGGGTGCGCGACCGGGTAGCAGCGATAAGCGGGCAGTACGGCTTGGACATCGATCCCGACGCCCGAGTGGGCAGTCTCACCGCTGGTTTGAGGCAACGGGTGGAGATCGTCAAGTGCTTGCGCCGCGACCCCCACATCCTGGTGTTCGACGAGCCCACCTCGGTGCTGACCCCCGAGGAATCTGAACAGCTCTTCACCACGCTGCGCGAGGTGGTGGCGGCAGAGGGTCGGACAGTGGTGCTAGTCAGCCACAAGCTGGATGAGGTGCTGCATGCCACCGACGAGATCACAATCATGCGCCAGGGCCGGGTGGTGGATCGCAAGCCCACGATGGAGGCCGATGCCCCCAGCCTGGCCCGGGCCATGGTGGGTAGGGACGTTTCGCTGCGATCCGAGCGGGCCGCCTTCGGCCTATTGGCGGTTGACGAGAGCGACGAGGAATATCCCAGATTTGAAGAAGTAGCCTCAACCGACGACCCAACGCCTCTGGGAGCAACTGTCTCGGATAGGCCAATCCTCCAGATTGACGGAGTCACCGTGCGAGGATGGGGCGGGGCGCGGATGTTGGACGACATCAGCCTGGATCTGTGGGCGGGCGAGATAGTTGGTGTGGCCGGTGTGGAGGGCAACGGCCAGCGAAGTCTGGGCGATCTGCTGTCCAGCTTGGTCTCACTGAATGCCGGCCGGGTGGTGGTCAACGGCGCGGAGGTGCCCACTGGCGCCCCCGGGGCCATGGCCAAGGCTGGGGTGGCCGTCATTCCCGAAGACCGCCACGACTCGGGCGTGGTGCTGGACATGACCGTGGCGGAGAACCTGCTCATGGTGGACCCGCACCGGGTGGCACGAAATGGGGTAATGGACAAGCGGAGAATGGCAAAGACAGCCCAGCAGATGATCGACGAGTTCGACATCGGGTGCGCTGGCCCCGATGCCCCGCTGTGGTCGCTATCGGGAGGCAACCAGCAGCGGGTAGTGCTGGCCCGGGAACTGGCTGCCGAGCCTGATGTTCTGGTGGCGGCCCAACCCACTCGGGGGTTGGATGTGGGGGCAATTGAATACATGACCGACAGGATCCGCCGGGCCGCGGCCAGCGGAGTGGCCGTGCTGTTGATATCCAGCGAGTTGGAGGAAATCCTGGATTTGGCCGATCGGATCGCAGTTATGTCCCGGGGCCGGATCGTCGGCGAGCTCTCCCACGCCGACGCCAACCTCGAAACCCTCGGTCTCCTCATGGGAGGCAGCGAAGCATGACTGAGTCGATCACACCTGACGGCCCAGGGCAGTGGCACCGCCCACCTGAAGTTGGCGCCGTGACATGACCCGCGGCGCGCGGCTTGCCGAGTGGGTGGTCATGTATGCCTTCAGCGTTGCGGTGGCTCTGGCCTTGGCCAGCGTCATCGTGGAGGCCACTGGAGGTGACTGGTGGCCGGTGGTAGAGGCCTTGGTGGACGGCAGCATCATGTCGTCCGGCCGTTGGGGGGAAACCCTCGGAGTAGCCGTTCCCCTGCTGCTGGTGGCGCTGGGCACGGTTATCTCGGCCAAGGCCGGATTGATCAACATCGGCCAAGAGGGCCAACTGTTCATCGGCGCGGCGTTCGCCACCTATTTCGGCTATCTCATCGGCGGTCCCGGCCCGCTGAACCTGGTGGTAATCATGCTGTTCGGCGCGGTGGGTGGAGCGGTTTGGGCCTCGGTGGCCGTGTTGCTGCGCTATTGGCGGGGAGTTCCCGAAGTGTTGAGCACGCTTCTGCTGGTAATCGTCGCCACCCAGGCGGTGGGCTATGGCCTGAGGCAGGACTGGCTGTTGCTGGCACCGGGAGCGGATCGAGGCAACCGCAACCAGGTGAGCCAGCAGCTAGCCGACGACAACCGGATTCCCCGCCCCAATATTTTCGGCAATGAGTTTCCCATAACCGTCTACGTTGCGCTGGCTTTGGCTGTGGTGGTGGCTTATGTGCTGGCTCGAACCGTGTGGGGTTTCCGCCTCCGGATGCTGGGGCACAACCCCAGAGCCGCCCAGCGGGCCGGGGTGTCATCCACCGTCTATGGGGCCACTGCGCTGGCCATCGGTGGGGGCTTTGCCGGATTGGCCGGGGCGGCCATGTTTGCCGGCGGCGGCTTCTACTTCGGCAACTATCGGCTGGTGCCCGGCTTCTCCGACAACATCGGCTGGACAGGGCTGTTGGTTGCCCTGGTCGCCCGGGAGCGGGCCCTGCCCGCGGTAGTGGCCGCGTTCGTGTTCGCCGGGCTGAGGACCGGATCGGGGTTCGTGAACAGCACCGGGGTAGAGAGCCGAATAACCGATGTGGTTCAGGGACTCCTGGTGCTGGCCTTGTTGGTTCCCCCCGCCGTGATATTCCTGCGGGATCGCCGCCGGGCCCGGGCCGCGGCCACCGAGAGGGTGTGATGCTGTGCTGATCGACTTCTTCACCGCAGTAGGCGATGTGCTGTCCAGCGAGTCCACCTATATCAACGGCGCGCTGTTCGCCGCGTTGCTGGGTTTCGCGGCCACCGGAGAGTGGGTGGCTGAGCGTTCGGGCACTTTGAACATCTCGGTGGAGGGGATGCTGCTGAGCGGAGCCTTTGCCGGAATCCTCGGATATCACCTCACCGATTCGATTGCGGTGGGTTTGGTGTTCGGTGCCATCGGCGGGATGCTGGTGGCCGCAGTGCAGGCCGAGATGAGCCACCGCCTCACCGCCGACCAATTCGTGGTAGGCCTTACTCTCAACATATTGGTCTTCGGCTTGGTCGGGTTCTTGGATCGGGAAATCGAACCCCAGGCCGATCGGGCCTCAAATCTGGAGATACCGCTGCTGGTGGATATCCCCTTGATAGGCGAGGCGCTGTTCGGGGCGCCGTGGCCGTTCTTTATCTTGTACGGACTGGTGCCGTTCTCGTGGTGGCTGGTGTACCGCACTCGATGGGGACTGGAATTGCGGGCGGCGGGGGAGAACCCCCAGTCGGCCGACGTGAGCGGCATCGACGTGAACCGCCGTCGCCGCCAGTCGATTTACTACGCCGGGCTGACCTCCGGGCTGGGCGGGGCGTATTTCCTGTTTGCCCAGCTTGCCGCGTTCGACGATTCCATTATCGGTGGCCGGGGGTTCATCGCCATAGCCGCGGTGATCTTCGGCGGATGGACGCTGTGGGGCACAATGGCGGGCTGTGTTTTGTTTGCCGGCGCCTTGTCGTTCCGACTTTCCGTGCAGGGTCTGGGATATGAGCTGAATACCGAGTTGTTGCAGGCCCTGCCCTATCTGGTCACCATTGGGGCCATGGCCATCTTCGCCAAACGGGTACGCCCCCCCGCCGCCTTGGCCCGGCCATTTATCCGCGGCCTGAAATGATCTGAGCGCTTCGGACTTGGGTCGGTGGTGCAAGTGGCGCAAATGTTGACTCATTAGCGATGAGGCAAATAGGCTGTTGCTGTGTCAAAACGCCTGCAAGTGTTGCTGGACGAACAGGAGTACGTTGAGTTTCAGGGGATCGCTCGCAAGCAGCGGATGACGTTGGCGGAGTGGGTGAGGCAGGCTTTGCGCGAGGCCAAGAGCGGCCAAACTGGGACGATGGAAGCGAAGCTGCGAGTGATCGCGGAGGCGTCTAAATACCGGTATCCCTCTGCGGACATTGATGTGATGCTCGATGAGATTGACGCAGGGCGGGGACTGGATTGATCTTTGTCGACTCCAACGTGCCCATGTACCTGGTGGGCGCAGAGCACCCGAACAAAGACAGGGCTGTGGCGATGTTGACCCAGCTGGTTACCGAAGGCGAGCGCTTCATCACAGATGTGGAGGTGTATCAGGAGATCCTCCATCGATATTGCGCCATTCGGCGCAAGGAGGCCATTGATGCTGCTTTCGAGAGTTTGGATGGCCTGGTCGACGAAGTTTTGAGCTTCGATTTGCCTGTTGTGCGCGCTGCCCGAGACCTGCTGGAGACGGCGGCTGGTTTGTCGGCGCGCGATGCACTGCACGCCGCGGTGATGCGGGAGGCCGGAACCCGGCGCATATTCAGCTTTGACAGTGGCTTTGACGCAATCGAATGGGTCGAGCGGCTGAAGTAAGGGTGCGGCCATGAAAGCGATGCGATACCACGAGCCTGGCGGGGCCGAGGTGCTCTGTTATGAGGAGGTGGCAGATCCTGAGCCCGGCCCGGTGGATGTGGTGGTGGATGTGGTGGCTGCTGCGCTGAACCGGCTGGATGTGGTGCAGCGCAACGGGTGGTTTGCCATGCCGGGGTTCACGCTGCCCCACATTGCGGGGATGGACGTGGCCGGGGTGGTTTCTGAGGTGGGCGCCGAGGTCGATGGGGTGGCCGTGGGTGACCGGGTGGTGGTGGATCCGTCGCTGGCCGGGGTGGAAGACCGCTCCAAGCTGGGGGGACGAGGCGACCTGTATGGCGAGCTGGGCATCATCGGCGGCACCGTCGACGGGGGCTACGCCGAGCGGTGCCTGGTGCCGGCGTCCCACGTCTATCCAGTGCCTCACGCCATGTCGCTGGAGACCGCAGCTACCTTCCCCACTTGCTATCTCACCGCCGCCCATGGACTATTCGAGGTAGGTGGCCTAATTGCGGGCGAAACGGTGATGATCCACGCCGCGGGGTCGGGGGTGTCGGTGGCCGCCATCCAATTTGCCGTCAACGCCGGGGCCACCGTTTTGGCCACCGCAGGCACTGACGAGAAATGCCAGCGGGCCTTGGAGCTGGGGGCAGACCATGCGCTCAACAACCGAACCGGTGACGCGGCTGGGTGGGCTCGCGAGCTGACTGCCGGAGCCGGTGTCCACATGGTGTTCGACCATGTCGGCACCGCCCTGTTCGGCCCGTCGCTGTTCGCGCTGGGCATCGGGGGGAGGCTGGTGAACTGCGGCAACTCCTCCGGCGACGAGGCGGTCATTCCGTCGTTGGGCTACGTGTTCCACTCCGGCATCAAGATCCTGGGGTCCGATCCCTATCGTCCCGAGGAATTCGGCCCGGCGTGGGACACCTTCTGCGGCGACGGATTCACTGCCGCGGTCGACTCGGTGTTCGAGTTGGCCGACGCAGCCGAAGCCCAAGACAAGATGCTGGCCAGCGACTTCTTCGGCAAGATCCTGCTGAAGCCCTGAACAGAGTCGATGGAGTCCGGGAGAGCGAGTGGTTGATTCCCCGTATCCCGAGCTGAAGAAGTCCCACGTTCCCGAGCGGGTGGGCCGCCCCTGGACCGACTACAAGCCCCCGCCGTCAGCCCCGGTGTGGGAGGTCATCAGCGGGTTCGGCTCATTCCACGTGCTGGTTGCCGCCTTGGAGCTGGGGGTGTTCGACGCCCTGGCCGACCGGGGCGCCAGCCCCGGCATCCCGCCGGAAGTGACCGCGCCCGAGTTGGCCAAAGAGCTTAGAGTGTCGGCCCCTCACCTGGAGGCGCTGCTCGACTCGCTCGCGGTGCTCGGGCTGCTCGAGCGGGTGGACGGTCGGTATGGCCTGAACGACGCCGCGGCCCGCTATCTCACCACCGATGGAGCGGCGTCGATGGCCTCGCTGGTGCCGGTGGCCCCCGGCCCGCTCGGCAACTGGTCGCGCCTGGCCGACACCATCCGGGCCGGCCGCCCCACCGAACCGATCGACGACGACCCCGCCGGTTTCTACCGCCCCCTGGTGGAAGGCACCTTTATCACCATGCTCCGGGCCGCCACCCGGGCCGACCTACAGGTTCGCTACAGCGCCATGGACAGTCCCAGGGTGCTGGACCTGGGAGCAGGCGGAGCCCCCTGGGCCATCGCCATCCTCAAGGCCTGTCCGGCGGCCACCGCGGTGATCAACGACATTGACGGGGTGATCGAAGTCGCTCAGTGCACCGCCGCCGAGCACGGCGTGGCCGACCGGTGCCAGTTCCGCCCCGGCGACTTCCACACCATCGACATCGAACCCAAGGCCTACGACATCGCAGTGCTGGGCCACGTCTGCCGCGCCGAGGGTCCCGAAGGTGCCCAACGCCTCATCACCCGAGCCTGGGACGCCTTGCGCCCCGAGGGCCGCCTGCTGCTGGCCGACTACTTCATTGCCCCCGAACCCCAGTGGAGCCCCCACAGCGTGCTGATGGGAATGACCATGATGGCCAGCACCATCCACGGCTTCCCCATAGCTGCATCCCAGGTCGCCACCTGGCTGCAAGACGCTGGCTTCGAATCCCTTCGCCTAATAGAACCCATAGGCCACCAATACGCCTACACCGCCACAAAACCTCGCCGACTCTTAAGAGGAGCACCATGACCAACCACATCGACACCCTGATCAAGGGCTGGTACGTGGTCACCATGAACCCGACCCGCGACATCATCCGCCACGGCGCAGTTGCGATCCGGGGCAACCAGATCGTCGAGGTGGGCAAGGCATCCGACCTCGAAGCCCGCTACCAGGCCGCCGAGACGGTGGGCGGCGACCGGTTCGTGGTAACGCCGGGGCTGGTAAACACCCACATCCACATCACCGGCGAGCCCCTCACCCGGGGATACGTCCCTGACGACACCCCGTTTGAGGAAAACGTGTTCCAATGGCTGTGCCCGCTGTATTCGGTGTACACCGCTGAGGAGGAACGGCTGTCGGGCCAGTTGGCCGCGGTGGAGATGCTCAAGTCGGGCACCACTTGCTTTCTGGAGGCTGGCACCATCCGATTCGTCGACGAGGTGATGGACGGGCTGGAAGAAGCCGGCATCCGGGGGCGGATCGGCAAGTGGGTGTGGGACCTTCCGCCCGAGCCCAGCGTGTATCGCCAAGACACCGATGAGGCCATCGCCAACATTCGGGACACCGTCGAGCGATTCCGGGGGACCGCCGGTGGACGGCTTGGGGCGTGGTCGATGGTGGTGGGCCACACCACTTGCTCCGACCCCCTGTGGCAAGCAGCCCGGGCCACAGCCGACGAGTACGGCGTGGGGCTCAACTTCCACATGTCGCCCGCCCGGCTCGACCCCGACACCTTCATCGCTGCCTTCGGCCAGCGGCCCATGGTCCACCTCGGCGAGCTGGGGGTGCTGGGCGATGACACGTCCATCACCCACTGCGTGCATGTGGACCACCAGGAAATCCAGCTTCTGGCCGGGGCGGGCACGTCAGTGGTCCACTGCCCGACCACCGCGCTGAAGGTGAGCTACGGCGTGACCCAGATCGGCAAGATCCCCGAGATGGTCACTGCCGGGGTGAACGTGAGCCTGGGCACCGACGGCAACAACGCCTCCAACTACTCCGATCTGATGCGGGCCACCTACCTAGTGGCCGGTTTGTTCAAAGACGCCCGCATGGATCCACAGATGTTCCCGGCCGAGAAGGCCTACGAGATGGCTACCCTGGGCGGGGCCCGGACCATGTTGATGCAAGACGAGATTGGCTCGCTGGAGCCGGGCAAGCTGGCCGACGTGGTGCTGCACGACACCGACCGTCCCGAATGGCGGCCGCTGTTGAACGTGATGAACCAGCTCGTGTGGTCAGCCGACGGCCGGGGGGTTCACACCGTGTTCGTGGACGGACAGAAGGTGGTGGAGGACAGCCGCATGACCACCATCGACGAGGACACCTTCTATGCCCGCTGCCAGCAGGCTGGAGAAGCAGTAGTGGCCCGATCCGGCCTCCCCGACAAGGCCAAGTTCCCCATCTGGTAATGGGGAGGCCAAGAGCCCGCTCAGGAATACAGTTCCCGCTTGACGATCTTGCCGGCGGCGTTGCGGGGGAGGGGCGTGGGGCGGATTTCCCAGAGGCTGGGCACCTTGTAGGGGGCCAGCACCTCTAGGCACCACTGGGCCAGGTCGTCGGGGACTAGCGAGGCGTTGTCGGTGAGTACCACCACGGCCTTCACCTCTTGGCCCATCTCGGGGTGGTCCACGCCTAACACCGCCGACTCGGCTACCGATGTATGGGCGTCGAGGCGGTACTCGATCTCGATTGGGTAGATGTTCTCGGCGTTGCGCAGGATCATGTCCCGGGCCCGCGAGTTGATGTACAGGTAGCCGTCGTCGTCGAAGCGGCCGATGTCGCCGGTGTTGAGCCACCGGTCGTTATCGATGGTCGCCGCGGTAGCCTCGGGGTCGTTCCAGTAGCAGAGCATGGTGTAGGCGCTGCGGCACCAGATCTCGCCCTCTTGACCTGTGGGCAGCCCCTGGCCGTCGGGGCCGCGGATCTCGGCTTCGAAGCCGATGGCCACCTGGCCGCAGGAGGTGGGCCGCTTCCGGTACTCGGAACCGCCGATGGTGGCGACTACCGCCACCGACTCCGATGAGCCGTAGCCCATACCCACCGCGTGGGCGGCGTTGGGGAAGGCCTGGCGCATGAGGTCTTGCACCGCCGGGCTGGCGGGCGCGCCGCCGAAGCCCACGTTGACGATACTGGAGGTGTCGAACTCCCCGAAGCGGGGGGAGTTCACCAGCCGCGAGCCGATGCTGCCCAACGCGGCGAAGGCGGTGACCCCCTCGTCTTGGATGAGCTGGAGCACGGCCTCGGGATCGAAGCGGCCCCGGCGATAGACGATCTTGCCTCCGGTGACCATGCTGATAAGGGTGGAGCCGTACAGCCCCGAAACATGGAACAACGGCGAGGTGCCCAACGTGACCGCTTGGGCTGGCGGGCTCGGCGCACTGCTGTCCTCGGCGGGAGGATTGGCGCGCATCTCGGCGAACACCCGCACCGCCCCGTTCATCATGGTGGACTGCACGAAGCCGATCAGCCCCCGATGCGAGGCCACCGCCCCCTTGGGCCGGCCGGTGGTTCCGCTGGTGAACAAGATCACCGCCGGGTCGTCCTCGGCCAGGGGAACATCGATGTCATCGAGGGCGGCTCCGGCGCCAGAGGCGATGAAATCAGCCCAGTCATCCTCGATCACCAGGCACAGAGCATCGGTGTCGCCCTTGCCTGAGCGCTCCACGCGGGGGCGGTCGGCGATCACCAGCGCCGGATCGCTGAGCGAGGTGGCGTAGTCAACCTCATCGGAGGTCCACCAGCCGTTGTAGGCCGAAACGATGGCCCCGATGCTGGTAGCGGCAAAGAACGACACCACCCACTCGGGGCAGTTGGCCGCGAAAATGGCCACCCGGTCGCCATGGCCGATGCCCCGTTGTTGCAGCGCGGTGGCAGCCGCCGCCACCTGGGCAGTGAAATCGTCGAATGTGAGCCGCTGGTCTTCCAGCACCAAGAACTCCCGGTCGCCGAAATCGGCAGTGTTGGCCACCATCTCCCGCAGTGAGCGCATGCGGGTGGTGAACACCTCCGCTTGCTGACCCAGAACTTCCTCGGTGGTCAGCTCGAAAAGCCCGCCTGGCCCGGTCAGCTCTTGGATCACTTCCTCGCGAACGTCCACGGCCCTGAACCCTAATCAGTTGTGGCGTCAGTTCACCGGTCGCACATCGGCTTCAACGGGTTGCATCCCGGCCCGAGGCTCTATCGTGGGCCCATGACCGAGGTTGTCATCGTCGATGCCGTTCGCTCCCCGGTTGGCAAGCGAAACGGCGGTTTGTCCACTGTCCATCCCACTTCATTGCTCAGCCAGGTGCAGTTGGCCGCGGTGGAGCGGTCGGGCATCGATCCCGCCGCTATCGGCCAGGTGGTGGGCGGCTGCGTCGACCAAGTCGGGGCCCAGGCTATGAACGTCACCCGCACCGCGTGGCTGACCGCCGGGTTGCCCACCGAGACGGCGTGCAGCACCGTGGACTCCCAGTGCGGTTCGTCGCAGCATGCGGTGAACCTGGCTTACAGCTTGGTGAAGTCCGGTGTGGAAGAAGCGGTGCTGGCCTGCGGGGTGGAGAGCATGAGCATCGTGCCGATCGGTTCGAATGCGGCGGCTGATGGAGTGGGCCGGCCGGTGACCCGGGACTATTTCTCCCACTACGAGTTCACCTCCCAGTTCGAGGGGGCCGAGCGGATGGCTGACAAGTGGGGCATCTCTCGGGACGACTGCGATCGCTTCGGGCTGGCATCCCAGCAGCGGGCGGCACGTGCTTGGGCCGAGGGACGGTTCGAGACTCAGATCGTTCCCATAGAGGCCCCGGTACTGGACGAGGACGGGAAGAAGACCGGTGAGTCGGTCACTGTAAGCACCGACGAGGGTCTGCGAGAGACCACCTTGGAGGGGCTGGCCAATCTCAAGCCGGTGGCCCGGCCCGACGGGGTACACACTGCGGGGTCGTCTTCGCAGATCTCCGACGGGGCTGGTGCGGTGCTCATGATGACCGAAGACCGGGCTGAGGAACTCGGCCTCACCCCGAGAGCTCGGGTGGCCGAGACTTGCTTGGTGGGATGCGATCCGGTGTTGATGCTGGAGGGGCCCATACCGGCCACCCGCCGATTGCTGGAGCGGACCGGCCTTTCGATGGACGACATCGACGTGGTGGAGATCAACGAGGCGTTCGCCTCGGTGGTGCTGTGCTGGGCCGCGGAGCTGGAGCCCGACATGGAGCGGGTCAACCCCAACGGCGGCGCCATCGCGCTAGGCCACCCGCTCGGGGGAACCGGCTCGATCTTGGTGACCAAGGCGCTGCACGAACTGGAGCGCACCGACGGCCGGTGGGGATTGATCACCATGTGCTGTGGAGGCGGCTTGGGCACGGGAACCCTGATCGAAAGGCTCTGATGGCCACCGACGCCGAGTTGGCCGACGAGCTGGTCGGTGCGGTCCGGTCTTGGATAGATCGCGAGGTCATACCCAATGCCCCTGAGCTTGAGCACGCCGACGAGTTTCCCGAGGCGATGTTCGCCCAGATGTGCGATTTTGGCCTGTTCGGGGCAACCATCGGCGAGGACTACGGTGGGTTGGGGCTGGATGCCACCACCTACGCCCGCATCATCGAGGAGCTGTCCCGGGGATGGATGTCGCTGGCCGGCATTCTCAACACCCACAAAATCGCCGCCACCATGATCGGGCGCTACGGCACTGACGAGCAGCGGGACCGCTTCCTGCCCCGCATGTGCGATGGCTCATATCGCTCGGCCTTCTCGCTGTCGGAGCCCGATGCAGGCAGCGACACCCGCAACATCCGTTGTCGTGCGGTGCCCGACGGCGAGGAGTGGATCATCAACGGCACCAAGATGTGGGTGACCAACGGCATGAGGGCCCAGATGGTCATGCTGTTGGCCCGGACTCCCGACGACCGCATCACCTGCTTCATCGTGGAGAAAGAGCCGGGACCGGGCGCCGACGGCCTCACCGTGTCGCGCGCCATCCCCAAGCTGGGATACAAGGGCGTGGAAACGGTGGAGATGGCCTATTCCGACTACAGGGTTCCCGACGCCAACGTCTTGGGCGGCCCCGACGGTGTGGGCCACGGGCTGGGTTATGCCCTTTCGGCCTTGGAGTTGGGCCGGATCAACATAGCCGCCCGTGCGGTGGGAGTGGCCCAGGCCGCCTTTGAGGCCGCGATGAAGTACGCCCAAGGGCGGGAGACATTTGGTCGGCCCATCTACGACCACCAAGCCATTGGGTTCAAGCTTGCCGAGATGGCTACCAAGCTCCACGCCGCCCGGTTGATGACCTACGACGCAGCCCGCCGATATGACTCCGGGGAGCGCATCGACTTGGAAGCGGGCATGGCCAAGCTGTTCGCCTCTGAGGCCGCCTTCGAGATCGCCTCCGACGCGATGCGCATCCACGGGGGAAACGGCTATACAGAGGAGTACCCGGTGGAGCGCTACTTTCGGGACACGCCTCTTATGATCATCGGTGAGGGGACCAGTGAAATCCAAAAAATGGTGATTTCCCGCCAACTGCGCGATCGGTATTCCTGAGAGGACGAATAGTGGCCGAGATTTCTGAGGACCAGCTTCGCCAAAAGGTGCGGGACCTGTTGATCGAGGTGGACCCCGCCGAAGCGACGCAGTACGAGTTTCGGGGCGCCCAGTTCGACCGGGGCCTGTCCCGGGTCGACTTTCCCGTGGGCAAAGGCGGGCTCGGCCTGTCGCCCAAGGCCCAAACCGTGGTGGACGAGGAGCTGCGCAAGGGCAGCCGCTATTGGCACGACCTGCTCGTCAACCCCATCGGCATCGGCATGGGTGCTCCCACCGTGCTGGCCCACGGCAACGAGGAAATGCACCACCGTCTGCTGAGGCCGCTGTTCACCGGCGAGGAGATCTGGTGCCAGATGTTCAGTGAGCCCGGCGCCGGCTCTGACGTGGCCGGTTTGGCCACCCGAGCCGAGCGAGACGGCGACGAATGGGTAGTCAACGGTCAAAAGGTGTGGACCTCGCTGGCCCATCGGTCTCGCTGGGGGATGCTGGTGGCCCGCTCTGATCCCGATGCCCCCAAGCACCGGGGCCTCACCTATTTCGTGCTGGACATGACGCTGCCAGGAGTGGAGGCGCGCCCTCTGTACCAGATCACCGGCGAAGCCGAGTTCAACGAGGTTTTCTTCAACGATGTCCGAATCTCCGACTCCATGCGGCTAGGGCAGCCAGGACAGGGATGGAACGTGGCCATCACCACGCTGATGAACGAGCGGGTGGCGCTGGGCGGCGGGGTTCCCACCCGGGGCAGCGGGCTCATCGGCGTCTTGGTGTCGGCCTGGGAGGAAATTCAGGGTCAATCCGACGGCCAGGGGGCAGCGGAAGCGGTTCGCCGCCAGGTTCTGCGGGATCGGGTGGTACGGCTTTGGGCCGAGGCCGAGGTGTTGCGGCTCACCAACTGGCGGGCGCGGACCCAGGCATCGGCGGGCACGCCCGGTCCCGAGGGGTCGGTGGGAAAAGCGGTGTCGGCCGAGTTGAACCAGCGCATCTACGAATGCCTTATCGACGTGATGGGGTCGCAGGCGATGCTCTTCCCCCAGGGCTATCCAATGAAAAGGCCCGACCTGTCAGATGGTGCTTCCCATCGGGACGCACCTCCGGTAAAGGGATTCTTGCGGTCGAGGGCCAACACCATCGAAGGGGGCACCTCCGAGGTGATGCGCAACATCCTGGGCGAGCGGGTGCTGGGCCTGCCCAAGGAGCCCGGTGTGGACAAGAACACCCCGTGGAGCGAGATTCCCCGCAATTGAAAGGGCGTGTCAATGGTTGATGCTCAGCACATGCGCAACATAATGGAGCAGTACGCCGCCGCGGTCTCGGCCGGAGACGTGGAGGCGATCTTGTCGTGCTATGCCCCCGAGGGTTCGTGCCAAGTGCCGGTCGGCGGGCCGGTACACGAGGGAATCGACGCTATCCGGGCCTTCTATGGGGGCAACGAGCTGGCCGAGACCCTGGTATTGACCGGACCGGTGCGGGTGGCGGGCCGAGAGGCGGCCGCCCCGATGGTGGCCCGAGTCTGCTTCGACGGCGTGGACTATGAGCTTGATGTGGTGGATGTCGCCGCATTCAACGATGACGGACTCTTGACGTCGTTGCGGGCCTTCTACTCGCTCGACGATCTGCGTGCTGTTTGACCTGTTGAAGAAATGGCGGCGGCTGCTTCTGTGGCTGGCCGCGTTGGGACTGCTGCTGGGCTGGGGCCTCACCTGGGCCCTTGACGCTCCGGAGCGACCGGTGCTGGCCGAGCGCGAGAACATCCGAGCGGCTGCGGTACACGTCAGCGGCAGGGCTTGCGGACAGTTCAGCGAGGGAAGTGGGTTTGCGATCGAACCCGGTTTGGTTCTAACCAGCGCTCATGTAGTGGCCGGTGTCGAGGAGATCAAGGTGAGCGCTCCCGATGGCAGCTCGGGTATCGGCGTGCTGGTGGGGTTCGACCCGGATCGTGACATTGCGGCCATATCAGTAACGGATCTGACGGTATCCCCGGTTGCTCTGGCCCCAGCCGTCGCCGCTGCCGCCGAAGAGGGCGACGCGGGCACAGTTCATCGCGATCTCGGCTTGGAGTTCGTGCCCTACCGGGTGCTTCGCAGGGTTCCCGTTGTTGGCAAGAACATCTACCTCGAAGAGGCGGATATCGGCTACATGTTGGAGGTCCGCTCGTTGCTTGCCGCCGGTGACTCGGGTGCCGCGCTGGTGAACGTGGACGGCGAAGTGGTGGCCATGGTCTACGCCGTGGCCCGAGGCCAGCGGGATCAGGGTTACGCCCTTGACCGGGATGAGATTGTCGGCTTCCTGGCCGAAATCGACCGCGTCCCTCTCCCCACCCCTCCCTGCCCTTCGTTCTAGGGGTGTGTCTAGTAGCGGGAGCATCGGATAGGGCTAGTCTCATTCGATGCCTGTGGACCTGGACGAACTGCTTTCCCCGTCGCACACCGCCGTGGTCACCATGGAGTGCCAGCGGGGCGTGATCGGAGACATGGCCTCTATGGGGGGTCTGCGCGACGTGATGTTGGACCGGGGGGCCATCGATGCTGGCGCCCGGTTGTGCGCTGGCGCTCGGGCCGCAGAGGTGCCGGTGGTACACTGCCTGGCCCATTTCAGAAAAGACCGGGCGGGAAGCGTTGCCAACTGCCGGATGCTGGCGGCGTCGGCCAAGATGAGCGAGCAAAACGGGGGGCTGCTGATCGGATCGGAATCGGCCGAGGTCATTCAGGAATTCGACCCCCAACCATCCGACATTGAGATTGCCCGCTGGCACGGCATGTCTCCGTTCATCGGCACCTCGCTCGATCAAACCCTGCGCAACCTGGGGGTCACCACTGTGGTGGCCGCAGGAGTGTCTTTGAACGTGGGGGTGATGGGCTTGGTGATCAACGCCGTCGACCTTGGCTATCAGGTGGTGCTGGCCGGCGACGCGGTGGCTGGCATTCCGGCCGACTACGGCGACGCGGTGATGGACAACACCATGGCATTTCTGACAACGATGCTCACGGTGGACGACATCGTGGCCCGATGGGTATGACCGAGAGCCTCGAGACCGCCAACAAGGCGGTGGTGGAGTGCTTGGTACGCGACATAGTCAATGGCGGGCAGGTGGACCTGCTCGACGAGGTACTAGCCGATGACTTCATAGCCCATGGCGTCGGTCCAGGGCCGTCGGGTCCCGATGGAATGCGCCGGCTGATCGCTACCTGGCGCACCGCGTTTCCCGATTGGCAAGACCAGATCGAAGAGATTGTGGCCGAAGGCGACTTGGTCGTGATCAAGATCTCGGCTCGGGGCACCCACAACGGCCCCCTTTTGGGCATTGAACCCACTGGCGAGGCTGTGGAGTGGGGCATGATCGAGATGGTGCGCCTCGCGGGCGGCAAGATCACCGAGCAGTGGGGCTACTCAGATTTCTCCGAGGTGGTCCGGCACCTTCGCAAGGTGGCAGCATCTCAATCCGAACCGCAAACCGACTAGGGAGTTAGACCATGGCCGATACTTCACCCGTACCTGACTATGCCGGGCTCATGCGCCTCGACGGCAAGGGCTTCATCGTTCTTGGGGCCGGGCAGGGAATGGGACGCCAGTCCTCGCACGCCCTGGCCCAGATGGGGGCCAAGGTTTTCTGTGTCGACCTCGAACTGGACCGGGCCGAGCAGGTGGCCACCGAAGTGGACGGCGTCCCGTGGGCGGCCGACATAACCAAGCGGGACGACGTGCAGGCGCTGGTGGACGAGGCCGGTCGAACCTTGGGGTCTATCGACGGGATTGTCGACATCGTGGGCGTTTCCGGGTGGTCCGGGGTGCTGGATATCGACGACGCCGAGTGGGACTGGCAGTTCGACATGGTGCTGCGCCACGCCTACCTCATCTCCCAGATCGGTGGACGGGCCATGAAGGAGACCGGCGGGGGCACGATGGTGTTCATTGCCTCGGTCAGCGGGCTATCCGCGGCGCCCAATCACGCTCACTACGGGGCGGCCAAGGCCGGGCTGATGGCATGGATGCAATCGGTGGCCATCGAGCTGGCTCCTTATGGCATCCGGGCCAACTGCGTGGCGCCGGGCACGATCCTGACCCCCCGGATGGAAGCGCTGTTTGACGAGGAGCGAAAGGCGATCAATAACGCCGCCGTGCCGATGGGACACATGGGTGTTCCATCTGACATCGCAGGTGCAGTGCTCTTCCTCTCTGCCCCGATTTCCAACTTCATTTCGGGTCGCACATTGGTGGTTGACGGGGGTGTGGACGCAGACTTCCCGTACGACCCGATGTAGCTACACTTAGAACATGGCGAATGAAGGGCGCGAGCCGGATAACCGAATCGTCGTCGGAGTAGAGGGATCGGGCGGGGCCCGGGCCGCACTTCGGTGGGCAATAAAGGAGGCTCGTCACCGCGATGCCTTCGTAGATGTGGTGACCGCCTACTCCACCACTTACGTGCCGGCCTCGCCGGACTTCAACTACGTCCCGCTGGATCCCATTGACCTGGAGGCAGAGGTCAAGAGGATGCAGGACAGCATCATCGACGAAGTGCTGGCCGAGGTGGATATCGAAGGGGTGGAGATCAGGCGCCGCATGGTCCGGGGCCGGGCTTCCGACACCCTGATCGCCGAGTCGGACAACGCTGCCATGCTGGTGGTGGGCTCACGGGGCCGGGGCGGATTCCGAGGCCTGTTGCTGGGCTCGGTCAGCCAACAAATCGCCCAGCACGGAAGCTGCCCCGTGGTGATCGTCCGCCCCGACCTGCCGATCTAGCTCGCTCAGAGCTTCACGATGGTTTTGCCCCAGGTGCGGCGGTGGTAGATGTCGTCGAGGGCGGTGGGAGCATCGTCGAAGGAGAACGGGGGGAACACGGGGGGATCGAGCCGGCCTTCTTCGAGGAGGGTGAAGATCTCTTGGCGGGCTTGCTCGGAGGGCTCGGGATTGCGGCCTACCGAGGCGCCCCAGTGGACGCCGACCACCGAGTAGTTCTTCAACAAGATGTGGTTGGCAGGGGCATCGGCGATGCGCCCGCTGGTGAAACCGATCACCAGGAGCCGGCCGTCCCAGGCCATACACCTCCGGGAGCGGTCAAACACGTCGCCGCCCACCGGGTCGAAGCACACGTCCACCCCCTGGCCATCGGTGTGGGCCCGCACCAGATCGACGAAGTCAGGTGTCTCCCGGTAGTCGATGGCCAGCTCCACTCCCATCTCCTTGAGCAGGGAGGTCTTCTCCGCACCGCCGGCAGTGGCGATGACTCTGGCCCCGGCGACTAGGCCGAGTTGCACCGCGGCCGATCCCACGCCGCCCATTCCGGCATGAACCAGCAGCGTCTCACCGGCGGCTAAGCGACCCCGATCGTGAAGGGCGAACCATGAGGTGCCGTAGTTCACCAGCGCCGCGGCGGCCGCTCCGGCTGAGACTCCTTCGGCCAGCTTGTGGACTCCGCTGGCCCGCAGCGCGGTGTGCTCGGCCAGCGAACCGCCGCCGATGCCCACCACCCGGTCGCCCACGGCCAAGTGATCGACTCCTTCGCCCACCTCTCGTACCCGGCCCACCACCTCGGTACACGGTGACCACGGCAACCTGGTCTCCATCTGATAGAGGCCCCGAGCCATGAGGCAGTCCACGAATGTGAGCCCGACGGCCTCGGTGTCCACCACCACCTGGCCGGAGCCCACCGCCGGTGGGTCGACTTCTTCTTGTTGGAGCAGCTCAACCGGGTCGCCCAGCTCGTGTTGTTGCCAGATTCGCATCAGCCCTGCCCTCCGTCTGTGCCGCTGCCGGCTGCGGCTGGGCGATCTACTACCGACTTGATGCTCTCCAGTGCCCGCTGCTTGAACTCCTGCACCGATGCCACGTTGCCGGCTAGGGCCTGGTACTCCGACATGGTGCGGATGGCGTTGCGGGTGCCCATGGCCTCCATGCCCCGGTGGACGCTGCGCTTGTTGATCTGCTGGAGGTCGGACGGCACCCGGGCCACCCGCCGGGCCATGTCCAGCACTCGTTCTTCCAGTTCAGCTTCGGGATAGGCCCGGTTGGCGAAGCCCATGGCCGCGGCCTCGGCACCGGAGTAGGAATCTCCGGTGAGCATCATCTCCATGGCATTGCGAAACCCCACCAGCCAGGGGTGATAGTTGAAGTCGGGCGGGCTCAGCACCCGCACCACCGGGTGGCCTATGTCGGCGTTGTCGGCCACGTAGACCAGATCGCAGGCGGCGGCCAGCTCCGACGCTCCGGCCAGGGCGTAGCCATGGATCTGGGCGATGACCGGTTTGGCCAACTCCCAAATGGCCAGCCAGCTATCGGTTACGTGGCGGGACCACTGACCGTCGCCGCCCGCGGTGTAGTGAGGGGGATCGTCCATGAGCGAGTCGGATAGGTCGTAGCCCGATGAGAAGCACGGCCCTGCTCCTCGGATGACCGAAACCCGTACGTCGTCGTCGACATCGGCCGCTCGCAGGGCGGCTAACAGCTCCTTTCGCATTGGGGTACTGATGGCGTTGCGTTTCTCCGGGCGGTTTAGCGTGATCCGCCGGACGTGCGGTTCGGGATCATCAACAAGGATCAGCTCAAAAGACATGGCCTGACCCTATAACGACCGGTGCCCCGGACCAGAAGGCCCGGGGCACCGAGATTATTGATCAATTGTGGGTGTTACTGGGTACGAAGCCTGCGGCTGAGGCCGAGCACCATCGCACCGGCGAGTACCACGGCCAGAGCAACAATGGCCAGCAGCGGCGTGTTCGCACCGGTGTCAGCCAGCATGTCGTCGCCCATGTCGTCCATGTCGCCGTCGCCCATGTCGCCGTCGCCCATGTCGTCGTCGCCCATGTCGTCGCCCATGTCGTCGTCGCCCATGTCGTCGCCCATGTCGTCGTCGCCCATGTCGTCGTCGCCCATGTCGTCGCCCATGTCGTCGCCCATGTCGTCGCCCATGTCGTCGCCCATGTCGTCGTCGCCCATGTCGTCGCCCATGTCGTCGTCGCCCATGTCGTCGTCGCCCATGTCGTCGCCCATGTCGTCGTCGCCCATGTCGTCGCCCATGTCGTCGTCGCCCATGTCGTCGCCCATGTCGTCGTCGCCCATGTCGTCGTCGCCCATGTCGTCGCCCATGTCGTCGCCCATGTCGTCGTCGCCCATGTCGTCGCCCATGTCGTCGTCGCCCATGTCGTCGTCGCCCATGTCGTCGTCGCCCATGCTTATTGCGAGCAACGCGTTGGCCGATTCGGTCTGACCGCTGTCGCCAGCGACGATGAAGATGCCCTGTGCGGGTACATCAACGGTGATGGTGGCCTCAAAACCTCCGTCGGTCACCGAGACAGATTGCATGGCTACCAAGTTCAAGTTGCCAGAAGCCAGGGTGCAGTTTGTGCTGACATCGAGCTCGGCCGCGTTCGCATCCTCAGCAATATTGCAAGTGAGGACATTGGCAGAAGCAACCGTCCAGCCGGAGCCGGTAACGGTGACGTCCACTTCTCCAGCTTCGGTAACGCTTGAGGGGTTGAGTGAAATGGATGGCCCATCTTGTGCTGAAGCGGCGCTTGCACCTACCCAGGTGACAAGCGCCAATGCCATCGCGATGAATACCAACTTGGTCTTGGTCATGACGTAGCTCCTTGGGTCGCGCCAACGACGGACCGACCCCTCTCCGATAGATGGAGAAACCCTAGCGCACCACTTTGCTGCTGTCATGAATCTGACAGTCATGTTTCTTGCACGTCTCCGTTATCGGCCATTAACGACCGGTGCCCCGGACCCTAAGCCGCAACCGCCGTTGCCTATGTCCTGCCAGTCGCTGCGTCCATCTCCGATTTGTCGTACAGGCGGAGTTCGACGCCGCTCGCAGCGAGCATCTCCGGCCATTTCCGCCCGACGTTCCTCTTGTAGAGATACAGGCTCGCTCGGTTCGCGATGGCGGCTGAAAGCAACTCCGCGGCGAGGAGGCTCACCTTTTGCTCCAGCATCAACTGGACGGCGCTCGCGGCGTACGGCCGGGGATCGAGAATCCTCAACACCTGCGGCGACGGGGCCAGTGCCGCTCTCAACGCGTCGGTGCTGGCCTCTGCGCTGAGGCTTCCCCTGGTGGAGCTATCCAGCCAGGAGCGAAGAAGCCGCACATGGAGCATCCACGGGAGCATGGGCACCTCGTCCCCCCATTCGACCATGCGCCGTCCGCTGAGCGCCCTGGCTGCCAAATGGTCATCAACGAGCAGCATAAACGTCCTCTGAGCGCAAAGGGACTGGCTGCGGCGGTTAGCGGGAGGAAGGGTCCTCGGCTGCGTCGACGCCGAACACCGGGTCGCCGGCAAACAGCCGGTCGCACAGCTCCTCGTACTCATCGCTGAACCGCCCGAAAATCTCGCGGGTGGCCTCGTCGATCCCATCAGCGGGAGTCAGCGCCGTTGCCTCGTCAGGGCTCGCCTCGACGCACAGGACGACCCCTTTCACACTGTCAACGTCGAAGTGCGCCGGCATACGCACAATCGAGATCGCCACTTCAGCGTCCTCTGACTCGAGCACCGTCGCATCCGATCTCCGACCCCGCTTGAACGGCGACACAATGCCAGGGCGGCGAAAAGGGCCACGAGCGGCTCTTGCAGGTCTGGTCTCCACACAGATCACCTTACCGCATATGCCGGATTCCATCAGATAGCGCGGCTGCTCTGCGACCTCGGGCGGCACCGCGATCCAACCCGGGTGCTGGCCGGGGTCCGCGTATACCGGGGCCAGCCCGACGCCGGCCGAAGCAGGGACAAAGCCGTCCGGTTCTTCGACCGCCAAGTCGCCCGCTGGCAGCAGGCGACCGCGGTTGAGCTGCGTAGCCGCCCCCTGCGATATCACCGGTCCGAGAACCCCGACGGGTCGGAATACTGGGCAGGCCGCGAGAAGGGCGTCGACGTCATGCTGGCCCTCGACATCTCCGTCGGAGCGCGCAACGACTCCTACGCCATCGCCATCGTCGCCTCGGCCGACACCGACCTGATCCCCGCCCTGGAGGACACCGTAAGCGTTGGCAAGCGGGTCGAGACCGTCACCTGGCAAGACCCCGGCCACATCCGAGGCCTGCTGCGCATACAGGGCCAGAACCTCTGGAACCACTACCTCGACCAATCCCACTTCAACCAGGTGCGCGACGACACCGACTACCTCAACCCCTTGCCCTGAGCAATTGACAGCCGGACCAAAATGGCCAACGCAACCCGGTGAGGCTCACCCATGATTTGGCATTGCTCCATCCTCTCAAGGAACAGAGCCTCCACCGAACCCGGAGTAACTCACCCCAACCCCGCCCGCAACCGTGATTCCCGCACACCCCCGACCCCGACACACCCCACCGGTGGATCCAGGCTAAGGCCTGGGGCACCGAGTGTATTGATCAGGAAATGGTGTTACAGGGTGCGCAGCCGGCGGCTGAGACCGAACACCATCACACCGGCGAGGGCGATGCCCGTGCCGATGATGACCAGCAGCGATGTGTTTACACCGGTTGTCGGCAGCTCTGCCGCGGCGCCGACGGTGATCTTGACTGCCAATGCCTGGGTCTCGGCATAATCCCCTGCTCCGATGTAGATGCCCTCAAGAGGCACTTGGACTGTGATCTCAGTGGTAAATCCACGATCTTCTAGCTCGGTCACTGTCACTCCGTTGTCGCGATCGCAGGCGGATTGGTCGACCAAGTCAGGGCATGCCAGCACACCCAAGGGGGGGTTTGCGGTCCAGCCCGCACCAGTCACTATGAAGGTGTACTCGCCTGGGGATTCGACATAAAGCGGGTCGACGGTCAGGGTCGGGCCGTCTTGGGCCGAGGAGTGTGCGGCGGGCGTCAACTATAGAGTGGTCATCGCCAATGTGATTAACATCAATTTGGAATTCGTCACTTTCTGAACTCCTCGGCCCAGCGATGAGACAGAACCTATAGCGAAAACGACCGGTGCCCCGGACCCTAGGGCCCGGGGCACCGAGTGTATTGATCAGGAAATGGTGTTACAGGATGCGCAGCCGACGGCTGAGACCGAACACCATCACACCGGCTAGGGCGATGCCCGTACCGATGATGACTAGCAGCGATGTGTTCAAACCGGTGGCCGGCAGCTCTGCCTCGCCGATCTCCACGGTGACGAATGCGCCTTCACCATCTGCCGCGAGTTCGAACAGCCCAAAGGCGACACCGGCTTCTCCGATTTCGACACCTTCAATAGTGGCTGTGTATGTGCCATCTGCTTCTAGATCGACTGCGGAGCCGAAGCCACCGCATTCCGCTATCAGTCCGGCACCGCCAGCGGGGCCGGTTATGGCCTCCATGTCAGCTGTGCCGCACTGCACAAAGTTAACTGACGAAAGCGTGTAGCCAGCTCCGTTCAACGTGATGTCGTAAGTACCGGGCTCGGGCACTGCGGACGGATCAGCGGTAAGCGTCTGGTCCTGCGCTGAGGCGGAGCCGGCGAACATGAAGCCGACCAGCGCCACTGCTAGCCCAATGAAAATCAACTTGGTCTTGGTCATAGTTGTGTCTCCTTGGACCACGCCAATGGTCGGCCGGCCCCTACTCGGATATTGACGTGAGACCTTAGCCCCTGCGGTCGCCCGTGTCATCTATTCGAGAGCGAAGCCCTTGGTGAAGAAGCTGGAAGGACTACTCACTAGGGTGCCCGGCGTGGAATCCATCCGTAATTTCCGCTCTCTCGGGGGCCAGACCACCGCAGATGGCCATCGGGTCCGCTCGGACATTGTGTATCGATCAGCCCACCTGGCCGAGGCCTCCGACGCTGACTTGGAATCCCTGGTTGAGCTGGGAATCCGCACGGTGTTTGATTTCCGCAACGACGGCGACATTGCCATGGAAGGCCCCAATCGGCTCCCTGGCGGGGTGGTGCAGATCTCGCTGCCGATGGGCGGCTCGGTGAACCCATCCGGGGTTCGGGAGAACTTCGCCTCGTTGAGCGCTGAGGAGTTGGAAGAGCGATTCGGCAACGGACAGGCCTTTCAGCGGATGAAGGAGGTATCTGGGAGGTCGGTGAGCAACCCCGAGCGGTCGGCTCAGTTCGGAGAGTTCGTGAGAGGGGTGTTGGCGCCGGAAGCCGCCCCGGTGCTGTTCAATTGCAGCGCGGGCAAAGACCGGACCGGTTGGGCGGCCAGCCTGCTTCTGCTGGCCGTGGGCGTGCCCGAGCCTGAGGTGGTGGATCACTACTTGGAGACCAACCAGCACGTCGCACCTAGCCGCTTTGGCGACTTGTTGATGCCGATCGCCACCGTACACGAGGACTATTTTGCCGAGCAGATGAAGGTGTTGGCCGACACCTGGGGCAGCTTTGACCAGTACTGGGCTGATGGCTTAGGTCTTGACGTCGTCCATCGGCAGGCGTTGCGGGATTTGTTGCTGGGCTAAGGGGTTTTGAGCTCGCCGATGTTGTGAACGGGGGTGAGGGTGTCTTGGAGGTAGTCGGGGCCCTCCAGGGTGTCGACGAACCAGCCGGTGGGGCACATGGTGAGGATCTCCACCAAGCTGAATCCGGCCCCGGCCATTTGGGATTCGTAGGCCCGAGTGATGTAGCGCTTGGTGCGGGCCACATTGCCGGCGTTGTTCACCGCGCACCGGGCCACATAGGCCGCGCCGTCCATGGTGGCAACCAGGTCGGACAGCAGAATGGGGTGGCCGTGCTGGTGGGGGTCGCGGCCTTCGATGGAGGTCTTGGTGCGCTGGCCCAAAGTGGTGGTGGTGGTCATCTGGCCGCCGGTCTCGCCGAACACCCCGTTGTTCAACAGGAGGCAGGTGATGTTCTCGCCCCGGGCCGCGGCGTGGAGCACCTCCTGGAGTCCCTCGTTGACCATGTCGCCGTCGCCCTGGACGGTTATGGCAAACCCGTCGGGCAGCATCCGCTTGATGCCGGTGGCCACCGACGGCGCTCGACCGTGCAGGGCCTGCACTACCTCTACGTCGAGGTTGTGGGCGAAGGCGGTGTAGCAGCCGATGCCGAACACCGCGATGGTGCTCTGGGCCAACGCCAGTTCTTCTATGGCCTCCATCGCCGCCCGGATAGCAATGGGCTCCCCGCAGCCAGGGCAGAGATGGTGGTTGGCCTGAGTGATGAGCGAGGGCGTGAAGTCGTCTACCAGGGCGGCAGGTTCAGCAGGCGGTCGATCGGTGGCGAGAAATAGCTGGTTGTCGCTCATGGCCTGTTTCCCCTCATGTCAGGGCCTCCAGGATGCGCTCGGAGATGTCGGGCACGTTGATGTCGGGGCCGATCCCGAAACCGGAATGGTCCCAACTCGGGCCCCCGATGAACTCCACGGGCACCGACCCCATCGTAGCTAGGCGCACGTCGTCGACCATCTGGCCCATGTTCTGCTCGTACACCGCCACCTTGGCCGAGCCGGAGGCTGCTGTATGCACGGCCTCCGAGGGGAACGGCCACAGCGTGATCGGGCGGATGTAGCCCACCCGGTGTCCGGCGTCGCGCAACCGGAGGCAGGCGTAGCGCACGAACTTGCCCACCGATCCGTAGGCGGCCACCACCAGATCGGCGTCATCGCAGAACCCGACGTCGATCAGCGGCTCCACGCCGGTGGCCATGGCCTCGATGTGTTCGGCGCAAGAGGCGTAGTGGGCGCCTAAGTCGAACCCCTCTTCTCCTTCGACCCCGCCGCCCAGCGGGGACATGATCTTGGCCGCGCCCGAACCGCCGGTAGATCCGTTCAGTGCCCAATCGGGCAACTCGGGGGCGGTTGTGGGGATGGGGGGCACCGACACCGCTTGATAGGTGTGGGCCAGGTAGTAGTCGCCCAGCACCATCACCGGGGTGCGCCACTGGCCGGCCAGATCGAACGCCAGCTTGGTCAGCTCCACGGCCTCGGGCACATCCATCGGCGCCAGCACGATGTGGCGGTAGTCGCCGTGGCCACCGCCCCGGGTGGCCTGGAAGTAGTCGCCTTGGCCCCGGGCCATGTTGAACACCACCAGGGGCAGGCGGGCGTTGGTGATCTCCGACAGCGACTCCTGCATCAGCGACAGCCCTTGACCGGTGGATCCGGTGGCGGCCAGGTGCCCGGTGGTGGCCGCCCCCCAGGCCATGCCCACCGCCTCGAGCTCGCTCTCGGCGTTCATGCACACGCCGTCTACCTCGGGCAGCAGGGCGGCCATGTGCTCCAGCAGCTCGGTGAACGGGGTCATGGGGTAACCCGTGAAGAACCGGCAGCCGGCGGCCACTGCGGCCCGGGCCATGGCCTCGGAGCCCTCGATCAGCGCCCGCTCGCTCACTGGCTGCTTCCCTGGCTGGCGGGTAGTTCCAAGGGGGTGTCGTACTTGTACACCTGGAACACGAAATCGGGGCAGATCTGGGCGCAGGCCTGACAGCCGGTGCAGCCGGCCAGCAGGCGGGGGTAGCGGTAGCCCCGGGCGTTGACCTCGTGGGTGGTCATCTCCAGCACTCGGGGCGGGCAGGCGTCGATGCACAGATCGCAGCCCTTGCAGGCCTCGGTGTCGATCACCACGGTGCCCCTCACGGTGACGGTGCTTGGGGGAGTGCTGGAGCTCACGCCGCCATCTCCCAGCCGGTGGCCAGCGCCGCTTCGTTGGCCGCGATCAGCTGGCTGCGGTAGGGGGGCACCGAGCGGCGCATGCCCTCCATCAGGCCGTCCAGGCTCACCAAGCCGGACGTTTGCCCGTATACCCCGGCCATGACCATGGCGGCCAAGAGCGGGTTGCCCAGATCGGTGGCTGCATCGGTGGCGGGCACCTCCACTACTTGGTAGCGGTCGGGGCGCAGCTCGTCTTCGAACACCGACGTGTTCACCAGCACTAGGCCGCCGTCGCGGATGCGCTCTTGGAGCGGGGCCCAGAATTGGTGGTGCATCAAGATGGCCGACCAGGTGGATGACAGCACCGGCGGGGCCTCGATGGGCTGGTCGCTGATCACCACCGTGCTGTCGGTGTTGCCGCCCCGCATCATGCCGCCGTAGCTGCCGAACACCAGCACCTCCTTGCCGTCGGCGGTCGCTCCCTGGGCGATGACCTGGGCGGCGAGCTGCACCCCTTGGCCGCCGATCCCGGTGAGCATCAGCTCCCGCTCTCCGGTGGCCTGGGAGCTCATCTGCTCCGCCGGACTGGCCGGTTCGACACGGCTCACCGGCCCTGCCAGTTGGGGGGGCGCTTTTCCACGAACGCCAGTGGTCCCTCTTTGAAGTCCTCGGTTTCGGAGATTTCTGCCCCCAGCCGGGCGGCAATGGCGAACCCCTCGGCCTCGGCGGCTTCCAGCCCGTCGAGGATGGCCCGGCGGGCGGCCCTCACCGCCAGGGGGGCGTTGACCACGATGCGCTCGGCCAGCGCCTTGGCTTCGGCCAATGCCTGACCGGGTTCGCACACCACGTTTACCAACCCCAGGGCGTGGGCCCGGTGGACGTCGATGGTGTCGCCGGTGAGGGCCAGCTCCATGGCGACGTTGGTGGGGATGCGGCGGGGCAGCCGGGTGACGCCCCCCTCGGAGGCCACCAGCGAGCGCTTCACCTCGGGCAGTCCGAAGACCGCCTCGGTGGAGGCCACCACCATGTCGCAGCCCAGCACCAGCTCGAATCCCCCGGCCAATGCCGGGCGGTCGACCGCGGCGATGACCGGCTTGGCCCGTTGCCGTCGGGCGAACCGGCCGAAGCCCTCCTCGGCGGTTATGATCCCCGCCGCTCGGCCCTCAGAGAGCGCCTTGAGGTCGGCCCCGGCACAGAAAATGCGACCGTTGCCGGCCAGGATGGCCACCCACGCCTCGTCGTCGGCTTCGAATCGGTCGATCGCCTCGCCCAGTGCGGCGGACAGCTCGGGGCTCATGGCGTTGCGGGCCTCGGGGCGGTTCAGGGTGATCACCGCTACCCTTCCCTCGGCTTCGTAGATGACCAGGCTCATCGCTCTCGCAACCTCTCCCTACTCCGGGTCCCTGACCTTTAGGAGCTGCTTGCCGTGATTGGCTCCGTTGAACAGTCGCAAGAACGTGGTGGGGATGTTCTCGAAGCCCTCCTGAATGTCGGTCTGGAAGGCGATCTCCCCTTCGGCTACCCACTGGCCCAGGTCGGCGGTGGCGGCGGGCACGCGGTCCATGTGGTCGAACATCACGAAGCCCTGAAGGGTGAGCCGCTTCTCGATGATCTCGAACATGTTGGACGGGCCCGGTCGGCGCAGGCCCTGGTTGTAAGTGGAGATGGCGCCGCACACCGCGACGCGGCCCCCCATGTTCATGTGGCCCATGACGGTCTCCAGCATGTCGCCGCCCACATTGTCGAAGTACACGTCTATGCCGTCGGGGCAGAGCTCGGCCAGCCGGTCGTTTACGTTTTCGTTCTTGTAGTCGATGGCGGCGTCGAGGCGGGCCTCTTCTAGGAGCCAGCGGCACTTGTCGGCCCCTCCGGCGATGCCCACCGAGCGGCAATCCTTGATGCGGGCGATCTGGGCGGCCACCGAACCGGTGGCTCCGGCTGCTCCCGACGTGAGCACCGTCTCGCCTGGTAGGGGGCGGCCGATGTCGAGCAAGCCGATGTAGGCGGTGAGCCCGGTGCCCCCCAGGGGCCCCAGCATCACCGGGATGGGGGTGCCGGGGGGTACCACCCGGGTTTGCTCACCCACCACCTCGTAGTCCTGCCAGCTCATCATGCCGCTGACCAGGTCGCCCTCGTTCAGCGCTGGGGTGTTGGACTCGACCACCTGGAAGACCCCGGGCCCCACCATGGGCTGGCCCAGCGGTGCGGGGGGCATGTAGGTGATGAAGTCTTCCAGCCAGGTGCGCATGGCGGGCTCGAAGCTGAGGTAGCACAGCCGGGCCAGCGCTTGGCCGTCGCCCGGTTCGGGGACTTCGGTTTCCCGGTACTCGAAGTTCTCTACGCTCACCGGGCCGTCGGGCCGCACGGCGTAGATCCACTGGCGGTTCATTCCGCCAAACTACTCCGGCGGGGGGAGCGATCCCCTCAGCGGGCGGGGCGCACTCGCAGCATCATGGTGGCCATCAGGCGGTCGCCCTTGCCCAGGTCTCTGATTTCGGCCACCACCCAGCCCGACGATGGATCGCCCATCCAGCGGCAGGTGCTGTACACCGGGCCGATCTTGCCGCCCAGCAGATAGCGGATGTCCATGTCGGCCACTACGTAGGGCGAGCCGAATTCATGCTCGGCCAGGGTCTCGGCGCCAACCTCGCCCACCAGGGTGACCATGGCGCCCTGCATGATGCCTGCCGGGTTGAGCAGCTGCGGGGTGAGCTCGGCCTCCACGTGGCCGACGGCGGCGTCAACCACCTCGATGCCCACCACTTCGGCCAGTGGCCGATCGATGTCGGGAAGCCCCATGAGATCGGGTCGGGGAGGGTCGTGGATGGGTTTGGCCGGGTCGCCGGGTCGCTGGTGGAAGCGCCCGAAGCCGATCTGGGCGTAGCCCACCTCGGCGCCGTCGGGGGTGGTGAAGCGGCACTCGCAAGTCAGGGTGCCGGCGCCGGCCCGCAGCACGTCGGCGTAAACGTCGATGTGGTCGGGCAGAGGGGCGGCGGTGGTGCGGAGCTGGAAGTCGGTGGTGAAGTGCCAGCACTCCGGGTCTTCCTTCTCGCCGATCATCCCGCCGGTGATGTCGGCGATCAGCATGAGCACCGATGGCCTCACTTGGCCTCCGTGGCATTGCTCATCGAACACCCGCAACTGGCCGTAGCCGGGCTGGGAGTTGGGGTCGCAGTAGATGCCGAGCTGGGCTAGCAGCGTGAACTTTGGAGGTGCTTGGGCGGGGACGGTCATTGCGCCCTAGTTCTAGACGGTGGCGCTCTCCAGCACCGTGTTCTTGAAGAAGTCGGGGCGGGCCTCGGTGAAGAATCGGTGGGCGTTGCCGAAGGTGAAGGCCCGGAATTGGTCTTCGTTGAGCCAGCCGTGCTCCACCTGTTCCCACACCTCGGGCATGACCTCGGACATGTCGGGAACGTCCCAGTGGCCCACGTCGGAAGAGAAGATGGCGTTGAGGGTGGCCCCTTTGGGCAGGGCGCCGTCGAAGGCCAGCCGCACCAAGGGGTCGTCGGCCTCGCAGCCGAACCAGTAGGAGCGGTCGATCTGCTCGAGGATGTCTTGGGGGCCGGTGATGCCCGCGGCCTCGAAATCGTGGGCGACTTCATCGCCGCTGATGCCCTTTTGCATCATTCTTCCGAAGCCGGCGGTCAGGTTGATGGGGTCGTTGGCTTCGGCCAGCAGGGAATCGAAATACTCGGACTCGAACTTGTCTGGGTCGTAGGCGCTGAGACCCTCGGGGCCGCGCTTTTCCCAGTGGCTGAGAAGGTCGCACACCATTTGGGCGCCCCAGGTGACGCCGCCTTCGAGGAAGCCGAGGCGCAGGTCGGGGAAGCGGTGGGTGACCCCGCCGAAGAAGATCGACTTGGCGGTGGCCTCGCTGGCCGAGCCGAAGTTGCCCATGTGGTTGTAGGTGAAGTTGGAGACGGACCGTCGTCCGTCCCAGCCCATCGACCCGGAGTGGAGGCTGGCGGGGGTTTGCAGATCCACCAGGCGCTGCCAGAGGGGGTCGTAGTCGTAGGCCGAGTCGAGGCCGAGCGAGTCGATCCAGGTGGCCATCTCGCCGCCGGCGGGCACTTGGCGGGGGACGAAGCCGCCGATCATCACGGCCTTGAAGCCCAGCTCGGTGACGGCGTAGTCGAGCTGTTCGATGGCCTCGCTGGGGGTGTGGGTGGGGATGGCGGCCACCGGGGTCAGGCGGTCTTGCAGCCCCTGGTAGCTGTCGGCCAGATAGCGGTTGAGGGCTCGGCAGAGCTTGTTGCGCACATCGTCGTCTTTGTAGGCGGGGAAGTTGAGGCCGATGCTGGGGTAGCAGACCGCGAAGTCCATGCCCAGCTCCTCGAGGCGGTCGCGGAACAGGGCGGGGGACACCGCGGTGGCGAAGTCGCGGGTGTTGGCCAGCGGAAGCGCCCACCACGGCCCGCGGAAGCTGCGCCGAGCCAGCCGCTCATCGGGCGACAGGCCACTCCAATTGGGCTCCCCGTTGAAGGAGCAGTTGGCCATCTGGGCATAGAGCCCGCCCTCGAGCCCCTCGTCGAGGCAGTACTGGTGAAGGGCCGGATAGTGCTCGAACACGTGACCGTCGGCGTCGATGACCGGATGGCCGAGGTCGGCTCGAATTTCGGCGGCGGTTTTCTGGCTGCTCATGGCGGAGACGCTACCTACTAGTTTTGTCGATGTCTCAGCGACACCCGATTGAGAAGGTTCCAACTATGAGCACTGTCACCCCCGTTCGCCCCTGTATCTCGGCCGACTCGCATGTCACCGAGCCCGACAACACCTACATCGACTACATCGACCCGAAGTTCCGGGATCGGGCCCCCAGGGTGGACTGGGCCGACGACATGGGCGTGTTCATGTCGATCGACAATGGCCGTAACCGCATGCCCTTCGGCATGATCGCCGCCGCGGGCAAGAGCTGGCACGAGATCAGCATCAACAGCGGCACCCGCTGGGAGGATCTGCACCCCGGCGGCTACGACCCGGTGGCCCGCCTTGGAGAACAGGATCGTGACGGGGTGGTGGCCGAGGTGATCTACCCGTCGGTGGGCATGACCATCTGCAACCATCCCGACGCCGACTACAAGAAGGCATGTTTCGACGCCTACAACCGCTGGATCGCCGAGTTCAACTCCCACGCCCCCGAGAGGCTCATCGGATTGGGCCAGACCGCGGTGCGGTCGGTGGACGAGGCCATCGCCGACTTGGAGGCCATGGCCGACCTCGGGCTCAAAGGGGTCATGCTGCCCGGCTACCCCGCCTCGGGGATCGACTACGACCACCCCGATTACGACGCCTTCTGGGAGGCGTCGGTTTCCATGGGCATGCCGCTGTCGTTCCACATCCTCACCTCGGGCAACGACCACCCCATGGCCGCCCAGTTCCGGGGGCCGAAGATCAACTCGTTTTTGGGGATCATCCGGGGGAACCAGGACATCATCGGCACGCTGATCTTCGGCGGCGTGTTCGAGCGCCATCCCGACCTGCGGGTGGTGTGCGTGGAGGCCGACGCCGGCTGGGCCCCGCATTGGATGTACCGGGCCGACCACGCCTACAACCGGCACCGCAACTGGCTTGAGAGCGCGGAGCTGTCCAAGAAGCCCAGCGAGTATTTCGCAGAGAACGTGTACCTCACCTTCCAGGACGACTGGGTGGCGTTCAAGCTGCTCGACTTGATGAACACCGACCGGGTGATGTGGGCCAACGACCACCCCCACTCCGACGCCACCTGGCCCTGGTCACAGGAAATGCTCACCGAGCAGACCACCCACATGACCGACCACCAACTCGACCGCGTCCTACGCGACAACTGTGCCGAGCTGTACGGGCTGACCGTGTAGTCCGTTTTCGGCAGCTGGCGGCTGGCGGCGACAGCGAGGAATTCTCCAACTCCGGCAATTATTGGAGTTCGGGCCCGGCAGATATTGGAGTTTGGGCTCTAGAGCGAGGGCAGGATTGTTGATTGAGTGTGGGCCCTGCCGCTTAGTGCCTTGTGGCGTGCTCCCAGCCAATCGGGACGGCTGACCATAGTTGGTGTTTCTCAGGGGGGGGATGTGTCACTGGGGTCGGTATAATTTTTTGTATGGAATTTACGCATAATCCCAGTACAGGCGGCGATAAAGCCGGCAAATGTGCCGGTGCCGGTGCCAGCGTTGGCGCCGGCGTTGCTGGGGGTTTTGGGTTTCCGGATTTTTCCGAGGCGGGTGCTTCGGAGCTGCTGGGCTTGATGGGCGAGGCTGATCTGTTGCGTCGTCGGGCGGAGGGTTATCTGGTTGGGCTGGTCGCCCGCTACGGGGAGCTGGAGGGCCCGGGCGCGGCGGCGACGGTGTGCCATCAATTCGGAATCAGCGCCTATCGGGCTCGCCGGCTGGCGAAGACGGCCGCGGGCGTGGCAGCCATGCCGGAGGTTTTGGGCGCGGTCCAAGATGGGCTTATCTCCGCGGATCAGGCGGGGTTGGTGGCCGAGTCGCACAAGCGGGCGCCGATGAGTGAACAAGACCGCCAAGAGCTGTTGGCGTTGGGCGGCTGGCAGGGCCACGACGAATTCAAGAAGACCGTCGCCGCCCGCGAGGACCAGCGCCGCGCCGACGACGGGATGGGACGCGCCGAGCGCCAAAGGGCCCGCCGCAGCGCCAAGGTGTTCGACGGGTCCGGCGACATGGTGGTGTTGCACGCCAAGTTCGACCAGGTATCCGGTGAGCGGGTCAAGACCGCCCTTGGCGCCATGAGCGCCAAAATGCTCGCCGGCGACATCGCCTTCGACCCCATCCGCACCTTCGAACAGCGCAATGCCGACGCGCTGGTTGCGCTCATCACCCAACAGCCCGCCGCCGAGGCCCCGAAAGCGGTGGTGGAGGGCGCAGCGGGGAACGCGCCGGGGGGCGCGGCGGGGTACGCGGCGGGCGCGTTCGACTGCGAGATCCGCCCGCAGAAAACAGTGTTGGTGGTGTCCGCTGATTTCGACGCCATCGAAGGCCGGCTCAAGAACGCCGGGCTGATCGACGGCACCCCCATCGAGCTCGAGGAGCTCCGCCGCCTCGCCTGCGACGCAGAGATCGTTCCGATGATCTTCGCCGCCGACGGGCAGCCCCTCTATCTGGGCCGAGGCCAAAGAGCGCCCACCAAAGCCCAAAAGCTGGCCCTGTACCGCAGAGACGGGGGATGCGTGGGCTGCGGCCTCAGACCCCAGGTGTGCGACGCCCACCACATCCAACCATGGGAAAACAACGGGCCCACCGACGTATCCAACCTGGTGCTGTTGTGCCCCCGCTGCCACACCAAAGTCCACAAACACGGCCACACCGTCGAACACGGCGCCGAAGCCGGCCGATACCACCTCCAACCCCCACCCCGCCCCAGCGCTACAGCCCACCCGCCACCCGCTCAACCCCCGCCCCGCCAACAACAGATCGCCGCCTGAGCGCCCCGGCCTGCGAGCAACAAGCCGCCGCCTGAGCGCACCCCCGTCCCCCACCGGTTCCGTTGCCATGATTTGATGGTGCCTGTGTGGAATTCGATGCCGAGGCTGGCTGGGATGGTGGTTGGTTTTCTGCTATTGGCCAGCAGCTGCCAGTCGGACCCATCGATTCTGGAACAGGCCCTAGATCCCGGCACCGCGGTGCCCACTGAGGGGCCTCTATCGACAAGTTCCGCTGTGCCTTCGGCCACTGCATCGCCTACGGGGGTTTCTACCGAGGTGCCCGTCCCGACCGAGGTCCTAAGTCCAACGGAAGGGCCAGGTGGCTCGGTCCATTACGTGCCGTCAGTGGTTGTTCCCATACCAGGAGACTCCAGATTGGAGGGGCAGTGGTTCGCTCCTTCTGGAGCAATACCGGCGGCGGTCATCGCTTCGACGGAAGAATGCGACATAGTCGCCATTGACTCTCAGACGGGTGAGACCGTGGTCCTCTGGGACTACAGCACGAGAGACAATCGATCCTTGGACTGCAGCGACCAAGGATCGGAGTACCGGGAGTACGTCGGCACTGAGGAAATTGCCCCCGGCTACATAGAGGACGTGGAGTGGGTCGATTCCAAGTATGTCTTGATTAACATCTGCTGCGAGCCAGGCGCGGGCAGGTTTGAAGTCTTAGACATCGAGGAGCACGACCAGCCGATCTGGTTGGCTCTGAATGGTTACTCACCATGGGTCGATAACCAGAGCACGTTCTTGTTCAGCTCTTCTGGTGTTGGTGATGCGATCGTGTCTTTCGGCACCATTCCCTTCCAGGTCAGCTACGACTCTTCTGACCCGAATCATCCCTACTATCGGCTTCTAGGAGATGCTTTCTACCATCACCTTGTCCTGGAAGAAGGTGGTGCATCCACCCTGCGGTGGAGCGTTGGCCGTTCGACGTGGGTCGGCGGGAACGACATCGTGGTGGGGCTTTGGACCATCTTGAGCGACCTTGGCTGGTACCCATGGGTGGCGAAGATAAGTCCTGGTGGGGCGGCCGCTGCATCGAACGCTCGCGGCTTAGGGTGGATGATGCCCACAGGCGATCGAATGGGGAATCTTGTTGTCGCCGAACAGGAGTGTCGCCCATATCTGGCGGAGTGCATCGGGCTACCAGCAAAGATCGTTGTAGTCGACCCCCAGTCGCTGGTTCCGCTCCACGAAGTAGAGGTCGACGACGTGGTTATCGACATGGACCTCGTGCGGGGCTGGCTGCTGGTCACATTGGTGGACGGGCGGATGGGCACCCTTGACTTGGCCGATGGGACGTTCAACATCTTGGCCGATGGCGTTCGCAACGCGGTTTGGCAGGAGTAGGAAGCGCCAGCGAATCGTCAGCCCTGACCAGCCCTGAGGGCCTCCCAGATCCGTTGGGGGTTGCAGGGCATGTCGATTTGGGTGACGCCAAGGTGGGACAAAGCGTCGATGATGGCGTTTTGGACGGCGGGGGGTGCGGCTATGGCGCCGCTTTCGGCTACGCCTTTGGCGCCTAGGGGGTTGCGGTCGGTGAGGGTTTCTATGAAGTGGGTCTCTACTTCGGGGACATCGCTGGCTGCGGGTACGAGATAGTCGGCCAGGCTGGTGGTGAGCGGGTTGGCGTCGGCGTCGTAGCGCATCTCTTCGAACAGGGCGACACCGATGCCTTGCACTGCGCCGCCTTGGACCTGGCCCGAGGCCTGGACCTCGCTGAGCAGCTGGCCGCAGTCGGTGACGGCGACGTGGCGGATCAGGTCTACCGCGCCAGTCTCGGTGTCCACTTCGACCACGGCGATGTGGGTGCCGCCGGGGAAGGTGGGCTGGGCTTGGTTGAAGGCGGCATCGACTTTGGTTCCGGCCATGTCGGCCAGCGGGATTCCCTGTGTGGGAGTGCCGCGAACGCCCAGGGTGGCGTCGGGGCGGAGTTCGATGTCGGCGGGGGCTGCTTCGATCCGCTCGGCGGCTAGTTCAGTGAGCCTGTCGCGCAAACTGGTGGCTACCTCCACTGCTGAGCTGCCGGCCAGCGACGCTGACCGGGAGCCGAAGCTGCCCAGCGCTGATCGGAAGCGGCCGGTGTCGGGGGTGGGTGCTGTGATCACGGCAGGGTCGAGGCCCAGGGTGTCGGCAGCCAGACGGGTGATGACGGACTGCATTCCCTGGCCTATGGGGGCCACTCCGGCGTCGATCTCGATGCGGCCGTCGTCGGTCACCCGGGCCGAGGCGGGTTGGCAGGGTGCGTGGCGACCGGTGAAGTCGGCCCAGCAGCTGATGCCGATGCCGAGCAGGCGGGTGTTTCCCGAAGTCCGGCCGGCGGCTTGGTCTGTTCGAAGTTGCTGGTAGCCGACGAACTCGAGGGCCTGCTCCAGGGCACCGAGATGGTCGGACTCATCCATCACTAGTTCGCCGGGGGTTTGGCGGGGGAAGTCTTGGGGGCGGAGGAGGTTCCGGCGGCGAACCTCGGCGGGGTCCAGTTGCAGAGCGCGGGCCAGTTTGTCCATGGCCCGCTCCAGCAGGCCGATGGCCTCGGCCCGGCCTGGACCTCGATAGGGGCCGGTGGGAACGGTGTTGGTCATGACCGCCGAGGCGGTGACCGCAGCGTGGTCGATTCGGTACGGGCCGGGGATGAGCCGCTGGGTTTGCAGGGGTTCGAAGGCGCCCATCCCCGCGTAGCCGCCCACGTCGGCAGCCACCTCGGCTTCCAGCGCGGTAACGGTGCCGTGTTGGTCGGCGGCAAGGGTGAGGCGCTGATCTTGGTCACGGGCTTGCATCGACAGCAGGTTCTCGGGGCGGGTCTGGACGAACCGCAGCGGGCAATTCAGCCGCAGGGCCAACTGGGCAGCCACGGCAAACAGGCCGTTCTCACCCCAGCACTTACCACCGAAACCGCCGCCGATGGGGGGAACCACCACGCTGATCCGGTCATCGGCGAGGTCCAAGGTGTTGGCTAGCTCTTCGTGGGCGAGGGCGGGCATCTGGGAGTTGATGCGGATCACCGCCCGGTCGCCGTCGGGGACCACTAGGCCGGCTATTCCCTCAATGGGGGAGCACGCCACCCGGGGATAGTGCTGGGAAACGGTGACGGTCACGTCGGCGTGGTCGAGGGCGGTACGGACAGCGGACGGATCGCCGGTTGGGACGGCGAGCACGGTGTTGGAACCGTGCTGGGCGTGTACCAGCGGGGCGTCTTCGCCGGTGGCGGAGGCCAGATCGGGAATCGGGGGCAGGGGCTGGTAGTCCACTTCCACTAGCTCGCAGGCGTCACCCGCGATCGCCTCGTTTTCCGCAACCACCGCGGCCACCGCTTCACCGACGTAGGCCACCGATCCCTGGGCCAGCGGAGGTCGGCTGATTTCGACAGGGGTGACCCCCTCCACGCTCGGCTGGGTGATCAGATCGAGATCATCGGCGGTGAACACTCCGACCACGCCGTCGAGGGCTTCGGCCGCCGATTTGTCGATACCGACAATGGCCGCTCGGGCCACTGGTGACCGCACGAAACCCAGCCACAGCGCACCCTCGGCCTTTAGGTCGGCGCCGAATCGGGCTTGGCCGGTAAGCAGGTCGAAATCCTCGACCCGCCCCGTCCACAAATCCACTACAGGGCTTCTTCGATGACGGTGCCCTTGAAGAAGTCGGAGTTGGTGTCGGCCCATAGCGACATCGGATGCTCGAAGGTGAACGCCCGGAAGTCGGCCTCGTCGAGGATGCCGTCGTCCACCAGTTCGTAGGCCTCGGGCAGCACCTCGCGCACGTCGGGCACATCCCAATGGCCCACGTCAGAGGCGAAGATGCCCTTCACTACCTGGCCCCCGGGGGTCAACGACCGGTTGAATCCGATGGCGGTCATGGGGTCGTCGGCCTCGCAGCCGAAGTGGAAGCGGTCCCAGATGGCGAAGATGTCTTCGAGGGAGTCCACCCCGCTGAGGGCGAACTCATCAATTGTGGCTGGGTCTTCGTCGGGCTCGCTGAGCATGTGCAGCGCTTCTTTGAGCTGATCTCGATGGCTGTTGGCCGCCGGGGTGCCGTAGGCGTCGAACAGCCGGCCCAACTCGTCCATATCCACCGCGGCGGGGTCGTAGTGGCCGATGGCGTCGCGGTTGCGCTTCTCCCAGTGGCCGATCACATCCGATAGCAGGTTCACCCCCCAGGCGACGCCCCCCTCCAGGAAGGCCCAGCGCAGATGGGGGAAGCGATGGGCCACCCCGCCCATGAACACCGCCCGGCACAGGGCTTCGCCGGCGGCGGCGAAGTTGCCCAGGTGGTTGTACACGTAGTTGGTCTCGGAGGTGCGGCTGCCCCAGCCCATGCCCGCGGAGTGGAAGGTGGGCGACACGCCGAGCTCGGTGCAGCGCCGCCACACCGGGTCGTAGTCGCAGGGGGAGTCCATGCCCAGGGTGTCCATGCGGCGGGCATGGCGGTGGCTGGTGTTCTCCCGGTCCACCGGGCGGGGCACCAACCCGGTCAGCATCACCGGGCGCATGCCCAGCTCGCCCACCGCGAAGTCCAGCTCGGCGATGGCCTCATCGGGGGTGAACATGGGGATGATGGCCACCGGCATGAGGCGGTCGGAGTAGGGCTCATAGGCCTGGTGGAAGTAGAGGTTGAACGCCCTGGCCGCCCCGAGGCGAAGATCCTCGTCTTCTAGGCCCATGCAGGTCAGCCCGTAGGTGGGATAAAGCACGGCCAGGTCGATGCCGATCTCGTCCAGCCGCTCGTACAGCAGCTTGGGCAAAAGGGCGGTGGCCCGGTCGAGGGTGTTGCGGGCGGGCAGCCCCCACCACGCCGAGCGCATCATCCCGGCGGCTCGGCGTTGCTCCAAGCTCAGCTCGATGGACTTCCGGGCCCCATATTCGACGACCTTGAATTTGTCCACCAGCTCGGGACCGCCGACGGTGGCCATGATGTCGTGAACCTCGGGCAGGAACTCGATGATGTGGCCGTCGGAGTCGATGATGGGGTGGTCGATGGCGTCGCGGATGCGCCGCACCTCGGCGCTGGGCTCAAAGCTCATGGGGGACAGACTACGACCCCGGTTGTGGCCGAAGTCAGGCGTACACTTCGGAATCATGCGGGGAATCATCAGCTTCGGGGGCTACGTGCCGTATCGGCGCTTGGACCGGTCCGCCATCGCCGCGGTGATGGGCCGAGGCGGCGGGCGGGGCACCCGATCGGTGGCCTCTTACGATGAGGACACCACCACCATGGGCGTGGAGGCCGCCCGGTTGGCCCTGCGGGCGAGCGGGGTCGAGCCTCGGGCGCTGTGGTTCGCCACCGCCGATCCCGCATATTTGGAGAAGACCAACGCCACCGCCATCCATGCTGCGCTGCGGTTGGACTCTTCGACGGGTGCTCTGGACTTCGGGGGCGCGGTGCGCTCGGGAATTGGGGCATTGCGGACTGCGCTGGAATCGGGCGGGCCAACGCTGGTGGTGGCTGCCGACATCCGGGGTGGGCTGCCCACGGGCGCCGATGAGGCCAACGGGGGCGACGGTGCGGCTGCGTTCTTGGTGGGCGGCGAGGGCGACGGGCCAGTGGTGGCCGAGTTGCTGGGGACGGCGTCGGCCACCGAGGAGTTTGTGGACCGCTGGCGCCAGCCCGGCTCTGCCAGCACCGGCCAGTGGGAGGAGCGCTTTGGCGAAACCCGCTACGGCCCGCTGGCTGCCCAGGCCTGGAAGGAGGCGCTGGGTACTGCCGGCCTCGGCGCTGACGATGTGGATGTGGCGGTGGTGACCGGGACTCATGGTCGGGCGGTTAAGCGGGTTTCCGGGCAGCTTGGCGTGGCCCGGGTGGCCGACGACTTGGCTGGAGCGGTGGGCAATACCGGCACCGCCCATCCGGGATTGGTGCTAGCCAATGAGCTGGAGCAGGCCGAGCCGGGCCAGATCATCGCGGTGGTGATGCTGGCCGACGGGGTGGAGGTGCTGATCCTGCGGACCACTGCGGCGCTAGCTGCTTATGCGCCGGCCCTTCCGGTGGGCGATCAGATCGCCAACTGCGCCGAGGTGAGCTACGCCACGTTCTTGCAGTGGCGGGAGATGATCCAGGTACAGCCCCCCAATCGGCCCGAGCCCACCCGGCCGTCGTCTTCGGCGGCGGCCAGGGCCCAGGATTGGAAGTACGGCTTTGTGGGCAGCCGGAGCACCGAGAGCGGGACGCTGCACTTGCCGCCGGCCCGGGTGTCCATCCGGCCCGAGGACGAACTGGACGAAATGGCTCCTGCGCCGATGGCCGACGTCGGGGCCACGGTGGTGACTTTCACCATCGACCGGTTGGTGTACTCGGTGAGCCCGCCGGTGGTGTTCGCGGTGGTGGACTTCGACGGCGGCGGCCGACTGCCGGTGGAGTTGACCGACGTGGACCCCGATTCGGTTCGCATCGGCCAGCGGGTGGAGATGACCTTCCGCCGGTTGTATGAGGCCGAGGGGATCATCAACTATTTCTGGAAGGCCCGCCCGGCGAGGTCTTCATCAGGGCAATAGGAGGCGTCTGATGGCCAGTCATGGCATTAAAGACCAGGTGGCGATCATCGGAATGGGGTGTACCCAGTTTCGGGAGCACTGGGACAAGGGAACCGATGACCTGCTTATCGACGCTTCCTCTGCCGCGTTCGCTTCCGCGGGAGTAGCCAAAGACGACGTGGACGCCTTCTGGCTGGGCACGGCCTCCAGCGGGATGAGCGGGCTGACGCTGAGCCAGCCGCTCAAGTTGGAGGGCAAGCCGGTCACCCGGGTGGAGAACTTTTGCGCCACCGGCTCCGAGGCCCTGCGCCAGGCGTCTTATGCGGTGGCCAGCGGGGCCTACGACATGGCCATGGCCATCGGCGTGGAGAAGATCAAAGACTCCGGCTACCAGGGGCTGAACGCCCCGCCCGCGCCCCACGACGGCACCAAGCGGAACCTGACCGCGGCGGCCATGTACAGCCTGGTGCTGCCGGCTTATGCCGCCCGCTACGGGGTGGACGAGGACGAACTGCGGATGGTGGTGGCCAAGATCGCCGAGAAGAACCACCGCAACGGGGCACTCAACCCGCTGGCCCAGTTCCGCCGGGAGATGCCGGCCGAGAAGATCTGCGAGATGGCCTCGGTGGCCGGGCGGCTGTCGGTGTTCGACTGCTCCGGCGTGGCCGACGGCTCGGCCGCGGCCATCGTGGTGCGGGCCGAAGATGCCCACAAGTACTGCGACGACCCCCTGTACATCAAGGCGCTCTCATTTGTGTCGGGCACCGGGGGCGGGCTGATCGACCCCGACTACGACTACACCACCTTCCCCGAGTGCGACATGGCCGGGGCCGACGCCTACCGCCAAGCCGGCATCGACGACCCCCGCTCAGCGCTGGCCATGGCCGAGGTCCACGACTGCTTCACCCCCACCGAGATGGTGCTCATGGAAGACCTGGGCTTCTGCGAGCGGGGCACCGCGTGGAAAGAGGTGCTGGCCGGCACCTTCGAGCGCAACGGCGACATGCCCATCAACACCGACGGCGGCCTCAAGGCATTCGGCCACCCGGTAGGGGCCTCCGGCCTCCGCATGCACTACGAGTGCTGGCTCCAACTCCGGGACCAAGCCGGCGACGACCGCCAAATCGACCTGTCCACCCGCAACCTCGGCCTAGTCCACAACCTCGGCGGCTACCCCGGCGAAATGGTCTCCTTCGTCTCCATCCTCGGCCCCGAATTGGGCTAAAGGTCTTTTCGCAGACCTAACAAGCGATGGGTTGGAACTCTGGACCTGACAGCGGCTCATAGTTTTCCGGCCAGGGAGCGGTCAGACGGCAGATGAGGCGCATGTAGGCAGGCACGTCGGGGGGATTCACATGCTCGGCAGTCACTTCGATGTCGTGGTCGCCAGTGAGACCTCGGAGTTCGTGAACTGTATCTAACAAGTAGTTAGGCATCCATCCTACCGGCTCATCATTTCGCGTGTTGATCAGGATGGCTCGAGGGTTCTTTGAGTTGCCGCGTTCATCCACGAGGGCCAGACGGTCGCCCGGCTGCAATCCTGCAACTGCATCCGAAGCCCCATCGCGGTGTCGAACTCCACGAGCGAAGAACAAGGCGGTGAGGTCGCCGCTCTCGGTGCGGCGAGGCGGAGCAAACACTTCGATGCGGTCGGTCATCTTCCGGCCCTCATTGCGGGCCATGACTTCGAAGGGGTCGGTCTCCATGTCGAGGCCCAGAGTCTCGACATACTCTTCGTAGTCCGGACGCTGGCGAGGCATTTGCCGCTTTCGGAACACTGGGAATAACTCTTCGTCCTCGTAGGTCTTATGTAGATCGGGCAAGCCCGGCAGCAGTGGGAAGCCGTCCAGCGCTTCTGCGTGCTTCAGATACACGAATTCGAATACTTGGGACTCATCAGAGACGCGCTGAGTAAGCAGGCCAACGGGGTGGATCAACCCATCAGGGTGGCGCCAAGTCACGAACAAGCGGTGGTCGGTCATTTGGCTCACCCTATCCAGGGGGAGTGACAAATCGAATGTGACCATCGTAGTCGGGCCTATGAAGCGAGACGGGACCAATTGCGTCGCAGCATTCGCTCTGCGAAGTCCTTCGACAGCGTCGACATCCGATGTTCAGGGATGTCCCAGATTGGGGCGACGAGGTCATCGATTTGTCGGACGTGTCCGAGCCAGTGGGCCAGTGCAGGCTGGCCAGCAAGTTCTTGGGCATCGCGCAAGACTGAAATCGGATGTGGCTTGGAAGCGAATTGCGTCTTGGCTCGATCGGCGTACCCCTCGGGCGTGCGGTTATTGTCTCTTGATGACAACCGCTCCTTCTTGTCCTGATCGCTCAACTGGAACCCGAGGCTTGAAGCATGATCAAACGTCGGTGAAAGTCGGCGATCTGCATCCACCTCTGCGGGCTTGATCGCGCTCCAGTTCTCCTCATGCCGGTCTGTGTTCCCGACTAGCGCGTCTAGTGCCAGGTAACCAACGAACACATCCCATGCCGATAGGCCTGCTTCAACGTGTGGTGGGGGATGGATGTCCTCCAGGGCCTTGAAGACTGCCTCCACCGTGTACAGCTCCCGATGGCCACGGGAGACCCTGATGCCCACTTCCCCCATCAACTCGTCTCCATTGATGAGGCTCTCTTCTTCTTGAAGCACAGATCGACAGACGGTCCCGTAACGGATCTGGCCGTGGGCACGCTCAACTGCGAGTTCTACGGGAGCGGCCGGGATGCCTAGGACTCTGGCCACCCCACAGGCGACCCGCTCGGCCCAGTCATCACCCTTGCGATATTCAGGGCCACCCCTTGGCTGGCTGAACGTGGCGTACTTCATCAGCCAGCGCTCATCATTGGCTGGGTTAATCAACCAGCGTTTTGGCTTGGTGCCAAGCTCCTCTTCCTCAAATCGCAACCAGTCGCTGATGTCGGTCTCTCGGTTATCGAGGTGAACATGGTCGCCTTCATCCATCAACCTTGAAGGGTACCCAGGGGCTATGACAATGGTGCGTATGACTTAGCGGGGCCAGACTTGGGGGCAGCGGGGGTGGTTGACGGGGTCTCCCTCGGCCACTTCGGCGTGATGGGGTTTTAGGGGGGTGCCGCGCTTGAAGCGGTAGACGGTGCCGTCGCCGCAGTAGCGCACGGAGATGGCTCGGCGCCACTGGTCGGTGACGTTGGCGTGGGCGCCGTGAAGGGTCATGGCGTGGTGGACAGCAACGTCGCCGGGAGCCATGTCGAAGCAGAGCAGGTGCTCGGAGTCGTCCCGGTCGTAGTGGGGGACGTCTTCGCCGTCGGTGTCGGGCATGGATAGCTGGCTCACGAACCAGTTGGGCCGGAAGTTGCGCTCCCAGCGGTGCGAGCCTTTCACGTAGACAGTGGCCCCGGTTTCCTTGGAGATGGGGTCGAGCGGGCACCAGGTGGTGCATACCTTGTCGCCCTCCAGTTGGAAATAGGCCATGTCCTGATGGATGGAAGTGGGCTCTTCGGTGTGGGGTTCTTTGACCAGCACGCTGTCTTCGTAGAACCACAGCTCCCGGCTCCGCATCAGCTCGGCAGCGAGTTGCGGCAGGGGCGACCGAGTGGCGAAGCGCTCGAAGTCGGGGTCGGTACACCAGTGGTCGGTACCGCCGTGGAATTGGCCGCGGGGGACGCCTGATTTGGCCGCGGCGGGATCGTTGAGCACGGTGCCGCCGCTGGGAGGTACCACCATGGCGCCCATTTCGGTCATGTTGTTCATTTCCTCGGACCCCAGCGCACGGTCTACGGGCTTGGCCATGGAGGCCAGGGTCTCGTCGGACAGCACCCCTCGGACTACCACCACGCCGTCGCGCCAGAAGGCTTCGATCTCTTGGTCGGTTATCAGGCTCATGGCGCTAGATCCTTACATTTGCTCTAGCTCAGGGGGCATGCCCAGGTGTACCAGGCTCTCGGCGGTGGAGCCCTGGGGAGTCCAGTCGGAGGTGTCCATGGCGTGGGCCATGCCCTGGGCCACCGACTCCATGGTCAGGTCGATCTCTTGGGCGGGGGAAGCGGCGTACACGATGCGGGCGAACTGGCCGCCGCCGACAGTGAATGCCTCGCCGGTCACCGTGCATTGATCGCTCACCAAATGGGCCACTACGGGGGCCACCTTCTCGGCGCCGAAATGCGTCCGCAGATGCGACTTGAACGGCGACTCGGGCAGGCCCTCGGTCAGCCGGGAGATGGCCGCGGGCAACAACAGGTTGGCGGTGATGTTGTGGGCTTGGCCGAAGATGGCCTCGGTGCGGGTGAAGCCGAACAGGCCCGACTTGGTGGCCGCGTAGGAGGCGGTGGGGTTGCCGAAACAGGCCGGGGAGCCGGTGTTGATGATGCGCCCGTAGCCCCGCTCCACCATGTGGGGCCACACCGCCTTGGCGGTGTTGAGGCATCCCAGCAGGGTCACCCCCACGTGGCGGTGCATGTCGTCGGCGTCGATGTCGGGAAAGAACGACGCGCTGGCGAAACCGGCGTTGTTGACGAGGATGTCTACCCGGCCCCAGGCCTCGATGGCGGCTGACACCATCGCCTTGGCGGTGGCCTCTTCCGCGATGTCGCCGTTGTTGGCGATGGCCTCGCCACCGGCGTCGCGGATGCGCTGGGCGCCCTGCTCGGCGATGTCGGGGTTGATGCCCTGCTCGGCCAGGCCCAAAGTGCCGTTGCCAAAGTCGTTGAGCACGATCTTGGCCCCGCGTTCGGCCAGGTAGCTGGCGTGGGCGAACCCCAAGCCGATCTTGTCTCCCGCGCCGGTTACCAGGGCCACTCGGTCTTGGAAATCATTGGCCATTGCGAGTCACGCTCCGTTCAAGAGAGGGGCCAGGGTCTCGAGGGTCTCAAGGCTGGGTCGGGTCTTGTCCACCGGGTCGAGCGGCTGGATGCAGACGTGGGTGGCGCCGGCCTCGTGGTGCTGCCGCACCCGCTCGACGAGGGCGCCCTCATCGCCCCAGGCCACCACCGCGTCGACCACCTCGTCGCTCCCGCCGTCGTCCAGAGCGCTTTCTTCGAACCCGCAGCGCATGAGGTTGTTCCGATAGTTGGGCATGTGCAGCGGTCCGACCATGGCGGCTCGGGCACGCTCCCGAGCTCTCTCCGGGTCCGTCTCCAGCATCACCTTCTGCTCGGGGCAGATCCAGGCATCGGGGCCCATGATCTCCCGAGACCGCCGGGAGTTCTCCGGTGGGGCAAAGTAGGGGTGGGCGCCCATAGTTCGTTCGGCGGCCAGCTTCAGCATGAGCGGGCCGAGGGCGGCCAGCACCATGGGCGGCTCACCGTCGAGCTCCGGTCCCCACCACATGGCGCTCTCCATCTTTTCGAGGTACTCCCGCATCGACGGGATCGGCGCGGGGTAGGGCTTTTGCTGCATCCGCTCCACCGGCGCTTGGTGGGACACCCCCAGACCGAGCAGGAAGCGGCCTCCCGACTGATCGTGCAGTTCCTTCTGGGCGCAGGAAGTGGCTTGGGCCTCGCGCAGGTGGATGTTGACCACTCCGGTGGCCAGCACCAGCGTGGAGGTGTGGTTGAGCAGCAGGGAGGCGTGGGCGAACGGATCGCGCCCGAAGGCGTCGGGAATCCACAGGGCGCCGTAGTCCAATTCCTCGACTCGCTGGGCGAACTCGATGGCCTCGCCGGTGGAGAAGCTGTCGGTGCGGGTCCAGACACCGACTCGTCCTATGTCCATGCTCATGGCGTCAACGTAGCGGCCCGCCCACGGCTGCGAGATGGTCAGGCGACGACCTGGTCGTCGTGGAGGCGGGCGATCTCGGTGGACGACAGGCCGAGCACGTCGGCCAACACCTCATCGGTGTGCTGGCCCAGTCGGGGGGCGGGGCCGGGGTCGGCAAGACTCTCAGCAGGGAAGCGCAAGGGCGGGCCCGGGGTGAGATATCCCCCGGTCTCGGGGTGCTCAACCTCGGAGAACAGAGGGTTGTCTGTAGAGCACCGTGGGTCTTCGGCCACCAGATCAAGCATCGACTGGTAGCGCCCCCAGCACACCCCTTGGGCATCCAGCGCAACCGAAGCCTCGGCCAGGGTGTGGGCTGCACACCACTGCGCCACCAGCGGGTTGAGGCGGTCCAGCGCCCGGTAGCGATCCCCGTCGACCCGGGTGAAGTCCAGCCCGGTCTCGGACTCTAACGCGGCCACCTCCTCGGCGATCCCACAGGCCGCCACAATGCCCTGCCACTGGCGGGCACTCACCGCCACGAGCTGGACGCGCTCGCCGTCGGCCAGCTCGAAATCCCGTCCGAAAGCGCCGTATATGTCGTTGCCGATCCGGGGCCGCTGGGTGCCGAGAAGCTGGGCCTCGGCCACATGGCCGAGCATGGACACTGCGGCCAAGGCCACATCGGACAGGGCCAGGTTCACCAAGCTCCCCTGACCGGTACGAGACCGTTGGCGCTCCGCGGCCAGTACGCCCAGCGCAGCGGTCTGTCCGCAGATGATGTCCCAGGAGGGCAGCACGTGGTTGACGGTGCCGTCGTCGCCGGTGAGCCAGGGGTAGCCCATGGCGCAGTTCACGGTGTAGTCCACCGCAGTGGAGCCATCGTGGTTGCCGGTGATGGCCACCATGATCAGGTCGTCGCGGCGCTGGCGGAGGCTGTCGTACGAGAGCCACCCGACAGCGGGGAAGTTGGTGGTGAAGATGCCGGCGTCGGGGCCGGGAGCGGTGGCCAGGGCGGTGATCAGCTCCCGACCCTCGGGGGAGCGGAGATCGACCTGGATCGACCGCTTGCCCTTGTTCAGTCCCTGCCAATACAGCGACTGGCCGTCAGGGGTGAGCGGCCAACGGTGGTAATCGATGCCCCCGCCGATGGCGTCGAATCGGATCACGTCGGCGCCGTGTTGGGCCAGAGTCATCCCCCCCGAAGGACAGGCCACGAAGGCCGAACCCTCCACCACCCGCATTCCTGACAGCACGCCGCTCATGGTTCGCCGGACCTCAGTCGGCCAGCAAGGGCACCACCTCGGTGCCGAAGCGGGCGACCTGGTCCAGGTATTCGGGCAGGTCGCGGGATCGGAGGAATAGGAACAGCACCGAGATGCCCAGCCCGAGGGCGTAGCGCAGCGACTCGGCGATCTGGTCGGGAGAGCCGCTGAGATGCGGCCATCCCGGCGCGAACAGCCCGTCGGGGGGTTTGCCGACGTAGATGCTCTCGGCTATCCACCCGAAGTCCACTTCGTCGAGGTCGCGGCCCACGGCATCAGCATGGGCCCTCATGTAGTCGAGTTGTTCGGCGATGGCCTCCCGAGGGGTGCCTTGGGGAATCCAGCCGTCGCCCCGCTCCACCACCCGGCGAAGGGCCGGACGGCTGCTGCCCCCGATCCAGATGGGGATGGCACTCTGCGCCGCGGCGGGGCCGACCCCCACATCTTTGAAGTCGTAGAACTCTCCGCTGAACTGGCAGAACCCGCCTGCCGCACCGATGGCGACTCGCACAGCGTCGATGGCCTCGTTGGTCATGCGGCCTCGGTCGGCAAAGCTCAACCCCAGGGCCTCAAACTCGGCTTCCACGTGGCCGGCGCCCACTCCCATCACCGCCCGACCGCCGGTGAGGTGATCGAGGGTAGCGAATGAGTTCGCGGTGGTCAGCGGATGGCGATAGGGGAGGATGTACACCTCCGAGAGCAGGCGGATGGTGCTGGTGGCCGCCCCCAAATAGCTGAGCGTGGCGATGGGGTCGTACCAGGTGGTGGACATGTGGGCGGCGTATTCGTTGTCGGGGATGGCGATGTGATCGCACACCCCGACGAATCCCAGCCCCGAGGCTTCGGCGGTTTGGGCCACGGCCACCAGGTCGCCAACGGTGGCGTCGGCCTCCCACGGCTGTCGGATCCTCTCATTGAGGGTTTGGATCGGAAGCTGGATCCCGCAGAGCACCTCACCGTCGGCAGTTATGCGCGCCATGGGGTCATTGTGTCGGTTGTTTGCTGGTGTTTCCACACCCGGACATCAATCGTTGTAAGGGTGCTTGGGTTTGACAGGCGGGTGGAGGCCGAGGCTGTCGAAGAGGAAGGCCCGTTGGAGGAGCAGGAGGTTCTCGGCCACCTGTTCTTGGGGGGTCATGTGGGTGACGCCGGGCAGGGGCAGCACCTGGTGGGGGCGGCCGGCTTCGAACAGGGCTTGGGACAGCCGGAGGGCGTGGGCCGCGAACACGTTGTCGTCGGCCAGGCCGCAGATCAACAGCAGGGGGCGGGTGAGGTGGTCGGCCAGCTCCAGCAGGTTGGTGCGGGTGTAGGCCTCGGAGTGGTGATCGGGGTGGCCCAGGTATCGCTCGGTGTAGTGGGTGTCGTAGAGCCGCCAGTCGGTGACCGGCGCGCCGGCGATGGCGGCGTGGAACCGGTCGGGCCGGGCCAGCGCGGCCAGCGCGGCCAGGTAGCCCCCGAACGACCAGCCCCTCACCGCCACCCGGTCCAGGTCCAAGCGGGGGTGCAGCTCGGCCAGCGCGTCGAGGGCGTCGATCTGGTCTTCCAGCACCGGGTGGGCCAGATCGCCGGCCACCGCCCGCTCCCAGGCCGGACCTCGGGCCGGCGTGCCCCGGCCGTCGGTGATGACCACGGCAAATCCCTGGTCGGCGAACCACTGCGACACCAGAAACGGCGACCGGGCCTTGAGCACCCGCTGGGCGTGGGGCCCGCCGTAGGGGTCCAGCAGCACCGGCAACGGCTCGCCGCTGGCGCTGGTGTCGTCTGACGGGTACAGCACCGCGGTCCGCAGCTCCCGACGGCTGACGACGGAGAACTGGGGCGACGGTGAGAGGGATGGGGTGTCGGCCCGTGAGGCGATGGGGATGCGCCCAGTGGGGGTGACCACTTCCACGAAGGCATCTCGGTCGGTTCCCGCTGGCCGCACAATCACTGTGGTGTCGCCCCCGGCAGCAGCGCTGTGTACGCCGGGATTATCAGTGAGCCGGTCCAGTTCGCCTTCGGCGTCCAACTGCCACACATGGACCTCGGTGGGGTCTTCGGACGCAGTGAACACCACCCGGTGCTCACTGGCGGCCACCACGGCGCGCACTTGGAGCGTCTCGGGGGTGGCCGCATTGCCGTCGATCACCAGACATCGGGCCGTGTCCCGGTCTTCCGCGGTCACCAGCCGCTCACCCGTCCATGTGGGAGTTCCGGGCACCAGCTCTACCCAGTCCGAGTCGTTTTGGCGGGCCAGTTCTGTTGTCGCCCTGGTGTAGGGGTCGACTTCCAGGATCAGCACCGTGCGCTGGTCACGGCTCTGAACGGTGATGACGGGGTTTGTCCGCGGCGCCCAGCTAGCCCGGGCTAGATATTCGTAGGCATCTCGATCCCATGACACGTCCACCCGGTTGCCGTCGAGCCCGATGATGGCCAAAGACACCTCTGCGTTGACCGTGCCCGCGGCGGGGTAGGCCATGGGTACGGGGGACGCGGCCGGATCGTCCGGGGATGCGATGTACCAGGTGGGCACGGCGGCGGTATCCACCCGGGCCACCAGCAGTCTCCGGCTGTCGGGAGCCCACCAGAATCCTCGGCTGCGGCCCATCTCCTCAGCGGCGATGAATTCAGCCGATCCCCAGCTCACGGTGTCTTCCGGCTCGTCGATCACCAGTCGGTCGACACCTTCGGCCACAGCGTCCACCACTCGCAAGCCGGTGCCGGAGACGTACGCCACTCGCTGCCCGTCGGGCGAGAGGCGGGGATCGAACGCGCCTGGCTCAGTGGGCAGCGAAATAACGATGTCGGTGGCGATGTCGGCCAGAAACACCTGTCCGTCCAAGGTGAAGGCGATCTTGGACAGGCTGGGGTCGCCGGCATAGGCCACGATCCCCCCGCCGCTCTCCCGAGCTCGCTCCCGGCGAGCCCGCTCAGCCGGGGGAAGGTTCTCATCACCGGGGCCGGCCAGAAGCTGAGCGGGGTCGGCCACCAACCGCTCGGTGCCGGTAGCAGCGTCCAGCATCCAGAGCCGGTTCACGGGATCGTCGCCCGAGGCGCTCCGCAGGAAGGCCACCCGGCGGCCATCGTCGGAAACGGAGAAACTGCGGGGTGCCCCTAGGGTGAAGCCCCGGGTGCGGGCGTGCTGGCGGGGAAATGACTCGGTCATAGGGCGCCGAATGAATCTAGGTCGGCAGCCGCCGCCGCAGCGCGCTCGACGTAGGCGAGGGAAGTGGACTTCGGCATCATCACGCCCACCGCGGCGGTGACCAGCATGGCCTCAACCGCGTAAACGGTGTTGCGGCGGTAGGCCAGCCAAGCCTGGTCGAGGGTGGGTGCGTTGGGCCCGAGCCGGTGCAGATAGTCGGCCAAAAGGTCTTTCTCGGCACTCCGGCGGGTCTCCGGGTCCAGTGATGTGGCCAACAGATAGGCCACGTCGCGAGCCCACGGCCCGGCCCGGCACAGCTGCCAGTCGATGAGTCCGGGACGCCCGTCAGCAGTAGTGAACTGATTCCCGGGATGGCAGTCGTTGTGGATCAGCGTGGCCGGTCCGGCAGCCATGGCGGCGTGGGCGGCTCGGCGATTGCGGGCATAGCTAGAAATGGGCTTGTGCAGGTCCTTGGGGACGGCGGTTCCCACTCGCATCAAGCCCAGACGGCACAGCGAGGGGCTGAGCAGTGCCCCCAGCACAAGCTCCCGGCGGGGGTTGCGAGCCAGCCAAGGGTGCGATTCAGTGCGCCCCCACCACTGGCGGTGCATGTCGGCCAGCGCGGCCAAGAGCGACTGAGCGGCGTCAGCGCTCAAGGTGTCGGTGGGCCACCGCAGGGTTGCCCCCGAGTCGGCCAAGTCCTCCAGCACCAAGCAGAAGCTCAGCGGAGTATGTCGGGCTGCGTGGCACTGCGGGGTGGCTATTGGCACTTGATCCCGCAGTTCGGCGTAGAACCCCACTTCTGCCCGGCTCAACCGGGGAACAGCCACAAATGCCCGGGCCACCGGGGAGCGAGACGGGCGCTTGATGAACACCGCCAGGCTGTCGCCATCGGCCAGCCGCAGACGAGCTCGGGTCCGGCAGGTGGTGCCGGATTGATCGCCTAAGACTTCGATCCCGGCAACCGGCCGCCCGAGCAGCCTGGCGATGCGCTTCCTCAGGTCTTCCTCCAGACGGTGCCGCCGGGGGTGTCCTCAATCACGATCCCCTCGTCGGCGAGTCGGTCGCGGATGCGGTCGGCGGTGGCGAAGTCTTTGGCCGCCCGAGCCTCGTCCCGCTCAGCCAGCAGTTCCTCCACCCTTTCGGTTGGGGCATCGTCGCCGTCTTGGTCGTCCCCGACCAGATCCAAACCCAGTGCGCCGGCCAGATCGCCCACTGTTACATGGGCGATTGCCGCCCGACTGGTGTTTCCGGCGTCCAACGCGGCATTGCCCTCCCGGACCAAGTCGAACACCACGGCCAGCGCGGCGGGGGTGCCGAAGTCGTCGTCCATGGCCGCGGTGAACCGGGCCACCGCATCGGCATCTGCAATTGCCGCCTGATCCAGGTCGGCGGCCACCGCTCGACGGCGCCAGGCCCGAAGCCGGTCTAGCGCACCAGTGGCACCGGCCAGGGCGTCGTCGCTCAACTCCATGACCGTGCGGTAGTGGGTTTGCAGCATAAGCAGCCGCAGCACTTGCGGCTCGCAGTTGTCGAGCAATTCGGACAGGGTGGTGAAGTTGCCCAGCGACTTGGCCATCTTCTCGCCGTTCACGTTGAGCATTGCCCCGTGGATCCAATGGCGGGCGAAGCCCAACCCGGCGCCCTCGGCTTCGGCCACCTCGTTCTGGTGATGGGGGAAGGCCAGATCGTCGCCCCCGCCGTGAATGTCGAAGGTGTCGCCCAGCAAGTCAATCGCCATGGCCACGCACTCGATGTGCCAGCCCGGCCGGCCCGGCCCCCACGGGGAGTCCCACACCGGCTCGCCCGGTTTGGCCGCCTTCCAGAGGGCGAAGTCCAGGGGGTCGGTCTTATCGACGTCCACTTCCACGCGGGCGCCAGCACCTTCCCGCAACTCCTCCAGGGTGCGCCCGATCAGATGGCCGTAGCGGTTGTGGGCGGCCACAGAGAAGTACACCCCTTTGCCCTCGATGGGATAGGCCGCCCCCCGGTTCACGAGGTCGCCGATGAAGTCGAGCATCTCCTCGACATATTCGGTGGCGTGGGGCCGGTGATCGGGATGGGCAATGCCGAACCGGTCCATCTGGTCGATGTAGACCTGCTTGTAGCGGGCCGCCAGCTCAGGTTCAGTGGTTCCGGTCTCAAATGCCCGTTTGATGATGTTGTCGTCGATATCGGTGATGTTGGAGACGAACGTGACCTCAAAGCCCCGCCACTGGAGGTAGCGGCGGATCATGTCGAAAGTGAGGGCAGTGCGGGCGTGGCCTACGTGGGGATCGTCGTACACAGTGGGGCCGCACACATACATCGACACCTGGCCGTCGACCAGCGGCTCGAACGGCACGATCTGCCGTAGCCGAGTGTCGTAGAACGAGACCACGCCCGAAGATTAGTGAGAGCCCTGGCTGGGGCTGCCATCAGATAGGCGGCGCCAACGGGGTTACAGTCATCCGGTGATGCAACAAGCAGCCGTTGATCCGGCGGTGATGCGCCGGGCCTGGCTGGTGTTGATAGTGGTAAGCCTGGCCAGCTTCCAGACGGCAATGTCGCTGTCGATCATCTTCGTGGTCTATGCCGACCTGAAAGAGTCCTTTCCCGACGCTAGCGAGGCTGAGCTTTCGTGGGTCATCAACTCCTTCACCATCGTCGGCGCGGCCACCCTGGTGATCGGCGGGGTGCTGGGGGAGCGGTGGGGGCGGCGGTTCACATTGATGGCTGGCATCGCGGTGTTCACGCTTGCCTCGGCCGCAGCGGCACTGGCCCCCAGTATCGGGCTGCTCATCGGTGCCCGGGCCCTCCAGGGGATCGGAACTTCGCTGAGTCTGCCCATGGGGGCGGCCATTGTGATCGACGCCTTTCCACTCTCCCGCCGAGGAACCGGCGTCGGAGCGTGGTCGGCCAATGGCGCGGTGGCGGCGGCTATGGGGCCCTCGGTGGGGGCCTTGCTGGTGCATGTGGGCGATTGGCGGTGGGCATTCTGGCTGAATGTGCCGTTCGGCGTGATTGCTTTGATATTCATCGGCAAGGTCATCGAGGAGCGCCGCAGCGAGCAAACCCCGGAGATGCCCGACCGGCTGGGCGCGTTGATGGTTTTGGCCGGCGTAGGGGCGATGGTGTTCGCGCTGGTGCAGAGCCGGGAGTGGTCTTGGGCTGACCCGTGGGTGTTGGCCGCCCTGGTCGGGGGGCCGCTGGTGCTTGCGCTGCTGGGGTGGCGGTCGAAGCGCCACCGGTTGCCGGTGATCGACCCCGGCTTGTTTCGATTTAGGAGCTTTCGCTTGGGGAACTACGGGATGCTGGTGTTCTCGATCGCCTTCTTCGGGCACCAGTTGGTGGGGATCAACTACCTCACCAATGTCTGGGAGCTGTCCATCATTGAGGCTGGATTGCTGCTGACCCCGGTGTTCGTGTTCACCGGCCTGCTGTCGGCGCTGTCGGGCCGGTGGGCCGACCGGTGGGGGCCAGCAAGATTCGTGGTTGCCGGGAGTCTGATGTGGACGGGGGGCATGGTGTGGCAGTGGGTGACGCTGAGTGGGCGGGAGGACGTTGATGCGTGGGTGCTGAGTGTGACGCTGGCGGGAATTGGATCGGGCTTGGTTTGGGGGTCGCTGTTCGCCGTGATGGTGGCCGACCTGCCCAGTGACTTCCTGGCCTCCGGCTCCAGCGTGGCCCAGACCATGATGCGGGTGGGCAACGCATTCGGCGTGGCCATCGCCGTGACCATTGTCGGCGCCACCCTGGCGGCGGGCCAGGTTGGAAACCTGGGCACCAGCTACATCATGTTGGCTGCGGGGGGCGCGGTAACAGCCGCACTGGGGTTGCGCTGCACCCGCCAGGGGGGCGTATCGCCGGGCGCGGTGCAATAAAGTCAAGGGGATGAGCACTGCTGTCAAAGGACTGGTCGCCTACTCGCATGTGAATATCTGTGTGACCGATGTAGAGGTCGCCGATGCCTTCTACATCGAAAAGTTGGGGCTGGAGAAGCTCCCCCGCCCCGACTTCGGCGGGTTCCAAGGGTCCTGGCTGCGCATGGGTCCTTCGCAGCTCCATTTGAGCAAGGTGGACGAGATGCCGGATACCGCGGGGTCTATGTCCCACTTCGCCCTCTACATTCCTGCCGAGGAATTCGACTCCACCATGGCCGAGTTGGCCGAGCGGGGGGTGGAATTTGCCAACGAGCCGTCGAACCGGGAGGACTTCGGCGTTCCGGTGCGGTCGGCATTCGCCCGCGACCCCGACGGAAATCTCATCGAGTTCACCGACGTGGCCTTGTTCGATTGATGGGGGTCGGTGCCCGGGGGTACTGCTCCTAAACACTCCAATTCTGATGTCCTCGATCCTCGGTCACCCGGTGCTTCGTCGGGAAGATCCCCGCTTCCTCACCGGTCAGGGTGCGTTCGTGGCCAATCTGGTCCCACCCGAAGCCGCCCATGTCGTCTACGTGACCTCGACGGAGCCCCACGCCCGACTCTTAGCGGTGGATGTGACCGATGCTGTGGCCGCTCCCGGTGTGCTCGGGGTGTTCGCCGCCGCAGATGTCGACCCGGAGGTGCTTGTCTACCCTCCGCCGTTTCCGGGCATGAACGATCAGATGGCCCGCACCATGCTGGCCCAAGAAGTGGTCCGCTATGTGGGTGAGCCGGTGGTTGCCGTGGTGGCCGACGACCCCGTTCGGGCCGCCGATGCCGCCGACATGGTAGTGGTGGACTACGACCCGCGGCCCCCGCTGGTCGACCTGGAGGCCTCGCTGCGGCAAGACGTCGTGTTGTTCGACGGTATCGAGGATCAGACGGTGTATCGCTGCGCCGCCGATGAACCCCCCGAGTTCGATGACTGCGAGGTGGTGGTGCGGGCCCGGTTCCACAACCAGCGCATGTCGGCTGCGCCCATCGAAGCTCGGGCAGGATTCTCATACTGGGAAGGTGGGCGGCTGGTCCACCACACCGCTACTCAGGGCAGCCACAACGTCAAGGCTTCGCTGATGGGCATCTATGGGCTGGACCCCGAACAAGTGCTGGTGGTGACCCCTGATGTGGGCGGCAGCTTCGGGGCCAAGTTCCGCTGCTACCCCGAGGAGGCCCTCTTGGGCTGGCTGGCCCGCCGCTTGGGCCGCCCGTGTGCCTGGGCTGAGACCCGCACACAGTCGATGACCGGGTTGGGGAGTGGCCGGGGCCAGATCCAAGACGTGGTGGTGGGCGGGACCCGGGACGGGCGGATCGCTGCCTACCAGCTCGATGTGATCCAAGACAGCGGGGCCTATCCGCTCATTGCCGGCTTCCTCCCCCGAATGACCATGGCCATGTTCACCGGCGTCTACGACATCGCCGCCGCCGGGTACGAGGCGGTGTCGGTGCCCACTTCCACCACTCCCAACGGGGCCTTTAGGGGCGCCGGTCGGCCCGAGGCGTCCGCGGCCATCGAGCGGGCGGTAGACCTGTTTGCCGCGGAGGTCGAGATGGATCCCGCCGAAGTGCGCCGCCGCAACTTCATCGGCCCGGAGGCCTTCCCCCACACCACGGTGTCAGGGGTGAGCTACGACTCTGGCGACTATGCCAAGGCGCTAGCCGTCGCGCTGGAGGCGGCCGGGTACGGCGACCTGCGGGCAGAGCAGACCGCTCGGCGGGCTGACGGTTCGGCGTCTTTGTTGGGCATCGGCCTGTCCACCTACGTGGAGGTCACCGCCACTACCGGAGCGGGTGACTTCGCCTCGGTGGAATTGGGCACCGACGGCACGGTGAAAGCGGTTACCAGCTCCACCCCCCACGGCCAGGGCCACGAGACGGTTTGGCCCATGATCGTGGCCGATGCGCTGGGCATCGACCTGGACCGGGTGGCTGCGGTGGGCGGTGACACCGACTGCACGCCCCGGGGGCAAGTGACCGGGGGATCCCGGTCAGCTCAGATCGTGGGGTCGATGCTGTTTGACGCCTCCCAGAAGCTGGTGGCACAGGTGCTCCCTGTTGCCGCCGATCTGTTGGAGGCCTCGGTCGCCGATGTGGTCCATGATTCCGCGGGCGGTTGTTTCCACGTGGCCGGGACTCCGGCGGTGTCGGTGGGATGGGCCGAGGTGGCTGCCGCTATGGACGGACCGATGACCGAGGAGTCGGATTTCGAAGCCGGCGGCCAGACCTTCCCGTTCGGCGCCCATGTGGCCGTGGTGGAGGTGGACGCCGAGACCGGCCGAACGGAGCTAGTGCGGCTGGTTGCAGTGGACGACGCCGGCACCGTGCTGAACCCGATGATTTTCGACGGCCAGATCCACGGAGGTATCGCCGGGGGCGTCGCTCAGGCCCTGTTGGAGGAAGTGGCCTATGACGCCGACGCCAACCCGCTCACCACCAACTTTGCCGACTACCCGGTGATCTCCGCGGCAGAGCTGCCCAGCTTCGAATTGGTCCGCTCGGAGACCCCCACCGACCGGAACCTGCTGGGGGCCAAGGGAGTCGGCGAGTCGGGCACGGTGGGGGCCACCGCCGCGGTGCAGAATGCGGTGGTGGACGCCCTAGCTCCCTTCGGCATCCGCCACCTGGATATGCCCCTGACGCCTGAGCGAGTTTGGAAGGCCATTCAGAACCATGGCTGAGAGGAGCCTTGAAGAGCAGGTGTTGGCCATCTGGAAGACCTGGCGAGCCCGGGCCTTCTATCGGGTGGTGCGGCTAGTGATCCGAGTCATAGGCCGCCTGTACTTGCGGACAAAGGTTGTGGGCGCTGAGCGGTTGAAGTCCGATGGAGCGTTCATCATCGCTTCAGTACATCGGTCCAATTTGGACGCCCCTCTGGTGAACTCCCGGTGCCCTCGCATCGTTCGGTCGCTGGCCAAAAGAGAGATGTTCCCTGGCGGTATTGGCACCTGGGTCAGTGCCATGCTGGGGTCGTTCCCGGTGCAACGGGGGGCAGGAGACCGCCGATCGCTGACCGCGGCCATAGACCTGCTGAAGCGGGGCGAGCCATTGCTGGTGTTTCCCGAGGGCACACGCCAAACCGGAAACCAAGTCGGTGAGATTTTTGGAGGGGCGGCATTTCTGGCTGCCCGGACAGGAGTGCCGGTTCTACCGGTAGGTATCGCCGGCACCGAAGAGGCCATGCCGCCCAAGGCCAAGTCGCTAAAGCGTGTGCCGGTATCCATTGTGGTCGGTGAACCGCTACTCATTCCCGACGGTGGCAACGAGAGGCCGTCCGCCAGTGAGCGCAATGAGTTCACTGCTCACTTGCGGTCGGCCATGCAGGCAGCAATGGATGAAGCCGTCGAATTGGCCGCAGCCCGTCGCGGGCGTCCTGCCGGGTGAGAAGATGAGGGGCTATGAGCGCGGTTGACGTTGTTCTGGCGGCTGAGAGGCCAAGCGGGTATGCCTATCCCGGGCCGACTGTCGAAGTAGTCGGCGGATGCGCGGCCCGGCAGGTCAGTCCTGACGGGGCCTCGCTGTGGTTGGTGACCGCGGAACTGGCCGCAGGAACCGAGCTGAGATGGGGCGCCGAGCACGGCGACGAGGCCGTGTATGTGCGCTCCGGCAGCCTGACTGTCGACGGGCGAGTCTGTCCCGCTGATGGGGCGGTGATCGTGGAGGCCGGGGTGGCTGCGACCGCAACGGCGAAGTCTGACACCAGCATTGTCCATGTGGGACCGGCTGATCCTGCGCCACCGACCGATGGGTTAAGGGGTCCGGCTGATTCCAATGGCCGAGGTGTGCGAATTGTCGGTCCCGACGGACTGTGGGCCACGGTGGACGACACCCAGCGCACCCGCTTCTTCTCCGACGCATCGGCAGCCACCAACCGACTGTGGCTGTTGGCCACCGACCGCTCTCAGTACTTCGAGTCCTCGGCACACAGCCACTCCCAAGACGAGCTGATCCACGTGCTGCGGGGCGAGATCCGAGTAGGCCGCCGGGTGGTCGGCGTGGGCGACACCCTGTGGGTGGCCGCCGACCGCCGCTACAAGCTCTACAGCGGCGACGAAGGGGTCCATTTCATCAACTACCGCCGCGATGCCTCGGTCATGACCTCCCCCAACTACGACGGACCATTGCTCGAGGCCGGCGAGGCCACCAACATGACCTGGATCAACGACATCCGCTGACGATTTCAGCGGGTGCCTGCCAATTCCGTGTACGAACGGGTAATTTGCAGCGTGTTTCATCGCGCTGTCCCGTTGACCGCAATATTGCTGAGTGTCGGTCTGTTGGCCGGGATTGCGGGCTGTGATTCCGGCTCAGAGGTAATGCTGGAAGTGAGCTCTGTGGAGCTTGAGGTCACGCCCACTTCAGCCCCAACTGAAATCCCCACCGAGGTGCCAACGTCACTTCCTCAGACGACGCCTGCCACTCCAAGTCCGACCATCGAGGTGCCGCCAGCAGCAACCCCTGAGACAACCGCTGAGCCAATTCCCACCCCCGATCGCTCGGCTGAGGAGTTCTTGGATTCGCTGGCCGGGGAGTTCCACTTCCTATTGGCCGAGGAGTTCGAGTATTTGGCCGAGGTCTCCGCGGAATGGAACCCCGAATCGCAGATCTCAATAGCGGTTGTGCTCCCCGACGAAACCCTCCACGGTTACGAAGCCACTGAGTCTCGGATCTCGGCCAGCGCGGTCAAGCCGCTGTGGGCCGCAGCCGCCCTCGAAGCGGTCGGAGTGGAGGCGGTGAGGCCGCTGGCCTATAACGCTTTGATCCTGTCCGACAACTTGGCCGGTGGAAGGTTGATCGATGTGGCCGGGGGAGTGGACGCGGTGAACAACTGGACCAGGAATGTGGCCCGATTGCCCTACACCAGGCTGGAGGCGTGGCGCTTTCAAGACCCCAATCGGGTGGCCGGTGATTTCCGACCCGAAAATCCCCTGGGCAACCGCACCTCTATGGCCGAGCTGGCCCTCTTCTTTGTCCGCCTATACAAGGGTGAGCTCTTGGATCCTGACGAGTCGGCAGCCCTTCAACAGTGGCTGCTGGACACGTCTCACTCGCTGACCTCACAGAGAGACCTCGACGGGGTCTTGCTTGATCGGTTGCCCCCGCAAGTGGCCGAATCGTCGCTGCATAAAGCGGGTTGGCTCCGACCGAACTGCTGTCCAGCCGAATACCGGCAGATGATCGACTCCGGAGTCATTGTGCTTCCCGACGGCAGCTGGTTTGCGCTGGCCATCATGAGCGCTCGCGGAGAGTTCTACGACCTGACCAACCAATGGGTGTCACTGGCTGCCTGTCGTATCTACGCATTTGTGGCTGAAGATCGCGACCTTGTCTGCGAACGGGAAGGCGACGGCGTCCACGACCCTGAGATCTGGCCTGAGGCAGGAACTGGAACGTAGTCCCTGGCTTCTCCGCTCCGACATCCGCGGCTATGCCATGCCAGCATGGGGCCATGCAAGACTTTGAGAACAAGGTGGCAGTCATCACCGGGGCGGCCAGCGGGATCGGAGCGGCGTTGGCCGCCGGGTTCAGCGCTGAGGGGGCCAAAGTGGTGGCCGCAGACATCGACCTCGCGGGTGCCGCTGACACCGCCGACGCCATCGGAGACGATGCGGTGGCAGTTGAAGTAGACGTGGCCGATCGGGCATCGGTCGAGGCCCTAGCCGACGCGGCCTGGGATGCCTTCGGACAGGTAGACCTCCTGTTCAACAATGCCGGTGTGTTCCAGGCCGGGCTGATGTGGGAGCGCACCCAGGCCGACTGGGATTGGGTTCTCGGCGTGAACGTGTACGGCATCATCAACGGGGTGGCCGCCTTCGTGCCCCGGATGATCGCCCAGGACACCGAGGGCCACATCGTGAACACCGCGTCGGTGGCCGCATTCGTGGCCGGTGGATTCTCCAGCCCCTACGTGGTGTCGAAGTGCGCCGCTTTTTCACTCACCGAGTGCTTGGCCCTGGATCTGGCCGCGGTGGGGTCCAAGGTCCAGGCCTCGGTGCTGACCCCCAGCGCCATCGACACCGCCATTGCCCACACCGCCCGGGTGCGCGGCGAGCACTACGGCACCGACGAAAGCGAGGACAACGCCTTCGTGGTGGATTCGCTGTCGAAGATGACCGCAGACGGGATCTCGCCGTCCGACGTGGTCGGTCCAGTCATGGCGGGTATCCGCGCTGGCGACTTCCTCATCCCCACCAAGCCCAGCTACGCCAACCAGCTCCAGGTCCGCTACGACGCCCTATTGGAAAGGGGGGTCCCCCCGACTGCTGAAGTCGACTAGTTAACTGGTGGCATGACCCGGTGTGCATCTGTTGCCCTCGCAGCGGTTGTGCTCCTCGCCGGGTGCGGCCAAGGCAGTCCTTCTTCGCGTGTTTCTTTGTCGCCCGTTCCCTCTCCATCGGGAACGCCGCTAGAGCCTGATTTGCCGGCTCCAGCACCAACCGAGCGGGAGACCACGCCCGAGCCGGAACCGACGCCGCCAGAGCCGGAGCCGATGCCGGAACCGCCCGAGCCCGAGCCGGAGCCGGAACCGCCCGAGCCCGAGCCGGAGCCGGAATCGACGCCGCCAGAGCCGGAGCCGATGCCGGAACCGCCCGAGCCCGAGCCGGAACCGACGCCGCCGACAACTGATCCTCAGGAACCCGATCCCACCCCTACTCTCGGCGAGTCTGCCCCGGTTATGTATCTAACGTTCGATGACGGCCCTCATCCCGTCTACACGCCCCAGGTGCTCGATGTGCTGGCCCGCTATGGAGCCCGGGCCACGTTCTTCGTTGTCGGGTCGCTGGCCGATGCCTATCCCGGCACCACCCAGCGGATCGTCGACGAGGGGCACACCCTTGGCAACCACACCTGGAATCATGAGGCTCTCGGGGGTCTGACCCGCGAGGCGTTCGATGAAACCGTCGGAAGGACCCAGGCATTGCTAGGTCAACGGGGCAGCGCCTGTTTGAGACCCCCCTATGCATCGATGGATTCGTCCACCCGGGGTTGGGCAGCCGAGCACGGTTTGACCGTGGTCACATGGGACACCAGCCCCAAAGACTGGCTCCCGGTCTCGGCCCAGGATGTCGCCCAACACCTCGTGGACTACGCCCGAGACGGTGTGGTCATGCTGCTTCACGACGGAGGCGGCGACCGGTCGCAGACGGTCCTCGGCCTCGACATTGCCCTCGGCGAATTGTCCCGCCGGGGATACCGCTTCGAACCGCTCTGCATCTGAGGCAGGTGCCGTAGGCGTAGCATAAATACATGGCTGAAGAGGCAACAGAGGCGTGGATGGAGCAGACCTGGGAGCAGGTCAAGAACTGGGGGCGATGGGGTGAAGACGACGAGCGGGGGGCTCTGAACCTCATAACCCCGGAGCGCCGGGCTGCGGCCGCGGCGCTCATCGAAAGCGGGCAAGCGGTGAGCTGCGCCTTCGACCTGTCGTCGGAGCCGGGGCCCGACAATCCCTTTCCCGCCCAACACCACATGCTGCTGGCCGGCGACGCCGCCCATCACAATCCGCTGCCCGGCTTCGAGCAGACCACCGACTGGTTGGGAATCGCCTGCCACGGTTTCGCGGTATCGCACCTCGACGCCCTGTGCCATGTGTTCGTCCGGGGACAGATGTACAACAGCTTTCCCGCGTCCGCGGTGAAGAGCAGCGTGGGCGGGGAGCGCAACTCGGTCATGGCCGGCGCCGGGGGCATCAGCGGAAGAGGGGTTCTGCTGGACATCCCCCGGTTGCGGGGCGTGGACTGGATCGAGTCGTCCGAGCCGGTCATGCCCGCAGAGCTCGACGAGGCCGAGGCGGCTGCTGGGATGGCAGTCGGCCCCGGCGACATCTGCCTCATCGCCACTGGCCGGGCCCGCCGAAGGCTCATGGAGGGTCCCCAGCCGATGACAGCCGGCATCGCTGGCCTGCACGTCACCACCCTCCCGTGGATTCGGGAGCGGGATGTGGCCGTGCTGGGCAGCGACGGGGTGTCGGACAACTTCGGCCCCGGCTCGCCGATGATCGAAGGGTGGCCCAGTCCCATCCATCAGCAGTGCCTGGCCGGCATGGGAGTCCATCTGCTGGACAACCTGGACTTGGTCGAACTGGCCGATGTGTGCGCCGCTCACAACCGCTGGGAGTTCTTCTTGACCGTGGCCCCCTTGCGACTCCCCGGGGGAACGGGATGCGCGGTCAATCCAATTGCCGTGTTTTGAAGAGGCCAGCCCTTGTGCACCTGACGCCGCTCCAAAGGGCAGCCTCATGCTGTATACTATGATGTATGTCAGCAGTGCGCACGCAGGTGTATTTGAGGCAGGAGCAGCGGAAGCGGATTGATGCGCTGGCCCAGGCTGAAGGAGTCACAATGGCCGAGGTGATACGCAACGCGGTTGATGCCTATCTGGAGTCCGAGGTGCCAGAGTCCGGCGCTGCTCTGAATGCCACGTTTGGTGCTCTCCCCGGTGCATCGGCTCCGGGAAGGGAAGAGTGGACTCGTGGCTGACGTCTTAGTCGACACCGATATCTTCATCGACCATCTCCGAGGTGCTTCGGAACTCCACCCCGGCCGTCACCGCCTCAACTACTCAGTGATCACTCGGGCCGAGTTGTACGCCGGAAACTCCGCCACTGAGATGGTCAACCGACTGTTGTCGCCATTTCGGGAACTCCCTGTAGACCGAGCCATCGCTGAGAGAGCCGGTCGGATCCGGCGGGAGACCGGAACCAAGCTGCCCGATGCTCTGATTGCCGCTACCGCAATCGAACACGGCCTCAGCGTCGCCACCCGCAACCGCAGCGATTTCGAGAAAGTCCGCGGCCTCCGCATCCGCGACCTCGTCTAACGCTGGACCCAACCAGTTGCGGGCCTTTGGGGCGCGCGTAGTGTGAGTCGCATGGGAAAGAGAGCGGCGGCGATTGTGGGGCTCACGGAGTGGGCGCCGAAGCGGGTGTGGGACGAGCCCATGTTCACCATGGAGGCTTGTGCCCGGCTGGCGGCAGAAGTGCTGGCTGATGCCGAGGTGGACAAGGGCGAGGTGGACGGGCTGGTGATCAACGGCCTGCGGGAGTCGCCGTTGTTCGCCCCCTCGGCGCTGGCCGAGTTCTTGGGGGTACGCAGCAACTTCAACGAGGTGGTTGACCTGGGCGGGGCCACCCCCGCGGGCATGGTGTGGCGGGCCGCCGCCGCCATCGAGGTGGGGATTTGCGACACGGTTCTGGTGTTCACGCCGTCGGTGCCCGCCCCGCCCCAGCCGGGCGCCAACGGCGGCCCGATGAAGATGAAGATGGGGGCCTACATGGGCGGCGAAGTCTGGGGCTCGCCCCAGGGGCAGTTCGAGATACCCGCCGGGCTGGTGGCCGCCACCCCCAGCTTTGCCATGGCCGCCAGCCGCTACATGGCCACCTACGGCGTGAGCGAGGAGACGCTGGCCAAGGTGGCGGTGGACTCCCGCTACAACGCCCAGGCCAACCCGATGGCGGTGTTCTACGGCAAGCCCATCACCATCGACGACGTGATGAGCTCTCGCTACGTGGCCGACCCGCTGAAGCTGCTGGAGATCGTCATGCCGTGCTACGGCGGCTCGGCGGTGCTGGTTACCACCGCGGAGCGGGCCGCCCGGTGCCCGCATCGCCCGGTGTATGTGAGCGGCTACGGCGAGCACCTCACCCACAAGAGCATCACCTACGCCCCCGACATCGTGGACACCCCCATCCGACTGGCCGCCGATCGGGCGTTCGCCATGGCCGGGGTGTCACGGGATGCGGTGGACATGGCCTCCATGTACGACTGCTACACCATCACCGTGCTGTTGACCATCGAAGACGCCGGGTTCTGCCCCAAAGGCCAGGGAGGTCGGTTCATCGACGAGCACAGCCTGCGCTACGACGGCGACTGGCCCCTCAACACCCACGGCGGACAGCTGGGCATGGGCCAGGCCGGACTAGGCGGGGGCATGAGCCACATCACCGAGGCCGTGCGCCAAGTGCAGGGCCGGGCCGGAGAGCGCCAGGTGCCCGACTGCAACATCGCCTACGCCAACGGCACCGGTGGGATGCTGGCCGAGCAGGTGGCCCTCATCTTGGAGGGGGCCTGATGGTTCACTTCTCCAGCGACGGCCGGCCCCTGCCCACCCCCACACCGATAACTGCCCCCTACTTCGACGGCCTCCGAGAGCGGCGGCTGGTACTTCAGCGCTGCCCCCGAGACGGGTACTTCTTCTATCCCCGGGGCCGATGCCCCGATTGCCTGGGCGACGACTGGGAATGGGGAGAGCTGAGCGGTCGGGGCACGGTGTACTCCTTCACCGTGGACCGGGCCGGCCACGACCCGGCTCTGGCCAGCCGCATTCCGTTTGCCATCGCCCTGGTGGACTTGGACGAGGGCCCCCGCCTGGTGGGCAACATGGTGGACTGCGACGTCGCCGACATCGCGGTGGGCATGGCCGTGCAGGCCGCCTACGAGGACATCGACGACACCACTCTTCTGGGCTTTCGCCCTATTGGTTGAAGCCCTGCCAGGTGGGATCTTCGTAGGGAAGGGTGCCGAGGCCGTCGGGGTTCTCGGGCCAGTTGGCCGGCGGCAGACCCAGCGGGTTCACCCCCACCTCGGCGCCGTAGAACAGCTTGTGGAGGCGGCGAACGATGTACCAGCAGCCGTCACGGCGCTCGTAGGTGTCGTCGTAGCGGATGGCCTGGTGAATCCACCGGTCGCCCTCCGCGACCTCAGCCTTGCAATAGACGTGGCCGGTGGCGTGGTCGTCGTCGATCAAGTCGATCTGATGGGTGCCGATGTTCAAGATCGACGGCCCGATGGCCGATAGCTGCTCCTCGAAGTTGGCCCGCAAAGCCTCCCGCCCATAGCTGTCCCGGCCCACCCGCACGTCGTCAATGAACAACTCGACTAGAGCGTCCACATCTCGCCGGTCAACCGCCACCGCATACCGGGAGACGAGCTGACGGATCTCCTCATAGGCCAGCAGGCGGGTCACATCGTCCATCGTTTGATCTTGGCACGCCGCAGCGGTCTCAGCAGCGGCTAGCCAGCTTCTGGTAAGTGCCAGTAGACCGCAGTCGCGGTACCATTGGCAGCGAGAAACAAGCGGCTCGGAGGCGTGAACATGGGTTTTGAGCGCCGTCAGGCTGACAACTGGCGCCGCGATATTCCCGGGGCACGCTGGTTCAAGGCCGACCTGCACATCCACACTATCGACGATGCCCCAGGCGGGCGCGCCAAGGTGCCTGCTGGGATTGAAAGCCCGATCAGAGACCCCGAGCAGCTCGTTGCCTATGCACGTGCGTTCCTTCAGGGGGCAATCGACAATGGCATGCAAGTTCTCGGCTTGACGCCGCATAGGCCGCGCATGGGCGACAATGGAGATCTCAGCGCCACCTGGCAGATCGTGGAGGAGTGGAATAACGGCTGTGATGACGATGGGATCCCTTACCGCGAACGCATTTATGCAGTATTTCCAGGGTTCGAACCGTCTCTGAATCATGGCAGGGATGGTCTGCACCTCCTCTTCCTCTTCGACCCAGAGATTGGCAAGCAGCGCTATTTGGACCTATTTGATTTGATTATGGAAGGTGTTTCGCCGTGGGTTGGCAATTCACTTCAGATGACGAGAAAGCAGCCTGGCGATGTATTTGATTTGGTGCGCAGGCAAAAAGATGGTGCAGGGGCTAATTCCCACAGGGACAATCCAAAGCCGTGGAATTACATCTTGCTTGCCCCCCATGTCGACAGTAACAAAGGGTTGTTCAAGACCCAGAAAGCTCAAGTTCTGGCACTCTTTGAAAAAAGCGAAATCGCAGGCCTCGAACTTGGTGACAAGCAGCTGGAATCTGAAGCAGTGAGGAATCGCCCTTGGTTGGTTGATGCAATGGCAGTAGACCGGCACGCGTTTTTTCACAGCAGCGATGCCTATGCCGTCGAGGAGATCGGGAGTCGCCATGTGTGGTTGAAGATGGCCTCCCCGACAATCGAAGCACTTCGCCAGTCTTTCGTTGCGTCGGGATCGCGGCTGCGCATTGGACATGTGCGCGATGAGGGCGGCGATCTTCGTGAATTGGTACAACCCCCAGATGCGACGAGGCACGAACGGCCCTGGCTGCGGTCGGTCTCTGTGGATGGCAAGGCCTCTTTCTTCGGCCAGCCCAAGGGCAGCGATGCCCCAACCAGATTTGAGTTCAGCCCCGACCTCACCTGTGTTATCGGTGCCAGCATGACCGGCAAGAGCACCCTTCTCGATGGGCTCCGAGTACATGTAGGGGCTCCTCTGCCAGATGACAGACGAGCGAAAGAGGATGTTACCCAGCGCGCCGCAGAGCGGTTTCTTGCAGGATCGGCTTCCGTTGAACTGGATTGTCCCGGGAGCGATCCCTTAACAGCAGGACATGAACAGTGGCCAGCGGTCTTCTACACCCAAGGTGAATTACAACGATTGGCGCAGGAGCCCGGTGCTGTTGAGGAAATTTTGGCTCGATTGGACGCATCGGAGTCCAGCGGCATTGAAGAGCGCGCCGCCCAGCTCGCTGAGAGCGACCGGGAACTCGGCCGGATCGCTCGAAAACTTAATGATCTCGAGGAGGGTCTCGCGGAGGCACAACAAGCCCTTGGCCACAGCAAAGATGCTGCTGAAAGGCTCGAAGATTTTGCCAGTGCTGGAGTCGGCGACCTGAATCGTGCTTCGGGTGCGGCGGCTGCATGGAGCAGCCATTCTGCTGCAATTGAAGACGTCGCCACCAAAGCTGAGGTCCTTGTCTCATCGATCGAATCCCTGGAATCGCCCCCGGTGGATGAGGACGCGAGGGCACTTAATGAACATCTGGAGGGCCAGTGGGAGCGCGCCATCGGTTATGCGAAGAGCCTCGCCACTGAGCTTGCGGTAGCCAAAGGCACAGTTGAGGCTATCAGCACAAGACAGGGGCAGAATCGGGACGAACTGCGCCAGAAAGTGGACAGGGTTCTGGCCGATCAAGGAATCGACGCCTCGAGCATCAGCGAACTTCAGGCGCTGAATTCCCGGGCAGCGCTGCGTGACAGTTATCAGGCGAACCTTGACTCTACACAAGCCGAGTTCGACCATCTGCACGTCTTTTTCGAGCGATCGCTGGAAAAGCGGCAGCGGCTTGTACAGGAGCAGCGAGAGGCATTCGACCGAGTCTCGCAGAGCATTGAACGTCAGTTCGAGGGACGTATTGCTGCGTCGCGCATCGACAGCGGCCGCTCAAAGACCTTGGAGGAATTCCTCACCGACCTGGCTCAGAGAGGGATTACACGTTGGTGGCGCGAGCGCGAAGACTCGCAGCGGCCATCACCGGCCGAATTGCTGAGCCTGCTGGAGTTCGATGGCCTAGCAGAGGCCGGTATGAGCGAAGCGGTCCAGCAGACGTTCCGAGTGCAGATGACACCCTCAAAGTGCCGTGAACTCGCCGCGCTGCGTTGCCCCGACCGTTACCTGCTTGAGTTCCGACCAGATGGTGGTGATGACTACCGCCCCCTTGATGAGCTTTCTGGAGGCCAGAGAGTCAATATTCTGCTTTCGTTACTACTGGAAGCAGCAGACGAACGTCCACTCGTCATCGATCAGCCAGAGGATGAGTTGGACAACCGATTCTTGTTCGACACACTGCTGCCAACGCTTGGGCGTCTCAAAGGCCGCCGCCAAGTGATCTTGGCAACCCACAACGCCAACATCGTGGTCAACGGCGATGCCGACCAGGTGGTCCAACTCGAAGCCGGTGCCGACCGAGGGTTTGTGGCAGCCTCAGGCGCTATTGAAGATGCGTCCGTGCGTGATGCGATTGTTCGGACTGTGGACGGCGGCGACGAGGCGTTCCGCCTCCGCCGACTCAAATACGGGTTCTGAGTGCGGGCATGGAGTGGACCGAAGTCCTAAACCGGATTGCCGCCGGGGAAGACGAATACACCGAGTTCAAACTGCACTTTCGAGACCACGGCAAAGTTGGTAGGGCAATTTGTGCGTTCGCCAACACGGGAGGCGGGTTGGTCGTACTGGGCATTAGCGATAGCCAGCAAATAGTCGGCGTCGCCGAAGACAGCGATCAAGTGCAAGAACGGTTGACGTCGTTCCTGCAATCTGGGTGCAGTTCGCCCGTCAGCGCTCGTTTGGATCGTCACGAGGACCCAGAAGGTTGGGTGCATTGGGTTGAGGTGCCTGGTCAACGCGGCTTCGAGCCGATGCGCTACGACGGCCGCGTTTGGGTACGTCGCGGCCGCAGCAGCGTCGAGCCGTCGCCGACCGAATTGCAAGACCTCTATAACACTTTCGGTTACGTCTTGACGGAGGAGCGGACCATCAGTGCGGCGACCGCATCAGATCTCGATATGCAGGTTTTCAGGTCTTATCTGGCCTCACTGGGCATCGACACCGCCGGCGACCCGCAGCCCAACGCTGATGACGACTTGCGCAACCGCGGCGCTATTGCCGAGATCGGTGGGGAACTGCAACCGACGCTATATGGTGTGCTCGCATTCGGCAGGACCCCGCAGGACTATCCGCAGACGCAGAGCTTCTACATTGAGTGCGTTGCCTACGACGGCGACGGGCGGGCCGATGAGATTCTTCAGACTTCCGAGGCCAAAGGTTGCCTCAGCGAGCAGGTCGAGCGCGCCGTGGGATGGTTTTCGGGTCTGGGGAAGTTCGAGGCCTACCGCGGACTTCGGCGTCACGACCGGCGCTTGCTGCCATTGGAGGCTTTGCGGGAGGCGCTGGTCAACGCTGTGGTGCACCGCGATTATGCGATCACTGGCTCGAAGATCCTGTTTGAGGTCTTCGCCGGGCGCGTTGAGGTAACGAGTCCGGGCACGCTGCCCAATCACATGACCGCTGACAGCGTGCGTGCCGGGGGCCGCGCCCGGTCTCGCAATGAGTACATGGCGAACTGCATGCTTGCGCTTGGCTTCATGGAGCGACGCGGCCGGGGATGGCCGATCATGCACAAGGCGATGTATGGGTTCAACGGCACCGAGCCTGAGATCGAGCAAGACCGGGACGGCGGTTTTGTGCGGGTGCGGTTCCTTCTTGATTGAATCCGCCTAGACATGATTCCTCCATGTGGAGCATGTCTCCATGGAAAGGGGGCTGATGGCAGTGTGCAGGTTGCGGGCGTTTGGCAGGCTGTTGGGGTGACAGAACCGGTTCGCAACATGGTTGATCCCGCGGGGCTGTCGGAGGACGACGTGGTTGAGGCTCTCTCGCGTGTCGCGGCCCGGGATGAGGGGCTGGCGCGCTCGGCTGAACATGCTTACGAAGCGCTGACCTGGGGAGAGGGGCCGGGTGTACTGCGGCAGGCCGGGTTGCAGTACTGGCTTTGGCATACAGTGCCCACCAAGTACATCACCGACGAGGCGGGGTACATGGGCCGGTTCGGGCATGGGGCTGCTGCGCTGTTCGACGAGCTGGGTTTGCATGCGTACGCGGCCATCTGCCGTTCGTCTATCACCGCGGAGGTGCATGCCGCGTTCGACCGCAGCGACGCCGACGGGCGCCGGGCGATGGGCCGGGCGATGGAGAAATCCGGCATCGACCCTCCCGATTTGGCCGACTTCGCTTGGAGCGACTTCATGGGCGGCGAGGAGGCAGCGGCCCACTCGGCGGTCGAGGATGTGCTGGAGATGGCGATTGCCGCCGGCGATGTGGTGGTGGGCAGTCGCGGCTGGCGAGTCGCGCAGGCTGCGGCAGCGGAGGCCGCCTTGGAAAGCGATCACCCGGAGCTGCCGGGACAATCGTGGCGCACCGCGGTGCTCACCGAGCGGCTGGAGCAATGGGTTGGTGCGGCCCGGCGCCGAAGCCACCGGCTGGGATCGGCCCGTGCGGGGGTGGCGAACCGGCTGCTGCACCCCGTAGAGCCTCCTAGCGGAGCCTCGGCTGCGGTTGCTCCGCTGGTGTGGCTGCTTGATCGCCACGGCGACGAGCAGCCGCTGACCCAAGCTGGCTATCTGGCGCCCTCATTCGTGAGGTCGCTGCAAGCAGAGCGTCCGTGGGATCTCGTGCTCCCGATGGATCGCCAAATGCGCACCGAAGCCGACGACGACAAGCTGTTGGCCCTGCGGGAATGGCTACAGCTCGCTGGGGCGTTGCGCAAGCGCAAGTCGAAGCTGATGCGGACCGCCGCAGGGGCGGCAATGGCATCCGACCCGGTACAAGCGTGGATTGCCCTTACCCGACACATGGCACCGCAGGGGTGGGACGGCTTCACAGCAGAGACAGCGCTGCTACACCTGCTCGCCTCCTCAGACCGCGATACGGAAGCGTCCTACGACTCTGTGCTCGCGTTCGTGGCCGAGGTTGCCGAAGATATGGGTTGGACAACTTCAGATGGAGAAGAACGGCGAGCGCCCTCTGACAGCGACGTGGCATGGTCGCTTTACGACATCCGCCAAGTGTGGGAGGCATGCGACCTCGTCGCCTTCCAGCGAAGCTGGAGAGACCGGCGCTTCACGCTGACCGAGGTAGGAGAGGCAGCAGCACTCAGCTACCTGCGCCACGTCGCCGCCGGACCCCGCACCTCCCTGGAATAGCCGACGCCCCCTTCCCCATCCGCGCCGCCAACATCGCTTTCGGCTGAGCCGACTCCCAAAGTGCATCTAGGTGGTGATCGCCAACGGCCTATAGGCCGGTGAACAGGCATTTCAGATTTCATCGATCAATTCGTAGCCGATTACATCGACCTGGCGGAATTCGGTGTTGATGGTAAAACCCGCACCGATGTGCCACATCTCCCCCTGATGAACGACGGTGTAGAACTCGCCGACTAGATCCCTCTTCGCGGGGGTGCCAAAAGGGTCGGCTCTCAACTGCTTGATGAATCTGAGCGCGTCTGCTTCCGCCTCTTGAGGAAGAAAACGCGAGCGACTGAATTCTCTCCAGCGCGACAGGGCGTTGGTCTCCCAAAGATCGTTGTTGCTCATGGCGGGGTTTCGTACTGAGCGATAAGGATCTTTTCCTCAGCTGGGATCAGCTACAAAAGTGCGGTCCCGTGGATGATCCTTTAGCGCCTCGCGTATTGGCACCAGTTCCTTTGGCAACCGCTGGGCATACTCCCGCATCGCCTCATGGGTGATGATCTGATTCTCTACAACAGTTCCACCCTCTGTGACATCCACCCAGGGTCCCTCCTCGTGGACGAGCGCAACTAGGTCTTTACCGCTCTTCCCACGAAATCTGGCGGCCACAGACCTCATCACATCATCGAGGCTTTGGGGAATACTGCGAGACCTAGCACCCCTGCTGGCCATGTCGTGCCATACATCTGCAACCACAGGCCCGTTCTTCCATGCCTCTATGCTCTCCGGGAACGCCGGATGACCGTACCAGGCAAGATGCTCTGCCTGGATGAAGAAGAGAAGTTTGTGGAGCTTCAGCTTCGAGAGCCGCGGGTTGCGGTTTAACAGCTCATTTGCAATGGCAAAGGCGCTTGATGCCGCACTCGTGCTGCTGGTCATTCTGGGCTCCCAGGCTTCATGGGTCCAAGAATATACCCGGTGGGTGTGACAGCACCTCTGCCTCGGCTGGTGGGCTCGATCTTGGTCTCATCGGGCTCCTCCAAGAGGATGCCGCAACTGCGCTGGACATCCCCAGAGCGATCGAGTCCGGAAAGCTGCGCGTCTCGTCGCTTGAGCTCAGGCGTCTCGGTCGTCTGTACCGCCGACCCGTGGCGTTGCCGGGCCAATCGTGGCGCACCGCGGTGCTCACCGAGCGGCTGGAGCACTGGGTTGGTGCGGCCCGGCTTCGCAGCAGAGACAGCGCTGCTGCACCTGCTTGCCTTCTCAGACCGCGATACGGAAGCGTCCTACGACTCTGTGCTCGCGTTCGTGGCCGAGGTTGCCGAAGACATGGGATGGACAACCACAGACGGCGGAGAACGGCGAGCGCCCTCCGACAGCGACGTGGCATGGTCGCTGTTCGATATCCGCCAGGTATGGGAGGCATGCGACCTCGTCGCCTTCCAGCGAAGCTGGAGAGACCGGCGCTTCACGCTGACCGAGGTAGGAAAGGCGGCAGCACTCAGCTACCTGCGACGGGTCATCCGTGTTGTTGACGCTGGGCATTCTCGACGCTGGGCATTCTCGATAATGCGATTACGGAAGACTTTTGGGAGATCGTTGAGATCCCTGACGGTTCGCTCGCGGAATGCGGCGACCCGCTTGTTGGGAGTCATTGCCTCAAGTTCTTCAATAGAGATGAACGGAGGCTGGTGTGCCATTGCTCCCACTGTACCCAGTGGCGGAGACAATTGGAGGATTGACAACCATCTGATGGTGACCGTGATCGGCCCCGGTCTCGCAGCGGATACATGGTGAACTGCATGCCTGCACTTGGCTTCATGGAACGACGCGGCTGGGGATGGCCGATCATGCACAAGGCGATGTATGGGTACAATGGCACGGAGCCTGAGATTGAGCAAGACCGGGACGGCGGCTTCGTGCGGGTGCGGCTCCTTTTCGACTGAATTCAGACAGCCCAGGTTCAAAGGGTCGCCGCGCATCCCCGGGCACTATTTTTCTCTTGCAGCAGCCGTTAGTATGTGCAAGCATGAAATATATGGATAAATCATGAAAAGAGGTTTTGATATGGCGAGGCAGATGGAGTCCCGAGTAGCCGCTCTCGAAGAGCGGGTGGAGCGTCCTAATGAGCATTCGGAGGATAAGGTGATCGACTTGCGCAGGATCACGTTCGTCCAACTGTGACTTGTGGTGCTGGCTATGTCCTCTTGACCTGGGACAATACGGATCGACATTGTCCGCCAATCACCACCGATTGTCCGCGCATCATGGGAAAAGCAGGGACAGCGAAAATGCTAACCGCTAGGTTACAGTGAGCCGATGGCGAGCGGGCACACATGAGCGAAGCAGGTCTGCCGTACGGCTACGAACTCCTGTTTCGGTTGAAGTTTGCTGAGGGTCGGGGCAATGAGTTCCAGGCATTCTTCAACAATCTGATGGAGCGTCGCGACCCCAATTTCCGACGCGTGCGGCCATGGGGGATCCAGGGTGATCGGAAGAACGACGGCTGGAGTCCTATAAGTCGGACGCTGTTCCAAGTCTATGCACCTGCCAGCTTCAAGGCTTCTGACCTCGCTACGAAACTGACGGAGGACTTCGATGGGGCGGTGGACTACTGGGAGCAGTACTTCGACACGTGGGTGTTCGTCCACAATGACGTCGATGGCCTTGCCCCCGAGGTCGAGCTGAAGGTGGCTGAACTCGATCAGCGGAACGAGAACATCACCTGCACTTCGTGGGGACGGGAGCAGATCAGGCTTGAATTGGTACAACTCCAAGACGCAGATATCACAGCACTTCTAGGGCCGCCGATAACAGCCGAGCACTTCCTAAGCGTGAGCGCTGCGTCTCTCCAACCCCTCTTCGAACACCTTGAGGGTGCCGCGCCGAACCCCGACTCTCAGGGGATCGGGCCGGTGCCTGTAGACAAAATCGAGCGAAACGGGCTCGGTGATGCCCAAGCTCGACTACTCACGCTCGGGGAAGCCAAGATGCAGCTGGTCGACGAGTACCTCACGCGAGTTTCGCCTCGACCCATATACAAGTCCGAGGTGTCAGGTGTGTTCGCCGCCAAGTACGAAGAGTTACGCGCGGCGGCTGAGAATGCTGACGACATCTTCGACAACCTTCTCGCCTGGCTCACAGCGGGGATTGCCGAAGCGGATCGCGTTGTCAACGCTGTCACCGTCCTTTCGTACTTTTTCTTCACTTGTCAGATCTTCGAGGAGGAGGGTCTGTGATTCTTCCCACGAAGAGCATCCCACCTGAAAGATCGCTCATCGCACTCGGCGGATGCGTCCTGGAGCTGCTTCAGGAGTCTCCGTTGACGGTGACGGCGGCATGGACAGAGTTTCACACCAGAGAGAGCGCCGTTCAAGCTGCTCCAGCTAGCTTCGAGTGGTTCGTGCTGTCTCTCGACATGCTGTATGCGCTTGGGGCGATTGAGCTTGAACCGACTGGCGTCTTGCGCGCGGTTGAGTCGTGATCCATCGAATATTCGCTTCAGACGATCGCTTCCGCGAGCTTCGGTTCAGTGCTGGGTTGAACGTCTTGTTCGCTGAGCGGGACCCTTCTGCATCAGACAAGGACACCCGCAACGGCTCAGGAAAGACCAGCCTCGTGCACCTCATCCATTTCTTGCTCGGTGGCAACGCAGGCACGAACTCCATCTTCAGGAGCGAGGTACTTGCCCCATGGACGTTTGGTATGGAACTCGACGTAGCCGGATCGACTGTAACCGTGTCGAGAACAGGCGAGGATCACGGCAAAATCAGTATCTCAGGCCTCGATGGCGATGCTGGCAATTTCATAATGAAGCCCGCAGAGTGGAGCGACCTGCTTGGCGAGCGATGGTACGGGCTAGCGCCCGAGGACTCCCTACCTTCGACACGGTCGCTCCTTTCCTACGCTGTTCGAAACGTCGAGTCGGGCGGATTTCATTCGCCATTCAAGCAGCACTATCAGCAGACGCCCGGTGACTGGCAGACAGCAGCGACATACCTCCTTGACCTCGACTGGAGGCTCGCAAGGAAGTGGCAGGAAGTTCGCGACCTCGAAACCGGTGTAAAGGCGCTTAGGAAGGTCCTTAGAGCGAGCGGCCAGCAAACCGCCCTCGGTAGCGTCGCCGAGCTTCGCACTGAGCTTGCGCTCGTTGACAAGCACATCGCCCGGATGCGCCAGAGTGCGGAGGACTTCCGTGTCATCGACTCGTTCCGAGACCTCGAAGCTGAGGCGAACGAGCTTACACAACAGATCGCGGTGTCCCGCGATCGCGTGTCCATGGATCGGCTGCTGCTGAAGGAACTCGCGACGGCATACGAACGAGAGCAACCGCCAGACGGCGAAGCCGTCGCAATCGTTTATGAGGCACTGGGTTTGGAACTTGGTGATGTCGTGAGGCGTCGATTTGACGAGGTCGAGAGATTTCACACTTCCGTGGTTGAGAATCGGCAGATCCACCTCTCGCGTGAGATAAAGGAAGTCGAGCAGCGCATTTCAGGAGCCGAGGCATCTCAGTCGCAGCTAGACAGCCGGCGACGCCAGATCCTCGCGATGCTGAATTCAGGCGGGGCCATGGACGAACTCACGTCACTCCAGGAGGAACTCGCTCGCGAGACCTCGCGAGCGCAGGTGCTTCGCGAACGATTCGAGTTGGCCGACCGGATCGAAGCAGACAAGGGCAAAGCAAGAGAGGAGAAGCAGCACCTGCTGACTGCTCTCCAACAGGATCATCGCGAAAGGGGCGCTCAGCTGAGCGCGCTGATTACTGACTTCGAGGCGATCATCACCGCCCTCTACAGGGAACGAAGCGGCAGTCTTGTCATCGATAGCAAGGACAGTGGGCCAGATTATCGAGTCGTCCTGGAGGACGGGAGAAGCCAAGGGATCGGACAGATGGGAGTCTTCGCCTTTGATCTGCTGACTACCACGGTGTTGGTGCGGAATGAGAGAGGACCGGGATTCCTAGTCCACGACAGTCATGTGTTCGATGGGGTCGACTCCCGCCAGGTAGCGAACGCGCTCGCGCTGGGTGACCGCTCGGCAACCGAAGAGGTGTTCCAGTACATCGTGACGATGAATTCCGACGCCACGCCCGACGAATTTCCGGACGGGTTTTTGATTCAGCACCACGTCCTTGACGTGGTGCTGACCGACGAATCCGATGCTGGCAGGCTCTTCGGTGTTAGCTTTTGAGCCCTGCGATCGCCGCGGAGTTCCAGAAGAGATCAGACACGCGAGGCCTGCAGATGCCATGATCGGCCCCCCGTTGTTTTTCGCGGCAAACTGAGCCGAACTGGTTTTCTGGCTCTACGCGTCGAAGCTGGGACGTCGTGTTCTGATTTTTGTGACTGGTTGAGTTTGGCCGGGTTTTTGTCCGGTTGCAAGCAGGATTCTGAGCCGGTAGTTGGCGAAGTTGCGGAAGCCTCTGGCTGAGCGTTTTACGTCTTTGATTTTGGCGTTGGCTGCTTCGGTTCGCCCGTTGTGGGCGCCGGTTGCGATGCTGGTTTCGATTTCGGTTTGCCAGCTTTTCAGGGTGCGGGCGAGGCGGTGCAGCTCGGGGGCCGCTTCGGGGGCTTCGCACCAGGCGATTGCGTCGGCGAGCCGGGCGGCGGCCTGGCCGGGGTCGCCGGTTTTGAACACGGCCCGGACTTTCTCTTTGCCTTGCCAGCAGTCGGCGACCTCGTCGTAGGGGTCGCCCGCGTCGAGGGCTGCTCTCAGCCGGTCCCAGCCGGTGTCGTCGAGGCGCTCTGCGCCCATCAACAGCAGCTTGCGGGCCCCGTAGAGCGGGTCGCCTTTTCGGCCCCGGTGGCCGGTGGTCTCGTTTTGGGTGCGGCGGCGGCACCGGTCGAGGGCCTGGTTCGCCAAGCGCACGACGTGGAACGGGTCCACCGCTATCTGCGTGCCGGCCCGCAGGCGATCACCGCGCAGCGACCTGATGGCGCTGCGGTAGCCCTCGTGGGGGTCGATGCAGACCACCTCGACAGCGCCGGCCCACCGGGCGGGCTGCTGCGACACCCATTCACGCAGGTCAGCGGCGTCGCGGCCCTCGAACACGTCGACGACCCGCCCGGTGTCCGCGTCGACAGCCGCGGTGATGAACCGGCGCCGCCGGCGCCGCGAGGCCGAGGCCATCACCGTCTCGTCGAAGCCCAGCTCAGCAACCGGCCCAACCCGGCCGCCGCTGGCCGCAGCCCGCTCGGCGGCAGAGACCAGCTGCGCCCACATCGTGTGCCAGGCGACACCGAGCTGGCGGGCCAAAGACGCCACCGACCCCTCCACAGCGGCCAGCCTGTCTGCGGCCCACCGGACCGCCCCCGAGGTGAGCACCCGCCGCGGCCCGGCCAGCTCGGACCGCTCGGTCCAGGTCCTCACCTCGCACCCCGGATTCGCACAGGCCCAGACCCTCTTGTTCCACACCACCCGCTGCGGGCGCCCGCCGCTGAAAGGAGCGTCCCTCAACACCACCTCCCGGCGCCCCTTCGAGCGCGCCCGGCGCCCGCAACCACCGCAGAACACCGCCTGCCCGCCCGGGGACTGGACCCGCACCACCACCTCGCCGAGCACCTCTTCGACGCCGGTCACCTCCAACCCGAGCGCGCCGAACTCAACCGCCGAGCTATCTTGAACCACCAGGGGCCTCCTGACTCTTGGACTAGTTGACAGTCACAAGAATCGGCGAGGCCCCCGACTCAGTCGCGGACCCCCACAATCACCCCAGTCCCAGCTTCAACGCGAAGACCCGGTTTTCTGCAAAATCGAAGGATCGCAGCAGTGGCCGGTGTGACCGCCTTCGGGCCGCTCCTCCCTTTGCTTTTGCCGGAGACGCCGGTTGTGGATACTTGGAGCTGCGAGTCGGTCTTGCGGGTCAGGTTGGCTCGGAGCAGCCTCTGGGAATAGTGCGCGATCCAATCGTTTGGGCTGAAATGGGGGGTGATGATCACGGGGGAGTTGAAGAGCAGGATCGATGCTGTCTGGAATGACTTCTGGTCGGGTGGGATCTCGAATCCGCTGGAGGTGATGGAGCAGCTCACCTACCTGCTGTTCATCAAGGCGCTGGACGAGCGGCAGACGCTGGCTGAGAACAAGGCGAACCGGACCGGGGAGCCGATTGACGAGGCCATTTTCCCGGAGGGGGAGTACTTCCATCCCGAGGGGCGGGCCAGGGGGCGGCCGTATGGCGACCTGCGCTGGTCGAGGTTCAAGAACATGGCCCCTGCGGAGATGTACGAGGTGGTTGACCAGTACGTCTTTCCGTTTCTTGAAGACCGGGCAGAGGACAGCACGCATGCCAAGCACATGGGCGGGGCCCGGCTCTCGATACCCACTCCGGCGTTGTTGCAGAAGGCGGTAGACGGCCTCGATGCCATCGCGATGGAAGACCGCGACACCAAGGGCGACGTCTACGAGTACATGCTCTCCAAGATCGCCACCGCGGGCCAGAACGGGCAGTTCCGGACGCCGCGGCACATCATCCGGCTCATGGTTGAGATGGTGGCGCCCCAGCCGGATGACACGATCTGCGATCCCGCCAGTGGGACGTGCGGGTTCTTGGTGGCGGCTGGGGAGTACGTCCGCGACAACCATCCGACCGCGTTGACAGATGACGCGCAGGCGAAGCACTTCCATAACGGGATGTTCTCCGGGTACGACTTCGATAACACGATGCTTCGCATCGGGTCGATGAACATGCAGCTCCACGGGGTGCAGAACCCGGACGTCAGCTATCGGGATTCGTTAGCTGAGGACCACTCCGGCGACGTAGAGGGATACAGCCTGATCCTCGCCAATCCGCCTTTCGCCGGGTCGCTGGATTACGAGGGGACGGCGAAAGACCTTTTGCAGATGGTCAAAACCAAGAAGACCGAGTTGCTGTTCTTGGCGTTATTCCTGCGGCTTCTCAAGCCGGGTGGCAGAGCAGCGGTGATTGTGCCCGATGGGGTGTTGTTCGGCTCGACAAAGGCTCACAAGGAGCTCCGCCGTGTCTTGGTCGAAGACCAGAAGCTCGACGGTGTCATCTCCTTGCCCTCAGGTGTGTTCAAACCCTACGCAGGTGTTTCTACTGCGATCCTGTTGTTCACCAAGACCAACTCCGGTGGAACCGACAATGTGTGGTTCTACGACCTTAAGGCGGATGGCTACAGCCTCGACGACAAGCGCACCCCTCTTCTAGACGTCGACAGGCTTGGAATCGCAGCTGAGCCTCTTAGCGACGAGAAGCACGCCAAGAACAACTTGCCCGACGTTCTCGCGCGTTGGCAGCAGCGCAATGGTTCGGAGCCCGAGCGCTCTCGGACAGAGCAGTCATTCTGCGTGCCGAAGGACGAAATTGCCGACAACGACTATGACCTCAGCATTGGCCGTTACAAAGAGATTGTCTACGACGAGGTGGACCACGCGCCGCCAATCGAGATTCTGGATGAGTTAGCCGCCCTTGAGGAGGACATCCAGAAGGGAATCGAAGATCTCAAGGCAACACTGGGATGAGTTTCGAGTTAGTGGAACTCGGTGAAGTTGCCGAGATCGTGATGGGTCAGGCCCCAAAGGGCGAGACGTACAATTTCGAGGGTATTGGCTGGCCCCTGATCGCGGGTGCGGGTGACTTCGGTGTGCTGCACCCACAACCGAAAAAATTCACCTCAGGAAATAACCTCTCATTATGTAAAACCGGTGACGTAATTCTTGGAATTCGAGCCACTATCGGAGAAAAGGTATTGGCTGATTCGGTCTATTGCCTCGGCCGGGGTGTTGCTGCCATCAGGCCTATGCGGTCGCTTGACCCAAGATATCTTTGGAACTGGATTAGCTTCGGCGCTCATGAACTGTCCGCGAGAGCTAGAGGGGCAACCTTCAAGCAAGTCAACAAAGCTGATTTAGCTGGCTGGAACATTCCCCTACCGTTGATCGAGGAACAGCGGCGGATTGCGGCGGTGCTGGATGCTGCCGAGGCGCTCCGAGCTAAGCGCCGTCAGGCCCTGGAGAGGCTCGACTCCCTGACCCAAGCCATCTTCATCGATATGTTTGGCGATCCTGTCTCCAACCCTTGGGGATGGAGGGATGACCGGGTATTGGCCGATGTCTCCGAAGTCCGGTCTGGAATCACCAAGGGCCGCAAGACCGGTAGCGATCCATTGACTGCTGTTCCCTATCTCGCTGTTGCAAATGTCCAAGATGGTTTCATCCAACTCGAACCGTTGAAATCGATCGAGGCCACAGGAGCGGAAATCAGCAAATACTCCTTGCAGATTGGTGACATCGTGCTGACAGAGGGCGGTGACCCGGACAAACTTGGCCGAGGTGCCGTGTGGAACGGACAAGTTGATCCTTGCATTCACCAGAATCATGTGTTTCGTGTACGGCTCATTGATGACAGCATGACGCCAGAATTCCTGAGTCGCCTCCTAGGAAGTCATCGTGGCAAGCGGTACTTCCTTCGCATGGCAAAGCAGACCACTGGCATTGCTTCGATCAACATGACGCAACTTCGGGCATTCCCTCTTCTAGAGCCACCGCGTGCCGCCCAAGACGAATTTCTCAATCGGCTTCTACGCATCCAAGAGGTTGAAGCGACTATCCAGCATTCGAGAAAGCAGCTTGATGTGCTATTTGCCTCCCTCCAGCAGCGGGCATTCCGGGGTGAGTTGTGAGCGGGTCGCAGTTCTCGTTTCTTGAGGCTGAGTTCGTCGACGAGTTCGTGATGGCGGCGTGGGCGGAGGGGCATGCGTTGTCGGATCCTGGGCCGGCGGTGATCTATGCGCGGAAGTGTTTGGAGTCTGGGGTCAGGTGGGTGTATCGGCATGATGGGTCGTTGCCTCAGCCGTATGAGGACAAGCTGAACGCGTATCTGAATGAGCCGGCGTTCAAGGCGTTGGCTGATGGCCGAGTGTTCGATGTGGCGAGGAAGATTCAGCGGGCTGGGAATCGGGCGGTGCATGAGTCGAAGGCGCCGTCGAAGTTGGAGGCGGTGGAGATCGTATCGGCCTTGTTCCAGTTCTGCTTCTGGTTGGCGTTCGCCTATGGGCGTTCTTCCAAGCCTGATGCGTCGTTGCGGTTCGATCCGCACAAGCTGGTGGACGCGGGACGGGCGGAGAGGGCGTCGCTTCGGGAACGGCGGGAGCTTGAGGAGCAGTTGGAGCGGGAGGCCGCAGACCATGAGCAGGCCCGCCGGCGGTTGGCGGAGGCCTCCCGGACCGCTGAGGAGCTTGAGGACGAGTTGGCCGAGCTGCGCCGGCAGGTGGCGGCGGCGAAGAAGGCGGCCGAGTCGATGCCGGTTGAGGCCCATGATTGGTCGGAGGCCGACACCCGCCGGTACAAGATCGACGCTCTGTTGGCCGAGGCGGGGTGGACAGACTTCGTCGAGGGCCGTGACGTCGAGTACGAGGTGCGGGGGATGCCGTCGGGCTCGGGGGTCGGCTATGTGGACTACGTGCTGTGGGGGGCCGATGGGTTGCCGTTGGCGGTGGTGGAGGCGAAGAGGGCCCTGGTCGATCCTCGGGTGGGACAACAGCAGGCCAAGCTGTATGCCGATTGTTTGGAGGCGGAGTTCGGCCAGCGCCCGGCGGTGTTCTGCTCCAACGGCTATGAGCATTGGCTGTGGGACGACACCCAGTACCCGGCTCGGCGGGTGCAGGGCTTCTACACCAGCGACGAGTTGGATCTGCTGATTCAGCGCAGGGAGTCCCGCTACGAGCTGTCGTCGCTGGACGCGGGTGAGGGGATCGTGGACCGCCATTATCAGCAGCGGGCGATCCGGGCGATTGCCGAGCACTTCGAGGCCGACAAGCAGCGGAAGGCGCTGTTGGTGATGGCCACCGGAGCGGGCAAGACCCGCACGGTGATCGCCCTGGTCGATCTGTTGATGCGGGCCGGCTGGGTGAAGCGGGTGCTGTTTTTGGCCGACCGCACGGCGCTGGTGAACCAGGCGGTGAACGCGTTCAAGGCCCATTTGCCGGATTCCGCACCGGTGAATCTGGTGACCGAGGGCGCCGAGGACGGGCGGGTTTATGTGTCGACCTATCAGACGATGGTCAACAAGATCGACGAGTACCGGGCCGACGGCACCCGCCGGTTCGGCGTGGGGCACTTCGATCTGGTGGTGATCGACGAGGCGCACCGGTCGGTGTACCGCAAGTACCGGGGCATCTTCGACTACTTCGACTCGCTTTTGGTGGGGCTGACCGCCACCCCCAAAGACGAGGTGGACAAGAACACCTACGACCTGTTCGACCTGGAGACCGGCGTGCCCACCGACGCCTACTCGCTCGATGACGCCATCAAAGACGGCTTTCTGGTACCGCCCCGCGGCGTGTCGGTTCCGTTGAAGTTCGTGCGCGAGGGCATCCGCTACGACGAGCTGACCGAGGACGAGAAAGACGACTGGGACGAGCTCGACTGGGGCGAGGACGACGAGGGAAACCCGCTCGATCCGCCCGATGAGGTCGATGCCGCCAAGCTGAACAAGTGGCTGTTCAACCAAGACACCGTCGACCGGGTGCTCGAGCACCTCATGGCCGAGGGCATCAAGGTGGCCGGCGGCGACCGGTTGGGCAAGACGATCATCTTCGCCAAGAACCAGCGCCACGCCGAGTTCATCAAAGAGCGATTCGACAAGAACTATCCGAAGCTCGACGCCGGGAACTTCGCCCGGGTGATCACCCACCAGGTGAACTACGCCCAGAGCCTGATAGACGACTTCTCCAACAAACACAAGGCACCCCACATCGCCATCTCGGTGGACATGCTCGACACCGGCATCGACGTGCCCGAAGTGGCCAACCTGGTGTACTTCAAGCTGGTCCGGTCCAAGGCCAAGTTCTGGCAGATGCTCGGGCGCGGCACCCGGCTGTGCGAGAACCTGTTCGGGCCCGGCGACCACAAGACCTGCTTCAAAGTGTTCGACTTCTGCCAGAACCTCGAGCACTTCAGCCAAGAGCTCGACTCTGCCGAGCCATCCGGCACCAGGCCGCTCAGCGAGGTCTTGTTCACCGCCCGCCTGGAGCTGCTCGAAGCCCTCGACGGCATCGAGGCTCTCAGCGGCGAGCGGGCGGACGTGGCCGCTGTGCTGCAAGAGACCGTGGCGTCGATGAACGAGGACAACTTCTTGGTGCGCCCCCACCTGGAGCTGGTGGAGCGCTTCCGCACGCCAGATGCCTGGGAGAACGCGACGCTGGCAGACCTAGCGGCGCTCAGAGAACGGGTGGCCAAGCTGCCCGACCAACTCGAGCCCGAACACGAGGAAGCCAAACGGTTCGACGCGGTCATGCTCAACGCCGAGCTGGGCCTGCTCCGCCACGAGCCCTTCGAGCGCCAGCGCAACCGCATCATCAACATCGCATCCGCGCTCGAAGACCTCGGGACCTCGATTCCGGCAGTAGCGGAACAACAGGAGCTGATCGCCGGCATCCAAACCGACGAGTGGTGGGCCGACGTCAGCTACCCCACGCTCGAAGACGCCCGCAAGCGACTGCGCAACCTCGTACACCTCATCGAGCGCACCCGCAAGAACGTCCTGTACTCAGACTTCACCGACGAGCTCGAAGAAAGCACCGACGTCGACCTACCCGGAACCGGCGGCAGCGTCGCCGGCAACGAGTTCGAGCAGTTCCACAAAAAGGCCCGCCGCTTCCTCAACGAGCACCTCGCCGACAACATCGTGGCCAAAGTCCGAAGCGGCGAGCCGATCACCTCCGCCGACATGGACGAGCTCCAACGAGTGCTCGTAGCCGCCGGCATCGGCGACACCGACACCTTCGCCCAAGCCTCAATACGCGCCGGCAGCTTCGGCCTGTTCATCCGCTCCATCGTCGGCCTCGACCGAGCCGCCGCCAAAGGCGCCTTCGCCGCATTCCTCGACGACAAGCGCCACACCCGCAACCAGATCGAATTCGTCAACCTCGTCATCGACTACCTCACCCAACACGGCGCCATCGACCCCGGCCGCATCTACCAATCCCCCTTCACCGCCCTCGCCCCCCAAGGCCCAGAAACCATCTTCCCCGCCCCCGACCTCGACGAGTTCTTCAACATCATCCAACACCTCCACGACACAGCCGCGGCGTGACCGGCCGCTACACGCCTTCGGCCAGCCGGTTCTCGGTCCAGTCGATTTGCAGCTCCCGGACGGCAATGCGCCAGCCCTCGTCGAGGCGGACGAACTGGTCGTGATAGCGGATGAACATGATGAAGTCCGTGGCCGGAGACCCGTCGCCGGGAACCGTCAGGTGGTGGGCTATGCAGTAGGTCTCGCCGGTGGCGGTGTCGCCGGTGATCTTGGTCTGCTGCTGGCCCAGGAAGTGGAAGGTGGCGTTGTAGTTCATTCGGGAAATGGCCCGGGCGATCTCATCGCGGCCTGTCCGCTCGCTGAGTATCGTTCCCCCGCTGGGCAGATCCACGCGGCGCAGCACCCCGTCGGGGGCGAAGCAGGCCGCCACTCCCTCGGGGTCGCCCCGGTCCACACAGCGGGCGTAGTCAGCGGCGAGGTCGAAAAGAGCAGATCGATCGGACATGGCCCCATGTTGACACCTTTTCGACACCCTTGGCGATGGGGATAGGCTGGCGGCTATGGCTGTAATCGATGCTGTTGATCTGGACGTGCGCCGGGTAGCGGGAGCGCTGGGCGCCGAGGTGCGGGGTCTGTCGCTGGCCTCCGTGTCCGATGCTGAGTTCGCCCTCATCCAAGACCTGCTCGACGAGCATTTGGTGCTATTCTTCCCCGACCAGCACCTCACCCCCGACGAGCACCGGGCTTTCGCCATTCGCTTCGGCGAGCCGGAGATCCACCCCTACATCCCCAAGCTGGATGAGGACCACCCCGAGATCGTGGTGCTGAGGGGCGAGTCGGGCTACGTGGCCGACGTGTGGCACACCGACTGCACGTTTGAGCAGTCCCCGCCCATCTGCTCGGTGCTCAACGCCATGGTCATGCCCACCGCGGGCGGCGACACCATGTGGTCGAACATGTACAAGGCCTATGAGACCCTGGCCGAGCCCACGAAGCAGATGATCAACGGGCTCACCGCGGTACACACCGCGGCCAACTACGGGCAGCCCGACCACAAGGCCGAGCATCCCATTGTTCGCCGCCACCCCCGCACCGGCCGCCCGTCGCTGTACGTGAACAAGCAGTTCACCCGGCGCATCCCCCAGCTCAGCCGGGACGAGTCTGAGGCGCTGCTGGACCTGCTCACCGCCCACGCCTCCAAGACCGATTTCACCTGCCGCTATAGCTGGAGCGAGGGCACCATCGGCATCTGGGACAACCGGGCCACCCAGCACTTCGCGGTGAACGACTTCGACGGCAACCGGGCCATCAGCCGGGTCACCATCCTGGGCGACCACCCTGAACCGGCCTTCGACACCACCCAGTGGGCCCCCTATAGGTACGAGAGGGTCTCCGCCGCCGCTTACGGCCTCGACCGCGACTAGGCAGGACATTCACGAGAGCCCTCGCCGGCCACTGGCACGTTGGGCTTTTTCCACCGAACGCTCCCGTATGGCGGTTGACGCGTACAATGCATTGTACTGTTCAGATTCCAGGAGAAGGGCAGTCATGAGCGAAGGTGCTGTAGAGAACAATGTTTTTTCTGATTATTCAGTACCCATGAGTGAGTTTCGTGCAAACTGCGCCCGTATACTAAACGCGGTGGCAACAGATGGCCGTGAGGTTGTGATCGAGCGGCGCGGAACACCCATTGCGAAAATTGTGCCTGCAACCCATGGTCGGGCTGGTCTGCGGGGGCTGCTGACCGGTCTGGTCGAGATTCCCCCTGGAGCCGACATCGACGCGATGAAGGCGTTAGACGATGACTGGTTGGATGGATACCTGGCCAAATGGGATGAGGAGCTTGGGTACAAGACAGATCTTAAGGATGGTTCGGCTTCCAGCAGCGAGGCTTGAGTGCTTCTGCTGGACACCAATGTGATACTGCGGGTTGGGCTGGACGATGGCCCAGGACTCGGCGATGGTCGGGTCAGCTCGTCAGGGGCAGATTTGGCTGAGGATGCGGTATTGCGTGGTCAGGCGGGCATGAGCGTGGTCAGCTATTGGGAGATGGGTGTGCTGGTGTCCAAGCAGAGGCTCCCGAGATTGGATGTCCGCGTCTTGCGGGGCCGCATTGCCCGAACGGGACTTGCCGTTATTCCGCTGGACGAGGAGATTGCGGTGAGGGCGGCCACTCTAGATGACTTCGATTTTCCGGTGGATGACCCCGCGGACCGGTTCATCTCTGCCACGGCCATGGCCTTGGGGGCAGACCTGCTCACCACCGACGCAGTGTTGTTGGAGTGGGACGGGCCGATGAGCACTATTGACGCCCGAGCCTAAGCTGATCTGACATGTTGGGGGTGAGCCGGTGAGCGAGAAGGTCAACCATGTCGGGTTGGCGGTGGCCGATCTGGATGCTGAGGCCGAGTTCTGGACCGGGGCGCTGGACTTCGAGCGGGTAGGGGCGCTGGATGCTGACGACGGTGCTACCGGGCAGCTTCTGCAAATGGAACGGCCCGGGTTGCGGGCGGTGTATCTGCGCCGGGGCGAGTTTGTGCTCGAGCTGTTGCAGTTCCGCGGCGCCGGGGTGGTGGAGCGGCCGGCCCGGGTGATGAACGAGCCTGGCCTCACCCACCTCTCGCTGAACGTTGCCAGCCTGGACCCCGCGCTTGAGCGGGTGAAAGCCCACGGGGGCGAAGTGCTGGACGACACCCGCCTGTGGGATGTTGCGGTGATGATCCGCACCCCGGCCGGACAATTGGTAGAGCTGCTGGTGGGCTTCGAGACTCCAACCACAGACCTGGGAGAATGACCCGGTGATAGGAAACCCCAGAACTTATTGGGAGGCGATCGAGGCCCGAGCCGCCGCTTCCCCCGACGCCCCGCTCACCATTGAGCTCGACGGCACGGTGATGACCTTCGCCGGGTTCCGGGATTCCGCCGAGCGGGCCGCCGCCGGGCTGGCCGACATGGGCATTGCCGCCGACTCCCGGGTGTCGTGGCAGCTGCCCAACGGCCGGGCGTCGCTCATCTTGTCGGCTGCTCTGGCCCGGCTGGGGGCCGTCCAGAATCCGATCATCCCCATCTACCGGGAGCGGGAGGTGGGCTTTGTGGTCCGCCAAACCGGGGCCCGGCTGCTGGTGGTGCCGTCGGCGTGGCGGGGCTTCGACTACCAGGCCATGGCCGAGGCCGTGGTGGCCACCACCGAGAACTGCGACGTGCTGGTGTGCGACGGCGACCTGCCCGAAGGCGATCCCGCCACGCTGGCCCCGTTCGAGGCGCCCTTGGACGACGACGGACGGCTGCCGGTGCGGTGGATCTACTACACCTCGGGCACAACCGCTGACCCCAAAGGGGCCAAGCACGGCGACGACTCGGTGATCGCCGCCGCTCGCCACGTGTGGGAGAACCTGGGATTGCGGGCCGACGACGTGTGGCCGCTGGCCTTCCCGTACACCCACATCGGCGGCATCAGCCTGCTCATCGCCACTCTGGTGTGCGGCACTCCCATGTTGATGGTGGAGAGCTTCGATCCCGAAGCCGATACCCGCTTCTTCCGGGAGCACGGGCTGACATTGGCCGGTTCGGGCACCCCATTTTTCATCGCCTTTCTGGCCGAGCAGCGCAAGACCCCCGACCATCCGATCTTCCCCAAGATGCGGGCGGCCATCGGCGGGGGCGCCCCCAAGCCGGCCGGGCTGCACATGGAGGTCAAGAACGAGATGGGCGGTGTGGGGATCATCTCCAGCTACGGGCTCACCGAGTGCCCCATCGTCACCTACTGCTTACTCGATGATCCCGACGACAAGCTGGCCAGCACCGAGGGTCGGATTCTGGACGACACAAACTGGAAGCTGATCGACGGAGAGCTGCTGTTGAAGGGTCCGACGCTGTGCCGGGGCTATCTGGACGACGCGCTGAACGAGGCCGCTTTCGACGACGAGGGGTTCTTCTTCACCGGCGATCTGGCCGAGATCGACGACGAGGGGTTTGTGACCATCGTCGGGCGCAAAAAGGATGTGATCATCCGCAAGGGGGAGAACATCTCGGCCAAGGAGGTGGAGGACGTGTTGTTCTCCCACCCCAAAGTGGGCGATGTGGCCGTCATCGGGCTGCCCGACGCGGTGTCGGGAGAGCGGTGCTGCGCCGTGGTCGCCCCCAAGGCCGGGGAGGCGTTCGGCTTCGTCGAAATGGTGGAGCACTGCAAGGAAGTCGGGCTCATGAACCAGAAAATCCCAGAGCAGTTGGAGATCGTCGACGAACTGCCCCGCAACCCGGTGGGCAAGGTGCTCAAAAAGCAGCTCCGGGAAACCTACGGAGGGTGACTGCTATGGTGTCAGAACAGCCCAACATCTTGCTGATCGTGTCCGACGAGGAGCGGCGCAACCCGTGGCTGGACGGCATGGTCGAGATGCCGGCCCACGACCGGCTGCGGCGAGACGGCCTGGACTTCAACCGCTACTACACCCACTCCTCACCGTGCTCGCCGTCACGGGCCAGCCTGTACACCGGCAGCTACCTGGCCGAACACGGCGTGGTGGACAACGTGAGCTTCCCGGCCCACACCGCGCTCGACCCGGCCATACCCACCGTGGGGCGGCTTATGCGAGATGCCGGCTACGAGTCAGCCTACCTGGGGAAATACCACCTGACCCACGAGCCGATGCCCGACATGGAAGCCTTCGGCTACAGCGGCTGGCAGGGCGACGACCGCCACTACATCGGCGGGCCGTGGACCGGGCGGCACTTCGACCCGGTTATCGCCGATCAGGCGGTGGACTGGCTGCAAACCCACGGCGCCGACCCTTCCGTCGGCCCGTGGTTTTTGACCGTGGCGTTGGTGAACCCCCACGACGTGATGTGGTACCCGCTCGACCAGCCGTCATTCCAGGAGTCCAACCCCGACCTGATGGGCGTGTTCAACTTCCTCCACGAGCACATGCTGGGCGGCAAAGTCGATCTCGAACCCCTCGAGGAGATCTACCCCCGCCGCTTCACCCGGCTGCCCGACAACTTCGACGACGATCTCCACACCAAGCCCGAGGTGCAGCGGGCCTGGCGACATGTCCGAAACCGGGAGCACATGGTGGGCCACATGGCCCTCGACGACGTGGACTCCTGGCTGCGCCAACTGGACTACTACGCCTGGCTCCACGAGCTGCTGGACCACAGCATCGCCTCGATTCTGGGCGCTCTAGACGACATCGGGGCCTACGACGACACCGTGGTCATCTACACCTCCGACCACGGCGATGCGTGCGGCTCGCACGGGCTGCGGGCCAAGCTGCCCTGCGTGTACGAGGAGGTCATGGGAGTGCCGCTCATCGTCAAGGCCCCCGGACTCACCCCGCAGGGAGCAGCCACCGACGCGCTGGCCACCCACGTGGACCTGGCCGCCACCGTCGCCGCGCTCGGCGGGGTGGACGTCGACAGCAGTCCCACCCTTTCGGGGAAAGACCTCACCCCGTCGCTGGCCGATCCTTCCACGTCGGTGCGGGACTATGTGCTGTTCAGCCAGGACAGCGCCCAGTCGGAGCTGCTCCGCCACAGCCGGTATGCGGTGCGGGGTTTCTTCGACGGAGAGACCAAGTACGCCCGCTACTACGGCGTGGGCGGCGGCATCGACCGCACCGGCAACCTCGCCCCCGAACCGAAGCTGTTCGACACCGACGCCGGTTTCGACGACCACGACCACGAGTGGTACTCCCTGACCGACGACCCCCACGAGGTGGTCAACCTGGCCAACGACCGCTCCCGCCGGTCCGAGCTGCGCGATCTGTTCGGCCGACTTCTGGAATACGAGGCCGCCGAGCTGGGCGGCTAGCCGGGGGCTCTGGCTCATTGTGGCCTCGCCCGGGTAGGGTGGCCGTCTGACGGTTGCCAGCTCCTTTGTTCCCAAGCCGGTTTTCCGGGGCTGGTCCCACGCGCTGGCCGCGGTGGCCGCCACGGTTCTCTGCCCCATTGTCGTCGCCTTGGGCCCGGGTGGCGCCGACCGGGCCATCGTGGCGGTCTATGCCATCGCCGTGGTCTTTATCTTCGCAGTGAGCGCGGCCTACCACGCGGGCAACTGGACCCCGAGGGTGAAGGAGATGTTCCGCCGCCTGGACCATTCGATGATCTTCGTGTTCATCGCGGCCTGCTACACCCCGGTGGGCTTCTTCGCGCTGGGAACCGGTTCAGCCCAGCTGGTGCTGAGCGTGGTGTGGTCTGGCGCCGCGCTGGGCGTCATCGGCCGGGTCGTATGGCTCAACGCCCCCCGATGGGTGCTGGTCGCCCCCTACCCGGTGGTCGGATGGGCCGCGCTATTGGTCATTGGCGACATCTGGCGGGGATTGGGCGTAGCGGGCTCGACGCTGCTGTTCATCGGCGGGGGCTTATACACCCTGGGCGCCCTCATCTATGCCTTCCGGCGTCCCGATCCATGGCCCCGCTGGTTCGGCTACCACGAGATCTTCCACTTGCTGGTCATCGCCGCGGTGGCTGTCCACTACGTGGCCATCGCCTTTTTCGCCCTGCCGCTGGCCTAGCCGTTTACTCCCGCTTCCAGCCGCCGGACTGAATCTGACCCCAGAACTCGGCGTCGCGCTCATCGGCGGGACGGCCGACCCGGGTCACCACATCCACATCGGGCGACTCGGTCCGCAGGGCCGCCGCGGTGCACTTCTCCGGCGGGCGGTGGGCGAAGGGGTCGAACCCGTAGTGGCGCATGGCGTTCTGGTGGGTGATCTTGGCCACCACGTCGGCGGGCAGATCGCCCATCAGCTTGGCCACATACTCGGGGGACTGGGGCCAAGTGCCGTCGGAGTGGGGGTAGTCGGACTCCCAGCACAGGTTGTCCACGTTGAACTCGTCCAACAGCTTCACCCCGATGCGGTCGTTGATGAAGCAGCACAGGATGTGGTTGCGGAACACGCCGGTGGGGCTGCCGTCGATGCCGAACTCATGCTTGGTCCAGCCCGAGTGGCGGTCTTGCACGTGCTCGGCCCGCCACAGGAAATAGGGGATCCAGCCGATGTCGCCCTCGGTGAGCGAGAACTTGAGGTCGGGGAAGCGATCCCAGAACTCGGCCCACACCAACTCCACCAGCGTCGAGATGGTGAGGGCTGACGAGAGGGTCATCGGCACACTGGCCGGGGCATCGGGCGAGGCGCCCATCGACCGAGACGACGATCCCAGATGGCAGCACAGCACCGTGCCCAGGTCGCTGCAAGCCGCGAACAGCGGATCCCAAGCCCCGGAGTGGATCGACGGCATGCCCAGCATGGCCGGGTTCTCCGAGAAGGTCACCGCATGGCAGCCCTTGTCGGCCAGCCGCTTGACCTCGGCTACTGCCCGGTCGATGTCGTACAGCGGGAGGATGCCGCAGGGGATGAACCGGTCGGGATAGGCCCCGACCCACTCGTCGATATGCCAGTCGTTGTAGGCCTTGATCATGATGTCGTTGAGGTCGGGATCGGGGCCCTCATTGAGCACCTGGCCGGAGAATCCGGTCCAGTTGGGGAAGTTCAACCCGGCCAACTGCCCGCCGGCGTTCATGTCCCGCACCCGCTCGTGTACGTTGTAGCAGCCGGGCCGCATCTCGTCGTAGCGGCTGGCGTCGATGTTGTAGTGCTCCCGGGGCTTGCCGGCCACGGCGTTCAACCCCAAGTTCCGGCCGGGCAGCTTGCCGTAATACCACTGCTCCCGCCCGTTCTCGTCGGTGACCACCTTTGGGGCGTGCTCCTTGTACTTGTCGGGCACATGAGCCTCGAACATGTCGGCCGGCTCGGCGATATGGTCGTCAACGCTGATCAAGATGAGATCGTCGGGGTTCATGGGTGTTCCTCTGAGGTGATTCCTAGGACTTTCTAGGGTTCAACGGTAATGGAGACGGCCTTGTGGTTGCCTGCTTGGACCAAGGGTTGCTCTGGCCCCACCTGCACCATCGCCCGCACTGCGTCGCTCATGGCGATTATCCTACGGTGCATCTAGGACAGCTATGGCCCTGACCACTAGGTTTGGCCCCGCCGCCAGCCCTTCGGCATCCCTTCGCCCCCTACTCCTAAGGTCATTGTGCTCGCCTCCTATGCTCGCGCCAGCTTCCGCCACCCGTGGCGAGCCGTGCTCGTTTGCGTGGTTGTTTTGGCCACCATGTTGGCCGCCATCGGGGTCATTGGCTCGTCGTTCGACAGCCAGCGAGAGATCCCTTCCACCGAGAGCGGGGACGGGTTCGACATCCTCGAAGCGCACTTTGAGGAGTTTGGCTCCGGCCTGACCGGCTCGATCGTCTTCGAGGCCGAGGCGGGAGCTCGCGACCCCGGAGTCGAAGCGGCCATGTCAGCGCTGTTCGAGGATGTGCGGGCCATCGACGATGTGACCCTCGTCTCCCCCTATGGGCCCCAGGGTTTCCGCCTCGTCTCGTCCGCCGGCAATGCTCCCGGCACCATCGCCTACGCCCCGATCACCCTCGACCCCAGCGTCGACGACAACGAATCGGGCGATATTGGCGCCGAGATCCGAGCCCTGATCGACGACGCCGGGCTGAACGATACCCCTGGATTGCGAGTGGAGATCGGAGGGAATGCCCTCGCCGGGTTCGAACCGCCCGAGGCCGAGACCATCGGGCTGGCCTTCGCCATAGTCGTGCTGATTCTGGCGCTCGGATCGGTCGTGGCCATGGGCACCACTGTCTTCGTTGCGGTGCTGGGGGTGGGCGCGGGGATCGGGCTGATGATCTTGTTGACCAACGTCGTGCAGATCCCCGATCTGGCGCCAACCCTCGGCCTGATGATCGGCCTTGGGGCCGGTATTGATTACGCGTTGTTCATCGTGACCCGCTACCGGGAGTCGCGCGGCCAGGGGCTCGATGCCGAGTCGGCCGCCGTTGTGGCGCTCGACACCGCGGGACGCTCGGTGGTTTTCGCCGGCATGACCGTGGTTATCTCGCTGCTCGGGCTTTCCTTCATCGGCGTGAAGTTCATAGCCGGGGTCGGGCTGGCGGCCTCGGTAACCGTGGCCATGGTGGTCATCGGCTCGATCACGCTGCTGCCTGCCGTGCTGTCGCTGCTGGGGGATCGGATCGACGTCACCCGATGGCGGGGCATCGCGGTAGCTGGCCTGGTGGCAGTCGCGCTACTGGGCGTCGGGTTCGGGTTCCGCCCCTTGCTGGTGGGCTTGCCTCTCGCCTTGGTGGTCGCCGTCCTCGGCTCGATTCGCACCCGACGCAACCCTCTGCGGCGACCGCTGGCGCCGCCTGCGCCGAAACCGCTGCGCCAGACCCTGTGGTACCGCCTCAGCCGGACGGTCCAGAACCGCCCGTGGTCGTACGCCATCGGGGGTGCCGCCCTCCTTTTGCTCTTGGCGTCGCCGGTGCTCGATCTCCGCCTCGGCTTTTCCGACGAGGGCAATTTGGCCGAGGACACATCGGCCCGGCAGGCCTATGACCTTCTCGCCGAGGGATTCGGCCCCGGAGCCAACGGCCCTGTGCTCATCGTGGCCGAGGTGGACGGCCCCGCCGATCTGGAGATGCTCAACAAGCTGTCGGGAGTCCTGAACCAGGCCCCGGGCGTAGCGTTTGCGTCGCCCCCCCGACCCAGCAGCGACGGTGCGGCCGCATTGTTGCTGGTCCAGCCCGCGACCGCGCCTCAAGATTCCGAAACCGAAGCTCTCGTAAATACCCTGCGAGACGCGATCGTGCCGAGTGCAGTGGCCGGCTCGACCCTCCGGCCATTGGTGACGGGGGCGGTGGCCGCCGACATCGACTTCTCCGACTATCTGGGGGGTCGGCTCATCGTGTTCTTCTTGGCCGTGCTGACCCTTTCGTTCCTCCTGTTGATGATGGTGTTCCGGTCTTTGGTGGTCCCCCTCAAGGCGGTGATCATGAACATGCTGTCGATAGGCGCGGCGTATGGCGTCATGGTCATGGTGTTCCAGTGGGGCTGGGGCGGCTGGCTTATCGGCGTGGACTCCGGCCCGATCGAGCCGTTCATCCCGATGATGCTGTTCGCGGTGGTCTTCGGGCTGTCGATGGACTACGAGGTGTTCCTGCTGTCTCGAATCAAAGAGGAGTACGACCGAACGGGCGACCCCGTGAACTCTGTAGCCGACGGCCTCGCCGTAACCGCCCGGGTAATCACCGCCGCGGCCGCCATCATGGTGGTGGTGTTCCTCAGCTTCGTGCTGGAGGACGATCGCGTCCCCAAGGTTTTCGGGCTGGGCCTGGCCACCGCGGTGTTCATCGACGCCACTTTCGTGCGCATGCTCATCGTTCCGTCGACCATGGAGCTGCTCGGCGCCCGCAACTGGTGGCTGCCGGGGTGGCTCGACCGTCTGCTGCCCAATCTCTCCATCGAAGGGACCCGCCAGCCGGCAGAGACAGACGGCTGAGTAGATCGCTCCCGCAATAGGATCAGCTGATGCCGAACCCCCATCCAAGCAGGCCTCTTCCCCGTCGCCTACACCCTCGGCACCAACTTCCGCCACCCCGCAGCCGAGGTAACCGCCTACAACCGCTGGAACTCGGATTGGGAGTAGACCAGGACAGGCTATGAAATCGGCAAGTCGCGTATTCTGATACGGGTTGGACTGAGCGAAATAATTGCCCCGTTCGCTAATGCTTCCTCAAGAGTCGGAAGGTTCTCGATGAGCAGTGTCGTATGCACCTCGGGGGGTTGATCAGCCACTTCGCGAAGGTGAATGACAGAGGGTCTGTGGGAACGTCTGATTGAGAGAAGCGCTCCAAAGTCTGAATCAGCGGTGATTAGAACATGGTCTTGTTCGGCTGCCCATTCGAGGATTGCCTCGTCAGGCGCGGTCAGCTGTCCAGCTGGCTGACGTGCAGGGCTTCGTATCCAGCGGTAAGGAGAGCTTGAGAGACTCGTGGGGATAGGTTGGCGTTGAGGAGGATCTTCACGCTGTGCGAGCAACGGGGAGTTCTCGTTCGTTGACGCGAGCGGCGCCGAATTCGAGCGCTGCGGTGATGTCCTCTGGTTCGAGGTATGGATAGTCGGTCAGCACCTCGTCGCGGCTTCTCCCCGCAGCGAGCTGACCGAGCACCATGGCGACGGTAACCCGAAGGTCTCTGATGCAGGGCAGTCCGCCCATGCGATCAGGATTGACGGTGATCCGGTCCAAGTGCATGAACATAAGCTATCTCCTCTGATCTGCCCATTGGTCGGAATTCCTCCACAGTGAAGAACCAGTCTGAAGGAGTGCTGAGGTCGGTAGCGTTTGGTGCTCATGGAACCGAATGCTGGCCTTGTGCGTCTATACATCGAAGGAGCAGATCAGTAGGTCTATGGAGAATATGAAGCGCCGCGACTTGGCTCGCCGTCTGTGTAGCCGAATTTGGCTCGTCGGGGCGGCGGTGGTTGTCTTGAGTCTGGTTTCCGCAGGTCTTACTGGTTGTGGCGGCTCGCAAAGTGAGGTGTCCGGCGTGGTTTCCCCAACAGCTGAGGAGGCTGCGCAGGCTGGTCTGACTATCGAGGACGCGCCTTCACAGACTCTCGCCCCGACTCCGAATGAACTCCCGAGTCCAACAGCCAGTCCAACTGCGCTTCCCGCGCCAACGGTCCCAGCCGCTCCTACCGCGACTCCGTCGCCGACAGTGGTAGCTAGCCCCACTGCCATTCCAGCCTCAACCCCGACGGCAGTTCCAGGCACTTCTGGTTTCGTCCTTGAACACCCCGACATTCCACCAGAAATTGAAGCGCGTATCTTGGACCGCAGATATTCGCCATTAGATATTCCCCGTGCTGAAGAAGCCTCTGATATTCAAACTTACGTCAAGAAAATCGATTGCGAAGAAGCTGCTTCGATTGCTTATGTCCAGAATCTGATAATCCAGGCAACTTCAAATGAAGTAGACGATCAGATTGACGAAACAGTTGAATCAATTGGACAGCATTCATGGAGTGTTCCGTGGAAGACTGGATACCTTCAATTTGGCTACCCGATGGCCATAGACCCATGTAAGGTTGAAGTTGAAAGTGCTAGCGAGGAAGCAACGGTATGGTGGTTCCCGTCACTGAATGGGGAGCCTTACCTTCTCATGAGTGTATCTGATGATGGAAATAGCTGGACTAGCCCAGTGCGCTTTTCGGTTCCTTTCACGCTCTCACCACTCCAAGCTTATGGAGAAGAAGTGCGTTCTCCACAGATCCTTGTCGCCTCGAATGGGAACCACCTGCTGCTGGCGATGGAGGAGGCATCCATCGTCAAGGTATTTGCGTCCACTGACTTGGATGAATGGGACCAATTTATTATTCCGTTCCATCGGCCAGACGAACTCCACCCGATGCTTGGAGTGTCACTAGATCTGGAGGATGTTATATTAGGTCCAAATGGCTGGTTAATTGTGGTTACGATTACTATGAGACTTGATATCGGGCGTGTCTTGCCTGATGATGTCAAGGAGGATATAGCAAGAGTTAGTTATCTGTGGAGTTCATGGGAAAACGGTGAAGAAGGTTTTCACTTTGAGTGGTATTCTGTAGACGGGTCAATCAAACAACGATTTTTTTCGTCAGAAGAATGGGGCATGAGTCATGAAGTGTTTTTCACCTACGGGAGTGAATTCGGAAACAAGCCATACTTGCAAAGTAGGAATTTTTCAAGGTGGGTGTGGCCAGAAGTGTGGGATGACAAGACCTCTGTAGATTACCCGGACAACTGGACTGAATTGCCGTATATAGGAGCGAAACGGTGTTGCGATATCATAGGGACGAGTGCTGGATATATTGCACTGACTGAACCATATTTTGCAGGTTATAATCCACTGTGGAGCGGAACACAGTGGATGTTCTTTTCTCGCGACGGATACGAATGGGTACCTATCGAAACTCCAAAGAGTACGCATATGAAGCACAGGTTTGAGCAGGGTGACAATCCCTTCACGTTCATTTGGTCAATACGCAACCATGAAGACGTCGTAATTGTGTCGGGAAATTGGTATCTAGGCCTCCCTGGGGATGGCCCAGGTGATCCAATTATGTGGATCATTGATCCAGATGGAACCAATTGGCGGGAGGTCGAGTCAACCGAGTTTGAGATGAGTGGGGAATGACTAAATCTAGCGCCAGGTGATGTGGGTGGGGAGGTCGCTGTAGGCGAGGTTGGCGGGGAGGGGTGGGTATTCGAAGCCGTCGACCGGGGTTAGGGCGGCCACTCGGTCAAGGAGGGTATTGATGGCGGTGACTCCTTCGAGGCGGGCCAGGCTGGCGCCGGGGCAGACGTGGGCGCCGGCGCCGAAGGCTACGTGGTTGAGGGGGTCGGGGCGGTCGAGGCGGAAGTCCTCGGGGTCGTCGTACTGCTGCTCATCCCGATTGGCTGAGGCCAGGCCTACCTCTACCCAGTCGCCCTGGTGCATCTCCACGCCGCCCAGGGTGGTGTCTTTGAGGCAGCGGCGGGCCACTCGGGGGGCGGGGGAGTCGTGGCGCAGCGACTCCTCCACGAACGCCGGGATGAGCTCCCGGTCGGCTTCTAGGGCGGCCCACGTGTCGGGCTCGACGATGAGTCGGTGCATGGAGTGGGCCAGCAGTCCCCGGGTGGTGTGTACCCCGCCCAGCACCATGGTTTGGAGCTGGTGGGCGATCACCGTGTCGCTTAGGGGCTTGCCTTCGATCTCGGCGTCCAAGAACACCTTGTAGGTGTGCGAACTGGGCTCGTCGGCTAGGCGCTCTTGGGCCACTAAGTTTTTCAAGTAGCCGGTGATGGGCGGGCCGTCGGGGGCGTATTGCGGGCACACCGCCCGGAACATGACCGAGCCGTCCGACGACCACACCTTCAACTTGTCGGCGCCGCCTTCGGGGAGCCCGATGATGTGGGCGATCACCTCGCAAGGGATGGGCACGGCGTAGTCGGCGTGCAGGTCGGCGGGGTCGTCGCCGGCCAAGGCATCGAGCAGCGCCTCACAGGTATCGCGCACGAAAGGCTGAATCCTCATGGTGCGGTGGGGACCCAGCGCCGAGTTGTACAGCCGGCGGATCTGGCCGTGGACCGGCTCGTCGATCTCAGGCAAGAACAATTGCTCTTGGGGCACTTCCTCCACGCCACCGAGCCCGGTGCCCGGCGTCATGTCGGAGCCGTAGGTGTCCACCGCATACAGCAGCTCGTCGGCCTCTTGGCGACGGGTCAGGTAGTAGCCCAGCGGCGTCTTGGCCACCGGTCCTTGCTGGCGCAGCTCGGCCAGCAGGTCGAAGGGCAGGCCCGTCTCGAAGTACTCGGGATTGTGGGGGTCGAACGGGGGCAGGGTGTCGGTCACGGCTCTGTCTTCCCCTACTCCTCGAAAGAATCCCGCCACGGCCCGGCCAGGTGCCCGCCGTCGATCACGAACTGGGCACCGGTTATGTAGCCGGCCTCGTCGCTGGCCAAGAACAGGGCCAGCGAGGCGATTTCATCGGGCTCGCCCATGCGCTTGATGGGCTGCATGTCCATGAGCCGGTCGAGCCGGGCCCGGGTCTCGGGCGGGGCCTCCTGCACCATGGGGCTGTTGATCACGCCCGGATGGATGGAGTTGACCCGCACCCCCAGCGGCCCAAGCTCGATGGCCGCCGAGCGGGTCATGCCGGTGACCGCGAACTTGCTGCCGGAGTAGCTGGTCATGCCCAGCACGCCGACTATGCCGTCGATGGAGGAGATGTTCACGATGGCCCCGTTGCCGGTGGCCACCAGCGCGGCCTTGGCCGCCCGCATACCCAGATACACGCCGTGGAGATTGATGTCGATCATCTCGTGGTGGGTCTTCAGGTCGAGTCCCTCCAGCGTGCCGAACGCCCCGATACCCGCGTTGTTCACCAAGATGTCCAGCTTGCCGAACCGCTCCACGGTGGCGACCACTGCGGCGTCCCAGTCATCTTCCCGAGTCACGTCGAGTTGCTGATAGAAGGTGTCGGGCCCCAGCTCGGCGGCCAGTTGCTCGCCCAGCACATCCCGCAGGTCGGTGATGGCCACCTTGGCCCCTTCGGCCACAAACCGGCGGGCCTCAGCCTCACCCTGCCCCCGGGCGCTGCCAGTGATTAGCGCCACCTTCCCTTCCAGTCGTCCGCTCATTGCCGATGCCTCCTGTGGGTCCGAGTGCTCTTGTTGCTCTGGCCAGGTTCAGTCCGCCAGGGCTGCGGCCTCGTAGGCGTCCTCGTCGATGGCCGCGGTCTGGTCCTTGAAGGTGGTCATGTTGTGGGGCCACTGGGTGACGATGCGGCCGCTGGGGCTGCGGTAGTAGCCGTTGCAGCTGGCGTGCCAGGGTTCGATGCCGGCGATGCCCTCCTGGACCCACTCGTTGTACTGGGCCATGGGCTCGGCCTTCACGTCCACCCAGGCCAGGCGCTGGGAGGCCAGGCGCTGGATGTGGGCCAGGGCGTATTCCACCTGGTACTCGATCATGGTGATGATTGAGCCGTTGTTGGTGTTGGGGCCGTACAGCATGAACAGGTTGGGGAACCCGGTGGTGGTGATGCCCATGTAGGCGGTGGCGCCGTCGTTCCAGGCATCCTCGATGTCCAAGCCACCTCGGCCGATCACCTCGATGGCCGACAGGTACTTGGTGGTGGAGAACCCGGTGGCCAGCACCATGGTGTCCATCACCCGCTCGGTGCCGTCGGCGGTGATCACCCCCTTGGGGGTGATCCGCTCGATGGCGTCGGTCACCAGCTCCACGTTCGGGCGGTTGTAGGTGGCGTAGTACTCGTTGTGGAACAGCGGACGCTTGCAGCCCCACATGTGGGTGGGGGTGAGCTTGGCCCGCAGCTCGGGGTCGGCCACCTCCTCAAGGGCACGAACGCCCAATGCCTCCATCTCGGTTCGCCGGTTGGGGTCTTTGAACGCCATGCCGGTGTCCACCTGCTCGAACAGCTCGTCGCGGCGGGCCACCACGATGCCGGGGTCGGCTTGGCGGGCGGCCATCTCCTCGGGGGTGTAGGGCTCGTCCTCTTTGGGCAGCACCCAGTTAGCGGTGCGCTGGAACACCTGGAGCTGGCCCACCTCGAGGGCGATCTCGGGCACGAGCTGCACCGCGCTGGCCGCCGAGCCGATTACTCCCACGGTCTCCCCGGCGAGGTTGTGATCCCAGTCCCAGCGGGCCGAGTGGATGGTCTTGCCCTCGAAGGAGCCCAAGCCCTCGATGTCGGGCAGGGGCACGTCGTTGAACATGCCCAGCGCGCTGATCACCACGTCGGCTTCAACCTCGGCGCCCGACTCGGTGGTCAGTGTCCAAGTGGCGCTGTCGTCATCCCAGCGAGCCGACTTCACCGCATCGTTGAAACGGCAGTGGGGAAGCACTCCGTACTTCTCGGCGCAGCGTTCCATATAGCGCAATATCTCGGGCTGGCGGGCATAGGGGCGGGTCCATGTGGTGTTGATCTCGAAGGAGAACGAGTAGAGCTCCGACTGGATGTCGCAGGCACAGCCGGGATAGCGATTGTGGTACCAGGTGCCGCCCACGCCGCTGCTCTTTTCCAGCACTGTGAAGTTCTCGAACCCCGACTGGCGCAGCCGGATGGCGGCACACAGACCGCCAGGTCCGGCCCCGATAATGGCGATCCGCAGATCCCGGGCCCTGTTGCCGCTGGCTGCCTCTGCTTGTTGTGTTCCCATGTCTACCTCTCTGGGTGGCTCGCAAAACGCTACTCCTGTGACCGCAGTTGGTAGAATACGGAGTGTCAAAAGGGCGTTGGTGCAATCCTGCTGGGTCCGCAGTGCGATTGTCGTCATGGCTACCAATGGTTAGGGTTTCTAGCTTGGAGCCTAGGACGAGGGAATCATGACGCGGGTTGAAACCGAAGTCGCGGCCCCGACGCTGACCCTGCTCGACGAACTCGTCTTGACCCTCCTGAACGAGGAGAGCGGCTATTTCCGCCAAGTGCCTGGTTGGAACCTGAACTGCGCCGTCGTGGGCGCCGTTCTTGCCGAGCTGTCGCTGATTTATCGCATCGATACCGACATGGATTCTTTGATCCTTCTGGATGGAACCAGAACAGGCGACCCTGCCCTCGACCCCATCCTCTCTGAGATCGCATCGGAGGCGGGACGGTACAACGCCCAATATTGGATCGAGCGGCTCGCTCCCCAAGCGGAGGGGATCATCGACACGACGCTCGACCGCCTGGTCGACGTGAAAATCCTGCAACATCACGAAGGCGGTTTCTGGTCGCTGGCCCAAGGCGCCTGGATGTCGGGTTTCCACACCAGCTCCGAGGCGGGCACGGCAGTCGAGTTCGTCAAGACCCGCATCGGCAGAGCGATCTTCACCAACGAGATCCCGAGCCCGAGAGACATAATCATCATCTGTCTCGTCGACACCTGCGATGTGTTGCGCTACATCTTCGAACTCGATGAGGAATCGGATCAGAAGATCCAACAGATCCTCAAGATGGACCTGATCGGCCGCTCCATCGCCGAAGCGGTCAGCGAGAACATCACCGGGTCGATCTTCCGGCGAGCCGCTCTTACCAAGGACATTCCCCGGGTCAAGCTGCGGAAGCTGCTGAGGAGCAAGCACGTTCGCAGCGGCAACCTCCCCGCACTCTTTGCCGAACTCCACCAAGAATACGGCCCAGTGTGCGGCCTCAAGCCGCCCTTCCAGGAACGCATGATTTTTCTTACCGGGCCCGAGACCAATCACTGGGTACACCGAAACGGCCGCATGCACCTGAGAGCCAGGGACTACTTGGAGGACTTCGAGAAGGTCTACGGCGGGGCAGGGCTATTGCCCGCCCTCGACGGCGCCGACCATTTCCGGTATCGGAAGTCGGTACAGCCGGGCTATTCCCGCACGAGGCTGGAAGAGCAACTGGATTTGGTGTTCTCCAAGGCCCGAGAAAACCTGGCGACTTTGAACATAGGAGAGGCGCAGGGCGCGGTGACCATGTGCCGCGAACTGGTCAACTCTGAGTTGTCGCCGCTGTTTCTGAGCATTGACTCGCAAGATGTCGCCACCGACATGCACAAGTTCAAAGAACGGGCGCTTTTGACCCACCTCGTCAAGGTGCTTCCCAAGTTCATGCTGAAGACCCTGCCCATGAGACGCCGGGCCAAGCTGGTTGGCGAGGTAGTGGATCGGGTGCTGCGCAGCCATACCCCTGCCCAGCGGGCGGGCTGTCCTCGGGATCTCGCCGACGAGCTGCTGAGCATGCACTCCAGCGATCGGCAATTCCTCCCGGAGTCGAATCTGCGGTTTGTGCTCTCCGCGCCGCTGATCGCCAGCATGTACGTGGGGGACCAGCTCAGCTTTGTCGTCTACGCCATGCTCTCTCAACCCGAGTTCCATGAGAAGATCCGCGAAGAGGCCGACGCCTTGTTCGCCAAAGGTGATCCTGATCGCGACGCGCTGACCGGAGAGGGCGCCGACATCACTCGCCGCTTCATCATGGAATGCCTGCGGCTCTACCCGATTGCCCCGGTTTCGGTGCGAAACGTGATGAATGCCTGTGTGGTCGAGGGCTACGAGCTCCCGGAAGGGTCCCGGGTATTCATCGCTCAGACGGCGACTCACTACATGGGAGACCTCTTCCCCGATCCCTTGAAATTCGACATCGACCGGTATGAAGCCCCCCGCAAGGAGCACGTGGGCACCCAATACGCCCCCTACGGACTGGGCACGCACACCTGCCTAGGTACTCGGTGGACGGAAATGCAGCTGGCCATCAACCTGTTGATGATGGTGCACTACTACGAGCTCGAGATCGCCCCCAAGAACTACAAGTTCAAGATCAGCGCGTTGCCTTCCATGAAGCCGAACAAGAAGTTCAAGATCCGCATCGCCGGGCAGCGACACGACCTGCCCAATTAGGGAATTTCGAATTGGATGGCGGCCCGGTCGGTAATGGCCGGGCGGATGATGTCGAAGATGATCCGCTGGTGTTCGGGGTTGTCGCGATAGGTCAAGTAGGCATCCTGGTCGGCGAAGTCTCCGACCACCGCGAAGTCGAAATTGCCCTCGGCCAGGCCCAGGTCAGGCCCGATGGCGTAGGTCTCGGTCACGCCGGTGGCCTCCGGCATGGTGGCAATGGCGTCGTGTACCGCTTGACGTTGGTCGGCGTCGGCGTCGTCTCGGAACTTGAACATCACAACATGTCGGATCATCTCTGTTTCCTTTCGCCTATTGCAGTCCAGCGCAGAGTCCGCCATCCACGGGCAGCGCTGCTCCGGTAATGAACCTGGCGTGCTCGGAGCACAAGAAGGCGGCGATTCGTCCGAAGTCGGAGGGGTCGCCTACCGAGCCGGTAGCAGCCGTTGACTCCAGGTCGGCCATGCGTTCTCCAAAGAGCTGCCGGAGCCGATCGGTGGCGTGGTAACCGGGCTGGAGGGAATTGACGGTCACCCCGTCGGCAGCCACCTGGTTGGCCATGGTCTTGAGATAGCCGGTGACCCCCGCCCGGGCGGTGTTGGACAAGATGAGCATGTCGAGTGGCTGGCGCACCGACACTGAGGTGATGGCCAGCACCCGGCCCCAGCCCTGGGCTTGCATGGCCGGCACGGCCGCTTTGGTCATGGCCACCACCGACATCAGGCTCAGGTCGAGCGCGGCCGGATAGAGATCGGTGTCGGTGTCGGCCCAGTTGCCGCCGGGCGGGCCTCCGGCGTTGGTGACCAAGATGTCAATTCCGCCCAGAACCTCGTCGGCAGCCTCGACCAACGCGGTCGCCCCGGACGCATCGGACACGTCGCCGACAATGGGGATGGCGCCGGGCACGCTGCGGGCCGCGTCGTTGAGGCGGTCGGGGTCGCGCCCGTTCATCGCCACCTGGCATCCCTCTTCGGCTAGCGCCACTGCGGTGGCCAGCCCCAACCCAGCCGAGGAGGCGGCCACCAAGGCCCGCCGTCCGCTGATTCCTAAATCCACGGGGCGAGGTTAGTGGCTACTCGACCGGAGTCAGGCTGCCGTCGTTCACGTTGTAGATGTAGCCCTCCAAGTCGGAGGTGTCCAACAGGGGCGATGCCCCCAGCTTCTCCATTGCGGCCAAGACCCGCTCTCGGGGGTCGGCGACCGGCTCGACATCCCAGGACGGCGAGACGCCGGTATTCGCTTCTACCAATGCCCGGTAGCCCTCGGCCGACTCTTCGGAAGCCCGGCAGTCGGTGTGGTGCAGCACCACGATCCGGTTGGTTCCGGCGAGCTGCTGCGACAGGCAGATGGACCGGATGGCGTCGTCGGTCACATAGCCTCCGGCGTTGCGGACAACATGGGCTTCTTCTGGCATCAGATGCAAGATGGCCAGGGGGTCCAAGCGGTGGTCCATGCAAGTCAACACCGATATCAGGAGTTCAGAAGGTTCGCTCATGATTCCTCTAGCCGGGAAGGCCGTGTCCGATTGGCTTGGTCACCCCGACATCGTGCAGTCGGGTGATTTCCTCGTCATTGATACCAAGTTCACTCAAGATTTCCATCGTGGCCCAACCCAGGGGGAGTGCAGGGGCCAAAGGAGTGGGGGCGGACGAGAATTGCATGGTTGGCCCGGCCCTCCAATACGAGCCCAGACCGTGCTGTTCGGCTTCGACAGCCACGCCGCTTGTCCGCAGATGGCTTTCGTTCAACATGTTGCGCAAGAAGTCTCCCCTGTCAGCTTGGGCCGCGGGTATCCCGGCGGCCAGCAGCGTAGACTCCCAAACTTCGGCAGCGTCACCCCGGAATACTTCGGCTAGGCGCGCCGCAGTCTCGGGGGTGGGTGTCCCAGGAAGTTCTGCTCCCAGCACCGCTCCCAGCGCCCGACGCTCTTCGCCGGTGTGTACGTCTAGCACCAGCCACCCGTTGCTGGTCTCGTACAGCCGCTGGTAGGCGTGGAAGCCGTATTGCCCGGAGTCCACAATCGGGGCTGCCGGCCAAGGATGCTGGATACCCCATTCGGCCACGGCGTAGGCGGTGGCGGTGAGCATGGTTGTCTCCAGCTTCTGGCCCCGTCCGGTGCGCCGGCAGGCCAGAACCCCGGCCATGATGGCCGCCGCAGTGGCCAAGGCGGCGGTGGGATCGCCGTAGGTGCGGTTGCGGGGCGGATTCTGGTCGCCCGACTCCACCACGCCGGCTCCGGCGATGGCATTGGGGGACGAGTGGAATCCGGCCTTGTGGGCCCACGGCCCCCGGCTCCCGAAGCATGAGGCATACACGTAGAGCAGGCGGGGGTTGCGGGCCAGCACGGTGTCGGCGTCGATGCCCAGCCGCTCGGGTGTTCCCGGCCGGAAGTTGTGCAAGAACACATCGACCTGGTCCACCAGCCGGTACAAGATGTCGAGCCCCTCGGGGGTCTTGAGGTCCAAGACGATGGACTCCTTGCCCACCTGCGACTTCACGTAGTCGGTGGTCCAGTTGCGACGTCCGGGATCGCCGGTGGGCGGCTCCACTTTGATAACCCGAGCCCCCGCCTCAGCCAGCAGCGTGGCCGCGAACGGGCAGGCGTAGAAATAGCCGACATCCAAGATGGTCACATCGGCCAGGGGCAATCCATCGGTGGGGTCGGGTCGGCCGGTGCTGCGGGCGGGGGAGGCAGCAGACGGCCAGTTGCCCAGCACTTCGCCGGTGTGCTCGCCGAGGCGGGGAGCGGGCGACCCGACCACCGACGGCGTGTCGGAGTAAAGCCCGAGCGGGCCGATCTGCACCGTCGGGCCCAGTTCGGCGTCTAGCACTTCTTGGCGGCGGCCGTTGTCGGTGCACTGGGGATGATCCAGGAACTCCCGGGGCACTAGGAACGGATCACCGCCTATGTCCTTGGCGGAGAAGACATCCATCCACTCATCAGCCGTGCGCTTTTTCATTCCGGCCTCGATGGCCTCGATGGCCTCGGCCAGCCGCTCTTCGCTGGGCCACAGGTCGGGGGCGTTGGCCAACTCTGGATCGTCCAGCAGCGCCTCAAGTCCCAGCTCGGCCAGCCACCGGCGGTAGTGGCGGGCTTGGCGGCTGCACATCTGGATGAAGCGGCCGTCTTTGGTGGGCGCGGTCATGAACGGCACCCGCATGATTCCGTAGACCCTTCCCGGTTCCGGCGGGATGTTGGTGCGGTTCCCGTAACCGCTGGTCATGTCGTACACGCTCAAGGCGTGGAGCAGGCTGGTGTGGACCCGCTGGCCACGGCCCGAGCGGGCCCGGGCCGAGATACCGGCCATCAAGCCCACTGCGGCCAGCATCCCCGCCCCGAAGGAGGCAATGGGCACGGGGGTGAACACCGGTCCGGGGCGCACCCCTTCGTAGGTGGTCATGCGTCCGCTCTTGGCCGCCACGATCTGCTCGTAGCCGGGCAGGTCCCGCCACGGCCCGGTCTCGCCGAACCCGGTGATGGAGGCGTACACAAGTTGGTCGTTCAGGCGGTGCAGGGTTTCGTAGTCCACCCCCAGCCGTTCGGCGGTCGACGGACGGAACGCCTCAATAACCCCGTCGGCTGCTCGGGCCAACTCCAGGAATTGCTCTCGGCCGCCGGACTCTTTCAAATCTAGGACCACGCTCCTTTTGGCCCGGTTCCAGACAGCAAAGCCGGGCCGTCCCCGGTCCCGGTCACCCTCGGGCGGCTCGACCTTGACTACCTCTGCCCCGTTCTCGGCCAAGACCATTCCAGCGATGCCCGCGGCCGCTCCTGAGCCGAGCTCAATAACTCGCAACCCCTCCAGGGCAGTAGCCATGGCTTGATTCTGGTTCCTGAGCGTGCGAGGGGCATATCAGAGAAGTTGACGAGTCCGGTCAGGACACCTGGCCGAGATAGCGTCGAGTCATGCTGTCAATCCCTGGCGCTGGACGGGCTCGGAGTCAGAATTGACCGCGAACAGCAATCGATTCATCCAATCGGCGGTTCGCGTCGGCCAACGTGCCGCAACGGAGGCTGACCAGATCGAGCAGGATCTGTCGTTGCCGTCGGCGCTGGTCGACGAACTGATCTCCTCAGGACTCCTTCAGTTGTACCTGCGGGAATCGGTGGGTGGTCCGGGCCAGGACGCCATGGTGGCCTATCACTGCGTAGAGGCCATCGCCCGGGGCGACGGGTCAACTGCGTGGTGCGTGATGGTGTCGAGCACCACTGGCTATCTGACCGGATGGCTGGAGGCCGATGTCCTGGCCGACATGGCTGGCTCTCCCGCCGATTTCCGGGTCGCGGGGTCGTTCCGACCCCAGGGAACCGCAGTCGTGGTGCCGGGCGGGTATCGGATCAGCGGGCAGTGGGACTTTTGCAGCGGCATCGAGCATGCCAATTGGGCCATGCTGGCGTGCTCGGTGGAGGACGAGGCCGCGCCCCGGGCCATGTTCGTTCCCGCTGATCAGGTGGAGATCATTCGGACTTGGTCGGTAATGGGGATGGGCGGCACCGGCAGCCACGATGTAGTGGTCCATGATGTGTTCGTCCCCAACGGGCGGACCACTACCGGTGAGGGTCCGCCCGATGAGGATCTGCGTCTGTATCACCCGAGTCTTCTGCGGATGACGACCCACGCCCCAGTGGCCGCAGTGGCGCTGGGGCTGGCCCAGGGAGCCATCGATGGGGTGGAGGAACTGGCGGCCAAGGCCGGGTCGAGCAGTTCAGAACAACTGCTGCAAGATCGCCCCGCCGTGCAGGCAGCGGTGGGTGAGGCGGCCGCCGCGGTGGTTGCAGCCCGTTCCGGCGTAATCGACGCCACCCAGCGGGCGTGGGACGATCCCGAAGACGCCAAAGCGGTGGCCGAGGCCCGTCTTCTCTATGTGCACGCCGGGCGGTCCTCTCTGGACGCCGTGCAGCGTCTGTTCCACGCAGTGGGAACCCCGGCGGCCATTAGATCCAGCCCCATTGAGCGCCGTCTGCGGGACCTCAACGTGGCGATGCAGTTCCCGGCGTTTGATCAATCGGTGGTCATTGGCGGCGGCCAGGCCCTGTTGGGTCTGGACCCGCAGGGGCGGGGCTGGTAGCAGCAACTCAAGCCCGCCTCGTCGAGACCGCTAACTTCTGGCCATGCCGCCGAGAGCCATCGATTGCTGGGTAAACGTGAACATGGGCGACTATGAGCCCCCGGAGCACTTGATCCGGGTCAAGGAGGACTACCTCCACGGCGGGGCCGACTTCTTCCGCAGCTTCACTCCCGAGGAGCTGCTGCCGCTCATGGATGGTCTGGGGGTGGAGAAGGCCATCGTTCAGGCTTCGGTGGGGGAGGACAACCCCCGGCCCTTCGACTTCGTGGAGCGCTATCCCGAGCGGTTTGCCCTGGCCGTCCATCTTGATCCCCGGGGAATGATGCCGGTGCTGTGGAAGCTGGAGGAGATGGTCAAGCAGTATCCGGTGGCGCTGGCCCGGGTGGTGCCCTTCGGGGTGGATGTGCCCCCCAGCGACCCGGTGTACTACCCGCTATATGCCAAGTGTACCGAGCTGGATCTGCCGCTCTCCATCAACACCGGCATCCCCGGCCCGCCCATGCCCGGCGAGGGCCAAGACCCGATGCTGCTGGATCGGATCTGCCTGCGCTTTCCCGACCTGAAGCTGTGCATGGCCCATGGTGCCGACCCGTGGTGGGGCGTGGCTATGCGCCTGATGATCAAGTACAAGAACCTCCACTTGATGACCTCGGCCTATAGCCCCAAGCGGCTCCCGCCCGAATTCGTCCACTTCATGAACACCCGGGGCCAAGACAAGGTGATTTTCGCCTCCGACCACCCGGCCCTCGACATGCGCCGCTGCATAACCGAGGCCTGGGACCTGGACCTGCGCGACGGCGTGCTCGACAAGTACCTCTACGCCAACGCCGACCGCCTGTTCTTCGGCCCCCGCAACCCCCGCTACTGAGACTGCTCGACGGCTCTAGTCGGCTGAATCTGCATAGGAGGCGGGCAGGTCTTCAGGCCGCAGCTTGGTGATGCGCTCGGGGGTGAACATAAGCCCGTCGGAGTAGCTGTCCTCTCCGGTGAGCTTGCCGTCGTCGTCGTAGGGCCAGAACAGCACCAGCCGCATGGTCAGGGCGTAGGGGCTGGACGGGTCGTCCACTTCGAGGCCCCTGTCGACAAGCACTCGTCCGGGATACACCTGGTGGAACACCCCCTCGGTCACGATGCAGTAGTCGTCCACCACGATCCGCTCGATGTCGTACTGGACTGTGTTGCGGCCCTCCTCGTAGAGCTGGGTGTAGTGGGCGGTCACCGCGTCGTAGCCCTTGGGACCGGCGTCGAAGCCGGCGTCGGGAATCCAGAAGTGGTACTGGGGATCGTCCGACAAGGTGGACACCAGACGGTCGAAGTCCTTGGTGGCTTCGGCCTGGAGGTGGTCCAACAGCACTTGCAGGAGCTGGCGGTGCCGGGGGTTGTCGGTGGACGCCAAACGTTCCTCGACGGCCGCCCAGCTGCGAGTGGGATCGATCTTCATGGATTCCTCTTCAGTCTCAGACTAGGACGACATTCACCCGGCGTTTGCCGGCAGTGGCAAGGAGAGCGAGGTCGTCGGGATCGGAGGTGAGTATCTGGTCACCATGATCGGACAGGGCAACCAGTGCAGCGTCTATAGCATCGCTAAGACCAGAACGAGCGAGCAGTACCCCGGCTGTACGGCCCAATTCCTCGTCGAGGGGGATGGTTTTGATCGCCTTTAAGGCTTGCGATAAAAGGGCCTGGCGGCCAGTTCCGCCCCGCCATACCTGGGCGACCACGCCTCCGTGGGTTATGCGCGGGTTCCCCGATTCCAATGCTGCCTTGAATCGGTGCCACATCAACTGGTCGTTGCCCTCAAGGGCGATGAGGGCGCCTGCATCAAGGATCAGGCTCATCCGGTTTGCTGGGCTGCCAGCCGTGCTTCTGCCACCGCTCGATAAGCCGTTGCCTCATCCCGATCCCTTTGGGCTACGGCAGCCATGTCCTCCTCGGTGATGACGCCATGTTCCGCTTCGTACTCAGCGATCATCTGCCTGAGCACGGCAAGCCGCCGATCCTCAGCCAGTCGCTCGGCGATGGCTTCGTTGATCCACTCGCTCAGCGATCGGCAGGTGCCCTCCTTGACGAAGGCGCGGACCTCGTCCAGGAGGTCAAACTCTATTGTGACGGTGACTCGCTCTTTCTGCATACCTTCTGCATACTAACAGCTCGAAGGCTCCTCACCGAGGAAGATTCGAGCCGCTTCCGCACCTCCGACGGGGTGCTCTCAGCCGTCACTGACGGCGATGGCCCGCTCGTCGGTGCCGAGGTAGCTGGCGATCACCAAGGGGTCGTTGCGCACCTCTGAGGGGCTGCCTTCGGCGATGACCCTGCCGGCTTCCAGGCAGTACACCCGGTCGCTGATGCTCATGATGAGGGGCATGTCGTGCTCGATGATCAGCATGGCCGCGCCCAGTTCCCGGCGGATGTTGACGATAAGCGGGCCAAAGGCCTCGGTCTCCCGCTGGGCCACCCCAGCGGTCGGCTCGTCGAGGCACAGCACCCGGGCGCCCAAAGCCAAAAGCCCGGTGATCTCCACGATGCGGCGGGTGCCGGTGGAAAGGTCGCTGATGTAGGAGTCGGCGTAGCGGCCCAACCCGAGGTAATCGATCAGCTCGTCGGACTCGGACCGGCGCCGCCGCTCCAGTGAGAATGTGTGGGGGAGGTGCAAGGCGGTGCTGATGATCGGCGTTCTTCCCCGGGCCTCCAATGCCACCTGCACGGTTTCTCGCACCGAGAGCTCGGCGAACAGGGCCGCGGCCTGGAACGTGCGGCCCAACCCGGCTCGGGCCCGTCGGGGCGCAGAAAGCCGGGTGATGTCAGTGCCGAGCAACTCCACCTGGCCGGTGGACGGCACATAGCCGCCCACCGCGTTCATGAAGGTGGACTTGCCCGCCCCGTTGGTGCCGATGAGGCCGACGATCTCATCGGGGCGCACAAGCACAGTGGCCTTTGACACCGCTTCCACGCCGCCGAACCGCACGCTGATATCGCGCCCGGCGAGTATGGGGTCGGTGGCCGGCCGGGGATCGTCTGGCCGGGTGAGGCTGACCGGCGCGGCCTGCACGGTCTTGCCACCGGGGTCAGGACCGAGTCGTCGCTCGGCTATTCCGATGAGGGCGTTGCGGGCGCTATAGCCGATCTGCACCAGCCCGCCGGGGAAGTACATCAACACCAGCAGCAAGCCGATGCTGGACGAGAACAGGGCCACCGTTTCGGCGCTGTCGAACAAGTTGGGAAGGCCGTAAACCCAGATTGCCCCCAGCACGGCGCCCACCGAGGAGCCGAGCCCTCCGATAACCACCATGCCGATTAGCTGCAATGAGTCGCCCACCTGGAAGAACCGCTCGCTGATCGGGACGTTTTGCACCAGTCCGGCCAACAGCGCTCCGCCCAGTCCGGCGATGCCCCCCCCCAGCGCGAACGCCGACAGTTTCGAGCGCACCGGGCCCACCGTGTAGCCCGAAGCGGAGTCGGCGTTGTCGCGCACTGCGATGATGGAGCGACCGACGCCTGAGCGTCGAAGTCGGCTCACGATGATCACCACGATCAACAAGAAGGCCAGGCAGACGTAGTAGTAGGCCTTTTGCGAACTGAGCTCGAGTCCGAACAGTTCGCCGCGGCGGAACGACACCGACGAGGAGCTGCCTCCAGTGAAGAACGGCCGCCGGTAGAGGTACTGCTGGGCGCCCAGGGCGAACACAAACGTGGTCACCGCCAGGTAGAGGCCGCGGACCCGAAGCGACCCAACTCCGATCACTGCTGCTATCAGCGCTGAGAACAGCGCGGCCAGCGGTATGGCCACCATGAACGGGATTCCGCTGGTTTCAAACCGGATGTCGAAGAAGTCATACGAGAGGGCGTCGCCGGGCAGAAACCCGGTGCCCACGGTGAAGTCCATGGACAGTCCCCGCTTGAGACCGGCGGCGAACAAGGCGCCCATGCCGGCAAAGGTCATCTGGGCCAAGGAGAGTTGACCGGCCCAGCCGGTGATGATGGTGACCGACACCCCGCAAACCGCAAAGCACAACACGGTGGCGTACAACAGTTGGCGAGACGGCAGGTCGGTGATTCCGGGGAGCTGCACCAAGATGGCGCCGAGAACCAACAGCGCTACGAGCGCGATCCGAGACAGATGTCGCAACCACCACACTTGTCGCAGCCGCTCGGGGATCGGCCGCACCTTGGGGGTGAACGAGAAGACCCCGGTTTCGCCCTGACTGCGGCTTTGGAAGTAAACGGCCACCAGCACGGCCAAGAAGATGACGAAGTCGATGAGCCCGGTTTCAGTGAAGAAGTTGAACCTAAACAGGGCGTCGAGGACGCCGATCAGCACCCCGGCCAACATGGCCCGGGGGAAGGAGACCATGGCGGCCAGCACCGCGGCCACCATCGCCTTGCCCAGCGTCTGCGGCCCCAGGTTGGCCAGCCCGGCCACTTGCCCGCTAGACCCCGAGAGCATGATCATCGACACCGAGGCCAACAACCCGGCCATCACCCACACGAAGGTGGACACCGTCTTGGGGTTGATGCCCGACAGGCGGGAGAGGTCGCGATTGTTGGCCGAAGCGGCCACCGACTTTCCGAACGCAGTCTGGTTCATCAGCCAGCCCAGCAGCAGGGCCAGCAGCGGTACCGCTATGAGGATGGTGAGTTGCGGGCCCCGCACTCGGATCTCGGTAAACCAGACGTCATGCCAGTCCCTGCCGACGGGTACCGGGTATTTCTTGCCGGCGGCCTTGATGTCGGGGAGTTGGGAGACCACCAACTGGGCAAGCTGGGCAATGCCCACGGTGGCCACCAGCACAATCACCCGGGGCGAGGTGAACAGGCGGCGGATCACGGTCAGCTCCACCGCGGCGGCGAACAAAACGCCCAACACCAGCGAGAGCGCCAGAGCCAACCAGAACCCCCAGCCGTAGTTCAGCATCAGTAGCGCCATCATCGACGCCGCGATGATCCCCATGTTGCCCACCGCGAAGTTGATGACCCGGGTGGACCGGTAGATCAGCACGATCCCCATGGCCACCAGGCCCGTCACCAGGCCGTTGACCACCCCGTCGAACACCAACTGCTGGGTAACCCATGTTCCCAGCACCGAGACGGGGGCAGAACCCATTAGCCGCCCTCAGTGCCTAGGAACACCGCCCGGGCCAGGTCGTCCCGTTCAGCCAGCTCTTGGGCCGGTCCCTCGAATCGCACTTGCCCCTTCTCTAGGAACACGGCGCGGTCGGAAATGGCCAAAGCCACATTCAGCGACTGCTCCACGATGATCATCGTCTGGCCCTGCTCCTTGCGCTCCTCGATGGTCTCCAGCAATGACTGAACCACCACCGGGGCCAGCCCCAGAGAGAGCTCGTCGATCATCAGCACCTCGGGCTCGTGCAGCATCACCCGGGCCAGCGCCAGCATCTGCTGCTGGCCCCCCGAGAGGTTGCCCGCCCGTTCCTTGGGCCGTTTGGCCAACTCGGGGAACATGTCGAACACCTTCTCGATGCGCCGGTCCCGGTCGTCGGGGTCCTTGCGGTAGGCGTAGGCCCCCATGAGCAGGTTGTCGCCGATCGTCAGGTCGCTCCACACCCCGGCCCCGCCGGGCAGCATGTGAAGACCCATGGCGGCCCGCTGCTCGGGGGTGGCGAAGGTGATGGTCTGGCCGTGCAGGCGCACCACTCCCCGCTCGGGGGTCACCAGGCCGGTGATCACCTTGAGGGCGGTGGACTTGCCCGCGCCGTTGGTGCCCAGCAGCGCCAGAGTCTCGTGCTTGCGCACCTCGAAGCCGAGGTCGAAGAGAACCTGAACTTGTCCGTAGCTGAAGTCCACTTGGGCCAATTGGATGGCCGGAATGTCGTCGGGATCGAGATTGGCTCGGCGACGCTGTTCGGCCTGCTCCTCTTGGAACTCGCCAACAACCAGCGACAGGTCGCGGCGAACTCGATTGGCTCCGCGGAGCATGAAGTAGGCACCCAAAGGCATGCCAATGGCGGCGATGATGCTGCTGGTGGCGCGCTCGCCGATTTCGTCTTGGAGGAAGCCGGCGACGATCGCCCCGCCAACTCCGCCTGCCATCACCATGAAGAAAGTGAGAATTGCCGTGCCCATACCCCGCAATCGAGGTGGGAATACGGCCTGCACTGCGGGCTGCACCAAAGCAAATGCACCGCTAAGCAAAGTTGCGTTGAGGGCAGCGAACACAATGAACAATCCGAGGTTCGGCATCGAATACTGGATCGGGATGAGTACGCCGATGGGCAGCAACAGCACCCCGATTATTCGCATCGCCTTCTGGGGGTCTAGGCGGTAAGTGGCATCGAACCATCGGCCGACCACTGGGATGAAAACCAGGATCCCGAGACCAGCCGGGGCTACTGCGAGTCCCCTCTCTAGAGCATTGAGTCCGAACTCTTCTTCCAAGAAGAACGACTGAATTGAGCTAGCCGGAAGAAGGGCAAATCCAATCACCGCGAAGGCGAAGGTCATATTTCGGATGAAGTCGATGCTCCAGATGCGGGCGAAGGCGGCCTCCACCGATATAGGCATCTTGTTGTCCTGCTCGAAGCCGGCCCCCAGCACGTGCTCTTGCTCCCACCGGCCCCGGGGTGGCTCCCGCAAGAAGAAGGCGAAAAAAGCGAGTGCCGCGGTGGGCAGCCCGAGCAGGTAGAACGACCAGCGCCATCCGTCATCTCCCCCAACCCACACCGCGATGCCTCCGGCGAGGATCGGGCTCATCGTCCCAAAAACGCGGCCAATACCTGCGACCGTGGTGAACATTCGGCCTCGGATGCCGATTGGGTAGGTATCAGCAAGCATGCTGGGATGAACGGTGATTGTGTTAGCTTTGGAGACGCCGGTGAAGAACCGCATGAAGAAGAACATCAGGGCGTTGACCGCGGCCCCAGTCAGAGCGCTGAAAGCGGCGAAGGTACCGCTGGCGATGCCCACGATGGGTCCGCGGCGGTAACGGTCGGCCAGCCATCCCATCGGCCCGGCACCCAGCACGAAGAACATGAGCGAGGCGCTGCTGATGGCAGTGATGGTGCCGTCGCTCACTCCAAAGCTCTTGCCGAAGTCGGGCCCCAAGATGGCCACTGCGCTGGTTTCCAGCTCGTCGAGGCTGTTCAACGCCAACAGGACGAAAAAGATCTGAAAGCCGCCCTTACGCAGCCCCTCTTTGAGGGTCATCGCCTCAGCGCCCACGCCGGGAAGCAGGTCGTCGGGGAACAACACCTCAGCCTTTTGGGCATCGCGCCGAGCGGCTTCGCCCTGAAGAACTGATGCCGCCAGAGCGTCGACGGACTCGCCCTGGGTTTGTTCTTCGGCCAACTGCCTCTCCACACTTTGCAGGCTTAGATGGCCCTTGAGACTAGCGTGGCAAAATCGAGTCGATGCTAGAGCAAGGCCGGGAGGGCTTATGAAGACACCTTCCAACGTAGCAGTCGTCCTGTTGGACTCGCTGAACCGGCACATGCTGGGCAGCTATGGGGGCACCGAGTTCGAGACGCCGAATTTGGATCGGTTTGCGGCCGAGCGGGCCACTCGGTTCACCCGCCATGTGACCGGGTCGCTGCCCTGCATGCCGGCTCGCCACGACATCCTGTGCGGGGCGCTGGACTTTCTGTGGAAGCCGTGGGGGTCGGTCGAGCTGTGGGAGGAGACCATCACCCGGGTTTTGCGCCGCCAAGGGGTGACCACCGCACTGGTCACCGACCATCCCCACCTGTTCGAGACCGGCGGGGAGAATTACCACACCGATTTTCATTGCTGGGACTACCTGCGGGGTCACGAGGGCGATCCGTGGCGCACCTACTACGACCCATCTTGGGCTGGCACGCCGACAATGCCGGCCCGAAAGGGCGGCTGGTGGTGGTCGAAGATGTGGGGGATCAAGGAGATGGATCGGGCCTACGACCGGTCGCGCACCTTCTTTCGGGCCGAAGAGGACTATCCGGGGCCGATGACGATGAGCTCGGCGGCCCGGTTCTTGGCGCAGGACACCCCCCATCACGACCGTTGGTTCATGTTCGTGGACGAGTTCGATCCCCACGAGCCGTTCGACACGCCAGCTCCGTGGGCCGGCCGCTATCACGAAGAGCCGTGGGATGATGAGTGGATCATCTGGCCCCCCTACATCGACGGGGGCATCGCCTCAGGCAACTTCTCGGAGAGGGAGGCCCGCCATTTGCGGGGCAACTACGGGGCCAAGCTGTCGATGATTGACCACTGGTTCGGGCAGATCTTGAACCGGTTCGACGAGCAGAACCTGTGGGACGACACCGCGCTGATCGTGTGTACCGACCACGGCCACTACCTGGGCGACGAGCGGGAGGGCCGCGACATCTGGGGCAAGCCCGGTGTGCCCCAGTACGAGCCGTTGGGTCACACTCCGCTTTTGATGTCGTGGCCCGGCAAACCCGGCGGAGAGGTGTGCGACGCGCTTACCACCAACGTGGACATCTTCGCCACCGTCGCCGACATCTTCGACGCCGAGGTGATGCAGACCACCCACGGCCGCACCATGGTCCCGCTTCTCACCGGAGAGGCCGAGTCCATTCGGGAATGGGCGCTGGGCGGGGTGTTCGGCGGCTGGGTGCAGGTCAACGACGGCCAGCGCAAGTACGCCCGAGGGGCCAGCGGGGAGAACTTCCCGCTGTCGATGTGGTCCAACCGGTGGTCCACCATGCCGTTCGGCGACATCGGCATGCCTGGCTTGCCCGCCCCCGATCACCGGGCCTGGCTCGACCGGATGCCGGGCTCGGAGATCCCAGTGATCCGCCAGCCCTATCAGCCGGGCGACACGCTGCCGCTGTGGGCGACGACCAACGCCTGCAACGACCGCCACTTCTTGTTCGATCTCGACGTCGACCCCGACGAGCAGGAGAACCGCAGCAGCGAGACATCAGCCGATGAGATGCTCGACCTGCTTCACACCGCGCTCAACGAGGTGGGCGCTCCCGATGACCAATTCGCCCGTTTGGGGCTCAAATGACGTATTTTCGCCTATCCGGCCACAACATTGGAGAAAGAGCATGACCGGAATGAACAGGGGTTCTAGGACTGTGAGGAGGTGGTGGTGGCTGCTCGTTGTTCTCGCGTTGGTGGCCGCGGCCTGCGGCGGCAACGACGATGACGGCGCGGCCGACACGGCTGAGCCGGCCGCGGCCGAAGAGCCAACGGCTGCTCCGGCCGAGGCACCCGCCGAAGCACCGGCGGAAGAGCCCGGCGATGCCCCCGCGCAGCAGCCTGCCGACCAACCGGCGGAGGAGCCCGCCGAACAGCCTGCCGACGAACCGGCTGAAGAATCGGCCGAGGCCCCCGCAGAGCCCACGCCGGTCCCCCCCCCAGTGGAGCTCATCGCCAGCTACCAGGGGGTAACGGAAACCGAGGTCTCCATCGGGGTGGCCGCCATCGATCCGGTGCAGATCAATGAGATGTTCGGCATCGACATCGGCATCTTCCCGGTGCAGGATCTATATGCCGCCATGTCCGCAGACCTGAATGAGCGGGGCGGCATCCACGGCCGCAACGTTGTGGTCCATGTGGTTTCTTTCCTGCCTATCGGGTCCACCGACAGCGAGCGGGTGTGTACCGAGTTGATCGAGGACAAGAAGGTGTTCGTGGTGATCGGCCAGTTCCTCGAGGACAACGCCCTTTGCATCACCGAGCTGCATGGGCATCCCTATGTGGGCCATTTCGGGGAGAACACCGAGCGCCAGGAGCGGTCCAACGGCCTGTTCTTCGCCACCGAGATGAAGCAGACCCGCCAGCGGGTCGGCGGGACCACCGAGATGATCCGGGCCGGCGATCTCGACGGGCACCGCGTGGGCATTTACTACGAGGCGCCCCCCGACAAGGAGTATGCCGATGCTGTGCAACCGTTGTTGGAGGAGGCGGGCATCAACGTCGTCGGTGTCTATTCCCCGGGTGCGACCACCACTGACACCGTTCAGAACGAGCAGAATACCGACGCCATCTCCACGCGAATGGAGGCCGACGGGGTTGATCTGATCCTCAACCTCTCCAACGTGTACGGCATCATCTCCTCGGCGCAGCGAATTGGCTGGGAGGTGCGCATCGCCCACACCAATGGACAGGCGGCCGACCGCTTGGACATTGCCAACGATCAAGGCATTGAAGACGAGTACATGGCCCGCACTTTTGCGGTAACCACCAACAAGCCGACCAGCGAAGAAGCGCTGGCCGATCCCGGCGTCCAGCAGTGCCTTGCCATATTTGAGGAGAGATCCAGCGATGAGCCTCTCGATCTCACCGACGACGACATAGTCAACGGCGTGGTCAACCACTGCCGGGCCTTCGCCCTCACCGTGAAGATCCTGGAGGAAGCCGGCGGCAACATCACCCCGGAGACATTCAAGGCCGCGGCTGAGGGGCTCGGGACGTTCGACCTTCCCGCCATGATGGGCGCCAGCCTCTCGCCCGACAAGCACTCGGCTGGCTCTTTGGTGCGCCGCTACGAGTACTTCCCCGAAGTCAGAACCTATCTGCCGGTCGGCGAGCCAATTCCGACCCAACCTGTTGAGTAAAGGAGTTTCCGCTATGACAATGATCACCGTCCTTGGCGATGAGGTTGCCACTGCTTCAGGAGAGTGGGTTGATGGCCGCCCGCTTGTCGAGCCGGGTGGCCTGTCGGCCGCAATCGGGTGGACGCTCAAGCCCGAAGGGCTGTGCCGCGACGACATGTGCGTTCCGGTGAGAGACCGCTCGGCCATCGAGGTGGGCGACAAGGTCGACCTGGCGGTGGCCGCGAATGCCCTGGACCGGCCCACCGTGGTTGATCCCGACGCCGGCACCGTGGTGCTCGGCCAGCCCAACGGCACTCGCCGGGCCGCCCTGCAAGATCGTCAGGCACCCGACTTCACCCTCGCCGATCTCAACGGTGTGGACCGGCGTCTATCGGATTATGCTGGCAAGAAGCGGCTGCTGGTCGCCTTCTCCAGTTGGTGAGGCTGCGCCTTCGACCTGCCCGGGTGGCAGGAACTGCACGATGAGCTGGCCGATGACGGCTTCGAGGTGATCGCGGTGGCCATCGACGAGGCTGTCGACGCGGTGAGAGATCTGGCCGAGGGCATCACCTATCCGGTGCTCATGGACCCTGACCACTTGCTCACCGAGTTGTACGCCATCAGCAATGTGCCCGCGGTGGTGTGGATCGACGAGCACGGTCGTATCGCCCGCCCCAACGCCAACGAGTTCGGCACCGACATGTTCAGCGAATTCACCGGCCGCACTCGCGATGGTCATTTCGATCAGATTCGCGCCTGGGTCCGGGAAGGCGTGGTTCCCGATGACGCCAGCAGCGAGATCGCAGACCTCGACGACGACGAGTTGGCCGCCCGCCTGCATTTCCGCCTCGCCGCCCATCTCCAGCGCTCCGGTGATGAGCAGGGCGCGGCTCGCCACTTCGATGCCGCCGCCGAACTCGCCCCGCTCGACTTCACCGTCGTGCGGGCCGCGATGCCGCTGCGGGGCGGCGATCCCTTCGGAGAGGAGTTCTTCAAGCTCCTCGAGCAATACCAGGCCGCTGGAAGCCCGTTTCATGGGATCAACCCGGGGCGCGACCCAGCGTGACCTCTCGTCGCGCCCCGAGTGCCGGCACTCCCCGCTCATGGCCCGGCGCGTGATCATCCATCCCAGCCCGCTTCCCGATGAGCCCCTGAGCTCGCAGCCGGTCACCGGATTCGTGCTGGAGCGGGCCGCAGAGCTGGCCGATCAGCCCGCGGTGATCGACGGGCCGGGGGAGTGGTCGCTCACTTTCGGCCAGTTGGCGCAGTCGGTTCATTCCCTGGCCGGGGGTTTGGCCGCCGGGGGGTTTCAGCGGGGCGACGTCGCCGCGCTGGTTGCGCCCAACTCGCCGTGGTATCCGGTGGTGTTCCACGCGGTGGCGGTGGCCGGCGGCGCGGTTACCACGGTCAACCCCACCTACGGGCCCGATGAGATCGCCTATCAGCTCGCCGACTCGGGGGCGAAGCTGGTGTTCGCCACAGAGGTTTTCGCCGCCCAAGCCCGGGAGGCCATGGGCCAGGCCGGGGTGGCGGGCGACGTGGTGGTGATCGACGCTGAGAACCCATCGCGGGGCGTCGCCATGCAATCGCTTTTGGGCGAGCCGATCGCCCAGGTCGAGGTCGATCCCCACGACGACGTGGTGGTGTTGCCGTACTCGTCGGGGACCACCGGGCTGCCCAAGGGGGTGATGCTCACCCACGCCAACCTGGTGAACAACATCGAGCAGTGCGCTTCTTCGATTGCCTCCCAGTCCAGCGATGTGGTGTTGGCCGTGCTGCCGTTCTTCCACATATACGGGATGCAGGTGCTCATGAACGACCAGCTTCACCACGGGGCCACGCTGGTGACCATGCCCCGCTTCGATTTGGCCCAGGCGCTGTCGCTAATCGAGCGCCACCGGGTCACCCGGTTCTTCGCCGTGCCCCCCATTGTTCTGGCGCTGGCCAAGCACCCCGCGGTGGCCGACTTCGACCTCTCGTCGCTGCGCCAGGTTCTTTCGGGCGCGGCACCGCTGGGGGCCGAGGTGGCCGAGGAGGCATCGGCCCGAGTCGGCTGCGAGGTGGTTCAGGGCTACGGGATGACCGAGCTCAGCCCGATCACCCACGCCACTCCGCCGGGCAACTCCAAGCCGGGGTCGGTGGGCCTTACGGTGGCCAACACCGAGGCCAGAATCGTCGACCCCGACTCGGGAGAAGGTCAGCCCACCAATGTCGAGGGCGAGCTATGGATCCGCGGCCCCCAGGTGATGAAGGGCTACCTCAACAACCCGGAGGCCACCGCCGAGACCCTCGACGGCGACGGCTGGCTTCACACCGGTGACATCGCCCGCATAGATGGCGACGGCCACGTATACATCGTCGACCGGCTGAAGGAGCTCATCAAGGTCAAGGGCTTCCAAGTGGCCCCCGCCGAACTGGAGGCGCTGTTGGTGGAGCACCCCCAGATTGCCGATGCCGCCGTGGTGGGATTGCCTGACGACGAGAGCGGCGAGGTGCCGTTGGCGTTTGTGGTCGCCGCTCCCGATGCCGCTATCGACGAAGAGGCGGTCAAGGCCTTCGTCGCCGAGCAGGTGGCCACTTACAAGCAGCTCGGCGAGGTTCGATTCACCGAAGCCATCCCCAAGTCGGCCTCGGGCAAGATCTTGCGCCGCGATCTGCGGGCATCGATGGAAGGAAGCAATGGCTGACAAGAAAGCCAAGCCCACGGTGCGGATGTCGACCGGGGAGTGTTGGGAGATGCTGGAGACCTCGGTGAATGGGACCCTCACCACCCTGCGGGCCAACGGCCAGCCGATCTCGCTTCCCGTGTGGTATGTGGTGCTGGATCAGAAGATCTACATGGTTACCAGGGGCAAGAAGGTGGTGCGGGTGCGCAACGATCAGCGGTGCTCGTTCTTGGTGGAATCGGGCGAGCGGTGGGCCGAGCTGCGGGCGGTACACGTGGAGTGCGTCGGCCGGATCATCGAGCCCACAGAGGAGTTGGCCCAGCGGATCGCCCAGGCCCTCGACGAGAAGTACGCCCCGTACCGAACCGCCCGCGACGCGATGCCCGAGCAGACCCGGGACTACTACGAGAAGAACCTCAACTCCACCATCGAGCTAACCCCGGTGGGCAAGATCCTCAATTGGGACAACGCCAAGCTGTTCTAGCCTCAGCGGTCGTTTTCTAGAGCGGGTCGATTTTGCCGGGCGCTTCGTCCTCGGAGGCATAGGCCCATGCAGACATGAGCTCAGCCTCGCGTCGAAGTGCCCACTCCATCACGAGCCTGGTCTGTCGTGGTGGCAGTTCTCCGTTTATCACACGTCTATCCCGGATAGAGATTTGGACCTCGTGCTCGGCGTACTCAGCGTGAAAATGCGGTGGAGAGTGGTCACCTGCGTACATTCTGATGACGATGCCGAAGAATCGACAGATCTCAGGCATCTGCATAGGTGCGCAGACCTGGCATTATCTCCTCGGGGTCTTGGCCGGTGATCTCGAGATAAACGGCATCGGGGCAGAGTTCTGCCTCCTCTGTCCATCTGATTGCACGGTTAGGTGAAATGCTCACACGCTCGAACACTCCGGGAGAGTCCCAGATTTTGAACATTCCTCGGCCCGCGCGCTGAGAGAGGTCGATTTCGCCTTCGACGCCGTTGTCGTATCGAACCCACAATCGGTAGTGCTCTCGCGCTTCTACCTGAACAGGACGAAGCTGTCCACAAGTCATTTCGGCCGTGTGCTCTGCAAGGGGTGGTTCATCCATCAATTGTGAGTGTAGCGATGCCCGAGCAGACCCGGGACTACTACGAGAAGAACCTCAACTCCACCATCGAGCTCACCCCAGTGGGCAAGATCCTCAATTGGGACAACAGCAAGCTCTTTTGAGGCCCCTCGCCGTCCACCGCTAGAGCTGGTCGATCTTGCCGGGCGTTTCGTCCTTGGAGGCGTGGGCTTATGCAGACATGAGCTCTGCCTCGCGTCGAAGCGCCCATTCCGTCTGGAATCGTCGGCTAACGAGAGGGCGTCTTGTTGGTCAGGGAGTAGCAGCAGGAGGCATGAAGGTGAACATGACGCCGGTGTTCGTCTTCCAGCTTCGTCTCTCCCGCAGGATCAACCCTGCCTTGGCCAGCCGGTTGAGGTCCCGGCTCAGAGTCCGGGGGCCGGTATTGGCGTAATGGGCAGCCAGGGCCGGGGTTAGGACAGTTAGATCCTCGCGAGGCATGGCTGTGTTCGGGGGCATGGCCAAGACCAGGTCGCGTTGGCGGTTGCTGGCTTGGCTGGTGGGGAACTGGTCCATGACCTCATTTACGTAGTTGGTCCAAGAGACTTCCATTTGCTGTTCGCGGACCAACTCGATTTGCTCTCGTAACCCGTCCAACAGTCCTTGAGTGGCGTATGCCAAAAAACGGTGGGTCAAGCGTGATCGGCTGGCAGCCTCCAATTCTCTGTAGTACTGGTCGCGGGTGAGGTTGTAATGGTTGGACAGCAGATGTGCGGCCAACAGGGGCATCTGCCCCGATCGGGCCAAGAGCATGAATTCCAGCAAGCGGGCGGTACGCCCGTTGCCGTCTCCAAACGGATGGATCCAGGCAATGTAGAGATGGGCGTAGATCGCTTGAATGACAGTGAGCGCGAATTCGGTCTCAGGGTCATCGGAGCGAAACATGTCACTTTCCAACCACTCGGCCAGACGGCGGATCAGGTATTGGCAGTCTTCGGCTGGTGCCCCCCGGTAGTTGCCCACCACGACTGAATGATCTCGCAGTTCACCTGGTCTGGCATCGGATGCGTGTTCGGTGGCGTTGAGAACCAGATGGTTGTAGTCGCAGATCATTTCGGCGGTGAGGTGTTCTAGGGTCCCGTTTTTTGCCTGTTCGTCAATATCGGTGAGAGCGTCGAGAACGTTGCGTACCTCCCGTTCTTGGTATGCCCGCGAAGGTGGCGCGGTGTACTCCCCGCGGTGGATGCCTGCGACTTGCTCCTGGTTGAGCGTGTTGCCCTCGATGGCAGTCGTGGCTTGTGCCCCCTTGATCAGGGCGACCTCGTTCAGGTGTTCGGCAATGCCCGGTTTCAACGGGGTGTTGGTGACTTGCTGGCAGATTGCCCGAGCCTCCCCCAGCAGCATCCATGTTCGCGGCGGCATGTCTTTGATGTCTGAGGCCCTGAACGTGATCCACGGATGAGACTCCTCGTAGGCCTTCATCGGCTGAACCGTACTTATAGGCATCTATTCTATCCACTAGGGTGTCCAAGAGATTGTCCACGCTCCTGTCCGCCAGCGGGCTGAGGGCTGGCCCCTATTGCCATTTGTAGTTGGGGTCGCGTTTTTCTCTGAAGGCGTGGCGGGCTTCTCGGGAGTCGTCGAAGCGCGTCAGGCGTGCGGTGTAGTCCTGTTCGGTTCGGTAGGCCTCGCGGAGGGGGAGGTCTTCGATCCGGTTCATGGATTCCTTGGCTAGCCGCATGGCGATGGGGCTTTTGGCGGCGAGTTGTTGGGCCAGTTCGAGCGCGGTGTCCATGAGTTTGTCGGGGGCGGTCACCTGTCGAACGGCGCCGATGCGGTGCATCTCCTGGGCGGAGACGTGCTCGCCGGTGAGGAACATCTCCCGGGCCTTGTGGCGGCCCATCATCAACGAGAGATGCGCGCTGGCCCCTAGGAGGCCGACGTTGATCTCCGGCGTGCCGAAGCGGGCGTTCTCGGAGGCCACGAGGATGTCGCAGCAGGCGGCGTAGGCCAGCCCCGCGCCCAGCGCGTAGCCGTTCACGGCCCCGATAACCGGGACGGCGCAGTCGATGATGGCCCACATGGCCTCTCGGGCTACCAAGCCGGGATCGGTGAGCTCGGTGGGGGGGCGTTGGCCGCGGGGCTCAGTGCCTGAAGTCTTCAGATCGACGCCCGCTACGAACGACTTGTGGCCGGCGCCGGTCAAGATGGCGACCCGCACGTTGCGGTCGTCGCCCAGCGTGGCGAACACGTCTCGGATCTCGGCCATGGTCGCGGTGGTGACCGCATTCACCGGGGGCCGGTCGATGGTGACGGTCACGACGTGGTCGCGCTTTTCTACCTGGAGGTCGGACACTGGCTGCTCCTAGTCGAGGGTCAGCCTCACAGTACAGGGGAGGGGGGTCGATCAGCGCAGGCGGGTCTTGGCCTGCTTTTTGAACGCGGCGAGCTCGATGCGCTCTTCTTTTTGGTTGTAGAAGTCGTCCAGCGGGTAGCAGCCTGAGATCAGGCCGTTGCGGGGGGCGGTGGTGCAGTCGGAGAAGGTGCGGCAGATGAGCCGCCGGTCGAGTTCTCGGCCGCCCAGCACGTCGGCGGGCATCTCGGGATACGACAGGGCCATGCGGCCCAGCCCGATGGCATCGGCCATGCCCCGAGCCACGAGGGCCTGGCCGACATTGGGCAGCCAATCCTGGAGGTACGACAGGCCGGCGGCTACCACGGTCATGTCTGTGTGCCGGCGGGTTACCTCGGCGGTAGCGGCAACCAGCCGGGCAACTCCAGCCAAGGGGTCCTCCGGCGGTTGGTAGCCGTCGGATGGGGGGAAGTAGGCGGGCCGCTGGATGTGGGGCACGTAGTACGGGCTGCCCGCGGAGGCGCACACCAGACCCACGCCCAGATCGCCCAGCGTCTCCAGCAACCGGTGGGCTTCGTCGAGGTCGAATCCAAGGCCTGACCCGTCGCCCCCGAAGGCCAAGCGGTAGGGGCCGGGGGCCTCAGGAACCCCGACGCCTCCTTCATCGGCGGTGTGGGGGACAAAGTCGAACAGCGACAGACGGACCGCCACCCCCAGGGTGGGCGACTTTGCGCGGATCCCGCCAATGATGGATCGAAGAAACCGGGTGCGGCCTCCCAGGTCGCCGCCGTAAGGGCCGGGGCGGTCGACCGCCGACAGGAACTCGTGGCCCAGATAACCGTGACACGCCTTGATATCCACGAAGTCGAACCCGGCCTGGTGGGCCAGCACCGCCCGATCGACGAATTGCTCGACCAACTCGTCAACGTCGTCGTCGGCAAGCACATCGGTCGATCCCGAACCCGCACGGGCATCCAACAGCGGGTGTTGGTACACCGTCTTGGGGGCCGGTCCGGCGACGGTAGGCCGGGCATAGCGGCCGGAGTGGGTGAGCTGGAGCACCGTCACCTGTGCTGGGTCCAGTCGGTTTCGCAGCGCGGCGAGGTCGTCAACGGTGGTTCGGTCGATTACCAGTTGGCGGGGGTTGGCCCGGCCGTCGGGTCGCACCGCGGTGGCCTCGCCCCACACCAGCCCGGCCCCGCTGGCCGCGAAGCGGTCCCAGCGGCGGCGGACCAGATCGGACGGCCGCCCGTCATCCTCCCCGTCCCAGCCCTCCATGGGCAGCACCGCCCAGCGGTTGGGCGAGGTTTTGGTCCCGGCGGTGCCGTCGGCGATCACCATTGGCTGGGCCAGCTGACCTTCGGGGTCCACCTCTTCGTCGAGCGGGATCTCCATCCCGAGGTCCTCCAGGTGGTCGCGCAGCGCGGCCGCACTGGTCAGGCTTTTCACCTGCTTCCAGCGGGGCATCAGCTACAGCACTCCCAGTCGCTCGCCGATGTCGCGCACCACGGCGCGGTCGCTGTCGAGCAGCTGGACGTAACCGGTGTCCATGATAACTGCGGGGGTGAGTCCCGCCTCCCACCAGCAGGTGGTTCCCAGCTTTTCCATGTTCTAGGTGTATCAACGGGGGCGGGGTCGCGGCAATTGTGGGGGTGGAGGTCGTTGGCGTTTGCGGGTTAGTGTTGTGGGGCTGGTGTTCTCGGTTCGCCGGGGTCCGGCGAAGATCCAGAGAGGGAAGAGGAACTATGTGGAGCTCAGCGAGTCGCTCGAAGGTCGGGGGGTGTCCCTGTGTTGTTGTCAAGCTGCGTGGGGTAGTTTTTCGGTTTGGTCTAGGGGTGGTTGGTAGGGGGTTTGGGTTTTGAGGATGGCGAGTACGATGTTGCAGCGTTTGCGGGCTAGGGCGGTGATGGCGGCGTTGTGTTTTTTGCCTTCGTCTCGTTTCTTTTGGTAGTAGGCGATGGCGTGGGGGTCGTGTTGGGAGGCGGTGAAGGCGGCTTGGAACATGGCGTTTTTGAGTCGGTGGTTGCCGCGCCGGTTTCTGCGGGTGGTGTGGCTGCGGCCTGATTGGCGGTCGGTGGGGGCCAGTCCGGCGTAGGAGGCGAGTCGGCCGCCGTTGTCGAAGCGGTGGGGGTCGCCGATCTCAGCGAGTGTGCGGGCGCCGGTTCGGGTGCCGAACCCGCACATGGTGGTCAGGACTTTTCCCAGCGGGTGCTCTGTGAACGCTTGTTCGATGTCTTGTTCGAGCTGGCGGCGGCGCTCGCAGATGCGGTCGAGGTCGCCGGCGAGGTCTGAGATGGCCTCGCCCCACGCGGTCTCGGCTGTCGCGGTGATGGTCTGGGCTTTGAGCGCTGCCCAGATCGCGTCGGCGAGGGCGTCGGCCTTGCGGGGGTTGCGCCGGGCGATCGCGGTTCGGATGCGGGCTCTGCCCGCTTTGCGCAAAGCGGTCGGGGTCGGCCACCTGATGAGCGCCTGGCGCAGACCGGCGCTGTTGGCGAGCCGGTCGCCCACCGCGCGCTCCAGGGCGGGGCACACTGCCAAAAGGGCGTCTCTTAGCCGGTTGCAGGCCCGGGTGGCGTCGGCGGCCAGGTCGGCGTCTCGGCCGTTGAGGATACGCAGCCGCGCCAACATCTCGTCGCTGGGGGCCGCCCACTGGAGCCGGTCGGAGTTGCGGCGGGCGTAGTCGGCCAACACGAACGCGTCCTTGGGGTCGGTCTTGGCCGAACCGGCGTACAGATCGGCGGCCCGGCGCATCGCAAGGCCCGGCACATAGGCCACCGGCGCGCCCCGGCGGGCAGCCGCCTCCAGCAGCAAAGACGCAGCCGATCCCGTCACATCGACCACCAGCGCCGCAGGCCCGCGCCCGGCGGCGTCTTCGATCATCGCGTCGATGGCGGCCTCGTCGTTGGCCACCGCCCGGGAGAACACCTCCTCCCCGCCGGCGGTGACGGCGCACGCCCAGTGGTCTGCTTTGGCCACATCGACGCCGACGAACACCTCGACGGCGGCCCAATCGGTCTCTGACATGCCGGTCTCCTCCAGGTCCGGAAACAATCTGCTCGGAAGCTCCCGGCGCCTCGGCCTCAACCACTTTACAAAGCCCCGCGGGCCAACCCGCAGACACGTCCCTGTCAGAGGTCCCAGACGCCCCCCGCAACGGGCGGCACCACCCCCCGAGCCGTCAAACGACAGGGGGACAAAGCCCTACCCGCCACGGCGAGCAACCAGCCCCAACACTCCCACGGCCAGAGCCACCCAACAACGTAAAGGGGGGGTGGGGGGCTTAGGGGCCTTTTGACGGTGGTGGTGTTGGCTGCGTTGTTGGCTGTGTCGCCGTTGTCGCCGGCGGGGGCGCAGTCGCCGTCTGAGTCGGTGTTGGTGAGCAATGTGGGTCAGCCCGCGTTTAGTGACGCCTATGCGTCTTTTTCCTCCGATGATCATGCGCAGGCGTTTACTACGGGCGGCAGCTCGGCGGGTTTCAGGCTGAGCAGCGTCGATGTGCGGTTCTTTGCGTTGACGGAACCTGCGATAGCTTCGAAGCTGTCGGTCTCGGTGCATGCTGACGATGGCGGGAGTCCGGGCGCGGCCCTCGGCATTTTGACGTCCCCGATCACCGGCCCTTTCTCCAACCCGCAGACGTTGAGCTTCGCGGCGCCGGGGGGCGGCATGAACCTTGCGGCGAACACCACCTATTTTGTTGTGTTCGATGCTGTTTTCCCGATATCTGGTAACAACAACTTGCTATCCACCGAAAGGGACGGCGAGGACGACGGGGCGGCGGCGGGTTGGAGCATCGCCGACACGAGCCTGCGCCGCCACATCAACAGCACCGCCGGCTGGACGCAGACCTCTGCCAATGCTCTCAGGATCGGTGTCAACGGCGTGGCGCTGGTTTCTTTGGTGTCTGCGCCTGAGGTGGTGTTTGTGCGCGAGGGCCAGACGGTGTCTGTGCGTTTGGATTTGGCTAAGGAGGTGACTGGGTCGGTGCCGGTGACGGCGTCGTCGTCTGATCCGTCGCGGGTCGGGGTGAGTCATCCGGATGTTTTGTTCATGGGCCGCAAGTATGTGAATGGCCATAACGGGCGTAACGGCGTTTCGGGCGTTCAGGTGCAGACCAACATTATTCCCGGCAGCGGCCGTGAGTTTGGCACATCGACGCAAGCCATCTCGTCGGCTTTTGCCAGGTATGAGCCGTCTGGGTCGATCAGTTTCGATTTCGACGCCAGGGACTGGGCGGGCTACACGTCTATTGAGGAGCCTGCGCTGCACAAGGGCTTTCGGGTGGTGGAGGTGACTGCGTTGGCTTCGGGCGCGGACGGCCTGCCCGCGAATGGGCCTGACGCGAAGTTCCAGCTGTCGTTGTCGTCGAGCGACGCGTCGGTGGCGTTCGCGCCCATCACGGTGGTGGTGAAGCGCTCCCGGGGGTTGGATCCGGTGTTCGACCCGGACCCGCGTTTCAGTTTCCACTGCCGTGAGCGGGAGTGTCTGCGCGTCGAGGAGGGCGGCTCGGTTTCCTACACGGTGCGGAACTCCAACGTTCCCGCGCCGGGGTCGCCGTTGACGATCACCCCCACCGGCGCCGGGCTGTCGTTCGACCCGCCGGTGGTGTCGTGGACTCACAGGGACCATGATGAGGTGCGGACGGTGACGGTGACCGCCGACCACGACGGCGACATGAGGTCCGATACCCGCATCATCCGCCATGTGTTCAGCGAGAACTGGGACACCTCGGGGTCGCTGTCGAAGATCCTGCGGCAAAGCGAGTCCAAGGCTGAGGCGGAGTCGGACTTCAACATGGCGGTCGCGGTGGTCGACGACGACCTGGGCGCCTTCGATGCCGTCGACGCCCAGGGGAACGTGACCGCTCAGGTGAGCGTCTTGAGCCGCCCGGGAACCGAGAACGTTTCGGGGATAGGAAATTTCTGGGTCAGAGTCGAAGGGCCGCCCGACTGCACCGGCCGCACTCCGGGATTTTGCTGGGACGTCCTCTACATCCGGCTGCGGTCCGGCCAGTGGGACAACGCGCCGATAGCCGCCACTTTGTATCGCGCCGACGGGACGGGCGGTTCCCTGACGGCGCTGCCGTACACCAAGCTCGCCGGGCCCAAGCAGTGGTTCGCCCCCCACATCACGCCGAAAAACTGGAACCAGCCGATCCTGGTCGCGTTGCGGCTGGACTCGTCGCTTGTGAACGCCACCGGCAGCCACGACATCTCGATGAGCCTGAGTCGCGCGAACGGCGAGCCGACAGCGCACCGCACGCTCACAGTCAACTACGGACCGAGCCTGGCCAACACCCCGATCTTCGACCCCAACAGCTCCCCGGCATCCGACGACCACCCGGTGCCCGACGACCAGCAGGCACCCCGCCAAGACCAGGACCGGGCCGACCAGCAGCAGGCCCTCCCCGACCCGGCGCCGTACGCGGCGGACCCCGGCGTCGTGGCGGCGGTGCAGCGCCTGGCGTCGCAGACCCACCACGGCTTCGCCCACGTGAACCGCTGGCAGCGGGCGCTCGCCGCGATCGGCGCATTGGACCCCGCCGGCGTCGCCGGCGGCGCGCTCACCTTGGCCGAAGCGAGGCAGAACACCCAGAGATACAGCAGCCCGGTCTGGGACCAGGTAGTCGCCGAGATCGAGGCCAAGCAAGCCCACGACACAGCACAACAACAGCAACAGCAACAGCAGCCCGACCAGCAACAGCAGCAACAGCAGCCGGTCCCCACGCCTGTGCCGACGCCTGTGCCCACTCCGGTCCCGACGCCGGTGCCGGTGGTGGTCACCCCGGTGGTGAGCATCAGCGCGGGCAGCGGTGTCACCGAGGGCGGCTCGGCGCAGTTCACGCTCACGGCGAGCCCGGCGCCGGCGAGCGCGTTGTCGGTCGCCGTGGCGGTGTCGGCCAGCGGCGAGTTCGGCGCGGCCGTCGGGTCGCGTACGGTGACCGTCCCGGTCTCGGGCCGCGCCGCGTTCGCGGTTCCCACCGTGGGCGACTCGGCCGACGAGGCCGACGGGTCGGTAACCGCGACCCTCGTCGACGGGACCGGCTACGACCTCGGCACGGCCAAAGCGGCCACGGTCGCCGTCGCCGACGACGACGATCCCCCGCCGCCGGTGGTCTCGATCAGCGCGGGCAGTGGTGTCACCGAGGGCGGTTCGGCGCAGTTCACGCTCACGGCGAGCCCGGCGCCGGCGAGCGCGTTGTCGGTCGCCGTGGCGGTGTCGGCCAGCGGCGAGTTCGGCGCGGCCGTCGGGTCGCGTACGGTGACCGTCCCGGTCTCGGGCCGCGCCGCGTTCGCGGTTCCCACCGTGGGCGACTCGGCCGACGAGGCCGACGGGTCGGTAACCGCGACCCTCGTCGACGGGACCGGCTACGACCTCGGCACGGCCAAAGCGGCCACGGTCGCCGTGGCCGACGACGACGATCCCCCGCCGCCGCAGACCACGGCGGCCATAACGGTCGAGGACGCCTCGGGCCCCGAGGGCGGCAAGGTGGTGTTCCGGGTTACCCTCTCCGAGGCGTCAACCCACGAGGTCGCGGTGAACTGGGTTCCCATGACCGCCTGGCACCTGCTGGACGCCCGGGCCCACTCCACCGACTACTTCTACGGGGGCGGCACGCTGGTGTTCGCTCCGGGAGAAACCGCCAAGACCGCAGAGGTATGGCTGCGACAAGACAGCGACGACGAGCCAGACGAGCACTTCGCAGTCGAGGCCCACTTCCCCGACAGGTTCTTCGAAAGCAGAACCCAGGGAACCATGACCATCATCGACGACGACTAACCCACCGCACCCGCAAGGCTGGGACTGCCCTTGGGCCTAGGCCCAGGGCGGTCGCGCCCAGCGAACTTGAGGTTTTTCACCTGCTTCCAGCGGGGCATCAGCTACAGCACTCCAAGCCGCTCGCCGATGTCGCGCAGCACGGCGCGGTCGCTTTCGGGGCGGGTGGGCACGCTGGCGGGCACCGCCGAGCTGTCAACCCATCCCCGCATTTGCAAGAACATGGCCGCGGTGTGGCGGTAGGCCGGCACCGGTGGACGGAAGGCGAAGTGGCCCAGGTATTGGAGTATGTCGTTGAGCTGGTAAAAGCCGGGGTCGCCGGTGGCCCACAGGCGGTCGCGCTCGGCAAACTTGTCCGGCGCGAATGTGGAGAGGCCCAGCAGGTAGTCGGCGCCGTACATCACCATGTCGATGGCCAGGTCGTTGCCGGTCAGCACCAGGAAGTCGGGGCGCACCTCATCGCGCAGCGCCAGACGATCCCACTCCAGCATCCGGTTGAGCGATGAGTGCTTGGCCCCGATGCACTGGGGGATGTCCAGCAACCCCCGATAGGCGTCCAGCGACACGATGCGGCCGTAGGGCACGAACATGGGGCCGAGCTCGAACCCGAGGAACCGGTCGATGTGTTCTGCCAGTCGGCCGTGGGCGTCGAGCCAGGCGGCGTCGCCGCGGCCGTTCAGCCCGTGCGAGGGGAACACCACCGGCAGGCCGCCCCGGGCGGTGACCTCGGCGGCGGCTCGCCGGTAGGCGTCGAGGTCGAACACCGCCCCCGGCTCGTCGGCCACAAACGCCCCTGCTGCGAAATCGCCGCCGGTGATGGCCTCGGCCCGGTCGAGCACTTTCGTGCGGCTGTCTTTATCGAGCAACTGGACGTAGCCGGTGTCCATGTTAACTGCGGGGGTGAGCCCCGCCTCGTGGGTGCGGGCGATGTGGGCGTCGAGCGAGGCCCAGTCCACCGTGGTCGGGTTGAGGTGGGGCAGCAAGATGGCCGACATCCCAGTAATGGTCCGACCGGGCTGGGTGTCCATCAGCCGTCAGCGTAGTCCTGACCGACGAAAGCGATAGAGCCCTGTCGGATCGGGCGGGCGTCAGCCTGGTGTGCCTGTTCGAGATGTTCCCCGACGACGAGACGGCTGAGAGGCCGGTTAGATGAGACCGGGTTACCTTGGGTGGCCTGCGGCGCATTTCCTCCTGAGCCGCGGGGCGGTCTGGGCGCACACCCCGCCGCCCGCTGTCGTGGCCCCGCACAGGCGGCGACCGGCGGGCGGGCGCTGCCTGTGCGCCTTTACGCTGCGTAGCAGCCTCTCTCGGGACAGCGCAAGCGGGAACTCCCTGTTCAGCCCGGCGGCCAGCTCGGGTACCGCCGTTTTCATCGTCTCCCACACGTAGGCCGGGGTGATGATCTCGTAAGCGTGGGCCAGCTGGTTCCGCGCCTTGTACACCCGATCGCACAGCTCTTTCAGGTCGGGGTGGGCGGCTTTGAACCCGTCCGAGATGTCGTTGGCCGCCTCGCCGGCGATCCCTATGTTCCGCTCGGCGGCCTCCCGCAGGGTGCGGCTACGTGTGAATAGCCACCGGCCCCGCCGTGCGATCTGCTCGAGCCGACGGGCCGCGTCGGAAATGTCGCTGGCCAGCTCCGCGTCAGAACGCGTCACAGCACAATGGCGTCTTCGGCGGCCGCCCGATGCTTTTCCCGAAGCCCGTCTATCGGCACCACGTCGGCGGCGCAGCCCAGCAATTCCTCAAGCTCGTCTTTGAGCACTGCGAGATCGACCAGCGACGCCGGCCCGGCGAAATCGACCATGAAATCGCAATCGCTGCCGACGGCATCCTCGCCGCGGGCAACCGACCCGAACAGTGCGATCCGCTCGGCCCCGCAGCTCTGCGCCACACGGCGGATATCCTCCCGCAACTCGCCGAGCACCACTTCTCTCATGCCCATCCCCACAAGCATAGGGAATTACATACCTAGTTACCCCGCAGCCGATGGTTAGTCGGTAGCGGGTTGGGTGTCGGTGTGGCCTTCCATGTACCGCCAGTCGTCTTTCGGCGGTTGTGAGAGGATGGCGGCGGCGTTATGGGGGGCGCCCATCAGGTGGTGGGGTTTTGGGGTAGCGGTGGGGGTTCGCCACTAGGGGGCCGGCGGTGTGGTCCTAGGTGAGAAGACTCGCCCGCTCGTCGAGGAGGACACACCGATGACCCTGTCTGATAATGCCGCAGCGAGGCTGTGGGAGACGTTCCGCGCCGGAGGCGGCGATGGGTTGATCCGCGAGGCTGCGGGGGCTGGTGCTCCAGGAGCTGATCGAGGCCGAGGCCGCCGAGGTGGAGTCAGGAGTCTGTTTGGTGGCGCTCTCGCAGCGTTGCCGCCGCGCTGGCCCGGCCGGTGGTTTCGAGGCGCTCGAGGTACTCGGGCAGGTGGCCCTTGCAGTGGAAGGGGCCGCCCTCGGCCAGCACGATCTTGAGGGGGTCAACAGGGGAGTAGCTGCGGGTCATCTGGTCGTCGGTCCATGACGCGAGCTTGTCCCGGCCGTCGGCCAGCGCCGAGGGGGCCTGTTCGGCCAGATCGGCGGTCTGGTGGGGGTCGGCGCCGATGTCGAACAGCATCTCGTCGTTCCAGGCGGCGTGGTAGCCGTCGTGCCAGGTCCGCAGATAGAGGTGGTCGCCCCAGCGGACGCCCCGCTGAACCGACCACGCCCCCTGCGACAGCACCAGGAACTCCCGACCGCCGTGGTGGCCGGTGCGGATGTCTTCGGCCACCGACATGCCGTCCCAATCAAGGGGGATGTCGATGCCGGCCATGTCCACCACGGTGGCGCCCACGTCGAGGTGGTAGAGCAGGCCCTCGTGTACTTGGGGCTCGATCCCCGGCCACCGCAGCACCGAGGGGATGTGGCAGGTGCTCTCGTCGGCCCCCTGGTGGTCGGCGTACACGCCCAGCTCGCCGAAGGCCTCGCCGTGGTCGGAGGAGACCAAGATGGCGGTATCGTCCAGCACGCCGCGGTCGGCCAGCTTGTTCATCAGCGTGCCCACCGCGTCGTCGGCGTAGCGGATGCCGGTGTCGTAGCCGTCGAAGGTCTGCTTGACCTCGTCCATGGTCGACAGGTTCCACGGCTGGCGGGGCGGGGGAGGGCCCCACTCATCGGGCTTGAACCCCCAGGGCTCCTGAGCCGAGTGGGGGCCGGCCAGGGTCCAGTTGCGGGCCCGCACTTCCTCGGTGTGCCAGGCCGGCGCGGGATCGCCTTCAAACGGGTTCCCGTAGTCGTCCGGCGCGTTGTAGGGGGTGTGGGGATCCCACAGGTGGACGTGGAAGAACCAGTTTTCCTGGTTGGCGTTGTCGTTCAGCCAGCGCAGCGCTCCGGGCAGCACCTCGTCGGCCCGCTCCCCGCCGAAGCCCCGCATGAGGTTCATGTTCTCCATGAAGCCGCTGGTCCACCAGGAGGCCGAGTGGCGGAACGGGAAGCTGGAGACCGAGGCAGTGTGGTACCCCGACCAGTAAAAGCGCGACGCCCAGGAGTTGGCCGCGATCGAAGAGAAGAAGCTGCGATCAGCGCCCTGGGGCCTCAGGTCGGCGGCCATGCCCCCGTGGTTGGCCACCCCGTTGCGGATCCCGAACATGCCGGTGCTGAGGGCGGTGCGGCTGGGCAGGCAGGGAACATCGGAGGCGTATACGTTGGCTAACCGCACCCCTTCAGCGGCCAGGGCGTCGATGTTGGGGGTGGTGTTGCGGTGATACCCCGCGCACCCCAGGTGATCGGCCCGGAGAGTGTCGATATCGATATAGAGGATCCGCATCGGGAGCGTCCTTTCGAGAGGCGCTTCCAGTATGGGCGCTCGGCGGCCTAGTCGTCTGACTCAACAACGAACCCGCCCACCGGCTCAGGGCCTCGCCGGTAGCCGAGGCGGTGGGCGATGGCCTTGATTTTGGTACGGTCGGGGCGATGCATGTTGCCGATCCGCCGATTCTGCTGACCGATGTGCTCGACGACGTGGGCGCCGCGGTCAAACTGCTGGCCCAGGAGGCGCCGTACGCGCCGCTGGGGGGTTGGTACAACCCCGGCGCCGATCCCCACGCCCGCACCCGCCCGCTGTGGTTCCGGGACGACTGGGTGAACGAGACCATCGCCGTTGCGGGCTCGGAGGTGTTCTTGCACCATCGGGCCTACATCGAGTCGGCCAAGGCCTACTACGGCGCTGAGATCGTCGAGCCCCACAGCGTGTATGTGAACCAGATGATGGCCATTCCCGAAGCGGGGCCGGCCCACACCGACAATCCCCGGTTTGCGGGCCGCGACCGTACCAACACGCCGATGTGGCTGCTGCGGGCCATGCTGTGGTCGGGACTGTTCGACGACTTGTCGTTCCCGCAGGCCACCGCCATCTGGTGGCTCAACGACGTGGACGGCGGCGGAATCCGCTACTGGCCCCACGGACCGGACCAGCCGCCCGAAGAGCACGTGGGCAACATGGCCAACACCGCGCTGATGGGCGACAACCACGGCATGTTCCACCAGGTCAACGCCATCGGCCCCTTCGACATCGGCACCCCCCGGGTCACCCCGATGGCCCAGTTGGCCCCGGCGGGCAGCCCCGATGGTGTTTGGGCGGTCACCGACCACGGCGAGGAGGTCTATCGCACCCCGCTGGCCGACATCAGAGTGAGCGTGCTGTGGAAGGCCGACGTATACATCGACGCCGACCACAAGAACCGGCTGGCCTCCAACCCCCTGAGCCGCGACGACATCGCCGCCCGCTTCAACGCCGATCTTGACGAGCGGGGGATCGACCTCGTTTTCGACCCCGTCCGAATTGACGACCCTGACCACGCCGCGCAGATCAGCGTGTACTTTCCCGAGGCCCGCCCCGTGGAGGCACTGCCTTCGGTGTTCGACTACTGATCAGCCACTGATTTCGCGTCAGCCCAAGTCAGAAAGGCGCACCAGCTTTGTGGCTATCTCTGGAATCGACTCGTGCTCGACGAATCGCAGGCCCATCACGCCGTGGTCGCGGCCCGCGGTGTCCACCCAGGTTCCCGATGCTGGCTTCTCGGAGGAAACCACCAGCACCACCACTCCGTCGGCGTCGGCCTGCACGTCTTGGGACGATGCGTAGCCCTGGCCGGTGAAGTAGTTGGCCAGGTTCTCCATCCAGTGGTTGCACAACTGGAAGTTCCAGTGGCGGCAAACCGGGGGTTTGAACTCCACCACCAGCGCCTCGCCGTCGCCGATGCGCCAGTAGCCGAACTCGAAGTGGCGGTCATCGGGGGAGCCGCCCACTCGGAGGTAGTGCTCGGTGGTGAGCTGCAATTGGTTCTCGGCTTTCGCCAGCGTGTCGGTCCAGTCGGCGTAGTCGGACTGCACCGAAAGCACCATCTGGGCCGCAATGGCCAGCCGCTTGGACATCTCAGCCGCGTCCGGCGTGTGAATCACCGGAGTGGGCTCGAATGGCTCGATCACCAGCCGAGGCGACGACTGTGCGTCGCGGTCGTCGTAGACGATGCGCATCATCAGCTCTCGGGTCTCCGGAGCGACCTGCATCCAGTTGTCGACCCCGGGATCGTCCGCCGAGAGCACGAAATCGACGTTTCCGGCGCCGTCGGTGAACTCGTCGAGCAGGGCGGTGAACGGCGTCTGCGACCAACTCGGATTGAACTCTTCCAGCACCGCTACAGCCCGGTCGCCCACCGAGTCGACCCCAACCCAATCGGGCACCTTCGGGGTCCACGCTGACATGTGGACATAGGGGGCGGAACCCCTTTGGCCTGTAACCCGGTACCGCTTGGTCGCGTCGATGGGCTGCACCACATGATCCTGGTCGGGCGACTGCACCCCCTGGCCGCCCTTCATGGGTGGCGGGATCACCCAAATCGAAGACTTCTCCATCGGGGGGAGGTTCTCGATGCAGCGCATATAGGCCATCAACGACATGCGGGTCAGGTAGCGGAACCCCTCCACCCGATCTTGCTCGTTGGCGTTGTGGGTGCGGTCGATCACCACTTGCCCGGCCGCTCGCATCGTGTCGCAGAAGTCGTTCCACGCCTCTCCGGTCATCAAGCGCTCGCGTGCGGCTGCATTGTCCGTCATGGCAAACCCTTCCTCAAGTCCCCGCCCACTCTAAGCGGCCCGATAGCGATAGTAAGAAGCATCGAGGGCACCCCATGAAGGATCAGATTCGCAGCTGTTGAAACAAGCTGAATGTCACCGTCGGGCGTCGACGACTCGGGCGGGGCCGTTCCAGGCGATCATTTCGGCGTCGATGGTCACCAACTGGCTGTTGGTTAGTAGGGCAGTGGCCATGATGAAGCGGTCCGCGGGGTCACTGTCGGCCCATTCGCTGCGGAGTTGCACGGCTCGGGCGGCGATGTTCCCGTCTATGGGGATGGTGATCACTCCATCTTCTTTCAGCTGATTAATGAGAGAGGAGAAGTCGACTTGGATCCTTCCCTTGGCGGCTTGTTCCCCGATCTCCCAAATGGTGGCTGCGCTGATGGCAGCCTCACCTCGTCGCTGAGCGTCTACCACGAAGTCCTTGGCCCCTTGCGAGACTTCATCTACACCCCAATTGGCCGATACGCGCAGGATCACATTGGTGTCTAGGATGAGCACGTCAGGTGATCGCCGGCTTTTCGGCGGCAACTGGGGGCCAAACACCTTCAGAACGAGCCCAGCTGGCGTCCATCTGCTCCTCCCAGTCGTCGTCAAAGGCGCTTAGGTTGTCAAGGTCGACTCCGTCGGGAATGCGAATGATGTCCTTGAGAGAGCCTTCGAATGACGGCACCAGGTACTTTGGGGGGAGGATGTGGGCAATGACCTTGCCGTTATTGGTGAGGGCGATCTCCTTGTAGTCCTCCCCGAGGTCGTCGAGCATTTGGGAGATGTGGGCCCTGAACTTGCTCACTGGGACGCTGAGCACCTCGATCATGAATTTCGAGGTTTCAGCCTGGTTAGTGAAATCGCTATCCATAAGCCAAATTGTACAACGTGTACATACTTGCAACAGCTGGGTTTTTCCCCCGGTGCCGGATCATCGGGCAAGGCAGGTCGTTCGGTACAGTCCCAAGCGTGCCTGAGGCTGGAGCGATCACCGATGAGGCCATTGCTCGGTTGCGGGGGCGGATCGGGATTGCTCAGCCGCATCCACAGCGTCCGTGGTATCGCGAGCCCAACACTGATGCATTCCGGCAGGTGGCAGAGGCATTTGGCGACGACAATCCGCTGTGGTGCGATCCCGACTACGGGGCGGGCACGGTGTGGGGAGGGCCGATCGCCTCGCCGAACATGAACGGGGGCGACACCCTCATCGGGGAGAACGAGGTTCAGAAGCTCGACGCCGAGACTAAGGCGCTGCTCAAAGGCGATCCGCTCAAGGGTGCCCACGCCTACTACTCGGGGAGCTATCGGGAGTGGTGGGCACCGCTGCGTCCGGGGATGCGGGTCACCAGGCGGAATGCTCTGGTGGGCGTTCATGACAAGCAAAGCGAGTTCGCGTCCCGCACTGTTCACGAGTGGACGGCGGAGGTGTTCGCCACCATAGGCGCCGTGCTGTCGGCCCAGTATCGGCTGATGATCCGCACCGACCGGGGGGCGGTGGAACGCAGGGCCGAAGAGGGTGCGGGCAAGTACGACGACATCGAGATCGAGCCCTACACCGAAGAGCAGATCGCTGAGATCACCGAGGCGGTGAGCACCGAGGCCGAGCGCCGCCGGGGGGCCGAGCCCCGCTGGTGGGAGGACGTGGAGGTGGGAGACGAACTGCCCCCGCTGGTCAAAGGGCCCATGCGGGTGACCGACATGGTGGTGTGGCACACCGGCATGGGCATGGGCCTCTACGGGGTCAAGGCGCTGCGGCTAGGGGTGCATCAGCGCCAGCGGGTGCCGGGATTCTTCCGTCCCGACGACCTCAACATCCCCGACGTCCAACAGCGGGTCCACTGGGATCCCGAGTGGGCTCGGCGGGCAGGCAACCCAGCGATCTACGACTACGGCCGGATGCGCGAGACCTGGCTGGTACACCTGTGTACCGACTGGATGGGCGACGACGCCTGGCTGGCCGCCCTCGACGTGGAATTCCGGCGATTCAACTACGTGGGCGACACCCACTGGATGCGGGGCACGGTGACCCGCAAGCACCTCAACGAAGAAGGCGCTCCGGCGGTCGACCTCGACATCTACGGCGAGAACCAACGGGGCGAGACCACCTGTCCTGGGCACGCCACGATCCTGTTGCCCAGCCGAGTGCATGGCCCAGTGCGACTGCCTACGCCGCCGGGAGGGGCGACGACCGCCGCTGAAGCACTCGACGCGCTGGTGGCGCGGTTCGAGAATATGTCGGCGGAATGACTTCCGACCGCCTCCGGATCGACGCCTCCAGCAGCGATGAGGAAATTCGCACTGCCGTGTCAGCATGGGTGGCCGAACACGTCCCCCAGGCGTGGCGCGACGCGGCACCCCGTGGGCGGCGGGCCATCCGAGAGGTGCGACCGCGAGCCGAGTACGAGGCCTGGTATCCCACCTTCGCCGCCTCGGGGCTGGCGGTAGCCACCTGGCCAATCGAATACAGCGGCCTCGACCTCCCTCCGGCCAAGGCCCGGATGGCCGAGGCAGTGCTCGCCCCGCTCAACCTGGGGCGGCTGAACCCCTTGGGGCTGCACAACACGGCCCCGGCACTGTTCGCCCACGGCACCGAGGAACAGAGGCTGCGGTTCCTGCCCCCCATGGTGGCCAACCAAGAGCGATGGTGCCAGATGTTCAGCGAGCCCGGCGCCGGCTCCGATCTGGCCTCGCTGGCTATGCGGGCCGAGCGCGACGGCGACGAGTGGATTCTCACCGGCCAGAAGGTGTGGAGCACGTGGGCCCACGAATCGGAGTTCGCCATCTGCCTGGCCCGCACCGACCCCACCGCCCCCAAGCGCCGGGGCATCACCTACTTCCTGGTCGATCTGTCGTCGCCCGGGGTAGAGGTGCGGCCCCTGCGCCACATCGGCGGGGAGATCGACTTCAACGAGGTGTGGCTTGAAGAGGTACGGGTACCTGATTTCCACCGGGTTGGTGCTGCGGGCGACGGGTGGCGGGTGGCCGCGTCCACCCTGGCCGGGGAGCGCCAGATGGTGGCCGGGTCGGGATCGGGAGGCGTCGACCGCATCGGGGGAGGGGGGATCGAGAGCCTGCTCCAACAGGCCCGCCAGATTGGCGTCGATGGCGTCGGGCGCGATCGGCTTACGCGGCTCTATTGCGAGGAAATGGTGCGTTTGTGGACCAACGAGCGGGTTAGGGCCACGGTCAAAGCAGGGGGAACGCCGGGACCGGCCGCATCCATCGGCAAGGTGCAACAAAGCCAGCTCAACCAGGCCCTTCAGTTGGCCGCCGCCGATTTCATGGGCATGGCGTCGGTGGCGTGGATGCCGGGAGAGCCTGCCCTTGGGCAAGACTCCATCGAAGCCTGGGCCGCGGCCATGCCCTATGCCGCCAAGGGCATGCTGCGAAGCCGAGCCAACACCATCGAGGGGGGAACCACCGAGGTCAACAAGAACGTGATCGGCGAGAAGGTGCTTGGCCTGCCCCGCGAGCCCGACCCCTACCGCGACATGGCATGGCAAGAAGTTCCGAGGTAGCCAAGGGCTAGGAGCGAAAGGAGCAACACCCATGTTCGAGCTCAACCAGAAGACGGCGCTGGTAACCGGTGCTGGCCAGAACGTCGGCGCAGGGATCGCCCGCGCGCTGGCGTCCCAGGGCGCCCACGTCCTGGTCAACGACATAGTCGCCGACCGGGCTGGTGAAGTGGCCGACCAGATTTCGGCTGACGGCCACTCCGCAGATGCGCTACCCTTCGACGTCACCGACGGCGACGAGGTGCGGGCGGCGATCGCTGATCGGCCCATCGGAATCTTGGTCAACAACGCCGGCAACGGGGGGGCCGAGATGATGCAGGTCAAGCCCTTTGCGGAGACCGAGCCAGCCGACTGGGCCGGACCCCTGGCCGTCAACCTCGATGGCGTCATGAACTGCACCCATGCTGTTCTGCCCGGGATGATCGAGCGAGGCTGGGGCCGAGTAATCGGCGTCGTCTCGGGGGCGGGCACCGTGGGAGTGAACATCGGCGTGGCGGCATACTCAGCGGGCAAGGGCGGCGCGGCAGGGCTGCTCCGCTCAGTGGCGCTCGAGGTGGCCAAAACGGGGGTTACGGTGAACTCCATCGCACTTGGCCTGATGTCGAACACCGGCGCCACCGGCGTCACCGACCAACTGGCCAGGGCCATCCCGACCCGCCGTTTGGGCACCCCCGAAGACGTCGCCGCCCTGTGCGCCTACCTCGCCTCCGAGGAGGCCTCCTGGATGACCGCCCAGACCATCCCCCTCGCCGGCGGCTCCATCACCAGCTAAGGCTCGCTACGGGCCCGGGGTGGTGTGGTCTAACGGGATCGGCGCCGCTCTGCGGTCATCCTCACCGCCCGGGTAGCGCGAAGGCAACGAGGGCGGCGTCGGTGCCGCGTCCGGTGGCGATAACCACGAGCTGCTGCCCGGTTTGCGTTTGGTAGGTCATCGGGTTGGCGTTGGTTGGGAACGGCGTTGCGCCCCGCCAGAGTTCGGCGCCGGTGACGCTGTCGAAGGCATACAGGTAGGGGTCGCCGCCGCCGAGGAATACCAGTCCGCCCTTGGTCACCAGCGGGCCGGAGTTGCCCAGCGTGCCCAGACGCTCCGGCAGGTCGACGCCGCGAAGCAACGGGTGGGTGCGGATCTCGTCGCTGCCTTGGCCGAACGGCGCCTTCCAGACGATTTCGCCTGCGTTGAGGTCGATGGCCACCAGGTGCGCGTAGGGCGGTTTGGTGAGCGGTATCGGGCCGAGTTCGCTCTCCAGGGGATCCACTGTGCCCGGTCCTCCGGCCTCCCGGAACATGACCCGGGTGGCGCCATAGGGGCAGTTGTTGCTGTATTCGACGTCGACGCGGGGGTCGTCGCCCAAATTCTGACAGACCTGGTTTGTGTCGGCTTCCTCCGACGTTCTCACGTAAAGAATCCCGGTCTCGGGGTCGAACGCCGCCCCTCCCCAGTTGGCGCCGCCGCTGGCGCCCGGGCGCTGGAGTGTTCCTTGAAGGCTCGGCGGGGTAAAGAGCGGCCCCAGCCGGAACCGCTCCATCTCCGCTGTCGCGAGCACATGAATCTCGGGAGTCAGATCGTTGGCGTCTTCAAGCGATACCCCCTGGCGGGCGAACGGCGGGGGCTTCGTCGGGAATGGCTGGGTGGGATACGGCTCCTCGCCGGGGACGTCGGTGACCGTGTCCACTGAGCGCTCGGTGATCGGCCACACCGGTTCGCCCGTCACCCGGTCGAACACGAACGTGAAGCCATGCTTGGAGACCTGCGCCACCGCGTCGATCTCCCGACCGTCCACCTTGATCGTCACCAGGTTGGGCGCGGCCGAGAGGTCGTAGTCCCACAAGCCGTGATGCACTGTCTGGAAGTGCCATTGCCGCTCGCCGGTGCGGGCGTCGAGGCTCACCAACGACTCGGCAAACAGATTCGCCCCCTTGCGGCGTCCACCCCAATAGTCGCTGCTCGGCGTGCTTGTGGGCACATAGAGGAGGCCCCGCTCGGCATCGAGCGACATCAAACCCCACACGTTGGCGTGGCCGGTGATGCGCCACGACTCGTCCTCCCAGGTGTTGGCCCCGACCTCGTCGCCCGACTGCGGGACGGTGAAGAACACCCAGCGCCGCTCACCGGTTCGGGTGTCGAAGGCCTGAACCGTGCCGGGAGGGTCGAATTCACGCTGCACCCCGTCGGGGATGCGGCTCCCGACGATCACCAAATCCTGGAACACCACCGGGGGCGAGGTCTGGTCGAACTCGAAGCGGCTGACCGGGCGGCCGTGCCCCTCGGTTAGCAGCACACTCCCGCTCTCACCGAAGTCAGCGTCGAGTTGGCCGGTGGCGGCGTCGATCGCAAAGAGCCGGTCGCGGCTGTTGAGGAAGATGCGGGCGTCGTCTCCGTCGCTCCAGTAGGCGACTCCCCGGTGCTTGAAGCCAGTCGGCCCCGCGCCGACCGGTCCGCCCTCGTAGGCCTTCGGATCGAACGTCCAGATCTCTGCGCCCGTCTCGGCGTCGAGCGCCACCACCCGCGTGTACATGGTGGAGAGGTAGAGGACGCCGTCGACCATGATGGGAGTGGCCTGGAAAGGACCCGGCTGCGTGTCGAACTCCTCGAGGGGGGTCTCGTTCGGCGCCCATTTCCAGGCGATCTCCAATTCACCCACGTTGGCGGCCGAGATTTCCTCGGCTGTCGAGTACTTGGTGTGGTTTTGGTCGGAGCCGACGAACGGCCAGCCGGTTGTGGTGGCTGTCTCTTGGCCGCATGCCACTGCGACCAATGCCAATGCAGCCGTGGCAACAAGAGTCTTCACGAACCGGGTTTTTGGCATCAGCCGCTGCCCTCGACCTGCACCGCCACGATGTCCACTCCGTGGTACTTCTGGTGGCGCACCGCGGAGGCGTGGAAGCGCAGCAGTCGCAGTGAGAGATCGTCGACTGATGGCACGGCGACCTCTTCGGCCAAGAACGCCAGTTGATCCTCGATGTTCTCCTGGCGTGTGGTGGCGATGAACTCCAGTTCCACCATCGTTCCCTGCGGTCGCGCCGTGATGTTAAGGCGGGGCCGCTTCGAGCCCTCTGCATCGTCGTCTTGTGCCAGCAGGCTGGCCAGTGTCTCCTCTCCCGCTGATCGCAGCCGAAGCGTTGATGCCTCGTTCCATCCGAGTTTGGAAGCCAATCGAGCAAGGAAATCGTCGATCACCGGTATCGAGGCTGTGTCGAGCGTGACTTCCAGGCGCGATCGGCGCATGCTCAACGCTTCGACCAGCAGTGTCATGGCGATGGCGGCAATGGCGCCGATTGTGACGCCGCTTCCGAGAAGTTCGCCGTAGTCGTCGCCAAAGAGGACACGTGTGAGATTGTGCCTGTGCAATCCCAAGCCCAGTGCAATGGCTAGCGCAACCACCAGCATGCGCCGGGAGTCCAGGCCGTCGCGCAGCACTGTCTGACATCCGCTCACGAAGAGCATGCCCATGGCGAGCATGAGGTTGGCACCCAACACCGGTCCGGGAATTGTCAGCAATACAGCGGTGAATTTGGAGAACAACGCCAGAGTAAACGTGGTGATGGCCACGCCAACTCCCACACGGCGGGCCGCGACACCGGTGAGTTTCACCAGTGAGAGGCTGTATGAGGAAATTGCCATTGAGGGCAGCGTGCCCGCGAGGCCGGCGAGCGCCATGCCGACTCCGTTGACGCTCACCATGCCCTGGATCCGGCGGAAGTCGATTGCCCGAGGCCGGCGGCGGGAGCCCTGCTGAATCGCCACACCGTCACTGATCGTCTTGAGCCCGAGCACCAGGGTGAGGATCGCGAACGATGGCAAGAGTGCCCAGAACTCCTTGCTCGGCGTGAGGTCGATGCTGAGGGCCGGCACATCGGGGACGCCAAACCAGCCGGCGCTGGCGATGTGGTCGCCGTCGAGCACGCCGAATGCCGCGCCGACCGCGCATCCGGCCAGGATGCTGCTGAACGGCGCGATCAGTCGCCAGCGTCCGCTGGCCCGCAGCGCTGCTATCACCGCGACCAGCAATGTTGCTCCTGCGATCACCGGTCCGGCCGCCCTTGGTGCGTTGGCTGGCAGGTTTTCGACAGAGTCGAACGCGATGGGCAGCACGCTGATCGCGATAAGCATCGTTACCGTGCCCGAGACAGTCGGCGTGACGATTCGCCTCAGCGTAGGCAGCCACCAGGCGAGCGCGACCTGAACCAAGCTGCATACGATCATCAGGCTTGCGAACGTCTCCAGTCCAGCCGCTGAGATCGTCGTCACCATGATGGCGATGAACATTGCCGCTGGCCAGGACAGCACAATATGGCCGGCCCCGAAAAACCGCAGCCGCAACGCCTGCAACGCTGTGATGCCGCCGCAGATCACCATGGAGGAGAACACACCCCAGGTGAGATAGCTGTCGTCTAGTCCCGAAGATTGAATGGCGATTGCTGTATTCAGCACCGTTGGCGCCAGCAGCAGCACAGCCCCCTGAAACCCGGCCAGCAGCGCAATGGGTGGAGGACAGGACTCCTCAGGCTCAAATTGAAAGGGCTGTTCTCTGCTACCGGAAGTCACTAGCTCTCCAACCTCCCCCAACGAGCCTATTCCCACCCGCCCGCCAGAGCGGTCTTTCGCCGCTGAGGAGGCTTTTGAGCTCCTACTGATGGGTATAGGGAAGCTCACGATCGTATACGGGGGGTACAATTACTGCACTCGGATGAGAGGTCCGGTGCTCTTATGGCAGGGATTGCAAAGGTGGCTCACTGGCTTCGGCTGGGTGACCCCGACCCTGATGTCGGGTTCTGGTGTTCTCGTCCTGCCGCCGAGCGGATCGCGCACGTTCGAGAATTGCAAGCGTGCTATTACGGCTCGAATGGCGAGGGGAGACAGCCAATGCTGCTGGGGAAGGACCTGCACGATTTCACCTCGCTGTGCTTGGAGCACGGGGTTCGGTTCCTAGTGGTGGGTGGATATGCGGTGGCCGCACACGGCCATCCCCGCTTAACCAAAGACTTGGACGTCTGGGTTCGGGTCGAACCCCAAAACGCCGCCCGGTTGGTCGGGGCATTGCAAGAGTTTGGCTTCGGGTCGCTGGGATTGGCCGCAGAAGACTTTCTCGAGGAGGGCCAAGTGGTGCAGTTGGGGTATCCGCCGAACCGCATCGATATCTTGACCAGCATTGCCGGCGTCGATTTCGAGTCGTGCTGGGATCGGCGAGCTGAGATATTGCTGGACTCATTGGCGGTTCCCTTCATCGGGTTAGAAGATCTGGAAAAGAACAAACTGGCCGCTGGCCGAGCCCAAGATCTCGCTGACGTGGAGGGTCTCCGCCGCAGCCGCTCGACATAGCTCCGATGAGTGCCCGGGGTGGGGATTATTTAATGCGGCAAACCTCCCGCCCGGAGAGGACGCGCAAACTAGCCAACAGCGACCTCGATCTGGGTCACATAGATCTCTTCGCTCAGCCGCCGCTCGATCTCTTCGGCAGATGCACTCTCAAAAAACAGCGTGAGGGCTTCGGCAAGGTTCTCTCGTGCCTCCGTGATGGATTCTCCCTGACTTGCAACATCGACCTCTGGACAGAACGCGATGTAGCCGTCGCCTTCGTATTCGACGATCGCGGTCAAGCGCCTGTTCATCTCGTACCTCCTGTTGCAAAGCTACCGGCTGGCGGAATGCGATCGCACGCGTTGGCAGCGACTGGTTGCTAGCCCACGCCTTTGGCGGGGCGGATGGAGGCGGTTTCTGAGGACAGCTAGTCGGCCTCGGGTATCGGCAGTCCCTTCAGCCGGTAGCCCAGAGATGGGTGGTCGTGGCACAACAACACGTCGATAGGCCCCTGCTTGATGGCCCGCTCGGCATCTGAGGCAAACGGGACCTCGGCGTCTGGGAACCAGTCGTAGCCCGGCGTGCGCGCCATGTGGTCCACGCTGAACGCCCCGCCCAGTGCCCGGAACCGCACCCTGTGCCATTGCCACACACAGCCCCGCGGCAAGTACCAGAGGCTGGGAAGCATCTCCACCGGATCGACACGGCCGCGCTCGCCGCTGCGCAGATCGGCATGGGGCCCAAGGTGCTCGTGGTCTTCGTGGTTGCCGTCGATGAAGCAGACCGTAATCCCCTCGCTAACCGCAGCCTCAGACACCTGCTGGGCGAAGTCGCTTTGAGGCCGCCACCCGAAATCGCCGAGCTGGACAACCATGTCCACACCGTCGGCCGCCAACTCCTCGACCACGCGGCACGTCCACACCGCATTCGCATGCGTATCACCCACAAGCGCCACCCGCCCGCCCACCGGACTGGGAAGAACACCACAAGCCATCAACGAACCCTTCGACCTGACGACATTCCTACCAGTCAACGCCGCGAATCCCACCAAAGCCTGCGTGAGGCACGGGGAGGTTCAGAGGGACTGTCAGACTGACAGTCCCGGCCTAAGTCGAGTCCGCTCCGGGAACGGTAGAATTCTCACTCGAGCATTCTCCTGACAAACAGTTAGCAGAGTCGAAAATCGGTCTAGGTGGCCGTTGAGGGCAGGATATCTACGGCAAGGCGAGGAGTTGGAAATGGGGTTTGAGGACTTGGTAGACGAGTTTCCGCCGGAACTGGACGATTTGAAGACGATTATTCGCGACACTGTCCCCGATGATGATGTGGCCGTGCGCAACCTGCTATTCAGCGCCCTTTTGGGTGAGTTCAATGAATGGCGCGAACACCGCTATCCGGGCATTAGCGTTACTGGGCCGATGTATGTACGCCAAAGAGCGAAGTGGCTACAGGATGAAGGGGCACAGAAGCGGATCCGAGAGATCATCGAGGACGAACTGATGTGATGTTGGTGGTCGAGTAACCGCTGCCGCAACAATCAACATCCTGGGGCCTCGTCGAAATCTAGCCCATCATGGGGATGCCCTTCTTGGGCTCAGCCGCAAATTAAATAACAGTGCTGGCATTTATACGGGTATCCTGAGCAAATGGAAGATTTCCGACTTCGCAGAAGCCCTCGAGTCGCAGTGTTGTCGGATCGCGTTCGGCGAATTGACTGGAGAATGCTCAACCAGCGGCTGTCCCATTTCGCCGATCGCCTGTGGCGATGGCTCTTGCGCTTCGTGCTTCGCACATCTAGAGCGTTCCTCGCTGGTGCAGGAGCACTCAACTTGCTTGTTCTTGTCGCCATCAAGTCCGCCGGGATCGAATGGGCAACCTTCTCCATTTCCGAGATGTTGCTCTTGTCGCTTGCTGGCGGTGTGATCGGCGTAGCCATACAGCGCTACTACAAGAGGTTTGCCCTCCTGGGCCGGATATCTGAGGCTCTAGCCGTCAGAGTAGAAGCAATCGAAGAGGCCACATAGCTATCGGTGCATTCGGGTGCCTTGGAGCCAACTTCTGCATCCAACTGCTCCGCTAGGCAAACATGAGCAAGTGCCCGTGTGGTGGTTCGTTGTCCTGTGGTGTTTGGGGCGTGGCCTGCCTGGTGAGCTCCCGGAGCAGGCACTATCCCAGACTGAAGTGCGAGGGGTCGACGCTGCGGGCTTTCTCCCATATGCAAAGGTCCAGTGCTCCCGGCTGCACTTTGCCATGGTTCGCGTACTGAAGGAACGCTTCTTCAAATCTGTCGTAGTGGCGTCGGACGTGCCACTGCGGTTTGAATATGCCGACAGCGGTCATTGCCCGAACCAGCCAGACGCCGACAATCGCCACTTTGGCGCTGCCGGTCAGGTTGCGGACGATGTGAGCTGCGGTCTGCGGGCCAACTCCGTGCAGTCCCTTCAAGTACGCCTTCAGATCAAGCGGGTCCTCGGGAGGGGGTTCTGAGCGGAGCTGGGCCAGGGATGCGGCAATGCGCCGTGACCGCTGCCTCGGAAACCTGTAGTGCCCTAGGCCGCCCGGCAGAGGCTTCCGCAGATGCTCTTCGATTGCCTGCGCTGTCGTGTCTGGGTCCTCAGCGATGAGATCGAGCACGACTTGGCGGGCTGCTTGAGCGATCTCGGCAGATATCCCGGAACCCCCAAGCAAGCAGAATACGACTATGGACTCGATGTCAGCCGCGGATGCCGTTGTTGCGAGACGCTCCTCGTAATGCTCCATCGCTGTTCGATTGACCCAAAACGCCGGAGTACCGAACACCTTATAGTTGCCCCACTCGACTTCCCATGACTCTCCATTCACCGTGAAGCCGATTCGGTCGTAGGTGCTGCGCCCGCAGTGAGGATCACGCACTGGTTCCAACGATGTCGCTTCCGCCACGGCCGCAACACTATCCCTGATTGTTCATGTGAATTCCTGACAGTCCCTAGGCCGGGTCAAACCAGACGGTTCAGTGCCGGATTCCATATCGCCTTGGCGAGGTCCAGGTAGAGTTCTTGGCGGGACTTGATGTCGGCCTTTGTGAAGGAATCTGGGTAAGCCTGGAATGCGAGGCCGTGGGTTTCACGTAGCCGGCGAAAACTTGGGTTGTTCTCGTATGCCCTCGGGTGCAGTGACTGGGCTAGCGGGTTCTGCGCGTGGTAGTGCTCGACTTTCTTTTCGTACGGCATGTCGCCGTAGCTGGCGTTGAAGTCCTTCGGCAGGAGCACAAGGCCACCAAGTTTGTTTCGCTGTTCCTGAAATTCGAAGCTGTTGGAGAACTCATCGGTGTGCCGATCGAATTTGTCGGCCCAGATGTGCTCGACCTCGAATGGGTGTCTTCTCGACCTGTCTAGATAGTCGGTGAGCGTCACACCGGTTCCCAGTTCGCTGTCAAGCCATGCCGTCATCCGGGCCAGGATGTAGTGGATGTATCTTCGGTTTCGCTGCGTGAGGCTGTATGTCCTGATCCCGTCGAGCTGTTCATCTTCTCTCGCAAGCCAGTCAGCTAGAGCGGGCCGGATTTCGTCGACAGGTTGGTTGCGTACTTCCTTGATCAGGTTGAACATCGTGTAAACGACTGTCGAGTAGCCGAAGTTGCGGTAGTTCACCATCCTCCGCACGACGTAGATGTCGAGGGCTCCGGCAACTAGAGCAGCCTTCTGTTCGAATGTTGCGTCGTCGTCATCGGGCGTGATCGCAGCGAGGATCACCGGGATCTGGAGCGTGAAGCCGGTTCTGGCGTTGCAGTAGACGGCTTCGAGCCCAGTCTGCATCTCGTCTGATGCGTGGAGCAGTTGGAGGTAGCGCCTGCTGAGTTCGAGGAACTCTACCTCCACAAAGCGGCGGTATTCGCTTTCGCGCTCGAGTCCGATGGCGCCTGCGTTGTCGCGTACCCACTTGTGGAAGGCGGTGCCGATGATGTCGAAGTCGCCTGGCGCCGCGTTGGCCTTGCGCTCTCTCTGGGTTTGGGCGTAGTTGCCCCGAAGCCATGCCTTGACGAACTCGGCGTCGGCATTTTTTTCGGCATCGACCAGTTCGGTGACTCGTTTGCGCCAGGAGTCATTGAGATCGCGGATGGCATCTTCGTCGCCGACGCGTGCGAGCAGATAGCTCTTGAGCATGTCGGTGTTGCTCAGGCGTAGGCCCCGGTCGTTCATCGTCTCGAAGATCTCTAGGGCCATGTCCTGGTCGGGTGCGCCGATGTCCACGAGGACGACCCGGTGCTGTAGCCAGTCGGAGAAGTAGGGCAGCGTTTCGCCTTGGAGGTCGCTGGGGAACCGCTCGACGATTGTCTGGTACCTGTTCCAGAGGTTGCGGACAGAGTCTGGTTGGCCGCTTGGGTCGAACTCTTTGTCCTCGTAGATGGCTTCCATGCATCCCTGTCGCTCTTCAACGTCGATGTTGAATGTCTTCCTTCCGTATGCCGTCGAGAAGATCAGCGAGTTGAGGGCCTCTGCGTCCTCTCGGAAGTCCTCATCCAGCAGTTGGCGGACGTAGATCAACAACAGGCTGAGCGTTGTGATGCGCTGCTGGCCGTCCACCAAGTACCGGATGCCATCTCGGTGGGCAGTAACGATTGGCCCAAGGAAGTAGGGCCGGTACGAGTTGACCGATGCCCGCTCGCGGGACGGGTCGAACTCGTCCTGGAAGCGGCCGGCAAGGTCGTCAATCAGCTCGACGACTTGGGCGTCTTCCCAGCTGTATTCCCGCTGGTAGAAGTCAAGACCGTAACGCCTGTTCGACAGAAGCTGAATCACAGGTTGAGCAATTCCGGTGATCTGTTGCACATCGACAGTCACTACACGATCCCCAATCTGTCCGACCTGAATGACCGGACCCACTGATCCGGCCCGCACACTGTACCCAGATTCAACAACGCCGAATCTTCTCCTAGCTGCCGCTTCATGGATCGACGCGGCACTGAACGGCACTGATATGGCTGGAGGGTCTGGCGGTCCTGGGGTCTGGGCTGCAGGCGCTCACCGAAACCCTCGTGCCTTTTTCGTCCTGGGATGGATGGCGTCAGCTCAGGATTGAACTGCGTCCGAATGCGTCGATTGTCTATCTGACGAATTGGGGAGTGGGCGCATTCCTCACGCGGTATACCGGCTGTCCCGCACGGCGCCCCACGGTCTCGATGTCTGTGGACTCCACCGGCGCTGTGGCATGACCGCTGAAATAGACTTCAAGAACACGCATTCGCCAACCACACTGGGTGGTCGACGGCAACCTGGTCACCGGCCAAAACCAGAACGCCGCCCCCATGGTGGCCCGTGAGATGATGCAGCCCGTCGCCAAAACGCACAGCGGAGCCTGATGTCGGATTCGCCTCTCTAGCAACAGCAATAGGTGGAACTCTCACTCGAGACGAGCAATAGGCGACCGGTCCAACTCATCGAGGTGGATACTGATTCTGGTCCTCGATGACTTCACCCCAAACGCTTCGCGAGTGAACTCCCGGCGCGCTGTGATCAGGCCGTAGTGTTTCAATTCCCTCATTGCACGCTGCCTGAGGTACGGGCTGATTGCGTACTTCTTCGATGTCTGACCCTCCGACAGACACACGGCGTCAGCCTTCGCACCATTGTTCGACTCGTCCATTAGGACGAGCCAGAAAGCCAGCGCCCGTCCGCTCATGGCGGCCAGCCATGCGTTCGTCCACCATGAAGATTGGAGCCGGCGGTACGTCGGCGCTTTACCCTTGGCAGTCCGCGACGATGGCTTGGCGTATGGCGCTCCCAGCCCAGACTCATGCAGGACAATGACTGTCGACGGACGGCCAGGCCTCTCCTGCTTCTCGATGAAACGGTGAGTTGCGAGCCAACTGAGAGCTTCGTACACACGCCGCTTGCCGTTGGTCGAGTATCGGGGTAGTCCCAGAAGCTGGGCCCAGTCGGTCGCCACGAACTCCGTGTCATGATTCCCGCCGGGGCTTGCCCATAGGAGCGACAGGTACAGCTTGAGGCGCACATCGCCGCCGCGACCGCCGCCAGAGCCAAGCATCACCATCATCGGAGGCACGGCGTCTCGTTCGCTTCTGCGCCGAAGGAACTCTGTGCGGATCGGGCAGTCGCGGAGGTTGCGGTTCCTACGACTCAATCGCTGCGCCAGTTTGGCGCTCGCTGATTGTGCGAGTTCCAGTTGCCGCTGATTATCCGTCGACAGATAGGGATTCGGAGGCAGATCATCAAGTTGAAGCTTCATCTCACCCGGATTCTTGGTCGCCTGCGTTGGTCGGGCCAGGGCTCATACCGCAGTGAAACATGAGCCGTTACGTTAACCATTACCCAAGCCTAAGCCTGCACTCGGAGTGCAAACGATGTGCTTGGGACCAAAGCAAACGTTTCGGTTGGACAATGGTCTAGTATAGCACCCGCAAGCGTTTCATGGCATAGTTGGGTCCCCATCGACGTCTTCCCCACGATTGCCAGGATGCCACCTGTGTGCCCACCATCCCCCGACACCAACCGAAACAATCCTGTACCGGGCGGTCTGCTTGATACGACGTATCTCGTCTACGTTGATGACTCGGGAGACGAGACCCAGGACCTCCTCACCGCGCTGGCGATCCCCATTCCAGTGTGGGCGAAAACACTGCAAGACTGGAAGAAGTACAGGCGCTGGGTTGCGCGGCGCTTTGACATCCCGACCAACACCGAGCTTCACGCCCTGGACCTTGGCACCAACTCCAATGCGGGACGGGACATGCTGTCTGCGCTCGAACCGGGCGATCGAAACAAGATCACGAAGGCCGCCTTCAGCACGATCGGGTCGATTGCGGAACTGCGAGTGCTGACTGTGTTCGCGCCAGTCCCGGAGGGATCGGGGAAGCTCTACCCGCAGCTCGTCGCATTCGTCGAGGAGTTCTGTGCGTTCCACCACTCACATGCCGTCATCTGGTACGACGGCACGGCAGAGAACCTGGCTCGATCTACCCGAGCCGCCCACAGAGCTCTCCCGTACTCACGCCGAGTGCTCGAAGATCCGAGGGGCTATGCCAGCTCCGAGAGCCACCTGATTCAGATGACAGACTTCATTGCCCACTCGGCGCACCACGCGGTGCTAAACGACCGTGGAATCGGCCCCGCAGACTCATACCTACGCCAACATGCCTACTCCAAACTGCTGCCCGCAGACGACGCCCCAGGCCACGTCTGGCCTGGCGGCATCGATGCCGCCAGCTTCCCGTGCTTCACACACAAGCTTGGTATCCGCGGCTACCCCTAAAAGCACGATGAGCCCCCAGTGATGGGGACCCTCGCAAGCCACTTTCGTAGCTCAGACCACCGATATGAGCACTTGGTACTCCGGTGACCTCAACGAAAAAAAGGATACACGAAGCACCGACAAAAGCACAAGCGATTCACCACGGGGTCTGTCGGACGCTCTCTTGTCAAGCGGCGTGTGCGAGTGGTTGTTTTCGGGTTTGTTCGTCGCGCCGCATTCGTCGGATGACGCGGTTGGCGAGGTGGCGTTTGTGGGCTCGTCTGGCTTCTCGTCGGGTTTTGCCTTCGCCGGCTTTGCGGGCGAGGTAGGCAATCGCTTCGGGCTGGCTGCGCTGCTGGGTGACCGACGCGATGTGCAGCACTGAGTTGATGCGCCGGTTGCCTCGGAAGTCGAGCCGGTGCTTGACGGGATCGCCGTTGCCCTCGCCCGAGGACAGGGCGACGGCGCCGGTGCCGCACCAGCGGGCGAATTTGGACTCGCGGTCGAATCGGGTCGGGTCGCCGACCTCGCACAGCAGCGTGGCAGCTGAGATCGGGCCGATGCCTGGCTCGTCGCGCAAGGTGGTGCCGTGGCGGTCGAGCAGCTCGTCGATGAGCCGTTCCAATCGGCGGATTTCGCTGCGGGCGGCGCGGTCTTGGTCGATGAAGTTCTGGAGCCATGCGAGCCGGTGCCGGCCCGCTGGGGTCGTGCATGTGTCGGGGTCGATGTGTTCGAGGCGGCGGAGCCGGGCTTCGATCTTGCCGCCGGTGTCGAGCTGGTCGCGGACCTCGGTGGGGAGCTTGGAGATCTGGTCGGCGGTGTGGTGCAGCATGAGTGTTCTGGCTGCTACCAGGGCTCGGCGGTGCTCGAGCACCGCCTCTATCTCGGCCACCAGCGGGTCGTAGGCCTCCAGCGCCTGGACGGGCCCTAGCGTGGGCTCGGCCAACAGAGCGCGGGCCGAGGCGACCGCGTCGACGGCGTCGGTCTTTTCCAGCCGCCGAGCGCGACGCGGGGACCTCGCAGGCGTCGAACCCGGCCGCCGCGAGCGCGATCGCGACGTGCGCTCCCCACTTGGCCGACCCTTCGACACCGACTCGCTCGACGTCGTGAGCGTCGAGCAAATCGATCGCGGCGCCGTAGCCGGCCGCGGAGTTCGAGAAAGCCTCATGGCAGATCTCGACGCCGTAGCGGTCGACGATGCCGACGGTGAAGGTGTCTTGGCGGGGGTCGATTCCCCCGACTGGTGGTGTCATGCTGTGCTCCTGCTGGAATCGATGTTCCGGTGGGTCCGGGATCGGCAGGGGCGCTTCGTCACAACCGAGTCGAGATGATCAGGCTCCCTTCAAGACAAAATCGCTCCTGCCGGCCCCACACTCGACGCGACACGTCTGACAACAGGCACAAGGCCAATATTCTGTGGAGTCAACGCCGAGCGCAGGACCGGACCGTAACCCCCCGGCTGAGGGCCCCGGCAGACCCAACAGTGACACTCGGGAATTCTGTGTAACCGGGCGGGGATCGGGCCGCTCATCCCCAACGCGATTTTCCCCGCAACGCCGCCAGCTCGACCGCCTGCTCGACGACCGTGGCCTGCAGCCGCTCCACCTCGGCGCGCAGCGCGGCGGCCTCCGACGCCTCCGCGGGCGATTTGCGAGCCCGCCCGGGCTTCGACGGCTGCAACGGGGCAACAGCCCCGTCGCGGGCCACCGCCCGCAACCGGGCGATCACCGACCGGTCCACCCCCGCCTTCGCCGCGGCGTCGGACTGGGTGAGCTGCCCCGACAGCATCCTCACCCACAAGTCGTACTTCTGCTCCGCGGACAAAACCCGCTTCGGTTTCCTCGGAACTGCACTCATCGCCGACAGCCTCCAAAATCAAGGCCAACAACCCTGCCACATGCGGTCTGAAAAAACCGGAAAACCGTCGCGCGAAATCAGACGCAACACAGAACCCGCGGTAGCGCCAGTTGCCGGAGTCGAACAGGGTGCGCTGCGCGCCGGGGTGCAGCGGCTCGCGGCGGGCGGGCCAGCCGGCGAGGTCGGCGCTGTCGGTGAGGTCGGCCACCTGGGCCCGCTTCGAGGGCTCGCCTCCGGTGCCGAGCGCCGGCTGCCATGCGCCGGCGTCGAAGCGGCTGCGGTCTATGGCCGCTTCGACCTGGCGGTTTGAGCGGGCTGTCATGAAGAACCCGATGTTGTGGTCCCGGCAGGCCTCGGCGATGCCGACAGAGCAGCCCGCCGCGTCGACCCGCAGGCGCACCTCCCGGCCCGGCGGCGCGTCGTCGCCTTCGCGGTGGCCCCTCACGACGGCGGCGGGCAGCTGCGCGATGGCGGCGTCTAGGACCTCTATGTGGTCGCAGATGTTGTTGGCCGCGGCGTTTCCCGCCCGCAGCTTGATCGACAACGGCTCCCCATCTGAGGTGGCGCACAGCATCGGGTGGAACCCGTACCCGCCCTTGAAGTGCGCAGCCGCGCCCTGCTTGTTCTCAGAGTGGACCTCCACCAAAGTCGAGTCGATGTCCAAAACCACCGGACCCGCAGCGTCGCCGCGGCGCTCCCACACCCCGGCCCGCACCCCGGCCACCGCCTCCAACAGGGCCTCTGTCGCGCCGGGGCCCAAACCGCGCAGCGTGCGGTACAGGGTCGAGTCAGACGCCACCTCGCCGAACAGCACCGGCTGCGCCCTCAGATGCTCGATGTCGCTGCACGCCTCCCCGCCCCCCGCCAACATCAACAGCGAATGCACCAGCACCTTGCCCCGGTCATGGACAGGCGCCCGCTCCCCGCCCGGCGGCACCGCCGCCGACAACGCCTCCTCCAGCCCCAAACTATCGGCGAAACGGCCCAAAGCGAACAAACCCGAATGCGCCGCCACCTGACCGCCGCCGCCTTCCACCCTCACATCGCGCGTGCTGCTAACCTGCATCTCGGAGATGCCCCTCCCCGTGGAACCGATACGTGCCCATCAACACACATCGTCCCACACCAGAGGGGCTTTTCCGCGGACGCGCACCCCCCAAACACCACACCCCCACGAACAATCAGAGCTAATGGGGAAGAATTCTTGGCTTCCTTATAGTCCGACGAATACTCAGACTAAGGGTGAAGGGGGATTAGGAGAGAATAGCCTTACGACAAAACTACTGGCCTCCTTGAAAAACGTCATGTTCAAGTTCGCCAAGTATGGATTGGGTATTCATCAATGCCGGAACCAAGTGGGACAATTCAAATTGTTGACGATTGTTGCCAAGAAACTGACTGGGGATCGCCGCTTTAGTAGCGTTCAAGACTTGAAAGCTTATTTGTTTGATGTCACCTGTAATCGGATCATCCACCAATAGCTGTCGAATATTGGCGGGTATATCGGTATGTCCATGAGTCTTGAAAAAAGTTAGAATTACTTCAGGATCGTATAGGTAATTCTCCAATTCCCTTCGGGACAAGACTCGCAAATTGCTTCCCTCGATGGCTTCCTTGCGCTGATCGTCTGCCATATCATCTCTGTCTCGCAGCCGCAATATCTGTGCACCCTTCAATATTTCTTTGATTATGGCTTGAAGATGCTCGCTTTGTTCTACTTGATTAGAACCACCACGAGACAGGAACATCGTATCTCCATGCGTGTGTTCAAAAATCTTGGAATAGCATTGGGCATCAAACCCTTCACTTGGCCGGTCACGTTTGCCTTCGCATAAGACGATTCGACTTGGCCCAACCAACGTTGCTAGATCATCTAAGGCAACCTCGTAGGTGTTACGCCAGAATTCCCGGCTCGTAACCGCAGGCGTTAGGGTGACTGCGTTATCGAAGTCATGGTTTGCGAAATCCAAGAAGGCCACGTCGTTGAGCTTTTGGGAACGTTGATATGCAGCACGAATGAATCCTATTGAATGAGTAGCTATCCATAGTTGGCAATTGTGCGGCAGAAGTGCCAAAAGCGCATCAAGTAATTGGCCCTGTATGCCAACAGCGGTGTGTGCCTCTGGTTCATCAATACAGTAGATCGCCTGATGATATTCTTCTCGTTTGACAAACACATCCAACAGTAGATCGAACGCGGCCTTCTCTCCCCCTGACAGATTCTTGTAGTGAAAGTCCTTTACGATCCCTTTTGAGAATCTAAATCCACCTCCCCCGGTAATGCCTCCAAAATCCTGAAGTGCCAAAGCTGGAAAAATGCTGGATATCGCATCCTGTAGCTCACGTAGCGAACGAGAGCGATATTCGCCAAAGGTCGTGCTATCAGAAGCACCGCTATCAACATCGGTCATTCGCTTCCAGGCCAACCGCCTATAGTCATCTGATACCGCTGCATCAGAATCAATAATTCGCTTGAACCTTGGGTTTTCAGAGGCAGGTGCGACTTCCGATAAACTGTCCACTTTGAATTCAGGCTCATTGCGATAAGGAGAGCGTACATTGAAAGCCTGCTGCCACTTTCCTTGCATCGGTGCGTCGTCATGAAACTTGATTGTGATTTGTTCCCAAATGTTCTGTGTGGCAGAGCGATTGCCTTGTTGCACCTTAGCCTTGAAGTAATATTCTTGTTGGCTCTCGTTAACGTTGTAATTGCCGCGCATGGGTTCATGTTGAGACTTGAACAAGAACGCGTCAAATAATGATGATTTGCCGATACCATTTGGACCGATCATCACGACAAGACGTGCCTCTGGTGGCAAGTCTACGATTTGCAAATCTGTGAATCGCTTGTAGTCGTGAAGATGGATGCTCTTGATTTTCAATTTATTCCTCCGCATTGGGAAGCAAGATTGTCGGATGTGACTCTATGGCGGTGGGTTGGACTGGTAATAAGTTTTTGACAGGGCATTCAGGAAGTGCAGCCCCTTCTGTCTCGGTTTCGGATGGGCCGATATGGGTATATCTGAAATTCAGGATTCCTGGTCACCCCTTCGGCGGGTGAGGGTCGTTGCCGTAGGTGTTCCGTTGGCTGATTTTGCCGTCTCTGTTTTGGATGATGTGCTCGGTGCGGTCCCGTTGTGCGGTCTTGCGGCCTGCCTCCTGAGCTTCTTTCTTCGTCCGGTACGTCCTGCTCACCCTGTCCGACCCTGCGCGGCGGTTGGCCCAGTGGTCACCGTGACGGACGGTGAAGACCTCTGGCTTCTTACCCATCGCCTACTCCCTTCGTGCCTGCTGGCACTTCCAGCGCGGCGCGAAACAACGTACCTGTAATTTCGCAGACCATCAAAAAGATTTTTCTGGTGCCCCTATCCCCCCCGTCTCGCCCCACTCTGTGCTGTGCTGACTGCCGCTGTTGTCGGGCAACGGCCTATCCAAGCTGGGGGAGCGGTTGGGCAACCGGACTGTTGTTGGGGTCGGATGATCCCCCCGTTATCCTCACCCGCCCCTACTCAAAGGAGCGATGTTGGGCATCCGTATCTTCAACAGGCAGGCACGGCGGGAAGTAGTCGGGGAAGAACGGAGGCTGTCTTTCCATCCGCATGCTTGTGACATCCCCTCGTTGATCGCTGAGGGGGGAAGGCGCGAGCACGTTCCCTACGGCTGTTTCGCGAACCATTGGGACTGGTGCCCTGCTAACCGGGAAGCGATGATCGCTGTTCCCCCTGCCAGCGACAGCTATGAAGACCTGTGTCGGATAGCGGCTGTCGTCCACGCTCTCTGCCATCGAGAGGCAATCCGTGTTCCCGACTGGGCGTTGCAACACCAATTCTCATGAACAATCAGGGCTAGTTTCAAAACCACCGCGCAGTAATTTCAAACGCCCGAACACACACCGACGAACCAGTTAACAAGCAAAAGCGCCCCGAAACCGCTGAAAAGTGCCCTAACCAGGCTAAATGGCTAACACAAAGGACGCGAAATGGCTAAGACCCCCCAGTGCCCGGGGTGGTGTGGTGGTTCAGGACATGTGAAACGCATGTGTCAGGACATGTGAAACGCTCGGGTCGGCTGATGTTGGCGTATGAGCTTGCGCCGGGTTGTGGTGTTGTCGGTGGTTTTGGAGGGCCGGACCCAGGCCCAAACGGCCAGGGTCTACGGGGTTTCCAAGGCCACGGTGTCGCGGTGGGTCGCCCGATACCGCGCCGAGGGCGACGCCGCTTTCGAGGCCCGGTCGCGGCGTCCCCGCACCACGCCGGCGGCGGTCCCCGACGAGGTGGTCGAACTGGTCGTGAACCTGCGCGCCGAGCTCGCCGGCCAGGGCCTCGACGCCGGGCCGCACACCATCTGCTGGCACCTCGCCCACCGCCACCAGATCGAGGTGTCGCCCTCCACCGTGCGCCGCCGCCTCGCCGAGCGGGGCCTAGTCGACGCCAATCCCAAAAAGCGGCCCAAGTCCTCCTATGTGCGCTTTGAGGCCGATCTGCCCAACGAGTGCTGGCAGACCGACTTCACCCACTGGCGGCTCGCCTCAGGCGCCGACACCGAGGTCTTGACCTGGCTCGACGACTGCTCCCGCTACGCGCTGTCGGTCACCGCCCACCGGCGCGTCACCGGCCCCATCGTCGTCGCCACCTTCAACCAAACCGGCTCTGACCACGGGTTCCCCGCGTCGGTGCTGTCGGACAACGCCATGGTCTACACCACCCGCTTCTCCGGCGGCCGCGGCGGCCGCAACGCCCTCGAAACCCGCCTGGCGGACCTGGAGATCGAACAGAAGAACTCCTCCCCCAACCACCCCACCACCTGCGGAAAAGTCGAGAGATTCCAGCAGACACTCAAGAAATGGCTCAGAGCCCAACCCCCCGCCAACGACCTCCACCAGCTCCAAGGGCTCATCGACAGCTTCGCCGACACCTACAACAACCGCCGACCCCACCGCGCGCTCGGCCGGACCACACCCGCGGCCGCCTACACCCGACTGCCCAAAGCAACCCCCGACAACAACGGCGCCGGTGACCACCTCAGAGTCCGCAAAGACCGCATCGACAAATCCGGCACCGTCACCCTCCGCCACAACGGCAAACTCCACCACATCGGCATCGGCAGAGCCCACAAACACACACCCGTAACCCTCCTCATAACCGGCACCGACATCCGCGTCGTCAACCACACAACCGGCGAACTCCTCCGACACCTCACCCTCGACCCCGAACGCGACTACCAACCCCAAAACCAACCCTGAAAAACCCCAACCCGTGGGTTCACAAGGTTCCCATGTCTCGCGACATCACACCAGTGCCCGGGGTGGGAGTCGAACCCACACGCCCCCTTGGGGGCTGGGGGGTTTAAGCCCCCTGCGTCTGCCTATTCCGCCACCCGGGCTAGGCCCTCACGGTACCGGGCGGGGCGGGGGGCGGCTTCGCAATTGCTGCCGCGGCCCTAGACCACGCGAAATACTGCTGAGCCGGTGGTGATGGTGCGGTTGTCACGACCCTCGTCGAACAGGGTGAGGTTGACGTTGATGCGGCCGCTGCGGCTGCTGATGGCCTCGCCTTCGCAGCGGAACGGGCCGATGAGGCCGGGTTTGACGAACATCACGTACCAGTTCTCCACCTGGATGCGATCGGTGCCGGCGGCCTGGGTGGCCAGTTCGTGGGCGGTGATGTCGAACACGATGTGGATTGGGCCGATGTGCAGGGCGGCGTGGGGGGCGGAGAACTCCTTGGTGAGCACCGGGAGCCGGTACCAGCCGTCGTCGCCCTTGACAGCGCCGAACACTTCGTGCAGCCGGGGCATGTCGGGGGAGTCCTCCACCGGGATGGGCGGGTTGTCGACCGCTTCATAGCCGTCGGGCACATCACCCAGGCTCACCCCCATGCCGGCGGAGGTGGCGATCACCCGCTCGTGGTCGGCGGCGTCCACCACTGTCGATCTGGTGAACCCCATCTGGCGGCCGAAGTTGATCACCTCGCGGATCACCTCGATCCGGCTCACTCCCCGGGCATCGTCGAGGATTTGGGTGAACGACACCACCGGGGCGGGCACCACCAGGTCATCGTTCCAACTTGGCTCGGGGCATCCGATGGCCAGCGGGGAGGCCATGATCCCGCCGTGGGCGTTGCGCATGTCGTGGCGCAGCGGCATCGACTCCAGTTCGTCATCGTCGAAGCCGATGTCCAGCGACGGGGTGGTCTTGTTCAGGTACCGGTACGACATGAGCCCAGTCCAGACCTCCTCGAACGCCTCCCAATGCTCCTCGGAACTCACATCTCGAATGTCTTTCACCATTGCCTTGACCCTTTCAGCGACTGAGCGCGTGCCCCTGTTGCGGTGGCGAATCTCTACTTGCCCCAGAAGGCGGGGGAGGTGGCGTCTTTGGGGATGTCGGTGAGCGGCTCGGCGATCTCGTCCACGGTGGGGCCGTGATCGGCGGCCAACGGGGCCAGGGCGTCGAGGTCGAAGCCGTACACATCGGCGGCGTTGCCGGCCAGGATGCGGCGCATCGACTCCTCGTCGCGGTCGTGGAGGGCGTAGCGGATGCCCTCCCGGCTGTAGGGGTAGGTGCCCTCCACGTGGGGGTAGTCGGAGCCCCACATCACCTTGTGGTCGCCCACCTTGTCGAGCAGGCGCATCTCGTTGGGGCCGGGGAAGCTGATGCCGATCCAGATGTTGCGGTCGAAGTAGAAGCTGGGCTTCTCGGGCAGCACCGAGTCGGCGGAAAAGCCCAGCTCGCCGGTTCGCCCGGTCATTGACATCTGGGCGTGGAGCCCGTCTAGGCGGCGCAGGATGTCGGGCACCCAGCCGAAGCCCTGCTCGGTGAACACCGCTTTGAGGCCGGGGTACCGCTCGAACACCCCGCCCATGATGAGGTGCCACATGGAGCGGTTGGAGAAGAACGGGGTCTCGATCACGAACATCGGCCCGGCCGCGGGGGAGTCGCCGTAGTTGGGCATCCCGGTGCCGCCGGAGTGCAGGGTCATAACCACCTCGTGCTCCTCGCAGGCGGCCCACACCGGGTCGTAGCGGGGGTGAAACAGCGGCGGCAGATCGGAGTTGGGGGCGATGCTGGGGATCAGCGCCCCGCCCCGCAGGTTGTGCTCGGCGATCCAGGCCACATCGGCCACCGCCTCGTCGATGTCGTTCAGAAAGATCTGGCCGATGCCCGCCCGGCGCTCGGGATACTCGTCGCAGAAGTCGGCCAGCCAGCGGTTGTGGGCCCGGATGCCGGCCAGGCGGCGGGGGAGGTCGTTGTCGGTGGGCTGGGGGGCGATGAGCGTGCCGGTGGGGAAAAACGGGGGCACGGTGTTGGGGAAGGTGATCTCGGCCACCACCCCGTCGGTGTGCTGCTCGGAGATGCGTCGGTCGTTGTCCCAGTTGCGCGAGCGGCCGTCGTCTTGCAGGTCGCGGAACGGGTTGCGGTACTTGCCCCGCCAGGCGTCGAACTCGTCGTGCCAGGAGGACTCCAAATACTCCCTATAGGTCTTGTGATTGGCCCCGGCATGGCAGTCAGAGGAAATGATCGTGTAGCGGTCAGCGGTGGCGGTGGTCATACTTCGGTGATCCTACCGGCCTATGCCACCCCCAGCCTGCCTACCCGGTTTCTTCAACTGCCCTTGGGCTATGGGTTAGGAGTTCGTCGCGGACTTGGCGCTTGAGGTATTTGCCGGAGGCGTTGCGGGGGAGGGGGGTGTCGAGGAACCAGGTGTGGGCGGGGATCTTGTAGGGGGCCAGGCGACCGTCGAGGTGGGCTCGCAGGCCGTTGGCATCCAGTTCGCGGCCGGGGAGCAGCACCACCGCGGCGCCGGGCACCTCGCCGAGGCGCTCGTCGGGCACGGCGAACACGATGGCCTCGGCCACCGCGTCGTGCTGGTAGATGGCGTTCTCCACCTCGGCGCAGGCGATGTTCTCTCCGCCCCGGATCACCAGGTCTTTGGCTCGGTCCACGATGGCGATGAACCCATCCCCGTCGATGGTGGCGATATCGCCGGTGTGGAGCCAGCCATCGACGATGGCCTCGGCTGTGGCCTCGGGCTTGTTGAGGTAGCCCCGGATGACGATGGGGGATCGAACCAGCAGCTCTCCCGGCTCACCGGACGGCAGCTCAGCGCCGTTGTCGTCCACTACCTTGGCCTCGACGGTGGGGAGCGGTTGGCCCACGGTGGTGGGCTTGCCCACGTAGATCCGCCCGATGTTCATGGTGACCACCCCGCTGGTCTCGGTCAGGCCGTAGCCGGTGCCGGGGTTTCCGCTGGGGATCGACCGGGCGATCTTGTCCACCAAGTCGGGGTGCAGCGGCGAGCCCCCGCCTCCCAGCGAGCCCAGGCTGGAGGTGTCGTAGCGGTCTAAGTCGGGGTGCAACACTATTTCCCGCGACATGGCCGGCACCGCGGCGAGGGTGCTGGGCCGCTCGGCGTCGATCAGCTTCAGCGCCTCGGTGGCGTCCCAGCGGTACATGAGCACCAGCTTTCCGCCCACCGCGGTGGTGGGGTGCAGGTAGCAGTTGCACCCGGTGACGTGGAACAGCGGCACGCACACCAACCCGGCCGGCTGATCCCGCTGGTCTGGGGGGATGGGCGCCTTTTCGTTGAGCTTCCCCAACGCCGCCGAGTAGAAGCCCATGTTCATCACGTTGTGCACTGCCGCCCGGTGGGTCATCACCGCTCCCTTGGGGAACCCGGTGGTGCCCGATGTGTAGAACACGCACAGGTCGTCGTCGGGGCCGATGACCACGGCGGGCAGCTCCGGCGGATCGGGGTCGGCCACCGTGTCGGCCCAGCGGGCCACACCGTCGGGCAGCGCCTCGTCGCCGCGGGTCACGATCACCGGGATGTCAGGCCGGATGTAGAGGGATTGCAGGCGCTCCCAGCGCTCGCCGTCTACCACCAGCACCTTCGGGGCGCTGTCGTCGAGGCCGTAGGCCATCTCCGCCGCGGTCCACCAGGCGTTCATGCCCACTACCACGGCCCCTATTGACACCGTCGTCCAGTAGGCGATGATCCACTCCGGGTAGTTGCGCATGGAGATGGCCACCCGGTCGCCTTGGCCCACACCGTTGGCGGCCAGCCACCCGACCAGGGCCCTCATCTGACGATGGGCTTCGGCATACGACAGCCGTTCGTCGCGAAATACCAGGTAATCGGCTTCCCCGTGAGCCGCGGTGCCGACAAATAAGTCCCGCATGGAATCAGGCGCGTTGTCGAAAATCCGCAGGGGGACGCCGTTTACCTCCTGCACCGACCAGGAGAAGAGCTGGCCCGACGCGGTGACCTGAGCCGCGGCCTCGTTCCAGGCGGCGAGGGTCATCAGTTGGACAGCCCCCAGCTCTCCATCACGATCGGGAGCAAGATGTCCATCAAGTCGCCCATATCAGGGTCGGGAGGCAAGACGTTGGCGTTGGCTGCCAGCGTCAGATCCAATTCGGGGATGTAGAGCGCCCTGGTACGGAAAGCCGGGGTTCCGCCGCCATGGCTATAGCCGAGCAGGCCGCCGATATCGTCGATCCCCACACCGAGGCCGTAGCCGGAGTTGACTCCCGCGGCGGTCATCTCGGCCAGGGACTCATCGCTTATGAGCCCTCCGGTGAACAGCCCTCGGAACATAGTCGGAACGTCGCCGATCAGGGTCTCAATTCCCCCGCCCGTCCAGCCGGCTGTTTGCAAGAACTCCTGGGGATAGCTGTTGGTGGAGATGTAGTCGTTGCCCATGAAGTTGTGCCGGGCCTCGTCGGGAACCCTGGTCAGCGACGAGAACGCGGTGTACAGAAGCCCGCCGTTGTAGCTGTTGGCCACCGGCTCGGGCGGCAGCTCGCCGGGGGGCAGATAGGTGTTCTCCAAGCCCAGGGGATCGAGGACTCGGGACCTGATCTCGACATGGGCGGGATTGCCGGTCACCGCCTCGATGATCATTCCGGCGATCACATGTCCGGCAGTGCTGTAGTTGTACTCGGTTTCGAAGTCGGACACCGGTCCGTAAGCGGTGGTGAACCGCACTATCTCCTCAGGGGCGATGGGCACGCCCAGCCGGGCCGAGCCCAAGACGAAGAACCCCGGATCGAAGGCATATTCCACAAACCCTGCGGTATGGCCCATTAGGTGCCGAAGGGTGATGTCGGGACCGTGTTCATAGCCGCCGTACCAGTCGTCGCCCAGGTAGGCGGTGACCGGAGTGTCCAAGTCAACGAGGCCTTCTTCCACCATCGACAGCACCGCCACGGTGGTGACCGGCTTGGTGACCGACCCGATGCGGACGTAGCTGTCTGGCGTCATGGGTGCTTGGGTGTCGAGATCGCTGACGCCCCAGCCGAATGTCCACGGGTCCTCGTCTCCTAGGGCCACAGCCAATACCAGCCCGGGAATTCCAGCCGCTTCCATCCAGTCGGCCGCCGCCGCGTTGATGGCGGCGACGTCCAGCCCTGATGGGTGGGTTTCGGGTTCGGGAGCGGGCGTGGCCTCAGGAGTGGCTTCAACTGCTGGCTCCGGTACCGGTATGGGGGCGGGAGTGGGGGCTTCGGTGGGAGCGGGTGTGGCCTCCGGGGTTGGCGCGGGGGTTGGCTCGGGCGCCGAAGTCGCCTCGGGTTCGGGGGCTTCGGTGGGCGCCGGAGAGGCTTCGGCAGTGGGAGCGGCCGTTGGCGGCGGCTCGGCTGTTCCGTCGTCGTCGTTTCCACAGGCCCCGGCCACCAGGGCCATAACCAGCAGCAGGGCCCAGAACAGTTTGGCGACAGAAAATCGCATCATCGCCTCAGGCTACGCTGCGGCATGGCCAAGATGCGCTTCAACCACATGGAGCTGACGCTTCCCCTGGGAACACTGACCGACGACTATCGAGCCGAGGTGCGGGAGTTCTACGGGGATGTGTTCGGATGGACCTCCACCGACACCCAGATTCTCAAGCAGACGGCACTGCTACTGTCCTCCGACCCCGCTACCAGCCAGTTCATCCTGCTGGCCGAGCACAAGGAGCCCATGGCTCCACCGGCATTCGACCATCTAGGGCTGCTTTTCGAAACCCGGGAAGAAGTAGATACTTGCCTGGCTAAGTGCGAGGCCCGGCAGGAGAAAGATCCTCGAGTGGAGATCAAGCGCTACAGCGATCTGGTGATGCCCACGGTGACCGTACACGCCTTCTACGTGCGGCATCTGCTGCCGATTCATTTGGACGTGCAGTGCATGGAGCGGCCTGAAGGAGTGGCGGCGCCGTCGGGACGCTGGGTCTGGGTTGAAGACTGATGGCTGACGAGCGGATTTCTCAGCTGATCGGCGTGGACGCGCCGGAGACGGCGCTCGAGGTGACCGACCGGATCTGGATGGCGGTGGGCACGGCCAACGCTTACAAGGTGGCCACGCCCGAGGGCAGCGTGATGATCGACGCCGGACTGGCCGGCGACGCTCGTCGCTTCCACCACCAGCTTTCGGCCGTTCCCGGCAATCCGGTGCGGTACATCGTTTTGACTCACGCCCACGAGGACCATATCGGCGGTCACCGGCGCTGGGCGCGGGAGGGCGCCCAAGTGGTGGCCCACCGCCTGTGCATCCAACGAGATGAGCAATACCGCCAGCTCACCCAGTTCCGGGTGGATCGGGCCAAGATCCTGTGGGGGGCGGCCATGGATCTCCGCACCGACTCTGGCAGAGTGGAGCCCACCCCACCCGTCGAGGTCGACATCATGGTCGACCGCTCTCACACCCTCGAGGTGGGCGACCTCACCTTCGAGGTGATGCACACCCCCGGTGCCGAGGGCCCCGACGGGCTCACGGTTTGGGTGCCCGAGCTGCGGGCCGCCTTTGTGGGCGACCTGTGGGGTCCGATCATCGACGCCTTTCCCAACCTGTTCACCCTGCGGGGCGAGCCCTACCGCGACGCCCAGCAATACATGGAATCGCTGCGCGAGGTACGCGACCTCGAGCCCGAGATCGCATTGGCCGGCCACTTCGAGCCGGTGGTGGGCAAAGAACAGGTCAAAGGGGTGCTCACCCGGATGCACGACGGCGTGGAATGGGTGTGGGACCGAGTAGTGGCCGGCATGAACGAGGGCAAGGATCCCTACACCCTCATGAAGGAGATCCGCCTGCCCGACGACTTTGCCCTGAATGAGACCTATGGTCGGGTGGACTGGGGCGTGCGGGCCATCTGGGAGGGGCTGGCCGGCTGGTTCACCTACCGCTCGGTGCTTGATCTCGATGCTACGCGTCCCGAATCGGTGTATCCCGATGTGGTGGCCTTGGCCGGAGCCGATGCCCTGGTGGCCCGTTCCGAGGAGCGGTTGGCTGACGGCGACCGCTTGGAGGCACTGCATCTGGCCGAGATAGTCCTGGCCGATGATGCTGGCCATGTCGGCGCGCTGCGGGCCAAGCTGTCGGTCTTGCAGTCGCTCTTTGACGAGAACGGCCAGCGGAACTTCCAGGAGGCCGGGTGGTATCGGACAGAGATCGGCCAGGTCGAACAGCAGTTGGAAGACGCTCTTCGATAGTGCAAAGTGCTGGTTTGCCCATAACCGACTTAGCCTGTCCCCGTGGATTTCGGCGACACCCCCTCAGAAGCGGCACTTCGGGCTGAGGCCCGAGAGTGGCTGGCGGCCAACGCCCCGGCCAAAGGCTCGCCCGAGGCCTTCGATGAGATGTTCACCCCGAACGCTGACGCGCGCCAAGAGCAAGAATTGGCTGATCGAGCCCGAGCCTGGCAAGCGCGGCTGGCCGATGGCGGCTGGGCTTGTTTGCACTGGCCGACGGAGTACGGGGGACGGGGTGCCTCGACCATTGAGAGCATCATCTTCGAGGAAGAGCAGGGCTCTTACGGCGTGGTGATGTCGATCTTCATGGCTGCGTTGGACATGGCTGCCCCCACGCTCATGGCGTGGGGCACCGATGAGCAGAAGGACCGTTTCTTGGACCCGATCCGTCGAGGGGAGATGGTGTTCGCCCAACTGTTCAGCGAGCCCAATGCCGGCTCAGATTTGGCCGGGCTCCAGACCAGAGCAGTGCGCGACGGCGACGAGTTCGTGGTGAACGGCCAAAAGGTGTGGAACTCCTATGCCCACATGGCCGACTGGGGCATTTTGCTGGCCCGCACCGACCCCGACGTTCCCAAGCACCAGGGTCTCACCTATTTCTTCGTGGAGATGGATACCGAGGGCTTGGACCCGCGTCCTCTGCGCCAGATAACCGGAGGGGCCGAATTCAACGAGACATTTCTGGACGACGTGCGTATCCCCACCGAGAATGTGATCGGCGGGGTCAACAACGGCTGGGCCGTGGCCCAGACCACCTTGAACAGCGAGCGCGCCGCAGTGGGTGCTCAGTCGTCTCGCGTGGACGTCCCCGGCTTGGTCGAATTGGCTCGCCAAAAGGGCCAATCCGGCGATCCGGCGGTTCGCCAGTCATTGGCCGAAGCGTGGATCAGATCAGAGGTGCTCCGCTATTTGGGTATGAGGGTGTACACCGCGCTGAGCAAGGGCGCCGAGATCGGCCCGGAGGCATCGATCATGAAGATCCTCTCTGGTGACCATATTCGAGACACCAGCCAAACGGCCATGGAGCTGTTGGGACCGGAGGGGACGCTGAACGACGACAGCTGGGTGTGGCAAATGGTCGGCCATTTCGCCCACAAGATCGGCGGGGGCACTCCGGAGATCCAGCGCAACGTGATCGGCGAGCGCATCTTGGGCCTGCCCCGCGAGCCCCGAGCCGACAAGGGCATTGCCTTCCGCGACCTTAAAGTGTGAGCGTGATGAGCCCATCGGGCGTCAGGCCAGTTCTCCTGGCCGTGCTGGTGTTGTTTGCCTGTACCGGGTGTGGCCTGTTCAGCGAGGGAACGGTCATCAGCCCTGCCCCAATAGCTGACGAGGAGGGGCAGACCGACGTCGAGAGCACCCCATTTGCTACCGCCACCGCCGCCGGGGTGCCGCTACCCGCCGATGCCATCGTGATCGGCGCTTTGATGGCCACCACCGGTTTTTTGGCCGACTACGACGAGCCCGCCTTGGTGGCGGCCAAAAACCGGATCGACGCATTGAACGCGGCCGGCGGCCTACTGGGACGGCCGGTGGTGCTGCGACACATCGACAGCCACACCGAGCTTTCCATCATGAGAGACGGTGCCGAACAATTGCTACTGGACGGCGTCGACCTGATCCTGATGACCTGTGATGCCGTCTACGCCCGTCCGGCTCTCGACTCCCTCGCGAGCTCGGGGACTCTGGTGATCAGCCCCTGTGGAAACGACGACCACTGGGTCAGCGGCGATCTGGGCGAAAGGGTCTTCTCCTTTGGCACGCCGGTGAGCACCGAGTCTGCGATGTTGGCTTCATTGGTTGCAGAGCGGGATCTTGGCACCGCAGCGGTGATCATCGATGAAACCAGCACCGAGGCGGTAGAGGTCTGCGAGGCTTTCGGGCCGCGCTTTGAGGAATCCGGCGGCCAGATAGTCGGCTTGTATCGCTACCAGCCGACCGATCCTGGCCTGCTCGACCCGATCTTGTCGGGTTTGAGCAGCGCCGATCCCGAGTCCATCGTGTTTTGCGGCACCCGGATGGTGGCGCCCGAAATCCTGGCGCCGGTCAGGGCCGCGGATTTCACTCAGCCCATTTTCGCCAACTCAACCATGGACGGAGACCATTGGATCGGCCGTATTCCCGGTATCGGCGACTTCACCATGCTCTCGTACGCCTCGGTTTACACTGACTCCCCCGATCCCAGCCCTGCGGTTCGCGAGGTTCTGGCGGATTATCTCGGAGCCACCGGTCATCGAGCTCGGGACGGCCGGGCGATCACCGGCCACGACGCTGTCGAGGCTTATGTCCGGGCAGTAGAGCGGGCTGGCACCACCGACCCGGGGCCAGTGGCCGCGCAGTTGGAACGGTTCGACGGCGAAGATCTGGTAGCCGGGTCTGTCACGTTCAGTTCCAGTGTCCATGCTGCGCTGGGGCGCCCCATGAGGGTGATCACCATCCAGGATCCCTACGCCCAATACGATCGGATTATCAGCCCCTAGCAGCCCGAAGCTGCTCAGTAGCCGAGGTCTATGTCGACGGGGCCGAGCAGCTCCTCACCGGCGATATAGCGGCGAACGTTCTCAGTGACCCGGAGGGCGAGGAGCCTCAACCCCATCTCGGGGGTGTTTCCAACGTGGGGGGTGATGAGGCAGTTGTCCATGGCCCACAGGGGGTGTCCGTCGGGGAGAGGCTCGGGGTCGGTCACATCGAGGGCGGCGCCGCCGATGGACCCGGTGGCCAGCGCCGCCACCAAGTGGTCGGTGACCACGTGGCCGCCTCGTCCCACGTTGATCAGCCAGGCATGGGACGCCATGGCGTCGAGCGTATCGGCGTCGATGATGCCGGTGGTCTCAGGGGTGAGCGCCAGCGCCACCACCACAACGTCGGCGTCGCTCAGGGCATCGTAGAGTCCTTCGGGGCCGACCACTCGATCGACGCCCTCCATGGGTTCCGGATGCCGACGCAGCACGGTGATCCGACAGCTCCACGGGCCCAGCAAACGCACCAACGACTCTGTGATCCCACCGCCGCCCAGAACGGTCACCCGGCTGCCGAGAAGGTTCCGGCCCTCGGGCGGCAACCAGCTTCGGGCCCGGGTGAATCGCCCCATACCCCGCAGGCCGGCCAGGGTCAGCATCAGCACATGCTCGGCCACCGGCTCGGCGTACACCCCCTTGCCGCAGGTCCAGAGGTGGTCGCGGTCTAGCAGATGGGTCAAGTTCTCGATACCGGCGTAGGGGAGCTGCACCCACTCGATGCCCGGTCCATTGGCCAGCACCTCAGGCAGCCGCTCGGGGGCTGCGGGCTCGGCCCAGACCAGGGCCTCGGCCTCGACGGGTGATGACAGCGCGCCCCCACCGGCGACCACCGCCTCGGCCAGCGCCGGTCGACGCCAGCAATCTGGTTCCACCGCCACGTTTGGCTGTGTGATGCAAGGCCGACCCATACGACCGGGTATTTTATGGGCGTGGAGGTCGCAGATTCGATCCTCGACCTCATTGGGAACACTCCGCTGGTGCGAATGCGGCGCATCGCCGAAGGGGTGTCATGTGAGGTTTTGGCCAAGCTGGAGATGCTGAACCCGGGCGGCAGCGTGAAAGACCGGCCCGCGGTGGCCATGATCGACACGGCCGAGCGGGAGGGGCTGCTGAAGCCCGGCGGGACCATCATCGAGCCCACCTCAGGAAACACCGGAGTGGGACTGGCCCTGGTGGCCGCCCAGCGGGACTACCGCTGCATCTTCGTGATGACCGACAAAGTGAGCGATGAGAAGGTGCAGCTCTTGAGGGCTTACGGCGCCGAAGTGGTGGTGTGCCCAGTGGCGGTCGACCCCGAAGACCCCGAGTCGTATTACTCCACTGCGGAGCGGCTAGTGGCCGAGACTCCCGGCGCCTACCGGCCCAACCAGTACTTCAACCAGGTGAACCCCCTTTCTCATGAGCAGACAACCGGACCCGAGCTGTGGAAACAGACTGAGGGGCGCATAACCCACTTCGTGGCCGGAGCGGGCACCGGCGGAACCCTCAACGGAGTGGGCCGCTACCTCAAGCAGCAAAACCCTGAGATCCAGGTTGTGGCCGGCGATCCCGAGGGCTCAGTATTCAGCGGTGGCACGGGCCGCCCCTACCTGGTGGAGGGGATCGGCGAGGACTTCTGGCCCGAGACCTACGATCCCAGTGTGGTCGACCGGGTGATCCCCATCTCCGACCAGGATTCCTTCGACATGGCCCGACTCGTGACCCACAGGGAGGGTCTTTTGATCGGCGGCTCGGGGGGCACCGCGATCGTCGCCGCCTTGGAGGTAGCCCGAGACTGCGGCCCTGACGACGTGGTGGTGGTGCTGCTGCCCGACGCCGGCCGGGGCTACCTGTCCAAGGTGTTCAACGACGACTGGATGGCGTCGTACGGCTTTTTGATCGGCGAGCACCCCTGCGTCAAGGATGTGCTCGATGCCAAGGAGGGGGCGCTGCCCCCGCTGGTGTACGTCAATCCCGAAGATCCGGTCAGTCTGGCCGTGACCCAGATGCGAGACCACGGGGTGAGCCAGCTTCCGGTGGCAAAGGGGGAGATGCCCTTGGCCGCGGCCGAGGTCATGGGATCGGTACACGAGCTTCGGCTCATGGCTCTGGCCTTTGACGGCGATCTGCTCGGCCAGCCGGTGGAGAACGTGATGAGCCGGCCATTGGAGCAAATCGGCATCGGGGAGCCGGTGGCGCTGGCCGTGACCAAGCTGGAGCGCTCACCCGCTCTGCTGGTGCTCGACGGCGGTCGACCCCGAGCGGTGATGACCAGTACCGACGTGTTGAGCTTCTTGTCATCGGGCGCATCCAGCACAGAATCATGAGCAGCTCCGAATCTGGCCAGTGGGGCTTTGACACCCGGGCCATCCACGTGGGCCAAGAGCCCGACGAGGCCACCGGGGCCATCACCGTGCCCATACATCTGGCCACCACCTTCGTGCAGGCCGCGCCCGGACAGCATCAGGGCTTCGAGTACGCCCGCACCTCCAATCCCACCCGGGCTGCGCTGGAGCGGTGCGTGGCCGGGCTGGAGGGGGCCGGCCATGGCATGGCGTTTGCCAGCGGCATGGCCGCAGAGGACGCCATAGTGGGCATGATGCGCCCCGGCGACCACGTGGCGTTGGGGACAGATGCCTACGGGGGCACGTTTCGGCTCATCGCCGGGATTTACGGCGAGCGGGGCATCGAGTGGTCGGCGGTGGATCTGACCGATGTGGACGCCTTGGCCGCAGCCATCCGCCCGGAGACTCGACAAGTATGGGTGGAGACTCCCACCAACCCGATGCTCACGGTGGTGGACATCGCCGCGGTGGCCGATGTGGCCCACGCCTCGGGAGTCGATGTGGTGGTGGACAACACCTTCGCCACCCCGTACCTCCAGAACCCGCTTGAACTGGGGGCTGATGTGGTGGTGCACTCCACCACCAAGTACTTGGGCGGGCACTCCGACGTGGTGGGCGGATTCATCGCCGTGAACCGGGAGGATCTGGCCGAGCGGCTCTCGTTCGTCCAGAACGCGGTGGGGGCGGTGCCCAGCCCGTTCGACTGCTATCTGCTGTTGCGGGGGGCCAAGACGCTGGGGGTTCGCATGGATCGCCACTGCGACAACGCCCAGGCAGTGGCCGAGTTCTTGGCCGGCCATGGCGCGGTCGACAAGGTGCTGTTCCCCGGCCTGCCCGATCACCCGGGATATGAGGTGGCGGCCCAGCAGATGCGCCGTCCTGGCGGAATGGTCTCGTTCATCCATGGCGGGGGAGAGGCTGCCGCGGTGGCCGCGGTGAGCGCCACCCGGGTGTTCCGGCTGGCCGAGTCGCTGGGCGCGGTGGAGTCGCTCATCGAGCAGCCCTCCACGATGACCCACCTGTCGGTGGCCGACTCTCCTTTGGCGGTGGACCCTGGTTTGGTTCGCTTGTCGGTCGGCATCGAGACCATCGACGATCTGCTGGCCGACTTGGACCAGGCTCTCGGTTCGTAGTCGCCTCAGTCCTGCAACGACAGCAGGTCGTCGGCCAATGCTCCGATCTCGGTGTTCCAGTCCGGAGGCTCGCCCAGTGGCATGACCACGAACTTGGAGGCGCCGGTCTCGATGAAGGCCTCGATCCTTGACCGCAGCTCATGGCGGTTCGACGCCACCAGGTCGCTGGGGTTCTTGTCGGGCTGCCGCAGTTTGATGAGCTCGAGGAACCGGTCGGGCAGGGGGCCGTCGGTGTAGGTCAACAGCGCCCCGTAGTGCTCAGGGTCGATTTCCCGGTCGGCCTCGCCAGCATGCTGTTTGATGGCAGCAATCCCCTCGCGCACGTCATCGGGGGTGACGAAGGAGGGCAGCCAGCCGTCGCCCAGCCGGCCGACCCGGCGCAGCTCGGAAGGGGCGATGCCCCCCATCCACACGTCAAGGGGCTGCTGCACTGGCTTCACGTCCACCCGGGCGGCGTCTAGGTGGAAGCGCGGGCCATGGTGCTCGACTTCGTCTTCGGTCCATAGCCGGCGCATGAGCGGCAGCGCCTCGTTGAACCAGGCCGCCCGGTCCATGCGGGCCACCCCGAAGGCCTGGTGCTCGGCGGCGTCGGCCACGCCGAGGCCGAATGCGGGCAGCAACCGCCCGTTGGAGATGCGGTCGAGGCTGGCCATGGCCTTGGCCAACAGCACCGGGTTGCGGCCGGGCAGCACCATCACGCTGGGACCGAACTTGAGCTGGGTGGTTCGAGCGGCCGCGAAGGTCATGGCCACCACCGGGTCGAGCGCGGGACCGCTGGCCCGCTCGGCCACCCACAGCGAGTCGAACCCAAACCGCTCAAGGCCGTCCACCACGGTGGCGAAGGCTTCGGGATCTCCCGAGGCCACCCCGCCTCCCACGCCAAAGCCGATTCGGACTCTCATGTCAGGAGAGCTTGGCGATCTCGGGGGACTCGTCTGGGTCGGGCTCGGTGGCCAAGAAGGCGTCGAGCATCTCGGCGGCCACTTCGGAGGACACCAGGCGCAGGCTCAGGGCCAACACGTTTGCGTCGTTCCAGCGGCGGGCGCCGCGTGCGGTCTCCGCGTCGGTACACAAAGCGGCCCGCACTCCGGGGACCTTGTTGGCCGCGATAGACACTCCAGTGCCGGTCCAGCAGCACACCACCCCCACCTCGGCGGTGTCGCCCACCACGGCCTCTCCGACAGCACGGCCCACGTCGGGCCACGGAGTCCCTTCTGCGGCGGCCGCCACCACACTGTGGCCTCCGTCGACCAGATGCTGCTTGATCGCATCGGTCAGGGCAGTGGGCTCGTCGGTCCCAAAGGCGATGCGCATCCTGTTATCCCGATAGGTCGGCTTCAAGAGTGTCGAGGTCGAAGCCGTAGAGGGCGGCGCAGTTGTCCCGGAGGATCATCTGCTGCTCGTCGACGGGCACGTCGGCCAGGGTCTCGGCCACCACCTCCCGGGACCGGGGGAAGGTGGACTCGGTATGGGGGTAGTCGGAGCCCCACATGAGGGTGTGGGCGCCGAAGGTGTCCCGCACCCGCACGCCTACCGCATCCTCCTGGAAGCTCACGAAGCAGTTGGAGCTGAAATAGTGGCTGGGGCGGGCGTCGGGATCGGCGAAGCGGTGCCAGTCGCCTCGCAGCGGCCGGTCGGTGTAGCAGTAGTCCATCTGGAACAGCCAGAACGGGATCCACCCCACCTCGTGCTCCACCGATCCAACCTTGAGCTTGGGATGGCGCTCGAACACCCCGGAGAAGATCATCTCGCCCAGGGACTTCCGCACGAAGTGGTCTTGCAGGTAGAACGCCGCCTCCGTCACCACCCTCACGTCGTTTTTGGCCTGGCCGCTGGCGCTGGCGAGCATCCGGCCGGTGGCCACGTGCATCGACAGGGGCACGTCGAGGTCAACTGAAGCCGACCAAAACGGCTCATAGCGGGAGTTGTCGTAGCCCTGGCCCGCCGGGGGCATCACGGAGACCATCGCCCCGGCCAAGCCCATGTTGCGGCACCTGGTCAGCTCGGCGATGGCCTCGTCGATGTCGTCGAGGTTGATGAGGGCGATGCCCTTCAGCCGCTGTGGGTCGTGGGCGCAGAACTCGGCGATGAAGTCGTTGTAGAGCGCCATGGTTGCAGAGCACAGCTCGGAGTCGGGGATGCTGTAGGCCAACAGCGCCTCGCTGGGGTAGATCACCGAGGCCGCCACCCCGTCGGTGCGGTTGTCGGCGATGAACTTCTCGGGGTCGTAGGCCCCCGGGCGGACTTCGTCGAACGATGCCTCTATGCGGAGCTTGGTTGGGTCTTGGTCGAACCGGTTGCCGGCCTGGAAGCCCAGAAACGACATGGAGCGCTGACCGTCGATGTACCACCAGTCGCCGCCGGGTTCGCGGCGCACCTGCGGAACCCGCTCGGCCATGGGCCCGGTGGCCCGCTCGGTCCACAGGTCGGGCGGTTCGATGATGTGGGAGTCGGACGAGATCATCATGGCGGTGGGGCTCATGGCGCTCCTTCGGTCAGGCTCTTATTGCAGCAGTTCTGCGGCCCGCTCGCCCAATGCGATGCAGGTGAGGTTGGTGTTGGCCCGGGGGATCATGGGCAATATTGAGGCATCGAACACCGACAGGCGGTCGATGCCGTGGACCCGGCCGAAGTCGTCGACCACGTCGCCGGCGTCAGGGTCGAGCCCCATTCGACAGGTCCCTGAGGCGTGGTACCAGGGAAAGCTGAACTGTCGGGCGTAGTCGGCCAGGTCTTCGTCGTCCCCTTCGGCGAAGGCTGTTTCGTCGACGACCGCCACCCGTTCGAATCTCTCAGACAGCGCCTCGTGAGAGGCCAACCGGTGGCAGAGCCGCAGCCCAGCGGTGAGCTGGGCGAGGTCTTCGGGGCTGTCCAGCATGTTCAGGTCGATCACCGGCGGGTGGGCGGGGTCGGGCGACAGAACCCGGAGGCGTCCCTTGGAGCGGGGGGATTGGATGCCGGCGCAGATGCCCCAGATCAACTCGGCACCGCACACCTCGGCCAAAGCCGGGTTCTGGCTGAGGTCCCAGTGGTTCATCATGCCGATCTGCATGTCGTTGGTCACCGGGCTGTCGGGGGAGCTGTAGCGCACCAAAAGCTGGTGCTGGACCACGTCGGTGGTCACCGTTCCTTCCGGGGGGACGACGAAAACGAACGCTCCCACGTGCTCCATCAGGTTGGCCCCCACGCCCGGGAGGTCGGCCACCGAGCGGATGCCTATAGCCTCGAGGTCCCGCACCGGTCCGATTCCCGAGCGCATCAACAGCGCCGGTGTGTTGAGGGCGCCGGCGCACACCACGATGTGTCGGCCTCTGATTAGCTCCACGCTGGTGCCTGCGCCGGTGGAGTAAGCCACCGCGGTGGCCCGGTCCCGTTCGATCACGATGTGGTGGGCGTAGGCCCCGCCTGCGATGTGGAGGTTCTTCCGACCGTCGGCGGGGCGCAGGTAGCCCATGGCGGTGGACACCCGTATGCCGTCCACCACGTTCTGGGGCGACGGGCCGATGCCCTCCGACACGCCGTCGTTGTGGTCGTCCACCCACCCCAGTCCATTGTCTTGGGCCGCGGCCAGCAGTTGTTGCTGGGGAGCGACCAGATCGTCTTTGGACGCCCGACGGATGGGAATTGGGCCGCCAGTGCCGTGGAGATCGCCTCCCAGGGGGTCGTCTTCCAGACGGCGAAAGCACGGGGCCATGGCCTCCCAACTCCAGTTGGGGCTGGCCCAGGAGTCGTAGTCGCTGGGCATCCCCCGCAGCGCCACCCCGCCGTTCACCGCCGACCCTCCGCCCAGGGTCCGGCCCTGCGGATAGGGAGCGGTGGCCTCGCCTGAGGTGCGGGCTTGAAAGCCCCAATCGCGCCCGGTGTGGGAGAAGTCCACCGCGCTCAGTCGGTCGGCGTCGGGGTCGGGCTCGACGGGTCCGGCTTCCAACAGCAGCACCGACGTGCCCGAGTCTTCCGACAGCCGCGCGGCCAGCACCGCTCCGGTGGAGCCCCCGCCGACGATCACGAAGTCATAGATCATTGCCGGCGACCGCCGTCTGCTGGTCGAAGGGAAGGTGCCGGGTTGCAGCCAGTGGCCATCAGTCCTCGAAGGGCAAGTGCAGCATCTTGATGGCGTTGCCCCGCATGATCTTGTAGATCACTTCGTCGGACAGCCCCTCGCACAGCTTCTCGGCGATCTCCTTGGTATGAGGCCAGGTGCTGTCGGAGTGGGGATAGTCGGTCTCGAAGGTCACGTTGTCTTCCCCGATGGCGTCGAGGTTGGCCAGGCCGAAGCGGTCGTCGAAGAAGCACCCGTATACATGGTCGGCGAAGTAACTGCTGGGCGGCTCGGGGATCACCCCCCACACCCGGTTCCAGCCCCGGTTGTGCTCCCACACCACGTCGGCCCGCTCCAAGATGTAGGGGATCCAGCCGATCTGACCCTCGCTGTAGGCGATCTTGATGTCGGGATAGCGGATGAACGCCCCGGAGAACAGCCAGTCGGCCAGCGACCCCATGGCGTTGTTGAACGTGAGCGTGGAGGGCACCGCGGGCGGGGCATCGGGCGAGGTGGACGGCATGCGAGATCCCGAGCCGATGTGCATGCACAAAACGGTGGCCGTCTCCTCGCAGGCCGCGAACAACGGCTCCCAGTGGCCGTCGGCGTCGTGGATGGACGGCAGCCCCAGATTGGTGGGCAGCTCGGTGAAGGCCACCGCATGGGCTCCCCGGTCGGCGTTGCGGCGCACCTCGGCCGCGGCCAGATGGGGATCCCACAGGGGGATCAGGGGCAGCGGGATGAGCCGGCTGCCGGTGCCGCCGCACCACTCCTCGACCATCCAGTCGTTGTAGGCCTGCACACACAAAAGGGCCAGGTCTTTGTCGGTCGCTTCCATGAAGGTTTGGCCGCAGAAGCGGGGGAACATCGGGAAGCACATGGCGGCCTCGACGTGGTTGAGATCCATGTCGTCGAGACGGGCCTTTTGCTGCCAGCAGCCGGGGCGCATCTCCTCGTAGTTGATTGGCCGGGCGTCGACCTCCTCCTTGGGATAGCCGGAGGCCGCACTCAGCCGGGTCAGGGCGCGCTTGAGATCCTCGTAGAGCCAGAAGTCCACCGTTCGCTCCACATCGCTGTCCACCCACACCGGCTGGTGGTCGTGGATAACCAGGTCTTTCCGAACGGTCTCACGAACCACCCGGGGCCCGATGTCTAGGTATTTGCGGGGCAGTCGGTCGGTCCACAGCGTGGGGGGCTCCACCACATGATCGTCTACCGAGATGATCCGGGGGATCTCAGGCATGGGCCGAGCGTACTCTGCGGCAGGGCGGCGACGGCCTGCTGTGGGGCCTGTCAGAGGCTTGGCCTAACCTGTGTCCATGCTTGATCTGATCATCAAAGGCGGCACCGTGGTGGACGGCACCGGAGCGCCGGGGTTCGTCGCCGATGTGGGCATCAGCGACGGGAGAATCACCGCCATCGGGTCGGTTGACGAGGCCGCGGCCCGCGTCGTCGAGGCCGATGGGCTGGTGGTGGCGCCGGGATTCATCGACGCCCACACCCACTACGACGCCCAGCTGTTCTGGGACCCGCTGGCCTCCCCCTCCAACGAGCACGGGGTGACCACCGTGCTCGGCGGCAACTGCGGGTTCACGCTGGCCCCCCTCAAGGCCGACGACGCCGACTACATACGCCAGATGATGGCCAAGGTGGAGGGGATGCCCCTGCCTGCCCTGGAGCAGGGCCTGCCGTGGAGCTGGTCGAGCTTCGCCCAGTATCTGGATGCCCTTGATGGGCGCATCGGGGTGAACGCCGGGTTCCTGGTCGGCCACTCGGCGCTGCGCCGCTATGTGATGGGGGCCGAGGGCACCGGCAATGCGGCCTCGGGCGGGCAGGTGGCCGAGATGGTGCGGGTGCTGCACGAGGCGTTGGCGGCCGGCGGGCTGGGGTTCTCCTCGTCGCAGTCCACCACTCACTCCGATGGCAACAACGACCCGGTGCCGTCGTATTTCGCCGACCGCGACGAGATGCTGGCCCTGTGCGGGGCGGTGTCTGAGCATCCCGGCACCTGGCTGGAGTTCATCATCACCGGCTGCAATGCGTTCTTCAGCGACGAGGAGATCGACTTGATGATCCAGATGTCGGTGCGGGCCCAGCGGCCGCTCAACTGGAACGTGCTCTCGCACGCCTCCACCATGATGGATCGCACCCGCCATCAGCTCAGCGCGTCGGATGCTGCTGCTGAGGCCGGGGGGCGCATCGTGGCCCTGTCGATGCCGTCCATCGGCGGGCTGAAGATGAGCTTCGCCAGCTATTGCGCCCTGTATCTGCTGCCCAACTGGGGCGACGTGTTGTACCTGGACCACGACGAGAAGAAGGCCAAGCTGGCCGACCCCGCGGTGCGCCAGTGGCTGGATGAGCAGGCCCGCAGCTCCGAAGGGCCGTTCCAGTTCATTTCCACCTGGGCCAACATGGAGATCGGCGACACCTACGCCCCGGAGAACGCCGGGCTAACCGGGCGCAAGGTGGGCGACATCGCTGCCGAGCGAGGCGTGGACCCGTTCGACGCCCTGCTCGACATCGTGGTGGCCGACGACCTGCGTACCGCGCTGTGGCCCCAGTCGTCCGACGACATCGACCTGGCCTGGCAACAGAGGGCCGATCTGTGGCGGGACCAGCGGGTGCTGGTGGGCGGCTCCGACGCCGGCGCCCACCTCGACCGCATGTGCGGTGCCCGTTTCCCCACCGAGATGCTGGCCACCGCCGTGCGCGACCGGGGCCTGCTGTCGATGGAGGAGTGCGTGCAGCTTCTGACCGACGAGCCCGCCCGCCTGTTCGGCCTGAAAGGCCGGGGCCGGGTGGCCGAGGACTACTGCGCCGATCTGGTGGTGTTCAACCCCGATACCGTGGCATCAGAGCCCATCGTGGAGCGCACCGACCTCCCCGGCGGCTGCGAGCGCCTCTACGCCGGCGCCGTGGGCGTAGAGCACGTGCTGGTCAACGGCACCGAGATCATCACCGCGGGAGAACCCACTGGCGCCACCCCCGGCACCCTCCTCCGCTCCGGCCGCGACACCGAGACGGTGCTGCCGTAGGGGTGATAGAAATCTGCCTGCACAAATTGTCACACCTTGCTGTAATAATGCTCTTGTGTATGCGCAGTCAGCATTGGGAGTGGGGCATTCAGCCCACCTTGAAAGGGTTTCCAGCGAACGGAATCAAGTCTGGCGAACCAGCTATCGGCGAATTCTGACGGCACGTCATGGGCTTTAGAAGAAAAGTAGACGAGACATAAACATGGTTGAGAAAAATATACCTGTTGGTCAGCTAGATTTTGACCTCAAGAACCCAAGACACGGTCAACTTTCCGATCAAGAGGCAGCGTTCAGGGCACTAATCGTAGATCAAGGGTCAAAATTAACGCGTTTAGCTTTAGATATATATGAGATTGGAATTAGTCCCGTTTATCGTTTCTTGGTTACTCCCTCCTCCGACGAGCGATATACTGTATTGGATGGAAATCGACGGTTAGCTGCGCTACATCTTTTGGCGAACCCTCATCTAGTACCATCAGGGCCTCTTTCGTCTACATTTGCAGATCGAGTGACTGAACCAGGAAATCAACCAACCTCGCTAGCTTGTACGGTTTTAGATTCTCGCGATGACGCGAAGGTGTGGTTGGAACGCATTCATAGTGGGGAAAGGGATGGAATTGGTCTAGTTTCCTGGAGTCCCATGGCTCAGTACAGGTTTGGAGCCAGGGTGAGTGACCATACAATGAGAGGTGCTCTTACTCTCGTATGGCTACAAGAGAGAACAAGAGAGAACACTAAACTTCAGGAACAAATCTTAGAAGTCGAAAACAACAAGATAACTAACTTGGGACGGATTGCTGCGGATCCAGATATACGTAAATTTCTCGGCTTTGACATAAAGCTTGGTCAGTTCACAGTGAGTAGTTCCGACGAAGAAGTGGTTGAAAGTTTATCTATACTGATAGATGATTTAGCCGCAAGATCAGTTAGTGAACTAAAGTCGAAAGAACAAAGAAGAGAGTATATAGAGAAGATTTTTGGGAAGAGTATTCTAAATAATGACGAAGAAGATGATTCTGAGTCAGAAGACAGTGAGACGGATGGAAATGGCGCGGCCAAGTCGGGAAGCGAGCAAGAGGATCCAGATAATGGTGAGCAAGGTCAACCAGGTGATCGCGGGCAAGAGAAAACTAACACAAAAGGCCAATCTGATTCCGACACAGGTACTTCAAGCAAAAGTAATAATTCTGGTTCCCGCAGGCGTTCAACAAAGATATACTTGTTTCAGCACTTGGATATTGATGGCCTGGGAACAAGAGTTACAGATATAATTGAAGAAGTTAGGGAAATCGATATTGCCAAATTACCAAATGCCGGAGCGGTATTATTGCGTTGCACGATTGAACTCGCAGCGGAACAGTATATTTCTAGCTTTGGAATGAAGCCAGATCGTGAACTTGTCAAGAAGATTGGTCAAGTAATTGCCCGTGAGAAAATTGCCCAAGACGACGACAGGTATTATGGAGTTAGAGCAGCACTGTCTTCGCCTAATAGCCCATTAGCGTTGAAGAGCCTGCATCAAGCTGTGCATAATATGAATTATCATCCAACTTCTACTGATCTACGTGGCATTGCAAATAACTTTAAACCATTTATTGAAGACATAGCAAAAGCACTGTTGACGCAATCTGAGGAGAGAGACAGTGACATTTGTGAGTCCTCTTAGGTACCCCGGTGGGAAAGGACTGCTCTTCAATTTCGTTTCGCAGGTGCTTTCCGATTCGATGGTAAACTGTTCCGCCTATGTCGAACCATTCGCTGGCGGTGCGGGTGTAGCATTGAGGCTTTTGTATCATGAGAAAGCGAAGAGCATCGTTATAGGTGATGCTGATCCTGCGATCGCCGCCTTTTGGAGAGCGGTCGTTAACCACAATGAAGATTTTATTGACCTCCTTTATATGAGCCAAGTTACATTGGATGAATGGCACAGCCACTGGTCAGTGGTCGCTTCTGAATCTAGAAGTGATGATCTTGAACTTGGTTTTTCAGCTTTCTTTTTGAATAGAACAAACCATTCAGGTATTTTACGCGCACGCCCCATAGGAGGTCTTGATCAAAGCGGTAAATGGAAATTGGATTGCCGATTCAACAAGACAGACTTGGTGGATAGAATTAAACAAATTGGTCGCTACAAGGACCAAATAGTCACATATGAGGGTGAAGCGTCAATGCTATTGGATGAATTGTCGCGACTCGATACGTCCAAGCTGTTTATCTATGCCGATCCTCCCTATTTGAATAAGTCTAAAGACCTTTATCTCAATGAAATGAACTTCGAATCTCATCAAGAGATTGGAGATCTGCTTCGTTCATCTTTCAAATATTGGATGACCAGTTACGATGTTGATAGGAAGGTTGGAGATGTCTTTTATCCTGACTGTCGTATTCTCAGTTTCGGCATTAGGCACAGTGCTTCTCGGGCACATATTGGGCAGGAATTGGCTGCCTTTTCTAACTCCTGCAAGGTTGATGAGGCTGTACCACTATTGAAGAATCCGCATTGGATGAGGCACCATGCTTTCGAAGGTAATCCTGTAGAGGCTATCCAAGAAGTGGACCACCTTGAGGGAAGTGGACCCAGAGTATCTCTCTAGTCGCTGTGCTGGTGCTGCTTTGGTTTCTGTGTGGCCTAGGGCGTTGACAGTACTTTTGCGACGAGTGCATTGAAATGAGATCGTTGATCGGCAGAAGGCCCTTTTTCAGGAGTGTTAGATGACTGTCGTCGAATCTCAGGGTGCGGTGGCGGTGCCTGAGCAGGGGAATCTTGTTCGGGTGCGGGATCGTTACTGGGTGGTGGAGTCGGTGCGGCAGTCGTCGCGGCCGGTGGATCCGATGAGTTCGATCGGGTGGGTGCGCCATCACCTGGTCAGTTTGGTGCCGATTGATGACAAGGGAAGCTCGGCACCGCTCAGCGTTTTTTGGGAGACGGAACCCGGCACTGAGGTTCGTCCCCAGGCTGAGTTGCCTGACCCAAAGGACGGTGTTGATGAGGCGGACACTTTTGCTGCTTTCCTCGATGCCGCCCGCTGGGGCGCTATCGCATCTGCTGACCCCAGGGCGTTTCAGTCTCCGTTCCGGGCTGGGATAGATATCGAGGACTACCAGCTACTCCCTTTGGTTGAAGCTCTGAGGATGCCCCGGGTCAGCTTGCTGATCGCCGACGATGTTGGGCTCGGGAAGACTGTCGAGGCGGGCCTGATTGCCCAGGAGCTGGTGTTGCGGAACCAGGCCCAGAAGATCCTCGTGGTGTGCCCGCCGAGCCTGTGCCGGAAGTGGCAGCGGGAGATGCGTGAGCAGTTCGGGCTTGGCTTCCAAATCGTCGATACCGAGCACGTCCGTCAGCTGCGGCGGGAACGCGGTGTCGGAGTTAATCCGTTCCGGTCTCATCCTCGGCTCATCGTGTCGATGGAATGGGTCAAGTTCGAGTCGCAGATGCGCTGGTTCGACGAGTTCCTTCCCCCGGACCCCAACACCTATCCGCGGGCCTTCGATCTGCTCATTGTCGATGAGGCCCATCAGATCGCGCCGTCGGCGGTGGGCAGATATGCCAAAGAGTCTTTGCGCACGAAGGCATTGCGGCGCTTAGCTCCGCATTTTGAGCACAGGCTGTTCCTCACCGCGACCCCTCACAATGGGTATCCAGAGTCGTTCCAGGCCTTACTCGAGATGCTCGACCCGAACCGCTTCACCAAGGGAGTCCAACCAAGCGAACGAGAGCGCGATGCCGTGATGGTGCGCCGACTGAAGTCGCATCTGCGAACGATGCTTCCAGACGGTGACGCGCGCTTCCCAAAACGGAAGATCAATGCCATCGAAGTGGCTTTCCCACCCGAAGAGCGAGAGCTGTTTGATCTGTTGGATGACTACACCGCTCTTCGAATGAGCTCTGCCAGCACTCCAGCGGAGCGGGCGGCATCTCGATTCGTCACGCTTCTGCTGAAGAAGCGACTGCTGTCGTCGCCGGCAGCGTTCAAGTACACGCTCGACCAGCACATCCAAACACTCAATACGGCCGCGCACCGCAAGACCACCGAGCAGGCGTTGCAGGAGGCCGCGGCCGCTCTCGAAGACGAGGCCGACGACACCGACAACGTGTCTGGATTTGAGCAGGAAGCTTTAGCCTTAGCTGCTGCCGCGCTGCCCGCAACCGACCGTGAACAGGAGGAAGTGCTGCTGGCGAGGATGCGGGCTCGGACAGTACACTTAGGTGCCGCCGGGACGCTCCTTGAGCAGATGCGCATCCGGGCCGACGACCGTTGGCGAAGAGCAGACGCCAAGACGAAGCGGCTCATGGATTGGATCGGGGAGACCTGCTTTCCCGATGGCGAATGGAATGATGAGCGGGTCATTGTCTTCACGGAGTATCGGGCCACCCTCAACTATCTCGACGAGATGCTGGTGGCACCTCACCCCGGTCGTCCTTCGATGGATGGCCGGGTGGAGGTCTTTCACGGCAGCCTCGACGCCGATGAGCGGGAGCGGATCATCCGCGAGTTCAACTACAACCCCCGCAAGACCAAGGTGCGTGTCTTGCTTGCCACCGACGCGGCCTCAGAAGGCATCGATCTCCACCGGGCATGCCACCGGCTCGTCCACATGGAGGTGCCGTTCAACCCGAATCGAATGGAGCAGCGCAACGGCCGGGTCGACCGGCACGGCCAGAAATCCGACACGGTCGACATATTCCACTTCGCGTCGACCACTGAGGATGAGGATGATGCTCTCGGCCACGACCATTCGTTCTTGCAGCGTCTGGCCGAGAAGGTCGACGACATCCGCGATGACCTCGGGTCTGTGTCGTCGGTGCTAGCCGAGAGAATAGAAGCCCGGATGCTCCGAGATGGGAAGACAAGCCCCGACTTCAATGCCGACATTGACGCTCTTGTAGCAGCAAGAAGAGACCAGGCAAGGGTTGATCTAGAAAGGCTCAAGCAACGATTCGCCGCTGACATCGCCCGGGTGCGCGACCAATTCCGCACTAGCGTCGAGGAGCTCGACCTGACCCCCGAGAGCGTCCAGCGGGCAGTGCAGGTCTCACTGCGGATTGAAGGTCAGCCCGCCCTCAGGGAGGCGACCCTCGAACGGGCTGAGGGCGCGGTGGAGGTATTCGAAATCGACGATCTCAGCGGCACATGGGGGGAGACGCTCGTCGGCCTCCACAACCAGGTCGAGGACTACCGGCTCCCGGTCACTTTCGACCCACAGGTAGCCCACGGCCACCAAGACGTCGCCTACCTCCATGTCGGCCACCCGTTTGTCGCGCGCTGTCTGAGAACACTGCGTGCGCAAGTGTGGGGCGCAGCCGTGGACCGCAAGATCAACCGGGTAGCCGTGCGGTACGCCAATGTTGACGAGCCAATCGCGGTTGCCCACGCCCGCGTCGTCGTCAACGGCGCCGACGGGTCAACCCTCGACGAGGTCATCGAGCCCGCCGCAGTGAGGGTCGGCGGCCGTCAAGGCCGGCTCAATGTCGGCGAAACCCGGGCAGCCGTTGCCTCCTCCGACACGCAGTCGATGCCGGAACATGTACGCGCCCGGTTCGCAGACCAGTGGCAGCGGGTGAAGCCAGCCCTCCAAGAAGCCTTGAAGTCCCGTGCCGAGGAGATGCGCGAGCAACGCAACAGGGCGATGGATGCCAAGCGCGACGTTGAAGAGAACCGCCTGCGGGGAACGCTCACCGATCTCCAGGCGAGCATCCTGCGCCGGCTCGACGAGCTGGAGACCTCCGAGAGCTCTGCTCAGCTTCGACTGTTTGACGGTGAAGAGCGCAAGCAATTCGACGCCGACGTGAGGGCGCTACGGGATCGAGTCCAGCGCATAGGCGATGACATTGACAGCGAAGTCGAGATCCTCCGACGGCGCTACGACGTCCGAGACGTTAAGTGGTTCCCCGTCGCCGTCGAGTTCCTTATCCCGCGGGAAGAGCGGTAATGGCCGTCCGCCGCCGAGTTGCCGAGCAGCACGAAGATTGGCTCAACCTTGCCGATGCCGAGGCCCCGTGGTTCTCGCTGCCAGCGATCAAGCGAGCTTTTCCTAACGGCCTCGACCCGACGCCCCCTGAAGTGCGGGCCGAGCACAAGGCGCGTTGGTACGGGGATGGCGATACCTCGTCGGCTCGACTCGCTGACGATCGGGCGGACTACCTCGACTGGCTCCTACGAGATGTCCTTGGCTGGGGATCCTACTTTCTGGTCGGAGGCGAACTGCCTACTTGGCTCGCCGACGGTGTCACGAGACACGACGTCACCATCGTGCCCACTGGTGTTTACCGCCCTACCGCAACGGCCCCGGTCGGCATATTTGACGAATTATCAGAAACCGGCGAGACCGGTGACTCGCTTGCTGGTGGGGAGCGCGTTCTAGTTTTCTCGCTTCCCGCCGGAATCGACCCACGTACCCGCCCATCAGGTGATACTTGGCCAGCAACCTGGGTACAGCGGGCAGCCTTGTCGTGCCGACACCACCGCGTTCCTCTCGCATTAGTTACCGACGGCGACCATCTTTGCCTTGTCCACGCACCAGTTAGTGGTGCCACTGGCTGGGGTACTTGGCGAGCGTCAGAATTCGGCGCAGAACCGGTACTCCTCGACTCGTTCCGATCGATGCTTCACTCACGGCGGTTCATCGGCGCATCGGAACGAGACACCCCCGAGGCGCTGCTAGAAGAGTCAGCGAGCTCACAGGCTGAGGTCACCGATCAGCTAGGCACCCAGGTGCGACAGGCCACTGAGTTGTTGGTGAACGCCATCTCACGAGCAAACCAAGATCGCGGCGGAACTCTGTTGGCTGGAGTAGAGCCGCACGAGGTTTACGAAGCGGCAGTCACCGAGATGATGCGCACTGTGTTCCTTCTGGTAGCCGAAGAAAACGATCTCCTCCCCACCGACAATCCCCACTATCAGTCCCTCTACGCCGTTCGCTCTCTGCGGGAGTCGCTTCAACAGGAGGGCTTCGAGAACCCCGAGGCCCTGGAAACTCGTACCGCGGCCTGGCATCGCCTGCTGGCCACCAGCAGAGCTGTGCACAGCGGCGTCCACCACGACGAAATCTCGATTCCAGCCTATGGCGGCAATCTCTTCGATCCCGACCGATTTCCCTTCCTCGAGGGGCGCACCGCCGACAGCACTTGGCTGGCTACCACCGGCACGCCCATCCCAGTCACCGATCTCGATGTGCTCGCCATCCTCAACGCCCTCCTTGTCCTGCGTTTCAGCAGCGGTGGTGTTGTCGACACCCGTCGCCTCTCGTACCGCCATGTGGACGTCGAGCAGATAGGCCACATCTACGAACGGCTCCTCGACCACGATGCCGTAACCGCAGAACAAGTGGTCCTTGGCCTGAGGGGAAAGACCGGTGAGGAACCAGAAATCGGGCTTCCCGAACTTGAAGCCAAATTGATCGATGGCGATAAGGCCCTTGTTGCTTGGCTCAGCGACAGCAATGCAGGCAAAGCCGGTCGCAAGGTCGGCACGAAGAATCAAGTCGCCAAGCTCCTAGCCGATCCAGTCGACCGGCATCGCCGAGCGGGCCTCCTCCAGGCTTGCCAAGGTGATCAGGACTTGGCAGTCCGCATCGAGCCGTTTGCCAACCTGCTACGGCTTGACCTGCGCGACCGCCCTCTTGTGTTCCTTGAAGGAGCGGTATATGTCACCGAGACCGGGTCGCGGCGCGACAGCGGCACTGCCTATACCACCAAAGAACTGGCCGACGAAGTCGTTGAGCACACTCTGGCTCCACTCTGTTATTCACCTGGTCCGCAGAACACCCCCGATACAAACGAATGGCACATCCGCTCCTCAGCTGAAATTCTCGACCTCAAGGTCTGCGACCCAGCCGTCGGGTCGGGTGCCATCCTTGTTGCTGCGTGCCGCTACCTGGCCGACCGGCTCATCGAAGCGTGGAGGGCCGAGGGCCGCCCCAATGCCGCCGAGGGTGCCACCGCGGCGGATGACCCGAACCGACTCGATGTTGTGATTGAGGCCCGCCGTCTGGTCGCAGAGCAGTGCTGCTACGGCATAGACCGCAATCCAATGGCAGTGGAGATGGCAAAGCTCTCGATGTGGTTGACGACGGTGGCCAGAAACAGGCCCTTCACGTTTCTCGACCACGCCCTCAAATCAGGAGACAGCCTCCTAGGAATCTGGGATCTCGACCAGCTCCGATACCTGCACTATGACGTTGCTGCTGGTCGGGCGAGGGAGATTCCCATCCCCGGTTTCTCAGCCGGGGGAAACGCGCTGCAAGCCGTTGAGCAGCTTGTCGATGAGGCCATCGGAATGCGGCGGGAGATGCGCAGTATTGAGACCATCCGGCCGGCCGACGTCGAGCGAAAGCAGAAGCTCTACATTGAAAGCGAGAAGCGACTAACCATTCTGGCAAGTATCGCCGACGTCCTTGCCGGTGCAGCCCTGAGCACTGCAGGCGAGAGGGATCCAAGCTCAGCACTCACCGCTCGGTTGGAAGCCGACGCTGAAGTCGTAGTTCATGTTGTCGATGCCATCGAGACCCCAGAGGAATCTGAAGCCCTGCACCGGGCTGACAGCCGTGCCCGCCTTCGCCTTGACGCCGGGCGGCCAGATGGCGCACCGGCGCGCAACCCTTTGCACTGGCCGGTCGCATTCCCAGAGGTCTTTGACCCGGCGGGTCGAGAGCCAGGTTTTGACGCCACAGTGGGCAACCCACCCTTCATTGGCGGCCAGAAAATCACGGGGGCAGCCGGGACGGACTACCGCGACCACCTCATCGCTTGGGTCGCGGGCGGGAAGAAGGGATCTGCTGACCTCGTGGCGTACTTCTTCCTGAACGCCACTAAGGTCTCCAATTCATTTGGTTACCTAGCCACCAACACCATCGCCCAAGGCGACACCAGCGAAGTCGGTCTCGCCCAGATCATTGACACGGGATGGACGATCCATCACGCTGTCTCATCAACCAAATGGCCTGGCGACGCAACGCTTGAAATTGCCAAAGTGTGGGCAACCGCCAATCAGTGGCATTGCCAGCAGATTCTCGACGGACGACCCGTCGTCGGTATAGGCGAGATGCTCTACCCACTATCCCGGTCGAGATGGCGCAAACAGCGACTCGCTGAAAACGCTAACAAGTCGTTCCAGGGTTCGATCGTTCTCGGCTTGGGTTTCACAATGAGTCCCGAAGCGGCACAGGCACTCATCTCTAAGGATCCCCGCAACGCCGATGTACTCTTCGAATACATAAACGGCAAAGACTTCATGCAGAGCCCGACGCAAAACGGGTCCCGCTGGATCATCAACTTCTTCGATTGGCCCGAAGAAAGGGCACGCCAGTATCCCGATTGCTTCTCTATCGTAGAGGAAAGAGTTAAGCCGGAGCGGCAGGAGCGCGCGGCGAATGGCGAATTCAAGAAGCGGAAACCGTTGCCGCAGCTCTACTGGATATATGCAGAGAAGCGTCCGAAGCTGTATCGGACAATTCAATCGCTTGATCGGGTGCTCTGCCGTCCTATCACATCGGCACATCACGCCTTTGCCTTCGTCTCGCTTCCCAAGGTGATAGACCAGACAACACCGGTGTACGTGTTTGATGATGCATTCCATTTCGGGGTACTGCAGAGTGAATTGCACGCAGTTTGGTGGTTGCAACATGGGTCAACGCTGGAGACTCGTATCCGCTACACACAGTCGGATGTCTTCGAGACGTTCCCGCAGCCGCCTTACAGTGATGCCGTCGCAACTGCTGGTGAGATGCTGGATACATACCGCTCCCCATTGATGGTCGAACGCGATCTCGGTTTGACCGGTGTCTACAACCTGGTCCATGACCCGGGCGTGCGTTCCGATGAGGAAATCCAACGGCTCCGAGAATTGCACGTCGAGTTGGACATGGCGGTGCGATATGCCTACGGATGGTCTGATCTAGATGTCGGGCACGGTTTCCATGAAGTGCGAGGCCAGGGCCTCCGGTTTACCTTTTCACCTGATGCCGCGGATGAGGTATTGGATAGGTTGCTCGAGTTGAACAAAGAACGATACGAAGCCGAAGTAGCCGCCGGGTTGCAGAGGCCGGCGAAGAAGCCGAAGACCGGCAAGGCGAAGAATGAAAGCCAAGTGTCGTTGCTGGGGACTGACGTATGACCGATCTCACGACTTCAGCTTCGGCTCAGAGTCCTTGGGACCTGCGAGCTGACCTTGTCAGCCGGGTCACGGCCGATCTGCTGGGTCCATTAGACGGAGAGGACGAGGTCATCCGCGGCTACCAGCAGAAGAACGGGAAGTGGTCGTCCCCCGGACGGGTGCGGGACCGGTACTTGGTGGGGATGCTCGCGCCCAAGGGGTCCGTCGCCAGTGATCCTGAGCGCGATGACGATGTAGGCCCCGAGGAGGGTGATGACGTTGGCGGCGGCGTGCAAGACGGCCGCAGTCCCAGGCTGGTCATGGCCCAGTCGTCAATGGGGCTGTCGGTGGTCGTGGACAGTTCGGCCGACGGGCTGGTCGCCCGTTGCCGATGGGGCCAATACCTGCGGGCGTTTGAGAACCACGACGACGGCTCCCGAGCGGCGGTGTGGGTTCGCCATCCGCGGGAGTCCAGCATGTTTATTCCGCTAGCTGAGGGCGAGTTTGGGCCGCTGCCCGTCAACGAAGAAGGGGTTGTGCTTCGGGGCCGGGTGAACCGTTCGGCCCAGGGGCCGTGGTTGGTGACGGTTTTCTTATCCAACGAGCAAGAGCAGGTCGACCTCAACAAGGACAGCCGGTGGCTGTTCCAAGCTTGTTTCGACTTGGTAGCGCCCGACGGCTCAGATGTCTTCCTCAGTCGGAACGAGAGTTCTTCCGAGGCTCTAGCCAGTTCGGCTTCAGAACGGGCAGAGGTGTCTCAGCTCGATATGCAATACCGAGACGTCGCGGAATTCGCCGTCGGCCACGGAGTCGGGACCGAGGTTGAGGTATTCACCGGCGATCCTCGCCGAGCAGTGCGCGCTAGCACGGCCGTCATCCCTAGGCACGAAGTGTGGCGAACTGACGCACCCCGCCCCGAGTCGCTGCCCCAGCTCGCGGAGCTGGTTACCGATATGAAGGAACTGGCCGAGATGGAGCCTGATCGGCTGCGATCGGCTCTGTTGCCGCTCGCTGAGGGCTATCGATCATGGCTCGACGGCGAACTGGCTCGGATAAGTGACTCCGGTGCCCGGCTTGAGGGGCATGAAGACACCGCTCGAGAAGCCGTTGCCGCGGCCAAGAAGGTGGCTGACGCCATTGCCGAGGGGATCGAACTGGTATGCACCGACTCTGACGCGCTCGATGCCTTCCGGTTTGCCAACCAGGCCATGTGGAAGCAACGGGTCCACACAGTCGCCATCGAAGCCCGGCGGCGGGACGCAGAACTCTCCTTGCGCGCTGCCCTCAACAGCGCCGATGAGCCAGAGAACCGATCGTGGCGGCCGTTCCAGTTGGCCTTTGTCTTGCTGTGCATCCCATCGCTCGCTGATCCAACCCACCCGGAGCGAACCCAGGGCGGAGCACTCGCTGACCTGCTGTTCTTCCCCACTGGAGGCGGCAAGACCGAGGCCTATCTCGGACTCGTTGCATTCACCCTGGCCATGCGTCGAATGCAGGGAGTTGTCGGCGAGGGAGATGAAGCTGCCGACGGACGCGATGGCGTCGCCGTATTGATGCGGTACACACTCCGCCTGCTCACTGCTCAGCAATTCCAGCGGGCGTCCACGCTCATGTGTTCCGCAGAGCTGCTCCGCCAGCACCGGTGCAAGACCGATGACCGATATGAGGGCACCCCGTTCCGGCTCGGCATGTGGGTTGGTGCCTCAGTGTCGCCGAACCAGGCCCGTGACGCGGAGAAGTTCGCCGAGGATGCCCGCCTTGGCGGTTACCAGGGCGGGCAGGCAACACCAATTCAGCTAACGGACTGCCCGTGGTGCGGGACGGAGATAGACCCCCAAACCGACTGCCGCTACGACGCAGCGCAGGCTCGCTTCCTGGTCTTCTGCGGAAATGCCAAAGGATGCTCGTTCACCGAGCGAAACACCAACGGCGAGGGAATCCCAGTAGTCACCGTTGACGAGGAGATTTACCGGCTCGTTCCGTCGTTCGTGATCGCGACTATCGACAAATTTGCTCAGCTCCCCTGGAACGGGGCGACCTCCACATTGTTCGGACGAGTTGAGTCGCGTTGTGAGAGGCACGGATACCGCAACGCCGACCTCGATCGGTCTCACCGATGGCACTGGGAGGAGCGCGACTCACATCAGCCGCTCGATGGCCACCCGGCGGCGCAGACTGTTCCGGCGATGCGGCTTCGGCCTCCTGACCTGATCATTCAAGATGAGATGCACTTAGTGACCGGGCCGCTTGGCACTATGGCAGGCCTCTATGAGACCGCAATCGACCGGCTGTCTACTTGGGATCTCGATGGGCAGGCGATCCGCCCGAAGATTGTGGCTTCTACAGCCACGATCCGCCGCGCCCGCCAGCAGACATGGTCGGTGTTCTGGAGGGAATTGCGAGTGTTCCCGCCACCCGTCCTCGACGTGCACCGGTCGTTCTTTGCTGAACAGGTACCGCCTAGCCCCCAGACCCCAGGGCGGCTGTATCTCGGGATCTGTGCTCACGGCGAACGACTGAAGCAGGCCGAGTTGCGAGTATTCGCCTCGGTTATGGCCGCGGCCAAGGCAATCTGGGAGGAGCTTGGCGACAACGCGCTAGCGGCCGACCCTTGGATGACAATTGTCGGGTACTTCAACGCGGTGCGAGAACTGGCCGGCATGCGGCGAATGGCCGAAGACGAGCTGCGAACTAAGCTCCGCCGGAGCCGATTTACAACCGGCCTGGCGAACCGGCCCAGGGTCGACCTCGAAGAGTTGACATCTCGGGTGTCGTCTGACGACATCAAGACGATTCTTCGCCGGTTGTTCATTCCCCATGATCCCCACGCCGCCGAGGACGCCCCGAAGCCGGTTGACCTGCTGCTGGCGACCAACATGATCTCTGTCGGTGTCGACGTGGCCCGCTTCGGCTCGATGATCGTCGTTGGCCAGCCGAAGGCCACTGCTGAGTACATTCAGGCCACATCTCGCGTGGGCCGCGACCCTAAGGGCCCTGGCCTGGTGATCACGCTCTACAACTGGGCCCGCCCACGAGACCTTTCGCACTACGAAACGTTTGAGCACTATCACGCCACCTTCTACCGCCATGTTGAACCGCTCTCGGTAACCCCGTTCTCAGAGCGGGCCCTCGATAAGGGGCTTACTGGTGTTCTCGTCTCGGCAGTGCGCCACGGCGACCGTGATTGGAATCCCAACCCGTCTGCCCGCTCATTTGCCCGGCCCGACCAGCGGATTGCCGCCCATGTCGATGCGATTGCTGAAAGGGCAGAGTCAGTTACCGGAGAATCTTCGGTCGGGACGCTGGTCGCCGACATGGCGAACGACCGCCTCGACGCCTGGGATAGGGAAGCCGCGTTGCGACCCGAATTGTCATACTCCAGGCGGACCGCCGAAGACGTGCCGCTGCTGGACAGGCCCGAGGCTGGCGACTGGGACATTTGGACCTGTCCGAACTCGCTTCGCGACACCGAAATCCAAGCCAACCTCCAGATCATCGAAGAAGATCCGACATACGTGTCCATGAGTCAACCCCTGATTGAGCTGGGCCTGCCTGACGAATGTGAACGCCCGCCCGTTGTTGGCGACGAAGACATCGACGAAGCCATAGAAGCCGAGGAGGCAGAGGCACAAGTATCCGGGCAGGCATCGGCATGAGCCCGCCAGGGTCGAGGAAAAGGGCGTACAAGTCCCGCCGGGTTGGTGAAGTTCGCCCGTCGCAGATGATCCACACCTACGGCCCAGGCGCAGTTGTCGACCTGCCGAGACTGTCAGTCGTGCTATCTGGCACTGACCAATGGGACATCAACCATTCGGAACGCATTCTCGAACCTCGGCTGATTGGCGCTGTGCGGACAGTTCCCGGCTGTCATCTCGTCGCCGAATTCCGAACTCCGCCCTGGGAGGAGGAGACCGCAAGCCCATTCGATGAATGGGCCCGCATCGGCGTACCGGTTTATCCGTTTCCGAGGTGGGTTCGCTGCACAGGCTGCGATCTGCTCTCTCCTGTCGACCGGGGGCGGTTCCAACTTGACGTCCCCGTCTTTCGGCCCGACCAGGCTCGCTACTACCACGAAAGGTGCAAGGGCCGCCGACCACCCGCGGTGCCAGCCCGATTCTTGATCGCGTGTCCGGCGGGCCACCTTGACGACTTCCCGTGGGAGGAGTTCGTCCACCATGGCGGCTCGTGCCCAGATGGTGGCCCGATCCTCGAACTGAAAGAGGCCGGCAAAGCCAGCCGCGCCACCGACGTGCGGATTGTTTGCAAGACTTGCAGTGCCGACCGGCTTGTGCAGGATGCGTTTGGCCCTCAGGCCCACCTCCACTTGCCACGTTGTCGGGGCCGGCATCCGCACCTCCAGCGCTTCGACGACTCCTGTACCCAGCCGACCCGTGCCCTGCTGCTCGGTGCGTCTAACGCCTGGTTCGCCGTCTATCGCTCAGCCCTAACGATCCCCACGGTCACCGGCGAGATAGAGCAGAAGGTTGCCGAACACTGGGACGACTTGAACGACATCGACGACCGCAACGAATTCGACGTCATCGTCAAACGGCTGGTGAAAGGAGCCGGAGAGAAGGCGCTGAGGTGGCTGCTCCGGTATGACCCCGATGACGTATGGACAGCGATCGTTGACCGCCAAGGCGAAGGCAAAGGCGAGGGCAACCCCGGAACCGGAGACTTGCGTGGGCCGGAGTGGGAAGCCTTTACCGCGGCTGTCCCGCCGAAGTCCGACGATTTCGAAGTACGTGCCCTCACCATTCCGGCCGGGTTCAGAAAGACGCTAGACCACCCAATTGCTGTCGACCGGCTACGAGAAGTGCAGGCGCTGTGCGGGTTCACGCGGATCGACGGGCCCGATTCGGCTGACGCAGACCGGATAGCGCCAATCTGGAAAAGCCCCCAATCCTGGCTGCCGGCGGCCGAGATCCGAGGTGAAGGGATTCTCATACGACTCCCCGAAGCCCGAGTCGAGCAGTGGGAAAAAGGCTACGAGGCAAGCAACCGCTACGAGGCTCTAAAGAAGGCGACCCGAAACTGGCTCACCCGCCGTGGACTCGAGCCCAATGGAGAGATGCCGCCCGCCCGCTTCGTGCTTCTGCACACGCTGTCGCACTTGCTGCTGCACCAAGTGGCCCTCGAATGCGGATACTCTACGGCATCGATCCGGGAGCGACTCTACTGCCGCGAGTCCGGCGATCCCGAAGGCCCTCCGATGGCAGGGGTGCTCTTGTACACCGCATCCCCCGATTCCGAGGGAACCCTCGGCGGTCTAGTGGCTCTGTCCGAACCGGCCCGGCTTGCCAGTGTCTTACGAGAAGCGATGAGCCGAGCCAAACTCTGCTCAACCGATCCCATGTGCGCAGACCACCATGCCGGCGACCTCGGCGACTCTCTTCACAATGCCGCATGCCACGCCTGTCTGTTTACTCCCGAGACGTCCTGCGAATCCGGCAACCGCTACCTAGACCGTGGAGCGGCGGTCCCAATCCTCGGCCACTCTGGTAACACCTACTTCACATGAGCGAAGCGATAACCAATGCAGCCGTCGAAGCAGCCCTACAGGTGCCGGGCGACCTCCTAGATGCCGGTGCCGCGGCAATCGAAAATTTCGCCGTATGGTCACTGGGGTCCCAGTCAGCGCTAATCGGCGCCAGCCCAGCTACTCACTACCGCAAGCACGCAGAGAAGATCGACCAAGCATGGTCACAGACCCCCGCCGTGTCCGGAGCTGTCGTAGCCGCCGCAATCCGAGCCGCTTCCACGGCCGCGGAAGCAGTGCGCTCAGAGCACAAGGTCAGCCTGGTGTGGACAGGACCCCCAACCGAGGCCGTCGGCCTGCGAACAACACGGGCTGTGCTCAACACGCTGGTCACCAACGCAACCAACAGCCTCGTCCTAGTCTCGTTCACTAGTTATGACGTTGCCGACATCGCTGCATCTCTAGCCGACGCCATCGGTCGGGGAGTCGAGGTCTCACTCATCCTGGAGACCCCCGACGACCCCGGCGGCCCACTCGTCATAGACCCCACCCACCCCTTCGCACCCATCAAAGAAATGGCCCGCTTCTACAGATGGCCCCTCGAAGCCCGAGAAGCGTTCTTCGCAGCCAGTGCCCGCCTCCACGCCAAGTGCGTAATCGCCGACCAAACCTCAACCCTCATCACCAGCGCCAACCTCACATCCGCCGGCATCAACGACAACATCGAACTCGGCGTCCTGATCGAAGCAGGCCCTCTGCCAGAGAGATTGCACCTACACTTGGAACTACTGTTCGAGGACGGCACCCTGGAAGAGATTGATACCCACTTGTGAACAGACCCTCCGGGTTGCTGCACGTCGATTTGCCCCCGCCGAAGTCCCATCAGCGCCACAATATATAGGAGAGCTGTGAGGGCTGGATAGGTATCGCTTGCATGGGTCCCCACTGGAAGAGCGCTAGACCTGACGGGACCCCGTTTTTTGGTCCACTTGATGTGTGCCTTGTTTTTTGGTCCTGGTTTGTGGGAGTCAGGCGGACCAACCTCAGGGGGTCACGCCACCGGGAAGATTGCTAATCAGAGGTCTTCGATGATGGCGAAGAAAGCGTCCTCTTCCTCGGTGGTCAAGTGCGCTATTGAGAACTTGCTCGGATCGCCCATGGGCTCTAAATCGCGGACGATCTCTGTGATTGTGGGCGAGAGAGGCACGCCTCGCACTTGGTTCTCTCTTTTGTCAGACATAAGTCACTCTCCTAGACGGCGCAGGGTCTCTGCGTGGATGACCATGTTCCTTTTGGCCTCTGCACGCCACTGTTCCGTGTCTTGCTGTTCGATGAAGGCTTGGACGGCGAGGTGGACGGCTTCGTCGACGGTGCGACCCGCATTCTTGGCTGCGGCCATCAATGCCGCTTCACAGTCAGGGCTGAGGTCTAGTTCCACGACCATGCACGAACTGTACTGGTAGCCCTTGCAATGCCCCGGCCCTTTTTGGCTTGAATTGAAGGCTCGCGTCGAGCCCACCACAGCAATCTTCGACTGGAGCGAGTACTTCTGAAATCGAATTCCTGGATCGCGGGCCGGGCAGTTCGTGGCGCAAAAAAAGGGACCCCGTGAGTTCCGGGGTCCCGTCGCCGCGGTATGTCGGCTGCATTCGGCTTACGCCTACTAGCCGGACCGCAGGCAATGGACACTGTACCGGTCCCGCTTCGGGGATGTCAACGGTTTTTCAGATCACAGTGATCTTGTTGGTATAGGGCCGACGTGCGTAGGTGGCGGCGTTTGTGTCCTGAGGCAGTGTGCGCATGGTGGTGAGGGAATTGTCGAGTGCCTTGAGGTTGGTGTCACCTTCGATGGTTCGCCGCCGTATTCCGGCCACAAGGTCTGCGACTTGGATCATGTGGGAGCCCTGTGAGCTCGCATAGTAGACACAAGGGTGGACAGGCAGGCCCCGCGAGATGACGAAGCTGGCCACGCACTGGCTGGTATGGGCATCGAGGCTGTGGCTAGACCAGTCCGACACGATGAGACCCGTCTCGTCGTGCTCCGCGCACTCGACGGAGAAGTGTTCGACTAGCGCTTGGAGTTGAAGCGGTGCGGTGGTGTCGAGGGCCATAGGGTGATACATCCTGCGTTTGCGGATGATGGCCGTGTAGACGGTGCAGTCGAACTGGCCCAGAATGCGCTTGACCTCGGCCAGGAACAGGCGGTTCTTGGAGCGCCGCCACGGGTTCGGCGTGATGGTCCGCGTAGCCTTGACTTCCCATTTTCCGGGATCCCCGCGATCAGGGTAGAAGCGAGACTTGGCACCTGCGATCCGGCGGCTGAGAACTGGGACATCTGCTGATGGGATGGAGAAGCCGCCGACTACGACCGCCTTGGAGGCGTCGCGCTGTGAGGGCTTGCCCGAATCGTCGAGAAAGAGGACCCGTGTGCCTAGTCGATGGATCTTAGATATAGAGTATATGGTAATAACATGATATTACGGGAAATAGTCTAAAATAGAAAAATAACATCTGGGGGGCACCATTTCCAGGCAATGGGGGAATTCGATCAGGCTCGCCCACTGTGGGGCCATGTTTGATCTGGTGATTCGGGGCGCCGCCGTGGTGGATGGGACCGGGGCCGCGCTGGTGGTGGCTCCGGGGTTCATAGACCCCCATACCCACTACGACGCCCAATTGTTCTGGGACCCGGCGGCCACACCGTCGCCGATGCACGGTTTGTTCAACACCTGGGAGGAGAACCGGAGATGGTGGTCCTCTGGGAGGTAGACCAGTCGCTTGATGGCAGCACCCGGTCTGAATCTGTGTTGTACGGCTGGAGTCACTGGGTACAGTGGGTCTGTGGTTGAAGAACCAGAAGAGACTTCGGCTCGGCGGCGCGAGGTAGCCAGGGTGCTGCTGCGCCTCAGCGCGAGCTGCCCTGATATCCGTGACTGGTTGCCTGACAAGTTGATTGTCGTGCTTGACGAGGATCCAGTCGGGGCAACGTTCGAGTACATGGACCTGCACCACCCAGATGGGGGCTACTTGGTACGGGTGGAGGGCGAGGATCGCATTGAAGTGGTGGAGGTCCGCCGCTGTAGCGCGTCTGCGTGTATCGAGGATCATGCTGCCGAAGAGACGCCGATCCACCCTGACGCGGAAATCGGGATGCTGTTCGACTATCTGCGGAGCTTTCCTGGCAAGCGACTGCATTGCATCGCCGAGCGGTCAGAACACGAGGTCGCCATCGCCCCCAACGGCGATGTAATGCACTTTTTGTCCAAGCAGTAATGCTGTTTTCGTCTGCCACCTGATGCGTGTTTGGTCCCAGTGCCGTTGGGTTAGAATGAAGCTAACCCCGCCGGGGTGAGCAGCCCCGGCCCGACGGCCCCGACCCCGGTCGGGGCCGTTTCGCGCTGGGAAGATCGTGGGCCGGGCAGTTCATGGCGCAAAAAAGGGACCCCGTGCGTTCCGGGGTCCCGTCGCCGCGGTATGTCGGCTGCATTCAGCTTACGCTTACTAACCGGACCGCAGGCAATCGACACTATACCGATGCTGCTGCGGGGATGTCAACGGTTTTTCAGATCAGAGTGATCCGGTTGACGTTGGACCTAAATTCGTGGATAGCGGCGGCTGTGTCTAGAGACTGTGTGTGGAGGGCAGTAACCGCGTCCCGCTAGGCGGCTCTTTCCTATGTCTCTTTGTTCTCGGTGCCTAGAGTGAGAGCGCGGAGCTCGCGGGCGATGGTGTCGATTTCCAGGTGTTCTGTGGCAACTCGGAGCACCAAGTCCACAGCGTCAGATGAAGTGATGTGGCTGGTTGAGTATCCAACTCGGGTGAGAAAAGCCGTCGCAGCGAGCCAGCCCAGTCGTTTGTTGCCGTCAACTAGTGGGTGGTTTGAAACGATTGTTCTGAGCAGCACAGCGGCCTTGTCCCAGGGGCTGGGGTAGGCGTCTTCACCGAAAACCGTGACATAGGGCTGGGCAGCCGCGGACTCCAAGAGGCCGATTTCACGTATCGGCAATGGTGATCCAAAGTACTCCTCGGCGATGGCCAGCAGTTTCGTGAGATTGAGGGGGCCGGGTGGGCTGGTCATTCTCCAAGGAGTCGCAGGGTCTCCGCGTGGTCGGCAATATTTTGACGAGCGGCCGCACGCCATTGTTCCAAGTCTTGCTGCTCGATAAAGGCTTCGATGGCTAGGTGAACCGTCTCATCCACGGTGCGGCCGGCTTGCTGGGCGGCGGACCGCAACGCCGCTTCGCAGTCAGGGCTGAGGTCAAGTTCTACGACCATGCGACAACTCTACTGGTAGACCCCTTGTTTCGGCAGGCCCATTTCGCCAGGGGATTTGTCACGGGGCGCGCCTACTGTGGGGGGCATGTTTGATCTGGTGATTCGGGGCGGCACGGTTGTGGATGGGACTGGGGCGGCTCCTGTTGCGGCTGATGTGGCCATTTCTGGGGGGCGCATCGCGGAGATCGGGCAGGTGGACGGGGCAGCGGCCCGGACGGTGGATGCCAACGGGCTGGTGGTGGCTCCGGGGTTCATCGATCCCCATACCCATTACGACGCGCAACTGTTCTGGGACCCGGCGGCCACACCGTCGCCGATGCACGGGGTGACCACCGTGCTGGGGGGCAACTGCGGGTTCTCGCTCGCTCCGGTGAATCCCGACGACGCCCGGTACCTGCAAGAGATGATGGCCATGGTGGAGGGGATGCCCCTGCCGGCGCTGGAGCAGGGGCTGCCATGGGACTGGGAGACGTTCGGGGAGTTCCTAGACCGCCTCGACGGCCGCACCGCGGTCAACGCCGGTTTCCTGGTGGGACATTCGGCTGTGCGCCGCTATGTGATGGGTCCCGACGCTGATAAGCCCGCCGATCCCAGCCAGCTCGACCAGATGGTGCAGGCCCTCCACGAAGGGCTGGCCGCCGGAGGCATGGGGTTCTCTACCTCGCTGGCCCACACTCACTGGGACGGCGACAACGAACCCGTGCCCAGCCGGTTCTCCTCCACCGAGGAAGTACTGGCCCTGGCCGGGGCAGTGTCCGACCACCCTGGTACCTGGCTGGAGTTCATCACCTCTGGCTGCCTCAGCATGTTCAGCGACGAGGAGATCGAGCTGATGAGCCAGATGTCGGCCCGGGCCCAGCGGCCCTTGAATTGGAACGTGCTGACGGTGAGCGCCGACACCAAAGACCGGACCAACCACCAGCTCGGGGCGGCCGATGCCGCGGCCGAGGTGGGTGGGCGCATCGTGGCATTGTCGATGCCCACCATCGGCGGGCTGAAGCTGTGCTTTGCCACCTACTGCCCGCTGTACAACATGCCGGGGTGGAAGGACACCATGAACCTTCCCCACGCAGAGAAGATGGCCGCGCTGTCCGACCCGGAGAAGCGGCGGTGGCTCAACGAGCAGGCCCAGACCGGCAGCGGTGGCTTCTACCACATGGCCCAGTGGGAGAACATGGAGATCGGCACCACTTTCGCCCCTGAGAACGAAGGGCTGACCGGACGGCGAGTGGGCGACATCGCTGCTGAGCGGGGCCAGGAACCGTTTGACACCCTCTGCGACATCGTTCTGGCCGACGATCTGCGCACCGACTTGTGGCCTATAAATGCCGACGACTCTGCCGAGAGTTGGGCCCACCGGACCGAGCACTGGCGGGACCCCCGGGTGATCGTGGGCGGCTCCGATGCCGGGGCCCATCTCGATCGCATGTGCGGAACCCGATACTTCACCATCATCTTGGGCGACATCGTGCGCAATCGGGGGCTGCTTCCGCTGGAGGAGGCGGTACGGCTGATGACCGACGTGCCTGCCCGTCTGTTCGGGCTGAAGGACCGGGGCCGGGTGTCTGAAGGCTGGCACGCCGATCTGGTGGTATTCGATCCGGCCACGGTGGCCTCTGACCCCATTGAGGCCCGCACTGATCTGCCCGGCGAATGCATGCGTCTGTTCGCCGGCGCCCAAGGCGTCCGCCGGGTGTTGGTGGGCGGTACCGAAATTGTGGTCGATGGACAGGTGACCGGGGCCACCCCGGGAACCATCTTGCGCTCCGGCCGCGACACCGAAACCGTCCTTCCCTAGCGGAGCCGTTCCGCCCCCGACCGCGCGGGGGTTGACGCAGTCGGGGGCGGAAGACTTGGGTGGGGCTAGGCGGCGAAATGCTCGTCTGTCGAGCGGTTGTGCTCAGCCAGGCCGGAGAGAGAGGGATGGCAAAGCTCTGAAGGCCTGAAGCGGACCGATCCGCCAATGCTGTAGGCGGGCACGATGCCGTCATTGATGCCTCGCAGCAGGCTTTGTGGGCCAACTCCCAGCAGTCGGCACGCAGCGGCCGGCCCGATGAGGTCTTCCACAAGGTGGTTCATAGTTTTTCTCCTCTTCTTCGTATTGCCTCAGACGTAGGACACGGCCAAGGCCCAATTGGAGCGGCAATCTTTACAACCCAAATTGTCAAATGATTCCCACAGGGGCGGATTTTGTTGCGGAAATTGTCCGATCTTGTCTTCGTGGCTCGATTTTTCCGACAAGGTCGGGACCCTAGTCTTGCCTGTGACCTGGGGTATTGCCCTTTTGGATCGAGCGCGTCGGCGAGGGTGTCGAAATAATCAGATTTTCTCTTGAAATTTACAGAATATCGCTAAAATCAATAGAAATGGGACAGCAAGTGTCGCACCCTGTGTACAGAATCGAGAGATCACCTCGGTCCAAAATGGTCTAGAACAGCCTGGGCGGAGGCCAAATCTGGCTCATGGATGCTGTGGATCTTGATCCACCCCTACTCTGGTGGGGCCATGCCCGCTCATCCCTCACTCGGTGATTTCATGCCTCAATCCGGTGATCCCGATGAGCTGCTGGGGGCGTTCTGCGATTGGGCCGAGGCCGCGGGACTTGAGCTGTACCCCCATCAGGAAGAAGCCGTTCTGCGGCTACTGGGAGGCGACAACGTGGTTTTGGCCACGCCCACCGGCTCGGGCAAGTCGCTGGTTGCGCTGGCCGGGGCGTTCGCGGCGCTGGCTCAGAGGCGCCGGGCGGTGTACACCGCCCCGATCAAAGCCCTGGTCAGCGAGAAGTTCTTCGAGCTGGTGGCAGCTTTCGGAGCCGAGAGGGTGGGGATGGTCACCGGCGACGCCACCGTGAACGGGAACGCCCCGGTTATCGCTTGCACCGCGGAGATCTTGGCGCTGCAAGCCCTGCATTCCGGCAGCGAGGCCGACGCCGAGCTCGTGGTGATGGATGAGTTCCACTACTACGGCGATCGGGATCGGGGCTGGGCCTGGCAGGTGCCGCTGCTGGAGCTGAGCCGGCCCCAGTTCCTTTTGATGTCGGCTACTTTGGGCGACACCACCGCCCTGCGCCGGGATCTCACCCAGCGCAACGGACGACCCACCGCGCTGGTGGCCTCGGCCGATCGGCCAGTGCCGCTCGATGTGGAGTACCGGGAGACGGCGCTGCACGTGTCCATCGCCGAGCTGCTGGCCACCGACAAGGCACCGGTGTACATAGTTCACTTCACCCAGCGAGAGGCCACCGCACAGGCCCAGAGCCTCACCAGCCTTGACGTGTTGGATCCCCATGCCAAGGCGGACGTGAAGGAGGCGATCGGCGGCTTCCGCTTCGACACACCGTTCGGCAAGGACCTGCGCCGTTTCGTGCTGGCCGGAGTGGGGGTACACCACGCCGGGCTACTGCCCAAGTACCGATTGCTGGTGGAGAAGCTGGCCCAGCAGGGGCACCTCAAGCTGATCTGCGGCACCGACACCCTGGGCGTGGGGGTGAACGTACCCATCCGCACCGTGCTGTTCACCCGCCTCTACAAGTACGACGGGCGCCGCACCCGGGTGCTCTCGGTGCGGGACTTCCAGCAGATCGCCGGCCGGGCCGGCCGTCGGGGGTTCGACGAGGAGGGCAGCGTGTGGGTGCAGGCCCCCGAGCACGTGATCGAGAACCGCCGGGCTGAGGCCAAGGCCGCGTCCGATCCGGTAAAGCGCCGCAAGCTGAAAAAGAAGAAGCCGCCCGAGCACAACTACGCCCACTACGACGGCGATACCTTGAACCGGCTATGGCACGGTCAACCTGAGACTTTGGAATCGAGCTTCGCGGTGACCCACTCCATGATGCTCAACGTGCTCGACCGGCCCGGCGACGGCTGTGCGGCCATGAAGCGCCTCTTGACCGACAACCACGAGCCCCGCGCCCGCCAACGGGTCCACATCCGCCGGGCGGTGGGGGTATTCAGATCGCTGATCGACGCCGAGATCGTGGAGGTGATGGATGCGCCCGATGGGCAAGGCCGCCCGGTGCGGGTGAACCTCGACCTGCAAGACGAGTTCCGGCTCAACCAGCCACTTGGGCTGTTCGCAGTGGAGGCGCTGGACGCGCTCGATATGGAGGCGTCCGACTACCACTTCCAGGCGCTGAGCGTGGTGGAGTCGGTGCTCGAAGACCCCACAGCGGTACTGCTAGCCCAGCGGGACAAGGCTCGCGACGATCTGATGGCCCAGCTAAAGGCCGAACGGGTGCCCTATGAGGAGCGCCTGGAGCGGCTGTCAGAGGTCACCTGGCCCCGTCCCGAGGCCGAGTTCATCGATCCTGCCTTCGCGGTGTTCGCCCGCTACCACCCCTGGGTTGGCCGCGACCGCCCCAGCCCCAAGTCGGTGGCCCGCGACCTCATGGAGGTCGGCGACACCTTCAACCAGTACGTGGGCCGATACGGCATCAAGCGCTCTGAGGGCGTGCTGTTGCGCTATCTGTCCGACTGCTACAAGGCCATGGTCCAAACCATCCCCACCGCTGCCGTCAACGACGCCCTGGCCAGCCTCACCGCCGAGCTCCGCGACCTGGTGCGCTCCACCGACTCCAGCCTCCTCGACGAGTGGGAAAGCCTGCGCGAGGGATGAGTTGGCGACCGGTAGCCCGGAGGCTGTTCAAGGCCGGGCAGCACACGGCTACCGCAGCGGCACGATCTCCAAGCGGCCGGTTTGGTCCGCCCACGCTCGTATTCGGCGGTCGGCGGTGGCCAGGGGGAGGTTCGCGCTCAGCGCGGTGGCCACGATCATCTGGTCCATCGGATCATTGTGGAAGCCGCTGTCAGAGAGTTCGATGCCATCGATGAGGATGTCGCCCGTGAGCGGAATCTCACGCAGCCCGCTGCGCAGCAGGTCTTGTCGAAGCCCGGCAATCGGAGGCAGCGCGACCGCCGGATTGTTCTTGCGGCGCGCGTGTCTCATCTCCCAGAACGTGATTGCTGAAACTGCGGCATCGCCGGTGGACACCCGAGCATCGACCTCTGCTTGCACTTCACGGCTGACTTTGGACGTGTCGCCGATAACGCTCCACAACAGGGCGTTGGTGTCGAGAATCATTCGGTGTCGTCTGCCCCGGCGCTGTCGATGATGTCGGCCCACTCTGTGGCGGTGAATGCCTTGGGAAGCCCTTCGTCGGGCATCCGCACCCTGTCTTTGTAGCGGCCGCAGATGCCGGGAGCTTCCGATGTGACCGGCATCAAGATCGACACGGGCCGGCCCCGCTTGGTGATGAGGATCGATTCACCGGTCTGATCCACCTCATCCATGAGCTGGAGGCATTTGGTTTTGAACTCGCCCGCAGGAACAACCCGTGCAGCATTTGTCGGTGTCACGGCCATCAGGCTAACAGTATCGACCATAGACGGCGACTATGGTCGAATAGAATCGTCTTCGGGACTAGCGCTTCAGTGGCTCTCAATAGCCCATGGTGAGAGGAGGATGTGCTCCTCTCCATAGGCTTGACCCTGGTTGTACTGCTCGATTGCCTCGTAGACATTGGCTGGCATGTCCTTTTGGCCGTTCACCCAGGCTTTGCGGAGATACCGATGAGCAGCTTTCGTTGCAGAGGTCTCGTCGTGGAACAAGTGAAGGTTGGCACCATCACGTACGCCTCGCTCAACCAGAAGGACCCAGACGCGGTGGTGATCATCAGCGGCGGTGGTCATAGGGCTCAATTGTGCCTTAGCCCGTCGCTGGGAAGGTGGCACACTGTAGCGGTGATCGCCGATCGGATTGTGTGTGTGGACTGCGGGGGGCAGTGCCACCGGATCACGTACTGGCCAGAGGACGACCCGCCCGTGCCCGGCGACTCGGTGGCTTACCGCTGCTCGGATTGCGGCGACCGCTGGGACATGGTGCTGGACCCCGAGGATTTCGACGACTGATCGTCTTGGTTGCCTCGTCACTGGTTATTCGTATGATCTAGTGTTGAGTTCAGTTACACTTTTGGTTATAGGTAGATATATGCCGGGCAGCACGCCTCCATTCCCCAACCCGCCTCTGGTCCTGACCGTGCTGGAGATCCGCTATCCCGAGATTGCAGACGGGCTGGGAGACAGCGAGCGAGCGGGCCTCAAGAACGCACTGAACGAGTATCTGCCCCTGATGGAGTCCCAGATCGAGGAGCAGTTTGCGGTGGCGGTCGGGGCGTCGGCCCCAGCGTCAGTTCAGAGCAGGTTGTACCCGCGGTTCGGCACTCGGGATCGGACCACAGCCCTGCTGGTCAAACAGGATGCCCTCGTGTTGGAGACCACGGCCTATGCAGGCTGGGAGGAGCACTTCCGTCCCCTGGTGAGCGAAGTGGTTGTCGCGCTGGAGCAGGTGTGCAGACCTGACGGTGTGCTGAGAGTTGGACTTCGCTATATCGACGAGATCCGAGTTCCCGGCATCGAATCAGCGCCTGGCGATTGGCGGGGCTACATCGACAAGCATCTGTTGGCAGGGGCTGCCCCCGAATTCATCCCCGAACACATGCGACCATCCGTTTGGCAGGGAGTCGCGCAGTACCAGACGACGGCCGGCTCGACGCTGGCTGTCCGCTACGGCCCACAAGAGGGCTACGCAGTGGATCCCCAGAGTCCGACACGCCGCAAGAACCCGCCGCGTTCGGGACTTTTCTTTCTGCTGGACTCAGATTCATACTGGCTGGGGGAGGAGGAAGTGCCGGAGTTCAACGCAGACTGGATCCTTGAGCGTTGCGACCTGCTGCATGCACCGGCTCGAGAGTTTTTCAAGATCGCAGTTACCGACAAGCTGCGCGATGAGGTGTTTAGCCGACTAGAGGGGGATGAGCAATGGGAAAAGCTGACTTGATCGGGCAGTCACCGACTGGTGCATCGATCGGCCGCCACTGGGACATCGATCCTCCTACTCGAACGATCAGCGATGTGGTCGAAGAGGCTGGCCATTTGAGGAACCGGACGAAGCTGTTGGCTGACGACACGAGCCAACTGCACTTGTCGGTAGATGTGCTGCATTCTGGTGCGTTGGCGGTCGAGTTACAGGCTTCAGCCAATCAGCGGGCCAGGGAGGATCTGACCGGGTTGCTTCAGGAACTGAACGGGTTGGGGTTCTCGTGGCGGGCGATCGCCCGCATCGCCCAAGTATCAGTCCCTGCTTTGCGAAAGTGGCGCATGGGATCGCCTGCCACTGGCGAGAACCGCAGGCGGGTCGCCCAGATGGTGGCCCTCTGCCAAATGGCCAGTGACAAATATCTGATTGAGGACGTCGCTGGTTGGCTGGAAACGCCTTTGCACGCTGACGCACCGATCACCGGGTTGGATCTGCTAGCAGGAGATCGTTCAGACCTTGTGCTGCGGCTGGCCTGTAACCGTGGGGAGAACCCCGCGCAAGCATTGGATGAGTTCGAGCCGGGGTGGCGAGGTCGCTACGCGTCAGCAGTCGAGGTGTTCACCGCACCTGATGGTTTGCCAGGAGTGCGGCTCGTCGACAAAAAAGACTGAAGGAGCGAGTTGTCGCAGGAGGAACTCGAGTGCCCAGCCTCAGCCTCAGCCTCAGACCTCTACCTCGCAGCATCGCCAGAGGAGGTGGAGGCTGCCCGCCCTGTGTTGACCGGTGATGTCTTTCCCGGCGTCACCGTGCCGGGTGCAAACGGTGCCGGATCTTGCGCTGCTGTTCTCTCTCGTCCATCAGGTCTTCCTCTCACGAAAGACCCCGACTGTCAACAACCTCCGTCAGTTTTAGATCTGGTATCTCACCAGGTTTCTTGTGCCTACGTATCGGTTGGGCGAGGCCTCCGAAGCAGTCTTCGAAGAGGCCGACATGGAAGAGGAATGGGTGGGACATGCCGTCGACAACGGGATAGATCCAGGCGAAGCAGCCCAAGCATTTCATGATTGGATTCGGTCTTCAGATGAATCAGGGGCAACTCGACAACATCAGATCAAGGCACCGCAGCGGCGAGCTGGATTGCGTCGGCAGATGAGGAGTCATCTGCGGGACTAAGGCAGCAGCGAGGCGATCCAGGTGTCGATGCGGGCGGCGTGGGCTTTGGACATGGGGGAGGGCAGGGCCATGAAGCCGTGGGGGGTTTCTGGGTAGACGGCGAGCTCCACGGGTGACTCGGCGGCGGCGTGCCGCCGGCAGCTTCGCCTCGTGCCTCCGCACTAGACGGAACTACCTTGCTGTCTCCGTGGGCGATGATGCCATCTTCTACCTGGACGGCGGTGCCGTGGTCCCCACAATCAAGGCCCAGGGGCCGTGGGATCCCGGCGTCCAGCACGGCGGCGCGGTGGCCGGCGTGTTGGCCCGGGCCGTAGAGCAGGTGTCCACCCCGGTGCCCATGCGAGTGGCCCGCTTCACCCTCGACATGCTGAGGCGGGTGCCGCTAAAGCCGCTGGCCGTCTCCACTGAGGTGCTCCGTACCGGCAAGCGGATCCAAACCGTGAGGGCCGAACTGCACGACGGAGACCTGCTCGTGGCTTCGGCGATGGCGGTCTCGGTGCGCACCGGAGCTGAGATCGAGGTCTCGTCCGACCGCCAGCCCGACGCCCCGCTGCCCCCTCCACCGGGCAGCTCCGAGAAGCCCCTGGCATTCAACCCCCGGGCGGTGATGCCCGATGGCTTCCCCCACGTGGTGGAGTTTGACCGGGTTTTGGGCAGTCCACTTGGAGGCACCCCCAGCAAGACTTGGGTTCGCCTGTTGGTACCGTTCATGCGGGGCGAGGAGACATCGCCGCTGGTCAACCTGATGGCCATGTCCGATTTCACCAGCGGCTTGGGTTCTTTCCTGCCCTTCGACCAGTACGTGTCCATCAACACTGACCTGAGCATCCACGTACTGCGCTATCCGACAAGCAGTCGCATTTGCATCGACGCCGAGACTTGGGCCGACGCCGACGGCATCGGTCAATCCCGGGCCCGCTTATTCGACGAGTCTGGCCTGTGCGCCCTCAGCAACGCCTCCCTGTTCATTGAGAGCCGCAGCCGCTACTGAGCGGACAACCCGCAGGGATCAAGGCCCGCCGAGGGCCGCGATGTCGTCGAAGCCCACGACGTGGCCGCCCCAATCATCGGGCTGGCGGATCATCCAATCGGCGCACTCGGCAGTGTATTCGGGGGTTTTCAGGGTCTCCAGCCCGGCGCCGCCGGTGGCGATCTCGGCGCCTTGGGTGTTGTAGACGTGCCACCACCCCTCGGTGGACACGATGGTGTCTACCCGCAGCACGTTGAACGCCACTCCTCGGCCGCCCAGTTCCAGGTGCATGGAGGCGTTCCACCGCTCCATGGCCTGCTTGGAGGTGGAATACAGGGCAAGGTTCGGGCTGATGGCGGTGGCCGACCCCGAGCTCACGCTGAGCACCCGGCCCGAACCCCGCTCCAGCATCCCCGGCACGAATCCCTGGCAGAGCTGCATCGGCCCCACCACCTGCACCCGGAAGGCCCGCTCCCAGCGCGACCAGGGCACGTCGATGATCGGGCCGTTGGAGGTGTAGCCCGCGTTGTTCACCAGGATGTCGCAGCCCCCGTACCACTCCAGGGTGCGGTCGACGATATGGGCGGTGTCGTCGGGCGAGGTCAGGTTGGCCTGCACGCTGCGGGCTTCGATCCCCTCGGCCCTCAGGGCGGCCACCACCTCGGGCAGCGACCCCGGCAACACGGCGTCGGGGTGGTCGGTCGCGGTGCGGCCGACCACCACCAGTCGTGCGCCGGCCCGGCCCAGCCGGAAGGCGATTTGGCGGCCGATGCCCCGAGTGGCCCCGGTGACCACGGCCACAGAGCCTTCGACAGAAAACGACATGCCTGGACACTAGCGGTGTGCCTGCGAAGTGGCAGTACGGCGAGACCTTGGAGGTCAGCCAGTGTCGGAACGAACTGTGCCTCCGCCGACCGACGCCATGGCCGCACCGACTATCCCAGCGTTGTTCCTCATCTCGGCAACCACGAATTCAGTGTCAATGTCCAGCAACGGGCCCCACACGTCGAAGTTCTTGCTGATTCCCCCGCCGAGTATGAACAGGCCGGGCGAGATGATCTTCTCAAGATGCTCCAAGTACTCCTGCACTCGACCCACCCACGCTGGCCAGTCCAAATCATCCCGTTTGCGGACCCTGGCCGCCGTGTACGATTCCACGTCGTCAACATGACCAGCGAGGTAGAGGTGGCCGAACTCGGTGTTGGGCACCAGGCGCCCGTTCACGAACACCGAGCTGCCGATCCCCGTGCCGAAAGCGGTGAAGCACACCGTCCCCGGCCAGCCCACCCCGGCGCCGTGGGTCATCTCGGCGACCCCCGCGGCGTCGGCGTCGTTGATGATCGTCACTGGAGCGCCGATCCGGTCGCTCATCGTTGTGGCGATGTCGACGCCGGCCCATGAATCGTCCAAGTGGGCCACCCACTTGACGGTGCCCCCGGTAATGGGCGCGGGAAAGGCGCAGCCCACCGGTCCATCCCACCCGAACGACGTCACCAGTTCAGCCACCACGTCGGCCACCTTGTCAGGAGTGCCTGGACTGGGAGTGGGAATCCGGTAACGCTTTTTGAGAAGATCGCCGGAGTCCACATCCACCGGCGCGGCCTTCATGCCGCTTCCCCCTATGTCGATGCCGAATGCTGCGCTCATTGCCGTCACCGGTTTCCCGCCTGACGAAAGTACCAGCGACATTCCTCACTAGGGGAGTCGAGTGCAGGTTGCGCGAAGCTGGAGACAACAGAGCTGAGGGCTGGCACACACCCAAAGCTGATCGCTGAGACGGAGGAAGAGCAATGGCTGGCATGTTGGCTGGACGGGTGGCGCTGGTGTCGGGCATCGGGCCCGGTCTGGGTATCGAGATCGCCCGGATGTTCGCCCGGGAGGGGGCCGACATCGTTTTGGGTGCCCGCCGCACCGAGTTGATGGAGTCGCTGGCTGCCGAGATCGAGTCGATGGGCCGGCGCACGGTGTGGCAGTCCACCGACATAACCGACCCCGACCAGTGCCAGGCGCTGATCGACGCCGCGGTGGAGAAGCTGGGACGGCTGGACGTCTGTGTGAACAACGCCTTCAACGACGGCTTTCCCGTTATCAATGTGGAGCGGGCCGACCTGGACCGCTGGAGGAGCGTGTTCGACGTGAACTTCTTCGGGTCGCTGAACATGACCCGGGCCTGCATTCCCGCCCTGCGGGCATCCGAGGCCGGGCGGGTCATATTTGTGAACACCATGTCCATCCGCCTCCGGCAGGCGGGCTGGGGTGCCTACAGCAGCTCCAAGGCCGCTTTGGAGAACATCACCAAGATCATGGCCAAGGAACTGGGCCCCGACGGCATCCGGGTGAACAGCGTTCTGCCCGGCTACATCTTCGCCGACGCAGTCCGCAACTTCCTCGAGTCCCAAGCCGACGCCCGTGGGGTGGACTACCAAGTGGTCTATGACGAGACCGCTGGTGAGACCGCGCTGAAGTATCTCCCCGATGCCGACGAGATCGCCGGGTCGGTTCTGTTTCTGGCTTCTGACCTGGCGCTACCCATTACCGGGGCTTCGCTGGACGTGAATGCCGGGCACTGGATCGGCGGCTCATGATGATCGGCGAGCGATTGTTCTCCGTCCTATGAGCGACGGCACTCCCGCCGGTGTCGCCATCGCCGAGGTGCTGGCCGACGCCGGCATCACCCATGTGTTCGGGGTGCCGGGGGGCTATTCGATCAAGGTGTTCGACGGTCTGCGGTCGGTGGCGAGCCGAGTGCAGAGCGTGAGGGCGGCCCATGAGCACCAGGCCTCGGTCATGGCCGATATGTACGGCCGCCTCACTGGGCGACCCGGCGTGTTCACCGGCCAGGGGCCGTTCGCAGCTTCCTCGGGCGGGTTCGGCCTCATGGAGGGGTACCTGTCGGGCACGCCCATGCTGGTGCTCACCGAGATGACCGACCACGGCATCCCCCAGCATGCCCCCACCCAGGGCACCACCGGCGACTATGGGTCGGTGGATCTGCCCCGCATCCTGTCGGGGATGACCAAGTACATGAGCGTGGCCACCACCCCCAACGAGGCGGTGCATGCGGTGGAGCTGGCCATCCACCACGCCACCTCGGGCCGTCCCGGCCCCGCTGCGGTGGTGTTCCGCCTTGACGCCATCTTCCGGCGCACCGATGACTCTCGCCATCCCCGCCTCTACCGGCGAACTCGGGTGTCGTCGGCAGCCCCACCCCGTCCGGACGCGTCGGCAGTGACTGCCATAGCCGATCTTCTATCTGCGGCACAGCGTCCGGTGGTTGTGGCCGGCAACGGCATTCACCAGGCCCAGGCCTACGACCAGTTGGGCGCCCTGGCCCGCCGGGCCGCCGCGCCGGTGGTGACCACGGCCAAAGCCCGCGGGGTCATCGCCGATGACCACCCGTGGGCGGGCGGGCCCCTCAGCCCCTTCGGCTGGCAGGGGGCATTCGAGCTGCTGGCCCGAGCCGACGCGGTGGTGGTGTTGGGATCGCGCCTCAATCCCCACGACACCCTAGTGGAATCTCCCACTTGGCTGGACGCCGACCGCCAGCGCATCGTGCAGGTGGACATCGAGGCCGCCAACTTGGGGGTGAGCTTCCCAGTGGAACTCGGAATCCACGCCGAGTTGGGCGCATTCTTGGCCGAGGTGGTGCCCGCGGTAGGCGTCGACGAGGATCTGGCCGCCGACCGTTGGGCCGACCTGGCCGACATCAAGTCGAGGGCCGAAGAGCCCTCGGTGCTGCACGAGTCAGCCCAACCGGTGCCGCCCCAGCGGGTGATGCAGGTGTTGAACGAGATATGGCCGTCCGATGGCCGGATCACTTTGGACGCGGGCAACAACCGGATCTTCGCCTACCACTACCTGAAGGCCCGAACCCCCGGTCGGCTGCACCTGCCCGGCGGGCACTTGGGCATGGGCTGGGGTCCGCCCGCGGCGCTGGCCGCAGCCATGGTCCATCCCGGCGAGCGGGTGCTGTCGATCAGCGGCGACGGCGGGTTTCTAATGTCGCTGCACAACCTGGCCACCGCGGTGGAACACAGCCTGCCGGTCACGTTTCTGGTGCTCAACAACCAGATGCTGGGCAACGTCTACGACTTCCAGGGGCCGGATCGCCGAACCGCGGTAGATATTGCCGACCACGACTTCGCCGCGGTGGCCCGAGCCTTTCGCATGGACGGCCACCGGGTGGACGACGACGCTGCACTGGCCGACGCCCTGGCCTCGTCGCTAGCCAGCGACGGCCCCGCGCTCATTGAAGTATCCACCGACCCCGACCAGTCGTCCGACTTGGTACGAGTGCGAGACTCCCGCTCGTTGTGAGCACCACCCTCGAAGCTGAGATCAGCCCGGGAATGAGCACCGCTGACGCGGTGCGGCTGGCCCAGCTTGTGGAGGACACCGGCTTCTCCCGGCTGGGGATCTCCGATGTGGTGTATTGGCCCGACTGCTTCATGCTCCAGGCTCTGTGCGCTCAAGCCACCCGACGCATCGCAGTGGGGGCCATGGTGACCAACCCCTATACCCGTCATCCGGTGGTGCTGGCCGGTGCCCTGGCCACATTGGACGACATCGCCCCCGGCCGGGCTTTCTGCGGGCTGGGGGTAGGGGCAGGGCTGGAGTCGCTGGGGATCGATTACCCCAAGCCGGTGGCTGCCCTGCGCCAGGCGGTGGCCGACATCCGCACGCTGCTAGGTAGGGGGGAGAAGTCGGTGGTGAGCGGCTCATCCGCCCCGCAGACCATCCGGTGCCCATCTCCATCGGCACCCGCAGTCCCCAGGTAATGAGATTGGCTGGCGAGGTGGCCGATATCGCCCTGGTCGGAGGTCGCTTTCTTTCCGCTGATCTGGCCGACACCTACCGGACGTGGCTGGCTGAAGGTGCGGCTGGGGCCGGGCGCACTCTGGGCGACTTCGAGACCGCCCCCCGGCTTACGTTGTGCTGCTCACCCGACGGCGACCTGGCTCGGCGCAGCGTCAAGCGCTACGCCGCTCACTATCTGACGATCATCCGCCCACCCGAACTGGATGTGGCCTCCGACCGCATGACCGCCATTGAGGCTGCGTTGGCCCGCAGCCGGGGTTGGTACTTCGACCACAACCGATTCGATGATCCCGCGCTCGACGATCTGATTGACGACCGTCTGGTGCAGGCTTTCACCATCGTCGGCACCCCAAACGAGTGCGCCGACCAGCTTGGTGGCGTACTGGACATGGGGTTCACCAGTGCAAGTCTCAATTTGGCGGCCACCGCCCGCTCCAGTGCTGCTGAGGGATTGGCCGAGACCATCACCAGTTTCGCCCCGGTGGTGGCCTCGATCAGCTACCGATCAACCGGCTGAAGGCCTGGCGGTAAAAGCCCAGGGCAACCCCGCAGGGGTGCGGGTCGCCCACCAATGCGGCGAAGGGCAGCGACGCTCCGGTGAATGCAGTGTCGTTCCAGAACGGGTCGCCTGGATCAACTGGCCCCCATGGCCCCACATACAGATAGGGCTCGGGATGGGCTGCGTCTCCGGTCGACGCCCCGTAGGTGGCCCGGGTGATCCGCTCGGACTGGGCATCTCCGATCTCCACCGCAATGTCGAAGTGGCCCGGCCAAAGCTGCACCCGACTGGGATCGGGTGCGCCCGGAGTGCAGCGCAGTTCCTCTAGCGCTGCGGTGGCCATGCCGAACCAGTCGCCGATGAACGCCACCAACTCCTCGTCAACGGTCAGCGGGCGGTCCAAGTCGCCCAATGCCACGGTGTCGTGTTCGGCCTGGTCGCTGGTGGCCTCGACGCCCAGGAACCCGGACGCGTCTCGCAGCGTGGTGATCGGACGGCTGTCCACGCGATCTCCCTGCTGGATCACCAGCAGGCGGCCTTCTACCCGCGCCTGGGTGTCATCACCGAAGAACGGGGTCCCGAAGCCGCCCATCGTCCAGCGCAGCCCGAACTTGCCGTTGGCTTCTTTGCGGGTGTTGGACACCACACCGTAGGCCAAGCGGTGCAGGTCGTCGCGCCGCACCGGATAGTGGTCGGGCACCGATAAAAGAGGCCGGTAGTTGGCCAGCCATCGGGGCTGGCAGAAGGCGGCCACCGTCTCGTCTGCCGATGCCAGATCAGCCCAGCGAAGATCGCCGGCGCTGGTGGGAGTCACCACTCGGCCAGTCGCCTGGTCGGAGTTGCCTACCGCAGCAGGGTCGTCGGCAAACCATGGACCGAAGTGGACGGCGGGCGGAGACGGCTCCAGCACCCTGGTGGAGAGGCCGTCGCCAACGATGGCGTCGGCCTCAGTTTGTGGGTTTCGGTATCGGGGTGCCATGGTGCCAAACTGAAATTTATCTGCGAAAAGCAGCAATCACACCACTACTCGAACAGTCGGCAGTGCCTTGCCGGCGACCACGACAAGGAGGACATACTCATGGGAAGACTGGACGGCAAAGTGGCCCTGGTAACCGGAGGCGGCGGGGGGCTGGGAACGGCCATTAGCGTCTTGTTCGCCGGCGAGGGCGCCAAGGTGGTGGTGCAAGACCTGAACGAGGCCGCCGCGGCGGCCACCGCCGATCAGGTGATCGCCAGCGGTGGCGAGGCCATGAGCGCGGCCTGCGACGTGTCGGATAGCAAGGCCATAGAGGCCATGTTCGCCGACATAGACGCCCGCTTCGGACCGGTCACCGTGCTGGTGAACAACGCTGGAGTGGACAGCACACCCGGCGACGGCTCTGGGGAGGGCAACACCGGCGGGGACCGGCAGATCGTGGACATGAGCGACGACGGCTGGCAGCGGATGCTCGACATCCATCTCAACGGCGCCTTCTACTGCACTCGGGCCATGCTCTCGCGGATCATCGACACTGATCTGAAGGGTTCGGTCGTCTGCATGTCGTCGATCGCCGGTCTGGCCGGTTGGGGGCCAGTGCATTACGCCACCGCAAAGGCCGGGCTCTTGGGGTTCATGCGGGCGATGGCCCGGTTCTGCGCCCCCCACGGCATCCGGGCCAACGCAGTGTGCCCCGGCGTGATCGACACCCCGATGGTGGCCGGAGTGGACGCCGCCATGATCGAGGGCCTCAAGATGATCACCCCCGCCGGTCGCATCGGCGTCCCCAACGACATCGCCTATGCCGCCCTCTACCTGGCCTCCGACGAGAGCGACTTCGTCACCGGCGAAACCATCACCCCCAACGGAGGCCTCGTCATCGGCTGACCCGTCGAGGCAGCCGAAATTGTCACTCCCCCTAAGTAACTTGTGCTATCCCAAGTACAGGAGGTTCCATGCGGGAGTGGAAAGGGCATTCGTACGAGAAAACCTCAATCCTCGGCGACTACTTGCCGGCCTTTGCCCAGGCGACGCAGAGGGCACCCAATAGGGTTTATGTCGACGCTTTCGCTGGCGATCCTCGCAACATCATCAAGGGCACTGACCGTGAGCTCCCTGGGTCTCCTGAGTTGGCTCTCAGGGTGTCTCCACCGTTCACCCATCTCCGGTTCTTTGAGAAAAACTCAGGTCGGGCTCAGCGGCTGAGAGAACTCGCTACCAGGGATAGAGTTTCTGGAGTGCAAGTAGTTGAGGGTGATTGCAATGAGGAAATGGCCGGTGTCCTGCGCGGGCTTCCTGTGCAGGCTCCGACGTCTGCATTCCTTGACCCCGATGGAATGGAATTGCGTTGGAAGACTATCCGGGCGAAGGTTCATGGGACCGAACTTCGCGAATCGGACAGTGTGGACCGGCGACAACCTGGACATCCTGCGGGGCATCAACAGCGAGGCCCTGAGCTGCGGCGGTTGGGTGTTTATGCCGAATGTTCTGTCCGCTCGTTGTTGTTCGGTCGGATGCGGATGTTGGTATTCTTGCGGGGAAGGGTCATGTAGCCGCTACCCGCGCCCTAGCCGTTGAGGAGGCAGTCGTGTCGTTCCAGTATCTCCTTACCCCTCCCCCCCCCCCCCACAAATGAGCGCCGCATCCCGATGGTCGGAGCGGGCGCATCGCAGGCGGGCGCGTGACAAGCGGCGGCTGCGCCGAATTGCGGCGCTGCCGCTGTTGGGGGTCTTCGCCGCGCTGCTGCCGCTCGGCGGCGGGAACACGCCTGACGCCGCGGCGCAGACCTCGCGCACGATCACGATGTCCATCGACGGCGCCGGACCCCCTGCCGGCTTCACCTACCCCACCATGGCCGAAGGCGTGGCCGGCGCACGGATGCTTCGCTTCACCCTGGACAGTCCGGCGCCGGCCGGCGGCATCGACACGGGGACCCCGGGAACTGCCCAGAACGGGAACACGCAGGTTATCGGCACGCTGATAGCCGAGGGTGACACCTCTATCGCGTATCGAATACATCCGAGCGACGACAGCGTGGACAAGCCCAACTACGCCTACGTGCAGATTTATCCCAACACCCCCCCGGGCGACCCGTTTACCGTCGTCCCCGCAGACCGCACAGTCCTGCTGACCGTGGTCGATAACGACCCGACGGTGGTCACCTTGACGCGCACTGACACCGGCGGGGGCACGCTGGACGAAGGCGACACGGCGCAGTTCGAGGTGAGCCTGAGCCGCCCGCTGGTGGGCGCCGGGAGCCACGGGCCCGCCGAGGTCATCGCCGTGCCGCTGCGCATCGACCAAACCGCTGCCGCAGTCACCACGTCGGATTGGTCCATCACGCTGGACGAAGACTCGCCCAATACCGGGGTATCCCTGGGTATGCCCGTGGTCGGCAGCGGGGAGGCGTTCGCGCACCAGGTCGTCACCTTCAGCGGCGCGGGCGCGCAGACTGCCGTCCTGGAGGTCGCCGCCGCACTCGATGACCTCTCGGGGGAATCAGACGAGGCGATCACCATTAGCCTGGCGTCAAACGCCGAGTTCGATGGGTCGACGCACGGGTCCGCCACCAACGTGGGCGGCGGCGCCGACCCGCATGCGACCGGCTCGCCCGTACAGACTGACCGTTTCAGTTTGTCGATCCTCGACGTCGATAACGTGGTCGTCGTCCCTGATGACTGGGCTCTGATCCCCAGCGGGGTCCAGCCCGGCGGCAAGTTCCGGCTGCTGTTCGTCACCACCAACTTCATCCCCGCGACCTCCGGCGACATCGCCACCTACGACGCCCACGTCCGAGGGCGGGCCGCCGCCGGGCACACCGCGATCCGGCCCTACGCCCAGAGGTTCCGGGCGGTCGGCTCGACCGCGTCCGTGAGCGCCCGCAACCACGCCGGGTTGACCGGCGCCGGCGTGCCCATCTACTGGCTGAACGGCTCGCAAGTGGCGCCGAACTACGCCGGCTTCTGGAGCGACCGGTGGCAGAACTGGAACCAGCCGGACCGCAGAACCCAGTGGGGCAACCCGGATAGTCACTCCGACTGGCCCTGGACCGGCACCGCCACCGACGGCGCCAGTCACGCCAACCATCTGGGCCACGCCACCCATGTCCGGCGGGGACGATTCTCCGTGGGCCCGAGTACAACCGGGCCTATCAGCGACAACAACGCCCCCGTCAGCCAGTCGCATTCCCTGTACGGCATCTCCCCGGTGTTCCAAGTGGACACCGGTGCGCCGTTCGACGTCAACTACAAGCGGTTGTACGAAGGCGAGCGCAAGACCATCGTCGTCAGCGGACTGACCGGGAGCGCGGTATCGGTGAGCGTCGACCCGGCCCCCTCCGACAGCGTGTACAAGATCTACTACCCGGCCGGCGGCAGCGCCGCCGTCGGCAGCGCGTCCTTTGACGCCGCGGTCCACAACCGCACCGTGCGGTTCGATATCGAAGCCGTCGCGGACTCCGTAGCGGATGAAATGCATCTGGAGCTCGAATTCACCCAGTCGGGGGAACGGGTAGGGAAAGCCGAACTACAGATTCTCGACGGCAGCCGCGGGGGCTCGATCCTCTTCCGCACCTGCCCCAACGGCGGCTGCTCCACCAGCAGCGCCTCCGGCTGGGTGGAGTCGGACCGCCCGCTGGTCCAGTTGGTGGAGGGCGGCGGCACGGTCACGTACCAGTACAAGCTGATCGGACACATGGACCAGGACGAAGCGTTTGGACAAGCCTCCGTCCGCATCGAGGACACGCGAAAGAAGGGCCCGCACAACGTCGGCACCGGTCTGGCGGATTGGGACCGGATCCAGTGCCACAGGACCGAGGACCATGGGACAATTACTCCGTTGGGCGGGAGCAGCAGTTACGTAGTCACTTCGACCAACTACACCAGCACTACTCAGTGGCATGACCTGTTTGGCGGCTGCCCTTACCACGCGAACCAGATGTCATGGGCGGAGCGCAACGACTGGCAGACGGTCACCTATTCCGCCGGTCACGACGCCGACGCCTATGATGAAGCCATCGTGCTGGAACACCGGGTGCGCACGACCGCCCCCGGCAGCGGCTACGTGTACGACGGCCCGCCCGGCCAGGAGGGGATTGGTCCGACCCAGCAAAGAAAAGTTGTGCCGCGGACGTTCGGATCGGGATACGTGGATCTCCGCATCGTTGACGACGACACTTGGGATCAGGAGTTCCTGTACTCCGGCGACAACGGGGTCACCTGGACCAAGGCGAGCGACGGCGGCCTGCGGAAAGCCATCCCGGACGAACTGGAGGCGGGCGCTACCCACGACGTGCTGATCAAGCTGTCGAACCCGTCGCTGGCTACCAATTCGAATCAGGATTACATCTTCGTCAAGGTCGGCGGCTGCGGCGACCGGTATGTTGACCCGCCTTGCGATATCGGGTTGTCGCCGAACCTCTACGGCAATGACACGCCATCCTCCTTAACCGATCTCGACTGGGGCGCGGGCTTTTATGCCGACGCGGTGGCCACCGACTCGGTCAGGCTGAGACTGCACGTCAGGGAGGATGCGGCGCCGGGAACTAGGAAGGCGCTCACCTTCTGGAACTACGCCTGGTTGAGTCGGACCGACACCGACCTGCCCGACCCCAGCCTGCGTCAACCCGGCCCCAACCGGAACACGGCCAGTCGCTCTATCGGCAGATCGCTCTACGAGGAGACCCGCGTGGTCGAGATCGTACCCGCGACCTCGGAACAGGAGCAGGCGCTGCCGCCGACGCTGACCATCGCCAGCGCGGCGACGTCGGTGACCGAGGGCGGCGACGTGACCTTCACCATCACCGCCGACCCGGCGCCGCAGTTCGACGTCACGGTCAACCTGGCCGCGGATGAGGAGATGGGATCAGGGGTGGACCTGGTCGCCAGCTCCCTGCAGACCACCATCATCATCCCCGCCCACCAATCCACGGCCAGCTGGACGCACACGGCCTACTCCGACGACCTCGATCTGGACGACGGCACGGTGGTCGGGCGGATCGTGGACGACCACATGACACCGAGGGGGTACACGGTGGGCACGCCATCCAGCGTCACCCTGACGCTGGTGGACGACGACGATTCAGTCGTAACCGATAGCAACATCGGCGGCGCGCCGGAGGATACGTCGTCATACACCGTGGACCCGGCGCTGATCGCGGAGGTCAACGCGCACATCGCCGACTTCACCGCCCGCAACCACCCAGCCGGCATCCGCGACTGGAACCTGATCCTCGACCGGCTGGAAGGTCGGACCGGGATGAGCGACGAACGGATCGCCTCGTGGCTCGCGCTCTCGCGCCAGCACAACTGGGAAGACGGCAAGGTCACGCTGCCGAAGGTGCAGGCGGCGCTGGTCGCGCTGACGACTCCGCCGGTTCAGCCGCCGCCGGTTCAGCCGCCCACGCCTGAGGTGAACCTCACCGCCTCATCGGGCGGAACCGAGGGTTCCAACGTGACGTTCACCGTCACCGCGAGTCCCGCGCCGACGGCCAACCTGGATGTCAGTCTGGCGATTACGACCTCGGGCGACTACGGCGTCAGCGCCGGTACCCAAACGGTCACCATCGCAGGCGGCACGTCCAGCGCCACATTGACGTTGCCCACGACCGACGACTCGGTTGACGAAGCCGACGGCTCGGTCACCGCAACGCTCAGCAGCGGCAGCGGTTACACCATCGGCCAGTTGTCGTCTCAGACCGCGCAGGTCACCGACGACGATGATCCGCCCGAGCTTGAGCAGGTCGCGGTTACGCCGGTGGTCTCGATCAGCGGCGGCAACGGCGTCACCGAGGGCGGCAGCGCGAGCTTCACGCTCACGGCGACTCCCGCTCCCGACAGCGCGATCACGGTCAGCGTGACGATCACCGCCAGCGGCGACTATGGCGCGACGACCGGCTCGCGAACCGTCAGCATCGGTAGCGGCGGCAGCGCGACGTTCAGCGTTGCGACGACCAACGACTCGGCGGACGAGCCCGACGGCTCCGTCACGGCGACCCTGATCGACGGCTCCGAGTACGACCTCGGCACAGTCAAGACCGCAACGGTCGGCGTGGCCGACGATGACGATCCGCCGATCCCGGTGGTCAGCATCGCAGGCGGCGCTGGGGTGACCGAGGGCGGTAGCGCGAGCTTCACCCTCACGGCGACTCCCGCGCCGACGAGCGCTATCTCGGTGACTGTGACGATCACGGCCAGCGGCGACTATGGCGCTACGACCGGCTCGCGAACCGTCAGCATCGGTACCGGCGGCAGCGCGACGTTCAACGTCGCCACCACCGACGACTCGGCGGACGAAGCCGACGGCTCCGTCACGGCGACCCTGATCGACGGCTCCGAGTACGACCTCGGCACAGTCAAGACCGCAACGGTCGGCGTGGCCGACGATGACGATCCGCCGGTTGAGACCTCCGTAACCATTTCCATAGAGGACGCTTCCGCATCGGAAAGCGCTTCGGACCTGGTGTTCCGAGTGACCCTTTCCGAGGCGTCGAATGAGGACATCACGGTGCAGTGGGCTACCAGTCATTCGCAAAGCGCAAACCGTGCGCGCGGCGGTCAGGGCTACGCTCACGACTTCTGGCATGCGAGAGGAGAGATCCTGATTCGTGCGGGCGAGACCAGCGGCACGGGAGCCGTGTGGCTGAATCAGGATTCCAGGGACGAACCGGACGAAGTCTTCACGGTGAGGCTCTCCGCCCCGGACGGCGCGACGCTGGAACGGGAGCAAGGGACCATGACGATCATCGACGACGACTAATCGACGACGGAATCCGGCGCAGCCGGAGGAGACAGGATCCCGAGGTGGGCCGTCGATATTGCTGAACAGCCCCATGTGAACAGGTGGCCAAGCGGCGGTTGGGTCGCTGCCCCCTCTCCCTCTGGGAGAGGGCTGGGGTGAGGGTCCGCTGCGCCTCGCTATCTGGTGGGCCGACTTGTGCGGAGACGCATACCGACAGGCTGGCCGCCCCCGAACCGGCTCGCAACCTTCGTATATAATTCCCCTCTTTTGCACCTCGGGCATTGTGCGGATGTTGGGGTCGAACCGCACCGATGCGATGAGACGCAGATATCCGCAGAAAGTTGCAGAACTGTATGGCGTGTGGGGGCCTTGGCAGGAAATCTGGGATGCCCGTCTGGATGGTCTAGTCACGCCCGGTGATGCAAAGAAGGCGTATCTCTACTTGGGTGATTGACCTTCGCGACTGCTGTATCGAGGCCGGCGTTCCGTTCTTCTTCAAGCAGTGGGGTGGTCGATCACCCAAGGCTGGGGCCGCCATTTGGACGGTCGGACCTGGGATGAGTATCCGTTGACCGCCCTGGCCAGTTGATCATTGGCGGGCCAGAGAGGCGGCCATCAACCGAGGCATCTCCCATGGCACGATGTCATTGCCGGAGACCCTGGAGAGAATCCGCTCCTCGCCCAGTTCCAATAACGAGGAGTCGGCCAAGTTTCAGGTGATTGCTCCGATTCTCAACGCCTTGGGGTGGGATCCCTCTGACGGAGAAAAAGTGCTGTTTGAGCACTCAGTAGGCGGGAAGAAGGGCGGAAGAGTTGACATTGCCCTGAAGAATAAGAGCCGCGTATTTGCGCTGATTGAAGCCAAAGCGCCTGGCGCCGACCTGAGCACCCATGTTGAGCTGGTGGAGCTGATCAGCAAGCGGGTTTACGACAAAGTGAGTATCAGACCCAGCAACGAGCAGGTTGTTGCGGTGCTCCACAACTCGCCAGTGCCGATGGCCGCGCCCCCGATTCCTGAACAGAGCGGCAAAGAGCCTGAAAAGGGAAAAGCGGCTGAGCGCTCGGCCTCGACGCCGACGGTCAAGCCCGTGGCCATCGTTCTATGGGGCGACCGGTACCCGGTGGAAACGCACGTTGATGTGCTTCGCACCGTGGCCGAAAAGCTCTTCGAGCGCCACTCTGGCGAATTCGACAAAATCCTGGAGCTCAGAGGGCGAAAGCACCCGTTCGTGGCTCGCGATCCACATGCGCTGCTCAAGCCGGAGAGAAGCTACGAAGTAGCAGCATCGGGATTTTTTTTGACATGAACTTGTCCGCGGCAAATATCAGGAGAAGAGCTGAAAGGTTTCTTGGCTGCTTCGGTTATCCGCCTTCTGATCTTGAGGTGCTGTTCGATTAGCTGCGCCCTTGCTGTGGCGGCGTGGGCTTATCGCTGCTGCAGAAGCTGAGACTTTCGAACACCAGATTGCCAGCTCCAAGTTGGAACATTTCGCGGAAGAACCCCCACTCGGTGAGATGAGGGCCGGTGATGCGGTTCAAGGCGGTTAGCCGGGAACCGGCTTCACAGCTGGGATATGGTCGAAACATGAATGCGGAGTTCCAGTCCAGCGCGAGTCGGCAAGGCCGAGCGTTCGAGATCCAAGCCCGTTCCTACACGTTCGCCCAGTATCTCAGCGGAGCCTGATGCCTGGGACTAGCTCTTCTGTCGGTTGGTGGAGATGGTTTGCAGGCAATCGGATGCTCTTTGCTTGAGCCGATCTTTGAATAGTTCGAGCGCACCAGTGGTGGGGACGCCGGAGGGCAGTGCGCTGATCTCACTTTCCGTGGCCGTGACGACTCCTGAGGCGATCTCTTCGGCGCGGTTGATTGTCTCGTCCAGCGGGATCATCAGATATGCGGCCAGGCTGGCCAGCGAGTCTTTGGCCCCGGCTCGGTAGACGGTGAAGTCCGACCCGAAGCGCATGGCCATCTCCAACGAACCAATTCTCTTGTTGGCGAATGGCAGGGCCGAGCTGATGTCGTAGAGGGGAGCGAGTTTGATGCTCCTTGAGTCAATGGTGATGCTGTAGTTGCGGGCATGGCCGTCGCGGTTCACGATTATCCAGTAGTAGAGCAGTGCGTCGCGGAATCTGCGGAGGTCGGCGTCGGGATCGGCTGAGAACCGCTGGATGGCATCGCCGATAGGCGCAATGCCCGGTCCACCGTGCTTCTCATACTTCTGCTGCGGAGAGCGGCCCAAGGCTTGGCACATATCCTCCTGGTGGACACGCTCCCAGCCGGTGTCAGTCTGTACCCGGTCATAGCGGGTGACGATGGCTGTCGGGTGCTCGGCGTAGACGGCGATTTCTGACTCAGCAGCGTGCAGCCCAAGCCGCCGGGCAACTGCCAAGCAGAGATGCTCTACAACCGCCTGATCGGGCCGTCCTGCGGGCGAGGGTTTGAGTATGTGCGTCGTGGGGATGTTCCCATACGGTCTTGCCCACCCGTCGGCCAGCCAGTGCAAGGCAGTCTTCGCTTGGAATCCTCCGAGGCTGAAGTAGGCGCTCTCATCGTCGGGCAGCCACCTCGCCGTGTCCGATGCCATCAGCGCAATCTCATCTTCGACCTCTGCCTGCGTCAACGAACGCAGACCGCTTTCCCGGTCGCTCAGCGATTGTTCGTTGCCCGCAGGACAGAACTGGACGGCACCGGCGCAATCGTGCCCGGCGCGTGTCGCGATCAATCCGAGGGCGGTGGGTGGCGATACCCCTTCGTTTTGGTACCAGCGCTCCAGCACTCGCTGGTTGTCGGGCAGCAGGCCGTTGATCCACCGCATTGTTGCTTCCGAGGAGAATAGTTGATCGCGAAACGGCAGGGACATGGACAGAGGGACTGATGCTCTGTTGAGCAGATAGTCGTAGTCGTAGCAGAACTCGGCACGGCCAGTGCCGGTGACGTGCAGCTTCCCGGCGGGGACACCGTTGAGCAGCACCGTGAGTGCTTCAATGGTGTTGCTCATCTGTTGGGCTCTGGTGGGCGGTCGAAGCGCAACTCCAACCCTAGGGAACGCACCACTCGCATGAGGTTTCCCAGTTCGCCGCCCCCGTGCCCTCTTTCGGCGAGGCTGATCCATCGGCGGGATACCCCAGCTTGTTCTGCCAGCTCAGCCTGAGTCAGGCCTGCGGTCATTCTGAGTCGGCGCAGCTCCATTCCGAGATGCCCAATTGTGCTGAATCCTCGGAAGAACTCCGGTTCCATTCCCCAAGCATAGGATGTAACGGAACCGCGCCACGAAGAATTTGAGAAGAAACCCTCACATCAGATGCGTGTAAGGGCATCCTAGCTTTCGGGGAGGGGGACCTCTAGGGCGCCGATTTCGACGAGGCGGTCTACTTCGGCGGGGTCCATGGCGAGTTCTTCGATGCAGATTTGGCGGGTGTGCTCGCCCAGCAGGGGGGCGGCGTGGACTGGGGGCGTGGGCATTTCGCTGCCGTAGAAGCAGGGGCCTTCTAGCACCAGGTTGCCGGCGCCGGGCTGGAAGACCTCCAACGGGAAGCCTCGCTGGGTGAGTTGGGGGTCGGTCATGTGGTCGAGGGCCGTGAGCATGGCCGCGCCGGGGACGCCGACGGCTTGACAGGCGTCTTGGACTTCCTGTGGTGAGAGGCTGGCGGTCCACTGGGCCACCCCGGCATTGACCGTCTCCCGGGCGCCAATCCGGCCCTCAGCGGTGCCATAAGCGGGGTGATCAGCCCACGGCGGGTTGCCCATGGCCTGCTTGAGCGCGGCCCAGTCGGCGTCGTCGCGCACGCACACCACGCTCCACTGCTGGTCGCCGGCGCACTGGAACACTCCCCAAGGGGCGCCCTGGTCGGAGTCATTGCCCACCGGCTGCACCGAGCCCGGGCTGAGCGATTCGGCCATGAACAGATCGCCCAGCGTGTTGACCAAAGCCTCGGCCTGGCTGATCTCGGCATGAGCCCCTTCGCCGCCCCGGCGGTCCCGGCTGAGCAGTCCCGCCAGCGCGCCCAGAGCGCACAGCCGACCGGCCAGGTGATCGGGGTGAATGGCGTTGGAGCCCGGCGGCGGGTCGCCGTCGGTGAAATTCCACAGGTACTTGATGCCCCCCACCGTCTGGATGGTGGGCCCGTAGCCGATCCAGTCGGCGTAGGCCCCGGTGGAGCCCATGAGCTGGCTGCTGGCCATGCACACCCCGGGATTGATCTCCTTCAGCGTCTCGTAGCCCACCCCCATGGAATCCATGGTGCCAGTGGAGTTGTTCTCGATCACGATGTCAGCCGTCTTCACCAGTTCCTTCAGCACGGCCAGGCCCTCGGGGATCTTGGAGTTGACCCCGAAGCTGCGCTTGGTGCGGCTCGAGGAGGCGAACGATGGGGTCATCTCGGTGCCGGTCACCAGCCGCATGAAGTCGGGATAGGTGCGGGTCTCGATCTTGATGACGTCGGCGCCGTACTCGGCCAGCATCCGCCCGCCCTCGACGCCCACGCCGCCATGGCCGAAGTCGAGCACCCGCAACCCCGCCAGCGGCTGGCCGGCCTCGGAGGCTGCCGGGACCGGGTCGCGAGGCTCGGCAGCCTCCGATTCGGCCAGTACTTCGGCGCTGTGCTCGCCCAATGCAGGCGCGTCGAACCGAAATCCTTGGCGCTGGCGGTTGATCTCCATGAACCCCGAGGCCACCTCAGCCTCAGCACCAGGGGCAACCACCACCGGTACGAACGTTGAACGCGACACGTAGTGCTCGTTCACCAGGATGTCGGATGGCTTGAGCATCGGGGTGACAACCACGCCGCGGCGCTGGGCCTCGGCCGCGGCCTCCTCCATCAGCATGGGGGCGAAGTGCTCGGCGATCACCGGGTTGAGCACATCCCCGTTCATCATGCGGGTGAGGGTCTGGCCCCACATCTCGTCGGCAAACGCCTCGGGGCGGCCCATCCACTCCCACATGGCGGACCACTGCCGGGGGCTGAGGATCACCATGGTGATGAACCCGTCGGCTGTCTCGAACAACGGATACACCACGGTGGTGCCTGAACGGACGATGGGCGGATCCACCCCGGCATCCAATGTGGGTTGCATGTTGGCCAGCTGCCAGGTGTTGAGGTGGATGGCCGCCTCCAGCGCGGAGAAGTCGATGTGCTGGCCTCGCCCGGTGCGCTGTTTGGCCACTAGGCCGATCAGCACCGCCAGCGCGCCCACCACCCCGGCGGCGTCGTAGGCGAATGCGCCGGGGATGAGCAGCGGCGGTTTCTCTGGGATGCCTGAGGCGGCCAGGTGCCCGCTCATGGCCTGTATCACCTCGTCGGTGGCCTCGAACTGGGCATACGGCCCCTCTTGGCCGAAATCGGTGACCGACAGCACCAAGAGGTGCTCGAACTCGGAGGACACCTCCCTTGGGTCCAGCCCGAAGGGGGCCAGCGTGCCCGGCTTGGTCGACTCGATCCACACATCTGCGCCGGCCAGCAGCTCCCGAAGCTGGGCCTGTCCTTCAGCGGCGGTCACATCAACGGTGACGCCCCGCTTGTTGAAGTTGCGGAAGGCGAAGTACAGGCTGGTGTTGCCATCGGGGGCGAACGGCGGCATTTTGCGGGATGCGCCCCCGCCGGGCGGCTCCACCCGGATTACATCGGCACCGTGGTCGGCCAATAGTCGTCCGGCCAACTCGCCCTTGACGTCGGCCATGTCGATGACCCGGAGGCCGCTCAGCGGCAGTTCATTTGAAGACACGGTTCGCGACACTACCGCCAGCATTCACATGGATTCGAAGAACGTGGTCAACTGGTGGCATGAGCGCGCATAGAAACCTGGAAATCCTCCAATCGGTGTTCGACGCCATGGGCGACGCCGATGCGGTGGTGGCCCATTACACCGACGACTATGTGCTGGAGCTGCCCTATTTCCGCCCCGAGGGGCCCGATCGGGTGGAAGGCAAAGAAGTGGTGCGGGAGCGCTTGGTGCAGGCCTTCAAGACCCTCAGCTTCGCCTTGCACATTACTGAGGTGCATCCCTGCACCGACCCCGACCTGGTCATCGCCGAATACACAAGTCAGGGTGAGGTGCTCCCCACCGGACGCCACTACTCCAATCGCTATATCGGCCTATGGCGCTTTCGCGACGGCAAGGTTTGTTTCACCCGGGAGTACCTCAACCCGGAAATAATCCGGGCTGCGCTAGCGCCGGATTCTGACGGCTAGAAGCGCCCGCTGCCGAAGCCTCTCATCAAGGGGCCTTGGGACTTCTGGTGGAAGGTGTCGTTGATGCCCGAGCTCTCGAAGCCCATGGGCACCTGTCCGGTGGTGGCGTAGAGGTAGAGGGCCATCTGGAAGATGGCGGTGAGCGTGCTGATCACCACCGATACAAAGGCAATCCAAATAAATCCGATAGCAATCCCGATCACCGCTCCGGCTGAGCCGGCGGATGCCCCGATGACGGCGATGAGGATGCCCGGTATGGCGGCCACCAAGCCGATGATGCCGAACCCCACCTGGGCAATCAGGTTCTCGCCCCATGTTTGCTTGAGCAATTCGCCCGAGCGCTTCACCGAGCTGAACGGCCCGGTTTGCTCCACCACCAGAATGGGTACCACCAAGAAGGTGAGCACCCCCCAGGCCATGTTGAGGAGGCTGCCCACGATGCGGGCGAAGGCATTGTCAGAACTCTGGATGGCCCGCAGGACCATGCCGACGGTTAGGGCCAATATCGCCCAGGGCACGATCACGTGCAGCCGGGAAAACGCCCCCTTGATGGCGCTGGAGATGGTGGGGTCGCCGCCGCTGAACCGCTCCCTGGCCCCCGACACCACCGCGGCATTGAAGAACACGGTGATAACGGTGATGGCGAACAAGATGATGATTCCGCCGATCCACAGCATGGGCTCGCTGCCGGTGCTGCTGCCGCCGTCGTCAATCCCATCGGTCGACAGCCAGATGGGGATGCCGATAGCGGCGATCACCACCAGCGAGGCAATGGCTCCCAGAATCGGCAATGCCGCCAACTCTCGATCATGTTGCAAGACCGCCCAGGAAGCCTTGGCAGTGTCCAATGTGCGGCGAAATCGACCCATGGCGCAACGCTACCAGCGATTCCTACGAGGCGGGCCGACCCCTCGGCGGGTCAGATTTGCGGCTGGCTACCGATCCATCGACGACGCTTGTGCCGAAGGCTGTGGGACCCCATCCCGCCACGCTCGCCTCTGCTCCCGCTTCGCTTGGCGCTTCGCCTTGCGCTCGGCTTTGAGCACCTCTTTGCTCGCGAACGCCTTCTCGAGTCCAGTGCCCTGGAACTCACCGGGCGCTTCGCCAGTGGTTACGTAGAGGTAGAGCGCCATCTTGAAGATACCGACGACTGCGGCCATCGCCGCCATCACCACGAGCAGCCAGGCCACACCCACGGCGATCCCGAGCACGAGCGCAACCGGGTTCCCAAAACCGATGACAACTATGAGGGCGGCCACGATGAGCCCCGGAATAATGAGGAGGAATCCGATGAGGTCGAATCCGATCTGGGCGATGAGGCTCTTCCCCCAGGTCTTGCGGAACAGCCGGAAAGAGCGCTTGCAAGAAGTGACCGGACCGGTCTCCTCAACGACCAGAACCGGCACGACAAGATAGGTGATGAAGTACCAAACGGTTTCCAGGGCTATGGCCACAATCATCGCCCCCAGTGCGGCGAATTGGCCGACGACGGGGATGTGGCGACCAGCCTCCTGCATGTGCCGGAAAATGCTGGGGAGCCGGTACAGCACTTCGATTATCACCCCCACCGTGCCGGCTAGCAGCGCCCATGGGACGATCACATGAAGGCGGGCGTTGGCGGCCGACAGGCAGCCTTCGAAGGTAGGGGTGTTGCCCCGGAACCGCTCCCAGGCGCCAAAGGTGAGCGCGGCTGTGAAGTAGATCGAGGTGAAGCTGATCAACAGTATGGAGGCGATGAGGCCGAGCCACACGATCGGCTCAGTAGCCCAACGTCCGGGTTCGTCGACGGTGCCGATATTGAGTCCGGCAGTTGCGAGGAATACCAGTGCCCAGTTGATAACCAGGATCAGCGCGGCTGCGGCCATGCTCAGGGCCGGGAAGGCCATCAGCGATCTATCGCTCTTCAGCACTCCATATGAGGCCGAAACCAGGACTCTCGTCCGGGAGAAGCTGTCCCTTAGCCCGCTGAAGATACCCATGTGGCTGAGGATAGCTGAGGAACCTCGCAAGCCTGGTCGAGGTCGACTTCGACCGTGACGTGGCCGTTGCCGTGGGGGCCGGCGCCCCAGGAGGGCATGACGGTGGAGTACAGGCCGGTGCCCCCGGCCACCAGAATGAGGAGCGCCTCGGGGCTGCTCAGGGCGTGTACGACCAGGTCCGGGTCTTCGCCTTGGCTGCGCTGGTGGCGGTTGATGCCCGAGCCCCGGGCCCTCACCGTGGACAGCTCCGACCAGGAGCGCCTGGCCCGCTGGTGGAGCGCCTCGGCAATCGTGGTCCGGTCGTGGCCCACATCGGCCAAGGCGATGGCGTGATCGGGGTTTAGCACCAGCACCTGGGTGCCCCGGCCGAAGTGGGTGTTGTTGGCTCCCAGTCCTGACAGCGAGGCGGCCAGCACATTCAGCAGGTGGTCGGCATACACCTCGGGATCGTCGTCGGGAAAGCACAGCACCGAGTGCGGCCCCTCGGTGCAGGCCGCCGTGACCGTGCTCTGCTCTATGTCGTAGCCCAGCGAGGTGTGCAGCGGCGGCCAGGGGCTGGCCTCCTCGTCCTCCCCCAGGCAGAAGGTGAACTTGCCGGGGTGGCCGAGCAAGGCCATGTCGGAGGTACCGGGGCGCCCGCCGCCGATGTTGATCATGGCCAAGCGCACGGCCCGCCCGATGCTGGCGTTTGCCCGATGGCCGGGGCCCAGCGCGCCGAATCCCGATGCCACGGCGCAGGCGCCCACTGCGGGGCCATTTACGATGAGCAGCGGCCCCAGGTTGTGGGTGGTGGCCTGCACCTCGGTCATGTCCAAGCGGGGATCGCACACAGCCCGCACTGCGGCCAGCACCACCGGGAAATGGTCAGGCAGGCATCCGGCCATCACCGCGGCGATGGCGGCCTTCTCCACAGTGGCATTGCCCAGGTTGGGACCGAGCTGGCCCAGCGACACATCGCCGTCGAGGCCCGAGGCCAGCACCATGCGCTCCACTCGGGCGGGGGTGGGGATCACCACCGGCAGCCCATCGGTGCATCCCGCGGCATGGAGCTGCTCGAGGGCGGCCTCCTCGGAGAGGGCCGAGATCCGTTGGCTCATTCGGCGGCGCCTAGTGCCTGAAGCACCTCGTCGGCGATGTCGTCGGCCACCATTTTCATGGCCTTCTCCCCGGTTCCAGCCACCGGGTGGGGGAGGATCACCCTGGGGATGTCGGGCATTCCCGCGGAGCGGGCCACAAAGTCGCCCTGAGGGGAAAACTTGGTGGTCACCAAGGCCACTGCCGGGGTCTCCCGGCGGGCGGCTGCGATGGCGTCACGCACGGTGCCGCTGGTGCAGCTGCCTCAATGGCCATAGGCGGCCACCACCACGTCGCAGCCGTCGGTGATCTCGCCCATGAGTTGGTCGTCGGCCACCATTGAGGCGTTGCCCTTGTTCCAGGCCCGAACCTCCAAGTCGGGGCGCACTCGGCGCAGGCTCTCGCCAACTGCGTTTAGGAACGGCACCGAGTCGGGGAAACCATTGGCCAAGAGCCCGACGGTGAGGGCACCACCGTCTGCTGACAGATCATAGGGAGTCACGGGCTCTGCCGGTTCTGCCTGTGGGTCCAAATATTCGATCGCCATGCCTCTACGGTAGTGCAAGTGCGTATGTGGACATCGTGGGCTGTGATCGCAGTGGTTGCCGCTGCCGTTGGAATATTGGCGGTAGTGGTCGATGGACAGCTCTTCGACGTGGATGACCCCGTGCTAACTACCTCCACGGTCTCCAGGCCGGTGGTCTCGGCCGCCACCCCCACCCTTGCCTCGACACCATCTGGAACGCCCATTCCCACGCCGACGCCCACTGCGACCCCAACTCCGACTCCGGTCCCAGCCCCGACGCCCACGTCCTATCCGGGTTGGGTGGATCCGATCACAGCCGGACAACCACATGGGACGGTGCCCGGCCTGCTCACGTTCCGAGGCAACCCCACTCGAACCTTCTACGGCACCGGCCCCGCCCCCCAATCACCGGAGGTGCTGTGGCGATTCACCGGCACCCCCGAGCGGGATCTGTGCTCACTCACCTCTTGGGCCGGTGGAATCACCCAGTGGTGCGGCAGTGGCTGGACCGGCCAGCCCGCAGTAGTCGAGTGGTGGGATGACCAAACCTGGGTGATCGCGGGGATGTACACCCCCGCAGTCCATTTCCTGAACGCCGACACCGGCGAGCAACTGCTTCCAGAATTCCTGGTAGGAGATCTGATCAAGGGTTCGGTGACCGTAGATCCCGACGGCTTTCCCCTGGTGTACTTCGGATCGCGGGACGACTACTTCAGGATCATCGCCTTCGACCGTGACGAACCCGTTGAGTTGTGGTCGCTGTACGCCTACGACGTGTCGCCGACGCTTTGGAACAACGACTGGGACAGCGCCGCGCTAGTGCTGGACGACTTCCTGTTCCTGGGCGGGGAGAACAGCCAGTTCCACATCGTGAAGCTGAACCGCCGCTACGGCTCCGACGGCTTGGTGACCATCGATCCCGATCTGGTGTTCAACAGCCCGGGCTGGGATCAGGAGCTGCTCAACGCGATAGGCGACAACAACGTTTCCATCGAGGGCGGGATGACCGTGGTGGGCAATACCCTGTATTTCGCCAACTCCGGCGGCCTGGTGCAGGGCTGGGATATCACCGATCTGGCCGACGGGCAAGACCCCGAGCGGGTGTTCCGCTACTGGGCGGGCGACGATGTGGATGCCACCCTGGTGGCCGATGCCGACGGATTCCTATACGTCGGAGTGGAGTATGAGCGGGGGACGGCCCGCAGCCAAGAGTTGGGCCAGATGCTCAAGCTGGACCCCTCAGCCGACAATCCCCTGGTATGGGGGACTGACCTTCGCAACGCCGCCACCGACGGGGTTTGGGCCACTCCGGCGCTGACCGATGAGATGGTGTACGTGCCCACCAACGCTGGCTTTTTGTACGGGCTGAGCCGCGAGACCGGCGAGATTGTTTGGTCCAAGCGGTTGGCCGGACCGGTATGGTCATCGCCGGTGGTGGTCGACGACGTGCTCATCCAAGGTGACTGCGCCGGTGCCATCTACGGCTTCGACATCTCCCTCCCCGGGGTCGAACCACCCCAGATTTGGCGGATCTCGCTGGAGGGCTGCGTCGAGTCCACCCCAGCAGTGTGGAACGGCGTCATGTATGTGGCCGACCGAGCCGGCGGCTTCTACGCCCTCGGCGACCGCTGACCCGACGAGCTGCCTGACTACCCTGGCGCCGTGGCCGAGCCGTTCCGGATTGACGTGCCCGACGAGGTGATCGACGACCTGCACCGGCGCTTGGACGCCACCCGGTGGCCTCAGGCTCTGGAGGGGGCAGGGTGGGACTACGGATCCGACACCGCCTATATCGCCGAGCTGTGCCGCTATTGGCGCCATGACTTCGACTGGCGGACCCAAGAGGCCGCACTCAACGAGTTGCCCCAGTTCACTCATCGCATTGACGGGCTCGAAATCCACTTCGTCCACGCTGAGGGGCGGGGCCCAGACCCGATGCCGCTGGTCATCACCCACGGCTGGCCCAGCTGTTTCTGGGAGATGCACAAGGTGGTCGGCCCGCTCAGCGACCCGGATGCGTTTGGTGCCGACCCGGCCGATGCCTTCCACGTGGTGGCCCCGTCGCTGCCCGGATACGGGTTCTCTTCGCCGCCGGTCCAGCCAGGGGTGTCGTCAGCCCGGGTGGCCGACATCTGGGCAGAACTGATGGCAGCGCGCGGCTATGAGCGGTTTGGGGCTCAAGGCGGCGACTGGGGTTCGGCGGTGAGCGCCGCGCTGGGCGCAATGCATCCCGACCGCATGGTGGGCATCCACCTCAACATGGTGGCCCCGCCCATCGACGAAGCCGTGCTCACCGCTGAGCAGCAAGAATGGTGGGAAGGGGTGAAGCAGTACCGCGACCGAGAGTGGGGCTATGTACACCTCCAGCGCACCAAGCCGCAGACCGCGGCGGTGGGCCTCACCGACTCACCCGCCGGCCTGGCCGCCTGGATCATCGAGAAGTGGTGGCGGTGGAGCGACATCGACGGCCCTGGTGGGCGCGACCTGGCCCGGCGCTACACCCTCGACGAGCTGTGTACCCTGCTCACCATCTACTGGGCCACCGCCACCATCGGCCCGTCGATGCGCATGTACTACGAGAGCTTCGGGGCCGGCTCGGCGTTCAACCAGCCGCCAAGGATTACTGTGCCCACCGGGGTGGCGGTGTTCAATGAGAAGAACCGCCCGCCCCGGGAGCTGGCCGAGCCCTACTACAACATCACCCGGTGGACCGAAGTGGACGACGGCGGCCATTTCCCGGCCTTGGAGAACCCGGACAAGCTGGTGGAAGAAGTGCGCGAGTTCTTCAGACCTCTCCGCTGAGAAAGAAAGAGGAGGATCACCAATGACCCGACTGGGAATAATCGGATTGGGCGACATGGGCGGCGCCATCGCCGAGGGTGTGCTGACCAGCCAGTGGAACGACGACGTCACCGTGGTGGGATTCGACATCTCCGAGGCGGCCATGGCCCGGTTCACCGAATTGGGTGGCACCCCGGCAGGCTCGGTGGGGGAGCTGGCCCGCCAGGTGGATGTGGTGGCAGTGGTGGTGATCGACGACGCCCAGGTGCGCCAGGTGTGCTCGGGCGACGAAGGGGCTATTGCTGGAGCGGCCGAATCGGGGGCATTGGTGGCCATCCACTCCACTGTGCTGCCCGCCACCGTTATCGAACTGGCTTCCGCGGCCTCTGAATTCGGGGTGGCGCTGATCGACGCACCGGTCACCGGGGGCACTGCTGCTGCTCGGGGCCGGGATCTGGTGGTGTTCTGCGGAGGGGATGAGGCCCACACCGAGTGGGGGCGCCCCCACTTCGAGCGATACGGAGGCTTGGTTATCAACGTCGGACCGCTGGGGGCCGGTCTTCAGGCAAAGGTGGCCCGCAATCTCATCAGCTACGCCGAATTTGCCGTGGCCTACGAGGCCATCGCGTTGGCCGCAGCCGCGGACGTGGATCTGAAAGCGTTCGCCGAAATCGTGAGCTATTCCGACCGCAACATCGGCCCCCACATGGGCGTCTTCACCCGCCCGATCGTCTATCCGCCCCCGGCGTTGGGCGGTAGCTTCACCCGAATCGCCCGCAAAGACTTGGGCGGCGCGCTGGCCTTGGGTGAGGAGCTGGGCGTCGACTTGCCCATCACCGCGCTGGTCGATCAGCACATCGAAGCGGCTTTCGGCGAGTAGCCGCGGCGGGCACCTAGGGGCTCTGCTGCTAGCCGAAGGCGACGGTTCCGGCGTCGAGCACCACCCGGTCGCCCACCCGGGTCTGGAACCGGGCTGATCCGCCGCCCTCGTCCCAAATGTGGACATCGAGGATCTCACCGGGCAGTACCGGCGAGGAGAACCGGCCGTGCATGGCCTTGAAGCGGGCCGGGTCGCTGTCACACAGGGTGTGGAGTAGCGCCCGGCCGGTGAAGCCATAGGTACACAGGCCGTGGAGGATCGGGGTGTCGAATCCGCCGGCGGCGGCGAACGACGGATCGGAGTGCAGCGGATTGCGGTCGCCGTTTAGCCGATAGAGGAGCGCTTGGTCGCTACGAGTCTGGTAGGTCACCACATGGTCGGCGTTGCGCTCGGGCACCTTCGAAGGACCGGCCGGTCCCCGGTCGCCGCCCCAGCCGCCTTCGCCCCGGATGAACAGGGAGGTGGTGGTGGTGAACAGGGGCTGGCCGTCGACGGTGTCGGTGGCGTCGCTCTCCAGCACCACCAAGGCGGCCTTGCCCTTGTCGTAGATGCCGGTGATGCGGCTCACCGAGTTGACGGTGGCCTCCACCGGCAGCGTCTTGTGGAGGGTAAATCCCTGCTCACCGTGGACCAGGAGAGCCGGGTTGTAGGTGCCGATCTTGGCCATCGGGCTGTCGGGGCCGGCACCCACGCCGCCGCCCAGAACCACGCACATGGTGGGCAGGGCCTTCTGCTCGACGCCGTTGGTGTTCTCGGTGGTGAATTCCAGCTCGAATCCGGTGGGGTCGGCCACACCGGCGCCGACGCCCAGCGCATAGAGAAGGGCGTCTTTCGAGCGCCAGCTCGAGGTACGCGGGGCGCTTTCCGCGCCGACGGCGGTGGGGTCGAGGGGCATGGGGGCTCCTAGTGTGGGTAGAGGTTCTTGGGCGCCTGGTTGCGCCGTGATGCTGTACGCACCATACCGTTGCCGTCGTGGCCCATATCAATCAGCCAGGCGGCCCATTCCAGGCCATCGACCATCCGGCTGTGGCCGGTAGGGAGCGGGAGTTGCGAGCACTGGCCGACGCCGTGCGCCGACTGGTCGCCGCTACCGTCACCAACACCGCCTCTCCCGCCGACACCGCTGCTTTGGCCGCAGAGGCCCATGGGTTGGCCGATCGCCTAGAGGCCCTTGTTCCCGCCGAGCCGCCTCCCCGCTACGGCCCCAGCATTCCCCGCTTCGACGGCCCGCCCATCACCCACAAGCGGGCGCCGTTCGACTTGGTTACCGGCATCTGCAACCCTGCCGCGCTGCCGGTGGAGATGGTGGTGGACACCGAGGCCGATCCTCCGGTGTCCAGGGGCCGAGCGGTGTTCTCCACCGTCTATGAGGGTCCGCCCGGCTGCGTCCATGGGGCTGCCATCGCGTCGGCGTTCGACATGGTGTTCACCAGCGCCTGCTCAGCCAGCAACGCCAGCGGTCCCACCATGATGCTGTCGGTGCGATATCGAAAGCCCACCCTGCTGGGGGTGGAGACCGTCTTCGAGGGCTGGGTGGAGAAGTTCGACGGTGAGATCACCGAGGTCAAAGGCCAAGCCCTGCAAGACGGCCAAGTCACCGCCCGGGGCGAGGGCATCTTCCGCCATCTTGACCTCGATGCCATCCGCAAACTCTCCGAACAACCCCCATGGCGAAGCGGCAAGAGAGAAGAAGCGTAGGCAGTTCTGGTCAGAACATCTCTAGGCAGACACTCCCGCCGGCTTTGTCGGGGTGAACTCCGCGGGCAGGTGCTTGATGCCGTGGATGAAGGCCGACGAGAGCGGTACCGGCTCGCCGGTGGTGTGGATGTCGCCGATGCGGTCGAACAGTTCGCAGAACATCATCTTGATCTGCCGTCGGGCTAGGTGGGCGCCGAGACAGAAGTGCGGCCCGGGTCCGCCGTAGCCGACATGGGGGTTCGGGTCACGCAGCACATCGAAGCTGTGCGGATCCTCGAATACCGTCTCATCCCGGTTGGCGCACAGGTAGTTCATGACCACCATGTCGCCCTCGTTGATCTTCTGGCCCTCTAGTTCGGCATCGCAAAGCACGGTACGGCGCATGTAGGTGACCGGGCTGGCGACGCGGACGATCTCTTCCACCGCGGAGTGGGCTACACCGTCGAAATCGTCGGTCCAGATACGACGCTGGTCGGGGTGGTCGGTGAGGTACACCAAGCCCCAGCTGATGGAATTGCGGGTGGTCTCGTTACCAGCCACAACTAGCAGGATGAAGAAACTGGCCAACTCGGCCCGCGTGAGCCGTTCTCCGTCTACTTCGGCATTGACCAATACGCTGGTCAGGTCGCCGGAGTCTACGCCAACCTTCGACTCCGCCACCTCGTCCATGAGCTGACTCAAGGCTTCGCCCGCGGTGAGGATGGCGGTGACGAAGTCCCCGAACTCGGGTACGTATTCTTCGTCAGCCGCCCCCAGGATCACGTTCGACTGGTCGAACACGAAGTCGTGCTCGGATGCGGGGATCCCCATGAGGTCGCACACGATGCGCAGAGGCAGCCGAGCGGCGACGTCGGTGACGAAGTCGCATTCGCCCCGCTCGCACACTTGGTCCACGATCAGCCGGGCCTGGTCCCGCACAGAGTCTTCCAACCGGGCCAGCATCCGGGGGGTGAAGCCTGCGGAAACGATCTTCCTCAACCGGGCGTGGCGGGGGTCGTCCATGGCGATGATCGAGTTGAAGTACTCGTTGAACTCCGGTGGGAAGTCGTTGATGGTGACCCCTGACGACGATGAGTAGATCTGGGGGCTGCGCGACACGTCCAGGATGGTCGCATGGCGGGTGATGAACCAGGCGCCCGGGGTTTGGACGCTCTCGAGGTCGCCCGTGAATTCGAACCCAGGATAAAAGGTGAGCGGCCGGGAGCACACCAGCTTCAGGTCTTCATCCACCACTCTGCGATCCCGTCTCCAAAAGGCGTTGTGGAGCGGGTTGCGGGGGTCGGCCTCCGTCGAAGGCGGAGGTTTGGCGAAAGCGCCGGGCGAAGTTTCAGAATCGGGCGTGACTGCGGTCATGCAATCAATCTAGTGGTCCAAGTAGACCGGGTTCTGGTAGTCGATGCGTATCAGCCTTCGCACCAAGGGCCCTATTGGAAGGATACGAACTCTGGGGTGGGGGTGAGTTCTAGTACTTGTTCGGTGGTGGCGTTGGGGTGGTCTTTCTTGTAGAAGTTCTTCCAGCCCCAATGGAACTGGCCGGCGTCGGGCTTGCTGGTCAATGCGTTCCAGGTGGCGTACTTGGCTCTCATGGAGCCTTGGCCGTCCATCTGGATCAGCACGGCCAGTTCGGGGGGAGTCTCGATGTGTCCGCGATTAGTGATCATGGAGTACTGGAATTGGTGGACGACAAGCAGCTTCTGGGGGAGGGCGTGCTCGCGGACTATGCCGGCCAACCACCTCACAACTTGATTGATCTCAGCGGCGTCCACGGTGCCGACCTGCTCTAGGTGGACATGGTGGGGCTTGAGCCTCCACTCCGGGTCGAGTGCCAGTCCGACGTGGGGGAGGCGGAGGAACTCCTCGTAGACCTTTGCTTGCGTCAAAAAGTCGGTCCGACCCGGCTGGAGGTCCAATACCACGTACATGTCGTTGTCGGCCGCGGTCTCCACCCAAGGCCTGATCGCATCCCGAGCGGTCATGGCCGAATAGTCCCCGTCTCCTCCCGCTTCCGCCGATGCGACGGTGGCGATGATCTCGAAGGCGGGCAGCACCGTTGAACCGTCAGCGCCGTAGCCTGCGACGATGGATTGGAGACGCTCGACACCTTGGTCGGGCCCCTGTGCTCCCAGCACCCCAAGGCCCGATGTCGATGGATGTCCGTATAGCGCCACCAAGCGTCGGTCAAAACCTGATTCGAACATAAGCAGCCCGCCACCGGGAATCTGATGGCCCTGGCGGATTGCCTCCAGCTGCCAGGCCGAGTCGTCGCCCAGGCCCGGGCCCATTCTCACCTCAGAGGCGTAGGAGATCATCTCCCTTGCCTCGAAGGGGAGGCCCCGTAGATCGCCGGTCGCAACGATCACCGGTTCGCCATCTCGGTGGCCGAGAGCCTCCAGCTGCGAGACCCGATGTCCGTCTCCCACCAGCCACACTCGGGCATGGGGCGCCGTGGTCTTCAGGTCGACTCCGACTAGGTCGAAGTTGGTACCTGCGGGGGCGGCCCCAGAGGTGTTTCGAATCCCTGACGTTGCAATTGCATTTACAACTCGAGATGTCAAGGAGGCTCTCAGCGTCGCGGTCACCGCTGTGCCGTCAACAGACGAAGTTGTGCCGGAATCCTTGGCAGGTATTGATTCGGTTCTGAGAGTCGCTTGCGAGCTCGTCGATAGGTTCCCTATCGGCAGGTACGATGATGCGACGACAGCCAGCGCAACCGCTCCAAAGAACCCGACCGCACGGTAGCCCGCCGTGCGCCGGGAATAGGGAGGTAGAGCACTCCTGAGGCGACCCGAACCACCAGGGTTGGGCCGAGGGCGAATTGGCACCAATGGCTCCTTCAGATTTCTCGAGGCTTTGGCGCCAAATCAGCGCAAAGCCTGCTTTGAAATCCGCGTGCCCTGGTCCAAACCCGACTTGACGGATGTGAATCCCCTACGAAGCGGCAGCCCAGATGCTAGTGGAGCGACTGCGGCTCTCGCTACATTCGCGTGATTCCAACTGCCGGGTCGGTTGGCAGCCCGGGCAGCCCGGATTGAACCGCCCAGCCAGGTGAACTGGGAGTGTATTGCTGGCGGTTGTTACTTCAGCGACCAGGGGGGATAGCGATCAGTGATGAGCAGCCACATATAGGCCCCGACTCGCAGTCCCCAGCGGTTTACCCCGACCACATAGTTGAAGAGCCCACGCGGGTAGCGACCGGTGAAGATGATTGCGAACCATGCGATCACCACGCTCAGGAGGGCTCCGACGCCCAGTACTGCCAGCACGATGTAGTGCGGGATGGCGAGAAACCATTTGACTATCGGCAGCCAGCGATTCAGGTCGCGGGACGCGTCGGGGTAGTCCAAGTCGAGGCGGACGGCTTGTTCCTCATCGGTTGAGGGGTATTCCTCTCGCAGCAGCCCAAAGTAGGCCCCCACACGGGCCGAGAATCTCGAGACTTCGAGGTTCCAATCGAACCACCACCGCGGATATTTGCGGCGGAACAGGATCATCAGCAGTGTGGGCAGGAACAGAGCGCCGCCGACCAGCCCTCGCCAGTTCTCGCTGTCGTCTAACCCGATGCCGCCGAACTGGCCGGTGACCAGTCCGGCCAAAATCACGATGGGGATGAGCAGCACGATGCGGAACAGCGTCTTCACCCGACTGAGCCCCGATTCGGGGTACTCGACATCTAGTCGCGCTGGGTAGCCGGCCTGGGTTCCGCCTTCCATGCCTTGTACGTCTGACATGTCTGCCTCCTAAAGCACTTGTTCGCAGAGGACGATTCACCGTCCGCTCTCAGTGGTCCCCCCCAAGCTCCAAGTGACCGTAGCAGACAGGGGATAATTCAGCCGCGAATCTGGACTGTGGTGCGCCAGTTGAATGGGTCGGGTTCTTTGCCCGTCTGGATGTCGGTGAGGGCTTGTCGAAGTCGCATGGTGTTGGGGCCGGGCTGGCCGCTCCCGATCGTGAGCAATTTGCCCGAGTAGAGGATGGTCCCGACCGGGGCGATTCCGGCTGCTGTGCCGGATAGAAAAGCCTCACCTCTTTCGGACCATTCGATGAGTTCTTCGGGATCGATGGGGCGCTCCTCGATTTCGTAGCCGCGGTGCCGGGCGAGCTGGATCACTGAATCCCGGGTAACGCCGTGGAGAAAGGACTCGTCGAGGTGCCGGGTGACGACCCGCTCGTCGTCAGCCAAGAAAAAGTTCGAGGCCCCGGTCTCGGTGATGTCGCGGTCGGTGGCGAACAGCACCTGGTCGATTGCCTCGTTGGCGGCCATGGCATCCATGGTGGAGCCCAGGGCCATCGCATAGTTGGCAGCGCACTTCACCATGCCGAACTGGGGGACGGTACGGGGAGTCAACGTCTCCAACTGAAGGGTGAGGGGACGTATTCCGCCCTTGAAGTAGTCGCCCACCGGGGAGTTCACCACGAATAGCAGCGCGGAGGGTGCTGGATGGGCGGCCGCTCCGATGTCGGACCCCGTGCCCACAAACGTTGGACGGATGTAGAGCGACCCGGGCGGCTCGGGTACCTCATCAGCGTTGGCCTCGACCGCGTCGATGATCATCTGGCGCAAGATGCCGGGGTCGATCTCGGGCAGCCGCAAAAGGGCGGCGCTGGTGACCATGCGCGCGACGTGGGTGTCGAGTCGGAAGATCGCCACCGACCCGTCGGGCTGGCGGTGGGCCTTGAGCCCCTCAAAGATGGAGCTTCCGTAGTGCAGCACATGTGCGGCCGGGCTGATGGTCAAGTCCCCGAAGGGCTCTGGCGACCCGCCATAATCCAGCGGCCCGTCTTCGGCTTGCGCCGTGGTCATCCAGTCGCAGAAAACAGTCCCGAAGGGGACAGCCAACGGATCAGGCTTCTCGGTCATGCGTCATCTCCTTCGAGCACGAGGATGGTATAGCCCGACCGTCTGGAAAGTTGGGGGTTTTGCAGAACTACAGGTATGCCGACCTCTTGCCGGCCGCCCGCCGGATGTTGTAGCGGGAGCGTCGATAAGCGCGGGCATGTGGCGTTGACAGGTCACAATCTACGGGCTTGGGAGCCAGTCAAAGACGACCAGCCCGACATCGTGATGTGGAGTCGACTGCCGGGGGATTGACCGGCGGGAAATGACGCTGGAGGCTGCCCCGTTAGCCTTGCGGCGTGGGGAACGAGATTAGGGGCACCCGCATAAACACCTTGAGGGACCTAGGCCTGTACGGACGCGGGCCGGCGGGCTGAAGATGGGGCGGCTTTTGACGGGTCGGCCAGGTCTTCCTCGATTTGAGCCACGAGCCCGGGATTGCGCAATAGCGCCGCCTCGTGCACGGTCATGACTACCGCCGGGGTGAGCAATAGCGACCCATCAGGATGTTCGGTGACGAGGTACCTGGTGTGCTCGGGCTTTCCGAGCTTTCCAAGGGCCGCCCGCCGACGACCGTCCAACTCGATTAGGTGAGGCATGGGGGCGTCTCCATTTCAAAATCTGCCAATGCAACTCCGAAGATCACATTGGCTCCTCTCACAATAGCCTGTAGTGGGCTCAAGATGTGCACATTACCTGAATACCTTTTTGGGGTTCTACCCTAATAGTACAATTGGGCCATGCCTGAGCTGCTGTTCTTCCCCATTGCGGACGGACAGCTTGCCGCGCTCGAAGCCGATTCCGCCCGCCGCCAGCTCTACGACCGGGTCAACGATGTTCTTGATCTCCTCGAGGCTGATCCAGGCGATGCTTCAGTCCGACGGCTCCGCTACCAAACGCCGCCCATTTGGGGGATACCTGTCTATGGGTCAGGCGAGGAATGGATCATTCTCTGGAGCGAGTCCGAGCGAGGCACATTTGTCCACTACATCGGCGAGACACCAAAGTAGAAGGAGTCAGCGCTTCTGACCTGTCTGTTTGGCTTCAGTCCCAGGCCACCTGGAGTTCGGTGGGTCCGCGGAAGGTGATGTTGGGGAAGTAGTTCAGTTCTTGGTCGTCCACCAGGCGCAGTGACGGAACTCGCTCGGTTAGGGCTTCGATCACCAGCTGGGTCTCGAACTTCGCGAATTTGGCCCCTAGGCAGTAGTGGACGCCTTTGCCGAAGGAGATGTGGCGGTTGGCGTTGGGGCGGTGGATGTCGAAGTCGTCGGGGTCGTCCCAGATGTTGTCTTGGCGGTTGGCCGAGGCGAAGTTCATGAGGATGGATGTGCCGGCGGGGATGTCATAGCCGGCGATTTCGGTGTCTTGAGTGGTGATGCGGCGCCAGGAGATCTGGCTGGAGTTGAACCGGAGAACCTCTTCGATGGCGTTGGGGATGAGCGATGGATCGGCGCAGACCTCGGCCCAGACATCCCTGCGGGGAAGCAAGCACAGCAGGGAATTGCAGATCAGCGCGGTGACCGCTTCGTGGCCGGCGAATGAAAGGCCGTAGACCACCGACTCCACCTCCCGGTAGGACATGTCGTCGGGGTTGGCTTCGTGGGCGTCGATGAGCTCGGAGGCGAAGTCGTCGCCCCGGTTGTCCCGTTTGGAGGCGGTGAATTCGCGACAGTAGCGCCAGTAGGCCAGCATCTGTTCGGCGATGTCGGCTTGCTCGGCGGGGGTGGGCTTGCCCCAGGAGAAGGCCTTGCGGTCGCCGCACCAGTGCTTGAGTGTCTCGTCGTCGCCTTCGGGAAAGCCGATGAAGCGGAAGACCGTCTCGCCGGGCAGGGGGAAGGCGAACGCTTTGACGAATTCTGCGGGCGGTCCGGCTTTGAGCATGGCGTCGATGAGCTGGTTGCTGCGGCGGCGGATGTAGGGCTCGAGAGTTTTGATCCGCTTGTTGGAGAACCCGGCTCGGGTGTAAACCCGGATGCGGCCGTGGTCAGGCTCGGAGCGGTTGGACATGACCGCCACTGGGTTGAAGTCCTCGGCTGAGAGGATGGCTTGAGCCTCAGGGGCGAGGGGGAAGACCGGGTCCTGCACGTTCACCGATGCGAACGTCTCGTGGTCGGTGAAGATCTGCTCGATGTCTTCCATGCGGGTCACTACCAGGTAGCCGAGCGTCTCGGCGTAGAACACGCCGTGCTCGTCGCGCAGCGCGGCGGCGATGGCGTAGGGGTCGGTGAGGTAGTCGGGGTTGAGGGGGCTCCAGGTGGCGTGTAGGGGGCAGTCCGTCGGGGGCGGGCAGGTCGGTGCGCTGCTGTGGTGGTAGCTGCGTTTTTCGTCGTCTGACATGGCCGAGCGCTCTGCGTGTGGTTAGTCGAAGCCCAGCTCGAACGAGCCGAGCGGGCCGAAGTCGAAGCGGAACTCGTCGCCGGGGCGGATGTCGATGGGGCGGGTGAACGAGCCGGCCAGGATGGTCTGGCCGGTTTCGAGGGTGAGGCCTTGTTCGTGGTAGCGGCGGGCTAGCCAGGCGATTCCCGCCGCGGGGTGGTCGAGCACGCCGGCGGCGATCCCCGTCTCCTCGATGTTGCCGTTTCGGTAGCCCAGTGCACCGATCCACCGCAGGTCGATCTCGCGGGGGCCCACCGGGTTCGCCCCGCACACGATGCCGGCGTCGGCGGCGTTGTCGGAGATGGTGTCGATAACGGTGCGGGTGCGGCCGGTCTCGGGGTCGGTTCGAAAGGAGCGGGCGGCGATGAGCTCGACCGCGGGGCGCACGTAGTCGGTCGCATCGAGCACATCGACAATCGAGAGGTCGGCGCCGGCGAGGTCGGCGGCGAGCACGAAGGCGAGCTCGATCTCCAGTTTGGGGTCGCAAAAGCGAGAGGCCCGAATGGTGGAGTCGGGCGGGAAGACCATGTCTCGGGTCAAGAACCCCGAGTCAGGGGTGGCGATGTTCATGGCCGCCTGCATGGCCCGCGATGTGAGCCCGATCTTGTGGCCTACCAACTGCTCATCCCGTTGGATCTTGCGTTGAAGCCAGGCGGCTTGCACTTGATAGGCCTCGTCGATGGTCATGTCGGGGTAGACCGAGGTTGTCTGGCGGACCTGGGTGGCGGTGCCCTCGGCCCGATCGAGCAGGGCAGCCTCGGCCTCGATCTGGTCGCGAGTGAGCGGCGCCGAGCTGGTCATGAGGCGGCTTCCTCGACGTCGTCGACGGTTGCCTCCAGTTGGGCCAAGTCGTGGAGCTCGTGCAGAAGATGGGCAAGGCGTTCGGAGCCGAACTCGGCCTCGATGGCGTTGTACCTCTGTTCCGACTCGGGGGCAATGGTGCTGACCAGTTCAGCACCCTTTGAGCTGAGGGTGATGAGCGACCGGCGCTGGTCCGAGCTGTGGGGGTGGCGATTGATCAGCCCGTCGTTTTCCAGCTTGGCCAAGATCCGGGACAGGCTGGGGGCTAGCAAGATCGCCCGCTCGGCCAGCTCGCTGACCTCGAGCGGATCGGAGGCGGCGATCAGGGAGCGGAGCACTCGCCACTGCTGTTCGGTCAGCCCGTAGTCGGCCAGCATGGGTCGGAACAATCGCATAGTGGCCTCCCGGGCCCGAAGTAGCGTGATGGGAAGCGACTCAGAGAACGGCCGCATGGCCGGCGAAGCGTGTCCGGGTACCGAGGAGAGGCGGCTCATTGGGGAAGCGGGGGGTTTGGGGCCGTGTCTGGTGGTCCGGGCGGGAACTCGTCGGCGATGGTGTTGCGCAGCGTGCCGATCTCGGGGACGCACACCTCGACCACGTCGCCGGGTTCCAGCCAGATGGGAGGGTCGAAGTGGGCGCCGGCTCCGGTCGGCGTCCCGGTGAAGATCACATCGCCGGGGCACAGGGTGGTGAAGGTGGACAGGTAGTGGATCTGATAGGCGATGGAGTACTTCATGGTGGCGGAGGTGTCGTCTTGGCGCAGTTCCCCGTTGACTCGGGTGGTGAGGCGGAGCTGCTCGAGATCGCCGAATTCGTCGATGGGCACCAGCCACGGGCCAAGCGCCCCCGACGCTTCCCAATTCTTGCCTTGAGTGACGTTGAACTTGGCGTGGCGTGCCCAGTCTCGGATGGTGCCCTCGTTGCCCAAGGTGAGGCCGGCGATGTGGCGGCGGGCCTCGGAGACGGGGATCCGGCGCCCGGCCTTCCCGATCACCGCCACGATCTCCCCTTCGTAGTCCAGTTGGCGGCTTTCCGGCGGGCGGACCAGCGGGCGCTGGTGCCCGGTGAAGGAGTCGGGAAACCGGATGAACACCGACGGATAGGCGGCGTCGGCCTGGTCGGCGTATTCGGCGGCCCTCCCGCCGTAGTTCACGCCGACGCACAGGATCTTTCCCGGCCAGGGGATGAGCCGTTCAAATGTGATGTCGTCCGCGGCGTGGTCTCCGGTGTCTCCGGCGTGGGAACGGGCCTCGTCGATCCGGCCGGCGGCAATCAGCTCTTTGAGGTCGGCGATGTCGGGCATCCGGAGGCCAAGATCGACGACCCCTTCGCTTCCCATCACACCGAAGGTGGCTTGGCCGTTGATCGAATATGACAGGAGACGGGTCATCAGGCTCCGATCTGGACCGGCGGCCCAATTGCGACGCGCGAGATAGTGAACATGTTAACCATTTGGATAGGATGGGGACAACACCGGCCATCCGTTGCGGGGACAGGCTCATGCCTCACATCATCATCGAGCATTCAGCGAACGTGGGTGAGCACCACGACATCGACGCTTTAGTTGCCGCGGTGCATTCTGCTGCTCTGGAGAACGGGCTGCCCTCGCTGCCCTCGTTGCGGACTCGCGCGGTGTCTCGACAGCACTTCCGCATCTCTACCGGTGATCCCGGTTTTGGTTTCGTGGCCATTACCTGCCGCATTGCACCAGGTCGCGGCGCTGAAGCAAAGCAGTCGTTTCTCAAGCAAGTGCTTGATGCCGCAGAAGGCCAGGTGATGTCAGAGGGCTGTCCGCTGCATATCGCCTGGTCGATAGAGGTCACCGAGGTTGATCCCAAATTCAGAATCAATCGCAACCATGTCCGCGATGCATTGGGTGGCATCTGATGTCCGGACCTGACCACACGTTTCAGGAGAACGTCGAGGCGGCACAACGACATCTCGGCCGGTTCTCGGAGGCACCCTTGCCCCACATGATCGGGACCGACACCCCGATGTCGGTTTCGGGAAAGACCTTCGCCAACACATCCCCGATCGACGGCCAGCCCCTTGGCGCGGTCGCGGCAGGAGACGCTGGCGACATCGACGCCGCCGCGCGGGCCGCGGTGGAGGCCTTCGGCTCATGGAGTACCACTCCGGGGACCGAGCGCAAACGGATCCTCCACCGGGTCGCCGACCAGATTGAGGAGCGAGCCCACCAGATCGCGGTTACCGAGTGCGTGGACACCGGTCAGACCATTCGCTTCATGTCTTCAGCCGCACTTCGAGGTGCGGAGAACTTCCGATTCTTCGCCGACCAAGCGCCCAGCGCGGCCGACGGGCTGTCGCTGCCGTCGGCCGATCACATCAACTACACGACCCGCCATCCCATCGGTCCAGTGGGCGTCATCACCCCGTGGAACACCCCTTTCATGCTGTCCACCTGGAAGATCGCCCCCGCGCTGGCTGCCGGTTGCACCGTGGTCCACAAACCGGCCGAATGGAGCCCCCTTACTGCTCATCTGTTGGCCGAGGCGGCGCTCGAGGCAGGATTGCCTCCCGGCGCCTTGAACGTGGTGCACGGGATGGGCGAAACCGCGGGCAAGGGCCTCACCGAGCATCCGGCCATCAAGGCCATCGCCTTCGTGGGGGAATCGGCAACCGGCTCGCTCATCCAGGCCCAGGGGGCTCCCACACTGAAGCGGTTGCACTTCGAGCTTGGGGGCAAGAACCCGGTGATCGTCTTCGACGATGCCGACCTCGAACGGGCTCTGGACGCAGTGATATTCATGATCTACAGCCTCAACGGCGAGCGGTGCACAAGCTCGTCGCGGGTGTTGATCCAAGAGTCGATCTATGACCAGTTCACCTCCCGGATCGCCGACAAGATCAGCAGCGTGCCGGTCGGACATCCCCTCGACCCCGCCGCAGCAGTCGGCCCCCTCATCCATCCCCGCCACCATCAAAAAGTGTGCAGTTACCTGGATATCGCAGTTGCCGACGGAGCCACTGTTATTGAGGGCACGCCCTGGGAGGAAGCGCCCGCTGGAGGAAACTGGGTGGCGCCCATGCTGTTCACCGGCGCACGCTCCCACATGCGCGTCGCCCAGGAGGAGATCTTCGGCCCGGTGCTCACCGCCATCCCGTTCTCTAATGAGGCCGATGCTGTGAAAATCGCCAATGACGTGCCCTACGGCTTGGCCGGCTACATCTGGACCCGCGATGTCGGCCGAGCCCATCGGGTGGCCAATGCGCTCGACGCGGGCATGATCTGGGTGAACAGCCAGAACGTCCGCCATCTCCCCACCCCGTTCGGCGGGACCAAGGCATCGGGGGTTGGCCGCGACGGGGGCGATTGGAGCTTTGACTTCTACATGGAGACCAAGAACATCTCCGTGGCCCTGGACACGCACACCATCCCCAAATTGGGGGGTTGACGAGCATGAGCCTCTACTACGTGCAGAAGTTCCTGTATCAGCTCAACCGCGACCAGGCAGTGCAGGACGCCTACCGCGACGATCCCCGCGGAGTGCTGGCCGGCTTCGAGTTGACCGACCAGGAGATCGGCGCTCTTGTCGCCCCCGACATCGGCCTTCTGTTCGTGTTGGGGGTGAACGGCCAGATCCTCATGCACTTCGCCGCCTTCCACCAGATCAGCTGGGCCGATTATCTCCAGCGGATGCGAGACGGCATCGCCGAGCACGGGCCCGTGAGGGAAGGGGTCTACGCGATGACAGGCTACGAGGGTGTGGATGCCCACGCCGCCGCCATCGGCCAAACAACCAGGGCGGTCCGCGGCGCTGGCAGCCCCGGAGCAGAAAGTATGCAGAAGTGACCCTGGTCTACGCAGGGGCGGCCAGCCACGCCCCTGGGATCACCGGGCGGGCTGAACAGGCCGACGTCGAAGTACGCGACGCCTTCTACACCGCCTACGACGACATGAGATCGGCCATTGAGGCCAGCGGTGCCGAAGCGATGATCGTGGTCGCCGCCGAGCACTTCGCCAACTTCTTCATGGACAACATGCCCAGCTTCGCCCTGGGAATGGCCGATTTCTACGACGGCCCCATCGAAGACCCGTCCTGGCTGGGAATCGACCGGTTCCGGGCGCCGGGCGACCGGGAACTGTCGCAGCGGCTCATCTCCGAGGTCATGCAGACCGTAGACGTGGCCTACGCCGAGGAGTGGAAATTCGACCACGGCATCGCCGTGCCCCTGCACTTCCTCACTCCCCGTTTCGACATGCCGATAGTCCCGGCCAACATCAACTGCCAGGGCCCTCCGCTGACACCGCTTCACCGTGCATGGGCCTTCGGCGAAGCCCTCCGGCGAGCGGCCGACTCAGTGCCCGAGAAGATCGCCCTGGTCGGAACCGGCGGCATCTCCCACTGGCCGGCCACTCCTGATTCCGGCAAGATCAACGAGGCTTGGGACCGCGAGTTCCTGGATCGGTGGCAGCGAAACGACCGCGGGTCGCTGCTCGGCTACGACGACGAGTCGGTGTACGCGCAAGCCGGTCAGGGCGGTTTCGAGATACGCACTTTCGTCGCGGTCAGCGCCGCAGCCGGAGGCGCTACCGGCACCGTCCACTTCTACGCCCCGATCCCGATCTTCGCGGTCGGCTGCACCGTGGCCTCCTACGACCTGCCGCCCAGCGATCCGGCGCCCAAATCGCCCTGAGGGGCGGCTCACAAGTCGGCCAGGGGGGACCGGTCTGTGCCGTCGAGGGTGATGGCGCCGTCGGGCAGCACCGAGACTTCGTGCCAGAGGCGGAGCTGGATCTGGCCTCCGAGCTCGCCGACCATCGCCAAGAACGAGTCGAAGATGGCCAGGTGCGTCGGGTGGGAGCGGGACCATGCCTCCAGTGAGGCCAAATCCCGGAACCACCCCACGAAGCTGGTGGATTCCAAGTCCTCGCCGTCGAGGGTCTGCTCTTGGAGGAAACGGCTGGACAGACATCCGGTGCCTGGATTTCTGGACAGGAACTCGATGCCTGCGGCCAAGTTGGGGGCCACTTGCTCAAAGTACAGGCGGCGCTCTTTGTCGCCGCAGTGGCGCCAGATCTGCCCTGACCGGATGAGGCACAGGTTGGCGGGCAGGGGCGACGCCGCTTCGGCGGCGAGATCTGAGCCGGCGCTGGCCGGGATCCGGTCGCGGGCCGCGCCCCAGTACTCGTGGACATCGGTGGGCTGTACCGGGCTGAGATTCCGCACTCCCGGGGTTGCCTCCCCGGTGGAGTGCAGCGTCTCCCACCGGTCTGCGGGAATGGTCGCGGCCTCTTCTAGCACCCCGGGCAAAGACATCGCTGCTTTGACGTCGGCGCGCTCCCGCCAGCGGCGGTAGGCGCCGGGGTCTTTCCAGTAGCCGAGAAACACCGCAGTGGGAACCTCCTCGTTTGCTACTCGGGCCCGCTCCAGGTGCGAGGGCGTGTCGTCGCCGGTGGTGAGCGCCACCCGCATCTGCGACGCCGCGGAGGCCGAATCCGGGTTTCGGGCGAACAACATGGAGTAGACGGTCGCTTCAGGGAGTCCGACCGCGGTCCAAGCGGGCGCCTGCGGGGTGTGGCCTTCTGGTCGGTTGGCGGTCATCGGCCCTCCTTGGCTCTGCCTTTGCGGCTGTTGGGATCGGCAGCGGTTGTCTCAGTCTCGCCGAGATAGGCCGCCTGGAGCCGCTCCGGCTGGCTGCGCACCTCGCCGGCCCGGCCCTGGAGCACGATCGCTCCTTTTGCCAGCACGGCGGCTTGGTGGCCGAACGCCAGGGCGCGGTCGGCAAACTGCTCGACAAGCAGCACCCCGATCCCGTCAGCGGCCATGTCGGCGACCGCGGCCAGCATCCGATCGACGATGGCGGGGGCCAATCCCAACGACAGCTCGTCGATCAGCAGCACGCGGGGCCGCTGCAATACCGCCCGCCCCAGCACGACCATCTGCTGCTCGCCCCCCGACAGGCTTGCCGCTTTGACTGCGGCGCGGCTCCGCAACTCGGGAAACAGGTCGAATGCCTGACGCGGCCGGCGCGCGGCGACGAGGAAGTTCTCCTCCACGGTGAGGCTGGGGAACACCGTCCGGCCCTGCTGGACATAGGACATCCCGAGAGCCACCCGCCGCCGCCGGGAGAACCGGGTGATGTCGATACCGCCGAAGAGCACCCGGCCCCTGCTGGGGGGGACAACGCCGCTGATGCCGTCCAACAGAGTGGACTTGCCCATGCCGTTCGCGCCCAACAGCACCGTCACCTCTCCAGCTTGCACAGCCAAGTCCACTCCCCGGACGACCGGCTGGCCCAACCGGTCGACTTGCAGCTCCTCGACACTGAGAACCGCTTGGGGGGCCGGGGCTGCTGGCAGGGTCACGATGCCTTCCCCAGATAGGCGGCCACCACTTCGGGATTGGACAGGACTTCCGAAGGGGTGCCGGATGCTATGACCCGGCCGAAGTCCAGCACGATCGCGGTGTCGCACAGCGAGGCCACCACGTCCAAGTCGTGCTCGATCAACAACACCGCGGTGCCCAGGGTGGTCGGGACCTGGGCGAGGGCGTCGACGAATCGATCCCTTTCGTGTCCGGCCAGCCCGGCGACGGGCTCGTCCAGCAGTACGGCTTTGGGACGGGAGACGACCGCGCCGCACACCTCCAAGACCCGCCGAGAACCCACATCCAAAGCGGCGACCGGAGTAGAGGCGGGCGGAAGGGAGAACCACGAGACCGCCTCTTCGACCGGCAGCCCGGAGCCGGAACCGGCGAGGTCCAGATAGCCGCCCACGGTCAGGTCTCGGGGGGTGAGGCCCTGCTGGAAGGTCCGCCGCATGCCCATCCGGGCCCGTTTGCGGGGTGGCAGCGAGGAAATGTCGGTCCCGTCGAGCGAAACCTGCCCCTGGTTGCTGGCGAGAAAGCCGCTCACGATGTCGACCAACGTCGACTTGCCGGCGCCGTTGGGGCCGATCACGCCGACGAACCGCCCCTCGGCCACCGTCAAGCTGACATCGTCGAGGGCCTTCACCGCGCCGTAGGACACAGAGATGTTCTGGATGTCGAGCATTGGGCCGTCCCCGCGAAGCCGCGACAGCCGGCACGCCGGGAGGGGGCTGGCGGCCGTGCTGCGGTCGGGTGTTTCGCGGGGACGGCCCAGCCGGCTGACGAAGGCTCGCAGGGCGGCCGACAAGCCGTCCTCGCCCTGGCTCAGCGCCAATACGCCTCCGACGGCGAAGATCATGGGGGCGATGTCTTGGGGAAGCCCGAGATCGCTGAGGAAATTGGGGATCAGGCGGCCGAAAAGCCCGGCAAGCAAAGCACCCTCGAAGTGGCCGGCGCCGAACATGAGCGCCGACGTCAATATGGTCATGGACTCGATCGGCTGGAAGCTCGCCACGCTCACGATCCCGTGGAGCGCGACCAAAAGGGCGCCTCCGAGCCCGGCGATGGCCGCGCTGACTGCGAAAGCAGACAGCTTGGTCCTAACCACGCTGCGGCCCATGGCCGCGGTGGCCCGCTCGCTGCGCCGAACCGAGAACCACCACCTCCCGGTACGGGAGCGGCGCAGCACGGCCACCGCCAAGCCGACAAGCCCGAGCAGCGCCGCGCAGAAAAGGAAGAACCCGGATTCGCTGCTGGCGAAGCCCGGGGGGCGCACCCTGTTGCCCTCGATCAGGCCGGGGAAGCCGTCGGCGAACACGACCCGGGCCACTGCCGCGCTGAACACCAGAGTGAACACGGCCAAGTTGAGCCCGCGGAGTCGCAACGCGGGGATCCCCACCAATATCCCCGCGGCGAACGGGACAAGAGCGGCCAGCGGCAGCATGGCCAGATAGGGAAGCGACGTCTTCAGGTTCAGCCATCCGACCGTCCATGCCCCCATTCCCGCGAACGACATCTGGCACAACGACAGCAGCCCGGCATTGTCGTAGATCACCCCGACGCTCACCGCCACCACTGCTGTGATGAGCGCGCTGGTCAGCAAGAACAGCCAGAACGGATTCGCCGACCCTGCTATCGCGACGGCAGCGGCCACATACAGGGCCGCGGCGACCAGGTCGCCGCGCCGGATGCCGAGGGGCGCAGACCAGGCGAAGTCAGCGCGCCGCATCCCACACCTCGTGGCGCTGGGTCCACAACAACACGGCCAGCGCGATCAAGAATGGGACCGCCCCCCGGTATTCGGCCCAAGTCGGCCGGTACGAAGACACCGCTTCGACGACTCCGACCAGCACGCCGCCCACCAGCGCCAAAGACAGGTTCCTAAACGCCCCTATCAGCGCAGCGGCCATGGCGGGGAAGATGAGAAAGCCCAAGCTGGAGAAACTCCCCGGCAAGTTCGAGGCCACCACGATCATTCCCACCGCTGACACCAGGCCGGTGAACCCCCACACCAGCGCGGTCCGGGCGAACAGCGGAACGCCGAGCAATTCGGCCACCACCGGCAGCTCGGAGATGGCTCTGACCTGTGTGCCCACCCGGGTGGACGACAGCACCCATCCCATCACCAAGACGGTGGCCGAAGCCACGAGCAAAACGATCACCGTCCCAGCAGTCACGACCACCCCGCCCACGGTGATGGACGCGCTGGGAAAGATCACCGGCACGCTGCGGGGAGTGTCGCTGAAAAAGCGGAACCCCACAGCGAACAGCCCCACGGTGACTGCGATCATGGCGCCGGTGCGGACCGCCCCGTCGGCCTCGCCGAACAGCCGGGCGAACATCAGCCCCACTGCCACAGAGATCACCGCCGACAGGGCCACTCCAGCCGCCGCCGCGGGAAGGAAATCCCAGCCGCGGTCGTACATGACAGCGGCGAAGTACGCGCCGAACGCGCCCACGACGGCTTGGCTGAAGTTCACCACACCGGCCATGCGATGGAGCACGACGATGCTCACCCCGAAGATCGCGTAGGCGCCGCCCGCCGCGAGCCCGGCTACCACCAAGGTGAGCATCCGCCGCCTCCAGGCTGCCTCAGCCGGGGAGGATGACCCAGTCGTCGGCCACGGTCACCCACTCACCGTCTCTCAGCTCGACGAACTTCGATGCCTGGTTGGGAGCGTGGGTCTCGCCCGGGCCGAAGGTGTAGGGCGTGCCCAGCAGGGGAGTCTCATAGGGCTCCAGGGCTCGCATCGCCTCGCCAACCGATTCTCTGGTGATCTCCCCGTCGATGCCCCGCAACGCCTCGACGAAGATGGTGGCTGCTATGTAGCCGCCTTGGGCGAACGACGTGAGCGGCACTCCGGTGTCGGTCATGAGCGACCGCCAGTCGTCCAACACGGGAGAGTCCGACCCGTACGGCTCGAATTCCGAGTTGGCCCGCAGCCCATTGCCGGCGCTTCCGAGCTGAGAGGCGATCGAGTCGGTGTAATACGAGGTGAGGCCGATCCAGATGATGTCGGACAGGCCCTGGGACTCGATGGCCCGGCCCACCGCTAGGGCGTGGGGCTCGACGCCGTCGATCACCACCGCGTCGCACCCGGCGTCGCGGGCTTGCAGCATGAGCGGCGTGGGATCGTCTTCCAGCGTAGCGGCTCCGACCCTCAAGGTGAGGGTCTTGCCGGTGAGCGCTTCCCAGCGCTCCACTGCCGCGTCGAATGCCGGCGCCAAATCGGGTATGACGAAGAGGTTGACGTTGCAGACGTCTTCCAGCCCGAGGGTCTCGGACGCGTAGTAGAGGGACACGGTGATCCCGGCATACGGACCGGTGTTGACCGGGGAGATATTCGACGACAAAAAGCAAAGCGGGTCCACTCCCGTGCCCTGGATCGCATGCACGCCCTTTTCGGCATAGAAGGCCGAGTTGACCGCGCACTCCAGCGTGCTGGCCGAGCCGACCATGGCGACAACATCGTCCTGCTCCACCAGTTTGCGGCCCGCGGTGGCCGCGCCTTCGGGAGTGCCCGCGTCGTCTTCGATGATCAGCTGGATCGGACGACCGTCGATTCCGCCGCTGGCGTTCACCCGGTCGAATACCGCCTTTGCCGCCACGGACGCCTCTGGAAACAGTGCGCCGCCGGTGAGCGAACTCACATTTCCCACCTTGATGGGCTCGCCGGTCGCCTCAACAGGAGTGTCAGCGGGCTCCTCAGTCGCCGCGGGCTCCCCAGTCGCCGCTGGTGCCTCAGTGGCCGCTGGCGCTTCGGTAGCAGCGGGCGCGTCGGCGGCGGCAGCGGCCGGCTGTTCAGCGGCGGCCGCATCGGGGTCGTCATCGTCGTTGCCGCAGGCCGACGCCACCAGCACAAGAGCCAGCAGCGTTGCCAGCAGCACGAGCAGCTTTGAACGGTTCTTCATGGGTTCCTCCCGGAGTCGGTTGAGTTGGATTGGCTTTGTTCTTCGAGGTCTCCGCTGTCGTGGCCGGCCCGTGCGGGGCCGGGTGCGTCGTCGTTGGCTCCGACCATCTCCACAGCGGGTTGCGGCCGCCTGTCCAGCAGCAGCCGAGTGACATCAGGGCGCGAGTAGTGGCCGCTTGGATCAGCTGCGGCTTTGGCCAAGGGGATCAGCGACAAGTCAATCTCGGCATAGACGATCCCCTCGGTGTGCTCATCGATCAGATTGGAGATGACCTGGCCGTCGGGTGCGAACACGCGGCTGCACCCCCCGCCCCCGCCCCCCAGCAGCGCGGCCTGCTCGTCGGTCTGGGCGAACAACTCCATTCCCGCAGGCCCCGTCACTGTGGTGGCCGCGAGCACAAACGACGATCCCTCGACCGCGTAGACCTGGGTGGCCGCCATGTTGACCTCTTCGCCCAGCGCATAGGCCCCGCCCCTGTAGAGGCAAAACGAAGGCCAAGAGGCAACATGGACCTGCTCGCCCTGGCTGTACATCGCGAACTTGGTGAGCGGCTGGAGGTGTTCCCAGCAGTTGAGCGCCCCGAGCCGTCCGATTCCCTCGACTTCGCCGACATGCAAGTGGCTGCCGTCCCCCTCGCCGAACAGCGCCCGCTCCACATGAGTGGGCTTGAGCTTGCGTCGGGTGAACAGGACATCCCCGGTCGCGCCGAACCCGAACTGGGCCATATAGAGCGACCCGTATTCCCTCTCGCTGGCCCCGACAACCACGTTGATCTCGTTGTCTGCCGCCGCCTTGGCCAGACGGTCGAACCCAGGGCTGCCGACCACGAGGGAGTTCTCGTGATACCGGGGAACGAATTGCATGCCCCACGCCTGCGGGCCCAACCACAAGAAGTGGGGATACCCGGGAATCCAGATCTCCGGGAAAGCCAGAAGCCTGGCTCCGTTGGCGGCAGCCTCCGAGATCAGAGCCACCGCCTTTTCGACTCCAGCGTCGGCGTCGAGCCAACAGGGCTCAGACTGCACAGCGGCGGCAACAAACGGCTCGGGAGTGGTCATGGGTTGTTCCTCCGACATCGACGGCCCACGCGAGAAATGCAAGCGAAGTCATTGCCCCTCATAGCGTTGAAGGTAAGACTTGGTCCCTCCTGGTTGCTTCCCTGCCAGCGTGTAGTCTCTTGTCTCTCAGCGCACCCTTCGACCGAAGCGGAGGGCAGGGGACACAGATCGTGAGCATTTCGGCCAACACCGAAGAGGTAAACCCTCGAGAGCGATTCGACTTCTGGCACGAGGTGATCTGTACCGCCTACGTCCGCCTGGAAGCCGAGACACTGCCGTCGGAGAATCCATTTCACGCTGAGATCGCAATAGCTGAGATGGGCCCGCTCACGCTAAGCCGGGTTCGGTCCGAACCCCATGCGGTGCAGCGCTCCCCGGCACTAATCGGCGCAGAACCCCGAGACGAAGTGCTCGTCTCCGTCCAACTTCGCGGTGAAGCCGTCGTGCAACAGGACGACCGCCAAGCGATCCTGCGACCCGGCGATTTCGCGATGTACGACACCACCCGCCCCTACGACCTCATCATGAAAGAGCAGTTCGAGATGCTGGTGCTGCAATTCGACCGCCAATTTCTGACCGAGCGCTGTCCTTCCCCCGAGCACCTGACCGCCATCCGGATGGCCAACGACAGCAAGGTGACCGCCCCCGTGTCCTCTTTCCTGCGGTCGCTGGAGCCAATCGCCCTCGGCGAGGACAACGCAGTCTCCCGCCAACTCGCAAACAGCGCATTAGACCTCTTGGGGGTGGCAATCGCCGACCAAATCGGCAGCGATAGCTCAAGGGCAAAGCACACGCAGCATTTCCTCAGAGCGTGCACCTACATCAACGCATACGCATCCGACCCAGACCTCACACCCGCGAAGATCGCCTCAGCAGTGGGGATATCAGCCCGCTACCTCCACGCGATATTCAAAGAACACGGCATGACGGTCAACCGCTACCTGATCAAGCGGCGCCTCGCCCGATGCCACGACGACCTCTTGAGCCCCAACGCAGCATCACGCACAATCACCGAGATCGCCCACATGAACGGATTCAAGACTTCAGCTCACTTCTCCCGCAGCTTTTCTGAGGCCTATGGCGCAACTCCCAGCGAGATCAGGAAAAAGGCCTGAGGGACAGGCGTTGAGAGATCGACGTCAGACCTAGCGTGGGGAGGTCTGGCCGAGTCCTTTAGGGGCGCACGGCGAATGCTCGTCGGCGTTGGGGGCCGTAGCGGTATATCCGGAAGTCGGCGTCGAAGGCGAGTGCGTCGACTATTGACAGGCGCCCCATGATCGCCCAGCTGATGAGATCGGTCAGCGAGAACGCTTGGTCGCCGAATGCCTCCACAGCGGAGTTAGCGGCGTCGAGGTCGGCGTTGGTGGCGCACTCGACGCGGGCGACGGCCGAGACGGCTTCGACAACCCGGTTGGCGGTGAGGAAGTCGGTGCGGGCATTCACAAGATTCCACAGCTCTCCAAGGACTAAGTCGCTGGTCACCAGGGAACTGGCGTGCTCTGTTAGCAGCGACTGGGCGACTCCGCGGTCGGCGTCGCTGTCGTCAGCGGCGGCATACCAGATGCTGGTATCCACGAATACCGGCGCCGTCACTACTGTCCCTTGGCTGAGAGTTGCTTGACGATGGACTCGCTGATCATTGCCTGCTTGCCCTCGGCTATCTTCGACCCCCCGCTGTCGAAGAGTCCGAAAACCGAGCGCGGGTCGACATAGGGTGCGACCTGGTCGAGGTCGCGGGCCACTTGCCGCCCAATGCACTCCGACATTGAGGTGCCCTTCTATACCAGTGTCGAGAGGTTTTCGTTGGGGGCGGGGCCGGGGTTTACTTTTTTACCGGGGGTCCAGGCTACGGGGAGGTGCTTGACGCCGCCGATGAAGTTGGAGCGCAGCCATTCGGGCTCGCCGACGCGGTGGATGTCGGGCATGCGGTCGATGATCTCCTGGAAGATCAGCCTCATCTCCATCTTGGCCAGATTGGCGCCTAGGCAATAGTGGGCCCCGCCGCCCCCGAAGGCGATCTGGTCGTTGGGGGTGCGGTTCACGTCGAAGGTGAACGGGTCTTCGAACACCTCTTCGTCCCGGTTGGCCGAGATGTGCCACATGACCACCTTGTCGCCCTCGTCGATGTGCTGGCCCCTGATCTCGGTGTCGGTGGTGGCTGTGCGGCGGAAGTGCAGCACCGGTGTGGACCACCGGAGAAGCTCGTCGATATGGGTGTCGGTCACCCCGTCGGGGGAGCTCTTGACAATCTCGAACTGCCCGGGGTGGTCCATCAGCGCCAGCATTCCCTGTGCGGTGGCGTTGCGAGTGGTCTCGTTGCCGGCCACGGTGAGCAGCAGCATGAACATGTCGAACTCAAGCTCGGTCAGCCGGTCGCCGTCGATCTCGGCGTTGATGAGCTTGGTGACGATGTCGTCGCGGGGGTTTTGCGCCCGGTCTTTGGCCAGCTGGTTGGTGTAGGCGTACAGCTCAGCGCCAGCAGCCACGCCGTCTTCGGCGCCGCCGGCGTACTCGGGATCGTCGACGCCGATCAAGCGGTTGGACCAGTCGAACAGCATCATGCGGTCTTCTTGGGGCACCCCCATGATCTCGGCGATGGCCTGGAGCGGGAGCTCGGAGGCGACGTCAACCACGAAGTCGGCTTCGCCCTTCTCGATCACGTTGTCCACGATCAAAATGGCCCGGTGGCGGAGGTATTGCTCGATCAGGCCGATCATGCGGGGGGTGAAGCCCTTGTTCACCAGTCGCCGGTAGCGGGTGTGCTTGGGCGGATCGGTGGTGAGCATCATCACTCCCCGGGAGTCAGGTCCACCGTTGTCGCGGGTGCCGGGGTCGGGGATGGAGGTGCCCCCCAGCTCCGAGGAGAAGCGCTCGGTGTCGCGGTTCACCTCCACCAGGTCGTCATGTTTGACCACGTTCCAAAACGCCGTTCCTTCGGGGTCTTGGTGGAGGAAGACGGGGGCTTGGTCCCGCAGCACCTTGAACATCTCGTGATGCTCTTGGCGCACGAATCGGTCGGGGTCGAGCAGGTTGACTTCGGTTAGCTTCACGACGGCTGTCCTTTGCTGCGATCGTTTGGCGGGTGTCGGCCAGTGTATGGGATCGTCCGATGCGACAAGATACCGAGGTGCGAAGCGACCGGGAACCAGTGAGGTGGCGATGACCGCGGGGATCGACCAGGGCGGCGAACGGGCCGAGGGCGCGAGCGTGAACGAGGCTGTCCATATGCAGGCTTCCATCTTGTCCGGTATCCGGGTGGTGGACTTCTCAACCGGGGTGCCCGGCCCCTATGCCACCAAGCTGCTGGCCGATGCCGGGGCCGACGTCATCAAGGTGGAGGGGCCTGGCGGCGACCCGGTGCGCCGCTGGTCGGCCACTCGGGCCGAGTTCGAGGGTGACAGTGCGCTGTTCCAGTTGCTCAACGCCTCCAAGCGGGGCATCGTCGGTGTGCCGGGAGACGATGAGGTCGAGGAGCTGGCGGCTACTGCCGATGTCGTGGTGGAGTCGTTCCCCGCCGGGTCGGGGATCGGGCGGTCCTGGGCGCAGCGCCATCCCCATCTGGTGGTGCTGTCGGTAACGCCCTATGGACAAGACGGGCCGTTGGCCCAGCACCCGTCCACCGAGTACACCGTGCAGGCCCAGTGCGGGGCCATTGCCTGTCGGGGGCGGCCTGACCAGCCCCCGATCCACGCCGGAGGGGGCATTGCGGAGTGGACGGCTGGGGCCTACGCCGGTCCCCCGGTCCTCTCCGCGCTGCTGCGGGCCCGGCGCACCGGGCGCGGCGAGCACATCGACCTTGCGGTGGCCGATGTTATGGGCATCGCCGCCACCACGTTCACCGACCTGGCCCACTCCATGCGGGGAGGCGGCCATGAATTCGACCGGGTGGCCCGGTCGGTGGAGGCGCCGTCGATCGAGCCCGCCCTCGACGGCTGGGTGGGGTTCAACACCAATACCGCGCTTCAGTACCAGGGGTTCGTGCTGATGATCGAGCGGCCCGACCTCATCGACACCGAGTGGAGCCAGATAGGGGAGCGAGCCACCCGCCTTGACGAGTGGAATGCCATGGTCCACCCGTGGACCTCCCGCCACTCTGTGGCCGAGATCGTCAAGGCGGCCTCCGATCTGCGGGTGCCGGTGGCCGAGGTGAACGACGGCCGCTCGGTGCTCGACAACGAGCAGTTCGCGGCCCGGGGCGTGTTCGTTAGCAACCCCGGCGGGTTTCTCCAGCCCCGGCCGCCGTATCTGATGGACGACGGCGGCGAGCGTCGACCGGCCATGCCCGCGCCCCGGTTGGGCGAGCACACCGGCACTGTGGAATCTCGCCCCCAGCCCGTGCCGTCGTCTCCCGACGCCGATCCTGATCTGCCGCTGGCCGGCATCAAGGTGGTGGACCTCACCAGTTGGTGGGCCGGGCCGTCGGCCACCGGAACGCTGGCCATGCTGGGCGCCGATGTGGTTCACATCGAGTCCACTGGCCACCCCGACGGGATGCGCATGACCGGGTTCATGTTCGGCACCGAGGACTGGTGGGAGTGGGGTTCGATGTTCGTGGCCATCAACCACAACAAGCGGGACCTGACGCTCGACTTGGACACCGAGGCGGGCATGGACCTGCTGTGGCGGCTCATCGAAGAGGCCGACGTGGTGGTGGAGAACTTCTCCCCCCGGGTGGTGGAGAAATGGGGCTTGAGCTCAGAGGCCGTCTCGGCTCGCAACCCCCGGGCGGTGTTCACCCGCATGCCCGCCTTCGGGCTGAGCGGGCCGTGGCGGGATCGGGTGGGGTTCGCCCAGACCATGGAGCAGCTCACCGGCATGGCCTGGGTCACCGGGCACCCCTACGACCAGCCCCGCATCATGCGAGGCCCGTGCGACCCCATTGCCGGGATGCACGGTGCATATGCCGCGATATTGGGCTTGGCGGTGCGGGAGCGAACCGGGCGAGGGGTGTTCGTGGAGTCCACGATGGTGGAAGCCGCGCTCAACTGCTCGGCTGAGCAGATCGTTGAGTACACCGCCTACGGCAACTTGATGGAGCGGGCCGGCAACCGTAGCCCTTACGCTGCACCACAGGGGCTGTATCCCTGCCGGGGCCACGAGCAGTGGCTGGCGCTGGCCGTGGCCACCGACGAGCAGTGGCAGGCGCTGGTGGAGGTGCTGGGGTCGCCCGAGTGGGCCGACCGGCCGGAGTACGCCACCGACGACGGCCGCCGGGCGGGCCACGACCCCATCGACGAGGGGCTACATGCCTGGGCTGCCGAACAAGATCTGGATGAGGCCGTAGCCCGGCTGGTGGGAGGGGACGTTCCTGCCGCCCCGGCGTGGGATCCCCGCCTCCAGCACGAGAATCCCCAACACGCCCATCGGGGCCTGTTCGAGATGGTCGAGCATCCCGCGGTGGGCACCCACCCCATGCCGGGGATGCCCTATCGGTTCGCCTCGGTGGACCGCTGGATCACCTCACCGTCGCCCACCCTGGGCCAGCACAACCACGAGATTCTGGGCGAGCTGGGCCTGTCGGGCGACGAGATTGCTGCCCTCGAGGCCAATGGCGTCATCGGCACCCGTCCCGAAGGGCTTTGATCCTGGCCTGCTCCGCCGGCCGCAGGGAAAGCGCTGCCTTCGACCACTCTGAATGTAGCCGTCTGTGGACATCAGGGCTGTTGTAAACGTTTCTATTCAAAATTGTTGTTATTGTATTTTGAATAGGAACATATACAGTGATGTCATGCGCAGACACTCCCAACTCCGGTCGCCCGGCCAAATCGGACGCATTCTCCGCGAGCGCCGCGCGGAGTTAGGATTTTCCCAGGACGAAGTCGCTCGTCGGGCCGGGGTATCGCGTCCATGGCTGAGCGCGGTGGAGAACGGCAAGACGTCTTCGCAGATCAATGAACTGTTACGCCTTGCCGATGCCCTGGGACTCGCCTGGGAACTGGCTCCTCGGAGGATGACCTCGATCGAGCAGGCAGAAGCCCAGCGCAGGGCCGCGTTCGCCCAAGCTGGGGCAGCGGTGGCGAAGAAGACCCGTTTACGCAGGCGACAACGACGGTCTGAGCAATACACCGCACCTGAAGGGATGCCCATTGGGTGAAAGCGATGAATTGGCCGTGCTCTTGCACGACGTGGAGATCGGACGACTATTTCGCGCCATAGACGGTGCTGGGTTTGCCTACAACAGCAATTATATGGATGAGGGAGAGGTCCCGCTGTCGCTGTCTATGCCGCTACGCGGCGAACCGCCCAGCACGGCAAGGGCAACTGCCTGGATGAAGGGACTGTTGCCCGACAATCCCGACACTCGGGAGATCATGCGCCGCGAGACGGGGGCGCGCTCGTCGGAACCGTTCGACCTGCTGGCAACCCGAGCAGGGCACGACTGCGCGGGAGCGGTCCAGTTCTGCCACCCCGAGGAGATCAGCAGCCTTAGCGGGCGGAGGCGGGCGGTGGCATGGCTGTCGAGTGGTGACATGGCAGAGATTATGGACCTGCTTGTAGCCGGACGTGCGCTCCCCAATAGCCTGCCGGGAACCAGGGAGTTCACTTTGGCGGGATTCCAGTCGAAGATCGCTCTTTGCTGGGACGCTGAGAAGGGTTGGGGGATGCCGCTGCGGGGACAGCCGAGCACCCACATCCTGAAGCCGACCATCCCTCGGGCTTATCTGCCCGACCAGGCCGTCGTGGAGCACCTGACCCAGAGGGCCGCAGACGCACTGGGCATCGCGTCGGCATTCACCGAGATCGAGGAATTCGGAGACATCGTCGCGATCGTCGTCACCCGGCTCGACCGCCGACAGTCCGAGGACGGTGTCGCCCGTCTCCACCAGGAGGACATGTGCCAGGCGATGGGTTTGCCGCCCGAACTGCGACGCGAGGCGGCCAATGGCCCGAGTCCTCAGCAGATTGCCGACCTCATCTGGGCCAACAGCCGACAAGCCAACCATGATGTGGAGCAGTTCTTTATGGCGCTTGCCTACAACTGGGTGATCGTCGGTACTGATGCCCACGCCAAGAACTACGGGATGCTGCTGGACGATGCTGGTGCGGCACTGGCCCCGATGTACGACATGTGTGCATGGCTGCCATTCGAGCGGGACGGCTTCAATGACTGGGATTCTGTGGAGATGATGATGCGCATCGGCCACAACTTCACGGTCGGCGCGGCGTCGGGAGAACAGGCGTGGGCCAAAATGGGCGAGCGGATGGGACTGGATGGAGACGAAGCCGTGGACATCGTTCTAGAAATCGCCGAGGACGTGGCCGCGGCGTTCGATGGGGCAGCCCAACAACTCCCTTCGGAGTTCCGCCGGCTGGCCACCGTTCAGCGGCTGTTGGACCGAGTGGAGGACAGGGGCCGGCAGTGCGGATTGCAGGTAGGTGAGGGCGGCACGGACGCGGGACCAGGCGAATGGAGAGATGAGGATCGCAGCAACCTGACGGAATCGACTGTATCACCGGCTTCGCCAACCGCGCTGAGCGAGTGTGGGCGTATCGCGGAGCACTCTGGAGAGCCTTGCCGCTTGCTGCAAGGCCATGAAGGGGCTTGCAGCAGCACGAGCCGAGCGGGTTGGTGAGCGCGGGTCGTTCAATATGGCCGTCAATGCGGTCAACACACCATAGGGAGGTATTAGTGGGAAGATGACGCGATGCGAGCAGTGCGATGTGTCGACGGCCGGCCTACGACGGTTGAGGTAGCGCCCCCCGAAGGCGAGGGAGTGCGCATCAAGATGGCCTCGGCGGGGGTGTGCGGCTCCGATCTGCACATGCTCGAGTTGGGTATGCTCAACACCTTCACCATTGGCCACGAGTTCGCCGGCTGGCTGGACGACGGCCGCCCGGTGGCCATCGAGCCCATCCACGGCTGCGGTGCCTGCGATATCTGCCTGGCCGGCGACTACAACCGCTGCCCGATCACCCTGACCGACATCGCCGGCATCTCCCGCGACGGGGGAATGGCCGACGAAGTGCTCATGTGGCCCGAGGCCATTGTGCCTCTGCCGTCGGGGGCGGACGCCCGGGACGCATGCCTGGTGGAGCCGCTGGGCATCGCGGTACACGGCTTCCGCTTGGCCGGATTGCGGGGCGACATGCGGGTGGCCGTCATCGGCGGCGGCGCCGTAGGCCAGACCGCTCTGGCCGTGTCCCGCTTGGCCGGGTGCGAGACCGCAATCTCAGCCCGCCACGACGCCCAAAAGGAGGCCGCCGAGCGCCTAGGGGCCGCTCCGCTGACCGATGAGCCCTACGACATCGTCGTAGAGGCCGCTGGTACCGCCTCAGCTCTGGCCGACGCGGCCAAGAAGTGCCGCCCCGGTGGAAAGATCGTCATCCTGGGGTCTTACTGGGATCCTGTCGAGATGCCCGGGATAGAGCTGAGCATGAAGGAGATCACCGTGGTCCCCTCCTCCATGTACGGCCGCTACGGCCCCACCCGCGACATGGATGTTGCCGCCGCCGCCCTGGCCCAGCTTCCAGAGCTCCCCGACGCCGTAATCACCCACCGCTTCCCCCTAGACGCCCCCGCCGAAGCCTTCGCCACCGCCGCCAACCGCGCCTCCGGCGCTATCAAGGTGGTGCTTGAGCCGTAGCGCAGGTAAAAAAGGGGTGTTCGCGGTGCCGAACAGATTCGCCGCGAGATGGGTGGGACACTCCACCGCCGATCCAATCGTGGGCTGAACGGCCACCCAGCCGCCGGAAATCGGCCCTTGAGACCTCTAGCCCGGTCTTCTGCACTCGGTAGGGCAGACCGAGCGGGCCGAGAGAGTCGCTCAGCTGCCGGTGGCGAACTTCCCGGCGGGCGCGTCGGCCCGGCCGTCGCTGTTGCGGCCCCAGCATTGGGCCGCGCCGTCAGCTCTGATCCCGCACGAGTACCGGGACCCGGCGGAGATGAGGGTGAACTTCCCGGCGGGCGCGTCGGTCTGGCCAAATGCGTTGTTTCCCCAGCATTGGGCGGTGCTGTCGGGTCTGATCCCGCACGAATGGAGCCCACCGGCGGAGATGGCGGTGAATTGTCCGGTGGGCGCGTCGGCTTGGCCGTCGCTGTTGTAGCCCCAGCATCTGATGGTGCCGTCGGTTCTGATCCCGCACGAATGAAAATCTCCGGCGGAGATGGCGGTGAATTGTCCGTCGGGCGCGTTGGTCTGGCCAAATGCGTTGTTTCCCCAGCATTGGGCCGCGCCGTCGGCTCTGATCCCGCACGAGTGAACATCACCGGCGGAGATGGCGGTGAATTGTCCGTCGGGCGCGTCGGCCCAGCCGTGGCTGTTGTTTCCCCAGCATTGGGCCGCGCTGTCGGGTCTGATCCCGCACGAATGGCTCCCGCCGGCGGAGATGGCGGTGAAGCTCCCGGCGGGCGCGTCGGCCCGGCCCTCGCCGTTGTAGCCCCAGCATTGGGCGGTGCTGTCGGTTCTGATCCCGCACGAGTGATGAGCACCGGCGGAGATGGCGGTGAATTGTCCGGTGGGCGCGTCGGCCTCGCCGACGCTGTTGTAGCCCCAGCATTGGGCGGTGCTGTCGGTTCTGATCCCGCACGAGTGAACATCACCGGCGGAGATGGCGGTGAATTGTCCGTCGGGCGCGTCGGCCTGGCCAAATCCGTTGTGGCCCCAGCATCGGATGGTGCTGTCGGTTCTGATCCCGCACGAGTGAAGATCACCGGCGGAGATGGCGGTGAATTGTCCGGCGGGCGCGTCGGCCTGGCCGCCGCTGCTGTTTCCCCAGCATTGGGCGGTGCTGTCGGTTCTGATCCCGCACGAGTGAACATCACCGGCGGAGATGGCGGTGAATTGTCCGTCGGGCGCGTCGGCCTGGCCAAATCCGTTGTTTCCCCAGCATTGGGCGGTGCTGTCGGTTCTGATCCCGCATGTGTGCCAGGACCCGGCGGAGATGGCGGTGAAGCTCCCGGCGGGCGCGTCGGCCCGGCCCCAGCATTGGGCGGTGCTGTCGGTTCTGATCCCGCACGAGTGATGAGCACCGGCGGAGATGGCGGTGAATTGTCCGGTGGGCGCGTCGGCCTCGCCGACGCTGTTGTAGCCCCAGCATCGGATGGTGCTGTCGGTTCTGATCCCGCACGAATGGCTCCCGCCGGCGGAGATGGCGGTAAATTTTCCGGCGGGCGCGTCGGCCCGGCCCTCGCCGTTGAAGCCCCAGCATTGGGCGGTGCTGTCGGTTCTGATCCCGCACGAATGGCTCCAGCCGGCGGAGATGGCGGTGAATTGTCCGGCGGGCGCGTCGGCCTGGCCGCTCTCGTTGTCACCCCAGCATTGGGCGGTGCCGTCGGTTCTGATTCCGCATGAGTGATCAAACCCGGCGGAGATTGCCGTGGTGGTGTTGGCGGGTTGTTCGGTGTCCGCGGTTTGCTGGCACCCGCCGGGGACTAGGCGGGTGTCGATGTCGAACAGGCAGCGATAGGTGTTTAGCAGCGATTCCTGGGCGGCTATCAGCTCGTCGCGCTGTTCTTGCTTGGCGGCGCTGGGTTCGCCGTTAAACGGGGCGGGGCCTTCGGCGGGGCGAGCTGGTGCTCCGCCCGAGCAGCCGCCCGCCACCGCGGCGGTGTCGATGTCGAACAGGCAGCGATAGGTGTTTAGCAGCGATTCCTGGGCGGCTATCAGCTCGTCTCTGGCCTCGAGGTCGGCTGTGGTCTGCGCTCTGGCGGGCCCCGCCGCGACCAAAGCCGCCGACGCTGCCAAACACATGGAAACAACGACACGGGCCAAGCTGCTCACAGGCTGCCCACCTTAACCTGAACCTGACCCCAACACACCCCACCGGTGGATTCAGGCTAAGTATCAAAGACCCACCCAGCGTGAAAAGTGCACGCTGAGAGCTTGATTTGTTTGACGGTGATTTTGGCGTCGGAGCGGTCGAGGGAGATGCGGGCGGCAGCGGGGTCGTCCTTATAGGGGCAGTCGATGGTGGGGCCGTCGGCGGCGAAGGCGTCGAGAGGGGCATCTTCGAGGGAGGCGAAGATGCCGGTGGGGATTTCAAGGAGTTGGTACTTGGTGGGGACGGCGGTGCGGTCGGGGCGGAATGCTCGGAGCATGATGATGGCGTCTACTGCGGATCGATATTGGCGGAAGAGCTCCAAGGTGTGGTCTCGCCTGGTCCTGGCATTTCGAACATCTTGGATCCATGCGGCTTCGGTGAGTTTGGAGATGTGCGCGGTGGTTTCGGACAACCTTTGGGCGGCGGTGGACTTCAGGGACAGTTTCCGCCCTTCACCATCATTGGATTGGACCATCATGTCCACGAAGCGCTGGGTGGCGGATCCTGGTTCGTCAACTGTCCAGCCGACTGCTTCGCAGGCGTTGCGGAATGCGACTTCGAAGCCGACTAGGCCGAGAGGCTCAGTGGTGGTTCCATGATGAACCGAGATGGTGAGGCCGAAGTACTCGATCCAGCCAGGTGTCCGCCCCAGCCAGGTATCTGAGGCCTCGGCTTGGAGAGGGGAAGACAGTGAGTCGACGATCCTGCTGACGAACCTGACACCCATCGGGGTGAGGGCTTCAATGCTTGCCTTTAGACCGGCCTGGTCGATGGATTGGTCGTATGGCTGGTTCACTCGGCAACTCGGCGCTCGATTAGATCGGCGTAGGTGGGGTTCAACTCGATTCCTGCCCAGTTTCGGCCGAGTTCCTGGGCGGCAAGCAGGGTGGTGCCAGAGCCGGCGTAGGGATCGAGGACGGTGTCGCCCGGCTGGCTCGTGATCTGGATGCAGCGGCGAGCCAGAGTAATCGGCATGACGGCTGGGTGGTCTTCGACGCCGCCAGCGTGTCTTTTTCGGGGTTCGGTGTTGATGTCCCACATGGTTCGGAGCCGGCGGCCGTTGGGGCCTTTTACCGCGGCTGTGTCGTAGTAGTAGTCCTGGTTCTTGGAGAGCAAGAACACCGTCTCATGAGATTTCGTTGGGCGGTCGGAGACAGACTCGGGGTGGGCGTTGGGCTTGTACCAGATGACTTCTGAGCGCAGCCACCAGCCCGCATCCTGGAGGGCGAATGCCAGTCGCCACGGAACGCCGATCAGGTCTTTCGGCTTCAAGCCCTCTGGAGTGGGAGGCCGAACCGCCATAGCCCGAGCCCGATTCTTGCGGTCAGGCGCCCGATATCTGCGATTTCCCGAGGTATAGGAGTCGCCCACGTTCAGCCACACCGTGCCATCATCGGTCAGCACCCGGCGCACTTGGTCGAACGCCATGACGATGCTCTTGACGTATTCCCCCAAGGCATCGTCGCGCCCGATCTGCCCCTCGGCTGAGTAATCCCGCAGCGACCAGTAAGGCGGCGATGTCACCACCGTCTGCACGCACCCATCTGGGAGCAATCCCAAGGCTTCGATCGCTGGGCCGCACACCAACAGGGGGCCACTCAGCTCATCCAGTGGACCATCAACCCCCACATCCAGTCGAGCATGCAGAGCTGGCGGGAGATTTGACGGAATGGCAGCGGATTCGTTCCCAGCAAGAGGAATCTGGTGACCCTCAGTGCCCTCGGAGTTGCCTACTGAGCCCACAACACGACCCTACTTCCGCGCAGTGACAAATTCGGGGAACCCAGGCAGCCATCGAGTAGCTGTCCGCAGGGGTGCGGAAGCCCCGGCTCCCGTCCTAGTCGACCCTCTCTGTGTGGGTCCTCGGCCTGGCACTCCGGGGTGCGAAAGGGCTAGGGCAGGGCAGCGTGGCCCCGAGCGGATATAGCGAGTATGCTATGTCAGAGTGGGAGGTAGAGCTTGAGCCGGAAGTCCGGGATTGGTACTGGGCCCTTGATGAGGAGTTCCAGGGAAGGGTCGATTTCCGTATTGATCAGCTGGCGGACAAAGGATCGCTGTTGGGTGAGCCGCTTTCTCGGCAGCTTCATGGGAAGTTGCGGGAATTGCGCTTTTATCTGGATGGTCGGCCGACTCGGATCACTTACTGGATCGCGCCAGGTCGCAGGATCATCTTGTTGACTGTGTTCGCGAAGAGTCGACGCCGGGAACGCCGTCAGATTGAGCGGGCGAAGAGGGCGATGGAACGCTGCATGGCAGAAGGGCACAGGGTGGAGGATGACGATGGGTGAGCGGGCTTCGTGGAAGGACGTGAGGGGCCTGAGGTCGGAAGAGGCAGATAGGGCCTATGAGGACGAGGCCCGGATCAGCGAGTTCCAGGGGTTGGTCTACCGGCTGCGCACCGAGGCGGGATTGACCCAGGTGGAGCTGGCTGAGCGCATGGGAACCACCCAGTCGGCGGTAGCGCGGATGGAAGGGGGCGGGACTCGGCCGACGCTGGAGACTTTGGAAAAGCTGGCTGTGGCAGTAGACCAAGAGCTGGTAGTGGGCTTTGGCGAAGACCTGAGCCGGAACCGCTCGATTGCCAAACTGGTGAGCGATGGCTACGCGGTCATTCGCCCGGTTGCATGAGGAGCAGCGGTATCTTCCGAGGCAGGGTTCAACTCGATTCCTACTCAGTTGCGGCTGAGGGTTGAGTTGAGGTCATGCTGGGGTCCAGAGGGTGCTGATGGGGCGCATGTGGAGTCGGTCGCCGAGGGTGGCCGCGTGTGCTCCGGTGTGGAGGAGGACGCCGGTTTGGAAGGTGCCGGGGTTGGTGCTGTCGAGTTTTTCGCGGAGCCAGCGGAGGTTGTCGAGGTGTTTGAGGGCGGGGGAGGTGGTGGCCTTGACCTCGACGGCGACCACACTACCGTTCCTTGCTTCGAGCACAAGGTCGATCTCGCGCCCTTGGCGGTCGCGATAGTGCGAGAGGGTGCAGCGAGTGGGCAGGGCCTCAAGTTGGCGGGCGATCTCGTTGAAGGCGAATGTCTCCAGAAGCGGCCCCGTTGCGGGGTGGGTGGGGGAGGCCAGCGCGTCGGCGTTGGCGCCCACAAGGCTGGCGGCAAGGCCCGAGTCGGTGATGTGGAACTTGGGACGGCGACCGGCTTTGGGCCAGAGGCTTCGCGACCATGCGGGTAGCTCTTGGATGAGAAACACGGTTTGGAGCCACTCAAGGTACGACACGATGGTGGGAGGGCTCACCTTCAGGTCTCGCGCCGCGTCTGAGACATTGATCTGGTGGCTGGTCAAAGCTGCCGTCCACTGGAGCAGAAGAGGCAGCGAGGCGGCCTTGCGGATGTCGGCCAGCGCAGTGATGTCCCGCTGGGCCACCGTCTCGATGTAGTCGTCGAACCAGTCGTAGCGGTCTTCAGGGTCGGCACTTATGGCCTCCGGGTAACCGCCTTGGGTGACGAGGGCAAGATATTGGGCCTTGGTTAGCGGTGAAGCGGGTGTCGGGCCTGGTTCTCCCTCAAACCATCCCGTGATGGGCGTGGGGCGGACACCCGACAGCTCAGCCTGCGACAGCGGCCCCAAACGAAGAATCCGCACACGACCGGCAAGCGACTCGCTGATGTTGGGCACGGTAAGGAAGTTGGTCGATCCGGTGAGCAGAAAGCGACCGGGTGTGGGGTCGCTGTCCACTAGCTGCTTGATGGCTCGGACGACTCGGTCTCCGCCGAGTTGAACCTCATCGATAACCAGGGGTTTCTCAAAGTGCGACAGGTAGTCGATAGGGTCGTCCAAAACCGCCTGGCGGTGCACCTCGTCATCCAAGGAGATGTAGGCGCCGCCGCTTTCCTCAGCCACCACTTGGGCAAGCGTGGTCTTTCCGCATTGTCGGGCACCGTGGAGCATGACCACTCGTGAGCGCTCCAGCGCCCGCTCAAGGCGGGGTCGAAGATGACGGGCGATGAGGCTCATCACCTGATGATAACATTAATTCGAAAGTTGCCCAGAAGATAATTTAATAATCGTCTTCTAGATAATTAGAATAACGTCCATGAGATAGTTGCAAAACAGATGTTTCTGCGACACGCCACTAGGGTCGGTGGGTGATGGGGCAGCAGGAGGGTTTGGCAGGACTCACCGGGGCTGAGGTGGTGTCTTTGTTGGGATTGGCACCGCTGCCGGAGGAGGGGGGAATGTGGCGGGAGGTTTGGCGGGATGAGCGGAGCACGGCCATCTATTTCTTGCTTCAGCCGGGGGACTTCTCGGCTATGCATCGGTTGGATGGGCCGGAGCTGTGGCACCACTACTGCGGGGCGGGGGTGGAGATGCTGTTACTGGGGCCAGATGGAGCGGTGGATAGGCCGGTGCTGGGTGTTGACCTAGCGGCGGGGGAGCGGCCTTGTGTGGTGGTCCCGGCTCATACCTGGATGGGGGCTTCGACTCGGGGTGAGTGGTCGCTGGTGGGGACCACGATGGCGCCGCCCTATCACCACGAAGGCTTCGAGCTTGGTGACGCCGACCAGCTCATCGAGCAATATCCAGCGGCGGCAGCGGAGATTGCTGGACTGGTGCGGTCGTGACCGCATCGCCTGCTGACTTGTTGGACCTCACCGGCAAGGTAGTGGTGGTCACCGGTGCGGGCGGAGGTATTGGGGCAGGCATCGTTCGGCGCATGGCCGCGGCCGGGGCCTCGGTGGTGGCCCACACTCGGTCGTCGGCGGTTGACCTGAGTGGGGGAGAGGCGATTGAGGTGCGTGCCGACCTCACTGCTGAAGATGGCCCTGCGACGGTAGTGGGCGCTGCCCGAGAGCACTTCGGCCGCATCGACGCGCTGGTCAACAACGCGGGGATCCAGCCGGTGGCTCCGTTCACCGAGCTCGACGACCAGCAGTGGGGCGAGATGATCGACACCAACCTCACCGCGGTGCATCGGTTGACCCGGGCGGCGGCCTCGGCCATGGCGGACCAGGGGACCGGCGGATCCATCGTCCACGTCGCCTCGATTGAGGCTCAGCACCCCACTCCGGTTCACGGCCACTACGCCACCGCCAAGGCTGGTCTGGTGATGCACGCCAAAGCCGCCGCTCTGGCCTGGGGCCCGTATGGCATCAGGGTCAACTCGGTGTCGCCGGGGCTGATCGACCGCCCGGGATTGGCCGATGACTGGCCTGAGGGCGTGGGGCGCTGGATGGCCGCCGTCCCGCTGGGGAGGATGGGTACCCCCGAAGATGTCGGCGACGCCTGTGTGTTCTTGTGCTCCGATCTGGCCCGATGGATCACTGGCGCCGACCTGGTGGTGGACGGCGGCGTTCTCACGAACCCCACCTGGTGACTGCTCTATTCCGCATTCCCCAGAACTTTGTTGCTACGACTAATAGGAATAGTTAGTCTAGTCATCGAACTAAGTCATATCTGTGAGCACAGAATACCAGGCAGGAGGATCAATCATGACCGCGATGGTCAATGTTCATGAGGCGAAGACCCATTTGTCGAGGCTGTTGGAACGAGCCCATAGCGGCGAAGAGATCATTTTGGCCAAAGCGGGCAAGCCCTATGCCCGGCTTATGCCATTGGCACCTCGCGAGCGTCGGCGTTTAGGGCAGCTAGCCGGCCTTGAGTTGGGTCCTGAGTTCTTCGAGCCCCTGCCAGAAGAGGAGCTTGCGGCGTGGGAGGGTGCGTACTCAGGTGAGTGACCTGTTGCTGGATACCCATGCACTTCTTTGGTGCTGGTCGGATAATCCAGTGCTACCGCATTCAGTCAGAGATGCCGTCACCGATCCCGACAACGACGTCTTCGTTAGCGCGGCGAGCGCGTGGGAAGTGGCCACCAAGTTTCGGCTCGGCCGGCTGCCTGAATATGAAGGCGCTGTGTTGCGGTTCAACGAGTTCTTGATAGACGCATCGATGCGGCATCTGCCGGTCACCTACCAGCACGGACTGCGCGCTGGCAGCTATACAGCCCATCACTGGAACCCGTTCGACCGGATACTGGCAGCCCAAGCGGAGTTGGAATCGCTTGTGTTGGTGACCAGAGATGCCGCGTTCCAAGAGTTCCCCGTCCAGGTTCTTTGGTGAACGCATGTCTCCAGCGATGACGACGAAAACCATTGGGGTAGTAGGTACAGGGGTAATCGGGTCTGGGTGGGCGGTGCGGGTGCTGGCCCGGGGGTACGACGTGGCGGCCTGGGATCCGGCTGATTGCGGCGAAGTGCGGTTACGGGCGGCGATTGAGCGGGCTTGGCCGGCGGCGACGGAACTGGGGCTGTTCCCTGAGGCCGATCCGGGACGGGTGCGGTGGGTCGAATCCCCTGAGGAAGCGGCAGCGTCCGCCGACTGGGTGCAGGAAAGCGCCCCAGAGGACGAAGAACTCAAGCGTTCCCTACTACGCCGCCTCGACGATGCCGCCCCGCCCCACACGGTGATCGCCAGCAGCTCGTCGGGGCTTTTGCCCACCCGCTTGGCCCAGGGCTGCGCCCACCCTGAGCGACTGCTCATCGGCCATCCGTTCAACCCGGTGTATCTGCTGCCGCTGGTGGAAGTGGTGGCCGGAGAGGCCACCAGCCCCGACGCGGTGGCCGCGGCGGTGGAGCACTACGACGATCTGGTCATGCACCCGCTGGTGGTGCGCACCGAGATTGAGGGCTACCTGTCCGACCGCCTCCAAGAGGCCCTGTGGCGCGAGGTGCTGCACTTGGTGAACGACGGGGTGGCCACCACCGCCGAACTGGACGACGCGGTGGTTTATGGCCCCGGACTGCGCTGGGCGGCCATGGGGGCCAGCCTCACGTTTCATCTGGCCGGAGGCGACGGGGGGATGCGCCATATGCTCAAGCAGTTCGGCCCCGCGCTGAAGCTGCCCTGGACCCACATGGAGGCCCCCGAGCTCACCGATGAGCTAGTCGAGGCCATGGCCTCCGGCTCCGAATCCCAGGCGGCCGGGCGCTCGGTGGTTGAGTTGGAGCGCCAGCGGGACCAGAGTCTTTTGGGGGTGATGCGGGCGCTGAGCGAAACCGGGATTGGTGCCGGCCAGTTGATCACCGAAAGAGATGCCCGAATCCAGGCCGCGAACCGGGCAGCCGACGACTGCTAGCTCCCGACGGCGGCCTTCTCCCGAAGGCGATACTCGGGCACCAGTGTGGCCAGCACCACAGCCAGCACGGTCACGGGGATAGCCCACCAATAGAGGTCGGCGATTGCGTTGGCGAAGGACTCCACGATGCCGTCGCGAACCCCGGCGGGCTCAATGGCGCCGATTTGGGTGGGCACCGCGATGAGGGCCTCGATGTCGAGCTGATCGCCCCCCGGCACCACTCGCGGGAGGTAGTGATCGAGCCGGGCGATGAAGATCACTCCCAGCGCCGCCGACCCGAATGTCTGGCCCAGCGAGCGGAAGAAGTTAGACGCCGAGGTGGCCGCTCCTAGATCGGCGTGGGGGACGATGTTCTGCACTGCCACCAGCAGCACCTGCATGATGGCTCCCACCCCGCAGCCGATCGTGAACAGGTAGGCCATGGCCGTCCAGGTGGTCGTCTCCGCACTCATGGTTGACATCAGCCACATCCCCGCGGTGAGCACACAAGCCCCGAAGATCGGCACGGCCTTGTACCGGCCGGTGCGGGTGAGGACCTGTCCGCTGCTCACTGAGGTGATCAGCATCCCCAGGGTCATGGGAACCAGCAGCAGCCCCGACCGGGTGGCGTTCACGTCGGTAACCACTTGGAGGAACAGCGGCCCGAAAATGCCGGCGCTGATCATGGCGGCCCCGGCGATGAACTGGATCACACAGGAGATGTTGAACAGTCGAAGCCGGAACAGCCGGGGCGGGAGTATGGCCTCGGCCACCCGCCGCTGATGGACGATGAACAGGGCTAGCCCGCCGACCCCGCCCATCAGCAGCCCAACTGATGGAGCCGACATCCAAGCCCATGAGTCGCCGCCCAACTCCAAGGCCAAGATGAGGGCGATGACCCACATCAGCAGCAGACCGGCGCCGGTGTAGTCCACCCGGGCCTCCCGGCGGGTGTATGCCAGTTCCAGGTGGGTGACCGACATCACCAAGGCGAACCCTCCGAGGGGCAGCACCATGAAAAAGATCCATCGCCAGTGGGCGTAGTCCACCAGCAAACCCCCGGCCAGCGGCCCCAAGATGGTGGCCAACGCGAAGATCCCGCCCATGTAGCCCTGGTACCGCCCCCGCTCTCGGGGCGACACCACATCGGCCAGGATGGCCATGGAAAGAGTGAACAGCCCGCCGGCGCCCAGCCCCTGGACTGCCCGGAACACGACCAGCATGGTCATGCTCGAGGACACGCCGGCCAACACCGACCCGGCCATGAAGATGGCGATGGCGGTTTGGTAGAGGCCCTTGCGGCCCCAGAGGTCCGACAACTTCCCCCACAACGGCGTCGACGAGGTTGACGCAATGAAGTAGGACGTGAATACCCAGGTGTACAGATCCCGCTGACCCAGGTCTCCAATGATCGTGGGGAGGGCGGTGGACACCACCGTGCCCTCGATGGCCGCCATCATCTGAGCCAGCATCAGCGTTAGAATGATGACGAGTACTTGGCGTTTGGGCAGGTTGCCGCCCTCCGAAGGGGTACTATCACTTATCGAGATAGATTTATCAAAACTATTCATATAGGATATCGTGACGGGCGCTATTCGAGCGCCTAACTTTTTATACTGAAAGCAGGCGGATCACTAAGCAATTGCTTGGTGTTTCGGCTGTGGAAGCAATAGCAAAACGGAAAGTGCCCCCGGACTCGAACGGGAGGCGATGGGTGGAGATGGCAATGGAGCCTCGTCCTTGGTGGATGGAAAATGCGAACTGCAAGGGGAAGAGCGAACTGTTCTTCCCCCCGGCCGGGGAGCGCCCCTCGGCACGTGAGCGGCGGGAGAATGCGGCTCGTCGCATCTGCGGCGAGTGCGTGGTGATTCGGGCGTGCCGGAGTTGGGCTCGCGACCAGCGCGAGCTCGGCTTCTGGGGCGGCGAGTCGGAGATCGAGCGGGCAGAGGCGGGCTTCGCCCCCTCCACTCCGGTCATCGGTCTGCGGCGCCACCGCACCGAGCGGGAATCGGCCTGAGCCGACTGCACTGATCCGGCGCCGGATGCAACCGGCGCCGTCAACCCCCTCATCCCACGACGCGTCGGACAAAGGCCGCGATGGCCTCGGTTCCCTCGATCGCCTCGGGATAGTTGGGGTACATGATCTGAAAGTCGTGGATCATTCCCGGCCAAATGCGGAGATCCACCTCGACTCCTGCTGACTCCAGTGCGGCGGCGAATTCGGTGGCGTCGTCCAGCAACACCTCATGGTCTCCGGCGTGGACCAGCATCGGGGGCATGCCCTCCCACTCGCCGAAGAGCGGCGAGGCCAGCGGATCATGGGGATCGTGGCCGTCCAGATACCAACTTGCGGCGGTCACCGCGTCGTCGTGGCCGAACATCACGTCCAGCTCGTCGCGCTCGGTATGGCTGGTCGAGGAGTTGGTCAGATCGACCCACGGCGACAAACACACCCCTGCGCCCGGCAGCGGCAATCCCTGGTTGCGGGCCCCGAGCATGACGGCGCCCACTAGCCCTCCTCCAGCGGAGTCGCCGATGAATGCGATGCGGGCCGGGTCGATCCCGGTGTCCAGCATCCAGCGGTAGGCGGCCAGGCAGTCGTCAACGGCGGCCGGGAAGGGATTTTCCGGGGCCAGTCGGTAGTCGATCAAGAGCACCCGGGCCGGTATCAACGAGGCCAGATGGGACCCGAAGCCCTGGTGCGAGATGATGGAGCCCACCCGGTAGCCCCCGCCGTGGAAGAACAGCAGCGCTGGCAGGTTGTCCGGATCATGGTCTTGGGGGTGGAGCCATGCGGCACCGGGCACACCGGGGATCTCCACGTCTTCTTTGACCACCCCGTCGGCCAGCGGCGTGGCGGCGGAGTTGGCATCCAGTCGGGCGCGGCGCTCGGCGGGCGTCTCGGAGGGGTCGGGTTTTGGCGCGGACGCCAGCATGGACCGCACAGCTTCGAATTCTGGGCTTGGCATTCCCGGAGACTAACGCCTGCCCAGCGGGCCCACGGGACTTGGAAGCGGACCTTCGGTGGTGCGCCACGGGTTCTTGGCCGAGCCGGGGCGGCGGTAGCCTTAGCGGGCGATGACCGGCGAACTGCGACTGCTCACCATCCACGCCCATCCCGACGACGAGGCGTCCAAGGGGTCGGCGACGGTGGCCATGTACGCAGACCAGGGTGTGTCGGCCTCGCTGGTGTGCTGCACCGGCGGGGAAGAGGGAGACATCTTGAACCCGGCCATGGACCACCCTGAGATTCGAGACAATCTCAACCAAGTCCGCCGGGACGAGTTGGTGGAGGCCGCCGATGTGCTTGGCTATCGAAGCCTCCACTGGCTGGGCTATCGCGACTCGGGGATGCCCAAGAGCAACGCCAACGCCGATTCTCGCAGCTTCGCCCAGGCCCCTCTGGAAGAAGCCGTCGGCCGTCTGGTGGCCATCATCCGAGCCGAGCGCCCCCACGTCGTAGTTACCTATGGGGAGGACCAGCAGGGCTACCGCCACCCCGACCATCTGCGGGTGGCTGAGATCAGCGGCCCGGCGTTCGATGCCGCTAGCGACCCCGATGCCTTTCCCGAGACGGGAGAGATGTGGCAGCCGCTGAAGATGTACTACGTGACCTGGTCCCGGAACCGGATCACTGCCCTTCACGAGAAGTTTGGCGAGCTGGACCTGGAGTCCCCCTATGACGAGCGCTGGTTCAGCCGGCCGTCCAACGACGACGCCATCACCACCCGCATCCAGTGCGCCGCCTACTTCGACCGGCGGTCCAAGGCGTTGCTGGCCCATCGTACCCAAGTCGATCCCGACTCCAAGTTCTGGTTCGGCCTGCCCGACCACCACATGGCCGATGCCTATCCGTGGGAGGACTACGTGCTGGCCCGCAGCCTGGTCGACACCGAGTTGCCAGAAACCGACCTGTTTGCAGGAATCGCCTAAAACGATGAGCCGGGCCCGGTATCTGAGCGATGAGTGGTTCGGGTTGAACCTCGAGTTGGCCTCTGGGTGGCCGGAGCGGCCGGGGGTGGACTGCTCGGCCAACTTCGAGGTGACCGGTGCCCCCGACGGCAAGGTCCGCTACCACGCGGTCTTCTGCAACGGCCGCTTGGTGGAGATGGCCTCGGGCAAGTTGGCCGACGCCGACGTCAGCGTGGTTTACAAGTACGCCGATGCCTGCGCTGAAGTGGCCGCGGGCGAGCACCCCGATCTGGCCTACATGTCGGGACGGATGAAGCTGGAAGGCGACTATGCCCGCTGGGTATACGGGCTGCGCCCACTGCTGGACTCAGCAGAATACGGTGCCTACCGGTCGGCGCTGGCCGATATCACTGACTTCTAGGGGTGCTCAGCCCCGGCGCTGGGCGTCGCGGAGGTTGGCGTAGGACAGCATTGTTGCGCCGGAGCGCTCGACCGCGGTGCTCAGAACCGGGTCGTGAGCCACCAGCAGGTACTGCTCCACCCGGCTGAGCCAGCCCGGGTCCATTTCTCGCAATTCCGGGGTGTCGATGGCGGGAGACACCACCAACTCTGTCACGCCCGGGGCCAGGCTCTCCACCGCGTCTTCCAGGGTCCGCCGAGCGGGCCGCCCGCGGATCTGCACCAGGTGGTCGGGGGACAGCACACCGGCGTCGGCGGCCAGGCGGCGGAACGGAAAACCGGCCCGATGCTCCTGATCGCTTCCCCCGAGGCGCATCGGCAGCCCCATTTCCACCGCCAGTTCCAGATACACGTCGAAAAACTCGGGTCGCATAAGCAGCGTGTCCAAGTGCGGGCTCAGATGGGTCAGCTCGATGCCCCATTGGCCGGCCCGCTCAATCTGGGCTCGGCACTCCCGGTGGACCTCGTCGAGGTCGCTGTGCTCCCAGGAGTCGGAAGGGGTGCGGGGGAAGCCGCCGTCGCCGTCAAGCAGCGACGGCGCTTGGGTGATCGGGCCCCATCGGTAGTTGTCGAACTCGGCGTTGAGAGTGAGATCGACGCCGACCGGCATGTGAGCGAAACGCTCAGCTGCGTCACGGGACCACGGGCAGGGCACCATCAGACTTGCGGCGGTGGCCACTCCGATGTCCAGGCATTCGGCGATGGCCGCGTTGGCCGCGTGCGACTGTCCAAGGTTGTCGCAGGTGATGATCAGGCCTCGGCCGCTAGTGGCTCCGCCCAGGCGTTCCAGTAGTTCGCTCACAAGTACAGCCAAACTACCGTGCCGGGGCGGTCACTGAAGCACTTTGTCGGCGCTGCCGCAGGCGCTCCACAGGCCCAACTCCTGGTCCCGGGCACCGGCTGCGGCCGCGTAGAAGGCATCGGCGTGGATGGAATTGGGCTCGATGATCAGGGCCTCGGCGTACCCGTTGGCGGCGATCTCAAGGTTCACGAACAAGCCGTCGGCAGCTCGGTGCAGGTAGGCCAACAGCCGGTCGTAGCGGTCGCGGGGCTCGATGTCGCGGGTCAGTCGCACCCCGGTGCCTTCCGGCAGAAGCGACCTCGTGAAAGCGGTCGCCTCGTCGCCGTAACACTCGACCGGCAAGAAGCCGCCGGTGGCCTCGGGAGTGTCGATGCCGATAAGGCGCACCCGTTCGGTCCGGCCGGCCGTCTCCACCACCACCGTGTCGCCGTCGACCACCTCCACTACGGTCGCGGCGGCCCCGGTGATTGCCCCGACCGGCTCAGGCGATGTGCCGGATTGATTGGACAGAGTTCCGGAGCAGCCGGCGAGGACGAGAATCAGCAGTCCGCCGGCGGCTTCACGCAGCGCGGGGAACATCATCGGATGACGCGGGCAAGGGTTGGGTCGTAGGGGAGTGGCCCTGTAAAGCGGCTCGGGCCTGGGCCAGGCCCCGGCGCCCAATCTCCTTGGTGCGCTCATCGATCCGCCAGTCTGGCGGTGCCTCCAAAAGGGTGAGCTGTTGCTCCATATCACCAGTATCCCGGTGAGAGTGACAGTTTGGGCACCGATGGGGGGAATTGTCCAGAAAACCCCTCTGATGTGGGGAAAGACCTCTACGACCCTTGGCTGCTGCCCCTCATGCTGCGGTACACCTCCAGCAGAGCGGCTTTCTGCTCATCGGAGAGGTTGGCGTCGGCTCGGATGGTTGCCTCGGTTTCGGAGGCGGCGCTGGCACCCTCGCCGTTGGCGGCGTCGATGCCGGCGGCCTGGGCCAAAAGGGTCTCGGCCGACAGGTTCAGCGCTGTGGCCAGCGACTTGATCACCCGTACTGATGGCTGGTGCAGTCCTCGCTCCAGCTGGCTTAGGTAGGGGTTGGACACCTGGGCCAGGTCGGACAGCTCTCGCAGGGTGAGCTGGGCAAGCTTTCGCTGGCTGCGCAGGTAGTTCCCGAATGCCTCAACGGCGGCTTGGTCCATTTTCAGTCCTCAGATGTCGTACTCGTAGAATCCCTTGCCGGTCTTGCGGCCCAGATGCCCGGCGGCCACCATCCGCCGCAGCAGCGGCGGCGGAGCGTTGTGGGAGCCCTTGAACTCCTCGTAGAGCACCTCGGCCACCGCCTCGATGGTGTCCAGTCCGATCAGGTCGCACAGCGTCAGCGGGCCCATGGGGTGGCCGCAGCCGTACATCATCCCGCTGTCGATGTCGGCCGCGCTCACCTTGCCCTCGTCGTACATCCGGATGGAATCGAGCAGGTAGGGGACCAGTAGCCGGTTCACCACGAACCCGGCTCGGTCGCGACAGCGGATGACCCGCTTGCCCAGAACTTCCACTGCGAAGCGGTCGACCCGGTCGATGGTTTCCAAAGAGGTGCCCAAAGAGCGCACCAGCTCCACCAAGGGTTGTATCGGGGCCGGGTTGAAGAAGTGCATGCCGAGCACCATGTCCGACCGGCTGGTGATGGAACCCAGGGTGATGATGGGAATGGAAGAGGTGTTGGTGGCCAAGATGGCATTCGGGGCCATCACCTTGTCCATGGCCCGAAACACCGACAGCTTCTCTTCCAGCGACTCGATGACAGCCTCGATCGCCAAGTCTCGGTCGGCCAGGTCTCCCATGTCAGTGCTGAAGCTGAGCGAGTCCAAGGCCAGGTCTCGAGTTGCCGCCGGTACCTTGTTGCGGGAGACCGCCTTGTTCAGGGAATTCTCGATCGAATTCCGGGCGATGCTGACTGCGCTGTCGTCCACCTCGATCACCAGGGTGTCCAAGCCGGCTCGGGCGCACACTTCAGCGATGCCCGATCCCATTATCCCGCCGCCGATCACTGCGACCTTGTTGATCGGCTCTGCTGGCGATTCGAACTCTTGTGGCGGCAGTGCGCCAGCTTCCGTGCTCATTGTTCCCTCCCACCGCCGGAATTCGGCGGCCCCTACTTGCGTGTTCAATATAGTACGCAAATGATAGAAAAATAAAACGGGGCCGGTCAGCGACCGGCCCCGTTTTGCAGGAAAGAGCTGAGGGGGGATTCAGCTCTTCTTGGCTACTGGCTTGGCCGAGGCCGCGTCTTTGGCGGACGCTGCGGCCAGCAAGTTCTGGGCGAACTCCTTCTGGGTGTTGAGCAGTTCCTGGGCGAACCCGAAGCTGACGTTCATCAGCTCCTTGGGATCGGGCAGGGAGTCAAGGCCGGGCACGGATTCGATCTTCAGGCTCTCAGGGGTGATGCTGCCGACCGTATCGGTGAAGGTGCGGACACCTTCGACGATGGCGGTCTGGCCCATCTTGAGGGCGGTCAGAACCTGTTCTTGCACGGCTTCAGTTATTTCTTTGACGTCGGTCATGGTGCATACTTTACCTAGCAAAAGCTTGATCGGCAATTCAAAGGGGGGTTTTTCGGAGAAATTTCCGAAGGAATTTGATCAGGCGGAGCCAGTGTCGCCGGGGCGCATCTTCACGTAGATGCCCGGGGCGTCCTCCATCGGCGCAAAGGCCTTGGCGCCGAGTTGCTTGGGAGCTTTGACCTTCTTGCCAGCCCGCTCGCCGATCCATTTGGCCCAGTCATCCCACCAGGTTTGCTGGTGCTGTTCGGCGCCCTCCAGCCATTCCTCGGGCGACCCCGCGATCTGGTCGTTGGTCCAGTGGCGGGCCTTGGGGCTGGGCGGGTTGACTATGCCGGCGATGTGCCCGGAGGTGCTGAGCACGAAGCGGTTGTGACCGCCCAGCAGGGTGGCGGTGCGGTAGGCCGCCGTCCACGGCACAATGTGGTCGTCGATAGCCGACAGCACATAGCTGTCCTGCTTGACGTCGGCGGGATGCAGCGCGATCCCGTCTACCTCGAAGGCGTCTTTGGCGAACTCGTTGTGGAGGTAGCACCGGCGCAGGTAGCTGCTGTGCATGCGGGCCGGCATCCGGGTGCTGTCGTTGTTCCAGGCCAGCAGGTCGAACGCTGGAGGATCCTCGCCCAGCAGCCAGTTGTTCACCACATACTGGAAGATCAGGTCGTTGGCCCGGATAGCGTCGAAAGTGCGGGCCATCTCGCTGGCCTCCAAATACCCCTGGTCGGCCATCTTGCGCTCGAGTCCGGCCACGGTGGGCTCGTCGGTGAACGCTCCCAGCACACCTGGGTCGGAGAAGTCGGTCAGGGTGTTCAGAAACGTGGCGGTGTGGATCGGCTGGTCGCCGGTGGCCGCTCCTAGGGCCATGGCGATGGCGCTGAGCGTGCCCCCCAGACACACGTTGACGGTGTTGACCTTCTCCTGGCCGGTGATCTCCTTTACCACCCGCAGGGCGTCGAGGGGCCCCTGGCGCAGGTAGTCCTCGAAGCTGGTGTCGCGCATCGACCCGTCGGGGTTGCGATAGCTGATGGTGAAGCAGGTGTGGCCGTGCTTCACCGCCCACTCGATCAGGCTCTTCTGCGGGGCAAGGTCCATGATGTAGTACTTGTTGATCCACGGCGGGCAAAACAGCATCGGAATCTGGTAGGCCTGCTCGGTCTGAGGCTCGTACTGCATGACTTCGATCAGGTCGCTGCGGTACACCACCTTGCCGGGGGTCAAGGCCATGTTCAGCCCCGGTTCGAACCCCGAGTCGTCCACCTTCGACGGCCACCCGTCGTTGTAGCGCAGGTCGTGGAGCATGTTTGTGGCGCCCTTCACCACGCTGGCCCCGCCGGTGGCAGCCGCTTTGGCCAGGGCATCGGGGTTGGTGAGCAGCAAGTTGGTGGGAGCGAGGGCGTCGAAGGCGAAGGATGCAGCGAACTTGGCCTTGCGGTCCTCGGCTTCATCTAGGTCGGCCGCGTCGATGAGGTCGTCGGCCAGGTTCCTGGTCAGCAGATAAGTCTGCTGGAGGCCGAAGAAATAAGGATTGTCCTGCCATGCCTTTGAGGACCAGCGGTGGTCTTTGGGCTGGGGCTGGATGGGTGCGGGGGCATCGGAATCGGCAGTGTTGGCCGCCTTGGCCATGGTGGCCGCCCCCACCTTCATCGCGCCGGCGGCCGCCTTCAGCAATGCCGTGCCCACCCCCACCGGGTTGGCCGCAGCCTTCATGCCCGCGTTGACCAAGGTGCGGGCGAAATAGACCGGGTCGAGCGTGTCGATGATCTGGTCGCCCACCCAATTGGGGTCGAGGACGTCTGACTCGCCGGCGGTGGCCCCGATAGTCCCTGTTTCAACCTTCTCGCTCACGGCTGGGAACTTTATCAAGCAAACTTGGCGGAACCCTCACCCAGAAGTCCTAGTGGTGTGTCTTGGGTTTAGCGCCGGGGATTGCGACGGCAGCGGCGTTCCTCGCAAGGCGCACCGACGAAGCCATACTCAGAGCGTACGGCAAGGAGGAGCAACGCAGCGAGGGGCGTCGATGCCTAGCAGGACACGCGCGAGTAAACCCAAGACACACCACTAGGGTTGCCGCATGATTTTGCGACGTGACGGGATGACCGTTCCCCTGTTCGGCCCCATTGACGAGCAGGCTGCGAAGATGGCCGAGCTGGTCGAGCTGGGATACACCGACGTGTGGTCGTCGGAGTCCAATTCCCACGACGCCTTCACCCCGCTGGTGCTGGCCTCGCAGTGGGCGCCAACGCTGCGCTTGGGCACCGCCATCGTCCCGGCCTATACCCGGGGTCCGGCGCTCGTGGCCCAGTCGGCAGCCACGCTTGCCTCGCTGGCCCCGGGCCGGTTCCTGTTGGGAGTGGGCAGCTCCTCGGATGTGATCGTAGAGCGGTGGAACTCCATCCCCTTCGATGCCCCCTACCAGCGGGTGCGCGACCTGGTTCGCTTCTTGAAGCCTGCACTGGCCGGTGAAAAGGTGAGCGGCGACTACGGCACCTTCTCGGTACGGGGATTCCGGCTGGGGTTGGTTCCGCCCGAGCCGCCCCCCATTTTGGTGGCTGCCCTGCGCTCCCAGATGCTGACGCTGGCCGGGAAGGAGGCCGACGGCGCCATCATCAATTGGCTGTCGGCCGACGACACCGCCCGAGTGAGCGAGATCGTCAATGCCCAGGGGTCCAACAAGGAGATCGTGGCCCGCATCTTCGTGTGCCCCAATCCCGACCGGGAGACGGTGATGGCCCAAGGGCGGCGGGCGGTGGCCGGCTACCTGAACGTGCCCGTCTACCGGGCGTTTCACGAATGGCTGGGCCGTGGCGAACTGCTGGCCGAGCACTGGGAGCGGTGGGCGTCTGGCGACCGGGCCGGGTCGCTGGAGGCCATCCCCGAGCAGGTGGTGGACGATCTGATCGTGAACGGCACCCCCGAGGAATGCCGCAAGCACATCGACCGCTATTTCGACAACGGCGCCACCACCTCGTCGCTGTTGGTGATGCCCCTGGGCGGGATCGACCCCTGGGAGGCGGTCAGGTCGCTAGCGCCGCGGCCTGCTGGAGGTGGCTGACATAGTCGGCCAGGCGGTAGCCGGCGGCCGCCCCGCTGGTGGAGGGCATGACATACACCGGGCAACCCGCTAGATCTTGAGGTTGCAGTCCGGCTTTGGCCTTTCGGTCTACTGCGGCCCGCCAGCCAGCGAGGCCCACAAAGCACACCGCCGAGGGCTTGAGCCACTCTGCCAGCCACCTCAGCCGGTCTAGGCCCCGGCGGTACTCGTCAGCGGCGAGCTCGTCGGCTCGGGGAGTGGCGCGTTTGACCAGATCGGTCATGCCCACGCCGTGGTCGATTAGCGCCCGCCGGGGATCACGGTCGGTGCTCACCAGCCCAGCAGCCAGCGCCGCGGGCCAGAACCGGTTGCCCGGCCGGGCGAATCCCGCTCCGGCATCGGCCGCGTACACGCTGGGATTCAAGCCGCAGATCAGCAAGCGCATCGCCGGTCCCACGGTGTCGGGCAGCGTGCGGGCCCGGCGGCCCTTGATGATGAGGGTGGCTACCTTGGGGGGCCGGTCCAACCGCTCCAGGGAGTCGAGGGTGAACCCGGCGCCCTCCATCAGGGGTGCGATCCAGTCTTGTGGCCACTGGGAGAAGCGGCGGCCGGGGAAGTCGTCGTCGGCGAACGGCTCGAAATCGGCATCTCCCCCGAAGATGTGGATTTCCACCGGCCCGCCCGGAGCCAGGGCCCGGTGCAGGTCGGCCAGCGCCAGCGGCATGTGGCGGCGGTCGACGTGTACGTAGCTGCGAGACGCCCACGCCCCGGCCAGCGACCCTGCGGCCAGGGGCAGCGCGGCCAGATCGGCCCGGCACAGCAGGGCATTGGGCGCTTGCTCGGGGACCATCTCCAGCATGGATCGGGCCGCGTCGATGGCCAATGCCGGGCCGGGAAGCGCTGCGGTGTGCCAGCCGGGGCCGCAGCCCAGATCGGCGGTGATCCCGTCGGGGCGGTCGAGGGCGGCAAAGGCCTCGACCGCCGAGGTGGACTTGGGCTGGCGCTCAGCCCGCCATTCGTCCGCCCGGTCTTCGTAGACGCTGACGGTGTGGTGATCGGCCATCGCCCACCTTCAGCGAAGCGGCCAGATCTTCTTGAACACCCGGGCGATCACTGCACCCACCAGGGCGCCGACCACCACGTCGGAGGCATGGTGGATGCGCACATGGACTCTGCTGGCCGCCACCACGGAGGCAGCGGCCCAGAAGGGCCAGCGGCGGCGACGGGAATCCGACAAAAGTGTGGCTGCCACCACTGCGGCACTGGCGTGGCCGCTGGGAAAACTGCTGGTCAGCGGCTGGCGCAACCGGTGGGGGTGGTCGTGTTCAACCAGCGGGCGGGAGCGGTTGAAGGCTGATTTGATCGGGCCGTTGACCAGCGCCGACTCCACCGCCAAGGCGACCGACACCCGCAGGGCCCGGCGCCGGCCCCGCTTTGATGTGGCCCCGGCCCAGGCCAGGGCGTGCCACAGGATGCTGAAGTTGCCCAGCTCAGAGGCGGTATAGAACACCCGGTCAGCCACCGGATTTCCCCGCAAGCGGGCAAAGAGCTGCTCGACGGCCTCATCCAGAGCCTCAGCGGCAGCAGAGGCGCCATCGGGGATGTCCTCGTCATCGAGCGCCTCTTCGTCCGGCGCCTCGTGGTCGTGAGCATCGCCGAAGAATGCAACATCGTCGAGATCCTCGTCCTCGAGGTCCTCCAGCGAGTCGGCCGCGTCGGGAGCTTCTTCTGGGCGCTCAGCCTCGTCAGCGGTCATTCGCGATCTGCCCGGATCGTCTTGTAGGCCACCCCCACCTCATGGTTGGCGTCGTCCAGCACCTTGTAGCCGGTTTCGTCGCGGACTCGATCGAAGTTCTCGGCCACGTCCTCCACGGTGAGGTTGTGGTTGTAGTAGCCCGGGGTTCGGCCGATGAAGAATCGGGCCACCGTGCCGCCAGCCGCCGAGTACACCTCACCGGAGACCGGGCAGTCCTCGTGGGCCAAAAAGCACACCACCGGGGTGACCAGCTCCGGGTTCATGGCCTCTTTGATCTCTTCGCCGAAGATGGCCTCGGTCATGCGGGTGGTGGCCACCGGCGCAATGCAGTTGGCTTTGATGTTGTACTTGGCGCCTTCCAGGGCCAGGGTGTTGGTGAGCCCGACCAGCCCCATCTTGGCCGCGCTGTAGTTGGACTGGCCGAAGTTGCCTAGCACACCGGCATTGGAGGTGGCGCACACGATGCGGCCATATCCCTGCTCGCGCATCTGGACGAAGGCCGGCCGGGTCACATTGAACGCCCCCCGAAGATGGACGGCGAGCACAGGGTGGAGCTGCTCGTCCTCCAGCTTGTGGAAAGTCCTGTCTCTCAGGATGCCGGCGTTGTTGATGACGACATCCACCCGCCCGAATGCTTCGAGAGCGGTGGCGGTTATGGCCGCTCCGCCCTCAGTGGTGGCTACCGAGCTGGTGTCGGCCACTGCCTCGCCACCCCCGTTGTTGATCTCATTGGCCACCTTCTGGGCCGGGCCCTCGCTGGCTCCGGTGCCGTCGGCCGCTCCGCCCAAGTCGTTGATCACCAACCGGGCTCCCCGTCGGGCCAGCTCCAAGGCGTATAGCCGTCCCAGTCCGCCGCCAGCACCCGTGACTATCGCCACCCGGTTGTCGAAACTCAATGTCATGGGCAGAAGATTACGGCTATTGGCGGCTTTAGCGGTAAGCGCCGGGGGTGGTGAGGGGTTTGCGGCGCCAGCGGCGGGGCGTGGTGATGATGGATCGGGGATAGTCCTCGAAGAGCCAGCGGGCAAAGTTTCGCCGGGTCCAGGGAGTGAGTCCGGCAATTCGGACGGCGCCCCGGGCGCCGGGACGGGTGGCCAGCACCCGCCCGAGACGGCGGGCCATGCGATGGTCGGCGAACAGCTCTTGGCGCACGAAACGACGGTAGTGGGCCATCACCTGCTCGGCGTCTGATCCGCCGGCCAACACCGAGTGGGCCGCGCCGATTCCGGTGAGCAGGGCCTGGGCGATGCCCTCACCGCTCATTGGGTCGGTGGCGGCCGCGGCGTCGCCGGTGAACATGGTTCGACGAGAGGTGAGCGGGACCTTGTCGATACGGGCGGGAATGGGCCAGGCCCGGTGAGCCGTCTCGGGGGTGGCGTCATTGCCGAGTACTGCCCGGATATGGTCCCGCTCTTGGAGGCCTCGCCAGAGCTTGCCCATGTCGCCCACCGCTACCGGGCCGCCGCGGCGCACGCCGAAGCCCACATTGGCCCGGCCATCGGGCAGCGGGAACGACCAGACGTATCCGGGCAGGATCTCCTCTTCGAACCAAACCCACAGGGCCTGGCTGGCTGAGGGGGCCACCCCCGACCAGTACTGGCGGAACGCGTGCCAATCCCCCCGGTAGCCGTCGGGTGCCAAACCCAGGAACTTGCGGGTCGGCGACCACATCCCGTCAGCGGCGATGGCGTATCGGGCATGCACTGTCCCGATGCTGTCCACCTCCAATTCCACCTCTTTGTCGCCTTCGACGGCTCCCTGGCAACCGGCGCCCTCAACCAGCTCCGCGCCCTCGGCCTTGGCCTGCTCCACCAAAGCGTTGTCCAGTTCTGCCCGGGGGACCACCGCGGCGAACTGACCGCCCTTGCGTGGAAGGGGGAATTCCACGGTGCGTCCTGAGGGAGAGCGGATGCAGATGTCCTCCACCGGCATCCACGTCGAGATGGGCGTCGGGTCCAGCCCCAGGCCTTCGAGGAGCCTCAGCGCACCGGCAGTCAGGCCGTCGCCGCACGCTTTGGGGCGGGGAAAGCGAGCCTTGTCGACTATCACCACCCGCTGGCCGCCCCGAGCCAGAGTGATGGCCGCCGCGCAGCCGGCCGGCCCGGCCCCGATGATCGCCGCGTCCCAGTCGCCGCTCATCGGCTTGACGGTCTCATGCGTCCTGCCCTGCCGCCTGCTCGGGATCGAGGACCGGTGATTGGCCGGTTTGAGCCTCGGGATCCTGAGCCGGTACTTCTCCGGGCCCAGCCTCGGGCGGAACAGTCTCTTCGGGCTCTACCTCTTCCCCGGGCGGCGCAATTGTGCAGAGGTCTGCCCTGTTGTCTTCGTCGACGTCAGCCGGCGCATGGGTGTCGGTGCAATCCTCAGGGGCGACGCACTCCACGGGCAGGCCGTCTGCGTCCAAATCCACCTCGCCATCGCCATCGGCGTCCATCGGCAGCACCGACGACGTACACACTCCCTGGCAGTTAATGCCCTCCCGGGGTTGATAGAGCGCGGTCACCGAGTCTCGCAGCACGGTACCGTCGGAGTAGGTCCGACTGCGTTCGGTGGTCCTCAAGGTGCAGTACCTCCGCGGGGTGTCGTAGCGATTGGTCCATTCCACCTCGGCATAGGCAGTGGAATAGACGCTGACGGTGACGCTGCCCTCGGTCACCGTGGGCCACAAAAGCACCGCGTAGGGGTTGGGGTTGCGGAACTTGAAGTCGGGCTTGGGCCAGGAGATGGTGGCATCCACACCCTCGCGGTAGCGGGAGATGTCGATGCTGTGCGCCTGGTATTCGGGGAACTCCATCCCGGCGTTGAAGGTGGCGGTGAACAGGGTGGTGATGAACTGGGAGATGCCCCCGCCCACATCTGAGGAATACACGCCGTCGTAGATCACCCCGGCGTCCACGAACCCCTTATCCTCGGTGCGCTCACCCACGTAATCGTTGACCGAGAAGGTCTCACCCGGATAGACCACCGCCCCCTGGATCAGGTCGGCGATACGGTGGATGTTGGAGACCCGGTCTTGGCCCGGCGTGTAGTAGGTAGTGAAGCGCCCGGTTAGCTCCACGATCCCCCGTTCCTCCAGCCAGCTCTGGTCGTTCATCTCATCTGACTCCCGCAGTTCCAACTCCACGGCGGGCTGCGCGGTGTCCAAGGCGGCCAGCACCTCTTGAGCCGCGGTCAGCTGGCAGCAGATGTACGACGGGACTTCGCTGACCAGCACCGGCACATCGTCTTGGATGGTGAGCACCGGCTCGGATGCCACGGTGGCCACCTCGATGAACAGTTCGGCCAGATCTTCTGTTATCTGCTGTTGGTCGACGCCATAGGACCACTGGTTGTTCTCGGAATGAAGCGTTAGCCAGGTGCGAAGCTGGGCCGGCTGCACTCGCTTGGTGACCTCCTCCACGGTCACCAGGATTCCCTGGCCGGTGCGCTGGTTGATCCAGTCCACCGTTTGCAGCATCGACTCTTCGCCTGCCTCGGGTGGAATCAGGCGAACTTCGGCCTCGACCCTCAAGGGATCGTCGCCCCGGACAGCGGACTCCAGCAGTCGGGGGAGCGCCGGGGCCAGGTCGGCAATCTCCCCGGGCACACCGGGCTCCACTTGGAATATGCCGTTCTCCAGCACGATGTGCGGGTCGACCGGGGCGCGATGCAGATCAGCCTCCAGGCGGGCCACCCGGCTGGCGTCGGCCGACATGGTGAACAGCAGCTCTGACCGAGAGCTCTCAAAGAACGAGGCCGTCCAGCCAATGGGATTGCCCGTCCCGCTGTCCAATTCCATGATCGCAGCCACAGTGCCCTCCACGTCCACCGCCAGCCCCGTCTCTGCGGCAGTGACGGTGATGGTCTGGCTTGGGGTGGCGATCTCCACTGGCGTCTGCTGGAAGCGCACGGCCAGATCGACGACCACCGCGGTCACGTCTTCCTCGCTCAATCCGCCGATGTCGATGCCGACGTCGGTGATGATCGGGCTCTCGATCTTCAATCCTCGGGGGGTCTTGTCGCCGCTTCCGGAGAAGTCAATCAGCCAGATCAGCAGCCAAACGACGAGGATCAGCACCGGTACGACCATGAGTGCCCAGACCCAAAGCGGGAGGGGAGGGCGGCGCAGGCGAAGTGGTGGTGAGCGATCCATTTGGATTACCGGATCGTAGTTGGATCGCCATTCCCATCAGGGTCGGGCTGGGGGGCGAACATGGTTGAGCCTAAAAGAGCTTGGCCTGGTCGGGTTCGATGCCCCTGAGCAGGTCGTAGTCGATCTCGACGCAATCAATGTCCCGATCAGCGCCCAGGGCCCGAGCTTGGGGACGGACAACCTGGGCGGCGAGCAGGCCCCGCACCGGAGCCAGGGCTGGATCTTGGTTCAAGAACTGGAGGTAACGGGTGAGTTGCTCCACTCCGGCGATTTCTCCGCGCCGCTTCACCTCCACCGCGATGGCGTTCCCTTCGGCGTCGCGGCACAGCAGATCCACCGGGCCGATATCGGTGGGGAATTCCCGTCTCACCAGCCGGAATCCGTCGCCCAGCACTTGGGGAGAGGCGGCTAGCAGTTCTTGCAGATGGGCCTCCACTCCGTCTTTGTCCAAGCCGGGATCGTGGCCCAGCTCATGGTCGGTGTCGGAGATCAGTTCGTGGATGGTGATGGTCAGCTTCTCGCCGGCTGGGTTAACCACCGTCCAAACGCCGTCTTCCTCCGACAGCCGGTTAGGAGCGTTCATCCAGTTCAGCGGCTTGTACGCCCCACCGTCGGCGTGGATGGCCACACAGCCGTCGGCCTTGATCATTATGAGCCGTACTGCCTCGGGCAGGTGCGCGGCCAGCCGGCCGTCGTAGTCAACTGAACATCGGGCGATTACCAGTCTCACTGCGGCTCTCAATCTACGAGGAGACGGCGGTGCGTATCACCGAGCGACAACGGCAGAGGCGAATTCGGGGTGGCAGATCACGAAATCGGAGACGTAGGTGTCGGATTGATTGAACCGTAGCTCGGTCCCGCTGAGATGGGAGACATGCAGACCGGCAGCAGCGGCTACCGCCGCAGGGGCGCACAAGTCCCATTCGTGCAGACCCGATGCATGGGCGTACACCTCGGCTTCGCCGCGTATTACTGCGGCGGCCTTGGCCCCCGCCGAGCCCAACTGGACGATGGAGGCACCGATGTCATCGGCAATGCGGCGAGAAAGGCGGCCGGGTCGGCTCCTGCTGGTGATGACCCGGGGCGGGTCGGCTGCCGCTGGTGCGGATGGGGCCGGCTCGGTAGCCAGCGTCATGCCCTGGGCGGGCAGGGCCACCGCCGCGGCCGAGGGCTGGTTGTCGATAACCAGGGCCACGTGGACGGCCCAGTCGATGCGTCCGGGGATGGAGAACTCTCGGGTGCCGTCCAAAGGGTCCACGATCCACACTCGGTCGTGCTCGAGTCGTCGACGGTTGTCCATCGACTCCTCGGAAAGCACGAGGTCGTCGGGTCGGTGCCGATGGATGGCATTGGCGATGAAATCGTGGGCGGCAGCATCGCCTCGGGCCCCCACGGCAAATGGGGCCAGCCGCTGCCCGCTCAGCTCGGCCCGCAAGTCAACCAGCAGCTCACCCGCTTCGGTTGCCAGATGAGCGGCCAGTTGGTGGTCGTTCACGGCAGCGGCGAGATGTCGAGCAAGTCCACGACTTGGTCGCGCAGTCCGGAGGCAACGGCGATGAAACCGTCCATCAGCGGGTCGGCCCGGTTGAAGGTCACATCGGCGCCGTCGGTCCCGAATACCCGTCCGCCTCCAGCTAGAACCAGCGCGGCCCCGCCGGCCACATCCCACTCGTTCTTGGGGACCAGCGTCCAGGTGGCGTCGGCCAGTCCGGCGCCCACCAGGCTCAGCTTGTAGGCCACCGAGCCCATGTTGCGCACTGCGATCGGCGTGGAGAAGAACCGCTCCCACTCGCCTCGCTTCACCTCGCTGCGCGAGGCCAGAACCAGCGCGCCTCGAATATCTGTGCTGTCTGTCGTGCCGGCGGGCTGACCGTTGCACTCCACTCCGGTTTCGTCTGATCCGATTATGAGGTGGCCGTTGGGCGGGCTCATGACGCCCCCGGCCACCGGCACGCCGTCTTCCACCAGCCCGACCGAGACACACCATTCGGGAATGCCGTCGATGAACTCGCGGGTGCCGTCGATGGGATCCACCACCCATACTCTCCGCCGTTCCAGTCGACTGGCGGCGTCGGTGGTCTCCTCAGACAGCCAGCCCTCGCCGCTGCCCCTCAGCATCTTGGCCAGCACCTCGTTCACCGCGGTGTCGGCAGCGGTCAGCGGGTCGCCGCCGTCCTTCAATTCGGCCTCGACCTCCCCAGGGGTGAAGCGCTCCAACACCTCAGCGGCCGCGGCCAGCGCGTCGGCAATCCGGTCGAGATCGTCGGAGCGCGACACCTCAGTCGCCGATCGAGTCGAGGTACCCCTCGGCCTCCAGATGATCCATGATGGTCTGGGCCGATTCATCTGGGTCCTGATCCACGGTGGGCAGAACGATGTCGGCGTCGATGGGCTCCTCGTAGGGATCGGAGATGCCGGTGAACTCCTTGATGATGCCGGCCCGGGCCTTGGCATACAGACCCTTGCGGTCCCGCTCCTCGCACACCTCCAGCGGCGTGGACACGTGTACCAGCACGTAGCCGCCGTTGGCTGAGATGGCCTCCCGATTGCGGCGACGGGGTTCGGCGTAGGGGGCGATCGGCGCGCAGATGGCGATGCCGCCGTGCTTGGTGATCTCCGAGGCCACATAGCCGATGCGGGTGATGTTGATGTCGCGGTGCTCCTTGGAGAACCCCAGCTCTGACGACAGGTTGGTGCGCACGATGTCGCCGTCCAGCAGGGTGACCGGCCGTCCGCCCCGCTCCAGCAGCTTGGACATGAGCGCGTTGGCGATTGTGGACTTACCTGAGCCGCTTAGCCCGGTGAAGAACACGGTGAAGCCCTGCTTGGACTTCTGGGGGTGGGTGCGGCGCAGCTCGGCAACCACCTCGGGATAGCTGAACCATTCGGGAATCTCGGCGCCTGACGCCAGCCGGTCGCGCAATTCGGTGCCGCTGATGCTGAGGGTGGCTGTTCCCTCGCCCACCTCATCGATCGGGTGGTAGCTGTCGCTGTCGGGGACGTACACCATCATCTTGAACGGCACCATGGTCACGCCCAGCTCGTCGGTGTAGTCCTTCAACATGTCTTGGGCGTCGTAGGGGCCGTAGAAGGGCGTGCCCGAGGCGTCGGATCCCGGTCCGGCGTGGTCGCGGCCCACAATGAAGTGGGAGACGCCGTGGTTTTTGCGGATGATGGCGTGCCACACGGCCTCCCGTGGACCGCCCATGCGCATGGCCAGCGGCAGCATGGCCAGCATGGCCGAGTCCGCGGGGTAGCGCTTGATGATGTGCTGGTACACCCGGCCTCGGGTGTAGTGGTCCACGTCGCCGGGCTTGGTCATGCCCACCACGGGGTGGATAAGCAGGTTGGCGTCGGCCTCCACCGCGGCCCTTCTGGTCAGCTCCACATGGGCCCGGTGCATCGGGTTGCGGGTTTGGAAGGCCACCACCCGGCTCCATCCCGCCGCATCGAACGCGGCCCGCAGCTGGCCCGGGGTGCTCCGCAGTTCGGTGAAGTCGTAGTGGACGGGGAGTTGCAAACCCTGCACAGATCCGCCGAGATAAACCGGGGCGGTGCTCCGCATCAGGTGGCCGACACCGGGGTGATCGGGGTCGGAGCTGGCGAACACCGCCTCGGCTTCTGCGGCGGTGTCGGGCCGCCACGCGTCGCTCACCGTGAGCACAGCCAGCATGACCCCTTCCACGTCTCGCAGCGCCAGCCGACCGGCGGCCTGGGCCGCCTCGGCCGTCTTGGCATCCACATCCAGGGTTATGGGCATCGGCCACAGTGTCCCGTCGGCCAGCCGCATTTCGGAGCACACCCGGTCGTAGTCGCTTTGTCCCATGAAGCCGCGCAGCGGGGAGAAGCCTCCGTTCAACAACAGCTCCAGATCGCACAAGTGGCGGGGCTGGAGGGTGAACGACGGCAGGTCGCGCGACGCCTCTTTGAGTTCTTCGGCGGTGGCGCTGTCGACCATCAGGTCGACCAGTTCGCCGCCGTGGGGTTGGATCAGATTTGAAACCACGGAGGTATTTCATATCGCAGGCTGGACTCGATTAAGCCATCGAGCCGTCAATCCACCCCATCAATTCACAGACGGACCCCTAGCATCTCGATGGATGGATGGCGACGCGGTGCTCACCGTCGCGGTATTGGCGGTAATGGGTGCCGGGCTCATCAGCAACCGGCTCTCACCCGCCGCGGGGGTGCTGGGTGCTGTCGGCGGGCTGTTCTTGCTCAGGGTGATCGACTTCGACGCGGCCTTCAGCGGGTTCGCCAACCCCGCTCCCTTCACCATTGGAGCTCTGTACGTGGTGGCTGGCGCGGTGACCAAGACCAACGCGCTTCAGCCTCTGGTGGCTCGGATGCTGGACCGGGGGTCTCAGACCCGGGTTGCGCTGTTCCGGCTGTTGGCACCGGCTAGCGCGGCGTCGGCATTTTTGGCCAACACCCCCATCGTGGCCATGCTGGTGCCTGCGGTGCGGGGCTGGACCGAGCGCTACGGCCGGTCTGCCTCCCGGTTCCTGATCCCGCTCTCGTACGCCACCATCTTGGGCGGGGCCGTCACCGCCATCGGAACCAGCACCAACCTGGTATTGGGCGGCCTGCTGCAATCTGTGGGCCAAGACGAACTGGAAATGTTTGAGCTGGCCCGCTTTGGCCTTCCCCTAGCCGGCGCCGGGTTGGTGCTGATCGTGCTTGCTGCTCCTTGGCTGTTGCCCGATAGGAGAGATCCCGCGGCGTCTGGGGTGGGCCGTTCCTATCTGGTGTCCATGTACGTGGTCGAGAGAGGGGCATTTGACGGGCAGTCGGTGGAGGCCGGGGGACTGCGCCATCTCCAAGGTGTGTTCTTGGTGGAGGTGGAGCGGCAGGGAACCGTCATAGCCCCCGTTGCCCCCACTTTCGTGCTCCGGGGCGGCGACCGGCTCACGTTCGCCGGAAGGGTGGACTTGGTACTTGACCTCCAAGCCATGTCTGGGCTGATCTCGGCTGAGGATCCCCACCTGGAAGCGGTGGACTCCGACGACCACACCTTCTTCGAGGCTGTGGTGGGAGCGGCGTCACCCCTCAGCGGGCGCACGCTGGCCGAGGCCGGTTTCCGCGGCCGCTATCAGGCCGCCGTGGTGGGCATCCACCGCTCCGGTGCCACGGTGGAGGCCAAGTTCGGCCAGGTGAGGCTGCGTACTGGCGACACTCTGCTGGTGCTGGCCGCCGACGGTTTCGATGAGCGGTGGAGCAACCACAACGACTTCTTGTTGGTGTCCCGTCTGGGCGGGTCGCCGCCGCGGGCCACCCGACGGGCCCCGGTGGCGCTGCTGGCGATTGTGGCGCTGGTGGTGCTGCCCGCGTCGGGGGTGCTTAGCGTGTTGGAGGCGTCGCTGATCGCTGCGGGCGCGGTGGTTCTGGGCGGGGTGCTGACGCCACGAGAAGCCCGAGAGTCGGTGGACTTCAGCGTGCTCATCACCATCGGAGCAGCGTTTGGGCTGGGGGCGGCATTGGATGAAGCCGGTTTGGCCACCGACCTGGCCGACGGCATCGTCACCGGCTTCGACTTCTTGGGCGGTACCGGGGTGGTGCTGGGCATCGTGATCGCCACCATGCTCCTCACCGAGCTCATCACCAACGTGGCCGCAGTGGCGCTGGTGTTCCCGGTGGCGCTGGAGGCGGCCGCTCAGTCCGGCTTGGACCCCCGCACCCTGGCGCTCGGGGTGGCCGTTGCCGCCTCGGCGTCTTTCTTGACCCCCATTGGCTACCAGACCAACACCATGGTCTACGGACCGGGTCGCTACCGCTTCACCGACTACCTCCGCCTCGGAGTGCCCATGTCGATCCTTACTCTGGCCCTGCTCACCACCCTGGTGGCCGCTGCCGCCTGACCTCGGCGGATCTACAGCACCCCGGAGGCCATTACGGCGGCGTGGGCCAGCATGGCGTCCACTCGGCGGGCGATGTCGTGTACGTCGCCGGCGGTGGACATGCCCCCGGTCATGCCCTTCAGGCGCCGGGCGTAGGCCCCTTCAACGATGCATGCCTGCTTCCACCAGCTGAACACGGCGTAGTAGCCGAGATCGGACAGATCGAAGCCCGACTGGGCCGCGTAGCGTTCGGCCACCTCATCTCGGCGGACGAAGCAGTCGCGCAATGTTGGCGGATCGGTGAGGAAGCTCATCTCGTCACCGGGGTCGGCCCAGTACTGAAGCGACCAGGCGAAGTCGGCTATTGGGTTGCCGGTGGTACACAGCTCCCAGTCCAAAACCGCGGCGATCCTCCACTGGTCGTCGAGCACCGTGTTGTCGAACCGGTAGTCGCCGTGGGCCAACGCCGGGGGAGCAACTTCGGCTGGCTTGGACGCGCTCAGCCGCTCATGCAGTTCGATGAGCAAGGGCACTTCCCTCACGCCTGCGGCTTCCACCTGACGGCGCCACCGCTTCAACTGGCGGCCGACGTAGTCCTCCCGGCGGCCCAGGTCGCCCAACCCCACGTCGTCGAGGTCGAGGGTGTGAAACGCGATCTGCACATCGAGCAGGCTCTGGGTGGCGACCTCGGCCTGTTCTTTGGTCATGTCAGCTGCGGAGTCCTGATCGCGGAGGATCAAGCCCTCAACAAAGTCCATCACGTAGAAGTCGGCACCGTTGATGGAGTGGTCGTCGCAGAACGCCACCATCTCAGGCACCGGCACATCGCTGGCCTCGCCCAACGCGGCCATGATGCGCCACTCCCGGCCCATGTCGTGGGCGGTGGCCAGTGCCGATCCCACTGGAGGACGGCGCAGCGCCCACTGCCGACCGCCGGCATCGGCCAACCGGAAGGTGAGGTTGGACCCGCCAGCCGCGATCAGGTCGAAGGCGAACGGGGGCTCGCTGTCGGCGACGTTGTCGGCCAGCCAGCCGGTTACCGGTTCAACGTCGATGCCGGGAATATCGGTGCTCGAGGACTCCACCGCCTCAGTCTGGTATTCCGCTACGGTCAGTGCCATGTCTCCGACTGCACTGCTGACCCGTCCCGATTCCACTCAATTTGAGGCCGATGACCTCGGCATTGCCCTGGGTTCGATGGACACGCCCATCGGGCAGCTGAACGTGGCCGCCACATCGCTGGGGTTGGTGAGGATCGGCTTCGGCTACATGGAAGCGATACAGGACATGGTGTCTGAACTGGACGAACTGCCCTTCTCGATGGGCCAAGGCGACCCCGACTGGCTGGAAGAGCCCATCTCCCAGCTCCACCAGTATTTCGAAGGCCGCCGCCAGCGATTCGACCTGGAGTTGGACTGGCGGCTGAGCCACGGGTTCTATCGTCGGGTACTCCACACCCTGATTGGGGTGGACTACGGCACCACGGTGTCCTACGGAGAGTTGGCCCGCATGGCCGGTTCCTCCAGGGCGGCTCGAGCAGTGGGAACGGCCATGTCCACCAACCCCTTCCCGCTGATCGTGCCCTGTCACCGGGTGGTGAGAAGCGACGGCTCGGTCGGAGAGTACGGAGGCCGACCCGAGGTCAAGACCTGGCTGATAGAGCACGAGCGCTCCCACCGCGGCTGATGGCTCGTCTCAGCAAGCTGGACCGGTCGGTGGCAGGGCGCGTGGCCTTGGTTACCGGCGCGGCCTCGGGTATGGGCCGGGCTACCGCCTGGCTGCTGGCCGACGAGGGGGCCAAGGTGGCCGCGCTGGACATCGAGAGCGAGGGGCTGAACGAGACGGTTGATGCCATCACTGGCGCGGGCGGCACCGCACTGGCGGTGGTGTGCGATATGGCCGATTCCGAGGCCATCGATCGGTCGGTGGCCCAATTGCGGGCCGAACTGGGGCCGGTGGACATCCTGATCAACAACGCGGGCATTGCCGCCGGCGCCCCGGTGGACGCCGCAGAATACGAGGATGTGTGGGCCGCGGTGCTCGAGGTGAACTTGGCCGCCCAGATGCGCTTGGTGCGGGCCTGTCTAGACGACCTGAAGCGCAACGGCGACGGCCGTATCGTCAACGTGGCCTCCACTGAGGGAATCATGGCCACCCCCAATAACTCGCCCTACACGGTGAGCAAGCACGGGGCGGTGGGGCTCACCCGGGCGCTGGCCGTGGAGCTGGGCCAATATGGGGTGACCGCCAATGCGGTGTGCCCCGGTCCTATCCGTACCGCCATGACCGGCAACATCCCCGAGGAGGCCAAGGAGAAATATGCCCGTCGCCGAGTGCCGCTCCGCCGTTACGGCGATCCCGAGGAAGTAGCCCAAATCACCCTGTCGCTGGTGCTGCCCGCCGCCTCATTCATCAATGGCGCCGTGGTGCTGGTAGACGGCGGCCTCCACGCCAAGTCGAACTAGCCAGCTGTCGTTGAGGCTTATTGGGATCAGGCGATCTTGCGCCCTTTCCTGCTCCAGAAGACGGCTTGGAGTTCGAAATCGTCGAACTCGTCCAAGCCTTCCTCTTCCTCGGTGTCCCAAAAGGAATGGGTCTCCACGAACGCGGTGTATTCGGCCAGCGGCTTGGGTTCGGGCAGGTCGGGGACGTTGCGGAATCGGCCGAACAGATCGGTGGAGACCCCGGACGCGCGCAGCAAGTAAACGCCGAGCAAATGCACGACGAGGAAGGCCCCTACTGCGATACCCAGTGTCATGCTTGAAAAGGCACTATAGATATGAACAGCCCTGCGTACAACTGGTTCACAGGGAAATCCACAAACCCCGGCTTCCCTACCTGTAACCTTTGCTGCCCTGACTACCCCAAAAGGTTATTGGCAAACCTCTGAGCAGGTAGTATATGAATCGACGTTGTCCCGGCATGTGAACGATGGTGTCCGCAGTTCGGGGACCGGCATGAGGCGGTCCTAGTGTGAAGTCTGTGCCCGGTACACGCATTGTCACGGTTGATTCGCCCGAGTCGGGTATCGCTCTGATCACCATGTCGCGCCCCGAGCGGCTCAATGCCCTGAGTCCCGAGCTCATTGCCGAACTGCACCAAGCCCTCGAGGATGTGGAGCGGGACCGCTCTCATCGGGCGGTGGTTCTCACCGGCGAAGGCCGGGGGTTCTGCTCCGGTGCCGACCTCAAGGCCGGGGGCGAACAGGAGCTCGACGAGCCGTCCGACCGGAGCCGGGTGGGGGCCATCTACGACTTGCAGTTGGACCTGGCCAATCTCATGCTCAAGATCTACGAGCTTCGGGCGCCGGTGATCGCCGCGGTGAACGGTCCCGCCGTCGGCGGGGGCTTCGCCATCGCCCTGCACTGCGATGTGCGAGTTGCGGCAGAATCGGCCCGGTTTGGCTCAGTGTTCATCAAGGTGGGGCTGTCGTCGCTGGACGTGGGCAACAGCTACCTGCTGCCCCGGCTGATCGGGGCCAGCCGAGCTCGGGAGCTGATGCTCACCGGGCGGATTTTCGACGCCGCCGAGGCCGATCGCATCGGGCTGGTGTCCCGGGTGGTGCCCGACGGCCAGGTGGTGGAGGCGGCTATCGAGGTGGCCCGGCAGATCGCGGCCAACAACGAGTACGGGGTGTGGATGACCAAGCTGGGGGCCAACGCCACTTTGGACGCCCCCAGCCTGCGCCATGCCATGGAGTTGGAGAATCGCACTCAGGTGCTGGGCACATTCACCGGGAACATGGCCGAGGCCTCCGAGGCATTCCGGGAGGGCCGCGAGCCCCGCTGGAACCCGCTGTAGGCTGCCGAATCGATGTTGGAGATCGAAAACCACGGTCGGGTGCGACTGCTTACGCTAAATCGGCCCGACGCCCTCAACGCCTTTAGCGAGGCCCTGTACGACGCCACCGCCCAAGCGCTGATCGACGCCGCCGCCGACCCCGATGTGGCGGTGGTGGTGCTCACCGGGAACGGGCGGGCGTTCTGCGCCGGCACCGACTTGGTGGAGATGGGCGCTCGCAATCCCGGCGGGGGCGGCATCGAGTCCGGCGTTTACGGATTCGCCGGAATGCTCGACCAGATGGACTCGTTCCCCAAGCCGTTCATCTGCGCGGTGAACGGTTTGGCCATCGGAGTGGGGACCACCATGCTGGGGTTCGCCGATCTATCCTTCATGTCTTCTGAAGCCCGGCTGCGGTGCCCGTTCTCCAGTTTGGGGGTGGCCCCCGAAGCGGCCAGCAGCTACACCTTCCCGCTGCTGCTGGGCCGCCAGCAGGCCATGTGGACCCTGCTCAGCTCCGAGTGGATCAGCGCCGAGGAGGCCAAGGAGATGGGCCTGGTGTGGAAGGTGTGCCCGCCCGACGAGCTGATGGAGACGACGATGGCCCACGCCCAGAAGCTGGCCGCGCTGCCGGTGTCGTCGCTAGTGGAGTCCAAGGCGCTCATCACCCACGGCTGGCACGACGGGGTGGCCGCGGCCCGCGAGCGGGAGAACGCCGCCTTCAGCCGTTTGATGGGGGCGCCGGCCAATGTCGAGGCCATCGCCGCCTTCATGGAAAAGCGCCCACCAGACTTCACCGGCCTATAGCCACAGTTTCGGCCTGTCACCAGCCTGCGCCTACCATCCTCCAAGCACTCACGCCGACTGGAGGACGCATGGCTGAGACCGACGTGCTGGGGTTCTGGAAGATCGCCGAGGCCGATCCCGAGCGCCTGGCGGTAGTCGACCCCGATTACAACGAGATCACCTACGGAGAGCTGGCCGAGCTGACCAACCGCATCGTCCACGGCCTGCGGGCCGCCGGTCTTTCCACCGGCGACCAGGTGACCACGGTGCTGCCCAACGGGATCGAGCAGGTGGCCGTTTCGATGGCCGCCTACCAGGGGGGTTACTACCTCACCACCGTGAACTGGCACCTGGCCGGCCCCGAGATCGCCTACATCGTCAACGACAGCGAGACCAAGGCATTCATCGTCCACGAGGACTTCGCCGATCAGGCCCTCAGAGTGTTGGAGGACAGCGACGTGCCCGCTGCCAACCGGTTCTCAGTGGGCGGCATCGACGGCTTCCGCCCCCTGTCAGAGTTGGTCGACGCCCAACCTGCCACCCGGCCCGACGGCCTGACCACCGGCTCGTTCATGTTCTACACGTCGGGCACGACCGGGCGGCCCAAGGGAGTGCGGCGGGCGCTCCCCGGCGTTCACCCCGACGAATCAGCCGCCGGATCCGGTGGGCTGTTCATGCTGCTGGGCATCATGCCCCACTCCGACAACGTCCACATCACCCAAGCTCCGCTGTACCACACAGCGGTGAACATCTGGTGTACGACCTCGCTGCACATGGGACATCCCGCAGTGGTGATGGGGCGCTGGAATGCCGAGGGGGCGTTGGAGCGCATCGACCGCTACAAGGTCACCCAAAGCCACATGGTCCCCACCATGTTCCACCGCCTGCTCCAACTCCCCGATGCGGTGAAGGAGCGCTACGACGTGTCGTCGCTGCGGCGGATGATTCACGCCGCCGCCCCCTGCCCCATCGAGACCAAGCAGAAGATGCTCGACTGGTGGGGCGACTGCATCTGGGAGTACTACGCGGCCACCGAGGGGGGCGGTACCTACATACCGCCCGAGGAGTGGCGCCAGTACCCCGGCACGGTGGGCCGCCCCTGGCCGGGATCGGAGGTCATCGTGGTGGACGACGACGGCAACCGCCTGCCGCCCGGCGCCAGCGGCACCATCTACATGAAGATGCCCACCGGTCAGACCTTCGAGTACTACAAGGACAAGGAGAAGACCGACAAGGCCCGCCTGGACGAGGAGTTCTTCACCGTGGGTGACGTGGGCTACTTCAACGACGACGGCTATTTGTTCCTCAACGACCGGGCCAACGACATGATCATCGTGGGGGGTATGAACATCTATCCCGCGGAGATCGAGGGGGCGCTGCTCCAGAGCCCGCTGGTGGGCGATGCCGCAGTGTTCGGGATCCCCAACGAGGACACCGGCGAGGAGATCAAAGCGGTGATCGAGCCGGCTGCCGGGGTGGCTGCCGACGATGACACCCGGGGAGCCATCATGGAGCTCCTCCGCGACCAGATCGCCAAGCAGAAGTGGCCCCGCTCCATCGACTTCACCGACGAGATGCCCCGCGACCCCAACGGCAAGCTCTACAAGCGACGGCTGCGCGACCCCTATTGGGAAGGCAAGACCCGAGCCATCTAGGCGGTGGACGGGTTGATCAGTTGGGCCGGATGAGATGAGGGCCCGCCTGTTCAATCCCGAGTTGGTGGAGGCGGAGGAACTCGCCCCCCGCCAGGTCCACATAATCATGATCGCCCTGATGACCGGAATGTTCCTGGCCGCGCTGGACAACTCGGTGCTGGCCACCGCGGTGCCCACCATCGCCGGCGAGCTGGGCGGCCAAGACCAAGTGGCCTGGGTCATCACCTCTTATCTGCTCACCGGCACCATTGCCACCCCGCTGATCGGCAAGCTCAGCGACATCTACGGCCGCAAGCTGGTCTTCCAGATCACCATCGGCTTCTTCATCATCACCTCGGCGCTGGCCGGCCTGTCGCAGACCATGTTGCAGCTCGTGTTGTTCCGGGCATTGCAGGGGTTGGCCGGCGGCGGCCTTTTGGCCCTGCCCATGGCCATCGTGGGCGACATCGTCGCCCCCAACGAGCGGGGGCGCTACCAGGGGTATATCGCGGGCACCTTCGGCACGGCCAGCGTAGCCGGTCCGCTCATTGGCGGGTTCTTCGTCGACCACTTGAGCTGGCGCTGGGTGTTCTATGTGAACGTCCCCGTGGGCCTGATCTCGATGGCGGCCATTGCGGTGCTGTTCAACGTGCGGCTCGACGTGGTGTCCCGCCCCATCGACTGGCTGGGCGCCGGGCTGCTCGTCGCCGGATTCACCCCGCTGCTGATCGCTCTCAGCCTGGGGGGCAACCAGCTGGCTTGGTCGTCACCGACGATGGTCCTCATATTCATCATTTCAGCCGTCTTGCTACCAGCGTTCTTCTGGTGGGAGACCCGAGCCGAGGATCCGATCCTTCCGCCCCGGCTGTACTCCAACGACGTAGTGCGCTGGTCGATGGTGGTCATGATGCTCATCGGGCTGGTCATGTTCGGGGCCACCCTGTTCATCCCGGTGTTCTTGCAGGTGGTGTCGGGGGTGAGCGCAACCGGTTCGGGGCTCAACATGATGCCCATGTTCATCGGCATCATCTTCACGTCGGTCGTATCGGGGCGACTGCTCACCCTGTTCGGTCGCTACAAGGAGTTCTTGGTGCTGGGCACCGCGTTGATGACCGCCGGGATGGCGCTCTTGGCGCTGTTCTTGGACCAGGGCATCACCCAGGTTCAGGTGGGGCTCATGGTGTTCGTCATCGGCCTGGGACTGGGCATGACCATGCCGGTGCTGGTGCTGGTGGTGCAGAACGCCAGCCCCCATCGCGACATCGGCATGGTGAGCGCGGCCACCAACTTTGTGCGGTCGCTGGGCGGCACCATAGGGGCGGCGGTCATGGGCGCCATCTACGCCGCCGGGCTCAACTCATCCCTGGAGTCCAAGGTGACGCCTGACCAGTTGGCCACGCTACCCGATCCCGAGAAGCTGTTGGGCAGCCCCCAGCAGATCCGGGCCATCCAGGATCCCTCCATTGTCGACGCCGTGCTGGAGTCGTTCTCGGTAGGGGTGCAGCGCTGCTTCACGGTGGGAGCACCGGTTATCGCCCTGGGCATTCTGGCCGCTCTGTTGATCCGACAGATCCCGCTGCGCCAACAGATCCGCTCCGAGGAGGAGCGCGCCGAGGCCGCCGCCAATCGGGAAACGCCGTCTTCTGTCCTGTGAGCAAGGCGCTGATGCTCCAGGGGACGGCTTCGGGCGTCGGCAAGTCTCTGCTCACTGCTGGGCTGTGCCGCCTGCTGGCCCGCTCGGGTGTCCGCGTTGCCCCGTTCAAACCGCAGAACATGAGCAACGCCTCGGCTGCTTGTCCTTCGGGAGGCGAGATCGGCCGGGCCCAGGCCTTGCAGGCATTTGCCAGTGGTTTGGAGCCGACGGTGGATATGAACCCGGTACTCCTCAAACCCGAAGCCGACCGACAGGCCCAGTTGGTGGTCTCCGGGCAGGTTCGGGGGACGTTGTTGGCCAACCGGTTTCGCGAGGATCGAGCCGAGTTGTTGCCTGAGGTGCTGGCCGCCTTCGACCGTTTGAGCCAAGAACACGAGTTTGTGTTGATCGAAGGGGCAGGATCACCGGCGGAGCCCAACTTGAGGGAAGGCGACATCGCCAACATGGGATTCGCCCAGGCGGCGAAGGTACCGGTTTGGCTGATCGGCGACATTGACCGCGGGGGCGTGTTCGCGTCCTTGCTCGGCACGATGGACGCGCTCGACCCGCCTGATCGCCAATTGGTGGAGGCCCTGGTGATCAATCGCTTTCGGGGCGATGCATCTTTGCTGGGCGACGCGTGCGACTGGCTGGTAGAGCGAACACAACGACCGCTGCTGGGCTGTGTGCCATATCTTCACGACCTGGCGCTGCCCGAAGAAGACGCGCCGTATTCCTTTCTAGGGGGACGAGGCAGACATCACAGCGACGAGGCCTCTTCTAAGTTGAGGGTAGGGGGAGTCTTCTACCCGAGGGCCAGCAACACCTCCGACTTGGATCCGATTGCAGACGATCCCAGAATCGATTTCTGCTGGTTGGCCGATCCCGATTCTCTATCTGGACTCGACTTGGCGGTACTGCCTGGCTCCAAGGCGGTGGCCGGCGATTTGTCGTGGCTTCGCCAGAACGGCTGGGTGGAGGCGCTAGAGCGCCATGTGCGCTACGGCGGTCGGGTCCTCGGCCTGTGCGGGGGATTGCAGATGCTCGGCCAGCGTATTCTCGACCCTCTTGGCATCGAGGGGCCCGCAAATACCGACGGGCTGGGTTGGCTGCCGGTGGAAGCCGAGCTAAAGCAGGAAAAGCTCGTCCGCACCGTCTCCGGGCAGGCCCGGTGGCCAGATAAGTGTGAATTCGCCGGGTATGAGATTCGCCACGGCGAGAGCCCGCAAGATCCGATGCTCTATCCCTTCGCCGCCCGGTCGGAGGACGGCCGGGTGATGGGAACCTATGTGCACGGGCTCTTCGACCTAGCCAAATATCGCCACGCAGTGCTGGAGGAGTGGCTGGGATGGAAGGCAGACCCCGGTGAGGACCAGCAGGGCCGTTGGTTGCGCGACTTGGACCGGCTGGCCGACTCCCTACGCGAGAGCCTTGATCTCCGTATGCTTGAGGAGCAGGTTGGAAGGCTGTCCTGACTGCTCTGGCCACATCTGGCTACTTGATGGCCACCGGGTTGACCGGTGATCCCAGGCCGCCGACGAACGGCTGCGGCGAAGCCTCCAGGAAGAAGTCGTATTGGCCGTCAGCTGCGCAGTCGGCGGCCAACTCCTCGAGGTCCCAGTTCTGGCCCTGGGTGAGGCCCATGTCCACCAGGTTGAGGCAGTGGATGGCGATGATCGCCCCCTCAAAGGCCGGGTCAAAGGGCAGCACTTCGAACACGATGTTGTCAGTGGCCACCGCGGCGATGTTGTGGTCGTAGAACCACTCGCAGGCCGTCACCCCGATGCCGGCGGAGCGCACAACCCCCAGTTCGGGAATGGGCTCGCCGTAGTAGTTGTCGAGGTCGCCGGCCTTGGCGTAGGCGAACAGCCCGGTGCGCACCAGGATGATGTCGCCGGTGCGGATCTCCACCCCTTGGGCCTCGGCCGCGTTGGTGAGGTCGTCGTAGCCGATGGCGTAGCCCGGCTCCAGCACGTCCACCCCGTGGAGCTTGGCAATGTCCAGCAGCACGCCTCGCCCGGTGAGGCTCTTGACCTGCTCGATTCCGCACACCGACGCCCCCCACTCGGTGATGGTGGAGGCGTCGTGGCCGTTGTAGAGCTTGCCCCGGTACATGGCGTGGCACAGCCCGTCCCAGTGGGTGGCGCATTGCAGGCCCATGGTGACCACGTCGTCGCTGGTGTGGAACATGTCGGGGTCGCCCATCATGGAGGCGTTGAGCGAAACCATGGTCTTCAGCGGGTTGACCCGGCCGGGGATGACGCCGGTCTGGAGCCCGTCTTTGTGCAGGGGATAGGCCAGAGAGATGCGCTTGCCGGTGCGGATGCACTGCGCGGCCTCCTTCACCACCTCATCGGTGAGGAAGTTGAGCGTGCCGATCTGATCGTCTTCTCCCCATCGTCCCCAGTTGTTGATCCGGGCAGCGATGTCCAGGACTGATTGCGGGTATGGCATGGCTGGGAACACTACTCCCAGCCACAGTGAGCTGATCGGCTAGAACATCTGCCATGGGATGTCTTGATGGACGAGTAGCGATTGTGACCGGGGCGGCCCGGGGGCAGGGCGAGGCCGAGGCCCGGAAGTTCGTTGCCGAGGGCGCATTCGTGGTGATGGGCGATGTGCTCGACGAGCAGGGGGAGGCGGTGGCCGCTGATCTGGGGGACCAGGCTGTGTACCTGCGCCACGATGTGTCCTCGCCCGACGACTGGGCCCGGGTGGTGGCCGCGGCGGTGGAGTGGGGGCCGCTGCAGGCACTGGTGAACAACGCCGCCATCCACTGGACCGCCCCCATTTCCGAGGAAACCCCTGAGAGCCTGCGCCGAATCTGGGAAGTTAACTATCTGGGCACCTTCCTGGGCATCCAGAGCGTGGCCGACCCAATGGCCGAGGCCGGCGGCGGGGGGATCGTCAACATCTCCTCCATCGCCGGAATGGAGGGAATCCCTCATCACGCGGCCTATGGGGGCACCAAATGGGCGGTGCGGGGGCTGACCAAGGTGGCCGCCATCGAGCTGGGTCCCCGGGGCATCCGGGTGAACTCCATCCACCCCGGCCCCATTGAAACCGCCATGCTGTCGGCCGACCGCCATGGCCGCCCCGAGCTGTTCGGTCATGTGCCGCTGCGCCGGGCCGGAGTGGCCGCCGAGGTGGCCGATCTGGCCTGCTATCTGGTGTCGGACGCGGCGTCGTACCAGACAGGCCACGAGTACATCATCGACGGGGGCTCCACCGCGGGCATCCCCTTGCGAACGGAGACAACATGAGCGTTGAGGGATTCGACCATCTGGCCATCACCGTGGCCGATGTGGAGGCCACCGTGGCCTTCTACGGCGAGGTACTAGGGGCCGAACCCATGTACCTAGAGGAGTTCCGGGCCGGCAAGATGCCGATCGTGATGATGCAGGTGGGGGCCAACCGCATCAACGTGCATCCCGGCGCCGCCCCTGCCTCCCCCCACGCCCGACTCCCTACCCCTGGCTCGGTAGACCTGTGCTTCCGCTGGGGCGCAACCATCGCCGAAGCCCAAGCCCACCTGGCCGAACACGGCATCGAGGTCATCGAAGGCCCCGTCCCTCGCCCCGCCAGCAACGGCGAGCGCGGCCAGCCCGTCTACTTCCGCGACCCCGACGGCAACCTCCTGGAACTCCTTACGATCAAGGGCTGACAAGCATCGAAAAGCGTGAGAAAAAGTAGTCTAAGTGAGAATTGGTAGTGATCCGAGGTCTACCAAGTGCTCGCAATTTCCCGTAGGGAGGCGATGTCTAGCTTCCGGTCGTGGCACCACCACCATGTGTAGCTTCGACAGGCAGCAGCGGTCAGGTCGCAAGCGTCGGTGGCTTGCCTCAGATGGTGGACAGAGAGAAATGCCTCGGTGTGGGAGTAGACGATGACGCCGAGATCCCAGCGGTCTTGATCGGAGCTGGCCCACTCCCAGGCATGGGCATAGGTGGCTGCTGCGAGGCCTCTCGCCGCGGGAATGACGCTCTCGTTCCAGTCGCGCAGGGCGGCAGCCACCTGGTCGGTCTCCGCAACGGTCGGGTCAGGGAGATTCGGGTTGTCGCGGGCAGATAGGAAGGCGTGCAGCTTGGCGGTGTATTCGTCCTGGTTCACCGTCGCGTTCTCAAGGGCCTCGCTCAAGGTACGTCGGGCCGAGGCCAAAGATGGGGGAGCGTCAGGTGGTGGCCATAGCACCGGGACCGGAGCAGCGTGGGCCAATCCGAGGCCATGTGAGCTGTAGGCCGAGGCATGGTGGGCGAACTCCATCACCGCGTGGCTGGCGTAATGCAGTCCTGAGGGCCAAGGAGGTCCGTCCTTGCACGCCTCGGACAAGTGAATGCTGTGGTCGTACAGGATTGGGTCTGGGGGTTCCGGCATATCGGGGTCGTTGCCGCATTCATCAAGAGCCAGGTCCCACAAGACTGGGTATGCGTCTCGGCACATCTCGTCGTCTCCGAATGAGATTGACAATCTGCCGACCATCTCCCCCAGCAGCTCCCCGGCCAAGGCCACGCTCAAGTCATGGCCCGCTGATCCCGTCTCCGCGACGAGGAGAGCTTTCGGATCGCAAGTTGGGGGAAGACGGTCAGACCCTTGACGCGTCAGCGCCAGCAGCTTGTCGCAGGCATAGCCGATCTTGTCTGGCCACTCTGTTCGGCTGCGGTCGGCAAATGAAGCAGAGGCGGCTACCTTCGCAGCCTCGACCAGCCACTTGGGCCGAGATGGCGAGTCGAAAACAGGGAGGATTCTCGGCGCAGTGTCGATCATGCCCCCACCCTAAGCAGGGGGTGTGACAGTTTCTGCTGGAGCAGGGCAAGCAACTACTCCACCAACTCAGAGGGGTCGGAGCCGTGATCGCAGTGCTGTCTCGAAACTATCTCGACTAACGGTCTCGGCAGCTTGGAGGCGTCTGTTGGAGTCTTCCAAGGTGAGCACCTCCCAGTGGTCTCGGGCTAGCTGCCAGTGCCCTGCGGCCGCGCGATCCAGACAGGTGACGAGCCAGATGATGTCGCCTTCATTGAGGTCGTGACTGGGTTGGTCACTGGTGCCGCCGACAGCGTTGAAGAATGGGCGGTCGACTGCGACAGCGAGCTTGGCACCCCAGCGACGGAGCGTTGGTGCCTTGATCTGGAGTTGAGGCATCAGACGCTTGGCGCTTGATGACCGCCAGTCGGGGCGGCGAACCTCCGATGGGTAGGGAGGTGGTTCATGGGTATCGTCTCGCAGCGCCTCGAAATCGCTGGCCATCCCCTTCCCGGAGAAATAGACGGCCTGGATCTCCAGTCCATGCCATTTCAAGTCTTCGCCCTGCACATGGGCGACGATCATGTCGATTTTGCCGGCGGGTTTGTCCGTCTCCGTGCTCTGCATGAAGGGGACTTCGCCAGCCACTTGGGTCTCTCCAAGGGGAAAGCCGGCAACCTCAGCTAGCCACTTGTTGATGAGGCTCTTCTCCTCGAAGCGGCGCGGACAGGTGATGACCGGCTCGTCCACAGACACGGCAAGTCGCTGGTTGTCGGCTTCGGCGTAGCGCTGGATAGAGCAGACGCCACCTTTCTTCGAGCATGGTGGATGGTTGGGTTGGAAGGGGCAGCCAGGCGGTTCAGCGCCAGCATCGCCAAGCGCGTGCTCGGCGAAGGCCACTCGTTGGGCTGCGTTAAGTGATGTGAAGTCAAGCCCGTACCATTCGGCTATCCCATATCGGGTTCTCGGTTCGTCGGGCACCGGGAGGACCGCTGGTTATTTGAAGACGGCTCGACGGGTGATGACGAGTTCGGAGATACGGGCGTGATGTGTGTTCTTCATGACCACTTCGACGGCGTGGAATCCATACTCCGCTATGAGGTCGGCGATCTCGGGTGAGCGGTCGTAGGTCATCAGGAAGTCCACCGGGGTCTCGGCCAGGGTCTTGAATAACCGCCGGTGATCGATCTGGTGGTGGGTGTAGAGCCGTTTGCCGGCGCGTTTGCCGCCAGCGGTGTAGGGAGGGTCGATGAATGCCACCGTGCCGGGGACTTCGGCAATCACCTCAAGGAGTTCTAGGCCATCGGCTTCGCAGAAGGTGATTTGTGCTGCGTGGGATTCGATATCTTGCAGTCGCTGGATGATGGTGTCGGGATACCAGCGAGACGTAAGGCCCTTGTTGTTCTCGCCCGACTTTGTCAGAGCAGCGCCAGGGGCGAGGATGCCGCCGCGTCGTGTGCGGTTGAGCACCAGAGTGCGGAACCCATGCTCTAGAAGGCTTCTAGGGGCTTGGTTGGCTAGAGCAGAGACAACCTCTCGTGTTGGTTCGAACTCTGACACAAGGTGGCACAGTTCGGAACTTTTGCGCAGCGCCGCGTGCCAGAAGGCAGCTACATCATGATCGAGCTCGGCCATGAGGCTCTGTTGTGTCAGGTTCTCACACACCGCGGTGAGCGCGACGGTGCCTCCTCCACAGAATGGTTCGATGAGCGTCCTTGGTCTGGGCTGGATGGGCGCTAGCCAAGCCCGTATGTGGGGAATGAGCCAGGTCTTGCCGCCCGGGTAACGCAGAGGCGAGCGCTGGGGCACTGAGGCGACGTTGACGGCAGGGATGGGGGAGGTAGGAAAGTCTGGACCGTAGTCAGGCACGGACGATTCGGCCTCGATTAGCGCCCTTTGCGCCGTCATGGCGTTCGCGGCCTTGTATGAGTCGCCCTTCGCCTTTGCACTGCTAACCAGCATGTCACGAGGGCAATCCTCATCGGTGGACCTTCCAGGGGTGTGGCGAGCATTGCCCTGCTGCTCTCGCGTCCACGCTGAAATCTGCATTTGTTCGATCCTCGGCTTCTGGTGCATCGTCCGAGAGTAAGGACGGGTGTGACAGTTTCCAGTGGGGAAGTCAGACTCGAGTTGTGGCTGTTATGGCATCGAAGTTGGCTAACGCTTCTAGGCTTTGCCCACAAGGTGGAGGAACTCGTCGGCTCCGATGACTGGGATTCCATGCTTGCGGGCTGTTCTGGCTTTGCCGGACTGGGTTAGCGGGTCTGCGGCTACAAGCAACCCGCATTTCTTGGTGACGGACGGTACCGGCTCGAGGCTGGCCCTGACAGCCATCTGCTCCAGCTCGGGCCTGCCGACAGCGGCCTTGCCGGTGAAGCAGACCTTCAGCCCCGGCTCCAACTCCGCAAACAGCTCCGACTGCCCTGTCGGAGTGTCGGCCCGGGGCTCGACGCTCAGAGCGTCAGCCACCATCTTCGACAACGACGCCTCCTCGGCGGTCACGATCCCGTCGGCCAGAATCCGCTCCACCAGCCGGTCGTAGTATTGGGCGTGCAGATCGGCCCGCCCCTGCTCGCTAATGCCGACAGCGTTCGCCGTGTCGGCTAGCCAAGCGGCCTCCCATGCCTCTAGTAACCCGTCGTCGAGAGTGCGGTCCAGCACATCTAAGTACAGCGCCTCGGCTTCGGCTATCCCGGCGGGCCAGTCCGACCTCAGGGCCAACTCGTGCAGCGAGCCGCCCCGCGGCGGCGAACCGGGCCGGCGCTTTGTGTACCCTCCAGCAGAGGCCGAGGCGCAGATGCACGACGCTGGCAATCCAACCCATGCCCCGCTCAACGACAGCAGGCCCGCCACGAGTCTCGCGTCGCCCAGAGCGGTGTGCTCCTGAGAGCCGAGTCCGGCATCTCGGGCCGCTACGGCCAGTTTGCTACCGGTCATCTTGTAGGTGCATATCCCGTCGCCGGCCGAGAAAGACGCGCCGTCGACACGGCCGACCTCTTGGGAAAGCATCCGCATGTCGAACGAGATGTTGTGGGCCACCAGCACCGCCCCGTCAACGCGGGTCGCTATGTCCGGCAGCACCTGGTCGAACGTCGGGGCCGCTTGGAGCATCTCCGGGGTTATGCCGTGGATGTGGACCGGCCCCGGATCGCGGTTTGGCTGGATCAGCGTGTCGTACTCGTCCACCGTTTCGCCGTCCACTACCGTTACAACCGCGAGCTCCACCACCCGGTCATGCTTCGAGAACCCGGTTGTTTCCGTGTCGATCACCGCAAACCTCTCCAGCCCGGCCCGCTTCCGCTGCTTCGGGGCGGCACCAGTCGCGGGGCGTCCCTGCTGCACGGGAGGGAGCGGAGGCGGAGCAGGCGCGATCTCCGGGCCGTCGTCGATGGTACCGCTGAACAGGAAACCTGCACTAAACGCACCCGCGCTCTCGTCGGCGGGTTCTGTGTAGTGGACCGGGGTTTCATCCACCTTTCGCTGCATCTCCCGCAGCTGCTCTCGCGCCGCCTCGATCAGTGCGGGCAGTTCGGCATGCCGTTGCTTCATGGCTCGCACGTCTTCCCGCTTCTTGACCAGCCGGTTTTCAGGTATTGCCCGCCCTGACTTCGGGTAAACACCCGTCGACAGTTCTTGTTCTAAGTCTTCCCAAGGCGGATGCTCATCCTCGAATTCGGACAGATCGGCCTCCATATCGTCGAGGTCGCACTCAAGTTCCCACAGCGCCTCTTCCCACCGGTTCATCACCGCCTCGATGACAGGCTCTGGGTCGTCGCCGGCACGCTGGCTAGTCGACTGCGCTCTTGTGGTCGCGCCCCTCCGGAGTAACTCGATCAGCTTTCTCATGCCCGACCTCATCAGATCAGGTTTTGGAGCGTGGAGGCAACCAACTAGCCGCCAGCCCCCTGCCACAACCGCTGCCGTGTCGTGGGGCTGCTACTGGTATAGGTGTCGGCCGTTGTGGCCGCTCTGCGGACGCAGTGCATTGGATCGATTGCCCGTGTGCCCGCACGTCCAGGCCGACCCGGTGCTTCGCCGCGGTCGTCACCCAGGCGACGCTGCACCGCTAGTGCTCGAGCGATCACTTCAGCATGGACGGCACGCTGCTGGAGGCGTGGGCGTCACACAAGGGTTCTAAGCCCAACCCGACCCATGACCGGGCGTGGTACCTGAGCAGATCTGCGGGAGCAAGCTTGAACTCACCGCGTCAATCCCCGATAGCGGGTGTTTTAGGGGCGCAGCGCGATATCTACAGACGGCTGGAAACAGCAGTTTCAACAGGAGCGGTCTAACTGGGGGCGGTCTCGCCTTTGCCTATCCGTTCTCTACTGGAGGTGTTTCAATCGCTCCGCTGGCAGAAGTCTTTGCGGCCTTGCTTAGATTGTCGCAAACAGTCTGGATGTCATCGCTGTCGGCCCCTGTCTGGGCGAAGTCCATCTCTGCCCCCATCCGCCCTGCGTCTTTAGCTCGGGCGACGAGCCGGTTCCGCTCCGCTCTTTGCTGGTCGGTTGCGTCGGGCGGCAGTGGCGGGAGATGGTCAATCGCCTGCTGTATGCCGTTCGGGATCGCGTCGGAGCCGAACAGGGCATCTCGGACAGACTCGAAGCACTTTGGGGGATGCGAGTCTGGGGGCAATGATGCTGAGGCGGGAACATTGGTGATGTCAAGGCTGTTTTCCCTCAATGAATCCTTACCGTCGGCTCCACATGCGCTGGCCAGAATGAGGAACCCTGAGATCGCCGCCGCCGAAACGAAAAAGCGACTTCGGATTTTGGAGTTAGATGCCAGGTATTTGGAGAAATGAAGCGGCATTCACCCAGCCTATCGGTATAAGCACAATTGTGTAATCTGAATTTCTTGTTGCATCCGATGGAGTGCCCCATGCCTCTGATCTCCCAAATGCCTATCGTGCTCGCTTCCCAGTTCTGCTCTCAACCGCGGTCGCCGCATCGGCCTCATCGATCCCACGTTGCGTTTGGGGATGCTGCGGAGCCTATGCCGCCAATCCGCAACGCTCTTCCAGCATCTCTCAATTACCTACCGCTTCCCTGATTGAGACATTGCCGCCGCTCATCGATATTCCTTCCAAGCTGGCGAAGATGCCTTCGATGGCACTGGAACTGAGGCTTTCTCCTTGTGCCATGGTGCTGTCGGCGGACCACTGGTACGGCCTGTTGGCGTTTGTCGTTGCGAGAGCGCAGAGTATGTCCGCATCGCCGGAAGCCCACCGGTCGATTAGCGGTTGCCCGTCAGTCCGGCGGGCAGAGCCCGATTGCCTCGCCGTTTATCCAGGCCCAGAAGCCGTCGGGTTGGGCGGCCCACTGGCGGAAGGCGTCGGAGATGTCTTGCAGTTCGTTCCGGGTAGCGAACCCGTTGCTCATCGCATGGTTGGCGAAGTCGCTGTCGATCACCCTCACCGCCCACATCTCGCCCCACACAGTCCGACCCTCTTGGTCGGTATGGGCGGTGGTGCTGGCGGTGGTCTCGACATTGGTGAAGCCGGCCTCGGCCACCCACGACAGCAGGTATCGACCGGCGTCTGCCTCGCCGCCGTTGGCCGTGGCCACCTGGTGGTAGAGGTCTCGCCAGCGCTCGATGGCCGGGAACACGGGGGCGTGGACCATGGTTTCGTAGTCGGAGTCCCGCACTGCCACGAGGCCGCCTGGCCGCAGTACTCGCCGGGCCTCCTTCAAGGCCCGGACTGGATCGGAGAGGTGCTGGAGCACTTGATGGGCGTACACCACGTCGAAGCTGTTATCGCCCCACGGCAGTTCGTAAACCGAGCCGACCTCAAACGATGCGTTGGACAGACCGCAGTCGTTAGCGTGGGCCCGGGCTGCGTCCACCACCTCAGCCGACATGTCCAAACCCACCACCCGGCTAGCGCGGCGGGCCAGGCCAGAGGTGATGGTGCCCGAGCCGCAACCGATGTCGAGCACCTCGGCATCGGGCCGCAGTCGGGGTAGCAAGAAGGCCGCGCATGCCTCGGCAGTGCGCCGTGAGTGCCACCCCACGATCACTTGGTGGTAGCCGTGGGTGTAGCGCTCTCCTCCGGAACAGGCAGTGTCTGTGTCTGAGATTGGCTGGCTGTCCGTCATGCCTGCGTCCACGGGTTCAAGACCTGAAGGCTGTCGAAGCGCTCGAAGTCGCTGGAGTTGCGAGTGACGATGGCCATTCCGTTGGCCATGGCCGTTGCCGCTATCAGCGCATCGTTGACGGGAGCAGGGTTGGGGACATGAAGCGCCGCGGCCAAACGGGCGACCGCGGCGTCGATGGGCAGAATGCGCTGCTCGAACGCTTTATGCACGTCGTTGTCGAGCCAGCTTCTCAGCGTTAAACCTGCGGCAGGGTCACGGCGCTCAGCCAAGAGCACACCGTGCTCCAATTCTTGAATGGTGATGGCCGAGATGTATGTAAGCCCGGTTGCTACCCGGCGGGTCCAAGCCGCAACCCCTGGATCGGCCTTTCCGGTTTTGACCTTGCGAATTTCGGAGACGAAGTTGGTGTCGAGCACGTACATCAGTCGAAGACGGCGGGCTTGCCCGAATCGTCAAGCTTGGGAATCTCCAATTCGATGTCGCCTACTCCGGGGGTGAGGCTCAACAAGTCGACCAGGCTTGGCTGATCGTCGAGAAGCTGCTGGTAGTGGTCGTAGCTCATAAGCACGAAGGCGGGTCGGCCTCGGTCAGTAATGTAAACCGGTCCGTTGCATGCCGCTTTCTTGGCGTTCCCCGTGCCCTGGTTGAACTCTCGACTGCTCATGGTGGTTGCAGCGGGTGGCATCAGCCGGACCTCCTCCTGTGTAACAACGTTACTACATTATAGCCCGCTCGTTGAGCTAAGTCGTCGCCCTTGTTCAGCTTCTGGCGGTTGGCTCGGGGGTCAAGAAGGCGTCGAGGCGGTCGGGACCGTTGGCCCAGAACACCGGGGTCTTCTTGCGGACGCAGCCGGGGGCCAGTTCGGCCATTGCCACCCGGTCCAAGAACACCTCCAGCGCTACCCGGCCTTCGAGGCGGGCCAGGCTGGCACCGGGACAGATGTGGGGCCCGCCTCCGAAGGCGATGTGATCTTTGGGGCGGTCCCGGTCGAGCCGGAATGCGTCGGGGTCGTCGAAGTAGTCCTCGTCCCGGTTGGCCGACGACACGCCGAACACGATCTTGTCGCCTTCGCGCATGGGCGCACCGAACACATCAGTGTCGGCGGTGCAGTCCCGGATGAGCATGTGGGCGGGGGAGTCGATGCGCAGCGACTCCTCCACCGCCCGCTCGCACAGTTCCCGGTCGGCCTTGAGGGTGGCGAACAGCTCGGGGTCACCGATGATGCGCCACAGCAGGTTGCCGATCAGGTGCCGGGTGGTCTCGTTGCCCGACATTATTAGGAAGGCCAACTGGGTGCGGATCTCCACGTCGGTGAGCCGGTGGCCCTCGATCTCGGTGGTTATCAGCCGGGTGACCAGGTCGTCGGGAGCATCATCGCTGGCTCGCCGCTCGGCGATCAGGGCGTCGATGTAGGCGCAGAACTCTGGGTGGGCCCCGGCCAGGCCCTCGCCCCGCTCGTTGCGGTTGGTGCGGGGGTAGTCGCCCAGCACCACCTCGTCGGTCCAGATGTGGAACTGCTCCCAGTCCTCGGCGGGCACCCCGATGAGGTGGGAGATCACGTTGATGGGCACCGGGGTTATGAACTCGGCCACCAACTCGCCGTGGCCCCGCTCAAGTATCGGGTCGAGGTACTGGTGGCACAGATCCCGCACAAACGGTTCGGCCCGCATCGACTTGTGATGGGCCACGGTGGCGTTGATGATCCGACGCACCTTGCCGTGGCGTGGTTCGGGGATCTCGCTGATGAGCTTCTCCTCCTCGGGCACCACCACGCCGGGATCGCGGAAGCTGGACACGAAGGTCTCCACGTCTCTGGTGGCGGCAAGCACATGGTCGAATTTGGTCAGATACCAACCGGTGGGGGTGCGGGCCACCGGGCACTCGGATCGAAGCTCATTCAGCGTGTCATGGGGGACTTCTTCGGGATAGGCGAAGGGGTCGAACGCCTTGCCTTCTTCGGTATCGGGGAGCGGGTCGGACGTCAAGCTCATGGCCCTATGGTGCCACGTTGCCATTAGCCAGGCTCAAGAGTCCGGCGGCTTCGCTCACGAGGCGGTGAAAACGGCGATGCGGGTCCACTGGTCGGGGTCGTCCTCGTCTGCTCCGCCGTAGATAGGCCGCAACCTGAATTCAAGCTCCGCGATATGGCCCTCCGACCGCCGCTGCTCCAACCAGTTGCCGAAGCCGAACTCCTCGAAGTGAGCCGAGTTGATCCCCAGCGCGAAACGAGCTCCGGGGCTGGCCGCCCGAAGCAGTTCCGAAATCGTCTCCGGTCCGAGGATTCCATGGGTGAACGCTCCTGAGCTCACGACGCCGACGTAGGCGTTATCGGCCAACTCGGTCCGACCGGTAAGATCGGCTTCGATGAGCTGCCGATACACAGGGCGGCCATGGTGAGTCTTGGCCGCGGCTTCGGCCAGCATTTCCGGCGAGATGTCGATGCCGTCGATGACTGAAACGCCCAACTTGGCCAGTTCTCCGCCGACCACGCCGGTTCCGCAGCCCACATCCAGCACAGGCCCGCTGAGCTCAGAGAAGCTGTCGCAGAAGACCTTGACCACCTCCTGGTGGTAGACGTAACCGCTGTCAACCATGAAGCCCGACTCGTAGGTTGGAGCCCACGATGCGTACAGCTCTCGGTTGGCCTCCGGACCCTTGGTGGCGTAGGCCCTTTCGAGCGCGACCTCTGCATCCGATTTCTTGCTCATTGCCCCAACGATTGTCTCGCCATTCGGATCTGAAGCTAGTGGTCGCAGTGAGCACAGGCCGGATCGGTGCTTGTCGCCCAGTAGTGTGCCCGGCGATGGAGTTGGTGATCGGCTCGGTGTTCGACAATGCGGCGGCCACGGTGCCTGCTCGTCTGGCGGCGGTCTTGGGCGAGCGGACGCTCACTTTTGGGGAGCTGAGTCACCAGGCCAACCAAATGGGCCATGTGCTGGCCAAACTCGGGGTAGGTCGGGGTGACCGGGTGGTTACCTGGAGCGATAACAACCTGGAGTCAGTGGCGCTGTTTGTCGCTTTGGCCAGAGCCGGGGCGGTGTTCGCCCCGGCCAATGCCCGGCTCTCATCTGATGAGGCAGCCGAAATGGTGGGGCTGGCCCGTCCCAAGCTGCTGGTGACCGACCCTGGTCACGCAGAGGCTGGCCTTGGTGTAGCTGAGGCGGTGGGGGTGCCGCTGGTCCGGTTGGGGGGAATCGGGCCTGGGCTCGACTTGGTGGCCGAGGCCGAGTCGGCCTCCCCTGCGGCCCAGTCACCGTCGGGCGTGGGGGAGACCGACCCCCACGTTGTGTTCTTCACCAGCGGAAGCACCGGGAAGTCGAAGGGCGTGGTGCTGTCGCACCGGTGCAACTGGCTGCGCACCCGCACGCCGGCGCTTCTCGAGCCCCGAGGCGCCACGGTGTGCATGTACCCGATGTTCCACATGGGGGCGTGGACCATTGCTTTACAGGCCTGGCAGGCCCGGGGATTGGTGGTGTTCACCGACCGGGCCGAAGCCGATGTGTTGATCAACGCCGTGCAGGCCCATCAGGCCGCCTACATGAACTGCATCCCCGCAGTGTGGCGCCGAGTGTTGGAGGCCAACCGGCACCAAGACATGGTCTCGCTGCGGTTCGCCACCTCCGGCACCTCAGCCACCCCGCCGGAGTTGCTGGCCGACTTGAAAGCCGCGTTCCCCAACGCCCATCGGCGGGTGTTTTACGGCTCCACCGAAGCCGGATCCGTGACCATGTTGGACGACGCCGACATGGAATACCGACCGGGAAGCTGCGGCCAAGCCCATACCGGTGCCGAAGTACGGCTCGACCGGGGCGAGTTGCAGACCCGCTCCCCGTTCATGTTCGACGGCTACTTCGACAATCCCGAGGCCACCGAGGAGGCATTCAGCGACGACGGCTGGTTCCGCACCGGCGATCTGGCCGAGGTGGACGGCGACGGCTTCTACTCCATCACCGGCCGAGTCAAAGACGTGATCCGCACCGGCGGCGAGACGGTGTCGCCTGCTGAAGTTGAAAGCCATCTGGCCGACTTTCCCGGCGCAGCTGAAGTGGCCGTGGTGGGCATACCCGACGACCGCTGGGGCGAGGTGGTGTGTGCCGTCTTCGTGCTGTCCCCGGGCGCGGCCCTGCCCACTCCCGACGATGTGCGGAACCACCTGAGCGATCGACTTGCCCGGTACAAGCACCCCCGTCGCATCGAGGCCATGGACGCCATCCCCCGAACCCCGGCAACCCTTCAAGTCCGCCGCCGCGACGTCGTGGCGACAATCATGTCAACCGACCTCCCGTAGTCGAAATGCGATGGATATGGATCTGCCAGGATTTCGATTGCATGCACTGTCGGGTCAACTGAAAGGCCACTACGCCGTGTCAGTTTCGGCGAACTGGCGTGTGGTTTTCAGGTTCGAAGACGGACATGCAACGGACGTCGACTACACCGACTACCACTAGGAGAGTGAACAGATGCCTATGAACAATCCTCCACATCCAGGAGAAATGATCAAGTCAGAATGCCTGGAAGCTCTTGGGTTGTCGATTACCCGAGCAGCCCAGGGTTTGGGAGTAACCCGTCAGGCGCTCTCCGATCTTGTCAACCAGAAGGCTGGCATTTCGATTGAGATGTCGTTTCGATTGTCGCAGGCGTTCGGTTCCACCCCGGAGACATGGCTGGGAATGCAGCAGGCCTATGACCTCTGGCAGGCGCGGGAGCAGGCCGAAGGGATCGAGGTTGAGAGGTTTGCTGTTCCCAGCAAGGTATAGGCCATAGGCGACATCCATAGCCGCAATCCCGGGCTAGTACTCCTCGTCGGGGTTGACGATGCCCTCCAGGGGGAGGCCGGAGAGGCGGCGCTGGAGGTTGTCGGCGAAGGGGGCCATGAGCAGATCCCAGGAGTCGGGCATGCACCAGGAGACGTGGGCGCTGACCCGCACCTGGGGGTGGCTGTAGAGCCAGTGGCCCTCGGGCAGAGGCTCGGGCTCCACGGTGTCAAGCGAAGCCCGGGCGATGTGCCCGTCGTCGAGGGCGGCCCGCAGGGCATCCTGGTCGATGAGATCGCCCCGGGCGATGTTGACGATGTGGGCCCCCGTCTTGGCCGCGGCCAGGGCGTCGGCGTCCAGCAGATGGCGGGTGGCCGCAGTGGCCGGCGCGGCCACCACGATGTGGTCGGAGCGGGCCAGCAGCTCAGTCAGCGAGCTGACAATCTCCACCCCCTCCATTGGGGAGGGCGCGGCGGTGCGGCGAATGGCGAGCACCGACATGTCGAAGGCCAGCGCCCGGCGGGCTACCGCGGTGCCGATGCCACCCAGGCCAATGAGACCCAGCGTCTTGCCGTAGAGGGCGCCCAGGTCGGCGGTGAACCACCGCTCAGGGGGACTGTTCAGCCACACGCCGGGCAGGTCCTTCTCAAAAGCCAGCATCATGGTCAGGCACCATTCCGATATGGCTATTGCCCCGGCGCCCCGGGAGCAGGTCATCACCCTGCTGCCCAACAGCTCGAGTGGGAACCCGTCGATCCCGGTGCTGGTCACATGCACCCAATCCACGCCCCGGTCCAATAGCTCAGCCAGATTGGGATAGTCCCGGGGGATGGTCAGCAGCACGTCGCCGGACGCATCCTCGGGAATGTCGCCCTGGCGGGGCACGTACACGAAATCCACGTCTTCGAATTGGTCGATGAGTGGGCCAAGCCGCTCGGCTTCCAGGTGGTGTAGCACTCGCACGGGCTGAAGCCTAGAGACTGTCGGCGTTTCCCGACTCGGTTGCCGCGGAATCCGACCGCGTAAGGTCGGGCCGTGAAATCTGAGGCTTTGTCGCATATCCGCATCTGCGATTTCACCGGGCAGCTGGCCGGAGCGGGGGCCACCCGGTGGATGGCCGCCTTCGGCGCTGAGATCATCCGCATCGAGGATCCGGTGCGCCTGGGCAAATGGGATGTGCTCCGGGGAACGTCACCGTTCGTGGACGAACGCCGGGGCCACGAGTTTGGCGGGTGCTTCAACAACCACAACGTGGAGAAGCTGGGGGTCACGCTCAACCTCCGCACCGAGCGGGGCAAAGAGCTGCTGACCGAGATCATCGAGGTGAGCGACGCAGTCACCGAGAACTTCGCCGCCGGGGTTCTGGAGCGACTGGGCTTCGGCTACGACCGCCTGCGGGAGATCAAGCCCGACATCTTGTACGTGTCCAACTGCGGATTCGGCCACGTCGGCCCCTACCGCAAGTACAAGACCTGGGGGCCGATCGTGCAGGCGTGCTGCGGGCTCACGTTCACCTCCGGGCTTCCCGACATGCCCTCGGCCGGGTGGGGCTACTCCTACATGGACCACCACGGCGGCAACTTCATGGCCATGGCCATCATGGCCGGCCTCATTCACCGCAGCCGCACCGGTGAGGGCCAGTGGATCGACATGTCGTGTACCGACGCCGGGGCCACCATGCTCGGCCCGGCGGTGCTGGACTACACCGCGAACGGCCGTCCGTTACGGCGCGACGGAATGCCCTACTCCAATCGCAGCCAGTTCCCGGCCATGGCTCCCCATGGCATCTACGAGGCCGACGGACACGACGCCTGGCTGGCCCTGGCCGCCCGTGACGACCGGGACTGGCAGGCCATCGCCGGGATCATGGCCATCGACGACCGCCGGTTCGACGACCTGGCCGGGCGGCTGGCCTACGAGGACGAGCTGGACGACGCCGTGCGGGAGTGGACTTCGGGCCGGGACCGGTTCAAAGCGGCGGCCGAGCTGCAAGCCGTGGGCGTGTCCGCCGCCGGGGTAGCCAAGCCGGAAGACCGGATAGACAACGACCCCAACACCGAGGCCTGGGGGTTGTGGCCCACCGTCACCCACGGGGAGATGGGCCGGGTCCGAGTCGACGGCATTCCCGCCCACTTCTCGGAAACCGACTGGGTGCTGGAACAAGGCGGACCTTTGCTGGGCCAGCACAACCGACAAGTACTCGGCGGCCTGCTCGGTTATTCCGACGCCGAGTTGACCGACCTGGCCGCAGAGGGGGTGATCTGATGGCCGGTAATGACCTTCCCGGTGCGTTAGCTGGTATCCGAGTGGTGGAGCTGGCCGGGGAAGCCTCGGCCTATGCGGGGCTGCTTCTAGCCGGAATGGGAGCCGAGGTCATCGTGATCGAGCCCTCCCATGGCCATAACACCCGGGGCTTCGAGCCCTTCTTGGATGACGAACCTGGACCAGAGCGCAGCCTGTGGTGGTGGCACTACAACGCCTCCAAGCTGGGGGTGACCCTGGATTTGGAGAAAGAAGCCGACCAGGAGCGATTCAGCTCGCTGGTGAACACTGCCGACTTGGTGCTCGAGTCAGAGCGTCCGGGCCGGTTGTCCGACTTGGGCATCGACCATGACACCTTGCGAGCCGATCATCCTGAATTGATTTGGGTATCGCTGACCCCGTTCGGCCGCAGCGGGCCGCGGTCTCAAGAGGAGAGCATCGACCTGACCGTTTTGGCCGCGGGTGGGCCGGTGTGGAGCTGCGGTTACGACGACCATTCCATCCCGCCTCAGCGAGGCGGCGGCAATCAGGGGTACCAGACTGGCTCGATATTTGCGGTGCTCTCGGCCCAGACCGCGCTGTTGGCCCGAGATCGCACCGGCCAAGGGCAGTTCGTGGATGTGAGCCTGCATGCCGCCGCCAACGTGACCACCGAGTTCGGCTCGGTGCAGTGGCTGGTGGCGGGCGACGAGGTGCAGCGCCAGACCGGGCGGCACGCCGCCGTTGAGCCCACCACCTTCACTCGGGCCCTGTCGGTGGACGGGATCGACGTGAACACCGGCTTCCCGCCTCGCTCAGCCCGAGACTTCTCGGTGGTAGTGGAGTGGATGGAGAGCCTGGGGTTGAAGGACCAATTTGAAGAGTTCTTCTTCTTGGAGATGGGCGCACAACTCGAAGAAGACCTGCACCTTTCGCAGGTGGGCCAGGATCCCGAGGTGACCGCCATGTTCGGCGCCGCCCGGGAGGCAGTCCGGTTCATCGCCCAGAACATCACCGCCTATGAGTTCTTCATCGGCGCCCAGGAGCGGGGTTTGGCGGTGGGGATCATCTACTCACCCGAAGAGGTGCTAGCCGATCCTCATTTCAAGGAACGGGGCTTTCCCGTTGAGGTGGAGCACGAGGACTTAGGCCGCAGCTTCACCTACGTGGGAGCACCGTACATCGCCCCCAAGTCCCCCTACCGCATCCGTCACCGGGCCCCCCACGTGGGCGAGCACAACCGGATCCTCGAAGCTCTCAGCTGATGCCTTCCCGTCACCCGGTCATCTGCGGCATCGGCCTCAGCGACTATCCGGTGGTTCCCCACCTGAACTCGGTGCAGCACCACGCCTTGGCCGCCCGCCGAGCCATCGCCGACTGCGGCATCGCCAAGTCGGCCATCGACGGATACGTCAGCACCAGCGGCGGCGGTCCGGGAGCTGGCGATGATGCTGTCTCTATGGCCGAGTACCTGGGGGTGAACCACCGCTACATCGACGGGACCATGGTGGGCGGCTCATCGTTCGAGTTCCATGTTCAGCACGCTGCCGCCGCCATCCGGGAGGGACTGTGCGACACCGTGCTGATCACCTATGGCTCCGACCAGCTCACCCGTATGGGCCGGGTGCTGGGCACCGGCGGCTTTCAGCGCGACGCCAAGCCGGTGGCCGGAGCCATGCAGATGGCCACGCCCTACGGCCTGCCCCTGGTGGGGTCCTACGCCTTGGCCGCCCGCCGCCACATGCACGAGTTCGGCACGACCTCGGAGCAGTTGGCTGAGATCGCGGTGGGGATCCGGGAGTTCGCCGGTCTCAACCCTGATGCCCGCTACCGCGACCCGATCACGGTGGACGACGTGGTGAACAGCCGCATGATCGCCGATCCGCTGCACAAGCTGGACTGCTGTGTGATCACCGATGGCGGCGGGGCACTGGTGATGACCACCGAGGAGATAGCCCGCGACCTGCGCCAGCCCCCGGCCTATGTGCTGGGGGCGGCGGGCACCCAGACCCACTGGAACATCCACCAGATGCCCGACTTCACCGAGATGGGCGCCGCAGTTTGCGGACCGGAGGCGATGGGCCAGGCCGGGGTTACACCGGCCGATATCGATACCGCGCAGCTCTACGACAGCTTCACCATCACCGTGCTGTTGATGCTGGAGGGTCTGGGATTCTGTGGGCGGGGCGAGGGCGGCGCCTACGTCGAAGAAGGCCACCTGCACCGGGGCGGGTCGATGCCCACCAACACCGACGGCGGGGGACTGTCGTCCAACCATCCGGGGATGCGGGGCATCTTCTTGCTGATCGAGGCGGTACGCCAGCTCCGGGGTGATGCCGGTGAGGCCCAGGTCCCCGACGCCGAGTTGGCCTTGGCCTGCGGCTCCGGCGGCTGGCTGTCGGCCATCGGCACCGTCATCTTGGGTAAGGACCGGCCGTCATGAGGGTTGTGCGCGATCTCGACTGGCAGGGGCCGGTCCCCGCCGGCGAAGGGGAGTATGGCGAGTTCTTTGCCGCCGCAGCCAAGGGCCGCCTGCTCATCCAGCAGTGCCCCGAATGCGGCCACCGCCAGCATTACCCCCGAGCGCTATGCACGGCCTGCGCCGCTGTGCCCGAGTGGATGGAGGCCGTCGGCACCGGCAACGTCTACACCTACACCGTAGTCCGCCAATACGGGGTACCGGCCTTCGCCGAGTTGCCCTACGTTCTGGCCATGATCGACCTCCCCGAGGGAGTGAGAATGTTCGGCGGCCTCACCGGCATCGACCCCGAAGCCGTCGAGATCGGCATGCCCGTCACCGCCTACGCTCGCACCTACGACGACACCCACGCCATGGTCTTCTGGGAACCCGCCTGAGCCTTCCGTAGTTCGGTTCTCAATCCTCCCTGAGCGCGGGCCAATATGGGGCCATGCATGACGACATCTTGGCGGCGTTTGATATTTCCGACCGGGTGGCAGTGGTCACCGGGGCGGCCTCGGGTATTGGCCGAGGGACGGCGGTAACGCTGGCCAAGGCCGGAGCTTCTGTGGTGTTGGGCGACGTGGACGCTGACGGGATGGGCGAGACCGGCGGCGAGCTGGACGCGCTGGGAGCGGCTTGGTCGGCGGTTCCCACCGACGTAAGCGACAAGTCGGCGGTGGACGCGCTGGTGGCCGATGCGGTTAACCGGCACGGTCGGCTCGACATCATGGTGAACAACGCCGGGATCATCACCGACAGCCTCATCGTGGACACCACCCCCGAGCAGCTCGACCGGGTGATGAACGTGAACATAAAGGGTGTCTATTGGGGCACCGCGGCGGCGGGCCGGGCCATGGCCGACCAGAAGTCGGGGTCCATCGTCAACTTGTCGTCAGCCGGGGCCGACATGCCCGCCCCGATGATCTCGGTGTACGCCCTCACCAAGGCGGCGGTGAAGATGATCACCCGTACCGCCGCAGTGGAGATGGCCCCCATCCGGGTGAATGCGGTGGCTCCCGGTTCCATCGAGACGCCTATATATGATCGGCACTTCCTCGATGACGAAGGCAAGGTCGACCCTGATCGCCAGAGGAACCACTTCGACACCATCGCCCAGATGAACCCGCTGGGCTATGTGGGCGACCCCAACGACATTGCCTACGCCATCTTGTACCTCTGCTCCGAGGCCGGGCGGTTCGTTACCGGCCAGACCATGCGGCCCAACGGCGGCGTGGTGATGCCGCTATAGCCAGCCCGTAGCCTGTGGTTATGAATTCGAAGCGCAGTGCCCGCCGCGTCGTGGCGCTCGCGGCTGTTGCCCTTTTGCTGGCAGCTGCCTGCGGTGGCAATGGCGACGATGCTGCTCCGGATCCGACCTCGGTCGCTTCGCCCATATCCACCGAGCAGCCCACGCCATTGGAGACTCCCACGGCCACTGAGCAGCCCACACTTGCCGCAACACCCACAGCTACCGAGGTTCCCACCGCGGTCGAGGTTGCCCCGGTGCAGGTGGTCGGACAATCGCTTGGTCCGATTGGGGATTCACCTGATGCCGATCCAGCATTCCGCCAACCAGTGCCCGCCCTAGATGGCACTGCCATAGACGGCTCGCCGCTGGAATGGACACCAGGAGAACGGCCTGCCGCCATCGTGTTCCTGGCCCACTGGTGCCCGGCTTGCCAGGCTGAGGTTGTCGAGCTCACCAACTGGCTGGCCGAAGGCAACAACTTGCCTGAAGGGGTTGACCTGCTCAGCGTGGTCACTTTGGTGGACTCCAGTAGGGACAAATATCCGCCCAGCCAATGGTTGGCCGACGAAGGTTGGCCATTCCCTGTTCTGGTGGACAGCGCCGACAATGAGGTGGCCGTCGCCTTTGGTCAGGCGGGCACCCCGTTCTGGGTTTTCGTGTTTGGGGACGGGACGTTGGCCCTCAGAGGAAGCGGCCGGATTCCCCCAGAGGCATTGGCCGAGCTCTTCGACCAACTACTGGCTCCAGGCGACGGGTAGGGTTTTCGCCCGTGACTGGATATCTAGAAGGCAAGAACATCGTCGTCACCGGAGCGGGCAACGGCATCGGCCGCGCCATCGCCATGGGCTGCGCCGCCGCCGGCGCCAACGTGGTGGTGGCCGACTACGGCGTGTCTCTGGCGGGCGCCGATCCTTCGTCGGAGGTGGCCGATGCGGTGGTGGCCGAGATCGAGGCGGCGGGCGGCACCGCCTTGGCCCTGGCCTCCGACATAAGCACCATGGAGGGCGGCTCGGCCGCCGTTCAGGCCGCGGTGGACAGCTGGGGGTCGATCGACGGCGCGGTGTGCGTGGCCGGCATCCTGCGAGAGCGGATGATCTTCAACATGACCGAGGAAGAGTTCGACGACGTGATCCGGGTGCATCTCAAGGGCCATTTCACGGTGTACAAGCACGCCTCGGCCATCATGCGCAAGCAGGAGACCGGTGGCTCGCTGGTGGGCATCACCTCGGGGGCATTCACCGGATCGACCTCCCAGTGCAACTACTCGGCGGCCAAGGGGGGAATCATCTCGCTCACCAAGAGCGCCGCGCTGGCCCTGAAGCGCTATGGGATAAACGCCAATTGCATCGCCCCCAGCGCCAAGACCCGCATGTCGGAGAACGTTCCGTTCGAGATCGAGGCCGGTGAGCCCGAGGACGTGGCGCCCTTGGCCGTGTACCTGCTCAGCGACCAGGCTCGGGACATAACCGCTCAGGTCTACACCGTGGTCGGTCCCCGAATTTCCGTTTGGGCCCAGTTCGGCGAGCTCCGTTCCATGTATGCCCCCGGCAGCAGTTGGACCCCGGAGGGCATCGAAGAGGCGCTGCCCCGCACTGTCGGCGCCGAGGAGCACCCCACCATGGCCATGCTGGAAGCGCAGGCAGCTCAGCGCCAGGCGGCAGCCCAAAGCAGCAGTTGATGTCGAGCGGCGCGCTGGATGGGCGAATCGCCATCATCACCGGGGCCGGTCGGGGAATCGGTCGCCACTATGCCCTGCTGTTTGCCGCCGAAGGAGCCAAGGTGGTGGTCAACGACTTGGGCTGCGAAGCCGACGGCACTGGTGCCGACCCGGCTGTGGCGTCGGCGGTGGCAGACGAAATCACCGCCGCCGGTGGAACCGCGGTGGCCAACAGCGACGATGTGGCCGAGATGGCTGGAGCCGAGTCTCTGCTGGCCCAGACCCTGGATGCCTTCGGGGGAGTGGATGTGCTGGTGAACAACGCCGGCATCCTGCGGGACAAGATGTTCGCCTCCATGAGTGAAAGCGACTGGGACTCAGTGATACGCGGCCACCTCAAGACCACGTTCTGCATGACCCGGGTATGCGCCGGCTGGTGGCGCGACCAGGTCAAATCCGGCGCAGAGGTAAACGCCTCGGTGGTCAACATCAGCTCCACTTCGGGGCTGATCGGCACCGTGGGCCAGTCCAACTACGGGGCGGCCAAGTCGGCCATAGCGGGTATGACGGTGATCATCGCCCAAGAACTGGGGCGCTACGGCGTGCGGGTGAACTGCGTCACCCCCGCTGGCCGCACCCGCATGACCGAAGGGGTGCCCGGAGTGGCCGAGATGGTGGCCAAGCCCGCCGAGGGCTTTGATGTTTTCCACCCCTTCCATCCTGCTCCGGTGGTGGGATGGCTGGCCACGGCCGACTGCGACGTGACCGGGCGAGTGTTCATGGCCAAAGGAGGAGACGTCCGCTGGTACACACCGTGGCTGCGGCAGGACTTCCTCGATGATGAGCGGGAGTGGACCATTGCCGATTTGGCCGAGGCCATGAAGGATCTGCCGCCGGTTCCGGTGTCGCCGTGAGCCGAGACGTGCCCCCCGAGCCGCCGGGCCGAGGGCTGCTAGAAGGCAAGACGGTGGTGGTGACTGCCGCGGCGGGCACCGGACTCGGTTTCGCCGCCGCTCGGCGATGTATTGCCGAGGGCGCCCAGGTTCTTATCAGCGACATTCATGAGCGCCGTCTGGCCGAGGCCGCTAACCGCTTGGCCGAAGAATTCGGTGTGCGCCCTGCCACACAACTGTGCAACGTCACGGTCGAGGAGGATGTCCAAGCACTGATCGATGCCGCGGCAGCCGAGTTGGGCCATGTGGACGTGATGATCAACAACGCCGGTTTGGGAGGCACCGCAAACCTGGTGGACATGACCGATGACCAGTGGCATGTGGTGGTCGACGTGACCCTCAACGGCACGATGCGAACTACCCGGGCCGCCCTGCGCCACATGATGCCGCGGGGTTCGGGGGTCATCGTAAACAATGCCTCGGTCATGGGATGGCGGGCCCAGGCGGGCCAGAGCCATTACGCCGCGGCCAAAGCAGGAGTGATGGCCCTGACCCGCTGCGCGGCCATGGAAGCGGCCGAAGCCGGGGTGCGGGTCAACTGCGTGGCCCCCAGCCTGGCTATGCACCCCTTTTTGGCCAAGGTGTCCAGCCAAGAGTTCCTCGACGACCTGATCTCGTTGGAGGCCTTCGACCGGGCCGCCGAACCATGGGAAGTGGCCAACGTGATGGTGTTTCTGGCCAGCGACTACTGCACCTACATGACCGGAGAGATCGTCTCCGTCAGCTCCCAGCACCCCTAGCGGTGTTCTAGATTGCAGGGCCGGAGGGAAGACGGGAACAGAGGCAATGAACCATCAAAGACGCATTCCGCTGGACGGGTGCGTGAACTTCCGGGACTTGGGCGGTTACGCCAGCACACTGGGCGGCACTACCAAATGGGGAGTGCTGTTTCGGGCCGACTCGCTGCACCGCCTCAGCCCGGCTGACGCCAAGGTGGTCACCGGCCGATTGGGCATCCGCACCGCCGTGGACTTGCGGGCAAGCGACGAGCGAGAGCGGGTTGGAGTGCTCGACCCGACTCTGGGCGTAGTCGAGCACCACATCGGCACGACCGATCGCGCCATGCACACCTATGAGCGCCCCGATCCCGACCTGATGAGCCGCTCCTTCGGACAGCTCTACGAGAACATGATCAGCAGCGGCGGAGAGCGGTTTGCCGCCGCCGTCGAACTGGTGGCCGATCCCGATCGGTGGCCGACCGCCTTTTTCTGCATGGCCGGAAAGGACCGCACCGGCTGTCTGGCCGCGCTGATTTTGGGATTGGTCGGAGTAGACCGCCAAGACATTGTGGGCGACTACGCGGCCACCGCACCTGCGGCTCCCCTTATCCGGGAAAGGGGCCTGGCCGAGCTGCCCGACATGGCCAAAGTTTGGGAAAAGCTGCCCGACGACATCACCACGGCCCCCATTAGCGCCATGTCTGATCTGCTGGACATCGTCGATGTTCGTTGGGGCGGCCCCGAGGGCTACGCCCTGGAATACGGCGTCAAACCCCGGACCATCGAGCGCCTGCGAGAGACATTCCTGGTCTGAGCCGGATCAGGGCTCGACGACGACCTTCAGCGTGGGGGTGTCGCTGGCGGCGAGGGCGAAGGCCTCGCCAGCGCCGTCGAGGGGGAAGCGCTGGGTGATCATGGCCTCGGCGATCTCGGGGCGATGGGCCAGCAGGGCGGCGGCGGAGTCGAAGGCCCGGCCCGCGCCGTGGTGGCCGTAGAACGTGCCCCACACCGCGGTCAGCTCCTTCAGCACCCAGGGCAGCACCTCGAACAGCTTGTTCTGGTAGTAGCCGGCCACCAGCAGCACCGTCCCTCCGGGACGAGCCACCTCGGCAGAGCGAGTGATGGAGCGCTCCGAGCCGTCGCCCTCGATGACCACGTCGTAGGTGCCCGACAGGCCCACCCCCAGGCCCATCTGCTCGGCAGCGGCGGCGTGCAGGTCGTTGTCGGGCTCGACATCCACCGCACAGCCCCGCCAGCGGGCCGCGGCCCCTCCCAACAAACCGAATCCGGTGATGCCGGGACCCACCACGGCCACCCGGTGTCGGCTCTCCAGCCGTCCCAGCATCAGGCTGTGGATGTTCACGGCCAGCGGCTCGCACAAACAGGCGTTGGCCACGTCCAAGCCGTGGGGCAGCCGCACCAGGCACCGCTCGGGGAGCAAGATCTCGTCGGCCATGCCGCCGTCGAAGGCCACTCCGGCGATCATCTCGTGCGACTTCTCGCACCAGTGGTAGTCGCCCATTCCGCAGAACTCGCACACCTCGCAGGGCACCATCGGCTCAATCGCCACCGGGGTTCCGTCGTCCAGCACACCGGCGAACTCGTGGCCGAAGGTCGTCTCCCTGGGCCCGAAGCCCACCATGTTCAGGTCGGTCTGGCAGATGCCCACCGAGCGGGGCCGTATCCGCACCCCTTCGCCATGGCGGACGGCCACAGAGGTGGGCGCCGGCACCTCCACCGGGCGGATTCCCTCGGGGGTGTGGCGCACCGCTCTCACGCCGTCAGGCCCTGCTTTTTGAATTCGCTTTGGGCATACACGATGCCGCCCAAGTGGTCGTCGGCGTCGGGCGATGTGGCCAGCCAGGCCACCACCGCGCCGATGGTGGCTGGCTCGCCGCCGGGGAAGGGGAACGACCCCGCAGTGTTTCGAGCCCTGGCGGCCTCGGTGATCACGTAGCCGGGATCGATGCTGAAGCAGCGGATGCCATCGGGGCCGTGCTCCACGTGGATGTGGGGGGTCATGCGGGTGAACGCCCCTTTGCTCATGGCGTAGGCCATGCCCCAGCCGCCCTTGCCGATGGGGCCGGGCGGGTCGGTGTAGGCCGAGGCCGAGATCATGTTGACGATGGTGCCCGAGCCCTGCTCCACCATGGCGGCCAGCACCCGCTCGGTGATCGCCATTTGGGCGAACACGTTTCCTTCGAACAGCCGATGAACCTCGGGCTCGTCCAATTCCAGAATCGGGGTCATGCTCACTTTGGCCTGGTAGATGGCGTTATTGATCAGCACATCGAGATGGCCGAAGTGATCCAGTGCGCCATCGATGCATGTATTCACGCTTTCACGGTCCAGCAGGTCCATGGTGAACGCCACCCCCTGTTGGCCCTCGGCTTCGATGGCGGCCACGGTGGTGTCGAGTCCTCCGGGAATGGCGAGATCGGGGTTGTACATGTCGCGGCCTGCTCCGTCCACCAAGGTTCGGGCCGACACAGCCACGTCGAACCCGGCCCGGGCCAGGGCGATGGCGCTGGCCTTTCCGATGCCCCGGCTGGCCCCGGTGACCAGGGCTGTCTTCCGTTCGTTGGCGCTCATCGGAGTCGCTCCGCCTTTCGGTTGCATTAGGTGGCTGCCATACCGTAGAGCCATGGGTCCGCTGAAGGGAATGCGCATCGTCGAGTTGGCCGGGATCGGGCCTACGCCGTTTGCCGGAATGATGCTGTCGGACATGGGCGCCGAGGTCATCCGGGTCGACCGGGTGGGCGGCTCGGGCAACCCGGTGGCCTCGCAATCGGGTCCCATGGAGCGGGGCAAGCGCACTGTGGCCTTCGACCTCAAGCAGCCTGAGGGAGTGGAGGCGGTGCTTCGGTTGGCCGAGGCATCCGATGGACTGTTCGAGGGCTTCAGGGCCGGGGTGGCTGAACGCCTCGGGGTCGGCCCAGACGTATGCCGGGCCCGCAATTCCAAACTGGTGTACGGGCGCATGACTGGCTGGGGCCAGTCTGGGCCGCTGGCCGCACGGGCCGGTCACGACATCAACTACATCTCTCTGGCCGGCCCGCTGGCCCACATCGGACGCACCGGCCAGCCCCCTTCGGTGCCTCTCAACCTCATTGGCGACTTCGGGGGCGGCTCGGTGTTCTTGGTGCTGGGCATGGTGGCGGCCTTGTTGGAAGTTGCTCGGGGCGGTGACGGCCAGGTGGTGGACGCGGCCATGGTGGACGGCGCGGCCTACCTGCTGTCCCCCCTATATGCCGCCCATGCCAGCGGGTTTTGGACCGATGACTACGGGGAGAACTTCTTGGACTCGGGGGCGTATTTCTACGAGGTGTACGGCACTGCCGATGGCAAGTGGCTGGCAGTGGGGGCCATCGAGCCCCAGTTCCACGCCGAGTTCATGGCCGGCATCGGCCTGGCCGGGGCACACGACTTGTCCGACCAGATGGACCGGGACCGGTGGCCGGAGATGAAGCAGCGGGTGGGCGAGATAATCGCCCAGCGCACCCTGGATGAGTGGGTAGCGGTGTTCGACGGCACCGACGCCTGCGTCACCCCGGTGCTCACCATGGGGCAAACCCCTTCGCACCCTCATGCCCAGGCCCGAGGTTCATTCTTCGAGTTCAGCGGGGTCACCCAGCCTCGGCCCGCCCCCCGTTTCGAGGGGACGCCATCAGAGCCAGCGGTGACGTCGCAGCCTCCAGGAGCCGATACCGACTCGGTGCTCGCAGAGCTGGGCTATCCCGCTGAGCAGGTGGAAGCGCTCCGGTCGTCGGGCGCGGTGGCCTGAGTTGTCTATAGGCAATTTCGCCGCTTTTGAGGAACCGTGGGTACCGTTGGAGCGTCGTAGATGGTGATAGGAAGATGGATGCCCTGATGCGCATATTGAAAATGGTCTTGTCTTTGGCCCTGGTCTGCTTGGTTGCCGCAGCTTGCTCTAGCGACAGCGACGACAGCACACCGCCTGCGTCAGCGACCGAGGTCGTTGTCGACCAGCCTTCTGAGACGTCGCTTGTCCCGCCGACCGAGACCGGAGAGGAACTGACGGCCGGCCAACAAGATCTGGCCGATGCGCTATTCACGGCGATTCACGAAGACGACACAATTCAGGGCGAATACCGTCCATTCACCATTCCCGAAGTCCAGGTCCGCTGCTTGGCCGACGGTTTGGCCGGAGTTTTTTCTGACGACCGGCTCGTGGAACTGGGCATAAGCGGCTCGTCGGTAGCTGCGGTATACCTAGAAAGAGGGATTATTGCCCTTGGCGATACCTATGCAATCACCGAAGATGAGATATCCGAGACGGTGGATCGGGCAGTGGAGTGTATTGATTGGCGGTGGATACTCGCTAAGGGAATCGAGGCTGAGGGTGTGCCAGGCGAGCAAGCCCGCTGCATCGCATCGGAGGTCACAAGTGAGGGAATTCGGGGAATGGCGATGAGCGTGTTGATCGCCGAGTCCGAGAATGATCTAGGCCTAAGTCCAGAGGAGGCCCAAGCAGCGTCGCAGGCCTGCTTCGACGTCCGGGAAATGCTCTATCAGACCTTCGTCCAAGAAGGGCTATCTGAGGAGAGTGCCCGCTGCGTTGCCGAGGGCATGTCCGATGAGGTTGTCAATATGACGCTCGGGTTACAGGAACCTGAAAGCGACGAGGAAATCGCAGAGGTGTTCGACCAGCTCTTGGCCCTCCAAAACCGGTGCCTAACCCCCGAAGAAATTGAGTTGATGGGTGGTTCCGGGTTCGACCCAGCCCCTGTTTCTGGAGAGGCTTTTGGTTCGGGGCCATGTCCGCCAGCCGATGGTTCGGGACCGACGGCCCTGGACTTCGACGGTCCCCAGCCGCTGTGTTTGGATCCGGCCAAGCAATACACCGCGGTGTTCGACACCACCGCAGGGGAGATGCGGATAAGCCTTGACACGTTCAACACGCCGATCACGGCCAACAACTTCGCTGTTTTGGCCCAGTACCACTACTACGACGACACGCTGTTGTTCCGCACTGATCCAAGTATCGGGATCATTCAGGGCGGGGCGCCCCACACCAATTCTCCGTCTGATCCGGGGCCGGGCTACACCATTGCCGACGAGGGTTCGGGGTTCACCTATGAGCCGGGTCAGATCGTTATGGCTCGCACCGGGGCGCCCAACAGCGCCAGCGCCCAGTTCTTCTTTGCCGTCAACGAGAACACCGCCCTGCTCAACAGCCAGGGCACCTACGTGGTGTTCGGCCAGATGGACAACGACAGCTTGGCGGTGGCCGAGGCCATCTTGGCCAGCCACGTCGACCAGCCCGACAACCCACTGGGCGGAGGCCCCGAACCTCCGGTAACCGTCAACTCGGTCACCATAGAGGAAACCGGCTAGCCCCGGTAGTAGACCGCCTCGGCGGTCGCTTCGCCGTCGGTGCCCACCCGGCCGTCGCCGCACATGGCGATTAGGTGGGCCAGCACGGAGCGGGCCGCAGGCTCATGCAGTTCTGGGGCCACGTCGGCGTACATCACCTCCACCATCTCGGCGATGGTCTGCGGCCCGGTAGTCAAGAAATCCAGGATCTGGTGCTCCCGATCTAGGCGGTGGGCATAGAGAGCCTCCACCAACTCATGGGGCTCGGCTATTGGCGGCCCGTGGGTGGGCCAGTACACCTGGTCGTGGGGGCAGTCGGCCAAGAGCCGCAGGCTGGACAGGTAGTCGGTCATGTTGCCGTCCGGTGGGGGGATGATGGTGGTGGACCAACCCATGATGTGGTCGCCGGTGAACACTCCCGTCGCCTCCCGCCAGCGATAAGCGACGTGGTTGGAGATGTGGCCGGGGGTGTGGAGGCACTCGAAGCTCCACCCGGGTCCCTCGATCACATCGCCGTGGACCACCGCCGCATCAGGAGCGAACTCGATGTCGCCGCGCTCCTCGCTCTTGCCATCGTCGGTGTCCGTGGCCGGGTGGGGTCCGAACCCGTAGGCCGGAGCCCCGGTGGCCTCGGCCACTGCCCGGGACGCGGGGGAGTGGTCACGGTGCGTGTGGGTGATGAGCAGGGCCTCCACCTGCTCACCATCCACCGCGGCCAGCACCGCGGCGATGTGGTCGGCGTCGTCGGGGCCGGGATCGACGATGGCCACTCGCCCCTCACCGACGATGTAGGTCCCGGTGCCCCGGTAGGTGAACTTGCTGGGATTGTTGGCCATCACCCGGCGCAGGCCAGGGGCCATCTCCACCATCGCGCCGTAGTCCACCGCCGACTCAGTCAGAAACGGGATGCTCTCCGCCATCGTGGGGCGATCAGCTGTCTTCAGCGGCCACTTCGCCGGTGGAGACGCCCAGATAGGCCGGCTTCTCCCCGCCGCCGTGGACCTTGATGTTGGCCCCAGACATCCACCGGGCCATGGGTGACGCCAAGAACAGGCACACGTCGGCCACGTCGTCGGGTTGGCCCATACGGCCCAGGGCGATGGTTTCGCCCACCGCGGCGATGCCGGCGTCGTCGCCGTAGTACAGGTAGGCGTCCTCGGTCACGATCAGACCCACGGTAACTGTCAGCACCCGTATCTTCGGCCCCCACTCCACTGCCAGGGTCTCGCTCAGGTTCAACAGCCCAGCCTTGGCCGCCCCATAGGCGATGCCCATCGGGTTGGGCCGGATGCCCGACACCGAGGAGATGTTGAGGATCACCCCGCCGCTGTCCTGGTTCTGCATCACCGGGTACACCGCCTGGCTGAACGCCATTGGGGCCATCAGGTTCAGGGCCACGATCTTCTCGTTGAACCGAGGCGACACCGTGGCCGAGTCGGCCGGAGGGGCCCCGCCCGCGTTGTTGATGAGGGTGTCCACCCGCCCGGTGTGCTCCACCGCGGCTTCGACCACACCGGCGACCTGCTCAGGGTCTCGCACGTCGGCGGCTGCGAACACGGCCTCCCGGCCGTCGGCGGCCACCGGCTCTTCGGGCGGGCGGCGGGCGCAGATCACCACGTCGGCGCCCGCGGTCAGAAAACGGGTGGCCATGCCTCGGCCCAGTCCCTTGGTGCCGCCGGTGATTATGGCGGTCTTGCCGGTGAAATCGAGGTCTTCCATTGCTGCCAGTGTGCCCCATGAGGGCTGTAGCGGGCATCCCACCGGTTCACAGAGACCATGGCTGCCAGTGTGGGCCGGGTCTCAGGCGCGGGCTATCGTCGCCGCCATGGTCGACAAGCGGATGACCGAAGACGAAGTTGTCGCCGAATTGAAGGACGGCATGACCATCGGCATCGGAGGCTGGGGATCGCGCCGCAAACCTATGTCGCTGGTGCGGGCCATACTGCGCTCTGATCTCAAGAATCTGACCGTGGTGGCCTACGGCGGTCCCGATATCGGGCTGTTGTGCGCCGCCGGGAAGCTGCGCCGGGCGGTGTACGGGTTCGTGTCCCTCGACTCGATCCCGTTGGAGCCCCACTTCCGCCAAGCCCGCCAGAGCGGGGCCATAGAGTTCACCGAGCTCGATGAGGGGGCCTTCTACCTGGGGCTGTTGGCTGCCGCTCACCGCGTGCCGTTCTATCCCACCCGGGCCGGTTTGGGCTCTGACATGTTGACCATGAACCCCGACCTGCGCACGGTGACCTCGCCATATGACGACGGGGAGGAGCTGGTGGCCATCCCCGCCTTCAATCTAGATGCCGCGCTGATCCACATGAACCGGTCCGATGCGGCCGGCAACGGCCAGTTCCTGGGGCCCGACCTGTATTTCGACGACCTGTTCGCCATGGCCGCCGACAAGACCTATCTGAGCACCGAGAAGATCGTGCCCACCGAGAGCCTGCTGGACGAGGGGTCGGTACACACTCTGCGCATCCAGCGCATCTTCACCGACGGCGTGGTTGAGGCGCCCCAGGGGGCGCACTTCACCGAGTGCCCGCCCGATTACGGTCGCGACGAAGCTTTCCAACGAGAATACGCGGCCACCGCCCGCGACCCGGAGGCGTGGGAGGCCTTCCGCGGGACCTACCTCGATGCCCCCTCCCATGCCGAGTACCTCAAAGCGCTGGAGGCCCGATCATGAGCGCGAAACGATTGAGCAGCCCCGAGGCCCGATCATGAGCACCACCGCCGAAGCCACCATCGATGAGATCTGTGTGGTGGCCTGCGCCGAGGCCTTCCGGGGCGACGGCGAGCTCTTGTGCAATCCCATCGGCACCGTGCCCATCGTGGGCGGCCGGTTGGCCCGGGCCACCTTCGAGCCCGACCTGGTGTACACCGACACCGTGTCGGTGCTGCCGGCCGGCGACTTCCCGGTGGGCGATCCCGACGCCCCCAGGGTGGTGGAGTCGTGGGTGCCGTATCGCACCGTGTTCGACATCGTGTGGTCGGGCAAGCGCCACGTGATGATGGGGGCCAGCCAGATCGACCAATGGGGCAACCAGAACATCGCCGCCATCGGCGACTTCCGCCAGCCCAAGGCCCAGCTCCTCGGTTTGCGGGGCGCCCCTGGCAACCTGATCAACCACCCCACCAGCTACTGGGTGCCGAACCACTCCACCCGCTCTTTCGTGGCCTCGGTGGATGTGGTGTCGGGGCCGGGATACGACCGGATGCGGGAGCTGGGAGCGCCGGGAAACCGATTCCATGAGGTGCGCCGGGTGGTGTCCAACCTGGGAGTGTTCGATTTCCAGACCGACGACAACCGCATGAGGATCGCCTCGCTTCACCCTGGAGTGACGGTCGATCAGGTAGTGGAGGCCACCGCCTTCGAACTGGCCGGAACCGACGACGTGGCCGAAACCCGGCTGCCCACCGACGAAGAGCTGCGTTTGATCCGCGAGGTGCTCGACCCGGGCGGTGCCCGCAAAGCCGAGTTCCGCTGAGCTACCGATGAGTGCTGGCCCCCGTATTCGGTTCAAGGGGTTTCTATGGTGACAGCCGACCCTCGCCTGCGGACTCGGGTGTGCGAGTTGTTCGGGGTGGAGTACCCCATCGTGCAGACCGGGATGGGCTGGGTTTCCGGAGCCCGTCTGACCGCGGCCACGTCCAACGCCGGCGGCCTTGGCATCATCGCGGCCGCGCCCCTGACGTTCGGTCAGATGGTGGAGACCATCGGCGCAGTGGCCGCCGCCACCGACCGGCCTTTTGGGGTGAACCTCCGCACAGATGCCGCCGACATCGACCTACGGGTTGACCACGTCATCGCCGCGGGGATTCCGGTGGCCAGCTTTGCCCAGGCCCCCGGCGAAGCCATCGTCAAGAAACTGAAGGACGCTGGGGTGGTGGTGGTTCCCACCATCGGCGCTCCCCGCCACGCCGAGAAGGTGGCCGCGTGGGGGGTCGATGCGGTGATCGCCCAGGGCGCCGAGGGCGGAGGCCACACCGGCCCCATCGCCACGTCCTTGCTGTTGCCCGCGGTCGTCGACACGGTGGATATCCCGGTCATTGCCGCTGGGGGCATGGTGGACGGACGCTCGCTGGCCGCGGCCCTGGCCTTCGGGGCCGACGGAGTTGCCATGGGCACCCGATTCCTCTTGTCGTCCGACAGCGACGTCCCCGACCACGTAAAGGCCGTCTATCTGGACACAAAGCTCACCGGCACGGTGGTCACCACCGCAGTCGATGGCGTGCCCCAGCGGGTGATCAACACCGACGTGGTCTCCCGGCTGGAGCGCTCGGGACCGCTGTCATTCATCCGGGCCGCCCGCAACGCGCTGAAGTTCCGGGCCCTCACCGGAGTGGGCTACCGCCAACTGCTGTCGGAGGGGTTGGCCATGCGTCGCAGCTTGGACCTCACCTGGGCTCAGATGGCCATGGCGGCCAACGCCCCCATGATGACCAAGGCCGCGATGGTGGACGGTCACCCCGAAGTCGGGATCCTGCCCACCGGCCAGGTGGTGGGCAACATCGATGCCCTTCCCCGCTGCGGTGAGATCATCGACTCGATCATCGCCGAGGCCGTCGAGGTCTTGGACCGCCTAACCACCCATTAGCCCTGGATCTGTCAGGAAAGTCCGACGGCCAGGATCGAGCCCCAAGTCGGCATTGCGAAGGCCAGCATGGCGAACACCATCGTGCGGGTCTGTTTGGCGAACTGAAGCGCCATGTCGCTGCGCACGCTCTGGAACTCGGCTGCGGTCTCGGTGCGGATGTTGGCGAGCTCGGCATAGACCTTGGTGAACTCGGCATAGACCTTGGTGAATCCGGCGTTCGTCTCGGTGCGGAGCCGGTCCTCGCTGGCTCTGATGTCGTCTTTGGTGGCAAGATCGTGCCAGTGGACGGCGGGCAGGCTCTCCATCAGAGTTCTCCCCTCCTCTTCTCCCAGTACCTCGCACAAGCGGTTCATGAGTGCCATGCGCTGGCCCCTCGCTTATCGGTCCACTCGCGGGCATTTTCAGCCTCCTCGTATGTCAGGTGATATTTGAGGAGGACTGGTCCACGTCCTCGAGTGGCTAATGGTCAGCGTACCGCCCGATACGGGGCCCAACAACCATCTTCGGGCGGCGGAGCGCCGGTTGGAGGCGATGCGGAGTTGGGTGATGACCGGGATTAGGCCGAGGCCACCGAGGTCTTGGATCGTCTGACTGGGAAGGGTTCTGGGCCGCGATTCGCCCCATCGAACTCACCCATCGTGTGCAGATGGCCGCTGGCCAGTTGGCCAAGCGCCGGAGCTTGCGCGGCGCTGATGCAGTCCACCTGGCCAGCGCGTTGGGGCTAGGCGTTTCTGATCTGGTGATGGCCGTGTGGGATCGCCGCCTTCATGACGGTGCCGTGGCTGAGAATCTGGCCGTTGCCCCGTCCAGCGTATGAGGGGGCAACCAGGCATCGTCTCAGCCGGTCTCTTGGCTCTAGAGTTCTGCGCTGATGGATCTGTCGTTCACCTCCGAAGAGGATGCCTTTCGGGAAGAGGCCCGCACTTGGCTGGCCGAGAACGTGCCCGCCGACCCGTTGGCGTCGATGGACACTCCCGGCGGCTTTGAGGAGCACCGGGCATGGGAGCACATCTTGTTCGACGCCAGGTGGGCGGTGGTGTCGTGGCCCGAGCGCTTTGGCGGCCGGGAGGCCTCTCTGGCGGAGTGGCTTATCTTCGAAGAGGAGTACTGGGCGTCGGGGGCGCCGGGACGGGTGTCGTCCAACGGGGTGAGCCTGTTGGCCCCCACCATCTTCGACTTCGGCACTCCCGAGCAGCAGGACCGGTTCTTGCGGCCCATGGCCCGGGGCGACGAGGTATGGGCTCAGGGCTGGTCGGAGCCCGATGCCGGGTCGGACTTGGCGGGGATCAAGACCAAGGCTCAGCGCGACGGCGAGCACTTCGTGATCGACGGCCAGAAAACCTGGTGCTCGCGGGGGGCGTTCGCCGACTGGTTCTTCTGTCTGGTGCGCTCCGACCCGGAATCCGAGCGCCACGCTGGTTTGAGCTACCTGTTGGTCCCCGCTGACACTGAGGGTTTGGAGGCTAGGGCCATCGGGCGCTTGGACGGCGAGCCCGGCTTTGCCGAGCTGTTCTTCGACGGCGCCCGGGTTCATGAGCGCTACCTGCTGGGCGGCGAGGGCGAGGGCTGGGCGGTGGCCATGGCCACCACCGGCAGCGAGCGGGGGCTGAATCTGCGGGCACCAGGCCGGTTCATGGCCGCCGCCGACCGGCTGGTGGGCCTGTACCAGGAGATGGCCGAGAGCCGGGGACCCGATCTGGACCGCCGCGACCAGGTGGTGGGCGCGTGGATGGGCGCCCAGGCCTACCGCTGGCAGACCTACGCCACCGAGGCCCGCCTGCGGGGCGGCGCCCCCATCGGCTCAGAGGCCAGCTTCATGAAGGTGCTCTGGTCGGAGCTCGACGTGGAGTTGCACGCCACGGCCCTGCGGCTGATGGGCCGCGACGGGGAGCGGGCCGACAGCTCGTGGATGGAAGGCTATGTGTTCGCCTTGTCGGGCCCGATCTACGCCGGCACCAACGAGATCCAGAGAAACATCATCTCTGAGCGGGTTCTTGGACTTCCGAGGCGGTAGGCGTGGATTTCTCGTTCAGCGACGACCAGATCATGTTCCAGGAGGCAGTGCGAGACCTTCTGGCCAACGAGTGCCCGCCGGAGGTGGTCAGAGCGGCCTGGGAGAACGACACCGGCCGCAGCGACGGCCTGTGGGAAGCGCTGGCCGATATGGGGGTGGTGGGCATGACTGCCCCCGAATCGGCTGGCGGTCTGGGCATGGATGAGACCGACTTGGTGCTGCTGTTGGAGGAGTCTGGCCGGGCGGCGCTGCCCGAGCCCTTGCTGGAGCACACTGCGGTGGGAATTCCCACGCTGGCCGAAGCGGGCGGACCGGTCGCCGAAGCCTGGTTGGGGCGGGCCGCATCCGGGGAGGCAACGCTGGGGGCAGGCCCCGTTGGGGGTTACACGGTGGGTGCGGCAACGTGCGATCTGGTGTTTCTCATCGGCGAACAAGTTCGGGCTGTTTCGGTAGACGAAGCAACGCTGGTCGAGCACCGATCGGTGGACGGTTCTCGACGACTGTTTGAGGTGGGCGGAGAGCCCGTCGATATCGACGCCGACCCCGCGCTGGCCTTCGACCGGGCCGCTGGAGCAGCCGCGGCCCAGTGCGTTGGCGTGGCCCAGAACCTGCTGGATGCCACCGTGGATTACGTGGCCCAGCGCTACCAGTTCGGCAAGCCGGTGGGCAGCTATCAGGCGGTCAAGCACCACCTGGCCAACGCCGCCCTCAAGATCGAGTTCGCCCGACCCGCGACCCGACACGCCGCCTGGTGCATCGCTACCGGCGACCCCGACCGCAGCCGAGACGTATCGCTGGCCAAGGCCTTGGCCTCCGAAGCGGTTGATCTGGCCGCTCGAACCGCCCTCCAGTGCCACGGCGCCATCGGCTACACGTACGAATACGACCTGCATCTGTGGATGAAGCGGGGCTGGGCCCTGTCCGCCGCCTGGGGCGACGCCGCCTGGCACCGGAACCGCATCGCCGTCGCCCTGGGCATTTGACCTCCCGGCGTCCATCTCAACCGGCTGCGTTGGTCTGCGGTGGACTAGCGTGGCCGAGATGAGCACTGAGGGTGCCACTGCGGTGGCGGAACGTTCCGCCGGTTCGGATCAGCCCCTCTTGGCGGTTGAGGGGGTCACCGTGCGCTTCGGCGGAGTGGTGGCCGTGGACAATGTGACCATGTCGGTGCCGTCCGGCCAGGTAAGGGGCCTCATTGGGCCCAACGGCGCGGGCAAGACCACCCTGTTCGACAGCATCACCGGGGTGAACACCCCTGCGGCCGGCGCCATCTGGTTGGAAGGCGAGGAAATCACCGACCGACCGGCCACCGCTCGGGCCCGCCTGGGCATCCGCCGAACGTTCCAGCGCCAGCAGCCTTTCGGCTGGCTGTCGGTGGCCGACAACGTGCTGGCGGCATTGGAGTGGGAGGGCGGCGGAGGCGGCATCGCCGCCGACTTGGTCGCTTGGCCCGCCCGACGCCGCATCGAAGCTCAGAGGCGCCAACGGGTGGACGAGGTGCTGGAGCTGTGTGGCCTCACCGACATTCGGGACACCCCTGCGGGGGAGCTGCCCATCGCCCGGGCCCGTATGGTGGAGTTGGGCCGGGCCATCGTGTCTCGTCCCAAAGTCCTGCTGCTGGACGAGCCCACCTCGGGCATCGAACACGATGAGGCCGACCAACTCGGTGTGATCATCCAGACCATCCGGACAGAGGACCAGTGCTCGGTGCTGCTGGTGGAGCACGACGTGGCCTTTGTCATGGCCCAGTGCGACCTGATCACCGTGCTGAATTTGGGCCAAGTCATCGGCGAGGGTTCGCCTGATGAAGTCCGCAGCAATTCGGCCGTGCGCGACGCCTACCTGGGATAGCAGCCTCTGCTCATGCACACCCTCTCTTCTTCCACTCCGATCGCGGCCCCCCAGGAGATCGCGTGGGAAGTGATGACCGACCACGAGCTCTATGCCCGGTGGGTTCCCCGCTCCCAAGTAGATCTGGAGATCGAGGGATCCCCGGACCGAAACGGCGTAGGGGCGGTTCGGGTATTTCGCATCGGCCCTGTGGGCACATATGAGGAGGTCACCGCCTTCGAACCGCCCCACCGCATGACCTATCGGGTGCTCAAGATCCCGCTGCCGGTGCGCAACCTGCGCTCTGAACTGGTCCTTGTGGGCAGCGAAGACGGCAGGAGCTGCGATCTGCACTGGGATTCCTGGTTCGAGCCGGTAATCCCGTTCACCGGCGGGGTTCTTCGCCAAGTCTTGGCCTCCACTGTGGCCAAGATGGCTGCTGGCATCGCCGAGGAGGCTCAGAACCGAGCCCCATCGGCGTGAGTGCGCCGAGGCAGCCCCGAGCCCCTGTCTTGCTGCCCCCCGCACTTGATGTGAGCTACGACGTCGACGAATTCGGACGTCCCACTGTGACTGCGGTGGTGAACCTGGGTGACGACTATCAGGGTCCTCCTGGCAGCGTCCACGGCGGGTACTTGGCCGCCATATTCGACAGTCTCCTGGGGGTTCTGCCCTATCGGTTGACCGGCAGCAAGGGGACCTTCACCGGCCGGCTGACCGTTCGGTACAGGTCGCTTACACCGCTCAGCACCGATCTGGTTCTCACCGGCAAGGTGACCGACGCCCGCAGCCGGCGGGTCACCGCCGCCGGCCAGTGCCATGCCGATGGCGTCCTCACTGCTGAAGCCGAAGGCCTGTTCGTGCGCCCTGCCACCGATCGCCGATGAGCGTTTCCGACAGCCGCCCGGTAGTGGTAATGCTGTGTACCGGCAACGCCGCTCGCTCGGTGATGGCCACCGTCATAGGCCGAGATCGCACCGACGAAGTGCGTTTCGTCGGCGCGGGCACCCACAGCATCGAAGGCCTGCCCATGAGCGGTCGGACCCGACGGGCTCTGGAGTCCCTGGGATTGGCCGACGGCACCCACCGCAGCCACCAGCTCACTGCCACTGATGCTCATAGTGCAGATCTCATTGTGGCCTTCGCCCCGGAGCATGTGGACTACGTGCGTCGAGTCCATCCCGAGGCCGCCGCCCGAACCGCCACCATCAAGCGCCTGGTAGCCGAGTTGAAGCCCGGCTCCGAACCGCTCGCCCAGCGGGTGGCTGCCCTGAACCTGGCCGACGCCAAGGTGCCCCGGGATGAGGAGGTGGTCGACCCCGGCGGAGGAGAGGACTACGAGTTCGTGGCCTGCGTCCGCGAGATCGATGCCTTGATGGATCAACTCTTGCCCTTGCTCTAGGGCTGGCTACCATCGCTGCCGATGGACATTCGATTCACCGCGGAAGAGGCCGCGTTCCGCGACGAGCTGCGCGCCTGGCTCACCGAGGTGCTGCCTACGCTGGGCGACCCGCCCGACAGCGACGATTGGCCCGCCCGTCGGGAGTGGGACACCGGCTGGCAGCGGATGCTGTATGACGCCGGATATGCGGGCATCAACTGGCCTTCGGAGTTCGGCGGCCGGGGGTCCACCCCCACTGAGCACCTGATTTTCTTGGAAGAGACCACCCGGACGGGTGCCCCTTACGTGGGCATGAATTTCGTGGGCCAGCTCCACGCCGGCCCCACCCTCATCCTCGAGGCCACTCCGGAGCAGCAGGCCCGCCACTTGCCCGCCATGTTGAAAGGCGAGGAGGTGTGGTGCCAGGGGTTCTCTGAGCCCAACGCGGGTTCCGACCTGGCCTCGCTGTCCACCCGGGCCATCCGCGACGGCGACCACTATGTGGTGACCGGCCAGAAGATCTGGACATCGTTCGGCCATGTGGCCGACTACTGCGAATTGCTGGTGCGCACCGATCAAGAGGCCCCCAAGCACCGGGGCATTTCCTGGCTGATCTGCCCGATGGACCTACCCGGCATCGAAGTGAGGCCCATCACCACCGTGGCCGGCTCCAGCGAGTTCTGCGAGGTGTTCTTCGACGAGGTCCGCATCCCGGTGGAGAACCGGGTGGGCGACGAGAACGACGGTTGGCGGGTGGCCATGGTCACCTTCAGCTTCGAGCGCGGCACCGCCTTCATCAGCGAGCTGTTGGGCACGATGAACCAACTGGCCGAGATGGCTGACATCGCCCGCAGCGTTTCTCGCAACGGTTCAACTGCTTGGGACGACGACGAAATTCGCCGGGAGATCGGTCGCCTTCAGGCCGAATACGACGCCCTGTGGGCGTTGACCAAGCGGGTGGTGTCGCAAGCCCAGCGCACCGGGATGCCCGGACCGGGTGGCTCGGTGTTCAAGCTCTACTACGCCGATGTGAAAAAGCGCATGGCCGATTTGGCCCACCGCATGCTGGAGCGGGAGGCCCTGGTGTTCGGCAATGAATCTGGCGACGAGCAGACCGGCGGCGACATGGTGGCCAGCCGGCTGTACGTCCTCAGCCTGTCGATAGCGGCGGGCACCTCCGAGATTCAACTAAACATCATCGGCGAGCGCATCCTGGGCTTGCCCAAGGAGCGGTAGATGGACTTCGAGCTGTCCGACGACCAGGTCGCGCTGAGCGACGGCATCCGGGACCTGTGCCAGGGCCGCTTAGACATCGACACCGTGCGGGGCCTGGCCGACTGCGGCGGGGTGGACCGCCGCCTGTGGGCAGAGCTGGCCGAAACCGGCGTGTTCTCGCTGGTGGTGCCGGAAGAAGTAGGCGGGGTCGGCTTAGGCTGGGCCGAGGCTGGCCTGGTGTTCGAGCAGTTGGGCCGGTCCCTGGTGCCCGGACCGCTGGTGGGCACCCTGTTGGCCGCCGGGTGGATTGACGACGCCGTGGTCGGCCTCATCGAGCGTCCCATCGGGCCCGCATTGGTGGAGTACCCCGACGTGCTCGACGCCCTGCTGGTGCTCGACGGCGACGGTGTGTGGCGGGTGGACGCCGCCGACCTGTCGGCTGAGACAGCTCAATCGGTGGACCCGCTGACCCCGGTGGGCCGAGTGGCCGATCTGCCCCAGGGAGAGCGGGTGGACGACTCCTCCGGCTGGGCCGACCGGGCGGTGTTCTTGTGCTCGGCCCTCCAGGTGGGCTTGGCCACCGGGGCCCGGGAGCTAGCCGTGGCCTATGCCCAGCAGCGCCAGCAGTTCGGCAAGCCCGTCGGCCAGTTCCAGGCCATCAAGCACAAGTGCGCCGACATGTACAGCCGTGAAGAGGTGGCCCGGGCCGCGCTCTACTTTGCCGGCTGTGTGCTGGACGCCCCGGAATCGGGCGACACGTCCCGAGCAGTGTCAGGGGCCCGCATTCTGGCCGCCGAGGCCGCCGACCACAACGGCAAAGACTGCGTGCAGATCCACGGGGGCATGGGCTTCACCTGGGAGATCGACGCCCATCTCTACCTCAAGCGGGCCTGGGCGCTCACCCCCTGCTTCGGATCGCTCGATGAGCACGCCGAGCGCATCGCCGCGATGGTGGGAGCGGATTTACTTGGACGCGGCGCGGCGCTGGGCTGAGCGCCTCCCGCCCCACCTCGACCCCGAGTTGGTGGAGGGCGGCGATGCCCGCAACGTGGTGGACGCTTACCGATTCTGGCGCCACGAGGCCATCGTGGCCGATCTCGATGCCCGCAGCCACGGGTTCCATGTGGCGGTGGAGAACTGGCAGCACGATCTCAACATCGGGACCATGGTCCGCAACGCCAACGCCTTTGGAGCGGCTGCGGTACACATCTTGGGCCGCCGGCGCTGGAACCGCCGGGGCGCAATGGTCACCGACCGCTACCTGCACGTCCTGCACCACCCCGAACTGAACGACTTGGTGGCCTGGGCCGCTGAGGCCGAACTGCCGATCCTGGGCATCGACAACGGTCCCGGCACCGAGCCCATCGAGGGCTACTCGCTGCCCGAGCGCTGTGTGCTGCTGTTCGGCCAGGAGGGCCCCGGCCTGTCGCCCGAGGCGGTGGCTGCCTGTGAGGCCGTGCTGGCCATCACCCAGTTTGGGTCCACCCGCTCCATCAACGCCGGCGTGGCCTCGGGCATCGCCATGCACCGCTGGGTGTGCCAGCACGTCCTCTGAGCGCTTGAGCGGGCTGGTCCAGCCCGCAGTCAGGGCCGGGGCAGCAGGTTGCGGGGGAAGAGGTGGTCGAGCTCGTCGAGGGTCCAGGGGTCGACCTGGGAGTGGTCGCCCCGGTAGATGGCCCGCTCCTCCCGCAGCTCGTTGAAAACCGCCACTTGGCCGCCGGCGGCGTGGACCACCTGTCCGCTGACGTAGTCGGCCGCGTCGGTACACAGCCATACCACCGCGGGGGCCACGTACTCGGGCGGGGGAGTGGTGAGGTAGCTCTGCCACATCTCGTCGTCGATGATGCCCTGCTCGTGCCAGGCCTCGAAGTCGTCGTGCGACTTGGCGTGCAGCCGGGTGGCCGCCCCCGGCGCCAGGCAGTTCACGGTGACCCCGGTGCCTGCGGTCTCGGTGGCCAGCGCCTTGGTCATGGAGATCACCCCGCCCATGGCCGCGGCGAACGCCGGCTGGCCCAGATCGCCCAGCGCCCCGTGCGAGGTGGTGTTCACCACCCGGCCCCAGCCCTGGGCCGCCATCAGCGGCACCGCATGTCGGGCGATGTACCACTTCTGGGACATCTGCAAGGCGATGGTCTTGTGGTACAGCTCCGGCGCCATCTCATAAATAGACCCCCCGATGGCCGCCCCCGCGCAGTTCACCGCGATGTCGACGCGCCCATAGGCGTCCACGGTCTGCTGCACCACCGCCCCGGCGCCCTCGAAGGTGGCCACGTCGCTGTGGTTGGCCACCGCCGTGCCCCCCGCCGCCTCGATGTCGGCCACCGTCCGGGCCGCATGGGAGGCATCAGCCCCGTCGCCCCCCTCGTCGGTCCCCAGATCGTTGACCACCACCTGCGCTCCATGGTCGGCCAACAGCAGCGCAATGGCCCGCCCGATCCCATTGCCCGCCCCGGTCACCATCGCCGCTTTGCCGTCCAGCCTGTTGCCCATGGCCGCAGGGTAGCGTGGCCCGGATGACCGCCCTAGAGTTCGACGACCTCACCGCCGGCAAGCGGCTGTCGGGAGTGGTGGCCGACAGCGACGCGACGGTGGTCGCTCTAGAAGTCCACGGCCCCGGATCGGCCACCCTCACCTACCGCTCGGCCAGCGGCAGCCTTGGCGAGCGCATCATCTCGTTGGATGACCTGGCCGGGATCCAAGCAGTCTCTGAGCAGCGGTGGACTTTCGACGCCGACGGGGCCGCTTTCCGGCTGGCCTCAGAGGCCCGCCGCATGAAGTCCGCTCACCTGGCCGATCCTTACGCCGCGGTGGACACCTCCAACATCGAGCCGTATCCCCACCAGATCGACGCCGTCTACAACCGGTTCTTGGAGCAGCGCCCGCTCAAGTTCCTGCTGGCCGACGACCCCGGCGCGGGCAAGACCATCATGTCGGGGCTGTTGATCCGCGAGCTGATGCTGAGGGGCGATGTGGCCCGCTGCCTGATCGTCGCCCCCGGCAGCCTGGTGGAACAGTGGCAAGACGAGCTATGGGACAAGTTCGGCCTCAGCTTCGATCTGATGTCCCGCTCGGCGGTGGAGGCGTCGCGCACCGGCAACCCGTTTCTGGAGAAGAACCTGCTGGTGGCCCGCATAGACCAGTTGTCGCGGGCCGAGGACCTCATCGAGAAGCTGAAGGTGGCCGACTGGGACCTGGTGATCGTCGACGAGGCCCACAAGATGTCGGCCCACCTGTACGGCGACGAGCTGCGAAAGACCAAGCGCTTCGAGCTGGGCGAGGTGCTGCGCGAGCGCACCCGCCACTTCCTGCTGCTGTCGGCCACTCCCCACAACGGCAAGAACGAGGACTTTCTGGCCTTCATGACCCTCATCGACCCCGAGCGGTTCGCCGGACGGCTGCGCGACGACGAGATGCCTGAAACCGACGACGTGATGCGCCGGAAAGTCAAGGAGAATTTGACCACCTTCGAGGGTCGGCGTCTGTTTCCCCAGCGGTTCGCCCACAGCCTCAATTTCGAGCTGTCGGAACCGGAGCAAGAGCTGTACGAAGCGGTCACCGAATACGTGCGCAGCGGTATGGACCGCGCCAGGAGAATGCAGGAAGAGGGGGACCGCCGGCGGGGGATCATCTTCGGGTTCGCCCTCGCCGCGCTTCAGCGCCGCCTGGCTTCGTCACCGGCAGCCATCTACCACTCACTGCGCCGCCGGAGGGACCGGCTGGCAGACCAAGCCGCCGAGCTGCGCCGCCTGACCGCCGACGGCAAGCCCGTGTCGGTGGCAGACCTGCCCAAGGGAGTGCGGTTTGCCGATCTGGAGGATTTCGACTTCGACAACTTCGACGATGTGGAACTGGAGGAGCTCGAGGACCACGTCATCGACGCCGCCACCGCGTCGGCCACCGCCGAGGAGGTCGAGGCCGAGGTGGTTGAATTGGAAGGACTGGTGGAACTGGCCGACGCCGTGCGCACCAGCGGTGACGACACCAAGTGGAACCAGCTTCGGGGCCTGCTGCGATCAGAGCAGTTCCGATTCGGCAAGGGAGAGAATCCCGACGGCGACGACGCGCCATCCGGCCCAAGGAAGCTGATCATCTTCTCCGAGCACAAGGACACGCTCGACTACGTGGCCGAGCGAGTCACCGCCGAGCTGGGCCGGCCCGAGGCGGTGGCAGTCATCCACGGCGGTATCAAGCGCCACGACCGCCGGGCCATCCAAGACCGATTCCGGGTCGACCCTGCGGTGAGGGTGCTGGTGGCCACCGATGCCGCTGGCGAGGGTGTGAACCTCCAAGTGGCCAACATGATGGTCAACTACGACCTGCCGTGGAACCCGAACCGCATCGAGCAGCGGTTCGGCCGCATCCACCGCATCGGCCAGCAGCGGCCCTGCCACCTGTGGAACATGGTCGCCCACGAGACCCGGGAAGGTGTGGTATTCACCCGCTTGTTCGAGAAGATCGAGCAGCAGCGGGGCGTCTACGGCGACCAGGTGTATGACGTGTTGGGCGACTCCCACATCAACACTTCCCTCCAAGAACTGCTTCTCAAGGCCATCACCGCCGACGACGATCCCGCCCACCTCGAATACATGCAAGAAGTGATTGAGGGCGACATCGGCAATCAACTGGTGGATGTGCTGGAAAAACGGGCTCTGGTCAGCGGTCTTGCCGATCCCGCGGCCAACGACAAGATCCGACAAGACATGGAGCGGGCTCGGGCCCGCAAGCTGCAACCGTGGTTCGTGCATGCCTTCTTCTCCGAGGCCCTTCGCCAGTATGGCGGGCGCATCACCGGACGGGAACGAGGCCGCTACGAGATCACCCGAATCCCGGCGGCGATCCGATCTCATGCCGATGCAGCACTCGGCCCGGTGCATGACCGCTACGAGCGGGTCACTTTCGACAAAGCCTGTATCCAAATCGATGGAGGCGACCGGGCCGAGCTGATCTCACCGGGCACGCCGCTTCTCACTGCTGTCATCAACAGAGTGCTCGCCGACCACGGGCACACACTGGTTCGCGGTGCAACCCTGGTTGATCCCGAGGACCGCTCTACCGATCCCCGCCTTCTGGTCTATCTGGATCATTCCGTAACCGACGGGCGACAAGTCCACGGCCATCGCCAGGTGGTATCTCGTCGGTTCCAGTACGTGGAGATCGACCGACAAGGCAACGCCAAGAGCGCAGGGAACGAGCCCTACATCGGCTATGCCCCGCTGGCCGAAGAAGACCGAGCGCTACTAGAAGGCCATCTCGACTTGGACTGGGCCGACCACACCGCCGAGGAGACGGCCAAGAGCTGGGCCATAGAACACCTCTCCCAGCCGCACTTCGAGGAGATCGCTCGTGTAACCGAAGCTCGAGTGGCGAAGGTCAACGAGGCAGTACGGGAACGCCTCGAAGCCGAAATCCGCTACTGGGACCAGCGAGCCGAGGAGTTGAAGAAACAGGAGCTCGCCGGCCAAAAGCCCCGCCTCAATTCGGGCCGTGCCCGCGCCAGAGCCGACGATCTAGCTGCCCGTCTGACCCGCCGACGCCTGGAGCTGGACCGAGAGGACGACCTCCACAACAGCCCGCCCACCATCGTCGGCGCGGCCATCGTCGTGCCTCAAGGCCTCATCGACCTGCTTCGAGGCCTGCCACCCGACCCCGAAGAAACCGCCGACAAGATGGAGACCGACCGCCGAGCCGTCGCCGCTGTCCTCCAAGCCGAGCGAGCCCTCGGACGCAATCCCGAGGCCCAGGCTCACAGCAACCCCGGCTACGACGTCCTCTCCATCGACCCCGAAACCGGCACCCACTACTTCATCGAGGTCAAAGGCCACCTCCCCCGCACCACCGAGATCCACATCAGCGCCCAGCAGGTCAGCAAGGCCAAATCCCTCCCCGACCACTGGCGCCTCGCCGTCGTCTCCGTCCCCGACAACCCCGCCGAGCCGCCCACCGTGCGCTACCTCCTCAACCCCTTCCACAACTACACCCTCTACTTTGCCCAAACCGGCCTGCCCCTCAACGTCGCCGACCTCTTGGCCACCGCCCAAGACCCCTGCTGAGCAGCGGCTAGCCAGCATTTGTGGGCACCCAGAAAAGAAAGACCCGGCACTCGAAAGCACCGGGTGGGTGAGAATAACTCGCCGGTGGAGAAGCCACGGCCCTGGGGCGCTACTTGGTGGTGTCGTTTCCCACCGAGGTACCAGACTCCCTCGAAGACGCAGTGCAAGTCGCATGAGCGGCCAGTTAGGGGATCGACTCAACTAGCGGCACACGTAAGGCGGCCCAAGACCCCAGCAGGGCAGTAATCAGCAATCTTGATACTGATTTCGTATACATATGACGAAGCCGGAATTCAGATTGCTATTCTATACCTGGGAGGACTCTGCCATGCTGCTGCGATTCCAGGTTTCCAATCACCGCTCGATCCTCGATCCTGTGGAGTTGTCGATGATCGCCGTGGACGACGACCGCGCTGCCACCCGCGGCTTTGACCGCTTATCAGAGCGCGTCTTGACCACCGCCGGCATCTACGGCCCCAATGCCTCAGGCAAGTCCAACGTGCTGGATGCTCTCCACTGGCTGTCGTATGCCGTAGCTACCTCCCTGCTAACAGGAGGGGACTCCATTGCTCGAGACCCTCACCGATTTGGCAAGGGGCCTGAACAGCCCTCGACGTTCGACATGGACTTCGTTGTCGACGGCGTTCGGCATGGGTACCAGCTTGAAGTCGACGACTCTGTCGTGCTGTACGAGAGTCTGTGCAGCTACCCAGAGCGGAGACGACGGATGCTCTTCGAGAGGGAAGGCGATGAGGTCCACTTCCGCCGCGGACTGAGCGGCACCGGCGGAACCAAGGAGCTGCTCACACCTACGACGCTGGTCCTCTCGGCAGGCAAACGTGTGGGCGATCCTGCAACCAAGGCCGCAGGTCGCGCGGTTTCTCGGATAGCCGAAATCAATGCCCGCGGATTCAATCGGAGACGAGGCCGATCGCCCATCAAGTTTGCCATCCTTTCCTCGGACACTTGCTCACAATTTGAAAACGCGGGCATACGCGAGCAGCAAGTCTTCGGTTCCGTTACGCGTGGTGAGGCAGCCATGGAGTTGCTGCGCCTTGCCGATCCGGGGATCACAGATTTCGACATCATCCAATTAGAAGATCGAACCACCGGTGACACACATGAACAGTTGGTTTTTGTGCATCACGATGGAGACAGGCCCATCAAGTTCTGGCCCAATGAGGAATCGGCAGGCACCCAGATGCTGTTCAGCCTCTTGGGGCCAGCGCTTGAAGCACTGAGGCAGGGGCAGGTTCTCTTGTTCGATGAAGCCGATGCAAGCCTGCACCCCCGATTGTCGGCCCGTCTCGTCGAACTGTTCCAAGACCCGCAGACCAACCCCCACAACGCCCAGCTCATCTTGGCCACCCACGACACCTCCTTGCTCAGCACGCTCAATCGTGATGAGGTCTGGCTCACCGAAAAGGGTTCGGACGGTGCCACCCGGCTCACGGCCCTGGCCGAATTCGGCGGTGACCTCGTAAGGAGATCCTTGAACCTGGAGCGGGCCTACCTACAGGGACGCTTCGGCGCCATCCCCGAGCTCGACCATACCGATGTGCGCCGCGCACTCGGCCTCTGACCCGTCCCCTCCGATGGCAAAGTCATCAAGCCGCAGGTCTAATGAGCAAAGAACGCTCCGGCGTAAGGTTGCCCATCGAGCTCCCAAACGGACTTTTTTAGTTTTCTGCGAAGGTAAGAGGACCGAACCTGCATACCTCAATGCGCTGAAACGGGAGCATGAAGTCCGCGACATCGCCTCGGTTGATATCCAAATCCACGACGACAGTCTTGGCTCCGCACCGAAGACTCTGGTTGAGGCTGCGGCTGCTGCCCGCGCCCGCGCTGGTTTGGAAGAGAGCGAGATCGACGAGATCTGGTGCCTCTTCGACGTCGAGTGGCCCCTGAACCACCCCAACCTGAAGGAAGCCCTCCAGCTAGCAAGAAAAAGCAAAGTCAATGTCGCTGTATCGAATCCCTGCTTTGAGCTCTGGCTACTGCTGCACTTTCAAGACCAGACCGCATCGCTCGACACGAAACCTGCCAAGATGCTGCTCAAGAAGCATGATGGCAACGAGGGCAAGGGCTTGGATGGTGCGATGTACATGCCGAGACGTGATGAGGCGGCACGCCGTGCTAGCTCATTAGCCGAGAGGCACGAGGGCAATGGCACCAAGTTCCCCAACGACAATCCTTCATCCGGCATGTACCGATTCCTAGAAGCAGTCGAGCAGCCTGAGTCTGGCTCAGGCTAGGAGGGCTCCGACCAGGGTCTCTGCCTGTAACTGCTGGTCTCGTTTGCGAATTGGAGTAAGGGCTCTACTCATTCTCGCCTTGTCAGGGCACTCTGCGATACTGGCGGCGTGTTGGACCCCGTGACGCAGGCTCGCGAGCTCATCAGAATCGTGTCCCGCGATACGAGGTTGCCTAGGTATGTCCGCAGAAGCGCAGCCGGCCTTCAGGCGCTGGCTGCTGTCCAACCTCCGCTAGCTCTTGATGGTCTTGAGGCACTTCGGCAGAGGGTAATTCCCGACCTAGCTTTGCAGCAGCCTACTTGTGATTACGCACGGTGTGTCTCTGTTGACGCATTCTGGGAGCACAACCTGCACTCGGAGCGCCGTGCTGCCTTCGTGACTTCGAAGGATTATCTCCATTGGCTGAGACTTCAGGCTGATCCTGCAACATCTGCCCTCAATGACATCTCGACTGGCAACATCGTGCCTGCTGCCCACTCTTGGATGGTGCCCGCGGCCAACATCGCTGGGTTGAATGGTCGCAGCCTGAAAGTCCGGCTGAAGCTCAGCAATAGCGAGCCTCCCTATCTGATTTTCATATTTCCCGTGGCGAAGCTGCAAGCAGCCGGTGTGCAAGTGCGCGAGCCACGTGGGGTGGACGCAGTGCCCGCTCGACATGTTCAGTGGTTGCCAGGGGGCGTACCCGATGAGCGGATCGATCAGGATATTCCGTTTGCCGCTCTGGGAGGAATACAATGGCGGCCATAGAGCAGCCCTCGCCCGCCCTGTACAGTGCGGTGCTCCACATTTTGGGCAACACCGATTCCCACACACGGTCGATGTCGGTCACGATGTCCGATCTGGTAGAGCATCTCAACGCTGAGCAGGCTGCCTGTTTGCCGGATGCAATCGGCCAAGTCCTCCCGCTGCTGGGCAATGACCCGGAGCGGCTGCGATTCGCGGCACATCTTGCCGTTCGATTCGACCTTTTTGAAGCGGCTGCTGAATTGGCGGAGATTGCTTTAGCTGTCGACGATCGCGATCTGAAGCTTGCCGCGGCGATGCTCTGCGGGAATCCGGCTGTCGAAGCTCCAGTCCGTCAGCGAGTTGCCGAGGCAGTGGCCGATGACCCGTTCGGCCGGATAAGGCTGGATCGCGGCTTTGGTCCTGGAACAGAAGACGAGCGGCGTCTGTATGCGCAGTGCTGGCCGGGTGTCCGCACCGAGTCCTCGCCTTTGCCGCAGACTCCGGCAGTAGTGCTGGATGGGAGCTACCCGGCCGATGCAGCCCTTCGCTTCGCTGTTCGCCTCGATAAGGCAGGGGCATCAGTACGTCGGCTTTCGCCGGGGTCTCGAATCCCGTATTGGTTCGGCGCCCAGACCGTGCTCGTTTGTCAGCCGCCTACCAGAAGCCGGGTGTTGAACAGCTATCCGCAGTTTCCCGAGCGCCAGATACTGGTTGTGGATATGCCTGCGGATAACCGGGAGGCCGACGGGCTGCTGCGCCGAGTAAATGGCGTGCTGGCCGGGCCACACAGACTTGCACTCGGTGGATTGGGGCCGGAGGTTGAATACGCTGTTTGGGCGCCTGAAGTGTTTACCGCTGGGGCTTACACCACCAAGGATGCGGCGTTTTTGGCCGGGACCACGTCATCCTCGCTCAACCGCCTTCGCATCCAGGGAGTTCTCGAACCACGAAATGCGGGGATTTTCCTATGGACGTTTCGAGACGTGGTAGCGGTTCGCACTTGGGCATATCTGAAGTCGATGGCGAGAAGACGGATTCCAAGCAAGGTTGTCGAGGAACTGGCCCGGTTTGCCGGCGACTCCGAGGCGGTACGGCTTGGAGCCACATCCGAGGGGAGGGTGCTGGTAGATCAGGGAGACGGATGGGATGACGTGGTGAGCGGCCAGAGGGTGATGGGGATCCCCATCACCGCCATCGACGAGGTCTTTCGTCCGTTTGACTACGGAGGCGGCACCACGCTCGACCTGCTTCAAGCCAGCGCAAACACCAAACTGTACCCAACAGTCCTCAACGGAACCCCTCATCTCGACGGCCACCGGATCAGCGCCAAGGCTTTGGCAAGCGTCGACACCCTCTGTCGCAGCGAAGCCATTGAAGCGGCCTACCCCGAGTTGGAGGGCAAGTCGTTCGAAGACACGGTGTCGGTTGGCAGGCAGCTCTTGAGCGCTTTCTAACCGTGCGGTTTCTCTACGACGCCGTCCTGCCCCAGAGCCTTTCTCTCGAAGCGCAGACAGGAGTGACGTTTGACCGCTGGGATGGTTCTGCTGTTTCAGACGCCGAGCTCGTCCGCGCCTCTGCGGAGCGAGGATGCCGCGGCGTGATCCTCTGGGGCCGTGACTCACTTCAACAGGCAGACCTGCGAGACACCGCCCAAGAAGCAGGTGTGGCCCTCGTGGCGGTCGAAGCCGACAACCCCGTTGAAGCCAAGCAGCGAATCCTGAGAAATTTACCTGCGTTGCGCCGGAAGTTGGCAGATCATGACTGCCTGCTCGTGCTAGCCGGCGAAGTCCGCCCCATCGGATGACAGCGGGCAGTTCAGCATTCGGGTGAATGACAAATACCGTGTCTGTTTTGTTTGGACTGAAACAGGTCCTGCTGAAGTGGAAATCGTTGACTACCACTGACAGGAGTTTGAGCACCATGCGCATACCAAGCGACCGGATTCCTACGCACCCTGGGGAGATGCTGCTGAAGGAGTTTCTCCAGCCTCTGGGGATGACTCAACGGGAATTGTCTACAGCGATCAAAGTTCCCTACCAAAGGGTCAACGAAATCGTCCGAGGGAAACGCGGGGTAACGCCGAGCACGGCTCTTCGGCTTGCTAGGTTCTTCAGAACATCTTCGGCCTTTTGGATGAACTTGCAGCTCCGGTGGGACCTATTTCACGCAGAGCGACTTGAAGCCGACGAGGTTCAGACCATTCGGCCGCATCATCCGGTGGGGGCGGCGTAAGGGATTTCGAGGGGTCGCGAGTCCAAGCGCGGGGTAGCGTGGCTCGCTGTGAGGGAGGGGTCGATTCCATTGGGGGCGCAGCGGCTGACCAGTTGGGAGTGCCCAGAAAAGAAAGACCCGGCACACCCTAGGCGAGCTTTCGACTCCCTAGGTGAGCACCGGGTGGGTACGGCAAATGTACCGGGGCGGCGGCGGTGTTGCAAGCACCTATTGGCGGGTGCTTGTTCCGCGAGCTGGTTACCAGTCTGGTGGCCTACGGTGCCCGCCGACGACCTCAGGGAGTTGGCAAGCGAAAAAATCGTCGGCGGTGAGGGAGTACCACCAGTGGTCGCCGGCTCCGTCGTTGGGGTGGCCTCGCAAGGCCTGGGCTGTCGGGGTGCCTCTGGGGTTGACGGTGCCCAGCGGCAGGTGCTGTCGAGCGTGTAGGGCGGGGAATCGCAGATCGCTGTCATTGGTGATCAGCACAGCGGCGTCAATCTTGTCAGCGAGGACGTCGATCAGGAGGTGCGAGGCAACGTTTACGTCGGACGCTTTCTCTTCGGGCACTTGGACGGTGTGAATTGCCCCAGTCGAGATATCCATGCCTCGGACCTTCCGGCTGACAAAGGCCCCCAACTCAACCTCGACTCGCGGTTCTGCTTCTAGGGTCGCCAGGTACGTCCTTTGTCTCTGGGACGCTTGGGCATCAGGTACGCCGCTGATCAGCGCAGTGCAGTACGCGATGCGATGCACCACAGCCTGCTGAGCAATCCAGGCTTTGTTGCGGCTGACCAGCAGCTCAACGAGTTTTGCAACGTCGAGCCAGCGCCATCCAGGAGTGCCACGACCGCACAGGCGGCGACCTCCGTAGTAGAGGTTCAGGCCATCAATGTATGCCCCGACGCGCATCGTGGCAGTGTATAGTGGGGGAGCGGCAATTCATCTAATATATGGAAACGAGTTGATATGCCTGAGAAACGCTTGGTGGTGAGAAAGCGCGATGACATGTGGGAGGTACGGGCACCGAGCGCCCACTACCCCGATTCGACGCACTCGACGTGGGCCGAAGCCGAGAAAGCCGCCACGGACTACCTGGTCGAGAATTTCGGCGGCGGCTATGTCGACGTCATCTTGTGAGCCGAGCGGATGGGCGGCAGGCGAGCAACAGGATATGGGGCAGTCTCAGCCCCAAGTGTCCATGCTCCAAGGGATAGAGATGACGGCCCCCTCCACTCCCTGAGCGCATCGAGCAACGCCGACGCGATCCCGAATTCCGAACTCGGCTCCTGTGGGTGATGAAAGAGCACTACGACCCCATCGAGATGCTGGCTCAGTGACTGAGGGTATCTGATCCCAACAGTGCTAAATCGAGGGATCCCCGCCGGCCCCTGCCACCCAGAAGAATGACACGCATGTTCTGTCCGTAGAGGTGCATACGAGAGGAGGGGGTCCGTAGACGGCGGTGTGGTGGCGTTTCGGATTGGTGAACTCGCGAGGCCCTTGAGAATCGAGGACGGCGGCAGGGCGGTTGTGCCGGCTGGGGTAGCGTGGCTCGCTGTGAGGGATGGGGGGTATAAGCCGAAGCTGATTGAGGTGGCTTTGCCTTTGGCGGTGATCAATGCGGAGGCGGCGCGGGAGAAGTCGATTCGGCATGGGCATCCTTCGACTTTGCACTTGTGGTGGGCGCGGCGGCCGCTGGCGGCGGCTCGGGCGGTGATTTGGGCGTCGCTGGTGGATGATCCTTCGGGGGATTTGTCGTTGACGCTGGATGAGCAGGAGGCTGAGCGGCAGCGGCTGTTTCGCATCCTTGAGCGACTGGTGAAATGGGAGAACTCCAACAACCCAGAGGTGCTGGCTGAGGCGCGGGCGGAGATCGACCGCTGCTTCCCGGAGGGGCCGCCGCCGATCCTCGATCCGTTCGCCGGGGGTGGGGCCATTCCGCTGGAGGCTCAGCGGCTGGGGCTCAAGGCGCTGGCAGGCGACTTGAATCCGGTGGCGGTTCTGATCAACAAGGCGATGATCGAGATACCGCCGCGCTTCGCAGGGATGCCACCTGTGCATCCTGACATCGATAAGACCCTCACGACGTGGGATCGGGCCCAGGGGTTGGCCGCGGACGTGGAGGCGTACGGGCGCTGGATGCGAGATGAGGCCAAGCGGCGCATCGGGCACCTCTACCCAGATGCCACTGGCCCCAACGGTGAGAAGCTGACGCCGATTGCCTGGATTTGGGCGCGGACGGTGGAGTCACCTGATCCGAGTTGGTCGGGCCATGTGCCGCTGGTGGCGTCGTGGACACTCGTCAATAAGCCGGGCAAGCCGAAAGTATGGATCGAGCCGATCATTGATCGGGATGCGCAGACCATCAGCTACGAGGTTCGCGAGAGAGGGGAGCCTTCTCGCGAAAGGACTGTCAGTCGGGGCAACGGCACTTGCATTGCCACCGGTGCAGCGATCTCCGGTGACTACATCAAGTCCGAAAGCCGTGCCGGGCGTATGAGCCAGCAACTCATGGCTGTTGTGGCCGAAGGCCAAGACGGAAGGAATTACTGCTGTATAACCATGGATGACGTTTCTGCTGCTGTGATTAAGGATCCAATTCGGGAGCCAAGCAGTGGCGTTGCGCTTGATCCTCGAAATATTTGGATCACCACTTACGGAATTGACGAGTGGTGGAAATTGTTCACTCAGAGACAGCTTGTGGCGTTGACCACGTTTTCTGATCTTCTTGCCGAAGTTGCGGAGCGAGTGGTTGAGGATGCCCTTGCTGCGGGCGTTTCCGACGATGACGTGCGGCTACGTGACGGCGGTCGCGGTGCAGCGGCCTATGCGGACGCGGTGGTCACTTATCTGGCATTCGCTGTGGACAAGTGCGCAAATCTCTGGTCAAGCATTGTTACCTGGATGAATGACCGGGGAGCTTTTCGGGAGACCTTTGCAAGGCAGGCGATTCCTATGACCTGGGATTTCGCAGAGTCCAATCCGTTTTCAAAGTCTGGGGGCAGTTGGTCACTTTGCCTGTCAAAAGTGTGTAAATCACTTGCCGCTTTTTCTGCCCAGGGCGAAGCGGAGGCGGTGCAGCGAGACGCTCGAACTCGTGTGAGCGAGTGTGCAGGTTCGATCATTTCTACCGATCCGCCCTATTACGACAACATATCCTACGCCGATCTATCAGATTTCTTCTACGTCTGGTTGCGCAAGAACCTTTTCAGGGTGTGGCCCGACGAGTGCTCCACTCTGCTGACGCCGAAAGCCGAGGAATTGATCGCCAACCGGTATCGGGCCGGTTCAAGGCAAGAGGCTGAGGAGCACTTTGAGTCGGGGATGGCTGATTTCATGGCCCAAGTAGTCCAATACCAGAAGGCCGAATATGCCTCTACGATCTACTATGCGTACAAGGCAACCGAGACCCGCGACGGCGAAGTGCGCGCCACCGGCTGGGACACGTTTCTCCAAGCAGTACTTGACGCAGGGCTGCGGGTCAACGCTACATGGCCCATCAGGACAGAATCTCCAGGGCGAATCCTTGCCCGGGGAACTAACGCTTTGGCATCCTCCATCGTGCTGGCTTGTCGCCCTCGGTCTGATCAAGCATCGCTCGCCACACGGGGGGAGTTCATTGCAGCGCTTCGAGCTGAACTCCCGGAGGCGGTGCGCATCCTCCAGTCGGGCAATATAGCCCCGGTGGACATGGCTCAGTCGACCATCGGGCCGGGGATCAAGGTGTTCTCGCGGTATGCCAAGGTGGTGGAGGCTGATGGGTCGTCGATGCCGGTGTCGGCGGCGTTGGCGATTATCAACGATGTGCTGGGCGAGGTGCTTGACGGGGAGGAGGCCGAACTGGATTCCGACACCCGGTTTGCGCTCACTTGGTTCTCCGAGTTCGGCTATAACTCCGGCCCCGCCGGAGACGCCGACAGCGTGGCCAATGCCAAGAACACGTCGCTGGCCGGCATTGAGGAGGCTGGCATCGGCGAAGCTCGGGCGGGGAAGTTCCGGCTGTATGAACGCTCAGAGCTTTCACCGGGCTATTCGCCCGTCGACGATCTTCGGCGCACGGTGTGGGAGTCGGTGCAGCATCTGATCGCCGCATTGGAGCGGTCGGAGTCTGAGGCGGCTGAGCTGCTGCACACCCTCGGCGGCTACGGCGAGCGGGCCCGTCAGCTGGCCTACCTGCTCTACCAGAAGGCTAACGACAAGGGGTGGGCCGCCGAAGCCGGCGCCTACAACACCCTCATCACCGCCTGGCCCAACCTCCAAAACGCCGCGGCTGTCTCCGCCGCGGCCCCCGTCCAAGACTCGATGCTTTGACGGCACTTGGGCCAATCGCGGAAAGCGGGCGCCTGTTGCTTTGCGATGAAGCCGAGCAGCAGATGCCCAGCCGGCGATTGGCCGCTACATACTGACCGGGAATCCTTGCTCCCGGTCAGGAGGGAGCTAGTTCTCGCCCGATGGCCTCGACGCGCCAAGCTAGTGACTGCCCTGGAGTCCAAAACGAAGGTGTTCAACGTCTGTTCTTGTTCAGATGTTCTTCTATCGGTCGCCACCAGGCCTCGGCGCGCGCCATTTCCTCCGCAGTCGGCTCACCTGCCTCTTCAAAAAGCTCCCTGATGTATTTTTCGTGCTCCTCGCGAAGCTCTTTTCTGCGGGCCTCTGAAATGACAATGGGGTCGGGGACGTAGTCGGCCCACTCATCTCGGATCTCGCTCTTTTCCTCTTCGGTAAGCGCATAGTGGGCACTCATTGGGTCTTTGGGACCCAACACGAGCCCACTTCTATTGCCAGAGCCCCCACCGTCTCTTCGAGTGCGCCAGATTCTCACTGCAACGATCACTATCCGACCGAGAATCAGAAGAGCAAAAAACGAGCCCAGCAGCGACAATAGGGCGTACCCAGCGTTAGGAAGCCGAGAATCGAAATGGCGAATCAGATAACCTCCGCCAACCACGCCGATCATTGTGAGAAGCAGCACCTGGAGCTTTTCCCAACGCCAGCGCCGATCCCGAAACCGGTCCCGAACTGCGAGCTGCCCACCCATTCCACCACAGTACAGGGCTAGTGCTCCCGTGTTTGAAGCCGGTCGAATCTCTACTTCGACATACCAAAGACGCTTACGTCTTGGGCGTGGGAGGCCAGCGCTGTGAGGTCCTTGACGTCGCTGGTAATGACGGTGCCTCCGGGTTCGGCCATGGTGTCTACTACCGCGTCAACGGCAGAGCCGCGGCCAGCCTTAGCCCTCAGGGAACCTGCTCGACGCGCCAGCCTTTCGTGGGGGCCGTCAACCACCACGCAAGTCTTCAGGAAGCGGTTGACCACTGCGTCTGTGTGCTGACGGCCTGACAGGCATTCTACAAGGACAATGGAAGGCACGAATGCAGGCAAGGAGTCGTGTATTTCGGTTAGGGGAGCTCCTGCTGCCAATCGCCCACCTCGGCGAGCTAAAGCGGTGACTGCTCCAGAGTCCAGAACGAGGTTGTTCAACGTCTGTTCGTCTTCTTCAGGTGTTCCTCGATGGGACTCCAAAAGGCTAGGGATTGGGCCATCTCCTCAGGGGATGGTTCCCCAAATTCTTCGAACTGCTCAGCGAGGTACCTGTCGAATTCATCGCGGAGCTTTTGTCTGCGGGCCTCTGAGATGATGATGGGGTCTGGCACATAGTCGGCCCACTCGTCTTCGAACTCGCCATCGTCGGGTTTGGTGCCGGCCCGGTCGGTGGCCGTCAGGTCGCTGCGATCTAACACAAGCCCACTTCTATCAGCCCGCAGCATGAAAATCAATGAAAATACTCATACCTCAATACCCAGGCGAACGGCTTGCTCCCTCAGCGAGCGGGCCAGTTCTGGGCTTAGGCGGCTAAGGAGGTCGGGGATCATCTTGGCACAACGCTACACCAGGCCAACGACGATGGCCCTTTTGGGCTTTTCCAGGGCTAGGGGTGGTGTCCTAGTACCCCTTTTGCCCGTGCTTTTTGCTGCACCTCACTGTCGTTTGTACCGTTCCCACTGTTCAGCGACCCGCTAGCGGTAAGAGAGGAATCAACCATGAAGAGGACATTGGTCGGGCTGGCCGCGCTGCTAGCCGTCGTCGCCGGGCTAGTCGCCCAGGCGGCTGGAGCGTCGGCGCAGACGGTCAGCGACGTTGAAACACGCGACTGGCTGATCGCCGTCCAAGGGAACCTGCTGAACGACTACAGGTGTCTGTTCGACACCGACGCCGAGACCGTGCCTGGAGGGTGCGGCGACCCCGACGAGATCGAGCCCGGCCCCGCCCCCGCGAGCCCGACGCAGAACGACATCGAAGTGAGGGACGGCCTGATAGCCGCCCAAGAGGAACTGCTGAACACATACCGCTGCCAATTCGACGTTGACACCCAGCTAGTGCCTGGAGGGTGCCAGAACGAAACCCCCGAAACCGGAACCGGTACCGCCATCTCAGCCGGTAGCGCCCATTCGTGCGGGATCAAGGCCGGTGGGAGCGCCGTCTGCTGGGGCGAAACCGCCCATGGCCAGTCGGATGCGCCGGAAGGCGTGTTCATTGCGATCTCGGCCGGTAACTTCCATTCGTGCGGGATCAGGGTTGGTGGGAGCGCTGTCTGCTGGGGCGGCGGCCGGTTGGATGCGCCGGAAGGCGTGTTCATTGCGATCTCGGCCGGTGACGCCCATTCGTGCGGGATCAGGGTTGGTGGGAGCGCTGTCTGCTGGGGCGGCGGCCGGTTGGATGCGCCGGAAGGCGTGTTCACCGCGATCTCAGCCGGTGGCTTGCATTCGTGCGGGATCAGGGTTGGCGGGAGCGCTGTCTGCTGGAGCAACAACGACTTCGGCGAGACGGATGCGCCGGAAGGCGTGTTCACCGCGATCTCAACCGGTGGCTTGCATTCGTGCGGGATCAGGGTTGGCGGGAGCGCTGTCTGCTGGGGCTTGAACGACTTCGGCGAGTTGGATGCGCCGGAAGGCGTGTTCACCGCGATCTCGGCCGGTGGCGCCCATTCGTGCGGGATCAGGGTTGGCGGGAGCGCTGTCTGCTGGGGCTTGAACGACTTCGGCGAGTTGGATGCGCCGGAAGGCGTGTTCACCGCGATCTCGGCCGGTGGCGCCCATTCGTGCGGGATCAGGGTTGGCGGGAGCGCTGTCTGCTGGGGGTGGAACAACGATGGCCAGACGGATGCGCCGGAAGGCGTGTTCGGCTTGCGGTGAGTGGTTCGCCAATTCAGCCCGGCAATCCGACCTCACGATGGCGGTGTTCGTGGCTGAGATCAACCCTAACTGAGTGCCATAGGCATATATGGGGCATGAATAACCCCGGGTAGACCCATATTTTGGATCACCTTGTTGAGGGCTTGGCCTTCCAGCATCTGTCGCTGGAACGAGGTTGTTGTGGTGTTGGAGAGCAGGTTGGTCAAGAGTAGGGCGGTGGGCGCGGGATGTTCTTCGAGGTGGTCAATCCGCTCTGGCTGATAGTTGGGGTGGCTCAAACTGATGACTGCCATCGAGCGCCTTGCAATCGATGGCCTGTGCTTGCAGGCAAGATCCACCGCTTCGGAGAACCGGTTTCCGAGGCACACGGTCCAGTCGGCCAACGCAGTGGCCTCTTCGTCGGTCAGATCTCGGGGTTTGCTTTCTAGCCGGTTGCGCCAGTAGTCCCGAATCCAAGAGTCCCACTGCGCGTCGGCATCGCTACTCGAAAGACGGGACAGCGCAGAGGAGACGCAGCGAATCCACTCGACACGGCCTTCTCCGCTCGTAGCAGCCGTGAATCGGTCGAGCCAGCCATGTTCCATGGGGTTGATGCCGGAGAACAGCGCCACTTCGGCCAAGCGTTGGGCGTAGAGCCTGTTGTAGTTCTCGCTTCCGGCTCCTAAATGCTGGGCCATGGCTGCATAATGGGGGAGTAAATCGGATTCCAGCAGCCTTGCTGGCCCGATGCCTCCCATCAGGTAGCCGTCCCAGCAGCGGATAGCACGGTCTAGGTTGATCTTCGGATCGACCAGGGGAAGTACAGTGCCGCGGCACCACCGGGGAGTCCGCCGACGTCCCCGCTCCCACAAACAGCACCAACCGCCTATCGGAATGGGCCGAGATCAGCTTGTCGGGAACCTCTCGAAGTTCTTCAGGACCACTCCATTTCCGAAGAGGAAGCAGAGGACTTCCTTGCTGCGCTCGAGTTGTGAGCGGTGTCTACAGAAGGATTGCTCGTAGACACCAACGAGGGGTACTCGTCGAGGCTGCCGACACTGCTCTGGTAGCACATGCGTCTTGATGCCCGGTGCTTACAACGCCAGGGACGTGCAGTTTACGGGCCAGTGGTTGAGCGGGTCTTGCCTAACTACGACATGTCGAAGACGCTGACATCTTGGGCATGGGCGGCTAGGGCCTTGAGATCCTTGATGTCGCTGGTGAAGACGGTGCCTCCGGGCTCGGCTATGGCGACTACCACTGCGTCTACGGCTGAGCCGCGGCCAGCCTTCGTCCTCAAAGAACCTGCTCGACGCGCCAGCCTCTCATGGGGTCCGTCAACCACCACGCAAGTCTTCAGGAAGCGGTTGACCACCGCGTCTGCGCGCTGACGGCCCGACAGACATTCCACCAGGACAATGGAAGGCACGAATGCAGGCAAAGACTTCTTGTGCATAGATTGGAAGATGCTCGCGCCCGCTTGGTGCTCTCGACGCGCCAGGCTAGTGACTGCCCCGGAGTCCAAGACGAGGGTGTTCAACGCCTGTTCTTCTTCTTTAGGTGTTCCTCGATGGGTCGCCACCAGGCTTCGGCGCGGGCCATCTCCTCGGGGGAGGGCTCCCCGATCTCTTCAAAGAGTTCGGCGAGGTACCGGTCAAGTTCCTCGCGGAGCTCTTGTTTGCGGGCCTCTGAGATGATGATGGGGTCGGGCACGTAGTCGGCCCACTCATCTCGGATCTCGTTCTTTTCCTCTTCGGTAAGCGCCTGGATGTCGCTCACCGTGTCTTTGCGATCCAACACAGGCCCACTTCTATCAGTCCGCAGCATGAAAATCAATGAAAATACTCATACCTCAATACCCAAGCGGACGGCCTGCTCCCTCAGCAGCGTGTGAGCAAATCGGACTCCAGCAGCTTGGCTGGCCCAATGTCTCTCGCAATCAGAGCTGCCCAACAGCGGGGGCAACCCTCATTTGGTCATGTCAAGATAAAACGCCCAACCGGCGACCCTATGAAATACTGGAAAATCTGAATATATTCCCTGTTCAGAGGCTATATTCGTAGGGCAATTGTCACCGGTAGTTGGTAGAGTACATGCATGGAGTTCTCATCTGCTCTAGCAGGCCAAACCGAGGTCGGTAGCCCGGTTGACGGCGGTTGCGGGGCCGCGGTCTGCGTCGACCGTATAGACGTGGCTGGCTTGTCTGATGACGGCTTGCGGCGGCGGCTGGGCCTTTTGGGCGAGGCTGGGTCGAGGTTGGAGTCGCTGCGGTCAGAGGCGTTGGCCGAGCTGTCGCGCCGCCACGATACTGCTGGGGCGAAGCGGGTAGCCCGTGAGGTGTTGCGCTCGTCTCCGGCTGCGGCTCATCGTGATGTGAAGGCGGCTGAGCGGATGTCCAAGCTGGCGGAGACATCTGATGCCCTGGCTTCGGGTCAGATTCCTTCCGATCATGCGCGGCTGATTGCTCGGGCGTCGTCTGAGGGCCCGATCTTGGAAGATGAGCTTTTGGAGGCGGCTAGGACGCAGAGCTTCGACGAGTTCTCCAAGACGGTCAAAAGGCAGCAGCACGAGTTGTCGGGCGACGACGGCGAGTCGGCGTTCGATCGGCAGCGGAAGCACCGCCGTGCTCGTTTGTTCAAGAATCCTGAAACCGATATGTACGTGCTCAACGCCGAGTTTGATTTGCTCACCGGCGCGCATTTTGCCGGAGTTGTGACGGAGAAAGAGCGGGAGCTGTGGCGTGGAGAGGATCCCAAGTCGCGCCGCACCCCCCAGCAGCGTTTGGCGGACGCACTCGCAGAGGTGGTCCTGCATCCCGAGAAAGACAAGGCCAACGGCACCGCCTTGGTGCTCGTAGCCGATTACGACGCCGCTCACAAGGAGCTAGTCGACGCCCGCATTTGCGACGGCACCCCGCTTCCGGCCAAGGAACTCGTGAAGTTGGCGTGCGACGCTGACATCTTCCCGGCAGTGTTCAACGCCAGAACTCAGGATTTGTGGCTCGGCCGGCGCCGCCGTTGCGCTTCAGATGCCCAGCGCATCGCCTTGATGGTAAGAGACAAGGCCTGCGTGGGGTGCGGGTCTGACGCCAACCGCAGCTTCTACCACCACATCCAGCACTGGAAAAACGGCGGCAAAACCGACTACCCCAACCTGGTCACCGTGTGCAACGACTGCCACCACGACATCCACGAGCGCCAATTCCTAGTTGAGACCGACTCCCGAACCGGTAGACACAGCGTGGTGCCGCCACCAGAGGCGTTCCCCGACAATGGTTCAACCACCTGGCAGCCCAAACACCTCAACCCTGTGCTCAGAAACTGATTTCGAATTCTCGCTTGCAAGCTGGTCCGCATGCCGAATCTAAAGCCGAATCTGAAACTGTCACTGCAAGCCAATAGCTTTGCCCATGTGGCAGCTACACAATGCAGGGGAGCGCAGCGAACATGGTGATGGCCAACACGGAGCGCATTTCCAGGGCGCTTGATCTGCTGCGCGATGGGCTGCGGCCGAAGTGCGAGGACACTTGGCGGGGGTTCTACGGCGACGGCTGGCTTGAGACAGTGAACGGGCGGCTGCACACGCCGGAGCGCAGCCCATCTGCCGAGGACGCGGCGTTCCTCTTCAAGGGAATGAAGGCCACTTGGCAGGAGGTGTTCGGCCACGGCTTCCCGCCCGCGGTGCGGGCGCTGGTTTTCGAGGTGGCCGACGCCCGCAACAGCTGGGCGCACCAGCAGGCGCTGTCCACCGATGACACGGTGCGGGCGCTCGATTCGATGGAGCGGCTGCTGGAGGCGTTTGGCAACCTGGACGAGCGCCAGCAGATCCGGGATTTGCGGCGCGACCTAATGCGCCAGATGGTGGATGAGGAGTCGCGGGCCCAACGGCGCAAGACGGCGGCCAAGCCCACCGAGGGGCACCCCACGGCAGGGTTGACCCCGTGGCGCGACATCATCACGCCGCATTCCGATGTGGCCCAGGGGAACTTCGAGCAAGCGGAGTTCGCCGCTGACCTATACGAGGTGCTCAAAGGCAACGCCGAGTCGGAGTACCAGGACCCGAGAGAGTTCTTCGCCCGTACCTATATCACCCAGGGATTGGGGGACCTGTTGGTTGGGGCCACACGGCGGTTGTCGGGGAGCGGCGGCGATCCGGTGATCGAGCTTCAGACCAACTTCGGCGGCGGCAAGACCCACAGCTTGATCGCCCTCTATCACCTGGCGTCGGGTGTGCCGGCCAAGGAGTTGCCCGGTGTTGGTGAGATGCTCGCCGAGGAAGGGCTGCTGTTGCCCGATGAGGTGTCTCGGGCCGTGCTGGTCGGCCAGATGGCCTCTCCGTCGAAACCCGAAAAGGTTGAAGACGGCGTGGTGCTGCACACTCTGTGGGGTCGGATGGCCTACCAATTGGGGGGCCGGGAGGCCTACGAGCTGGTAAGGGCCGACGATGAGGCGGGGACCAATCCGGGAGCAGCCCTGCGGACGCTGTTCGAGCAGTGCGGCCCGGCGGTGGTGCTGATCGACGAGTGGGTGGCCTACGCGCGGCAGCTGCGCGATGGCGGTGACGGGCCCCGCCTTGTGGGGGGCGACTTCGACACCCAGTTCACCTTCGCCCAGGCGCTCACCGAGGCCGCGGCGGCTGTGCCCAACGTGGTGGTGCTGGTGTCGATTCCCGCCTCCGACATCGAGGTGGGCGGCGAGCGGGGCCGCACGGCGTTGGAGAAGCTGAAGAACGTGGTCACCCGCAAAGCCGCCCAGTGGCAGCCGGCGTCGCCCGATGAGTCGTTCGAGATCGTTCGCCGGCGCCTGTTCGACCCAGTTCCCCTCGAGAAGGCTAAAGTGCGCGACGGGGTCATCCGAGCCTTCAGCGACATGTACCGCGACCAGGGCAAGGAGTTCCCGTCGGGCGTGGGCGAGGCCGAATACCGCAAGCGGATGGAGATGTCCTATCCGATCCATCCCGAGCTGTTCGACCGGCTGTTCGACGACTGGTCGGCCCTCGACAAGTTCCAGCGCACTCGCGGCGTGCTGCGGCTCATGGCGCTGGCCATCTCCCAGCTCTGGCAGCGGGGCGATCAGTCGCTTTTGATCATGCCGGGCAACCTGCCGATGGACTCGGGGGCGCTGGTGAGCGAGATGAAGAAGTACCTGGCAGAAGCCTGGGACCCGGTCATCAAATCTGACGTGGACGGGGCCAACGCCCTGCCGCTGCGAATTGACAACGAGTTTTCCCACTTCGGACGCCTCTCTGCCACGAGACGGGCGGCCCGGACCGTGTACATGGGCTCGGCGCCCCGGCCCGACGGCAAGCGGGGAGTGGATCTGAAATCAGTGGTGCTGGGCTGCGTGCAACCCGGCGAGCCGGTGGGCCAGTTTGCCGATGCGCTGCGGCGGCTGTCGGGCGAGGCAACCCACCTATATGTGGACGGCGCCCAATACTGGTACTCGCTCCAGCCCAACGTCACCCGGATGGCCGCCGACCGGGCGGCGTCGAATTACACCGACGATCACGCTGACGATGAGGTCAAGGCCCGGCTTGCCGGCCAGCGCGATCGAGGTGATTTCGCTGCGATACAAGTATTCGCCGAGGGGCCAGGCGACGTGCCCGACGATGATGATGGCGTGCGGCTCGTTGTGTTGGCCCCCGACGCAACCCATTCGGCCAATGACGAGCACTCGCCAGCAGCGGCGTTGGCTCAGAGCATCTTGGACCAAAGACACGGAGGCCCCCGGCTTAACCGCAATCTGCTGGTGTTCGCGGCGGCGGCGGCCAACCGGTTGAGCGAACTGCGGGCCGCAGCCCGGTTGCATTTGGCTTGGCGATCGATCGCCGACGAACACGAGGCCCTCGACCTGACCCCTCACCAGAGGGGCCAAGCTGAGAGCAAAGTCAAGGAAATGTCCCAGCAAGTGGACAGCCTTATCTCCGAGTCCTTCACCCAGGTGCTCACTCCCAGCCAGGAGGCGGGTACTTCCGAGATCGTGTGGCTGACCACCAGGGTTGGTACCAGCGGGGACATCGGCGCCCGGGTGTCCAAGAAGCTGGCCACCGAGGAGAAGATCATCGCCAACTACAGCGGCGTGCGGGTGCGTATGGACATCGACCGACGCGACCTGTGGACAGAACAGGGCGATGTGACGGTCGGAAAGCTCCGCGAGGTCTACGCCCGCTACCCGCACATGCCCAGGCTGTCGTCGCCGCAGGTGCTCGACTCCGCCATCAGCGCGGGGACGGCCAGCACCGATTGGGCCCAGGAGACCTTCGCCTACGCGGAAGCCCACGATGGATCGACTTGGGTCGGCATCCAAACCGGCCAACACGTCAACCCAACCCCAAGCGGCCTACTTGTTCGTCCAGATCGGTTGCCCGAGTCCTCGGAGCATGAGCTGAAGGCCGAGAAACCTGAGAACATCACCGGGGCGCCGCGGCCAAGTGACGAGAGGGAAGGTCCCCAGCCAGCAGCTGCCCAGGGCCCAACCCAGTTCTACGCCCAGTTCAACCTCGACCCCGTGCGCTGCATCAAAGACCTAGGCGAGATCGCCAACCACGTGAGCTCCCACCTTGGCGCCAATGTGGAGTTGGTCCTAGAAGTCCGAGCCAACAACCCCGACGGCTTCGAAGATTCCACCCAACGCACCGTCTCCGAAAACGCCAACAACCTCGGTGCCAGTGCTTCCGAGTTTGAATAGAGCACCAGTCAGTGGACTTTTTCACGGAGTTGGTGACCCAACAGAGGGCGATTCAGCTTCGGGCAAAGATCAGAAGCTGGCTGATGTCTTCGGCATCGGCGTCTTGCAATGCAGACTGGTAGGCCCGTCGGAGGTCGCTGGTAGCAAGTCCGAGCAAGCGGCCCCAGGTGAAGGCCTCGGCGCCGAGGGCGCGAGCGAGGTAATCGGCGGCGACACGGCCATGACGTCCGTTGCCGTTGCGGAACGGGTGGATGGCAACGAGACGATGGTGAAACCGCACGGCGATTTCGTCGATTTCGAATGTCTTTGAGTCGATCCACCAGGTGACGTCGTCGGTGAGTGAGCGCACGGCGACGGCGATCTGGGTTGGTTCTATGCCGATGTTCGTCTCACGCGTTCGGTATTGGCCCGCCCAATTCCAGACTTGGCCGAACATCGCGTTATGCAGGTCGCGGAGGTATTTGTCGTCGAGCAGTTCCTCCGCTCGTGGAGGGCGGCGTAGCAGGGCTTGGGCGATGTTTCGCTGTTCCGCGTCGAATAGGTCGCCCCGGGTTGCGATATAGCTCGGGATCAATCCGTTGTGGTCTTCAGGAGACAGCTCTGTGTGGCCCTCTCCTATGGGAATAAGGGCGTCGGTCACTGTGAAGCAGTCGGCTCCTCGGTCCACAGACCTCGCCGACCAGCGAGGCGAGCAGCCAACTCTTCGATTTGGTCGGCTAGTTCATTGTTGCTGACAGCTTGATCTTCAAGCCGGCTGTGCTGCGAAATTGCTTCCAGATACTGGATTGCTCTGTGCCTAGCTTGGTTCATGAGGATTTCCTCAAGAGTGGTGTTCGGGACTAGGGCGTAGACCAGTCGGCAGTTCATAGCCTGGGCGGCTCTCTCAAGGGTCTTCAGTTGGATGGTGTCGTGCTGCTCGCTGCGTTCGATGTCGCTGATGGTCTGCTGGCGGACTCCCATTCGGGAGGCCAATTCGCTGGTGGTCATGCCCAGAGCGTCGCGGATTGCCCGGATCCAGCCTTTGTGGGGACGCGTGAACTTGCCGGGGGAGGGAAGGGTCTTGAAGCGGTTGTCAAGTCGGTTGCGGGCCAGGTCAGAGTTCTGCACAAGTGTCAGAATACAGGACAAAACCTGTTATATCAATCATAGAATACAGGCAACACCCTGTATATGCGCGCGGGCGATGCTGCACGCGGCATAGCCGTTACTGCCGTCTCAGGTAGACCGTCCAGTTGGTGAGGCCCACGAGGGCGCCACCGATGATGTTGCCCAGGGTGACGGCGACGAGGTTGTGGGCCACCCAGCCGAAGTTCAGGCGGTCGATCTGATCGGTGGTGAGGCCGGCGGCGGCTAGGGCGTCGGCGTCGGTGGACACCAGCCAGCCCAGGGGCAGGAAGAACATGTTGGCGATGCTGTGCTCGAAGCCGGCGGCCACGAAGGCGGTGATGGGCAGGATGATCCCGATCATCTTGTCCACCAGCGAGCGGCCGGCCACCGCCATCCACACCGCCAGGCACACCAGCATGTTGGCCAACAGCCCCCGGACGAAGGCGGTGCCGAACGACAGGTTGACCTTGTCGTTGGCGATCTGGATGGTCCGCACTGAGAACGAGTAGTCGCCCTGGGCCCACCACCGGCTGAAGTACAACAAAAACACGATTACCAGTGCCCCGACGAGGTTGGCCACGAAGGCCAGCGCCCAGTTGCGGGTGAGTTCGGGGCCGCTGATGCGCCGGCTGAAGAAGCTGGCCACCATCAGGTTGTTGCCGGTGAACAGCTCCGACCCGGTGACCACCACCAAGAACAGCCCCAGCGAGAAGCCCACCCCGATGAGCAGTCTGGCCGGCCCGGTGCCAAGCTCCGGGCTGACGGCGATGGTGAGGGCGAACACACCGCCCAGGGCGATGAACGCCCCGGCCATGATGCCGAGGATGGAGGTCTGGGTGAAGTCGAACTTGGCCTTGCCGATGCCGGCCCGCTTGATCTTTCGGGCAATCTCCTCTGGGGTCAAGGCTTCTGACATATCCCTATTCTTACTCAACTACCGTAGAGGTCATGGTTGATCCGGTTGCGAACGCTGAATTCTCCGCCGGGGGCGTCGTCGCCGACTCCCGGTACTACGCCGGAGCAGTCGAGGCTCTGCGCAGTGCTTGTGCTCATATCGGGGAGGCGGCCGACGCGGCCCAGCGGGCCAGGTTCTTCTCCGATATCTCCGGCTGGAACGACGAGGCTGACGCCTCGGCCCACGACGCTGACAAGGCCGCGGTCATGGCCATGGCCGAGGCTTTGCGGGCCAAGGGGGCGGTTTCCGCCTACGCCGACGCCGCCCGCAGCACGCTGTCCGAGGTCACCGCGGCCTTTGCCGCGTCCGAAACGCCCAGCAGCGCCATCATCGGCGCGGGGGCCGGGGATGCCGATGCCGCCGATGGGAGCGCGGGTGAAGACAGTGCGTTCTCGGGGCACCTGGCCCGTGCCCTGGTTGCCCTGGTGGAGGAGCGGGAACGGGAGATCGATTCGGACTCCGACGAAGCCGGCTACGTCAAAATGGCCAACACTCTGTCGGTGCTGGCGGGGGCCCGATCCGCTTATCGAGCGGTTGATGAGGCGCTGATCCTTTTGGCCAACGCCCGACTCGCCTATCTCAAGGAGTCGCTGGCCGCCGCGCAAACCGCGCTGGCTGCCGACTTGAAGACCGCAGTGGCCGATGACATACGGGCTAAGTCCATTGGCGAGTTCCGATCGGCGCTGACCACCCTTGCGGTGACCCGCACCGCTTACAACGCCGAGATTGCCGATGAACTGTGGGGGGCCTTGGCCGAGGCCCGGACCAATTTGGCCGCGGCCACCGCAACCGTTTTCGAGATCCAAGCTGCCGCCGGCGACCGCGGCGGCACAGATGATGTCCATTCTGCATCGGCCCTGGCGTATTCGTTCAGCGACTCCGGCACTCCCACCGACATCTACGATGCAGCCCGAGACGTGGTCATCGAGGCCAAGGAGTACCGGCGTCGGGCCCAAGTGGCATGCGACGCGGTCGATGCCCTGTTGGTTGAGAACCGAGCGGTGGCCGCCGACGCCTTGATCGAGGCCCGAGCAGTGGTCGGTTCAGCGGCTCTAGTGGAGATCCGGGCCGCCTATGAGATGGCCAGTGGCGCGATGGACTCCCTGTTCGGGGCTCGGGCGGCCTTTGAGGTGGGGTTCGACCTCACCGTTCCGGAGATCTTCGGGGACTTCGAGTTCTGAGACAGGAGTGCGGCAGGGCTCTATAGCGCCACGCCCACCAGAACGGCGCCGATTGAGGCAACGCCCGACAGCGAGCCCATCATGGCGACGCGGCGGCGGTCGGTGGCCTTGGTGTGCAGCCAGGCGGCGACACCGGTGGCGATCACCAGCACCAGCTTTATGGTGAGGGTGATGTGGTAGCTGTTGGCCGCGTCTTCGAACTCGACTTCGAGCAGGTTCCACAGGCCGGACAGCACCGCCAGCCAGAAGAAGGGCCATGCCACCCGGGCGAATTGCTGGGCCGCGGCCTGGGTGGCCTCGGGACCGATCCGGCGCAGGGCCGGCACCAGGGCGGCGACAATCACCTGGCCGCCCACCCACACCGCGGCGCCCAGGATGTGGAGGAACACCCGGAGGGTGTCTAGATCCCAATTTGCTTCGATCATTACCCGGTTCTAGCAAATGGCGGTGAGCTAGTAGCAGTTCGGCGGCCTGCGATTGGTACCGTCGCGCCATGAGCATCGACCGAGCCGTCTATCAGGAAGCGCTGCGATCCGACGGCGAGGCCATCGCCGCAGCCGGGCGGCGGGACATCGGAGCCGCTGTGCCGCCGTGCCCGGGCTGGACCGTGCACAAGCTGTTGGCCCACGTCGGCCGGGTGTACCGCTCGGTGGGGCGCCATGTGGCCGAGCGGGCCACCGAGATGATTCCCGCCGACGAGATCCCCCGTCCTCCCGAAGGCGATGCGATCGTGGAATGGTTCGAGGAGGGACACCGGTTTGTGCAAGAAGCACTGGATGGGGCTGACCCTGACGAGGAGGTGTGGAGCTGGGCCGGCCAGAACACCATGGCCTTCTACTTCCGCCGCATGGCCCATGAGACCGCGGTACACCGCTGGGACGCCGAGACCGCTTTCGGGGAGCCCAGCCCCATTGACTCCGACCTAGGGGCCGACGGAGTCAGCGAGTTGTTCGAGGTGGTGCTTCCGTTCGCAGTGGGCAACTGGGACATGACCCTGCCCGACGCCGGCTTGCACCTGCACCGCACCGACGGCGAAGGGGAGTGGCTGCTGGTCAACGACGGCGGTCGCATCAAGATGAGCCTCGAGCACGCCAAGGGCGACGCCGCGGTGCGGGCCAGCGGCGCCGATCTGCTGCTGCTGTCGTGGGAGCGGATCGGGCTGGACAGCCCCGGTGTGGAGACCTTCGGCGACGCCGACGCCGCCCGAGCCTGGTTCGCCCTGTCCCGGTAGAGCTGCCGAGCAACCTGACTATGGCCGACGAATCATCCCCACCGGCACCGATGCCGCCGGCCCCAACCCGAGCCGATGTGTTCGACCAGTACATGCCCATCGTGCTGTTCCTGGTGCTCAACAGCGCGGTCGGCTTGGTCCCTGCCATCGCTGCCATGACGCTGTGGGCCATCAAGGCCCAGGTCAGCCGCTACCGCCGGGGACTGCCCCTCGGTCGGGTGATGCCGATCTTCGTGGTGTACCTGCTGATCCGGGGCACGCTGGGCATCATCTATGACAGCGAAGAGGTGTACTTCGGCATCGGCATCGGAGCCAAGGCATTGGCCGCGCTGGCCCTGCTGATCTCGGCTGCCATGAGGCGCAACGCCACCGGCTACGCCCTTCCCTATCTGGTGGCGATCGACCGCGATGCAAAATCCCACCCGGAGTACCGAGCAGCGACGCGCCTGGCCTCCATCGCAGTGGCGCTGATTGTGTTTGCCAGCGTCGGGTTCGACATCTGGCTGCTTCGACACGCCTCGATCAACCAGTTCGTCCTCATCCGCCTGGGTGTCAATTGGGGGGCATCGATAACCACGATTCTGGGCGTGGGCCTGTTCCTCGACCGCCGCCTGCGCCGGATCCCCGGCTTCCCCGGCATGATGCCTCTGGTGGAGCGGCGCCTGAAGAATCTGGGCACGAATCCGCCGCCATCCTCCACAGGGTGACCAGTCGGCCGGGGTGACCGGCCGCCATCCGCGTCACTAGAGTCTCGGCCATGGCTGAGAACAACTGGGGAAGATGGGGCGACGAGGATGAGCGGGGGGCGCTGAATCTGCTCACCCCCGAGGTGGTGAAAGAGGCCAGTGCGTCGATCACCACCGGCAAGGTGTACCCGCTGGGAATACCGATCCAATCGCAGGGCGTGCCGATCATGGACTACCGGGGCACCCCGATGCGGCTAACCCTCCAGAACGCCTCCGACGAGGGCATCTACGAGGCCTACGGCTGCCACGCCGGCACCGGGGCCCACGAGGATGTGCTGGTGTTCGCCTCCCACACCACCAGCCACATGGACGCCCTGTGCCATGTGTACGGCCAAGACCAGCACTACAACGGCTTCTCCAAGGAGGCCATGAAGACCCACACCGGGGCCTCCCGGCTGGGCATCGAGAAGGTGGGCGCCATAGCCGGCCGGGCCGTGCTGCTCGACATGGTGGCCCACACCGGCGCCGACGGCTGGCTGGAGGCGGGCACGCCGATCAGCGGGGCCGACATGGCCGCTTGCGCCGAGGCTCAGGGCACCCCGGTGCGAGCCGGCGACATCGTGCTGATCCGCACCGGCTACCTCGACATGTGGTGGTCGATTGAGGCCGACCCCTCCGCCGAGCAGCCCTTCGCCCAGCCGGGCATCAACAACGACGGGGCCGAGTGGCTCATGGCCAACGACGTGGTGGCCGTGGGGTCCGACAATGCGGCCATCGAGGTCATACCGTTCGACGAGAACGACTTCCTCACCGTCCACAAGATCCTGCTGGTGGGCGCGGGCATCTACATGCTGGAGTTCTTGAACTTCTCTGAGATGGCCGCCGACGGCTGCCACGAGGGCTTCATGGCCGTTTCCCCGCTGAACGTGACCGGGGCCACCGGCAGCCCGATCAACCCAGTCGTCATCGGCTAGCGCCCGCCCATGCCCGAGACGGTCGAGGGAGGTCTGCTGGGCACCCCCGACGGCGCGGTGCTCGACCAGGTGCGGGTGCTGGAGGTCACCCGCACCATCGGTGGGGCCTACACGTCCAAGCTGTTCGCCGACGCCGGCGCCGAGGTGGTCAAAGTGGAACCTCCCGGCGGCGACCCTCTGCGGTCTTGGTCGGCATCGGGGTCGCCCGCCGGCGGCGACGCGGCCGACGGCGCCTTCTTCCAATTCCTCAACGCCGGCAAGCGCAGCGCGGTGATCGACTTGGACGATCCTGAGGGCCGAAGTCGATTTCTGGAGCTCGCGGCCACCGCCGATCTGGTGGTGGAGGACTTGGGTGCCGGGGCGGTGGAGTCGATGGGGCTGGGCCACGCCGAACTGGCTGAGCAGAACCCCGCTCTGGTGCTGCTGTCTATCTCGCCGTGGGGCCGGGGCGGGCCGTGGGATCAGCGTCCGGCCAACGAGTTCACCCTCCAAGCCTGGGTGGGCTCCACCCACAGCCGGGGCATTCCCGATGAGATGCCCCTGGGGGTGGGGGGCAAGCTGGGGGAGTTCTTGGTGGCGGCCAACGCCGGCGCCTTGGGGCTGGCTGCGGTGATGGCCGCTCGGCGGGGGAAAACCCCCGGCGAGCATGTGGACGTGTCGGCCTATGAAGCCATGACCACCAGTTTCGTGGTGTACGCCCATCTCTATGCGGCCTACGCCTCTGATGCCCGCACCGGGGCAACTCGTTCCATCGAGATCCCCTCGGTGGAGCCGGCCAAAGACGGCTGGGTGGGTTTTTGCACCATCACCGGCCAGCAGTTCAAGGACTTCTGCGTGGTTATCGACGACCCCGACATGGCCGAAGATCCCGCTTTGGCCAGCGGTGACGGGCGGATGGACCACCGAGACGACGTGTGGGCCCGCATCGCCCGCTATACCCAGGCCCACACGGTGGATGAGATCGTGGACAAGGCTACCTTGCTGCGGGTGCCGGTGGCCCCCATCGGCGACGGCAGCCGCGTGGCCCAGATCGACCACTTCGCCGAGCGAGGCGTATATGTGGAGAACCCCGGCGGGTTCACCCAGCCCCGGGTGCCCTATCAGCTCAGTACTCGCCCGCCCCGCCCAGTAAAGCCCGCTCCCGCATTGGGCGAGGCCGACGAGGAGCTCTTGGTCGCAGGGGCCGGTTCGGCGCCGGCGCAGGGCCTAGGTCCGCCCCTAACGGAGCCGTCGCTGCCGCTGGCTGGGCTCAGAGTGTGCGACCTGGCCACGTTCTGGGCCGGCCCGGTGGCATCGTGTCTGTTCTCGGCTCTGGGCGCCGACGTCGTCAAGGTGGAGTCCATCCAGCGACCCGACGGGATGCGCTTTGCCAGCGGGCTCCAACGCGACGAGCTGTGGGAGTGGAGCCCGGTTACCCATGGAGCCAACACCGGCAAGCGGTCGGTCACCCTGGATCTTTCGAGTGACGACGGACTGGCCCAGGTGAAACGGCTGGTGGAGATGTCTGACATCGTCATCGAGAACTACTCCCCCCGGGTGGTGGAGAACTTCGGATTGGACTGGGCTGAGGTCCACCGGCTCAACCCCGACGCCATCATGGTGCGGATGCCGGCATTCGGCCTGACTGGGCCATGGCGCGACCGCACCGGCTTCGCCATGACCATCGAGCAGGCCAGTGGCCTTGCCTTCCTCACCGGCGATCCCGACGGTCGCCCGCTGGTTCCCCGGGGGATGTGCGACCAGCTCGGGGGGATGCACGCGGTGTTCGCCACGCTGCTGGCGCTGGAGCATCGGGCCCAGACAGGCGAGGGCCTGCTGGTGGAGGTTCCGCTGATCGAGGCCGGGCTGAACGCGGCGGCTGAGCAGGTGATCGAGTGGACCGCCTACGGCCAGCTCCTCCAGCGCCAGGGCAATCGCTCCCCCTATGCCGCCCCCCAAGGCATCTACGCTGCTACCGGTGAGGACCAGTGGGTGGTGGTCTCGGTAGAAGAAGACTCCCAGTGGCCCGCACTGGCGGCTCTGGTCGGACGCCAAGACTGGGCGGGGTGGACCAGTCGTGATGAGCGCCTCGCCCGCCACGATGAGATCGACGCCGCCATCGGCGGTTGGGCGGCTGAAAGGGACCGCGACGCCGCAGTTGACGAGCTGCTGGCCGTCGGCGTGCCCGCCGCTCCGGTGATCACCGGCCGAGAGTCTATCGACAACCCCCAGCTCGCGGCCCGGGGCCACCAGCAGTGGATGGACCACGTAGTGGTCGGCGCGGTTCCCTATCCCAGTTTCCCCGGCCGGTTCAACGGCCAATACCATCGCCTGGGCCGCCCCGCCCCCACTCTGGGAGAGCACAACGAGGAGATCCTGCGCGACGTGCTCGGCCTCGACGACGCCGAGATTGCCCGCCTAGTCGAAGCCCAGGTGGTCGGAACCCGCCCCGCCCTCTGGGGCTGAACTCTAGGGATAGGCGCAAACGGTCCGTAGGATCACGCCTACTTCAGTTGCCTCGTCGGCGAAATTCACCCGGTCGCCTCGGTCGGTAGGCGGATTGGCCGTAAATCCGGCCACGGAATCGAGGTAGCACTCGGCGATCCCGTCCACGTCGCAGCGATGGAAGCCGGATGCCGCGGCGAGCTCAGCCGAGAGAACCGGGTCTCCGTGGAATTGGTGGTAGCCCACCATGCCGTCGGTGTGGGCGTGGCGGACATGCTCGTGGCGCCAGTAGCGGTGGAACTCAGATTTGGTCATGTCGGGGCGTCGGCTCATGATGAACGACAGTTGGAGCTCGCCAGTCCCCGGCTTGATGGCCGCGGTGGTCCCGGCGATCACCGCGCTGCGACCGATGTCGACAACACCCCCCAGATCTGAAGCTGCCCCTCGCAGTAACCCGACCAGCTTCTCAGCGCTAGCCATTGGCCCAATCTCCACGATTGCCTCGTAAGTAGGCCGTCCGTCGGTCACGTGACCCCTCATCGGGTCATCGGGCAGTCGGATCAGCACTCGTCCTGCACGCTCGCCGTCGGGTGCTCCGGCCAGCCACGTTTCCAAGAAACGAGTGAGTTGGGCCGCCAGTTCGGGGTCCGGTGCAGCGCACAGCAGAAGCTGGGCCTTGTTCATCGGGGCTACCTGCCTTGGGTCGTGGCTTCCGGCCCCAACCTATCTACTATGGCCGTCGATGTTCCTCGCCCTCACCGACGGCCAGCTCGAGCTCCAGGCCACTCTGCGTAATTACTTCGACAGCCTCATGACCCCCGAGCGGCGCGACGCCCTAGGCGGCGAGCACGGGGGGCCGGTGTACAAGGAGACCGTCCGCCAGATGGGCAAGGACGGCTGGCTGGGGGTGGGGTGGCCCACCGAGTGGGGCGGGCAGGGCTACACCCCGCTGGAGCAGCTCATCTTCTTCGAGGAGTCCAACCGGGCCGGCGCGCCCCTGCCGTTCGTGACCCTCAACACCGTGGGGCCGGCCCTCAACGTGTACGGCACCGATGAGCAGAAGGCGTTCTTCTTGCCCAAGATCTTGGCCGGGGAGTTGCACTTCGCCATCGGCTACTCCGAGCCCACTGCGGGCACCGACTTGGCCTCGCTCAAGACCAGGGCGGTGCGCGACGGCGACGAGTGGATCATCAACGGCCAGAAGATATGGACCACCGGCGGCCACGAGGCCGACTGGGTGTGGCTGGCCACCCGCACCGACCCCGATGTGCCCAAGCACAAGGGCATCACCATCTTCGCGGTGGACACCACCCTGGACGGGTTCAGCCACACCCCCATCTGGCTTCTGGGCGGGGGCCACACCAACGCCACTTACTACAACGACATCCGGGTGCCTGACTGGGCCCGAATCGGCGAGGTGAACGGTGGGTGGAAGCTCATAACTGCCCAGCTCAACCACGAGCGGGTGGGCCTCGCCCCGGCGGGCAACATCGACGGGCCGCTGCGCAGGGTGGTGGACTGGGCCCGCAACACCACCTTGGACGACGGGCGCCGGGTGATCGACCAGGAGTGGGTGCGCCTGGCCCTGGCCGAGGTGTACGCCCGCAACGAGGCGCTGAAGATGTACAACTGGAAGGTGGCCGCCGCCTTGGAGGACACCGAGCTGAAACCGGCCGACGCCTCGGCCATGAAGGTGTTCGGCACAGAGCTGAAGGTGAAGTCGTTCCAGTCGCTAATGGAGGTATTGGGGCAGCGTTCTTACCTGGTGAAGGGGACGCCGGAAGCAGTGCTCGCGGGGGAATTGGAGCGCGCTTATCGGGGGGCCCCGGTGGGGACCTTTGGCGGTGGTGTGAACGAGGTCCAGCGGGACATCATCGCTACTGCCGGGATGGGATTGCCGAGGTCGCCGCGTTAGCGGTTTACCATCCTCCGGCGGTGCGGCGGGGCCTGTCCCGGCCCAGCCCGCCGTCCTCGACAAGCTGCGGGCGGCGGGCGCCCTGAGCCGGGCCACCCACCGCCCCGCCTCAGTTGGGGACCACTGCCTTTTGAAAGATCTAGAAGGTCGTCGTTTGGCCGCCGTTGGAGCGGAAGACGTTTCCGGTGGTGAATTTTCCGGCGTCGGAGGCGAGGTAGAGCATGAGGTAGGCCTGGTCTAGGGCTTCGCCGAGGGCGCCGATGGGGGAGAGGTCTCGGGCGTAGTCCAAGAACTCGTCATAGGCCTCTTGGTTCAGGGTGCCGTCTTCGTTGTGCAGGCGCCAGGTGGTGAAGTTGGTGAGCGTGCTGCCGGGGGCCAGGGTGCAAACCCGGATCCCGTAGCGGCCCACCTCCAGTGCCAGGGTGCGGCCCAGCATGGCCACCGCGGCCTTGGTGAAGGCGTACACGCCGATGCCCTCGTAGGCCAGGTCGATGGCCCCTGACGACACGTTGAGGATCACCCCGCCGCCGTCGTCCTTCATGGCCCTGATGGCTGCTTGGCAGCCGTACAGCACTCCTTTGAGGTTGAGGTCGATGCCCCGGTCGATGTCCTGGTCGGTCAGATCTTCGATGAGGCCGGGGAACATGGCGCCGGCAACGTTGGCGATGATGTCCAATCCGCCGTAGGCGGCCACCGCCCGGGCCACCAGAGAGTCCACCTCGTCACGGGAGGTCACGTTGCAGGCCTGGGCGATGGCCTCACCGCCGTCCTCGCGAATGGCTTTGGCGGTGGACTCTGCCCCTTCGCCGTCCAAGTCCCCGCACACCACTTTGGCCCCGGCGGCGGCGAACATCTCGGCGGTGGCCTCGCCGATGCCTGAGGCCGCCCCGGTGATAACCGCGACCTTGCCGTCTAGCCGGAATGCGTCCAGCGCGTCTGCCTTCATCAGATCCTCCTGTTACCTTTGCGGCTGCTGAGATCAATCAACTGCACAAGCCAAACAGCCTTGTGCGATTCATCAGGGAGCAATCATGGCAGATGGGGTGAAGGGATACGGAGTGCTGGTGACCGGTGGCGGAACCGGGATCGGCCATGCCTGCGCGGCGGCGCTGGTCGCCGACGGCGCCGCGGTGACCATTTGCGGCCGTACCGAGTCGAAGTTGGCCGATTCGGCCGAGCGGGTCGAGAAGGCAGCCGCCAACGGCGGCAGCGTGGCCTACGTGGTGGCCGACGTGACCGACGAGGCCTCGGTGGCCGCCGCCGTCGCCGCCGCAGCCGAACCCACCGGGACTCTGAACGGGGTGGTGGCCAACGCCGGCGGGGGCGGGGGCATGGGCCCCTACCACGTGCAGGACACCGACGAGTTCCTGCGGGTGCTCCATCTCAACGTGCTGGGCACCATGCTCTCCATCAAGCACTCGGTGCCCCGGATGCGGGCCGCCGGTGGCGGTTCGTTCGTGGGCATGTCGTCCATCGCCGGGCAGATCACCCACCCGTATTTCGGGGCCTACACCCCCGGCAAGGCGGGCATCGAGGCGATGATGCGCAATGCGGCCGACGAGTACGGCGCGGCCAACATCCGGTTCAACGCTATCCGCCCCGGGTTCATCGCCACCGAGATAATGGAGGGCATCCCCCGAGGCGGCGATGTGTACGAGAGCTACATCGCCAACACTCCCATGGCCGATGTGGGCCTGCCCGAGGATGTGGGGCATCTGGCCCGGTTCCTGATCGGCCCCGAGTCGCGGTGGATCACCGGGCAGTGCATCAACGTCGACGGCGGCCACAGCCTGCGGCGGGGACCAGACTTTTCGCCGTTCATCGCGCCGGCGCTGGGCCCCGACGTGATGCTGGGTGCCCTGCCAGAAGCCTGATTAGCCAAAGTGTGACCGCTAGCACGAAAAGAGGACGAAACCAGTGAAGTACTACGCCGCGGTGATGTTCGAGGACACCGACCAGTTGGTGGACATTGCCCGGGCCGCCGAGACCGAGGGGTTCACCGGGGTGGCGCTGGCCGACCATGTGGCCGTGCCCGAAGGGTTTGCCTCGGTACACCCGTCGGGGGAGAACCCCTTCAGCCACACCTCGCCGTTCCCCGACCCGCTGATCACCGCGTCGGCCATGCTGAGCGCCACCAGCACCCTGGAGGTGCTCACCTACGTGTACATCCTGCCCATGCGCGACCCGTTCTCTGTGGCCAGCCAGGTGGCCACTTTGTCGTTGCTTTCCAACGACCGGTTCCGCCTCGGCGTGGGCGTGGGCTGGCTGCGGGAGGAGATCGCGCTGATGGGAGCCGACCCCCGCACCAGGGGGCGGCGCACCGACGAGATGATCGAGATCTGCCGCCGCTTCTGGCGAGACGGCACCGCCGAGTTCCACGGCGAGTTCTACGACTTCGGTCCCACCGGGGTGTATCCCCAGCCCGAGGCGCCGGTCTCGATCTGGGTGGGGGGCAAGTCGGAGGCCGCATTGGCCCGGGCGGTCCGCAACGACGGCTGGCTGGGCATGAACTATGACCTGTCGGAGATCCACCAACTGCTCGACCGCCTCGGCGAGCTGCGCACCGAGGCCGGCAAAGAGGACGGCCCGTTCGAGACGATGGTGATCCCCAACGCCGAGCCCTCCCCTCGGCTGCACGACAAGATGAACGAGCACGGGGTCACCTCCACCATCGCCATGCCCTGGTACCCCGGCGACCCTTCTCACGCCTCCATCGAGGCCAAACGCGACGCCCTGGGCCGCTTCGCCGACGCATTCATCCGGCGCTAGACCTGTGGCCGAGAGCTCCGCACCGCCACTGGCCAACGGCTCGGTATCGCTGCGGCTGTATCCCCACGACGGCCCGGCCTCCGAGCAACTCAATGGGGTACGCGAATTGGCTCGGCAGGCAGTAAAGGTGGGCTATGACGGGGTCATGGTGTCGGAGCACCACGCCGGTTTCCCGGGATATTTTCCCAACCCCCAGCAGATGGCCGGGTTTCTGCTGGCCGCCATGCCTTCCGGGTGGGCCGCGCCCTGCCCGCTTCTTCTGCCGATGAAGCCCTATGCCCTGATCGCAGAAGAAGTGGCCTGGCTGGCCGCCGCCTTTCCCGGCCGGGTAGGGGCAGGGTTCGCGTCCGGGGCGCTGCCGGTGGACTTCGAGTTGGCTGAAGTTCCGTTCGACGAGATCGGCTCCCGGTTCAAAGAGGCTCTGCCCAAGGTGGTGGCCGCGCTGCGAGGCGAGGCCGACGGCTCGCTGGCCGACGACCGGGCCATCGCGGCGTGCGCCGACCATCCGGTGCCGATGGTGGCCGCCGCCCAGTCGTTGGCCGCCGTCCGCCGGGCAGCCGGTTTGGGGCTGGGCATCCTCTACGACAGCCTTCAAGCCGTCGACCACGTGCGGCGGCTGTCAGACGCCTTCGACGAGGCCGGTGGCACGGGACCCAAGATCCTGATCCGCCGGGTCTGGATCGGCGGTCCGCCCGGCGAGGCTGTCGACAACCAACTCGACATCTACCGGAGCTACGCCGCCCAGGGGACGATGGCCCGCTGGGACCAAGGAGCCAACACCGTGCTGGCATCCGACGGCGCTGAGGCCGCTGAGCAGCTGCATGCCGAGATGACCGCCACCGGAACCGACACCATCAATATCCGCATCCACGTGGTCGGGCTGTCACCCGACTACGTCGGCGAACAGCTCGATCTCCACGGCGAGCTCGTGGAATCCCTGAAGGGGATGATCTCCGGTTCCTAGCGCTCGGCTGAACGACCGGGTTCGGCCGCCCTAAAGCTTCTTGATGACGAATGTTCTCGCGGCCTTGTCGTGCCAGCCTTGGCGTTCGCGATCCCATACGAGGGAGAGATAGCAGAGCAGCACCAAGATTTCTCCAACGTAGGGAACAAACCATGCCGGAAGGCCCAGGACGAATGGCACGGCCCAGCGGCCGAATGAACTGCCCCACGTCGGGGGCCGGCCCCATTCCGATTGGAAGAGGTCGTCAGCTCGAACTACCCGGATTCTTGTGGCCATCTTCCCCGGTGTTTGGCCCTGTATGGCGATGAATGCGATTTCGTAGACCGCCCCCAAGGCGGCAAGCCACAAGCCAACAGACTGAATGCTCTCGGAATAGTCCTGTAAGTGCTCGAAGAACTCATCGGCGGTGTCTGAGTCGGATAGCTCGTCGAAGGGCATCGGCTTGACATCGGTGAGGTGAAGGGCATAAAGCAAGACAACCGTGAATGCCACGAATATGAACCCGTCGAGGAGCCGGGCACCGAAACGGGAAAGGCGGGTAGCCAATTCCTGGGATTGGCTACCCGCCAGCGTGTTCTGATCAGCAGGGCCAGAAGAGCTTGGTTCAGTAGGAATGGGTCGGCTGGCCGGAGGTTTCAGATTCTCTGCTCCGGTGAGGGGGTCGAGGGTTTGTACCCCGTCGTCGGCCACGAAGTCGGTCCACCTCTCGCCGTCCCACCAGCGGTATTCGTGGCGGGTGGTGGGATCCGACTCCCAGGCGGGATTGCTCATGCGGGGGTCAGGCTACCCGGTATCTGCCGGCGAACCTGTGGCTCAACTTGGCCCAGCAGGGCTGGGACCGGGACTAGCTTCCTGACGGATATAGCGGCTGGGGGATGGGCTTGAACCGATCATGTGGGTCGTGGACGACGGCGGTCTTGAGCATCTTGTCCCACACCGTCTGATTTTGATCGTTGCCCAGCAGGACGATGCCGTTGACGATTAACCAGATAATGCCCAATAGGAAGACGCTGGCAAAGAAGAAGATGACCACCGCCTTCAATACCATGTCGCGCAGGGCCATCCATCCCCAGCCGGCAACCTGACGGCTTTCAAGCCGGATCACCCTCATCTTCAGAACTTGCTTGGCTGGCGACTGGCCTCGGGAGTAGACGATCAGCGACCAGATCAGCCAGCCGATCAAAAGGGTGACGATGGCCAGCAAGAGCTCTAGGAACAGCGCCCCGAGACGCCTACCCCGGGAGGCCAGCATTGGCGACAGATCGGGTTGCTCGGTGCTTGGGTCGCTATCGGATTCTTCAGGAGTCGGCCCAGACGGAGGCGGTACCGGTGGGGGCGCCTCTAGGGGGAGGCCGGCCTCGGCGGTACTGACGGGGTCGACGCTCTGGACGCCGTCGTCGGCGACTTGGTCGGTCCATTGCTCGCCGTCCCACCAGCGGTATTGGTGACGGCCGGTGGGGTCGGGCTCCCAGGACGAAACTGCCATAGTGCAATCAGGCTAGCGGGGGAAGGTTTGAGAGCACTCGTCAAATCCTGGGTTGGCTACCGGGGTTGCCTCACCACCACGAGAGTGCCGCCGACCATGTCGTGCCAACCCCTACGCTCTTTGCCCCAGGTGAGCGAGAGACGGCAAAGCAGTGTCCCCAGCAACCCGACGAATGGGATCAGGAGCAGCAGCCCAGGAATTACCCAGCGTCGGATCGATCGGCTGGGTCCCGGTCTGTCTCCGTTGTCTTTGCGGATGACATGGATTCCAGTGGCTATCTTCCCCAGGGTTCGACCACCAGCCGAGATCATCGTGACCTCGTAGAGCAAGCCAACAAGGAACACGGGTGCAATTGAGAGCCAATAGATCCTTGTGCCGGGCCAGGATCCGTCGTCCCAGAAGCCCAGGGAATCAATGGTAAGAGTCAGGGGGAAGAACAGGGCAATCCAGAACACCATCATGAACGAGAAGTCGATGAGCCGGGCACCGAGGCGGGCACCGGGAGTCGCCAGCAGCACTGTTTGGCCAGATGTTGTGCGAGCCCATTCTGCTTTGGGAGAGGCAGCACGGTTTACCTTTACGACCATGGTGCCCGCGGCCAGGTCGTGCCATCCCCGACGATCGCGGTGCCAAGTCAATGCGAGATAGCAGAGAATGCTCAAGAGCCACCCGGCGAACGGGACGAACCCCAACAGGCTGGGGACAAACCAGCGGCGCAGCGCCATTCCGACAGTGGGGATGCTGCCGTCCTTGACGCTCACCATCTTGATCCCCGCGGCCATCTTGCCCAGGGTCTGGCCCTTCGTCGCGGTGAACGCGACTTCATACACAATGGCGATGAACAGGGTAACCCCGAAGGCGATCCACTCTTCGATGGGTGGCGAAGACACGAAGATGCCCCCGAGGTCTCGCCAACCGAAATTTTCCTCCTCGGTAAAAAACGCCGGGGCAAGAAATGGAGTGGAAACGAGAAAGGAGTCGATAATCCTGGCCCCGAGCCGGGCGCCGGGGCTGGCCAGCGTCACACTGCGGCCGTCGCCGAACTCGGCCATCCGGCCGCCGAAATGAAATTGTCCGGCTTCAGTGGTACCTGAGTCTGAAGGGGTGGGCAGGGTGTCGAGGCCGGTGACCGGGTCGCTGGTTGCCACGCCGTCGTCGGCGACATGGTGCGTCCATCGTTCGCCGTCCCACCAGCGGTACTGATGGCGACCAGCGGGATCAGGTTGCCAGGACGAAACTGCCATAGCGAACTCAGGCTAGCGGGAGCCTTGTGCCGGAGTGCTCCTAGTCGAGGTGTACGGAGGTGCAGGTCCCGTCGTCAACACGTAGGTACCTGCAAACCTGTCATGCCAGCCTTGGCGATTGCGGCCCCATAGCGGGGAGAGGTAGCAGAGGAACCCTAAGAACAGGATGAGAAGGAGAAGGTAGGGAAGGGCACATCGTTTGAACGATCTTCTCCATCCCGGAAGAATGCCGTTGTCGGCTCGTAAGACGGTTATGCCCATGAGCATCTTGCCGAGGGTTTGACCCTTTACGGCAACCAACGCAACCTCGTAGATCATCCCGATTGCCAAGAGGGTAAGCGTGAACAAAACGATGTCAACGATTGGGGCGTCGTCGGCGGCGGCGAGTGATCCCCAGTTGGAGCGCTCGATCAGGGTCACAGGGATGCCAATAATGAACCCGTCAATGACTCGAGCTGCCAAACGGTGGCTGCGAAGGGCCAGCGGCAATGGTTCGCTTGCGTATCGCGCCCGGCCATCAACCGTATCGAGGGTTGAGCCGTCGGTCATTTGATCGCCATACTAGACCTTGAGGCCGATTGGCGGTCTACGGCGAATTCAAACAAAGTGATGTCGATGACGGGCTATGACGAATTCTCTATGCTGGGCGATAACGCCGCTGAGGTGGGGCTGGACTGGATTGGGGCGCCGCCGGTGGAGCGGTGCCGGGTGGGGCTGCCCAGTGGGCTCGGGTTGAGCGCCATCGTTTGGGGAGACAATCCGGCCCGGGTCGTGTTCCTCCACGGGGGAGCCCAGAACGCCCACACCTGGGACACGGTTGTGCTGGCCCTGGGGGAGCCCGCAGTGGCCATAGATTTGCCCGGTCACGGTCACTCCGACTGGTGCCCCGAGCACGACTATTGGCCACCGTCGATGGCCGACGACGTGGCGGTTGCCATCCGGGAATTGGCTCCGCAAGCCGAGTTGGTGGTGGGCATGTCGCTGGGCGGGTTGACCGCCATCTGCCTTGGGGCCCGCCACCCGGAGCTTGTGCCGTCGCTGGCGGTGGTGGACGTGACCCCCGGCACCGACCACGCCAAAGCCGAGCCCATCGTGGAGTTCATTTCCGGTCCTCAGACCTTTGAGAGCTTCGACGACATTTTGGGCCGGACCATGGAATTCAACCCCACCCGCAGCGAGTCTTCGCTGCGGCGGGGGATCATCCACAACGCCTTCGAACAGGACGACGGAAGCTGGACCTGGCGGTGGGACCCGGTGCGGGACTGGAAGCTCACCGACCCGGCCAAACCGGAAGGTGGAAGCCCCGAGTTCTCCGATCTGTGGGGTGCGGTGGACGCGCTGGTATGCCCGATTGCGCTGTACCGAGGCGCGGATTCAGGTGTGGTGGGCGATGAGGACGTGGAAGAGCTCCTGCGCCGCCAGCCCAACACCGAGGTAGTGGTGATGGCCGACGCCGGCCACAGCATCCAAGGCGACCAGCCGTTGGAGCTTGCCCGCCTGCTGGCGACCCGTCTGCGCTAGTCGTTGCCGTAGGCGGCGGTGAGGCGCTCGGCACCGCCGATTCCGGGGGCGGGCTGGCCGCCGGGGTAGCGGGTGTTGTAGACCCCGGTGAGGCCGTCTCGCCAACTCATCTGGCACGGGCCGGTGAGCGATATCCGCTTGGCCGGGTTGGCGCCGCTGCCGGGCTGTGAGCCCGGGAAGGTGTCGTAGACCACCTCAGGCATCTTTCCGGACAGTTCGCCCAGGAGCATCACCCAGTCCTCGGCTTTGACGTGCTCATCCCCGCCCCAGTTGACCACCGTGGCCGGCACCGAGGCGGCGGCCAGAAGCGGCTCCACTTGGGCGTTCATGTCGTCTTGGTGGATTGGGGAGTAGGGCGACGGGGCCGGTGCCCGCAGCCGGATTGGCAGGTCGTTCATCAGCCAGTCCATGTGGTACACCGGTAGCCCGCCGTTGGGTCCGTAGCTGGCATTAATGCGGGCAATGGTGGTGGGCAGGTTGAGTGCTCGGGCCATGGTCCGGGCCACTGCCTCCCCGCCGATCTTCGACATCGAATAGGTGGGGGCGTGGACCGCATGGCAGTCGCCGATGCGATCGGTCTCGGTGTAGAGGTGCCACGGGTCGGGGTGGGGGTGGTACACCGAGCAGGTGGAGGCGATGAGGGCGGCCTTGGCCTTGTGGCAGTGGGCCATGAGCAGGCCAGTACCCTCGGCATTCACCCGGATGGCCCAGTCGTAATCCAAGCCCTGCCCCTGGAAGGCCGCCATGTGGACCAGGTAGTCGAAGTCGTCGGGCAGCATGGAGAAGTCCCCGTCGCCAACGTCCGCCACCTCGGTGTGGATCCCGGCAGCCTCCACCATCTCCCGGCTGCCCTCGGCGCTGAACCGGGCGATGCCCCACACCTCGTTGTTCTCGGCCAGATACGCGGCCATGGGGAAGGCGATCTGTCCGGTCATGCCGGTGATGAGGATCTTCTGGTCTTGCAGCATGGGAAATCCTTAGCAGGTCTCAGAGGTCGTCGATGAGCTTGAACAGTTCCGCCGAGGCCAGCCCGACATCCGTCCCGGCCTCGGCCAGTTTGTCGGCTACCCAGGTATGGAGCCGGGCCAAATCAGCCTTGCCGGGCTCGGGAGGCATGTCCAGGGTGGTCTCGTACTGGCTGACGAAGGCCTCCAGCGCGGTTGCCACGGCCCCCTCGAATCCAGTGGCGTCCTCGGCGTGGTCGGGCTCATCGGCCTCAAACAGCAGCAGGGCATCGGGGCGGTGGGGGTCCAGGTCCAGATCGGGGAAGAAGTGGGGGTCGCGGGCGGCGACGATGCCGTCAACGGTCAGCCACCCGGCGTGGCGGTGATCGGGATGCAGCCGCCACCTCCGCCACGGGTCGTGGCCCAGCACCACGTCGGGGCGCAGTTTCCTGATCCATGCGGCCACCTGTCGGCGGGGTTCAGGCCCCGACTCCAGTTCCCCGTCGATCCAGCCCAAGAACACCACCTCGCCGCTAGCGCCCAGCCGACGAGCCGACTCGCGCTGCTCGTCCTGGCGCACGGCCACCAGCTTGTCCAGATCGGCGTGGGGATCCCAGGTGCCCTTGGAGCCGTCGGTACACACCAGCAGGCTCACCTCGCATCCGGCGGCGGCCCACTTGGCCAGCGTGGCCCCGGCATTCAGCTCGATGTCATCGGGGTGAGCACCGATGGCCAGCGCCCGCTCGGGCACGGCCAAGTTCTGCGACTTCACGACATCACTGCCAGTTCGTCCAGGTCGGCGGGAAGATCGATGTCGAGCCCCAATGCCGGGTCGCGCAGGATGCGGAGGCTGCATCTCAGCCGCTGCGCCTCTTCAAGGTGACGGGCAAAGGAGCCTTTGCCGTAGGAGAACTCAAACGGGCAGTCGCTGGGCAAGGCGATCACGTTGGTGCCGTCGTTGCGGCGGTCGGGAACCAAGGTGATGCCCGGCCAGTCGCCCAATGGGGCCAGCGGCCCGGCCAGGGGTAGGTCTCCATGGGCCACTATCACCCGGTCGTATCCGGCGTTTTGCAAATTGGCCACCCCGCTGCGAACCGCACCGTTCAGCCCAGTGCCGGGGCACCACACCACCTCAGCCCCGACGGAGTCGGCCCAGTCCCGCACGCCGCTGTCATCGCAGACCACCGCCACCGGAAGCGGAGCGGCTGATCGAACCACATGAGCAGCCATGTTCCGGGCCAAATCAGCCCGTTCCGCGGCTCCTAGTGCAGGCGCCAGACGGTGCTTGGCCTCTGCAAAGGCCTTCACCGGGATCAATACGGCGGTTCTCACCCGCGGAAGTCTACGGCCATCGACTGCGTCGGCCCATACGCGGTACCGGTGCCTATCTTTAGCCCCGCCCCGTCTACGCTCGGTACCTATGTCCAACCGGGTCGCGGTCATCGGCGGAGGGTCGTGGGGCACCACGGTCGCCCATCTCGCCGCGCACAACGAGCCCACCGTTTTATGGTGCCGCGACCTCAACACGGTCGCAGCGGTGAACGAGCACCATGCCAATCCCCGCTACCTGGACGGCTTCGACCTGCATCCCAGTCTGCGGGCCACCACCGATTTGCAGCAGGCCGTGGCCGAAGCCGAGGTGGTGGTTATGGGCGTCCCGTCATCGGTGTTCCGACCGGTGATGGAGGAGGTGGCCCCTCACCTGCGGCCCTGGGTGCCGGTGGTGAGTCTCACCAAGGGTATGGAGCGGGGCACCCGTCTGCGTATGACCGAGATAGTCAACCAGGTGGCCCCCGCCCACTCTGCGGGCGCGCTCACCGGGCCCAACCTGGCCAAGGAGATCCTGGCCGGGCACGCCGCCACTTCGGTAATCGCCATGGCCGACGACACGGTGGCCACCGCCCTCCAGGGAGTGCTGACCACCGACCTCTTCCGGGTCTACACCAACGACGACGTGATCGGCTGCGAGCTGGGCGGCACTCTCAAGAATGTGATTGCTCTGGCCTCGGGCATGGTCGACGGGCTCGGCGCCGGTGATAACACCCGGGCGGCGGTGATCACCCGAGGATTGGCGGAAATTGGCCGATTGGGCACCGCCATGGGCGGCCGGGCCGACACCTTCGCCGGGTTGGCGGGCATGGGTGACCTGCTGGCCACCTGCATGAGCCCCCAGAGCCGCAATCGCCATGTGGGCGAGCAGCTTGGGCGGGGGAGGAAGGCCAAGGAGGTCGTGTCGGAAATGGATCAGGTGGCCGAGGGGGTGTTCACCGCCGGAGTGGTGGTGGAGTTGGCCGCTGAGCACGGTGTGGAGATGCCGATCAGCTCTGAGGTGTATGCGGTCATCAAGGGCACCCGGACCGCGGCCGAGGCGACCATGGTGCTCATGGGTCGCCAAACCCGCCCCGAGCCGGAGGCGGGCAACGGCAAGGGTTCGCGGCTCCGCCGGGTTTGGCAGTTCGTCAGACGTTCTTCTCGATGAGCAAGCCTCTCGACGTGTTGGGAGCCCCCGGGTGGGGGGAGGTGGACGCCCGCGGGCTGGTGCAACCGGGCACCGGAGAATGGACGCTGGACTGGTGGGTGGGTGCGTCTGACCGGTGGCACCGGGCGTCGCAGGAGGCGGCGGTGCGCCAGAGCGAAGCCGGCGCCGGCGCCGTGGTGGAGACTCGCATGAAGGTTCCCGACGGAGATGCGGTGCAGCGAGTTTGGGCGGTGGCCGCTGGCGGGGGACCGGCGGTCGCGGTGGTGGAGTTGGGCAACGATGCCGCCACTGCCTTCGCCGCCGCGTTGGTGGTGGAGGCCCCGGGAGCGGTGCTGTCGGTCGGCCAAACCGGGGTCGCAGCCGGCGGCCAGGTGGTGCTCTCATGGGACCGCCCCCCGGCGATTGCCGCAGTCGGCCCTGATGCCTTGGAAGCGGTGCTCAGCGTTGACGCCAGAGCAGAGGCGGGCACCCCGAGACTGGACAACAAGGGACGCGACATTGCCGCCATGGTGTGGCCGCTGCCCCACACGACTCGCCTGGCGGTAAGCGCCTCGCTGGGGCGGGGGGCGATTCCGCCGCCGTCGGATCTGCCCGATGCCGACGCCGTGGTGCGCGGCTGGCAGGCCCACCTGGACCGGGGCGCCCGGATCGAAGTTCCCGACGAGGGGCTGGCTCGCCGCATCGACCGCAATCGACGCCGCTGGCTGGGTCGCACTGGCCGCATGGAGACGGCCGAGGTTGCCGAGCTCAGCGAGCTGGCCGTACGCCTAGATCACCACGGCTATCACGACGACGCCGAGCTGGTGCTGGACGAGATCGCCGCCCGGTGGACCACCGAAGCCCCAGCCGAGCGGCTCATGGCTTTCTCGGCCCACCACGACCTGACCAGAAACAAAGACGCCGCCGCCCGCTACACCGAGGCGGTGGCCGAGGCGATCGAGGCCGCGGCTCGGATTGGGGCGGCCGTGCCGGTGGAGTCGATCGAACGCATCCTGGTCGCCGCCGGTCAGGATCGAGCGGCTCGAGATCTGCGTCGGCTCGACTTGCACCCGGCTGAACCCTCTGCCGAAGGGCTGCGGGCCGAGCTGGTGGCCGACCACGGTGACGATCTGGTGGTGGCCCCCGGTTTCCGCTCGGCGTGGCGAGGTGGTCCCCTGGCGGTCTACGGGCTGCCCACCCGGTTCGGGCCGGTGTCGTATGCGGTGCGCTGGCACGGTGCCCGTCCCGCCCTGCTGTGGGAGCTGGAGTCCCGTCCCGCCCAGGAGCCGATCACGGTGACTGTACCGGCACTGGACAAGGGCTGGTCCAGCGACCAAGCCTCTGGAGAAGCGCTGCTGGCCGCACCCCGATAGCTACCGTGGGGAGATGCGGGCTGCCCTGAAAGCTGCTGCCCCCTCTCTGGCTGCTGAGCGGCTCTTGTGGGCTGAAGGCCGCGAGATCGTGGTGGGTATGGACGAGGTGGGCAAAGGAGCGTGGGCCGGTCCCCTCACCCTGGTGGCGGCGGTTTTGCCACGCGACCGGCGGGTCTACCGGGTAAGAGACTCCAAAATGCTCACCGAGGCCGAGCGGGAGGGTCTCTACGACCGGATCGCCGACTGGTGCGTTGCTTGGGCCGCGGGCCACGCCACCAACGATGAATGCGATCAGCTCGGCATGTCGGCAGCCCAGCGGCTGGCCGCTCGCCGCGCCCTGGACGGGCTTGGTCTGGAGCCAGACGCGGTGCTGGTGGACGGCCGATGGGATTTCGTGGGCAACGGCAAGACCCGGGCCCTGGTCAAAGGCGACGCCACCTGCCTGTCCATCGCCGCCGCCTCCATCCTGGCCAAAGTCACCCGAGATCGCCTCATGCGCGCCGCATCCGCCGATTACCCCGACTACAACTTCGACTCCAACAAGGGCTACCCCTGCCCCCGCCACAAAGCCGCCCTGTCTGCCCAAGGCCCCACCCCACTACACCGCCGCTCTTGGGCCTTCATGGACACCCTGGGCTGGCCCCACCTCCGCGTCAGTCCCGGCTCGCCTCTGCCATTCTGAGAGATCAGTCGGCAGTGCCGCGCCCCACTATCCATTGGTGGGGCTGGTCGGTGATGGCGGCGACACGCTCGAAGTCGGCGTCGTAATGGAGCACGGTGAGTTGTTGGGCCTCGGCTATTGCTGCGACGAGGGCGTCCACTAATGAGAGCGACCGGTGCTGACCGGACTGAGCCAAAAGGCCCTGTACTTCAATTGCTCGCCGGTGGTCGGCGTCTGTGGTGGGAGCATGGGGAAAGGCGGCCAGCACGTCCATGAGTTCTTGATGATCGGCAGGGCTTTGGGCGCTGAACCCGAGTTCGAATGTCACCGGGGCGCATATTGCGATGCGCCCTTCGGCGATCAGGGGGGCAGCAGCCAAGGCGACAATGGGTTTTTCCAGGCGGGAAAAGGCGCTGGTGTCAGCCAGATAAAGGGTTCGCGGCAACTAATTGTCCCCACCCCAGGCGGCTTCCGCGGCACCGAAGTCGAAGCGCTCGGGCTGGCTGAGCAGGCCGATCAGCTCAAGGCGCCGCTTGGCATTGACCACCTCCAGTAGGGAGGCATGAATGGTCTCGCGCAGCGTCTTAGTGCCCAATATCTCCGCAGCCATCTGGGCGATATCTCTATCTATTATAACAGATGTCTTAGCCACAGGCTAAAGATATCATCAAGGATGCCGCCCCTGCTACCGAAGCTGTCTGGGTGCCATATGAACCAAGAGCGACTTCTCTTCAGCGCTGGCCGGGCATGTCGGCTCGGATAACCCCTGATTGAGCAGAGGCCAGATCGATCTGGGTGTCGACGCAGTCGGTGGTGGCAAAATCGTGGATGGTGTCGAATTCAGCCTGATCCATGCTCAGCTCCCACCGGTACTTGATGGTGGTCCACCAAGCCAGATAAGTACACAGGGCCTCTGAATCGGGAGGCAGCCACTCGGCAGGGTCCCGGGCGCCCTTGCTTCTGTTCGAGCCTGCGGAAACGGCGATGAGATGGTCGGGAAAGCTCAGATCGTTGGCGTAGAGCTGCCGGGTTAGTGCGTCCCAGGCCCAGCCCCCAGACTGGTGAGCCTCGGCGAGGGCCACAACGTGATCAACGTCTAGCTGTCGGGCGACGGTGAATTCTTGGTCGTCGTAGTAGCTGAGCCATTGGCCCTCTCGGATTCTTCCGCCTGCCACCACTGGGTCAACCAGGGTCTCGTCAGCGAGAACTTCTTGTCGAGTGTCAAGGCCGTCGCCATCGGCATCGATCCAGTGGTCCCAGTCGTCTCGGTTGTATCCCTCCGGCTGTTCAGAGGTGACCATGACTCGAGTGAGCAACTCGGCCAAAGTGATCCATCCTGGGTTGGTGGGTGGAGTCGGCGTTGGGCCCGGTGCCGCTTCAGGAGTGGGGACCGGTTGCGGGAGGATTGTGGGAGCAAGAGCTGGCGTCGGGCTTGGTGTGGGTTGAGGGGTAGGTGGCGGCGTCGGGCTCGGAGTCGGTGGGGCGTTGGAGGTTGGCGTCGGGCTTGGTGTGGGTTGAGGGGTAGGTGGCGGCGTCGGGCTCGGTGTGGATTGGGGAGTGGGTGGCGGCCTTGGGGTTGCTGTCGGTGCAGAAGTATCGGTCGGGGCGACAAGCGCAGTGGGTGTGCCTTCGGCGGCTTGGTCTTCTTCTGTGGCGTAGGTGCAGCTAGACACAAGAACAACTGTCGTGACTACGGCTGTCGTTCGAAGCAAGCGGCGGGTAATGGGTTCGCTGCGCATTGTTTTCCTTTTTTGCAAACTACCTGTTGCCGGACTGGCGGGTGGTAGGTGCTCTGCTGTTCTGATTGCCGGTCCGGTCACGGCGACCGGGTACGATCTCGGGGCGTATGGGACAACCGGTGACTGTTGTGGAGAGGGCTACTAGCCGTCCGGGGGTGATCCGCTATGAGATCAATCGGAGCATCACCGGCACTGGTCATGAGCACTATGCCGTCGGGCGGGATATCGCCGGAGAGAGGCCGGTGGACGAGCTGGCCCGCCGCCTGTTCGACCGGGGCGGGATCGACGCCATTCACGTGAACAGCAACATCATCACCGTCGATTTGGCCAAAGGCGGCACCCGCGACGGCCTCGACGATCTGATCGCCAACCTGTTCATCTACTACGGCCCCGGCGTCGAGGTGCCCACCATTCCCGAAGGGGACTGACGGGCGGCAGAGGCGATGACCTCTCGCCGCGAGGCCGTTGAACGCTGGTTCATCCGGCGGGGTGTTCCCCACGTAATCCACGACTACCGGGCCAGCACCGATGTCTTCACTCGGGCGGTGCCGTTCCTGTCATTGGTGTTCCTGGTTGAGATATTCGCTTCCTTCGGCGACCGATTCGACGGTTGGGCGCAATTCGGCGTGTTCTGGGCGGGCGCGGCCATTGCTCTCGGGGCAGTTGGTGCTGTTAATCGGCTCAGGGGTCGTCGGCTGCTTCAGCTTCCCGATCGGGTGGGAGCCATCGAGCTGGCCGTGTTCGTGCTGGTTCCTCCTGCGCTGCCTGCCCTGTTCTCTGAAGACCGATTGTCCGACACCGCGGGCTTGGCGCTGATAAATCTCCTGCTCCTCGTGGTGGTGTACTTGGTGGTGAGCTTCGGCCTGTTCCCCATGATTGTCTGGGCCGGGGCCTATTCCGGGAGCCAGATTGCCCTGATCGGCCGATTGGTGGGCCGTATTCTGCCGCTACTCTTGCTGTTCAGCGCCTTCTTGTTTTTGAACGCCGAGGTTTGGCAGGTGGCCCACGACTTCTCTTGGCCCTACTACGCCATTGTGTTGGTGGTTATCGGCATCGTCAGCCTCGGCTCGGTGGCGGCGCGCATTCCGTCGGAGTTGGTGGGCCTGGCCCGTTTCGAGAATTGGGATCAAGCGTGTGACCTGATCAACGGCTGCGATTCCCCTCTGGCCCCGGCCAAGCCCCCGACCGGTGCCTCCGTCTCCCAAATCCCGCCCCTCGGCCGGATTGATCGGGTGAACCTCGGCTTGCTCATGTTTGTCGCCCAGGCCGTGAGAGTGGTGCTTGTCGGCCTGGTCATCGGCGTGTTCTATGTGGCCTTCGGCTTGCTGACCGTGCGGGAGGCCACCATCGTGTCGTGGGTGGCATCGGATGCGGTGGACCCGCTGGCCCGTTTCGGCTTTCTCGGTCATGACCTGGCACTTACCTGGGAGCTTTTGGGCGTGTCGGGCTTCATTGCCGTTCTGTCCGCCCTTCAGTTCGCAGTGTCAACGGTCACCGATAGCACCTACCGGGAGCACTTCTACGACGACATGGCCCACGAGGCCCGCGAGGTTCTGGCCACTCGTGCCCTGTACCTGGCCGAGATCAGCCAAGTGGCCGAGCAAAAAGACGGTTAGTCCGCGGCCGCGTTGCGGAGGAATCGGCCGGGCAGCGCTGCGGTGGGATCGCCATCGGCCCAGGTGGGCACGCCGTTGACCACCGTGGCCCGGTACCCGGCCGGTTTGCGGCTGTAGCGCCAGCTGCCGGTGGGCAGGTCGTCTACCCGGACCTCGTCGCCCAGGTCGATCTCGTCCAAGGCGAAAACGGCCAAATCGGCCGCTGCTCCCTCGGCCACCACGCCTCGACCCGCCAGCCCGAAGAACGCAGCCTGCTTGCCGGTCACCGAGTACACCGCCTCCTCAACCGAAAGCAGACCCTGCTCGCGCACCATCTCGGTGAGGAAGAAGGTGGCATCACCGGCCCCGACGAACATCTGTATGTGGGCACCGGCGTCTGACGCCCCATTCACTGTGTGCGGCGACCGGGCCATCTCGGCCAAGGTTTCGTAGGCCACCGGCTGGGGCTGGGTCTTCAGGTGGGTGCCCATTTTGTTGTCCAAGAGCCAATCGGCCACCGCGTCCGACAGGTGCATGCCCCGGGCGTCGGCCAATTCGGCGATTGAGCGCCCGTTCCACTCCGCGTTGCGAGGCTCGTCTGAGGCCAAAAGGATCATGTGGGGGCGGTTGATAGGGGCCAAGGTGTAGGTGCAGGCATCCCAGTCGAGTCGGGCCCGCTCCCGCCAGGCCTCATCGCGCAGCATGGCCATCTTGGCCTCGTCGCCGTCGACGTTGCACAGCTCGTGCCACGCCTCCACCCCGCTCCACATGATCGACCGCTCGAAGTGAAGGTTCACATACCCGGGCCTAACCGAGAACAGGGTGGCGATCTGCGATCCCTCGGCGTTTAGCCGGTCGACCAGCTCCAGGGAGATCTCACGCTCTTTGGCCCGATTCTCCTGGGCGAAGAAACCGCCCCAATTGGCTCGGACGCCCCGATTCCGGCACAGCGCGGCCATGCGCTCCATGTCGCTGGGGAAGTGCTCGAACTCGAAGGCCCGGGGCACGAACTGGAAGGTAGCGCCGGGATGGGCGGCCACCACGTCGAGCAAGTCGCCCCACTCCTGGTCATCGGCCATGCGACTGGGAACCAGCCGGTTGTGGCGGTCCAAGTCCATCAGCGAGGTTGACAGGCCGAAGGCCCCGGCGGCCAGCCCTTCGTCGAGCAACTGGGCCATCTCGGACCGCTCGGCCTCAGTGGCGGCCCGCTCCCACGCCTCGGCGCCCATGACCCACATCCGCAGGGTCTGGTGGGGGAAGAAGGCGGCCACGTTGAGCGCCGTCGGGTGCTCGTCATTGGCGGCCTGGTACTCGGGCCAGGTCTCCCACGTCCAGGGGATGGCCGTCTCGAAGGCGTCGGTGGGCAGATCCTCGATGAAGCACATCAACTCGATGAGCTGGTCACGGTCGGCCTCCCGCAGCGGGGCCAGGCCCAGCCCGCAGTTGGCCAGCACCACGCTGGTGGTGCCGTGCGACGGCATGGGGTCGATGTGAGGGTCCCACCACAGCGATCCGTCGTAGTGGGTGTGGGGCTCGACGAACCCCGGCGTCACCAAGGCGCCGCCGGCGTCCACCTCGGGCTCGCCGTCGGGCCGCAATCCCGGCCCCACTTCGGCAATCTTCCCCGAGCGCACCCGCACATCGGCCTCGAACGAGGGTGCCCCGGTGCCGTCCACCACCGTCCCCCCGCGAACCAGCAAATCTCCTGTAGCCATGCCCGAAACCTAGTTTGATTTCATGTCCCAATCCGACTCGACCCATGAGGGAGAATTGACGAACCTGAAGTTCCCCCCCTTTTTCGTGGAGACATGCTCTATAAGGAGAGTCATGCCACGAATGCGAAGAAAGTTCGATCCGGAGTTCCGTGCGGGCGCTGGATGTGGCGCCCTCGACGTTCTACAAGCACCGCAACCGGCCGCTGACCGAGATGCAGCTCCGCCGGCAGGCCTGCTGGGGCGCGACTTCAGCGCCCCAGGCGATCAACCAGAAATGGTGCAGGGACTTCAAACAGGTTCCCACCGCTGAGGACCCGGTGTTTCATCGGGGGTGGGGTTGCGGCAATTGTGGGGGTGGAGGTCGTTGGCGTTTGCGGGTTAGTGTTGTGGGGCTGGTATTCTCGGTTCGCCGGGGTCCGGCGAAGATCCAGCGAGGGAAGAGGAACTATGTGGAGCTCAGCGAGCCGCTCGAAGGTAGGGGGGGGGCTGGCGGTGTTCGAGCCTGTGGGGTCGCCGGCGAAGATCTCAGTCGGAGAAACGAGAAATCAGGATGCTGCGCAGAGGCAACGGGTTATGGGCAGTGGAGCTGGCCGATGCTGCTGCGGGGCGAGCGGTGCGCTCGAAGGTAGGGGGGGGGCTTAGGGGCCTTTTGACGGTGGCGGTGTTGGCTGCGTTGTTGGCTGTGTCGCCGTCGTCGCCTGTGGGGGCGCAGTCGCCGGCTTCGTTGGTGAGCAATCTGGGCCAGTCGGATGGAAACGCATTCGAAATCAGTCTCTTTGATGCTGCGCAGGCGTTCTCGACGGGCGGCAACGCGTCGGGTTATACGTTGGGCAGTGTCGATGTGCGGTTTTTCAGGTTGGCCGATGCTGCTGCGGGGTCGAAGGTGTCGGTGTCGGTGCATGCTGAGGCGGCCGGCCGCCCGGGCGGGGCGGTGGGCACGTTGGCGTGGCCGGCCTTCTCGCCGTTCAGCGGTGGTCAGACGCTGCGCTTCGCGGCGCCGGGGAGCGGCATCAGCCTCGCGGCGGACACCACATATTTCGTTGTGGTCGACTCCGCTGGCAATCTCTCGGGCAGCAACGATGTCACCGGCGCGGCTTCAAGCGACGAGGAGGCCGGCGGGGCGCCCGGTTTCAGCATCGCTGACGGCAGCTTTCAGCGCACGTCCGGTCATAGCAGCGGCTCGTGGAGCGGCCCCTCTCGCCAGGTCATGAAGATCGGGGTGAACGGGTCGGCGAATGAGGCGTCGGAGCTTTTGGTGTCTGCGCCTGAGGTGGTGTTTGTGCGCGAGGGCCAGACGGTGTCTGTGCGTTTGGATCTGGCTCGGGAGGTGACTGGTTCGGTGCCGGTGACGGCGTCGTCGTCTGATCCGTCGCGGGTCGGGGTGAGCCATCCGGATGTTTTGCACATGGGCCGCAAGTACGCGAATGGCCACAACGCGCGTAACGGCGTTACGGGCGTTCAGGTGCAGACCAACATTATTCCCGGCAGCGGTCGTGAGTTCGGCATATCGACGCAAGCCATCTCGTCGGCTTTTGCCAGGTATGAGCCGTCTGGGTCGATCAGTTTCGATTTCGACGCCAGGGACTGGGCGGGCTACACGTCTATTGAGGAGCCTTCGCTGCACAAGGGCTATCGGGTGGTGGAGGTGACGGGTGTGGCTTCGGGCGCGGACGGCCTGCCCGCGAATGGGCCTGACGCGAAGTTCCAGCTGTCGTTGTCGTCGTCGGACGCGTCGGTGGCGTTCGCGCCCATCACGGTGGTGGTGAAGCGCTCCCGGGGGTTGGATCCGGTGTTCAGCCCCGATCCGCGTTTCAGTTTCCACTGCCGTGAGCGGGAGTGTCTGCGCGTCGAGGAGGGCGGCTCGGTTTCCTACACGGTGCGGAACTCCAACGTTCCCGCGCCGGGGTCGCCGTTGACGATCACCCCCACCGGCGCCGGGCTGTCGTTCGACCCGGCGGTGGTGTCGTGGACTCACCGCGACCACGACGAGCCGCGGACGGTGACGGTCACCGCCGACCACGACGACGACATGCGGTCCGAGACCCGCATCATCCGCCATGTGTTCAGCGAGAACTGGGACACCTCGGGGTCGCTGTCGAAGATCCTGCGGCGGACCGAGTCCAAGGCCCAAGCGGAGTCGGACTTCAACATGGCGGTCGTGGTCGACGACGACGACCTGAGCGGCTTCGCTGCCGTCGACGCACAGGGGAACGGGACCGGTCAGGTGAAAATCCTCAGCAGGCCGGGTTTCGAGGGCCATTCGGGGGTGGGGAGTTTCTGGGTCAGGGTCGGCGGGCCGCCCGACTGCGCCGGCCGCACTCCGGGATTTTGCTGGGACGTCCTCTACATCCGGCTGCGGACCAGCCTCCCGGGCGGGTTCTACAACAACGGGCCGGTGGCAGCTACTTTGTATCGCGCCGACGCGCTGAGCGGCTCGCTGGGCAGTTCCCTGCCGGCGTTGCCGTACACCAGGCTCGCCGGGCCCAAGCACTGGTTCGGCGTTCACGTCACGCCCAACAACTGGGACAAGCCGATCTTGGTCTCGTTGCGGCTCGATCCGTCGCTTGTGAACGGCTCCAGCGGCTCCTACGACATCTCGATGAGCCTGAGTCGGGCGAACGGCGAGCCGACAGCGCACCGCACGCTCAGAGCCAGCTACGGACCGGACCTGTCGGCCATACCCGACATCGACGACAACAGCTACCCGGTGTTGGACGGCCATCCGGTGCCCGACGACCAGCAAGCACCCCCCCACGACCAACCCCGGGCCGACCAGCAGCAGGCCGTCCCCGACGCGGACAGCGGCAGCGCGGACCCGGCGCCGTATGCGGCGGACCCCCAGGTCGTCTCCGCGGTGCAGTACCTGGCGTCGCAGACCCACCACGGCGCTGTGCATGTGAACCGCTGGCAGCGGGCGCTCGCCGCGATCGGCGCATTGGACCCCGCCGACGTCGCAGGCGGCGCGCTCACCTTGGCCGAAGCGAGGCAGAACACCCAGAGATACAGCAGCCCCGTCTGGGACCAGGTCGTCGCCGAAATCGAGGCCAAACAAGCCCACGACACAGCACAACAACAGCAACAGCAACAGCAACAGCAGCCCGACCAGCAACAGCAGCAACAGCAGCCGGTCCCCACGCCTGTGCCGACGCCTGTGCCCACTCCGGTCCCGACGCCGGTGCCGGTGGTGGTCACCCCGGTGGTGAGCATCAGCGCGGGCAGCGGTGTCACCGAGGGCGGCTCGGCGCAGTTCACGGTCACTGCTGATGCTGCGCCGGCAGCAGACCTGGCTGTGACCGTCACGGTTGCGGCGTCGGGCGACTTCGGCGTCGCTACCGGTTCTAGGACGGTCACGATCCCCGCAGGTACTACTGACAAGACCCTCACCGTGGCCACCGTCGGCGACACGGTCGACGAGGCTGATGGGTCGGTCACCGCGACCGTCGCCAACGGCGACGGCTACGACGTGGGCACCGCCAACTCGGCGGCAGTGGTCGTCGCAGACGACGACGACCCGCCGCCGCCGACGTATGCCGCGGACCCGCAGGTTGTCTCGGCGGTGGAGTACCTGGCGTCGCAGAGCCACCACGGCTTCGCCCATGTGAACCGCTGGCAGCGGGCGCTGGCCGCGATCGTCGTGCTCGACCCCGCGGGTGTCACCGGCGGCGCGTTGAGCCTGGCCGAGGCCCGCGCGAACACCGACAAGTACAGCAGCCCCGTCTGGGACCAGGTCGTCGCCGAGATCGAAGCCAAGCAAGCCTTCGACACAGCACAATAACAACAGCAGCCGCAGCAGCCTGCCGGTACTGACCCGCACTATTTGATGCGGTGTTGAAGAGCGGGGGTTGCCATAGTGGAGACCGATGGCTGAGCCAGAACAATTGGTGGTCGAGGCCCAACGGCAGGCGGCGGCGGCGACCACCCTTGAGGAACTGAGCGCGGTGCGGACAGCGGTGAGCGGCAAGCGCTCACCGCTGGTGGCGGCTCGCAAAGCCCTGGGCGACCTTGATCCCGAGGCTCGGCGGGAGGCCGGCCAGGCTTTGAACGCGGCCAAGGCGGCCGTCGACGAGATTCTGGCCAGCCGGGAAACCGAACTGGCGGTCGCCGCCCGAGCCGAGAAGCTGGCCGCCGAGCGGCTCGACCTCACCGAGGTCACCGACCAGCCCGCCAACGGCCATCTCCACGTCATCACCCAGACCTGGCAAGAGTTGGAAGACGTGTTTGTGGGCATGGGCTATCGGGTGGCCGAGGGTCCGGAGATCGAGAGCGAGTGGTACAACTTCGGCGCCCTCAACTTCCCCCTCGGGCATCCGGCCCGGGATATGTACGACACGCTGTATGTCGACTATGGCGAGCCGGGCAGCACCCTGCTGCGCACCCACACCTCTCCGGTGCAGGCCCGGGTGATGGAGAACCAGGAGCCTCCCATCTATGTGGTAGCTCCCGGCCGTTGCTTCCGCCAGGACACCGCCGATGCCACCCACATGCCGGTGTTCCACCAGATCGAGGGCCTGGTGGTAGACCGTGACGCCACCTTGGGCGATCTGGCCGGGACCATCGAGGCGTTCACCGCCGCCTACTTCGGGCCCGGCTTCACCTCCCGGCTGCGGCCCTCCTACTTCCCGTTCACCGAGCCCTCGGCCGAGTTCGACATTCAGCGTCCCGACGGCAACTGGCTGGAGCTCGGGGGCTGCGGCATGGTTCACCCCAACGTGTTCAAGGCCTGCGGCATCGACCCCGAGGTGTGGCAGGGCTTCGCTTTCGGCTTTGGCATCGACCGCTTGGCCCTGATCCGGTTCGGCATCGACGACCTGCGCGAGCTGTGGACTAACGACATCCGCTTCCTGGAACAGTTCTGATGGGCCTCGATTTGATTCTTGATGCCCTCCACTCCAACGCCCCTCCCGCCACAGACGCGGCAACAGTTCTGATGGGCCTCAATCTGTTGCTTGCGGCGGCAGCGCAATGAAGGTCCTGCTGAGCTGGCTGCGGGAGTTCGCCCCCGACATCGAAGGCGACCCCGAGAGCTTGGCCGAGACCCTGTCTGATCTGGGCCTGGCTGTCGAGGAGCTGGCCCACACTGGGCGAGGCTTGGAGGGCATAGTGGTGGCCGAGGTGCTAGCCACCCGGCCCCATCCCGATGCCGACCGCATCCAGTTGGTGGATGTGGACGCCGGCGACGGAGATGCGCTCCAAGTGTGCTGCGGGGCCTTCAACATGGCGGTGGGCGACCGGGTACCGCTGGCTGTTGTGGGGGCCACCATGCCCGGCGGCATGGAGATCGCCCGCCGCAAGATGAGGGGTCAATGGAGCAATGGGATGCTGTGCTCGGGGGCCGAGATCGGCATGGGCGACGACCACGAGGGCATCATGCTCTTGGACCGGGGACTGTCTCTGGGGGTGCCTCTGGCTGAGGCGCTGGGCATACAGCCCGACGTGCTGTTCGACTTGGAGGTGAACCCCAACCGGCCCGACGCCATGTCGGTGCTGGGGGTGGCCCGCGACCTGGCCGCCCGCCTCGGGGTGCCCTTCTCGGTAGCTGTCCCCCGAGTTGACGAGGCCGGCCCGCCCGCGGTCGGGCGGGCGTCGGCGACCATTGCCGCCCCCGACCTGTGCGGCCGCTTTGGGGTGCGGGTGCTCGACCGAGTGCCCTCGGGCCCGTCGCCCCGGTGGATGGCCAACCGCCTGTTGGCTGTGGGCCAGCGTCCCATCAGCGCGGTGGTGGATCTTTCCAACTACGTGATGTTCGAGCTGGGCCAGCCCAACCACACGTATGACCTGGATCTGGTGCCCGGCGGCGAGCTAGGCGTGCGGATGGCCCGTCCCGGCGAGAAGCTGGTAACCCTGGACGGCGCAGAGCGCACCCTCACCGAAGCCGACGGCGTGATCGTCAACCGCGACGATGAGGCCATCGGCCTTGCCGGCGTCATGGGCGGGGCCTCTACCGAGATATCCGACGACACCCAATCGGTGCTGTTGGAGGCGGCCTGGTGGGATCCGATGACCATCGCTCGCACTGCCCGTCGCCTGGGCCTGCGCAGCGAGGCCTCCGCCCGCTTCGAGCGGGGCGCCGACCCCGAAATCATTCCTCTGGCCCTCGACCGCTTCGCCGAGTTGGCCGCCTCGCTCGGGTCAGCCGCCGCCCCCGGCATGATCGACGCCACCGGCAATCGGCCCGAGCCCATCACCGTTCGAGTCCGCCCCCCCCGGGTCAATTCCATCCTGGGCACCGACCTCAGCGCCGACGAGATGGCCGGCCTGCTGGCGCCCATAGGATTCGCCTGCGCTCCAGGAGGGGATGGCCAAGACCTCGAGGTCGCCATCCCGTCTTGGCGGCTGGATTCGGCCACTGAGATCGATGTGATCGAGGAAGTCGGCCGGCTGCACGGATTCTCCCAGATCGCCCGCACGGTTCCAGTAACCGAGCAGGCCGGCTCGCTCACCTCCCTCCAGCAGGATCGCCGCCGGATCAGGGCGCTCCTTACCGGCATGGGTATCACCGAGGCCATGCCCCTGCCCTTCTTGGCCCCCGGCGATCTGGACCGAGCCGGCCTGGGCGATGACGGCATCACGGTCACCAACCCCTTAGTGGCCGAGGAGTCGATCATGCGAACCTCGTTGCGCCCCGGCCTGCTCAAGGCGGTGGCCTACAACGCGGCCCGGCGCACCACCGGGGTGTCGCTGTTCGAAATCGGGCGGGTGAATCCCGGCGGGGGAGCCGACCTCCCCGATGAGCACGAGCACCTGGCTGTGATCCTGGCCGGCCAAGAGGCCACCGCGGCCACCACCCTGTGGCGCCGCGTGGCCCGCAACTTGGCCGTCGCCAATCCGGGTGTGGTCAATGCCACGGTTGACGGCCTCCATCCAGGCCGGTCCGGGCAGGTGCTGGCCGACGGCCACCCAGTCGGCACGCTAGGAGAGATAGACCCCCAAGTGCTGGATGCCTATGAGATCGCCGAGCGGGTGGCCTGGCTGGAAGTCAACCTCGGCGCCTTGCTGGGAGCCAGCCGAGGTCTTGCGCCGTATCGAGCCCCCAGCCGCTATCCGTCCAGCGACATCGACCTGGCCTTTGCCGTTCCCGACGAAGTCACGGCCGACGAAGTAGCCGCCACCATTGTCCAGGCCGAAGGCGAGCTACTGGCCTCCGTGGCCTTGTTCGATGTATTCCGCTCCGAGCAACTTGGCGAGGGCCGCCGCAGCCTGGCCTTCACCCTCCGGTTCGAAGCCGCCGACCGCACCCTCAACGACGCCGAGGTGGCCGCCGCCCGCCAAGTCTGCATCAACGCCGTCACCACTGTCCACAACGCCGTCCTCCGCGGCTGAGCCGTTAGCTGGGTGCTGCCGCGAAGCCTACTTCGGGAAGGCGAGAGCGGAGTTCTGGGTCTCGCAGCGCCTCGGCGACGAAGATCTCGGCGTAGGCGAGGATCGTCTCCACATAGCTGATGTACCAGTAGCCGTTGGTCTCGGTGACAATGACAAAGGCCTCGTCTAGGCCGTCGGGCAGGGCCCCTTGGGGCAGGCATTCGTTGAAATCGGCGAATCCGCTAGAGAATCCGTCATCGAGGCCCGCGAAGCCTCGAGCGCAGAGTCCTTCCCAAGTGGCTTCAAATTGGAAGAGGAAAGACTCGTCTGAAGCCTGATCGGAGAGCAGAAAATGTGTGCTAATCGACCCAGACTCGAGGTAGACGGTGGACTTTTCGTCGTCGATGGGCACCTCGCGGGTCGTCACCGAAAGGGACACATCTCCCTCCAACTCGATGTTCTCCAGCATTTCGGTAGTGGCTTCAACGCCGAGCCCGAGCCCATCGTCGGCCAGCCACTCCTCCATCTGATCGACAAGGGCGTTGTACGCCGGGGCGTAGTCGAGGAGAGCGCCCAGTTCGTCGGGGGGCGAGAAAACGTTGAGGGGCTCGAATACGCCATCGGGGTCGCCAGACAGGATTGCCTCCCAATGCTCTTCGATACTGCGGCTGTTGACCATATCCACCAGGTCGTCGATGACCCCCGAAGGGGTTGTCGCGCCGCTTGCCGCGTTGTCGCGAGACGCTGAGAAGTCGGCTGGCGGAAGGCCGAGAATCTGCCGCCCATACTCCGCGGCCGTGTATGAAGCACTGACGAACCACTTGCCGTCGTGTTTCACCGTCATCACAAACAACTCGTCAGGCGCTTGGAGGGTGAACGGAAAGTCGCCGATCTCGGCATTGGCATCCCGGATAGCGCTGCTGAGCTGTCGGTGGGCTTCTTGAAGGGTGATCGACCCTTGGAGGCTTTCGGCATCTGTGAAGACCGGGTCGGCGGTCGCGGGGTCGAGCGAGCGTGAGGGCCAACTCGCCTCGGGCAAGGCCCACGAGCGCCACATCGGGATGCAGGACCGCAGTGCTCATCTCAAGGCCTTCGGCCTCGAAATCAATGCCCGCCAGCCAGTTGGCGTCCTCGATGATGTCGGCGGCCACGGCCAAGTCGACGGCTCTGGGGTAGAGGTCGGCTGATGTCCCGACCTCGAACGGCGCCATCACACTCATGACTCCGATGACGTCTTCTCGGCTCATAGCGTCAAACAGCAGTTCGACTGCGCCCTCAGGAGTTCCCGTCCCCCGTTTGCTTCCCGTCATGCTGGACACCGCGCTGTACACCACCAAGCCGACGAAGGCGATACCGAACAGGATTCCGGCGAGGCGACCTTTTGAGAAATTCCCCATAACCGTGGTCAAACATAACAGCGGAAGTACCCGGATTGGCACCGCGACCTAGAGGTCTTGTGGCCCTGAATCAGCCCTGCTCGGCCGGCCCACCGCGCCTCCCGAGGCGATCAGCAGTCCCCCGGCTAGGGCGAGCGCCGGGCCCAGCCGAGGCCCTTGGGAGAGCATGTACAGCCCGACGCCCAGCACGACCGCCGCTCCCACCCAAACATGGGCTGAAGACGCGGTCGGCGGCTTGCGGCGGAAGAGGCCGAGCCGGCACCCGCCGGCTGATAGCGGCAGCAAATACCAGACAGCCCCCACCCATGACGGGGGCACTCCTTCCACATCGCCGCCGAAGTCGCCGATCAGCTCGGCGAGGCGAAAGCCGGTCAGCTCCGACCCGAACACCTCCACCCAAACCGCGAAGCCCGAGGCGGCCAATAGGACAGCCCCCAAACCCACTGCCACAGCCCCCAGCACCCTGAACAATGATCCGTCTGCCACTATCGACTCGGCCTCTTTCAAGCGGACCATCAGCCGCTAACGACAAAACGGACCTTGCGAGATTTCATCCTGGCCACCCAGCGGTGCCGGCCTCTCGGCGTCGGCTGCTTTTGGCGCTCGTCAAGAGCCTAATGGGCTGGTCTTTCATGCCCGCGGTGCGACCAGGCGATTCTGAGACCTCCGAATCGAGTTGCATGAGTATGCAATTTGATGAATAATATTGTCTATGGACAAGACTCCTGTTGGGATCATCGGGGCGTCGGGGTATGTAGGCGCTGAGTTGATGCGGCTGCTGGCTCACCACGATGGTTTCGACTTGCGCTTCGTCACCGGCGATACCCAGGCAGGCCAGTTGGTTGGCGACCTCTACCCCCATCTGGCCGCGATCGGCGCCGGCCGGGAGTTCGTCAAGTACGACCCCGAGCTATTGGATGAAGCCTCGATGGCTTTCCTGGCCCTGCCCCACGGCCAGTCCATGGCCATGGCCGCCGACATCTTGGATCGGGGCAAGGTTGCCGTCGATTTGGCGGCCGATTTCCGGCTGACCGATGCCGGGCAATATCAGCAGTGGTACGGGGAGCAGCATCAGGCCCCCGAGTTGCTCACACAGTTCTCCTACGGCCTGCCCGAGCTGTTCAGAGACGAGATCGCCGACGCCGCGGCGGTAGCAGTGCCTGGCTGCTATCCCACCGCTGCGGCGCTGGCCGTGGCCCCGCTCATCCGCCTGAGCCTCATCGAGGCCGATGGGGTCATAGTGGACGCGGCCAGCGGGGTATCCGGTGCGGGTCGGCCCCCCAAGGCCCACACCACGTTTTGCGCGGTCGACGGGGATTTCACCGCCTACGGGCTGCTCGACCACCGCCACACCCCCGAGATCGAGCAGGCCGCCGGCGCGTCGGTGCTGTTCACCCCTCACCTGGCCCCGATGAACCGAGGGATCCTGGCCACTTGCTACGCCAAGCCCGCGGCGGAGGTCTCCACCGATTCGCTGCTGGTGGCGTTGTCCGAGTTCTACGCCGACGAGCCGTTCATCGTCGTGTCCGAGCGCCCGCCGTCCACCAAGGCCACGCTGGGCTCCAACGCCGCCCACCTCACCGTCTGCTTCGACGCCCGCACGCAAACGGTGGTGGCGCTGTGCGCCATCGACAACCTGGTGAAGGGGGCGGCGGGGCAAGCCGTGCAGTGCGCCAACCTCATCAGCGGATTGGACGAGACCGCCGGCCTGACCGCACTGGGGGTGTATCCATGAGCGTGACCGAAGTCCCCGGCAGGTCAGGGCGACCAACGAGACCGGTGACTCTGCCTGTGGGGGTGTATCCATGAGCGTGACCGAAGTCCCCGGCAGGTCAGGGCGACCAACGAGACCGGTGACTCTGCCTGTGGGGGTGTATCCATGAGCGTGACCGAAGTTCCCGGGTTTACCGCCGCGGGGGTGACCTGCGGCATCAAGCCCGGCGGCCAGCCCGACCTCGCCCTGGTGGCCACCGCCGACGCAGCGCCGGTGAGCGCGGCCGGGGTGTTCACCTCCAACAAGATGACCGCCGCCCCGGTGCTGGTGTGCCGGGAGCACCTGGCCGCCACCGGGGGACAGGCCGCCGCGGTAGTTCTCAACAGCGGCAACGCCAACGCGGCCACGGGTGCTCAGGGCATGATCGACGCCCGCCGAATGTGTGCGGAGACCGCGGCTGCCCTCGGGGTGGCCCCCGAGGATGTGCTGGTGTGCTCCACCGGGCTGATCGGATACGTCCTGCCTATGGAACAGGTCTCGGAAGGTATTGCTGCCGCGGCCCAGTCCCTAACCTCTGACGACGGCCGCCAAGCAGCCGAGGCCATCATGACCACCGACTCCGTGCCCAAGCAGGTGCTCATCGCCGGCGACGGGTTCACCGTGGGGGGCATGGCCAAGGGTGCGGCCATGCTGGAGCCCAACATGGCCACCATGCTGGCGGTGTTGGTCACCGACGCGGCTGCCGACCCGCATACTCTCCAACAGGCCCTGCGAGAAGGGGTGGCCGGCACGTTCAACACCCTCACCGTGGACGGCGCCGAGTCCACCAACGACACCGTGCTTATCTTGGCCAACGGCCAGGGGAGGCCGGTCGATCCCGACGCCCTCGCCGAAGCAGTAGCCGCGGCCTGTGAGAGTCTGGCCCTCCAGATGGCCGACGACGCCGAGGGCTCCACCAAAACGGTGTTCCTCCAAGTCACCGGGGCGGCCTCCGACGCCGAGGCGGCCAAGGCGGCCCGGGATACGGCCAATTGCCAGCTAGTGAAGTGCTCCTGGTATGGCCAGGATCCCTACTGGGGACGCATTGCCTCGGAGATGGGGGCGGCCGGGGTGGCCTTCGACAACACCAAGCTGACCATCGCCTACGGGCCCCATGTGGTGTACCACCGCGGCGAGCCCGCCCACCCCCCCGAGCTGGTCCAGTACATGACCGGGCGGCGTCTAGACCTTCACGTTGATCTGGGCATGGGCGACGGCTCAGCCCGGATCATCACCACCGACCTGACTCACGCCTACATCGACGAGAACATGGGGACGTCATGAGCCTCACCCCTGAAGCCACCGCGGCAGTGCTCACCCAAGCCTTGCCCTACATTCAGCGTTTCTCGGGCTCCACCGTGGTGGTGAAGTACGGCGGCAGCGCTATGGACCCTGATCACTTGGCCGGTTTCGCGGCCGACATCGTGTTGATGCACTCGGTAGGGATTCGTCCCGTTGTGGTTCACGGCGGCGGCCCCCAGATCGGCGAGATGATGCAGCGACTCGGCTTGGAGCCCACGTTTGTGGACGGACTGCGGGTCACCGACGCCGAGACCCTGGACATCGCCCGCATGGTGCTGGTGGGCAGGGTCAACCGCGACATCGTGTCGGCCATCAACGTGCACGGGCCGCTGGCGGTGGGGGTGTCGGGCGAGGATGCCGGGCTGCTCCAAGCCCGAGTCCGCCATCCCGGCCTGGGCTTTGTGGGCACGGTGGACTCGGTGAACACCACCATCATCGACCGCCTGCTCGACGAGGACCTTATCCCGGTGGTGTCCACTATCGGTTCAGACGCCACCGGCCAAGCCCTCAACATCAACGCCGACACCGTGGCGGGCACTCTGGCTGGCGCCTTGGGAGCGGCCAAAGCGGTGTTCCTCACCGATGTGGAGGGCCTGTATGACGATCCCGACGACCCGGCCACCCTCATCAGCGAAACCACGCCTGTGGCCCTGGAGGCCATGATCGCCACCGGGGAACTGGCCGGGGGCATGATCCCCAAGGCCGAGGCGGCCGTCGATGCTGTGCGCCGGGGCGTGGCCTCGGCCCACATGGTGAACGGCACAACCCCCCATGTCCTGCTGCTGGAGCTGTTCACCGACGCCGGGGTAGGCACCATGGTCTGCCCCGATCCCGATCAAGAACAGGAGACTTCCCCATGACCACCCACACCGATGCGATGGGCACTGACAGCGGGCATTGCCCGCTGATGCCCACCTACGGCCCGCCGTCGGTCATGTTCGTGCGGGGCCAGGGGTGCTGGCTGTGGGACCGCGACGGCACCCGCTACTTGGACTTCCTCAGCGGAATCGCGGTGTGCAGCCTGGGCCACGCCCATCCCAAAGTGGCTGAAGCGGTGGCCGAGCAGGCCCGCACCCTGTGCCACGTGTCCAACCTGTACGCCACCGAACCCCAGATGCACGTGGCCCGCACCATCGACCGCTTGGTCGGCGGCCCTCCCGGACAGGTGTTCTTCGCCAACAGCGGGGCCGAGTCCAACGAGTGCGCCATCAAGCTGGCTCGCAAATGGGCCGGGCATGGCCGCTACACCGTGGTCAGCGCGGGCCGGTCGTTCCACGGCCGCACGCTGGCCACGCTGCATGCCACCGGCCAGGCCGAAAAGCACGAGGCCTTCCAGCCCTTGCCCGAGGGCTTTCGACACGTCCCCTGGAATGACATGGCCGAGTTGGAGAAGGCCATCGACGACACCACCGCGGCGGTGCTGTTGGAGCCGATCCAAGGCGAGGGGGGCATCAACGTGCCCTCCGCTGGCTATCTCCAAGCGGTGCGCGAGTTATGCGACGACCGGGGGTTGCTGTTCATGCTCGATGAGGTGCAGACCGGCCTGGCCCGCACCGGGCGCTGGTTTGCCCACCACCACGACGAGGTTGTGCCCGACGTGGTGACCATGGCCAAGGCGCTGGGCAACGGAATGCCCATCGGGGCCTGCTGGGCCCGGGCTGAAGTCGCCGCGGCCTTCCAGCCCGGCGATCACGCCACCACGTTCGGCGGCCAGCCCCTTGCTGCGTCGGCGGCCAAGGCCACCCTTGAGGTGATGGAGGAGATCGACCTGCCTGCCATGGCTGCCGGCGCGGGCGAGACGATGCGGGCGGCTGTTGAGGCGCTCGACGGAGTGGACAGCGTGCGGGGCCGGGGCCTGTTGCTGGGCGTGGAACTGGCCGGGGAGCGGCCCGCCGCCGAGATTGTGAGCGCTGGGATGGCCGAAGGCCTGGTGTTGGGCACTGCCGGTGCTACCTCCCTGCGCATCGCGCCTCCCCTGATTATCAGCGACGACGAGATCACCCACGGCGTGGCCGTTCTCGACAAGGTGCTGAAGTCATGAGGCCAGTCCGCCACCTCCTTGAGGTCGATGATCTCACTGCGGCAGAACTGGCCACGGTGCTGGGGCTGTCCGCCGACCCCTCTTTGTCGCGGGCGTTGGAAGGCAAGGGCATGGCCTTGTTGTTCGAGAAGCCCTCGGCTCGCACCCGGCACTCCATGGAGATGGCCGTGGTGCAGTTGGGCGGCCACCCGGTGTCCATCGCCGGCGCCGAGGTGGGAATCGACGAGCGAGAGTCAGCCGAGGACATCACCCGCACCCTGGCCTGCTATCACGCGGCCATCGGTGCCCGAGTGTTCGACCACGCCGTGGTGGAGCGCATGGCCGCCGTCAGCCCGGTGCCGGTGGTCAACATGCTGAGCGACCAGGCCCACCCCTTGCAGGCGTTGGCCGACATATTGACCGTCCAACAGGCGTTCGGGGAGATCAGCGGCTGTCGCATCGCCTATGTGGGCGACCCCAACAACGTGGCCCGGTCGCTGGGCGTTGCCGCTGGACTTGCCGGAGCGGAATTCGTCATCGCCAGTCCTGCTGGCTACCGATTCGACTCCGTCGACCTAAACCGCATCGCCAGCACTGGCCGGGAAGCCCAGATGGTCGAAGACCCCGTCCGGGCGGTGGACGGCGCCCATGTCGTGTACACCGACGTATGGGTCTCCATGGGCCAAGAGGCCGAGGCTTCCGAGAAGATGGACGCATTCTCCGGTCGATACACCGTGGATGAGCAGCTGATGGGTCGGGCGGCACCCGATGCCATCTTCCTGCACTGCCTGCCCGCCCGCCCCGGCCTGGAGGTCACCCCCGAGGTGCTCTACGGCCCCCAGAGCCGGATATGGCAACAGGCCGAAAACCGGATGCACGCCGCCCGTGGCCTGCTTGGGTTCCTTGTGGGGTCTACATGAGCCTGGGGAAGAATCAGCGCCAGCACCGGATCGTCCAGATCCTGAAACAGGAGTCGGTAGCCAGTCAAGATCATCTGGTGGAGCTGTTGGCCGCAGAAGGTGTGTCGACCACCCAGGCCACCGTGTCGCGCGACCTCGACGACCTGGGCGCGGTAAAAGTGCCCACCGGCGGTGGCTCGGTCTACGCCATCGCCGAGTTGCCATCCGAGCAAGTAGCTCCCGACGATCACCTCCGGCGGGTGCTGGGGGAGTGGGTGGTGGCCGTGGGCTGCTCCCAGAATCTGATCGTGCTCAACACCCCGCCGGGATCGGCCCATGTGGTCGGCTCGGCTATAGACCGCTCCGCAATTGACGGGGTGCTGGGCACCGTCGCCGGTGACGACACTGTGCTGGTGGTGGCCACCGAACAGGCCGGCGGCCACTCCGTGGCCGAGTTCTTCCGCGCACAAGCCGGACTGTCCAATCCCGGCGAATCCGCCCGACTGGAGATGTGACCATGACTGTTCTCAACAGAGATCTGCAAAAGATCGTGCTGGCCTATTCCGGCGGGCTGGACACCTCGGTGATCCTGCGCTGGTTGCAGGACACCTACGGCTGCGAGGTGGTCACTTTCACCGCCGACCTGGGCCAAGGCGAGGAATTGGATCCAGCCCGGACCAAAGCCGAAGCCATGGGTGTGGAGGAAATCTACATCGAAGACCTGCGTGAGGAGTTCACCGCCGACTTCGTGTACCCCATGTTCCGGGCCAACGCCATCTATGAGGGGGAGTACCTTCTGGGCACCTCCATCGCCCGCCCCCTCATCGCCAAGCGGCTAGTGGAGATCGCCGCCGAGGTGGGCGCCGACGCGGTGTCCCACGGCGCAACCGGCAAGGGCAACGATCAGGTCCGCTTCGAGCTGGGGGCTTACGCCCTCAACCCCGACATCTCGGTGGTGGCCCCGTGGCGCATCTGGGATCTGGGCTCCCGGGAGAAGCTGGTGGCTTACGCCGCCGAGCACGGAATTCCCATCGAGGCCGAGCGGGAAGGGGGCTCCCCGTTCTCCATGGACGCCAACCTGCTCCACATCTCCTATGAGGGCGGCCCGCTGGAAGACCCGTGGTTCGAGCCTCCCGAAGAGATGTGGCGTTGGTCGACTTCGCCCGAAAATGCCCCCGGCACGCCAACCGAGATCAAGCTCACCTATCGGGGGGGCGACATTGTGGCCATTGACGACCAGCCCCTCAGCCCGGCGATGGTGCTGGCTGAGCTGAACCGCATCGGCGGGGCCAACGGCATCGGCCGGCTGGATCTGGTGGAGAACCGCTACGTGGGCATGAAGTCGCGGGGGTGCTACGAGACCCCCGGCGGCACCATCATGCTCAAGGCTCACCGGGCTATGGAGAGCCTCACGCTTGACCGGGAGGTGGCCCACCTCAAAGACGAGCTCATGCCCCGCTACGCCCAGCTCATCTATAACGGCTACTGGTGGAGCCCTGAGCGCCTAATGCTCCAGACCGCCATCGACCACTCCCAGGCGCGGGTGAACGGCACCGTGCGGCTCAAGCTGTATCGGGGCAATGTGACCGTCACCGGGCGGAGATCCGACGACAGCTTGTTCGATGAGGCGGTGGTCACGTTTGAAGAGGACCAGGGCGCCTATGACCAGGCCGACGCCGAGGGGTTCATCAAGCTCCACGCCCTGCGGCTGCGCACCCTGGCCCAGCGGGCAGGCAAGCCATGAGCACGCTTTGGCACGGAAGGTTCGACGGCGACCCCGCCGATGAGCTGATGGCCTACACCGCCAGCATCGGCTTCGACGTGAGGCTGGCCACCGACGACATCGCCGGTTCGCGAGCCCACGTCCGAATGCTGGGCCACGTCGAGTTGCTCAGCAAGTCGGAGGTGGCCGACATGCTGGCCGCGCTCGACCAAGTCGAAACCGAGTTGTCTTCCAGCGAGTTCGTTTTCGCGCCCGGCGACGAGGACATCCACACCGCTATCGAGCGCCGGGTAACTGAACTGGCTGGCGAGGCCGGGGCCAAGCTCCATACCGGCCGCAGCCGCAACGACCAGGTGGCTACCGCCTTGCGCCTTTTCGCCAAGCGGGAACTGGCCGCCATCGCCGTCGATGTGATCGCCCTCCAGCAGGTGCTGCTGGACCGGGCCGTCACCGCCGGCGATGCCTACCTGCCGGGTTACACCCACCTTCAACGGGCCCAGCCGGTGCTGTTGGCCCACCACCTGCTGGCCCACGGCTGGGCGCTGGCCCGAGACGTCGACCGGCTGGCCGATGCCCGCGCCCGCTTGGACGTGAGCCCGCTCGGGGCGGGTGCAGTGGCCGGCTCGTCGCTGCCGCTCGACCCCGACATGACCTCTGCCGAGCTTGGTTTCGCCGCTCGGTTCGAGAACTCCATGGACGCGGTGTCCGACCGGGATTTTGCTGCCGAGAGCCTGTTCGGGCTGGCCATGGTGGCCATCCACTTGTCGCGCCTCGGCGAGGAGATCGTGTTCTGGACCTCAGATGAGGTTGGCTTCGCCACCCTCGATGACGCCTACGCCACCGGCAGTTCCATGCTGCCCCAGAAGAAGAACCCCGACATCGCCGAGTTGGCCCGGGCCAAGGCCGGCCGGCTCATCGGCAACCTCACCGGCCTGCTGGCCACTCTCAAAGGCCTGCCGCTGGCCTACAACCGCGACCTCCAAGAGGACAAGGAACCACTGTTCGACGCGGTGGATCAAGTGCGCCTCGGCGTGAGGGCCATGGCCGGGCTCATGTCCACCATCAGCTTCAATACCGACGTCATGGCCGCAGCCGCCGATGCTCCGACCGCAGCCGCCACCGACCTGGCCGAGCACCTTGTGGCCGACGGTGTGCCGTTCCGCGAGGCCCATGCCATCGTCGGCGACCTCGTGCGCCGCTGCCTGGACGGCGAAGGATCGCTAGCCGATCTGGTGCGGACCGACCCCAACCTGGGAGAGACCGCCGCCGGTCTGCTGGCCCCCGGCGTCCCCGTCACCCGTCGCACCACCCCCGGCGGCGCGGGACCCCACTCTGTGAGGTCCCAAATCACCAATTTCCAAACCCGCCTCCTCGCCGACGCGGCCCGTTTCGACTGACGGTTACCAGCCAGGGCTGCCTTATCCTGACGGCGATGAGGCTGGAGCGGGATTTCTACGCCCGAGACCCTCGGGAAGTGGCCCCCTATCTGTTGAACAAGGTGCTGGTGTCCGGGGAGTGCCGGGGCCGAATCGTGGAGGTGGAGGCCTACGCCGGGGCGGACGACCCGGGCAGCCACGGCTTTCGGGGCATGACTCCCCGTACCGAGATCATGTTCGGTCCTCCTGGCCGGTTGTACGTTTACTTCACCTACGGCATGCACTGGTGCGCCAACGTGGTGTGCGGCGCCGATGGGGAGTGCGCCGCAGTGCTGCTGCGGGCGTTGACCCCGATGGCGGGCCTAGAAGAGATGAGAGAGCGCCGGCCCAAGGCCCGCCGCGACCGGGACCTGTGCAGCGGGCCAGCCAAGCTCGCGTCTGCACTGGGCATCGACGGCGCGGCCAACGGTGCCGATCTGATAACCGCCGATTCGGGCATCGAGTTGCTCGACGACGGTACTCCGCCCCCAGCCGAACCGGGCCGCTCGGTTCGCATCGGCCTCACCGCCGGCGCCGACTTGCCGTGGCGCTGGTACGTTCCCGGTTGTCTCGATCTATCCCGCAGGGGCTGATGAAGATATGACCTGGTTGAGCAGTGAAGATGCTGAATTGGCTTCCACCGGCGACCTGGCCGTGGCCCGAGAGCAACTGGCCGGGTTCGACGATCATCTGGGTGACCGCTATCGCTTGCTGATCGACAGTCATCCCGATGCCAGCCTGAGAACGTGCCGACCAGGACATCTCACCGGTTCGGCGCTGGTGGTGGACAGCGCTGGAGCCAACACCTTGTTGATGCTCCACGCCAAGCTGGGCCGCTGGCTTCAGCCCGGAGGCCACGCCGATGGCGACGCCAACCTGGCCGCGGTGGCCCTGCGGGAGGCCACCGAGGAAACCGGTATCGACGGGCTACGCCTCTGGCCCGAACCCCTGCACCTCGATATCCACGAGGTGGACCCCCCCGGAGAAGACCCCCACCTGCACTACGACGTCCGCTTCCTGGTGCAGGCACCAGCCGACGCTAAGCCGAAGCCAAACCACGAGTCTAGAGATATACGATGGGTCTCCCTAGACGCCCTGGCTGATTTCACCAGCGATCCCGGTTTGTTTCGCCTGGCCGAACTGGGTGCCCAGCGGTTGGCATTCTCGAGGTAAATCTAAAATATATTTTCAACAATTTCGATGTCTCTCATGTTGACGCATCCAGCAAGGGTCAGCCTATACTTGATTTTCAGCCCGACTGATGGTGTCGGAGCGAAGGGAGTCGGCCATGGGCGAGACATACGTATCTGTAACGGTGCGGAACCCGCGTGAGCCGGAGAGAGCCTGGCAAGGGCGGTTTCTAGTGGACACCGGAGCTATGGATTGTGTGGTGCCCCGAGCGCAGGCAGAGGCTATTGGCATTGAGCAGCAGGGAAGGCGGATCTACTGGTTGGCCGACGGCAGCGAATGCGAATTCGATTACGGCGTGGCGCAATTCGAGTTCATGGATGAGGTTGTGGGCGGGTGCGTCCTGTTCGGAGATACCGGCTCAGAGCCGTTGCTGGGACTCACGGCGCTGGAGTCAACCGGCATGGTAGTGGATCCCAAGAGAAACGAACTCAGGCCCGGGGGTCGCTTGCGGCTGTAGTAGGGCATGTGCTTCGCGCCTCTCCGCTGCTAGCCGATGTCCAGCGGGTCGCCGCAGGAGGGCATCCGGTTGCGGTCGGCGAAGGCATCCAACAGGGCGTCAACCCCTTCTCCACGCTCCACGCTTACTCGGAACTGACGGTCTTCTCCGGCCCGGAGGGCCTCGGCATGGGCCAGACGGTCATTGAGGAAGGTCTCCCAGGTGCCCAGCCACAACCCCACTAGCTCTGCGTCGTTGCCCCCGGGGGCGGAGGCGGCCAAGTCGGCTGTCATCTCGGCCAGCACTGCGGTCGAGGATTCAATCTGGACAGCCCGTTCGTCCTTGTTCGCTGCGTCGCGGGCCTGAGGCATGCGGTCCAACGCGTCTCTGGCCTCGGCGCATCGGGCCTCGGCGTCGGCTACCCACTCCCGATCTTCGAGGCGGTCGGGGTTCCCATCGCCGAAAAACCAGATCGTGGCCCCGATCCAGAACACGGCGAACAGCGCCACCACCCCAATGCCAATCGACAGGCCGAGCCGCCTTCCCGTCACGTACTCATTCTCCCTTTGCCACCGACTCCCGTAGCCTGTGCTCGGTGATTGAGGAACTCGAATCGCGCGGCCTGGTGCAGGACACCACCGATCGGGATTTGCTGGCGCGACGGCTGAGCGACGGTCCGGTCGGGGTGTACCACGGCATCGACCCTACGGCCAGCTCACTGCATTTGGGCAACCTCATCGGAGTATTGGTGTTGAGGCGGTTCCAAGAGGCTGGCCACCGGCCCATCGCTTTGGTGGGCGGGGCCACCGGAATGGTGGGTGATCCCAGCGGTCGTTCCGACGAGCGCAATCTCTTGGACGACGACACGCTGGTTGCCAACCTTTCCGGCATCAGGGCACAACTGGAGAAACTCCTGGACTTCGACGGGGACGCCGAGTTGGTCAACAACTACGACTGGACCCGCGATCTCACACTCATCGAGTTCCTCCGCGACACCGGCAAGCACGCCACCGTGAACCAGATGGCGGCCAAGCACTCGGTGCGCAGCCGCATGGAGAGCGAATCTGGCATCTCCTACACCGAGTTCACCTACATGCTCCTACAGGCCTACGACTACTGGTGGCTGCATGCCCACCACGAGTGCGAACTCCAGATCGGGGGGTCTGATCAGTGGGGCAACATCACCGCCGGGGTGGATCTCATTCGCCGACGCGCTGGAACTCAGGTCCACGGCCTCACCTGGCCGCTGCTCACCCGGTCTGACGGGGCCAAGTTCGGCAAGACCGCGGAGGGAGCGGTGTGGCTGGATCCAGACCGCACTAGCCCCTACCGCTTCCACCAGTACTTCATGCAGGTGCCCGACGAAGATGTTGAGCGCAGCCTGCTCCAGTTCACCATGCTGCCGGTGGGGGAGATTGCCGAAGCGGTGGTGGCCCATCGGGGCAATCCCGGGCGTCGGGAGGCCCAGCGGACCCTGGCCAATGCAGTCACCTCGCTGGTACACGGCCCGGCTGCGGCTGCCGCTGCTGAGGAAGCGGCCCGAATCCTGTTTGGCTCCCCGGTGGACGACATAGACGAGGCCGCCTTTGAAACGGTCGCCGACGAGGTGCCGACCTCCGACATCACCCTTGATGCCGACGGCGGGTTCGACGCCGCCTCCAACAGCTTTGATCTGGTGGATCTGCTGGCCTCAACCGGGCTGGCCACCTCCAAGGGCGATGCCCGCCGGGGGCTCTCAGAAGGGTCGGTGTACGTGAACAATGAGCGGGTTTCAGGCGAGGCGCCCTCTGTAGCCGCCGACCGCCTGCTGCACGGCCGCTACCTGCTCCTTCGGCGGGGCAAGCGCCGCCACCATCTGCTGCGAGTTCCCGAAAATGAATCCCCCGAATGAGTTGACGCTGCTGGTCAGCGCCGGTAGCGTTACAACTCGCCTCTGAAACGGGTAGCTCTCGGGCTGCCCGCAGTGGCAGAGCACGGTTTGGCTTGTCCGGACCGATGCGGTTCTCCCGTCAGGGTCACCGCCTCACGCTCCTTGAAAACGGAAGAGAGGACGGAAAAGCCAGTGCGGGCGACGTCTTAGCGCACCTCGTGTCTAAGTCGTCGACCTTACACAATTCCAAGGAAACCAAGTCAGGAAGGGTTTCGACCCTTTTGACTTTCCGAAAATCGCTTTGTCTTGCCGAGGCAAATAGTAAGACGAGCACTTGATCGAAGGCAGCGACTCCCCTCGGGGATGGTCTGCCGGAGATATTGACGGAGAGTTTGATCCTGGCTCAGGACGAACGCTGGCGGCGTGCCTAACACATGCAAGTCGAACGAGGTCGCCTTCGGGCAATGACCAAGTGGCGAACGGGTGCGTAACACGTGAGGAACCTGCCCCGAAGACTGGGACAACCACGGGAAACTGTGGCTAATACCAGATGCCCTCCGCTGATCGCATGGTCGGCAGAGGAAACGCTCCGGTGCTTCGGGAGGGCCTCGCGGCCTATCAGCTTGTTGGTGAGGTAACGGCTCACCAAGGCATCGACGGGTAGCTGGTCTGAGAGGACGATCAGCCACACTGGGACTGAGACACGGCCCAGACTCCTGCGGGAGGCAGCAGTGGGGAATCTTGCGCAATGGGCGAAAGCCTGACGCAGCAACGCCGCGTGGGGGATGAAGGCTCTCGGGTTGTAAACCCCTTTCAGCAGGGACGAAATTGACGGTACCTGCAGAAGAAGCCCCGGCCAACTACGTGCCAGCAGCCGCGGTGACACGTAGGGGGCGAGCGTTGTCCGGAATTATTGGGCGTAAAGAGCTCGTAGGCGGTTTAGTAAGTCAGATGTGAAAGGTTGGGGCTCAACCCTAAGACTGCATCCGATACTGCTATGACTAGAGTCCGGTAGAGGAGTGTGGAATTCCTGGTGTAGCGGTGAAATGCGCAGATATCAGGAGGAACACCGACGGCGAAGGCAGCACTCTGGGCCGGTACTGACGCTCAGGAGCGAAAGCGTGGGTAGCAAACAGGATTAGATACCCTGGTAGTCCACGCCGTAAACGTTGGGCACTAGGTGTGGGGCCTTATCAACGGGTTCCGTGCCGTAGCTAACGCATTAAGTGCCCCGCCTGGGGAGTACGGCCGCAAGGCTAAAACTCAAAGGAATTGACGGGGGCCCGCACAAGCGGCGGAGCATGTTGCTTAATTCGAGGCAACGCGAAGAACCTTACCTGGGTTTGACATGTACGGAAAAGCCATAGAGATATGGTGTCCTTTGGGGCCGTACACAGGTGGTGCATGGCTGTCGTCAGCTCGTGTCGTGAGATGTTGGGTTAAGTCCCGCAACGAGCGCAACCCTCGTCCTATGTTGCCAGCACGTTATGGTGGGGACTCGTAGGAGACCGCCGGGGTCAACTCGGAGGAAGGTGGGGACGACGTCAAGTCATCATGCCCCTTATATCCAGGGCTGCAAACATGCTACAATGGCCGGTACAACGGGCAGCGACACCGCGAGGTGAAGCGAATCCCTTAAAGCCGGTCTCAGTTCGGATTGGAGTCTGCAACTCGACTCCATGAAGTCGGAGTCGCTAGTAATCCCGGATCAGCAACGCCGGGGTGAATACGTTCCCGGGCCTTGTACACACCGCCCGTCACACCACGAAAGTCGGCAACACCCGAAGTCAGTGGCCTAACTCTTTTGAGGGGGAGCTGCCGAAGGTGGGGTTGGCGATTGGGGTGAAGTCGTAACAAGGTAGCCGTACCGGAAGGTGCGGCTGGATCACCTCCTTTCTAAGGAGTTCCGTTTCCACTTGATACTGCCAAATGGCGGAATCAGGTTCGGACACTCCCAGTTGATGCACTGGTTTCTTTTGTCCTCTCTTCCGCTTTGAGGGAGCGTGATCTTCACGCTCGAGGCTCTGCCTGATTGATCTTTTCAATTGTTCGGCACCCTCCTGTGCTCATTGAGAACTGCATAGCGAGCACGAGCATCTGATCGAAATTAGAGTTCTTCGATGTATGAATCTTCCAAGCTACGAAGAGCCAACGGTGGATGCCTTGGTGCCTACGACCGATGAAGGACGTGAGAGGCTGCGATAAGCCTCGGGGAGCTGCCGACTGAGCTTCGATCCGGGGATGTCCGAATGGGGAAACCCGATACTTGTAAAGGGGTATCACTCCAGTGTGAACACATAGCACTGGTAGAGGGAACCAGGTGAACTGAAACATCTAAGTAACCTGTAGGAAAGGAAAGCAACCGCGATTCCCTTAGTAGCGGCGAGCGAAATGGGAATAGCCTAAACCGTGCCGGTGGAATAGCCTGGTGGCGTTGCCGGTTCGGTGTTGTGGGGCCTCAGAGGAGGAGCACCAGATCCTCCACGAAGTTACAAACGTGCGTGGTAGTGGAATCGTTCTGGAAAGGCGAGCCGCAGGGGGTAAGAGCCCCGTACACGAAACTGCTGCACACTTCGCTGAGTGTCCCCGAGTAGCGCCGTTGCCGTGTAATTCGGCGTGAATCTGCGAGGACCACCTCGTAAGGCTAAGTATCTGTAGGCAACCGATAGTGAACTAGTACCGTGAGGGAAAGGTGAAAAGTACCCCGGGAGGGGAGTGAAATAGTACCTGAAACCGTTGGTTTACAAGCAGTCAGAGCGTCGTCTCAACCGATGATCTTCGGATCGTCAATCAGAGATCGCGATGGCGTGCCTTTTGAAGAATGAGCCAACGAGTTACGATATGTGGCGAGATTAACCTGTGAAGGGAAGTCGGAGCGAAAGCGAGTCATAATTGGGCGTACAGTCGCATGTCGTAGACCCGAAGCCGGGTGATCTATCCATGGGCAGTGTGAAGCGGGGGTAAGACTCCGTGGAGGCGCGAACCGACCTAGGTTGAAAACTGGGCGGATGACCTGTGGATAGGGGTGAAAGGCCAAACAAACCCGGAGATAGCTGGTTCTCCGCGAAATGCATTTAGGTGCAGCGTTGTGCGTTCAACCATGGAGGTAGAGCACTGGATGGGCTAGGGGGCCGACAAGCTTACCGAACTCAGCCAAACTCCGAATGCCATGGTTCAAGAGCACAGCAGTGAGACCCCGGGGGATGAGCTTCGGGGTCGAAAGGGAAACAGCCCAGACCGCCAACTAAGGTCCCTAATTTCTAGCTAAGTGGTAAACGATGTGGGATTGCACAGACAGCCAAGAGGTTGGCTTAGAAGCAGCCACCCTTGAAAGAGTGCGTAACAGCTCACTGGTCGAGTGATCCTGCGCGGACAATGTAACGGGGCTAAAGCTAGAAACCGAAGTTGCGGATTTCTGCCAATAGGCAGGAGTGGTAGCGGAGCGTCGGGCTTGGAGTGAAGCGGCAGCGTGAGCTGACGTGGACCGAGTCCGAGTGAGAATGTTGGTATGAGTAGCGAGAGAGGGGTGAGAAACCTTTCCGCCGAAAGCCCAAGGGTTCCTGGGGAAGGCTAATCCTCCCAGGGTGAGTCGGGAGCTAAGGCGAGGCCGACAGGCGTAGTCGATGCACAACCGGTTGATATTCCGGTACCGCTGTGAACGCGTCAAGGCTCAACTGGTGTTGCTAAGGGGATGCCTGTCCCGCAAAGGGACAGGAGAAACCGACCCACACCGGAGCGGCCAGCAAAGCGGGGACGCAGAGAGGTAGGTGAACCCAGGCGATGGTTGTCCTGGGGTAAGCGTGTAGGGTGGGGCCCAGGTAAGTCCGGTCCCCATAAAGCCTGAGGCGTGATACCGAACCGCATGAGGTGAAGTCACTGATCCTGTACTGCCAAGAAAAGCCGCTAGCGAGCTTTCACAGCGCCCGTACCCCAAACCAACACAGGTGGGCAGGTAGAGAATACCAAGGCGATTGGGAGAACTATGGTTAAGGAACTCGGCAAATTACATCCGTAACTTTGGGATAAGGATGACCCTAGTAAAGTGAAGGACTTCGCGTCTGGAGCTTGATCGGGTGGCACAAACCAGGGGAAAGCGACTGTTTACTAAAAACACAGCAGCGTGCGAAGTCGTAAGACGCTGTATACGCTGTGACGCCTGCCCGGTGCTGGAAGGTTACGGGGAGGGGTTAGCCGCAAGGCGAAGCTCTGAACCTAAGCCCCAGTAAACGGCGGCCGTAACTATAACGGTCCTAAGGTAGCGAAATTCCTTGTCGGGTAAGTTCCGACCTGCACGAATGGCGTAACGACTTTCCCACTGTCTCAACCATAGACCCAGCGAAATTGAAGTACGAGTAAAGATGCTCGTTAGCTACAGAAGGACGGAAAGACCCCGTGGACCTTTACTACAGCTTGATATTGGTGTTTGGTATGTGTTGTGCAGGATAGGTGGGAGACTTGGAAGCATGGACGCTAGTTTGTGTGGAGTCAACCTTGAAATACCACTCTGCATATGCTGGGCATCTAACTTAGGCCCGTTATCCGGGTTGAGGACAGTGTCAGGTGGGTAGTTTGACTGGGGCGGTCGCCTCCCAAAGAGTAACGGAGGCGCCCAAAGGTTCCCTCAGCCTGGTTGGCAATCAGGCGTCGAGTGTAATGGCACAAGGGAGCTTGACTGCGAGACCGACGGGTCGAGCAGAAACGAAAGTTGGGCATAGTGATCCGGCGGTTGCGTGTGGAAGCGCCGTCGCTCAACGGATAAAAGGTACCCCGGGGATAACAGGCTCATCTTCCCCAAGAGTCCATATCGACGGGAAGGTTTGGCACCTCGATGTCGGCTCATCGCATCCTGGGGCTGAAGCAGGTCCCAAGGGTTGGGCTGTTCGCCCATTAAAGCGGTACGCGAGCTGGGTTTAGAACGTCGTGAGACAGTTCGGTCCCTATCCTCTGTAGCCGAAGGTGATTTGAGGAAGGCTGTCCCTAGTACGAGAGGACCGGGACGGACGCAGCTCTCGTGTGCCAGTTGTCCTGCCAAGGGCATGGCTGGTTAGCGACCTGCGGAAAGGATAACCGCTGAAAGCATCTAAGTGGGAAGCCTGTTCCAAGATGAGATCACCCACCGGGTAAACCGGGTAAGGCCCGTGGCAGAACACCACGTTGATAGGCCGGAAGTGTACGCATGGCGACATGCTCAGCTGACCGGTACTAATCGGCCGAGGGCTTGGTTCTACATCAATAACTTGATTTTGAACCGGATGTTCGTGCTCGCTGTGGAGTTCTTGAAGCTTTGCCTCTTTGACAAGAACATAAAGGTTTCGGTGGCGATGGCGGTGGGGTCACACCCGTTCCCATTCCGAACACGGAAGTTAAGCCCACCAGCGCCGATGGTACTTGGGCGGAGACGCCCTGGGAGAGTAGGTCGCCGCCGGATTTCGCATAGAGCGGGGAGCCATTTGGCTCCCCGCTTTCGTTTGCCCGGTATTAACGGCAGTTGTCTCGGTAGACTCAGGCGGTGTCTTCTGGTGGAGGGTCTGCCCGCAAGCCTCCCAATCGAAGGAGGCCTCCCCAGCAACGGACCCATCAAAGCAAGGGCAAAGGTGGCCCCCCGAAAGGCCGAAAGACCGCGAATCGAGGACCTGATGGGCGGGGCAGGTCTGATCGGCGGGATTCTGATGGGCGGGGCAGGTCTGATGGGCGAGGGCCTTCGGGTAAGGGAGGATCCGATCGCCGGAGACCGCAAAGCAGGGGTAGAGACGGGTCGCCTCCACTCAAGGGGCCGCGGGGGATGGGATCTGTGGCCCGCAGAGGTGCGGCCAAAGTGGTGGAGCCGCCCCTGGAAACCGATGAAGAACCACAACCTGAGGTTGTCGAAGAAACGCCCGAGGAGGCCGAAGAGGCCCGTTTGCGGGCCGAGCGGCGGGAGGCTCGCCAAGCCCGAACCAAGCAGCTCCGCGCCGAGGCAAAAGAAGCCGTTCATCGGGGCAACCTGAGCGAAGAGCCCGATAGCCCGCCCAGCAAGAATCAACGGGGGCGCAGGCGGGCTCCCTTGCCCGAGGGCGGCCCGTCACCCAAAGTCCAGCAACTGGAAGTGGCGGTGGGGCGCAGAGACGGTCCTCGATACCGTCAACGGCTGGAGCGGGCCGAGGCGGCCTATGAGCAAGGCGATTACCACAAAGCGTGGAGGGCTCTGGACGGGATGTCCAAGGATGCCCCCAAGGTGCCCGAAGTAAGAGAGCTGACCGGCTTGACCCTCTACCGCCTGGGACGCTGGGAATTGGCCGCCCGGGAATTGGAGGCCTTCCGAGGGCTCACCGGTCGCCTCGACCTCCACCCGGTTCTGGCCGACTGCCACCGGGCCCAGCACCGATGGGCCGACGTCGACGAGCTGTGGGCTGAGCTGAAAGCCTCTGGTGCGAGCGCCGCGGTATTGGCCGAGGGGAGAATCGTGGCTGCCGGCGCCCTGGGAGATCGCGGCGACTACACCGATGCGGTTCAACTGCTGTCAGCAAATTTTCAGCGTCCTAGACGGCCCAAAGAGCACCACCTGCGCCAGGCCTACGCATTGGCCGATCTGTATGAGCAGGCCGGAGAAATCCCAAGGGCGAGGGAGTTGTTCGGCTGGTTGAAAGACCAGGATGAGCTCTACGTGGACGTGGCCGAGCGGCTGGCGTCTCTTCGGTAGCGAATACTCCGGGGTAATGCCCCCGAAGGATTCAGCGCGCCGCTATCGTGAGGACGACCGGCACTTGGTTCGAAGGAGAGGCAGATCGTGGACTTTGAAGGACTGTTGGGCGACGAGGCCGAATCGCTCTTGTCGCATGAATCCAAGACCATTCCCCGGGAAGATCTGAGCCTGCCCGGACCCGATTTCGTCAACCGGGTCTTGGCCGCCACCGATCGCTCTCCCCAGGTGCTGCGCAATCTCCAATCCCTGTTTGACCACGGTCGGCTAGGGGGCACGGGCTACGTCTCTGTCCTGCCGGTGGACCAGGGCATCGAGCACTCGGGGGCGGCGTCTTTTGCTCCCAATCCCCGCTACTTCGATCCCGCGGGCATCGTGGAGCTGGCTGTAGAGGGGGGCTGCAACGCGGTGGCTTCCACGTTCGGCGTGTTGGGGGCCACCTCCCGGAGCTTCGCCCACCGTATCCCTTACATCGTCAAGCTGAACCACAATGAGCTGCTCACCTATCCCAACAAGTTCGACCAGGTGATGTTCGGGTCGGTGGAGCAGGCCTACGACCTGGGCGCGGCCGGCGTAGGGGCCACCATCTACTTCGGCTCCGAGGAGTCCACCCGCCAGATCCAAGAGGTGGCCGAGGCCTTCCACCGGGCCCATGAGTGCGGGATGTTCACCGTTTTGTGGTGCTATCTGCGGAACCCCGGCTTCAAAGTGGACGGCACTGACTACCACGCGGCGGCCGACCTCACTGCGCAGGCCAACCACATCGGGGTGACCATCGCAGCCGACATCATCAAGCAGAAGCTCCCCGAGAACAACGGCGGCTACAACGCCCTGGGATTCGGCAAGACCCACCCGCTGGTGTACGACGAGCTGACCACCGACCACCCCATCGACCTAACCCGCTGGCAGGTGGCCAACTGCTACATGGGCCGCATAGGCCTCATCAACTCCGGCGGGGCGTCGTCAGGCGCCAGCGATCTGGCCGAAGCGGTGCGCACCGCGGTCATCAACAAGCGGGCCGGTGGCCTCGGCCTCATCAGCGGCCGCAAAGCCTTCCAGCGCCCCGTCTCCGAGGGCGTAGAGCTGCTAAACGCCATCCAAAACGTCTACCTCTCCGACTCAGTTACCGTCGCGTAACGCCGGAGACTTCGCCACTCAGCGAATAAGAGCGAAAAGACGAATAAGAGCGAAAAAACAAATCGGGGCGATAACGAGTTGCACGATGTGGACCGAGACGATGTGCGCAACGTCGCGTCCGCTGTTCAGATCGTCGCTCGCCGTCGTCAGAGGCCGGTAGCCTTTGCTGCGGCTGCACTGCCATTCATTGAGGACACACATCTGGCCGATGCCAATATGACCTTCCTTCAGCGCTGCGCTCGAGCCCGGCTTGGCCCACTTGATGAGGAAGAGACAAGGGTGGCCCTGCGGCAACCCATCCTTGACAGCGGTAGCGCCATAGACGACGATGCCCTCGCTGAGGCTGCTGCATTGACACTCGGCTATCCCTACATGATCCAGCTTGTCGGTTTTCATGCCTGGCAGATGCGCGAAGATCCTAGCGCCCCCATCAGCCTCGTCAACGTGCGGGCGGGAGCGGCAGAAGCCGAGTTGATCATGGTGGATCAGATAGCCGGACCCACATGGAATTGGCTGTCGCCAATGGACAGACGCTTTTTGATTGAGATGCTTCCTGACGAACCCGACTCATCCTTGGCCGATATAGCGACGAGACTGGGGCGCTCCCTCCAATATGCTCGCACCTACCGTCGGCGCCTGATCGCCGCCGGTGCAATCAGGTCGTCTTCCAAGGGCAGAGTCCGCTTCCTACACCATGCGTTCCGGTCTCGGGCCGCGGCGGCGGTCCGGCAGGAGTGAGGATTGGTGTGGTTATTGTGCTGCGCATGATGCGTAGTTCTTATAGCCTATAGGTATGACGAAGCCCACGAACGTCCTTTTGGACCCGTCGCTGCGAGCTGTGGCCAAGCGCCGGGCCGACGAGCTTGGGCTGAGCGTTTCTGCCTACATCAGGGACTTGATTCGATCGGACGATGCCGCGGCCCGCGCCACAACCTGCGACATCTCACCGCTTATCGGAATCTTAGGAAGCGGGATCGGACCTACGGATATTGCCAACGAGAAGAACAAGATGATCGATGAGGCTTATGGCGAGGACTTCGACAGGAGGCTGCGAGCTCGGGGTGGCTCTGAGTGACGCGTGTCTTCGTGGACACCGGGGCGTGGTACGCCTTGGGTGCGACCGCCGACTTCTCCCATGATCGGGCAGTAGCGTTGCTCAGTGAGCACGCCGGGCGTCTGGCTACCACCGACCATGTGCTGGTGGAGACATGGGCGATTGCCCGAAGCCGCCACCATCGCGGTGCCGCCGATGAGCTGGTGTCGACAATTGTAAATGGGAACCTTGCCGAGGTCTTGACCGCGACACCACAGGACATCGCCACCGCTTTGCAGATCGGCGAGCGGTTCAGCGATCAGGACTTCTCAATGGTCGACCGAACGAGCTGGGCAGTCATGGAGCGATACGGCATTGAAGAGGCAGTGTCATTCGACGCCGATTTCGCCGTATACCGCTACGGTCCCCGCTTGCGCCAAGCGCTCACCATCTACCGCTGAGCGACACCAAAGCCCAGAACATCCTGGGAGGTTCATTTCCGAATATGTGAATCCTGGTGGGAGTTGTGCTGTGGCTGACAGCCCCGTCAAGGGCGACTGGCGCCCTGCCTCACCACTGGTGGGGCTTTCTGGCGAGGATGTGCCACTTGCGGTGGTGGGCTGGGTAATCTCAAGAACCGGCGTCGCTTTCGCGAACGGCCATCTGGGATCAAGGAGGATTCCGTGACAGACACCGTGCCGCGTACCGTCGGGAAGCGCGAGCTGAACCGCCTGGTAGTTCGGTTTGCTGGCGACTCCGGCGATGGAATGCAGCTCACCGGTGACCGCTTCACCAGTGCCAGCGCGCTGTTCGGCAACGACTTGGCCACACTCCCTGAGTTCCCGGCTGAGATCAGGGCGCCGCAGGGGACCCTGGCCGGGGTGTCGGCCTTCCAAGTGCAGGTATCCGACCACAACATCACCACGCCGGGCGACGCTCCCAGCGTGCTGGTGGCCATGAACCCCGCAGCCCTCCGCAAGGAGTTGGCCCACCTGGAGATGGGCGGGACCGTGATCGTCAACCAGGACGCCTTCGTGGAGCGCAACCTGGCCAAAGCCGGCTACGACAGCGATCCGCTGGATGACGGCAGCCTGGACAACTACACGCTGTTCAAGGTTCCGATGACCACCATCACCAAGGAGGTCTGCAAGGACCTGGGGGTGAAGCCCCGCGACGCCGAGCGGTCTAAGAACTTCTTCGCCCTGGGCCTTTTGTCCTGGCTCTACAGCCGACCGGCCCAGCCCACGCTGGATTGGATCTCGGCCAAGTTCAAGCGCCAGCAGCTCATCGCCGACGCCAACACCGCGGCGTTCAAGGCGGGCATGGCTTTCGGCGAGACCGCCGAGCTCTTTGACTTCACCTATGAGGTGAAGCCGGCCGCCCTGGCCCCGGGGACCTACACCAACATGAACGGCAACACCGCGCTGTCTTGGGGCCTGGTGGCCGCCAGCCAGCAGGCCAAGGTCCCCCTGTTTCTGGGCTCTTATCCCATAACCCCGGCCAGCGATATCCTCCACGAGCTGAGCCAGCGCAAGAACTTCGGCGTGCGAACCCTTCAGGCCGAAGATGAGATCGCCGCGGTGTGCGCCGCGCTGGGAGCGTCCTTCGGCGGGCACTTGGGAATCACCACCACCAGCGGGCCGGGGGTCGCCCTCAAGGGCGAGACCATCGGGCTCGCGGTCAGCCTCGAGCTGCCCCTGTTGGTGATCAACATCCAGCGGGGCGGGCCGTCAACCGGGCTGCCCACCAAGACCGAGAGCGCCGACCTGATGCAGGCCATGTACGGGCGCCACGGCGAATCGCCCGTGCCCATCGTGGCCGCCTACTCCCCGTCGCAGTGCTTCTTCGCGGCCATCGAGGCGGCCCGCATCGCCCTCAAGTACCGCACGCCGGTGATCTTGCTGTCCGACGGCTATCTGGCCAACGGCAGCGAACCCTGGCTTTTGCCCGACGTGTCGACCCTGCCCGACTTGACGGTGGAGTTCGCCACCGGGCCCAACCACACCGAAGACGACGGCACCGAGGTGTACTGGCCCTACCTGCGCGACCCCGAGACCATGGCCCGTCCGTGGGCGGTGCCGGGCACTCCCGGCCTCACCCACCGCATCGGCGGCATCGAGAAGGAAGACGGCACCGGCAACATCAACTACGAGGCCGACAACCACGGCTACATGGTGAAGCTGCGCCAGGAGCGGGTTGCCCACATTGCCAACGACATCCCCCTCACCATGCTTGACGGCGACATCGACGACGCCGATCTGCTGGTGCTGGGCTGGGGATCCACGTGGGGGGCGATCACCAGCGCGGTCATGCGGGCTCGGGCCGAGGGGCGCAAGGTGGCCCATGCCCATGTCACCCATCTGAACCCGCTGCCCAGAGACTTGGGCGACATCGTGCGCCGCTACCCCAAGGTGCTGGTGCCAGAGATGAACCTGGGCCAGTTCTGCCGCATCATCCGAGCCGAGTTCCTGGTCGATGCCCAATCGGTATGCAAGGTGGAGGGGATACCCTTCACCGCCGCCGAGCTTCACTCGCACATCAACGGAGCCTTTGATGACTGACGTTCCCACCACCACCAAAGCCGACTGGACCAGCGACCAAGAGGTCCGCTGGTGCCCCGGCTGTGGGGACTACTCCATTTTGACCGCGGTTCAGATGCTGATGCCCGACCTCGGCGTGCGCCGGGAGGACACGGTGTTCGTCTCGGGGATCGGCTGCGCGGCCCGGTTCCCCTACTACATGAACACCTACGGGATGCACGGCATCCACGGTCGGGCCCCTGCTCTGGCCACCGGCCTGGCCATGGCCCGTCCCGAGCTTCACGTTTGGGTTGTCGGCGGCGACGGCGACATGCTGTCCATCGGCGGCAATCACCTGCTGCACTCCTTGCGCCGCAATGTGAACCTCAACATCTTGCTGTTCAACAACCAGATCTACGGGCTGACCAAAGGCCAGTACTCGCCCACCAGCGAGATCGGCAAGGTCACCAAGTCCACCCCGGCGGGCAGCATCGACGAGCCCTTCAACCCCGTGTCAGTGGCCATCGGGGCCGAGGCCAGCTTTGTGGCCCGCACCCACGACATGGACCGCCGGCACATGATGGAAATGTTCCGGCGGGCCCACGACTTCCCCGGCGCCTCTTTCGTGGAGGTGTTCCAAAACTGCAACGTGTTCAACGATGGAGCGTTCGGGGCCATCACCAAAAAGGACAAGCGGGCCTCGATGCTCATACCGCTTGAGCACGGCAAGCCCATTCGATTTGGCGAGAACGGCGAGAAGGGTGTGCGGATCAACCCCCAGGGCAGCGCCGAGGTGGTGAATGTTGCCGATGTGGGCGAGTCGGCTCTGCTGGTTCACGATGAGACCCGCCAGGATCCCAGCTTGGCCTTTGCCCTGTCCCGGCTCTCAGCCGGTCCCTTCGAGCCCACTCCCATCGGGGTATACCGGGCGGTTGAGCGGGCCGAGTACGCCACCGAGGCCAGCAAGCAGCTCGCCATGGCCCAGGAACAGTCCGGCCCCGGCGACCTTGAGGCTCTGTTGCGTTCCCGGCCTACTTGGGAAGTCTCCTGAGCGACCCCCGCTCATCGTCTGGGCATCTTGCCCCTCGGGGTTGGGTGCTCGATCTGGACGGAGTGATCTGGGTTGGCGGAACCCCGGTGCCGGGTGCGGCTGGGGCCGTCGAGCGCTTGCAGCGATCAAGCGCCCCCGTGGTGTTCGTCACCAACATGTCTGCGCTGACGGTGGCCGACCAGGAGGCCAAGCTGGCCGACTGCGGGATCGACGCCACCGGATCGGTGATCACCTCGGCCACCGCGGCGGGCCAGTTGCTCCGCGCCGGCGAGCGGGTGCTGGTGGTGGGGGGTCCCGGCATCGACGAGGCGGTGGAGCTCGCGGGCGCTGAGGTGTGCACTTCGGGCGCTGTTGACGCGGTAGTTGTGGGCATGGATCCCGGCTTCAACTACGACACCCTCAGCCGGGCCATGCGGGCGGTGCGCGGCGGCGCCCGGCTGATTGGCACCAACCACGATCCCAGCTACCCCACCGAGCGCGGACTGGAGCCGGGGGGCGGTTCTCTCCTCGCCGCGGTGGCGACCGCGGCGGAGGCAGTGCCCACGATGGCGGGCAAGCCCAACCAGCCCATCGTGGATTGCGTGCGCAGTCGAATCGGCGACACCGGCGTGGTGGTGGGAGACCGGCCGGATTCAGACGGATTATTCGCCCAGGCATTGGGATACGAGTTCGCCCTGGTGCTCAGCGGGGTGGTCGGGGCCGACGAGTTGCCGGTGACTCCGGAACCGCAGTTCTGCGCCCCCGACTTGGCCGCCTTGGTCGATCAGATGGGGTTCGAGCAAGGGGGATGAAGGGGTCGCGTCGGCGGCTGGACGCAGAGCTGGTTCGCCGCGGTCTGGTGGCGAGCCGGGATCGAGCCCGGGAGGCGGTGGCCTCGGGTCGGGTCACGGTGAACGGGGCGGTGGCGCAGAAGGCAGCCCGGCTGGTGCTGCCCGGCGACGCAGTGGAACTCGCTGGCCCTCCGGACCGCTACGTGAGCCGGGGCGGAGAGAAGTTGGAGGGCGCGCTGGCGGCGTTCCACCTGGATGTCTCCGGGCTGCGGTGCTGTGACGTGGGTGCATCCACTGGCGGGTTCACCGACTGCCTATTGCAAAGCGGCGCGGCTGGCGTGGTGGCCATTGACGTGGGTCGGGCCCAGATGCACGAGCGCTTGGCCGCCGACCCCCGGGTGACCGCTTATGAGCGCACCGACGTCCGCGACATCGACCCGGCCGCAATCGGGGCCCCGTTCGAACTAACGACCGCCGACGTGTCCTTCATCTCCTTGACTTCGGTTATGGACTGCCTGGCCGAGTTGGCGGCGCAGAATGCTCCAGTGGTGGTTCTGGTAAAGCCCCAGTTCGAAGTGGGGCGCCAAGAGGCCAGCCGAGGCCGGGGCGTCATCCGCGACCCCGAGCTATGGCAAGTCGCGCTCGACCGGGTGATGGAGTCGGCAACCCCTGCGGGCCTCGCCCCCCAAGCCGCTATCCCGTCCCCGTTGAAGGGTGCCCAGGGAAACGTCGAGTTCTTTCTACATCTGATAAAGGGTGGCGTACCTTCAACGGTGGATTCTGCCCATCTGGTGGCCCAAGTTGCCACCAAAGGCGGATAACCTGACCGCCGTGGTATTCGCTGCCGAGCTTCCCCCCAACCTGAAGAGCCGGTGGCTGATTCATGAAGAAGCAGGCTTTGATGCGGCGCCTTCGCGGGATTGCGAGGGATAGGAACGTCGATCTGCGTCTCTTGCGACAGGGACGGCACGAAGTCTGGCAATTCGGGGAGGAGCGGCTGGTGATCCCTCGCTATTCGGAAATAGATGAGCACACGGCGAGAGGTATATTGAGACGAGCGCAGGAGTCGTCCGGGAGCAGCAATGGCTGACATTCCAACCCCAGGCAGCACATTTAGGGTGGTTGCCCGCGAAGGTGACGAATGGTGGGGCATCCAAGTGCGAGAGCTGGATTGGGTTTTCTCCCAAGTCCGCCGCCTTCATGATGTTGAAGAGGCCGTTCGGGATGCCATAGCCGCATATTTCGATGTGTCCGCCAGCGAAGTGGGTCCCATTGTGATCGACGAGGTGATAGCAGCTGGTACTAGCTTCTCCCCGAACGGCATCCAGCCGGTCGCGTCATAACTCTATGGCTGCAATCGCCCTTTTCGTCCATGCTGACCGGCCGGAAGCGCTGAGCTTGGCGGCTGATCTGATCGGCGGCCTGGACGCCGATGGGCATGAGATCCGTCTGACCGCCGAGCCTGCCGAGGCGGTGGGACGCACCGACCTCGCTCATCTCGAAGACCACATCGGCGAGAAGCTGGACTTGGCGGTGAGCTTGGGGGGAGACGGCTCCATGCTCCGGGCGGTAACCGCAGTGGCTGATGACGGTGTGCCAGTGCTGGGGGTCAACTACGGCTCACTGGGCTACCTCACCGGCGTTCAGCCGGAAGCCGCCCCAAAAGCAATTGAGCAGTTTCTGGCCGGGGACTACATCATCGAAGAGCGCATCCGGCTGCGTTGTCGACTGGGAGACGGCACCGAGGTGAGCGCTCTTAATGAGGCCATCGTGGAAAAGGTGGACAGCGGCCGCACCGTCAATCTGGCCGTCCACATAGACGGAGAGTTCTTCACCAGCTACGCCGCCGATGGGCTGATAGCGTCCACTCCTACCGGTTCGACGGCCTACTCTTTGTCGGCAGGTGGACCCATCTTGGCCCCGACCATGCACGCGGTGATCTTGACCCCGGTGGCCCCCCACACGCTGTTCGATCGCAGCCTGGTGTTGCTTCCGTCCAGCGAGCTGGTTATCGAGGTGCTGGGCGACCGTCCGGCCGCGGTGGCAGTGGACGGACGCTCGCTGGGGGAGCTGGGGGATGGAGGTTGCCTGACCGTATCGGTTTCCGACAAGCCCGCACGCCTTGTCACTCTCGGCCAACAAGGGTTCCACCAAGCTCTCAAGTCGTCCTTCGGCTTGTCCGACCGCTAACCGGGATCCGAGACAGTGTTGACTGAGCTGGCCGTAGAGAACCTGGGGGTCATCGAGCGGCTCAACCTGGTGTTGGGACCGGGCATGACCGCGCTCACCGGGGAGACGGGGGCAGGAAAAACCCTGGTGGTGACGGCGGTTGATTTGCTGTTGGGCGGTCGAGCTGACCCCCAACTGGTGCGGGTCGGCGCCGTTGAGGCCACCGTCGAAGGCCGGTTTGACCACCAGGGGGAGGAGGTCGTGCTTCGGCGGGTGGTGCCCGCCGACGGTCGGGCTCGGGCCTACGTAGACGGTCGGTTGGCGTCGGCTGCCACCTTGTCGGAGTTGGGACGGGAGATGGTGGACATGCACGGCCAGCACGCTCACCAGTCGCTTTTGCGCCGCGTCCATCAACGGGCCGCGCTGGATCGATTCGGCGATGTGGACTTGGCGCCCCTCATGGAGGCTCGGGCCGCGCTGGCCGATCTGAATCGCCGGCGAGCCGAGTTGGGTGGTGACGAGCGATCTAGGGCTCGGGAAATCGAGTTATGCCGTTTTCAGCAGTCCGAGCTTGATCAGGCTGGCCTGGAAGACCCTGAAGAGGAAGAGGCGCTCAAGGCCAAAGAGGCCGTGCTGGCCGACGCTGCGGCTAGCCGGGATGCTGCCCGCCAGGCTGCTTCGATCTTGGGCGCCGACGGAGCTGTCGGTGCCGGGCTGGCTCGGATCACCGCATCGTTGGAGAGCCGCCCGCCGTTGGAGAGCCATCACGAGCGGCTGGTTGGCCTGGCCGCCGAGGCAGCCGACCTGTCGACCGAGTTGCGCCGAGCGTCCGAGTCGATCGACGAGAATCCGGCTCGTCTGGCTGAGATCCGACAGCGCCGGGAGCTGATAGTGGATCTCCGCCGCAAGTACGGGGAGACCTTGGCCGAGGTCATGGAGTTCCACCGCGATCTCTCGGCTCGCCTTGCAGAACTGGAGGACTTCGACCGTTTGGCCAAAGATCTGGACGGGGAGCATCAGCGGCGCACTGCGACCGCGGCCGAAGCCGGGGCCGCAGTGGGCGCGGCTCGGCGGCAGGCGTCCCAAGGGTTGGGCCGAGAAGTTACGTCCCATTTGAGAGAACTGGCCATGGCCCGAGCCGAGGTGCAAGTCGAAGTGGGCGACGACCCCGGCGACGACGTGGACATTTTGCTGGCTGCCAACAGCGGCGCACCCGGCCTTCCGCTCACGTCGGCCGCATCAGGGGGAGAGCTGGCCCGGGTCATGCTGGCCCTGCGCTTGGTGATCAGCGCCGGTCCTCCGGTGCTGGTGTTCGACGAAGTGGATGCCGGCATCGGAGGCCAAGTGGCCCAGACCGTGGGCCGGGCGCTGTCCCGCTTGACTGCCGACCACCAGGTGCTGGTCGTCACCCATCTGCCCCAAGTGGCGGCCTGCGCCGACCACCAGGTGAGCATCGTCAAACACGACGACGGAGCTTCCACCACAGTGTTGGCCGTGCCCTTGGAAGGCGAGGACCGGATTGTCGAGCTGTCCCGGATGCTCTCCGGTTCCCCCGACAGCGACAGCGCCCGCCGCCACGCGTCCGAGCTCCTAGAGATGTCCAAGAGCGGCGGTTAGGGGCAACAGCCGGTTTGCGGGTCCGCAAGTTGCGGTTGGGGGCAACAGCCGGTTTGCGGGTCCGCAAGTTGTCGCAGTCGGCCGCTAAGCTTGGCGGGCGTGACCAAACACATCTTTGTCACTGGCGGTGTGGCGAGTTCGCTGGGAAAAGGGCTTACGGCCGCATCTTTGGGGCGTTTGCTCAAGCAACGGGGTCTTCGGGTGACCATGCAGAAGCTGGACCCGTACATCAACGTGGACCCCGGCACTATGAATCCCTTCGAGCACGGGGAGGTGTTCGTCACCGACGACGGGGGCGAGACCGATCTGGATCTCGGCCACTACGAGCGATTCATCGATGAGAGCCTCACCAAGCTCTCCAACGCCACCACCGGCTCCATCTACTCCTCGGTCATCGCCATGGAGCGCCAGGGGGAGTACCTGGGCAAGACGGTGCAGGTGATCCCCCATGTCACCAATGAGATCAAGAACCGCATCTCCAGCCTGGTGTCCGACGATGTGGACGTGGTCATAACCGAGATCGGCGGGACCGTCGGCGATATCGAGATCCTTCCCTACCTGGAGGCAATACGCCAGGTGCGCCTGGACGTGGGCCGGAGCAACGTCTGCTACGTACACGTCACGCTGGTCCCCTTCATCGGCCCAACGGGCGAGCAGAAGACCAAGCCCACCCAGCACTCGGTAACCGAGCTGCGCAGCCGGGGCGTGCAACCCGACGCCATCGTCTGCCGCAGCGAGTCACCCATCTCCGACGATCTCAAGCGCAAGATCTCCAGCCTGTGCGATGTGGATGTGTCCGCAGTGGTCAACGCCGCTGATGCCGACAGCATCTACGAGATTCCCCTGGTGCTCCATGATGAGGGCCTAGACCGCGTGGTTTGCGACATTTTGCGCTTGGACGTTCCCGAGCCTGACCTGACCGACTGGCAATGGCTGAACCAGCGGCTGGAAATGGCCCAGCGCACCGTGCGTATCGGGCTCATCGGCAAGTACGTGACTCTTCCCGATGCATATCTGTCGGTTGTTGAGGCGCTGAACCACGCAGCCATCCATCACGGCGCAAAGGTGGAGATCGAGTGGATTCAGGCCGAGAGCGTGGAGGGCCTGATGGTCGACAGCCTGCTCAGCGGGTTGGACGGAATCGTGATCCCCGGCGGATTCGGCGAGCGAGGGATCCAGGGCAAGATCAACGCCGCCTCCTATTCCCGGGAGAACAACATTCCCTGCCTGGGCCTGTGCCTGGGCCTCCAGGTGATGACCATCGACTACGCCCGCAACGTGCTGGGTTTGGCCAACGCCCATTCCAGTGAGTTCGACCCGAGCACGCCGTGGCCGGTGATCGACCTCATGGAGTCGCAGCGCGGCATCACCGACAAGGGCGGCACCATGCGGCTGGGCACGTGTCTGGCCAAGCTCCGACCGGGAACCAAGGTGGCCGAGGTGTACGGAGCAGAAGTGGTGTCGGAGCGCCATCGCCACCGCTATGAGTTCAATCCCAAGCTTCGCAGCCGTTTCGAAGGTACCGACTTTGTGCTCGCCGGGGAGTCGCCCGACGGTCTATTGGTGGAGTTCATCGAACTGAACGGTCACCCTTGGTGGGTGGGCACCCAGGCCCATCCCGAGTTCAAGAGCCGCCCCGATCGCCCTGCCCCGCTGTTCTGCGGCTTGGTGAAGGCTGCGTTGGATTGCCAAGGTGGCGCAATTGCTCCCGAACAGCCTGTCGCTTCCGATCAGCCAGTCAATTCCGATTCCGAGGCAGGGGTTTCAGGGCTGGCCGAAGCGGTAAGCGAAGCCTCCACCGCAGCCCATCGTTGAGCGGCAGCTAAGTGGCGACGGTCGAAAGCGGGGAGGGATTCACCCCGGTTGGAGAACGACAGGGATGGCAGGGGCGCGTGGTGTCGTTGAGCGTTGTCGAAATCAGGGCACCAGGCGGCTCTGTCTATGAGCGGGAGATTGTTCGTCATCCCGGTGCCGCGGTGATCGTGCCCATAGACGGTCAAGAGGTCATCATGGTTCGCCAATATCGGCCCGCTGTGAATCGGGAACTGCTGGAGATACCTGCGGGCAAATTGGACAGCAAAGACGAACCTCCGGAAATGACGGCCAAGCGAGAGCTGGAGGAGGAGATCGGCAAGCGAGCCGGCCATTTGGAGCTCATGGCCGTCTTCCACAACTCTCCCGGGTTTTGCGATGAGGTCACCCACTGCTACCTCGCCACTGATCTGACCGACACCGATCGGCATCCTCACGGCATCGAGGAGCAGCACATGGCCATCGAGCGCATCAAGCTGGCTGAGGTGACCGAGTTGGTGGCCTCCGGCGAGTTGGCCGACGCCAAATCCATCGTCGGCTTGATGCTGGCCCGAGAGCGCTTGGGGTGAGAACCCCTTGCCGCCAGCGGTGAGCGCAGGGAGCGGGGTTGAGGAGTTCTTGGATTGGCTGGTGCTGGAGAGGGGCCGCGCTCCCCGCACCTGTGAGGCCTATCGCCGGGATCTGAAGGGCTATTGCGAAGTCTTGGCCTCTCGGAGTAGCAGCCCTGAAACGGCAGGCGAAGAGGACATTTTGGCGTTCATGCGCCACCAGCAGAGCCGGGGGATGGCGCCGGCATCGGTAAGGCGGGCGATATCCGCGGTGCGAACCTTCCATCAATTCCTTGTGATGGAGGGTGTGCGATCTGATGACCCCGGTTCCCATTTGGAGCTTCCCGCGGTGCCCAAAGCCGTGCCCAAGGCCCTGAGCGAAGCCGAGGTGGAAGCCATTTTGGACACCGTGGTCGGTGCCGATCCGGTGTCTCGGCGGGACCGTGCCCTATTGGAGGTGCTCTACGGCACCGGTATGCGCATCAGCGAGCTGGTCGGGATGGCTATGGCTGATTTGGATTTGGGCGGGTCCACCGTGCGAGTGCTGGGAAAGGGACAGAAGGAGCGGATATTGCCGGTAGGCCGCTGCGCCCACGAAGCGCTCACCGCTTGGCTGGTTCCCGCCGGGAGGGGGGAGATGGAGCCTGAGCGCTGGGGGTCTCAGCACGACCAAGAAGCGGTCTGGCTCAACCAGCGAGGCCGGCGCCTGTCGCGCCAAGGGGCCTGGGGGGTGGTGAAGAAGAGGGCTCAGCAGGTGGGGTTGGGCGCCAAAGTCTCCCCCCACGTGTTCCGCCACTCTTGCGCCACCCACCTGCTGGACCATGGCGCCGACATCAGGGCCGTGCAGGAGCTGTTGGGCCACGCGTCTATCAACACCACGCAGGTCTACACCATGGTGTCCAAGGAGAAGCTGTGGGAGGCCTACCGCGCGGCTCATCCTCGGGCGGTGTTGAACCGTTGATCCACCTGGCCCGGCGCTTTTTCCAGTCGATGGCCGATAGAGGCCCCGATTCCGCAGACGAGGCCTGGCTGGTTGGCCTACTCAGTGGTGCTGAGGCCGCGCTCTACCAGCAGATGAGCACGGTGGACCGCAGCCACGCACTGCGCTCGGCCCGATGCCCATTGCTCATCGACGATGCCCAACGGGTGGCCGCTGCTCTTCACGACGTGGGAAAAATCCGGGCCGGCCTCGGGACTTGGGCCCGCGTCGGCGCCACCGTGGTGGGGGCGTCGTATCCCCGCGGCCTTCGGGGCCGGTGGGCCGATTACCAGGATCATCCCCGCCTGGGTGCGGCGATGCTGCTTGACGCAGGCAGTGCTGAGCTCACGGTGGCGTGGGCCGCAGAACACCACCTTCCCCGGGAAGAATCCTCCCTGCCTCCCGAGGTTGCCGCGGTTTTGGCTGCGGCTGACTAATCGGACAGCCGGTAGGCTCATGGCCGTGCGCACCGAGATTCCGAAGATCATCAGCGTGGATGACCATTTGGTGGAGCCGGCCCACCTTTGGCAGAGCTGGCTGCCGGAGCGGTTCAAAGAGCGGGGCCCGAGGGTCGAGCGCCGCCGGGTGGGGCCGATCACCTACATCGGCGGGGCCAAGATGTACACCTATGAGCTCGACGTGGAAGACGGCCCGTGGGGTGATGTCTGGTTCTACGAAGACCTGGTGTATCCCAACAAGCGCCATGTGGCCGCGGTGGGTTTCGACCGCGACGACATGGAAGCTGTGCCCATCACCTTCGACGAGATGCGCCCCGGCTGCTACGACCCCAAGGCCCGGGTGGAGGACATGGAGATGAACCACGTGGAGGCGTCGCTGTCGTTCCCGACGTTCCCCCGGTTCTGCGGTCAGACTTTCTTGGAGGCCGACGACAAGGAGCTGGCCCTGGCCTGCGTGCTGGCCTACAACGACTTCATGATCGAGGAGTGGTGCGGTGAGTCCAACGGAGCGCTCATCCCTCTGGCCATCATCCCGCTGTGGGATGTGGAGCTGGCCAAAGCCGAGGTGGAGCGCAACGCGGCCCGAGGCTGCCATGCGGTGTGCTTCAGCGAGATCGCGCCCAATCTGGGCCTGCCCAGCATCCACACCGGCTACTGGGACCCGTTCTTCGCCGCCTGCCAGGACACCAACACCGCGGTGTGCATGCACATCGGCTCCTCGTCGGTCATGCCCGCCGCCTCACCCGACGCCCCGCCGGCGGTGGCGGCCTCGCTCAGCTTCAACAACGCCATCGCCTCGATGAGCGACTTCTTGTTCTCCGGAGTGCTGGTGCGGTTTCCGCAGCTGAAGCTGGCCTACTCCGAGGGTCAGATCGGGTGGATCCCCTACATCTTGGAGCGCTGCGACGACGTCTGGTCTGAGCACCGGGCTTGGGGCGGGGTCAGGGACATCGTCCCCGAGCCGCCGTCCACCTACTACTACCGGCAGATCTTTGGCTGCTTCTTCCGAGACAACCACGGCTTGAAGTCGCTGGACGAGGTCGGGGTGGACAACGTCACCTTCGAGACCGACTACCCCCACACCGACACCACGTGGCCCCACACCAAGAAGGTGGCCGAGGACATGATGGGCCACCTGCCCCCCGATGTGGTCCACAAGCTGGTGCGGGGCAACGCCGCCCGCCTCCTCAATCTTGATATTGATTGATCTGGCCGAGGTCAGCTCTTCTAGGCCAACAAAGCGAAGGTCCGGGCGACGAGCTCTGATTGCTCTTGGGCATGCACGGCGGCGCTGCCGGTGGCCGGGCTGGACGACTCGCTGCGACTGGCTCGGATGATCTCGAACCGGTCGCCCAGACCGTCGTGGAGATGCCCCTTGGCGTAGCCCCAGGGCCCCATGTTCTGAGGCTCTTCTTGAAGCCAGACAACTTTGTCGGCGTTGGGATACCGGCTCAGGGCATCGGCCAGGGCGTCGGTCGGCCAAGGGTAGAGCTGCTCCGCTCTCAGCACCGCGGCGGTGCCGCCGGCCCGGTCGCGCTCGGCCAGCGCGTCGTGGCAGATCTTGCCGCTGGCCAGCACCACGCCGGTCACCTGGTCGGGCGGGGGGCCGCCGGGATCGCCCAGCACCGGCGAGAACTGGCCGCCGGTGAGTTCTGAAACCGGCGACCGGGCGTCTCGGTGGCGCAGCAGCGATTTGGGGGTGAACAGCACCAGAGGGTTGCGGGGCCGGCGTTTGGCCTGGTCTCGGAGCAGATGGAAGTACTGGGCCGAGTTCGACAGGTTGGCCACCCGGATGTTGTTCTCGGCCACCGACTGCAAGAACCGCTCTATGCGCCCCGAGGAGTGCTCCGGGCCTTGGCCTTCGAAGCCGTGGGGCAACAGCAGGACAAGCCCTGAGCGCTGGCCCCACTTGTCCTCAGCCGACACCACGAATTGGTCGAGGATGATCTGAGCGCCGTTGACGAAGTCGCCGAATTGGGCCTCCCACAGCACCAGGGCCTCGGAGTCGCCCACCGAGTAGCCGTACTCGAAGCCCAAGGCGGCGTACTCTGACAGCAGCGAGTCGTACACCCACAGCCTGGTGCCGCCGCGGCCCAGCTCGACCAACGGGCAGTGCTCCCGGAATGACTCGTTGCACACAAGGGTGCTGTGGCGGTGCGAGAATGTCCCCCGGCGCGAGTCCTGGCCGGCCAAACGGATCGACGTGCCCTCGTCCAGCAGGCTTCCGAATGCCAGCGCCTCAGCCAGCCCCCAATCCACGATGCCTTGGGCCATCATGGCGTCTCGTGCCTCGAACTGCCGGGCCAGCTTGGGGTGCAAGACGAACCCCTCGGGCACTGACGCCAGCGCATCGAACACCCTTTCGACCTGCTCGTTCGACACGGCGGTGGGCACAGGAGGAGCCGAAGGGGGAGAGGGGTCGGACAGCGCCCCCGAAATGGAGAGCTGGAGCTTTCTGGCATTTGCGGGATCGGTTCCGGCGCCCGTTTCGGAGGGGGTGCCCGGGGTCTGCTCCCTTGTCTCCTCCAGCGCCTGCTGGAGTTTGGCGCGGAAGTCGTCCATGGACTGCTCGGCCTCTTCGAGGGTGATGGTCCCGCGCTTGACCAGCGACTCCACGTATCGCTTGCGCACCGAGCGGTGGCTTTCGATCAGGCGGTACATCTCCGGCTGGGTGTAGCTGGGGTCGTCGGCCTCGTTGTGCCCCTGGCGGCGGAAGCACCACATATCGATCACAACGTCTTTGTGGAAGTGGTTGCGGTAGTCCAGCGCCAATCGGGCCACTTGAGCGCAGGCTTCGGGGTCGTCGCCGTTGACGTGGAAGATGGGCGCCTGGATCATCTTGGCCACGTCGGTGCAGTAGTAGCTCGAGCGGGCCGCGGCTGCGGTAGTGGTGAACCCCACTTGGTTGTTGACCACCAGGTGTACTGTGCCCCCGGTCAGATAGCCCTGGATCAGCGACAGGTTCAAAGTCTCGCTCACCACACCCTGCCCGGCGAACGCGGCATCGCCGTGGACCAGCAGCGGCAGCACCGGGTAGCGGTTGTCCGCGCCGGCGGCTTGGCCTCTGACCAGCCCGCTGACCGGGCTGTGCTCGCTTTGCTGGTTGCCGATGCGATCGAGGCGGGCCCGGACCATGCCCTCGACCACCGGGTTCACCGCCTCCAAGTGCGAGGGGTTGGCGGCCAGCTCCACGGGGATGCGGTTCCCGGCCATGCTCTCGAACTCCGAGGTCATCCCCAAGTGGTACTTCACATCCCCCGACCCCTGGGTGGACGACTCGTCCAAGTTCCCCTCGAACTCGCCGAAGAGCTGCCGGTAGTCCTTTCCGACGATGTTCACCAGCACATTGAGCCGCCCCCGGTGGGCCATTCCCATGATCGCCGATGCCATGCCCAAGTCGGCGGCCCGGCCCAGCACCGCGTCGAGCACCACTATGGCGCTCTCGGCCCCCTCTATGCCGAAGCGCTTCTGGCCCACGTACTTGGTGTCCAAAAAGCGCTCCAGGGCCTCTGCCGCGTTCAGCCGATCCAGGATGTGCAGCTTCTCGTCGAGCCCCGGGGCGAAGCTGAACCCCTCCACCTGCTCTTGGAGCCAGCGCTTTTCCTCCGGTTCTTGGATGTGCATGTACTCCACGCCCACAGTGCGGCAGTAGGCGTTGCGCAGCACCCGCAAGATCTCTCCCAGCGGCATCTTGCCGTCCGGCTGGCCCAAGTCGAGGCCGCCCAGCCCGGTGGTGAGGAACTCCCGTTCGAGATCCCAGATGGTGAGGCCGTAAGTGGCGGGGTCGAGCTCGGGGTGCATCTCGGGCTCTTTGGCCGACAGCGGATCCAAATCGGCGATGAGGTGGCCCCGCACACGGTGCATGTTGATGAGGGCGCTCACCTGCATCTGCTTGGTGATTCCGGCACTCTCCCGGTCGAGGGGCAAGAAGTCGGGCCGCCAGCGCACCGCCTCGTAGGGCACTCCCGCCTCTTTGAATATGTCCTCGTAGAAGTTGTGCTTGCCCAGCAGCAGATCGTGGAGGGCGCCCAAGAACATGCCCGACTCCGCACCCTGGATAATGCGGTGGTCGTAGGTGGAGGACACGGTGATGACCTTGGACACCCCCAGGTCGGCAAGTGTGCGGGAGTCGGCGGCCTGATAGGCGGTGGGGTAGTCGATGGTGCCCACGCCCACGATCACCCCTTGGCCGGGCATGAGCCGGGGCACCGACTGCACGGTGCCCAAGGTGCCGGGGTTGGTGATGCTCACGGTGACTCCGGCGAAGTCGTCGGGGCTCAGATCGTTGGTCCGCACTTTTCGGACCATGGTGGCGTACAGCTCGACGAATTCGGGGAAGGTCAACGTGTCGGCCTCCGGGATGCACGGCACCAACAGCGAGCGGGATCCGTCGGCTTTCGCCACGTCCACCGCGATTCCCAGGCCGATGTGGTCGTGTCGCACGATCCGGGGACCGCTGTCGGTGGCGAGGTAGGAGGAGTTCATCGCCGGCATGTGGTTGGCGATGGCCTGTACCACCGCGTAGGCGATCAGGTGGGTGTAGGAGACCTTGCGTCCATCGGTGCGCCCCAGATAGCCGTTGATCACCTGGCGGTTCACGTCGAGCAGCTTGGCCGGGATCTCCCGGAAGCTGGTGGCGGTGGGAACGGCCAGGCTGGCCTCCATGTTGCGGGCGATTCGGGCGGAGGCGCCCCTCATCGGCTGGCCGGGCAGAGGCTCGGGCGATTCGGGCTCTTGGGGGATGGCTTGAAGCCGGCGCCCCGGCGCCCCGGTTTCGCCAAGAGCCCGGTCGGGGCGGTAGTCGGAGAAGAAGTCCTGCCAGCTTTCGCTCACCGAGGTCGAGTCGGCCAAGAACTGGCGGTGCATCTCGTCTACCAGCCACGCGTTCTGGCCAACGGGGGATTCAGCGTCAAGCTCCATAGGGCGAGAGTATAAGGATACTGCGGTCTCCAGGGCCGTTCCCCTTCGGCCAGGGCCCCGATCGCGGGCTTTGGCCATTCGGGGAGGCCGCTGCTGTCGCAATCGGCTCCTGCCAATTCACAGGCGAACCACTATGGTCTCCCCAATGCGGCTGGCCACTTGGAATGTGAACTCCCTGAACGCCCGCATGCCCCGAGTGCAGGAGTGGCTGGAGATGGCCGATCCCGATGTGCTGTGCATGCAGGAGACCAAAATGGCCGACGATGCCTTTCCCGGGTTGGCCTTCGAAGCGATGGGCTACGAGTGGGCCCACCACGGCCAAGGGCGCTGGAACGGAGTGGCCATCTTGAGCCGGGTGGGGCTGGCCGATCCCGCCAATGGGTTCTCCGACGGCCGCGACCCCGACCCCGACGCCCGCATTGTGTGGGCCACCTGCGCCGGAGTTCGGGTGGCCAGCGCCTACATCCCCAACGGACGGGAACTGGGCCACGACCACTACCACTACAAGCTCGACTGGCTGGGCCGGCTCCGATCTCATCTGGAGGTCAACGACAATGCTGGGGCACCGGTGGTGGTGGCCGGCGATTTCAACGTGGCCCCGGCTGACAACGACGTGTGGGACATCGCCGCCTTCGAGGGGATAACCCACGTGAGCGGGCCCGAGCGCGACGCGTTTGGCGCGGTGGCGGAATGGGGCCTAGTGGACGTATTCCGCCAGCGATGGCCCGACGACGGCCTGTACACCTTCTGGGACTACCAGGCGGGGCGGTTCCACAAGCGCCAGGGAATGCGGATCGACATGGTGATGGCCTCCGAGCCCTTGGCCCAACGGGTGACCACCGTGCTCATGGACCGAAATGCCCGCAAGGGGGACAAGCCGTCGGACCACGCCCCGGTGGTGGTGGATTTCGACTGGGGAGAAGCCGCCGGGGGCGGCTGATGGGCGTGTGGATGTGGCTCGCGGCTTGGGGGTGTGAGGGGTGATGGGGATGTGGTCGACGGTGGCCGCCACCGATCCGGTGGGCCACGGCCAAGACTTGCTGGTCTTCTGGGTGAACATATTGGTGCTGGTGGCCGCCTCCCATCTCTTCGGTCTGGTGATGAAGAGAGTGGGGATGCCCTCGGTGGTGGGGGCGCTGCTGGCCGGGCTGGTACTGGGGCCGTCGGTTTTCGGGGTGGTGTGGGAGTCGGGCTTCGAGTGGTTCTTGCCGGAGATCGGACAGGGCGTGCAATGGACCTTGCTGGCCGCGGTCAGCTGGGTGGGGGTGGCCCTTTTGTTGGTGGTGACCGGGTTCGAGACCGATTTGGGGCTCATCACCAAGCTGGGGCGGTCGGCGCTGCTGGTCACCGCGGGCAGCCTGGTGGTGCCGCTGATCGGCGGCGTCGTGGTCGGCCTGCTGCTGCCCCCCCTGTTCTTGGGCGAGGATGCCGAGCGGCTCACGTTCATACTGTTCGTGGCCCTGGCGCTCGCCGTGTCGTCTCTGGCGGTGGTGGCCAAGATCCTCAGCGAACTGGGGCTGATGCGCCGGGACTTCGGCCAGATCACTGTGGCCGCGGGCATGGCCAACGACGTGGTCGGCTGGATCATGCTGGGCGTTTTCACCGGCTTGGCCACCTCAGGCGGAGTGTCGGCTGGGCAGGTGTTGGCCACGCTGGGGGGGATCGCGGCCTTCGGGGTGTTGGCCCTGACAGTGGGCCAGCGGCTGGTGGACCTGCTGTTGCGGCAGGTGCGGCGCACCGGGGGCAGCCTGGCCGCTGCGCTGGCTGTGGCCGTAGTGACCATGCTGGTGTTCGGAGTGGCCACCGAGTGGCTGAAGGTGGAAGCGGTATTGGGGGCGTTCGTGGCCGGGGTGGTGCTGCACCGGTCCCGGTTCCAGCACGAGGATGTCATCCACCACCTGGAGGGTCTGACCAACGCCCTGTTCGCGCCGGTGTTCTTCGCCACTGCCGGCTTGCAGGTAGATCTCCGCTTGTTGAACAACGCCGAGGCCCTCTGGTGGGCCCTGGTCGTGCTCGCGGTGGCCATCGTCTTCAAGTTTGCCGGGGCCTACGGCGGCGCCCGCCTCGCCGGCCGCACCCACCGGGCGGGACTGGCTCTGGGGGCCGGGTTGAACGCCCGGGGGACGTTGGAGATCGTCATCGCCACGGTGGGATTGAGCGTCGGGGTGTTCAGCCCCACTGCCTTCTCGGTGATCGTGCTGGTGCCGGTGCTCACCTCGCTGTTCGCCTCGGCCACCCTGCGGGGAGTGGTGAACAACTGGCAGGGCACCCCCGACGAGCAGGAGCGGCTGGGGCGGGAGCAGGCGCTGAGCCGCAACCTGGTGGTGCGGACGTCGCGGCTGCTGCTGCCCAGCCGTGGGGGCCCCGAGTCGATTGCCGCGGCCCAGGTTCTGCATTTCGCCTGGCCGATCGAAGCCGGGGCAACCGTGCTCTCGGTGGGCGACCGAGACGCCGAAGTGGATATCACGCCACTGCGCAACGTGCTGCACGACCGGGCCTTGGAGCACCGGCGGGTGCGCGGAGAAGATCCGGTGCGGGCCATAATCGACGAGAGTCGGCTGGGGTTCGGCGTCATCGGGCTGGGTGCTCAGGACTACGCCGACACCATTCAGGTGATCTCGCCCCTGGTAGACGGGGTTTTGTCAGAGAGCCCCATCCCGGTGGTGGTGGTGCGCCGGGCGAGAGACCTGGACCGGCCCCTGCCGGGGGCGTTTAGCCGGGCTGTGGTGCCGGTAACCGGCAGTCCAGTATCGCGTGCCGCCCAGGAGGTGGCCTTCAACCTCAGTGCCCAACTCGGCACTGAACTACACCTGACCCACATCAACACCGTAAGGAGCGAACCCGCGGGGCTGCCGTCGCTGTTCAGCCGCCGGATGATTGCCCGCAGCGGCTCCATCGTGGGCGTGCAGATGGTAGCCCAAGCCGAGATGCTCGCCATTGAGTTGGGGGCAACAACCCGGACGGTAGTAATGGACGGCACCTCTCCGGCCGAGGAGATTTTGAATCTGTCCCGGGACATCGAGGCTGATCTGGTGGTCATGGGCGCCAACCTCCGCCGAGTTGGAGACCGCCCGTTCTTGGGTCACCGGGTAGAGCAGGTGCTTCGTGACTGCGACGCCACCGTGGTGGTGGTGCTCATTCCCTTCGATCTCTAGCGATTGGCACCCGAGGCGCTGAGTATGGCGCTGAGATAAGGGGAGGGAGAGCGGGCCGCGGAACGCTCCCCAAAGGCCCGCTCGGCGGCCCAGTGGCAGTGCAGCTCGCGTTCGGCCCGGGTGATCGCAACATAGAGCAGCCGTTGCTCCTCGGCGATCTCGGCAGGTGTCTGGGCTCGGCTGATTGGCACCAAGCCCTGCTCTAGGCCAGCCAAATGCACGATGGGCCATTCCAGTCCTTTGGCCGCATGGAAGGTGGCCACGTCCACCGCATCGGTGCCGTCGGCAGGGCCGGCTCCAGCGTCGCCTTCGGTTCGATGGGAGTCGATGCGAACTCGATAGGGAATCCCTGACTTGCCCAGAGCGGCGGCCAGCTTGGCGGTTTGGGCGTTCGTGCGGGCTAGCACGGCCATTGACGACCAGGCCGTCTCGGGACCCTTGGCGTCGTGTAGCGCTCGAGCGATGGTCGCAGCCTCGTCGAAGTCGTCGGCGTGGGTGTTCACCGATGGCCGGGGTCCGTCGAGGTTGTGGGAAACCAGCGAGGCCGCCCCCCTGGGCAGCACGGCCCGGCCTGCGGCCAGAATCTGGGGAGTAGACCGATAGTTGTCCAAGAGGTCGAGCACCTCTGCTCCTGCGAACCAGTCGCCGAACCGCTCGATGTAGTCGGAGTCAGCTCCGTTCCAGTTGTAGATTGCCTGGTTGGGGTCGCCCACCGCGCATAGGTCGTTGCGATCGCCCAGCCACGCCCGCAGCAAGTCGAACTGAAGCCGATTCACGTCCTGAAACTCGTCGACGAACACATGCTGGTAGGTCCAGCGCCGAGCCTCGGCGTAGTCAGGGTCGTTGGTCAGATCCCGCAGCGCCAAAATCAGTAGGTCGTCGAAGTCCACCACCCGCCGTTTGGTCTTCTCGCTCTCGTATCGCTGGAAGAGGTTGACGATCATCGTGGCATCCAATGCCGGCCATCGGCGGAGACTGGCAGCCGCCTCGCCGTATCGGTCTGGCGTGATGCGGCGGGCCTTGGCCCACTCGATTTCGGTCACCGCATCCCGCACCTCGGCTTTGGCCAATCGCAGACCCGCCTGATTGGCCACCCGGGCCACCAGGCCCCGCTTGTTTTGCAAGATTTCCGGGGGCCGAACCCCTCGTTCTGCCCAGCGGGTACGCAATTGAGCGAAGGCCGCGCTGTGGAAGGTTCCCGCGCTCACCGAATCCCGCAGGCCCAACCCGGCCAACCGGCCTCGCAACTCGTCGGCCGCCTTGCGGGTGAATGTGAGCGCCAGCGTGCGCTTGGGATCGATGGCGCCAATGTCAGCCTGGTGGGCAATTCGGCGGGTGAGCACCCTGGTCTTGCCGGTGCCCGCCCCTGCCCGGATGCACAGCGGAGTGCCCGGCGCGGCTACCGCCGCCCGCTGCCGCTCATTCAGCCCATCCAAGAGCCCTTCCGTCACGCTCACCCCACCAAGGTACCGACGGAGGTGACAACATCGGGTGGCCATCAACGGGTTTGCCAGCCTGGGAGGGTAGCGGTGTCAGGCGGCTTCTGCGGGGGTGCCGGGGTCTGGGAGGATGGCGGAGATGGTTGCGGTGTCGCGGGAGCGGTTTGAGGAGTTGGTGGGGCGGGCACTGGATGAGATCCCCGATGATCTGGTCGAGATGATGGAGAACGTGGTGGTGCTGGTGGAGGACATGGGGGAGGATTCCGATATCTGGGGGCTGTACGACGGGGTGCCGCTCACCGATCGGGGCGGCTATGGCGGGGGTGAGATGGTGCTGCCCGACCGCATCTACATCTACCGGCTGCCCATCTGCGAGGGGTGCGGCAGCGAGGCCGAGGTGGTGGAGCAGGTGGGCATCACGGTCATCCATGAAGTGGCCCATCACTTCGGCATCGAGGACGATCGCCTCGACGAACTGGGCTGGGGCTGAGCGGGGGAGTTCTAGGGCTGACCGGCTCCATGAAAACGCGGGTACTGTCCGAGCGGTGGAGAGCTCAGGAGGCAGTATGGGACCGCTCAATGGCATTCGCGTGGTGGAGATTGCCGGCATCGGGCCGGGGCCGTTCGCGGCCATGATGCTGGCCGATTTGGGGGCCGATGTGGTGCGGATCGACCGGGCCGACCGGGTTCGCGACGAGGTTCCCGAAACCCCCCATCCCGACCTGCTCAATCGGGGACGCCGAAGTGTGGGCGTCGACCTCAAGAACCCCGATGGCGCCGAAGCGGTGCTGAAGCTGGTGGAGGGTGCCGACGGGCTGGTCGAGGGATTCCGCCCCGGGGTTGCTGAGCGCTTGGGCATCGGCCCCGACCACTGCCTGGCCCGCAATCCCAAGCTGGTGTACGGGCGCATGACTGGATGGGGCCAAGACGGCCCTTATGCGTCGATGGCCGGCCACGACATCAACTACATAGCTCTGTCGGGTGTGCTGGGGGCTATCGGACGCGAAGGCGAAGCCCCGGTGCCCCCGGTGAATTTGGCCGGCGACTTCGGTGGCGGAGGGATGCTGCTGGCCCTCGGGATGCTGGCCGCAATGTTGGAGGCACGCGTCTCGGGCCAGGGCCAAGTGGTGGACGCCTCCATGGTGGAGGGATCGGCCCTGCTCATCACCATGGTGTATGGCCTGCACGGCATGGGGGCGTGGGGGCCTCGGGGCACCAATCTGCTGGACACTGGGGCCTGGTTCTACGACGCCTACGAGTGTGCCGATGGCGAGTACATCTCGCTGGGCTCGCTGGAGCCGCAGTTCTTCGCCGAGATGACCGAGAAGGTGGGCATAGACACCGACGGGATCGACCAGAACGACCGCTCCACCTGGCCGGAGATGCGGTCCCGGCTGGCCGCGGCAGTGAAGGCCAAGACCCGCGACCAGTGGTGTGAGATCCTCGATGGCTCCGACGTCTGCTTCGCCCCGGTGCTCAGCCTGGCCGAAGCTCCGGAACACCCCCACAATGTGGCCCGCGGCTCCTTCGTGGAGGTGGGGGGTGCCCTTCAACCCGGCCCAGCGCCCCGTTTCAGCCGCACTCCGGCTGCGATAGCCCGTCCCGCTCCCAATCCCGGCCAGCACACTGGGGAAACCCTGGCCGACTGGGGCTTCGACGATGCCGCTATAGCCGCCCTCCAAGAATCGGGGGCCATCAAGTAGTGGGCACCATGGTGAACTTCCACGCCCATCCCGACGACGAGGCCATCGCCACCTCGGGCACCATGATGAAGGCAGCCGCTGATGGTCATCGGGTGGTGCTGGTAGTGGCTACCAAAGGTGAGCAGGGCGAGCCTGTTCCTGGAGCGCTGGGCCCCGGCGAGCAATTGGGCGATCGTCGGGCAGCGGAGACCCATGCTGCCGCTGGGATCATCGGCGCCCACCGGGTGGAGTTCTTGGGCTATGAGGACTCTGGCATGGCCGGCGAGGAGGCCAACGACAATCCGGCCTGCTTCTGGCAAGCCGACTTCGACGAAGCAGTGGAACGGGTGGCCCGGATTCTGGTCGAGGAATCCGCCGACGTGCTCACCGTGTACGACGACCACGGCGGCTACGGCCACCCAGACCACATTCAGGTCCACCGGGTAGGGGTGGATGCGGCTCGCAAAGCCGGGGTTGAAAAAGTGTTCTTCGCGACCATGAACCGCACCCAGATCCTGCGCCAGATGGCCGAAGTGGAGGCCTTTGCCGAGGCGATTGAGGAGATCGACGCCGAGCGGGCGGAGCGGTTCAGCGAGGAAGACTTCGGCACCGATGAGGCGGAGATCACCCATGCGGTGGAGGTAAGCGCCTTCCTAGACCGCAAGAGGGCTGCCATGCTGGCCCACGCCAGCCAGATCACCGCCGACTCCTTCTTCGGATCTATGACCGACGAGCAGTTCGCCGACGCCTTCGGCACCGAGTGGTACGTGGCCCCCGGACCGCCCCGGACAGGCAACTTCGCCAACGACTTGTTCAGGTGAGCGCCCTCTCGGTTCTAGCCGCCACGCCACTGGCCGGCTTTCACGACTGGTTTTCCTGGGTGGTGATGCTGGCCAATGCCGCGGCCGGGGGATGGGCGCTGGGCGCCCACTTCCGCCAGCGTCTGCGAGGCTGGCCGCTGTGGGCGTTCATATCCGTCGCCCAAGCCACGATCTTTGGCCAGGTGATCGTCGGCGTGGTGCTCGAGAACCGCTCCGGTGCCGATCCCGGCGATCTGCACCGCCTCTACGGTTTCGCGGCCATCGCGGCGGTGGCCATCGTTTATGCCTATCGAATTCAGCTCGCCCATCGACGCGAGCTGCTCTATGCCGGCGGCAGCTTCTTTCTGGCCGGCCTGGCCATCCGGGCCATGATCCTCAGCTAGCCGAGGATCGCCGCTCAGTTCAAAGGTTGACGACGGGGCAGGTGAGGGTTCGGGTGATGCCCTCCACCATCTGGATCTGGCTCACGACCAGTCGGCCCAGCTGGTCCATGGACTCGGCTTCGGCCTTGGCGATCACATCGTAGGGACCGGTCATGATCTCAGAGATCACCACGCCATCGATCTCGCGGATGGCCTCGGCCACCTGACGGGCCTTGTCCATTTCGGTTTGGATCAAAACATATGAGCTGACACCCACGTGACTGCACCTCCGGTCGGTTTTCCCGCATCGTACTCAAAGAAGCGCTCCAGTGGGCCAGCACGGCTGACGCGGTACAAAGATGTAGGCCTATGAATCGCGCCCCTGCCAATCCGTATCTGGCCCGTTCCTCCTACAGCATCGCCCATGGACGGTGCGACCAGCAGGACAACGTTCCCTGGCGAGGGCCTGAAGGTCCTACTGAGGTGCTCGACGAGGCGGTCGACATTCAGTATGCCTGGCTCGGCCCGTGCCACTTCGGCCACCTGACGTCGGGTCCGTACCCCGACGGCCGGCGGGTGGTGTGGACCAACGGGCGCCAAAACATCGCCAAACTCGACTATGAGACGCTCGAGGTTCTGGCCGACCACGAGATAGTCGGCAGCGAGGGCCGCGCTCCCACCCCCGAGTTGGAGGACTACCTCCGCGGCCTCGACGAAAAGGACGGGTGGGAGGCCATCGAGCACGCCATCGAACTGTCGATGAAGTTCATGAGTGGTATCGACGGGGTCTATGCCCTGTTGGATTGCGACCACACCTTGTTCCTCGGCCGCAAGGACCACGCGGTGGCCTACATGGAGACCGATCCTTCGGACCCGGCATCGCCCATCGTGGAGCGGGACCGGTGGAACAAGCCCGACCACATCGAGGGCTTCTTCGTGGGGATGAACATGACTTTCGACGGCAAGCTGGTGATGTCCACCGATCACGGCTGGGTCGTCGTGCTGGAGCGCGACTTCAGCACCTACCACGCCCTCCAGATTGCTGGCGGGGCCGAGGAGGCGGCCGACTATTGCGCCCGGCGAGCCGCGGAACGGGGCAACACCGGCTACGGCTGGGTGCGTACCAGCATCTGCGTCGACCAGGAAAACGGCATCTACGTGTCGTCCAACAACCACCACCACAAGCTGCGCTGGACCGGGACCGAGCTCTCCGACGACGCCGCCCACGGATGTTGGATGGTGCCCTACAGCAACGGCGGTGGCCACGGTTCTGGGACTACGCCATCGCTCATGGGATTCGGCCCCGACGAGGACAAGTTCGTGGTGATCGGCGACGGCGACGAGGTGGTGAACATCGTGTTGTTGTGGCGCGATGATATTCCCGACGACTGGGAGCAGTTGCCCAATGCGCCTGATCGCCGCATCGCCGGCATCGGCCCGGCCAACATGGGGAATCCCGATTTGGCCGAGATAAAAACCGAGCAGTCGGTCACCGTGTCCGGCTACGGCGCCATGGCGGTCAACAACGAGCCGGCCTCGATCCCCGACGGCTATCCCAAGCAAGCGGCCCGGATGCTGTGCTTCATGCTCGGCCACAAACCGGAATACCAGCCCCACGGCCTCCACAAGTACGAGTGGGATCCGGTGGCGAGGGAGTTGAGGCAGGCGTGGGTCAACCTCGACATCTCATCGCCCAACTCGGTTCCCTTCGTGGCCGAGGAGAGCGGCTTGGTTTACACCTGCGGGGTTCGCGACAAGCGTTGGACGATTGAGGCCGCCGACTGGGCTACCGGCCAGTCGCGGTTCCACTACGTGCTGGGCGGCTCCAAGTTCAACACCATCGGCGCGGGGGTCACCGTGGACGATGACGGCCGGCTGCTGTTCGGCTCGATGTACGGCAAGACCCGCATCCTGCGGGGTCCGGGATAGACATTTCGTCGATTACCGTGCCCACTATGGAGAAGGTGCTGGTGACCGGGGGGGCGGGCTACATCGGCAGCCACACCTGCGTCGCCATGCTGGAGGCGGGCTACGAGGTGACGGTGCTGGACAGCCTGGCCAACTCGTCAGCCGCGGCCATTGATGCGGTGGGGGAAATCGCCGGGCGTCGTCCTCGGCTCGACGTGGTCGACTGTCGGGACGAATCCGCCGTGGAGAAGGTGATCTCCGAGGCGCATCCCGACGCGGTGCTGCACTTTGCCGGGCTCAAATCGGTGCCCGATTCGGTGGCCGATCCGCTGCGTTACTACCGCCACAACCTGGAATCCACAGCCGTTCTGCTGATGGTGATGGAGCGCTGCGGGGTGCGCAGGATCGTGTTCTCCTCCTCGGCCACGGTCTATGGGGAGCCTGATGAGCTACCGGTGGCCGAGACGGCCACAACCCGGCCCGCCAACCCCTATGGCTGGACCAAGCTCATCATCGAGCAGGTGATCGCTGATGTGATTCGAGCCGATCCCCGCTGGTCGGCAGCCCTGCTTCGCTACTTCAACCCGGTGGGGGCCCATCCCAGCGGCCTGATCGGGGAGGATCCCGAAGGGGTGCCCGGAAACCTGATGCCCTACCTGCTCCATGTGGCGGTGGGGCGCCGCTCCGAGCTGCCCCTGTACGGAACCGACTATCCCACCCCGGACGGCACCGCGCGCCGGGACTATATCCACGTGATGGACCTGGCCGACGGCCACTTGGCGGCACTGGAGAAATCGGAGTCCTCTGCCGGGCGAGTGCAGACCTACAACCTGGGCACCGGACGAGCGGCCTCGGTCCTGGAAGTCATCGCTGCCATGCGGGAGGCCACCGGTCACTCCCTGCCCTATGAGGAGCTCGACCGCCGCCCCGGCGATGTTCCCGAACTCTGGGCCGACCCCTCCAAAGCCCGCCAAGAGCTGGGTTGGCGGGCAACCCGAGATCTAGCCGCTATGTGTCGAGACGCCTGGGCCTGGCAGTCGGCCCATCCGCAGGGATATCGCGCCTAGAGCATCGCCTTGATGCCCAACGAGGCGTAGTCCTGATCCTCGTAGTTCTGCCGGAACAGGTCGCATAGGCGAACTGCGGCCTCGTCGTAGGCACTGGGGTCGCTCCAGGTATTGCGGGGATTCAAAACGTCGTCGGGGACCCCAGGGCACGAGGTCGGGATTCGCAGCCCCAAGATGGGGAGCCTGACCGAATCCACGGTGTCGAGATCGCCGTCGAGGGCCGCGTTGAGCAGCGCTCGAGTATGGGTGATGGACATGCGCTCGCCTACCCCGTAGGGCCCTCCTGACCATCCGGTGTTCAAGAGAATGCAGCGGGCCGAGTGGGCATCCATGCGGTGGGCGAGCAGCTCGGCGTACACCGATGGCTTGTGCGACATGAACGGCGCTCCGAAGCAGGAGCTGAATGTGGCCTGCGGTTCCACCACCCCCACTTCGGTGCCGGCCAGCTTGGAGGTGAATCCCATCACGAAGTGGTACATCACCTCGTCTCGGTCGAGGATCGATACCGGGGGAAGAACGCCGAATGCGTCGGCAGTCAGCAGCACGATCGTTGTGGGGTGTGGCCCTTTGGCCCCGGGGGCCACATGGGGGTTGCAAGCCAGCGGGTAGGCGAAGCGGGTGTTCTCGGTGATGGAGTTGTCGGTGAGGTCGAGTTCTTGGGGATCGGTATCGGAAAGGTCTATGCCGGGCAGAGCAGGGGCGTTCTCGATGAGGGTCCCCTTGGTCGACAAAGCGGCTGCGATGATCGGCTCGGCGTCCTTGTCCAAGTCGATGAGCTTGGCGTAGCAGCCGTCTTCGAAGTTGGACACCCCCGATTCGGTCCACACGTGCTCGTCGTCGCCGATCAGGCTGCGGTCGGGATCGGCCGACAAGGTGGTCTTCCCCGTGCCGGACAGGCCGAACAAGATGGCGCTGTTGCCGTTGTCGTCCACGTTGGCCGAGCAGTGCATGGTGAGCTGCTTGGCATCGGGCAGCACGAAGTTCATCACCGTGAACATGGTCTTTTTGACCACGCCGCAGTAGTCGGCCCGCCCGAGCACCAGCCCGAGGCGGTTGTGCAGGTCCATGATGACCGCCCGGTCGGTGCGGGTGCCGTCGCGGTCGGGATCGCACCGGAAACTGGGCACGTTGATCATGGTCCAACCGACCGACTCGCGATCGGCGTCGTCGCGCACCTCCTTGGGGAACATGATGTTGGCGAAGTAGGCGTGGGTGGCGTACTCGCTGACCAGCCGGTAGGGGATGGCGAACTCCGGGTCCCAGCCGCAGAACACATCGGCGGCATACAGCGTGGCCCGTCGCTCGTTCAGATGGGCCACCACCCGCTCCAGCAATCCCGGGAAGTAGTCGGCGTCCAGCTTGTTGAAATCCGACTTCCACCACACATCGTCCACTACTTCGGGCCAGGCCACCGCAAACGTGTCCTGCACGGGACGGCCGGTACACGTTGGGTCGGAGTAGAAGATCAGCGGTCCGTCGGCGCCCAACGCGGTGGCGAACGCCTTCTGATCGTGCTCGCCGCCGTCTATGTGGGTGCGGCCCCGGTCTCCGGCGATGGCCGCGTGGAAGAGTTCGTCTTGGTTCAGTCCGGCGCGGACATCCACCGAGTCCAAGCCGAAGCGGATACGGAGTTGGTCGGCGACCGGAGTCGTCACGCTTGCTCCGGCTTGCCGGACGGAGTGAGGAACGACGGTGTGCCCATGTCCACTTCCGAGCCTATCCGCAGGCGGGTGGCTTCATTCCCTTCCAAATCGAACAGAACCCGCTGGCCCTGGCGCAGCATCCGAAACACCGACCCCTCCAGCGCATCGGGGGCCAAATCGAATTCGGCCAGGTCGGTGTCACGCACGACAACGCCGATGCCAGTTGACGGGTCATAAGCCTTGATCACACCCTGCACGGAGACTCTTTCTGCCAGTGGTCGGGATCAGTGCAGGGTAACGGCTGGTCATGGCGGTTCGCGAGTCGGGCAGCCACTGCAAGCAGACCGGGCAGAACACTCCCACCCCTGTCACCGTCCGCGCCAAACTCTGCTTCATCTGTGTGCTCTCGGTGCGGTGCTCGAAGTGCTATGCGTTATTTATGCTACAATTATGGCATGGGCAGGCGGCGGGTGAGCACGACGGTAGATGGCGAATTGTTGGATTTGTCCCGCAAACTTGAGGCGTGGCCCAATGACGCGGCGATGATGGATGCCGCGCTTGATGCTCTTGTTGGCCGTTACCGGGAAGCCGAGATTGATGCTGCGTACGAGGCATATGACCGTTACCCCCTTGATGAGCGGGACGAGTGGGGGGATTTGGCATCTTTTCATGAAGCGAATCTCCTTCATCGCCAGGAGTTGCGGGCGGCAAATGGAGCACAGCTAGATCCGAGTACTGAATAGTGATGGCTGCTCCCGTTCGGTGGGGTGAGGTGTGGTGGTGGGAGTCCCCCCATGCCGGACAGCGCCCGGTGGTCGTTCTCTCCCGCGATGCCGCTCTGAATAGGCTGAAAACCGCGATCGTTGCACCGTGTACCACCACAATACGGGGGCTTCCCACCGAGGTAGTGCTTGAGCCCGGCGATGATCCGGTGCCGGCCGTTTCGGCGGTCAACCTGGATTCCGTTGAGAGTGCCCCGCTTGGCTTGTTAGTTCGGCGACTGGGCCGTTTGAGCGACGAGCGCATGCGCCAGATTTGCGACGCATTGGAAATAGCGGTCGCTTGTCTGTGATTTACGACTGTTGATTAGCGCTCATAGGAGGCCCCTAGAAGCTGGCTCGACGAGGGGGTAACTCTCGATGACCGCCTATCAGCGCAGTCCTCGGTAGCATCGCGGGTCATGACGGCAGACCGCCTGGGCGCCGAGGGATTGCGAGCCACTATGGAGTGGTTCCGAGACGCCCTCGGCATGCACCGCGACGTCATCAACCAGCTGAATGTCTACCCGGTTCCCGACGGCGATACCGGCACCAATATGGCGCTCACCTTGGAAACGGTGGTAGCCGAGGTGTCTGCCGCCGGGGACCAGATGAGCGAGGTGTGCCACGCCATCAGCCATGGCTCGCTGATGGGCGCCCGGGGCAATTCGGGCGTGATCTTGTCGCAGATCTTGCGGGGTCTCGCCGACGTGGTGGCCACCGCTGGCCACGTCGACCCGCCGGTATTGGCCGGTGCGCTGCAACAAGCTTCGGCCGCGGCCGATGAGGCGGTGTCCACCCCGGTTGAGGGCACCATCCTCACGGTTGTCCGAGACGTGGCCACCGCAGCCGCAGAGGCGGTCGAGCGGGGCGTCGAGGGTCTTGTCCAGATGGTGGAGGGATGCCAGCAGGCCGGCCGGGACTCGCTGGATCGCACGCCCGAGTTGCTGCCCCAACTGGCCCGGGCCAACGTGGTGGACGCCGGGGGAGCCGGGTTTCTGCTGTTTTTGGATGCGCTGGCCACTGCGATGGACGGGCGCCCGCTGCCCGACCCGCCGCCCGTCGACCCCTCGGTGGGGGTAGGTGCGGCCGTGGCCGGGGCCGACGACGCCCACGGAACCGACGCCGACGCCGACGGCACGCGCTATGAGGTGATGTTCTTCTTGGAGGCGGAAGACGACCGCATCGACGAATTCCGCGCTGCTTGGGGGGACCTGGGGGATTCCATCGTGGTTGTGGGGGGCGACGGCATCTGGAACTGCCACATCCACAGCAACGACATCGGCGGCAGCATCGAAGCGGGCATCAGCGTCGGCCGCCCATTCGAAATACGGGTGACCGACTTGTTCGAGCAGGTGGAACACCTCGAATCGCTTATGGCCACCGAGATCGGCGGCACGGTCACCACGGTGGCCGGCAATCCGGTCCGCACCGCGGTGGTGGCTGTTTCCGTGGGGGCTGGGGTGCGCCGCATCTTCGAGTCGCTTGGGGTTCGAGCCATCATCGCCGGCGGTCAGACCATGAACCCCTCCACCGAGCACTTCGTGCAGGCGATCGAGCAACTCGAAACCTCCGAAATCGTGCTCTTGCCCAACAACAAGAACATCGTGCCAGTGGCCGAGAGAGTGGACGACTGCACCGATGCCGCCGTGCGGGTCGTGCCCACCCGGGGGATTGCCGAAGGGCTGGCCGCCTTGATGGCTTACGACCCGTCGGCCAGCGCTGATCAGAACTTGTCGGCCATGGCTGAAGCTGCCTCCGGTGTGGTGACCGGGGAGGTAACCCAAGCGGTTCGAGATACCGAGAGCGAGTTGGGCCCCATTGCCGCCGGCCAGTGGCTGGGACTGGACCGCAGCGGGTTGCGGGTGGTGGCCCCGAGCGCGGCTCTGGCCGCCACCGGGCTGTTGGCCGAGCTGATCGACGACAGCCACGAACTGGTCACCGCGATCTCAGGGGCCGACGCCACCGCGGCGGCAGTCGAAGAAGTGACCGCTTGGCTGGCGGATCATCATCCGTCGCTGGAGGTTGAGGTTCACGACGGCAGCCAACCCCTCTATCCGTTCTATTTCGGGGTGGAGTGACCCACCCAACCTCGGTTGATCCCGACCACGAGGTCGACCCTCGGCCTCCGCTCACGATGGCCGACTTCGAGGCCATGAACGTAGAAGTGCTGGGCGGGGTGGGCCGCGCCAAGGCCACCGCGTTGGCTTCGGTAGAGGTGGAAACGGTGTTGGATCTTCTGACCTACTACCCCCGCCGCTACATCGACCGCACCAACCAGGCGGCGATTGCCGATTTGGAGGACGGCGTAGAGGCCATGGTGATGGCCCGAGTAGAAAACGTGTTCTCCAAGACGCTCCCCGGCCGCAGAACGATGGTGGCCGTAACGGTCAGTGATCAAACTGGGCGGCTTCGGCTGGTCTTCTTCAACCAACCATGGCGGGACCGCCAGCTGTCCGAGGGCCAAGAGGTGGTGGTGTTCGGAAAGCTGGACCGATATCGGGGCCAGCACCAGATGACCAATCCCATCGTCGACTTGGTGGGCGACGAGACTGGGCGCATCGTGCCGGTCTACCCCCAATCGGGCAAGGCCGGACTCCAGACCCGTGAGATCAGGCGGTGGGTGGACGAAGCCTTGAGGCGGTCGGAGTCGCGGGGGATCAGCGATCCGCTCCCCGAGTCGCTGCGGCAGCGGCACGGCTTGATCGGACGCCACCAGGCCCTCGACAGCATCCATCGCCCGGAGACCATGGACGCCCGGTATTCGGCCCGGAATCGGCTGGTTTTCGACGAGCTGCTGCGGCTCCAGCTAAAGCTGATCATGCGCAAGCGCGCCGTGGAGCGGGCCGCAGTCGGTATCAGCCACGACACCAGCGGAGTGCTCCTCGACTTGTTCACCAACTCCCTGGGGTTTCCCCTGACCGGCGCCCAGCACCGGGTGATCGGCGAGGTGGTGGCCGACATGGCCCGCCCGGTGCCGATGCACCGCCTCTTGCAGGGAGATGTGGGGGCGGGCAAGACGGTGGTGGCGGTGGCGGCGATGCTCACCGCGGTGCAGGGCGGGCATCAAGGAGCGCTGATGGCACCCACCGAGGTGCTGGCCACCCAGCATTTTTTGGGAGTTCGGTCGCTGCTGAAGGAACTGGTTGTGCCCGCATCGGGCTCGCTGCTGACCGATCGGCCTCTTAGGGTGGCCTTGCTCTCCAATCAAACCCCCGGCGCAGAGCGGGCCCAGATCCAAGAGTCGCTGGTCACCGGGGAGATCGACATCGTGATCGGCACCCACGCCCTCATCCAGGAGGGGGTGGACTTCTCTTCGCTGGGGGTCGTGGTGGTGGACGAACAGCATCGCTTTGGGGTCGAGCAGCGGGCCGCCCTTCGGGCCAAGGGGTCTGTGGCCGCGTCCCCTGACGTGCTGGTCATGACCGCCACCCCCATTCCCCGAACTGCGGCCATGACCGTGTACGGCGACCTGGACGTGTCCACCTTGGACGAGATGCCCCCGGGGCGAACGCCGATTGACACTCGCTGGGCCCGAACCGCGGTGGATGAAGCCGAGGTGTGGGAACAGGTGAGGTCTGAGGTAGGGCAGGGTCGCCAGGCCTATGTGGTGTGTCCGTTGATCGATGAGTCAGACAGGGTCGAAGCCCGTTCTGTCACCGAGACCTACGAGCAGCTACAAGCCGAGGAGTTGGCCGGACTTCGGGTCGGGCTTCTCCATGGCCGGCTCACACCAGCCGAGAAGGAGTCGGTCATGGCCCTGTTCCGGAGCGGGGGCATCGACGTCTTGGTGGCTACGACGGTTATCGAGGTGGGGGTGGATGTGCCCAACGCCACCGTCATGGTGATTGTGGACGCGGATCGGTTTGGGATCGCGCAGCTTCACCAGTTGAGGGGTCGAGTAGGACGGGGCGAAGGGGAGTCGACCTGCTGTCTTCTGGCCGCCGACGCGGTGGGGGTTGCTGCCGACCGGCTACGGGCTCTGGTGGAGACCACTGACGGCTTCGAGCTGGCCGAGGTCGATCTGGAGCTGCGGGGAGAGGGCACCATCTTGGGGGAGCGCCAAAAAGGTCGGAGCGACTTGCAGTTGGCCTCCCTGCGCCGGGACAAGGAATGGGTGGTGGGGGCTCGACGTGCCGCCGGGGAGATGCTGGATGACGATCCCGACCTCCAACGGCATTGGGAAATGCGTGCCGAGGTGGAGCTTTTGCTGGGGGATGATGATGCCGACTACCTGATGAAGAGCTGACACCTTGGAGTGATCGTGTTGGAGATCGTGCGGATGGGAATGGAGCGGCGGGATCGGATCGCGGGGATTTGGGCCGACGCCTTTGAGCAGGATCCGTTGATGAGGTGGGTGTTTCCCGATGATGCCGCCCGAAGAGAATCGCTTAGGCGGTGGTGGAGCTTCATACTGGACCGTATGCCTGCGGGTGGGGAGCTTCACGGCACCCGGGCCGATGGCTGCGTTGCCTTCTGGCAGCCGCCCTTGGGAGAAGAAGCCGAATCCACGGGCCACGATGACGACTCCGAAGAGACGTCGGAATGGGCAGTGGCATTCGTAGCCTTGATGACCGACCTGCTGGGCGATTTGGCCCCTTCTCGAATAGAGGCCCTGGGCAAGATGCACCAGGCCCGCCTGGCCGAGCCCCATTGGTATTTGGCGGTGTTGGGCACGGTGCCCGAACAGCAGAGCAAGGGCCTGGGAAGCAGGGTGCTGGCCCCGATGCTGGATCGCTGCGACCGGGTCGGCGAGTTGGTGTACTTGGAGTCCAGCAATCCGGCCAACGTGGGCTTCTATCGCCGCCATGGGTTCGAGTCGATCGGCGCGTTCACCGTGGGTGACGGCGTGCTGATCACCCCCATGGTTCGAGAACCCCGCCCCCCTGAACAGCGATGACCCTTCGGATCATCGCCGGGGAGGCCCGGGGTCGACGATTGAGCACCCCAGAGGGCATGGAGGTGCGGCCTACTACCAGCAGGGTCCGGGAGGCGGTGTTCAATTCGCTGCACAGCCAGGGCTTTCTGGAAGGTGCCCATGTGCTGGACCTGTTCGCCGGTTCGGGGGCGCTGGGATTAGAAGCCGTGTCCCGAGGATCTGCCTCAGCCACGTTCGTGGAGTCGGCCTTATCGGCGCTGGCTGCGCTGAAGGCCAACATAGAATCGACCGGCTTCAACGGCCGCTGCCGGGTGGTGCCCGGCGATGTCATGAAAGAACTGCTCCGACTGGACAGAGAATTCGACATCGCCCTGTGCGACCCCCCATATCAATTCGACGACTGGCCAGAACTGCTGTCCCGCGTTCCGGCAGATGTGGTGGTGGTCGAGTCGGATCAGGCCGTCGATCCCGGTCATGGCTGGGATGTCATCAAACAGCAGCGCTACGCGGGTACCGTTGTGGTGATTGCCTGCCGGCGATAGCAACGACAGACCCCAGGAGATTCCTCAGTGACGCGTGTCCTGTTCCCCGGATCGTTCGATCCCATACACAACGGGCATATGGAGATCGTGGAGACCGCGGCGCGCCTTTTCGAGGAAGTGATCGTGGCTGCGGTGCACAACCCCCAGAAATCCCCTCTATTCGAGCTGGATGAGCGCCAGGCGATGCTGGACGAGTGCTTTGCCCACCTGCCCAATGTGCGGACCACCTTGTTTGCCAGCCTGGTGGTGGATCTGGCCCAGAAAGAAGGGGTCGACTTCATCGTGAAGGGTCTCAGGGCGGTTTCCGACTTCGAGAACGAGCTACAGATGGCCCAGATGAACCAAGCCATCTCCGGGGTCCATACGCTATTCATCCCCTCAGCCAGCAAGCACTCATTCCTGGCTTCCAAGTTGATCCGCGAGCTCGCCCGCTTCGGCCAGCAGATTGACTCCATGGTCCCGGCACCGGTGGCCAAACGACTCTTGGAGAGGTATTGAGATGACTGACAAACGACTCTTGGAGAGGTACCGAGATGACTGACATCGACCCCAACGCCACCGCAACCTACCAGTCATCTGCGGGGACGTTTGTGGACCCGGAATTCGACCTCCTATTGCGTCGGGCCATTGAATTGGTCGACGCGGCCCGGCCGATGCCGCTGTCGGCTTCCTCCATGATCAACAAGGAGGAAGTCCTTGAGTTGCTTCAGAACTGCCTGAATCGTCTTCCCGAAGAGATGCGGGCAGCTCGCTGGCTCCTGAAGGAGCGGGAGGATTTCCTCAAGAGAGTCCACCGCGAGGGCGATGAGATCTTGGTGGCTGCCCGATCGCAGGCGGAGACGATGGTGCAGCGCACGGAGGTGGTCAAGGCGGCCGAGCAGCGGGCCCGGCGGATGGTGGAGGAGGCGGAGGCCACCTCTCGCCGACTGCGCTTGGAAACCGAGGACTACTGCGACACCAAGCTGGGGAGCTTCGAAAACGCCCTCGAGAGGATTCTCAACACCGTCAAGGAGGCCAGGACCCGGCTGCAAGGCGACCCGCTTGCCGATCTGGTCCGGGCATATGGCCCCGAGCCTGAACCTGAGCCTGACGACGGCTTCTTTGATCAAGACACGGTGAGCTAACCCGCTGGAGGAGGCGTCGTGACTAGCCAACTGGTAGTGCCGGTTGCGGAATTGCTGCGCCGACCCGGCTCGCAACGGGAGCTTTCGCTGGAGTTCGACGCCGACGGCATTGGCACATCTGATGCCGAAGTCCACGGTCCGGTCGGTCTCCAAATCCACATGGTGTCGGTCAACAACGGGCTGGAGGTAACCGGCACGGTGGAAGCAGAGTGGAGCGGGTCGTGCCGGAGGTGCTTGGAGCCGATCAACCAGACGGTCCAGCAGGATCTTCAGGAGTTATTCGCCATCGCACCCAATGACGAGGAGACTTATCCGATTCAAGATGGGGAAGTGGACCTGAACCCCATGGTCCGCGACTGCCTTGTTCTATCCCTGCCAATCGCCCCGCTTTGCTCCGAGGACTGTGTCGGGCCGGCTCCTGATATCTACCCGATGAGCCAGCCGGAGCATTCCGCAGAGGATCGTCCCAAAGATCCCCGATGGGCTGCGTTAGACGCGCTGCGAACCGGCCAGTAGATTTAGCGCCGCGTCCGCGCCGCTCTTGTCTAAGGCGTGACATCTTTTCTTCACATTTAGGACCGTTCGATGGCTGTACCCAAGAAGAAGACATCCAAGGCCAAGGGCCGTAGCCGTCGGGCTGCGGCCTGGCGAGTGTCTGCACCGGCACAGAGCACATGCCCTCGCTGCGGATCGGCGAAGCGTCCGCACCGGGTGTGCAAGGTGTGTGGCTGGTACGCCGGTCGCGAAGCCGTTGAAGTGGCCTGATCCGCCATTGCCAGCCACCTAGAGGGCGACAATTGACTTCGCTTCCCGTTGCCGTGGACGCAATGGGGGGCGACGATGCCCCCCAGTCAGTTCTGGCTGGTGCTCGGTTGGCAGCCGGGCATGGCATTCCCGTGCTGTTGGTGGGACAGCCTGAGCAGTTGTCTGAGGCGGGAGACTTCGAGGTGATCCCGGCATCGCAGGTGATCCCCATGGGAGCTGAAGCGGCAACCAGCGTGCGGAAAATGAAGGATTCCTCGCTGGCTCGGGCCGCGGAAGCGGTTCGCGACGGGCGAGCCTCCGCCATGGTCAGCGCGGGCAACACGGGAGCGGCCATGGCAGCCTCTCTGCTGAGGATGGGCCGAATTCGCGGAGTGTCTCGGCCGGCCATCGCTACTCCGATGGTCGTTCCCGGCAGAGCTTGGCCCAATGTGATGCTGGACTCGGGGGCCAACACCGAGTGCAACCCCGAGTGGTTGTTGCAGTTCGCCCAGATGGGTGCGGTGTACTGCCGTGACCGCTGGGGAGTTGATGTGCCCCGAGTCGGGCTCTTGTCCAACGGGGAGGAAGCCGGGAAGGGCACGCTATTGGTCAAAGAGGCGTTCGAGCTCTTGGAGAACACCGCATGGCAAACCAGGACAGGTGCGGTGTTCGCCGGCAATGTCGAAGGCCGGGATCTGCTGGAGGATCTGGTGGACGTGATAGTCACAGATGGATTCACCGGGAATGTGGCCCTCAAGACTGCTGAGGGCGTGGCCAAACAGCTAATAGGCGCCTTATTGGAAGCATTCGATTCCACTGAAGATGCCCGCGAGGGGGCAAAGCTCCTTGCCCCTGCGCTGGCACCGCTCTATGACGAGTTCAGCCCCGATTCGGTGGGTGGCGCCATCCTGCTCGGGGTGGGTGGTGTCAGCATCATCAGTCATGGGGCCTCGTCACCGAGAGCATTGGCCAATGCCATACAAGTGGCCCATGAGCTGGCCGAACGCGACACCGTGGGTACGTTGCGCCGGATTCTGTCCTCCGAATAGAGATTCCTTCGGTCCCCGGTGGGTGGGAATGGCAAAAAGCTGGCTTATACTTTCTGGGCGCCGTGTTGCTGAACTGCCCCGGAGATGACGTGCCATCCGAAACCCATGTCGAGCAGAGCCCTCTGGACCGCAACGGAGTCTTGACCCTCGTCACAGAGTGCCTAGCGGACATCTTGGAGATCTCTCCCGATCGAATCACAGAGGGCCAGGCCTTCGCCGACGACCTTGACGCTGACTCACTTGCTCTCATCGAACTGGTGGAGACACTGGAAGAGGAATTGAGCGAGAGAACCGTCGGCTTCAGCATCGACGACGAAGACTTAGAGGACCTCAAGACGGTGCGAGACGCCGTCGACTATGTCCACGGCCGTCTGAGCCCAAGCTCCTGATTGCTGACCCCGACCTCGCTTCTCTAGCCGACCGTCTCGGCTACCGTTTCGCCGATCCCAGCCTGCTGGTCGAAGCGTTGACTCATCGGTCGTGGTGCGCCGATCACCCTGGAGCCTCATCCAATGAGCGGCTGGAGTTCTTGGGCGATGCCGTCTTGGCCCTGGTGGTTACCGACCACGTTTACACCGCCTATCCGGCGATGGCCGAGGGCCAACTGGCCCCATTGCGAGCCGAGGTGGTCCGAGCTGAGACGCTGGCGGATCTGGCTGCCGAGCTTCAGCTAGGGAAAGCTCTTCGTCTCGGGCGCGGTGAGGAGGCATCTGGAGGGCGGGAAAAGCAATCGATTCTCTCCGATGCCATGGAGGCGGTGATAGGGGCGGTCTATCTTGATGCTCCGTGGGAGGTTCTGATCGACTTGGTTCGGGGATGGCTGGCCGAACGTATCGCCGCGGCTTCCAAGGTTCCAGGAATCCGAGACTTCAAAACCAGATTGCAGGAGTACTGCGCCCGTAGCGGTTTCGATGCACCTGAGTACCGGCTATCTGAGAAGGGCCCCGATCACGCCAAGCAGTTCTTGGCGGCTGTCCATGTGAACGGTGAAGAACGAGGTAGAGGCGAGGGCCGGTCGAAAAAGCAGGCCGAGCAGGACGCGGCGGCCTCTGCATGGCAGACCCTGGACTATGAGGCGGTTGTCGCCTCTGGAGCAGCCCAATGATCTCCAAATCAATAGTAGGAGTGATCAGATGATCGCATTGCCGGAAATCGAGACCATTCGCCGCGATTTGGACCGGGAGTTGTCCGGCCTTCGCATCAAGTCGGTGGAGGTCATGAAAGCCGGGTACGCCAAGCGCTCCGGCGGCGCGAAGAAGTTTGCCAATCGGCTGGAGAAGATGAAGATCACCAACGTGCGTCGTCGTGGGCTCTTCTTGATCATGAACTTGGACAGCGACGACGTGGTGGTAGCTCACCTGGGTACCGGCGGCCAACTGCGCCGCCACGCAAATCGCGACGCCGTAGAGGCCAACACCATGGTGTCGATCACTTTCACCAAGAGCGGCCAGCTTCGACTGTTGGATGGAACCGGTGATGCCGAATTTTTCCTGGTCAACGCCGAGAAGCTGACCGACGAAGTGCCCGAGCTGGATGGAATGGGCATCGATCCCCTGGATCAGGCGGTTCCCTGGCGGGTGTTCGGCCAGATTCTCTTGGCCCAAGACGCCAAGCTGAAGGCTGCGCTGACCGATGACCGCGTTGTAGTGGGACTGGGAGAGATGTACTCCGACGAAATCCTGTTTACGGCTGGATTGCGATTCGATCGGCTGCCGAACTCGTTGGGACCCCAGGAGGTCAGGCGCTTGCACCGGGCGATGGTGGAGACCTTGCATGATGCAGCCAAGCACCGGGGCGCCACCCTGGAAGACGGCCACTACGTCGATGTGCACGGCCAACCCGGCGGGTATAAAGAATATCTCAACGTTTTCAAGCAGGCGGGCAAGATGGGCCGGCCCTGTCCCCGCTGCCATCGTCCCATCCAGAAGTACCGGTTCCGCCGGCGGTGGACGTACTACTGCGAGCAGTGCCAGATCTGAACCGCTCCGACACCTCGGGGACCGAGTTCCACTAATCGCGGCCCGCCGCTGGGTAGGGTCGCATAGGTGTTCTTGAAGGCGTTGACACTCAAGGGGTTCAAATCCTTCGCCGATTCCACCACGCTGGCTTTCGAACCCGGTGTGACGGTGATAGTGGGCCCAAATGGCAGCGGCAAGTCCAATGTGGTCGACGCGGTGGCTTGGGCTCTGGGCGCACAGGCCCCGACGTCGGTGCGCTCGGCAAAGATGGACGATGTGATCTTTGCCGGAACTGCTTCCCGGGCTGGTTTGGGTCGGGCAGAAGTGTCACTGAGCATCGACAACACATCCCGACTTCTGCCCATTGAATTCGAAGAAGTCACCATTACCCGCACGCTGTTCCGCAGCGGAGACAGCACCTATTCCATCAACGGAGTGCCCTGCCGGCTGCTTGACATTCAGGAACTGCTGAGCGATTCCGGCGTTGGCCGCCAACAGCATGTAATCGTCTCCCAGCGCCAGATCGAAGGGGTTCTCAGCGCTCGGCCTGAAGATCGTCGGGCGGTCATCGAAGAAGCTGCCGGAGTGTTGAAGCACCGACGCCGCAAGGAGAAGTCTGAGCGGAGGCTGGCCGCATCTGAGGCCAACCTCACTCGGCTGTCCGATGTGGTGAGGGAGATACGGCGCCAATTGCGACCCTTGGAGCGACAAGCCGAAGCGGCTCGGCGTCACGGTGATCTCCTGGCCGAGTTGAGCGGGCTTCGCCGATTCATGGCTGGGCAAGAAATCGAAAAGCTGCGCCGCCGGGTTCGCCAGCTGAACCAAGACCAGTCCTTGGACCGACGGGAAATGCAGCAGCTAAAGGTGCAGGTTGAGGCCACCGACCGAGACCTTGCCGCCGCAGAGGCTCAGCTCTCAGAAGTCGACGGGCAGGACATCAGCGACGCCCTGGTGCGTTTCGAGGGGACTACTGAGCGCCTGCGGGGCATGGAAGCGCTCTTATCGGAACGGCGACTGCGTCTACAGCGCGACCGCGACACCGGAGTGGACGAAGACGTGGTGGCCACTCTGGAAGCCGAGTCCGATCGCTTGGCAAAGGAGTTGCACGACGTTGAGGCATCAGCAGCCACCCTGGTTCCCGATGCGGATGCGGTAGCCGATGCCGAGCAGGAACTGGAACAGCTTCGACTGTCATTCGACGGCAGATGGGGTGCCCAGGACTTGTCTGATACGGAGTCGGATGCGCCTCGAATCAAGGGCGAGATGAGGATCTTGGAGGCCTCGATCCAACGAGACCAAGCTGAATCGGATCGCTTGGGCCGAAAACTGGAGGACTTGGAATGGCGTCGGCAGGCGCTGGTCGAAGAGTTGGACCGTTGCTGGGCCGAATCCACGGACATCGAGACCGCTCAGCGAGGCCGGTGGCAGGAGCACGAGCTTGCCCAACGTGTATCAGGTGAAACCCGGGCTGCGTGCGAGCGCGAGAGGGCGGCTCTGGCCGAGGCGGTCGGAGATCTTCAGGCCTGGGAGTCTCGACGGGAGGCGCTCTCTTTGGCGTTGGACGAGGCTCGCGACGCCTCCGGAGTCCAGCGTTTGGCGGGTATCGAAGGGGTGGTCGGGACCCTTCTTGAGGTTGTCGACATCGACCGCGGATGGGAGGCGGCTTTTGAGGCTGCGGCCGGTGAGGCCGTCGCCGCAGTGGTGGCCACCGACACCCAAGTCGCCATGAGAGCCCTCGCCACCCTGGAGGCCGACAAGGTGAGCGGCGCGGTCTTGGCCTTGGGCGGGTCGGCGGCGGCGGCCTCAGCCCCGGTGGTCGGTGTCCCCCTGCGTCCCCACGTTCGATCATCGGTGGCGGGAATGGACAAGCTGCTAGACGCTCTTGTCGGCGGAGTCGGAGTGGCGGACAACAGCGAGCAGGCGGCTGAGGCGGCGATCGCTGATCCGACTTCGGTGGTGGTAACCCGCAGCGGCGACCGGTTCTCACCTGCTGGCTGGCGGGTCGGCGTTCGGCGCTCGGGTGCGACTAGGGGGCTGTTGGAAGCCGCTGACAAGGAATCAGTTCGGGCGGCGGACACCGTCAAGGCGGCCGAAGAGCGATTGGCAGAGGCCAACCGCCGGCTGGAGGAAGCCGAAGAAAGCGAGGCCCGGGCCAGGGAAGCGGCCCGCAGCCATGCTGAGGCGATCGAAGCTGCCCGGGACCGGGCGGGCACGGTAGAGCGGGAGCTTCGTGACGCCGAGGTGGGGATTGCAGCACTACGACCTCGCCTCCAAGAGTTGAACAACAGGATCGACGAGGATCGCCTGCGTGCTGGCCAGCTTCACCAGGAACTGCCCCAGCACGAGGCCAAGGAAATGGAACAGCGGGATCGGGTCCAGAGTATGAACCGGGCCCGAGAAGAGTTGCTGGATAAGTCTCAGGCGGTTGGCAGCCTTCGCTCCGGTTACCAGGTACGGGCCGCGGGGATAGAGGAGCGGCGTCGACTGCTGAGATCACAGCGTGACGAAATCGAGCGGCGGCTGAGCCAGATGGCCGACGCCCGTACCGAGGCTGCCTCTCGTCGGGAGGCTGTAGACCTGAGACTGGCAGTGATCGACCAACTGATCGGTCTTGTGGCCCGGAGGGCCGAAGAGGCAGGTCGCCAGCTTGAGGATCTTCGCCGTCGCCGAGCCCAGGAATCGGAGGCGGCGCGAGAGGCTGCCAAGCGAGTCGAGGAACTGCGAAGCCTGAGGTCTCAAGCCGAGGCCAAGCTGGCGCAGTGCCAGGAGCGGGACCGCAGCGCGGAGATCGAGCTGGCCGAAGCCGGCATCAGGCTTGAGGCTGCGGTTGACCGGTGCCGACGCGAGCTGGACTGTGAGCCTGGTGTCGCCGTGGCCGCTGAATGCCCTCCATTGGATCCTGACGTCGCTCCCGCCGACCGGATCAGGGCTCTGGAGCAAGAGCTGCGCATATTGGGTCCTGTGAACCCGTTGGCCTTGGAGGAATACGAGGCACTGTCGGAGCGCTATGAGTTCACACAGAGCCAGATCGACGACATTCGCCAGAGTCGCCGGGATCTGCGCAAGGTGATCCGCAAGATCGACGAGGAGATCGTCAGCGTGTTCTCTTCGGCCTACGCCGACGTGGCCCGCAACTTCGCCGATCTATTCCAGACACTGTTCCCAGGCGGCGAGGGCAAGCTGCGACTTACCCAGCCTGATGCACTGTTGGACACCGGGGTGGAGATCGAAGCCCGCCCATCAGGCAAGAACATCAGGCGACTCAGCCTGCTGTCGGGAGGCGAACGCTCGCTTACCGCGCTGGCATTCCTCTTCGCGGTGTTCCGCAGCCGGCCATCGCCGTTCTATGTCATGGATGAAGTGGAGGCGGCTCTTGACGACATCAATCTGCACCGCTTCCTCCAGCTCATCCACGAGTTCCGAGCCGACGCCCAACTGCTCATCGTTAGCCACCAAAAGCGCACGATGGAGGCGGCCGACTGCCTTTACGGCGTGTCCATGAAGCCGGGAGGAAGCTCCAAAGTGCTTTCCGAAAAAGTGGTGGTAGCCTCAGAAGCGAAGGTACTGCTCGAACAAGGTTGAGGACTCACCACCCAAAATGAGCAACGAGCCCGAAGATCCCCGTTCGGAGCGAGATCCACTGGGGTGGGAACTAGAAGGCCCCGAAGAGCAATCCAGCACCTTGCCGGAGCCCCGCGCAGTGGAAGTGGTGGCCTGGGTGCCCAACGACAGTCCACCGCAGCAAGCCCGCGATCCAGCCTTCTCCATGCTGTTGGCGTCGGTTGTGTTGGCCGTCTTGGGGCTCGTCGGTATCGGAATCGGCGTCGGCAGCATCTTTTTCAACCAGGACCCACCTCCTCCGGAGGTTGTCGTGGTCTCCGGCCCCCAGGTGGTGAGCGCTCCATCTGGAGGATCGCCGCCTATCCAGGCTCCGCTGGCGCAGACCCCAACGAATGAGTCGCAGCCTGTTGAGAACCCCGACCTGGCGGCTCCGTCCGATCCCGTTGTGGAGGTAGCCCGAGCGGTCACACCCTCGGTGGTGCTGATCGAGGTAAACGTGGAATTGCTGGAACAGGAGAATCCGTCTCTACCTGATTTCGAGGAGGACATCCCAGATCTGGAGTCGGACCTTCCTGAAGGGACACCTAGATATGGCCAGGGTTCAGGGATCATCTACGACGCGTCCGGCCACATACTGACCAACGCCCACGTGCTGGGCGATGCAGAGACGGTGAGGGTGCAGTTTGCCGACGGCACGCGAGCCTCAGGCGTCGTGATCGGAACCGCTCCGGCCATCGATGTCGGTTTGGTAAAGGTCGACACAGACATGGTTCTGACGCCGGCAGTATTTGCCGACCGATCAACCGTTGAAGTCGGGCAATTGGCGGTGGCGATAGGCAGTCCATTCGGGTTGCAGCAGTCGGTGACCTCGGGAATCGTCAGCGCGGTGGGCCGGGCGATCAGAGAGGGGACCGGCGACAGCGCGTTTGTCGAGATGATCCAAACTGATGCTCCCATAAACCCGGGCAATTCAGGCGGCGCCTTGGCAAACAGATTCGGCCAGGTAGTCGGCATGAACACCCTCATTCAGACCGATGGATCACTGGGCAACATAGGCTTGGGATTTGCTATCCCCTCCGACATCGCGCTGAACATCGCCCAACGGATATTGAACGGCGAGAGCACTGAGCTCGGTTATCTGGGTATCTGGGGGACCGACCCGGAGATGGGCCATCCGGGCGCCCTGGTGGTTGAGGTGGAACCGGGTACTCCGGCCGCTGAAGCCGGGTTGATGGAAGGGGACCTGATCGTCCTGATGGATGAAGAGGTGGTTTCAACGTTCACCGAGCTGGCGGCCAAAGTCCAGTTCCGGGTTCCCGGAACTGAGGTGGAGTTGGAGGTGGTGCGCGACGACAACCACATCCTTCTCTCGGTGGTTATCGGCTCTCGGCCATCTGCTGAAGACTCCGAAGACGAGTAAGGCCCAAGAGTGCGATTCCGACGTCGGAGGACCAAAGACGAACCGCTGGCCCCCGAAGAGGAAATCCAAATCGAGCCGCCTCTTGACGATGGGTCGCCTCTTGATGAAGAGCCGCATCTTGAGTTCGAGCCTGAGTTCGAGGCGGAGCGAGCAAGCCTTCGAGACCGACTGTCCAACGCTCGAGGAACGTTTTCCGGTTTCTTGGCCTCGGTGGTCTCTCGGGGGGTGGACGACGCCACCTGGGAGGAGTTGGAAGAGGCGTTGATATTGGCCGATGCCGGAGCAGGAACCACCGCCGCACTGCTGGACCGACTGAGGGAGCGGGCCAAAGGAGACAGGGTCAGCGATGCCGAAGCACTGGTGGCCATGCTCAAGGCACAGATGGCGGAGGATCTCGGTGGTCGAGACCTGGAGTTGAACGCCGATGGCAGCCCCGCGGTGTGGTTGTTCGTGGGTGTGAACGGGGTGGGCAAGACCACCACCATCGGCAAGCTGGCTTCACGGGAGGCGCACAGCGGTCGAAAGGCAGTGCTCGCCGCGGGGGACACCTTTCGAGCAGCGGCTGCCGAGCAGCTGGGTCAATGGGCCACCCGATCGGGGGCCGAATTGGTACGCGGTGCTGATGGTGCTGATCCCAGCTCCGTCATCTACGACGCCATCGAGCATGCTTTCGCCACAGGAGTCCCGCTGGTTATGGCCGACACCGCCGGTCGGCTGCATACCCGCACAAATCTGATGGAGGAGCTGGCCAAGATTCACCGGGTGGCCAGCAAGGGTCCGGGAACGGTAACCGAAGTGCTGTTGGTGATCGACGCCAGCACCGGCCAGAACGGCCTTGCTCAAGCCCGCCGGTTTACCGAGTCGGCCGAGCTGACCGGCGTGGTTTTGACCAAGCTCGATGGTTCGGCCAAAGGTGGCATCGTCTTGGCTGTCCAAGACGAACTGGACATCCCGGTGAAGTTGGTAGGACTGGGGGAGGGCATCGGCGACTTGGTGGAATTCGACGCTGACGAATTTGTCGAAGCCCTGTTCTCCTGATCTCCCCGAAGCTTTGACCAGGCATCGGGAAAGCTAGTGGTGCGTCGCCAAAATAATCGCGCATGTCCTGCTAGGCATCGACGCCCCTCGCGGCGTTGCACCTCCTTGCCGTACGCTCCGGGTATGGCTGCGTCGTTGCGCCTTGCGAGAGACGCCGCTGCCGTCGCATTCCATGGCGCTATTTCGGCGACGCACCACTAGGGTAGGCAGCCCATGTTCGACACGCTGAGCAACCGGTTCGAGGGCATCTTCAAGCGCATGCGGGGTCTGGGGACCCTGCGGGAGAGCGATGTAGACGAGGTGCTGCGGGAAATCCGCCTGGCTCTGTTGGACGCGGACGTCAACCTCCATGTGGTCCGTGGATTTCAGGACAGGGTCCGCCAGAGGTGCGTGGGCGCCGAGGTTCACAAAGCGCTGAACCCGGTTCAGCAGGTGATCAAGTTCGTCCACGAGGAGCTGATTGCCGCCTTGGGCGGCGAGACCCTGGAGATCTCCCATCCGGCCAAACCACCGACGGTGGTGCTGTTGGCCGGACTTCAAGGCTCGGGCAAGACCACCAACGCGGCCAAACTGGCCTCTTGGTTCAAGCAGCAGGGCCGGAACCCCTTGTTGGTGGGCGCCGATTTGCAGCGTCCTGCCGCGGTTGAGCAGCTCCGCACCCTGGGAGCCTCAATCGGTGTTCCGGTGTTCAGCGAGCCTTCCGACCCCATTGCGGTGGCCAGAAGCGGAGTGGCATCCGCATCGGCAACCAACCGGGACGTGGTGATCTGCGACACCGCCGGACGCTTGGCCATTGACGATGAGATGATGGATCAGGTGGGGCTGATTTCCGACGCCATCGAGCCCCACTACACGTTCTTGGTGGTCGATGCCATGACCGGCCAGGATGCGGTCACCACTGCTGAGTCGTTCCACGCGGTCCTAGAGCTTGACGGGGTGATCCTCACCAAGGTGGACGGTGATGCCCGAGGCGGCGCAGCCCTGTCAGTAAAGGAGGTAGTGGGCCGGCCCATAGCCTTTTCCTCAACGGGCGAGAAGATAGATGAGTTCGAGTTGTTCCACCCCGACCGGGTTGCCAGCCGGATTCTTGGCATGGGCGATGTGCTCACGCTGGTTGAGAAAGCCGAACAGGTGTACGAGGAGGCCGAAGCCGAGGCGGCTGCGGCCAAATTGCTGGAGGGGGAGTTCACTCTGGAGGACTTCTTGGAGCAGATGCGCCAGCTCAAGAAGATGGGCTCGCTCCAGAATCTGGTCGGAATGCTCCCGGGCATGCCCAATGAACTGCGCAACGCTGAGATTGAAGATGATCGAATCACCCAGATAGAAGCCATAATCTGCTCGATGACCCCAGAGGAGCGGGCCGCCCCCCGAGTGGTCGACGGCTCTCGGCGACAGAGGATCGCCGCTGGCTCAGGCACCCGTCCTTCCGAGGTCTCCCAGCTCTTGCGGCAATTCAGCGAGGTCCAGCGGATGATGAAACGCATGGGCAACAAGGGTCCTGGCTCGGGCCGCAAGAAGCCCAAGAAGGGCCGCAAGGGGAGTCGGGTGACTCCGCCGGGCGGCCAGCAGAAGAGGCCGGGAAAGCCCAAGTTGACCTTGCCGGGTTTGGAGGACGGGCAATTCGATCTCTCATCCCTGAGGTAGCCCACAGGGATTTTGGCCGGGTAGAGTTTTCCCAATCCGGCGGTCGGCGCCGGTTCGTGCCTGCACCGGCACTGATGACGGGCCAGTTGGGCGCAGGATGCCCAATGGACCCAAGAAGACAGAAGGGCTGACCGTCTAGTGGCAGTAAAACTCCGGCTGATGCGGATGGGCAAGAAAAAGCAGCCCACGTACCGTGTGGTGGCCGCTGAATCCCGTAAGGCCCGCAATGGGCGGTTCATCGAAATTGTGGGTACTTACAATCCCCGCCTGGAGCCGTCCCTGATTGAGATCGACAATGAGCGAGCGCTGCACTGGCTTCGCCATGGCGCTCAACCCAGTGAGCGGGTGCAGAAGCTGTTGGCCATCTCTGGGGCTTGGGAAGAGTTCACCGGCGAGGCAGGCCCGGCGAAGGATGCTCCCGCCATCGTGACCAAGGCCGCATCTGCTGAAGAAGCTGATGGCGAAGCCGCGGCTGAACCCACCGAGGCCGCCCAAGAACCCAAAGCTGATGGCGAAGCCACGGCAGGCCTCGATGAGAACGACGAGAAGGTTGAGGGCGAGGAATCGTGAGCGATACAGACTTTGAAGCCGACAACGACGGCTATGAGGACGACGACTTCGGCGATGGTTACGAGGACGACGATTTCGAAGGGAACGGCGACATCAACACCATCGAGGTCCCGACGGCTCGAAACGTGCTGGAATACCTGGTCAAGTCGGTGGTGGAAAACCCTGATGACGTTGAAGTCGAAGTAGTCGAGCGACAGGGCTCCGTCACGCTAGAGGTCACTGTGGCCGAAGGGGACATGGGACGAGTTATCGGTCGTCGGGGCCGGGTGGCCAACTCCATACGCACTCTCGTGCGGGCCGCGGCCAGCAAAGATGGCAGCCCTATAGACGTCGAGTTCGTCGACTGATCAATCAAGGGCATCTCTTCTGCTAGAGGTCGGCCGCATCGACCGGGCTCATGGAGTCCGGGGAGAGGTAGTGGTTACGCTGTGGACCAATCGCACCGAGCGGTTGGAGACAGGGTCAGTGCTCTTTGCCGACCTAGGTGAGGTAACCGTGGCTTCGGCTCGGGCCTTTCAACAACGCTGGATTGTGCAATTCGCTGAGATCAGCAATCGGAGCACAGCTGAATCTCTGCGAGGCCAAGCGCTGAAGGCCGATCCCATTTCAGATCCCGACGAGATGTGGGTCCACGAGCTGATCGGCAAGATGGTGTACGAAGCCGACGGCACTAAGAGGGGGAGGGTTGAAGCGGTGCAGGCCAATCCGGCCAGCGATCTGCTTGTGTTGGAATCTGGCACGCTGGTGCCGCTCACGTTCCTTGTCGAGCGAAGTGATGACCGACTGATTGTGGATACGCCAGACGGGCTGTTCAGCGAGACATGAGAGTCGACGTCTTCACCATCTTCCCTTCGATGTTCGAGGACTTCTTGGGCTTCGGAGTGATCGGTAGGGCGGTGAAGCAAGGCTGGCTGGAGGTTCGGGTTCACGATCTCCGAGCCGGTACGGGCGATCCCCACCGTTCAGTTGACGATGCCCCGTTCGGGGGCGGTGCGGGAATGGTCATGATGCCGGAACCCCTGTTCAACGCAGTCGAACAGTTCAAACCGCCCCGACCGTTGTACCTTCTGGGGCCCGCTGGTCGCCGATTCGATCAAACCGCGGCCCGGGAGCTGGCCTCTGGAGGCGGGTTCTCACTGCTGTGCGGTCGCTATGAGGGAGTGGACCAGCGAGTTCGCGATCATCTTGTGGACGGGGAACTGTCTCTCGGGGATTTCGTGCTGGCCGGAGGCGAGGTCGGGGCAATGGCAGTCGTCGAGGCTGTGGGCCGGCTTGTTCCCGGAGTGTTGGGAAACGAGCTGTCGGCCGCCGATGATTCATTCAGCGATGGGCTGCTGGAATACCCCCATTACACCCGGCCCGCCGAATTCCGCGGCTGGCCGGTGCCCGAGGTGCTGCGGTCGGGAGACCACGGCCGTGTCGATCGCTGGCGCAAGGCACAGTCACTCGCCCGTACAGCGGCCCTTCGCCCAGATCTCATTGAGGCCCGTGGGGGCTTGACCAGCGAGGAAAAAGCGCTCTTGGAAGAGTTCGGCCTTGTTTGATCAGGGTGGCTATGATGCTTTGTCGCGCCCAAAAGCCTGAGTAGGGCGCTGAAGCACTCTCAAGAGGCCTGCTATGAACCCCACCGACATCGTTGATCGTGAGACCAGACGATCAGACATTCCCGATTTCAGTCCTGGCGACACGGTCAAGGTGCATGTTCGGGTGGTGGAAGGCAGCCGCGAGCGAGTCCAGGTTTTCGAGGGAGTGGTGATCCGCCGACAGGGCAGCGGGGTCCGAGAGACATTCACCGTTCGAAAGGTGAGCTTTGGAGTGGGGGTAGAGCGTACTTTTCCGGTCCATTCACCGGTTATCGCCAAGATCGAAGTAGGTGCCCGGGGCGATGTGCGTCGAGCCAAGCTCTACTACCTTCGAGACCGCATCGGCAGAGCTGCCCGGGTCAAAGAGAAGCGCTTTTAGCCAACTCCTCCAGCCAAACTGTCACAACTGCCTCCTAACGTCGGGGCATGGCATATCGGCAGGCGTTGGGCCGTTGGGGAGAAGACCGGGTTGCGCGGTGGTATCGCCGCCAAGGGTTCGAGATACTTGAACGCAACTGGCGGTGTCGGCACGGGGAATTGGATGTGATCGTGCGGCGCGGGTCCGTGGTCGCGGTGTGCGAAGTCAAGACCCGGTCGTCTTTGGCATATGGAACTCCCGCCGAAGCTGTCGGCTGGCAAAAGCAGCGGCGAATACGCCGACTTGCTGCCCAATGGTTGGCGGAGCAGCCGCGCTCTGGGGCGGTGCAGATCCGTTTCGACGTTGCCGAAGTGGTGGGTCGTGATCTGCGGGTTATCGAATCGGCGTTCTAGCCGCTATCCCAGCACCGCCCACAGGATCAGCCCGACGCACACCAAAAGGCCCCCGGCCACAAACCAATAGTCGAACCGGGTACGCCGGCGCTTGCGTGTGGGATCGAAGCCCATACACGATTATCGTCGCCACGGTGGTGGCCGGAGAAGCTGGGATCGCGTTGCGGTCAGTACTCGTTTCCCTCTGCTTGGCGCTGGCCGTCGGATGCGGATCGGGTTCTTCACCACAGGTGGAGGCTGGGCCAGACGGTACGCCTGATCCCGTGTTGGTAACCGGGCGGGCGGTCTTCGTTGATCGGTGCTCGTCTTGCCACGACGCCGATGGCAGCGGCACCGGCAATGGCCCTGGTTTGAATAGGGGTCGTCTATTGCAGGAGTACCCCGATTCCAGCGAGGCCGCGGCCGTGGTCTCAGAAGGGAAGGACCGCATGCCCGCTTTCGGCGGGTTGCTGACGGCCGGCGAGATCGACGCCGTGCTCCGCTACATCAACGAAGTTCTCTGAGGGGGATTTCCCCCGGATGGCCGGCACCGAGGAGGGGCGCAACAAGGCCGCTACATCAACGAAGTTCTCTGAGGGGGATTTCCCCCGGGCCAAGCGATTTCCCGGTGAAGTTGTCACCGTTTCTCGGTAAGGTCGCCGGAACGCTCGTGACCAGCGCTTTGGGTCTCCTACTCGGTACGAGGAATCATCCTCGAGAAAGCACCGACAGTGCTTGCCACCATACCCGCTTCCGTACTGGCCGGAATCACCGGTCATCCGGTTTCCGTTGAGGTTCACGTCTCTACGGGCCTCCCCACTTTTACCGTGGTGGGCCTTCCCGACGCCGCTTGCCGCGAGGCCCGTGATCGGGTCCGAGCCGCTCTTCTCTCCAGCGGCGTCGATTGGCCTCCTGGGCGGATTACCGTGAATCTGGCGCCATCGGGGATCCGCAAGGAAGGCCCAGGGCTTGATTTGGCCATTGCCATGGGGGTTCTGGTCGCCGACGAACAGTTGCCCAAAGAAGACTTGGCCGACATGGCCTTCTTGGCCGAGTTGGGGCTCGATGGCCGGTTGCGCGCCATACCCGGGGTCCTCCCCCAAGTGCGATGTCTGGACTCTGCCGAAGTTGTGGTGGCCCCCGAGAGCGCGGCTGAGGCCGCCCTTTCAAAAGGACCAGCAGTCCGGGCGCCGGCCACCCTTGGTGAGCTCCTCTCCGCACTCCGAGGCGAGGAGGCCTGGCCAGAACCACCCGCGCCGGGCTCGGCGGTCACCTCCAAAAAGAAAATGGACCTGGCTGATGTGAGGGGACAGCACATGGCTCGCTTGGGCTTGGAAGTGGCTGCCGCGGGCGGACATCACCTGTTGATGGTCGGTCCGCCGGGCGCGGGTAAGACCATGTTGGCCCGGCGCGTTCCCGGACTCCTGCCCCCTTTGGACGAGGCCACCGCCATCGAAGCCACCATGGTGCATTCGGCCGCCGGCCTGGTCCTGCCCTCATCGGGGTTGATCCGACAAGCTCCGTGGCAAGCACCCCACCATTCAGCCTCGATGGTCGCCCTGGTGGGCGGAGGGAGCAGGTCCCTTAGGCCGGGAGCGATTAGCTGCGCCCATGGTGGCGTGCTGTTCCTAGACGAGATGGGGGAGTTCGCTCCCCAGGTGCTGGATGCCCTCCGCCAACCCCTAGAAGAAGGGGTGATCCGAGTCAACCGGGCCACTGCGGCGGCGTCGTTTCCCGCTCGATTTCTGTTGGTGGGGGCCATGAATCCTTGTCCATGTGGGGAACTGGGACAGCCCGGCATGTGCCGGTGTACTCCATTGGCGCGGTTGCGTTACGCCCGACGGTTGAGCGGGCCGCTGTTGGACCGCTTCGACTTGAGAATCCATGTCGGCCGTCCCGAGGTCAGCGACCTGTTCGATGCGCCACCGGGGGAATCCTCTACCGAGGTGAGAGCCCGGGTAGACCGGGCGCGAGCTGCTGCTCTCGACCGCGGCGTGGCGTCCAACAGCGAGTTGCCTGACGATGCCTTGGACCAATTTGCTCCGCTGGACTCAGAGGCCAAGAACCTGTTCAGCCACGCCATCGCGGATGGCCGTCTAACAGCTCGGGGATTTCAGCGGGTTCGACGGGTTGCTCTCACTCTGGCTGATCTGTCAGGTGATGCACCTCCGCTGACCGGGGGCATAGTTGCACAGGCCCTGTTCATGCGCACCGAGCCGGTTACCGTGGTCCACGATCCCTGGAGTCGTGCCAATGGCCGCCGATGACTTCCTGGGAGCAGGGGTCCCCGCCGAAGACATGGGAGAGCTGCCGGTTGAGGCATGGCTAGCGGCGCTGACCTCCTTGCCCGCGGTGGGGCCATCTCGACTGCGGGCACTGCTCTCGTTCGGCAGCCCGGCCGCTGTCTGGGCCTCTCTGCAAGGTCCGCCATCTCGAGAGTTGGTGCCAGTGGCCAGCAAACAGGAACTGTATGAGCAATGGCGCCGTACCGCGGCTGGACTCGATGTGGCCGCGTTGTGGGATCGACACCGCGATAGCGGCGTGGGAGTGGCCGCGTTGGGCACTCCCGGATACCCGAGTGCCCTGTCTCGTGATTTGGATCCACCCGCGGTCGTGTTTCACAAGGGCGACCCTCAGGTGGTAAGCGGGCCCCGCGTGGCCATAGTCGGTACTCGTCGATGTACTCGCTACGGCAGCGATGTGGCATTCGAACTGGGCCGCGACTTGGCGTCGGCCGGTGTGGGCGTTGTCTCCGGATTGGCCTTGGGCATTGATGCCGCAGCTCATGCCGGAGCCCTGGAAGCCAGAGCAGCCCCACCTATCGCGGTGGTGGGCAATGGCCTAGACAGGGTGTATCCCGAGCGGAACCGAGCCCTGTGGAGGGCGGTGGCCGATCAAGGAGTGCTGTTGGGGGAGGCCCCTTTAGGAGCGCCACCCGAGCGGTGGCGTTTTCCTGCTCGCAATCGCATCATAGCGGCCTTGGCCGATGTGGTCGTGGTAGTGGAATCCCATGCCTCAGGGGGGTCCATGCACACAGTGGCCGAGGCCGCAGCCCGGGATAGGGCAGTCTTGGCTGTTCCCGGCCCGGTTCGCAGTTCGGCATCGGACGGGTGTCTTGAATTGCTGGCCGACGGTTGCGCCCCGTGCCGCGATGCCGATGATGTGCTGCTGGCCTTGGGCATATCAGGTGCTGAGTCAGCCCCATTGGACTCCCGCATCAAACCGGGCAGCATCGGATTGCAGGTTTTGGAGGCGCTGGGATGGCAACCCGCTGATGGCGAGCAGATCAAAGTACGGACCGGTTTGACCATGGCCGAGGTGGCCGGAGCGGTGGAAGAGCTGCGGGCAGCAGGCTGGGTGGCAGTGTCGGGCCGCTGGATCGAGCGGGTGGGCATCACCCGTTGAGATGGCGAGGAACCCGTAGGCTTGAAAGGAGATGGGGTGGGATCTGGACGACTTTGCCGCGTCGACCGCTTCGGTCAACGACGACACCGTGGCGATGTACTGCCGCGAAGTGGCGGCATTCTCCGAGTGGCTTGCCGATGCCGGAATCGGCCCCGCGTCGGTAGATTCTCCCAATGCGGGTCCTGAAGACGTCGACCTTCGGGCGGTTCGCAGGTATCTGGCCTATCTGAGCACTCAGAGCTATGCCCGCAAGACGGTGGCCCGCAAGGCCACTTCCCTTCGCCGTTATTTTCGCTGGGCGGAGCGCACCGGACGGGTGGCTGCGGACCCCACGATTGGCGCTATGACGCCAACGCGGGAGCGACACCTGCCGCGAGTGCTGCGCTCAGAAGAACTGGAAACCCTGCTGGACAAGCCGCGAGCGGCCGTGGCCGACGACAACCGCGCCCGAATCCAACGCGACATCGCGGTGTTGGAACTGCTCTACGGCAGCGGACTTCGGGTCAGCGAGGTGTGCGCCATCCGAGTCGGCGACATCGACAAGGAGCGCCGGCGCCTGATCGTGCACGGCAAGGGCTCGAAACAGCGGGTTGTGCCCCTGAGCGAACCGGCAGCCAATGCGCTGGAAGAGTGGTTGGCCGAGGGCCGGTTGGAAATGGCTGATTCGTCCGCAGCCGGTGATGCCGTATTTGTGAATCTGCACGGCCGACCGCTTAACACTCAAGCGGTTCGGCGGCTGGTCAATCGGCGGGCGAGCATGCAGACCAATCCCCACGCCCTGCGCCACACCTTTGCTACTCATTTGCTGGATGGAGGGGCTGACCTCAGACAAGTGCAGGAACTCTTGGGACACGCCGATCTGGGATCCACCCAGATCTACACCCATGTCAGCCGGGACAGGCTCCGAAAGGTCGTAGAGGAGAACCATCCTCGGGCCTGAGCAGCATACGGATGCGAGATTCGGCAGTAGGCTGAGCGGGCTTCCCCTCAAAACCTCCAAAACTGAGGGGATGCCATGGTGGCGGGAATGCGGATCGGCGGGTTGGCGGCCGCAGCGGTTTCGGCCTGGTTGGCGCTGCAACCTGGCCAGCCGATGCATCAAGGAGCGCTGTCCGTCGGCCAGAGTCTGGAGGCGGAGGATTCCTCGCTGGTGTACTTGCCGCCGGTGGATGCCGAGGTGGTCGACGCCTTCCGACCCCCGGAGCATGTGGGTGCTCCGGGCAACCGGGGCTGGGAGTACCAACCTGAGCCGGGACAGCCGGTGTGGGCATCGGCCGAGGGCGAAGTGGTGTTCTCCGGATCAGTAGCCCACAACCGGTTTGTGACGGTGCTTCACCGCGACGGGTTGCGCACCGCTTACGGGTACTTAGGTTGGATCGCTGTTGACAATGGAGAATGGGTGGTACCCGGACAGTTGCTGGGCACAGCTTCGGAGCGGTTCTTCTTCAGCGTCAGGGACGGGGATAGCTATCTCGATCCCGCACTGGTGTTGACTGCGGGACGCGTTCGGTTGGTACCCCAACGCGAGCCCGACTATGGAAGTCAGCTTCCTGCCTATGGCTTGGGAAGCTGATGCGGCTATCGTTCAACCCGGCTTGGAGGAAGATCCAGGCCGCAGGAAAATTCCGCCCGGGGCATCCCACGGTCGCCATTTGGTGCTGACCCCGGGTTTCGTTGAACCGCTGGGAGAGGAGAAACACCATGGCGCCAGTCGTGACGATGCGTCAGCTGCTTGATGCTGGAGTCCACTTCGGACACCAGACCCGCCGTTGGAATCCGAAGATGCAGAGATTCATCTTCGGCGAGCGCAACGGCATCTACATCATCGATCTGACCATGACGCTCGCCCACATTGAATCGGCCTATACCTACGTACGTGATCTGGTGGCCAAGGGCGGACAAGTGCTGTTCGTGGGTACCAAGAAGCAGGCCCAAGACAGTGTTCAGAGCTATGCAGAGCGGGTGGGAATGCCCTATGTGAACGAGCGATGGCTGGGTGGTCTCCTGACCAATTTCGAGACGATCTCCAAGCGCATGGGCAAGATGAAGGAATTCCAGAGGATGCGCAGCTCGGGCGAGCTTGAGATCATGCCCAAAAAGGAGGCCCTCCTGATCTCCCGGGAGCTGGCGAAACTAGAGCGCAATCTCAACGGTATACGCGACTTGACCCGGCCACCGGACGCGGTGTTCGTGCTCGATACGAAAAAGGAGCACATCGCGGTGGCCGAGGCAAACAAATTGAAGCTGCCGGTTATCGCGGTGGTAGACACCAATTGCGATCCCGACGTCATCCAATTCGTTATTCCCGGCAATGACGACGCCATCCGCTCGGGCGAGCTCATGTGCCGGATAATCAGCGACGCGGTTCTTGAGGGCCGCTACATGGCTCGGGGAAATTCCTCCAATAACTCGCCTGCGGTGGAGGCTCCGGCTGCGGTGGTTGCGCCTGCTGCGGTGGTTGCGCCTGCTGCGGTGGAGGCTCCGGCTGCGGTGGTTGCGCCTGCGGTGGTTGCGCCTGCGGTGGAGGCTCCGGCTGCGGTGGAGGCTCCGGCTGCGGCTCCGTCTGCTGAGGAGGTCGCGGGGTCGATCGTTGAGACCGAACAAACTGATTCGCAGGAGCAAGCGTGAGCGCATTCACCGCCCAAGACGTCAAGGCTCTGCGCCAGGCCACCGGTGCCGGGATGATGGACTGCAAGCGCGCCCTCACTGAAAATGACGGCGACATGGAGGCTGCCACCCAGTGGCTGCGGGAGAAGGGCATGGCCAAGGCCGCAGCTCGGGCAGATCGGGCCAGCGATGAGGGAACGGTGGCGCTTGCCGTAGATGGCAATGCCGCCGCCATCGTGGAGCTTCGCTGCGAGACCGACTTTTCCGCCAAGGCTGACGACTTCACCGCCTTGGCCAGCGAGTTGGCCCAACTCGTGCTCGCTGAGGGCGAAGACTCGGTAAAAGCCCGCAAGGGCGACATCGAGGATCTGAGCCTGGCCAAAAAGGAGAATGTTCGATTGGGCAAGGTCGTCAAGATCCAGGCTGGCGATGGCAACATCTTGGACACCTACCTCCACACCCAAGATGGCCGGGGGACCAGCGCAGTGGTGGTAGAGGGTCGCGACATGACCCAAGAACTAGCCCACGAGATCGCCCTGCACATCGCCTTTGCCAAGCCCTCGGTTTTGCACCGAGACGACGTAGATCCAGAAGAAGTGGAGCGGGAGCGAATTGCGCTGACGGAGATGACCAAAGCCGAGGGCAAGCCAGAGCAAGCCTGGGACAAGATCGTTTCCGGACGCCTGCGGGCGTGGTATGCCGAGCGGGTGTTGCTGGAGCAGGGCATTTTCGGGGAGAAGGAAACCGTGCAATCCCGGCTGGGCGACGGCGAGATTGTGCGGTTCGAGCTGGCGGCCATTGGCAGTTAGCGCCCACGAATGACCAGCGAGAGCACCAAACGATCCGGCCGGTGGGACCGGATCGTATTGAAGCTCTCCGGCGAAGCATTTGCCGGAGAGGGCGGCTACGGCATTGACGGAGAGATCGCCGTTCAGATCGCCTCCGAGATTGTCAAAGTTCGGGCCGAGTTCGACGTGGATGTTGCCATCGTGGTGGGCGGTGGAAACATCTGGCGGGGGATGACCGGTGCGGGAGCGGGGATGGACCGAGCCCAAGCCGATTACATGGGCATGCTGGCTACGGTGATCAACGCCCTTGCCCTTCAGGACACCCTTGAGCGACTAAACCAGCCCACGCGGGTGCAGACGGCCATCGGAATGGCCCAGGTGGCCGAGCCGTACATCAGGCGGAGAGCTATTCGACATCTGGAGAAGGGCCGGGTTGTCATTTTTGCCGCTGGAACCGGCAATCCGTTCTTCACTACAGACACCGCGGCTGCCCTTCGGGCCGTGGAGGTCGAGGCAGGAGTTCTGCTAAAGGGAACCCACAGCGGCACCGACGGGATCTATACCGCCGACCCCCGGACCGATCCGAATGCCGAGAAACTCGATGAGGTGCAGTACTTGGACGTGCTGTCCCAGGGCCTGAGGGCCATGGATAGCACCGCGGTCTCCCTGTGCATGGACAACAAATTGCCCATCGTTGTTTTCGACCTCATGAAGCCGGGAAACGTAAGCGCCATACTCGGCGGCCAATTGATCGGTACTCTGGTGTCATGAGAGATGCCCAGAGGCATCATGTCTATGACTGGTCCGGAGATCCTGTTGCCGCGTTAGCGGAGGTCGTCCCGACATCAGGAAAATGACCACCGGCAATGAGCTGACCGATCTGGTGTTGGACGAGGCCGGTGGGCGCATGGATTCCGCAGTCCAACACGCTCGTCAGCAGTTCGCCTCCGTCAGGACCGGTCGGGCTTCTCCGGCGTTGTTCGAGAGGTTCATCGTGGAGTACTACGGCACCGAGGTGGCCCTCCAGCAGCTGGCCAGTTTCAGCGTCCCTGAAGCGCAGCTCCTGGTTATATCACCGTTTGACAAGGGCTCCATTGCGGCGATCGAGCGGGCCATCATCCAGGCTGATCTCGGACTCAATCCCAGCAATGACGGCAATGTCGTTCGCCTTACGTTCCCCCCGCTGACCGAAGAGCGCCGCCGCGAACTCGTCAGACTGGTCAAGCAGATGGCCGAGGAGGGCCGGGTGGCGGTGCGCAACACTCGCCGCAGCGGGCGCCACGACATCGATCAACTCAGCAAAGACGGCGATGTCTCCGAGGACATTGCCGCCCGGGCCGGGAAGGAACTCGACCGGCTAACCCACGACCATGAGCAGCTCATCAACGACGCGCTGGGCGTCAAGGAGCAGGAGTTGCTCGAGATCTAGCCTGGAGGGGCAGTGGACGACGACAAACCATTCAAAAGGCCAAGTGACGGGCCTGAAGAGTCGCCTGAAGACGAACAGGCCATGTTCCTGGACGATCTGACTTCCCTGTTCGACGAAGAGGAGGATGAGTCCGACCTGCCTCTCTGGGATGAGTCCGACGGCGCTGAGTCTGAATCAGAGGAGGGTTGGGACAGCCTCACCGACGCTGTCCCCCGGTGGCGCGAGGATGCTGAAGAGCACCCGTTGGCAGACCGGCCCGATCCGACCGAGGTGAGTCATGCAACCGAGGGAGCGAGCGTCTTCGAAGACCCTGAACCCACCGAGGCAGTGGAATTTCCCTCGGTAGACCGGGTAGACGAGGTGCTGTCCCTGGACGTTTCCGATTCTCCTGCCGACACTGAAATGGTTGAGACTCGGGATTCGCCCCTGACGGCACCGGCCCCTAGAGCAATGGGTACGCGGCCTTCTGCCTCCAACGGCAACATGATGAACTCAATCGTGGTCGGCTTGCTGCTGGGGGGCATCGTCTTGGGCGCCATCGCCTTGGGCGAGCGCGTCACGCTCGCGGTGCTGGCCATCGCGATGTTGATCGCTGCGGCAGAGTGGTTCTCCACCTTGCGCCACGCGGGGTACCAGCCTCCCACCCTGGTGGGCTTTGCCGCAGTGGTGGCGTTGCCGGTGGCCGCCTTTTGGCGAGGGGCCGACGGCATGGTGTTGGTGCTGGTCTTCGCCTTGTTCGGTGCCGGACTATGGTATTTGGGCGGAGTTGGCCGGGACCGACCGCTGGCCAATCTTGGGGTGACACTGCTGGGGATCACCTACATCGGTGTGACCGGGGCATTCGGCGGACTCCTTCTTGACCGGCCGGACGGCTCCGAGTTGGTGCTGAGCGCAGTGATACTCACCGTGGCCCACGATGTAGGCGCATTCGCCGTCGGGAAGGCCGCGGGCCGGACCCCGTTGTCGAAAGCCAGCCCCACCAAGACCGTGGAAGGGTTGTTTGGCGGCACCATTCTCACCATCGCTGCCGCATTGGTTTTCATCTCCGTTCTGGAAATCGGACCCTTTGGAGATAGTCCCGGGTCGCGTTCCGATGGAGTCATCTTGGGCATTGTGGTTGCCGTAGTAGCCCCGCTGGCCGATCTCTTGGAGTCGGCGCTCAAAAGAGACCTAGGCGTAAAGGACATGGGCGGTCTGCTGCCCGGCCACGGGGGCATGTTGGACCGGATCGATGCCTTGCTCTTCGTGCTGCCGGCCACGTACTTCACCGCTCTCATGCTCGGGGTGATCTGAGCAGGGCTCACCGGTCCATGGTCTCCCTATCGCTGCTTGGATCCACCGGCTCGATCGGTGTCCAGACGTTGGACGTGGTTCGGGCCGAACCCGGCGTCTGGGACGTGGTGGCCCTGGGGGCTGGCCGCTCTGTTGAGCAATTGGTGGCCCAGGTCCGGGAGTTTCATCCCCGTCTTGTGGTGGTGGGCGACTCCGAACGGGTATCCGAAGTCAAAGAGGCGCTGCCGGGGGTCACAGTGGCCAGCGGCCCCGCAGCTCTCGCCGAGGCGGCTTCGATGGGAGAAGTGGTGGTAAACGGAGTTGTCGGGTTTGCCGGGCTGCCGGTGACGCTGGCCGCCTTGGAGTCCGGTCGGCGCTTGGCGCTGGCCAATAAGGAGTCGCTGATTGCGGCTGGGCCAGTCGTGCAGCGGGCTCGCCGGACCCCGGGCGCTGAACTGCTTCCGGTCGACAGCGAGCACTGCGCCGTCCACCAGTGCTTGCGAGCCAATGACGTGTTCACCACCGAAGGGGGGATGGAGCGCGTGAACCGCATTGTGCTCACGGCCAGCGGAGGGCCATTCAGAGGCAGGAGTCGCCATGAGCTAACCGACGTGACGGTGGAGCACGCCTTGGCCCATCCCACGTGGAGCATGGGACCCAAGATCACGGTGGACTCCTCCACGCTGATGAACAAGGGCCTAGAGGTGATCGAGGCCAACGAGCTGTTCGGTTTGGGCTACGACCGCATCGAGGTCGTGGTCCACCCCCAGTCGGTGGTCCATTCCATGGTGGAGTACACCGATGGCGCCACCATCGCCCAGCTCTCGCTGCCCGACATGCGATTGTGCATCGGCTATGCCATTGCCTATCCCGATCGCATCGCCACTCCGTTTGGCCGCATCGATTGGGCAGAGCTGCGCCGCTTGGACTTCGAGCCGCCCGACACCGAGGCGTTTCCCTGTCTGGAGTTGGCCTACACCGCCGGGCAAATGGGTGAGACCGCACCGGCCCTGCTGAATGCAGCCAACGAGGTGGCCGTGCAGGCTTTTCTGGATGAGCGGATACGATGGACGACAATTCCTGAAGTTCTGGAGACGGTCCTAGGCGGCCACGACGGCACCGAGGCCGACTCCCTGGAGGCGGTCATGGAGATCGACACCAAAGCCCGAGCCGCTGCCGAGCACGTCGTCGCCCGCCGATTCGACCGCAGCTAGACGATGGCCTTTCATCAGATCGGCTCCTCTCGGAGCGGTCAGCCTCCGTTCTCCCCGGTCGACAGATTGCGGGCGTCTCGCGATAGCTGGGGCGGTTTGATCCTGGCAGTTGGTCTGCTCGCCGTGGTCTTGGTGGTGTGGGGGCTGCCGATGTTGATTGTGGTGCTGGCCGTCATTGGGATGATCTTCCTGCACGAGATGGGCCACTATGTCGCCGCCCGTGCTGCGGGAATGAAGGTGACCGAGTTCTTCTTGGGGTTCGGGCCCCGACTTTGGTCCAAGCGCCGGGGGGACACCGTCTATGGCCTCAAGGCAATTCCCGCAGGTGCCTATGTGCGGATCATCGGGATGAACAACTTGGAAGAAGTATCCCCGGCCGACGAGCACCGTACCTATCGCAGCAAGCCCTACTGGCGTCGGATGTCAGTGGCAGTCGCTGGATCGACTGTGCACTTCCTGTTGGCTCTTGCATTGATTTTTGCCTTCCTGGTGGTCGGTGGAAGGACCGAGAGCGTTCCCTCCCCGGAATGGACGGTGAGCCAGGTCGTGCCGGGCACCCCTGCTCAAAGGGCTGGCCTGTTGCCGGGAGATCGCATCGTGTCAGTCGACGGCAGTCCGGTGGTCACCATGGACGACATGGTGACGGTGCTGCCCGATCCGGGAACGCCGGTGAGCCTGGGAATCGAGCGGGGAAGCAACCTGCTGGTTCTCCCCCTGACGCTCGGTGCCCATCCTGAGGATGCCGACCGAGGATATATCGGCATCGGATCCCGGACGGCTTGGCTGTCTCAGCCAGTGGATGTCGGGTACTTCGACGCCGTTCCTGAGACGCTGGATGAGTTTGGGTTTCTGGTCAAGGAGTCCGTTCTGAGCATCGGCAGGTTCTTCTCTCCCAGCGGCCTTAGCAGCTTTTTCCGCGACGTGGCCGACCAACCTTCCCAAGAGGCGGTTGCACCCTCTGGTGGGGCCATCCCCGTGGCGGCTTCCGCTGAAGACCAAGGCCGCGTGGTCTCAATCTTTGGTGCGATCAAGATTGGTGCCGACCTCACCGACAACGGCTATGGCAACTTGCTGTTGTTCTTGGCCCTATTGAACGTGTTCATCGGAGTCTTCAACATGATTCCGCTTCTGCCCTTCGACGGAGGCCATGTTGTGATAGCCACCTATGAGCGGCTGCGATCCTGGCGGGGCAATCGATATACCGCCGACATAGCCAAGATGGTCCCGGTGGCCTATGCCGTCGTTTTGGTACTGGTATTTGTCTTCATGGGCTCCGTCTACCTGGACCTTACTGATCCGGTGCAGCTTCCGAGTTGAGGAATGGGATGGCTGTTGACAAATACAATGCCGCCGACCGGGCATGACAAGCTAAGACCGTGGAAGTCCAGGCAGCTTTCGAGCGGCGACCGACCCGTCGGATTCATGTCGGGGACGTAGCCGTCGGTGGTGGCGCGCCGATCACTGTCCAGTCGATGACTACCACCCGCACCGCTGATGTGGACGGCACCCTTCAGCAGATATATGCCCTGGCTGCGGCGGGTGCCGACATTGTGCGCTGCACGTGCAACGAGATCGAGGCCGCCGAGGGTCTGGCCCAGATCGTGCCCCGTTCTCCGGTGCCCATCGTGGCCGACATCCACCACCAGTACCGCATGGCGCTGGCCGCGTTGGATGCCGGCGTTCAGTGCCTGAGGCTGAACCCCGGCAATATCCGCAAGCCTGAGCACATTCAGGCGGTGGCCTCGGAGTGCCGGGACCGGGAGGTGCCTATCCGCATCGGGGTGAACGGGGGGTCGCTGCACCCCGATCTCTATCGGAAATACGGTGACCGGGTTACCCCAGAGGCCATGGTGGAGTCGGCCAAAATGGAATTGGACTACTTCGCAGATGTGGACTTCGACAACGTCAAGATCTCTGTCAAGGCGTCCAGTGTTCCCCTCATGATCGAGGCCTACCGACAGCTCTCTGAGGTCACCGACCATCCCCTGCACCTTGGGGTGACCGAAGCCGGGCCGCCCCCGGTTGGGCTGATCAAGTCCACCGTGGGCATCGGCACGCTCTTGGCTGAGGGCATCGGTGACACCATCCGCTACAGCCTCACCGCCGACCCGGTTCAAGAGGCTAAAGCCGGTCGCCAGCTATTGGAGTCGATGGGACTGCGGGAGCGCAAGAACGTGGACCTCATCGCCTGTCCGAGCTGCGGTCGAGCGGAGATCGATGTGTACGCCGTGGCTGAGCAGGCCATGGAGGCGTTCGGCGACCGGGAGATTCCCCTTCAAGTAGCGGTCATGGGCTGTGTGGTCAATGGCCCCGGCGAGGCCCGGGATGCCGATATCGGCATCGCTGCCGGCAACAAGCGAGGCCATTTGTTCGTCAAGGGCCGCAACGTGGCCGTAGTGGCCGAGGAAAACATGGTGACCTCACTGGTGGAGTGGGCCGAGCTGATCCACGAGCACGGTGCCGAGGCTGCATTGGCCAAAGCCGATACAGTGGCCGCCGCCCGAGAGGCCGAGCGGGACCGTAGCCGCCTGCTGGCAGAGCAAGGCGACGATGCCAATCAATCAAGCGAGAAGATCGAATTAATTCGCAGGAGAGGGTGAGGATGGCCAAACGAGGGGTGCTCACCCCGCAGCACGAGGACTTCCCCCGCTGGTACCAGGACATTCTCAACAAGGCGGAGTTGGCCGACAACGGGCCGGTGCGGGGCACCATGGTGATTCGGCCCTACGGGTACGCTCTTTGGGAGCGGATGCAGGCCGAGGTGGACCAGCGCATAAAGGCGGCCGGTGCCGACAACGCCTATTTCCCGCTTTTCATCCCCGAGAGCTATCTGAACCGGGAGTCCGACCACGTGGAGGGCTTCAGCCCTGAATTGGCGGTGGTCACCCAGGGCGGGGGCCGGGAGCTAGCTGAGCCAGTGGTGGTGCGCCCCACCAGCGAGACCATCATCAACGCCTACTTCTCCAAATGGGTGCAGAGCCATCGCGATCTGCCGCTGCTGATCAACCAGTGGGCCAACGTGGTCCGCTGGGAGATGCGCCCCCGCATATTCCTTCGGACCACGGAGTTCTTGTGGCAGGAAGGGCACACCGCCCACGCCACCCGTCGGGAGGCCCGGGACTACGCGGCCATGATCCTTCACGAGGTTTATCGGGACTTCATGGAGTCGGTACTAGCCATCCCGGTGCTCATCGGTTACAAGACCGAAGCAGAGCGGTTTCCCGGGGCCATCAACTCCATGTGCCTCGAAGCGATGATGCGCGACGGCAAGGCGCTCCAGATGGGGACCTCCCATGAGCTGGGCCAGAGCTTCGCAACCATGTTCGACATCACCTACTTGGACGCAGAGGGGAACCAATCCCACGTGTGGCAGACCTCGTGGGGCGTGTCGTCTCGAATGGTGGGCGGGTTGATCATGGCTCATGGCGATGACCAGGGGTTGGTTGTCCCGCCCCGATTGGCGCCCATTCAAGCCGTGGTCATCGCAGTGCGAGAAGCCGCCGGGATCGTGGATGCCTGTCATCGGCTGGTCGACCAGCTTGCCGCCGTCGGCATACGGTCGAGGGTGGACGATCGGACGGGAACCGGATTTGGTCGCAGGGCCACCGACTGGGAGTTGAAGGGCGTGCCCGTCCGAGTGGAGATCGGGCCCCGCGACCTAGAGCAGGGACAAGTCACCCTGGCTTCCCGGGTTGGCGCCAAAAAGGAGGCGGTCAGCCTCTCTGAAGCCCCGATGCGGGTGGAGTCCCTGCTGGCCAGCATCCAGCAGCGCATTTACGACGATGCGGTGGCGTGGCGGGATTCCCAAATTGCCGACGCGACCACCGCGGAAGAGGTGCGAGAAGCTTCGGCCACCGGGTTCGCCCGGATTCCGTGGGGGGAACTCGGCCCAGAGGGAGAAGCCGCCTTGGCCGAAGACGCAGTCACGGTGCGGTGCTTGCAGCGCCCTGACGGATCACTGCCCCAAAGCGGCGGCGAGTCCGATTTGGTGGCTGTCTGCGGTCGCAGTTACTGAAAATAGCGCTGACTTTGCAACGACTTGCCCGTATTCAACGGGTAAGGTTGCCGATGAGTCGTCGATCTCTTTAGTCGGGTGAGGCGTGGGCTGCGGCCCACGCCTTCTGACTTTGGGGAGCGGCAAGAAAAGCAGTCAGTCTTCTGTTCAAGAAAGGGGCGAGATGTCAGTAGCGGACAACGTGCACGACCTGCTTGCGCCCCTTTTTGAAGGGCGTGGCCTAGAGGTGTACGACCTCACCTACGGAGGCGGTGTTCTGCGCATCATCGTGGACAAGCCTGGCGGCGTCAGCTTGGACCAAGTGGCTGATGCAACCAAGGTGGTCTCCCGCCTGTTGGACGACAACGACCTTGTCCCCGGCCGATACACCCTGGAGATCACCAGCCCCGGACTAGAGCGACCTCTGCGCCAGCCCGAGCATTTTGCCCGTGCGATGGGCGAGACCATAAGCGTCAAACTAGGGCCTCAAGTAGAAGGTGAACGCAGGATTCAAGGCGTGCTGATGGGATGTGACGATGATGGGATTACCATAGAAGAGAACGGAGTTCCTCATCGAATGGCTTACACCGACATCACCAAAGCCAGAACCGTCTTTGAGTGGGGTCCGAAGCCAAAGAAGATCAAGGAGAAGAGCAGCCGATGAACCCCGACATGCTGGAAGCCCTCCAAGCGCTGGCCGCGGACAAGGGAATCTCGGTGGACGCCCTGTTGGCTGCCTTGGCCGATGCCCTGGAATCGGCCTACAAGCGCATGCCTGACAGTGAGGAATACGCCTGGGTCACTATCAATCCCGAAACCGCCGACATCCAGGTTTTCGCGCAGAAACTCGACGAGAATGGCGAGCCGACCGGAGAGCCCTTCGACGTGACTCCCGATGGTTTCGGCCGCATCGCGGCCCAGACCGCCAAACAGGTAATGATGCAGCGGATTCGCGAAGTGGAGCGCGAGCTCAAGTACGAGGAATACGCTGGTCGCGAGGGCGACATCGTCACCGGAATCATTCAACAGAACGACGCCCGCTACACGCTCTTGGACTTGGGTCGGGTGGAGGCGCTCCTGCCACAGGCCGAGCAAGTGCCCTTTGAGCGCCCTGATGCGAACAGCCGCCTCAAGGCCTACATCGTGGAAGTGCGGAAGACGGCCAAGGGCCCCCAGATTGTGGTCAGCCGCACCCACCCCGGGCTGATAAGGCGGCTGTTCGAGCTAGAGGTGCCCGAGATTGCCGATGGAGTCGTGGAGATCAGGGCGTGTGCCCGTGAACCCGGGCATCGCACAAAGATCGCAGTGTCGTCCAACGACACCAATGTGGATCCGGTAGGGGCCTGTGTGGGCGCCCGGGGGGCCCGGGTGCGCATGGTGGTCAACGAACTGCGAGGAGAGAAGATCGACATCGTTCCATTCGTAGAAGATCCGGCCGATTTCGTGGCCAAGGCTCTTTCCCCGGCCAAGATCAAAGAAGTCTCTATTGACGAGGAGTCCGGAGTTGCTGTGGTGGTCGTACCGGACTACCAGCTATCGCTGGCCATCGGCAAAGAAGGACAGAATGCCCGGCTGTCTGCACGGTTGACTGGGTGGAGGATCGACATCAAGAGCGAGAGCCAGCTAGCCCAAGAAGCTGAGTATGAGGGCATGGATTGGGCCGAGGGAGAGTGGGTAGTGGACGAGACAACCGGCGAGCAGGTTTGGCGACCTGCTGAAGGAGGGCCAGCGCTATCAGCCGAGGAGTGGGCTGCCGAAGGCGCCGACGAGACCCCGGACAAGGATCTAGGGGAGACTTTGGAAGGCGGGCCTCCACCGGCGTAGCGTCCAGTGCCTCAGATTGACTTCGAATTCTGAAGGCCGGGCGTGAGAAGATAAATTCCCGACCCAAATGGGTCGGCCGCGCACTGCGGATAGACCAAGAAAGAGCTTTTTGCCAGCAAAGATCCGGGTTTATGAGCTTGCCCGCGAGCTCGGCCTTACGAACAAGGAAACGTTAGACCTCTGTGTGCTCTTGGGGATCGGCGTCAACAGCCACTCTTCGAGCATCGTGGATGCCCAAGCGGATCGCGTCCGTCGGCGGGCGCATCGCGATGGTCTGATTCGACCACCCGAACCTGAGCCTGAGCCCGAGCCTGAGCCCGAGCCAGTGGCCGCTGAGCCGGAGCCCGAGCTTGTGCCGGTGGCCGCTGAGCCGGAGCCTGAGCTTGTGCCGGTGGCCGCTGAGCCGGAGCCTGAGCTTGTGCCGGTGGCCGCTGAGCCGGAGCCCGAGCTTGTGCCGGTGGCCGCTGAGCCTGAGCCCGAGCTTGTGCCGGAACCGGAAACGGCTCAAGCAGAGCCTGAGCCCGAGCCCAAACCGGCCCCCTCACCAGCAAAGCCGCCGCGAGTAGTCACTTCCAGCGGGGGAGTGCCCCCCCGCTCTCGACTGGCAGCCCCGCCGGCTGAGACTTCTCCTAGCGCCCCCCCGGCACCACCGCGGGCCGCGCCCAGGCCGGCTCCCGAACCGCCCGCCGCTCAGCCCGCCGCCTCCGCCCGACCCAGTCCGCCGACGTCGCGCTCGGGCAAGCCCATTCCACCCCCTCCCGGCCGTCCGCCGACGTCCTCTTCGGGCAAGCCCATTCCACCCCCTCCCGGCCGGGGAGGTCGGGGTCCGTCGCCAAGTCCGCGAAGGGGCCCTCGAGGTCCAGTCCGACCATCGGTCGGAACCCCAGGATCGGGGGCTGGGTCGCCGGGTCGGGGTCCTGCACCGCTAGCCGCGCGTGGTCCAGGCGGTGCGCTCGGCGGTCCTCCCAGCGGTGCCGGAGGTCCAGGTGGTCGCGGTCGAGGGGGTCCCCAGCGACCCCAGCAGAGGCGGCGCAAGAGCCGGCGTCGTCGGCGGGTGGCCGAAGACCTCCAGCCCATGAACATCCCCGACTACACCCCGACGGACGCAACCGCGCCCACGGGGGTGGTGGTGATTGAGCGCGCTTCGACGCCGCTGGAAGTGGGTCCCAAGCTGAATCAGACGGCCTCCGACGTCGTCCGCTTTCTGATGCAGCAAGGTGAGATGGTCACAGCTACTCAATCACTGACCGACGACATGATCGAACTGTTCGCCGCTGAGGTAGGTGCCGAAGTCCGCCTGGTTGATCCCGGTGAGGAGCAGGAGAACGAGCTGCTCAAGCTGCTCGAGGCCGAGGTCGATGATGTAGAGGCCCAAGTGGACTCCCCAGTTAGGCCGCCGGTGATCACCGTCATGGGCCACGTGGATCATGGCAAGACCAAGTTGCTCGATCAGATCCGCAACGCCAATGTGGCTGAAGGCGAGGCCGGTGGGATCACCCAGCACATCGGCGCCTATCAAGTGGAAAAGGATGGTCGGACGCTGACCTTTATCGACACACCCGGCCACGCCGCATTCACAGCAATGCGGGCTCGCGGTGCTGATGCCACCGACATCGTGGTTTTGGTGGTGGCGGCCGACGACGGGGTGATGCCCCAGACCCTGGAGGCCATCAACCACGCACAGGCCGCAGAAGTGCCCATCGTGGTGGCGGTTAACAAGATCGATCGCAATAACGCCGATCCCAACCGGACAATGCAGCAGCTATCCGAACACGAATTGGTGCCCGAACAGTGGGGTGGCGACACCATCGTGGTGGAGATCTCCGCTCTTCAGAACCTGGGTATCGACGACTTGCTCGAACAGTTGGCCGTGGTAGCCGAGGTGGAGGACTTGCGGGCCGATTCGGATGGCCGGGCCCGAGGCGTGGTATTGGAATCCAACTTGGACATCGGCCGGGGTCCGGTAGCCACCCTGCTGATCCAGCAAGGAACCCTTCGGCGAGGAGATCCTGTAGTCGCGGGGGCAGCGTGGGGACGGGCCCGAGCATTGCTCGACGACCGAGGCAATCAGATTCAAGAAGCTCACCCATCGAAACCAGTGCAGGTTCTCGGCCTGTCCGACGTTGCCAACGCCGGGGACACCTTTGTGGTTGCCCCCAATGAGAAGGTGGCCGCCAAGGTTGCCCAGACACGGGAGCATTCTCAGAGGATTGCCAGCTTGGGACGAGACGCCGCGGCTACCTCGGGCGGAGCGCGCCTAGAGGACATCTTCAGCCAGATCCAGGCCGGTGAAACCGCCACTTTGAACCTGATAATCAAGGCCGACGTGAACGGGTCCCTAGAAGCAGTTGTGCACAGCCTCCAGCGCCTTGGACGAGATGACGTGAGGCTGGCTTTCGTCCACCGGGGCGTTGGCGGGGTGACAGCCAATGACATCCAACTGGCGGCGGCGTCCAATGCCACCATCATCGGATTCAACGTCAGGCCTGATCGCAAGGCCAGAGAGCTGGCCGAGTTGGAGAAGGTGGAGATCCGCACCTACGAGATCATCTACAACCTGATCGAGGATGTAGAGAATGCCATGGTGGGGATGCTGGCTCCGGAATTTGAGGAGGTCGTTACCGGCGATGCCGAGGTGCGAGAGATCTTCCGAATTCCCCGGGTGGGTGCGGTGGCCGGCTGCTACGTGCTCAACGGCGCCATCACCCGGGGCTCCAAGGTCCGGTTCTTGCGGGATGGGGCGGTCATCTGGCGGGGCACGGTCTCATCGCTCAAGCGCTTCAAGGAAGATGTGCGCGAAGTCCAGACTGGCTACGAGTGCGGGATCGGCCTGTCCGACTTCCAAGACCTCAAACAGGGCGACATCATCGAGACTTTCGAGGAGCGAGAAGTCGCCCGAGTCTGATCGAGCCGATGCACGTTCTCGCCGTGGTCTATGACTTGCACATCCCAGGTTGCCAATCGCTGAAGGAGCGCCGTTCGGTTCTGCGACCCCTGCTGTCCGACTTGACCCGTCGATTCGGCGTGTCGGTGGCGGAGACTGGCCACACCGACCTGTGGCAGAGGGCCGAGGTGGGTATGGCGGTTGTGTCGGGCCAGCCGGGTCAATGCCGATCGCTGGCCGATGAGGTGGACCGGTTCATCTGGTCGATTCCCGAGATCGAAGTGGTGGGCTCCTCATCAAACTGGCTCAACACCGAGGAGTAGGCGTGGCTCGCAACCGGGCGTCGCGCCCCTCCCGATACTCACGCTCAGCCCGGTTAGGCGAGTTGCTGCGAGAGATACTGGCCTCTGAACTGGCCCTTTTGGACGACAACCGGCTGGAGCTGGTCAGCGTTACCGGGGTGGAGACCAGTGCCGAATTGAGCCGGGCCAGTGTGTATATCAGCGCGCTGGACGACGAGGCGGCATCTGCGGCCCTAGAGGCATTGGAGGAGCATCGTCTCCAGCTAAAGCAGGCGGTAGCTCATTCTTCTGCGGTCCGCAGGGTCCCCGAATTGGTGTTCGCCCTCGATCCCTCCATTTCAGCCGGTGAGCGGGTCGACCAGATATTGCGTGACCTGGCTGCCGAGGACGAATAGTGAGCCCGGCCGAGGGGTTGGCGGTCATCGACAAAGAGACGGGGTGGACCTCCCATGATGTGGTGGCCAAGGCCCGGGGTGTTTTCGGCACCCGCAAAGTGGGACACGCCGGGACATTGGACCCCGGTGCCACCGGGGTGCTGCTTTTGGGGGTGGGCCGTGCCACTCGGCTGCTGCGGTTTATCACCCCGCTTCCCAAGCAATATGTGGGCGAGCTGATCCTGGGCGCTGAGACCACCACGCTGGACGCGGAGGGCGAGGTCACCGCGGTCTACGACATGTCGGCGGTCACCCCCGAGCAGGTGTCTGAAGCTGCCTCCGGATTTGTCGGCGACATCATGCAGGTTCCGCCGATGGTGTCGGCCATCAAGATCGGAGGCCGCCGCCTGCACGAGTTGGCCCGCGAGGGTGTGGAGGTAGAGCGGGAACCCCGCCCGGTGACCGTTCACAAACTGGGGGTTGCTCCGATAGACCCTGACGCCGGCGTGTACCGGATTGAGGTGACCTGTTCCTCGGGGACCTACATCCGCTCGCTGGCCGCTGACATCGGCACCGCCCTGGGGGGAGGGGGGCACCTGCGGTCTTTGCGGCGCCTGGCCATCGGCTCGTTTGCGATTGATGAGGCCCGGCCGGTCAGTGCGCCCTCGCTGTTATCGATGGCCGAGGCCTTGCGCGACTACCCCGCGGTGTCGGTCGATGAGTCGCTCGGCCAAAGGGTGAGCAGCGGACAGGTGATGGCCATTGACGAGTTGGCTGCGAAGGGCGACGGCCCGTGGGCCGTGCTCGGGCCGCAGGGTCAGCTCTTGGCTGTCTATAAGCCTCATACCCCAGGAATGGTCAAACCGGAGGTGGTCATCCCCCAATGAGGCCAGTGGCGGGCGGTCTTGAGGCCACCGGGATTGTCCAGTTTGAGGCTGCGGCCGCTACCGTGCAGCGCGGTGCAGGTCATCGAAGACTTTGGCCGCTTTGAAGGCATTGAGGAGACCGCAGCCAGTATCGGTGTGTATGACGGTGTCCACGTCGGGCATCAGGCCGTCATAAGCCAGCTTCTCTCGGAAGCAGAGCGGCTGGGCGTGGCCCCCGCAGTAGTCACGTTCGACCGCCATCCGGCGTTGGTGCTGCGTCCAGAGAACGCCCCCAAGCTGCTGAACTCCCTCGATCAGAAGCTGGAACTGTTGGAGGCAGCTGGCATTGAGTACGTGTACCTGATCGAGTTCTCCCCGGATCGGGCTCACACAATGCCGGAGGACTTCGTGCGCCAGGTGTTTGTGGACAGGATGCGAATGCGAAGCGTGGTGGTTGGGGAGGACTTCCACTTCGGGCGGGCTCGGCTGGGGAACATCGATACCCTACGGAAATTCGGCGACGCCATGGGCTTCGAAGTGCGGGCGGTGACGCTTCTGCACCACGATGAGAAATGGCCTGAGCCGGTCTCGTCCACCGCAGTGCGCCGGGCGTTGGCCGGCGGAGATGTCCGCACCGCGGCGGCCATGCTGGGCCGGTACCACGAGATCAGGGGAAGGGTGGTGCTGGGAGATCGACGGGGCATGACCATTGGATTCCCCACCGCCAACATTCCGGTTTCCATGGTCATGGCCTGGCCGGCCGACGCGGTATACGCCGGCTGGTACACCCGTCCCGACGGATCCCGGCACATGGCGGCCATCAACATCGGTCGCCGCCCCACCTTCTATGAGCACGCTCAGCAATCGCTGCTGGAGGCGCATCTTCTGGATTTCGAGGGTGACCTCTACGGAGAGGAGGCCAAAGTGGAGTTCGTGGAGTTGCTCCGCAGCGAGCACCGCTTTGACGGCATCGAGTCTTTGGTGAAACAACTCCGTATCGACGTTGCCCTGTCCCGGGAAATCCTGATGGCGGAGCCGTCCCGCTAGCCAACCATGGAGCTGGCCCTGTTCTCTGAGATCCCGGTGCCCCGGCCCTGGGACCACAACAGTGAACAGCTTCGATATCGGGAGTTGATCCAGCAGGCGGTGCTGGCCGACCAGCTCGGGTACCACAGCTTTTGGACAGTGGAGCACCACTTCCTCGAAGAAATGTCGCACAGCTCCAACCCAGAGGTGCTCTACGGGGCAGTGGCCGCGCTCACTGAGCAGATTCGACTGGGATATGGCGTTCGCCTGACGCCCAAGCCCTACAACCATCCCGTCCGCAGCGCCGAATCGGCCGCCACGCTAGATGTGATCAGCGGGGGACGGGTGGAGTTCGGCACCGGTCGCTCCACGACTCGGGCTGAGTTGGAGGGGTTTGGAATCGACCCCCGGGAGACCAGGGCGATGTGGGCCGAGGCGGTTGAGCACATCGCGGGGTGCTGGATGAACGATGAGCACGAGTTTCAAGGCCAGTACTGGTCTATGCCTCGCCGCCAGGTACTGCCCAAGCCGGTGCAGAAGCCCCATCCTCCGCTGTGGGCGGCCACCGGCAGCCGGGAAACCCATCAACTGGTGGGGGAGATGGGGATGGGCTTGCTGTCATTCAGCGCTGGGGTATCGCTCGAAGAGCTGGAATTGCGAATCGGCTTGTACCGAGACGCGGTAGCAGCCTGCCAGAACCCAGTGGGCGGATATGTTAACGACCGGGTGGCCACCTTCGCCATGTTCCACTGCGCGCCCACCACGGCCGAGGCCTACGAGAACGCTCGGGAGTCGTTCTGGTGGTATCCCACGGTGGCTTTCAAGCTGGTGGGCAGCGTGGCCGAAATGCTCCAAGAAGAGGGTGCCGAGCTGGGAGACTGGAATTATCTGCGGTATCTGCCCGGCATGACCGCGGAAGCCGACTGGGACACCACTTTCAATATCGAGAACCTGGTGGACCAGGGCGTGGCCATCGCCGGCGACCCCGACCAGTGCATAGAGCTATGCCGGGGCTTCGCCGATCTCGGCGTCGATCTGCTGTTGTGCATGATGAACCCCTACAACATCCCCCATGAAAAAGTCATGGAGAGCATCCGCCTCACCGCCACCCACGTTCTCCCCGCCCTCAGCCGCGGTTAGCGCTGGCTGTCCAGCAGTGATTCAACTGTGTTTCGCGACCTCCCTTGGGGTCAGCCGCGGTTAGCGCTGGCTGTCCAGCAGAGATTCAACTGCGTTTCGCGACGGCATTGAAGGCTGGGCTCCGGGCGTACCCACTGCGAGGGCGCCGGCGGCGTTGGCGAAGCGGACGGCCTCGATGAGGGGGCGCTCTTCAGCCAGGGCAACGCCCAGGGCGCCACAGAAGGCATCTCCTGCCCCGGTGGGATCCACTACTTCTGCGGGGTATGAGGGAATCAGTACATCGTCAAGCTGGGCTCCTCGACCTCCCAAAGTGACGACGGTGTCGCATTGGCCGGTTTCAGGGCCGATGGCATCAATCTGAGCTTGTTCGGCCCGGTTCATAACCAAGACGTCGGTGAGGGCCACGACGGCCTCCACCAGAAACGGATCGACCGGGGCGGGATTGAACACCACCGTGGTCCCCCCTGAGCGGGCGGCCTGGGCGGCACGCCGGGCGCCCGCCGCCCCCACCTCGCCTTGCAGCAACAGCACATCGGCCGTGGCGATTACCTCCTCGGCGGCATCAGCGTCGCCCACCCCGGTGCTGGCGTTGGCCCCGGCCACGATGACAATAGAGACATCTGCCGGAGTGATGAGTGGCACCGCGGTTCCGGTGGGTTCCTCGACGACGCGGACGAGGCTGGTGTCCACTCCGCTGCGTTTGAGCACGTCCAGCAGCCAGCGGCCCCGGTCGTCGTCGCCCACACAGCCCACCATGTGCGTGGTGGCCCCGAGTCGGGCCGCGGCCGTGGCCTGGTTGGCGCCCTTGCCCCCGGAGAACGCCTCCATCCGCTGGGCCCGCAGGGTTTCATCGGGGCCGGGCAGCCGGTCGAGCCAGATAGACAGGTCGTAGTTGAGGCTTCCGAAGGAGACGACCTTCATGCGACCAGTATTGCCCATGTGTGTTCAGGCCAAATGCTCTCAGATAGGTGTTCTGGTCTGCTGGGTGGTAGTTTGAATGGGTCCCCCGGGCACAAGCACGGCAAGGTGCCGTGAAATCGCCCGTTTTCTGACCGACGGACACACTGAGTAGGGATGGCCGAGAAACTAGCGCCCAAGACCGCGACTATCGAGAAGCACCGCGTGCATGACACCGATACAGGCTCACCCGAGGTCCAGATTGCTCTGCTCACCGAGCGGATCAATCACCTCACCGAGCATTTGAAGGTGCATGTCAAGGACCACCACAGCAGGCGAGGCCTGCTGATGATGGTGGGCCGTAGGCGACGGCTTCTCGACTATGTCAAGGACAACGATGTGGAGCGCTACCGAGGCATCATTGCCGAACTTGGACTTCGCCGCTGAGAAGCGGGCATCGCCCTGGCGATACATGGAAAACAAATAAGCGGGCCACAAGAGAGGCCAGCTGCCAGTCGAAGGGGCCTAGCCGAGCTGGGCCTCTCCAACTGGGAACTGGCTCCATTCCGGCCCGCTCGGGCCTCGTATGGTCCGGAGAGGAGCAAAAATGGCGGAAGCCATCACCGTTTCAACCGCGGTAAGCGGCGCGGAAGACAAAACCCTGTCCTTTGAGACAGGTCGTCTGGCCGGTCAGGCCGACGGGGCCGTTGTGGTCCGCATGGGCGACACCACCATCTTGGTGACCGCAACAGCGGCGCGACGTGTGCGGGAGGGAGCGGATTTCTTTCCGCTAACTGTCGACATCGAAGAGCGAATGTATGCCGCGGGTAAAATCCCCGGCTCATTCTTCCGTCGGGAAGGACGGGCCCCCGAGTCGGCCATCTTGACCTGCCGGCTGATCGACCGGCCGCTGCGGCCTTCGTTTCCCGACGGGTTTCGCAATGAGATACACGTGGTCGGAACCGTCTTGGGTGCCGATCAGGAGAACCCCTATGACGTGATCGCCATCAACGGGGCATCAGCTGCGCTGAGCATCTCGGGCATACCGTTTGACGGCCCGATTGGCGCGGTACGAGTGGCCCACAGTGCCGATGGGGAGTGGATTCCCCACCCCACCTATGCCGAGGGCGCCGAATCCACCTTTGAAATGGTGGTGGCCGGCCGGGTTCTGGACGACGGCGACGTGGCCATCATGATGGTGGAGGCCAACGGCACCGAAGCCGGCTGGGAGCTCTACAGCAACGGAACCCCCAAAGTGGACGAAGCCGCCCTGGCCGAAGGTCTGGAGCGGTCCAAGGAGTGGATCAAAGAAGCGGTGAGCCTCCAGCGCCGACTGATCGCCACCGCCGGGGTCAAGCCCCCCATGGAGTACGAGCTCCAGGTGGACTACACCCCCGAGATCGAGGCCGCGGTAGCCGAGGTCGGCGCCGACAAGCTGGCTGCGGCCATGTCCATCGTCGGCAAGGCGGAGCGACAGGATGCTGAGTCGCAGGTGAAAGAGGAGATCGCTGGAGCATTGGCCGACCGGTTCGCCGAAGTCGAGGGGGCTGACAAGCAGATCTCCGCTGCCATCCGCTCGCTCACCAAGAGCATCGTTCGTACCCGGATCGTGCAAGATGGCGCGCGCATCGACGGGCGGGGCCCGGCCGATCTCCGGCAGCTTGGATCCGAAGTCGGGGTTGTTGACACCGCCCATGGCTCCGGGCTGTTCGAGCGAGGCGAGACCCAGGTGCTGAACATCACCACGCTGGGCACTGCTCGAATGGACCAGATGATCGACGGGATCGACCCCATCGACAAGAAGCGCTACATCCACCACTACAACTTCCCTCCGTACTCCACCGGTGAGACCGGCTTCATGCGGGGCCCGAAGCGCCGGGAGATCGGACACGGAGCGTTGGCCGAGAAGGCCTTGGTCCCGGTAGTCCCCTCCATGGACGAGTTCCCGTACACGCTGCGCCTGGTGTCGGAGGTGCTGTCCTCCAATGGCTCCACGTCGATGGGCTCGGTGTGCTCGTCAACTCTTTCGCTCATGGACGCGGGCGTGCCCATCAAGGCGCCGGTGGCCGGCATCGCCATGGGGCTGGTATTCCATGAAGGTCGCTACACAACCCTCACCGACATCCTGGGCGCCGAAGATGCGTTCGGCGACATGGACTTCAAGGTGGCGGGCACCGCTGACTTCGTGACCGCTCTTCAGCTCGACACCAAGATCGACGGCCTCCCCGCCGACGTGCTCGCTGGTGCGCTCAATCAGGCCCGTGATGCCCGGCTCAAGATCCTGGAGGTGATGGCAGGCGCCATCGACGCCCCCCGGGACGATGTCCGGCCCACTGCTCCCAAGATCATCAAGTTCGAGATCCCACTGGACAAGATCGGCGAGGTCATCGGGCCCAAGGGCAAGGTCATCAACTCCATTCAGGCTGAAACCGGTGCCGAGGTCAACGTGGACGACGCCCAAGATGCCGGCGTCGTCACCATTTCCTCGCCTGATCGCAACTGCGTGGACGAGGCTGAGCGTCAAATCCGGCTGATCCTGGACCCGCCCACCGCGGATGTGGGGGAGGTCTACAACGGGAAAGTGGTGAACATCACCGCATTCGGGGCGTTCGTGAACATCCTTCCGGGCCGCGATGGCTTGGTGCACATCTCCAAGCTCGGCCGAGGTCGCCGAGTCGACCGGGTTGAGGATGTGGTCGCTTTGGGCGATGACCTCGAGGTCGTCGTGGAGGACATCGATCCCAACGGCAAGATCAGCCTCAAGCTGACCGGCGACGACAGCAGCGACGACCGCGGCAGCCGCCGCTCTGGTGATCGGGGTGGCCGGGATCGTGATGATCGCGGGGGTCGCCGCGACGACCGCGGTGGGCGCGACCGCGACAACCGTCGCTCTGATGATCGGGGTGGCCGGGATCGCGACAACCGTCGCTCTGATGATCGGGGTGGCCGGGATCGCGACAACCGTCGCTCTGATGATCGGGGTGGCCGGGATCGCGACAACCGTCGCTCTGATGATCGGGGTGGCCGGGATCGCGACAACCGTCGCTCTGATGATCGGGGTGGCCGGGATCGCGATGATCGTCGGGATCGCCGCGACGACCGCCGGGGCCGTGATGGCCGCCGCTCTGATGATCGAGGCGTCCGGGACCGAGGTGACTGGGAGGTTCCGTCCCAAGCTGCTTCCTTCGAGGAGGATTTCGAATCGCAGTTGCGGGACGAGTTCGGTGACCTCGGGCCAGGAGGCGGCTCGAATCGTCGAGCAGGAGGCCGTGGCCGCGACCGGGATCGGACTTCTCGCTAAGCCCGTCTTCTGCTTCGCAACCGATCCCTTTTGCCGCCGCTCGGCCCTATATGGTCTCGTTCATGCTTCGGGTAGGGGTGTTCGGCGCAGGGGGAAGGATGGGCACCACCGTCTGCGAGGCGGTGGCTGCTGACCCAGAGCTGGAATTGGTGGCCGCCGTAGACCCCATTCGTGTGGGTGTGCCAGCGGGTGGTGCGGTCACAGTTGGCGACCGAGGGGTGGTGGCTGATGCTGATGCCGACGTCGTGGTGGACTTCACCATTGCTTCCGCAGCCCGCGACAATCTGATCTGGCTGGCCGACCAGCAGATCAACGCCGTGGTGGGAACCACGGGCTTTACCGACGCCGACTTGGAGCGATTTGAGGCTGCGTTCGCCGCGGCGGAGCGGGCCTGCATCATTGCCCCCAACTTTGCCATCAGCGCGGTGCTGATGATGCGCTTTGCCGAGCTTGCCGCCCCCTATTTCGACACGGCCGAAGTGATCGAGCTGCACCACGACGCCAAGATCGACGCTCCGTCGGGCACCGCTCGACTGACGGTTGAGAAGATGGCTGAGGCCTCAGATACCTGGGCCCCTGACCCCACCGAACACGAAATGCTGTCCGGCGTCCGGGGGGCTGAGGGTCCTGCGGGCATACGGGTTCACGCCGTGCGCATGAGGGGGATGGTGGCCCACCACGAGGTGATCCTGGGCGCCGAGGGCCAAACGCTCACCATTCGCCAGGATTCAACCGATCGATCTTCGTTCATGCCGGGAGTGCTGGCTGCGGTGAAGGCTGCCCCCGACTGCTCCGGGCTGATCGTCGGCCTCGACGCCTTGCTAGACATCTAGCCAAGGCCCCGATGTGTCGTTCCGGCGTCTGCTGCTTCACACAGTGGTGTTGCTGGCGGTGGTCGCCATGGTCACCGCGGGTTTCTGGCAGCTCCATCGGCTGTCTGAGCGGCGGGAGCGCAACAGCGCAATCGACAGCCGCAGCCGGCTTCCTATCGCCGAGCTGCAAGATATGGTGGGGATCGGCGACGAATTCGACGCGGGCAGGGCGAACGAGTTCCGACTGGTTCGAGCGGTTGGGGTGTACCAGCCCGAAGACCAGGTTCTGATCCGCAATCGGACGTATCAGGGCACATCCGGGTTCTGGGCTCTCACCCCGATGCGGCTCGAATCCGGCGGGGTAGTGGCGGTCAATCGGGGGTGGATTCCCCATGGCGTTGGCACCGGAGCCCTTGCCGCTGATTTCGCGCCTGCTTCGGGGGTGGTGGAGGTGATCGGGCTCGTTCGGTCCACCGTGACCGCGGCAGGCCTCCAGCAGGCCGACCCCTCTGAAGGGGAGCTCACCGAGATGGCCCGGCCTGATCTGGCCCGCCTATCGCAGCAGCTTGAAGCCGAATTGCTTCCCGCCTACGTGCAACTCCAAACCCAGACACCCCTTGCCGGCGATTTGCCCATTGCCGTTTCCCCTCCAGAACTCGGGGAGGGGTCCCATCTGGCCTACGCCGTGCAGTGGTTCATTTTCGCCACCATCGCCCTAGCGGGCTACCCGCTCATCTTGCGCCGACTTGGTCGTCCCGGCGATCGCGATCAACGAGCAGAAGTAGGCTGACCTAGTGCCGAATTCACACCAATCCACGCAGCGGGTGCTTCACGCCTTGCGCACGAAGGGCATGGCTGAGGTGGGTGCGGTGGCTCAAGCTTCGGGATTGTCGGCCGACCACGTGTCCGACGCTCTGCGCGAACTGGGCGAGCGGGGATGGGTGCGCTATCGGGACGGCAAGCGAACCCAGGGCTGGATGCTGTTGGGCGAGGGACGGGCTGAGGCTGAGAGATTGGCGATTTCGGAGATCGAGGAATCCGGCAAGCGGGCAATGGTCACGGAGCTGTATGGATCGTTCAAGGTCTTGGACCCCGAGTTGAAGCAGGTGTGCACCGATTTCCAGATTCACGGCGACCAGACACTGAACGACCACGCCGACCCGGACTACGACGCCGAGGTAATCGCCCGTCTGGCTGAGATCAATCGGGGCGTCCAGCCGATCCTCGCTCGCTTGTCTGAGGCCTTCGACCGATTCGGGCACTACGGAGGGCGGCTGGACCACGCATTGGAACGAGTGCTGGGCGGCGACCTTAATTGGTTTACGAAGCCCACGGTTGATTCCTACCATGAGGTGTGGTTCGAGCTGCACGAGGATCTTCTGGTGACACTGGGGATCGATCGGGCAGCTGAGATGGCCGCCGATTCCGCTGACGCTTAAGGAGAACCCATGGCCCAATTCGGCAAGGTGCTGACCGCCATGGTCACCCCGTTTCGAGAAGACGGCACCCTGGATATTGACGCGGCCGCCACGCTGGCCCGCTGGCTGAGCGAGAACGGGAGCGATGGAGTGGTGGTGGCCGGCACCACGGGGGAGGCGCCCACGCTGACCCACGACGAGCAGATCGAGCTCATTGGAGCGGTGGTTTCGGCGGTGGACATTCCGGTGGTGGCCGGCGCGGGGAGCAACGACACCGCCGCGGCCGTCGAGCTCACCGAGCGGGCATCAGAGGCGGGGGCCGACGGCATCTTGTCGGTGGCCCCGTATTACAACCGGCCCTCGCAGGCTGGCCTGGTGAAGCACTTCACCACGGTGGCCGCGGCAACCGACCTCCCGGTGCTGATCTACGACATACCCGTTCGCACCGGGCGCAAGGTGGACACCGCCTCCCTGCTCGAGGTGGCCCACGGTGTGGCCAACATCGTCGGCATCAAGGACGCGGCCGGCGACCCTGCTGAGACCGCCAGCCTCATTGCCCATGCGCCCGATGGCTTTGGGGTTTACAGCGGAGACGACAGCCTCACCCTGCCGCTGCTCGCGGTGGGTGCGGTGGGCGTCATCGGAGTGGCCACCCACTGGGCCGGCACTGAGCACCGCGACATGATCACCGCTTTCGAAAAGGGCGACGTTGATTCTGCCCGCCAGATAAACGCCAGCCTCATGCCATCCTTTGACTACGAGACGGGATTGGCGGCGCCCAACCCCATTCCGGCCAAGGCCATGATGCGGCTGATCGGTCATCCGGTCGGCCGGTGCCGGCCGCCTCTGGACGTAGAGCCCGACGATCTGATGGAAGCTGCTGCCGAAGTGCTTGCCGGAACGCGACTAGGCGCCGCCCATGGCTGACCCTGTCCAAATCACCTTTCTGGGTGGGTTGGGTGACATCGGAAGGAACTGCGCAGCCATCGAATGCCGCGACGAGGTGCTTCTGTTGGACTGCGGAGTGCTCTTCCCCGACGAGGACATGCCCGGTGCTGATTTCGTGCTTCCCGACTTGGAGTATCTGCGCGACCGGGCCGACCGCATTGTGGGATGCATCTGCACCCACGGCCACGAAGACCACATCGGAGCTCTGCCCTGGGCGCTGGAGTCGCTGTCGTTTCCAGTGTACGGGTCGCAATTCACCCTCGGATTGATCCGCAGCCGCCTTGAGGAGCGGGGGATGAGCGACCGCACGACGCTGACCCCCATCGGCGACCACGACCGGGTCCGCATTGGATCTTTCGACTGCGAGTTCATCCCGGTCACCCACTCGGTTCCCTCTGGGTTGATCTCGGCCATCCGCACTCCCCAAGGGTTGATACTCCACTCCAGTGACTTCAAGCTGGACTTGAATCCGGTTGACGGGCGGCGTACCGATCTTGCCCGGATCGGGGCGATCGCCCGCGATGAGGGGGTTCGGCTGTTGCTCTGCGATTCAACCAACTCGGAGATTCCGGGCAGCTCGCGGTCGGAGTCCGAGGTCGGGGAAGTACTGAGGGGGGTGTTCTCCGCCCACCCTGGCCGGAGGCTGGTGGTTGCCGCGTTCTCCAGTCACATCCACCGGGTCCAGCAGGTGGCCGATGCCGCGGTTGGGTCGGGGCGCAAGGTGGCCACTCTGGGACTCTCCATGAAACGCAACTTCGCTCTGGCTCGCGAGCTGGGATTGCTTCGACTGCCCGACCACGCGGTGATCGATATAACCGAGGCTGAGAACTATCCCCCCGGGAAAGTGTGCGTTGTGTCCACCGGTTCTCAGGGGGAGACACGTTCGGCGCTGGCTCTAGCAGCCACCGGCGACAGCCGCTGGATCGACATTGGTTCTGACGATGCTGTGGTGCTGAGCTCTAGCCCCATTCCCGGAAACGAGGCCCGGGTGTCCCGCATGATCAACAACCTCGTGCAACGAGGAGCCATTGTGGTTCACAGCGGCCAGTTAGAGGTCCACACAACTGGCCATGGAAAACAGGACGAGCTGCGCACCCTGCACACGGTGGCCGATCCCGAGTACTTCGTGCCGGTCCACGGCGAGACCCGCCACCTGGCAGCCCATGCTGACCTGGCGGTGAAGATGGGCATGCCATCTGATCGGGTGGTTCTGGCCCGCGACGGTGAGCAGGTGGAGCTGAGCGACCGCGGTGTGGCCAACCGGGGCCAAGTCACCTCGGGGGACTACTACTACGTAAACGGGCAGTTGGTAGAGAGCGATCGGGAGCTGTTCAGCGAGCGGACCATTCTCGGTGGTCAGGGAGTGGTCAATGTGGTGGTGGTGTTGAGCCGCGACAAGCGTCGCTTGATGGCTCGTCCCCATTTTGAGAGCAAAGGCTGGGTAGGGGCAGACAGGGTCCAGTATCTGGAGCGGGCCGGGGCTGACGAGGTAGCGGCCGCGGTGGAGGAACATCTGGCATCAAAGGATCAGGACGGTCTGGAGCGGCTGGTGCGTCGGGCCGCTGGCCAGTTCGTCAACCACAGCACCGGTCGCCGTCCAATGATCGTTCCCGTCGTCATCGAGACCTGACCAATGCCCTAGAGCGGTCTCTCGGGGCAAACCATTGGTTGCTGGTGTTGTCAATGGTACGTTTGTTGTTGTTGTGGCTACTAAAACCGCTCGTAAACCCCCTTCGAAGCCCAGCGCAAAGTCCAAATCCAAGGCTGATGCCCCGTCCGACAGCCGTCTGAGGCAGGCATCGGCCGCGGTTTGGGCCCGGCACCGCGCTGACATCATCGCTGTCGCGTTCATCCTCGCCGGATTGGTGGCCGCCTGCGGCCTTTGGGCCGATGTGGCGGGGCCATTCGGCTCGGTACTCCGGATAGCCCTCGGGGCGCTGATCGGCACGGCCAGGGCCGGGGTTCCGATCGCGCTTGTGGCTATCGGGATCGTGCTGCTGCGGGGTCCACGGCCTGACGAGGAGGCCGCGCAGGTCGCCCCAGAGGGCTTCGACAAGAATCCTTATGCCGATCAGGTTCGGGCCGACTTGGTGCAGGCTGTTCGCCTCGGCATCGGCACCACGCTGACGCTCCTCTCGGTCACCGGACTGCTGCACATCACCCTTGGTCGGCCGGGCATCGAAGATTTGGACGGGCTGATGGGCGCTGGCGGTTCACTGGGATTGGCCTTCGGGGGCACCATGGGAGCGGTTGTCGGTATCTGGGGTGCGAGCCTGGTTCTGGGTGCATTCGGCCTCTTGGGATCGGTGGTGCTCACCCGGGTATCGCTGCGGGCCTGGGTCCGTCGAGTGGACGGCGCCAAGATCAAAGCCGGCTTGGTGCGGGCTTTGCATTCGGTCACCGGCACGTCTCCGCCGCCGGTGCCGAACGAGGGGCTTCAAGACGACCGCCGGGTGCCTGATCCCGAGGCGTCTCCAACCGAATCCGAGGTGGTGGTCATACCCTCCCCGCTCCCAGAGCCAGATCCAGTGCCCGCTCATACGCCCGAACCAGAGCCCACCCAGTCAAGTTGCGATTCAGAGCCAGATTGGCAGGCTCCGGCCATGGTGGGCGACAAGGCGCCGAGATCTTCCAAGTCGTCAAAGTGGAAGCTCCCCCCGCTCAAACTGCTGAGCGGGTCTGATCCCCAGCAGATAAACCAAGAGGAGGCCTCCCGGAGGGGCGCCGCCTTGGAGCAGGCGTTGGCAGCCCACGATGTGGACACCAAGCTGGTAGGCATGGTGATCGGCCCCACCGTGACCCGTTATGAGCTGGAGCTGGCCCCGGGGGTCAAGGTCAGCCGGGTCACCAGCTTGAGCAAGGACATCGCCTACGCCATGGCCTCCCCTGATGTCCGCATCTTGGCCCCAATTCCTGGGCGCCAGGCAATCGGCGTAGAGGTGCCAAACCGCGATCGCCAGGTGGTGTCGCTGGGCGGGATCCTGGCGTCGGCTGAAGCCCGCAAGGCCAAACATCCCCTCGAGGTGGCCATCGGAAGGGACATCAATGCCAAGCCGGTGATGATGGATCTGTCCCGAATGCCCCACATCCTCATTGCCGGGGCCACCGGGGCGGGCAAGTCCTCGTGCATCAACTCCATGATCACCTCGGTGCTCATGCGCACCACCCCCGACCAAGTCCGCATGATCCTGGTCGATCCCAAGATGGTGGAGATGGCCCAGTACGAGCATGTTCCCCATCTGCTCACCCAGCCGGTTACCGACCCCAAGAAGGCGGCCAACGCCTTGGCCTGGGCGTGCCGGGAGATGGACCGCCGCTACGAGATTCTGGCCTCAGTGGGGGTACGCGACATCGACGGCTACAACGACGCGTGTGATCAGGGGGTGTTCGAGAACGACAGCAAGTTGGGGATTGAGGACTCCGAGCCCAAAGAGCGGATGCCGCTCATCTTGGTGGTGGTGGACGAGCTGTCCGATCTGATGATGGTGGCCCCCCGCGACGTGGAGGACTCCATTTGCCGGATCGCCCAGAAGGCCCGAGCTGTGGGGATCCACCTGGTGATTGCCACCCAGCGGCCGTCCATCAACGTGATCACCGGGGTCATCAAGGCCAACATCCCGGCCCGGCTGGCTTTTGCCGTGTCCAGCCAGACCGACAGCCGGGTAATCCTCGACCAACAGGGGGCGGAGCGCCTTGTTGGACGAGGCGACATGCTCTTGCTCAGCCCGACGTCAACCACCGCCCAGCGCATCCAGGGCGCTTGGGTGACCGAGGCGGAGGTCCGCAATGTGGTTGCCACCTGGCGACGCCAGGCCGCAACCATGGGCCACAGCAGCGGTGCTCCGTCGGTGACCACTGATGGGGGCGACGGCGACGACGATCCGCTGACGGCTGCCCCTTCCAACCCCTCCGCTGGTGGGGGCCACGATGACGACGAGCTGTTGGCCCAGGCCATGAGGCTGGTGGTGGAGAGCCAGCTAGGCTCCACATCGATGCTCCAGCGCAAGCTCCGGGTGGGGTTCGCCCGGGCTGGCCGGCTGATGGACCTGATGGAGCAGCGGGGCGTGGTCGGCCGGTCCGAGGGGTCAAAGGCCCGAGAGGTGCTGATGACCCCCGACGAGCTTCCCTGATGAACGCTGAATAGCTCTCGATAGTCTCGGACTGTGGCTTTAGCAGCGGTGCTCCTGGCCGGAGGCCTTCTCGTTCTGGCGGTGGGTGCCGACCAACTGGTGATCGGGGCATCCCGGCTGGCCTTCGCCCGGGGCATCTCACCCATCGTGATCGGGGCGCTGGTCATCGGCTTTGGCACCAGCGCTCCCGAGATGTTGGTTTCCGGGCTGGCCGCCGCCGATGGCGATGTCGATTTGGGCGTGGGCAACATCGTCGGCTCCAACGTGGCCAACCTGAGTCTGGTTCTGGGCATCTCCGCGCTGGTGGCGGCTTTGTCTGTCGGTGGCCGACTCATCAAGGTGGCCAACAGCACCCTGTGGCGGGAGGGCATGGTTTCGGTGGGTGCTGCTCTGCTGTTCTGGTTGCTGGTTCAGGACGGTTTGGAACGCTGGGAGGGGTTCGTCCTGTTGGCCGCGTTCGTGGTGGCCATGAGCATCATCTTGTGGCGACCGGCCTATGACGCCAACGCGGCAGATGTCGTCCATACCGACAAGCCGATCAGCCAGTCCACCGAGCTCGTGCGCACCGTGGTGGGCTTGGGGGCCACGGTGGTCGGTGCTCAGCTGGCGGTGACCGGCGCGGTGGACATCGCCCACGAGGTTGGCCTGGGCTCAGGATTTGTCGGGCTGTCGCTGGTGGCGTTCGGCACTTCGCTGCCCGAGCTGATCACCGGGGTGCAGGCGGCCCGTCGGGGAGAGGCCGATCTGCTGGTGGGCAACATCTTGGGTTCCAACACGTTCAACAGCCTGCTGGTGAGCGCGGTGGTGGCGCTGGTGGGCCCTGGGCCTCTGGTTGACGGAAACCTCTCGGGACTGGCGGTGTGGATCATGGTGGGCATCTCCGTCAGCGCCTGGCTGCTCATGTTCCGGGGCGACGGCTTGGAGCGCTGGTGGGAAGGGGCGTTCTTGCTGGCCGTCTACCTGGTGTCGATGCCGTTCTTGATCTCTGACGATCCAGACGAAACCGAAGATGGCGCCTCGAGTTCCCCTGCGGTCGAGATAGTGGTGCAGCCGGCCTCGGACACTGATGGCTCAGGCCTCGACTCCGCATAGTCTGAGCATGGTGCGCCGGTTTTGGGTTGAGACGCTGGGATGTCCCAAAAATCAGGTGGATTCTGAAAAGATCACCGGTTTGCTGGTTCGAGACGGGATGGCCGCGGCTGGAGCCCCCGACGACGCCGATCTCGTGGTGGTGAATACCTGCGCCTTCATCGAGGAGGCCCGCCAAGAGTCGGTGGACACGGTGCTGGCGCTGCGCTCGGCGGCGTCCGATGCCGAGTTGGTGATCACCGGGTGCATGGCCGAGCGCTACGGCGCCGAGTTGGCCGAGGCCCTGCCTGAGGCCGACCGAGTGGCCGGTTTCGGCGTGCCGGTGAGCATTGGGGCGAAGCCATCGACTGCTTCTCCGTCAGCGGTGGGGCTTCCCTCCTTTGACCTGCTGAATCTGCCCCGGCCGCCGGCTGAGGCGCCGTGGGCCTACGTGAAGATCGCTGAGGGCTGCGACCGCCGCTGCGGGTACTGCGCCATTCCCAGCTTCCGGGGGCCACAGCGCTCCCGCTCGGCCACCGCCATCGTGGCCGAGGTGGAGGGCCTCGGGGTGCGGGAGGCGGTGCTGGTGGCCCAAGACCTGGCCTCCTACGGGCGCGATCAGGGCCAGGGGGAGCGGGGCATCATTCCGCTGGTGGAGTCGTTGCGCCAGCATGTCGATTGGCTGCGACTGCTGTACCTGTATCCGTCCGATCTCACCGACCCGCTGATCGATGCCATCTGCGCCACCGGCGTGCCCTATTTCGATTTGTCGTTGCAGCATGTGTCGCGTCCGCTTCTGGCCCGGATGCGCCGCTGGGGCGACGGCCACCGCTTCGCCGCCCGCATCGCCGACATCCGCCAGCGCCAGCCCTCCGCCGTCTTCCGATCGAATTTCATCGTGGGCTATCCGGGAGAGACCGAGGCCGACCACGACGCCCTGCTCGACTTCGTGGCTGAGGTAGGCCTTGATTGGTGCGGGTTCTTCACCTATTCCGCGGAGACGGGAACCTACGCCACCACCCTCGGCGGAGAGGTGCCCGCCGAGCTGGCTGCCGAGCGCCGCCGGGAGCTGGCCGAAGTCCAAGACGCGATCACCGCAACCAAGCGTGACCAACTCATCGGCCGCGAGGTCGAAGTTCTGGTGGACACCTCCGGCGTAGCCCGCAGCTATCGAGAAGCACCGGAGATCGACGGGATCATCTCTGTGCCCGACCATCTGGCCGCCGGTCAGTTCCACACCGTGCGGGTGGCCGAGGCCATGGGCCCCGATTTGGTGGCCGAGGCGGTGCCGTAATGAGCCAGGTGGAGGCATATTCCTGGGCCGATCTGCGGTTGCCGGCCAACCTCATCACGCTGGGGCGCATTGCGGCGTCGCCCGTGCTGTTCGTGCTGATCTTGGCCGCGTCCGACAGCCGGGGAACGTCGTGGTCGGTATTGACGGTGGGGCTGGTGTTGGGAGCCAGCGACTATTACGACGGCTGGGTAGCCCGATCGTCCGGCAGCGTTAGCCGATGGGGTGCTTTTCTGGATCCGCTGGCCGACAAGGTGATGATCCTGGGGGCGTCCTGGTGCTTTGTGGCGGTAGACCGTCTGTTCTGGGTTCCGGTGCTGATCATCTCGGTGCGAGAGCTGCTGGTGAGCGCGGCCCGAACCCGGTGGGCTCGAGAGGGCCTGTCGCTTCCCGCCCGCCTCTTGGCCAAGTACAAGACGCTGTTGCAGGGTGCCGCCCTGATTGTGGCGGCGCTGCCCCCACTGGAGGAGCACGACTGGGCGCCGTCGCTGGCCATCTGGCTGGCGGTGGCCCTCACCCTCTACACCGGCTGGCGCTACATGGCCGACGGCCGCGCCGGCGCGATTGCCGCCGCAGACCAGTAATAGCCGGTTGTAGGCGGTTAGCCTCCCTGCGTGAACTGTGAAGTAATCGCGGTAGGAACCGAGCTGCTGCTCGGCCAGATTGTCGACACCAACTCGTCGTGGATCGGCGAGCAACTGGCGCTGGCCGGCATCGACTCGCACCACCAGGTGAAGGTGGGCGACAACTTCGAGCGGATGCGGGCCGTGCTGGAACAGTCCCTGGAGCGCAGTGACTCGGTCGTCATGTGCGGCGGGCTCGGCCCGACCCAAGACGACATCACCCGGGATGTGATCGCCGCGGCCCTGGGGGTGGAGCTGGTGCGGCGCGACGACATCGTGGAGCGCATCTCGACCGTGTTCGGGGGCCGGGGGCGACCCATGCCCGAAAACAACCTTCGCCAGGCCGACATTCCCGAAGGAGCCGAGGTGCTGCCGGTTATGCCCGGCACCGCCGCCGGCTTCAAGATCGAGAGCGGCGACAAGGCGGTGTACGCCGTGCCCGGCGTGCCTTGGGAGATGCAGCAGATGGTGGGGGAGTGCGTGCTGCCCGACCTCAAGGCCCGGGCCGGGATCACCGCAGTGATCAAGAGCCTCACGCTGCGCACCTGGGGCGACTCCGAGTCGGGTCTGGCCGAGAAGCTCCACGAAGAGATCGAGCGGCTCGACGAAGTCGGCGGGTGTACCATCGCCTTTCTGGCCTCGGGCATGGAGGGCCTCAAGGTGCGGCTCACCGCCAAGGCCCCCAGCGAGACCGCCGCCGATGAGATGCTGGCCAACGAGGAGCAGATCGTTCGTGGCATCATCGGCGACATCGTGTTCGGTGTCGACGACGAGACCATGGAGTCAGCCGTGCTCGATGCTCTGCGCGGCCGGGGCTGGACCCTGGCGCTGGCCGAGTCGCTCACCGGCGGGCTCATCGGCTCCCGGCTCACCGCCGTGCCCGGGGCCAGCGACGTGTTCCGAGGCGGGCTGGTGTCCTACGCCAGCGACGTGAAGTTCGACCTGCTGGAAGTGCCCGAAGGCCCGGTGGTGAGCGAAGAAGCAGTAACGGCCATGGCCCACGGCGCCGCCAAGCTATTGGGTGCCGACTGTGCCATCGCCGTCACCGGCGTAGCCGGCCCCGAACCGTTGGATGGCGAAGACCCCGGCACCGTGTGGATGGCCACTCTGGTCAACGGCGAAGTAGAGGCCACCCGGGTCAAGTTCCCCTTCGACCGCGAGCGCACCCGCCAATTCACCACCGTCTCGGTTCTCAACAACCTCCGCATGAGGGTCCTGGCCGGGGGATAAGCCCTCAGGTGGGGATGATTGTCCCCTGTCGTAGGCGGCTATCAGTTGAGGCCGATGACCAGCATCGGGATCCACACCGACAGTGCGAATCCGATGAGCGTGATCACCATGGCGCGGGTCTGCTTGGCCAGCTGAAGGGTGGTTTCAGCCCGGTGCTCTTTCAAAGCGGCGCCGATGTTGGCGAATCTACCGTCGATATTGGCGAATCCGCCGTCGATCTTGGCGTTGAGCATGGCGAATCCGCCGTCGAATTTGGCGTTGAGTTCAGCGAATTGGCCGTTGAAGTCGGCGCGGAGGCGTTCTTCAAGGGCGCGCAGGTCGTCCTTGGTGGCCAGGTGGGTCCACAGCACCGGGGGAAGGCTCTCCATCAGCGTTCTGGCCTCCTCCTTCCCCAGTAGCTCGATTAGGCGCTCAAGGAGTGCAAAGCGCCTCTCCTCGCCGATTGGCTCACTCACCGTCATGCGGCCTCCTCGATTGCAGTTTCTTGGAGGGGGACCCTGGTGTCACCGTCCCCGAGTGATTGCTGTTGACCATACCGCTCAGCAGGGCGTTCCACAATCACCGTGTGGGTGGCGGCGGTGGGGTTAGGATCACCGGGACATTGCAGATGCTCACACCTCGGGGTTGACCACTCCGGCCAGCATTCCTCCGTCGGCTATGAATTCGGCGCCGGTGCTGTAGGAGGAGTCGTCGGAGGCCAGGTAGGCGGCCAGGTGGGCTATCTCGACGGGTTGGCCCACACGGCCCAGGGGGAGCATGGCGAAGGTCGCTTCTCGCTCTTCGTCGGAAATGGCGTCCCCCAGGGTGTCGGGAGCGGTCATGGCCGTGTCCACGCCGCCGGGGTGGATGGAGTTGACCCGGATGCCGTGCTGGCCCAGTTCCAAGGCGGCGTTTTTGGTCATGCCCCGCACCGCAAACTTGGAGGCGGTGTAGGCCACCGTGCCGCCGTAGCCGGCCATGCCGTTGGTGGAGCTGATGTTCACAATCGACCCGCCGCCGGCTTCGATCATGGCCGGCGCGGTGTACTTCATGCCCAAAAACACCCCCACCTGGTTGATGTTGATCACCCGCATGTAGTCCTCAAGCGAGGTGTCCACCATGGACACGCCGAACAGGAGCACTCCGGCGTTGTTCACCAGCACGGTGGGAGGGCCGAAGCGGGCGACGGTTTCGGCCACCGCCTTTTGCCACGCCTCGGGGTCGGTCACGTCTAGGGGCAGGTAGTGGGCATTGGGGCCAACGTCGGCGGCCACCGCCTCGCCCAGGTCGTGGAGCACGTCGCCGAACACCACCTTGGCGCCCTCAGCGGCGAACAGCCGCACCTCGGCCTCGCCCTGGCCCCGGGCGCCGCCGGAAACGATGGCTACTTTGCCGTCGAGCCTTCCCATCTCAGTTCTCCTCTCCAGAGATCTCGCAGTCGAGCCTAAGCGACGCCGAGTTCATGCAGTAGCGCTCGCCGGTGGGGTGGGGGCCGTCGGGGAAGATGTGGCCGAGGTGGGCCCCGCACGATCCGCACACCGCCTCGGTGCGCTCCATGCCGCGGCTCACGTCGGATTGGCGATCGACCTTGCCTTCGGCAACCTCCTCGTAGAACGACGGCCAGCCAGTGCCCGAGTCGTATTTGGTCTCCGAGGAGAACAGCACCTCGTCGCACACCCGGCAGCGGTACATGCCCTCGTCCTTGCAATCCCAGTACTCGCCGGTGAAGGCCCGCTCGGTGCCGGCTTGCTGGGTTATGTGGTACTGCTCCGCGGTCAGACGCTGGCGCAGTTCCTCATCGGTGAATGATTGCTCTGCCATGGCGTTCACCGTATCGGATTTCTGGCCCGAACAGGCAGGTGGGGCCAGCGGGGTACTTGTGAAATTCATCCCCCGTAACTACGCTGATGTCATTACTTGGGGCAAACTGTCACTGGTCGTCTTTAGAGTGTGGCTCGACGTTCCCCCGAATGATCCGTAGCCGCGAAACACGACCTATAAGGAGGAGTTGTGGAGCGAGACAAAGCACTGGAGATGGCCCTAGGCCAGATTGAAAAGCAATTCGGCCAAGGCGCCGTCATGAAGATGGGCGAGAAGGGCACCATGGCCATCGAGACCACCCCTACCGGGGCGCTGGCCCTCGATCTGGCGCTGGGCGTCGGGGGGCTACCCCGGGGCCGGGTGGTGGAGATCTACGGCCCGGAGTCCTCGGGCAAGACCACCTTGGCGCTGCACGCCGTGGCCGAGGCCCAGCGCAATGGGGGCATCTGCGCCTTCGTCGACGCCGAGCACGCCTTGGACCCGGTTTACGCCAAGGCCATCGGTGTGGACGTCGACGAGCTGTTGATCTCACAGCCCGACACCGGCGAACAGGCCCTGGAGATCACCGATATGTTGATCCGGTCGAGCGCGCTTGACGTGATCGTCATCGACTCGGTGGCCGCCCTCACCCCTCGGGCTGAGATCGAGGGCGACATGGGCGATACCCATGTGGGCTTGCAAGCCCGCCTCATGTCGCAGGCCCTGCGCAAGCTCACCGCCAACTTGAACAAGTCCAAGACGGTGTGCATTTTCATCAACCAGCTCCGGGAGAAGATCGGCGTTATGTTCGGGTCTCCCGAGACCACACCCGGTGGCCGGGCGCTGAAGTTCTACTCGTCGGTTCGCCTCGACATCCGCCGCATCGAATCCCTCAAGCAGGGGGTGGAGGCGATCGGCAACCGCACCCGGGTGAAGGTGGTCAAGAACAAGGTGGCCCCGCCGTTCCGGCAGGCCGAGTTCGACATCATGTACTCCAAGGGCATCAGCCGGGAGGGATCGCTGCTCGACGTGGGCGTCGACCTGGACATCGTGGAGAAGTCCGGGGCCTGGTTCACCTACGAGGGCGAGCACCTCGGCCAGGGCCGGGAGAAGGCCAAGGCGTTCTTGGCCGAGCACCCCGAGATCATGGTGGAGATCACCGACCGGGTGTGGAATACCGTGAACCCTCCGGTGGAGGAAGAAGCAGCCGAAACCGAGGAACCGGCCGCACAAACCGGCTAATGGGCCCAAACTGGCTAGGAGGCTATTGGCAGCCGACAGGTAGCCTGGCGGGGTGAGCCGCAGCTATTTCATCCGCACCTACGGGTGCCAGATGAACGAGCACGACACCGAGCGCATCGCCGGGCTGCTGGAAGCCGACGGGATGACGTCGGCCGACGCCATGGAGTCGGCCGACGTCATCGTGCTCAACACCTGCTGCATCCGCGAGAACGCCGACAACAAGCTCTACGGCCAACTCGGCCACCTCAAACAGCTCAAGCAGGACCGCCCCGACATGCAGATTGCCGTGGCTGGTTGTTTGGCCCAGAAAGACCGGGAGCTGATCCGGGAGCGGGCCGGCCATGTGGATGTGGTGTTCGGCACCCACAATGTGCACCGGGCCGCGGAGCTGATTGGCGCCGCGGCCGACGGGCCCATCGTCGAGATCCTGGAGGCAGCGGTCGAAGACGACCGTGACAGCTTCCCCTCCGCGTTGCCGGTGCGCCGCGACGCCCCCTACGCGGCGTGGATGACCATTCAGGTGGGGTGCGACAACTCGTGCGCCTTCTGCATCGTGCCCTCGGTGCGGGGGGCGGAGATCAGCCGCCCGCTGGATCTGCTGGTGGCCGAGGCCGAAGAGCTGGTCGAGGGCGGGGTCACCGAGATCACCCTGTTGGGCCAGAATGTGAACTCCTATGGCCGCGACCTCCAGCGGGACCGGCGCCAGGCAGGCGAGCGGGTGCCGCTGCGTCCGCTGTTCGCCGACTTGTTGCGGGCTGTGGGCGCGGTGGAGGGCATCGAGAGGATCCGGTTCACCAGTCCCCATCCCAAGGACCTGCGGCCCGAGACCATCGAGGCCATGGCCGATGTGCCCTCTGTTTGCGAGCACCTGCACCTGCCCCTGCAATCGGGGAGCGACCGGGTGTTGGCCGCCATGCACCGGGGCTACACCGCCGAGCGCTATCTCGACCGGCTGCGGGCCGCTCGAGACGCAGTGGACGACTTGGCCGTGTCCACCGACATCATCGTGGGCTTTCCCGGCGAGACCGAGGACGACTTCGAGCAGACGCTGCTGGTGGCCGCCGAGGCCGAGTACGACTCGGCGTTCACCTTCGTGTTCTCGCCCCGGCCCGGCACCGAGGCCGCTGAGATGGTCGATCAATATTGCGATCCCGACGAGGTGCGGGACCGCTTCGAACGGCTCCGGGCCGTGGTGGAACGCTCCAGCCGGCGGGGAAATGAGGCTCGCATCGGGCACCGGGAGGAAGTGGCGGTGGAAGGCCCGTCGAAGAAGGATCCCGCAGTGCTCACCGGCCGGACCCGCCAGAACCGATTAGTCCACTTCCCGTCGCCACAGAAGCTGAAGCCGGGAACGTACGCCACCGTGGATGTGACCGAGGCCGGGGCCCACCACCTGCGGGGCGAGTTGGCCGAGATCACCGCGCCACCCCGGTGGCGCACCCGGATCCCGGTGGCCGCGCTCTGAGCAATTCGCCGCGTCCCGCACTTGCTGGCCTGCCGAGCACACTGGCCATCGTCGGGGTCACGGCTACCGGCAAATCAGCGGTGGCGCTGGCCATAGCTCGCCGTCTGGGAAATGCTGAGATCATCTCGGTGGACTCCATGCAGGTGTACCGGGGAATGGATATCGGTACCGATAAACCCTCCGCCGAGGTGCGCGCCGAAGTGCCCCACCACCTCATCGACGTGGCCGATCCGTCAGACGACTACTCGCTGACCATGTTCCAAGCCGCGGCCCGCCAAGCTCGCGCCGACATCGCCGGCCGAAATCGCATGGCGGTGTTGGTGGGGGGCACCGGCCTCTACCACCGGGCGGTGATCGACGATTTGGACATTCCGGGCCGATTTCCCGATGCAGTTGCGGAATTGGAAGAAGAGGCCGACACCACCGCATTGCATCGCCGTTTGGCCGAGCTCGATCCATTGGCCGCATCCCGCATGGAGCCGACCAACCGGCGTCGGATCGTGAGGGCCCTGGAGGTAACGGTGGGCAGCGACCGCCCGTTCTCCTCCTACGGGCCGGGGTTGAACACCTACCCGCCCAGTGACATAGCCCAGATCGGCCTGTTGCTACCCCGAGACGAGGTTGACCGCCGCATCGAACAGCGCTACTACCAGCAGATGGAGGCCGGTTTCTTGGCCGAGGTGGAGGTGCTGGCCAACCGCCAACCGCCGCTGTCGCGCACCGCGTCCCAGGCTCTGGGCTACAAGGAGCTGCTGGCCCATCTCAACGGGGAGATGTCACTCGACGAGGCGGTGTCAGTCGCCGTCACCCGCACCCGGCGGTTCGCCCGCCGCCAGGAGCGGTGGTTCCGGCGCGACCCCCGTATCGTCTGGTTGGACGCCGACGCTGAGGCCCAAGCGCTGGCTGCTGAGGCGCTCGCACAGTTCGAGCAGTACAGGTCCGACGCGTGAAATCGAAATGGTGCGCGGTGAGGCGGGCAGAACTTGTCAGACTAAAGCGATGCAGCTGACCAAGCACCACGGCTTGGGGAACGACTTTCTGATCGCATTGGCCGACGCGATTCCAAACGGCGCTCCGGCGACAGCCCAAGCGGTGTGCCATCGCACCCGTGGAGTGGGCGCCGACGGCCTGATCTTCGGCCTGCCCGGCGATCCTGAGGCCGGTACCGACGTCACAATGGTGCTGTTCAACGCCGACGGAAGCCGGGCCGAGATGAGCGGCAACGGCATCCGCTGTTTGGCCCAGGCTGTCGTTCGACGAGACGGCTGCGGCCAGGGAGGGGAACTTCGCATCGGCACCGACGGCGGGGTCCGCTTCGTAGCCATCGAACCCACCGATGATCCCGAAGTGGTTCAGATCCGGGTTGACATGGGGCCGATCACCCCTGGACCGGAGTTGGCGAGCATTGCCTACCCAGAGGCCTTGCGCTTTGTGACGGCCGATGTGGGCAATCCTCACCTGGTGATCCATGTGGCCGATGTCGGAACCGTGGACGTCGCCGCCGTAGGGGACGAGCTTTCCCGGCTTGCCGGGGGAATCAACGTGGAGTTCGTCGCCCCGCGCCCAGATGGCCAGGGGATCGACATGCGGGTGTGGGAGCGGGGAGTGGGAGTGACCGAGGCATGCGGGACCGGGGCTTGCGCCGCGGCTCATGTCGCCCACCATTGGGGCCTTACCGGCCCACAGGTCCCGGTTTCAATGCCTGGTGGCAATGTCGCGGTACAGCTCGGCGAGACAGCGGTGTTGGTTGGCCCGGCGACCTACATCGCGGCGGTGGACTATGGCTGACAACGAGACCCACAGAGGAGGGTTCGGGACCCACGGCGGGGAGTCGGGTGCGTTCATCGAGCGGGCCTTCCGGGAGAAGATCGTGCTGGTGGGCGTCACCCTTGGTGGCGGCGACCCGGACCGAACCGATGCCGACCTGGACGAGCTGGCCCAGCTCATCGACACCGCGGGGGCCGACGAAGTGGGGCGGCTGGTCCAGCGCCGCAGCGCGCCTGATCCGTCCACCTTCATTGGCAAGGGGAAGGTGGATGAGATCCTCGAGGTGTGCGAGCAGCACGACGCCGACACCGTGGTTTTCGACGACGAGCTGAGCCCGGCCCAGCAGTTCAACTTGGAGAAGATCCTCGGCCGCACCGCCATCGACCGCACCGCGGTGATCCTCGACATCTTCGCCCAGAACGCCAGCAGCCAGGAAGGCCAGGCCCAGGTGGAGCTGGCCCAGCTCCGCTACCGGCTGCCACGCCTGCGCCGAGGCCGGGCCTTCAGCCAGCAGGCTGGCGGGATCGGCACCAGGGGGCCGGGCGAGACCCAGCTTGAGGTGGACCGCCGGCGCATCCAGCGGCGTATTCACAAGCTGGAGGCCCAATTGCGCACCATCGCCAAGAACCGCAGCGTGCAGAGCCGCGGTCGCCGCCGGTCGGCCCAGAGTGCGGTGGCCATCGTCGGCTACACCAACGCGGGCAAGTCCCGGCTGCTCAACGGGCTGACCGATTCGGACGTGCTGGTTCAGAACCGGCTGTTCGCCACCTTGGATGCCGCCACCCGGCGACTGGAGCTGCCCGGTGGCGAGCGGGTGCTGTTGACCGACACCGTCGGGTTCATCCAGAAGCTGCCTCACCAGCTGGTGGAGGCGTTCAAATCCACTCTCGACGTGGTGGCCGAGGCCGATCTGCTGCTGCATGTGGTGGATGCCGCCGGCTCCGACCCCGACGCTCACATAGCCGCGGTGCGCCAAGTGCTGCGGGAGATCGGCGCGGGGGCGGTGCCCGAGCTGTTGGTGTACAACAAGTGCGACTTGCTGGCCGGGCGCGACATTCCCCTCGGGGCCGACAAAGACGCCATCGTGGTCTCGGCGGCCACCGGCGAGGGGACCGACAAGCTGCTGGCCGCCATGGCCGATGAGCTGCGCTCCAGCGCGGCCATTGTAGAGCTGTTCGTGCCCTACGCCCGGGGCGAGGTGCTGGCTGCCGTGCAGAGGGCCGGTCATGTGCTGGCCACCGACATCGAAGAAGAGGGCTACCGGGTGCAGGCTCGCATGGATGAGGCGTCGGCTTCTCGGCTGTCTGAATGGGTGGTGGGATGACACCGCGACGACTGCGGCCGCATCAAGCAGAATCCCGTCTCTCTCAGTGGGTGGTGGGGTAGTGGCCGGATTTGTTCCCCCGCCCTACCCCTACGACCGCCTCGACGATCTACGGGCGGTGGCCGATGGACTCGACGGAGGCTGCGTCGATCTGTCGGTGGGTGCGCCGTCTGATCCGCCTTCGGCTGAGGTGGTGGAGGCGCTGGCGGGTTCCGGCGCCGAGCGGGGCTATCCGGCGTCTATTGGATCGCCCGCTTACCGAGAAGCTGCTTTGGGCTGGCTGGCCCGCCGGTTCGGCGTTGAGCCTGCCGGGGCGGCGGTTGCGGCCTGCGTGGGCACCAAGGAGTTCGTGGCATCGCTGCCCCACTACCTGCGGCTGCGGGATCCCAGCCGGGACACGGTGCTGTTTCCAGCCATCTCCTATCCGACTTACGCTATGGGCGCGGCGCTGGCCGGCTGTCGGGCCGTGCCGGTGCCAGTGGACGACCAGTGGTGCCTCGATCTTGAATCGATCGATCCCGAGGATGCGGCTCGTGCCCTGTGCCTGTGGGTCAACTCGCCGGGCAACCCCGCCGGAGGGCTAGAGGATCTGGCGGCCATCTCCAAATGGGGGAGAGATCGCGGCGTGCCGGTGTTCAGCGACGAGTGCTATATCGAGTTCACCTGGGGCGCCGGCCACGGCGCCAGCATCTTGCAGCACGGTGCCCAGGGAGTGATGGCGGTCCACTCGTTGTCCAAGCGCTCGAACATGGCCGGTATCAGGGTCGGCTTCTATGCCGGCGACCCCGAGCTGGTGGGCTACCTATCCGAGGTTCGCAAGCACGCCGGAATGATGATTCCCGGCCCCGCCCAGGCTGCCGCGCTGGCCGCGTTCAACGACGACGCCCATGTCGATGTCCAGCGGGCCGTCTACACCTCTCGCCTGAACCGCCTGCGGGAGCTCTTCTCGGCCTACGACTCTGAAGCAGCCCTGCCCGGCGGCGGGCTGTATCTGTGGGTGGCCTCTCCCGACGGCGACGGCTGGACGCTGGCCCGCCAGGTGGCCGAGGAGATGGGGGCGCTGGTCAGCCCCGGCGAGTTCTACGGCCCGGCCGGCGCCGGCCACATCAGGGCAGCGGCAGTGGCCCCCGACGCCCAAATCGACCTGCTTGAACAGCGTATGGCGGCCCGGCGCGGCGATACCGTGAGGAAATGAGCGAGACCATGAGCGATCTGCAAACCCGGATCGAGGCGCTGTGGGCCGACCGAACGCCGATCACCGACGGCGACCCCGAAGCCCGGACCGCGGTGACTGAGGCCATCGACCTGCTGGACTCCGGCGCCGCCCGAGTGGCCAAGATGAACGGCAATGGCGATGTGGTGGTGAACCAATGGCTCAAGCAGGCCATCTTGTTGTTGTTCTCCATGGCCGAGATGGAGACCATGGAGCTGGGGCCGTTCGAGTACGCCGACAAGATCCCCCTCAAATCCGACTATCAGGCAGCCGGAGTCCGGGTGGTGCCGGGGGCGTCGGCCCGTTGGGGGTCATTCTTGGACCGGGGTGTGATCATGATGCCCAGCTACGTGAACATCGGCGCCCGAGTGGGGGCCAACACCATGGTCGACACTTGGGCCACCGTGGGCTCGTGCGCCCAAATCGGCGCCAACGTCCACCTGTCGGGCGGGGTGGGCATCGGCGGGGTGCTGGAACCCCCCCAGGCCGCTCCGGTGATAGTCGGCGACGACTGTTTGGTGGGCAGCCGCTGCATTGTGGCCGAGGGCGCCCGATTGGGCGACGGAGTGGTATTGGGCGCGGGATGCGTGCTCACTAGCTCGATTCCGGTCATCGACGCGTCCACCGGCGAGGAGCTCGGTCGCGGCGTGGTGCCCGATTGGACGGTGGCGGTGTCGGCCACCAGGGCACGCACCTTCGACGGCGGGACATTCGGCATGCCCTGCGTGCTGGTAATCCGCCACTTGGCTCCCGGCGAGCGCCACGACAAGGCCCAACTGAACGATGTGCTGCGCGAGCACGGCGCGGCCACTTAGCGCCTGTGGTTATCCACACGCCGGACTCTTCTGGGCGCAGCCATGACTCCTGACTTGTTGGCCAAGACCGCAGATCTGATCAATGTGGCCTCGGTGTCCTATCAGGAGGAGGCCATAACCGACCTCTTCGAGGAGCGGTTGCGGTCGGTGCCCGCACTCTCGGTATACCGGGTGGGCGACAACTTGGTGGCCCGGACTGAGTTGGGCCGACCCCTGCGGGTGCTCATCGGCGGCCACACCGACACCGTGCCCCCCAATGGCAATGAGACCGCCCGAATCGACGGCGACGTGGTGTGGGGCCTCGGATCGGCGGACATGAAATCGGCGCTGGCGGTCATGCTGGAGTTGGCCGCTTCCCTGGACGATCCGGCGGTGGACGCCACTTGGCTGTTCTACGCCCGCGAGGAAGTGCGGATGGCCGACAGCGGGTTGCGTGAGCTGTTCGATGTTAGGCCGGATTTACTGGACGCCGACGTCGCCTTGTTGGGCGAGCCCACCGGGGGAGTGGTGGAGGCCGGCTGCCAGGGTGTGATGCGGGCGGTGGTGACGCTGGCCGGGGCCCGGGCCCACACCGCCCGGCCGTGGATGGGGGTCAACGCCATCCACCGATTGGGATCGCTGCTGACACTGGTAGACGCTTACGAGCCCCGCACCCCGGTGATCGACGGCTGCCAGTATCGGGAGTCGCTTCAGGCTGTGGTCATAGAGGGCGGGGTGGCGGGCAATGTGGTTCCCGACCGCGCCGCGGTCACGTTGGGCTTTAGATTCGCCCCCGACCGCGACGCCACCGCGGCCGAAGCCGCCTTCAAAGAGCTATTGGCTCCCGTGCTGGGCGACGACGACCAATTCGAGCTGGTCGAGCGGGCTCCTGCCGCCCCGCCAGGATTGGGCCATCCCGTGCTGCAACGCCTCATCGGTGAAAACAACTTGGAGGTCCGGGCCAAGCTGGGGTTGACCGACGTGGCCTTCTTCGCAGAGCGGGGCATCCCCGCGGCCAATTTCGGGCCTGGCGACCCAACCCTGGCCCACACCGCCGAAGAGCGGGTGGACAGAGCCTCGGTTGAGTCCTACCACCGCATTTTGGAGTCACTGCTCACAAAACTTTGAAATACCTGGTTGAAATTTGTAAAACCCCACATCAAAGGGGATTTTTGACCAATTGTCACCGCGGTCTGGACAATGGTCGCATGGCTTTACCCATGTGCGATCAACCCCACCTCCGGCCCGTATTGGCCTTGGTCCCCAACTGCGCTTCGGCTTCGCATCCCCGGCCGGTTATGACGCGGCTGCCCGCCTCGGTGTATTGGTTTCGCCGGGTGCTGGCCGTTGGCGTGGTGCTGGTGCTGCTGTGGGCCAGTTCGCTGTTGGCCGCCAAGCTCCAGTGGACGCTGAATCCCGAGAATCCCGCTGGGCATGTCCAGCCTGAGCCCGCCTACGTGATCGTGGGCGACACGGCTCTGCCCCTCAGCCCAGACGGCCGATAGCCGGTCGGAGGCGGTCAATGGGTGAGATAGCGCAGAAACAAGGTGTGGTCATGGGCCAGCACACGCTCCAGGCGGAGCCTGTGGAGCCGGGGCGGCGCCCCCTTGGACATCCTCGAGGATTTGCCGCCGGCCAGCGTCGGCGAGATCGTCCAGCACAGCTCGTCCAAGAGCTCCGCGGCCATGAGCTGTCCGTTGAGGGTCGGCCCACCTTCGGCCAGTACCACCTCTGCTCCCGTCTGGCCTATACGCCTCACTGCCTCGCCCAGTTCCACGCGGTCTGTGCTCATGCGATGGACTTCGGCCACCGCCTCAGCTTGGGCCAGGCGGTCGGCGGGCGGGGTGTCCACGGTGAACAGCAGCGGCGGCGGGCGGTCGTTGAAAGCCGGAGCGGTGAAGTTCAGGTTCAGCGAAGCGCTCGCCACGGCCAGGCGAGGCCTGGGCGCCTGGCCTCTGGCTGTTCGCCTGGCAGCGACCTCGGGGCTGGTCTTTGGGGGGCCGTAGCGTTCACGCCGCACGGTCTCGGCGGCAACCAGCACCACGTCGGCAACCGCCCGGATGGCCGAGAACACCTGTCGGTCCTCGGGACTCGACAAGCCTCCCGACACGCCGTCGGCCGACGTGGCGCCGTCGGCGGAAGTGACCATGTTCAGCATCAGCCACGGGCGGTCGGGGTGCGGGATGCGGCTGTCGGACGCATAGACCGCGACCGGGTCGATGTCGGAGACGAACCGAGGAAACAGCTGATCCACCTGCTGCCGACGGTAGCAGGCGGATCAGTCAGGCATGTCTGTAGATATTCACCTGAAATCCACAGGGAATGCCCCTTATCCTCCTTACCGTCCACAGGCCAGATGCTCTACCTTGACGTATTGCTGCGGTGTGAGCGGTCGGAATGGTGGCTGACGCCGACAACCATAGTGGGGTTCAGGCGACTCCTTGAGGGGTCCAGCCCGCCGTTTGGGTGGGCTGGTGTGTCCGGTGTAGGCACGCCTCAGCTCGAGGCCTCTTTAACCTGCCCGCTCACGCCGCAGTCTCATTTATCACCGATAAAATGCGAAGGTGGAATGCGCTTACCAGAGCCGCATTCCTTTGAGGAGTGCTAATGGCTCTGGCATCTGACCGCACCAGGATCGGCCTGAGCCGCCATTTCAGCCGCGCTGGTACCCACCCCTATGACGAGGTGGAATGGCAGCGCCGCGACGCCCGAATCACCAGTTCAGACGGCGAAGTGGCCTTCGAGCAGACCAACGTGGAGTTCCCGGCTAGCTGGTCGGTAAATGCCGGCAACATCGTCAGCCAGAAGTACTTCAGGGGTGGTCTGGGAACCCCGGAGCGGGAGACCTCCCAGCGCCAGGTGATCGACCGGGTGGTGGACACCCTGGTGGCGTGGGGCACCGAGTCAGGGCACTTGGCCGAGCTCGAGGAGGCCGCCGCGTTCGCCGACGAGCTTCGCTGGCTGCTGGTCCGCCAGCGCGCCGCGTTCAACTCCCCGGTCTGGTTCAACCTCGGGGTGCCCAGCGCGGTGCCCCAGTCGTCCGCCTGCTTCATCCTGGCGGTGGACGACACCATGGAGTCGATCCTGGATTGGTACGGCGAGGAGGGCCGCATCTTCAAAGGCGGGTCCGGGGCCGGCGTCAACTTGAGCCGCATCCGTTCCAAGCGGGAGAAGATGAGCGGCGGGGGAGACCCCAGCGGGCCAGTGAGCTTCATGCGGGGCGCCGATGCCTCGGCGGGCACCATCAAGTCGGGGGGCAAGACCCGGCGGGCGGCCAAGATGGTGGTGCTCGATGCCGACCATCCCGACGTGTCCGAGTTCATTTGGTGCAAGGCCATCGAGGAGCGCAAGGCCCGAACGCTTCAGAATGCCGGATTCGACATGGACTTGGACGGCGCCGATGTCCACTCCATCCAATACCAAAACGCCAACAACTCGGTGCGGCTCAGCGATGAGTTCATGGCCGCGGTGATCGACGGCCGCGAATGGCACTTGACCGCTCGCACCACCGGTGAAGTGGTGGAGACGGTATCGGCCCGGTCGCTTCTCTCCCAGATCGCCGAGGCCGCCTGGGAGTGCGCCGATCCCGGGGTGCAATTCGAGACCACCATCAACCGGTGGAACACCGCGGCCGAAACCGGGCGCATCACCGCCAGCAACCCCTGTTCGGAATATCTCCACCTGGACAACTCAGCCTGCAACCTGTCCAGCTTGAATCTGCTTTCGTTCGTCGACGACGGCGGCGAGTTCGATGTGGAGGGTTTCAGTGCCGCAGTCCGGGTGATGACCGTGGCCCAGGAGATATTGGTCGGGCCTTCGCACTATCCAACCGAGAAGATCGGGGACACCACCCGACGGTTCCGCCAACTGGGGCTGGGCTACGCCAACCTGGGGGCAATGCTTATGGCCCTGGGCCTGGCCTATGACTCCGATGAGGGCAGGGGCCTGGCTGCATCGGTCACCGCGCTGATGACCGGGGTGGCCTACGAGACCTCAGGGCGCATGGCCACCCGTCTCGGGCCGTTCGAGGGGTTCGCCGAGAATCAGGAGTCCACCCGGCGAGTGCTGCGCATGCACCGAGACGCGCTGAGCCGACTGGAAGGCGAGCCGGTGCCCCAAGACGTGCTCGACGCGGCTCGGGCCGCCTGGGATGCCGCGGTGGAGTGGGGGGACACTGTCGGCGTCCGCAACTCGCAGGCCACCGTGCTAGCCCCCACCGGCACCATCTCGTTCATGATGGACTGCGACACCACCGGCATCGAACCCGACTTGGGCCTGGTCAAGACCAAAAAGCTTGTAGGGGGCGGCACCATGCCCATCGTCAACCAGACGGTGGATCGGGCGCTGCACCGTCTGGGCTACAGCCCATCTCAGGTTGGAGAGATCGAGGCTTACGTGCATAACCGGGGCACGATGGTGGGCGCTCCCCATCTGGACCCGGCGCATCTTCCGGTGTTCGCCTGCTCGATGGGCGACAACGTGATCTCTCCCGGCGGCCATGTCGCCATGATGGCCGCGGTTCAGCCCTGGCTTTCGGGGGGCATCAGCAAAACCGTCAACGTCCCCGAGGAGACCACCGCGGCGGAGATCGAGGAGCTCTTCGTCGACGCCTGGCAGATGGGGGTCAAGGCGCTGGCTGTGTACCGGGACAACTGCAAGCTGGGCCAGCCGCTTTCGGTGTCTGACTCCTCGTCGGCCACGGTCGATCAGGCCTCGCCAGCTGAACCGGGGTCGGCGTCGCCGCAACGTCGTCGGCTGCCCCGGTCCCGCCGCAGTCGAACCTTCGAGTTCCGGGTGGCCGACTGCAAAGGTTTTGCCACCGTTGGGGAATACGAGGACGGACGTCCCGGTGAGATCTTCCTCCGGGTGTCTAAGCAGGGCTCCACTCTGTCCGGGGTTATGGACGGTTTCGCCATGGCAGTCAGCCACGGCCTGCAATACGGGGTACCGCTGCGGGCCTATGTGGATGCCTTCACCGGCATGCGCTTCGAACCGGCCGGGATGACCGACGACCCCGACATCCGCATAGCCACCAGCCTCATCGACTACCTGTTCCGCCGCCTGGCCGTGGAGTACCTCGACTCCGAGGAGCGGCACGGCCTGGGGGTCTTCACCACCGACGAGCGGATCCAGCCCACCCTGCCCGGAGTGGAGGAGCAGGTGCCCGTTGCCGTGCCCGGCGACATCGTGGAGCCCGACCCGCCATCTCCTTTCACCCGCCAATTCTCTGTGGATTCCCACGCCCCGTTGTGCTCCGACTGCGGCGTCCTCATGGTCCGGGCCGGGAGCTGCCACGCCTGCCCCGACTGCGGCTCCACCTCCGGCTGCTCCTGAGATCCGCCAGCCCAACTTCGGCATTCGAGGTCCCTGCGTTGGTAGTTTGACCGCGCCTGCCCATCGGGTCAGGCTGAGGAGGAGATCATGAGGGCTGCGCTGTTCTTGGACGGTCGGGAAGATCTGGTAGTGGACGAGGTGGACGTTGCCGCACCCATCGGCAGCGAGGTGCTGGTACGAACCGCGGCTTCGGGGCTGTGCCACAGCGACCTGCACTTCATGGAGACCGAGGGCTGGGTGGTGCCCCGTCCCATCGTGCTGGGCCACGAGGCGGCCGGGGTGGTGGAGGCGGTGGGATCCGATGTGCGTGAGGTTGAGCCTGGAGACCACGTCATCTGCTGCTTGTCGGTGTTCTGCGGGCGCTGTGAGTTGTGCTTGAGCGGCCAGCCCTACCTGTGCCTGCGGAGCCGCACTGAGTGCGTCCGCTCCGCGGCTGAGCCCGCCCGGCTCAGCCGCGGGGGCCAGGAGGTGTTCCAGTTCGCCAACCTATCGTCGTTCGCCGAGCAGATGCTGGTGCATGAGAACGCGGTGGTGAAGGTCCGCGGCGACATGCCCCTGGACCGGGCCGCGCTCATCGGCTGCGGGGTCACCACCGGCACCGGAGCGGTGTTCCGCACCGCCGGAGTGGAGCCGGGATCATCAGTGGCGGTGGTCGGCTGCGGCGGTGTGGGGATGTCGTCAATCCAAGCCGCCCGCATTTCCGGCGCCACCACCATCGTTGCCGTCGACCTCGAGCCCCGGAAGCTGGACACATCGCTGCGCCTGGGCGCCACCCATGCCGTCAATCCAGCCGACGGTGATCCCGTGGAGCAGGTTATGGATCTGACTGGCGGCGGGGTGGACTACTCCTTTGAGGCCATCGGCTTGGCCCTTACCGCCCAGCAGGCGTTCGGGATGATCCGCCGAGGAGGAACGGCCACGGTTATGGGCATGATCCCGCCGGGTACCAAGGTGGAGATCGAGGGGCAGGAGCTGTTCATGTCCGACAAGCGCCTTCAGGGGTCGCTGATGGGCTCCAACGTTTTCCGAGTGGACATGCCCCGCCTCGTCGACCTCTATCTAGACGGCCGCCTGATGCTGGATGAGATGGTCTCGGCCACCATCGGTCTCGACGATGTGAACGAGGGCTTTGAAGCCATGAAAGCCGGCGACGTTGTGCGCAGCGTCATCGCCTTCAATTGAGCTAGCTCAGCCCATAAGGACAAAGGCACTCTGGGATATGACCCAAACCAATCTGCGCTGGTGGGACCGCGAGGTGGGATATGAGGTGTACATCCGCTCGTTCGCCGACGGAAACGGCGACGGAGTGGGCGATCTGCCCGGCCTCACCGAGAAGCTGGACTACTTGGCCTGGCTTGGCGTCGGCATCGTGTGGATCACCCCTTTCTATCCGTCGCCCATGCGCGATTTCGGCTACGACGTGGCCGACTACACCGGGGTAGATCCCCTGTTCGGCTCGCTGGGTGATTTCGACGCCTGCATCGCCGAAGCCCATCGGCTGGGGCTGCGGGTGCTGATTGATCTGGTTCCCAACCACACTTCTTATGAGCACCCCTGGTTCCAGGCCTCCCAATCCGATCCCGACAGCCCCATGCGGGGCTACTACCACTGGCGAGAGCCGGCTTTGGGGGGCGGCCCGCCCAACAACTGGGTATCGCATTTCGGTGGACCGGCCTGGACCTTCGATGAAGCCTCCGAGCAGTACTACCTGCACCTGTTTCTGCCTGAGCAGCCCGACTTGAATTGGTCCAACCCCAACCTGGTGAGGGAGTTCGACCAAGTGCTGGCCTTTTGGCTCGAACGGGGGGCAGACGGTTTTCGGGTGGATGTGGCCCAGGGTCTGGTCAAGAACATGCTCATGCCCGACAATCCGCAGCGCTTCCCGGTCACCGCAGATATGAGCCCCCGCCAGGCGTTCGGCTGCTACGAGCACCGCTACGACCTCGACCAAGCGGGCAACGCGGCCATCTACCGCCGCTGGCGAGCCATCGCGGAGCGCCATGACGCCCTGCTGCTGGGGGAGGTCTACCTGAGAGAGAACAACCCCGACCGGGTGAGCCGATACGTGGCCAACCAGGATGGGCTGCACCGGGCCTTCTATTTCGCTCCCATGCACACCCCCTGGGAGCCGTCGGCCATGTGGTCCACCGTCCGGGACGCGCTGGACGCCGCCCCCCGGGACTTCTCCTGGGCCATCAGCAGCCACGATGATCCCCGTGCCCCATCCCGGCTAGGCGGAGGTGAGCTGGGCCAGACGCGGTCGCTGGCCTACTGCGTGCTGTTGTTTGCCCTGCCCGGTCTGCCGTTCCTCTACCAGGGCGATGAGCTGGGCCTCGAAGAGGTGGACGTGCCCCTGGAACAGCGCCAGGATCCTGTGGCCATCCGCAATCAGAACCCCGCCGACGGCCGCGACGGCTGCCGCACGCCCATGCCGTGGGCGCCGGGGCCCACCGGCGGGTTCACCGATGGAGCCGAACCGTGGCTGCCGATCGGCCGAGGCGACGAGGAAACCGTGGCCGCCCAGCGCGACGACCCGGGTTCGATCCTCCACAAGTACCGGGAGCTGTTGGCGGTGCGCCACGAGTTCGAAGACCTCCACGCCGGCGAACTGGATTGGCTGACCGACCGGTCGTCCCCGGTGATCGGCTTTCGGCGGGGCGATTGCGTGTGCGCCCTCAACGTGGGCGATGTGGCCACCGATTTCGTGCTGCCCCCCGGCCAGTGGCGGCTGGCCTTCTCTTCGCAACGGCCTGCGGGTGAAGTGGCCGAGTCGGCCATCGGTCTCGACGCCCCCGAAGGAGTCCTTCTGGTTCGGGGGCCCTGACGGGCTCTGGGCTCAGTCCAGGCCCAGCATCGCCCGGGTCTGGCCGACTGTGGCCACATCGGCTCCCGCGTCAGCGATGCAGCCGGCCAGCGCGGTCACCACGTCGGCGTTGGTGGGGGTGCCCAACTCCAGGTACGGATAATCGCCCAGACCGGCGATCAGGTGTCCGCCCCGGGCGATCACCTCGGGCGCTAGCGGGCGGAGGTCCGCACCGTAGGCCAGACAGCCCCACACCGCCCGGCCGTCATCAGGCAAAAAGCGGGTCATGGCGTCGAGCCCGTCCACCGTGGCCGGGTGCCCCGACAGCCACGAGTCCGACAGGGTCACCTCCCCATAGGCCGGCGCGGCCATGTCCCCGGTGTCGAGGAACGCCGACAGCAGCCGGGCCGACCCCACCGTCCACAGGGCGCCCATCGGCTTCATCCCGGCTCCCGCGACATCGCCCACCATCTCTCGCAGCGCCCGCAGCGGGGTGACGTACACGATGTCGGGGTTGCCGAACTCCCCGGTTGCCGGGTCGTAGGGGTCGATGTTGAAGCTGCCCAGGTCGATGGGGGCCAGTTCGGGCCGGGTGGCCACCTCCGCGGCCATCTCCAGCACGGGGGCCAGCCTGGCGTGGGGATCGGGCACCGTGGAGGCTCCCAAGGTGGGCATCAAAATGAGATCGCACGCCTCGCGCACCCCGACAACCACCGCGCCCAGGGTGTCGGCATCCCACACCGGCGCCCCGGTTGCCGGGTCGCGACCGTGGAAGTGGTACACCGAAGCCCCCGCCTCGGCACAGGCCACCGCATCGGCGATCAGCTCGTCTGTCGACCAGGGCACATTCGGGTTGGCCTCCCGGCCGGTGTACTCGTTGGCCCGGACCTCGATGAAAACTGGAGACATGAGCGACACCTTCCCTTAGAGAGTCGTGGAGTAGCCGCCGTCCACCGGTATGACCGCTCCGGTGAGATACGCCCCGCCCCGCCCCGAGAGGAATACGGCCGCTCCGGCCATGTCCTCTGGTTGGCCCAGCCGTCCCAAAGCGGTGGCCCCCGCGATCTCATCGCCGAAATTGTCCAGCGTGTAGGCCATCATCTTGGTGTAGAACGCCCCCGGGGCGATGGCATTGACCGTGATGTGGCTGGACCCCAGCTTCTTGGCCAAGACCCGGGTCATGTGGTGGACCGCGGCCTTGCTGGCCGAATACGAGTAGTTCTCGATGTCGGGGGCTTGGAGCCCCTGCACCGAGCCCAAATTGATCACCCGGGCGGGGTCGTCGGGGGCGGCTGCGGCTTCCAGCAGGGGGAGCAGAGCCACGGTCAGATGAAACACCCCTTTCACGTTCAGGTTCAGCACTTTGTCCCAGGCCGAGTCGGGAAACTCCCGCAAAGGCGCCCCCCAGGTGGCCCCGGCGTTGTTGACCAGGATGTCCAGCCGCCCAGTGCGCTCGCCCACGGCCTCGGCCAGGCTCTTGCAGCCCTGCTCGGTGGAGCAGTCGGCGGCGATGGCCTCCACGGGGCCGATGCCCGACAGCTCCGCTACCGCCTCGTCGAGCTGGTCTTGGCGTCGGGAGGAGATGATCACCCGGGCCCCGGCACCCAAAAGACCCTCTGCGATCATGGCTCCGATGCCCCGTCCGCCTCCGGTTACCAGGGCAATCTTGCTGTCGAGGCCGAACAGGTTGGCCGGCGTGAGGTCGGTCATTGCTTCTCCATGTTGTCGATCGGGCCGGCTGATGGCCTCAAAGCTCCAGTTCGAACAGCAGGTGGCGGCTGAGATCGCCGAGCTGGTCCACCAGCATGATCCGGGTGTCGAACCACCACTGGCCGTCGATCCGTTGAAAGGTGTCGTGATAGCGGCCGGTGATAATGGGCTGGAGCGGGAAGTCGTCGAGCTGCTGGAAGACGGTGTAGTAGGAGCGGGCCGATCCGGTCCCGGCGTCGTCGTCGGCCTCGATGATGGCGTTGGTGGTGACGTGCTTGGTCCGGGGGGTGCCGCAGGGGTAGAGGCGGGTTGAGCCTTGGTACATGCCCAGCACCTCGTCGCGTCCGGCTACTGCGGTTTCCACCGGCGCCTCTGGAGAGGCCACGATGCGACCGTGGTTGAATAGCTCGGCCACACCCTCTAGGTTGCCGGCGTCGATTCGCTCGGCATAGGTGTACATGAGGTTCTCAATCTGTCGTGCGCTGTCGATCATGGCCAGCAATCTAACCCGAACAATCGGATTGCTCGCAGCTTGGGATAAGTCATCAGGGCTGGCGCGTGGCAGAGTGGAACGGTGATGCCAGCATCGATTCCTAGTCCGGGCTTCGACAGCTTGGAGATCGGCTCATTGGATCTGCGGGCCTATGGCCTGATGATCGCCATCGGCGTGCTGGCCGCGGCCTGGTTGTTCACCCGCCGATTCACCGAGCGAGGCCATTCCCCCGACTTGGCCAGCTCGGTCACGGTGTGGGCGGTGGCCGCCGGCCTCATCGGCTCGCGGATCTACCACGTGATCACCGACTGGAAGACCTATCAGGGCAACTGGGGCGAAGTCTGGCAGATCTGGGAGGGCGGCTTGGGCATTCCCGGCGGGGTGGCCGTCGCCGCCGCCGTCATGTGGGTGTTCGCCCGCCAAAAGGGCATCCCCATGTCGGACATCGCCGACTCGATGGCTCCCGCCCTGCCATTGGGACAGGCCATCGGGCGGTGGGGGAACTGGTTCAACCAGGAGCTCTACGGCCGGCCGACCGACCTGCCGTGGGCGCTGGAGATCGACCCAGAAAACCGCCGGTTCCAGTACTTGGACGACGAGACCTTCCACCCCACGTTCTTGTACGAGTGCATCTGGAACCTGGTTCTGGTCGGGGCCTTGTTGTGGATCGGCAAGCGCTTCAGCCTGAAGCCGGGTCGGCTGTTCGGGCTGTACGTGCTGGGCTATTCCCTGGGCCGGCTGTGGATCGAGTTGATCAGAGTGGACTTCGCCAGCGAACTGGCCGGAGTTCGGGTCAACATCTGGGTGATGCTGGGCTTGATCATCGGATCGGTGGCCTATCTGCTCTGGGGCCGAAACGACGACGCCGAACCCGTGTCCGACGACCCGGAAGGCGAAAACATCTCTTTGGAGACCTAAAACCGGTATCCTATGAATACGGGTTGACGATCTTTCCGCTTCCTTTCGCAGCCCGAATCACAGATGACAGAAGAATTCCGCGTTTTGGGCGTGGCCTCAGACTTGGTGGCAACGCTCAATGATCGGGGTATCCACTCCCCGTTTCCCATCCAAACCCTGACCATCCCCGATGCGCTGGCCGGCAAAGACGTGTGCGGCAAGGCCAAGACCGGATCAGGCAAGACCCTGGCCTTTGGCCTGCCTATGGTAGAGAACCTCTCTCGGGCCGACTCCCACTGGGTGAGAGGCCTGATTCTGGTACCCACCCGGGAGCTGGCCGTGCAGGTGGCCAAAGAGCTGCGCCCGCTGGCCTGGTGTCGGGGCCTTGATCTGGCCCCGGTGTACGGCGGGGCACCCATCGAGGCCCAAATCAAGAAGATCGAGGCCGGCCTGGACATCATCGTGGCCACCCCTGGGCGGCTCATCGACCTGATCGACCGCAAAGCGGTGTCGGTGGCCAAGCTGGAGACCGTGGTGGTGGACGAGGCCGATCGTATGGCCGACATGGGCTTCTTGCCCCAGGTGGAGTGGATTCTGCGCCATGTGGAGGCCCGCCACCAGACCTTGCTGTTCTCTGCCACCCTCGATGGGGCGGTGGACGCCCTGGTTCGCCGCTACCAGACCAATCCGGTCCGCCACGAGGTTCGGTCCCGACAGGTGACGGTGGATGAGATGCGGCACCGGTTCGTGGCCGTTCACGAAATGGACAAGGTCAAGGTGGTCGCCGCCATCATCCGAGCCTCCAACCGCGCGTTGGTGTTCTCCGCCACCCGCCACGGCTGCGACCGACTCAGCCACAAGCTCAAAGCGGAGAATGTCCACGCTGAGCCCATCCACGGCGACCTCCGCCAACAGGCCAGGGAGCGCTCTTTGGCCCGGTTCGCGTCTGGTGAGATCCAAGCCCTGGTGGCCACCGACGTGGCCGCCCGGGGGCTGCACATCGACGATGTCGACGTGGTGATCCACTACGACCCGCCGCCCGACCACAAGACCTACCTGCACCGGTCGGGGCGCACGGCCCGGGCCGGAGAGTCGGGCATGGCCGTCACCTTGTCGCTGTGGAACGAGGAGTTGGAGGTCAAGCGGCTTCAGCGCCGCCTGTCGCTGGACGTGCCCATCGTCGAGATGTTCTCCAACGACGAACGCCTGGAAGCCCTCGACTGCTGGGACCCGGTGGCCCAAGCGGTCTGACTGGTTCTGAAGCAAGCCCCACAGCATCTCTCCAAGTAAAGGGTTGAGGCATCGGTGGGCGCCCCGCTACTGTTGTGGGGTACATCAAGAGCGGCTCTGCACCCGGCACAGTATGGCGGGCGGGGAGTCCAGCAACCTGGGAGGGACACCCAAGGTGCTCACCCGTTTCGGCGGGGGATGTGGCCTCTGGTCTGGTCAGGGGCAACCAAGTGTCCGAGCTTGATCGCTGTGGAAACGGTGGCCCTCCCCTAGACAATGGAAGGGAGGGCCATGCCAGCAGACCAGGACCGCAACGACATGAGCCGCCCTTCTGCGGATGTAACCGAAGCGGCCCGGCCCGCGACCCGCCCTTCTGCGGATCCGACCGAAGCGGCGAGCCCTGCGCCCCATCCCCGGGGTTATAGCGTCGACCTACCGGTGACCGGGGCGTGGCTGCCCGGCGATCTCCCCGGCGACCGACAGTTCTTTACCCTGGAGCGCCCCCACTCCTTCGTACTGGAGGGTGGCGGTGCGCTGCGGGATGTGACCCTTGCCTATGAGACCTGGGGAGAGCTGGCCCCCGACGGCTCCAACGCCGTTTTGATCTGCCATGCCCTGACCGGTGACTCGCATGCGGCCGGCGAGGCAGGGCACGGCCATGCCACTTCCGGCTGGTGGGGAGAGATGGTGGGTCCAGGCAAGGCCCTCGACACCGATGAGCTGTACGTGGTGTGCGCCAACGTGCTGGGCGGCTGCCAGGGAACTACCGGGCCGGCGTCGCCCGACCCCGAAACCGGAAGGCCCTACGGCTCGTCGTTCCCCACGGTTACGGTGCGAGATATCGTGCGCACCCAGCGCCGGCTGGCCGACCATTTGGGCATCAGGCGCTGGCTGACCGTGATCGGCGGATCAATGGGCGCCATGCAGGCCCTGGAGTGGGGCGTGATGTTCCCCGACCGGGTGAGCTCGGTGTGCTCTTTGGCCGGGTGCATGGCGGCCAGCGCCCAGCAGATCGGCTGGTCGGCGGTGGGGCGCACCGCGCTGGCGCTCGACCCCAACTGGCGAGGCGGCGACTACTACGACAACCCGCCGGGCCAAGGGCCCCATGCCGGGCTGGCTATCGCCCGGTCGCTGGCCCAGATCACCTACCGGTCCGACGAGGTGTTCGAAGACCGCTTCGGGCGGGAGCTGTTCGACATTCACTCGGTGTACGGCGCCTGGGACCGGTTCCAGGTGGAGTCTTACCTCGACTATCACGGGGAGAAGCTGGTCCGCCGATTCGACGCCAACACCTATCTGGTGCTCAACCGGGTGATGGACCTGCACGACATCGGCCGGGACCGGGGCGGCATTGCCCCGGCTGTGGCCCGCCTCAGCTCCCCGGTGCTGTCGCTGAGCATCACCAGCGACACGCTGTATCCGCCCCGCCAACAAATCGAGCTCCACGACGCGGTGGTGGCCGCCGGAGGGCGGTGCGTGTACACCGTGGTGGAAAGCCCCCACGGCCACGACGGGTTCCTGTTGGAGGTCGAGGCGGTGGGCCAGGCCATCAAAGACTTTCTGGAGAAGGTGGGAAGCAGTGTCGCCTGAGGCCCGCTGGGACGATTCCGGCCCCGAGGCGGTTACCGCCCCCGACCCCGCCGGGTTCTCCCATCCCGACACCCTGGCCGTTCTGGCCGGTCGGCGCTCTGGCGGGGCCGAGCTGGCTCCTTCGCTTCACCCCACCACCACATTTCGCATTCCGTCGCTCGAGGTCGGCCGGCGCATGGCGCTCGATCCCACCGAGAGCCACTACTACACCCGCAACGGCAACCCCACCGTCGCCGCCTTCGAGGAGGCCATGGCCGAGATGGAGGGCGCGGAGGCCTCCCGGGCCTTCGCATCGGGCATGGGGGCGGTGAGCTGTGTGATCTTGGGCCTGTGCTCTTCGGGCGACCACATCGTGGCCCAGCGCCAGCTCTACTCCGGCACCCAATTCCTGCTCCAAGCGGTTTGCCCACGCTTCGGAATCGACGTGACCTTTGTCGACGGCACCGAGCCGGGGGCGTTCCAGGCCGCGGTGCGCCCGGGTCGGACCATGCTGGTGTTCGCCGAGACCCCGGCCAATCCCCGCCTCGACTTGGTCGATCTAGAAGAGCTGGGCGCCATCGTCGGCCCGCTGACCGCGGTGGACTCAACCTTCGCTCCGCCGAGCATCACCCGACCGCTCGACTATCGCATCGACCTCAGCGTCCACTCGGCCACCAAGGGCTTGGGCGGCCACAACGACGCCACTTTGGGAGTGGTGTCGGGCAGCGCCGAGTTGATCGCCTCGCTATGGGGGTTCGCCATCTTGCAGGGGGCCAACGCCGCCCCGTTCGATGCCATGAACGGCCTGCGGGGCCTGCGCACCCTGGGCGTCCGTCTCGAGCGCCAGAGCGCCACCGCGCAGCAGCTGGCCGAGGCGCTGTCGGACCATCCCGGGGTGGAGTCGGTGCGCTATCCCGGCCTGGCCTCCCACCCCCAGCATGATCTGGCCACCCGGCAGATGCGGATGTTCGGCGGGTTGTTGGCCTTCGACCTCGCTGGGGGGAACGAGGCGGGGGAGCGGTTCGTTGAAGCAGTGAAACTGGCCCAGATCGCCACGTCGCTGGGTGGACCCGAGACGCTGGTCACCCACTCGGCCTCCACCACCCATGCCGGTCTGACGCCCGAGGAGTTGGAGGCCGCCGGCATCGGGCCGGGCACCATCCGGGTGTCGGTGGGCCTCGAGCACAGCGACGATGTGGTGGCCGACCTGGTGCATGCGGCAAACAAGGCCACCGCCGAGTTGGTCTGAAGCCACTAGAGGTCGGGTTCGCTGCCGGAGATCATCGAGGTCGAGTACTACCGCCGGGCTACCGCCGCGGTAGAGGGTCGCACTGTTGTGGCCGTGGATGCCCCTGATGACTGGTTCATCAAGGGCGGTGCCGACGCCTCCGCTTTGCGCCTGGCCTTGGAGGGTCAGGCCGTTATCGGGCTTCGCCGCACCGGAAAACTGCTGTTGATGGACTTCGGCCCACCCGACGGCCCGGTATTCGCGGTGCTGGGGCTTCGATTCGGGATGACCGGGCGGCTGGTGGTGGACGACTACGCGATCATCGAGAAGCTGGAGTATTCCAGCGAACGGGAAGTTCCCGAGTGGCGTCGCTTCGAGTTGCGATTCGACGATGGGGGGACCCTGGCCATCATCGACCCTCGGCGCCTGGGCGGCGTGGAACTGGACCCCGATGACACCCGGCTCGGCCCCGACGCCTTCGGGTTGACGGAGGAACAGCTGGTAGGGGCGCTGGAGGGGAGTCGCACTGCATTGAAAGCCCGGCTGCTCGACCAGCGGCGGATTGCCGGGCTGGGCAACCTGCTGGTGGACGAGATCCTGTGGCGAATAGGCCTCGACCCGGCACGGGAGGCGGACTCGCTGAGCGGCGCCGAGCAAGGGCGGCTGGCTCAGGTAATCAGATCGACGGTGGCCGATCTAGCCGAGCGGGGCGGCTCGCACACTGGCGACCTCCACTTGGCCCGGATCCGAGGCGGGTCGTGCCCCCGCGACGGCGAGCTCTTGGATCGGCGCACCATCGGGGGGCGCACCACCTACTCCTGTCCCCAGCACCAGAAGTGACCGACCTGTCGGGCTCATCGGAATCTGGTCGGCACCGCGCGAGACTGGATCCTGTGTCTATGAGAGGGCTTGCGGTCTTCGGCCTCTTGCTGGCGGTGTTGGGGTGTACCGCCGCATTGGGTTCGATGGCAGGTGCCTCTGGGCCATCAGATCTGATCGCCCAGGCCGAGCAGTCCGACACAGAGGCCGTCCCATCGCCATCCGATTCCGACGACGAGATCAGGCTGGTGATAGCTCTGTTGATCACGGTGGCCGTCATTGCCCTGTTAGGCACGTTCATCTATTGGGTGCGCACCGGCGAAAGCCGTACCAGCCGCCATGACCAGTCGCCCGACAGCACCGAAGCAGGCGATACGCTCGGTTGATGGCCGACGAATTGGACGTGGAGGCGATGATCAACCGGTTCCGGGAGCGGGCCGAGGCGGTGAAGACCCGCCCGCTGCCCCCGGTGGGCGGTGAGGAGCGAACCCTGTTCATCCGCCGAGCTCAGGAGGACTTCCAGGATTTCGCCATCATCGGCGACGCAGTAGGCGATATCGAGGACGGCTTTCTGGTCCTGCGGGTGGACCTGCGCCCGCCCGCTGACTCTTGATCGACGCAAATGGGAATTGACGCCACTGGCCGAAGCTCGAAGCTGAGCGCCGCTCTGTCCACCATCGACGAGGCCAACGCCGACGATCCCCACACCATCGTGGTGGACGGGGTGGCCCGGCCCAAGGAACTGGCCCACGCCGAGCTGATGACCGAATGGGTGCGGCGCCTCGATCCCGACGCCGACGACGCCCAGCTGGTGGCCGCCCGAGCCCACCACCTGAGGCGCTGGGCTCTGGCTCGATCCGACTACCCCGAGGGCCGGTCCGGCTACCTGCGGTGGCGAACCGCCCAGGCCAAGCGCCACGCCGCCGAGGTGGCCGAAATCGTCACCGCAGTGGGGTATGACCACGACTTCGCGGCCGACGTGTCGGCCATCGTGGCCAAGAAGGGCCTGAGCACCGACCCCCGGGTGCAGACCCACGAGGACGCCCTGTGCCTGGTGTTCCTGCAAACCCAGCTCGACGATCTGGCCGACAAGCTGGGAGACGACCACATGGCCGAAGTCCTGGCCAAAACCCTGGTCAAGATGAGCCCCGCCGCGGTTCAAATAGCCCAAGAATTGGACTTGGGCGACCGGGCCGCGGTCCTGTTTGAGGCGGCCAAGGGCTGATTCCGGCGTTGGCCTATTGCAATGGGTGTCTCGTTGGCTGCTTGCTATGCTGGGCAGCCCTGCGGATGTAGCTCAGTTGGTAGAGCGACACCTTGCCAAGGTGTAGGTCGCCGGTTCGAGCCCGGTCATCCGCTCCAGGCTGGTGGTTTCTGTCAAGCGTTTGCGCTGATCAGGAAGCCGTGAACCCGTATGCCTCCGGCGGCGTGGCCTCAGGGTCTTTGAACAGCACCACTCGGCAAGGCTCCGCGTCCAACCCCTTCGGGCACTGGATCACCGGCCACGGCACCCCGGTGCGCTCCATCGGGACCACAAAGTGCATCACCGCCACATGGGTGCGGTAGACGGGGGCGGGGCCCTGTCCGAAGGTGAGCGGGTGGTCCTCGGCGACCACGGCCAGATTCAGGTTCTCCCCGTAGCAGCCGTCGGACACCTGGCGCCCGCACGTGCCGCACGGGTGAAGAGTGATCATGAAGGCATCGTCGGTCTCAGTCACGGTGATGTCGGCGAAGTTGCCCTTCTGCATGGCGGCCCACTGGCGCACCCGCACCTCGGCCGGTCGGGCCACATCGTGGGGCATCCACCCCAGCAGCGTCTCCTCGCCGGAGAACCTGATGCTCTCCTCCAGCACATCGGGCCCCCAAGCCCGATATACCTGCGACAGCACCGACGCCACCCGGTCGCGCTCCACATCGTGGATCCGGCGGTAGCTCGCCTCCAAGGCGTCGAAGGCGGCCAAGGCCGCTTCGGGGTCGCCGTCGGCGATGAGTTGGACAATGGCGTCGGCCCGGTCGGTCTGATGGCGGCCTGCGATGTCTTCGTCGGTCAATCCGTGCAGCAGGGCCGATCGGTAGGCGTCGTCGGCTGAGCCCACCTGCGCCAAGCCCCCGATGCCGTAGCGATCGGCGACGAAGCGCTGGGTGGTGGCGATCCACGCCCCGAACCCGTCGATGAAGTTCCGGTAGGCCCGGTCGATGCGCCGGAACACCTCGACGGCAGTTTCCGGCCCTTCGGCGAGTGCCTCCACCAGATCGGCCCGGGGCGGCTGGCTGAGCTTGGCCAACTCTTCTGTGCTCAGCAGTCGCTCTCCAGCCTCATCCATCGCCGTCATCCATCAGCTGCCAGCAGGGGCATGACCTTATTCTTGGTCAGCTCCAAGCTCTCCCAGCCGATGGCCGGGTCGATGCCGCCCACCAGCGGGTGCAGCATGGCACTGCCCTTGTCCCGCACCAGATGGGCGCACTGCTCGGGGGTGAGCACATCCCACTGTCCGCTGGCCGCCAGCCCGGCCACGTCGTCGACATCCACCGCGGTGAGGTTGTGGTGGTCGTCGTATTGCCAGCTGTTGTACAGCCCGGCGTCGTACAGGGCATGGCGCTCGATGGCCGCCCAGGTGCGCTCAGGGTCTTCGGTGACCATCACCATCGACGGGCCGTCGGGCACGATGGCGAACGGGGTCTCATAGCCCAGCCGGGCCGCTTCCTCGTAGTAGAGGTCGGCCAGCGACTGGTCGGGAGTGGACGGGGAGAATGGCAGGCCCAGCCGGGCCGCCCGCAGAGCCGAGGCCCGCACAGAGCCGCCCACCATCAACACTGGATGGGGCTCGGTGACCGGCTTGGGCGTGACCCAGATGGTGCGGCCCTCGTGATCGAACGGCTCGCCCGACCAGCACTTCAAGATGAGCTTGATGGCCTCCTCGGTGTCGCGCCCCCGGCGGGTGCGGTCCTTGCCGAACATGTCGAACTCGAACTCCCGGTAGGCCACCCCCATGGTCACCGACAAACGCCCCGGCGCCATCAAATCGATGGCCGCGATGTCTTCGGCTATGCGGATGGGGTCGTGGAACGGCAGCAGCAGTGCCGAGATCGCCACCATGATGTTGTCGGTGCGGGCCAAAGCGGCGCTGGCCAGCACCAGCGGGGAGGCCATGAACCCGTCGTCGGCACCGTGGTGCTCCGACACGATGACGGTGGAAATGCCGTTGTCGTCGCACCACGACACCATGTCCAGGTATTCGCGGTGCAACTGGGCGTGGGTCACATCGGCGAACGGGGGCACTCTCAGTTCGAATCGGGCGGTGAACATGGCGCAGAGACTACTAACGCAGGCTGCGGCGGTAGCGGGACCACTGGTCGGGGCGCCAGCAGTCCTGGTCTTCGCCCCAGCCGGTACCGCCGTCGAAGTCCCAGGCGGTGGTGCTCACCCAGGTGAGCATCTTGGGGTAGGGGTTGAAGATGATGCGGCTCACCGGAGTTCCCACGGCATGAAGTTCCCGGCCCAGCTCGTCGGTCGCATCTATCTCGAAGGCGGTGGCGTAGCCGTGCTCGGAATCGCGCTCCACCCGGCGCTGGCCGCTGGTGATGTCGGCCCGCACCCCGTCGCGTAGGTAGTAGCCCGCGTTGATCGGGTCGCTGCCTTCTTGGGGCAGCGAATAGCACAAAAAGGCGCTCTGGCCCGACGCGGTGGCGAATGAGTAGCCGATGCGAAAGCCCCGGAGATCGCTGCGAGGCCCCCAAGACCGGTCCCGCATGGCGCAGCAGTCCACGGCGATTTCTTCGCCATGGAGGCGGAAGCTCCCGGTGACCCGGCCGGGCTGGTCGATGTGGCTGGCGATGGTGAACGGCGGCTCGCCCCGGGTGAACACGTGCGGCGGGGTGAGGGCGTCGAAGCGCAGTTCAGCCTCGAACATGTCGCCCCGTCGATAGCGGTAGCCCAGCTCGTAGCTGGTGAGCGGCTCGACCACCTTCACCCGCATCCCGGTGGGCAAAACTGCATCTCGCAGGTCGAGTCCGTCGGGCAGCGGGATGCTGTGGTTGTAGTCGAAGAATGGCACCTCCCACGGCAAGTGCGCGGTGTCGTCCCACACCATGGCCCCGCCTCCGGCTATGCCCAGGTTGGGGCGGATCCAGGTGTACAGGTAGCCCATCATGTTGCGTTCGGGGACGCAGAAGGCGTACCAGCAGGTCTCGGTCTCCCACGGATCGTCGGAAGGGGGGTGGAAGTTGTCGTCCTCCGGCCCGATCAGGGCGTCCTCAGCTGCTCCCATGCGGTGGCTCCTTCATTCCAATGGAATTGCGCTCTGCACCTGCTATCGGAGCAGGGCAGTGAAACCCGCTTGCTCGAAGTCTCGGTCGTAGGCGAGGGCTTCGGTGATGTTTCGCTCCTCCATGACGAGGAAGCTCACGCAGTCTGTGAGGCTCCACCGCTGGTCGGACCGGGCGGCGTAGCGTTCCACGGCGGCCCGGAACTGTCCGTCCGTCTGCGGCACGATCTCGACGTCCGGGTCTTGTTCCATTTCCCGAACCATCTGCACTGCGAATCGGCGGTAGAACTCGCCCGTGGCGGCCAGGGCGTTGAGCGTCTCTGTCAGCACTAGCTGTGTCGTCACTACTGCGATGGCCCCCAGATTGTCCGCCACGGTCGCTGCCCGCTCGTGCAGCGCATCCCGGGGCCTCCAAAGAGCGATCCAGTAGCCCGCGTCCGCGAAGACGGCGGTCATACATCGTCCTCCTTGGGATGACCGTATAGGTAGTGCTTCTTGTTCTTGGCGAGGTCGGTGGGGAGGCCGTCCTTCGCGTCCGTGGGCATGGACTTGTGAAGTTCCTTGACCCGCATTGCGATTGCGGCCAGTCCTCCGCCCGCTGTTAGCGCGTCGTCAATTGAGAGCGTCACCTCCTTGCCTTCCTCGATGTCGAGGGGCTCCATAGGCGTGAGCACGCCGTTGGCGTAGGTGGCCTTCACGGTCGTGGTCACAGTTAGTCCTCCCGGGCGCGGCTGTCCCTTAGCCTACCGAGCTGTCTACTCGGACTGAGACCGTGGGACTAGGGCGTCTTCAGCTGCTCCCATGCGATAGCTCCTCTATCTGGTTTATCGGGGCGTGTGCTCGGCGAATCGGGCCGGTATCCAGTCGGCGAGCGTATCTGCGATCTCATCGGCGACGGTGGCCAAGCCGTGGTCGGCGTCGGGGTACACAATGAGTTCGCCACCCCCCGCCAGCGCCCGCACCGCCTCGCTGGCATGTACCGGCAAAATCTGGTCCTGCCCCCCGTGCATCAACAGCAGGGGAGTGCCCCCCAGCGCCGCCGCGTTCTCGCACCCCGCCGACTGGGTGGCCAACCCCACTACCCCCGCGGTGTGTTCTCCCAGAGCAATTCCGGCCTGCACCGCCACCGCTCCCCCAAAGGAGTGCCCCATGAAGATGAACCGCCGGGCCTGCTCCCGAGCGGCCAAGTCGGCCGCCGCGGCCGCATCAAGCAAACAGCGCTCGATGATTCCCGGCCGCCGGTAATGAACCCGAATCACCGCAATGCCATCTGCGGCCAAGTTCTCGCCCAGCCGCAGATACAGCGCCCGAGCCGGCCCCAACAGCCCCCCGATGGCCCCTCCCAAGGTGATCACCACGTCGGTGGCGTCGACAGACCCGTGCCACAGCAAGGTCAAGAGCCCGTCAGGGCAGTACACCTCCAAGTGCCGCAGCTCCGGCCCCGCTTCGGCCTCAACGATCCCCATCACGTCAAGCAACTCCAAAGGAGACCGGGTCCCGCCATCAGCCATGCCCGAAACCCTAAACCCCTATGTGGTCCCACCGGGCCGATCCCATACACTGTCAGGGCTGGCTGCCCCGGCAGCCAGGTACGCGTCGGTGCCCGAGTGGACTAAGGGAGTGGCCTGCAAAGCCATGATTCACGGGTTCAAATCCCGTCCGGCGCTCTAGGGGTCGTTATTGAGATAGTGCTCCAGATGTGATTGAGTTAGGCCGGATCGAGCTTTTTTGCGGGGGTTTTGGGGTTTTCGGGCGCGTTTTGGGGGTGCTCGGGGGCTGTTTTGGATGTGTCGGTTGCCGGTGTTGCGGCGAAGGCGGTTCGGGGTTTGCGTTTGGGCGCGCTGAAGCTGGCGGCTTGGGGCTGAGCTTCCCCCCTAATCGTGGAGAGTTTGTTTATGGGGGTTGGGGGTGGTGGCTTGTTCGTATTCTATGGGCGGGACCATTCCGATTGCTGAGTGCAGCCGGTGCTGGTTGTACCAGCTGTGGACCCACAGGGTGATTTCCTGTCGGGCTTGGGCCCGGGTGGTCCAGGCCCGCCGGTCGATGAGCTCGTGGGTGAGGGTGGAGAAGAACGACTCGGCGGGGGCGTTGTCCAAAGCGTTGCCGGTTCTTCCAGTGGACCGGGCGATGCCGAGCCGCCGGCAGGCGGCGGCGAAGGCCTCTGATGTGTATTGCGATCCCTTGTCGGAGTGAAAGATCACGCCGGCGATGCCGCCGCCTCGGGTGGCGACTGCGGTGTTGATCGCGGCTTTGGCCAGCTCGGCCGTCGGATGGTGGTTGGAGGTGGCGAAGCCGACCATGCGCCGCGACCACAGATCCTCGACGGTGGCCAAAAACACCGGTCCCTCTGCGGTTTTGACCTCTTTGAAGTCGCCGCACCATTTCTGGTTGATCCTCTCGGCGTTGAAGTCGCGCCCGAGCAGATCCGTCGTTGCAGCGGCGCCGGGGTTCTGGCTGGTCAGGCCCTTCTTCTTTTTGGGGCGGGCGCAGAGGCCCTGGCGGGCCATCGAAGCCTCCACCGTCTTCTTCGACACCGAGATGCCGTCGCGGCGCAGCTGGGCGCGCACTCTGGGCGAGCCGTAGGTGCCCCTGGACTTGCCGAACGCCCGCTTCACCTCGGCGTCTGTCGCCTGTCGGCGAAGCTGCATCTCAGTCGGCGGGCGGTTGTGGTGCTTGTAGAACGTCGAGGGCGCCACGTCCAGCGCCCGCAGCGACACCGCGTGAGGCACGCCGTGGCCGGTCCTTTGGGCAGCGATGAACTCTGCGGTCACCGCGTTGCCTCGTTCACCCAAAGGACCACGGATCGTTTGAGCACATCACGCTCCATCCGCAAAGTCGCGTTCTCCTTGCGGAGCCGGGCCAGCTCGGCCCTCTCATCAGCGGACAGCCCGCCAGCCCGCTCCGCCCCATCCCGGCGCACCCAGTTGCCCAAAGTGCCCTCGTTGACGCCGAGCTCCCGGGCCACATGGGCCACCGGACGGCCGGTCTCCTTGACGATCCGAACAGCCCCATCACGGAACTCCGAATCGAACCTTCTTCGTTGTCTAGACATCGCATCTCCTTATAGACGATGTCTCCACAAAAAGGGGGGAACCTCACCCATCTGGCCCATCAGCCGCTCCACGGTGCAGCGGGCCACCCGCACGCCCTCGACGCGGTTCAGGTGGCCCCACACCTTGGCCGCGCCGCAGGCGCCGTAGTTCGCCTTGTGCGCCCTAGCGATCACCGGGCGCAGCCGGGCGCCGCGCAAAGCACGCTCCGACGGGGCCCGCTTTTTGGCCGCCCAGTAGGCGGACGGGGCGATCCCGACGCCGTGCTCTGTGAGCACCGCGCAGATCGGCTCGACCCCGAACCGGTGCCGGTAGGCGTCGATGAACGCCACTACAGCCTGGACTGGCGGTCGAGCTCCGCCCCGAAGAAAGCCGACGCCGCCTTCAACATCTCGTTAGCCCGGCGCAGCTCGCGGTTCTCGCGCTCGAGCTTTTGGAGCCGCCCGCGCTCCGCGGTCGCCACCCCCGGGCGCATCCCGCCGTCGACCTCCGCTCGGCGCACCCGATTGCGCACCGTCTCCGCCGACGGGCCCAGCTTGTCAGCGACCGAACAGATCGCCTCCCACTGCGACCCGTGATGCCGCTCGTTGTCCAGCACCATCCGTACCGCCCGCTCACGCAGCTCGGCGGGATATCTCCCATGATTTGGCATTGCTCCATCCTCCCAAGGAACAGAGCCTCCACAAAACACGGGGTGATTCAATTGAACAAATTACACTTAGAGCGTGCGGAAATAGGCGACTGGGTTCTCGGTGTCGGGTCCACGCAGAACGCTCAAGCCGGCAAGCTCGTCTATGCCATGAGAGTCGAAGAGGCGATGTCATTCGACGGTTACTGGGCCGATCCGCGCTTCCAGAAAAAGAAGCCAGACCCAAACGGCATCGAAGAGTTGCGATGCGGCGACAACGTTTACCATCGCCACCCCGATTCCGGTGTCTGGATTCAAGCACCTAGCTACCACAGTCTCGGCAATGGCTGCCCAAATCCAAGATTTGTCGCGAGCGACACGAAATCACGCCGAGTTCTCATCTCGGAGCATTTCGCCTACTACGGAAAGAGCGCCATCGACATCCCCAACCACATCATGTTCTACGACGAAAAGGACCGCTTCACACGCTTCCGCGGCTACCGATGCAACTTCCCCCCAACCCTAGAGCGCTACATCGTCGAATGGCTCCAAGACCTAACCCAATCCCCAGGCATCCACGACACCCCCACCCACTGGAACACCACCAACAGACCTTCCTGTTGATTCCTCCTGTCCATTCGCACTGCCCGCAGATGCAACTCAACTGTGTACTTTCATGGACGTCTCTGGTCTTACACGGCGCCACCAAACCCAGGAGACCCCAGAGCCTGCGCTATACCCGGGGAGGTTCAGAATGTCCAGTTTCCGCAGCTGAGGCTATTGGCTGCGGAGGGAAACCTCTGTCAGGGGAGCAAAGAGTTGGGGAAGTCGTCGATGCCGAATTCACGGCATAGGTCGATCAGGTCGTCGGGGATCGGATTCGTGGTCTTGGGTAATTTGAACCGCCCGCCCTGTTCGCCTGGCTCGCCGAACAGGGCGACGGCTTCGAGCTCCATCTGGGGGTCATGGCTGATGCGGTAGCGGATTCCGCCGAACGAAGCATCGAACAGGTCGGCGGCAAGCCTTTGGGATGGGCCGTAGTCGCTACCGGTCGAGTGTGATGCCGTTATGCCGAAGCGTCCGAGGACTGAGCGGTTGGTCAGGTCAGCGAGGTCTACCGACCTTTGCAGAGTGAGTTCGCTAAGGCCATCGCGGTGTCGCAGTTCCGGTGTGATCACGCCGATGCGACCGTATTTCTCCACATACGCGGGCCTCGGGTCGTCGAGTCCGAGATAGCAGGTGCCGAACTTGCCCTTGTGGGTCGGCGGCGGTCCGAACCGCCAGCTGTCGCTGTCGTTGAAGTAGGCCGGATGAGCGTCAGCGCTGTGGATACGCCAAAGCCTGGTTTCGGGCGTGATGCGGAAGGTTGGGAAGCGGGACCAGTCGGTCACTGGGCCAGTCGTTCCGCCGCTCGTAGGGCTGCTTGACGGAGCTGTTCTATGTCCTTGCCGTCGGTGAGCCACTCAGCGGGGGATAGGCCGTTGAGGTCCTCGTGCTGGGCTGTGGAGGCCCATGAGGCGATTAGAAATGGGTCGGCTCCTTCGCCTAGGGCGTCTCGGAACGCCCCGATGACGTCGCGGACTTCAGGGCGTATCGCTTCTTTGCCGGTGTCGAGCTGCCAAGTCGGATACCAAGTGGTGTTGTGTCCGGGCAGGCCTAGCAAGGATCCAGAGGCTTGTCGCTTCGACAGAGCCTGGCGGGTGATGCCAAGAATGCGCACAGCTTCGGAAGTGTCGATTCGGTCGCCGACTAGCCGCGACCACCTGGCGCTGGCAACAACCTCCTCGGCTGCCTTAGCGCCGAGCACGCCGGCCTCATCTGCGCTGATCTCTTCGATGACGTGTCGAGCATCTGATAGACGTTCGTGGAAAGCATCAACGAGCATGAGGACGCGCTCATTCAACAGCCGTTCGCTGGATTGAAGCTGGTCTCGGTTCTGCTCCCTTTCAAGATCGGACGCGTACAGTGTCTTCAGGTCCGATGGAGAGTCGAAACTGGCCTTCGGGGAGTCAGTCATACACTCACTCTAACCGTCAACCCGTCAATCGTCAACCCGTCAACTCCTGGCTCGGGACCGCCATTGTCCCAGCGAGGGTGGCTTATAGCCGCGGTCCTCAACGGCGAAGCCCACTACCTAGCCGCGAGCAGAGGGCGCCTGAAACCCAAGGCAGTTCTCTAGACCGCCAAGATTGGCAATGTCCATAGGTGGAGCACCGCTACTCCGTTAGGTGGAGTCCCCGAAAATCGGTCGAGTGGGCCCAGGTCAGATCGGGTGGCGAACACCCCTACCAGGAACCGCATCGGCAGTGGCCTTTGAAGCACGCAGCAATGTCAACTCGCAAGCGGGCTAGCCGCTGTCGATCTCCAGCAGGAAGAGGCAATCTTGGGTTGCGTTCCATCTGGTTTGCGAGGGGGCGAAATAGATGCGGGCGACGGATGTCCGGATGACCCGCCTCTCTCTGCCAGGCGGCGACTCGACTGGTTCGCCCGGCATCATAGGATTTGCTTCTGCCGCTTTCAGCGCTCGGATAACGGTCGACACCTGAGAGCGGTCTTGGGAGCGCGCCCAGTTTTCTAGGACTTTGGTGTTAGTCCATCGCCATTCGCTCATTGCGCTAGCCCAGCAGTTTCCGCTCCAATTCTTCAGCCGTCAGAGCGTCAGACCCAAACGTGCCGTCGGCAATCCGTCGGTCCATCTCGGCCTCTTGGACGCGAATCCGGGCTTCCGCATCGGGAGGGATTGCTGTCGATTTGGCGGATCGCTTGCCGAGCCAAGTTCTCGGATTCAGAATTTGCACACGCTCAGCACCCATCAGCGACCTCCATGGCGTTAACTCCGTTGTCGATTCTAGGGCACATTTTCTCTGCGTCACACAAGGTTGACCACATCTCTTCTCTGCATCCCCTTTCGGCCGGTCACCGCGATTTCATAGCTGGCAAACAGGTCTCTGGGGGAGGGTCAACCTCCTTTCATCCAGGCACCCTCGCTTCAGCCTTCGGGCCGCCGACCGGGACAGGCGCCCGCCATAGCAGCAATAGGGGCGCTTGCGCTGTAGAAGTGCCCGCTCGCGCAGTCCGGCGGGTAGCGTAAACCCGCCGGACACCGCCCGCCCCACCGCTACACCTGAGCCCGGCCAGCGCAGCGGCGAGGACACCGCCCGGCGCCCCGAAGCGGTTTTCCGGGGGCTGGTCATTGTCATCGTCTGGTTGTTCAGCGCATGGAGAAAGCCGCCCTACCAAGAGGAATGCAACAGACGATAAACTCCCTTCTGGGAGAGTTTCCCATTGGTAGATCACACACTGGAAATATGGATATGGCCGAAGGCGAGCGCCTGCCCTCTGAGCAGGTCATCATGGAATCCCCGTTGAACTTCATGGGTTCGGCGAGGCGCATCATCCCGGCCGTCTACAGGGGAATGCCCAAGCGGCGTTGGGCTGTGCCGTTGGCCCCCGTAGTGGTAGTGCTGGTGATTTCCGTGACATGGATTTACGTGCTGTTGTGGTACGTGGTCTGGAACGTGTTTCTGATCCCATTCCGTTTGTTCCGCCGCTTGCAGCTCAAGTCAGAAGTTGATGAGTTGCGCCACCGGGAACTGCTTGATGCCATCCATGATGCCGACGCTGCAGGCGAGGGTCATCTTGGGGGTGCGGGAGGGCGCGACTCCTAGCTTCAATGGCTGGTCGGTTCTTGTACTTACTGGTCTTGTTATCTTGATTCACGCATTGTCTTGCCTGGGGAGGTTCATTGAACTAATGAGGGTGGTCGCTTCGTCTACTCGGCCACCCTCAGCGAGCCAGAAAGCGAGGGCGTCTCGGGTGTTGGGGTGGTCGTGGCCGAGGACGCGTTGTTGATCGGTGAGCAGTACCTGGTATGCGGTGATGGCTTCGTCGATCCGGCGGCTGTGGGCATCGGTGATGAAGCACACGTACGCGACGCCGGACCAGGTGGGGACGTGGGTAAGGTCCGCCGGGTTTCACTCCGGCGACGCACTCACTATGAGAGGGTGTTCCAGGAGGGTGCATTTCAGCCGTTGGCTGGCACAGCAAGACCTCCGCGACTTGAGCGGGGATGGCGTCGAGAAGTTGGGCAGTCGGCTTGCCTAGGTGGTGCGAGATGCCAGCAGGTTGGCGAGTTGGGTTGCGGCGCGGTGGCCGCTGGAGAGGGCGCCGTTCACTGAGGGGATGCCCATGTAGTCGCCGGCCAAGAACAGGTTGTCGATGCGACCGGCAATCTGGCCGGGGATCTTGGCCATCTCGGGGAGCATCCCGGGCTTGCCCATGCACAGGGCCTCTTCCCAGCGGTATACCCGGTAGAACAGCCCCTCGTCATCCCCGGGAAGGGCGGAGCCCGGAGGGGCATTGCGGCGAACTGCGCCCAGCATCTGGCGCTTTACCTCTTCGTCGTCGAGACCGATGAGTTCTTTGGCCCGGTCGAGCCCGATGAGCAGGTCGAGAATGCTCTTGCCCGCAGGCGCGCAGGCCGGCAGGAGGGTAGTCCGGTCCATCAAGAGCGGGGTGTCGTCGTCCTCGGGGTAGATAGCGCCATGCCAGCCAACAGGCAGCGGAGGGTGGTCGAGGCCGATCACCACCCGGCAGCCGGTGGAGTAGCTGACCATGCTGAGCGCCGTGTGAGCCTCTGCCGGCAGTTCGGGGATGAGGTGGGACACCTTTGTGCCCGGCACAGCGCAGATGACCGCGTCGGCCTCGATGGTTTGACCGTCCACGACGATGCCGGTCGCAGCCCCGTCTTCCACAACGATTCTCCTGGCGGTGGCCGACGGTCGAATCGCATCGGAGCAGGCAGTGGCCAGCGCTTCGCTCAATGAGCCGATGCCCCGTTCGGGCATGTACAACTTGCCGCCGCTCAGCACCGTTTCTCCGATGTAGGCCCGCATCAGCGCCTGGCTGGCGGGCTTGGCATCGCCCAAGATCATTTTCAGGGGGCCGCTGAGCGTCACCCGCACCTTTTCGGGCACTTTGTGCCGATCGAGGTAATCGCCGTAAGTCTCGTCGTCGTCGATCTCGGAGAGGCGGCTGTCGCTGGCGAAGCTCAGGTATTCCTCCTGGCGGTACATCTGCCGCATCACCTTGGACCCGGCTCTCATGCCTGAAGGTGAGAGGAATCCCATGGCAAGGGCCGCGGGCAACTGCCGTATGAGATTCCGGATCGATTGGTCTGGTGTCGTTGTTACCCACCGCCCGTTGCGGTGGTGGCCGAATTTCATCGTCGACTCCACCAGCGGCAGTCCGAGCTCCCCGCAGATGCGGAATGCGGTGTCGTAGGTGGTGGTGAAGACGAATGCGCCGTTGTCCACTGAGAACCCGTCCACCCTCTCGCCGATGCCGCGTCCGCCCGCACGGTCCTTGGCCTCGAGCAAAATGGAGGCGATGCCACGCTTCTTCAGTTCGTAGCTGGCGCTGAGGCCAGCGAAACCCCCACCGACTATGACTACCCGCCTAGTGCTCATGTGAACGGCCCCCTTCTTGCCACCATCCATTGGGCAGGCGCTGGCTATGAGGCGTTGCGCCTGGTGGACCGATGCGTACTGTACTGCGAACGACGCACCTCTCTCGTTGCGCTGTTCTGTCAAGATTGGTGTGGCCGCTTCGTCGACGACCGGGAGGAGAGACCAGTGGGAAAGGCAACCGAGACTGATTTGCCTGGTGTGGGGGTTCGCTTCGACTTGGAGACGAACGCCGGCCGCGCCGTCGGCGTGGTCGTCCACCAGACCGGTCGGCGCGATCTGGTGATCTATGACGAACGGGACATTGATCGCGCTTGCGAGAGCGTGGAGTTGACCGAGGACGAGGGGCACACCCTCGGTGAGCTGTTGGGCGGCAACCCGGTGCTGGAGCATTTGGACGACGTCGTGCACCGGCTCGAGGATCTCGTGATCTCTTGGGTAAAGATCGACTCGAAGTCGTCTCTGGCCGGTCTCACCCTGGCCGAGGCTGAGCTGAGGGCGCGAACCGGTGCGGGCGTCATGGCGCTCGTCACCGACTCGGGGTCTATTCCCATTCCAGGCGGAGCTGACCGTCTCGATGCCGGCGGCACGGCCGTGGTTGTCGGCGTCCCGGCCGCGGTGAAAGCGGCCACCAGGCTGCTGACCCAATCGGGCTAGCCCATGCACACGGCCAGCGATCTGTTTGTGATCGAGCTCGGGGCGGTGGTGCTGGTCTTGGCCATAGTCGCCCGCCTGGCCCGACGGATTGGCCTGCCTGCGCTTCCGCTGTACCTGCTGGTGGGACTGGCCCTCGGCGACGGCGGCCTCGTCGAGTTGCCGGCGTCAACGGAGTTCATCGAGGTGGGTGCCGAGATCGGCGTCATCTTGATGCTGCTGATGCTGGGACTCGAGTTCTCAGCCCACGAGCTGATCGACAATGTGCGACGATCCACGCTGGCCGGGATCGTCGATCTGGCCCTCAATTTCCCTCCCGGCTTCGTAGCCGGCCTGTTGCTGGGGTTCGAGCCGGTCGTTGCCGTCCTGCTTGGTGGCGTGACCTACATCTCGTCGTCGGGCATTGTGGCGAAACTCGTGGCCGACCTCGACCGCATCGGCAACCACGAGACATCGGTGATCCTGAGCGTGCTGGTCATCGAAGACCTCGCCATGGTGCTTTATCTGCCCATCGTGTCGGGCGTGCTATTCGGCGGGTCGCTGTTGAGCACCACCGTCACCGTAACCGTCTCGTTGCTCGTGGTAATTGCCGTGCTCGGTGCCGCCTACCTGTTCGGCGACCGGCTGAGCGCCATCGCGTTGAGCCAATCCAGCGAAGCGCTGTTGTTGACCCTGCTCGGCGGCACGCTTCTTTTTGCTGGCATTGCCGGACGACTCAACCTGTCAACGGCGGTGGGAGCCTTCGTCGTGGGTGTCGCGCTGTCAGGCGACATAGTCTCGCATGCCCGCGGGCTGCTGTTGCCGCTGCGCAACCTCTTCGCCGCAGTCTTCTTCGTGTTCTTCGGCCTGCAAGTCGACATTCGCCTCCTTCCCGACGTCGCCGTCGCGGCAGTGGTCATCGCCGTCGTCACCATTGCCACCAAGTTCGCCACCGGCTGGATCGGGGCAGGACGAGCCGCCATCGGCAAACCCGGCCGGGCTCGTGCGGGAGCCGCCCTCATCGCCCACGGAGAGTTCTCGATTGTCATCGCCGAGCTCGGCATTACCCGCGAGAGCGACCTCGGAGCGCTCTCCGCTGCCTACGTCATCATCCTCACCCTCGTCGGCGCGGTGCTCTACCAATACTCCGACTCGATAACCCTCCGCACTCCGAGCGAGTCCTACCGCGCCAGGTGGCAGCGGAAATCTCGCCTAGCGGAGAGGATTGGCAAGCGCCACTGGTCACCTACGCGCTAGCCCTGCCCGTCGGCGGCTGCGTGCGGATTTAATTGATATGATATATATTGAAATAGACGTACAAATACTATTGTTGCATTAGGCAGAGTGTTTGCGGTAGGGTGGGGCTGTGGAAGTGGTGACGCTGAGCGACTTGGCGCCGGTCTTGGCCGCAGTCGTCGGCCCGATGCTGGCGATCATGCTCGCGATGATGCGCTATCAGCACGTCGACAGCGTCAAGACCCGCAACCTGATGTATGAGCTCATCGACAAGTCGAATCGGGAAACCCGGGAGCTCATCGACAAGTCGAATCAGGAAACCCGGGAGCTCATCCGGGAGAACCGGGAGCTGATCCGGGAGAACCGGGAGCTGATTGAGAAGAATCACTCGGAGCTGACCGGCAGCCTCGGAGAGGTTCGAGAGCGCTTGTCCTACATCGAGGGCTTTCTGCGGCAATCTCCGCCGCCCCCCTCCGAGGGGGAAGCTCAAGCAGCCTGAAAGCCGTGGCCCCGATATAGGTTGCCATCGATGTTGCAGGGCGAGGGAGAGATTCTGATGGCGGCGGCTACACCATGCTGGTGACGTTGCCTCCGCCGATGGCGACAACTCCGGTGGCGTTTAGTCCGCCGATGGCCACGATGCCGATTGAGTTTACCCCTCCCAGCGTGACCAGGCCGATGGCGTTTACCCCGCCCACCGTCACGATGCCCATTGAGTTGACCGCGCCAAACGTCACCAGGCCCATCGCGTTCAACAGGCCCAGTGCCGCGATGCCAAGGGCGTTGATGCCGGCCATGGCAGCAAGCCCGATCGCATTGAAGCGATTTAGGGCGACAAAGCCAACCGTGCACTTCTCCATCGTGGCATCGCCTGACATATTTGCTCCTCAAGAGTGATTCGACTTCTGGTGCGCACTCAATTCTATCACATATGCATCGGTGTACTCAGCGGTGATCCTGCTAGCCTGACCTTTTCCGGGCCGTTAGCTCAGTTGGCTAGAGCACCTGCATGACGCGCAGGGGGTCAGGGGTTCGAGTCCCTTACGGCCCACCGAATGGATGTCGCCCAGTCCAGTGATCGTCGGCGGCTGGGCTGGTTGCTTGCCGGGGTGGGCATGCTGTCGGTGTCCACCGATTCGCTGTGGATCCGGCTCTCGGAGGCCGACGGCATTGATGTGTCTTTTTGGGTGGCGTGCTGCTCGGTGCCCCTCTACACCGCGCTGAGCCATCGGGTGGATGGCTGCTGGCCGCTGGAGGCGTTCCGCCGCCACCCCTGGCAGCAGCTGGTGATTGGGGCTTTGACCGGTGGCAGCCAGCTCTGCTTCGTCATCGCCATCACCCAGACCCGGGTGGCCAATGTGGTGGCCATCGTGGCCGCGGTGCCGCTGCTGGCCGCGGTGAGCGCCTGGATATGGCTGAGGGAGCGCATCAGCCGGAAGATGGCTATCGCCATCGCCATCACCATGGCGGGAATAGGGGCGATTGTGTCGAGTTCGGTGGGCGAGCCCACCCTGAAGGGCGACCTTTTAGGCGTCTTGGCCATTCTGGGCTTTGCGGTGAGCCTGACGATGTGGCGTCGGTATCCCGACATGAGCCGCTTGGTGGGACTGTCCATCGGCGGGGTGATGACCGTGGCGGCCCTGGTGTACTCGGCGTCGCCGCTCTCGCTGGACATTCGGGCCTACCTGTCGATTGCCGCCATGGGCCTGGTGTTCAACCCCTTCGGTCGATTGGCGCTGTCCAACGCGCCCCGCTTCGCCCCGGTGGCCGACGTGGCCCTGTTCTCGCCCATTGAAACGGTGGCCGGCACAATTTGGGCCGCAGCGTTCTTCAGCGAGTTCCCCCGCCCCGTCGCCGCTGTCGGTGCCGCCATCGTCCTGGTTGGAGTGCTCTACGGCACTGTCGCCACTACCCGGGCCCAGGCCTCGGCATCTGCGGGCTAGCCGGAAGGGCTGGGGCGCTACCCCAAACTAGCGCTGGAGTCGTTTCTTGTTGCGGGCGCGGGTGCCGGCGTCGAGGATTGTCTTGCGGAGGCGAATGGAGTGGGGGGTGACCTCGATGCACTCGTCGTCGGCGATGAACTCGAGGGACTGCTCGAGCGACAAGACGCGGGGCGGGGTCAGCCGGACGGTGTCGTCGGAAGCGGCCGCTCGGACGTTGGTCTGCTTCTTCTCCCGGCAGATGTTGACGTCCATGTCCTCGGGGCGGGGGTTCTCGCCGATCACCATGCCTTCGTACACCTCATCGCCGGGAGCGACGAAAAGCGAAGCCCGTTCTTGGATGGCGGCCACGGCGTATCCGGTGACCGGGCCTTTTCGGTCGGCGACGATCGAGCCTGAGCGACGGGTGCGAAGCTCGCCCATCCAGGGGGTGTAGCCCTCGAACACATTGGCCATCAGGCCGGTGCCTTGGGTCTCGGTGAGGAAGTCGGTGCGCAAGCCAATGAGGCCGCGGGCCGGCACTATGTAGTCGAGCCGAACCCAGCCGGTGCCGTGGTTCGACATGTTCACCATGGTGGCCTTGCGTTCTCCCAGAAGCTGGGTGACCGCGCCGACGAAGCTCTCGGGAATGTCGATGGTGACCCGCTCGGTGGGCTCATGGAGCTTTCCGTCGATGGTGCGAGTGACCACTTCGGGTTTTCCGACGGTCATCTCGAAGCCCTCACGGCGCATGATCTCCACCAGCACCGCGAGCTGAAGCTCGCCTCGTCCCTGGACCTGCCAGGTGTCGGGGCGGTCGGTGTCCAGCACTCGGATCGACACGTTGCCGATCAACTCGGTGTCGAGGCGGTTCTTGATGAGGCGAGCGGTGAGTTTGTCGCCGTCGAGCCCAGCCATAGGAGACGTGTTGGTCCCGATCGTTATGGAGAGGCTGGGCTCGTCCACCGTGATGCCGGGAAGCGGGGCGGGGTTGGCAAGATCGGCCAGCGTTTCGCCGATGGTGATTTCGGGGATGCCCGAGATGGCGATGATCTCGCCGGCGCTGGCCACCTCGGCGTCCACCCGGTTGAGGTCCTCAGTCACGTAGAGATCGGTGACCTTGGCGGTGGTGATCGTTCCGTCAGTGCGGCACCACGACACCTCCTGGCCCCTCTTGATGGTTCCGTGCATGACCCGGCACAGCGCGATGCGCCCCACATAGGGGCTGGCATCAAGGTTGGTGACCCAGGCTTGGAGAGGATGCTCGGGATCGTGGCGGGGTGCGGGGACAGCGTTGAGCAGCGTCTCGAACATGGGGCGCAGATCAGTGCCCTGTTGATGTGGGTCGAGAGTAGCGGTACCTCGGCGGGCGTTGCAGTACACGATGGGGAAGTCGATCTGATCTGCGGATGCGTCGAGGTCTAGGAATAGCTCGTACACCTCGTCGACCACCTCGGAAATGCGGGCATCGGGCCGGTCGATCTTGTTGATCACCAAAACGACAGGCAGCTTGAGTCCCAGTGCCTTGCGAAGGACGAAGCGCGTCTGGGGCAGCGGGCCCTCGCTCGAGTCGACCAAGAGGAGGACCCCGTCGACCATGGTCAGTGCTCGCTCCACCTCGCCGCCGAAGTCGGAGTGGCCCGGCGTGTCGACGATATTGACCTTGATCTCCTCGCCGCTGTCGCGGGTGTAGCGGATTGCGGTGTTCTTGGCCAGGATCGTGATGCCCTTCTCCCGCTCAAGGTCCATCGAGTCCATAACGCGCTCGGCCACGGTCTCGTTGGACCGAAAAGCTCCCGATTGCCAGAGCATCGCGTCGACGAGAGTGGTCTTGCCGTGGTCGACGTGAGCGATGATCGCCACATTGCGCAGGTCTGAGCGCGCCGCGAGATAGGGGTTTTGAGCCATTGTGAGCCTCATGTGCCGATGGCGCCATCCCAGAGCGGGACCTTGGCAGCGGCGATACTGCCGCAGTTTATGGCGGGACCCAACATTCTACTGGTGATGGCCGATCAGTTGGCACCGCGCACTATTGCTTCAAGCGGAGGGCCAGCAGGTGGGGAACCTGAGGCTCTTCGACTAGGCCGATGGGGTAGATGATCATGTCGCCGGCCACCGAGGGCCAGCCGTTGGTGGCGCCTTTGGCCTGGTGGCGCCACACGATCTCGCCAGTGGCCCGGTCGAGGGCCAGCAGCTCGCCGAAAAAGGTGGAGGTGAACAGCAGGTCGTTCACCACCGTCATGCCGCCAAGTACGTCTGATGAGGGGACTTCGGGGTATTTGGAGATGATCTCCACGTCCCAGACGATGTCGCCGGTGGCGATGTCGATGGCCACCACGTTGCTGGGGCGGGTAAAAAGCTGGGTGCCCTCGCCGCCGCTGGTCACCTGGTCGGACTCGTAGTACGAGGGCGCGTTCACCACCGCGGCGTAGAACACCCCGTCGGCCACGGCCACCGGGGTGACCATGCCTCCCTGGGCGCCGGGCAGCACCTCCACCGGAGCGCTGAAACTCTCGAGACTGTCGTTTCGATGCAATCCCACCGAAGTGCGCCACAGCACCTCGCCGGTGGCCGGGTCGTGGCCGAACGCCACCCCGCCCTTGCCAGCCGACACCAGCACGTCGTGGTCCAGGCCGTGATCCTCGGCCTTGGCCAGCGTCACCAGCACGTGATCTCGGTCGAAGATGTCGTGGGGGAAGGCCTGGAAACCCCAGCGCAGCTCGCCAGTTTTGACGTCTAGCGCGACGGTGCCGCTGGTCCAGCGGTTGTCACCTGGGCGGCTCGAACCTGCGGGCCACCCCGGAGCACCGGGGAACGGGTAGGGGTTGCCCACCCCGTAGAACAGGGTGCCGGATTCGGGGTCCAGCGCCGGCGGGTACCACGCCCCGCCGCCGCTATTGACGTCGGGGTTCCCCCACAGGCCTTCGTCTTCGACAGTGGCAAACGTCCACGCAACGTCTCCGGTGGCCTGATCCAACGCGTAGATGGTGCCTCTAACCCCGGCGGGAAAGCCGCTGGTAGAAGCGAACACCATCTCGTTGTAGACGAAGGGCTGCACGTTGAGCTCGCTGCCACCCTCGGCGATCTCAGTGGCCCAGATCTCCTTGCCGGTGTCGGCGTCGTAAGCCGCGATCTGTTGACCCCGTAATCGGTTGCCGATCTTGATGGCAAAAACCTTGCCCCAGCCCACCGCCACACCCGAGGGGCCGTACATGCCGCCCCGGTTTCCCGTCGTCCACAGGTTCTCTCCAGTGGTGGCGTCGATGGCGTGGACTCCTCCGTCGAGGCCGGCCACATACACCTGGTCGCCCAAGATCAACGGCGAGGTGGCCAGGTTGCCCCACGTGCTCCCGCCTCGCACATCGGCCGTCCAAGCCACCTCCAGGCGATCGACGGTGGTGGAGTTGATCGGGCTGTTGAACACCGCCCGGGTAGCGGCGAGGTCCCGGTTGGGCAGCGGCCAGTCTTCAGTGTGCTCGACCACCTCGGGAGGGCTGCCCAACAGCGGGGTCTCGGCCGTCGGCTTGGGCCCAGAAATCGTCTCGGAGGACGCCGAAGGCATCGCCTCAGCAGATTCTGATGGCGTTGACATCGATGGGATCGGATCTACTGCGTCCTCTGACGATGCGCAGGCGGCCAGGACCAATACAGCCGTGATCGCGGCGACGGCTATCCGCCGAGCGGCATCAAACCTGCTGCCCATGCCCCGACTGTAAGTGCTCACCGGCTGCGAGCCGTTACTGTGTTGGCACCCCAGCCAAGGAGTAAACATGGCACGAATCAAGATCCCCGACGGCCCCGAGGAGGAGCTGCATCGGTTGTGGATGATGACTCCGGAGTTGTCCGGCCCGGCATCGGCGTTCAGCGGCGCGGTTTACAACGAGAGCAAGCTTCCCGTGCGACTGCGGGAACTGCTTCGAATGAGGATCGCCCAGATCAACCAGTGTGTGGTTTGACTGGACACTCGCATTGCGTCGTTGGCGCAATATGAACTGAGCGAGGACGACTACCTCAACGTGGGTAGTCGGGACGACTACGACGGCTTCAGCGAGGCCGAACGCGATGCCCTGGAGTACGCAGAGAAGTTCGCCACCGACCACCTATCCATCGACCAGGAATTCATGGACCGAATGGTCGGCCATTTCGGCGACGAACTGGTGGTGGAGATGACCCTTGCCATCGGCTGCTGGATCGCCTTTGGGCGCCTCAACCAGGTGATGGACGTGGTGGTGTCCTGCCCGCTGCGGATGAAGGGCCCCGACGAGGCCCGCGAGGTGCAAGAGGCTGCCGACGGCGACCTCCTGGCCATGCGCTCCGCCCGATTCGCCTAGCGAGTATCGCTGCCAGACAGCAGCGGCCTAGCAGAATCGAACCTTCTGGATGTCAAGGGCGTCTAGTCCCTCTTTGCCGTCTTGTCTGAGCCAATCTTCTTGACCGAGCCACATAGGGAGCAAGACCCCTTCGATATCTGGTGTGAGTCGATCTTTGGCTAAACATCTAACTAAAGCCGGAGGCAGTTCCCCGAGTGCTCGAAGTGCCCAAAGACGGGCATTGCGACCGCCTCCGCACGCCTCCAACAACGAGTCGACACAACCATGGCGCTGGAGAAGTTGAGCGGCAGCGGAGGCCTGGATTGCGTCGCCTCCTTCCATCCAGCCGACAAGTGTTCGCTGGAGATCACTTGATAGCTCGTCAACAGCCGAGATCGCATGCAATGCGACTATGGGTTCTGGATCGACGATTCTGTCGAGCAACAGTTCCGGTCTTCGTGCTGCACCCTGACCCATCCCCCAAGCCGCCGCCGCCCTCAATTCACTTGGAAGATCTAATGACGCCGCGATTTCGGCAAGAGCTTCGGCAGCAGCATCAGATGGGAGTTCGGAAACTGCAAGGACTGCTTCCATCTGCTGATCGGCTTCAGTCGTGCGGTCATTGATCTGCTGCATGATTTGGTTGATCCACGGATTGGGTTCAAGCCGAGCCAGAGCAATTTGCGCTTCAAGCCGGATCCTCCAATCCTCCAGTCTGTCTTCGCCTGCCTCGGATAGAACGTCGACGAGCTCACGATGCTGCAAAGCTCCTGCTGCCTTTACCGCCGCAAACCGTTCGACGACGTCGCTTGAGCGCAGGGCAGCCACCAAGTCCCAAGATTCACCTGAACACACCGGGTTTGATTCTTGTTCGACAACCCCTGCAAGAACCTTCTCGTCTCCTTGAAAGAACTCGCCGCACCTCGAATAGACGAATCTCGGGCCTGCCCAGTTCCGCCAGTGCCAGTACCGCTGCACCTTGCCGTCTTCTCCCTCGAAGACGATGCGGTCCTCATCGTCGACACGGACAAACCGACCTCGCTTGGCCGGCACCCAACTCGGCCATGTCAGGGTGACCTCTGAACCCTCCGATGCCGCTTTTGGAGCGGACCTCTTGGCTTGCGTGATGCTTGCCCGCAGGGCTCCAGTCGCAAAGTAGATCGGAGGACCGCAGTAAGGAGGGTCCTGGTCGGTATCGGCCATGAGGAAGGCGAACAGGTCTTCGTCTCGCATGCCACCTGCATCCCACTCGCGCCCAGGAGTATCCGAGTGCGACAGCATGATCTTGAGCTTCGACTTTGCCCGCGATTCGACTCTTAACCCGCAACGCACACAAAGCAGGTCGGGCAACCGAAGCCGCTTGACCTTTGTCTGCCAAACCTTGTTGGACATGGCATAGCGCTCAAGCTCTATCGGCTGGTGGTCGTATCGGCCTCGAAGGTGGTCAGCTACTGCGGCAGTGCCGATTGCGCCGACCGACACGAAGCGTGCGAAGTCAGCGTCTTCCTTGAATCCCACTAGGTCCTACTTGCGCTCATGCCTGCCGGAGTGTACCGGCGCATTACCCGTTACTGTCATCCCTAGTAGGTAAGGTCGGAGTCGTGAGCAAGACCGTGCTTCGAGACCTGCCGTCAATGGTGGCAGTGAAACGCAGTGACCCTGCCTACATGGCCCACGCGTACCTAACCAAAGTGCCGGTGGCGGGCATTGTGCCTTTCATAGAGGCGTTTACCAGGGAGGGCGAAATCGTCCTTGATCCATTCGCGGGCTCAGGGATGACCGGTGTCGCCGCGTTCATGACCGGTCGTCGGGCTCGGCTCTTTGATGTCTCGGTACTCGGACGCCACATAGGGACTAACTATGTGAATCAGGTGTCGGAAGAGCACCTGCGCAAGCGGGCCGATGAAGTCATTGACCAAGCAAGCAAGCGTGTGGGCCAGATTTATGCCGTGAAGTGTGGCCTCTGCGGAGGCAACTCAGAGATCGCCAAGACGGTCTGGTCAGCAGTCATGGAGTGCCCAGTGTGCGGGCAAGATTTCAATTTCTACTACTGCCTGGAAGCCGCCGACTGGAAAAAGACGCAGATGGCTTGCCCTGGCTGCGAGGCGTCAGTGACCAGCAAATGCCGACGGCTCTACGAAAGGCCGGTGGTGGATTCAATCTCCTGTGATTGCTCCCGGACCCAGATCGAGCAACCTCATCGACCTCCGATCGAGGAAGCAAACCCATCCGACTTCAAGTGGCCCGAAGTGGCCATCGAGAAGTCCCGCCAGATGTACGTTGCCTCTGCACTGGGCCGACATGGCCTGACTTCGGTTTCGTCGTTCTACTCGCAACGCAACCTCTGTGCTCTGTCTGCGCTACGTGAGGCGATCGACGAAGTTGACGAAGAAGACCTGCGTGAGAAGTTGCGGTTTGCCTTCACGGCCATACTGACCAGGGCGAGCAAACGGTACCAGTGGTCTCGCCAGCGTCCGCTCAATGCGGCGAACGCCAACTACTACGTCGCTCCGGTGTTCTACGAGTGGAACGTCTTCGACCTGTTCAACAGGAAGGTCAATGCTGCAATCCGCTCCGACCGGTGGATCACCGAAGAACGCCGGACTCGCCTCAATTGGAGTACAGACCACGAATCTGGCATCAGCTATCAGCATGCGAGTGCGGCTGCTTTGCCCCTCGATGATCACTCCATCGACTACGTATTCACTGACCCCCCGTTCGGGGCCAACATCTTCTACTCAGACATGAACCTCTTCCAAGAGGCATGGTTGTCAGAGTTCACTGATCCAGAAAAAGAAGCTGTGATTGACCGGGTAGACACTGGCGCGGTCAGGTCTGCCGAGCGCTACGAACAGATCATGACCGATGCACTGCGAGAGTGCATCCGTGTTGTGAAGCCAGGAGGGTTCATCACCCTGCTCTTTGGCAACAGCTCAGGAAAGGTGTGGCAGCTTCTCCAGCGGTCCATAGCGGCCGCCGGCCTAGAGGTGGTCCCTGAACTCATCGCCATGCTGGACAAAGGGCAGCGGTCGGTCAAGGGGCTGGCATCCGGATTCGAGAACACAGCCACCCTCGACCTCATGCTCACCATGCGCCCAGCTCAGAGCCCGCCTGTGGAGCTAACTGATCCTCAGGCGGATGACATGGAGCGCGTAGTCGGGCAACACCTTGCCGAACACGCCGATGCCAGTCCCAGCCTCCTTTATCTCGATCTGTTGCGCCATGGATTCTGCTCCGGCTGGAACCTCGGCCAGCTTGACCTGCGAAGTGTGACAGCAATAATCGAGAGCACTCAGCGGGCAGTAGACCGCCGCACTGCCCGGGTGATCTAGGGGCGGAACAAGCGGCCGAAAACCCGCAGGTCTTCGGTGAACAGTTCTGGCTGTTCGAAGGGGGCGAAGTGGCCACCTTTGGGCTGTACCGACCAGTGGACGATGTTGTAGCGGCGCTCGGCCCATGCCCGGGGGGTTTGCAGAAGCTCCCGGGGGTAGGCGGCATGGCCGGTGGGAACGGTTATCTGGCCGGCCCAGGAGTCCAGCGCCGAGGTGCCGGTGCGGGCCGACTCCAGGTAAAGCCGCCCGGATGAGGCTGCGGTGCCGGTGATCCAATACAGCATCACGTTGTCGAGCAGCTGGTCTTTGGTGAACACGCTCTCAAGGTCGCCGTCGTCTAAGTCGCACCAGTGCTGGTACTTCTCGATGAACCAGGCGGCCAGCCCGGCTGGGGAGTCGTTGTGGGCCATTGCCAGGGTCTGGGGCTTGGTGCTCAGCATGGCCATGTAGCCGGTGCCCCCGGTGATCACCTCCAGCGAGCGGGCTATGGCGGCCTGCTCGGCCTCGGTCACCCCCTCCATCATCTTGGCCTGATCGGTGGACTCCTCGGCGGTGGGCTGGGCGAAGAGCATGTTGAAGTGAGCGGCGATGAGCCGGTCGGCGTAGGCCTCGGCTATCCGCCGGGTGACCAGTGCCCCCCAGTCGCCTCCCTGCACTATGTAGCGGTCATAGCCGAGTTGCTCCATGACCCCAGCGATGGCATCGGCGCAGCGGTGCATGTCCACGCCCGGGTTGGCGGTGGGCCCGGAGAAGCCGTAGCCGGGCAGCGAGGGGACCACCACATGGAAGGCATCGGCCGGGTCGCCGCCGTGGGCCGCCGGGTCTGACAGCGGCCCCATCATCTCCCGGAACTCCACCACCGAGCCCATGTATCCGTGGATCAGCACTATGGGCAGGGCGTCGGGCTCGGGAGAGCGCACATGGTAGAAGTGGATCCGCTCGCCGGCCGCGGTGGCGGTGAACTGGGGAAAGGCGTTGAGGTACGCCTCCCGGGCCTGCCAGTCGTAGCCGTCGGCCCAGTAGTCGCATAACTCCCGCATGTAGGCCACCGAAGCGCCGTCGGTCCAGCCGGGCCGCACGGTGTCGGGCCACCGGGTCGTGGTCAGACGCCGGTGCAGGTCGTCGAGGTCGGCTTGGGGGATGTCGATCGCAAACGGCTCGATACTCATTCCCGCAGCGTGTCACGCTGGTGTTGCCGAATCGAAATGGCCGGGTCGAAATCGCCTAGTCGAAATGATCGGCGCGGCGGACGACGAAGAGCCAGGTGAGCACGGCCGAGAGCACCACGAGCACCCCCGACCACACTCCGGCTTCGGCCACGAAGGCCTCTTCGATGCTGTTGAAGGCCTTGGTGGTGAGGGTGGGGAAGTCGAACGGGGCGATGAGCAGCGTGATGGGCAGCTCCTTCATGACCGACAGCATCACCAGCCCTCCTCCGGCCAACAGCCCCGGTGCCATGAGCGGCAGCTCCAGCGACCGGAAGCGGCGGACCCAGTTGGCCCCCAGGGTGCGGGCGGCGTCGGTCAGCCGGTTCGACACCGAGGAAACCGCTACTTGTGAAGTGCGCATGGTCTGGCCGCCGAAGCGCACCACGTAGGCGAACACCAGCAACGCCAGGGTGTTGCGCAGATGGCTGCCGACATCGGTTTTCAGCGTCCAGAACAACAGCGCCAGCCCGATGAGGATCCCGGGCAGCGCGAAGGACGATACGATCACCCCGTTGGCCGCTGTGCCGATCCGGGATCGGTAGCGCACCACCAGATAGGCGGCCGGCAGCACTGCTGCCACCGCCACCACCGCAGCCACCACACTGCCGAAAGCGGTGTTCCAGGTCGGTGTCCACACGTCGTCCCAACCCACCAGCAGGTCCCGTCCGCCGGAGGCGTCGAGTTGGATGCCGTCGATGGTCCAATCGGCCAGCGATGCCAGCGGGCCGAACAAGCTCACCGTCACCACGGCGACAAGGAACGCCACCGCCAAGGGCCTGGCCCGGCCCAGGGGGTACACCACCGGGCGCCTCGAGCGCACTGGAGCGGCCACCTCATATCGCCGGGTGGCCGCTCGCTCGATCAGCACCACGATGGCGGCCAACACCAGCAAGATCACGCTGAGGGCCAGCGACACCGGCTGGTTGTTGAGCCGGGTGGTGTAGATGGCTCGGCTGAGGGTGTCGTAGCGCATTAGCTGCACCGCGCCGAAGTCGCTGATGGCGTAGAGGAACACCAGCAGGGTGCCGGCGCTGATCGCGGTGGCGGTCTGGGGCAGCACCACCCGCCGGATGATGGTCGGCGGACCGTCGCCCAGCAGGCGGGCGGACTCCTCCACCGATCCGGGCAGCCGGCGCAGCCGGGCGGCCACCGGAAGGTACACATAGGGATAGGTGAATAGGGTCAGCGCCAGCCACGCCCCGAACAGGCCCCGCATCTCCACGTCCCAAGCCACCCCCACATTGTCGAGCCAGTCGGCCAACAGCCCGCCGGGGTTGAGCGTGCGGATGAGGGCCGCGGCGCCGATGAAGGTGGGGAACACCAGCGGCAGCGGCAACAGCGTCTGCCATAGCCGCCTCAGAGGCACGTCGCAGCGGGTGGTCAGCCAGGCCAAAGCGGTGCCCAACACCGCGGTCGCGGCCGACACCAGCACCGCCAGCCGCAGTGTGCGCAGCAGCGGCCCTTGCGTGCGCTGGGAGAACAGCACCCCCAGAGGGTCGCTGCTGAAGGTGAAGTTGCGCCACACCAGATAGCCCGCGGGGAAGGCGAACCCCGCGGTCACCACCACGGCGACGATCCTCAAAAGCGCCGGTGACCGGGCGGTCGGCAATGACACAAGGGCCGACATTATCCACAGGCGCCAGCAAAGGTAAAGCTTGCTTTACATGTCCGAGGCCGACTGCGGCTTGCAAGCGGCTCTCAGTTGCCGGTCGGGTTCGGAGGGGGCGGAGTTGGCGCCGCCGTTCAAGGCAGCCGGGCGTCGGGTTGCCGGTCGGGTTCGGAGGGGGCGAAGGCTTTCGCTGGTGCCCCGGTGTAGGCGGGGGACACCGGGGCGCCGGGGGCAAGGCTCATAGTGCCGTTCACCCGGGCGCGGAGGCGGGCGCCGATGGGGCCGACCACGGTGGCCATGGCATCGGGTCCCCGATATTCATAGTGCTCCACGGTGTGCTCGGAGGCGCGGCCGCCAGTCGACAGCTCTACGTCCTCGGGCCTCACCGCCACTTCAACCGGGCCGTTGTTGGGCTCAAGCAGGGGGATGGGGCCGAAATCGGTCTCGGCCACATCGCCGGCAGCTACCCCGGGATACAGGGAGACATCACCCACGAATGCCGCCACCCACGGGGTGGCCGGGTTCTGGTAGACCTCAGCCGGAGTGCCGGTCTGCACGATCCGGCCCGCGTCCATTACCGCCACCCGGTCGCCCAACACCAGCGCCTCCTCGCGATCGTGGGTCACGAACACCGCGGTCATCTCCGCGTGTCGCAGCAGCTCCCGCACCTCAGAGCGCACTTCGCGCCTCAAGGCCGCGTCCAGGTTGGAGAAGGGCTCGTCCAACAGCAATACCGTGGGCTTGGGCGCCAGCGCCCGGGCCAGAGCCACCCGCTGCTGCTGGCCGCCCGAGAGGGTTTCGGGGGCGCGGTCCTGCATTCCCGGCAGGTTGACCAACTCCAGCGTTTTCGTAACTTCCGCGGCCCGCTGGCGGCGGGGGATCCCGTAGCCCACGTTTTGGGCCACATCCAGGTGGGGGAACAGCGCCCAATCTTGGAACACCATGCCCACTTGGCGGTCTTCTGGCCTCAGCCAGGCCCCGTCCCCGTCCACCTTGGTCCCGTCCAGGCTGACGCTCCCATGGTCGGCCCGCTCCAGTCCGGCGATGAGCCTCAGCAGTGTGGTCTTGCCGCATCCGCTCGGCCCCAGAAGCGACAGCATCTCTCCGGCGTGCAGCGTCAGGGTGAAGTCGGCCAGCACCGTCGTGGTGCCGAATGACTTGTGGATGCCCTCGACGGACAGCAGCGGCGGGGTGGTTTCATCGACAGCCATGTCCGCCGACAGGCTAACCGCCATCCTCGGAATTCGGCGGGCCAAGTGATGCGTGGTGCCCTGCTCGTCTCGTCGACAGGGCCCTGGGTTACAGTCCGAGGCCGTGATGGTCTCCACCGGCGACAGGCCAATCGAGGTGCGCCTCCGCGGCGAGGGGCCGCTGGTGGTCATGCTGCCGTCGATGGGCCGAGGGGCGGGCGACTTCGAACTTCTGGCCGCCGACGTGGCCGCGGCGGGCTACCGGGTGGCCTGCCCCGAGCCCCGGGGCCTGGGGGCCAGCGCGGTGCCCGACCGGGAGGAGACCCTGTCGACGCTGGCCTCGGATGTGGCCGCGGTCATCTCCGAACTCGGCGGCGGCCCCGCGGCACTGGTGGGGCACGCCTACGGGAACCGCATCGCCCGCATGACCGCCACCGAGCATCCCGATTTGGTGGAGAGCCTGGTTCTGTTGGCCTGCGGCGGGCTCGTCCCGGTGACCGACGAGATGGCCGCGGCCATGAGGACGATCTTCGACACCCGCAACCCGCCCGACGTTCGCCTCGACGCGGTGGCTCGGGCGTTTTTCGCACCGGGGAACGACCCCAGCGTGTGGGCCGACGGTTGGTATGGGTCGCTGGCCCGCCAACAAGAGCAGGCCACCGTGAACACACCGGTGGGCGACTGGTGGGCCGGCGGCGACGCTCCCATGCTGGCCGTGCAGCCCGCCGACGACAGGCTGGCCGTACCCGCCAACGCCGATGCCCTCGTGCAAGCAGTGGGCGACCGGGTGGAGGTGGTGGTCATCCCCGACGCCGGCCACGCCCTTTTGCCCGAGCAGCCCGAGGCGGTGGCCGAAACGGTGATCGCCTGGCTCGACCGCCGTGAGTGCTGACGCAATCTCGATGGGTTGTTTCGGTGGCCGTTTGGTCGTGCCTTCTGACCGCCCCTATTTGCAGATACATTAAACCATATATGTGGATAAATTATTGAGATATGGGGATAAGTAAGATACTATCGCGCAGGTGATCTACCAGATTCCGGTCCCCTCAGAAGCCGACGAGCGGGCGTTGGCCCGAATTGAGGAACTCCGAAGAGGGCTTCGCCATCGACTTCATACCCCCCGTCGATGGCATGGCACGCTGCGACGAGTGGTACAGGCGGCTGCCGTCCAGGGTTCCAACAGCATTGAGGGTTACACAACGAGTGTGGAGAACGCGGCGGCGATCATTGATGGGGAGAGCCCCGATGGGCCTGATGAGGAAACCCGACTGGCCATCGTTGGCTATCAGGAGGCTATGACCTACGCCCTGCGGGTGGCATCCACGGGATCGGCTTTGAACGAGACTCTGCTCAAGGCGTTGCACTACATGATGCTCAAGCACAATCTTTACAAGAACCCCGGCGAATGGCGGCCCGGCGCGGTATGGGTGGAAGATGCCGAGGACAACCTGGTCTATGAAGCTCCTGATCGGGGGGCAGTGGAAGGGCTCATGGCCGAGATGATCGAGCAGGCTGCTGTCGGGGATGCGCCGCCCCTAGTCACCGCGGCCATGGCCCATCTGAACCTCACGCTCGTACATCCTTTCAGCGACGGCAATGGGCGAATGGCCCGCTGTGTCCAGTCGTTTGTCCTTGCTGCCGACGGGGAGTCTCACCCTTGGTTTGCCAGCATAGAAGAGCATCTTGGCCACAACACCACGGCCTACTACGACGTGCTTTCTAACGTGGCTCAAGGATCCTGGTCTCCCGAGCGGAGCGCCCGGCCCTGGGTGTCGTTTGTCCTTGAAGCCCACGAGCAGCAAGTGCAGAGGCACTTGCGTCGCATACAGGCTACCGAAGCCCTTTGGGAGGCTTGTGAACGATTGGCCGAACAGCACCGGCTTCCCAACCGGATGGTGGGTCCGATGTGCGACGCCGCACGCGGCTGGAAACTTCACCGGTCCCTGTATTCCAAAGTGGTTACATGGACCACTGGAGACCACATCAGCGGAGCCATGGCCACCCGTGACCTCTCAGCACTGGTCGATGCTGGGCTGCTCCATCCCAAAGGCGAGAAGCGTGGGCGAACATACGAGCCGACTCCCGCTCTTACACTCATCTGGCAAGAAGTAATGGCTGCTATTCGTACTGCATAGTTCGCGCCACGAGGCAGATCTTCGCTATCGGGAGCACACCCGTATCGCGAGCTCACTACCGTTATGGGCACCACAGCTGGGCATCGACGCCCCTGGTTGCGTTGCCCTTGCTAGCCGCACGCTCCGGTTATGGCAGCATCGGTGCTTCTGGCAAGAAACGCTGCTGCTGTTCAATTGCCGGCGCTAAACCCTAGACACACCGCTAGTTGCGGGGGACCTCGTTCCAGGGGATGCCCTTGTCCACCCGGGGTTCGCCGGGGAGGCCGAGGATCTGCTCGCCCAAGATGTTGCGCATGATCTCGGTGGTGCCGCCTTCGATGGAATTGGCCCGAGACCTCAAGAAAGCGTGGCCGATCCCGTTCTCGACTCCGGTTTCCGACACCATGTCGGGCCGGCGGAAGGTGTAGTCGAAGTCCATTGAGCCGGCCAGGCCCTGAAGGTTTACGCACTCTTCGAAAATGTCCTTGTTCAACTCGGCGTGGATGGCCTTGGCCACTGATCCCTCAGGACCAGGGTTGCCGGCCCGTCGGTTCTGCGACGCCCTCATGTTGGTGAGCCGCAGCGTCTCGGCCTGGCTCCACAGCTGCATTACCCGGTCTTGGCGGGTCGATGTTCGCTGTTCAGCGGGCAACTCGGCCCACACCCGTACCAACTCGGCGATGCTGCCCGAGCCGCGCTTGGGCGAGCCGCCGCCCCCGATCACGGTGCGCTCATTCATCAGCGTGGTGAGAGCCACCCGCCAACCCTCACCCTCGTCGCCGATGCGGTCGGCGTCGGGCACCCGCACGCCGGTCATATACACCTCGTTGAACTCGGCTTCACCGGTGATCTGGCGCAGCGGGCGCACCTCCACCCCCTCGGCGTGCATGTCCAGTGCGAAATAGGTCATGCCCTTGTGCTTGTGGGCGTCGGGATTGCTGCGGGCCACCAGCATTCCCCGGTCGGCCAGGTGAGCGAGGGTGTTCCACACCTTCTGGCCGTCAACGGTCCACACCTCTCCGTCGCGTACCGCCCGAGTGGCCAATCCGGCGAAGTCGCTGCCCGCGCCCGGCTCGGAGAACAGCTGGCACCAGCGTTCCTCGCCGGTGAACATGGGTCGCAGCAACCGGTGTTTCTGCTCGTCGGTTCCGTGGGTCACGACAGTGGGCCCGGCCAGCGTGAAGAAGAAGGCGCCGGGGTCGGCCGGCCCCGCTCCGGCGTCTCTCAGTCGCCCCTCGATATGGCGTTGGTAGCGAGGAGCCAAGCCAAGGCCGCCGAAGCCGGCAGGAAAATGCACCCAGGCCAGCCCGTAGTCGTACTGGTAGCCGCGAAACTCCTCCACCGACATTGTGGTGGGATCGTGTTCAGCCAAGAGGGAGTCGATGGCGTCGTCGACTTCTTGGGGGATGCCTTCAGTGCTCACAAGGCCAATCTAGCGAAGCACTCCATTGATTGGCGGGCCGCCACATGGGTTTCCAGCGCATTGAGCTCGTCCGAGAACACCTCAATTGCGACAGGGGCGTCGACGCCGCGGTCGACCAGGTCAGCTAGCAAACCGGCGATGTTGCCGTGGCCTTCGCCGGGCATCAGGCGATGGTGAATGCACTCGTGGGCGATCTCATCGGGGGTCGGCTGGCCCACCGGGTCCGCGCCGGTGTCTCCGATCTGTATGGCTTTGATCATGGCCGGGTCGATGGCCGAGTCCACCTGGCCTCGCTCCGGTCCCCGCCACAAGTGCCAGGTGTCGAGCAGCAACCCCGCGTTTGGGCGACCTGCCCGCTCGACAATCTCAGCCGCCACCCGGTGATCGTCCAACGGCGACCAGGAGAAGGGCTCGATCAGAGCCAAGATGCCGTGCTCAGCAGCCTGATCGGCGATTACGGCCAGCGTTGCGGCGGCTTGTACGGGGTGCTCTCCCGGCTGCCAGTCGGAGTGCTCCAACACCGTGATTGACCGGGCGCCCAGGGCCGCTGCTGAGGCCACTGCGTCTTCGGCACCCTCTGGCGACCGCATGCTCATAACCACTCCGTCGTACTCGGCGACCTGAAGGCTGAGATCCTCAAGCAGTTCCCGGATGGCTGCATCGTCCCAGCCCCGCTCATGGAGCTTGCGGTGCTCCCACCCGTAGATCGACAGCCGGGCAAAGCCGGCGGCCGAAGCGGCCCGGGCCTTGTCATCCCACGGCACCCGGCCCAGCGTCCCCGTGCACAGATAAGGCGGATGGTTCACGGGCCCAGCCTATGAAGAGCTCTCGGATCGGGGTTTCGCCTCGGCCAGTTCCGCGATGTAGGCCAGTTCCTCGTCGGTGTCGGCCCGGATGGTGAGGCCGGTGGCCTTGGTGTCGCCCCAGCGGGCGAAGCGCTCCTTGATGCGCTGGCGGGAGCCGATCAGCGCCCCGTCGTCGATGTACTCGTCGGGCACCGCGGCCACCGCCTCATCGCGGCGTCCGGCCATGAACAGCTCCTGGATGCGCTCGGCGGCCTCGCCGAAGCCCCGCCGCACCATGGCGTCGCGGTGGAAGTTGTGCTCGCGAGTGCCATAGCCCCCCACCAGAAAAGCGAACTGCGGTTTGGCCGAGTCGATGACCCCCTGCACGTCGTCGGTGATCGACACCCGGGCCCCGGCCTGGATCTCGATGTCGTCCCAAGTGCGACCGGCCCGGTCGAGGCCCTTCTGGATGGCCTCGGTGTAGAGGTGGGCGCTGCCCGGCGTGTAGCCCAGCGGGAGCCACCCGTCGGCCAACTCGGCCATCAAAGCGGTGTTGGCCGGCCCTCCAGTAGCTAAGAACACGGGGATGTCGGGGTTCATGTGCAGGATCGACTTGAGAGGCTTGCCGATGCCGAGCGCGCCATCGCCGGCATACGGCAGGCTGATCTGCGATCCGTCGTGGCTAACCGGGCCCTCGCGGGCGAACACTTTCTTGATGATGGACACGTAGTCGCGAAGCAGGGCGTTGGGCTTGCCCCACGGCTGGCCGTACCACCCCTCCACGATCTGCGGGCCCGACAGCCCCAGCCCGCAGATGGCCCGCCCCGAACCGGCCAGCGCCTCCAGAGTGCCGAACTGCATTGCGGTGGTCACCGCCGGCCGGGCGGCCACCTGGCACACCGCAGTGCCGAGGCGGATGTGGCGGGTATGGGCCGCAATCCAGGCCAGCGGGGTTATGGCATCAATCCCGTAGATCTCCGCCGACCACACCGAGTCGTACCCCAGCCGCTCGGCCTGCTGCACCCTGGCCAACTGCTCTTTGGCCAGCGGAATATCCAGCCTGGCCTGGTTCCAAAGGTCTACCCCGATTCCCAGCTTCATATGCCCTGACTATCCCACCCCCGGTGGTCGGCAAGTGAATTGGCGGTGGATAGAATTCGTCGGTGCCTACCAAGTTTTTGCATGCGTTTGCCCCACCCGCGGCCGACGACTTCATCACTATCGTGCGGGCCGAGGGCTGCACCCTCTGGGATGACCAGGGGAAGCGGTATCTGGATGCCCTGGCCAGCCTGTGGTACTGCCAAGTTGGCCACGGCCGGGCCGAGATCATCGACGCAGTGGCCGACCAGATGCGGCTGCTCGACGCCTACCAGACCTTCACCCCGTTCACGAACCAGCCGGCTGAGGAGCTGGCCTCCATGGTGGCCGAGCGGTCGCCGCTGACCGACGGCCGGGTGTTCTTCTGCGGCTCGGGATCGGAGGCCGTGGACTCTGCGCTGAAGATCGCCCGGGCGGTACACCAGCTTCGGGGCGAGCCCGACCGCCAGGTGATCATCCGGCGAACCGACGCCTACCACGGCACCAACTTCGGGGGAACCTCGGCCCAGGGAATCGCCGGAAACCGGGAGGGCTGGGGCGATCTGGTACCGCATTTCGTGGAAGTGCCCCGCGACGAAATCGAGGCGGTGAGCACCACCATGGCCGCCAACGAGGGCCGGGTGGCCGCCGTCATCACCGAGCCGATGCAGGGCGCCGGGGGAGTGTTCCCGCCCCAAGACGGCTACTTGGCGGGACTGCGGCGCCTGTGCGACCAGCACGGCGCTCTGCTCATCATGGACGAGGTGATATGCGGATTCGGCCGCACTGGGCAGTGGTTCGGCGCCCAGCACTACGGGGTCACCCCCGATCTGATGACGTTCGCCAAAGGGGTCACCTCGGGGTACCAGCCGGTGGGCGGGGTCATTTGCAGCCGAGACGTTTGCGGCGTGCTGGAGCAGCCCGGCTTTCTGCTGCGCACCGGCTACACCTACGCCGGGCACCCCACGTGCATGGCCGCCGGGGTGGCCAACCTGGCCCTGATGGAAAAAGAGCAGCTGGTTCAGCGGGTGCCGCACTTGGCAAAGAAACTCACCGAAGATCTCGCCGCGCTCCAAGCCGACGGACTCATCCAGAGCTACCGGGGCACCGGCGCGGTGTATGCCGCCGAGCTGGGCTACGACGCCGCGGCCGCCCGTATGCGGCTGTTGGAAGCCGGAGTGGTGCTGCGGCCCGTCGGAACCGCTTTGGCCATATGCCCGCCCCTGGTTATCACCGACCACGAGATCGGCATCCTTTTCGACACCATGGCCGACGTGCTCGCTGAAGGTCCGTAAGCGGCGTAGCCCGCTCAGCCGATCATCTGGCCGGCGTCCACCCGGATTTCCAAGCCGGTCACCCCTCGGCCCCGCTCAGAGGCCAAAAACAGCACCGCCTCGGCGATGTCTTCAGGGTCGACGTGGCGGCGCAGGGCCGCGCTGCGGGCAGCCCTATCGGAGACTTGCTGGGCGGTCTTGTCAGCCTGATCGGCGATGCCCTGCCACAGCCGATCGAGGTTGGCGCCGGTGATGTAGCCGGGGGTGACGATGTTCACCCTGATGTTGTGGGGGCCGAGCTCTCGGGCCATGACCATCGAAGCGGTGTGCATAGCCGACTTGGTGGAGGTGTAGATGGCCATCTTCTCGGGAACCGAATGGGTGCTGAGGGTGCTGATCTGCACGATGGAACCCCCGCCGACCGCCTTCATGTGCTCGGCGGCGCGACGGCTCACCTCCAGGGTGCCAACCACGTTCAGCTCGAAGGAATAGCGGTATTCGCCCCAGTCGATGTCGGCCACTGCGGCGCGGGCCCCACCGGCGGTGGCCACGTTCACCACCGCATCCACCCGGCCCAACTCGGTGGCCGCGGTGTCGGCTAGGTTTGCGGCTGAGTCGTGATGGGCGATGTCGGTGGGTATGGCCAACACCCGCCGCCCGGTGGCCGCGGCAACCTCAGCGGCCAGCGCCTCGAGCGGCTCGGCCCTGCGGGCCGCCAGGGCCAGGTCGGCGCCATCTTCGGCCATAGCCAGCGCACACGACCGCCCCAACCCCGGTCCCGCCCCAGTGATGATGGCCACCTTGCCGGCCATCGAGCGACTATTGCTCATCGTGGTACCTCGGTCCGACGCCGGCGGCGTCGGCGCTACAGAGTCTCTGGCATATCGGGGGCCCAGTTGGCCCCGTTGATGTGGCTGCCCCCGTCTACGTACAGGGTGTTGCCGGTGAGGTACTGGACGTCTTCAGTCGACAAGAACAGGGCTACGGGGGCGATGTCGCCCTCGGGGTCGCCCATCCGGCCCATGGGGTTGGCTGCCTCGGCGTTGCGGATCAGATCGGGCATCATCTGCTCCACCCGTCGGGCTGACGCGGTCTTGGCCCCCGGACAGATTACGTTCACCACAATGCCGCAGGGGGCCCATTCCCGGGCCGCGGTGCGGCTCAGGGTCCGCAGCGCCTCCTTGGCGCAGTTGTACTCCAGCGTGCCCATGTGGGCGTTGACTCCATTGAGCGAGCAGAGGTTCACGATCCGGCCGTATTGCTGATCCCGCATGGGTCGGAAAGCGGCCTGCATGGCCCACAGCGGGCCGTAGAGGCCCACGTGCATGGCGTCGTTCATCAGCTGGTCGGTCTTGACCTCCACCCGGCTCAGTTCCCCGCCGCCCCAGGCGTTGTTGATCAACACGTCGAGGCGGCTCCAGTTCTCGATGGCGGCGTCCACCATGGCCAGCACCTCTCCCTTGTCGGCCACGTCCACCCGCATCGGCCGAGCATCGGCGCCGAACTCGTCGCGCAACTCGCCCGCCACCTGCTCGGCAGCCTCGTTGTTGATGTCAGCGACCAGAAGCTTGGCCCCTTCGGCCGCGAACCGCCGGCAAATGCCGTGGCCGATTCCGTCGCCGCCGCCGGTGACTACCGCCACCCGGTCGTCCAGTTGTCCCATTTCGTGCTCCTTTCAGATGTTGATAGCGGGTCAGATGTTGATAGCGGGTCAGATGTTGATAGCGGGGGAGGGGAAGCTCAGAAGGCTATGACTGAGCGCAGTGTCTCGCCCGCCTTCATTGCCGCATACCCGTTGTTCACTTCGCTGATGCCAATGGTGGCCGACACCATCTCGTCCAGCTTGAGGCGACCGTCGAGGTACAAGTCGATGAACTTGGGCATGTCCAGGCGGAAGCGATTGCCACCCATGAGGGACCCCTGAAGCTTCTTCTCGCTCAAGATGATCTCCCCGCCGGGGATGGTCACCTGGCTGGTCATGGGCAGCATCCCGATCACCGTGGCCGTGCCGCCGGTTCCGATCATGGCCCAAGCCTGCTCGGCGGTGGCCGACAGGCCGATGGCCTCGAATGAGAAGTCGGCCCCGCCCCCGGTGATCTCGTGGACCGCGGCCACCGGGTCGATCTCGGAGGCGTTGACCGTGTGGGTGGCACCCAGGTTGCGGGCCATCTCCAGCTTGGAGGCCACCAAATCGACGGCGATGATGGGCGTGGCTCCCACGATGCGTGCCCCCTGCACGGCCGACAGTCCGATGCCCCCGCAGCCGATCACCACCACGCTGGAGCCGGCCGGAACCGCCGCGGTGCGCATCACCGCGCCCAGCCCGGTTGTGACCCCGCAGCCGATGAGGGCGGCCCGGTCGAGTGGCATGTCGTCGCGGATCTTGACCACCGCCCGCTCGTGCACCAGCAGTTCCTCGGCGAACGATCCCAAACCGGCAAACGCGGTACAGCCTCGGCCGTCTTCAAACCTCAACGAGGGGGTGGGGCGGCCCGAGCGCATGGAATCGGCGTCGAGGCACAAATAGGGCTTGCCCTGGAGGCATGTGCGGCACACCCCGCACCACATCGACACGCAGGTGATGACATGGTCGCCGGGCTTCACGTAGGTCACGTCTGCGCCCACCGCGGCCACCACGCCGGCTGACTCGTGGCCCATCACCATCGACTGCGCTACCGGCCAGTGCCCGTCCATGAAGTGCAGGTCGGAGTGGCACAGCCCGGCGTGGGTGGTGCTGATGAGCACCTCGCTGGGATTCGGCTTGTCGATGGTGAGGTTCTCGACGACCAGCTCGCCTGGGCTTGTGTGCAGTACGGCGCCGCGCATGGGGTTCTCCTTGGTGGTGGGGTTTAGGTAGTGGTCAGGAAGGTTTCTATCAGGCTGGTTACGTAGCCGATGTCGTCGTCATCGAGGGAGTGGTTCATGGGGAGCACTACCCCCCGCTCCATGATGGCATCGGCATTGGGAAGCCCGCCGTCGGGCTGGCGGAAGTCTACGCCGGACATGAACGGCTGGCGGGTGGCATTGCCGGTCCACACCGTGCGGGTGTCCACGCCGTTGCCGTCAAGGTGGGCTTGCAGATCGGCCCGCACGAAGCCGGCGTCGGGGGCGATGGTGAGCGGATAGCACAGCCAAGCGGTCTCCAGCCCCTTGGTCTGGCGGGGGAGTCGGAAGCGGTCGGCGTGGGCGGAGAAAAAGTCGGTGTAGAGATCGAAGCTGCGGGTGCGCCGGGTGAAGTTCTGGGGCACTTTGCCGAGCTGTTGCCGCCCGAATGCGGCGCCTATCTCGGAGGGCTCGAAGTTCCAGGCCAACTCGTCGAAGATGAACTGGTTGTCATAGTGGACGCCGTCGAGGTCTTCCCAGAAGTTCCGGTCCCGGCGCTTGGATCCGTAGAAGTGCAGCTCGGAGCGGCGCCCCCAGCGGCGGAGCAAAAGCCCCCGGTCCCGCAGGTCCTCGTCGTCAACCAGCACCATGCCGCCGTTGCCCGCGCAGGTGATGATGTGCGATGAGGCAAAGCTGGTGACCGTCAGGTCGCTGCGGCTGCCGGTGGGGGAGCCCCGCAGCACCGGCCCCAGGGTGTCACAGCTGTCTTCGATGACGAACAGCCCGTGGCGGTCGGCGATGGCTCGGATGGCATCCCAGTCGGGGGCGTTGCCGATGAGGTTGGGGGCCAAGATGGCCCTGGTATCGGGGCTGATCAGAGCCTCGATGGAGTCGACGTCGATCTGGTAGGTGTCGGGGTCCACGTCGGCGAATACCGGCACCAGCCCGGCCCGCACCAGCGGGGCCACATCGGTGGAGAAGGTCACCGCCGCGGTGATCACCTCGCTGCCCGGCGGCAAATCGGCCAACTCAACCGCCAAATACAGTGCCGATGAGCCCGAATTGCACATGAGCCCCCGCCGCTTGCCGAATCGCTCGGCCACCTCCCATTCGAAAGCAGTGACGTTGCGCCCCGGCCACAGCGCCGCCGCCCCGCCCCGCAGCACCTCGACCACCGCATCGATCTCGGCCTCATCGTGAACACTGGCCGCATAGAAGATCCGCTCGCCCATTGATTCTCAGTCTGCCCCACCCGCGTCGACAAGCGGTGATCGAAGCGGCGGCTCAAGCTCTCTCAGAGCAGGTCGGCTTGTTGCGGTCAGACCGTGTGGCAGGGATCGGAGTGGCCGGCGGACATGGCTTCCAAAAAGCCGGAAGCGCGTTCTTGGCGGGGGTAGCGGTTGGCCAGTTCCCAGAAGGCAGGACTGTGGTTGGGTTCGCTGAGATGGGCCAGTTCGTGGACGATCACGGCGTCGAGCACCCAGCCGGGCACCCGGGCCAGGCGGGTGGAGACTCGGATTGTGCCCCGGGCCGAGGTGCAGGATGCCCAGCGGTCGTTCTGCTCGGCCCAAGTGACCGACTCGGGGTGGGCGAGGCCATAACGTGAGGCCAGCTTGACAGCCCGCTCGGCCAGGTTCACTCCGCCAGCTTCGGCTGCACGCTTGCGCTCGAGGCGGACTACCAGGCTCGCCACCATTTCGGCCTCGGCGTTGGGGGTCATCCCGGCGGGAACCCGCACTTCAATGCAGTCGGGCAGGATCTTGGCTGTGGCCGTCTTGCGGCGCCTTGGACTGCGGATAACGCGGATCGGCAGCTGCGGCAGCGCTTCTGGAACTGCGTCGACGGATGTGCCCGTTGCGGCGTCCAATGCGGTGTCCAAGAGGGTGGAACTCACAGTGCGACCATACCGACGGGGGATGACGGTTTGGTGGATACTGGCGCGACCGAGCGGCTGCGGTAACGTCCGGCCAAAACCAAGGGGGAGATCGAAATGGCTGATCAGACCAAGACCCAGGCGGCGTGGGCCGAGATGGTTGACGCCCTGTCGGAGGTAAGCGAACGCTTCTGCGGCGAGGAGTGGGGGGTGTCGGGCGACCAGGACATTGCCGACAGCCACCGCCTGGTGCTGCACATCCTCCAGTCGGCATTATTCTCCCACGCCGAGTTCGACCCTGAGCGCCCGGTATGGCGGCGAATCGTGTCGCCCACCCGCAAGTTCACCGGCGACAACGCCGATGCGGTGTACTTCGAGGCTCCGGTTAGCGGCGACTTGGCCTACCGGGTCACCGGGAATCTGACCGGAGCGGTCTACACGTCGTTCACCGTGGAGCTGGGCTCTGCCGACGGCAAGTACGCCACCGGCACCGGCGGAGTGCTCAACGACGACGACATCGACGTGGACGCCGACGGCAACTACGAGGTGTTCTTGGGCGGCGAGGCCCGGGACCGCAATTGGCTGGACCTGCCCCCCGACGCGGGCCGGATCACCACCCGGCACTACTTCGAGGTGCCCAAGCCGGCCGCGGCCGACGAGTCGCTCCACATTCCCCTTACCATCGAGTGCCTGTCACCGGTGGGCCCGGCCACGCGGTGGACCGACGAGACAGTGGCCGAGGCCGTCAATCGGGTCAACAACCACGTACTGGGCAAAACCCTCCAGCAGCCCATCCCCGGCACCTACCCCATGCCTACGTGGGTCAGTCGCGAGCCCAACGTGCTTCCCGACCCCCAGCCCCCCGGCACCATGGGTTTCGCGGCCTTCGACGCCTACTACACCCTGGGCCGGTATGTGCTCGGCCCCGACGAGGCCTTGGTGATGACCGGGCGCTGGCCGGAGTGCAAGTTCGGCAACGTGTGCCTGTGGAACGCGTCTGGCCAGACCTATGACTACGCCAACCGAGTCACCAGCCGCAACCGGGCCAACACCACCTTGGAGGCCGATGGCTCGTTCAAGATGGTCATCGCCCACGAAGACCCCGGTGTGTACAACTGGCTGGACACCGAGGGCCGCCCCTCCGGCAGCATCTTCTGGCGGTTCTTCCTCCCCACCGGCAACGTGGAGCGGATCGAACCGGAGCTGGTCAAGCTCTCAGATCTGCGCTGAGCGCGTTCAAGGCATCGACGTCGAACCCGTAGAGGTCGGCGGCGTTGCCCCCCACCAGCTGGGCCAGTTCGCCGTCAGGCCGCTCGGCGAACTGCTCGACCAGCATCTCCTGAGAGTGGGGCCATGTGCCCTCGATATGGGGGTAGTCGGAGCCCCACATCAGCTGTTCGGCGCCAAGCAGATCCACCACCTCCACTTCACCGGGATCGGTGAAGCCTGCCCCTAGGAACACCTGGCGGCGAAAGTACTCGCTCGGCTTGAGCGGCAGGTCTCGTCGGAGTTGGTCGAACATTCTCAGCTCGTAGAAATGGTCCAACTCGTCCAGCGTTGCCGGGGCCCAGGTAGACCCCTGCTCGTTCATCACCATGCGAAGTCGGGGGTGGCGCTCGAAGGCGCCCGACCACATGAGCAGCCAGAACGGGCGGTGGGCATACCAGCTGATTTCGGTAAGGAAGATGCCCAGCGAGCCGGTGAAATCTCCGTAGTTGGGGGTCCAGCCAGAGTGGGTGTGAACCGGCAGCTCCTCATCCGCGCAGGCCGCCCACACCGGCTCATATCGGGGGTGGTTGTACAGCGGGTTGTCGCCGGTGCCGCTGCACAGCAGCACGCCCCCGAAAAGCCCCAGATCTCGCATCTGTTGGATCTCGGCCACTGTGGTTTCGATGTCGTCCACTGTGATCAGGCCCACTCCGGCCCGTCGCCCGGGGGCGTCGTTGCAGAAGTCGCCCAGCCAGCGGTTGTAGGCCCGGCATCCGGCCAGCCACAGGGCCGGGTCCTGCTCGTACTGATAGGTCATTAGTCCAACGTCGAAGGGTGTCACCGAAGGGTCGCCCGCTCCGGGATACAGCACCTCGGCCACTGTCCCGTCGGCCTCGAGCTCCCGCAGCCGCCGGGCCGAATCCCAGCCACCGCCAACGCCGCCGGCGGCCACCTCCTCGATCGTGCCGAACTCTTCTAGGGCTTGCTCGCTGTAGATGGCCGCGCCGGTGTGCTCGGCCTTCCTCATCTTTTTGCTTTCGGTGTCGCCGAGCCACTGGTCGTACGCGTCTTCGAAGCCGGGATCCAGATACTGCCGGTAGGTGTCGGGCAGCGCACTGGCGTGGCAGTCAGCAGAGATCATCAGCAGGCCTTCCATGGCTCAATTGTGACCGCCGACAGTGGGGTGCGCGGAATCAGACCGCCGGGTCCGTCGCAGGGTCCATGCCCCAATTGTGACCGCCGACAGTGGGGTGCGCGGAATCAGACCGCCGGTCGGGGAGAATGTCGGGATGAAATTGCTGGGCCAGACACCTGAGCTGCCCGACGGGCTGGACTGCGTCGACCCCGATCTGCTGGAAAAACTGGGGAACGGAGTGATCGACAAGCTCCCCGAGAGCGCCCTCGACTGCTTGCCCGCCGATGTTCGGGATCAGATCCCCGACGAACTGGTCGAGTTCGCCACGACCAATCCCGAGCTGGCGTTGGCGGCAGTGGTCGTTGCGGTAGTGGCCTCACTGGTGTTCTTGTACAAGCTGGTGAAGAGGGCCTTCATCGTCGCCCTGGTCTTCGGCTCGGTGGCGGTCGCGGCGTGGTGGTGGTGGCTCGCGGAGCCCAATATCTTCTGACCATGAACAGTGGGCTGCTTTGGACTCCTGACCTGGATCAGATTCCCCAAACCAATCTGGCCCGCTTTGCCGCCGGCGTGGGAATCGACTTGGGAGCCGGAGAGGGCTACAAGCGGCTGCACCGGTGGTCGGTAGAAGACTTGGGCGGCTTCTGGTCGGCGGTTTGGGATTTCTGCGGAGTGGTGGCCTCAGAGCGGGGGAGTGCTCCGGTAGTCAGGGCCGATCACATGGTCGATGTTCGGTTTTTCGACGGCGCCCGGCTCAACTTCGCCGAGAACCTCTTGGCCGGCGACGATGCCGAGACTGCCATGGTGTTCGCCGATGAGTCCGGTGTGTACACCGAGACAACCCGGGGACAGCTCCGCTCACTGGTGTCCCGGCTGGCTTCGGCCATGCGGGCCCAAGGCGTGCGACCCGGCGACCGAGTGGCGTGCTGGATGCCCAATGTTCCTGAGGCCTATGCGGTAATGCTGGCCGCGGCCTCGGTGGGGGCGGTGTTCTCGTCCACCTCCCCCGACTTCGGCGCCGCCGGAGTGCTTGACCGCTTCGGCCAGATCGAGCCAGTGATCTTGTTCGCGGTGGACGGCTACGACTACGGCGGCCAGCGGTTCGATTGTCGGGAGCGCCTGGCAGAGATTCGAGACGGCCTGCCCACCGTGGGGGTCACTGTGGTGCTGAACCGCACCGGTCTCGACGACCCGCCCAGCGCCACGGTGGACTTCGACGCCTGGATCGAGTCCCATCCCGCCGGACCGATCCAATTCGAGCAGCTTCCCTTCGACCACCCGCTGTACGTGCTGTACTCCTCGGGCACCACCGGCCAGCCCAAGTGCATCGTGCACCGGGCCGGCGGGATCCTGCTCAAGCACCTGTGCGAGCACCAACTGCACTGCGACGTCCGCCCCGGCGATCGGGTGTTCTACTTCACCACCACCGGTTGGATGATGTGGAACTGGCTGGCCTCGGCACTGGCCTCGGGGGCTGCTGCGGTGGTCTGGGACGGGAACCCCGTGCACCCCCATCCGGACACCCTGTTCGACCTGGCCGACCGCGCCGGGGTCACGCTGTTTGGAACGTCGGCCCGCTATATCGACTCGCTGCGCAAGGCCGGGGTCTCGCCCCGCCAAACCCACCGCCTGAGCACGCTGCGCACCATCTGCTCGACCGGTTCTCCGCTATCGCCCGATGCTTTCGGCTACATCTACAACCAGGTGAAAGCCGACGTGCATCTGGCCTCCATCTCGGGAGGCACCGACCTGTGCGGTTGTCTGGCGGTCGGCGATCCCACCTCACCGGTGTGGACTGGCGAGATCCAGCGGCCCGCTCTGGGCCTCGACATCCAAGTGCTCGACGGGGACGGCTCGCGTCTCGGTCCCGGCCAATTCGGCGAGCTGGTGTGCGCTTCGCCGTTCCCATCGCAGCCTCTGAAATTCTGGGGCAAGGGGGGCGAGGAGCGGTACCGCACCGCGTACTACGAGCGTTTCGAGGGCCGATGGCACCAGGGCGACTACATTTGCGCCACCGAGCACGGCGGATTTGTGATCTCCGGCCGCTCCGATGCCACCTTGAATCCTGGTGGCGTGCGAATCGGCACCGCCGAGATCTATCGACTGGTGGACGCCATGGACGAGGTGGTGGAAAGCGTGGTGGTGGGCCAGCCCACTGACGGCGACACCCGGGTGGTGCTTTTCGTGAAGCTGGCCGAAGGCGTGGGATTCCACGAAGGACTAGAGGCAGCCATTCGGGCGGCCATTCGAGCCGGAGCCTCACCCCGGCATGTGCCCGCGGTGATCTGCGAGGTGGACGATATTCCCCGCACCCGCAGCGGCAAGACCGTTGAGCTGGCCGTACGCGACGCCATTTGCGGGCGGCCCATCTCCAATATCGAAGCTCTGGCCAACCCCGAGGCCTTGGACTATTTCCGCAATCGACCGGAGCTGGCGTGACCGGGAAATATCCGGTTGATGGCCGAGAGCCCCGCTGCTGGACGAATGACCGCAGCCCACAGCGGTATGGGAGGCTAGGCCCATGGCAAAGCGTCGTGACAAGATCCGGCTGACTCCCGAGGAACTCGAGGTTTTCATCGAGGAGCAGAAGAGCCTCCAGGTGGCCACCATCAACCAAGACGGCACACCCCATCTGAGCACCCTGTGGTTCGCGGTATTGGACGGCGACATCGTGTTCGAGACGTACACGAAGTCGCAGAAGATCAAGAACCTGGAGCGGGACAATCGCATCGCGCTGCTGCTGGAGGACGGTCTTGAATACGACAAGCTCAGGGGCGTGGCCATTAATGGCCACGCCGAGCTGCACACCGACCCTTCCGTGGTCCACCGCTATGCCTTAGAGGTGATGGATCGCAACAACCCCGACATCGACCGGGAAATGCTGTCCAAAGCCGCCGAGAGCATGGCCCTGAAGCGCACCGCAGTGGTGGTCAAGGCCGAAAAGACCATCAGCTGGGACCACACCAAGCTGGGCGGTTCCTACTGACATCGCTTGTGACCTCAGCATCGCGACCCCCGGTCCGCGCCCACTGTCGACTGACCGGCCGGTAGCGTTGAGGGTCTGGTGAAGGACCTCCTGAGGTGGCTGTCCCACCTGTTCCGCCTGGCCGTGCTAATGCCCATGCTGGCACTGGCCTTGGCCGCCACCCTGTTCGTGGTATGGCCCCCGACTACCGACGTGCTGCGGTCGTGGGAGTCCACCTCAGTAGAGGTGAACCTGACCGAGAACGTGAGCCTGGACGAGCTGGCCATCCGCTCCTACGTCTACGACTCCGATCGCCGGATCATCGACGTGTTCAGCTATGTCGAGAACCGGGTGCTGGTCGACCTCGACGACATCTCCGAAGAGGTGAAGCACGCGGTGATCGCCATCGAGGACGAGAACTTCTACCTGCACACTGGCGTCGACCTCAGCGCGGTCTTCCGGGCCGGCCTCGAGAACGTGGGGGCCGGGGGCATAACCCAAGGAGGCTCCACCATCACCCAGCAGCTCATCAAGAACCTCGTGGTGGGCAACAAGGTCGAGGCCGAGCGCAAGCTCCAGGAGATGGCGATGGCCAAGCGCCTGGAGCAGCAGATGGACAAGGACGAGATCCTCAACCTCTATCTGAACACGGTGTACTTCGGACAGGGGGCTTACGGGGTTCAGGCCGCGGCCGAGGTGTACTGGGGGCTGGACGCGGCCGATCTGGGCTGGGGGGAGGCGGCGCTGCTGGCCGCTCTCATCAGCAACCCCAGCAGCTACGACCCCATCAACAACCCCTTGCGGGCCCTTCGCCAGCGGGGCATCGTGCTGAACCGGCTGGCCGAGCTGGGCTACATCACCACCGAGCAGGCCGATGCCTACCACCTCCAGCTTCTGCCCAAAGAGGTCAACGAGATCGAGCTGCCCCCCAAGAGCTACTTCGTGGAGGAAGTGAAACAGCAGCTTCTCGACGACCCCCGCTATCTGGGCGGAAGTCCTGACGAACGCTTCAATTTGGTGTTCAACGGAGGACTCAGCATCTATACCACGTTCGATCCCGTCGCCCAGCGACAGGCCGAATCCGCAGTGGCGCAGACCCTGGCCGAGTACAACGAGGGCGAGCACGGCGGCGTCGAGGCCACCATGGCCCTAGCCGCTGTTGAGCCCGATACCGGGGCCGTGCGGGCCGTGGTGGGCGGTCCGGGCTTCGCCCAGGATGAAGAGGAGTTCAACCTGGCCACCCAGGGCGAGCGCCAGCCGGGGTCGGCATTCAAGACCTTCGTCATGGTGACCCTGTTCGAGCAGGGTTACCAGCCCAGCGACCGGATCAGCGGGCGGGGTCCCTGTCAGATCCCCAACCCCGGGGGCGTTCCCGATCCCTATGTGGCCAACAACTTCGCCAGCTCGCCCGGCCAGGTCGACACCATCACCAACCAGATCAGGGTGTCCTCCAACTGCGCCTTTTTGCGGCTGGGCCGGGTGGCGGGAATTGAGCCGGTCATAGACACCGCATCGAAGATGGGCATCACCACCGAGTTGGAGCCGGTGGCTTCGCTGCCGCTGGGGTCCGAGGAAGTCCACCCCATCGACATGGCTTCTGCCTACGGGGTGATCGGCACCGGCGGTATCCGCTACGAGCCCTATTTCATAGAGCGGATTGTCGACCGCCAGGGCAATGTGCTCTACAGCCACGAGCTATCGGGCCAGCGGGTGGTGACCGAGCGCTCGGCCTGCTGGGCCAACGAGGTGCTGGAGAACAATATGGTCAACGGCACCGGGCGGCGGGCCCAGATCCCGAATCAGGTCGCAGCGGGCAAGACTGGTACAACCGAGGAGTCGGCCGATGCATGGTTCGTGGGCTTCTCCCCCTATCTGGCCGCTGCGGTGTGGCTGGGCAACCCCAACGAGCGCATTCCTATGCGTGGGGTAACCGGCAGCTCCTATCCGGCGGTGGCGTGGGGGAGGTTCATGACCGCTTACCACGCCGACCTTGAGCAGGTGGACTTCCCGAGCTGTCCCGGCGAGCCCCGGCTCGGCGATTTGGTCGAATTGGAAGATGTGTTCACCGTGGGCATCCCCTGCGCGACGCCCATTGCGTCCGAAGACCCGGAGGTGATCGTGCCGATCATCGTCCCGGTGGACACCGACGGCGACGGCACCCACGACGCCTGTGTTGATCTGCTAGTCACCGCAGGGGTGGAGCCCTGCGGTTTCAGCGAGTTCGCGGTGGAAGGCGGAGAACCCATCCCGCTGTACTGCGGCACCCCCACGCCCATCGAGGTGGTGTGCCCCGACGGGCAGTTCCCCTTGGACTCCGATGACGACGGGGTCGCCGACACCTGCGTGGGACCGGGTGCAGGCTCGGAGCCGCCGGCCGATCCCGGCTCCAGCCCTGATGTCGAGGACCCGGCTGAACCTAGTATCGAGCCGTGAGCGACGATCAATTCCAACGCCTGTTGTCGGTGCAGGATCATGACACCCGAATCGACCAACTCCGCCACCGCCACGGCACCCTTCCCGAGAGGGTCGCTTTGGCCGCCCGCCAACAGGACAGCAAGAGGATATTCGAACAGCGAGAGGCCATGCAGGTCAAGCGGCTGGAGCTTCAGCGAACCCTCAAGCGAAACGAGGACGAGCTGGCCGCCCTGGAGGACCGCACAAAGCGCGAGCGCGACCGGCTGTACTCGGGGGAGATCACCGGCACACGCGAACTGCTGACCCTCCAAGAGGAGGTCGATGGGCTGCGAGTCCGCTGTTCCACTATGGAAAGCGATGCCTTGGAGCTCATGGAGGCCATCGAGGAGATCGACGCCCAGGTGGAGGCTCTGGCGAAGGGCCTCGAAGCGGCCGACGCCGAGGTGAACGCCGCGCAACAGCAGTTGGCTGAGGCCGAGGCGGTGGTGCAGGCCGAGATCGACCAGGAGAACGCCGCCCGCTCAACCGAGGCCGCTGACATTCCCGAAGCGGCTCTGGCCAGCTACGAAGGCCTGCGGAGCCAAATGGGCGGGGTGGCGGTGGCCCGGCTCCGCAATGGCACCTGCGAGGGCTGCCACCTCGGGCTGTCGGCCATGGAGGTCGACCGCATACGCCACGCACCGGTCGACGAGATGTGCCACTGCGAGGAATGCGGCCGCATCCTGGTGCGTACCTAGCCGAGACCCGCCCGATGTTCTTCTGGTTCGCGGCCCTCAGCTTCGTGCTGGTGGCGCTGGTGTTCGACTCTCCATCGCTGGACTACCGCATGGTGATGCTCGGCTCGGTGTTGCCGGTGGTCGAGCTGCTGGCCGGGGGTCCGTGGGCGCTGCACACCCTGCTGGCTCCTCTGGTGGTGATGGTGGCGGTGATGCTGGTCACCCGGGGCCGCCGCCTGACCCGGCGACGCTGGCTGGGTCTGCCCATAGGGCTGTTCCTCTATCTGGTACTTGAGGGTTCCTGGCTGCGCGCCGAGCTGTTCTGGTGGCCCGTGCTGGGGGCTTCAGTGGACAGCTCCGACTTGCCCGAGTTCAGGCCGCTGGGTGCGCTCATAATCCTGGAGCTGGTCGGCCTGGCCGTCGGCGCCTGGGCGGTGCGCCGCTACGGCCTCACCGATCGCCAGCGACTGCGACTGCTGTGTGCCCAGGGCCGGCTCGACCGAGCCCAGATGGGCGCAACGCGGCGTCGACGGTGAGCCGGCCTGTAGGCGGGATTCTGTCCGGGTCCTCGCGGACCGTGGGTGGCCATCCATCTATGCGGCCTACCCGGGGACTGCCCCTGGCGGGGCGGCGGGCCACCTAGTCCCCTGCTTGGCCTTGCTCCCGGTGGGGTTTGCCGAGCGAGCCGGGTCGCCCCGGCCCCTGGTGCGCTCTTACCGCACCGTTTCACCCTTGCCTGTGCCCGGATAACCGGGCCATCGGCGGTCTATTCTCTGTGGCACTTTCCTTCGAGTTGCCCCGACTGGCTGTTAGCCAGCACCGTTGCCCTGTGGAGTCCCGACCTTCCTCGACACCGGGGCCGAGGCCCCGACGCCGCGGCCACCCGGCCGACTCACCGTCGCATCCAGTCTGCCAGCCTCGCCATCTTGAGGCGAGGGGGTTTTGGCGGTGGATTCCTAAAGGCCGATATCGGAGAGTTCGGGGTACCAGCGCGATGCCCGCTGCACGGCATCGTGCCAGCGATCGCGCTCCACGGAGGCCTGGGGCTCGATCACCGCTCGGGGCGACCACGAGTCGGCTACCTCCTGCCAGCTCGACCACTGGCCCAGCGCCCTTCCGGCCAGCACCGCTGCGCCCAGCGCAGTGCCCTCCGGCACCGGGCACAGCTCCACCGTCCGGCCCAGGGTGTCAGCCAGAATCTGGATGAACACCGGATTCTGCGACATCCCGCCGTCCACTCGGATTCGCTCAATGCGATAGCCGCTGTCGGCCTCGGCCGCTTCCAACAGATCAGCGGCCCGCTGGGCCACTCCCTCGAATACCGCTCGAACGATGTGGGCTGCGGTAGTGCCCCCGGTGAGGCCGAACAGCGCCCCCCGGGCGCCGAAGTCCCAGTGGGGGGTGCCTAACCCGTAAAGGGCCGGCACGTACACCACGCCGCCGGTGTCGGCCACGCTGCGGGCCAACTCGGTTGACTCCGCCGCGTCGGCCAGCAGGCCCACGTCGTCGATCAGCCAGCTCATGTTCGACCCCGCGGCGATCATCATCGCCTCCACCCCCCACACGATGGCCCCGTCCTCCTGCCAGGCCACGATGGGGAACGTTCCCCGGTCGCTGCGCTTGTCAGCAATAGGCCGGTCGGGGCCGGTACACACGTCCAAGAAAGCGCCGGTGCCAAAGGTCAGCTTGGCTTGTCCCTCCAGCACGCAACGCTGCCCGATCAGCGACGACTGCTGGTCGCCGATGATCCCGGCGATGGGGGGGGCACCGGGAAGGGCGGTGGCGGAGCCCACCACACCGGTGGAGTCCGCGATCTCGGGCAGGCAGTGAGCGGGAACTCCGATCCTGTCGGTGATCTCGTCCGACCAGCGGCTTCCGTCGTCGCTCAGCATCCCGCTCATGGCGGCATTGGAGGCATCCACAACGTGACTGGCGCCCTGCGACAAGCACCACACCGCCCATGTGTCCACCGTGCCGAAGCAAAGGTCCCGGGTGCGGTCGGGGTCATGCTGGTCGAGCAGCCAGACCAGCTTGGTGGCCGACTCGTTGGGCACCAGCCGAAGCCCCTCGGCCTGCCACGCCAGGCATTCGCCCACTGTGCGCAGATCCTGCCAGCCCAGGGCCGGGCCCACCGGCTCGCCGGTCTGGCGGTCCCACACCACCGCCGAACCCCGCTGGTTGGTCACGGCCACGGCGTCGACGCCACCAACCTCTTCGATTACCTCCGCGGCGGTCTGAAGGATGACACCGGCCATCTCGTCCGCGTCGAACTCCACCAGTCCCGGCTCGGGCATATCGGGCGGCGTGCGCTGCTGGCGAAAGCAGATCACCCGGTGCCCGTCGGTCACCGCCGAGCGGATGCTGCTGGTGCCCACGTCGATGACGCAGATGTTCATAAAGGAGATTGTGGCAGGGTACCGATGATGGGCCACACTAAGGCGGTGAGCCTTGGCGAGCATGGTGGATGGGCCGGTGTGTTTCGGCAGCTGACTGGCAGAGGCAGCCTCTCTGCCGATGTCGCCAAGGCGGCCATGACCGAGATCTTGAGCGGGGAAGCCACGCCAGCACAGATTGCCGGTTTCGTGATTGCCTTGCGAACCAAGGGTGAGACGGCGAAAGAACTGGTGGGCCTGCTGTCGGCCATGCGGGCCGCTGCGGAGACGGTGCCCCTAGATGCCGCGGGCCTCGGCCTCATCGATACCTGCGGTACCGGTGGTGACAACAGCGGCAGCATCAACGTGTCCACCGCGGCGGCACTGGTAGCCGTCGGAGCAGGGGCCAGGGTATGCAAGCACGGCAATCGGTCGGCGTCGTCCCAATGCGGCTCAGCTGATGTTCTGGAGGCTCTGGGCGCGGTCATCGACCTCGGCCCCGACGGGGTGGCCCGGTGTGTGACCGAGACCGGTTTCGGCTTTTGTTTGGCCCCTCGATTCCACCCGGCGATGCGCCATGCCGGACCGCCACGCCGAGAACTGGCCGTGGCCACGGTGTTCAACTTCCTCGGACCGCTGGCCAACCCTGCTGGTGTAAAACGCCAGCTGGTGGGGGTAAGCGACCGGTCGATGGCAGAGATCATGCTGGAGGTGCTGGCCGCCACCGGGTCGAAAAGGGCCATGATCGTACACGGCCAAGACGGGCTTGACGAGCTCTCCACCACCGCTCCCACCGATGTCTGGGAGCTGCGCGACGGGGAGACGCTCCACCACACGGTGGATCCCGTCGAATTGGGCCTGGCCCCTGCATCCCCAGAGGATCTGGTGGGCGGCGATGCATCGGTGAATGCCGCCTGTTTGCGGCAGGTCATGGAAGGCCATCCGGGTGCCCACCGCGACATTGTGGCGCTCAATGCGGCTGCGGCCTTGGTGGTGGCCGGGGCGGAAGACACGATGGGCGGCGGGCTGGTAGCAGCGGCGGCGTCCATAGACGACGGCCGGGCCGGTGAGGCGCTCGAGGCGTTCGTGGCCGTCTCGAATGATGCCGCCCAGGGCGAAGGAGACTAGGCATGGAACCCGGGCGTAGTCCTTCAACCGATGAACTCAAAGACGCGCTGATCAAATCGGTGGAGGTCGCCCAGGCCGGGCAGAAGGAGGAACCCCCGATCGAACCTCCGGCGCGGCTGAAGCAATTCATGGGTTTCAACAAGAGGAAGTTCCCCGCTCGGGCCTTGGAGCAAGTGCGCAAGGTGGTGGACGCCGATGGGGAATTCCGAGAGCGGGTGGCTGCCGCTGTCGACGAGGAGGAGATGGGCCGAATCGGCTGGTTGTGGCTGTCTCGGCCCGACGGGTGGGAGCAGGAGTGTGCCGATCTGGCCTTGGCCGCCGAACGGGATTCAGAGCGGTCAGCGGATGCTCAAAGAATCCAGGAGCTAGAGCAGAAACTACAGCGGGCAGACGCGCTGGCGACAAAGGCCGATGGCCAACGGGACAAGGCCATCCGGGAGCGCGATGAGGCCCGGCGTCAAGCCGCCCAAGCCAGTACCGAAGCCCGCCGAGCCGACGATAGGGCCGTCGAGATGGCTGGCGAGTTGGAGGAGGCGCGCGCCGAGCTCGAGGGGGTTCGAGACGACTTGGCGCAGGTCGGGCGCAAAGCAACCCGCACCGAGGGGAAGCTGAAGAGCGCTCTGGCCCAGATCGACCAGCAGAAGAAGGAGCTAAGGATTTCCCGCGAGCAGCACAGCAAGGAGCTGAGGATTTCCCGCGAGCAGCACAGCAAGGAGCTGAGTAGCCTCAAAGAGCGGTTGGCGGCCGCCGAAGATGAGGTGGCCTTGGCTCGGGAAGCCGGGTTTGAGCCCCCTGTCGAACCCGAGCCAGAAGTGCCGTCCCCGCCGACGCAGCGGGTGCGCGTCCCCATGCCCGGCGGGCTTCGCAATGACTCCCCTGAGGCCGCCGAATACCTTTTCCGCCAGGTCAGCGACATCGTGGTGCTGATCGACGGCTACAACGTGACCTTCAAGAATTGGGACAAACTGCCGGTGCAAGAGCAACGGCATCGATTCCTGCGGAATGTCGAGGAGTTGAGCTCCCGGTACTCTGGGGCCGAGTTCGTGGTTGTGTTCGACGGCGGAGAGACCGACTACGACTACATCTCCACAACGGCTCGCTCGCTGGGGGTGATCGTTCGCTTCTCTGTGCCGGGGGTCACTGCCGATGACCACATCATCAACCAGTGTGATTCCTACCCGCTGACCCGGCCGATTGTGGTGGTGTCGGAGGACGGAGACGTTCGCGAGCGGGCCCGAGACAGGGGGGCCAACCTCGTCCATCCCCGCAAGCTGCTCGGGATCATGGGTCTTGAGGTGGAAGACCCCGACGGCTGGTCGAGCTTTGGAGAGCGGTGAGCACCCCCAGCGCCGATGAGGTGATCGCGGCCGGTTTGGCCGCCGGGCTCGACGCCGTCGGCGTGGCGCCGGCCGCGCCGTTCGCCTCCGCTCGGGCCACGCTGGAGGAAAGGCGGGAGCAAGGTCTTCACGGGGGCATGGCCTTCACCTACCGCAATCCCGATCGCTCCACCGACCCCACCCGCACGGTGGCCGGAGCCCGGTCGCTGGTGGTCGGCGCGCTCGGCTATCGGAGGCAAACGCCGGAGGCGCCTGAGCTGCCGGCGGGCCGGGTGGCGGCCTATGCCCGCAGCGACCACTACCGCGTGCTGCGAGCTGCGCTCGGCCAAGTGGCCGATTTGCTGTGCGCCGCCGGGCACCGCGCCGCAGTGGTGGCCGATGACAACGCCCTGGTGGATCGGGAGGCGGCCCAGCGGGCCGGTCTGGGCTGGTACGGCAAAAACAGCAATATCCTGCTGCCGGGGAAGGGCAGTTGGTTCGTTCTGGGATCGGTCATCACCACCGCCGCGCTGGATCCATCGACCCCGGTTCCCGAGCAGTGCGGCCCGTGCCGCCGCTGTTTGGACGGCTGCCCGACCGGGGCGATCGTGGCCCCCGGCGTGGTGGACGCCCGCCGGTGCCTGGCATGGCTGGTGCAAGCCGACGGTGACTTCCCCCTAGAGTTCCGAGAGGCCCTTGGCGACCGCATCTACGGCTGCGACGACTGCCAGGAGGTGTGCCCGCCCAACAAGATGGCCGAGTCCGAGGAGCTCGACGAGGGCACTGCTTGGGTCGACCTGGTGGAGCTGCTCGGGCTCGACGACGAGGAGCTGATGGCCCGACACGGGCGTTGGTACATTCCCCGCCGCGAGCCTCGCTATGTGCGGCGCAACGCCCTGGTGGCGCTGGGCAACTCCGGTCGGGGAGCCGACCCCGACGTGGTCGAGACCGTGCATCGCTATTTGTCGGACGCCGACCCCATGCTGGTGCGCCATGCCGAGTGGGCCTGTGGCCGCCTCGGCATGGGGGCAATGGAGCCGGCTTGAGCCATGGCCCGACATCTGTTGGTGACCAACGACTATCCCCCCAAGCTTGGGGGCATCCAGAACTACCTGTGGGAGCTGTGGCGCCGGCTGCCCCCCGACGATGTGTGCGTGCTCACCCGCACCCATCCCGGAGACGTGCAGTGGGATCTCCAGCAGAACCACCAAGTGGTCCGCTCGCCCCGCCAATTCTTGTTGCCCACCCGGGACATGGGGGAGGAGATCGCCGACCTGGTTGCGGAGACCGACGCCAAGCTGGTGCTCTACGATCCCGCGGTTCCGCTGGGAGCGCTGGCCCCCCGCCTGCCCCACCGCTACGGAGTGATCCTCCACGGGGCCGAGGTGACGGTTCCCGGTCGCCTGCCGGGCAGCAAACAGATCTTGGCCCGGGTGCTGCGCGGCGCCGAAGTGGTGATCACTGCCGGCCGGTATTCGGTGATCGAAGCCGAACGGGCCGCCGGCGGGCAGTTGCCCGCGGTGATCGTTCCCCCCGGGGTTGACATCGACCGCTTCAAACCACTGGATGCGGCCCAGCGGCGGGCGGCCCGGCTGCGATTCGGTCTTCCCGTGGATGCCCCGGTAGTGGTGTCAATCAGCCGACTGGTGCCCCGCAAGGGCATGGATGTGCTGATCTCGGCTTCGGCTCGATTGGCCGAACGCCATCCGGGCCTCACCGTGGCGGTGGCCGGGGCCGGGCGCGACCGAGATCGGCTGGATCGGCTCATCGGGCGCACTGGCGCACCCGCCCGCCTGCTCGACCGGGTGGACGACTCCGATCTGCCCGATCTCTACGGTTGTGCCGATGTCTTCGCCATGATGTGCCGCCAGAGGTGGGGAGGCCTGGAGCAAGAGGGGTTTGGCATCGTGTTCTTGGAAGCCGCTGCGGCCGGCGTGCCCCAGTTGGCGGGTAACAGCGGTGGAGCAGCCGAGGCGGTGGAGCACGGCCGCACCGGCCTGGTGGTGGACCAGCCCGCGCACCTAGACCAGGTGACCGCCTCCTTGGATGCCTTGCTCTCCGACCCGGTTCGCCTTCAGCAGATGGGGTTGGACAGCCGCCTGCGGGCGGTAGCCGAGTTCTCCTACGACCACATGGCCGATCGGCTCAACACCGTGATCGCCGAGGTCATCGCCCGAGGAGGGAGCCGCCGATGACGCTCGGCGAACGCCTGGTGCCCCGACAAGCCGAGGGTCGGGACATCCTTCGGGCGTGCTGGGCGGGGACCGGCGTGTTCACGGCTGTCGCGGTGTTGACCACCGCATTCCCCGATCCCATGGCGGTTCCCATCGCGGTGGTCTCGCTAGTGCTGCTGGCCGCCGGATGCGCCGCCATGCTTTGGGCCTTCCAGCGGGCATTGCAGCGCAGCCGCTACGAGCTGATTGGAGTGGGGAGCCTCTATTTCCTGGCCGGCTGCGCCCCCCCCACCGTGCGCCTGTCGATGATGGCCGCGCTGGCCCTTGAGCTAGTCGTGGCGCTGGCCGCAGCCTCGGTCCGACCGTTTACCGCCTCCGCGTTCGGTATCCTGGTACCTGTCTATGCGCTGGGCTTGTCCGGCGCATGGGGAGCCAGGCACGGGACTTTCCCGCCCCGGCTCTCCGCCACGACTCCAGAACGCGTCGATCCCAGCAGGAACGGTGACGATGTTTGACCAGGCCACCAAGAGCATCTCAATAGAGGCATCGCCGCAGCGCTGCTTCGATGTTGTGTGCGATTTCGAGTCCTATCCCGAGTGGGCCACCGAGGTGAAGCAAGTAGAGGTTGTCCGACGAGACGACGATGGACGGGGCGGCCTGGTGTCGTTTCGGGCCGCGGCCATGGGCCGCAGCACCAGCTATCTGTTGGAGTACTACTACGGCTCGAACCCGCTGCGGGTGTCCTGGCGGCTGGTGCAGGGCGATCTCACCAAGCGCCTCGACGGGGAGTATTGCTTCAACCCGGTGTCCGGCGAACCGGACCGCACCGAAGTCACCTATCACCTCGCCGTCCAGATGGTGATGCCGATGCCCGGTTTCGTGAAGCGCAGGGCTGAGGCCCGAGTCATGCGGACCGCTCTGGAAAACCTGCGCCGCCGGGCCGAATCCGGCGCCGGGAAACCCAGCTGAAGAAACCCAGTTAATTCCACTTTTCGGAAAGTAGATTGGACCTGTGGAGTTCCGCCGGATCAACAACTTGCCCCCCTATGTATTCACCATCATCAACGACCTGAAGGTGGAGGGCCGTCGGGCCGGCCACGACATCATCGACCTGGGCTTCGGCAACCCCGATCTGCCTTCGCCCGATATCGCGGTGGAGAAGCTGGCCGAGGCCACTCGCAACCCTCGCAACCATCGCTATTCGGCCAGCCGGGGCATCCCCAAGCTGCGCGAGGCCGTCGCCGGGTACTACGCCCGACGATTCGGGGTTTACCTCGACCCCGACACCGAGGTGATCAACACCATCGGGGCCAAGGAGGGGTTCTCGCATCTCATGTGGACCCTGCTCCAGCCCGGCGATGCCGCCTTGGTGCCCTCTCCCTCCTATCCCATCCACCTCTATGCACCGCTGTTTGCCGGTGCTGAGGTGCGAGAGATCCCACTGAGCACGGGCACCGATTTCTTCGGGACAATGCAGGAGCGGTGGCGGTACTCCTGGCCCAAGCCCCGCATAATCGTGCTGTCGTTCCCCCACAACCCCACAACCGCATGCGTCGACTTGGAGTTCATGGCCGGCGTGGTGGACTTCGCCAAAGAGCACGACGTGTTGTTGGTCCACGATTTCGCCTACGCCGACCTGGGATACGACGGCTACCTGCCGCCGTCCATCATGCAGGTGGAGGGGGCCAAAGATGTGGCCGTGGAGCTCTACTCCATGACCAAGTCCTTTTCCATGGCCGGATGGCGGGTGGCGTTCATGGTGGGCAATCCCCGGGTGGTGGCGGCGCTGGCCAAGCTCAAGTCCTATCTCGACTATGGCACTTTCCAACCCATCCAGATTGCCGCCACGGTGACGTTGAACGAAGCTCCAGGCCACCCCAAAGAGGTGTGCGACACCTACCAGAGCCGCCGCGACGCCCTGTGTTCGGGCCTAAACCGCATGGGATGGGAGGTGGAGCCGCCCAAGGGGACCATGTTCGTGTGGGCCAAGATCCCCGAGCCCTATCGGGAGATGGGATCAGTGGAGTTCGCATCTTGGCTGGTCCGCGATGCCCGAGTGGCCGTGTCGCCTGGCGTGGGGTTCGGGCCCGGCGGGGAGGGCCATGTTCGATTCGCCCTCATTGAGAACGAGCAACGCACCGCCCAGGCGGTCCGCCAGCTCCGACAATCGCTGGACAAGTTGGACTCATAGCAGCCCATGAGAGTCGGGGTGTTGAGCGGGGGCGGCGACTGCCCGGGATTGAACGCGGTGATCCGGGCGATCGTGCGCAAAGCCGAGCGCCACTACGGCTATACGGTGGTGGGCTTTTTGGACGGGTGGCGCGGAGTGCTCGAGTGCGAGTTCGTCGAGGTGGATGTGGAGCGAATGCGGGGAACCTTGCCTCGGGGCGGCACCGTGCTGGGCACCTCGAGGATGTCTCCCCGGATGTTCGACGACGGATTCGATCGGGTGCGGGCTTCCATGGAGACCGCGGGTGCCGACGCGCTGATCGTCATCGGGGGCGAGGGAACCCTGTCGGCGGGCGTGGGCGTGTTCGAGGCCGGGGCGGCCAAGGTGGTCGGCGTGCCCAAGACCATCGACAACGACATCGGGCTCACCGAGCTCACCTTCGGATTCGACACTGCCGTGGGTATCGCCACCGGTGCCATCGACCGGCTGCACACCACCGCCGAGTCGCACGACCGGGTAATGGTGGTGGAGGTGATGGGCCGCCACGTGGGCCACATCGCCACCTGGGCGGGCATCGCCGGGGGAGCCACCCTCACCTTGATTCCCGAGGAGCCCTTCGACATCGAGACGGTGGCCGAAGCGATTGTCCGGCGCCATCAGAGGGGGCGCTGGGCCTCCGTCGTGGTGGTGGCCGAGGGGGCTCGCCCCAAGGAGGGCACCATAGATCTGCCCGAGCCGGAAGTCGATCGGTACGGCCATGCCCGACTGGGCGGGATCGGCCAGGTGGTGGCGGCCGAGATCGAGGCCCGGACCGGATACGACACCCGGGTCACGGTCTTGGGCCACGTCCAGCGGGGCGGAACCCCTTCGGCGTTCGACAGGGTGCTGTGCTCGTGGTACGGCATCGCGGCCATTGATGCCGTACACGACGGCGACTGGGGTTCGATGGTGGCCTTCCAGGGCGGGGAGATGACACGGGTGCGCCTGGCCGACGCGGTGGCCGAGCTGAAGCCGGTCAGCCCCGCGCTCTACGACGTAGCCAAGGCGTTCTTTCCCTAGCCTGCCGTTGCCGGCTGACTCTCGCTGGCCGGCGCTCTCTGTTGCTCAGGAGAAGTCGAGGGTGAAATCGGGGGGAAGCCCGGGTGGCAGGGTGGGACCTGGTTCGGGGGTGGGTGTTACCACCACGGTGGGTGATGGCGCCGGCGTAGGCGCCACGGGCGGTGCTGTCGGCGTGGGGGGCTCGGTAGGCGCCGGAGTCTCGCTCGGTGTGGGCTCGGGAGTGGTCTCGGGCTGGTATTCGGGGTCGAGTGAGTAGAAGTCGTCCCTGGCCACAGGCACATCGCTCTCCCCGCTGTCGGTGGGCAGCGGTACGGGGTTGTCGTTCAACATGAGCGAGAACCGGGTCGAGCCGGTGTTCTGGGTGGCGGTGAACACAAGCTGGGCCACGGCCAACTGGCGGTTCTCTCCCTCCAAGCGCTCTTCGAACACCTCGGATTCCAACGCCACGGTCACCAGGTCGGTGGTCGTGTTGACATCCACTGCCACCACCTCCACATCGGCCGGCAGGGCAGTGGACAGGGCCTGTTCCGATTCGGCCTCGTTGGGAGCGGAGAACAGGGCTTCCAGCACCGCGATGGGCCGGGCCGGGCTGGCCACGTTGCGGGCCACGGGGGACAAGAGGTTGTTCTCGTCGATCAAGTAGATCAGCACCTCTTGGGTGATCAGCGGTGTGGGCTCCGGCGATGCGGTGGGCGCGGCCAGATCATCGGGAAGCCGCGAGAAGTCAACGGCCCGCGGACGATTGTCTTCGGGAACCGAGCAGGCGGCGGCTGCCAGCGGGGCGACAGCTGCCAGCAGGGCGGCGACCCAAGCTGCCCAACGGCGTCGGAGTGCGATTGGGCTGGTCATGCCACAGCGATGGGGAGTTGGACGACGAATCTTATCCCGGGCTGGCCGTCGGGACGGTCTTCACACCACACGCGACCCTGATGCAGGTGTACATGCTCGGCCACCAGCGCCAGCCCCAGCCCCACGCCGGTGCTGGTTCCCCGCTCGACTGCCTGGCGACCCCGGGAGAACCGGTCGAAGATGTGCTCGCGCTCATCGTCGGCCACACCGGGTCCCGCGTCTTCTACCGCGATCACAACCGCTTTCCCGCGATGGCCGAGGGCGATCCTGGTGGTTCCTCCGGCGTATTTCTGGGCATTGCTCACCAGGTTGTCGATCACCTGCACCAGCCGGCGCTTGTCGGCCCGCACCCTGGTGCGGGCGGTGGCTGTGTCACAGTCAATCGAGATCTCCACCGGGCTGGTGGCTGAAACCGCGTTCTCCACGAACTCGAGCAGGTTGAACACGTCGAGGTCGAGTTCCGCGGTGCCCACGTCGAAGCGTGATATCTCCAGCAGATCCTCCACCAGGTGCTCGAAGCGGTTTACGTCCTCGGTTAGCAGGTCGAGCGCGGTTCGGGCCCGCTCGGGCAGCTCGGCCCGGCGGGTGTTCATGACCTCTAGCGAGGCCGAGAGGGTCATGAGCGGTGAGCGCAGCTCATGGCTGACCTCGGACGCGAATCGCTCGTCGCGAGCGATCCTGTCCTGGAGCGCGCCCACCATGTCGTTGAAAGAGTCGGTGAGCGCAACCAGCTCCCGGGCAGCCCCGGCCTCCAACCGGGTGCTGAGATCGCCGCCTGCGATGGACTGAGCGGCCTCGCCGATGTCCACCAGCGGGCGGAGCAGCCGGCGGCTGGCCCAGAACCCGACCCCCGCCGAGGCCAGGGTCACCCCCCCTCCTGCTGAGGCCAAGATGAGCCCCAGCGAGCCCAGGGTGTCCTCGATCTCATCCAGCGGCGTGGCCTCGTAGTAGGACGCGTTGTGGCCGGGGATGGGGATGCCGACAACCAAGAAGGGCTTGTCCCTCACGCGGTAGCGCATCCGCGCCGGATTGCCGCCCTCCACGGTACGGCGGAGGCGCTCGTCGATGTCGCCCTGCTCGAACTCGAACGACGGCTGGAACCAGTCGCTGCCCACTCGCAGAACCGGGCGGGAACCCTCGGGAGTGGCCAGCGTGCTGACCAGGTTTTGGAGGGCTTCAGAGTCGATGTCGGGGCTGAGACGGCGGTTCACCACCGAGGCGTTGAACCCCACCGTGGACAGGGCGTCGTTTTCCCTGCCGTTGAGCAGGCTCTGGCGGGTCAGCGCGAACACGGTCACGCTGAGCAGTGCCGACAGCAATAGCGTGGTGAGCACGAAGGCCAGGATGATGCGAGTGCGGAGCCTCAGCCTCCTGGCTCGGTAACCCGCCCGACGCCAGATGTAGGTGCGCCGCCCCGACTGACCGCTGGTGTCCATCGGCGCCGTTACGCTTGGAGCTTGTATCCCAGGCCGCGGACGGTCACCACGTAGCGCGGGTTGGCCGGGTCGGTCTCGATCTTGGTGCGCAGCCGTCGGATGTGGACGTCCACCAGACGGCCATCGCCGAAATAGCCGAGATCCCACACCCGATCGAGGAGCACCTCTCGGCTGAGGACCTTGCCGGAGTTGGTGGCCAGTTCCACCAGAAGCCGGAATTCCGTCTTGGTCAGCGGCGCTACTTCGTCGTTGACGGTCACCACCCCTTGTTCGGGCATTATCTCCAGTTGCCCGAATCGCATATCGGTCATGGTGGTGTCGGTGGTGCGCACTCGGCGCAGCAGGGCGCGGATGCGGGCGGAGAGCTCCTTGGGCGCGAACGGCTTGGTCAGGTAGTCGTCGGCGCCCGCCTCCAGGCCGGCCACCACATCATGGGTGTCGGCACGGGCGGTGACCATGATGATGGGCACGTCACTGGTCCGGCGCAGCGTGCGGCACACCTCGAACCCGTCGATGTCGGGCAGCATGATGTCGATGAGCACCACATCAGCGGGTGTGTCCGAGAACGCGTCGAACGCCTCTTGGCCGTTGGCCGCCTCCTGCACGTCCCAGCCCTCGTCTTCTAGGGCCAAGCGGACCGCGGTGCGGATCCTCTCGTCGTCCTCAATGGCCAGGATGCGAGTTCCCACCCTGAAATGGTGCCTGATTTTCGGCACTAATGCGTGACAGGGAGCCTTATAGTCGGTCGGCTTCGGCGTCTTGCAGCAGTTTCGCCAGGGTGCCGGCCACCGCAGGGGCAGCCGCGAACACGAAATTGCTGTCGGGAGGGCCTCCAGTCAGGTCTTGGACCACCGCGCCGGCCTCATGGGCGATCAGGGCCCCCGCGGCGTAGTCCCACAGGTTAAGTCCCACTTCGAAGAAGGCGTCCACCCGGCCGCAGGCCACCGAGCAGAGATCGACCGCCGCTCCGCCCACCCGCCGGATGTCGCCGATGTGCGGAAGCAGCTCGCCGAGCACCTCGGCTTGGCGGGGGCGACGCCCGTGATCGTATGAGAACCCTGTTGCCACTAGGGCCATAGTCGGGTCGCCGTCGAGGCGAACGGTGATGGGCTGGCCGTTGAGCCGGGCCCCGCCGCCTCGCCGGGCGGTGAAGGTCTCGTTCAGCACGGGGTCGATCACCGCTCCGGCCACTACCTCGCCGTGGAGCTCCGCGGCCACCGATACCCCGTAACCGACATGGCCGTAGACATAGTTCACCGTTCCATCAATGGGGTCGATGATCCAGCGCACCCCGCTGATGCCGTCGCGGCCCGAGCCCTCTTCGCCTATTACTGCGTCGTCGGGCCGACAATGGGCCAAGAACTCCACAATGGCCGACTCACAGGCGGTGTCCATGTCGGTCACCAGATCGGTGCGCGAGGACTTGGAGCTGATCAGGAGGTCTTCGCCGGGATCATTTCGCAAAAGCGATGCGGCCACTTCGGCGGCCTCGGCAGCCACTAATTCCAGGTGTTCCCACATGGGAGGATCGGGCACGACCAATAATCCTGATTCTGGCACAGCTGAACTCTACGCTGGTGGCGATGGCAACTCGCGGCTTGGTGGACCTTCGGTCGGACACCCTTACCCAGCCCACCGACCCCATGCGGGAGGCCATGGCCTCCGCGTCGGTGGGCGACGACCGCTATAGGGAAGACCCCACGGTCAACCGTCTCGAGGAGCGGTTCGCCGAGCTAGTGGGCAAGCCGGGCGCGGTATATGTGCCCTCGGGAACCATGGGCAACCAGATCGCCCTGCGGCTGCACGCCGCGTCGGGCAGCAACGTGGTGGTGGGCCGTCGCCAGCACCTGATGTCGTACGAGAGTGGCGCCGCCGGGCTGAACAACGCCTTCCAGACCTACCCCGTCGACGATGCCGGCGGCGTGCTCGATCTAGAGACTGCCGCCGAAGCGGTGGATGCGGGCCGAAGCGGCTTTTGGCCCCCGGTTTCGCTGATCTGTGTGGAGAACACCCATCTGGCCTCCGGCGGATTGGCCGTCGGCGCCGAGGTCATAGCCGCGGCCGCCGACCTGGGACCGCCGGTGCATCTCGACGGCGCTCGCCTGTTCAACGCCGCCGTTGCTCTGAGCACTCCGGCTGCCGAGTTGGCCAAAGCGGCCAGCACGGTCATGTCGTGTGTGTCCAAGGGGCTGGGCGCGCCGGTGGGGTCGCTGCTGGCCGGATCGGCCGAATTGGTGGACGAGGCCCGACTGCACAGACGGCGCCTGGGCGGGGCCATGCGCCAGGCCGGGGTGATCGCCGCGGGCGGGCTGTATGCGCTGGATCACCACATCGAGCGGCTGGTAGACGACCATGCCCGGGCCCAGCGGCTGGGCGAGGCGGTGGCCGAGCGGTGGCCCGGCGCCCGGCTGGGCGAGGCCGAGGCGGCCCGCGGGCGTCCGCTCACCAACGTGGTGGCCTTTCGCCCCCCCGATGCGGCCGGCCTGCTCGAGCACCTGCGCCAGGCGGGCATCCGAGCCGGGCTCTTGGCCCCTGGCGTCGTGAGGTTCGTGACCCACCTGGATGTGGAGGACGCCGACATAGACCGGGCCGTGGCGGCCTTGGCCTGCGCGCCGGGCCGATCTGGCCGCTAGTACCCGTCGCGGTCTTGGCGGCGACCGCCGAAGAGCCGCCACTCCTCCATGGCCCGCAGGGTCAAAATAGCCACCACGGCCAAGCCCACCGCGCCGACCACCGCGCCGACCAGCGCCCCGAGCCCTGTCCACAAGCCGCAGTCGCCGTCGCACTGAAGGTCGATGAAGGCAAACCCAATCAGCCCTCCGCACAGCCCCCCGACCAATATCGCCGTGAACGCCAGCCACCGCGCCCCCTTGGGAGGAAGCGCCGACCGCTCCTCAGGAGATCCCGGATCGACCATCCGCCCATGTTATGGGGGCGGTGAGCTGTACACAGACTCGCCGTTGTCGTAGTAGCTGATGAAGATGTGGTCGAAGACGGCGTTGACCTTGCGGTCGAAGAGCTCGCGTTCGTAGACGTCGATGGGGAGTTCGTTGTCGAGGGTCCTGCGTATAACGACTTTGACGGCCGAGCGGGTTTGTTGTTTGCGTTTCCAGTCGAGGACGAGTTCGTCGGCGATGCGGTCGAGCAGCTTTTTGGCGGCGCCTTTGACCTCGGTGGCTTGGGCGCGGGTTAGGTCGGGTTCGGGTTTGGTGAGCAGGTCGTAGATGGCGAGTTCTTCTTCGGTGATGCCTTCTCGCACGGCGCGTTGTTCTTCGTCGGTGAGCTCGTCGTTGATGGCTTTGAGCCGTCGGAGGAGTTCTTCGAGGTTGTGGGTTCCGGCGTTGTATTCGTCGATGAGTTGTCGGAACCGCTCGGCGAGGTCGAGGCGGGTGGGGTTCTTGCGCACGGCGTCGTCGAGGCGTTCTTCGATGTGGTCTTGGATGGCTTTGGCGGCGGTGCGTTTGCGGCCTTCGAAGCGCCCGATGAGCTGTTCGAAGTCGAGTTGGTTCAGGTCTATGAGCGGGTCGGCGTCGGCAGTGGGGATGATGTACTCGTTGGCGGCGACGGAGCGGTCGAGCAGTTCCGACACCGAGTCCATGGCGCCGGATATGTCGGGGGCCTCGGTGGATGATTCGATCTTGGAGGCGATCGTGCGGATGACCGCAACCTTGTGGGCGGCTGCGAGGGCTTCGGGGTCGGGCAGCAGGGCTTTGAAGGTCTTTCGGGCTTGGCGGGCCAGCTTCACGAATTCCCGGCGGGTCTGCTCGTCGACGAGCAGGGCTTCGACGGCGGCCTGTTGGAGCGCGATGAACTCGAATCCCGAGGCGTTCTCCAGTTCGGCGAGGTCAATGTCGTTGTCAGCGCAGAAATCGGCGGCTTCGGCCAGCGCGGCGTGCAGTTCGGCGATCAGCTCGTCTTTGGGCCGGATGGGGGTGCCTAGCCCCGGCCCGGTGCCGTAGATGGCGAGGGCTTTCTCCAGGTTTCGGAACACTCCGATGTAGTCGACGATGAGGCCGTTGTCCTTGTCGGGGAACACCCGGTTGGCCCGGGCGATGGTCTGCATCAGCGCGTGGTTGCGCATCGGCTTGTCGAGGTACACCGTGGAGGTGGACGGCGAGTCGAAGCCGGTGAGCCACATGGCGCACACGAACACCAGCCGGAACGGGTCGTCGGGGTCCTTGAACTTGGAGTCGAGGTTTTCTTCGACCATGCGCCTGCGGTGTTTGGCGATGTCGAGGCCGAGCTCCTTCATGTCGGCCACCTCGTTCTGCGCTTGCGACACCACCACGGCCATGTCGGTGGCGGCCATGAACTCGATGAGCGACTCCAGATGGGGGCACCCCGGCTCGGGCGCGTCGGCCAGCTCGGCCTCGAGCTCGGCCTGGTAGCGGGCCCACTCGGCCTCGACCAGGCCGTGCATCCGCACCGCGGTGGCCTTGTCGATGGCCACGTACATGGCCTTGCCCTTGAATCCCCGGTTCACGAAATGGCCGACCAGATCGGCGGCGATCTCCTCGAGGCGCCGGGGCCGGGTGATCAGCTGGTACTGCCGGGAGAACCGGCGCGCCACGGCCCTCTCCTGGGCGTCGTCCAAAGCGGCGGCCTCCAGGATCTGCTCGAGCTCGTCGTCGAAGTCGTCGTTCACCAGCTGGAGCTCGGGGATGCGGTTCTCATAGAACAGCGGGACAGTGGCACCGTCTGCGATGGAGTCGCGGAAGTTGTAGATCGACACGTAATCGCCGAACACCCGCCGGGTCTGCTCCTCCTCCCCGGTGATGAGCGGGGTGCCGGTGAACCCGATGAACGACGCGTTGGGCAGCGCCAAGCGCATGTTGGCCGCCAGCGTGTCGTACTGGGAGCGGTGGGCCTCGTCGGTGATAACCACGATGTCGTCGCGCTCCGACAGCACCGGCATCTGCCGGCCCCGCTCGGGAGGGATGAACTTGTGGATCAGCGTGAACACATACCGGTGATCCTGGCGCAGCAGCTCCCGCAGATGCGCCGACGTCTCGGCGTGGACCTGCTGGCCGGAGGTGATCACCCCGCAGTCGGCGAAATCCCCGTACAGCTGATCGTCGAGCTCTGAGCGGTCGGTGACCATCACGAACGTCCAGTTGCCGGGCTCTTGGCGCAGCACCTTCTGGGTGAACCACAGCATCGACAACGATTTGCCCGACCCCTGCGTGTGCCAGAACACCCCCAGCCGGCCCTCCCGTAGTGCCACCTCCCGCAGTGCCTCCAGCGAGTTGTTCACCCCGAGAAGCTGGTGGTTCTTGGCCAACGCCTTCACCAGACCGCCCGGCCGCTCCATGAACGCCGTGAAGTTCTCCACCATGTCCAACAGGCGCTGCGGCTGGCACGTCCCCCGCAGAGCGGTCTCCAGCGACACCACGCCCTGCTCGCCCTCCGAGTCGACCTTCTTCCACTCGCCGAAGTGACCCCAATCGGCAAATGTGGAGCCGACCAGCGTGTCGCCGCCGTTCGAGAGCATCACGAACCCGTTGAACCAGAACAGATGCGGAACGGTGTCCCGGTAGTCGCGCAGATTGGCGTCGAACGCGTCGCGGACGCTCTTGTGCGACACCTTCAACTCAACCAGCACCAGCGGAATGCCGTTCACGAACAACACCACATCAGCACGCCGCCGATACATGTCGCCCGCAATCCAAAACTGCGACACCGCCAACCAGTCGTTGGCGTCAGCGCGATCCCAGTCCACGAACCGGACCGCCACCATGTGGCGCTCGCCATCGTCGCCGAATACCTCGACCCTCGCCCCATCCCGCAAAAGGGAATAGACCTCCCGGTTCGCCCGAACCCGATTCATCGCCGACCGATCCCGGAGTAGTTGCTCGACGGCCTCATCCAACGCCGACTCCGGCAGCCCAAGATTCAAAGAACGAAGCACATCCATGAGCCGATAACCCAGCACCGGCTCAGACTGGGAATCCCGCCCCAGCGTCCCCGCCGGCCCCAACACCTCGTCGAACCCGTCCACCACCTCCCACCCCAACTCCGCCAACAACCGCAACGCCGGCCGCTCCACCAGCAAATCCTCACTCAACCGCCCCGGACTCACGCCCCTAAGGCCTCCAACCCCAAATCAAGCTCCGACACATCCAACTCTCCAGACACCAACCGCGGCAACAGCAAATCACGGGCTTTCTTCAAGACCTCGTTTTGTTCAGTGAGGTTTCGCCGCAGGCTGTATATGGGCTGCACAACCGATTCGTACTTGAACAGAAGACGTTCTTCTGGCTTGGCAACTATCAGTCCGTATGCCTGGTCGCGGGAGAGTCCTGGCACGGCAGCGTGGGAGTCAATGAACTCTTCGGTGCGAAGCAACTGGTCGAGAAACCGAAGCGGCAGATCAGACTTCACGTAGAAGGTGGTGTCGATGGGGAAGAAGTCATGATCAGACCAATAGACAGAGCCAACATTCCCCTTTCGGCCCACCACGATTCCTGGGCCAGCCACAAGCACCTTATCGTGCCAGCCAACATGCCCTCCTGAACCATAGACACCTACTGGCCCACCCATTCGTTCATCAGCCCTCAGGGCTTTTCCGTATGCCAGTTCAAGGACATCGCCAAGACGACATGCCTCCCACCCCTCGGGGATCGGCCCGAGGTCGGAGGCGACCAGCCCGACATCCTCATGCCCCGGAAACCGGAAGTACACAAACCACTCCCGATACAACAACCGAGCCATCTCCTCCAAAACCTCAATCCGCCGCCGATTGTTCTCTACCAGATTGTCGACGTCATCCAATGCCCTCGCGATTCGACGCTGGCATTCGATATCTGGGACTGGTGCGACGATTGCCTCGATGCGATTTGGTGCCGTGTGCCTTACCTTCGATCCTGTGGCAGTCGCCTGAATCTGTTGCCGCACAAATGGCGCGTTCAGGAGGTGATACGCGAACCGGAGGTCTAGTCGACACGGGCCTGTGATGTTCAACAAGCCGATTCGTTGATTGTGGAGGTACTTGTCGTTCGTTGGAATTGTTGCCGAACTGCCGAGCAAACCCTTCGACTGCTCTGTCATGGCTACTACGACCTGTGATTTCTTTAGGAGAAATCGTTCCGGGAATGGCCCTTCGTAAAACTTCTCCTTACCGCCCTTTGGCTTGAAGCCGCCTTCGTCGCGGAAGTTTCCGGGGGTCAAGACAATCAGATCTCCGTCATCGCAAAAGAACTCTCCCTTGAATGCGAACCCATGTGAGACGCTGAGTGCGTCCCCGAGGCGTAGCAGCTGCCAGTCAGTCAATCGGGACTCCTACAAGGAGACTTCGGACCTGCGAGGTGAGGCCTTCCGCTTCCGCTGAGAGCTGATCAAACTCAGCTGCTAGCTCAGGCAGCCGCCCAATGTCAGAATGTGAGTCGGAGTCAGAAGCGCCGACGTACCGTCCTGGATTCAGACTCCAGCCCTGTCCCTCAATCTCCTCCACCGTCGCGGCCGCACAGAGGCCAGCCACGTCAACATAAGAGCTTTCGGGGAACCTGTCGCTGAGCATCTCCTTGCTACCAGCGTCTAGCTCTGGGTCCTCCCCTCGCCAGAGTCGGACTATGTTGGCGAGAAACTCAATCTGCTGGGGTATCCAGTCGCGGTGGGCCCGGTCGATCTGGGTGTAGACCTCCCGGGCGTCAATGAAGAGCACCTGGTCGGCCTGGTCGGTGTACTTCTTCCCGCGGTCCAGGAACCACAGCGTCACCGGCAGGGTGACGGTGTAGAACATATTGGTGCCGACGGCGATGATCACGTCAATGCTGCGGTCTTCGATCAGCTTGCGGCGTATCTCCAGTTCGCTGCCTCGGGCGTCTGATGCGGAGTTGGCCATCACGAACCCGGCCCGGCCGTTTCGGTTGAGAGCGGAGTAGAAGGTCTGGATCCACAGGTAGTTGCCGTTGTCGGGCTTGGGCAGCCCGAACGGGAACCGGGGGTCGTCTTCGAGTTTGGCCTTGTCGATCTTGTTGACGTTGAACGGGGGATTGGCCATCACGAAGTCGAACTCGCCGACCGCGTCGTGGAGATCCTCGTAGTAGGTGTTGCCCTCTCGGATGTCGCCGGCGAGTCCATGCACGGCAAGGTTCATCTTGGCCAACTTCACGGTGTCGCCGGTCTTCTCCTGCCCGTAGACCGACAGCTCCCGGCTGGGGTCGCTGCGGTGGCGCTCCACGAAGTGGGCCGACTGGATGAACATCCCGCCCGACCCGCAGGCGGGGTCGTAGATCTTGCCGTGGAAGGGCTCGAGGATCTCCACGATGAGCCGCACGATCGAGGTGGGAGTGAAGAACTCCCCGCCCTTTTGGCCCTCAGAGAAGGCGAACTGCCCCAAGAAGTACTCGTAGATCAACCCGAACCCGTCACCCTCGATCGCCTCCGGCAGACGGCTCAACAGCCGCAACAGCTCCCCCAAGATGTCGTCAGGAATGCGGGAGTAGTCCTTCGGCAGCACCCCCTGAAGGTCCGGGTTGCAAGCCTCTATGCCAGCCATCGCCTGATTGACCGCTCTGCCCACATCGGCACCCTCAGGCAGGTCGAGCAGCCCCTCAAACCGCGACTCCTCCGGCAGGTACAGCGCCCCAGCAGCCTGGTAATCCTCCGGCCCAATCGGTCGTCGCTCAGACCCCGATCCCACCACCTCAGCAGCCTGGGCAAACCGCTCATCCGCATACCGCAGAAAGATCAGCCCCAACACCGGCGACGCATACTCCGAAGCCTTCAACCCCGAGTTCGCCCGCAGCTGATCCGCCGCCTCCCACAGCTTGCCTTGAAGCTCACCCAGATCCGTCGCCACGCCCGTCCTCTCTGTCGTGCCATTCTTGCCGCGCCTGCAAGCTCAGATCACAATGCAGCCCAATTCAGTCACAAGAATCGGCGTGAGCCTGCCTCGGGGGTCACTCTCTCATAACCCAAGACCCCGTTTCTGAGAAGCCCCCGGTATCTTCAAGGCTTGGAGAATCAAGTTTCCAAGGAGGCATATCGGTGGGAGTGGTTCAAACGGGGCAAAGCGCGCTCTCGCCACATGGCATTTTGGTTCAGTGGGCCAATGAGCAGGCTCCTTGGGTGCGCGTTCTCGTCGAGGCCGTGCTCGAAGAGCGGGGGCCAGTTGGGGACGACGTGATCGATGAGTCGTTTGAAACCCTGCTTCGAGCGGATGGCCTGTGTGATGACGCTGCTTCAGTCGATGTGCCGATGCTTGTCGGTGATGCACCTTCAGCCGTTGAAGATGCGTCGATGACCCTCGACCGGTTGAGGGGTGTTGTAGGGGTCAATGCCCTCGCGGCGGACCAGACTATTGAGTTCGACAAGCACCTCACGATCCTCTTCGGGCAGAACGGTTCTGGAAAGACTGGATACGCGAGGATCATCAAGCGGGCTGCTGGGGCGCGCTCCATTGAAGACATCTTGGGCAACATGGCGTCAGGTGGAACCCCGCCGATGCCTGGGGCTTGTTTTGACTTGACTGTTGACGGCACTTCCCAAACGGTTTACTGGTCCAACGACAAAGGACTCTCCCCACTGAACCAGATCAGGGTGTTCGATTCTCAGACGGCGACTCTGCACGTTGACGACAATCTTGAGTACATCTTCACACCGGCTGAACTTGCCCGCTTCACCGACGTCAATGACGCCATCGTTGCTGTCCAACAACGGGTCACAAGTGAGAAAGCGGCACGCCAGAAGGTGTCTTGCCTGTCCTCGAATCCATTCACAGCCGGAACCCGAGTCCATGACCTCGTTCAAGAGTTGGGGTCCGAAACTTCCTTTGCGGAGTTGAAGGACCTCGCCGAGCTCCAGGACGATTCTGAGGAGAGCCTCCACGAGATGCGGGCCGAATTCGCGTCCCTCGCATCAGGTGCAGATGACACGCAGAGAGTCGGTTTGCAGCGGCAACTGGATGACTTGACCGACCTGACAGCGATTCTGTCTGCGGTGGAGTTGTTTGATGCCGCCGGGTACAACGAGGCGCTGGCAAGAGTTGCGGAGGCTCGTACTGCTGTGACCGAGCTGCGGACAACCTTGTTTGACGCGGATCATCTGGCCGGTGAACCTGATGATGTCTGGCAAGACTTCATCGACGCTGGTCATGCGTATGCCGAGCACTTGGGTATCGCCCAGTACCCCCAGGAACACGATGTGTGTTTGTATTGCCTCCAGCCCCTCGAATCTGGAGCCCTCTCATTGCTCAGGCGGTACGGTGAATTCTTGACGGGGGCCGCCCAAGCCCAGTTGCAGGCCCAGGACAAGACTCTCGAAGACAGGATCCCGTCGTTGACATTGGAGCAGGTACAAGGCTCACGAAATGCTCTCTCCAATGTTGAAGACGACTCCGACCCGAGACAGATCGCCGTGCGACTGCTGGCCGATGTGGAGGCTGCACTGCTCCTTATCGAGAATCGTCAAGCCTGCACACATCTAGACCTTGCTCAACGTTCTGGAGACTTGAAGTCGCCTATCCAAGAGTTGCTTGACCGCCTTACCGGCGAGAAAAAGGCGCTAGTCGACAAGCAGAATAACCAGGGGCAGGTGCTCCCTGACCTGCAATTCAAGATCCAAGAGCTCGAAGACCGAATCAAGTTGAGCACCCATCTAGATCAGATCAAGGACTGCGTAGCGAACGCGAAGGCCGCCCAGCGGCTTGGCGAGCTCGACCAAGAAATCTCCAAACGCGTGCGAAAATCACTGACAAGAGAGGCAAACCGCGCGAGTCAAGAACTCGCGAACCAAGACTTCGAGCTCCGCTTCGACGAGGAATGCGCCGCCCTCGATGCACCCGATGTTTCTTTGAATTTCCAGGGGCGGCAGGGGTCGGCGCAGCGAAGGAAACGAGTATTCGATCATCGCCCGTCGGAGATTCTGTCCGAGGGAGAGCAAAAGGTGCTGGCACTCGCCGACTTCTTGGCCGAGAGCCGCATGCACAACTCCAAGCACCCGATCATCTTCGACGACCCGGTGTCCAGCCTCGACTCACGACGTCTTGAAAGAGTGGCAGACAGGCTCGCCCAACTGGCCGAAGAACACCAGGTCATAGTCTTTACCCACAACATCATGTTCGCGTCCGAACTGCTGAGTCATCGCCAAAGCAATCGCAAGCGAACCCTCTTCATGGAAGTACGCGACTCCGGAACCGAGAAGGGAATCGTCGCCCCGAATGTCGAGCCTCGCCTCGATACGCCCCCGAATCTGGCGAAGCGTGTTGAGAAAGCCATCAGTGAGGCATCGCAAGCTGACCCATCCCTGCAAGACGCTCTAATAGCCCACGCCTACGCTTTGATGCGTAGTTGGTGCGAAGCCTTCGCCGAGCAGGAACTCCTCGGCAACGTCAGCCAGCGCTACCGGGCGAACATCATGATGACGCGGCTCGACAAGATCAAGGTCGAACGCCTCAGCGACGCAATCCCCATCCTTTCCACCGCCTTCGCACGCTTCAGCCGCTACATGACCGGCCACTCCCACCCCCATGAACAACAAGGCGTGAGCCGTACCATTGCCGAACTCCAGCAGGACTGGGATGAACTAAAGAAGATGCGCGACAAGTACCAAGGGTCCTAGTTGACACGCATGTAGTGGCCGTAGAGGTTGTGGACGCGTGAGGCGGGTGTTGTCTGAGGAATGGTCACGGGGGTGGAAACGGGGATCACGAGGCCGACGGTGTCTTGAGCTGGTCGTCCATTAGAAACAAGTACCTGCTGATCGTGTCTGTCATCGTTTTCCCGTTCTCCTGGGCCGGGCCCAGAGTCCACATTCTGGTGATCGCCCTGGCTGCTCTTTGGAGGCACTCTGTTTGAATGGCTGCCAAGGCGGGATACCACTGGCGGCTGAATGAGGCTGGGTCCGACTCCATTAGGGGGAGCCACTTCGGGTCGGCCTTGCAGATGTCCATTTCTATGATCTCCCAAAGGTCCAGCGGGCTCTCCGATCTGGCATCTCCGTCGAGCATCGTGTCGAGGTCGTGGTACCGACCGCCTGACCCAAGCTCGCTCAACACATCGAGCATGGCCCGCCAGAGTTCATCAGAGGCGAGGAATTCGATGTCGCATCTGATTGCAGGACGGGCAGTGAAGGTCTGATCACGGTGGCAAGCTGCCAAGACGTCGTCGAGCAGCCCTGAGAGGACATGCCCGTACAAATTCCTCAATTCCTTTGACGATGGGAGGGTGCCTTCTTCGCCCAGCTGTATAAGAGCTTTTGTCACCTTGAGGAGACGCTCAAAACCCTGGGCCAGCAAGTTCCGCAGGGTTCGCCTTCGACGTGCTCACACCTTGAGGAGACGCTCAAAACCCTGGGCCAGCAAGTGCAAGCCGACGATTCTTCGGTCCTTTGTGGCGTCCCATTCAGCGATGGACTGGACGCCCTCCCCTACGAAGGTCACCGCTGTTTCGGTCTCGAAGAAGAAGGCAAGGCGGCGATCCATGCCAAGGGTCTCTTCAGGCATCCTCGAGAAGCTACGCGTCTGTGGTCACTGCGACTTCATGAATTCGAGAGCAAGCTGCTGCTGCACCCCCCGCCCGTCATCGGCGTCGCCCCCCGATGTACCGAAGCCATCTTTTCCGCCCCCGGAGATGACGAGTTCTTCAACCCGGAAGAGGCGTTCGACTTCGACGCGATGCCGGAAGAGCTTGCCGGAGGGCTGTTCAAGCAGCAGGAGCACTAGAAAACACTGGCTGAACAGCCAAAATAGACTGTCCGGCTATGGATTATCTGCCCTGGAGCCGTCCGTGGGTACTGATTCGCAGGAAAGCACCGCTAATCCAGTGTCAATGGTGCGGCTCACGGACTGGAGTTGACATGGGCGAAAAGCGCGAGGTTTTCGGGCAGCGGCATGTGGGGGACAGAAGCAGGACCAGCGGCGAATCGCGCCAAAGACGAGCTGAGGCCCACAATGCCAGATCACAGAGCCAAGGCGGTGCTCAGAGGCGCACTCAGCAGTAGGTGACCGGCGCATTCACAGGAGTGCTGGCCCTGGGACTGGTCCTAGTCCCAGGCTTTAGCTACAGGATTGGCAGGGAATCCGGCAGGCAGTCAGGCCTTGCCGCCAAGAGGCCTCTGGGATTCAGAGAAACGGCGCTGCTGATCGTCCCGGGTTTCTTGGCGACGTTTGCCGGACTCTGAGTATTCGCCGTCATAAGAGCAGCCAGTCCCTCGCACACTCCTGACATAGGGCGGATCGCGGACGATCCTGGCCAATACATGAGCGGCTGGCTGGACAGATCAAGCAGACCAAAAAACGGGGTCCGGTCACCTGAGTCTTGGCAGTCCCGAGGATGCTGTGCGGCGGGTAGCGGAGAGGGTGAGACAGGGGGGCCATCCGGTGCCTGAAGATGTGGTTCGCAGGCGCTTCGATGCCGGACTGCGGAACTTGTATGAGCACTACATTGGTAGGGTTGACGAGTGGAGGGTGTTGGACAACTCCGGACCGGTGCCGCTCCTTGTCGAGCAAGGCATGAACCGTGACTGATCCGAGCGATATCAACCAGGAGGGCTTTGCCGACCATCCTCCTGTCTTGCGCGGCGAGGAGTTGACCGAATCCATCTTGCGGTCGCTGAGGCTGGCCGCCAAGGACGCGCACCTCTTGGCTTATCAAACCGGCACAGGGGTCGTGACGCGGCACAATGGCAAGGTGGCGGTTGTGCCCCCCGACCCAGCCATGTACGAAGACCTCATTCCGCCTCCCTTCCAATCAAGCGATTAGGGGCACTCGGCAGAGCTCGAAGGCGTACGCGCCACATGGACTGAGGGCAGATACAACGCGTTAGCGGGGCATTGCACATATGTGTGTCTCATACTGTCGCCCCGTAATGCGAGTGATGTTGCGTATGTTCAATTTATATTCAATTGTTTACAAGATATTCTCACCTATACCAGCTTATTCAGAGGGTTGTTGTCACTGGGGTGGGTATACTTGCATGTATGGAGTTTAGGCCCCGTGAGTAGGAGAAACAGGTTGGTTGCGGGCCGTCGGGGCCGGTTTGGCCGGAGGCGGTTGATGTGGCTGGGCTGTCGTTGTCGGAGTTGCGGGCGCGGCTGGGGTTGGTCAAAAAGGCCGAGGCTCGGCTGGCCGCGATGAAGGCGGCTGCGCTGGCCGCGTATGCCAGCCGGGGTGGCGAGGGCTTGGCGCGGCGGGTGGCTTTGGAGGAGCTTCAGGTCTCCAAGCAGCAGGCCCGCCGCGAGGTGCAGACCGCCGCCCAGTTTTCTGAGGTTCCCGAGACCTTCGACGCGCTGGGTGCCGGGGAGATTCCCGCGGCCCACGCCACCCAGATCGCCAAGGCCGCGTCTGAGGGGCCGGTTGACGAAACCGTGCTGGTCGAAGTGGCCCGGCGCGAGGATTTCGGCACCATCTCCCGCACATTGCGCGACCACCAGCACAAGCAGTCGGGCGACGACAGCAAGTCTCGAACCCTTTCGTTGACCGCCACCTGGATCTCCTAGACGGCCTGTCCTACGCCATGGCATCCACAGATGTTTCCCAAATGTGGCGACCAGCCAAAGGGGGGATGCTCGATCAGCTTGACGGCGTGCTTGGGTCGGGCGGGTTGTTGTGGGTTATAGGTAGGCGTCGAGGGCGTCTCGGATGACTTGGCTTTCGGTCTTGTCGTCGGATGCTGCCCGCTGCTTAATCCGGCTCTTGTAGCTGGGGGGAGCGCGGAATGTGTACACGTCGGCCCGTGCCTCTCCAATCCTTGGTGAGCGACGGCGCGTCCGCTTGATCTTGGTGAGTTCGTCGGGCGTGAACTCGCGGTTCTCGAAGTCCGCGGCGACAGACTTGATCTCATCGCCGGTCAGCGTTCTGTTGGTCTTAGCCTCGTTGCTCATGGTCGCTCCCCGGTGAGGTAGGTGCGGAAAATCGGGCGCAGTGGTATCGCGTGAATGACCAGATCTTGTTCTGTTGCCTGGAGGTACAGGAGTTCGAGCAGGTTGCCCGCACGATCGGGCCCGATGCAGAGGCTCTTGGTTGGTTCATTCTCAACGTCGATGTCATAGAAGCCCAAGGCGTGTTGCCATGCGTGCAAGATGTCCTCGTCGGCCAGACCGTGCCGGTAGGCAGACTCGAATACCTGCACTGCTTAAGCGTAACACGTTTAAGGTGGCTTGAATCCTCTTCCCCGCAAGTCTTTATGGAGAGAACCCCGCTAATTTCTGATCTGATCCGCGGAAGGATTGTGAGCTATGTTGCTTATGTTCACTTCAGGTTCAGTAATTGACAGGATATATTCGCCCATGCACGTTTATTCAGGGGGTTGCTGTCACAGGGGTCGGTATACTTGTATGCATGGAGTTTGGGCCCCTTGAGCAGGGGAGACGGGCTGATTGCAAGGCTTCTGGGCCGGTGTGGCCGGAGGCATTTGACGTCTCCAGGATGTCGCTGCCGGAGCTGCGGGAGCGGTTGGGGTTGATAAAGAAGGCCGAGGCTCGGCTGGCGGCGATGAAGACGGAGACGCTGGCTGCGTATGCCAGCCGGGGTGGCGAGGGTTTGGCCCGGCGGGTGGTGTTGGAGGAGTTGCAGGCTTCCAAGCAGCAAGCCCGCCGGGTGGTGGAGACGGCCTCTCAGCTCTCGCGGGTTCCCGAGACTCTCGACGCTCTGGGCGCAGGGGAGATTCCCGCGGCCCACGCCACCCAGATCGCCAAGGCCGCTTCGCAGGGTCCGGTTGACGAGTCCGTGCTGGTGGAGGCGGCCCGCCGCGAGGATTTCGGCACGTTCTCCCGAACGTTGCGCGACCATCAGCATGAGCAGTCGGGCGATGACGGCAAGTCGTTGATGGCCAAGCAGCGGGAGCGGCGTTCGTTTAGTTTTTTCAAGTCTTCTGACGACGGCATGTTCGTTTTGAACGGGCGGTTCGACCCGGTTGCGGGGAATCGTATGGAGGCGGCGCTGGCCGATGAGGTGCGCCGCCTGCGCAACAGCGGCAAAGCCGGCGACCAGACGGCGTTCGAACAGCGGATGGCCGACGCCTTGGAGAACCTGGTCTGTGCCGACGCAAAAGACCGCAAACCGCAGGGCGCCACGCTGATCTTGACTGCCGACTGGGACGCGCTGAACCACAAGCTGGCCGATGCCCGCCTGCTCGACGGCACGCCTCTGCCGGTGTCTGAGGCTCTGCGGCTGGCCTGCAACGCCGACATCGTGCCTTCTGTGTTCGACACCAAGAACCAGGAACTGTGGGTGGGTCGCAAACACCGCCTGGCCACCGAAGCCCAGCGGGCTGCGCTGATCATCCGCGACAAGCACTGCATCGGCTGCGGGCGGTCAGCGGTATGGTGCGAGGCCCACCACATCGAAGAATGGCTGACAGGCGGCCGCACCGACATAGACAACCTGGTGCTGGTCTGCAAGAGCTGCCACCACAACATCCACGACGACGGCTGGGCGGTACACCGAAACCGAAACGGCGGCTACGAACTGCGACCACCGCCGGCGCCTTACGCCGACTACCCGCCTGGGCAGGCACGATCGGGGCCATCACCCCCAGAATCGCAATCCAGCCCCGATGCCCTTACGGACACCTTCCCCGAAACAGGAGTCACCACCTGGCAGCCTGAGAGCTCCAAGCAGCTGCTGTTGAACTGACGCAGGATTGCAGAGTTGATGTGCCACCTCGCGGTTCTTGATCTCGCAGCCAACGCCAAACTCAAGGTCGAGCTCATTGCCAGACTCCTGCGGTTGAACTAATGCTGCGCTGGGCAGGCTGCATTGCTCAGGGCGTGCTGTCACCGGGTCGGGCCATACTGGGGGGATGGCAGAGGGGGCCCCGGATTCGAGACCGAGGCGAGTTCGGGACTGGGCGGTGGCCGGGGGAGTGGTGCTGAGAGGGGAGAAGCTGCTGCTGGTGCGGAACCGGAGGCGCAATGACTCGATCGAGTGGAGCACTCCCGGCGGGGTGGTCGACCCGAGCGAAACGATGTTGGAGGCGCTGGGCCGGGAAGTGCGGGAGGAGACCGGCATCGAGGTTCACATCTGGGAGGGGCCGCTGTATGAGATAACCGTGGACTTCGCTGACTTAGGCTGGTTTATGCGGGTGGAAGTCCATAGGGCGGTGGAATGGAACGGCGAGATCGTCCTCGAAGACCCCGACGGCATCGTGGAGCACGCTGATTTTTATGATCCCGAAGAATTCGCGGTCCACTTGGTTCACAGCTCTCGCTGGGTGCGAGAGCCGCTGGTGGAATGGTGGCGGCAGCGCCCCGACCAGATGCTGAGCTACCGCTACGAGGTGACCGGTACTGAGATCGACGGCCTCGCAGTCACAAGGCTGTAGCGGCAATGGCGGAGAACTCCCTCAGCGAAAGCGGGCAGACTCAGTCTGGGGCAATCCTCCACGTGGACATGGACGCCTTCTTCGTGTCGGTGGAGCAGCTTCGCCACCCGGAGCTGCGAGGCCTGCCGCTGGCGGTGGGCGGGCCGGGTAGCCGGGGGGTGGTGGCGTCGGCCTCCTATGAGGCCCGGGCCTATGGGGTGCATTCGGCCATGCCCTCGGGGCGGGCTCGCCGGCTGTGTCCCAACATCGTGTTTCTGCCCGGCGACCACGAGCTTTACTCGGAGGTGAGCGGGCGCATCATGGACATCTTGAGGTCGTTCACCCCGCTGGTGGAGCCCTTGTCAGTGGACGAGGCATTCTTGGATGTTTCCGGCGCCCATCATCGGCCGGTGGAGATCGGCCATCTCATCCGACGGGAGGTCCGGCGGCTAGAGAGCATCAACTGCGCGGTGGGGGTGGCAGCGGTCAAGTTTCTGGCCAAGATGGGCTCCAAACTGGCCAAGCCCGACCCCACGCCGTCGGGGCCCACGGGTGGGACGGGTGTGTTCGAGGTGCCGGTGGGACAGGAGCGGGCGTTTTTGGCGCCCCGTCCGGTGGGCGATATCTGGGGAGTGGGACCAGCCACGCTGGCCCGCCTCAGCGGCATCGGGATCGCCACCATCGGAGAGCTGGCCGAGTTCCCGATTGAGAGGCTGGAGGCGGTCGTCGGCAAGGCCCACGGCCGGCATCTGCACAACTTGGCCAACGCCGTCGATCCCCGGACGGTCATTCCTGAGACGGCGCCCAAATCGATCAGCCACGAGAAGACCTTTTCCCGCGATCTGCACACCCATGACGACCTCGGCGGGGAGCTGACGGCATTGAGCGATTCGGTGGCCTCCCGGCTGCGGGCTGCCGGGATGGCGGGGCGGACGGTCACCATCAAGGTGCGCTTTGGGGACTTCAGCACCATCACCCGGTCGCACACCCTGGCCAGCCCGATTGACTCCGGGGTTGTGCTGGCCCGGGAGGCCAAGCGGCTGTTGGACGGAGTGGACGTGGTTGCAGGGGTGCGCTTGATCGGGGTCGGCGTTTCCGAGCTCGAAGACCCCAGCCGGCGCCAGTTGTCTTTGGACGACGTTGCGGCCGGTTCGTGGCAAGATGTGGACCAGGCCATTGACCGCATCAGGGACCGCTTTGGGGCCAAGGCCATCAAGACCGGGGGATCGGCCGACGGCGGCCCTCGGATCGGGGGCTGGACTCGGCCCCAATGAGCCTGTCGGGTCACCGATCGCGTCCGGTCGGCATTGTCTGAAGGGTCGGGCTGTGAGACACTTAGCATGTGCCACTCTCCGAGGACGAGCAACGGATCCTCAGCGAAATAGAGGAACGGCTCTACGAAACCGACCCGGCGCTAGCCCGCGAGGTGGGCCGGACCACCGTGTTCACCCACCCGGCTCGCAACCTGCGGCTGGCCATTTCGGGTTGCATCGTGGGGCTGGTGTTCATGATCATAACCCTCTCGACCTCCTATTGGCTGTCGTTCATCGGATTTCTGGTGATGCTGGCCGCGTCATTATGGGCGTGGAGCAACCTCCGCCAGCTCGGGCGATTCGGGCTTCAGCAGATCAGCGACAGCATCAATCGGGGTGACGTCAGCAACTTCTTGCGGTCACCGGGCCGCCGCATCGCCAACCGCTTGCGCCGCGGCGACGCCGAACGCTCCTGACCGGTATTTCCTGACCGCGTCGATCAGGAGCCGATGGTCCAGCTCGGCCCCCGCTTTCTTCGCCAACGCGTTCTGAGAAGCGGCTGGGGATTGAACGCAGCCGCCAGCTTCTGCCACCTGCTCACCCGGAAGTTGACCTCCGAGCGCACCGACAGCGACCAGGTTCGGGCCAGCCACTGGTTGTGATCGGTGGGCTCAGTGGGGGCGAAGGTGGCGGCCGCGGCCAGGTCGCCCAGTCCTCGCAGGTCTGGGCTGTGGAGGGGGACCTGTTCGATGGCCCGGTGAGCGAATTCGGCGTAGGTCTCATCGGGGCGGGGGGTCATGCTGATGAGCGCCAGCGACTCCACCGTTTCCGTCCACAGCAGCATGATTTTGCCCCGGTTGCCGGTGATTTTCCGGAATCGCCGCCGATTCCGGAGCCGCCTCATCCACGGGATGGCCAAAACGGCCAGCACCACCAGCGAGGGCGCCGCGATGGCGAGCCAGGCCGTCCAACTCAGCCGTCCGCCCCCGGCGGCCTCCGGCGTGCTGTCGCCGAATTCCAGCGGTTCAGGTGGAAACAGGCTCTCGAAGTCGGTTGGCGGTTCGAAGGCGTTCCCCGAGTCGGTGACCGGCTCTGGTTCTGGATCGGCCGGTTCGGCTCCGAAAACGGCTTGGTCCTCGGCAAAGCCGGTGTAGTTCTGGGCGCCGGGGGCGCCCCGGCCTGGTGTGGGTTCGAATGCCACCCACCCCACGCCGGCCAGGAAAACTTCAGGCCAGGCGTGGGCATGCCTTCCCTTCACGACATAGAGATCGGGATCGTCGGGGACGGCCTCGCCCACGGTGAAGCCCACCGCCACCCGGGCGGGAAGGCCCGCTGACCGGGCCATGGCCGCAAACGTCCCGGCGAACTGCTCGCAGTATCCCCTCCGGGTGCTCAAGAACTCCTCGATGCGGTTGCCGGAATGGCCGGGAGCCACGTTGGCGTCGTAGGCGAAGCCACCGCTGCGGAAGAAGCTCTGAAGGGCCAGCGCCTGCTCGTAGCCCGAACCAGCTTCGGCGGTCAGCTGGGCGGTCAGCTCGCGGACGCTGGGGCTGAAATCCGACGGCAGCGAAGTGTTGGGCTCCACCGGGGTTTCAAACCCGACATCGAGGGGAATGGCCATTAGCACCTCGGGGTCGAATCGGGGCAGCGCGGAGGTGACGGTGTAGGACAGGGTGTTGGAGCTGGCCAGCGATCGGCCCACGATCAGCGTTGACGACGTGGGCTCATAGCTGATATCGGCATTGCTGACATTTGCGGTGGCCGAGACCAACGAACGGGGTTCGAACGCCGCGGGAAGCCACACCGCGCCGAGCTGTTCGATGTCGAACTGCTGCACAGACTCCTGCACGCTGGAACCTGACTGCAACAGCGACGGCAGCCGTGTGGGACGAGAGGCATATTCGGCTCGAGATGTCCACACCTGTCCGTCGAATTGATCGAGCGAGGTGAGGCGCCAGTAGGAGCGCTCCTCGGCCCGCACCCTGAACATGACCGTGTCGGACTGGTTCACCAGTCGACCCCTTATGTCCACCAGGGGGCTGATCACCACCCTTCCCGAAGTCCTCCGGTTCCGCTCCACAGCCTCGGTCAAATCGACGAGCGGATCTTCTGTGCTGCCCAACACCGGTCCTGCCACAATTGCCCCGGCCAGGGCCACCCCGGCGATGGCCGCGCCTCCCCCCAGTAGCGCCCGGCGTCCGGTCGAAGCCCGCCCCTCGCCTCCCAGCCAGGCAGCCCCGGCGGTGCGGGCTACCACCCGGTGTACCAACGCGAACATCAACAAAGCGGCGATGAACACCGAGATGGTCAGAATCCGATGCTGGTCGTCCCCAACCAGCCCCACGAAGCCAATGGCGATGATGGGCAGCACCATGGGCTCGAACAGGGCCCGCAACCGCATGGCCATCCAGTCGCTGAGAAAAGCGATCAGCCACAGCGCAGCCAAAGCGCACACGGTGAAGCCATTGACCGGCTCCACCGGAGTGCTGAGCTCTCCGAACCCGGCCCAGGCGAGTTCCAGATCGTCGGCCAACGCGGTCCAGACTCCTTTGGCGGGCAATCCCCAGTAGGCAGCTTCCCAGTAGTGGGTCCAGGTAGCTGTCAACACAAAGCCGACGGCAGTGATCGAAGCCGAGACAAGCATGCCCTGCCCCAGCCTGCGAACAGCCAGCGCCAGTAGATGACTTATCGCCACGGCCAAGAACCCGGGCAAGACCCACTGGTCGCCCTCGAAGACGCGGATCAGGCTGAAGGCGGTGGCCGCCGTCAGGATTGGGCCGGTCAGCTCCAGGGCTGTTTGCCATACGGCCGGTCCATGTCCGCTAGACGCTCGGGGGCCGGTCATGGGCGATTGGGGGCGAACGGGGGATCGGTTGAGCGTGGCATTGTCGGGGTGTTCTCACCTGAGGCCGAATGCGCGGCCCACGCTTGGGGGAATCCCACGGGTTCGCTCACCGCCAATATGGAGGTGTCCGGGACGAACGCCGGCGGCGCCTGAGCCGAGGCCGCTAGTTCGGCGCTGGCGAACAGCACCACCGTCTTGGAGCTGAACTGGGAGCCCAGGGGCATCAGCGACCGCGGCTCGGTCCCGTCGATCGCCGCGGCCACCGCCACAATCAGCCCTCCGCCGTGCTCGCGGCCGAGCCGCTCAACGGCGCCGACAAGGCTGCCGACATCGGGACTGACCAGCGCCAGGTGTTCGTAGATCTTGTGGAGGTGGGCAGAGTCGGCGCCGTAGCCGCTGTCAAAGTCCGCAGTGGTGGTCAGCCGGATCTGGTCGCCTCGGCGCTGGCTCGCCCGACAGATGCTGGCCGCAGCCGACACCATGGCTTCGAAGCGTTCGTCTTGGACCTCGGGGCCCACCGCCCCCCTGGTGTCGAGCAATACGGTGGTGTGGGTGTGGGAGAACTCCTCGAACTGGCGGACGATCAGCTCGTCGTGGCGGGCCGAAGACCGCCAATGGATGCGCCGGGGATCGTCGCCCCGCTGGAACGGGCGCAGGCCGTAGAGCTCGTCGCCGCTTTGGGCCATGGGGCTACGCCGCACCGCATCGAAGGAACTCCCCGGCAGGCGCGGTGGAGGCCCGATGGGGTGGATGGCAGGGTAAACCAGCGCTTCTGCTTGGCCGCCGATCTGGAAGTTTCGGGTCGCCATGGCGAGCGGATCGGCAACCGTCAAGGTGAGCGGCCCCACGACGACCTGGCCGCGTTCATAGGTGGGCAGTCGGTAGGCGACCGTCAGCGCCTCGTCGGCTCTCACCGGTGCCACCATCAGGTCGGGTGATTGCATCATGCTGGTTGAGCTCTTGGTGGTGAAGGAGACTTCGTCGGCCAATCGCAGTACCGGGGTGTGAAGGACACCGGGATTGGCCAGCTCCAAGCGCACCTGGCAGTCGTCGCCCACGTGTGCCTGCTGCGGCATGAGCGACCGGGTGATCACCCGCAGCGGTCGTCGGAGCCTGACATAGGCCACCGCGAGGACGGCCACTGCGGCCCCAGCCGCGCCAACGGCCAGCAATTCCTCAGAGCCGAACACCCGGCCCGCGGCCACCAGTAGCGCCGACACGGCGAAAAGCAGCCAGCCTGAGGGGGTGAGCACGTTCGGCGGGGCGCTAGTCGACGGGGGCCGGAACCGAGCTCATGACCTCGTCCACAATCTGCACGGGCGGTGTGCCCCGAGCCCGGGCCTGGGGGTTCAGCAGCAGCCGGTGGGCCAGTACCGGGACGGCCAGCTGCTTCACGTCGTCGGGGAGCACGTAATCGCGCCCCTGTGATGCCGCCCGCACCCGGCTGGCCCGTTGCAGCGCCAATGTGGCCCGGGTGGACATCCCCAACACGAGACTGGAGTGGTCTCGGGTGGCGTTGGCTATCTGCACCAAATAGCGCTTGATGCTTGGCGCGGTGAACATCGCGCTGGCGTGGTCGGCCAGCGCGATCACGTCCTGGGCGTCCACTATGGGCCGAAGGGAGTCAAGCGGATTCTCGGTGCCGTGGGCGTCGAGGATGTCGAGTTCGGCTTTCTTGGAGGGGTAGCCCACCTCGATTCGCATCATGAACCGGTCGAGTTGGCTCTCGGGCAGGGGATAGGTGCCCTCGTGCTCAAGGGGGTTCTGGGTGGCGATCACCATGAACGGCCTGGGAAGCGTGTGGGTGGTTCCATCAACGGTGACCTGCCGCTCAGCCATGGCCTCCAGCAGGGCCGACTGGGTTTTCGGGGAGGCGCGGTTGATCTCGTCGGCCACCACGATGCCGGAGAAAACCGGTCCGGGCTGGAAGTCGAGGGTGTTGGCGGCCCGGTTCCAGATGGTGGCGCCCACCACATCGGTGGGGAGCAGGTCGGGGGTGAACTGGATGCGGCCGAACTCGGCCTGAACGGTGATGGCCAGCGCCTTGGCCAGGCTGGTCTTGCCGACGCCGGGGGCGTCTTCGATGAGCAGGTGCCCCTCGGCCAAAAGGCAGGTGACGGCCAGCTCCAGCACGTCGGGCTTGCCCATGATGGCCCGGCCGATGTTGGCCGTGATGGACTGGAACTGCTCGGTGAACAGATTCTCCTCGGGTCTGTTCACCACCACGTTGCTCAGTCTCTCAGGTGCTGCGGAGTTGCGGCCAGCGGGCGGGCATGTCGACGAGCATTCCATTGGGGCTGGGGCCATGGTCTCGCAGCGTGCCCCGGCGCCGAAAGGCAACCTGGTAGCGCTCGGGTTGGGAGGTCCAGCACACGTTGGCCACCAGACCCGATTCGATGGCGTCGTCGCAGTCCTCCAGCTCGCTGCGCCGGGCCCCGGACAGCCATGTGGTGCGCTGGAGCACCCAGGCCGCCTCCGCCGCTTCGGCATCGAAGACATCCTCGCACCAGCGAACGAACCCGCCTTTGATCTGCCGGCCGGAGAACGGCTCAGGGGACTCGATCTCCAGAGTCTTGGCCATCCGCCAGCGGAGCACCTCTTTTCCGTCCCGTGCGATCCAGGCGTCGAAGGGGGGCTGGTCCCAGTCGGGCACGGTGGCGTCGTACTGGCGGGTGCCGACTTTCCCCCGGGCGGCATGGAGGACCCCGAGGACGGCGGCGTCATAGAGATGAGTGCATTGCTCGCGTACCTCGGTCCAGGCGAAGACCTCGGAGGCGGCGTCGGTGAGAGGGCAGCCCACCAGGAGGCGGAGCTGATCGAGCGCTCCTTCACACGGCTCCCAGGGCATGCGGGGACCGGTGGCCTGAACCCCGGTGATCCGCCTGGTGTCGTGGGATAGAGAGGCCTCGTAGTGGTGCATGTCGTCTTCGAGGCCCACCACCACGGTGTTGAGATCGGTGGCGATCATGCGCAGCCGCCGGCGGAATGCGCCGCTGCCGTGGCGATTGCGGACCATCTCGGACTGAGGTTCCTGTTGGGGCACTAGTCGATGTTGGCATACCGAAGCCGGCGGTTTGGGGTCGTGGTGGGCCGCAGCGGGGGTTGTCGGACGACCAGACGGGTCACCGCGGCAAGTACTGTCGGCTGATCGTGCCTGACCAGCCATCTGCGCTCCGTGCTCTCTCCCACCGGTCGTTTCTGTTGTTCTTCGTGGGGGTGACCATCGCCACCACCGGTCAGTTCATGCAGTCGCTGGCCGTGCCCTTTTACATGAACGAGTTGACCGACTCGAATGCCTGGGTCGGCTCCTCGGCGTTCGCCGTTCTGGTGCCCTCGCTGATCATGACCCCGGTAGCGGGCATCTGGAGCGATCGCATGAGTCGCAAGGGAATCCTGTTCGGGTCTTTCGCTACTCAGTTGGCGGCAGCCGCCGCATTCTTGGTTCTGTTCACCACTGGTGTATTGAACCCTTGGCTCATCATCGCAATCCAGCTAATAGTTGGCGTGGCATCCGGGTTCCAGTGGGCGCCTTCCCAGGCGATGACCGCGTTGTTGGTGCCCTCCGAGGACCTGTTGGCGGCAGTGCGTTGTGTGTCGCTTTCGTTCACGGTCGGGCGGGCACTGGGACCGTTCCTCGCCGGAGTCACGTTGTATTTCTTGGGGCCTGGACCAGCCTTTGCGGTCACAATCGTCGGTTTTGCCTCGGGCCTGTTCATCATGGCGCCGATCAGGCTGCGACCTGCCGAGCCGGTTCACCAAGAGCCGTTTTGGTTGCAGTTCCGCCAAGGGTTGGAATACATATGGCGCCGTCCGGAAATGCGGTTGGTGATTCTCATTTCGTTCTTGGTGGCCGCATTCGGGGCCGTTTTTGCTTTTGCCCTCGTGGCCAGCGTGGCCGACGATGTCTTTTTGTTGGGCGATGGCGGCTTGGCGTGGTTGACGGCATCGTTTGGTTTCGGGTCGCTGGTCATGGGCCTGTATGTGACTAGCCGCGGTGATTGCCATCTTCGCTCTCGGATGGAGGTGTTCTCCGTGGGGGTGTACGCCTTGGGGATTCTGTTGGTCGGTTCCAGCCCGTGGTTGGTGTTGGGATTGCTGGGATATTTCATCTTCGGCGCGGCCCACATGGGCCACGGGGTAACTGTCAACAGCTCGCTGCAAGTGCAGGTGGACGAGGAGTATCGGGGCCGGGTCATGTCGGTGTGGCTCATGTCGGTGCTGTCCGGCTTGCCATTGGGTTCGCTAGCGGGAGGGTTCTTGGGCGATCTGGTGTCGATGCGGTTTGTGCTCTTGCTCTTCGGGGGCCTGCTGGCCTTGATCTGGCTCATAGCCGTGGTGCGATCCGACGGCTTCGCCGGCCTCGATCTGGGCTCCGAGGGAGCTGCTGGCTCGGGGTGAGCCCCGCGGTGGTGCGACGAGTACCGTGGTTTGGGCGGTGGAGGCTATTGCTGTAGGGGAGGCGAGACGATGAGGACACGGGCTGCGGTGTATCGGGAGCCGAATGCGCCGCTGGACCTCGTTGAGCTGGACATTTGCAATCTGGCGGCCCAAGACGTGCTGGTGCGGATAACCCACAGCGGCATCTGCCACAGCGACCTGCACGTGTACCACGGCAACCGCGACTGGGAGACCCCCATGATCTTGGGCCATGAGGGGGCCGGAGTGGTGGAGCAGGTGGGCGAGGGCGTGTCCGGGATAAAGCCCGGCGACCGAGTGGTGCTGTCGCTGGTGGCCAGTTGCGGGCGGTGCCGGTCGTGCGCCTCGGGCTACGCCAACCGCTGCCAAGTGCTGCCTGCTTTCCCCATCGGCACCTACTACGACGGCGGCCACCGCTTCGAACGGGACGGGGAGGTACACCATTCGTTCTGCACGGTGGGGTCTTTCGCCACCCACGCCGTTGTCCACTTCTCCAAGGCGGTAGGGGTGCCCGACGATGTGGGATTGGACGTGGCCTGTCTGGTGGGGTGCGGGGTACCCACCGGCGTGGGCTCCGCGGTCAACACCGCCCAGGTACGCCGGGGCAGCACCTGCGTGGTTTACGGCTGCGGTGGTGTGGGCCTCAACGTGATCCAGGGTTGCCGGCTCATGGGCGCGGCCGAGATCGTGGCGGTGGACCTGTTGGCCGACAAGCTGGCGCTGGCCGAGAAGTTCGGAGCCACCCACACTGTGAACGCGTCGGACGACGACCCGGTGGCCGCGGTGATGGAGATGACCGGGGGCCGGGGGGCCGATTACGCCTTCGAGGTAATCGGCACCGGGGCCACCTACATGAACGCCTGGCACTCCATCGGCATGGGCGGCTTGGCGGTGATGGTGGGCGGGCCGCCTGCGGGAACCCCGTTTCACATCGACGCCAACGAGATCTACTTCGGCAAGGCGCTGACCGGCAGCATGTACGGCAACTCCTCGCCTGCTCGGGACTTTCCGTGGATCTTCGACCTCTACCGATCGGGCGAGCTGCTGCTCGACGAGCTGATCACCCAACACCGACCCCTTGACGAGGTGACCGCCGCCCTCGACGAGTTGGACACCGGCGGCGTGGTCCGCACTGTGCTGGACATCGGCGAGGAGTGAGTGGCTAGTCCTCCCCGAATTCCTCAATCCAGCGGGTGTAGTCGTCGAGCACCGGCAGCACTTCGTCGGCTGAGCCGCCGTGGGGGAACCGCAGTACCACCTCGGTGATGCCGAGGTCGCGGTAATAGCCCAGCTTTCCGGGGTCTGGGTGGGTGCCGTAGGTGATGAGCTCCAACTCGTCGATGCTGCGGCCGGCTGCGGCCATGGCCTGGGCCAAGTCAGCCAATGCCGCTCGCATTCCGGCCCCGCCGATGGGCATCCATCCGTCGCCGAATTCTGTGATGTGGGCGAAGGTGGTAGGCCCGGGGGCCGCGCCGATGATGGTGCGGATGCGGGGCTGCTGGACCGGCTTGGGCCAGCTCCACGAGGGCTCCATGTGAACGAACTCGCCGTGAAACTCAGCGATCTCGTTCCCCCATAGTGCCTGGGCGCAGAGCATGTGCTCTCTGACCAGCGCTCGGCGTCGACTTACGTCGATGCCGTGGTTCTCCATCTCTTCGTGGTTCCACCCGTAGCCGATGCCCAACACCAGTCGGCCTCCGCTGATCCAGTCGAGTGTGGCGCACTGCTTGGCGAAGGCAATGGGGTCGTGTTGGGCGGGCAGCGCCACTCCCACTCCCAGGCCGACCGTGTTGGTGGCTTGGGCGCAGGCGGCCAGGGCGATATAGGGGTCTAGCGTCCGGAAGTAGGTTTCAGACAGCTCGTCGGTGCCGGTGGGCGGCGGGGTACGCCGGCTGGTGGGGATATGGGTGTGCTCGGGCAGGTAGATGCAGGCGTAGCCCCGGGCTTCGGACTCCTGGGCCAGACGCACCGGCGACATCGACCGGTCGGTGGTCTGCATCATCACCCCGAATCTCATGGATGAAGCGTATGTTGCTTGGGCTGCCAATTTCGCTGCTGGCAGGGGTACTCTCAGGGCCACCTCATGAGACGCCAATCCGAGATCCGGCTGATCGCCACCACTGAGGTGCCCACAAGCTGGGGCCGGTTCACCTGCCACGCCTTCCAGTCGAAAGATGACGGCGAGGAGCATGTGGCGTTTGCCCTCGGCAGTGTGGACTCAGTCGACGAGGTGCTGGTTCGAGTACACAGCGAGTGCCTAACCGGCGATGTATTCGGCTCGTGGCGCTGCGACTGCGGGGCCCAGCTCCACGCGGCCATGGACGCCATATCCGAATGCGGTGCCGGCGTGCTGGTGTATCTGCGGGGCCATGAGGGTCGGGGCATCGGCATCGGCCACAAGGTGCAGGCCTACGCCCTCCAAGACCAGGGTCGCGACACGGTGGACGCCAATCTGGAACTGGGTCTGCCGGTGGACGACCGCACCTATGGCATCGGCGCCGCCATCTTGGCCGAACTGGGGGTCAAGCGAGTGGCGCTGATGACCAACAACCCCACCAAACGCGACGGCCTGGCCTCTTTCGGCTTGGAGATCGCCCGCCGGGTCCCCCTAGAGGTGCCCCCCAGATCTGAGAACATGGACTACCTCCGCACCAAACAACAGCGCCTCGGCCACCTGCTGGATCTGGCATAGCCGACAATCAGCTCGCTGGCCTTAGATTCGAAAGAAGCGAGGCCGCCTCGCGATCGAGGACCACGGCGACATCGGGGTGCAATTGGACCGCTGAGGCCGGCGTCTCAGTTGAAACCGGGCCTTCCAGGGCATCGCGGACCGGGCGGGACTTGTGGGTTCCGTGAGCCATGAGCAGGATCTGATTTGCTTGCAGGATGGTCCCAATCCCCTGAGTAATGGCATTGCCGGGGACATCATCGAGCGAGTCGAAGAATCGGGCGTTGTCCCGCCGTGTCGCTTCGCTGAGCGAGACCACGTTGGTCTTGGCATCGAATGGCGTGCCGGGTTCGTTGAAGGCGATGTGGCCGTTGCCCCCGATCCCGAGAAGTTGGATGTCTATGCTGGCGGCGCGCACGAGGCGGTCGTAGCGCCGGGCTTCTCCGTCGAGGTCGGGTGCTCGGCAATCGGGGGCAAACACCGCGTCATTCCGCAGGTCGACAAGTTCGGTGAAGCTCCTTGTGATGACGTTTCGATAGGTCTGGGGATGGTCGGCATCGAGGCCGATGTATTCGTCGAGCAGATAGACCGTGGCTTCGGAGAAGCTGAGCGTGCCCTCTCGGCATCGTCGGGCCAAAGAGCGGTAGACCCCTGCCATCGTGCTGCCGGTGGCCAGTCCGATGCCCGGGTGGGGAGTCGACCGAATAGCACCCTCCACGATGTCGGCTGCCCTCTCGGCGGCGGCTGCGGCATCGGCGAGGATATGGACGCGCATCGTTTGTCCTCGGCGTTCACCCTGTGCCGCGGGCACCGGTGATGAACGACACCAAGTCGTCCTTGGTGACATCGGGAACGTCGACTTCGGCGCACTTCCGGCCTTGGTAGAGCACAACTGCCTGGTCGCAGACCGCTAGCACTCTGTCCATGTTGTGGGTGATGAGCAGAACCGCCACTCCCTGGTCGCGCATGTTGGCGATGAGATCGAGAACTCTCTGGGTCTGCTCGACGCCGAGTGCAGCGGCCGGCTCGTCGAGCAGGACGATCTTTTGGCCCCACGCCACCGCTCGGCCGATGGCGACCGCTTGGCGCTGCCCGCCGGAAAGCGAGCCGACTGAGCGCCGCAGCGACGGGATCCGGATGTCGAGGCCTGACAGCGTGGCCGCGCATTCCTCGCGCATACGCCTCTTGTCGAGCAGGCCGATGCGCGCACCCAGCCGTCCGCCTCGGGTTTGCTCCCGATTCAAGAAGAGGTTTTCCGCCACGTCGAGCGGGTCGATGACCGACAAGGCTTGGTGAACTGTCTCTATGCCCAGTTCTCGCGCATGACGCGAGGAGTTGATGCGATGCTCGGTGCCCTCGACAAAGATGCTGCCCGCGTCGGGCTGATAGAGGCCCGCAAGACATTTCACCAGCGTTGATTTGCCGGCGCCGTTGTCGCCCAAAAGCGCGGTGACTCGACCGTGGTGCAACTCGATTGATACGTCGTTGAGGGCCTGCACGGCCCGGAATGATTTTGAGATTCCAGAGGCAGCCAGCGCGGGAGTCATGCTCATCGGCTGCCCCCCCAGTTCACAGGGTTACCCAGCACATCTGAGATACCGGCGACCGACGGCGCTCCAGACCGCACACCGGCCACGCCCGCGACAAATGACCTCGTCACGAAGGCCTGGATGCGGAAGCCAAACACCACCGTGTCGCCCTCACTGACCGTGCGATCCGATTCGGGGTTCAGTTTGGCGTAGTAGTCGATGGCCGCAGGGTCGGGCATATCCACGGGAATGGGCTTGGTGGCCGCCTCCCCGGGGTCGCGGGCCACCACAGCAGTGGTCTGGTAGTCCCCGAAGACCGGGTCGATGTAGAGACCGCCGCCGAAGCAGAATGGCGTGCCCTGGTGGATGTGGGCGACCTCGCTGACGTAGCACACCGCGGGCTGCTCGGGCAGGTCGTCCACCGCATGCAGGGGAGTGGTTCCGGTGAGCCCGTGCCCCGGCTCCACTTGGGTGGCGCCTGCCTTTGCCAGTTGGGCCAGCACCGCGGAAGACGTCGTGCCCGGGGCGTTGATCTGGAGTTGCCCCTGGTTGTTAGGGCCTAGGTACTGCTCGGCCGACTCCGCAGCCCGGGCCAGGGTTGCCATGTTGGGAGTGGTTCGGGCTCGGCCGGTGGCCGGGTCGAAGAGCAGCGCCGGAAACGTGGTGAGTCCGGCGAACCGGGCCCCAGAAAGCCCGGCGATGTGGGCGATCATTGCGGGCAGGTCTTCGAGCGGAATGCCCCCCTCGTGGCCCGGGTAGAACTCGTCGCCGGGAGCAAAGACCCGTACCAGCAGATCCTGGACCCGTCCGATGCGGGAGGCGGCAGCCGATGCCTCTGCCGCCTTGTTGGGCGTGAAAACTGTCCAGTAGTCGGGATGCATGGCCACGGCATCGCGGGCCTCGCCCGCAGCCACCTGCACGAGATGCCCAATGTGTCCGAGGTTGTGCCCGTTGGCGGATATGGGCCGGGCGCAGGCCATGTCCACAGCCACATAGCCGTCGACTCCGGCATCGGTCATTACATCGAGAACGCCTGGTGCCCTTCCGAGTTGTTTGGTCATGGCGTACACCGTCAATCCCAGCTTCTTGGCCTCGTCCATGAGGTGCGAGGTGTTGGCTGCCACCGCGTCGAGGTCGATCACGTAGCTGTTGGCCGGGATGGAACCGGCCTGATGCAAGGCCACAACGGCTTCCACGAAAGCCGGGTTCTTGCGCAGCAGCGATCTCAGGAACACGGTCAGCTCTCCTTGGCTTCTCTCATGCTCAGCGCTACGGCCAAGATGATGATCACTCCTCGGGCAATGCGCTGATCGGCTACTTCCAGCCCCATGAGGATCAGACCGTTGTTGAGCATGGCCATGATGAGGGCACCGGTGACGGCTCCGATAACCGAAGCCCTCCCTCCGAACAGGTTGGTCCCGCCGATCACCACCGCGGCGATCACGGTGAGCAGGTAGTCCTCTCCGAGGTCGTGGCGACCGATGCTGAGTCGTCCGGCGAGGAGTACCCCGGCGAAGCCCGCCGCGGTGGCACTGGCCACCAGCGCGGAGATCTTCACTCGGGCGGTGTTGATCCCGACTGCGTTGGCCGCGTCGCGGTCGGCGCCGGTGGACAACACATGGCGTCCCCAGCGCAGGTGGTGCAGCGCGATGTGACCAAGGCCGCCGACAACGATGATCCAGATGAGCAGCGAGGAGACAGGACCCAGTCCGCCGGCGCCGAACAGTCCGCTGAATCTGTCGTTGCGGATGGGCAGCGACTGCAAGTCGTTCCAGTTGCGGGCAATCCCACTGATGATGCCCAACATGCCCAGCGTGACTAGGAATGACGGGATTCGCACCTTCACTGTGATCAGCCCGTTTACGAGGCCGACGAGCACTGACGCTCCCAAGGCCACCAGCACGCCGACCAGGAATCCATAGTTGCCCACCATTTCCGCGGCCACCAGTGATGAGAGTGCCACCACTGAGCCTACGGAGAGGTCGATTTCCCCCGCGGCCAGGGCGAAGGCCATCCCGACCGCCATGACCGCGATGGGGGCTGCTTGCCGGCCGATATTGAGCAGATTGGAGGAGCTGAGGAAACCGTCGTCGTGCAGGATGATGCTGAACGTCGCCAGAATCAGGGCGAACGCAAAGTAGACGACGAACCGGCGGAGGCCGCCGTCATGTTTGTAGCGGTCGATCCAGGCCTCGACCGGGGAGGGGAGTCCGGTCGAGGCCTGTCTGTGGATCGATCTCCTGGTCACCTGTCCAGGTCTAGCCGCCGAGGGCGTCTAGCACCTGTTGAGGCGGATCAGCGGCCAGCGACACCCTGTATGCCTCGATGATGTTGTCGGCGGTTACCTCTATGGCGGGTACAACCACGAAGGGCGGCGCTTGCTTCCCGAGCAGGCCGTAGGCGCCCTCGGTAGCCATCGTGCGGCCGATCTCATAGGCCTCGTCGGCCGCGATGCCCACGATGTTGCCGCCTTCCACCAGGTCGAGGGAGACGTTGGTGTCCAAGTCCATGGTCACCACCGCCACATCGCTGGCACCCACCGCCCGCAGCGCGGCGAGCACGCCGTCGGCCGGTCCGGCCGACCACGGAGCGTAGATGCCGTCGAGGCCGGGATTGCGGGTCAGCATGGTAGAGGCGATGTCCTCCGCGGTCGCAGGGTCGGCCAGGCCCTGCTCAGCCACGATCTGGATCCCCGGGAAGTTGATCTCGATCCAGGCCTTGAACGCCTGGTCGCGCTGGTTGGTCACGTAGAACGGGGCATCGTGGAAGATGAAGCCGATCTCGCCTTCGCCTCCGAGCGCGTTGCCGAGCAGATTGGCCGCGGCAATGCCCATAGCGGCCAAGTCGTCGGTCACCACCCCCACGAACTCCTCGCCCTGCGTATACCCCTCGGGAGTTGTCGACAAGAACACGAGTTGAACGCCTGCCTCTACCGCGGGCCGGAAGCCCTCTGCCGCAGAGACCGGATCGATGGTGAGGCTGAGGATGATGTCGGGGTTCAGGGCCATGGCGGTTTCAACGTCATTGGCCTGCTGGGCGGCGTCGAAACCGGCCTCGGTCTCGACCACCACCTCGATGCCCATCTCCGCGAAAGCGTCTTGCGCCCCTTGGCTCACCGCGTCGGTGAACGCGCCGGAGATGTGCCAAAGAAGGGCGGCGGTGTAGTCGCCCTCTTGTATCTGTCTCAGCTCGCCGGCGGTCAGCGCGATGTCGCCTGACGGACTGGCCGGCTCGCCGTTCGGCCCCTGGGTTACCGGGGCCTCCATCGCCGGGGCCTCTTCTTCGGCAGGCTCAGGTGCCGGCGTGGGTTCAGGGGGGGGGGTGTCCCTGTGTTGTTGTCAAGCTGCGTGGGGTAGTTTTTCGGTTTGGTCTAGGGGTGGTTGGTAGGGGGTTTGGGTTTTGAGGATGGCGAGTACGATGTTGCAGCGTTTGCGGGCTAGGGCGGTGATGGCGGCGTTGTGTTTTTTGCCTTCGTCTCGTTTCTTTTGGTAGTAGGCGATGGCGTGGGGGTCGTGTTGGGAGGCGGTGAAGGCGGCTTGGAACATGGCGTTTTTGAGTCGGTGGTTGCCGCGCCGGTTTCTGCGGGTGGTGTGGCTGCGGCCTGATTGGCGGTCGGTGGGGGCCAGTCCGGCGTAGGAGGCGAGTCGGCCGCCGTTGTCGAAGCGGTGGGGGTCGCCGATCTCAGCGAGTGTGCGGGCGCCGGTTCGGGTGCCGAACCCGCACATGGTGGTCAGGACTTTTCCCAGCGGGTGCTCTGTGAACGCTTGTTCGATGTCTTGTTCGAGCTGGCGGCGGCGCTCGCAGATGCGGTCGAGGTCGCCGGCGAGGTCTGAGATGGCCTCGCCCCACGCGGTCTCGGCTGTCGCGGTGATGGTCTGGGCTTTGAGCGCTGCCCAGATCGCGTCGGCGAGGGCGTCGGCCTTGCGGGGGTTGCGCCGGGCGATCGCGGTTCGGATGCGGGCTCTGCCCGCTTTGCGCAAAGCGGTCGGGGTCGGCCACCTGATGAGCGCCTGGCGCAGACCGGCGCTGTTGGCGAGCCGGTCGCCCACCGCGCGCTCCAGGGCGGGGCACACTGCCAAAAGGGCGTCTCTTAGCCGGTTGCAGGCCCGGGTGGCGTCGGCGGCCAGGTCGGCGTCTCGGCCGTTGAGGATACGCAGCCGCGCCAACATCTCGTCGCTGGGGGCCGCCCACTGGAGCCGGTCGGAGTTGCGGCGGGCGTAGTCGGCCAACACGAACGCGTCCTTGGGGTCGGTCTTGGCCGAACCGGCGTACAGATCGGCGGCCCGGCGCATCGCAAGGCCCGGCACATAGGCCACCGGCGCGCCCCGGCGGGCAGCCGCCTCCAGCAGCAAAGACGCAGCCGATCCCGTCACATCGACCACCAGCGCCGCAGGCCCGCGCCCGGCGGCGTCTTCGATCATCGCGTCGATGGCGGCCTCGTCGTTGGCCACCGCCCGGGAGAACACCTCCTCCCCGCCGGCGGTGACGGCGCACGCCCAGTGGTCTGCTTTGGCCACATCGACGCCGACGAACACCTCGACGGCGGCCCAATCGGTCTCTGACATGCCGGTCTCCTCCAGGTCCGGAAACAATCTGCTCGGAAGCTCCCGGCGCCTCGGCCTCAACCACTTTACAAAGCCCCGCGGGCCAACCCGCAGACACGTCCCTGTCAGAGGTCCCAGACGCCCCCCGCAACGGGCGGCACCACCCCCCGAGCCGTCAAACGACAGGGGGACAAAGCCCTACCCGCCACGGCGAGCAACCAGCCCCAACACTCCCACGGCCAGAGCCACCCAACAACGTAAAGGGGGGCTCTTCAGTCGGTTCGGGCGCGGCGGTGGGCGCGGCGGTAGCTGGAGCAGCCGGGGCGTCGCTTTCGCTGTCGTCGTCGTTGCCGCAAGCTGCGGCCAACAGAACGAAAACAGCAAGCAAGGCACTGAGCGCGAGCCATCTCGATCTCTTGTGTGGGTGCATGGGTTTCTCCTTCGTTAGGTGGTTGGGGCTGGTTCGAGACCGCACCACGACGCCACGAAGTGGGCCAGGGTGCGGGTGGCGGCTATGAGTTCGTCGATCTCCACGTGCTCGAACGGTGTGTGGCAGTTGGATATGTCACCGGGCGCGAAGTACACGCCGGGCACACCGAGGGAAGCGAGGAATGACTTCTCTGACCAGAACGGCGCGGCTTCGATCCGGGGCGCTTCGCCCGTTACCGCTGAAATGGACTCTCCCAGAGCCTGTACCGCGGCATGGTCGGTGGGTATCTCGTCTGGAGTGCCGCCCACTGGGTGGTCGCGAGAGGCGGAGAACTCTACCGAAGCCTCTACTTCGTGATCAGAGGCCACCTGGGCTGCGATGTCTCGGATGGCATCCGCCGCGGCATTGAGGCGCTCGTCAGGGAGGACCTTGCGGATCAACGACAGGTTGAACTGCCCGGGCACCGCGATGTTCCCTCCTGAGTTGACCTCGGTGACAAGCAGAAATGCCGGCCCTATCAGTGGGTGCTGGGGCTGGGCGCGCAGATCATCGGAGTGCGTCCAAAGCGCGGACAGAAGGCGGTGCCCGGCCCAGAGGGCATCCACACCGAGTTCTGGGCGTCCGAAGTAGGCCGATTGACCGGTCAGCGTGATTTGGGCGATGAGAAAGCCCATTTGAGCGGTGTAGATGGCCGAGGTAGAGGGCTCGGTATAGATGAGGAAGTCAGGCGGGTGATCTTGCGGAATGACCCCATCGGCGATGGCAGTCTTCATGCCGGCCGAAACGCCGCTGCCAGGCTGGCCCGACTCCTCATCGCAAACGAACAGCGCAGTGGCGCGGCCCTTCGGTTGGCAGCCAGTTCGACCGATCGCTCGGAAGGCCTCAAGAATGGCGCAGATGCCTGCCTTTTGGTCTGCGGCCCCTCGGCCCCAGATCGCCCGGTCGATGATCGGGGCCGCATAGGGATCAGCTCGGTCGGTCCCAGCCCAGTGCGCCTTCCAGTCGTCGGCATGCACGGTGTCGAGATGTCCGGCCAGAACCAACGAGGGACTTGTCTGTCCGGCGCTGGCGTAGACATTTGGGCGGTCATCGGCGCAAGGGGAGAGCTGGGCTCGTTCCCAAACCCCATCTTGGAGCTGCCCATGCACCCAGTGGGCGAAGTCCCCCTCATGGGGAGTCACGCTGGGGATGCGGACGGCCTCTTGGACGAGCTCGATGAGTCCGTCGGGGTTGACAGCATCGGCAACGGCCTTAGGGGTCACCGCTGGCTCCCGAGGGTGTCGGTGACCAGTGACTCATGCAGCTCATCGAGCGCCCACGACACAGCCCCGAGGAACGTGGCGCGCCGCCCGAGCGTTGAGGCAGAGATTTCCACCGGTTGGGAGTGCCGCCGATATAGCTCGGCGTTGACCGCTTCCACAAACACCTGATTGGCCCCCACGCCGCCGCCGAACACAATCCGCTCCGGATCGATGATCAGGCACAACTGCATTACTGCGGTCGCCATGGCTGACGCCGCGTTTTCCAAGACATGCACGGCTGCCGGGTCGCCTTGGGCGGCTGCGTCGAAGATCTCCGGGACATCGGCACTGCCATGCAGTTCTGTCGGGTAGCCGGACTCTGCCGCCTGTCCGAATTGTTTGCGGATGGCGGGTGCCGATGAGACGTCTTCCAGGATGAAAGACGAATTGGGGTCGGCGGGGGAATCGTGTAGTACCAGCGACCCGACTTCTCCAGCCGCTCCAGTTCCCCCCCGGTACAGTTCCCCGGTCACGATGATGCCCATTCCGATTCCGGTACCGATCGAGGTGGCCGCAAAATTGGTCTGGTCTATGTCCAGGTCTGCCTCGGCTAGAGCAGCCAGATTCACGTCGTTGTCCACGTGGACTTCCATGTCGAGGAGTTCTTCGAGTTTGGCTCGTACTTGCAGACCCTCGAATCCCGGCAGATTCAGCGCCTGTTCGACACCGTCAGAATGCGGGCGGTAGATGCCGGGGACGCCGATACAGGCCGATCCGGCCTGCCCGCCGATCTCTGACAGCATCTGATGGGCCGTTTCCGCCACGCGGTTGAGCGCTGTCTCAGCGTTCGGGCCGGTCTCCAACTCCTGTTCGGCGACCACCGTTCCAAGGAGGTCGGCCACGCCGACAATTATCTTGGTGGCGCCGATATCGGCCGCCACAACGAACCCCGCTTCTGGCACGAACTCATAGAGCATGGCCGGCCTGCCCACGTTTCCGGTTGTGGTTGGCACCGGGGACAGACGGATGAGCCCCGAGGCCTCCAGGTCTGCCACCAGATTTGAGACCGTCGGCTTGGACAGCCCGGTGACGCGAGCAATGTCTGCGCGCGAGATTCCCTGGGGAGCAGCGTCGAACATGGCGTCGACGATGCGCTGCCCATTTAGCAGCCTAAGCAATCGTGAATCAGAGGCCCCTCTCACTAGTTTGTAAACATAACTAACAAATAAGGCGACCGCAATAGCAATTACGTGGGATTTCCGGTTCAGATCGGTTATCCGATGCGATTGCGGGGGGACGATTGAGGGTCAGCAGAAAACGGGGGCGATGTGCTGGGCGAAGTTGCCCATCCAGGTTTCTTTGTCCTCCATGAACTGGGCTAACACCATCTTGTTCACCCCCCGCTCGGCCAACTCGGTCAATCGGTCGATGCAGTATTCGGGCGGGCCGGCGATGGTGCCCCGGCTGGCCAGGAACTCGGTCAGGCCGTGCTTGTCGGCCAGCCCGGCATTCACATTGGCGCCATCGGCGAAGGCGTGGTGGCGGCTGTCGTACTCGGCCATCATGGCGGCCACCCGAGGCTTGATGTCCTCCGGCAGGCCCTTGCCGTCCATGTGAAACCGGTACACATGGTTGGCGGTGCCCGCGATCAGGAATTTGATCTGCTCCAGGCCGGCCTCTTCTGACTCGGCAAACAGCAGGTTGGCAAACCACCACACCTCGATCTCATCGGGGTCTCTGCCCACCGATCGAGCTCCTTGGGCGATGTTGTCCAGCACGATGTCGCACACGTCGGCGGGCAGGCAGTTGGACAAGATCACCCCGTCGGCAATCTGGCCGGCCATGTACTGGGTGCGGGGCCCCTCCGCCGCGATCCACACCGGAACCGGGGCCGGGCCCCAGCGCATGTGCAGCTCCCTGCCTTCCCAATGAGCCACCTGGCGATTGCTGAGCGCTTTGACCGCTGTGGTGTAGTCCCGCAGATAGTCCACGGTGGCTGGCTTCGCACCGATGTTGAGGAGCGCGCTGTCGCCTGATGCGATCCCATAGCGGAATCGTCCCTCGGAGATCTGCTGGAGTGCCATGGCGGTGGATGCGGCCGCCGCCGGGTGGCGGGTTACGGGGTTGGTGACGGTGGTGGCCAGCAGGGCGTTTTCGGTGTTGTTGGCCGCCACGGTGAGGGTCATGAACGGATCGGCCCACAGCGACTGGGAGTCGCCGGCCACAACCATGGAGAACCCGGAACTCTCGACTTGGCGGGCCCAGGCCCCGTAGGCCGACAGGTCCTCGGGGACCTTCCCGGTGCCGAATGCGATAGAGGGGCTCATGGCCCGAGGATAGAGGCATGGCCGGCATCCGCGTACCATCGGCGTTTGATGCCAACCGCGGAGGCACCCTCGATCGACTTCAGCCGCCCAATGTCGCTGCGTCCGCTGCTGGACCGGTCGGTGGCCGAGGTTCCGGACAAGACCGCGGTGGTGGGGGCTAGCGGGCGGCTGAGCTATGTCGAGCTGGCCGACGAGGTAACCCGAGTCGCTGCCGCGCTAGACGGGCTCGGGGTTCAGGCCGGCGACCGGGTGGCCGTGTGCCTTTCTAACGACGTCGACATCGTGGTGGCGCTCATGGGCATCTGGATCCGCGGCGCGGTGTTCGTGGGGGTCCACACCGTTCTGGCTGAGCCAGAGAAGCGCTATCTGATCGCCGACTGCGAGCCCTCGCTGTATCTGACTGCGGATGCCGCTGAAGACGCGGGGACCCGCCGGGTGGTGGGATTGGATGAGTGGCGGTCACTGGTGGCCGACGCCGCCCCAATGGACCCATGGCCCGACGCCGACCCGCTGGCTACCGCGGCCATCGCCTATACGTCGGGCACCACCGGCAACCCCAAGGGGGTTATGCACAGCCAGCACAATGCCCTGTTGCCGGGAGCGGTGGCCGTGGCCCGGGGCAGCTACGACGCCGACGATGTTTTCCTATGCGTGCAGCCGCTGACGATTCTGAACCTGCAAGTGCTCAACCCCCTGACCACCGTTCAGGCCTTGGCCACCTGCGCCATTGCCGATCGCCACGACCCGGTATCGCTGGCCCGCTGGATCAAGCAGGAGGCTGTTACCCACTTTGCGGTGGTGCCCACGGTGGCCTACGACCTGTTGACCCATCCCGAGGTTAATCCCGACGACCTAGCCACAGTCATCAAGCCTCGAGTGGGCGGCGCTGCGATGCCCGAAGCGGTCAAGCTGCTGTTCGAGGAGCGGTTCGGGGTCAAGCCGGCCACCAGCTACGCGCTGACCGAGGGTCCCACCTTGGTGACTCGCCAAGACCCCAACCTGCCCATCATCGAGGGAAGCTGCGGGCGACCGCTTCCCCACATCCAGGTAGAAGTGCTCGACGACCACGGCCAGCCGGTGCCGACCGGGGAGGTGGGGGAGATCTGCTTCGGTTCCCGCCACGATGGTCCCTGGGCCGGGGTTTACCGAACCATGTTGGGTTATTGGGATCGTCCTGAGCTTTCGGCTGAGACACTGCGGGGATGCCTGGTCCACTCCGGTGACCTGGGTCGGTTCGACGCCGATGGTGAGCTGTACATCGTGGAGCGACGCAGCCAGCTGATCATCCGAGGCGGCAACAACATTTATCCTGCCGAGATCGAACGGGTGCTGGGCGCCGACAGCCGGGTAGCCGAGTGCTGTGTGGTTGGACGTCCAGACCACCGCCTCGGTGAGGCGGTGGTGGCCTTTGTGCAGCCGGCCACCGGTGTCGATGTCAGCGGGGAAGACCTGGCTGAGCTGTGTCGGGCCAACCTTGCCCCCTACAAGGTTCCCGATGAGGTGTGCTTTGTGGAAGCCTTTCCCCGCAGCCCCTTGGGCAAGATCGCCCGAGCTCGCGTGCAGGCGATGGCTGAGACCTGAAGGCGAGGAGAAATCGATGAGCGAAGATCAGACATCCGAGTCCGGGTCGGCCGACTATGAGGATGTGACGGGCTGGGGGCTAGATGGCGACGCTGAGGAGGCGATGCTGGCGGCTCAGACCGAGTGTACGTTCATCTGGGCCAACAAGGAGGGGTGGCCGGTGGGGGTCATCATGAGCTTCATCTGGCGCCAGGGACGGTTCTGGCTCACCGCCAGCGGCCAACGGGCTCGGATTGCCGCGGTGCGCCGCGACCCCCGGGTATGCATCGTGGTGACCAGCACCGGCGCCGCCGGGGTTCCCCGAAGGCAGACGGTGACCTATAAGGGCAACTGCCGCCTCCATGATGACGACGAGACCAAGGCGTGGTTCTACCCGGAGCTGGCCGCCGCCCTGCACCGGGGTGAGGAGATGCAGCAGCACTTCGCCCGCTTCTTGGATTCCCCCTGGCGAGTGATCCTTGAGGTGGAGCCCACCCAGCGCATCTCTTTCGACGGCACCAAGCAGGAGGCTGCCACCGCGGCGTGGATCGAAGACAGCCAGTAATCGCCTACGGCGTATCAGCTGAGCGGCTCAGACCGCCGCCGGGGGGCGAAGGCGGTCGGCGATGGCCCGGGTGAGTCGGTCGAGAATGCCGGCCAGTAGCACAATGGCGATGCCGGCTTCGAAGCCCCGGCCCACCGCGTCGCTGCGCCGCAGGCCCCGCACGGCTTCCAATCCCAGACCGCCCCCGCCCACCAATCCGGCAATGACCACCATGGCCAAGATGAGCATGATCACCTGGTTGACCGCCACCATCAGCTCGGGAGCGGCCAGCGGCATCTCCACCCGCCTAAGGCGCTGGCCACGGGTTGCCCCGAAACTCTCCGCCGCCTCATGGATCTCGGCGGGCACCCGGCGAAGCCCGAGATCGGTGTAGTGGACCGCGGCGGGCAGGGCGTAGATCACTGAGGCGATGATGCCGGGGATGCGACCCACATGGAAAAGGGTGATCACTGGCACCAGCAGCACAAAGCTGGGGATGGTTTGGAAGAAGTCCAGCACCGGTTTGAGAGCGGCTCGGAGCAGGTCGTTGTGGGAGGTGAAAATCCCCACAGGCACCCCGATGGCCAGGGTGATGGCGACCCCGACGATGGTCTGGGCCAGGGTGTCCATGGACAGCTCCCACATGCCCAGGAATCCAATGGCGAACAACGCCGCTCCGATGCCGATGGCCAGACGGATGCCCCGGGCCCACAGGCCAAGGACGACCCCAATCCCAATCATGGCGGGCCACGGGATGTCGGACGCGAGCAACTCGCGCAGCGGGGTAACGAATTCGAGGGTGACGAAATCGCTGAACGGACCGGTGCCGATCCCCGAGCCGCCTATGTCGTAGAGATTGTCGCGGGCCCAATCGGTTGCATCGTTCACATACGGGGCAAATTGCCAATTCAGCGACTCGGGGAACTCGTTTTGGCCGAGAATGCCCCCCACCACCGCAACTACTGAGACCGCTGCGGCCAGCCATCGCATAGCCCGGGCATCTCGACCCGGATCGGCGGTGGCAATCCCAGTGGAGAAGCGGTCCAACACGATGGCCATGATCACGATGGCGATGCCGGCCTCCGACGCTCTTCCCACATCGATGTTCTGCATGGACCGCAGCACCACCTGGCCTAGGCCGCCGGCACCGATGAAAGCGGCGATGACCACCATGCTCATGGCCAGCATGGTGGTTTGGTTCATGCCGGCGAAGATGGCCGGACGGGCTTGGGGGAGCCGCACCAACCGGAGAGTCTGACGCTCGGTGGCCCCGAACATCTCTGATGCCTCGACGGTGACTTGGGGCACGGTGCGCAGACCCACCTCGGTAAGCCGCACCACCGGCGCCAGGGCGAAGATAACCGTGGAGATCAAGGCCGGGACCCGTCCAAAGCCGAACAGAAGCACGAAAGGAATGAGGTAGACGAATCCCGGCATGGTCTGCATGGCATCCAGAGTGGGACGCACAACCCGAGCCACCGACTCGTTGCGCCATGCCGCAATCCCCAGTGGGATGCCGATTACCACAGAGATGAGCACTGACACGCTCATCAACGCCAGTGTGGCGAAGGACTCCGCCCAGAGATCGATAACTCCGATTAGCGCGACGCTGGTCAGGCCCAGCGCCCCGGCGAACCGTCCCCGGGTCCACCACAGTCCCAATCCGGTGACCAGCGGGTAGGAGAACCACGGGAACCACTTGAGGATGGACTCCAATCGTCGGATGCCCCAGTCGATGGCGTCGGTGATCGGATTCAAAAAGACGGTGTACAGCCAGTGGGAGGTCTGGTTGTTGATCAGCCACCGTCGGGCCCGGTCAATGGGATCGGCCAGCCCGATGTCCCAGGAATCGGGGAAGATACCGAAATTGGTGAACAGCCGGAACACCAAGACCAGCACCACGATTGTGCTTGCTGCCAAGATGAAGCGGGCTAGACGGTGCTCAGAGGCAGTGCGAAGCCCGGCGGCTTTGGTGCGGACCTCGTCTACCGCCGTCATCCGCGGTTCTCAGAGATCACGCCGGCGACATCGTCTCCTTGGAGAAGCCCTACCGGTGCGTTTTGCTCATCGCACACCACCACGGGGTTGATGGAACCGAGCAAATGGGGGAGCGCGTCCTCCAGTGGCGTGGTCTCCGAGACTTGGGGCCAATCACGACTGACGTCCCTTCCGTCGAGGGGCTCCATCAACGAGCACGCCTGTAGCACTTTGGCTACCGGGGCATCCTGGGTGAATGCCCGCACGTAGTCGTCAGCCGGCTTGGTGAGGATCTCCACCGGGGTGCCCACCTGGACAAAGGCCCCGTCGTTCATGATGGCGATCCGGTCGGCCAGCTTCAGCGCCTCGGCGAAGTCGTGGGTTATGAACACCAGCGTCCGCTGCAACTTGAGCTGGAGGTCGATTAGCTCGTCTTGCATATCGCGGCGAATGAGCGGGTCGAGGGCCGAGAACGGCTCGTCGAAGAACAGGACCTCGGGGTCGACGGCCAGGGCTCTGGCCAGCCCCACCCGCTGTTGCATGCCGCCGCTGAGCTGCTGGGGGTAGTGGTCGCCCCAGCCTTCCAAGCCGACCGTGTCGAGTAGCTCCTGGGCCCGCTCGTGCCTTTCTTGGCGCTCTATCCCCTGCACCTCGAGCCCGTAGGCCACGTTGTCGACCACCTTGCGGTGGGGGAACAGCCCGAAGTGCTGGAACACCATCGCCATCTTCTGGCGGCGCAGGTCGCGCAGCGTGGCGCTGTCGGCCCGGGTGAGCTCGGTCCCGCACAATCTGACCCTTCCCTCGGTGGGCTTCACCAGATGGGATACGCACCGGATGAGGGTTGATTTGCCCGAGCCCGACAGGCCCATCACCACGAACGTCTCGCCCGGTGCCACATCGAAGGTGATGTCTCGCACTGCGACGACGCTGCTGGTTGCGGTTTGAATCTCTTCCCGGGTAGCTCCGCTTTTGGCCATTGCCCGCGCCTCGCTGGCCTTGCGCCCGAAGACCTTCCACACGCCCTCGACGCTCACCTGGGCTGATTGGCTGGCTGTGTCCATCGCCGCTCCCGGTTCCCGACTTTACCGTCTGAACAGACGGGTATCGGTTTGGGCTACCCTGACCTGACGATGGGAGAGGCGGGCGAGCGGCCCAGGAATCTGCCGGTGCAGGAGCGGGCCGTGCTTACCCGCGACCGGATTCTGCAAGCGGCTGCCGAGGTGATCACCCAGGAGGGCGTCTCGTCTCTGACCCTCGACAAAGTGGCGGCCCGGGCCGGAGTGAGCAAGGGCGGCTTCCTCTACCACTTCGGCTCCAAAGACGCCCTCGTCATCGGGCTTCTCAACCAGGTAATGGGAGTCCTCGACCACGAGCTCAACGTGCTGGCCGACGGCATAGATGTGCGCCAGGGAGCGTTCGCCCTGGCCTACCTCGACTACGTGCGGGAGCCGACTAAGGCGGCCACCGACACCGCGGTGTCGATCCTGGCCGCGGCCGCCGTGGATGACGACCTGCTGGACAGCACCCGGGCTACTTTTCAGCGCTGGCAAAACCGGCTGTGCCAAGACGACGGGCTCGACGATGTGGAGGCACTGCTGGCCCGGATCGTCGGCGACGGACTCTGGCTCATCGACCTGTTCGGACTGGCACCACCCACCGCGGAGGAACGCAGCAAAGTGATCGACTTGGTTTCCAACCTGATTTCCGATCATGGAGCGGCTCGGGATCTGATCGGCTCGGCGGAATAGACCGGGGCATCTTGGGGGGCCAGGGGCTGGCTGCCCAAGATGAGGTCAGCCGCCTTCTCCGCAATCATCATCACCGGCGCGTAGATGTTTCCGTTGGTGACAGTGGGCATCACCGAGGCGTCCACCACCATCAGGCCTTCGGTACCGTGGACCTGCATTGTCCCTGGATCCACAACTGATCGGTCGTCGGTGCCCATGCGGGCTGTTCCAGAGGGGTGCAAAGCGGTCTCGGCGTCGCGGGCCACCCAGTCCATGATCTCGTCGTCAGTTGTGACCTCGGGACCGGGGGACAGCTCGCCGGCGTTGTAGGGGGCGAACGCCGGCTGGTTCATGATGTGGCGGGTCACCCGGATGGTCTCCACCCACTCGCGCCGATCCTGTGGAGTGGAGAGATAGTTGAACTGAATGGCCGGCTTCACTTTGGGGTTGCGGGACTTGATGCGGAGATGGCCCCGGGAGTCTGAGTACATGGGCCCGACGTGGACTTGGTAGCCGTGTCCGCCGCTCGGTGCTGAGCCGTCGTAGCGGATGGCCAGCGGCAAGAAGTGGATCATGAGGTTCGGGTAGGTCTCCTCGGGGTTGGAGCGCACGAAGCCGCCGCCTTCGAAGTGGTTGGTGGCTCCCGGTCCCTTGCGGGCCAGCCATTGCAGGCCGATCCAGGGACGGCGCCACAACTTGAGGTGGGGTTGCATCGACACCGGTTGGCTGGAGGCGTATTGGATGTACACCTCTAAGTGGTCTTGGAGGTTCTCGCCCACACCGGGCCGGTCGGCCACCACCGGGATGTCCAGGGGTTCCAACAGGCCAGCCGGCCCGACCCCTGATAGTTGGAGCACTTGGGCCGAGCCGAAAGCCCCCGCGCACAGCAGGATGTTCGCCCCCCGGGCGGTGCGCTTGCGCCCTCTATGGCGATACTCCACACCCGTGGCTCGATTGCCGTCGAACAGCACTCGGCTGATGAGGGTTCCGGTCTCCACCTTGAGGTTTTTGCGGCCCATCACCGGGTGCAGGTAGGCCTGAGAAGCCGAGAGCCGCCGGCCACGGTGGACGTTGCGGTCGAAGGCCGCGAAGCCTTCCTGACGGTAGCCGTTGACATCATCGGTCAGTTCGTACCCGGCTTCCTGAGCAGATGCGAAGAAGGCGGTGAACAAAGGGCTGTCGGCTGGACCCCGCTCCAAAACCAGCGGTCCGTCTCCGCCTCGCCAACGGTCGGTGCCGGCCAGACAGTTTTCCATGCGCTTGAAGTACGGCAGGCAGTGGCGATAGTCCCATGACGCCATACCAGGAGCCGCGGCCCACTTGTTGTAATCGGCGGGGTTTCCCCGCTGGAAGATCATTCCGTTGATGGAACTGGAGCCGCCCAGCACTTTCCCCCGGGCGTGGTAGACCCGACGGCCGCCCATATGGGGCTCGGGCTCGCTCTCATACTTCCAGTCGTAGAAGCGGTTTCCTATGGGAAACGCCAAAGCCGCGGGCATGTGTATGAACACGTCCCACTTGTAGTCTCGGCGCCCGGCCTCCAATACCAAGACCTGGTTGCCGCTGTCCGCGCTCAGCCGGTTGGCCAGGGCGCATCCGGCAGAGCCGCCTCCGACGATTATGAAGTCGTACAACGACTGCTCCTCAATAGAAATTGGAGAACCGGTGTCGGCAGTTCCCGCAAGCCGCCGACACCGGTTCTCAGCTGGAGCCTAGGAGGGGAGCCAAGCGCTCCAGACGCTTTCGTTGTCCGCGATCCATGCGGCTGCTGCATCGTCAACTGACATGCCGTCGTTTTCGATAGCGGCCAGCATTTGGATCTGGTCGGCGCTGGTGTAGTTCATTGCCCGCAAGAAGGCATCGGCATCAGGGGCGTTTTCAGCCAAGTCGCTGCTGATGATCTTGAACAGAACGTCTGCTGGGTAGTCGCAGTCAACATCTTCAGGTGCGCTCGCCGCGGCCTCGCCGCATGCATCGGTGTACTCGGGCAGGAGCACATTGGTGAGGTCATAGTTGTTGAATGCCGAGTGCGGCGTCCACAGGTAGACCAGGATCGGGTCTTGACGGCTGTATGCCGAGTCGACCGCGGCCAGGATTGCGGCCTCGGAGCCGGCGTAGACCACCTGGAGAGGCAGGCCTAGGTTGTTGATGATCGCCTCGTCGAACTGCACGAAGCTTGGATCGCCGCCTAAGAACTGTCCGAGGTCACCGGTCTCGGCGGTGGCGAACATCCCCGCTAGCTCAGGATTGGCGAAACCCTCCCAAGTAGCTAGTTCCGGGTACTGGTCCACCATGTAAGTGGGGATGAACCAGCCGATCTTGCCAACAGGTCCGAGCAGGCCAGCGTTGTCGATGTTTGCATCTGGATTGTCGATGAAGTCGACGATGTCCTGGGCGTGCCCAGAAGGCCAGATTTCGAGCGATACGTCGATGTCGCCGATGTTGATGGCCGGCCATTGGGCGTTCTCGTCGATTTCCACTCGAGTAACGTCGTATCCGAGTTCACTCTCAAGCAACTGGGCGGCCACCGCGGAGTTCGCCGCAGCCCCCGCCCATCCATTTACTGCAATCGTGATCGTCTCCTGCGAGCCTCGGGAGTCGTCATCGTCGTTCCCGCAGCTGACGGCGACGAGCGCCAGAACAGCCAAGAGCAAGGCGATAAGCCTCCAGCTTCGAAGTGATTTGGTCTCATTGGTCCGCATGGGATCCCCCCTACTGTCAAATGCCAAAAACAGGCTAGCTGGACTGTTTTGTAAGATAGCACATGTGACAGCCGTGCGCTAGAGGGTCCTTGCCATTTGGCAAGGTGGGCGTGGGGCGCGCCATGCTGGTCTTTCCCGATCACAGGAGAATGCGATGGCCGACCTGCCGACAGATCCCAGCGAGCTGGTGAGCCAATTCTGCGCCGCGTGGGCCAATGGCGACGCTGATGAGCTCATGGCCTACTTCAACGACGACGCCGTTTACCACAACGTGCCAATGGATCCCCTAGAAGGGGCCGAGGCCATTCGGGCGTTCTTGGAGGGATTTTTTCCCGCCTCCGGGGGCATCTCGTTTGAAACCCACCATCAGGCGGCCAATGGCAATGTCGTCTTGAACGAGCGGACCGATTACATCAACACCGCCGACGGCCAAGTGGCTCTTCCGGTGTGCGGGGTGTTCGAAATACGCGACGGGCGGATTGCCCGCTGGTCGGACTACTTCGACATGGGCCAGCTAGGCCGCACCTGAGCAATCGGCTCCGCGGGGCGCTAGCCGCCAAACAGCTCAGCGAGGGTGTCGACCACGTAGCCGACGTCGTCCGACCCCATGCCGTGGTGGGTGGGGATGCACAGCGCGTTGTCCATCACTAGGTCGGCGTGGGGGAAACCGTCGCCTGGGGCCCGGTGCTCGATTCCCGAGAAGCCGGGTTGGCGCAAGATGTTTCCGGTCCAGACCATACGGGACTGCACATTGCGGTCTTCTAGATAGTTCTGCACATCGGTGCGGTCGAAGCCCGATTCGGGTCGTAAGATGAACCCGTAGCGCATCCAGGTCGTGTCCAGCTCGGGGGTGGTGCGGGGAAGGATCACCTTGTCGGTGTGGTTGACCAGCAGGTCGTTGTAGCGGTCGAAGGCGTGGCGGCGGCGGGCGTTGAACTCCTCGAGCTTGGAGAGCTGCACCAGCCCGTAGGCCGCGCCCAGCTCGGAGGGCTCGAAGTTGTAGCCCAGGTCATCGAAGATGAAGATCTGGTCGTACATGGTCCCGTCTTCCAGTGGGCCCCATCGGGTGTCTTGCCCTTTGCGGGAGCCATACAGGTACGACTCTGAGCGCCGCCCCCAGCGCCGCCGGGTCAGGCACTTGTCGTGCAGCTCGGCATCGTCCATGGCCACCATGCCGCCGTTGCCCGCACAGGTGAGCGAGTGGGAGATGGCGAAGCTGGTCAGGCTGATGTCGCTGCGGGCGCCGATCCGGGTGCCCCGCAGCCGGGTGTCCAGCACGTCGCAGGAGTCCTCGATCACCTTCAGCCCGTGCTCGTCGGCGATGGCCCGGATCACATCCCAATCAGGGCAGTTGCCCATCAGGTTGGGGGTCATGATGGCCTTGGTGCGGGGCCCGATCATCTCGGCGATGCGGCTCACATCGATCTGGTACGTGTCGGGCTCCACGTCGACGAAAACTGGAACCAGGCCCAACTGCACGATGGACGACACGTCGGTGGAGAAGGTGAGCACCGAGGTGATGATCTCGTCTCCGGGTTCCAAGTCGAGCAGGCTGATAGCCAGCAGAAGCGCCGAGGAGCCGGAGTTGACCATCACCCCTCGTTCCTTGCCCAATATCGTGGACACCTCGTCTTCGAAGCGGGCCACGTTCTCGCCGATGTTGAGGTTGCCAGAGCGCAGTACCTCGAGCACCGCTTCGATCTCGCGCTCGTCTTGGATGGCCCCCGCGGGAGGCAAGGTGCGGACTGGTCGGTCTGTCATGTTTGAATTCCTTTGAACCTATGCCGAGCGCTGTTCGACCAGCCGCACTAGGGGGATCTGGCGATGGGGGGCTTTGGCCTGGTAATCGGCGTACCAGGCCCGGTCGGCCACCAATCCTTCCCACGTGGCCTGGTAGTCGTCGCCCTCACAGATGTCGGCCACCGCCCAGAACTGCCGGCCTTCGTCGGTGACCAGCAGCTCGGGGTTGGCGTCCTTGTCGGCCAGGTTGAAATACCACGAGGGGTGGGCCTTGGCCCCGGCGAAAGACGCCACCACAATGCGGTGGTCATCGGGATCGCGCCAGTAGGGCAGGGCCACCTTGTGCTCTTTGCCCGAGCGCCGGCCGATGGTGCGGATAAGCACATGGTGCATGCCCACTTGGGCCCACACCATGGGGTCGTCGCTCGACTCCATGGCCTCCACGTGCATCTTCGTTATTACCGGGATCTCCTCCAAAGAGGGGGTCTCCCAGGTCTGCTCTACTCGCTGATCGCTCATGTTCTATTTCCCCTAGGTCAATCCAATTTGAGAACTCGGCGGGCGTTCTCCCGCAAAAAGCCGGGCCATACCTTGTCCCGGAAGGGCACGTCTTTCATGTCAGTCATGATCCGCTCCAACGACAGGCCCATGGGGAAGTAGCCGGCATAGATGATCTTCTCCGCGCCCCGGGTGTTGGCGTAGCGGATAATGGCCTCGGGGTAGTGCTTGGGGGCGAACGCCGAGGTGGAGTAGTGCAGCCCGGGCCACTTCAACATGAGCTTGACGGCCAAGTCCTCCCACGGCTCGCAGCCGTGGCGGGTGACGAAGGTGAGCTCGGGGAAGTCGTACATCACCCGGTCGATGCGCTCTACGTGCTGGGGAGAGAACGGGAACCGGGGGCCGGGCACGCCGGCGCACACGAAGATCGGCAGATCCAGCTCCACGCACTTGGCGTAGATCGGATAGAACTTGGCATCGTCGATGGGCACCTGGGGGAAGCAGCCCGCCGGAAACGCCCCTACCGCCTTAACGCCCCACTCCCGGTGGAGCTGGTCTATGAGGCGAACCTGGCCCATGACATCGTTGGGGTCGACGCTCATGGAGGCGATGAAGCGCTCGGGGTAGGTCTTGAGCGCCCGCTGGCCGGACTCGTCTTCACAGGAGATCAGGGCCAGCTCGACGTTGAACCTGTCCATCTCCTTGAGCGTTACCTGAACCGGGTCGTCATCGGTGCCGTACAGCTCTTTGGGCACGCCTTTGAACATGTACTCAACTGGGAAGTCGAACTCCTCCGACGACTGGGCGTCTTTGGTCTGGGTCCGGATGAAGTCGTAGGTGGAGAAGTCGGGCTTGGGGAACCCGATCATGGTGTCGATGATCGGGATGTCGGTGGGCATGGCCATGGTGTGCTTCCTCTCTCAGGCGGCCAGTGCGGAGCGGGGAGTGATCACGTCCCACGCGTTGTCCCGCATCATGGCCTTGGCTTCGGCATCGGTGAAGTTGGGGATGTCGTAGATGAAGTCGGTGGGCACTTCCAACCCCTCGGCGTGGGGATAGTCGGAGCCGAACAGCATGTGGTTGGCGCCCATCGTCTCTTTGATCAGGTCGATGTCGTCCTCGTAGTAGGGCGACACCCAAACATGATTCACGAATTGCTCCACCGGATCGGTGCGGAATTCCTGGGGCATCTTGCCGTAGGCGATCTTCAGCTCCTCCACCAGCCGGGGAGCGAACATGCCCCCGTTCTCGATGCAGGCAATCCGCAGATTGGGGTGGCGGTCGTAGAGGCCATGGCATACCAGGGCGGCCATGGTGTCGAAGATCTGGCGGTCGTGGCCGGTGATCTGCTTGAACGTGGAGGTGCGGAACGACTGGAAGTCGGCGGTGGGCTCCCACCGCTCGTTGTAGTCGTGCAGGCCACCGTCTCCGCCGTGCATTCCCACGGTTATTCCCGCCTCGGCGATGCGGGCCCACACCGGGTCGTAATGGGGCATGCCCGGCGAGCGGTCGCCTCCGTCGGGAGTGGGCACCGGCCCGGGCACCATCACCACCATGCGGGCATCGTTGGCCAAGGCCCACTCTACTTCGGATACCGCCCAGTCCACGTCGATCATCGAGATCACTGGGGCGGCGAATATGCGCTCTTGGTAGGCGAATCCCCAGTCTTCGGCCAGCCACCGGTTGAATGCGGTGAAGGCGGCGACCACGGCCGGAGGGTCGTGGCGCAGTGACTGCTCCATGCCCACGCCCAGTGTGGGGAAGAACAGGGCGGCTTCGATGTTCTGGGCGTCCATCAACTCCAGGCGCTTGTCGCGGTCGCGGTACTCGGGCCGTTCAGAGATGGGGTCGAGCTCGCCGAACATGGTTTTCACGTCCACGCCGTCTTTGTTGCGGCCCCGGAAAAAGTCTTGGAGCGCCCCCGGCTTGGACACCGGATCGAACGTGGGGTTGGGGATGAAGCGGTTGACCTTGCCCGCCACCAGCAAGCGCTCTTTGCCGTCGATGGTGGCCCACTGCATGCAGCGCTTCTTCATGGCCGGGTCGATGTGGCGGATGAAGGCGTCGGTGGCCTCGTAGTAGTGGTTGTCGGCGTCGAACGCCTTGAACGGCAGGTCTGCCATGTCGCTACCTCGATTTTGGAAGGGGGTGGGATGGGGGAGGAACCCAATGAGTTTCCTTCTCGCCGGTTATCGGCAACAAGTTGCGGTAGTCAATGGCCCACTGGGTCTTGGAGTTCCAAGGCGGGTTCGCCGGGGGGCTACGCGTATCATCGCGGCTGTGAGCGATGCCGTGATGAGCTTGGCCGGGGATTTCTACCTGGCCGGGCGGGACCAGTGGATGGCGCTGGTCGAGCAGGTGCTGCGGGGGGCGCCGTTCGATAAGAAGCTGGTTCACACCACTTATGACGGCATCGCAATTCAGCCGCTCTACACCGGTGCCGACCACGCGGGCGATCCCAGCCTGCCCGGCGTGGCGCCGTTCACTCGGGGCAGCAGGGTTGCCGGCGGCGCGTGGCAGGTTCGACAGGCCCATAGCCCCGCCACCGGCAATGAGGCTGTACTCGCCGACTTTGACGGGGGCGTGGATGCCATCGAATTGTATGTGGAGGGAGAGGTAGGCCTTGATGAGCTGGAGGCCTTGCTAGAGGGGGTGCCCGATTCCCTGCCGGTGATGCTGGCGCCGGGCAGCGGAGGGGCTGTCTGGGCGTTGGTGAGCCTATGGGAGAAAAGGAGGGTGCCTTCGAACGAGGCAAGGGGGGGATTCGGCCTTGATGCTCGCGACCCAACGATCGCGCAAGCGGTGGAGAATACGCTGTCGCGTGGTTTTCCCAACGTGCTCGTAGCAGTGGCCAACGGAGCGCGACTGGCCGACCGGGGGGCCAGCGAGGCCTTAGAGCTAGCTGGTTCGCTATCTGACGGTGTGGCGTTTCTTCGGGCATGCGAGGAGGCGGAAATAGACCTGTCTGAGGCGGCATCCAAGCTGGAGTTCCGCTATGCCGCCGGTGTGGACCAGTTCTTGACCATCGCCAAGTTGCGGGCTGCCCGCCGGCTGTGGGCTCGGGTGACCCAGGCCTGCGGCATCGAGCCCGCCGCGCAACGCCAGCACGCGGTGACCGCCGGGGCCATGATGAGCCGCCGAGACCCGTGGGTGAACTTGGCCCGCACCACAGTGGCCTGTTTCGCTGCCGCGGCGGGTGGTGCCGACGCCATCACCGTGAGCCCGTATGACGCGGCCATCGGTGCGCCCGACCCGCTGGGTTTGCGGATCGCTCGCAACGCGCAGATCTTGCTGCGAGAGGAGTCCCACATTGATCAGGTGATCGACCCCGCCGGCGGTTCCTACTACGCCGAGTCGCTGACCGATGCCCTGGCGGCAACCGCTTGGGGCTTGTTCCAGGAACTGGAAGCGGGAGCAGACCTCAACGAGCGCATAGATGCTGCCCATGCCGCCCGGAGCCGGGACGTGGCCACCCGCCGTCTGCCGATCACCGGGGTGAGCGAGTTCCCCGACTTGGACGAGCCAGAGGTTGAGCGGCCGCCGATGAAGGGGGTTCCCGGTCTTCGCCGGCTGGCCGAGCCGTTTGAGGCACTGCGGGATGCCGCCGATGCCGCCCCATCTCGTCCAACCGCGTTCTTGGCCAATCTGGGGCCGACAGCGGTCCATAGCGCCCGGTCAACGTTTGCCGCCAACCTGCTGGCCGCTGGCGGCATCGGTGTTCTGGGAAACGACGGCTTTGACACCCCAGAAGAAGCGGTCGAAGCCTGGGCAGCCTCGGGCTTGCTCATCGCCGTGGTGTGCTCGTCTGATGAGGTGTACCAGGAAAATGCCGCCGCCGCGGTGGCCGCCCTCAAAGAAGCCGGATGCGGCTATGTGCTGCTGGCCGGACGCCCTGATGACCGATGGGGGGCCGATGGCTACATCTATGTGGGGTGCGACGCGGTTGCCGCCCTTCGAACCCTCCACGAAAGGCTGGGCCTGTGACCATCCCAGATTTCACCGGGGTGGACCTCTATGGCGAACCGGCGCCCAGCGCAAACGGAGCGAGTTGGGCCGATCTGGTGGCCGAGCAGTCTGGAGAGGCCCCTGACCGACTGACTTGGGCCACGCCGGAGGGATTCGACGTGCGCCGCCTGTACACCGCCGAGGATCGGGCCCCGCTGGACTTCTGTGACACCTACCCCGGACTGGAGCCCTACCTGCGGGGCCCCTACGCCACCATGTACGCCACCCAGCCGTGGACCATCCGCCAGTACGCCGGGTTCTCCACGGCCGAGGATTCCAACGCCTTCTACCGGCGCAACCTGGCTGCCGGCCAGAAGGGCCTGTCGGTGGCCTTCGACCTGGCCACCCATCGCGGCTACGACTCCGACAACCAGCGGGTGAGCGGAGATGTGGGCATGGCCGGGGTGGCCATCGACTCCATCGCCGACATGCAGATCCTGTTCGACGGCATTCCGCTGGACCAGATGACCGTGTCTATGACCATGAACGGCGCGGTATTGCCGATCATGGCCATGTACATAGTGGCTGGAGAGGAGCAGGGGGTAGAGCCCCAGAAGCTGGGTGGGACCATTCAGAACGACATCTTGAAGGAGTTCATGGTCCGCAACACCTTCATCTACCCGCCGGCGCCGTCGATGCGGATCATCTCCGACATATTCGCCTTTACCTCGGCCAACATGCCCAAGTTCAACTCCATCTCCATCTCCGGCTACCACATGCAAGAGGCCGGGGCCACCCTTGACTTGGAGCTGGCCTACACCCTGGCCGACGGCGTGGAATACGTGAGGGCAGGCTTGGAGTCCGGTCTGGACATCGACGCTTTCGCCCCCCGGCTCAGCTTCTTCTGGTGCATCGGCATGAACTTCTTCATGGAGGTGGCCAAGCTGCGGGCCGCCCGCCTGCTATGGGCCAAGCTGATGCGGCCTTTTGATCCGTCCAACCCCCGATCGCTGTCGCTTCGCACCCACAGCCAGACCTCGGGGTGGAGCCTCACCGCCCAAGATGTCTTCAACAACGTGGTTCGCACCACCATCGAGGCCATGGCCGCCACTCAGGGACACACCCAGTCGCTGCACACCAATGCCCTGGACGAGGCGCTGGCCCTGCCCACCGATTTCTCGGCTCGGATCGCCCGCAACACCCAGCTCCTGTTGCAGCACGAGTCGGGCACCTGCCGGGTGGCCGATCCTTGGGGCGGCTCCTATTACGTGGAGCGACTCACCCACGACCTGGCTCAGCGGGCGTGGGAGCACATCAGCGAGGTGGAGGCCGCGGGCGGCATGGCTGAGGCCATCGAAGCCGGTATCCCCAAGATGCGCATCGAGGAGGCCGCCGCTCGCACCCAGGCCCGCATCGACTCCGGCGTCCAGACGGTGGTTGGCGTGAACCGCTATCAGGTGGACGGCGAAGAGGGCATCGAGGTGCTGAAAGTGGACAACGCCGAAGTGCGGGCCTCCCAGATCGCCCGGCTGGAGCGGCTGCGAGCCGAGCGGGACAACGACGCCTGCGGACGCGCCTTGGACGCGCTGGCAGCGGGCGCCGGGCGCCCAGTCGGCAGTCGGGATTCCAACCTGCTGGCCTTGGCGGTCGACGCGGCCCGGGCTCGGGCCACGGTGGGGGAGATCAGCGACGCGCTGGAGAGGGTGTATGGTCGCCATGCGCCCCGGATCCGCACCATCTCCGGGGTATACCAATCAGAAATGGGACAAAGCGACGACAACGGCGGCGGCACCGGCGAGGTGAGGGAGGCGGTAGCTGGTTTCGCGTCCCGAATTGGGCGCAGACCCCGCATACTGGTGGCCAAGATGGGCCAAGACGGCCACGACCGGGGCCAGAAAGTCATCGCAACCGCATTTGCCGACCTTGGCTTCGACGTGGACGTCGGGCCACTGTTCCAGACCCCGGCCGAGGTGGCCCGCCAGGCGGTGGAGGCCGATGTACACGTTGTGGGGGCTTCGTCGCTGGCCGCTGGACATTTGACTCTGGTGCCCGAGCTGCGGGCTGAGCTGAAGCAGCTGGGACGGGGCGACATCATGATCGTGGTCGGCGGGGTGATTCCGCCCAGCGACCACGACGAACTGCGGGCTGCGGGGGCGGAGGCGATCTTTGGGCCGGGCACAGTTATCGCTGATGCCGCCCTGGAGCTGTTGGTCGCTTTGGACGAGCGTCAGTGATCGACCTCGACGCTTGCGTCGAGGGGGTTCTGGCCGCCGATCGCACCTGGCTGGGCCGGGGGGTCACCCTGGTGGAGAGCACCCGACCAGAGGACCGGGTGGCGGCCACCGAGCTGCTGAATCGGCTTCTGCCCCACACCGGTGGGGCCCGACGGGTGGGAATAACCGGTGTGCCTGGGGTGGGCAAGTCCACTTTCATCGACGCGTTGGGAACCTTCCTCACCTCACAAGGACACCGGGTGGCCGTGCTGGCGGTTGACCCGTCCTCGTCGGTATCGGGGGGCAGCATTCTCGGCGACAAGACCCGAATGCCCAACCTGGCCATAGACGACTCCGCGTACATTCGGCCGTCGCCTTCCTCGGGATCGCTGGGCGGAGTGACCCGCACCACCCGGGAGACCATGGCGGTGGTGGAGGCGGCCGGATTCGACGTGGTGCTGGTGGAGACCGTGGGCGTGGGCCAGTCGGAGACCGCGGTGGCCGACATGGTGGATTTCTTCTTGGTGATGATGCTGCCCGGAGCAGGCGATGAGCTCCAGGGCATCAAGAAGGGAGTGCTGGAGCTGGCCGACGCCTTGGTGGTGAACAAAGCCGACGGCGGCAACGAGATCGCCGCCCAGCGTGCGGTGCGGGACTACCGGGCGGCGCTGTCCCTGACCGCCCCGGCCAATCCCAATTGGGTTCCCCCTGTGCTGGCAGTCAGCGCCATCGAGGGCACCGGACTCGACCAGGTGTGGACCCAAGTCCAGGCCTACTTTCAGATGCTGGCCGACTCTGGTGAGCTCGCTGACCAACGGGCCGGCCAGCAGGTGCGCTGGATGTGGGCCATGGTGGACGACCGCATCCGAGACCACCTCAAGTCTTCCCCTGAAGTCGCCAACATCGCCGATCTACTAGAGCAACAGGTGGCAGCCGGCCAAGTGGCCCCCGCCGCCGCCGCCGATCAGGTTCTCGCCGCTTTCGACATCTGATCTGGGTGTTTGCAGTGTTTACACAATTTACTGCAAGTTGTGTAAATGCTCTCACTGAGCCAGCGCCCGCTGGGTTCCTCGGATGCCGACCATCGGCTGTTTGTCGATCGTAACAGCGAACTGGACCGAGTGAAACGATCACCCAGCTTGGGACTAAAAGTCTATGTCTATGGAGTTCGCGGCATGGGTAAAACGACGTTTCTTAATCAAGTGCAACGGTCTCACCCTGGAGCCCACTACTGCCGTATCAAGGATTCCGAAACATCCAAGAAAACTCTGGTTGAGTTGGAACGCGTTGTCGGTGGCCAGTCTGGTTATGCGGAGACGATGGCTATGATCAGGACGTTGACCAACGCGACGCCTGAGGAGTCTCTAGCTCAAATCCTGAGACAGATTCTCTGATGCCGGTCTTCGTAATTGATGACACAGACCGCTGGGATGGTTCTTCTCAGTCTGAAATTATTAACGGGCTTCTTTGGCGATGTAGTTCGCTGGTTGATGGAGATGCCAGCATCGTCTAAAACGGCTCTACGCGACGAAGCTGGGACGTCGGGGTCTTTCGTGAGAGGAAGACCTGATGGACGAAAGAGAACAGCAGCGCAAGATCCGGCATCGCCTGGCGGTGCTCCGCCACGCCGACGACGCGGCTGGTGGTGAGCGTGGGGGTGAATGCCGGTGAACTCCACCGGTGGAGTGTCGCGACGGATCGCCCAAGGTCATGCGAGAGGTAGTCGGCACTGTGCGACATCGACCCGTCGGGGTCGAGTGGCTCAGCCCCCGAGCGGACGCGATTGACCACGGCCAGCACCGTCGGGGTGATGCCGATTGCCCGCATCACTGCGGCCCGCCCCAGCAGCCTAAGCCCTATCACCAGGGTCTTTGGGCTTGAAGCTCTTGCGCGACGATTAGAACTTCACTACGGTGGTCACAGAAACAGCAGCCTGTATACGGAACACTGAAGTTTCGGATGCAGAGCCAGTACACGGTATAAGGAGTTCAAGATGGTACCTGAGCCTTTCCGCACATCCCGCTTCACCGCGTACAAATCATCTGCGTTGATCACTGCGACGGTGGCACTGTTCTTGGCGATGCTGCTGGTCTCGCCCGCCGCCGCCCAGGAGGCTGATACCGGCCTGCCAGACTCGGATGTCTCCGACCCATGGGTGAATGCGGAAGGTGGCCCAATCTGTTCAGCCGACATTCTGCCCCTTGTGGATGTCGAGATTGTTGATCCTACTGATCCTCAGATGCAACGGAAGATCACTGTGCAGATAAGACCGAATCGCAGCGAGCTCTGCAAAGGCAGTGTGAACCCGATCGGGTACACCACCATGCCGCCCGGCATCAACGAGCCGCAAAAGCCGTTGCCGATGGTCGAGCGCTCAGTCGTAACGTACAACGAGACCACAGATACCTGGGAGACAACGCGCCAGACCGTGCCCGATATCTTCGCCGTCAACAAGGCTTGGGAAGCATATAACAGGGAGGTCTTGGCTCGGGATGCGGCCCGGAAAGCCTACTCCGACTACGTGAACCCCAATCCGCCCGAGGGCTACGTGAAGCCCACCGAGCCGCCGGAGAAGCCAACCCCGTGGCAGTCATGCGGCGCGACCGCCAATGACTGCAATACGTATGATTCCAAGTATGATGATACGCCTGAAGGGGACTACAGTGCTTCGGGCGGAAACACGGCGCCCACAGCCACGAATACATACACTACCAGTACCGATTCGGACGGCGATATGACGGCTACGGTCACGCCGGTGATGGTCACTCGCAACACCGACCTCACTGCTCGGGAAGAAGCGAATAAGACGTGTACCAACAACTGCGAAAAGGCCGGAGATAAGGGTATGGCCTACCCGGCGATCTTCAAGCCGGACAATTGGCTGGAGAATGCCGACGAGTTCTTCGAGGCTTACGATCAACTCGACGACGGGGGAAATGGATCGCCGTTCTACACCTGCGAATACATGTATCCAGACCACAAGCCGGAGGAGTTCAGCTGCTACCTCCAAACACCGGGTTCGTAATCCGGCCAGCCAGGCGGCTGGCTTTGCTGAGCCTCGCGGTGACTTGAGCGAATTTGGCCGAAAGCAGCCTCACCTGTCCGCGCCGTTATGGAGCAGTCCGGTGTAGCGGGCGCTGGGGCGCATGATTTTGTTGTTGGCGGCTTGCTCAAGGAGGTGTGCACCCCAACCGACGACACGGCTGGTGGTGAAGGTGGGGGTGAACGCCTCCTGGGGGAGGCGGGCGAGGTGGAGCACCACGCCGGCGTAGAACTCCACGTTGGTCACGATCACCGCGTTGGGCTTCCACTCGGCCAGGTAGCTCAGGATCCGGTCCTCGATTTCTAGAGCTCGGTCCACCAAGTCGCCGCCCAACTCCAAGGCGACTGCTTTCAATGTCTCCGAGCGGGGATCGGCCGCCCGGTACACGGCATGGCCGAATCCCATGATCTTGCGACCGGCGTCGAGTTCGGCCGCGATCCAGGGCACGGCATTGTCGGGATGGCCGATAGCCCTCAGCATGTCCAGTACCCGGCCCGGAGCCCCACCGTGCAGCGGTCCGGCCAGTGCGGCCAGCGCTCCGGCCATGGCTCCGCCCACGTCGGTGCCGGTGCTGGTTATGACCCGGGCAGCGAAAGTGGAGGCGTTGAAGCCGTGGTCGGCCGTCAAGCACAGATAGGTCTCCACGGCACGGGCGTGCTGGGGCGAAGGATTCTGCCCCAAGGTCATTCGCAAATAGTCAGCGCTGTGGGACAGCGACTCGTCAGGGGCTAGCGGTTCAGCCCCCGAGCGGATGCGATTGACCGCGGCTAACACGGTTGGGGTGATCCCAATGGCCCGCATGACCGCAGCTCGTCGTTCGTCCTCTTCGATGTCCAAGGTGGGCCGAGGATCGACCTCCACCCCCAGCACACTGCGCAGGACGGACATCGGGGGCAGATCAGTCTGCGCCAGCGCAGCGACCAGATCTGCCGCCTCTGGAGTCAGGCGTCGAGCCGCACCCAACTCGTCTCGAAACACCTCCTCGGCCTCTTGGTCCGGAAGCGCGCCGTTCAACAGCAGGTGGGCCACCGCCTCGAAAGAATGATCACGGCCCAATGCGGCGGCGTTCCAGCCTCGATAGTGGTACCACCCCTCATCCCCGCGAACCGAGCCCACCTCCGTGTCGGCCACGATCAAACCCTTGAGGCCGGGGGGAGCAACATTCTCAGTCAGCAGGGAGTCAACGTTCATGACGCCCATGATACAGCCAATATCCTGGTAGTTTAGTTGGGAATCTCTAATGTAGCCCTATGAAAGGGCCGCATTAGATGGTAAGGTTCTTCCATGTCCCTGCCGATGCCTACCTCGTCTGAAGGCTCCGTCCCTATGTCTGATGATCTGGAGCGGACAGCAACCGCCCGTGAATGCCGGGACAACTTCTTTGCCGTGCTCAGAGAGGTCCACGAGACGGGCATTCCGATGGTGCTTACAAAACGGGGCAAGCCCTATGTGCGCATTATCCGCGAAGTCGACATTCCCGGAGATATGTTCGGCTGCGATAAAGACATACTCCAGATAATCGGAGACATTGACCAGCCTCTCTGGTCTGATGATGACTTCGACATGATTGCCCGTCCCCGTCAGATCGTGAGCTGAGGGAAGCCTCCCAATTGTTAATTCTGCTCGACACAAACGTCCTCATACGTCTGCGCAGCGGCGATGCACTAATCGGAGTCCAGACCAGAGAGCGACTCCGCGTGGGAGCGGAGCAAAATGAGTTGGCGGTGTCAGCCGTTTCGTTCCACGAGGTGTCCCGGTTGTGCCGTGATGGCATCGTCAGCCTCGATATGCCGGTTCTCGATTGGTGCCGACGATGTGTCTCCTCAGGTGTAGTGGCCATTCCCGTTGGATGGGAGATTGCCGCTGCTGCGCCGCTGCTCGCCGACGAGGGATTCCACGGAGATCCCTTTGACCAAACAATCGTCGCCACAGCCATCCGCCGGGGCATTCCGCTGATTACCACTGACAAGGCCATACTTGATTGGGCCAGTCAATCAGGACAACTAGAAGCGATGAACGCAAGGCGATGAACGCAAGACTCCAGCTTGAAGCGCTGCGGAACTGGGAGCTTCCCGGCTAGAGAATCTGAGACAGGAAGAGCTGGGTGCGTTCTTCTCGGGGGTTGGTGAAGAAGTGCTCGGGCTCGCCGACTTCGACGATCTCGCCGTCGGCCATGAAGATGACCCGGTCGGCAGCCTCCCGGGCGAAGCCCATCTCATGGGTTACCACGATCAAGGTCATGCCCGTCTGTGACAGTTCTAGGATCACGTCGAGAACCTCGGAGATCATCTCGGGGTCGAGGGCCGAAGTGGGCTCGTCGAAGAGCATGATCTTGGGCTGCATGGCCAGCGACCGGGCGATGGCCACGCGCTGCTGCTGGCCACCGGAGAGCTGTCCGGGGAATTTGCGGGCCTGCTCGGGTATCTTGACCCGCTCCAACAGTTCCATCGCCCGGTCTTCGGCCTGCTTCTTGGGCATCTTCAGCACTTGGCGGGGTCCCAGAGTGATGTTGTCGATGACGGTGATGTGGGGGAACAGGTTGAACTGTTGGAAGACCATGCCGGTTTCTCGGCGGATGAGGGCGATGTTGCGCACATCATCGGTGAGCTCAACACCGTCGACCATAATTCGGCCCCGGTCATGGTGTTCCAAACGGTTGATGCAGCGAATCAGGGTGGACTTCCCCGATCCGGATGGCCCGATCACTACCACTACCTCACCGGTGCCCACTTTCATGTCGATGTTGGCAAGCGCCTGGAAGGCGCCGAAGAACTTGTCTACGCCTTCCATTTCGATCATGAGATCCCGCCCGCCGATCTGGGTGGCGTCGCTGTTTACGCTGGTCGTAGTAGTCGTTGTGTCTGTCATCGTTCTCCGACTCCTAGGTGGCGCTCGAGGCGCTGACTTTCTTTGGACATGGTGTAGCTAATGGCCCAGTAAACGAAGGCCACGAAGACCAGGGTTTCTGCAATGGCAGTGGTAGTGAATTCCTGCTGGGAGTGGATCAGCTCGCGGGCCCGATAGAACTCCACCACGCTGATGAAGGCGAAGAGGGTGCTGTCTTTGTACAAGCTGATGAACTGGCCCACCATGGCGGGGATGACTGCCCGCAGGGCTTGGGGTAGCACGATCAGCCTCATGACGGCCGGTGGTTGAAGACCCACGGCTTGCCCGGCCTCGATCTGGCCTCTGGGCACGGCTTGCAGGCCACCGCGCACCACCTCGGCCAGATATGCCGAGCTGAAGATGGTGAAGACAATGATCGTCCGGGTCGTCAGGGAGAGCGGCGTGTCAATGTTGAGGAAGAAGTCGATGAAGATTTTGGCCACGAACAGCAGGACGATGAACGGCACGCCGCGAAACAGCTCGATATAGCTCACGCAGAGCCAGCGAATGGCGGGAAGCGAGGAGCGCCGTCCCACTGCCAGCAGCAAGGCCAGCGGGAACGACAGGATGATGGCCGCTCCGGAGGCCACCAAGGTGAGGTACAGGCCCGACCAGTCGTCCCAGCTCACGCTGGAGGTGTCGCCGATGAGCCAGTAGGCGATGCGGACCACAACCACTGCGGCGACCACTGCCAAGATCTGGGCTAAACGCTTCAGCCTGACCAGATCTCTTGCGGTGACGAGCCTCGTACGGCCGAATATTGGCCAGTTCATTGTCGTTCCCAAGTACTTGGTGAGGTCTCTCGCGCTGGTGAGTTGGAAGGCGGCGAGCGCGAATAGCGCACTGGTCCACCACCATGCGTTTCCGTTCGCTCCTGAGACCACCTGGAATGACACGATGGCCATGAAAGCTGCCGCGTACCCGCAGAAACGCCGGGAGGAGAGAGGCAGGCGCATGGCGCTGGCGCGCACCGCGAGCCCAACCGCGATGGTGGATAGGGTGAACAAGGTTGGCCAAATGGTTCGGGTAAACACGAGGATGACGGCGAGTAGCAGGAGGATGGGCCAGTAGCGGCGTAGCAAATCGAGGGGAGTGGGGCGCTGTGCCGCTACGCCAGTTTCCTCGGCTCGGTCATGGCTTCTGGCTGTGACCGTTCCCCAAGCCAACCCCAGGGCCGAGGCCACTAAGTACATCTGAGCCACGAGCCGCCACTGTTCGTTGCGGGGGTACACGCCCATCATGAGGAGCGTGAGGTTCTTGCGCACCGCCTCCCACTGGCCGGTGACGAAAATGAAGCGTCCGCCATAGAAGAGGAGAATTGCTCCGACCACCACTGCCACCACGGTGATCAGGGTGTTATACCAGTTGTTGAATAGGTTCTTGCGCAGCCAGTTGCTGGGCGAGACTCGCATATCGGGCGGCAGACGGGATGGGTCGCCCTGCGGCCTGGTCTCGGGGGGAGGCACGGTGGCGGTCATCGGTTCATCGCTCTTTGAGTTGGAGGGATCGGTTATACACGTTCAACAGCGCCGACACGATGAGGTTTATAGTCAGATACACAATCATGATTATGAGGATGATCTGGGGAGCGGGGAAGTTTATGCCCCAAGCGGTAACGGCCACGAGGAAGAGGTCGGGGTAGGCCACGGCGAGTCCCAGAGAGGTGTTTTTGATCAGGTTGGCGCACTCGCTGATGTAGGGGGGAATGGCGATCCGCTGTGCTTGGGGAAGGACGACATGGCGGTAGCGCTGGCTGGATTTAAGCGCCACCGACGTTGCCGCTTCAGTCTGGCCTTTGGGTACGGCCAGGATAGACCCGCGGATGATCTCAGCCACGAAGCTGGCCGTGTAGAGGCCCAAGCCCAGAGTCAGCGCCATGTAGCCCGAGTTGGTGCTGAATCCCCCGACCACTCGCCGCCCGTTCTCCGATACTGCGGGCCACGACCAAGAGTAGGGGCCGCCCAGAGCCGCGAAGCATGCCACCACGATCACTGCGAAGACCCCCACCGACCACAGCACGCGGTGATGAGGCTCGCCGGTGGCGCTATTGTGACGAGTCCGCCATTGCCACACGGCCACGGCGATAATTGCCGCAGCCAGCACGAGCAGCCAGAACACTCCTACGCTGCTCTCAGAGGCCAGCGAAGGGATGGCCCATCGGTCCCGGCTGACAATGATCCAGTTGCTGTCGGAGCCGAAAAAAGTACCCTGCCACGGCGGGCTGGTCGGATTGAACCGGGGGAACGGGCCGAAAGTGAACAGGGCGGAGCCGAAAAAGATGATGACGATCAGCGGCGGGATATTGCGCAGGCTTTCCACGTAAAGGCTGGCCCCTTTGGCCACTAGCCAGTTGGAGGAGAGCCGGGCGATGCCCACGAACAGCCCCACAACGGTTGCGATGATGATTCCCACAACCGAGGCCACGACGGTGTTCTGCAAACCAATGAGCAACGCTTTCCATACGGGATCGCGCTCGTCGAAGCCATGGGCGTCCCTTAGGGCCACACCGTAGGGTGATTCAAGAAAGTCGAAGCCCTTGGGCAGGCCGACTTCGTCCATTCTTACGATGAGGTTGTGGAACATCCATCGGATGAGAGCGACTACGACAACCACGGCTAGCAACTGTGCGGCCAACCGGAGGACTCGTACATCGCGCCACAGCGCGGGGGTACCGGGTTCGGGGACTCTCGGATCATCGGCGGGGAGAACCCGCTTCGTTGTGCCGTCGTGAAGGGTGCGGATGCCGATTGCAGCCATGCCCGGTGTCTGTCCGATGCGCACCGCATCGATCACCACAATGGCAACGATTGCTGCCGGCACCACCGCGGCAAAGACCCAGGCGAGAGCAAGCTCGGGAACATCGCTGTAGTTGTCGAGCAGCCGCAATCCCAGTTGCCAAACCGAGATGACTCCCACCAGGGTAAAGATCAGCAGGTCGGCCAGTAGCGCCAGCACCCTACGGCTTAAGGGCGCGGAGGGCACTGCGGTTAGATCAGCTTGTGTGCTGGCGAATTCAGCCGTGCTGCTCATAACAGTGTGACCTTGAACATTAGACGAGAGCGGCCCACCGGTCGGTGACCGGTGGGCCGCTCTTCTTGTTCAATTTCAGCCCGTCAAGCGACGAGCCAGGGTTCCCCTAGCGGTAGGGCGGGACGTACATGAGCCCACCGTTGGACCAGAGGTCGTTCACGCTGCCAGCGAGGACTCCCAACTGCGGATAGCGGTTGAAGATCTCCTCGTAGTTGCCCACCTGCTCCACCACGTTGACGGCGAAGTCACTGGGGAGGCCGAGGCCGGGATCGAAGCCGTCGCGGCCCAGGAAGTTCAAGATGTTGGGGTCGGTGCCGCTGTAGCTACCGATGTTGCTGGAGTCGAGTCCGAACTCCCAGGCCTGCACGGTGGCCATGGTGGCCCAGTTCACGACCTGCGCCCACTCGGTGTCGCCATCGCGCACCACGGTGCCCAGGGGCTCCTTGGAGATGAGCTCGGCCATGATGTGCTGGCCGGGGCCGTTATCGCCCTCGATCTCGAACTTGAACACACCGAGCACGCTGCTGTCTGCGGTCATCGCCTCGCACTGGCCCTCTTCGTAGGCCGGCACCAGGGTGTCGAAGCCCTCAAAGGTGACTACGTTGAAGGGAATGCCGCGGGCGGCGAACACTGCGGTGAGGTTCAGCTCTGTGGTGGTACCGGTGCTGACGCAGATGTTGGCGTCAGCCAGGTCGTCCAGCGTGGTGAAGCCGGTAGAAGCCGGAACCATGATGCCCTGACCGTCGTAGTAGGTGGTGAACAAGAAGTTGGCACCCTCAGTGCCGTCACGGGTGGCGGTCCATGTGGTGTTGCGGTTCATCACCTCGAACTGGCCTGAGGCCAGGGCGGTGAAGCGCTCGGCGCTGGTGACCGGCACGATTTCCACGGCATCGGCATCACCGAAGATGGCAGCCGCCACCACCCGGCACATGTCGATGTCGAAGCCCTCGTACTCGGCGTTCTCATTCAGAAGCGCGAATCCGGGCACGTCGTCGCGGGAGCCGCACAGTACATAGCCGCGATCCAGCACGGCTTGAAGGGTCCCGCCGTCATGAACTGGAACGACTTCGACTGTTTCCTCTGGCGTCGACTCGGGCGCTTGGGTAGCCGCCTCGGTTGCCTCAGGGGCTGCGCCGCCGTCATCGTCGTCGTTGCCACACGAGGCGGCGATCAACGAGAAGGCAAGCACCAATCCGAGTAGGGCCAGCAAGCGGTGAACAGATTTCTGCATGTCAATGCTCCCATCATTGGACTCAAGAGACGGTCAAACGCTAGCGGTTGGAACGCGCCCTGACTAGGCCCGCTGGCAATTTTGTCGGGGCCAAAGTTTCCGACTGCTAGCTAGCTGCGGCCAAGGCTGCATCTCGCTGGCGGGTAGAGCGGTGGACCGGATCGGTGTCGATCACCGGGATCACGTGGTCGCCGAAGTTCACAATGGTCTGGCGCACCACGTCCATGGGCAGAGTAGAGGTGAGCGGGCTGATCACGTACTGATCGGCGCCCACCCGCTCGTACTGGCGGGACACGTGGATGCAGTCTTCGACGTTGCCGACGCACAGCGATCCGCCCTCTATGGCCAACTTGACGTCGTCGTGGGTCGGCTCGGGGATGACCGCCGGCCACTCGGGGATGCCATCGGGCTTGGGGAAGGTGTCCAGCCAGCGGTAAACGAGGCACTGGTAGTAGTACATGTGGCTCCGGGTGGCCAGGTCGATGGCCATCTCCCGGTCGTCCAGGCAGATGCCGAAGCCCACGCACATGACGTTGTCGTGGACGAAGTCGCCCACCGGGTTCTTGCAGCTGGCGATCTCGTTCTTGTAGATCTCGATCAGCGGGGCGATCTCGTCGGGGGTGCCTATGGTGAAGCACAGCACCCCGATGCCCAGCTTGCCGGCCTTCTCGAATGTGCCCGGGCTGCCGCACGCAACCCACAGCGGAGGGTGGGGTTTGGTGACCGGCTTGGGGAAGATCTCCCGGGCCGGCATCGAGAAGCTGTCGCCCTCATAGCTGTAGGCCCCCTCGCGCCACATGTGGGGGATCTGGGCGATGGCCTCATCCCACAGGCCGCGGGTGATCTCGGTGTCGGCCAGGCCGGTCTCCGGGTCGCGGGGCGTGCCCGGCATGCCGAACCCCATCACCTCGGTGGACGAGGAGCCCCGGCCGGTGCCCAACTCGAAACGGCCGTTGGACAGCACGTCGATCATGGCGGCCCGCTCGGCCGAGCGCACCGGGTGGTTCACCGGGGCGGTTATGTTGAATATGGCCGAACCCAGGTGCACGTTCTCGGTGGTCGACGCCACCGCTGACAAAAACACCTCAGGGGCGGACATGTGGGAGTACTCCCGCAAGAAGTGGTGCTCAGAGGCCCAGATGTACTTGAACCCATTGCTGTCGCAAAGCTGGGAGATCTCCAGGTTGTCGCGAATGCGCCGGGCCTCCCACTCGGGGTCATCCTTGTAACCGAAATCAGGCACGAAACACTGGGCGAAATATCCGAATTCCATCTTGGGCAACCCCCGGGTATTGGCTTGTCTGGCGGGACTGTACCGGCGCTCGCCGTCAGCGATCTATCCAAGAGCCAAATCAGGGGCGCGGCCGTGCGGGCCATCGGTGAACCGCCAAATGCCTGTTTTGGCGGGTATGGTCGGCGCTCATGGCATGGACCCTGCGCCGCCCCGCAGCCCGAGTGGTGCTGTTGGATCGTCAGGGGCGCATCTTTTTGATGCGGGCCAGCGATCCCATTGATCCCCACAAAGAACCTTGGTGGGAGATACCCGGAGGCGGGCTGGGGCCGGGGGAGGATTCCGCCGCCGGTGCCCGCCGGGAGCTGTGGGAGGAGACCGGGTTCACCGACGTGGAGGTCGGCCCCTGTATCTGGACCCAGCATGTGGAGTTCGATTTTGCCGGGATCCATTTTGATTCCAACGAGCGCATACATGTGGCTTGGTGCCTCGACGGGGGTGAGTGGGATCCCCAGCATCTGGAAGCACTGGAGGCGGCGGCGTTCGAAGAGGCGCGCTGGTGGAGTGTGGAAGAGGTGCTTGCCTCTAAGGAGAAAATGCTGCCGGAGAGGCTGCGAGAGTTCCTGCCCGATGTGGTGTCTGGACGATTGCCAGATGAGCCGCTAGACATCAGCCCTTAGGAAAGGGGATCTTCTCGGTCGGCGGCGCGGACGGCGTAGGAGAAGATGATGGCGGGGGCGAGGACTAGGGAGCCGACCACGAGGCAAGCGATGATGGCGGTTACCATCCCGCTGCGGAAACTGGTGGCGAAGCCGGTGAAGAACAGGGCTGCGGCAGCCAGATAGAGCAGATAGCCCAATCGCTGCCCGGTCACGGTCAGCTGGGCGATGCGCCGGCGTCGGGCGGCTAGGCCGTTGTCGCTCACGGGAGCCACCCGGCGCCATCCAAGAGCGCGACCAGGTCTGACCGGACCCGTTCCAAGGAGAAGTGCTGCTGGGCTATGGCTCGATTCTGGTCCAGAAGGTCGACGTCGGGGCAGTCCAAGAACGCCTGCACCTCGTTGAGGCGCTCAGGGGAGAACCAGCGGAACCCGAAGTCGGCCAACTCCTCGGCCACCGGGTAGCTGCCCACCACGCAGGGCCGCCGCCAGATGGCTGCTTCCACCGGGGGGTTGCCGAACCCCTCCCACGAGGAGGGGAACACCACCAGGTCGGCGGCCGCGTAGATGTCGGGGGTGTGGGCCACCGGCCGGTGGATCACCGGGCAGCGGGCTTCGGCCAGCAGCCGGCTTAAGGCGTCGCCGTAGCCCTCTTCGGCTTGTCCCATCAGCCAATAGGTGCCTTCCAGTTCTTCGGCGATGGCGATGGCCGCGGGGATGTTCTTGCGGGGAATGGCCCTCACCGGGTGGGCAACCAGCAGGGTTTCATCGTCCACTCCTAGGGTTGTTCGCATTGCCGCCCGGTTGCCCTCAGGGCCGCTGGTGTCAAAGCCGTTGTAGATCACCGTGGCTTCAATTCCCCGCTGGGCGAACTGTTGGGCAGTGAGCCGGTTGATAACCACATGGCGCCAATTGGGATCGTGGGCCGGCAACTCGGTCACCGAGGCGAACCGCTCCCGCTGCCACGGAGGGTCGTGGTGGTGCATGACGGCGGGACGACCAGTCAGTATTCGGGCAACCGTGCGGGCCGCCGGAAGGTTCAGCGGAATGGTGCAGAGGTTCTCCACCACCACTAGATCGATGTCGGCCACCGCGGCCGAGAACCCGTCGGGGTCGGGTCCGCCAAGTTGGTCGATGCCGAGCCCCGGGACGAGCCGGTCTACCGGGCCCTCGCCAGCCACCGTCACCATGTCGAAGCCGATGTCGGCCAGCATCTCCTGCCAGAGCCGGGCAACTATCGACACGCCATCGCTCAATCCCAGTCGAAATGAGACGATCGCACCGCGGGCCATTCCCACGAGGTAACCAGATATCCCAGATTTGTGAGACTTTGGAGGAATGGATGAGCCAGCGGAGTTCGACCGCCCGGCGGTGCGGGCCGCGGCCCGGGCGGTTTTGGAAGCCCACTGGGTGCCCGAGGGCTATGCCGTCCCGAATCCTTCGACCTATCCCTGGCAGTGGCTGTGGGATTCGTGCTTCCACGCGCTGTGCTGGGCCGAGCTAGGTGACGATCGCGGTCTAGCCGAACTGCGGACGGCGTTGTCGGTGCAGGCGGCCGACGGCTTCGTCCCCCATATGAACTATGTGCGCAGCCCCGGTATGGCGACCGACCTGTGGGGTCGGGACGAGGCGTCTTCTATCACCCAGCCCCCCATGTACGGCCATGCCGTTGCCGAGCTGGTGCGGCGAGGGGTCGACGTCGACGAGGAAACCGTGGCCAGGGCCGAGCACGGACTGCGATTTCTGTTGGTTGACCGCCAGCGTCTTCCCAGCGGGCTAGTGGCGCTGTGCCACCCGTGGGAGAGCGGGGCCGACGACAGTCCTCGTTGGGACGACTTCTGCCCCGGAGGCTTCTCGTTGGAAGCCTGGCGGCCGACAAAGAACCGATTGGTGACGTCGATCCAACGCAGTCCTGCCGGCTCTCCTTTGGCCAACGGGGCATTCGAGTGTGCGTCGGCGGGGTTCAACGCCCTGGTTGTGTTCAACGCCTGGGAGTTGGCCACTGTCACCGGCAAGTCGGAGACCACAGGCAGGGCTGACGAGTTGGCTGGGTGCCTGGGCGCCCAGTGGGTCGAGTCTCAGCGAACTTGGGCCGATTCCGGGGCGTCGGAGACGGGCTCGGGTAAGGCTCGAACGTTGGACGGCTTGTTGCCGATGCTGGTCGCCGCCGGGTCTGAGCAAATAGATGCCGTGGCTGTTGATCTGGTTGACTCCTCTGCTTACGGCGGGTGGTGCGGCCCCGCCGGAGTCCATCGAGGCGAGCCCGGATTCGATCCCCGCTCATACTGGCGAGGACCAGCGTGGCCCCAGCTCAGTTACTTGGCGTGGGTGGGACTCCGCCGGCATGGTCGCCATGAGGCAGCCCGACAGGTGGCCGCGTCCACGGTCAGAGGGGCTATGCGGAGCGGTTTCGCCGAGTATTGGGATCCTGACGACGGCACGGGCGGCGGGGCTGTCCCCCAATCGTGGGCGGCCTTGGCTGCGCTAATGGCTTGATCGGCTCACAGGCCGATGTTCTGCATGGTGCCGATGATGAGCAGTCGCTCGCGGCTGAATACGTAACAGGAGACAGCCCGGAGATTGTCGTCTCCCTCCCAATCGGTGCGGCTGGGGGTGATCATGCCGATGTCGAGTTCAGATTTCTCATAGACGAGGCCGACGAAGGGCTCGAACCGATCGAGGCACTCCAGCACCCCCCAACCGCTGACCGCTTCTTCTCCGGGATAGGGGGCGCCGGGTGGGGCGTCGTGGGTCAATATTGCGTACACCTGGCCGTTATGGGGGCGGGTACAGCCGATGGCAGTGGTGAGCTGGGCGGGAAGGTCGTTGCGGTCCAGATAGGTGTACTGGTTGAAACACGTCCCCACCAAGAGGTTGTAGGGGTCGGTGACGGTTCCCTCGAACCGATCGCGCAGGTCCTCTTCAGTGGGCAGGAGATCAGGTTCGGCGGTGGGCTCGACGAATACCTCGCTGAGCAGGGGCTCCTCGGGCTGTTGATCTCCGCAACCGGCCGCCGCGATCGCCAGAGCTAGGGCTAGTGGGAGCCAGATTCTCCTGATGATCAGCATCGTCTATCCAGCATTGTTGCCTCGCTATCAATAGGAGGGGAGGACGCGGTCGATGTGCCAGAAAGCGATGAACATGACAACCAAGAAAGGCAAAGCCGACAAAGCGTAGGCCGGAAGCCTTCTCCACCGCTTCGCGACGAACAAGGCGAAGAACCAGATGGCCAGCGCGGCCAGCCCCCACAAGACGGCCGGGACCAGCCCGTCGGAGTCGCCGTCGAGGCCTTCGCCGAAGGAGTCCTCTGCGGGTGCGGGGTCGGTTGAGATTTCAATGGGCGCCGGGGAGGGCGGCGGCGGTGGGGGCGCCTCAGTGGGCAGAGCCGCGGCGGACAGGCTCTCTGGCTGGTCGCTGGGCGCCGGGCTGGGAGCGGTGGTTGGCTCGGATCCGATGGTGGGCGCCGGGGTTGGCTCGGGGGTAGCGGTGACAGTCTGTTCGGTGTCGGGGGCGTCGTCTATGTTCTCGGTGGCCAGTTCCGGGGTTCCCAGTTCTTGCTGGTCGGGCCGGGAGAATGTGCGAGCGGGGTCGCCCACCAATGCGGCCACCACAATTATCCGTTGGCGGGCAGAGCCTTTCGGGTGGCAAGCGGTGAGCGTGAGGCGATTGGGATTTTCGCTGAAGTCCTGATCGAGTACCTCTACTTGGTTGGGGGCAACAATGAAGTGCCCGTGGCCTTCTCCCTGAGTCACCACCTCATAGATGAACTCTCCCTGGATGGTGGTGATCATGATCTGGTCGCCGGGCAGAAGCTTGTCGATCTCGCCGAAGGGGGCACCGTAGGTGGTGCGGTGGCCGGCAATGGACGCGTTCCCGGCCTGTCCGGGCAATGGAGTGGTGGGGTAGTGGCCAGGGCCCTTGCGGAGATCGCTTACCCGGACGCCTTCAACAACTGTCTTGTCCACACCGATGGCGGGGATTTGCATTCGGGCAATGGCTGATCCCTGATCCCGATAGAGCATTGCCAGCCAAGCGGGGTCGGGTTCTGGGGGGTGAGTGGGCTCGGGGGCGGCAGTTGGTGTCGGACTCGGAGTGGGAATGGGGGCAGTCGAAGCAGATCCAGGTTCCTGGGCCGTCGGTTCCGAGGTTGGCACAGCGTCTGGAGTGGGTTCAGGCGTAGGTGCAGGGACAGGGGCGGTTGTGGTCGAGGGTTCCAATGGCGCCGATCCCAGTGCGCCGGAGGCCTCGAGCAGGTCGGTGAACTCGCTGTCGAGGTCCTGTTGTGCCCTGGCTTCTATTACACCGGTTCCCCAGAGCTGGAATACACCGAACAGCAAAATGATGAGTCCGAACGCGATGACGGTCTTGCCCAACGTTCCGAGAACACGCGCGACCGCCACGGTGAAATTGTACGAGTAGTCGGTGGCAATCCCATGTTGGGCGTGATCCGTCTATCAGCCTCGCATCGGAGGCCGAGGCTGCACGCCGCTAGGAAGAAGGGTCGGCGGGGTAGATACGCTGGGGCGATGAAGGTAGCTCTGAGTGTTCGGGATTTCTTGGACCGGGCCGAAACCGTTTACGGCGACCGAGTGGGAATCGTTGACGAACCGGATCAGCCGGCAGAGGGGTGGGGCGAGCTGACCTACTCTCGGATGGCCGAGTTGGCCCGGGCCCAGGCGGCCGGGTTGGACGAGCAAGGCATCGGCTTCGGGGAGCGGGTGGCCATCGTGTCTCACAACGCGGCGCGGCTGATGGTCTCTCTATTCGGGGTGAGCGGGTACGGCCGGGTATGCGTGCCGATCAATTTCCGGCTCAAGCAAGACGAGATCAGCTACATCGTGGAGCACTGCGGGGCGACGATGCTGCTGATCGACCCTGAGTTGGCCGACGCGCTGGCCGGGGTCGAGTGCCGTCATCGCTACGTGATCGGCGCTGAATCCGATGATGCTCTGTATCGATTCGGCGTCGAGCCCGAACCTTGTTTTCCAGATGAGGAGGACACCGCCACCATTAACTACACCTCGGGCACGACGGCCCGCCCCAAGGGCGTCCAGATGACCCATCGCTCCCTGTGGCTCAATGCCACCACCTTTGGCTGGGCTGCCGGAGTCAGCGATCGGGACGTCTACCTCCACACCCTGCCCATGTTCCACTGCAACGGGTGGGGCATGCCCTACGCCGTCAGCGGAGCAGGGGCTCGCCACATCGTGTTGCGCAAGGTGGACGGCGAGGAGATCCTTCGTCGGGTTGAGCGCCATGGGGTGACCTACATGTGCGGGGCGCCGGCGGTGGTGGCCGCGGTGTTGGACGCCGCCCAGGACTGGGAAGGGGAGATTCCCGGTTCGGGCCGGGTGCGGATGACCGTGGCCGGCGCCCCACCGCCCACCCGCACCATCGAGCGGATGGAGACCGAGCTGGGCTGGGAGTTCATGCAGCTCTACGGCCTGACTGAGACCGCTCCCTATCTGACCATGAATCGACGTCGAGCCGAGTGGGACAACCTGAATCCGGCCGAGCGGGCCGTCAAGCTCTCCCGTCAGGGTGTCCCCGCTTTGGGCATATCGCTGGACGTCGACGAATCCGGCGAGGCGCTGGCCCGGGGCAACCATGTTATGACTGGCTATTGGGAGCAGCCCGAGGAGTCCGCTGAGGCCTTGGCCGGGGGCTGGTTCCACACCGGAGACGGAGGGCACATAGACGACGAGGGTTACCTCACCTTGTCGGACCGCAAGAAGGACGTGATCATCTCCGGCGGCGAGAACGTCTCGTCCATCGAGGTGGAGGACGCCCTGTTCGCCCATGAGGCGGTGGCAGAGGCGGCCGTCATCGGGGTCCCCGATGAGAAGTGGGGCGAAACCGTGAAAGCCCTAGTGGTGTTGGCCCCGGGAGCATCGGCCACCGAGGCCGATTTGATCCAGCACTGCCGCAGCCGTCTGGCCCACTACAAGTGCCCAACGTCAGTGGAGTTCCGCGACGAGTTGGCCCGCACCGCCACCGGCAAACTCCAAAAGTACCGCCTCCGCGAGCCCTACTGGGCCGCCCACGACCGCCAGATCAACTGACTTCCGCTTTCTTGTCGGTCTCAGCAGAACCGGGAATCGGACTGTCACTGAACCTTGGTACAATTCTCGCAATGGCTTGTCCGTTCTGGCTTTGTGGGGCAAGTTCGCACAGTGAATTCGAGCGAAAGGACTAAGTGGTGCCAACCGATGTAGACGAATTGGCCGGAATTGTTGCCACGGCCGAGAAGGCAACCGAAGAGTTGGGGGATGCTGATCTTCGGCGGGTCGCATTTGAACGCGTGCTGGATCACCTTCTCAAGAACGGAGAATCCAGTCCCGAAGGCGAGTCTGCCAAGGTGATGCCGGTCCAAGCAGCGACACCGGCTCATGCAGCGTCACCGAGCGCCGATGGCGTGTTCGCGGATGAGCAGCAGCGCGTTGACGCTATAGCCCGCTATTTCAAGATCGAGCCAGAGGAAGTGGGGCACATCTTTGACACCACAGGCGAGCAGCCTGTGCTGCAAGTCCATTCGGGCAGCCTGGCCGATTCTCGGGCTGAAGCGGCCCGTGAGATCGCCCTGCTTGTTGGTGGAGCGCATACTGCCTTAGGCCAGGAAACGTCAACCTCCGATATCCGCTCAGCGGCCGATGGTTACGGGAAACTTGACACAAGAAACTTCATGACGACGTTGGGTGCCATGTCGGAGATTTCAGTCCTTGGCCGACACGGTTCCCCGAATCGGGTTGTTCGGATGAAAGTCCATGGTGCCGAAAAGGCCCGGACTCTTGCCCAGCGGCTGATCGGTGACTAGCGCAGCGGAAAAGGGGGAACAGGAATCAGCAGCCGATACTGCAATCGGGTCTTCACCGGCCCACGCGGGGCGGTTTCACTTCGAGGTTGAACGGGCTCTAGCCCTGTTCGAGGATGGCCATCACGATGAGGCGGTACGAAAGGCCTCCCAGCGGTTCATCAACCGGGTGCAGGGATGGGTCAACCGTCCCGACCTTGATGGCGTCGCTCTCATCAACAAAGTGTTCTCATCCGAAGCGCCACTTCTGATATTCAATGACCGCTCTACTCCCATTGAGCGAGACGAGCACGATGGGTACAGATTCCTTGCTGTCGGTTTGGCGAGCGCACTGCGGAATGTTGTTACCCATCACGATGACTACGGTTTGGATTATGAGGCAGCGTGGGAATGGCTGGTCTTTATCAGTGCTATGCATCGACGCCTGGATCAGGCCGAACAGGTGACTGAGCATTCAGCTTGACCACCCCAGAGTGGCGATACGATCTGGTTAGTTGCGCGAAATGGGTGCCGGTGGCGTCACTTCGGCAACGGCCGAACGGAGCAGGCCCCTTTTTAACGCAGCAAATTCTCTACGGCGCCCTCCACGGAGTTCCCTGCGGGAGAGGTATCAAGCCAGGATCGGATCTCCTTGCGGATCGCCGTAACGGTGGTCTGCTCATTATCGGCGATAATCGTCTTGAGCTCTCGTTCGGCGGCTTTCTCGGCCGCTGCTCCTGCTTCGCTCACCTCGATGTGGTCGGCGTTCGCGGGGTCGAATGCGGGGATGGGAAGTTTCCATAGGTGCTTGTGCAAGTGCCTCGCCCCGAATTGGCCTTTGGGCATTAGCGGTTCAACCCGTTTGCGGAGGGCGTCGCTGTTGATGATGGCCAACAGGTACAGTGCTTCTTGTTCGCTGTCGCAGGAAACCCAGTAGAGCGAGTTTTCAATTACGGCCGTTGGGTCGCTGATGATAGCCGCGGTGGGCCGGCCAGAGCTGGTGTAGGCGACTCTTGTCTTCAGGTCAGTCCGGTTGGCCTGCTGCCACTCCAACTGAGAAGATAGCTTTTGGTGGTAGTCGAGTTGTTGCAGCAGAGTCTTCTTGTCATTCGCTCCCTTGTGTTGGTCCCATAATTCGCACATTGCTTTCCAACGGTTCCTCGCCAGCCTTGGAAGGCTGTTTGACCTGATCTCTCCGCTTTGATTTGGAACACGGCCGATGGAATGGGGGTTGTCCTTGTCAATCGGGAGGACGGCCCGAAGGGGCGGCAGCGTGACGTAAGGGGCGATGGTTTCTCCTAGATGCACATCATATATTTGGGTCTCCTCAACCGTTATTCCTAGGGTTCTCAGGTTGAGGCTGCGCCATGGCTCTTTCGCCAAGTTGCTGGTTCTAGGCTGGGTGTGAGTGATGCCTGGCCGAGTGACCGTCGTAGAGGGCGGCACTTCAGTGATGAAGAACAGGTTGCGGGGGAAAATCGTGGCCCCATTGCGGGCAGAGTCGCCGTAGGGGGAAGGAGATCCGCCTGCTGCCGGGAGTGGCACGGATTTCTTGTTCGGGGCGCCCACAGGCCCGGACCATTGTTGGGCCTGCGGTGGCAGCGCGACCCCTTGGTTGGGATGGGCGCGGCGTAGGTGGATGACGGATGCGGGTACGGGGAAGAAGTCGTTGGGTTGCAGCTTCTCCAGGTCCCAGGGCAGATCTGCGGAGAGGTCGGTGTACACCGCGCCCCACTGACCGGTACGCCATTTCTCGTACTGCCCTGCCATCAGCGCGCTGTGGGGCAGTACCATGGACAGCCGACCGCCGATAGTCTCCCCATCGGGTGGACGAAGATATAGGTCAGTGCAGCGGGATACAAAGAGGCCAGCGATGTCGAATTGGGTCATGAACCTCGCCGCTGGCTTGATCGCGTACCTCTTCTTACCGAGGTCGTCGAGTGCCTTTCGTAGGCCCTGTTTTGTTTTGTTATACGTGAGCCAGGGAGGGTTGCCAACGATGGCGTCCACCTTCTCTTCGGCGATGACTATTGGGCGGACAAGGTTGCGGACGAAATACGCCCAAATGTGGTTCATCTCATCAGCATGCAGATCTTCGAGCTTGGCGGCAGTTTTCGCCATAACCTCTGTTTCGTGGCCGTCGAGGTGCTCCGCAAACTCGTCCAGCGCACGGCCAGCCCCGTCCCCGGCGGCGATGTCAGCCGCCGTTCGGCTCATGAGCGCCCCAAAGATATGAGGGCGCTTCACGAGGCTCAAGGGGAAAGTGAGGGAACGCCCCTTCGGGTCGCCCATTGCTGGCACGACGATGTTCTCGACTGATAGCAGGCTGGTCGTGTCATGGAGCAGTTGCAACGAATCGCCCAGATATACGGGCACAGCGACATCGGTAATGCCGCCGCCGGCACCAGCGATGACACCTTTAGCGGCCATGACCCAAGCGGCCCTGGCTAGATGCACCGCCACGGGGTGGACGTCGATGCCGCACACCTGCCTTTGGAGGATGGTAAGCGTTTCAGCGTCGCTGAGGCCCTCCTTTCTTGCCGCCTGAACGGCGCGCCTAATGTAATGGCCGCAACCAAGAAAGAACCCGATCCACAGGCGGGGTCGAGAACCCTGTTGGACAGCGGTTCGGCCACGGCAGACTCTACAATGGCCGCGGCCAACCAGGGGGCGTGTAATACTCGCCAAGGCTTTGCCGTTCGGATGACGGGATAACCGTCTGGTACAAGACCGAGGCAAGATCGGCCTGGGTGTCCCCCCACTTGAAGGAACTCACATGACGGGCTATGCGCCTGATTGTCTCCTCGCCGTCGACCTCGACCAGCCACGCGAAAAAGTCTGACTCTACGATGTCCACGAGCCCAGTGGTGTCTCGGAAGGTGTCCCCTCGCAGTAAGTCGTTTGGGTCGTTCGCGGCCAATTCCTCGATGTCGATGCCTAGAGAAGCCTGGGTGATCATTCCGATCACGGTCACCAGATAGGTATGGCGGACGAACAGGTCGTCGAGGTCCACCCCGTCGATCTCGCCCAAAGCGACGCTCAACAGTGACTCCCAGAGTGCCCGCTTGATCTTCACCGTCTCCGCTGCCCTATTTTGCTGGTACAAGCTTCGGATAGCGCTCACCGCCGACTCGTAGTCGACGGTCCCCGGGGCGAAGCCCTTCCCAACCGCTTCTGGGGTGGCGGATCTCTTCTCCCGCTGGGCGAACACCTCGTCTCTTAGCCACTCGAAGAGCGCCAGCCATTCTTCGGGGGTGTCGAAAGTGTGGCGGAAAGGCGGGCCGCGAACAGTATCAGGCTCGTCGCCACATGTTCGGATGAGCCAGTGTTTGCCGTCGGTGAGCACCCCAATGGTCGCAGGGTCGGCGCTGGACGCCAGATAGCCGTCGATCTGTTCCAAGTTCTCCGGGTTAGGCTCGGCACCCCCGGAAGCAGTGCCCACCCGCGTCTTTACCTCGATGTACAGCCTGTGACTGTTGACAGAGAGATCGACGCGTCCTTTGTTGCCCGAGGTCGCCTCCATCTGGATGTCGCCAGTCTGAGCGAGCCTGGTGGCAGTAATGAATTCCCGGATGGCCACCCCAGTGTTGTGCTCATGTTCGTCCCTGTTGTAGCGAGCGAGAATCTCCGCACCTGCTTTTCCCAGCTGCGGGTCGTCCAAATCCAAGTGCACAGGAACCCCCCTTTTGCAAACGACCCTTTGAGGCTATACCCGACTTGAGTTTGCTCTGATGGTGCTGTCCGGGGATGTTGTCATGTCCTGGGTCAGGAATTCTTGCTCAAATCTAGGTTTGGTCTGGCATAGGAAATGAAAGTGCTAGATCAGCGAAACCGGCGTGGACACCTCGGTGAAGAAGTCGTTGCCGTTTTCGGTCCCGATGCCCGCGGGGAGGTCTTCCACCTCGATTTTGTACACCGCTTCCATTCCCAACTCGGGGTATTCCAGCACCCCCACCTTGCTTGCGGATCGAATACTTGGCCAGTCGTGCCGCGGGGTCCCGATCGATCCTTGGTGGAATCCGCCGCGGCGGGCGCACGCGTCGACCACCTAGTGGTGTGTCGCGGATTTGGTTGAGTGGTTGAGGGCGGTTTGTGCTCGGCGGGTTTTGGCGAGGATGTCGTTGGCGGGTTTGGTCCATTTGAGGGGTCGTGGGTTCTCGTTCCAGTGTGTTGTCCAGGTATCGATTGTTTCTTCGAGGTCTTGGACGGAGTTGAAGCTGTTGTTTTTGAGGGCTTTGCGGGTGAGTATGGAGAACCAGCCCTCTATGAGGTTGAGCCACGAGGAGCTGGTGGGGGTGAAGTGCAGGTGCCATCGGTCCCTTTTGGGGTGCGATAGCCAGTCGCGCACGGGTTGGGACTTGTGGGCCGACAGGTTGTCCAACACGATGTGCACGTCGAGGTGCCGGGGGGTGTGCAGGTCGATCCATTTGAAGAACGCGAGCACGTCTTTGCCGGTGTGGCGGCGGCGGGTCTGGTGCAGCACCTCGCCGGTGGCGACGTTGAGGGCGGCGAACAGGTCCAGCGTGCCGTGCCTTTTGTAGTCGTGGGTCATCGTGCGGGCCCGCCCGGGCTTGACCGGCAGCGACGGCTGGGTGCGGTCCAGCGCCTGGACCTGCGTCTTCTCGTCGAAGCTGAATACCGCGGCCCGCTCGGGAGGGTTCGCGTAAAGGCCCACCACGTCCACCAGCTTCTCCTCGAACCGCGGGTCGGCGGACAGTTTGAACACGTCCGCCCGCCACGGCTTGAGCCCCCGCTCCCGCCAGATGCGCGCCACCATGTCCTTGCCGACGCCGTGGCGCGCCGCCATCTGGCGCGTCGACCAGCACGCAGACCCGTCGTCGGGCGCCTCATAAAGCGTGTCGGCCACGATCGCCGCCACCGCATCCCCGCCGACCGAGCGCGGCCGGCCCCGACCGGGGGCAACCACCCCCACCGACGCCAGACCCTCCCGCTCGAACCGGCGCCGCTGGGCCCGCACCGTGTTGGGCCGCACACCCGCACGCCGGGCGATCTCCTCATTGGCCACCCCATCAGCAGCCATCAGCAAAACCCCCGCCTGGCGCACCACCCGGAACTCAAGAGCACACGACGCCGCCATCTGCTCCAACTCAGCACGCTCTGAGCGCGACACCTCCAACGCAGCCGCAGGCAAACTCACACCACAACACTAACACCCCTCAACCAATTCACAGACACACCACTAGCCCTGATTATTCATGAGAATGCCGCGAGTCGTCTTTTGGGCGTGCGGGTTGGCTTGATTTGTCGTTTGGGGGTTGTTGGGGTGCGGGCGGAGGTGCGGGCGGGCGGCTTTTGGCCTGGGTTTGGGCGTGGGCTGGTGTGGGGCGTGTGCGCGGGCGCGGCGGGGCTGTCCCGCGGGGTGCGGGTGCTGCGCTGTGGGGGGCGGTGGGGGTGTCAGCGGGGGTGGGCGATGGCGAGCAGCGCTTTGGCGCCGGGGTGCTGTTGGGGTAGCCGCAACAGGACTCGTCGTGCGCTGTGGCACACGAGCGCGGGGAGGTGCCACAGTTGCCAGCGGAGCCGTTTGGGGGCTGCTTTGGCGAGGGCTCCGGTGAGGCAGCAGGTCTGGAACCAGCCCACGAGCGCGAGGCCGATCATGGCCATGGCGGCCCATGCGCTGTTCGCGTGCCAGTCGGTGAACGGCATGCGGGCCAGGCCGCTGTCTTTGAGCCGTTGCACGGCGTTCTCGACGTCGGCGTGGGAGCGCATCAGGCGGTCGAGTTGCACGGCGTCGCCGGTCTGGTCGGTGAGGAATCCCCAGTAGCGGAAGCTGTCGCTGGGGAACAGGCTGCGCTGCGCGCCGGGATGCAGTGGCTCGCGGCGCACCACCAGCCGGGTCCCCTCGGGCCAGCCCGACAGGTCGGCGAGGTCGGTGAGATCCGCGGCCTGAGCGCGGCCGGGTTTGCTCTGGCGGGGCCGCTTGGGGACGTTGTGCCAGCGGTGCGGGTCGCCCAGCCCGCTGCGGATCGCTGCTTGGACGCCCCGATTCGACCGTGCCGACACGGCGAAGCCGATGTTGCGGCCACGCAACTCCGCGGCGAGCGTCGGCGAGCATCCCGCCGCGTCGACGCGCACCACCAGCGGACGCTCCACAAGATCGCCGCCTGGGCGGTGCCCCGCAGCGTCGGGCCCCGGCAGCGCCGCGACCGCGGCGTCGATCACCTCGAGATGATCCGCGATGTCGTTCGCGGCGGCGTTGCCCGGACGCTGCTTGACCCACAGCGGCTCGCCGTCTGCGACCGAGCAGATCATCGGGTGGAACCCGTAGCCGCCCTTGTAATTGGGCGCTGCGCCCTCCTTGTTCTGCGAGTGGACCTCCACCAATGTCGAGTCGATGTCGAGAACCAGCGGGCCGCTGCGATCACGGTCGGCCCACAGCCCGGGGCGCACCGCAGCCGCCGCGCCCAGCAGCGCCGCCGCGCCTCCCGGGCCCAGACCGGTGAGAGTGCGATACAGCGTCGAGTCCGACGCGACATCGCCGAACAGTTCGGGCTGAGCACGCAGATACTCGATATCGGTGCACGCCTCACCGCCGCCCGCGAGCACCAACAAACCGTGGACCAGCACCTCGCCGCGGTCATGAACCGGGGCACGCTCCCCGCGAGGGGGCACCGCTGCGGACAGCGCCTCAGTCAGCCCGACACGATCCGCGAACCGCCCCAGAGCGAACAGCCCCACACCCCACACGGCCCGGTCCCCGCCGCCTGCCAACTGCGCGCTTGTGACACTGCTAAGTTTCACCTCGGAGATGCCCCCCTGAACTCGAAGAAACGTGGCTCAACGACACGCATCCTCGCAGGCCAGAGGGGCATCTCCGAGGACCCACACAAACCCGCACACACCGCCCATGAACAATCAGGGCTAGATGGATCGGTTGCCTTTGGCCAGCATGGCCAGACTGCTCCTGGTTCCTAGAACTGGTCCACATAGGCATCCATGCGCCCTGCCGTGGTGGGGCCGAACGAGCCGGAGGCGTAGCCCTCGGGAGTCTTGGCCGGGCCTGCGTAGTACATCGGGCAGGCGCTGGGATACAACTGCATCGGACCGGCGCGAGCAGAGCGCCAAGTGGCCGTCTTCGGCCGGCGCGGCAAATGGGCCAGGTAGGGTGGCATTCGTGCACAACCCGTCCCACAGCACATGGGCGGCCCGCGCCACTAGAAGCAGATTCGTCCAGCTTCTCGCCGCCGCTGTCTTGGCCATCTGGCTGACCGTCTGGGCGGACCTGCTCCCAGCGGAACTGGGGGAGCTGGAGTCCAACGAGGCGAGTGCTTTCCCAAGAGTCAGAAACCGGATATCGCTCGCTCGAAGCCCACTCCAGAGCAACAGGTATTTCGAATCCCACCAGCCCCCTCCACCGGACCATCAGCCCCCACTTCAGAGCAGCAAAAACCCGTACCCAGAGTCGGTCCTGAGTTTTCTGTCCAGAGCTGATTTGGGCTTTGTGTCACGAGATCAAATAATCACATTCTTCGTTATGAGATTCGACGGACGGCGAGTTACGGCATAGCAACGGAAAGTTGACAAGGTTACTTGGTTTAGTATAGGGTTCATCTCAATCTTCCCCGCCGTCAGCATGCCCCGCGCTGCTCACTGGCGGGGTCTTTTTTTGGGAGATCGGCATGGGTTCGACGCGTGTAGTCGTGTTCGTGGACTATCAGAACACCTACCGTGCCGCTCGTCGGGCCTTCCACGACGATTCGGCATCGCCTGCGCCTTTGGGACAGTTCCATCCGGATCGACTCGGTGAACACATCGTGGCGAGCGGTCAACGTCCAGGCCGGGTCTTAGAGCAGGTCAGGGTCTACCGCGGAATGCCGGATTCCTCCCTGGACAGCAAGAGCAATGGAGCAGCCCGCCGGCAAGTGGCGGCATGGCACAAGACTCCGGGTGTGAACGTGACTGTCAGGTCGTTGTGGTATCCGCCCGGTTATCAGCCGGGTCGGGTGTCCGCGAAGCCCAAGGAGAAGGGCATCGATGTGCAAATCGCGGTTGATTTTGTCCTCATGGCTGTTCGCGACGAATACGACGTGGGGGTGCTTATGACCCTGGACACCGATCTGCGCCCCGCCATTGAGGCAGTGCTCGCGTTGGGCGGGCCTTCTGTAGAGGTCGCGGCATGGCATCCGGCCGACCCTGCACGTCAGCGTTACCGGCTGAAACTGAAGGACGGTTCTCAGCCGCGGTGCAACTGGATCTCCGAGGACATATACCTCCGATATCTCGCCGACGACCGCGACTACAGCCAGGCACGGCCCCGGTATCGGTGAAACAGGGGCGGCGGCGAAGAGCTAGCCCAGCGTCACCGGGGTGGCCACCTCGGTGAAAAAGTCGTTGCCCTTGTCGTCGGTGACGATGAAGGCGGGGAAGTCCTCCACCTCGATCTTGTAGACGGCTTCCATGCCCAGCTCGGGGTACTCCAGCACCTCGACTTTGCGGATTGAATCCTTGGCCAGCCGGGCTGCTGGGCCGCCGATCGATCCGAGGTAGAACCCGCCGTGGCGGGCACAGGCGTCGACCACCTGGCGGGACCGGTTGCCCTTGGCCAGCATGACCAGGCTGCCCCCCGCGGCCTGGAACTGGTCCACATAGGCATCCATGCGCCCCGCGGTGGTGGGGCCAAATGAGCCGGAGGCGTATCCCTCGGGGGTCTTGGCCGGACCGGCGTAGTACACCGGGTGGTCGCGCAGGTACCCGGGCATGGGCTCACCGGCGTCGAGCCGTTCCTTGATTCGGGCGTGGGCGATGTCTCGGCCCACCACCAAGGTGCCGGCAAGCGACAGACGAGTCTTCACCGGGTGCTTTGACAGCTCGGCTCGGATGTCGGCCATGGGCCGGTTCAGGTCGATGCGCACCACCTGGTCGCTCAGATCGTCGTCGGTGACCTCCGGCAGGAAGCGGGCTGGATCGGTCTCCAACCGCTCCAAGAAGATCCCCTCGGAGGTTATCTTGCCTAGAGCTTGGCGGTCGGCCGAGCACGACACCGCCACGCCCACCGGGCAGGAGGCGCCGTGGCGGGGCAGCCGGATCACCCGCACGTCGTGGCAGAAGTACTTGCCGCCGAACTGGGCCCCGATCCCGAAGTGCCGGGTCAGCTCCAGAATGCGATCCTCCCACTCCAGGTCGCGGTAGGCATGGCCGGTCTCGGAACCCTCGGTGGGAAGGGTGTCCAGATAACGGGCTGAGGCGTATTTGGCCACCTTGAGCGTATATTCCGCCGAGGTGCCGCCAATCACCACCGCCAGGTGGTAGGGCGGGCAGGCGGCTGTACCCAGGGTGCGGAGTTGCTCGTCCATGAATCGGGTGAGCGACTCGGGGTCGAGCAGCGCCCTGGTCTCCTGGAACAGGTACGACTTGTTGGCCGAGCCGCCGCCTTTGGCCATGAACAGGAACGAGTAGGCATCACCGGGCGTGGCGTAGATCTCGATCTGAGCCGGCAGGTTGTTGCCGGTGTTGCGCTCCTCGAACATGGACAGCGGGGCCAGCTGGGAATAGCGGAGGTTCGAGGTTTGGAAGGTGTCGAACACCCCTTGGGCGATGGCCCGCTCGTCGTCGGAGTCGGTCAGCACCCGCTCGCCCTTGTGGCCCATCACCACTGCGGTCCCGGTGTCCTGGCAGCCGGGGAGGACCCCGCCAGCGGCGATGTTGGCGTTGCGGAGCAGTTCGGTGGCCACAAATCGGTCGTTGGCCGATGCCTCGGGGTCGTCCAAAATGGCGGCGAGTTGGGCCAGATGGCCCGTTCTGAGGAGGTGGGCTATGTCCCGCATCGCCTCGCTGGTGAGCAGGCGGATGCCCTCGGGGTCGACTTGGAGGAACTGGCGGTCACCCAGCGTGATGGGGGAGACGTAGTCAGTTGTCAGCAGCCGGTATTCGGTGGTGGTGTCAGGCCCCTTGGGGAGCAGTTCTGTGTAGGCGAATTCGGCCATGCGCTCGGGTCATTCAACGTGGGTTCTGCTCAGCCTAACGCCGGGGTTCCGGCGAACGGCGATGGATCCCCGTCGTCGGGAATCACCGGGGGGTGCCAGCTCATCGCCTGACCTAGCTGAGCAGCGAAGTCTCTCCAATCAGGCGGATTCCAACCCTCGGCGGAGGCCCGGAGGTTGAGTTGGTGGTCAAGGTGAACGATGGCGGGCAGTGACTCCAGTCCCAAGGCCTGAACCACAGACCGGTCCTCGTCGGCGAATGTAAGAATTTCTTCGGTCCACGGCCCGAGGAACTTCTCGGCTTCGTCAGGCGATGCGGTGACCAAAAACGCCACCCGGCAGTCGGCCCCGACGAAGTTGCGCAGGATGCGGCCGGCGGTGTCGATCATCCACGAGCTTTCGTAGGTGTACGGGTCGAGCACCACCATGACCAGGTGGAAGACGGTGACCCAGTCGCCGATGGGGCGAGAATCTCCGTTCAGGGGCGTCAGGTTCACATCGGCGTCAAGCGTGGCGGCCATCGCATTGGAAGTTACCGCAGGTCGATGGCATAACCTCATGTCGTGCACCCGATCGAGCATCTGCGCTACGTGGCCCGGTCGTCGGGCGTGGGACAGGAGTCACTGGTGCGGGAGACGGCCGGGGCGCTGATGAGCTTTGGCCACGACCCCGCCGGGCTGGTTACCACCTGTCGGCGGATGCTCGCCCGTCAGCCCTCATCGGGTCCTCTCATGTGGCTGGCCTCGCGGGTTCTCACCGCGGCCGACCCGCGATCTGAGGTCCGGGCATGCGTGGAGGCGATGTCCGAGGACAAGACCTCACGGCTGCTGTCTCGCGAACTTCCCTTGGAGGCCACTGTCTGCGTACTCGGATGGCCGGACATAGTCGGCCGTGCCCTGCGATTGCGGGGTGATCTGCGAGTACTGGTCGTGGACGTGCTGGGGGAGGGCCACCACCTGGTGCGGCGATTGTCGGAGCAGGACGGCTGGGTTGATGAAGTCGACGAGAGCGGGCTGGGAGCGGCGGCGGCATCAGCCGAATTAGTGCTGTTGGAAACAGCCGCGGTCGGCCCCGATGGATTTCTCGCCGTTGCCGGATCTCGAGCGGCTGCGGCGGTGGCCCACGCTGCCGGCGTGCCGGTATGGCTGGTAGCCAGCAGGGGAACAGTCCTTCCCAGCCCCATGTGGGACTCGCTCATCGAGAGGGCGCTGGGAATGGTGGAAGCGTGGGAGGCCGACGAAGAGACAGTGCCGCTCGCATTGGTAGAGCGAGTCGCCGGCCCCGATGGGCTGGTCTCGGTGGCCGAGGCGGTATCCAGCACCGACTGTCCAGTGGTCCCCGAGTTGTTCTGCGCGGCCATCTGAACACGGGTGCAAGGTGCCCGACGCGGGGTTGTTTGCAGGCAGGCACTATCGTTCGTTCAGTTGAGGGGCGAAGTCTGTCCCTCCCGAGGAGTCCAAGTGTCTGACAGTCCGCCGTTCGACTCGGCCTTTTTCCGCCGAGTGCTCGGGCAGTTTCCCACCGGAGTATCCGTGGTCACCGCTGCTGGCCCAGACGGGCCCGCCGGGCTGGCCATCGGCTCTTTTGGCTCAGTGTCGCTTGACCCGCCGCTGGTCATGTTCATGCCGGGCATGACATCCACCAGCTGGCCGGCCATCGAAGCCGCCGGTCATTTTGGCGTGAACATCTTGGCTGAAGACCAAGTGGACATGTCCAACCTGTTCGCCTCAAAGGCCGAGGACAAGTTCGCCGGTCTGGAGTGGACGACGAAGATCACCGGCGCTCCCATTTTTGAGTCCTCGCTGGCGTGGATCGACTGCGAGATCGACCAGGTGATGGAGGGCGGCGACCACTGGATAGTGCTGGGCCGGGTCTTGGATCTAGGCGTCCAACGTGACGAAGTGGGGCCGTTGGTGTTCTTGGCCGGCCAATACGGCTCGTTCAATCCGCTGGGCTGACGAGCGATGCCGGTTTATGCGCTGGGAGACATCGAACCCGACATCCACCCGGAGGCTTTCGTTCACCCGCTGGCAGTGATTATCGGCCAAGTGAGCGTGGGAGCCGAGTCCACGATCTGGCCGGGGACGGTGCTCCGGGGCGACGGAGCGGGAATCGCCATCGGGGCCCGCACCTCCATCCAGGACAATGCCGTGATCCACAACACCGATGAGCTGCGCACCGTGGTGGGCAACGACGTCACCGTCGGCCATCTGGCTCATTTGGAAGGCTGCACTATCGAGGACGAGGCGCTTATCGGCGTTGCTTCGGTCGTGTTGCACGAAGCGATTGTGGGCCGGGGGGCTCTGGTGGGAGCCAGTGCGGTGGTCACCAATCACATGAAAATTCCACCGCTGGCTTTGGCCATTGGAGTGCCGGCCAAGATCCGCGAGGGGCACATGGCCGAGGGGCAGAATCGAGAGGATGCTCAGGGCTATGTGGCCCGGGGCCACCGATATCGGGCTGAGATGCGCTTACTGGGCTGATCGCCGGTAGTATTCAGGTAAGCCACGTCGCAACCTTCGCTAGGATTTTCATATGTCGTCGGAAGCCCTCGCCCTTGATCTAGGCCGGTACAAACTCGGCTGGAGCGACGAGGAAGATTACGTCTTCAAGCCCAAAAGAGGGCTGAACACCGACATCGTCCAGGAGATGTCGTGGATGAAGAGCGAGCCCGAGTGGATGCGGAACTTCCGCTTGAAGTCACTGTCCCGGTTCGAGAAGCGGCCTATGCCCAACTGGGGCGGCGACATGTCGGGAATCGATTTCGACAACATTTACTACTACATCAAGCCCACCGAGGGTCTGGCCGACGACTGGGATGCGGTTCCGGACTCGATAAAGGACACCTACGAGAAGCTGGGCATCCCCGAGGCCGAGCGCAAGTACCTGGCCGGCGTGACCGCCCAGTACGAGTCTGAGGTGGTGTACCACCGCAACCGGGAGGACTTGGAGCAACAGGGAGTGCTGTTCTGCGACATGGACACCGCGCTCAAGGAGTATCCCGAGCTGGTGAAGGAGCACTTCGGCACCATCATCCCGCCGGGCGACAACAAGTTCTCGGCCCTGAACTCCGCGGTGTGGTCGGGGGGCAGCTTCATCTACGTCCCGCCCGGGGTGACGGTGGAGATGCCGCTTCAGGCCTACTTCCGCATCAATGCCGAGAACATGGGGCAGTTCGAGCGGACCCTGATCATCGCCGACGAGGGCTCGCAGGTTCACTACATCGAGGGATGCTCGGCCCCGGTGTACACCAGCGATTCGCTGCACTCCGCGGTGGTGGAGATCCTGGTCAAGAAGTCGGCCCGGGTCACCTACACCACCATCCAGAACTGGTCCAACAACGTGTACAACCTGGTCACCAAGCGGGCCAAGGTCGAGGCCGAGGGCCACATGGAGTGGATCGACGGCAATATCGGCTCCCGCCTTACCATGAAGTACCCCGCGGTGGTGATGGTCGGTCCCAAGGCCTCTGGTGAGGTGCTGTCGGTGGCCTACGCCGGTCCCGGTCAGCATCAAGACGCCGGGGCCAAGATGACCCACGCCGCTCCCGAGACCACCTCCAAGATCGTGTCCAAGTCGATCTCCAACGGCGGCGGTCGCACCAGCTATCGGGGCCTGGTCCGGGTGGAAGACGATGCCTACGGGTGCCGCAGCCATGTTCAGTGCGACGCGCTGATCTTGGACGAGGACAGCGTGTCCGACACCTACCCCTACATGGAGGTGGGCACTCGGGACGCCGAGATCGGCCACGAGGCCACCGTCTCCAAGGTGGCCGATGAGCAGCTGTTCTATCTGATGAGCCGAGGGCTGACCCAAGAGCAGGCCATGGGCATGATCGTCAATGGATTCATCGAGCCCATCACCCGCACCCTGCCGATGGAGTACGCCGTGGAGTGGAGCCGGCTCATCGAACTGCAGATGGAGGGATCTGTCGGCTGATGCCCATGCGGCAAGATTGCAAGTACTTCGAGAGCCGGTCGTACCCCAATGGGGAAACCGTGCGGAAGTGCGATTTGGACTTGGCCCCTGAGGCCCCGTGGCGCTGTCCCGACGACTGCTCGGCCTATGAGCGCCGCATGGTGGACGTGAACTGGTCGCACGGTACCTTGGTCACGCCGCCAACTCCTGAGGCGCCATCCAGCGTGGGAAGCGACGAGAGCATCGGTGCCCTGTTGGACGCCGCCGAGGACATCGTGAACGAGGCCGGCCCTCGAGTGTTGGCCGAGTTGGAGAAGGAGAAGTCCCGGAGAAGGTCAAGAGCGGGGGGCGGCGGAAAGGCCAAGCGGCGAAAGCGCCGTCGGCGTTCGTGACCGATTCACAATTCACTCCCGAGGCGGCCGGTGCCATACCCGGCCCTGATTGGCTGGTCCGCCGTCGAGTGGCGGCCGCCGAGCAGGTGGCTGCCTCGGCCATGCCCTCGGTGGAAGAAGAACTCTGGCGGTATACCCCCATCGGGCAGCTAGACCTCGGCCGCTATCAGCCGGCTACCGACGCCGGCGCCCAATCACCGACTGCCATCCCCGGTCACTGTGCGATCGCCGACACCAGCAATGGGCGGTTGTGTGGCGTGGAGCTGTCCCCTGAGGCGGCCGACCAAGGGGTGGAGGTCCGCCCGCTGGGCGACGGCGATGCCGATCTGGCCGCATCGGTAGACGTCGACCTGTTTGCCCTTATGAACGCCGCGTTCTCCGTTGAGCCGGTGTTGGTGCGGGTGCCCCGTGGAGTGAGCGTTGAGGGGCCCATCGTGGTGCGTCATTGGCTCGACGCCGAAGGAGCCGCGGTTTTCCCTCGGCTGATCGTGGACGCGGGGGCCGATTCCTCGGTCGAGGTGCTGGAGCTGTACGGCTCAGCCGACGTTTCCGCGTTCGTGAGCCCGGTGGTCGAGATAAGGGTGGCCTCCGCTGCCCGAGTCGGGTACTTGACTGTGCAGGACCTCGGGCCCAAGGTGTGGCACATCGGCTCGCAGGTCAGCCACATCGGCTCGCAGGCCCATATGCGAGCCTCTACTGCCGCGTTGGGCGGAGAGTATGCCCGAATGCGGCTGGACACCCATCTGTCCGGCCGGGGCGCCACCGGTGATCTCATATCGCTGTACTTCGGCGACGGCGACCAGACTCTGGACTTTCGCACCTTCCAAGATCACGCTGCTCCCGATACCACCAGCAGCCTGCTGTTCAAGGGTGCGGTGGACGACTCTTCCCGTTCGGTGTACACCGGGTTGATCCGGGTTCGGCCCGATGCCCGAGGCACCAACGCCTACCAGACCAACCGGAACATCAAACTGTCGGAGGACGCCTGGGCCGAGTCGGTGCCCAACTTGGAGATCGAGAACAACGAGGTGCATTGCAGCCACGCTTCCGCGGTCGGCCCGATCGACGGCGAGCAGTTGTTCTACCTGGAGAGCCGGGGGGTTCCCACCGAGACCGCCGAGCGCCTGATTGTGACCGGGTTCTTCGACGAGGTGCTCGATCAATTTCCTGTCCTTGATGCGGTGCCTGCGGTGCGAGATCGGCTCCAGGCCAAGATCGAGGGGTTTGGCCATCACCACGCCATTGAGAGAAGCGGGTCGGGGGCGTGACCGGGGATCGAGTGGTGCTGTGCCCGCTAGACGAGTTGGGCGACGTAGAGGCGCGGCGGTTCGACGTAGAGGTTGGCGGCTTGGCTCACCAGGTGGCAGTCGTCCGCCTGGGAGACGATCTTTACGCCTTGGGCGACATATGCAGCCATGCCGACTACTCCCTGGCTGAGGGCGAAGTGGACGCCGATGAGGGCACCATCGAATGCTGGAAGCACGGCAGTTTGTTCTCCTTGACCACTGGAGAGGCTGAGACTCTGCCCGCCACTCGACCGGTGCCGGTCTATGACGTGGGCGTGGAGGACGGTCAGGTTTGGTTGGAGGTCGGCCACGATGGATAGGCCAGCCGTGAGCGAGCTGGTTGTGTCGGACCTGCATGTCCGGGTCGGCGGGCAGATGGTGCTGAATGGGGTGGACCTGCGGGTGGCATCGGGCGAAGTCCATGCTGTGATGGGGCCTAACGGCTCGGGCAAGTCGACCCTGGCCTACGCCATCATGGGCCGTCCCGGCTACGAGGTCACTGCGGGGTCGATCACCCTGAACGGCGCCGACCTGGTGAATCTGTCTCCGTGGGAGCGGGCCCACGCCGGGCTGTTTTCTACTCAGCAGTACCCCACTGAGGTTCCGGGTGTGGGCTTGGAGATCATGTTGGAAGAAGCAGTGGCTGCCGTTGGAGGAGACCGCAGCACAGTGGAGGCCCAGGTGGCTGCCGAGGCTGAGCTTGTCGGCTTCGACCCCGACTTGTTGTACCGGTCATTGAATGTAGACCTGTCCGGGGGAGAGATGAAGCGGAGCGAGGCGGTGCAGCTCGGTGTGCTCCGGCCTCATATTGCCATCTTGGACGAGCTAGACAGCGGCCTCGATGTGGACGCTTTGGCCGCGGTGAGCCATCGCATCGAGCAAGCCACCCACCAGGACAACCTCGGCGTGCTGGCCATCACCCACTTCAGCCGCCTGCTGACCGTGCTCCATGCCGATGTGGTTCACATCCTCATCGAAGGCGTGATCCGGGAAACCGGGGGCCCAGAACTAGCCGCCCAGCTGGAGGACACTGGCTACGATCCTTGGGTCGATGACCGCTCTGTCGCCCCTGTTGAAATCCACCTAGGAGGAGACCCATGGCCGTAGACGCCGATGCCACGAGACTGCTGAGCGACGAGGAGATCGCCGCTGCCTTGGAGGACCTTCCCGGATGGGAGCGCCAGGGCGACAAGCTTGCCGCCACCTTCAATTTCTCCGACTTTTCCGAGGCTTTCGGCTTCATGTCCCGGGTAGCGCTGATCTCCGAGCGCCTCTTCCACCACCCCGAGTGGTCCAACGTCTGGTCCACCGTAGAAATAGCCATCACCAACCACGCCGCCGGTGGCCTCACTGAGTTGGATCTGGAGTTCGCCCGCCGCGTCAACGCCCTGGATTAGGCAAAGGGATTGAGCACTGGGACATCGAATTGATCGAAGTCGCGTGTGTTTCGAGTGACCACGGTCAACCGGTGGACAATGGCAACGGCAGCAATCAAGGCATCCTGAAGCAGCTTGTCAGCCTGTCGGTGCATCAACCGGGCCCACTGACGAAACGCGGCGGCGTCTACTGGTAAGACGTCGTAGGCATTGAGCATCCTTTCTAACCAGTCCTCTATCTCATCTGCTTTGCCTGGGTCCTGCTCGCGAGTGATCTCGATTCCAGCCTGGATCTCGCCGATGGTGACCGCCGACAATTGCAGTTGCTCAGTAGGAATTTCCTGAATCCAGTTCAGCACCGCCTGGTGGGGGCGGGGGCGACGAAGCTCGGAGACCACATTGGTGTCTAGGAGGTACATGGTCTAGTCAAATGTCAACGGTTCTCGTTGGCGGAGTCCTCCACGAGGCGGGGTCAAGGCCTCTGTTCGAGCCTCCGTGTCGAGCAGTAGCTCTTTCAGGCTCGGCTTGGCCTTCCCCACAAGCTGGCGCCATTGGTCAATTGGGACCACTACCGCCGTCTCCACCCCCCGCTTCGTGACCACTTGGGGTCCGTGAGCAATGCTGGTCTCCAGCAACTCGCTGAAACGAGCCTTCGCCTCCTGCACCTGCCACGCCTTTTCTTCCATGTTCCCTCCGATCCATTGCTAACTAGTCAGCACACTAGTCAGCATAACGGGAGTATCTGACCCACTACCCAACTTTTCTGCTGCTGACCTTCCAAGAAATGCGCAGTGAGCTCTCTGAGCTCGTCTTCGATCTGACGCCCCCACCGGTGGGGTTCACCGGGTCTCTAGGGTGTCTATTTCGCCAATGTGGAGTCGGTACAGCCCTTCTGTCGAGCAGTACCCCCAAACTCGTTGCACAGGCCATAGGTGATGAGGCCTCTCTGGCTCTCTGGCAATGGTTGTGACATCTTGTTGGCAGCGGTAGGGTTGGCCGCAGCCACTCGAGGACGTGGATCAGTCCTCCTTCTAGGAACAAAAATTCTGAGGAGGCTGGAAATGCCTGAGAGTGGACAGATCGGCGAAGAACGGCGCTGGGCGCTCATGGGTCGTCTGTGCGAGGTTCTAGGAGAAGAGGAGGCGCGAACCCTGATGGAGAGCCTGCCCCCCGTCGCCTGGGACCGAATCGCCACCAAAGACGACATTTTTCTTCTCAAAGGCGACATTAGGGCCAGCGAAGACCGGCTTCGCACCGAGATACACGCCGAATTCACCAAGATCTATGCCGAATTCACCAAGGTCTATGCCGAGTTCGCCAACATCCGCACCGAGACTGCCGCTGAGTTCAAGATGCTTCGCGCTGAGAATAAGGAGATTCGGGGCGAGATGGCGCTTCAGTTTGCCAAGCAGACCCGCACGATGGTGTTCACCATGCTGGGGCTGGCGATGCCGATCTTGGGCACCATCTTGGCCGTCGGCCTGAACTGAAGCCGCCTGTCAGCCGCCGCCGGTTCAATCGAAGGCGAGGGCTTCGCAGCGGTTGAGGGCTCGTTCCACGGCGCTGCGGTCGGGTATGAGGATGGCGGTGAGCCAGACGCCGTTTTGCTCGATGAGGACGTCGGAGGCTCGCCGCTCGACCTCGGTGTGGCCTAGGTCGGGACGAGCGGCGGCGATGAGGTCGCCGAGTTGTGCGAGATAGCGCCGTTGGGCGGTCTGGCCGATTCAGGCGGTGGCTTGGGCTTCTTCGAGGGCTTGGGTGAGGGTGTGCCAGGACAGGGTGGCGCACTTGATTCGCACGGGGAACTTGACCACGCCCTTGAGGGCTTCGAGGTCGCCGAGCTTGATATCGGCCCCGTTGCCGTTGATGGGGGGCGGGTCGTCCGGGTCGGGCTCGATCGACATCATGGACTTGAAAGCCCGGTTGAGCCGGTGCAGTTCCTCGGTGGTGCGACCTAGGACGGTGGCCGACATCATCGACGCTGAGGCTTGGCTGATCGAACAGCCCTGGCCGCCGACTTTGATGTCGTCGATCACCCCGCCGGCCAGTTGCACGTAGACGATGACCTCGTCGCCACACAGGGGGTTGAAACCCTCGGCCCGGACCGCGGGCGGGGTATCCAACTCTCCCCGGTTGCGGGGATTGCGGTAGTGGTCGAGGATTATCTCGCGGTACAGGTCTTCAAGGTCAGGCATGGCGGCGAATCACAAGTTTATGGCTGAAGGCTCGTAGAAATGCAGTCATTCTCTGTTCAAGGCTTCACTCAATAAAAAACGCGTCGGCGTCGCCCAGCGCATCAGCCAGCGCGTCGACATCAGACTCGTCGTTGTACATGTACATCGATGCCCGGCTGGTGGCGGTGCAGCCCAGCACCCGCATGAGCGGCTTGGCACAGTGGTGGCCGGCGCGCACGCACACCCCGGAGCGGTCCAATACCTGGGCCACGTCGTGGGGATGGATCCCCTTGTACTCGAACGACAGGACCCCGCCTCGCTCAGCCGGCTCGGTTGGCCCGTGGATGGTGATGTCGTCCCCGTAGCGCTGGGTCAGGGTCCGCAGGGCATATCCGGTTAGGGCCACCTCGTGCTCGCGTACTTGCTCCATTCCCAAGCCGACCAGGTAGTCCACCGCCGCCCCCAGTCCAATTGCCTCGGCGATGGGCGGAGTGCCGGCCTCGAACTTCCACGGGACCTCGGCCGTGCTGAACCCCTCCTTGGTCACGTTCAGGATCATCTCGCCCCCACCCAGAAACGGCGGCATGGCCTCCAGCAGATCGGACTTGGCCCACAGCACCCCGATCCCAGTGGGACCGCACATCTTGTGGCCGGTGAAGGCCACGAAGTCGGCCCCCATCTCTGCCACATCGGTGGGCAGATGGGGGGTGTGCTGGCTGGCGTCCACCATTATCAGCGCGCCGGCTTCGTGGGCGGCGTCGGCCAGCTGCCGGATGGGATTGATGGTGCCCAGCACATTTGAAACGGCGGCCACGCTCACTAGCCGGGCCCCGTCGAGCAGGCGGTCGAGGTCGGTCAGGTCCAGGTGGCCGTTGGCGTCGATGGGAATCCAGCGCAGCTCGATGCCCAGTTCCGCGGTCAGCATGTGCCAGGGGACGATGTTGGCGTGGTGCTCAAGCTCGGTGATCACCACTGGGTCGCCCGGCCCCAGATTGGCCTTGCCCCAGGTTCGGGCCACCAGGTTTATTGCCTCGGTGGCGTTCTTGGCGAAGATGACTTCAGAGTCCCGATCAGCTCCGATGAAGGCGGCGACTTTGGCCCGAGCTTCTTCCAGCGCCTCGGTGGCTTCCACCGCCAGCTGGTAGGAGCCCCGATGGACGTTGGAGTTGTAGCGCTCGTAGTAGTCGGTTAAGGCGTCGATCACCGGTTTGGGCTTGTGCGAGGTGGCCGCCGAGTCGAGATACACCAGACGGCGGCCGTGTACCTGCCGGCACATGATGGGGAAATCGGCCCGGATTGAGGCTGGGTCTAGCGCCATGCCTCGTACCCCTCAGCATCCAACTGGGCGGCCAGCTCGAAGCCGCCGCTGGCCGCGATCTTCCCGTTCATAAGAATGTGGACGTGGTCGGGTTTGAGGTGGTCGAGCAGCCGGCGGAAGTGGGTGATGGCCAGCACCCCCATCTCCGAGCGGGAGTCCCGCACCTCTTGCACGCCATTGGCCACGATCTTGAGGGCATCGATGTCCAGACCAGAGTCGGTCTCGTCCAAGATGGCCATCTCCGGCTCCAAGATGGCCAGCTGAAGCACCTCATTGCGCTTCTTCTCTCCCCCGGAGAACCCGTCGTTCAAATAGCGGTCGGCAAACGAGGGGTCCATGTCGAACCGCTCCATCCACTCCATAACCGCCAGCCTCAGTTCAAGTACCGACAGGTCGATGCCCTTGCGGGCTGACAGGGCCTGGCGCAAGAAGTTCATCACCGAAACACCAGGGAATTCTTGGGGGTACTGGAAGGCGAGGAACAGCCCGGCCTTGCCCCGAACGTCGGCTGGCCAGTCGGTGATGTCGTCGCCTCTGAAACAGATTCGCCCCCCGGTTACCTCGTACTCGGGGCTGGCCAACAGTGCGCTGGCCAGAGTTGACTTGCCCGAGCCGTTGGGCCCCATCAGGGCATGCACCTCACCCGCTCGAACGGTGAGGTCGATGCCCGACAGAATCGGGATGCCGTCGTCGGCCGTTGCCACATGCAGGTTCTCGACCTGAAATAGCGGGGGCTCGGGCTGGCTCACCCGATCAGTCTACGTCGGAGGAGTTGTTATCCCTATCACCGGAAAGCCCCATACCGGGCCGGTGGGCGGGTCTACCAGCCCCGGTCGATCCACTCCTGGAGGTGGGGAGTCTCGGTGCCGATGGTGGTCTGGTCGCCGTGGCCGGGGAGCACCACGGTGTCCGACGGCAGCGGGGAGAACATCCGCTGGTCGATGGAGTCGATGATGGTGTCGAAATCGCCGCCCTCGAACCCGGTGGCGCCGGGTCCGCCAGGAAAGAGCGTGTCGCCGGAGAACAAGATGGGCGAACCTTCGAGGCGGAACGACATCGACCCCGGGGTGTGGCCCGGCGTGTGGATGCAGTGCAGGCGGAGCCGGCCCACCTCGATGACCGACTCGTCCTCTAGCAGGTAGTCGTAGGAGTCGAGCATGGCGGCATCCTCGGCGGTGACGCCCACCTCGTATCCGGCGTTGCGAACTGCGGGAATGGCCTGGATGTGGTCCCAGTGCCCGTGGGTTTCCAACACGGTGCGGACCCCCAGAGAAGAGCACAGCTCTAAGAGCCGCTCGTGCTCGTTGGCCGCGTCGATCAGCACCGCATCGCCGGATTGGCGGCAGCGGACGACGAAGACATTGTTGTCCATCGGGCCTACTACCACTTTGTGGATCTCGGCCTGGGTGTCTTGCCAGTGCAGGGTCATGACTGCTCTTTTCGCGGGTGTGTCACGTTGTGACCCCGATTGTGCCCCATGCATCGGCCAAGTGACAGGTCATCAGCGATGGGGGCAGCGAGCCAATCGTTGAGCAGAGGGTTCGAGCGTGGCTACCAGGGTTGTGGTCTAGTAGAAACAGAGCCGTGAACTTTGCCTTCAGCGAGGAACAAGAAGAGCTGCGGCGCTTCGTCCGGCAATTCTTAGAGGACAAATCTCCGGAAACGGCGGTCCGAGAGCAGATGGACACCGAGAAGGGCTACGACGACGCCGTCTGGAATCAGATGGCCGAGCAACTCGGATTGCAGGGGCTCATCATTCCCGAGGAGTACGGGGGCAGCGGCTTCAGCTATATCGAGCTGATCGTGGTGTTGGAGGAGATGGGCCGGGCGCTGCTTTGCGCCCCGTTCTTCTCCAGCGTGGTGCTGGCGGCCAATGCCCTAGTCCACAGCGGAGACGAGGAGGCCAAGGCTGCGTTGCTGCCCGGCATCGCCAGCGGCGAGACGGTGGCCGCGCTGGCCTTCACCGAGGAGAACGGCCGCTGGGACGAATCCGGCATCACCGTGGAGGCCACCGCCGATGGCGGCGACTGGCGGATCAGCGGCACCAAGATGTTCGTGATCGACGGCCACACTGCCGATGTGGTGGTGGTGGCCGCCCGCACCGCTGGTGGGGTGAGCCTGTTCTGGTGTCCCAGCGACGCCGAGGGCTTGGCCTCCACGGCTCTGTCCACCATGGACCAGACCCGCAAGCAGGCCCGCCTGGACTTCGACAACACCCCGGTCACGCTGGTCGGCGCCGAGGGCGGGGGCTGGGCAGTGCTGGAGCGGGTGCTCGACCTGGCTGCGGTGGCCCTGGCCGCCGAGCAGGTGGGCGGTGCCCAGATGTGCCTGGACATGTCGGTGCAGTACGCCAAAGACAGAGTGCAGTTCGGACGGCCCATCGGATCGTTCCAGGCCATCAAGCACAAGTGCGCCGACATGCTGCTTGAAGTGGAGTCGGCCAAGTCGGCCGCCTACTACGCCGGTTGGTGCGCCTCGGAGCTCAACGACGAGCTCCCCTCGGTGGCCAGCTTGGCCAAGGCCTACTGTTCTGAGGCCTACTTCCACGCCTCGGCGGAGAACATCCAGATCCACGGCGGGATCGGCTTCACCTGGGAGCATCCCGCCCACCTCTACTTCAAGCGGGCCAAGTCGTCGGAACTGCTGTTCGGCGACCCGACGTATCACCGCGAGCTGCTCGCTCAGCGCATCGGGATCTGATCAGGCGCCAATTCTGTCCTGGCGGCAGGTTGAAGCGATAGGCGATTGGGGCCTCAACCGGTGTGACTCTCTTACTCGTCCTCGCCGCAGTCTTGGTGGTCGGGCTGGCCGCCTATGCGGTGATGCGGGTGTCTTCTCGTTTGGCCCACACCCGGGCACGGGCGGTGTACGACCTGTTCGAGGCGGTGGATTTTGTGGCCGATCGTCTGCCCGACGAGTTGTCGGCCAAATTGAGCTACGAGGATGTGCAAGACATCTTGCTCTGGCGGTTGGATCACCTGCGATTGCAGGGATCGGCTACCTATGGGCGCGGCGATGTGACTGCGGTGGAAGCAGAGGGCCGCAACGAAGAGGTGGTGACCCGCGACGACGACTCGGTGGACTACGTGCTGGCCATGGCCTCAGAATCTGAACGGGACGTCGATGCGTTGGACGTCGTCGTGGTGCTCGACCTTGAGAGCCAGTACCTCAAGACCATCGGAGCACTCGGCCCTCCAGCCGAGGAATCCACTTAGCGAAACGGTACGGTTGGGGAATGGACAGGCCGAGGTCGCTGGAGGGCTTCCGATACGTGGGGGACAAGCGGTCCCAGATGGTGTACGACTTGGATGAGGTGAGCGACGAGTCGGTCATCGAGGAACTGGTTGCATCGGAGAAATTCTTGGTGTTCGGACCCGACACCCTGGCCGAAGCCCGAAACCGGGGCTATCGGCCCCGGGCGGTGTGACTCACTGGCAGACTTCCGGCGGGCTAAAGCTGGCCGGGCACTTGGCACTGCCGGAGAGCCGTCGCATGCGAGCGCTGCCGGGAGTGGTGCTTTGTCCTGGCTTCCCATCGGCGGCCAACGGGGGTTCGAGGGCGGCGGAGCGGCTGTATCCCCTGGCTGATCGCATCGCGCAGAACATGGAGTGGGCCGTCTTGGTGCTCAACTACCGGGGATGTGGTGACAGCGAGGGCGATTTCTCGCTCGACGGATGGGCCGACGACGTAAGAAGCGCAGTCGATCATCTCAATCTGCTTGAACAAGTCGAGGGAGTCTGGCTGGCTGGGTTCGGCATCGGCGGCGCGCTGGCGGCCTATGTTGCTCAAGAAGATCCCCGAGTCAGGGGGGTGTCCACCATGGGGGCACCGGTTGACTTCGCCCACTGGGGGCTGGATGCCTCGGGGGTGGTGGAGTACGCAAAGTCGCTGGGCATCATCACCACGCCCGAATATCCCGACTCGGTTGACTCCTGGGCCAAGGCCGCCCGGTCATTCAAAGTTGACCAGTGCGCCGCGGAGATCGCTCCCCGGCCCATGCTGGTGCTGCACGGCTCCGACGACCGGGAGGTGTCGTCCCTCGACGCCCGAGCCATCGCCGACGCCCACGGCGACGCCGGCCTGCGCATTATCAGCGGCGCCGGCCACCGCCTCCACTCCGACCCCCGCTGCATAGCCATCCTCCTAGGCTGGCTCGACTCCCAAATCACCCTCATCCCCTAACGCCCCGAGGATCGGGCGAAGCAGACTCTCATGGCCCCAGCACTGATAAGGGCCCCAGCACCGATAAGAATGTGTCACTGCCATCGGTAGAATATTCTCATGGAAATTGGGGCTGTGACCTGCGGAAACGCCAGAGGCGGGGTGCATGTTGAGGCGGTAGATGTTGCTGAGCTGGACGATGCGAGTTTGGATGGGCGACTGCGTCTGATCGGGTCGTCCCGCAACCGGTTGGATGGGTTCTTGGCCGAGGCGGTTGCCGAGAAAACCCGGCGAACCAGCCCGTATGACACGACGAACACTCTCAAGGCCGAATTGCGCCAGTCGGGTCACCAGGCCAAACGCACGATGCGGGAGGCCGACCAGTTGGAGAAACTCACTGCCACTCGGGATGCGCTGGCCGAGAGCCGGATCACCACCGAGCACGCCCGCATCCTGGGCACTGCGGCACAAAGTGGGCCGCTCGACGAACCCAAGATGCTGGCCGCGGCTGAAAGGCAAACGCCAGAGCAGTTGCGCAAAACGGTGCGCGATCACCAAGACGAGTTGGTTGGCGACGACGGAGCAAAGCGCGCAGAGCGCCAAAGGAAGGCTCGTACCGCAAGCTTCTCCGAACGAGACGACGGCATGTGGCAGTTGCTTGCCCTATTCGATCCCACAGCAGCGGCACGCATTCGAGTTGCTTTGAATAAAGCAACCGACGACGACTGGCGAACGGACAATCGCCGCGAGCACATTGCTGACCGCCATCGCCGGGCTGACGCACTAGAGCACCTCATCACCCGCATCGTCTCCGCTGACGGCTCTGAGCAACCCCAGGGCACCACGCTGTTGTTGATGGCCAGCTACGACATGGTGGACAACAAGCTCGGCAACCCCCGCTTGGCCGACGGCACCCCGCTGCCTGCCGATGAGTTCCACAAGCTGGCCTGCGACGCCGACATCTTCTGCGGACTATTCCGGGAAGCCGATACCGAACCGATCTGGCTGGGCCAGACCAGCCGCCACCCCAACTTCGCCCTGCGGGCAGCGCTCGAAGCCCGAGACGGCGGCTGCATCGGCTGCCGCAAGGAACCAGAATGGTGTGTGGCCCACCACATCATCGAGTGGCAACACGGCGGCCTCACCCAGCCCGATAACTTGGTGTTGGTCTGCCACGACTGTCACAAGAAAGTCCACCATCGAAACTGGGCCGTTGAACAACACCCCGACACCGCTCGCCACTTCCTCCGACCCCCCTGGCAACAAGCTCCGGTCACCAGCGCCTAGACGCTGACAGTCAACATGTGCCGCGCCTGCCTATATGCGGCGGCAGACCCGAATGAGTGTGGGTTCGGCCATCAGTTGAAAAGCTCTCCGAACGTATCGGGCCAGGTGAGAATTACTTCGTGCACCTTGCAGAGCCCATACCAGTATTCGTCTGAAGGCGGACGCTCAACTGCAAGAATCGCCTGCACATGGTTCACTCCAGGCCAGTTCAGCAGGAAGGCATAGCTAAGCACCTGCCCCAAGCCGAGGCGAAGCTGCCGCTCTTCGTTCTCTTTGGTCAAACTCTTCACTTCGACCACGAAAGCTGAATCGCCCATCTTTCACGCGACGTCGAATTGGGGATCGTGAGTCGCTGGAGAGCAAGGTACTAACCCTGCGGACAGGACGGCTTCTGCTAATTCATCTTGCACATCCATGTGAGCTGTGGTTCCCCGGTCAACAAGATCGGGGTCAACCTCGAACACTCTCTTGCTCTCTGTCGATTCATGGCGAGTCGGCGAGACGTAATCGCTGCCGTCAAGATTCTCAGTCTGAATAGCGGAGCGAGTCTGTGTAGGCATGGGCTCAACCAAGGGTTGTTGGATCTGTAGCTGAGAGAGCAGATGACGTCCTGTATCAGTGATGGCAAAGCGGTTACCACCAGCAGGCTCGATGAGCTTGGCCGACTCAAGCCAGCCTCGGCGATGCTGCAATTGAGATAGCGTGTCCCAGTTCAATCCAAATTTCTTGGCTGACTCATGCAATTCTTCGATTGAAAGTGGTGCTCCACTCAACTCTGCAAGCATCTCGCCAAAGAACTGAATGCGGCTATGCAGTAGCGCGATGAGAATTGCATCGTCCTCGGACGTAAGCCAGTGGCTTGCGTGTTTATTCAGAGTGACTTGGCCTGCTGCGGACTCGAGGACTCCTCTCCTGAACAAGTTGCGCACTATGTCTTCGGAGTTTTTCCTCTCATATCCAAAATTGTCTTCAATCCATCTGACCAGAATTGGATGCTTGGGGCTTTCCCCGTCGACGAACTGACAGACTTTGCGTAGGGTATTCAGTTGGCCGGTGTAACCACCGCGAATCGTGGTGACACTTCTTAAGCGTTCCTCCCAAGGAAGCGGGGGTGGGATGTCGGCTGGGTTGGTCATGTGGGGGTAATCGTACTGAATCAGTTGGTTATGGTCAGTCTTGCTTGGTTTTGCCTTTGGCTTTTTGGGCTTTCTTCCAGGCCCTTACTTCGGCGAGGGCTTCGGGGCTGTCGATGTCGGCGACGGTGCGGGGGGTGGGGTCAGCGAAGGGGCCGGCGGCGGCTTCCCAGCCGTCGGGGGTAACTCCGAAGCGCTTGGCCAGCACGGCCAGGAAGATCTTGGCCTTCTCGTCGCCGTAGCCGGGTAGGGCCTTGAGCCGATCGAGGAGGTCTTGGCCGGTGGCGGCCTCGGTCCAGACTCGGGCGGTGTCGCCGTCGTAGTGGTCCACCAGGTGGCGGGACAGTTCTTGAGCCCGGCGGGCCATCGATCCGGGGAATCGGTGCAACGCGGGCTTCTCTTTGAAGGCGGCCTCGGCCTTCTCGGGATCCAGGGCCGCCAGGCGCTCGGGCGAGAAGTCGTCGGGGATGCGCTCTTTCAACCGCAAGGGTGATTTGAACGCCCATTCCATGGGGATCTGCTGGTCGAGCATCATGGCCAGCAGCAGTGCGAATGGATCATCGATGAGCAGTTGATCGGCGTCGTGGTCGCCGGTTACGGCAAGTGTTCCCATCTGTCCATCGTACCGATCAATTGTCACAAGGCGTAGCCTGGAACCTTGGCTCGATCCCTTGCCAAAGTGCTTGCCCACCCGGGCATCTGGTTTACCGCAGTGCGGGTGGGATGGCGTTTGAGGATGTTCCCCGATCCGGTCTATCTGAAGTTCCGGATGGTCACGATGTACGGCGACGCCCGTGCCCAACCCCAGCCCGAAGACCTGGTCACCTACTTGCGGTGGTGCAAAGACTGGGAGCGATCCAGGTAAACCCCGCGAAGCAACCCGGCGGGTTCACTATGGTTTTCACCATGACCCGGGCGCTGGTGCTTAACGCCTCCTTCGAGCCACTGAGCGTGGTTTCGCCCCGGCGCGCCGTCGTTTTGGTGATGGCCGACAAGGCCGAGGTCGTTTTGGATTCCGGTGAGCGGTTCCGCTCGGAGCGGCTTGAGCTGCCGGTGCCGTCAGTGGTTCGACTGCGTTACTACGTCAAGGTCCCGTTCTTCCGCACTGGCGGTCTCAGCCGCCGCGGAGTGTTCGCCCGGGACGGATACCGCTGCCAGTACTGCGGCCGCCACGCCGATTCCATCGATCACGTTCGGCCCCGCAGTCGGGGAGGCACCCACTCTTGGGAGAACGTGGTGGCTGCCTGCCGTCGGTGCAACATGGCCAAGCGGGATCGGCTGCTATCGGAGACCCCGATGAGGCTGCTGCGTCCACCAGCCGAGCCGCCCCGCTCGGCCTGGGTGGCCTCCGCGGTCGGCCATGTGCCGTCCGACTGGCTGCCCTACCTGGACCCCACTGCAAAATCCGTCGCCCAGACTGCCTAGCTTTATCTCCATGGCAGCCGACGTTGGGTGGACCACCCGTCGTTTGAGCGGAACAGTGGGGGAATTGCACGACCAGCACCCCGACCCCGATGCCGGTCGGGAAGTGTGGCTGATGTCGCCCCTCGACACCGCGGTGGTGTTGGGCTCGGCCCAGCCCGCCGAGCTCGCGGGCCCCAGTGGCGCTGGCGTAGTGCGGCGCCGCAGCGGCGGGGGTGCGGTGGTGGTGATCCCAGAGGAGACGGTGTGGATTGACGTGGTGGTCGGCCGCAGCGACCTGCTGTGGGATGACGATGTGAACCGGGCCGGTCGCTGGCTGGGCGAGGTGTGGGCAGAAGCTCTGGCCTCATTGGGCATCGCCGATGGTGAGGTGCTGGATCGCTACGAATCGGGCCGATGGGGACGGCTGGTGTGTTTCGCCAGCCGGGGGCCGGGAGAGGTGCTGATTGGCGGGGCCAAGGCGGTGGGGATCTCTCAGCGCCGCACCCGGCATACCGCCCGCTTCCAGACTCTGGTGTATCGCCGCTGGAACTCTGAGGAATTGCTGTCTCGTCTCGCGGTGCCAACCGGCCAGATCGAAGATCTTCGCAACGCCTTGGCGGAGTCGGCCTATCCGCTGGATGCCCCAGCCGACAAGATCATCGCCGCCTTCTTGAGCTCCCTGCCGCGCTAGAGCCTCGGCTACTTGCCGCTACTGGGGGCACCCCAAACTCAGGCGCGGTGGTACCCCCTGTCTCAAAACACCTCGATTGGGTTGCAGTGGTGGGGCATTGAGGGATAAAGTGGGACTTAGTGGGAGAAAAGGGGAGCTACTCGGGACCCAATGGAGGGGGACATGCTTACCGGTGAGCATGCTCGTTCTCTGGACGACAAGGGTCGGCTTTCGCTGCCGGCGGCCTTTCGCTCGGTGCTGGCCCAAGGGGCCTACGTTGCGATCTACAAGCAGTGTCTCGGCATCTGGACCGCAGAGGAAGCCCGCAAAGCGCTGGAGCGGCTTGAAACTGCCGTCCGGGCCGGGGAGGCCACCGGCGACGAGTTGCGTCGGTTCTCCTCCAGCCTTGAACCGGCACCCGTGGATGCGCAGGGCCGTTTGAGCTTGCCTTCCTCTAAGCGCGAGGTATTGGGTTTGGACAAGAGCGTGGTGCTGGTCGGCGTGTTCAACCGCGGCGAGGTGTGGGACGCAGGGGAGTGGGAGTCGCTTCAAGCCGAACAGGGTGAAGCCGATGTCGACAGGTGGCTTTGATGAGGTCTGATGAAAGGAGAAATCGACTGGGAAGCGCATTGTAGGAAGAAAAGAAAAGGGCTCATGGGCAGTCCTCCGTCTGACGAGATGGAAGGCCCCTACTCCGCCCGCTTGCCATCTGACACTGCCGGGGAGAAATCCCGGAGTGCGGTCGCCAGGCGGAGGACTGCCGATGGGCACCATTTTTATCGCCCGACTCGGTCGGACGCAAAAACTGCTTCCTCAACATTGGGGCGGCCAAGTCGCCGAGGAGGTGAACGAACATGAGCGGGGGGACACCGACAGCCATAGACAGTCGATTTGTCCACCACCCCGTCATGGTTGCCGAAGTGGTGGAACATCTGTCCAAGGTGCCGTCAGGGGCATTTCTTGACGCCACTGTGGGTGGGGGAGGACACGCTCGGGCTCTTTTGGATGCCCGTCCCGACCTCTCACTGATTGGCCTCGACCGTGACCCCTCCGCGGTCGAGGCCGCCACCACTTTCTTGGCCGGCCGAGGCGCCGAGATCTGCCATGCCAGCTTTGCCCAGCTGGGCGACGTGCTGAATTCCCTGGGTGTGGAACGAATTGTGGGGTCAATATTCGACTTCGGGGTGAGCTCACCCCAGCTCGACCGGCCGCAGCGGGGCTTCAGCTATCGGCACGACGGCCCGCTGGACATGAGGATGGACTGCAACCAGCAACTGTCTGCCGAGGAAGTGGTGAACCAGTGGCCCCTCGCCGATCTGGTCAGAATCCTGCGGGCCTACGGAGATGAGCGCTACGCCAGTCGCATCGCCTCGGCCATTGTTGCCGCTCGGCCGATTGCCTCTACCACCGCGTTGGCCGAAGTAGTGAAAGAGGCCATCCCTGCACCCGCTCGTCGACGGGGTGGCCATCCCGCCAAGCGGACCTTTCAGGCAGTCCGCATCGCGGTCAACGACGAACTGAACCAAATCGAGTCCGCTTTGGAAGAGGTCATCGACCGAACGGCGCCCGGCGGCCGGGGAGTGGTGCTCAGCTACCACAGTGGCGAGGATCGCATCGTCAAGCACGTTCTTCGCCGTCGAGCCGGACTCAATGACGAGTCCCGCTTTCGAGGATTGCCCCGATCGGCGTCTGAAGATACGCCTGCTATTGAGCTGATTCCGCGGGGCAGTCGCCGGCCCAGCCCTGCGGAGATGGCCGACAACCCCAGAGCCTCCAGCGCCCGCTTTCGGGCGTTCTGCAAGCTGGCCGACGATCAGGGTGGGGGAGCCGCGTGATGGCCGTCCCACAACGCCACCCAAGCCCAACTCCAGCCAAGCCTGAGACCGGCAATCGTCAGCACCTTCGGGCGGCACCGCGTCCCAGCCGCAAGCTGATGCCCATGGTGGGATGGGCCGCTGCTGTCACCGTCGTGGTTGCCCTGTTTGCCCTGGCTCTCTTCCACGCCATGATCGCCGATCGGCAGACCAATCTCGACAACCTCAATCAAGAGCTCGAAGAAATTCAAGCCACCAACGACCGGTTGCGGCTCAATGTGGCCCGCGCCGAGGCCCCCGAACGGATTGTGGCTGAGGCCCTGTACCGATTGGGGATGGTGGAGCCCGACCGCCGCATCTACCTGTCCCCGGTGGAATTGGATGAGGATGAACTCCTCCGGGGAGGCTAAGGCAACCAAGTCGCGCAGGCGACGGGGCACTGCGATGGCGGTGGTTTTCGCCTTGGTAGCGGTGGTGTTGGGCGTTCGGCTGGCCGATCTCCAGCTCTTCCGCTCCGACGCCTACGTGGAATACGGCCAGCAGCAGCGGACCCGGACGGTCAAGCTGACCGCCGATCGGGGTCAGATCTTCGACCGCAACGGGGTGGAGCTGGCCGTGTCGGTGCCTCAGTGGACGGTGTGGGCCGACCCGAGCCAAGTAGAGGATCCGGCCGCGGCGGCGGCCGCTTTGGCCCCGGTGCTGGAGATGGACGAGAACTGGCTGCTTCAGCTGCTGAGCGAGCCCGATCAACACGCTTATCTGGCTCGGATGGTGCCCGATGCTGTGTCACGGGCGGTGGCCGACCTCGACTTGAAGGGGGTGTACCAGCTAGAGGAGTCGGCTCGGTTCAACCCCGCGGGCCCTCGTCTGGGTCGGGCTGTTGTCGGCACCGTGGACGTGGACCAAAAGGGCGTCAGCGGACTCGAATACCAATATGACGGGATCCTTGGCGGCGTGCCCGGAGAGCTGGTGTTGGAGAGCAGCCAGGACGGGCGTACCATCCCCACCGGAGCCCGCCACATCAAGCCCCCGCACCCCGGTGCCGACCTGCACCTGACCATTGATCGCTCCTTGCAATTCGAAGCGGAGCGGGCCTTGATCCGCCAAATCGATGAGGTCGAGGCGTCCAGCGGCTCCGTCATCATCATGGTTCCCGACACCGGGGAAATCCTGGCCATGGCCTCCGTGGGGCGAGATCAAGATGGCAAAGCAGTGCCGCTCAGCGAGAATCGGGCTGTCACCTGGGCCTATGAGCCCGGATCGGTCATGAAAAGCGTGACGCTCTCCGGGGTGATCGAGGAGGGGTTGGGACAACCCCACCATGTGCGCGAAGTCAATCACTGGCTTCACCTCTACGATCAGGAGTTCACCGACCACACCGAGTACGGGACCGTTCTCTACAGCATGGAGGAGATCTTGGCCCGTTCATCCAACACCGGGACCATTGAGTGGGCGCTAGTGCTGGGCTCCACCCGTTTGGCTGCCTACATGTCCCGGTATGGACTGGGATCGACTACCGGACTGGGGTTCAAGGGAGAGTCGTCTGGCCTAGTGCCGCAGCTCTTGACTTGGAGCGGAACCGATGTGGCCAGCTTCGCACTGGGCCAGGGCATGTTGGCCACACCATTGCAGGTCCTCATGGTGTACAACACCCTTGCCAATGGAGGACTGCGAGTGCCCCCCACGCTGGCGCTCTCAGCGGTGGATTCCGATGGCCGGGAGATCTCGTTGGAGCAGGCCGATCCGGTAAGGGTCGTCTCGTTCCACACCGCCTCGCTAATGACCGACATGTTGGTCACAGCTGTGCGCGAAGGGACGGGACGCAACGCCCAGGTCGACGGCTACACCATTGCCGGCAAGACCGGGACCGGTCAGAAAGTGCTGGCAGACGGCAACTACGGCGAAGCCGGAGACTCGCGTCTCTACACGGCCACCTTCGCCGGCTTCTTTCCCGCTGAGGATCCCCAGCTCTCGATGATCGTGGTGATCGACGAGCCAGAGACCAACTTCTACGCCAGCCAGGCGGCAGCTCCGCTGTTCGCCGAGTTGGCCAACTACTCCCTGCAACGCCTCCGCATCGCCCCTCCGGTTGATTTCATCACCGTCCAGCCCAAACTGGGACCGGCGCCCACCTCGCAGCCCGTGCCCACCTCCCAGCCGGTGCCCACCTCCCAGCCGGTGCCCACCTCCCAGCCGGTGCCCACCTCGCAGCCGACCCAGACCATCGTGCCGGTGCCCACCCCGCAGCCGACCCCGGTTCCGGCCAGCGTTGCGGAGCCAACCCCTGAGGCGACGCCGACCGTTGAGGCCGCGGATCCCCAGCCGGGGTCGGAAAACCCCTCGCCGGGCATTGAGCCCCAAGGGGGGGGGACGGCGGAACAGGCGGGCGGCGAGCCGCCCCCGCTCCAGGATCAGCCATGAGCGCCCCGTCGATGGCACTGCGGGAACTGGCCGATGCCGCTCCTGGACTGGTCGGTCTAACCGGTGATGTCGAGATCACCGGGCTGGCCCACGATTCCCGGGCAGTGAATCCCGGCGACCTGTTCTTCTGTGTGCCGGGGGCCAACCATGATGGCCATGTCTTCGCGTCTGACGCAATAGATCAGGGAGCTGTCGGTTTGGTGGTGCAGCGCCCGCTCAACCTGGATTGTCCCCAAGTGCAGGCCGATTCGGTGCGCCGGGCAATGGGACCGATCAGCTCGACCTTCTACGGCCACCCCTCGCGAGGAATGAGGGTAGTCGGAGTAACCGGTACCAACGGCAAGACCACCGTGTGCAGCCTGCTGGGCTCGGTGCTGGAGGCGACGGGACTGCAAACCAAGGTTCTCGGGACGCTCACCGGAACCAGAACCACCCCGGAGTCCCTCGACTTGCAGCACCAACTGGCCTGCTGGAGGTCGGCGGGGGTGGAGGCAGTGGCCATGGAGGTGTCCAGCCACGCGCTGCATCAGCACCGGGTGGACGGAATCCGCTATGACGCCGCGGTGTTCACCAATCTCACCACCGACCACCTCGACTATCACGGCACCGTCGAGGAGTACTTCACCTCCAAATCCCGACTGTTCACCCCTGAGCTTTCCGATCGAGCGGTGGTCAACCAAGGTGATGAGTACGGGCAGAAGCTGGCCGCAGGCCCCCAGATTCCCACTTTGGTCTATGACCCCCGGAGCCTGCCGGTCCGGCTGAGTCCTCGCGGGTTTGACCTGTGGTGGAGAGGCCAGAAAATCAAGCTGTCCCTTGTCGGCCGGTTCAATGCCGCCAACGCATTGGCCGCGGCCGAGGCTGCTCTATTGCTGGGGTCCAGCGTGCCCGAGGTTGTAGCCGGCTTGGAGTCGGCTGCCCCGGTGCCGGGCCGATTCGAGACGATCGAGACCGACCGGCCGTTTACCGTGGTGGTTGACTACGCCCACACGCCCGACGGCTTGGCCCAGGTGCTGGCCGCCGCCCGGGAGTTGGTCACCGGCTCAGGACGCCTGTGGGTCGTGTTCGGCTGCGGCGGCGACCGCGATCTGAGCAAGCGTCCGATGATGGGCCGGGTGGCGGCCGAGATGGCCGATCATGTGATCGTTACCTCCGACAACCCGCGCTCAGAGGATCCCGACGCCGTCATTGCCGATGTGCTGGCCGGAGTGCCCCGCCACACCCGGGGCGTCTTGACCCAACCTGACCGGGCCGCCGCCATTGCCCGGGGTCTCGGCGAGGCCGCCGACGGCGATGTGGTGGTGGTGGCGGGCAAGGGCCATGAGACCACCCAGACCGTGGGCGACCAGCAGATCCCCTTTGACGATCGAGTCGTGGCCCGAGAGCTATTGGCCGCCTTGGAGGCAGCCCGATGATCCGGCTGTTGTTCGCCTTGGAGGCAGCCCGATGATCCGGCTGTTGTTCGCCGTCGCCATTGCCGGGTTGGTCTCGGTAATCGGAACCCGCCTGTTGATTACCTTCTTGCGCAAGCACTCCATTGGCCAGCCCATCCGACTGGACGGACCCCAGGGCCACGTCAGCAAGGCGGGAACCCCCACCATGGGCGGGGTGGCCATCGTGTTCGGCGCACTGGCCGGATACGGCATAAGCGACCTCTACAACGGCATCTTCACCCGAACCGGTCTGATCGTGATGGTGGCCATCATTGGCTCGGGGGTTGTCGGCTTCGTCGATGACTGGCTCAAGGTGTCCCGAGAGCGCAACCTGGGCCTCGGCAAGCAGACCAAGATCTTGGGACTGCTCATCGTGGCGGTGGGGTACGCCCTGTTGATGATCCACTTGACCGATGTCCGCACCGAACTCTCCTTCACCCGTTTCGACTCTCTGAACATCGACTTGGGACCGTGGGGCTGGGGGCTCTGGGCAGTGCTGTTGATTCTGGGCACGAGCAACGCCGTCAACCTGACCGACGGCCTCGACAGCCTGGCCGCCGGCTCCTCGGTCTTCGCCTTCGCCGCGTTCGTGTTCATCGGCTTCTGGGCCTTCCGCAACGAGGACATCTACGGCATTCCCCACGCGTTGGATCTAGCCATCTTGGCCGCGGCCATAGTGGGGGCGACCGCCGGATTCATGTGGTGGAATGCCGCGCCGGCCCGCATATTCATGGGCGACACCGGATCGCTGGCCCTGGGAACCGGGTTGGCCGCTCTTGCCTTGGCTACCAACACCCACCTGCTGTTGCCCATCATCGGCGGCTTGTTCGTGATGGAGACCTTGTCGGTGATCATCCAGGTGTTCAGCTTCCGGGTATTTGGCACCCGGGTGTTCCGCATGGCCCCCATCCACCATCACTTCGAGCTCGGCGGCTGGCCCGAGACCACGGTGATCATTCGGCTGTGGATCATGACCGGATTCGCCACAGCTATAGCTCTGGGGATCTTCTATGCCGACTTCGTCTCAATCGGAGGGGCAGATTGAGCCGGGCGCCCGCGATGGTGGTGGGCTTTGCCGTGACCAATCGGGCGGTGTGCGCCCAGTTGGTAGAGCGCGGCCATCCAGTGGTTGCCGCTGACGATGCCCCTAACGACCAGATCCGTGGCTATGCCGCCAACCTCGGAGTTGAGCTCCTCGAGCAGCCTGCCCCCGAAGAGTGGCCCTCGCTGGTGTCCGGTGCCCGAGTGATAGTTCCCACCCCGGGGCTGCCAGAGTCGCATCCTTGCCTCAGCGCAGCTGCGGCCGAGGGTACGCCCGTGATCTCTGAATTCGACTTGGCCCAACGCTGGGACGCCCGTCCCACCTTGGCGGTCACCGGGACAAATGGCAAGACCACGGTGACCCTTCTGGCCGCGGCCATGCTGGAAGCGTCCGGTATTGCGGTCACCACGGCCGGAAACACCGAGACGCCGCTGGTGGAGGCCATCCGAGACCGTAGGCCCGCGGCATTCGTGGTTGAGGCGTCCTCGTTCCGGCTGGGCCACAGCCGGTGCTTTCGCCCAACGGTGGCTGCGTGGCTGAACTTCGCCCCCGATCATCTTGACGTTCACTCCTCGCTGATGAGCTATCGGGCCGCGAAGGCGGCGCTGTGGGGCCGAGCCGACGAGCACACCACGTTGGTGGTCAACCGAGACGATCCAGTGGTTGTGGCCCATGCCCCTGACACCGGCCGAGTGGTGACCTTCGGACTCGACGACGGCGACTTCCGAGTGAGTCGGGGAGCGTTGAGGGCTTGGTCGCAAGAACTGGTCGAAATCGCCGAGCTGCGCCGTACCCAACCCCATGAGCTGTCCAATTGCCTGGCGGCGGCGGCCGTGGCCATGGCCGGAGGGGCCCACCGTGAAGGGGTCCGGTCCGCTTTGCTGTCTTGGACCGGGCTGCCCCACAGGGCGGTCTTGGTGGCGGAGAGCAACGGAGTGCGCTTCATCGACGATTCCAAGGCCACCACCCCCCACGCCGTGTGCGCCGCGGTGCGGTCGGTGGGACGTGCGGTCCTCATTGCCGGCGGGCGCAACAAGGGCCTGGACCTGGGGCCGATGGCTGAGGTGGCCGACCGGCTGCATTCTGTGGTGGCCATCGGGGAGGCCGCCTCCCAGATCCAGCAGGTGTTCGCCGGTCTTTGCCCGGTTACCGCCGCCGGCTCTATGGAAGAGGCGGTGAGGATTTCCGCCGAACTCGCCCGACCCGGTGACGCGGTCTTGTTGTCGCCGGGTTGCGCCTCATTCGACTGGTACAGCTCTTACGCCGAGCGAGGCAGTCACTTCTCCCAACAGGTACTCGAAATGATCGGAGGGTCACCATGACCGCACTAGCTCCCCGGGTCCCCAAACGGGCGTGGGCCGCGGCCATCAGGTCGGCGCCGATAGGCCAGGCCACCGTCCCCTTCTACCTGCTGTTCGGAATGATTGCGACCCTCAACGCCATCGGGTTGGTCATGGTTCTGTCGGTCTCCTCGGTCACCAGCTTATATGTGGGCCAGTCCACCTGGTTCACCTTCCAACGTCAGCTCGTCTGGTGCGCGGGAGGGCTGGTGGCCATGGTCCTGGTGATGCGGACCGACTATCGGCGGTGGAAGAAGTACGCCAACGCCGCCGTGGTGGTCACCATGGTGCTGCTCGTGGCCGTGTTGATACCCGGAATCGGCACAACGGCCAACGGTGCTACTCGCTGGATCTACGTGGGCCCTATCAGCTACCAGCCCTCTGAGATGGCCAAACTGGCCATGGCCCTGTTTGCGGCCGCCTGGCTGGCTGACAAAGCAGGCGAAGAGCGCAATGCCCGAACCACCATCCGACCGGTGCTGGTGATCTGCTGCATCATGTCCGGGTTCATCCTGCTCCAACCCAATCTAGGCACCGCGGTCGTCATCGTGATGATCGCCTTTGCCGCATTGTTCATGGCCGGGGTGCCCCTGCTGCCGCTGACCGGGTGGTCGCTGATTAGCGGCGGCGCGGCGGCCTTGGCCGCATGGGGGTCGGGTTACCGACGCGACCGGGTTGCCTCGATGCTCGACCCGTGGTCCGATCCGCTCGACACCGGCTGGCAGGCCATCCAGTCGCGGGTGGGAATCGCCTCCGGGGGGGCTTCTGGGGTGGGCCTGGGGGAGAGCCGCATCAAATGGGGCTTCCTCCCCGAAGCGCAGACCGACTTCATCTTCGCCGTCTTGGCCGAGGAGATGGGCTGGCTGGGCGCGATGTTCGTCATCGGGCTGTTCGCCGGTTTCGTGGTCTGCGGGATATGGGTGGCCCTGAGCGCCCCTGACCGCTTCGGCCAAGTCTTGGCCACCGGCATCGTCGTGTGGTTGGGGGCTCAGGCGTTCGTGAACATCGCGGCGGTCGTCGGTGTGCTGCCGATTGCCGGGTTGCCCCTCCCATTCCTGTCAGTAGGAGGATCTTCTCTGCTGACGGGCATGATCGCCACCGGAATCCTCTTGAACATTGCCCGCCAGATCCGGGTCGAGCCGTGACCCGCCGTACCCGCCCGAGAGAATCGGAGAGGCATATCCCGAATTCCGACCGAAAACCGGTGTGGGCGGTGATTGCCGGGGGAGGAACCGCCGGCCATGTTCATCCGGGTTTGGCGGTGGCCCGTGCCCTGGTAAGGCGCGGCCATAGCCCCGAGACCATCCATTTCGTGGGATCGGCCCGGGGAGTGGAGCAGAATCTGGTCCCTGCCGCCGGCTTTGAGCTGACCGTGCTTCCGGGTCGGGGCATCAAGCGCCGCCTGACCTTGCAGAATCTATCGTCGATTTGGGGATTGGCCCAGGCCGCAGTTCAAGCCATCCGCCTGCTGCGGCGACTTCAGCCTGCGGTGGTCTTGGGATTGGGAGGCTATGCCAGCGTGCCCTGCGCTTTGGCCGCGAGACTGCTCAGGGTCCCGGTTGTCGTTGCCGAGCAAAATGCTGTGCCTGGATTGGCCAATCGCCTCACCGGTCGCTGGGCCCGGGCGGCGGCGGTGTCGTTTCCGGGGACCTCACTGCCCCGCCCAGTTTTGACCGGCAATCCGGTGCGTGACGAAGTTCAAAGGGTCAACCGGGACAGCGATCGGGCCGCGGCCCTGGCCTCGCTCGGAGTGGAGGGCGGGCGCCGACTGGTTGTGGTGGTCAGTGGATCGCTGGGGGCCGCCCGCATCAACCGGGCCGCGTTCGAGGCCGCCCGGCACTGGGCTGATCGGGGAGATCTGGCTGTGCGCCATGTGGTGGGCCGCCGGGATTGGCAAGAACTGGCCCATCTGCGCCCCGACCTGTCTGGCGCGGCGTTGGACTACCGGGCAGTGGAGTACGAGGACGATATGCCCGGTGTGTATGCCGCCGCCGATCTGCTGGTGGGCCGGGCCGGTGCATCCAGCGTGGCCGAGTTGGCCGTTGTCGGGCTGGCGTCGGTTCTGGTTCCGCTGCCGGGCGCTCCCGGGGACCATCAGACCGCCAACGCCTCTCAACTGCTGGCCCTTGGTGGCGCGGTGCTGGTGCCCGACGCCGAAATGGACGGTGATCGCATGGTCTTCGAGGTGAACAATCTGCTCGAGGTTCCCGGCCTCGTTGACGCCATGGGCAAAGAGGCAGCCGGTCTAGGACGTCGGGACGCCGACAACCAGGTTGCCGATCTTCTCGAACAGCACGCTCGCGGCCCTCTCCAAGATCGACAATAGGACCCATGGTCGACTTGACCTCGGCGAGTCGGGTTCACCTGTTGGGGGTGGGCGGTGCTGGCATGTCGGCGATCGCAGTTGTGCTGTGCGGGCTGGGATGCCGAGTGAGCGGCAGCGACTCGGCCGACACCGCGGTGCTTGATCGCCTCCGTGGGATCGGAGTAGAAGTCTTCGTCGGCCACAACGCCTCCCAGGTGGCTGGGGCCGACATGGTCGCCCATTCCACCGCCGTTGGCAACGACAACCCCGAGGTGGTTGCCGCCCGAAAAGCGGGCATACCCGTCTATCGCCGGGCCGAGATCCTGGCGGCGATCACCGAGCTGCGCTCCACCGTGGCGGTGGCCGGAACCCATGGCAAGACCACCACGGCGGCCATGCTGTCGCATGTGCTCAAGTCGGTGGGCGCCGACCCCGGGTTCGTCGTGGGAGCGGTCTTGGCCAACGGGAGCATCGGCGCTCGGTGGTCGGAGGGCCCCTGGTTCGTGGTAGAGGCCGATGAGAGCGACGGCACCTTCTCAGAGCTGAGCGTGAGCCGGGCAGTGCTGACCAACGTGGAGCCCGATCACCTGCGGCCCGATCGTCCGGTGGGCGAGTTGGAGGCCGAGTTCGCCCGGTTCTGTGCGGGCGCGGCCGATGGGCTGGTGGTGTGCGCCGACGACCCCGGTGCCCTTGCGGCTTCTGAGGGGTGCCCCCGCGTTCTCTATGGAACCAGGCCTGAGGCGGATTACCGCTGGCGCCTTGTCAACCGCAGTCGCACATCAATCGTCGGGGAGGTGACTCGCCGCGGCGACCTTCTGGGTCAGGTGACGGTTCCCATGCCGGGAGATCACAACGGGCTCAACGCACTGGGAGCGGTGGCCATGGCCTGCGAGCTTGGCATTGACGGTTCAGACGCGGTCGCGGCCTTGGCAGTGTTCGAGGGAGTGACCCGTCGGTTCGAGCGACGGGGTACCGTCAACGGGATCGACTTCGTCGACGACTATGCCCATCTGCCCACCGAAGTGTTCAGCGCGCTCAAGACAGCTTCGGAGGGAGGATGGCAGCGGGTGGTATGCGTGTTCCAACCTCATCGCTACACCCGAACCTCACAACTGTGGGCGACATTTGCCCACTGCTTCGAAGCTGCCGAAGTGGTGATTATCACCGACATCTACTCTGCGGGAGAGCGGTCGATTCCCGGAGTCACCGGCGAGCTGATCTGGCGGGCGGTCAACGGTGCCCATCCGGATGGGCGCGCCGCCTACGTGCCCGGACTGGAAGAGGCGGCCGACTATCTGGTTGACGTGCTCCGTCCCGGTGATCTTTGTCTGACTCTGGGCGCCGGCGACCTTACCCAGGTCCCCGACTGGGTGATCTCAAGGCTCTCCGATCGACGATGAGCTCAATCGACTGGGATCACCTGGCCTTGGATCTGGCCCGGGTGCTGGGGGGCGAGGCGGTTCTCCGCGAGCGGCCGATCGGGCCCGAGACCACCTATCGGGTTGGCGGTTCGGCGCGGGTGGGAGTCACCCTCGCCGCTGAATCCGACCTAGCAGGCTTCGCCGAGGTGGTGGCCGTTGGCGGCGCCGACGTGCTGGTGGTGGGCAAGGGGTCCAATATGTTGGTGGCTGACGCAGGCTTCGACGGCATTGCCGTTTGGCTGGGCCCTGGCTACGACTGGGTGGAGATCGATGGGGTCAAAGTACGGGCCGGGGCGGCGGTCGGGTTACCGGTTCTGGCCCGCCAGAGTGCCGCGGCCGGGCTCGCCGGCTTTGAGTGGGCAGTAGGGGTTCCAGGGTCGCTTGGGGGCGCAGTGCGCATGAACGCCGGCGGTCATGGGTCCGACTTGGCCGCAACACTGGTCCATGCTGAAGTCGCCGACCTGAGAGAGGGTTGCATCCAACCGTGGAGCGGGGAGCGGCTGAGGCTTGGCTACAGGTGCTCTGCGTTGGCCGATCATCACTTGGTGGTGGGAGCCGAGTTGGGCCTGGCTGCTGGGGACGCGTCGGCGTCTCAGGCTTTGATTGCCGAGATCGTGGCGTGGAGACGGGAGAATCAACCGGGTGGGCAGAACGCCGGATCGGTATTCACCAACCCCAAGGGGGACAGTGCAGGGCGAATCATTGATGCCGCCGGCCTGAAGGGACGCCGGAAGGGCTCTGCCTCGGTCTCCGGCAAGCACGCCAATTTCTTCATCGCCGATCGGGGGGGCTCGGCCGACGATATCCACGCCCTAATGGGCGAGGTGTTCGCACGAGTTCACGCCGCATCTGGGCTTGCGTTGTCGCCTGAGACTCGCCTTGTTGGATTTGAGGCAGGCCCGTGGGACGGTCGGGTGGGCTGAAGTGCCATCGGAAGAGACTCCCGAAAACCGGACCCCCACCGAGACTGAAGATCCTCACCCTCCGGTCGATCCACGAATCGAAGCCCGGCGCAACGACGTCAATTCTCGTCGGAGGCTCCGAATATGGATCACTGTCGGCGCCTTGGCGGTGCTGCTCGCTATCGGCTTTGGAATAACCCAGAGTCCGCTCTTGGATGTGGACGAGGTTGAGGTTATCGGCGCCCGACGCACCGGAGCCGACAGGGTTCTGGAAGTGGCGGGAATCGAGCCGGGTACTCCGCTGCTGGGGCTGAGCTTGTCCGGTCCCCGGAAGTCAATCGCCGCGCTGCCGTGGGTAGATGAAGTTCGATCCAACCGGACATGGGGAGGCAAAGTCACTTTCGACGTGATCGAGCGGACGGCAATTGCCCAGATCCCTGTCGATGATCAATGGGCTGTGGTTGATCTACAGGGCCGAGTGCTCCAAGTGGACTCGAGCCGATGGGACTTGCCGGTGGTGCTGTTCGGCCCGGTGCCCGAACCGGGGGAGTGGCTGGCGGGTCAAGCGCTCCCGCTGTTGGAGGTCGGCGAAGCCCTCGTTCCTATCCAAGACGATGGCGTAGGGGTGATTTTCTGGGTCGACGGAAAGGTGATGGTGGACTTGCCCGGGGCAACACGGGCCCACTGGGGAGGCCGTGACGACCCCCGCGGAAAGGCGGTTGCCCTTGCCACATTCTTGGCCCGAGTCGACTTGGTCTGCTTCGAGATGATCGATCTGAGCATCCCGGAACTTCCCGCCTTGACCCCAATCGACGATTGCTCGTAAGCTGAATATACCTCTACTAGAGGGATAGGTTCTAAAGCCTCAACCTTTCATTCATATAAACCAAAAGTAGAGAGTTAAGTATTGAGATTTGGAGTGAGGAATTCCCATGATTGAACCCCAGAATTATCTAGCGGTGATCAAGGTAGTCGGCGTGGGCGGCGGTGGTGTCAACGCAATTGACCGCATGATTGAATCCGGCCTGCGCGGCGTGGAATTCGTCGCGGTCAACACCGATGCCCAAGCCCTGCTCATGAGTTCAGCTGAGGTAAAGCTTGACATAGGTAGAGAGTTGACTCGAGGGCTGGGCGCGGGCAGCGATCCCGAAGTCGGCGCCCAGGCGGCTACCGATCACCGCAAGGACATCGAAGAGGCGCTCAGCGGAGCCGACATGGTGTTCATCACCGCGGGCGAGGGCGGCGGCACCGGCACCGGTGCAGCCCCGGTTATCGCCGAGATCTCCAAGGGCCTTGGGGCGCTCACCATCGCGGTGGTGACCCGTCCGTTCGGTTTCGAAGGCCGCCGACGCTCCGTTCAAGCAGAGAGCGGTATCCAGGCCCTCAGAGACAAAGTCGATACCCAGATCGTCATTCCCAACGACCGCCTCCTCAGCATCTCCGACGACAACACCTCGGTGGTGGACGCATTCCGCAAGGCCGACGAGGTGCTGTTGCACGGGGTACAGGGAATCACCGACTTGATCACCACCCCTGGACTCATCAACACCGATTTCGCCGACGTGCGGATGGTGATGCAAGACGCCGGTTCGGCGCTGATGGGCGTGGGCATTTCCTCCGGCGAGGGAAAGGCGGTCAGCGCCGCCCGCAAAGCCATCGCCAGCCCGCTGCTCGAGGCCTCCATTGAAGGAGCCCGCGGGATCCTGCTCAGCATCTCCGGCGGCTCCGATCTCGGGATCTTCGAGGTGAACGAAGCCGCCGAGATCGTTCAAGGTGTGGCCCACCCCGATGCCAACATCATCTTCGGAACGGTGGTGGACGACTCGATGGGCGACCACATCCGGGTCACGGTGGTTGCCGCTGGCTTCGACCGGTGGGAAGGCGAGCGGGCGACCAGAATGTCGGCCACCGACGGGCCGGGCTCATCGGATGTTCCCGATGTGTTCGGAGAAGACGACCTTTTGACCTCCGAGGTGGAAGACGAGTTCGATATTCCCTCCTTCCTTCGGTAGGGGACTGAGGGCCAGCTGCGGTTGGTCGAAGCAGTGATCAGTGCCGCACAGGTAGTCGATCGCTTGGGTGCTTTGCGCGATCGGTTGTCCCGGGCCGGGGGCGATCATGTGAAGGTGGTGGCGGTAACCAAGGGCTTCGGCCCCGACGCGGTGGCCGCTGCCATGGAAGCCGGCTTGTGTGACGTCGGCGAGAACTACGCCCAAGAGCTGATTGCCAAGGCCAAAGATGTTGGTCACCAGCCAGGAGCCCCCTTTGATCCTCGCTGGCACTTCATCGGTCGATTGCAGCGCAACAAGATCCGCAAGATTGCCGGCCTGGTCCATCTCTGGCAGAGCGTGGACCGACCCGAATTGGCCGATGAGATCGCCCGGCGAGCACCGGGTGCCAGGATTCTGGTGCAGGTGGACGTCGTCGGCATCGGAGGGAGGGGAGGGTGTCCTCCCACCGAAACAGCCGGACTGGTGCAACACTGCCGCAGTGCCGGCTTGGAGGTGGCCGGGCTGATGGCGGTGGGCGCATTTGGCCCCCCAGAAGATGTCCGCCCGGGCTTTCGCCTGCTGGCTTCACAGGCCGAAGACCTCGGTGTTGCCGATTTGTCGATGGGCATGACAGCCGACATCGAGGTGGCCGTGGAGGAGGGCACCACCCTGGTGAGGGTCGGCACCGGCCTATTCGGCCCTCGACCCCGCTAGCGGCAGCACCTAGGTAAGTGCCAGTCCCCGAATTGGGGGGCTGCTTCCTGTACCATCAGCGACATCAATTGAATGACTGCCGAAAGGGGGATGAACAGATGTCGTCCGTATGGCAGAAAACCAAGTTCTGGCTTGGGTTCGGTACTGAAGAGGAGTTCCCTCCCGGGGGCTATCAAGAACAGGACTCCGATATGCGGTTGGTGTCCCAGGGGCCCGAAGCCGGGTATGCCCCAGGAGCCGAAGTGGGATCGGTGCGCCCTATTCCCCCCACGGAGCCGTCGGATGTCGGGGGTACGTCTGAGCATCCCAGGACCAGCTTTGTCCGCCCCATTCCCTCCACCTCTTCCAAGCCTTCTGTGGTCTCACCCATGTCGTTCGACGACGCCAAGGACGTGGGCGACTGCTTCCGAGGTGGCCAAGCGGTGATCGTGAATCTGCAACACAGCAGCCGGGAGGTTGCTCGGCGGCTCATCGACTTCTCGAGTGGTCTTTGCTACGGGCTCGACGGGCGCATGGAGCGGGTGGCCGACCATGTGTACTTGCTGACTCCTACCAACGTCGAGGTTTCGGCCGAGGAGCGGCGCCGCATGGAGCAGGCCGACTACCAGAACCCCTGACTACGGCAATTCGGCCCTGGCCAAGCGGATAGTCAATCGGCCCGCGTCGATGGATAGATCGCTGGTCGCCAGAGATTCGGCATCAGAGTCAATGAGTTGAGGTCTGCCCACGGCGAGCACCTGCTCGCATACGTACGTGAGGTTTGCCGCAATGGCTTCGATGATCTCGGCCTCGGCGGCAATGGACAAATCGATTCGGTCGGCGACGTCGAGATCTTGGCTCTTGCGCTCGGCTTGGACCACTCGGATCACGTCGCGGGCAATCCCCTCGGCGGCCAACTCGGGGTTTACCGCGGTGTCCAGCGCCACTAGGGCATCGTTGGTGCGCAGTGCCGCCGCATTGGCCCCCTCCACCGGGTTCAGTGCTAGTTCGAACTCGCTGTCGGCCAGGGTGTGGCCGGCTACGGTGACGGTGCCGTCTGGGTTTTCCTCCCATCGGCCCTCCCGGGAGGCGGCGAACACCTCCTGCACGTCCTTGCCCAGGCGGGGACCCAGCTGTTGGCCGTTGGGGCGGAGCACGAATTGCCCGTAAGCGGTGAGGTCGTCGCTGAGGAGAACCTCCTTCACGTTCATCTCGTCGGCTATCAGAGGTGTGAACGGCGTCAGGTCGTCAACCCCCCTGCCGGCCACTGTGAGCGACGGCAGGGGTTGGCGCACCCGGATCCCCTCGTCCTCTCGAACCCGCAGCCCGGTGGAGCACACGTCGCGCACCCGGTCCATGGCGGTCACCAGTTGGGGGTCGGCTGGGAGTTCGGCCGGATCAGGCCAGTCGCAAAGGTGCACGCTCGACACGCCGGTGAGGCCTCGGTGGATCTCCTCGGACACCAAAGGCAGAAACGGCGCCAGCAGCCGGGCCAGCGTGATCAGCACCGTGTACAAGGTGTCGTAGGCATCCTGCTTGTCATCGGCTGACGACGGGCGTGACGGGGCCCAGAACCGGTCCCGGCTGCGGCGGATGTACCAGTTGTTCAAGGAGTCGATGAACCGCTCCAACTCGGCGGTGGCGCCGGGGAGGTCGTAGGCCTCCATGTGCCGGGTTACCGCCTCGGTCAGCAGCCGGGTCTTGGCCAGTATGTAGCGGTCCAGCAACTCCTCGGAGTCGGTCCGGGTCTTGGCCTGGATCCCGTCGGCATTGGCGTACAGGGTGAAGAAGTAATAGGCGTTCCAGATGGGGATGATCACCTGGCGCAGCACGTCGTCTATGCCCGAGTCGTCGAGGCGGAGATCGCCGCCCCTAACGATGGGCGAACCCATCAGGTACCAGCGCAGGGCGTCGGCCCCCTTGGTGGCGAAGATCTCCTCGGGCTCGGTGTAGTTCCTCAGCTTCTTTGACAGCTTCCGTCCCTTGGCATCGAGTAGGATGCCGTGGCAGATCACGTTGTTGAAGGCCGGGCGGTCGAACAGCGCGGCGGCCAGAACATGGAGGGTGTAGAACCATCCCCGAGTCTGGTTGATGTACTCCACGATGAAGTCGGCCGGAAAGTGGTGCTCGAACCACTCCTTGTTCTCGAACGGATAGTGGACCTGGGCGAAGGGCATCGAACCGGATTCGAACCAGCAATCCAATACCTCAGGCACCCGGTGCATGACCGAAGTCCCGGTGGGGTCATCGGGGTTGGGCCGGGTCAACTCGTCTATGTATGGCCGGTGCAGATCGGCCGGTCGCACGCCGAAATCCCGCTCGATCTCATCCAGGCTGCCGTACACGTCCACTCGGGGGTAGGCCGGGTTGTCGCTGCGCCATACCGGTATGGGCGATCCCCAGAACCGGTTCCGGCTGATCGACCAGTCTCGGGCCCCTTCTAGCCAGGTGCCGAACCGGCCATCGCGCACATGGCCTGGCACCCAGTTGATCTGCTGGTTGAGCGCCAGCATCTTGTCTTGGATCTCGGTGACCCGGACGAACCACGAGCTAAGCGCCCGGTAGATGATCGGCTCATCGGTACGCCAGCAATGGGGGTAGTTGTGCTCGTAGGTGGCGTGGCGCAGGATCCGCCCCTGCTCTTTGAGCCGGGCAATTATGCCGCTGTTGGCCTCGAATACATTGACCCCGGCCCAGTCGGCCACCTCTTGGGTGAAGCGGCCCTGGTCGTCCACCGGCACCACCATGGGCACCCCGTGGGCCTCGGCCGCTTGCTGATCGTCCTCGCCGAAGCCGGGGGCGGCATGGACCACGCCGGTGCCCTCTGCAGTGTCCACGAAGTCGGCCCCCACTACCTGGAAGGCTCCGTCGGCCTCCAGCGGGGCGAAGTAGTCGAACAGGGGCCGGTAGCGCCGGCCGACCAACTCGGCGCCGGACACGGTTCCCACTACGCGGTTGTGGCCCAGCTCGGCCCCATAGGCCTCCAGCGTGGCCCCGGCCAGCACGATGTGGCGGTCTTCGTGCTCGACGATGGAGTATTCGATCTCAGGCCCGACAATCAGCATCAGGTTGGACGGGAGGGTCCACGGCGTGGTGGTCCAGGCCAGCATCCGCATAGGCCTCGGATCACCCGGTTGAGGCACGAGATCGAAGGCCACGGTGATAGCCGGGTCTTGGCGGGGACGAGTGGCGTCGTCGAGGCGGATCTCGAAGTTGGACAGGGGTGTCTCGGCCGCCCAGGAGTAGGGCATCACCCGATAGGCCTCGTAGAGCAGACCTTTGTCCCACAGCGACTTGAACGCCCACATGACCGACTCCATGTAGGGAAGGTCCATGGTCTTGTAGTCGTTGGCGAAGTCCACCCAGCGGGCTTGGCGGGTCACCGTGGTCTCCCACTCTTGGGTGTAGCGCAGCACCGATTGGCGGCAGTATTCGTTGAAGCGGTCGATGCCGTAGTCGGTGATGGCTGCCCGTCCCGATACCGACAGCTCTTTCTCGGCCTCCATCTCTGCGGGCAGGCCATGGCAGTCCCAACCGAAGCGGCGCTCCACCCGGCGGCCCCGCATGGTGTGGAAGCGGGGGATCACGTCCTTCACGTAGCCGGTGAGAAGGTGGCCGTGGTGGGGGAGCCCGTTGGCGAACGGGGGCCCGTCGTAGAACACGTATTCGTTGGCGCCGTTGGCTCCCGTCTGCCGTTCGGTCACCGATTGGCTGAAGGTCTCATCTATGGCCCACGACTCCAGAACCCGGCGCTCAATCTCGGGGAAGAACGGCTTGGGGTCGACCTCGGGATAGGGGCTGGTCGGATCGGACAACGGGCCTCCAGGGCAAACTGGGAAAACACAAAATAACCCGTGTCCAAGCCGGTTCTGACATCGTTATTCCTCTCTCGGCCCATTTGGGAGTAATTGGCTTCAGCGGCGGCTACACTCCGGCCTGCAATGGCAGCAAAGAAGACCGTATCGAAACAGTCGGCGCCAAAAGTGTCGACAGAGAAGAAAACCAGCAATACCAAGCCATCGGCGCGCAAGCCTGCGGCAAAAAAACCGCTGTTCGACAAGAAGTACCTGGACAAGCAGCGGCGGCTTCTGTTGGAGGAGCGCAGCCGCTACATCGATTCGGCCACCCGGCTCAAAGCCGAGGCCGATTCCCTGGTGGAGGAGCGGGAGCCGGGCGACGTCCAGTTCGACGAGGAATCGGGCGAGGGCGACACCTTGGCGGTGGAGCGGGAGCGGGATTTGGCTCTCAGCGCCCATGCCCGCGCCGCGGTCGACCAGATCGACGCCGCCCTGGCCCGAATCGACGACGGCACCTATGGGATTTGCCTGGTATCGGGCAAGCCGATCCCCCGGCAGCGCCTCAACGCAATTCCGTGGGCGGCGGAGCGGGTTGAGCACAAAGCCGGTGGGTTCTAGGACCGCTAGCCCGGCCGAGACACAGCAACGATCTCGCCGCCACAACCTGGTGTTGCTCGGGGTTGGCGCCCTGGTGTTGGCCGTAGACCAGTTGACCAAGTGGTGGGCACTGGAAGCACTTGACGACCAGGACATCGATTTGTTCTGGACTTTGCGGTTGCACCTGGTCCACAACACCGGTGCGGCTTTCGGGCTGGGTCAAGGTCTGGAGATCTTCATTGCGGTGGTGGCCTTCTTGTTTGTGGTTGTGGTGGCCTGGGCCAGTTGGAATGGTCGCCGACTGTCGCTGCCCCCATCGCTTCTGGGGATGATCCTCGGCGGGGCGATGGGCAATCTGGCCGACCGCGCCGTGCGCGCTGGAGACGGGTTCTTGGGCGGGGCGGTGGTCGACTTCGTCGATCTCCAGTGGTGGCCGGTCTTCAATGCCGCAGACTCGGCCATCGTGGTGTCCGGTGTCATCTTGGTGCTGATCGCCCCCCGCTACCGGCAACCCCAGCGTGATGGCGAGACCGATTCCCCCATGATCTGTGATGACAATGAGCTAGATCCCCCCCGATGAGCCTTGATGGGGTGGTTCCCGACGCCCTCGCCGGCGAACGCCTCGACCGGGTAGTCGCGCTGGTGTGGGAGTGCAGCCGGGCCGAGGCCGCGCGGCTGGTCGACCAGCAAGAGGTGGCGGTAAACGGCGTCCCCGCCACCTCCAGGTCACAGCGGTTGGTAGCCGGCGATCAGATCTCGCTTTCCCAACACCCGGTTGTCGGCTTGGTGGCTCCTGGGCCTGATCCATCGGTGGAGTTGGATGTGGTCCATGCCGACGAGCAGGTGGTCGTGGTCAACAAACCGGCCGATCTTGTGGTTCACCCCGGATCTGGCCATGCCGCCGGGACGTTGGTGAATGGCCTGCTTGCCCGGTTTCCCGAGATTGCCGGGGTGGGGGAGCCGGGGCGCCCCGGCATCGTCCACCGGCTCGACCGGGGCACTTCTGGGCTGCTGATGATTGCTCGCAGCCAGTCCGGCTACGAAGCCCTGACCGCCTCGCTGCGACGACGGGAGGTGAACCGGGGCTATGTCGCGCTGGTCAGGGGGATGCCAGCCGATGACCGAGGGTTGATCGACGCCCCGGTAGGCCGTTCTGCTCGCCACCCCGTCAAAATGGCAGTTGCGGCTGACGGTCGCCCGGCCAAAACCCACTACCAGGTGTCAGCTCGCATGCCGGCCCCGACTGAACCCCCCGATGGGCCCGTGTCATTTGACTCGGCCCGACTGGAGTTGCAGCTGGAGACCGGGCGCACGCATCAGATTCGAGTCCATCTGGCGGCGATCGGCCATCCGGTGGTGGGCGACGAGCTGTACGGAGGCCCGAGCGCCCCCGGTATCAGCCGGCCGGCCCTCCACGCCCACACCTTGGGCTTCGACCACCCTTCCACCGGGCGGCTACTGCGGTTTGAAGCCGAGACGCCCGATGATTTCTCCCGCCTGTATCGGCTCTTGTGCCCGTAGCCGGGGTAACCGTCAGCCTGATCCTGGCCAGGGAAGGAGTCCGTTGGCGGTCTTGGCGATGTCATCTAGCGTGTAGTTGCTCAAAAAGTCGGCCATGATGTCGCCCGCGTGGGTCCAGATGGCCAGCAGCACGCACTGGCCTTCGTGATCGCAGGCGCCGTCTTGGTGAGGCTCCCCGAAATCACCGAGCACAATGGGACCGTCCACCGCGCTGACAATCTCGCTCAGCTTGATCTCGGTGGCTGGCCGGGCCAGGACATAGCCACCACCCGCCCCCCGCTTGGAGCGGACCAGACCGGCGCCCTTCAGCGCCTGGAGGATCTGCTCCAAATAAGGCTGGGGGAGACCGGTGCGCTCGGCGATGTCGCGAACCGAAGTGGGTCCGGTCTCATCGGCGTGCAGGGCCAGCGACAGCAACGCCCGACTGGCGTAATCCCCTCGAGTCGAGACCCTCACGACCCATCACACTACTTCTCAATCTTCTCTGCGGGGTCGAGCCGATAGGTTGAATGCGCAATGGGAAGCAAAAGCCACAGCGTCAGCCCCGCAGACGGCGGCTCAACCACCGAGTTTCCGGTGCTGCCCGACTACCGGGGGCCTTGTCTGAGCAACGTCGTGCCCGCTCTGCTCGGCCCGGCCGCTGCTTCTGACTGGTTGCCCGCTCCCATCCAACAGGCCAAAGCAGTGGTCTTGTTCTTGGTGGATGGGATGGGCTGGGAGCAGCTCCAAGACCGGGCCGAGCTGACCCCGGTTCTGTCGGCCATGGAAGGTGGTCCTATCACCACTGTGGCCCCAACCACGACCACCACGGCGCTGACCTCTTTGGTTACCGGCTCGGCACCGGGCGAACACGGCCTGATCGGCTACCAGATCCATGTCCAAGGGCAGGTGCTCAACGCCTTGCGGTGGACCGCAGGTCCCAAGGGCTCGGATGCCCGCAGGTCCATCGTTCCCGAGCAGATGCAGACCCGGCCGGCATTCTTCGGACGAAGAGTGCCGGCGGTGGGACGGAGCGAGTTTCAGGGAACCGGCTTCACCCGGGCTCACCTCGACGGGGTTGACCACAAGGGATACAAGCTGACCAGTTCCATCGCCGTGGAGGTGCAGACTCTGGTGGAAGGGGGTGCCCCGCTGGTGTACGTCTACTACGACGGTCCCGACCGGATTGCCCACGAGTACGGTTTCGGCCCCCATTTGGACGCGGAATTCGCCGACGTGGACCGCGTGGTGGCTCAAATCCTGGCCGTGCTCCCCCCCGAAGCAGCTTTGTTGGTCGTGTCGGATCACGGGCAGGTCATGGTGGGCGACAACAAGGTGGAGCTGGCCCGCGACGTGGTGGTACTCACCACAGTGACGTCGGGGGAGGCTCGATTCCGCTGGCTGCACGCCCGCCCCGGCCGGGCCGGCGACCTCTTGGATGTGGCTTCGGAGCACTATGGCCACCACGGCCTGGTGGTTGGCCGACAGCAGGTGCTAGATGAAGAGTGGTTCGGTCCCCGCGTTGGCCCCGAAGCCCGCTCCCGGATGGGCGATGTGGCCCTGGTGCCCCTAGACCCTGTGGCGTTCATCGAGCCCAAGCCAGCGTTGCAGGGCACGCCCCGGCGAGAGCCCAAGCCGGGGTTCCAGCTGTTGGCTCGACACGGGTCGCTGACATCGTCGGAGGTGCTGGTTCCCTGCCTTGGCGCGTTCGGCACCCGGACTTGAGGGTGTTGCCGGGAATTGGCAGTTAGCGGGTAGATTTCCGACCATGACCAACACCGGCCAGTCGCCATCGTCGGAGCCCGCCGAGGTAGTGCTCGAAGGGCCGCACGCAGAAGGCGATCCTGCTGAGCTGCCGTCGGCTCGAGAGGCCATTGAGCAGCCGGCCAAAGTCATGAGGGTCGGCACGATGCTGAAGCAGCTCTTGGACGAGGTCCGCCAAGCAACCCTGGACGAGTCCAGCCGGGACCGGCTGAGAGAGATATACGAAACGTCGATAGAGGAACTGGGCTCGGCGCTGTCCCCCGACCTGAGCGAGGAGCTCGACCGTCTGATCCTGCCCTTCCCCGAAGACCACCCTCCCAGCCAAGCCGAATTGCAGGTGGCGAAAGCCCAGCTGGTGGGCTGGCTGGAGGGACTCATCCAAGGCATCCAGGCCGCTTTGTTCGCCCAACAGGTCACGGCTCAACAGCAGCTGGCCAACATCCGCGCCGAACTCCCTCCCGGTGCTCAGTCTCAAGCCGACGGTAAACCGGGTACGTACTTGTAAGGCCCTGTTGACCAGGCTAAACGAACCAAATTTGCGGGGAGCAGCATGTGTCTTCCCGTCTTGGTATGGTCGGGGTGAGGCCAAACCACAAGCCTGTAGTTATCCACAAACAGGCCACAGACTGTCCACAGGAGAACCGTGTCCAGTTCTTTCACCCACCTTCATGTCCACACTGAGTACTCCATTCTCGACGGCGCCTCTCGGGTCAGCGAGCTCGTAAAAGCGGCCGCGGCCGACGGCCAGCCCGCGCTGGGGATGACCGATCACGGCAACATGTACGGGGTCATCGACTTCTACCGGGCCTGCCGCAACGAGGGCATCAAGCCGGTGATCGGCATCGAGGCCTATATGGCCCATGAGAACCGGAGCGAGCGGCCGCCGCGGCGGGGCAAGGTGGACGACAGCGGGGGCAGCACCGAGGGAGGGCAGAAGCTCTATTACCACCTCACGCTATTGGCCGAGAACAACGCCGGCTACAAGAACCTCATCCAGCTGTCCAGCCGGGCCTTCCTCGAGGGCTACTACTACAAGCCCCGGTTGGATTGGGAACTGCTGGCCGAGCACAGCGAGGGACTGATCGCCTCCACCGGCTGTCTGGGCGGCCACGTGCTCCAAGCCCTGCTGCGCAACGACTACGACGAAGCGGTGGCCAAGGCTGCCCGCCTCCAGGACATCTTCGGCAAGGACAACTTGTTCGTGGAGATCCAGGACCACGGCATCGCTGAGCAGCATCGCACCAACCCCGATCTGATCCGGCTGGCCCGCCAGATCAACGCCCCCCTGTTGGCCACCAACGACAGCCACTACACCCACCGGGACGATGCCGAGGCCCACGATGCCCTGCTGTGCGTGCAAACCGGCTCGCTGGTAAGCGACACCGACCGCTTGCAGTTCGACGGCAGCGAGCATTACCTCAAGACGGCGGCGGAGATGCGCCATCTGTTCTCCGACATCACCCCGGCCTGCGACAACACGCTGTGGATCGCGGAGCGGGCCGACGTGGAGATCGAGTTCGGCAAACCGCAGCTTCCCGACTTCCCCATTCCCGATGAATACGAAAACGCCGACGACTACCTGCGGGCGCTGACCTTGGAGGGAGCTGAGGCCCGGTGGGGCAGACCCTTGTCCGAAGAGGTGGCCGACCGGCTGGCTTTCGAGCTCAAGGTCATCTCCGACATGGGCTTCTCCTCCTATTTCCTGATCACCTGGGATCTGATCCGCTACGCCCGGGAGCGGGGCATCCGGGTGGGTCCGGGCCGGGGCAGCGCGGCCGGGTGCGCCGTGGCCTACTCCCTGCGCATCACCGATCTGGATCCCATCCGCTACGACCTGCTGTTCGAGCGCTTTCTCAACCCGTCCCGAATTTCCATGCCCGACATCGACATGGACTTCGATTCCCGCTACCGCGACGAGATCATCCGCTACGCCTCCCACAAGTATGGCGAGGACCATGTGGCCCAGATCATCACCTTCTCCACCATCAAGGCCCGGGCCGCGGTGCGCGACAGCGCCAGGGTGCTGAATTTCCCCTACGCACTGGGCGACAAGCTGGCCAAGGCCATGCCCCCGCTGGTGCTGGGTCGCGACACCCCGCTGTGGGCCTGCCTGGAGAAGACCGAGGAGTACGCCGACGGCTACACCGCAGCCGCCGATTTGCGGGAGATGTGCGACAGCGACGAAGACGCTCGCAAGGTGGTCGACGTGGCCCGAGGCTTGGAGGGTCTGCGGCGCCAAGACAGCATCCACGCCGCTGCGGTGGTCATCACCAAGGAGCCGCTCACCCAGTATGTCCCCATCCAGCGCAAGGCATCGCCGGGCCAATCACTCGAAGAGGCTCCCATCGTCACCCAGTACGAGATGCACGCCGTGGAGGATCTGGGCCTGCTCAAGATGGATTTTTTGGGCCTGCGGAACCTCGACGTGCTCGAAGACGCCGTCGGGCTGATCGAGCAGTCCCAAGGGGTCAAGGTGGACATCGACAACGTTCCGCTTGACGACGCGGCCACCTATGAGCTTTTGTCCCGGGGCGACACCATCGGGGTGTTCCAGCTGGAGAGCGGACCGATGCGGTCGCTCATCCGATCGCTGAAGCCCTCTTGCTTCGACGACGTGGCCGCCCTGGTGGCCTTGTACCGGCCCGGCCCGATGGCGGCCAACATGCACAACGACTACGCCGACCGGAAAAACGACCGCAAACCGGTGCAGGTGTTCCACGAGGATGCCGCCGACATCTTGGGCGACACCTACGGGCTGATGATCTACCAGGAGAGCGTCATGCGGGTGGCCCAGCGGTTCGCCGGCTACTCCCTGGCTGACGCCGACAACCTCCGCAAGGCCTGTGGCAAAAAGGATCGCGTGCTGATGGCCAAGGAGCGGGACTCCTTTGTGGCCGGATGCGAGAAGAGCGGCTATGGCGAGGAGTTGGGCACTGAGCTGTTCGATATCATCGAGCAGTTCGCCGACTACGCCTTCGGCAAGAGCCACTCCTATGGCTACGGGCTGATCGCCTACCAGTGTGCCTACCTCAAGGCCCAGTACCCGGTGGAGTACATGGCCGCGTTGTTGACCAGCGTGAAGAACAAGTTGGAGAGGGCGGCCGTCTACCTGGCCGAATGCCGCCAGATGGGGATCACCGTGGCACTGCCCGATGTGAACCAATCGGAGTCCGACTTTGCCGCCACCAACTCCGCGGCGGGGGAGCGCGCCATCTCCTTCGGGCTCTCGGCCATCCGCCACATGGGCGCGGGCACCGCCCAGATGATCCTCGACGAGCGGAAGGAGAGCGGACCGTTCGCCGACTTCCACGATTTCTGCTCGCGGGTCGATCCGATTGTGCTCAACAAGGGTGTCGTCGAAGCCCTCATCAAGGCGGGCTGCTTCGACTCGATGGGCCATCCCCGGCAGGGGCTGCTGAACGCGTCAGAGACAATCGTGCGCCGCTGCATCCAAGAGCAGCGGGAGCGCAGCCAGGGGATCATGAGCTTGTTCGGTGAGGACAGCCCGGAGAGCTTCGAGCAGCGCATAGAGATCCCCGACGTGGAGTTCGACAAAACCCGGAGACTGGCCGCCGAAAAAGAGATGCTGGGGCTCTACGTGTCCGACCATCCCATCATGGGCATGGAGGGGGTGCTGGCTCGAAAGACCACCCATCGGATCGACCAGCTGGCCGAAGTCGAGGAAGGCACCTCGGTGAAAGTGGGCGGGGTGGTCAGCAATCTGCGCAAGCGATGGACTCGCAAAGGCGATCAGATGGCGTCATGCGACCTCGAGGACATGTACGGGAACATGGAGGTGACCCTGTTTCCCCGGGCCATGGAGGAGCACGGACACAAGCTGGCCGACGATTTGGTGGTGGTGTTCGAGGGGCGCCTGGACCGGCGTGATGATGAGGCGAACCTGATCTGCTACGGGGCAGAGCCGATCGATCCTGCTTTAGCCAACGGGCAGACCGCCCTCAAACTGATGCTCGGGTCCAACGTCATATCTCCGGAGCGAATTGGAACCCTGAAGTCGATTTTTGCCAGCCATCCCGGCAAGTCCGAAGTGATCCTCATGCTCGGCGACGACAAGGGGATCAAGCTCTCATCGGCCTACAGAGTGGACACGGGCCGGGGGTTGATCGGCGAGTTGCGGGAAATGCTGGGAGAGAGCGCGGTCGCGGTGTAGCTCGACACGCTGGTGTTTTGCCGACTGAGTTCGCAGCCAAAAACCCGTGTATTCCTGCGGGTTTGCGCGCCCACCGGAGCGATTGATGGACTATAGGGGTGCCCACGGGGGGAAATCTGTGGGGGATCAGCGAGCTAGGAGGGCGAACAGCGCATGGCAATCGACGTCGAAACCAAGGACTGCACAGCGGTCACCGACGCAGAGCTGGCCGAAATGGCCGACATGTGTGCTGATGGCCCCAACCCGTTTTCGGTGGGGTTGCTATCCAAGCAAACCGAGGAGTGGGTGCTGATCTCCACCGCTCGCGAAAACGGCAAGCTTCGAGGATTCGCCTTCTCCACCCTCGAGCGCATCGGCGGGACGCCGAGCGTGCTAGTGGGTCTGGCGTCAGTGGCCCGCACGTCCAAGCGCAGCACCGTCCTCCGCCAGCTCACTGAGGCCCAGCTCCATCGGGCGCTGATGGCCTTCCCCGACGAGGACGTGCTGATGGGCACCCAGTTCGACAACGCCGGCGGATTCGATGCGTTCAAGCCATTGGACGACATCGTCCCCCGTCCGGGACACAAGGCCTCGGGAGAAGAGCGGGCCTGGGGCCGGCGGTTGGCCAAGCGGTTCAGCATCAGCGCTTCCCGTTATCTCGACCGGGACTTCCGGGTTGTGGGCGACGGCGGCCAGTCCTGCCTGATGGACTACGAGACCGCCAAGCCAGAGAGCATCGATGCCGAGGTGGATGCACTGTTCGAAAAAGTGGACCGTGGCGGCGGCGACACCATGATCGCATTCGGCTGGATCATGGCCGAAGACCTCCTCAAGTACGCCTGAGCGACAAACCGCCTATTCGGCGGCCGATGTGCCGCAACTTCCTCTCAGATCCGCTACCCGCCGGGCTGGTTGTCGAGCTGCTCGACCAGGCTCGTCGGTCTCCGTCGGCGGGCAACACCCAGGCTGTGGAGTTCTGCGTGGTCGCCGCCCCGGAGCACTACTGGCAACTGACCCTCACCCCCGAGCGGCGAGCCGAGTTCCCCTGGCCCGGTCTGCTGGCCGCCCCCGTCCTCGTGGTGGTGCTCACCTCCCCGGAGCGCTACGTGAACCGCTATGCCGAGCCCGACAAAGCCCACACCGGACTCGGCGAATCCACCGAATCCTGGCCCGTGCCCTATTGGTGGGTAGACGCCGGCATGGCCGTCCACGGCCTGCTGTTGGGGGCGTCGGCTGCCGGGTTGGGCTCCTGTTTCTTCGGCGCTTTCGAGCACGAGCCTGCGGTCATTGAGGGCCTCGGCATCCCGGAGGGCCGCCGCATGGTGGGAACCGTGGCCTTGGGCTACCCCGCCCAAGACCGTCCCAGCTCTTCTGGCACTCGCCCCCGTAGGTCTTTGGATGAGGTCATCTACTACGGTGACCCGCTATGAACATGCCTGATCCCGTCGACCGCCTGGCCATCGAAGACACCATCGTCCGGTACACGATCGCCATTGATGAGAAGGACTGGGACCTCCTCGACACGGTCTTCACCCCCGACGCCCATCTGGACTACTCCTCTTCGGCCCCCGGCGTGGACGATGCCAACGCCGACTATCCCACGGTCAAGGGTTGGCTTCAGATGGCCTTGTCCATCTTCCCCATGACCCAGCACATGGTGGGCAAGACCTATATCCGGAGCTGGGACGGCGACACCGCCCAGTGTACAACGCTGTTCCACAATCCGATGGGCATGCCCATCGACGACGACGGCAAGTTCGACCCCAATGGATCCCAGTTGCACTTGTTCTACGTGGGCGGCTGGTACCACGACACCGTTTCCCGGACCCCCGACGGATTTCGTATCGTCAAGAAGGTGGAGACATCGGGCTACATGGATGGCGGCTTTCCCGAGGGTTTCGACATCCCCCAATAGCGGATAATCGCGGTTGGGCCACCGAGAGCGGTTGGGCCACCGAGAGCGGTTGGGCCAGCAAAGGGGCCGCTGGAGTATCCTCTCGACGTGCAGATCCCCCTGGTGGACTATCTCGTCTTAGACAACGGCCCCTATTTGCAAGCCAACGAGTGCCAAAGCTGCGGCGCTCGGTTCTTCGGCCGGCGCAATGCCTGCGCCCAATGCGGGGGCCGGGAATTCAACTCCGTGCGGGTGAGCGATACCGGCACACTGCGTACTTTCAGCATTGTGTACCGGGCCGCCCCCACAATCCCCACGCCCTACGTTTCGGCCATCGTGCGCACCGACGACGGCACCTCGGTGCGCTCCAATCTCATAAACGTGGAGCCCGATCCGGCCAAGATCACGCTGGGCATGAAAGTGAAGCTCGACACCTACGTGGTGGGCACCGACGACGACGGCCAAGAGGCGGTCGCCTTCGGTTACGCCCCGGCATGACAATCTGACCCAATCAACCGATAGGAGGCCGACAATGGCACAAGACATCTGGGTTCTGGGAACGCACATGACGGCATTCGGGCGCTATCCCGACCAAGATGCGGTGGACTTGGCCTCCGCTGCGGCGCTGGGCGCGCTGGACGACGGCGGGGTGAGCGTTTCCGACATGGATTTGCTGGCCTGCGGGACCTTGTTCCAGGCCAACGCCGGCATGGGCCAGCAAGTGCAGAAGCAGATCGGCCAGACCGGCATTCCGGTGTACAACGTCTCCAATGCCTGCGCCACCGGGGCCACTGCCCTGCGCACGGTGATCATGGCCATCCGAGCCGGTGAGGCCGATATGGGCCTGGCCATCGGCGTCGAGCAGATGGGCAAGATGGGCCTTCTGGCCGGCGGCGCCCGCAAGGAGAAGAACGTTTATGAGCCCTCAGGCCGCTACGGCGCAGTGATGCCCGTCGACGGCATCTTGGGCACCGACACCATGCCGGGAGTGTTCGCCCAGGCCGGCATGGAATACGCCAACGACAACGACGGGGTGGGCTTTGAGCAATTTGCCAAGGTGGCCCAGAAGAACCACGCCCACTCCACCTTGAACCCCCTGGCCCAGTACCAAAAGGAGTTCACCCTCGAAGAGGTCATGGGATCGCCCATGCAGTCGTACCCCAACACGCTGCTGATGTGCTGCCCTACTGGTGACGGGGCCGCCGCCTGTGTATTGGTGGGGGAGGAGCGCTTCGCTTCTTTGAGCCGGGAGCAGCAGTCCCGAGCGGTGAAGATCTCAGCCTCGGTGCTGACCACCGACCCCTACGTGGAATCGGGGGCCATGCAGCCCGACGTGAACACCCTCACCCGCAACGCGGCCCAGGCCGCTTACGAACAGGCTGGGGTTGGTCCTGAGGATCTGAGCCTGGTGGAGTTGCACGACTGCTTCGCCACCGCCGAGCTCATCCACTACGACAACCTGGGACTGTGCGAGCCGGGCGGCGCCGGCGATTTCATCGACCGAGGCGCCCCGTGGCGCGACGGCGAGACCCCGGTGAACGTGTCGGGCGGACTGATCTCCAAGGGCCATCCCATTGGCGCCACCGGCGTGGCCAACGTCTATGAGGTGGCCACTCATCTGCGGGGCGAGGCCGGCGACCGCCAGGTGGAGGGGGCCAGCGTGGGCCTGACCCATGTGATCGGCCTCGGTTCGAGTTGTGGTGTTCACATCCTGGAGAAGAGCGGGATCAGCTGATCCCAATAGCTCCGCAAGAGAGGCGGCAGTCATGAGCAGCACTTGTCGGGGCGTGGTCTTCAACGGCGACGGCACTTTTGCCCGGCGCGACGATTTTCCGGTGCCCGAGGCACCTCCCGGCGGCGGGGTTCTCAAGGTGGAGGCCGTCGGAATGTGCGGGAGCGACGTAGCCCAACTTCACGGCCACAAGCACGTCCCCGGGGAGAAGGCGCCGCTGGTGCCTGGTCACGAGATAGTCGGGCGGGTGTATGCGCTGGCTGATAACGCCAACCTGGGCGTGGCCGTGGGCGACCGGGTGGCGGTCGACCTCGTATTGCGGGCGCCGATCTCCGGCGACAACCCGTTCGGCCTGGGCGAGGTGTATGGATACACCCTGGGCCTTGAGGACGACCACGGACTGTGGGGCGGCTATGGGGAGTACATGGGCCTGTTGCCCGGAACCCATCTGATCAAGCTAACCGACGATATCGACGCCGCCGAGCTGACCCTGTTCGAGCCTCTGGCCAGCGTGTGCAACTGGTTCGGAATGCTGCCGGTTGACGAGGGCGACACTGTGGTGGTGCAGGGACCCGGCCACATGGGGCTGGTGTGCGCCGCCGAGGCCAAGCGCCGCGGTGCGGAGACGGTGATTGTCACAGGTACTGGAGCCGACGGTTTGCGCCTGGAGGTGGCCCGAGAGGTGGGCGCCGATGTGACCATCGATGTGACCGCCACCGACCCCGTGGCGCTGGTGGGCGAGATAACCGGCGGGGCCATGGCCGATATGGCGGTGGATTTGGCCGCCGACGCCACCGTTACCGTTCCGCTGTGCGTTGAGCTGGTTCGCTCGGGGGGCAAGGTGCTGCTGGCCGGGCTCAAGAACCTGTCTCCGGTGGAGCTGATCACCGATCTAATTGTGTACAAGGGCCTCAGAATCCAGGGGGGCAGCGGCTCCACCCCCACCTCCATGAGAGAGGCGGTGGCCATCTTGAACAGCGGGGAGTTCCCCACCGGCCCGCTATTGGGCGAGGTGTTCGGCATCGATGAGATCGACGAGGCCATGGCCATGCTTCAGCGCACCTCCGACCGCGACGCGGTGCGGGTCGGGCTTCGGCACAGCTAGCTATACCGGAGCCATGAGCGTAGAGATCGACCACTCCGGCAAGGTGGCGCTGGTCACCGGGTCGGGTGCGGGCATCGGCCGGGAGATCGCCCGGTGGATGGCCCGGGCCGGTGCTGCGGTGGCGGTGAACGACGTTAGGGCTGAGCAGGCCCACGAGACGGTGGCGCTCATCGCCGATGAAGAGGGCACGGCGAAGGCGTTCGCAGCCGATCTGCGGGACGATGCTGCTATCGACCAACTGGTGGCCGATGTGTTGGCCTGGGGCGGGCGGCTGGACATCGCAGTCAACAACGTCGGGATGATGGCGGGGCGTTCCCCCACTCGGTTTGTGGACATGGACGGTGCCTTCTGGCGGGATCTCGTAGATCAGAATTTGGTGCTGACCGCGCTGTGCGCCCGGGCCGAGGCCCTCGCCATGATCGAGCAGGGGAGCGGCGTGATCCTCAATGTCAGCTCGGGCGAGACCACCCGGCCCTCGCCCATGATGTCGAGCTACGCCGCGGCCAAAGCGGCCATCAACCACCTCACCTGGTCGATGGCGGTGGAGCTCGGCCCCCACAACATCCGGGTCAACGCCATCGCCCCCGGCACCACTCCCACCGAACTGGTAAGAGAGGCCTTTCCCGCCGACCACTACGAAGCCATCGTGGCCGCCACCCCGCTGCGCCGGGAAACCCTGCCCGAAGAGTTGGGCCGCCTCTCGGTATACCTGGCATCTGATCTAGCCCGCTGCACCACCGGCCAGCTCATCCTGGCCGACGCCGGGGCATTCCTGTCTCGAACCCGACCCCCAAACCTGGGACAAGACGCAAGCTAGGAGGTTCCGTGATGGATCAGGCTCTACTAGACGAGGCCGTCGGCGAGCTGCGTTCGCTTGTAGCCCTCGACGGCGGTGACGTCGAGTTGGTGTCTGCCACCGGCAGCACCGTGGCCTTGCGGCTAATCCTCGAAGGCGCCGAGTGCCGCGAGTGCGTCATGCCCAAAGAATTCTTGGAGCAGATCGCTTTGGATATGGTGAGCACGCGTTTGGGTGACGTAAGCGCTGTCACCATCGACGATCCCCGCGACTAGAGCATGGCCGACCGTGGTGGTGGGCCACGCTCTAGCCGGTCCTGCTAATTCGACAATTGGGTACCGACAGTCACAGTGTCATCAGTTCGGTCGTTTGCCGTGTCGTTGTAGTCAACTGTGATGGGGTATCTCGGAGACTCGGAAAAGGCACCGTTGCCGCCGTTAGCGCTGGCACCGTTGGCTCTCACTCGGGCCTGGTAGTAGATGGTGCCTTCACGCAAGCTGGTCGCTGGGAATTGCGACTCAAGTGTGGCATCAGAAGCCACGGTACGACTCGTACCCCATCCACCGCAGCTGTAGCCGCTTGTGCCGCAGGTACGCCATTGTACGTAATAGCTGCTGACAGTCAATCCGCCACTAGGTGCGCTCCACGTCACCTGAATGGTTGGGCGACTGCTGCTATCAGTGGCGGTGGCCAAGGAAACGCTCTGCGGAATGAAGCTCGAACCCGGCCTTTCCACATTTGATGCGCTAGTTATTGGATCGGCATCAGGAGGAGTAACTGACCACGGGCCGTTGCCATAGCTATTCCGTGCTAGAACCTGAACCTCATAGTAATCACCAGTTGTCAGACCGGTGAGCTCGTATGTGAATCCGGAGCAATAGGGATAGCCCGCGGTTGGGGTGCCCTGGTCATCAGTGGCTGGGCAACCAGCTTGAGCCAGAGAGATGTTTCGAGTAGAGCCCCAGTTCGTCGTCCCGACTCGACGCCACCGAAGGGCGAAACCACTCAGGGTGGGCTTGCCAGACTCTTCGGTGTAAGTCCAGCTCAAATCCAGGTTCCTGATGTTAGCGGGATCATCCGCTGTACCTTGGTTGTCTTCAGCAGCGGTAACGCTGGTCGGAGCAATCAGCGTGCCGGGTTCGGCGGAAACAATTTCCGACCACGGGCCAGGCCCATTGTCATTTATTGATCGCAGCCGGATGTAGTACACCGTGTTGGCAGTCAAGCCAGTGATGCCCTCTTCCGCATCCGTGCCTGTCAAAGTCCGCTCATTGCAAGACGCGTCGGCATCGCAATTGGTGGCAAAGCTACGACTGGTATCCCACTGGAGGATTATGTCGTCCACCGTCGGCGAACTCCCTGGATTGGTCCATGTCAGCGAAACGTCGCGACTGCCTGGCACAGGAATGATGTTGTATGGCGCACCAGCTACACCCAGGGTGATCCTCGTTGTGGACGACCACGGTCCAGCCACCCTGTCATTGATGGCCAGAACCCTCACTTCGTACACGTCCAAACTTTCTAGTCCGGTGATGGTGTAGGTCTGAGTGGTGCGGCTGTCTATTGGAGCCTGTCGTCTGGAGGGTGACCAATTTTCGTTTTCGCTCACGTTGCGCCACTGCACTCTGTAGCCGGTTGCCGCCGGGTCGTTGTCGTTGATCAGGGGTTCAGCCCAGTCGACCTTCAAGCTGGTGCCCGGCGAAGCAGTGGTGAGCCGGACGTTCGTCGGTCTGCCAGGATCCTTGAGATCGCTGGTCAGCCTAAGCGATTCGGTTAGCGACCACGTACCGGGCCCGTTCGAGGTTGCCCCTTGAATTCTTGCGTAGTAGGTGCGGTTGTTGGTGAGCCCACGAATGGTGTAGCTAGTTTCTGAGTTCGCCACCCGTTCCTGTTCGCAATTGTTGCTTGTATCGCAGTTGTTGGCGAAGCTCCTGCTCGTGCCCCATTGGATTGTGTAATTCAGAATGGCGGTGTTGCCTTCGGCAGGGTGGTCCCAATAAGCGGTCATCTCGCCGTATGCCGCGCTGACCAGAGGTTGAATACCGTCGGTTTCATCATCGCCGTCCACCCATCTCGGCGGTCCAGCAATCCCCGTCGTGATCGACAAGGTGGGAGTCCAGTAGTCGCGGGTGGCACTGTTGCCCGACCCAGTTGAGTTGCTAAGACCTCGATTGGCCAAGACCCGCACGTAGTAGGTGGTGTCGGTGCGCAGCTGGGTGATTGGGCATTGGTACTCGGAATGGGCGGCGCTCTCGGTACCACAATTGTCGGGTTGGGTGCTCGAAATCGAGCCATCAGTATCGAGGCTGAGCACAAGCTGCTTACTGTTCGACATGCTCCTAGCGGTGCTGTATTGCACGATGTACTCGAACACATCATTGGCATCGTACGGATCGCTGTCTGTGTCGTCGGGGTCATCGTCAGCAGTTACCGGATCCCAGCTAGCAACGATCTGACGGTCACTGGGAGCGAGCAGGAGGTCTTGGGCGGCACGCTTGCTGTAGGTGCCGGGGTTGGTGGCAACCGGGGAGGTGACGCTCTGGGTGGGGCCGGTTGGCCGCTGGGTTCCACCGGTGTCGTCGTCATCGTCGTCGCCGGTGCCACCTGTGCCGCCGGTGCCACCTGTGCCGCCGGTGCCACCTGTGCCGCCGCCATCCTCGTCGCCGGGGAGGGGTCTTCCGGTTTCGCCGGCGGAGTTGGCACATTCGTCCCTTGCCTCTGCGGCGGTCTCTCCGAAGGTGACGTCGATGAGTCGGGCGCACTCGCTGGCGAGCAGGGGGCCGAACAAGTTGTCCCGCTCGGCAGCAAGCCGCTCCAAGGCGTTTTGGCGGGCGATGGTTGCCCGGCGGGTGGTGGGCAGCGAGCAGATATCGGCCACGTTGTCGCCGTTGGTGTCCAATGGATAGGTCACCGGACCGCCGAGGCTCCTGTTCAAGCAGAAAGTAGAGCTTGTGACTACCGGTCCGGAGAAGAACCCGCTCGGCCATGTAGTCGCCAGCACCGGGGAAACGCGCGAGGCGGGAACAAAGGGGATGGGCTGCCCAGCGGCATCGGCTTGCCGGGGGGCAGCGCATTCGTCGGCACTCTCCCTGGCGGGATTTCCGTAGCTTTCGGCCACATCAGTGCACTCGCGGGCATACAGCTGACCAAAGCGGGGCACGAAGTCCAAGGCCAGTAGTTCCATGGCGTTTTGGCGGGCGACGGTGGCCCGGCGGGTACGGGGGAGCGAGCAGACGTCGGCTACACCGTCACGGTCTTGGTCGAACGGGTAGGTACGGGGGCCTCCCAGGCTGTCGTTGACGCAGAAGTCGGGGCCGGTGATAACCCCGGAGTAATAGCGCGATTGTGCATTTTGAGCCGACGCGTGCGCGGTGATGGTGGCCACGAGTCCAACCACCGCAATGAGTGCTCCCACCAACTGCATCGCCCGCCTGGGTTTGCTGGTGCTGTTGGACATGTTGCCCTCCATCGTTGCTGTCCGCGCGCCACTCAATTCGCGGCCCCTCAGCATATCTCAGGCAAGTTGCTGTCTGGTGAACCCCAAGTCTGAAACGGTCGATTTCTACAGCCGGGCCAACAGGTCTTCTTTGCTGGCAGCAGGTGCCTCGCAAGTGTAGTTGCGGCACACGTAGGCCAGGCCGTCGGTTCGGTTCTCCCACAGGGGGGAGTCGTAGGGCTCGCCCCAGGCCAGCACGGCGTTGGGGCGGTAGCTCTCCCGCACTGCGTCCACCAGGTCGGGGCGGTCGCCGCCGACCACCACTTCGGTTAGTCCGGTGGCATTCATGTCCACCGCCTCCAGCAGGTGGCCGAAGCCGCTGGGGTGGTTGGCGGCCACCTCGCCCAACAGGGCCAAGATGTCTTGGGCCCGGTCCAGGTAGTGGCTCTTGCCGGTGAGGGTTCCCAACCGCAGCAGGGCCACGGCAGCGGCGCTGTTGGCCGAGGGGACGGCGTTGTCGGTGATCTCCTTGGGCCGGCAGATCAGCTCTTCGGCATCCGATCCGGTGGTGAACACCCCGCCCCGCTCGTGGTCCCAGAACAGATCCAGCAGCCCGTCGGCCGCCTGGGTGGCCTCTTCGATCCAGCGGGCCTGGCCGGAGGCCTCGCCCAGGCGGGTGAAGGCGTCGGCTGCGGCCGCGTAGTCGGCGGCGTAGGCCAGATGGCGGGCCTGGGCCGGGCGATCGCCGTCTCCCGCCTGCCAGGAGCGCAGCCAGCGGCCGTCGGATCGGCGGAGCCGGTCCAATAGGAAGCCGCCGTTCTTGATGGCCGCTTCCAGCCACTGCTGGTTCCCGGTGGCCGCCGCCGCCTCGGCCAGAGCAGCCAGCATGAGGCTGTTCCACTCCAGCAGCACCTTGTCGTCCAAACCGGGGGGTATGCGCAAGTTCCGGGCCGACAGCAAGTGCTCGCGGCCCAACTCCACCGCGGCCGGGCGGAGCAGGTCGCCCCGAACCGGTCGCCACAAGATGTTGTGCCCCTCGAAATTGCCGGCTTCGGTTACCCCATACCACGCCATGAAATCGACTGCGTCGTCGCCCAGCACCGAGGTGATCTGATCGGGGGTCCACACGTAGAACCGCCCCTCCTCGCCTTCGGAGTCGGCGTCGAGAGCGGAGTAGAAGCCGCCGCTGTTATGGCGCAGGTCACGCAGCACAAAGCCGATGGTCTCGTCCAGCACCTGTCGGAACCGGGGCCGGCCGGTCAGCTGCCAGGCGTGCAGGTACAGCCGGGCGAACAGGGCGTTGTCGTACAGCATCTTCTCGAAGTGGGGCACGATCCATTGGGCATCCACCGAGTAGCGGCTGAACCCGCCGCCCAGGTGGTCGTAGATCCCGCCAGAGGCCATGGCGTCGAGCGAGTTGATCACCATGTTGAGCACGTCTTGGTCGCCGCTTGCGATGTAGGAGCGCAACAGCACTTCATGGCTCATGGTCTGGGGGAACTTGGGCGCACCGCCGAAGCCGCCCCAAGCGGCGTCATATTGCTGGCGCAGGGCGGCGGTGGCCTGGCTCAGGGCCGCCGAGCCGTTTCCGGCCGGGGCCCGCTGGGGGTCGGCTTGGATCAAGGCGGTGCGGTTCAGCGATTGGGTGAGCTGGTCGGCCTGGTCGTCAACGTCTTGGCGGCGGTTGACCCACACGTCTTGGATCCGGTGCATGATCTCGGTGAACGACGGCATCTGTCCTCGGCTGACCGGGGGGTAGTAGGTGCCGCCGTGGAAGGGACGGCCGTCGGGGGTCATGAACAGGGTCATGGGCCAGCCGCCCCGACCGGTGAGGGCCTGGACGGCCTCCATGTAGATGGTGTCCACGTCGGGGCGCTCCTCGCGGTCCACTTTGACGTTGACGAACAGATCGTTCATGACCGCTGCCGTATTGGGATCCTCGAACGACTCGTGGGCCATGACATGGCACCAGTGGCAGGCCGAATAGCCCACCGACAACAAGATCGGCTTGTCGCCGGCCCGGGCGGCGGCGAACGCATCCTCGCCCCACGGGTACCAGTCCACCGGGTTGTCGGCGTGCTGGCGCAGATAGGGGCTGGTTTCGGCCCCGAGTCGGTTCATGGCTCCGACACTAACGAACTCCGGCGATGGGCAAGACTTAGCGGGGTGATTAGGCAATGGATCCAGGGGGCGCGGCCCCGGACGCTTCCCGCCGCGGTGGTGCCGGTTGCAGTGGGCACCGCCGCGGCTGTTCCCGACATGGTGTGGTGGCGGGCGTCGGCGGCGCTGGTGGTGGCGGTGGCCCTCCAAGTGGGCGTGAACTACGCCAACGACTACTCCGACGGGATTCGGGGCACCGATGCCACCCGGGTGGGCCCGGCCCGGCTGGTGGGGGGCGGTGCGGTGGCGCCCGAACTGGTTCGGCGGGCCGCCTTTTGGGCCTTCGCGGTGGCGGCGCTGGTGGGACTGGCCTTGGCGGTGGTGGTAACTCTTTGGCTGGTGGCGGTGGGGCTGGCCTGCATGGTTGCGGCCTGGTACTACACCGGCGGACCGCGGCCCTACGGCTACGCCGGCTTCGGCGAGGTATTCGTCTTCGTGTTCTTCGGGCTGGTGGCCACCGCCGGCACAACCTACGTGCAGACCGAGGAAATCACCGGGGTGGCCGTAGGCGCGGCGGTGCCGGTTGGCCTGCTGGCCTCCGCGCTGTTGGTGGCCAACAACCAGCGCGACATCTACCAAGACCGAGCCGCAGGCAAGAGGACTCTGGCCGTGCGCCTGGGCACTCGGTGGACAGGCTGGCTCTACGCCGCCTTGGTGGCCGCCGCCTTTGCGGTGGCGTCTGGGCTGTCGGGCGACCGGCCGTGGACGCCGCTGACGCTGGCCTCGCTCGCGTTCGCCGTGCCCGCCGCGGGCCTGTCGCTGTCCTCGAGGGACAAGGCGCCCCTGCTCAACATGACCGCCCGCCTGCACTTGGTCTTCGGCGTCCTGTTGTCCATTGGCCTGGCGATCTAGGGCGTCCAATACGGGGCGCGCAGGGCTTGTTTGTTGATCTTGCCCATGGCGGAGCGGCCCAAGGTCTCCTCGCTGATGAACTCAACCGATCGGGGACACTTGAAGTGGGCGATCCGGCTGCGGCAGAAGGCGATGATCTCGCCCTCTGCGGGCGGCTGGGCTGGGTCGGCGGGCACAATCAGGGCTTTGAGCTGCTCGCCCATCTCCTCGTCGGGCACGCCGATGCAGGCCACGTCGCCCACCCCCGGATGCTCCACCAGCACCTGTTCGGTCTCGGCGGGGTAGATGTTCACCCCGCCCGACACCACCATGTCGGAGAAGCGGTCGGTCAGATACAAGAACCCGTCGGAGTCCACATAGCCGATCTCGCCCAGGGTGAACACCCCCGGTCGCAGATGGGCTGAAGCCGTCTTGTCCGGCGCGTTGCGGTAGCGGATGCCCCGCCCGCTGCCGTCGATGAAGTACACCCGGCCCTCTTGGCCCGCCGGCAGCTCGTTGCCGTCGTCGTCCACGATGAGCACCTCAAACGGGGCAACCGGCCGTCCCACCGAGCCGGGGTGGGCCAGCCAGTCCTCGGAGTTGATGTGGCAAGAGCCGCCTACCTCAGTTGAGCCGTAGCCCTCGTAGACAATGGGTCCGAGCCAGTCGATGATGGCCCGCTTCACCGACACCGGGCATGGAGCCCCGCTGTGGGTCACCGATACCAGGCTGTCGGTGCGGTAGCGCTGTCTCACTTCGGCCGGCAGGGCCAGCAGGCGGCTGAAGTGGGTGGGCACCATGAACACGCCGTTCACCCGATAGCGGTCGATGGCCGCCAGGGTGGCCTCGGCGTCGAAGCGGCCCATCACCACCACCGGAGCGCCGCCCATGAGGTTGCGGGTGGCCGCGAACGGCCCGGCGTGGTACAGAGGCCCCACCACCAGGTGGGTGCCGATGGCCGCGTTGGGGGTGGCGCAGGTGGCGAAATACTCGGCCACTGTGGTCCCGCCCCGGAACAGAGCCGGGGGTGCGTCCACGCCCTTGGGCCGACCGGTGGTGCCCGAGGTGTAGAAGAGGTGGGGGACCGGTGGTGTGTCGGTGGGAGGAGGGTCGGCGCTGGCCTGGGCCAGGCTGTGTTCCCAGGGGATTGCTCCGGAGTGGTCGGGGCAGCGCCATCCCATCACCGCGAGGGGCTGCTTTGCGGTGGTGCTTGACACCGCTTCGACGGCCTGTATGCCCCGCTCGGCGGTCTCCGGGCCCACCAGCAGGAGTGCCGCAGCCGAGTCTTCCAGGATGTAGGCCAACTCGTCGGGAGTGAGGTGGAAGTTCACCGGCACCGCCGAGGCTCCGGCCAGGGCGGTGGCCACGTAGGCGATCACGGTTTCCACCGAGTTCTCGGCGAACACCGCCAGCCGACGCTCCGGGCCCAGGGCGAGCGAGTTCAGCAGGTTGACCGCCCGGTTCATCACCTGGTCGAGTTCGGCCCAGCCCAAGGTGATCCGCTGATCGGTCAGCGCCATCTGGTCGGGGTCGTCGGCGGGGATGTGCTGAGCCAGGAGTGACATTGAGATTGCCGGGGTCAGCCCTCTCGGGTGGCGGTGGTCAACTGGGCGATGCCGCCGGAGAGCTTCACATGGTCTATCGCCCCAAACCTGTGTCCAGCCAACAGGTCGAGCATCTCATCGGTGGGGGGCATGTAGGCCACCGACTTGGGGAGGTACGCATAGGCCGACCGGTCCGACAGCAGACCGCCGATCAACGGGATCACCTTGCCGAAATACAACCCGTGGCCGAACCGCAAGACCGGGTTCGAGGGCTCGGCCACCTCTAGCAGCGAGACTCGCCCTCCCGGACGCACCACCCGGGCCAGCTCGGCGAACAGGCCGTTTAGGTCCACCACGTTGCGCAGGGCGAAACCGCAGGTGATCCCGTCGGCGCTTAGATCGGGAACCGGAAGGCGCAGGGCGTCGCCCAGCACCATTGGAGCGCGAAGCTTGCCCGAGGCCCGGTATTTCTGGGCCGCACCGAGCATGCCCGTCGACAGGTCGAATCCGACCGGTTTGAGACCGGCGGCCTCTAAGGCCCGGCACAAGTCCCCGGTGCCGCAAGCCAGGTCGTACACCCGGGAACCTGGCGGAAGTTGCAGTTCGCGTACCGACCGCCGCCGCCACCGGCAGTCCATGCCGAAGGTCAGCAGGCGGTTGAGCAGGTCGTAGCGAGGGGCGATGGCATCGAACATCGACCGCACCGCGGCCACTTTGTCCTGACCCTGGGGCAGGGGGGAGTCGGACCTCATAGGACACCGAACCGGTAGGCCCGGTTGGTGGAGTGATGGTCGAATCCCAAACTGCGGTAGGTGGCCACCGCGGGATCATTGTCCGACTCCACATAGAGCAAGCCAACGCTGAGGCCTTGGTCGGCCAGGTAGTCCAGCCCGGCCAGGGTCATGGGCTTGCCCAGCCCTTGGCCGTGGAAGTCGGGATCCACCGCGATGGCGTAGATCTCGCCCGCTGGCGGCGTCTCTTCGGGGTGGACCTTGGTCCAGCAGAAGCCGGCCAGATTGCCGTCCTGTTCGTAGAGCCGAAACCCCTCAGCATCGAACCAAGATTCGGCCATGCGGTCGGCCAAGTCCTGATGGGTCAATCCACCTTGTTCGGGGTGCCAGTGGAATGCTCGGTTGTTGACCCGCAGGAATGCGTCGTCGTCGGTTCCGGGCACGAATGGCCGGGTGGCGATGGTGGAGGGATCGGCGGGCAGCGGTCGCTGCATCCGCCACAGGTCGCGATAGGGGCGAAAGCCCAGGCCGGCTGCGAACGCGTCGTCGCCGCCGGTGGCCCGTTCGATCCAAAGCTGCACCGAATCGCCGGCCTCAGCATCCGCGGTGATCGCTCGAATCTGGTCGGCGACGGCTTTGTCTCGGGGCAGTTCGGGGGCGATGGTGACCGACCAGGTGAACTCTTCCCCGTCGGGGCGGGCAACCGTCAGCGTCACAAAACCCACGGTAGCGGCCCCGATCGCCGATGCCGAGGTCTGGGTGGCTACCATCTCGTCGATGGCGAGGCCGCGCACACCCAAGGGCCGGGCTAGACGCACACACGAACTGCTGGCCGAGGAGTATCCCGTGGCGGTGTGCGAGCTCGATCATGACAACCCGTTCCAGCTGCTGGTGGCCACCATCTTGTCGGCCCAGTGCACCGACAAGCGGGTGAACATGGTCACCCCTGAGCTATTCGCGGCATTTCCCACCCCGGAGGCCCTAGCCGAGGCGCCCCTGGCCCGTGTGGAGGAGCTGATCCGGTCCACCGGCTTCTTCGCCACCAAGGCCCGCAACATCGTGGGCATGGCCCAAGATCTGGTTAATCACTTCAACAGCCAAGTGCCAGGCAAGATGTCGGATCTGGTGAGCCTGCCGGGGGTGGGCCGAAAGACCGCAAACGTGGTGCGCAGCGTGGCGCTGGGCCTGCCCGGTCTGCCGGTGGACACCCATGTGGCCCGCATTACCGGACTGCTGGGCATCACCGAGCACAAAGACCCGGTGAAGATAGAGATGGAGCTGAACCCCATGGTGCCCGCCGCTGAGCGGGGCGAGTTCTCCCTGAGGCTCATCCTCCACGGCCGCCGGGTATGCGTCGCCCGCCGCCCCCGCTGCCACGAGTGCGTTCTGGCCTCGTTCTGCCCCTCTGCTGGGGACTGATCTGGTCCGTCTGTGGTCGCAAGCTGGCCTGGCGATGGCCTATGACTTGAAAAGGCCCGACATGCTGCCCCAGCAGATGAGCGCTTGGTCGATGCGCACGCCGCATGAATGCCACATCCCCGCGCTGACGGCGGTAAACCGGCCACTGGGGGTATCGGATTGACCGTTGCTGTTGTCTCCCCAACAGGCGATGGCCCCGTCGGCGAGCAAGCCGCAGGTGTGCGAGATTCCTGCACTTACGGCGGTGAACCGGGCTGGGGGAACGTCAGTTTGGCCGTGATCGTTGCGTCCCCAACACACCACTGATCTGTCCATTGTCAGCCCGCATGAATGCCCGTCGCCCGCAGTTACGGCAGTGAATTCACCTTTAGGGGCGTCGCCTTGCCCGTAACGGTTGTCTCCCCAGCAAGCGATGGAGTTGTGTTCTCGCAGTCCGCAGGAATGGAAACTCCCGGCCGCAACCGCTTCGAATCGGCCTTCTGTGGCGTCGGTTTGCCCGTATTCGTTGTTTCCCCAGCACACGATGGCTCGGTTTGTTCGCAAGCCACAACTGTGTACAAAACCGGCGGCGACATCAGAGAATCGACCTTCGGGAGCATCGGTTGCCTGACTGGCGCTATGTCCCCAGCATTCGATGAGCCGATTTGGGGTCAGCCCGCATGAGTGCCCGCCCCCGGTGACAACCACGTTGAAATACCAAGGAGCCGTGCTGACCGGTTCGTTGGCATTCAGCCCCCAACACTGGATGCGGTGGCTATTCAGCACCCCGCAGGTGTGCCACCGTCCGGCGTCGACGGACTGGAGTCTCTCTTGCGACACCCTGATCTGCTCAGAGCTGCTCTCACCCCAGCACTCGAGTGTCTTGTCGGTCCGAAGCCCACAAGAATTCAGGCTCCCCGCGGAGATATGGGTGAATTGGCCTTCGGGGGGATCTGCTTGGCCACCGTCGTTTGATCCCCAGCATTCGGCAATTTCATCAGTACGCAATCCACACGTGTGACCGCTGCCGACAGCGAGATCTGTGAACGGTCCCTCCGGCGCGCCACCCCGTCTGGAACTATTCCACCCCCAGCATTTGATGGTCTGGTCGGTGCGCAGTCCGCAAGAGCGCGAGCTGTCGGCGTCGATCGCACTGAAACTGCCGTCTGGAGGATTGGCTTCGCCGTTGCCGTTGAAGCCCCAGCAGGCGATGGTTTGGTCGGTGTGCAATGCACAGGTATGGAAGCTGCCGGCGGCCACTGCGCTGAATTGGCCTTCGGGGGTGTTGGTTTGTCCGTTGCTGTTGGAGCCCCAGCAGGTGATGGTTTGGTCGGTGCGGAGTCCGCAGGTGTGGTAGCTGCCGGCGGCCACTGCGCTGAATTGGCCTTCGGGGGTGTTGGTTTGTCCGTTGCTGTTGGAGCCCCAGCAGGTGATGGTTTGGTCGGTGCGGAGTCCGCAGGTGTGGTAGCTGCCGGCGGCCACTGCGCTGAATTGGCCTTCGGGGGTGTTGGTTTGTCCGTTGCTGTTGGAGCCCCAGCAGACAATGGACTGGTTGATGAGCAAACCGCACGCGCCGGTTCGACCGACGGCGACCGAGGTGAAGGTCGGCACCGGGATGGCCGCCGCGGCGCGGAGGGTAACGACAGCCTGGTTGTCGAGGACCAGGTAGCAGCCGATTGATTCCTGCCATCCCCATTGCACTTGAGCCAACACGGCTGTCCCGTCGGCGGTCTTGGCGACGGGGACGGACTGGCGGCCGAATTTGTGGTTCTCGAAGCACTGTTCGGAAGTCTCGTCCCCGAGTGGGTCGGGGGGTGTGGGGGAAGCAGCGCTGGCTCGCAGTGTGTTGACGGCCTGGTTGTCGAGGACCAGGTAGCAGCCGATTGAGCCGTTCCATCCCCATTGGACCTCAGCCAGAACCTGCGAGCCGTCGGCGGTCTTGGCCACGGGAACGGGTTGTTGGCCGAAGCTGTGATGATCGAAGCACCGGTCGGCCACTGTCTCGGCTGCCACTGGGCTCGACGCGGCGAACCCCAGCCCCGCAGCCGCAACCATCACCAACGCAATCGCCGCCAGATACTGTTTACCCGCTATCGCCAATTGCCAGTCCTTCTCGTCTGGGCAGCCATGCTAAGCCACTTGCCAGATGACCAGTGATGTCAATGCGCCGGACCACTAGGGTGTCATCTCGCCAACACAACCGAAGAAGACGGGAGAAGACCAACGATGAAGGCAGCACGATTGGTTGACGGTGAACTCGGCATCTTGGATGTTCCGGTGCCCGAGCCGGGGTTCGAGGAGGCGCTGGTTCGCATATCCACTTCGGGGGTTTGCCACTCAGATTTGCACCTGGCCAGGGGCGACTGGGGTAGCGGCGGCCAGATTGACGCGCTGGGCCACGAGGCCATTGGAGTGGTTGAGGCTCTGGGGTCGGGGGCCGACCGCTACGCCCAAGTGGGTGACAGGGTCATCCTCGGGCTTGGGGGCACGGGTGGCGGTTATTGGTGTGGTGCCTGCGAGTGGTGCCTACAGGGGGAGCAGCGGCACTGTGCGCAATCCCAGGGAATCATGGGGACTTTTTCCGAGCGGTTCTGTGTGTGGGCCAAGTCCCTGGTCAAGCTGCCCGACTCGGTAGGAGACGAGCAGGCTCCCCTCGCCTGCGGCGCGCTTACCGCCTATGGGGCTCTCAAGAAGCTGTTTCGCCACAATGTGACCCCCGGTCAATGGGTGGCCCTTGTCGGAGCCGCTGGCGGACTCGGCCACTATGCGGTGCAGATGGCCAAGGCTCTGGGCTTTAAGGTGCTCGGCATCGACATCGGCGCTGAGCGCCTGGCATTCGTGGAAGCACTAGGTGCCGACATGGTGGTCAGTGCCGAAGATGCCGCCAAGACAGTGGCCGCCGAGATCGGCGGCGTGAGCGCCAGCATCATCTTTTCGGCCCAGATGGCCGGGTTCAAGCTCGGGTTTAGAATATTGCGTCCCAAGGGACTTTTCGTGGCCGTCGGGCTGCCTCCTCTCAGTGAGGGCAAGTTCGAGTTCAGCCCGTTCCACTTCTTCGCCTTGGATGCCACGGTGATCTACTCAGCAGTGGGCAACGTGCAGGACATGCGCGAGGTGGTTGACATGGCCGCATCCGGGCAGGTGGCGACCCACATCGGGCGCACCGGAGCTCTATCGGAGTTAGATGCAATCTTTGACGAGCTTGGCGCCGGAAAATATGTCGGCAGGGCCATCATTGACGATATGGCCAACTAGCGGTCAGCATCTCTCGGAGTCTCAAACGCCGGGTTGCGCCCCCTCGGCGAGGGCGGGCATGACCTTGTCGGCCACCAGCTCCAGCGTCTCCCAGCCGATGGCGGGGTCGATGCCGCCGCACAGGGGGTGGAGCGTGGCCGCCCCCTTGGTGCGGACCAGTTCAACGCATTCATCGGGAGTGAGCACCTCGAATTGGCCGGAGGCCTTTAGGCCGGCCACGTCGTCGGCGTCCACATGCCATCCGGAGCGCTGGTCGGGATATTGCCAGCTGGCGTAGGCCGCGGCGTCGTACAACATGTTGGGGCCGATCTTGGCCCATAGAGCATCGGGATCCTCGGTCACCAGGACCAACCCCGGGCCGTCCGGGGCCATGGCGAACGCCCCCTCGAATCCGATCTCGGCGGCTTCGGCGTAGTACAGGTCCACTAGCTCCTGATCGCCGATGGGCGGCATGTAGGGCAGCCGCAGCCGGGCGGCCCGCTTGGCCGACGCCGGCACCGAGCCGCCCACCATCACAAGGGGGTGGGGCTGGGTCACCGGCTTGGGGGTCACCCACACTGTGCGGCCCTCGTGCTCGAACGGCTCCCCGGTCCAGGCCTGCTGCATGACCTTGATGGCCTCTTCGGTGTCGCGGCCCCGGCGGGTGCGGTCTTTGCCGAACATCTCGAACTCGAACTCCCGGTAGCCCAGGCCGGCGATGACGATGAACCGCCCCGGCGCCATCAAGTCGATGGTGGCGATGTCCTCGGCCAGTCGCAGCGGATCGTGATAGGGCACCAACAGGGCCGACAGCGTGCACATCATGTTGTCGGTCGACCCCAAGATGGCCGCCGAAATGGCCAGGGGCGCCGACATGAACCCGTCTTCAGTGCCGTGGTGCTCGCTGGTGATGGCTCCGGCAAAGCCTCGGGTGTCGGCCCACTTCACCATTTCCAGCATGGCGCGGTATTGATCGCCGTGGGTCACCTCGGTGAATGGAGGGGTCCGCAGATCGAAGCGCAGATTGAACATTTCTTCTCCCGTGAGATCGATGGGTGTAGGTAGGTTTACAGACTTCGGGTCAAGCGGTCGAGACGGCGGGTTGCTCCCCGCAAGCCTCGCTCCACTTCGTATAGCTCAAACGACACGTCCTCTCGGTCGGTGCCCTCATAGCGCCGGGCCACCTCCGACACCCGCTCCACCAGATCACGTATCACACTGCTCAACGAGCTGAGCTCCGCCCCATCCGCCGCTATCGCCCTGTCATCCACGGCCAAGGTTCTACCGCAAAACCGCATGGCTCATTTCGGAGATAAGCGATGCTAGCAATACTGATAGCATTAAGTGATGGCAACAACACGAACCACGTTTACTCTCGACGAGGAGTTGGCCGAGCAGGCTCGCAAGCTCGAGATCAACATGTCGGCGGCGGCTCGTGAGGGTGTTTTGGCCGCAGTGAGGCGTGCCTTGGGGGAGGCTGACAGAGCGGCCTATCTGCGACATCCGGAAGAGCCGGACGACTTCTGGGACGAGGCTCAGGCGTGGGGCGACTGGGATGGATCCGAACCAGGGAGTGATGAGTGAACCGCGGAGAAGTGTGGTGGTCTGAAATCGGCGGCAAGCGCCGTCCGGTGGTAATTCTCACCCGACCGGAGGTTGTCGACGTGCGAGAGTTGGTTACCGTTGCCGAGCTGACCACCACGATTCGAGGGCTTGCCATCGAAGTGCGAGTTGACGAGCACGAGGCCGGTGTCTCCCAGGCGTCGGTGGTGAACTGCGATGGGTTGTACACCGTGCGGCGTTCCACGCTTTCGAACCGTGTCGGCAAGCTGAGCGACCTGACAATGCGGCACATCTGCCAATCGGTGACGTTCGCCCTCGGCTGTTAGCGGCAAACCCTTCGTCGGAGGGTCATGTGGGCCAGTAGATTTTGGGGTCGTGCTTGACCGTGTGGACTTGCGGGGCGTGGCCGACGTTGCTGCTTGCTTGCCCCGGCCTGAGCCTGTTTCTGAGGGCTCGGTGGCCGCGGTCCGCGAGATCGTCGAGGCGGTGCGAGTTGGCGGCGACGACGCTCTGGCCCGCTACACCAAGCAATTCGACGGTGTCGTCCCCTTTAGTTGGCAGGTTTCTCCAACAGAGGTAGCCGCGGCCCGAGACGGCATCGATGCCTCGCTGCGGGTTGCTTTGGAAGCAGCGGCCGACTCCGTCGCCGAGTTCCACCGGGGACAAGCTACGAAAGAGCAGACCCACAATCGCCAGGGTATCGCCATCCGGAGCTGGGACCAACCGGTAGGCCGGGCTGGTTGCTACGTGCCCGGAGGGAGGGCCGCCTATCCCTCCACCGTGCTGATGACGGCGCTGCCAGCTCGGGCCGCCGGAGTAAGCCAGTTAGTGCTGTGCGTTCCCCCTGGTCCCGACGGCCGGGTGGCCGATGTCACCTTGGCCGCGGCCGCCATTGCCGGGGTCGACGAGGTTTACGCAGTGGGCGGCGCGCAGGCCATTGCCGCCATGGCCTACGGCACCGAGTCGATTGGGGCGGTGGATGTGATCGTGGGGCCGGGCAACGTGTACGTGGCTATCGCCAAACAGCTAGTGGCCGGAGCCGTCGGCGTTCCCGCATCGTTTGCCGGACCATCGGAAGTGGTGGTGGTGGCCGACGGCACTATTCCGGCGGAATATGCCGCCATCGACCTGATCGTGCAGGCCGAACACGGCCCCGATGGCCTGGCCTGGCTCGTTACTTGGGATCCCGCTGTCGCCGACGCGGTGGATAAGGCAGTGGCCGAGCTGCTGTCGGCGGCTGCTCGACGCGACGACATCACGGCCACATTCAGCCGTAGCGGCCACACCGTGTTGGTTGAGGACCCCGAGGCTGCCGCCGAGGTGGTCAACTTCATCGCCCCCGAGCACCTGCAAGTGATGACTGAGGCGCCAGAGGCGGTCATCGACCGGGTGCGAAACGCCGGAGCCATTTTCCGCGGGCCGCTGGCGCCGGCATCAATCGGCGACTACTTGGCCGGACCGTCCCACGTGCTGCCCACCAACGGAACTGCCCGCTTCGCCGGCGCGCTCGGTGTGCGGGACTTCGTCAAACCCATGCACGAGATTTCGGTGGCGCCCGAGGGCCTGGCCGCAGCCGGTCCCCATGTGGCCGCCATCGCCGACGCCGAGGGCTTGGAAGCCCACGCCCAGTCGGTACGCCGGCGCGGCATCGGCGAGAAGGTCCAGGAAGGAATCGAGAATGAGTAGCCCCGACCGCCTGCCAGTGAGACAGAACGTGGCCATGATGTCCGGCTACCACTCTCCGCAACTCGACGTGGCTGTGCGGCTCAACACCAACGAGTCGCCGGTACCGCCGCCCGACGGCTGGGCCGAGGCTCTACGAGCCGCCCTGGCTGAGATCGATTGGCACCGCTATCCCGACCGGGCGGCGCACGAGCTGCGGGCTGCGCTGGCCAAACACGAACGGGTGGCGCCCGAGCAGGTGTTCGCGGCCAACGGCTCCAACGAAGTGCTCCAGTGCCTGATGCTGGCCTTCGGCGGCCCGGGCCGTTCCGCGCTGGCTTTTGAGCCCACCTATGCGCTCCACTCCCACATCTCCCGGCTGGCCGCCACCAAGGTGGTCACCGGCGAGCGGCGCGACGACTTCTCATTGGATGCCGACTACGCCTCGGCCATGGTGGCCCAGCACCGTCCTGCCGTCACTTTTCTGTGCTCGCCCAACAACCCGACCGGGATGGTAGAACCACCGGAACTGGTCGAGAGGCTGTTGGCTGAGGTGTCGGCTCTGCCCGGCATCTTGCTGATGGACGAGGCCTACGGCCAGTTCGACCCCCACACGGCGGTGGATTTGATCGACGAGAGCCGCCCCCTGGCCGTCGCCCGCACCTACTCCAAGACGTGGTCCATGGCCGCCGCCCGGCTCGGCTACCTCGTGGCCCCATCGTGGGTGGTGGCCGAGATGGACAAGGTGACGCTGCCCTACCACTTGGACTCGTTCAAGCAGATTGCCGGTCGCCTGGCGCTGGACTACGAGGACGAGATGAACGACCGGGTGGACTCGCTGGTGGCCGAGCGGGAGCGGATTGCCGCTGCGCTCGACCAGCTTCCCGTCCGCCACTGGCCCTCGGGAGCAAACTTCATTCTGCTTCGCCCCGACTCCGGCGATGGCGACTCCGTCTGGCAGGGTCTCGTGGATCGGTCGGTGCTCGTGCGAAACTGTTCTTTCTGGCCCCGGCTGGCCGGTTGCCTCCGGGTCACCGTGGGATCGCCAGCCGAAAACGACGCGTTTCTGTCTGCCATGAGCGAGGTGCTGACATGACAACCCCATCCCGCACCGCCACCGCATCTCGGAGCACCGCCGAGACCAGCATCGACATCGCCATAGACCTCGACGGCGATGGCAACGGCACGGCAACCACCGGGCTGCCGTTCTTCGACCACATGCTGAGCCAGCTCGGCCGCCACGGCGGTTTCGAGCTGCGGGTGGACGCCACCGGTGATTTGGAGATCGACGCCCACCACACCGTGGAAGACGTGGGCATCTTGCTGGGCTCGTGCTTTGCCGAGGCGCTGGGCGACAAGGCCGGCGTGCGCCGGTTCGCGTCGATATCGGTCCCGTTGGACGAGGCCATGGTAGAGGCGGTGGTCGACCTGTCGGGCCGGCCGTTCCTGCACTACGACGTGAACCCGCCCGGCCAGAAGATTTTGGGCGATCCGCCGTTCGACCCCCAGCTCTGCGAGGAGTTCTGGCGGGCGTTCGCCACCTCGGCCGCGTTGACCCTGCACATCAAGCTGGTACGGGGCCGCAACACCCACCACATCATCGAGGCCAGCTTCAAGGCTGTGGCCCGGGCGCTGCGCGACGCCGTGCGAGTAGAGGGCACCGGCATCCCCTCCACCAAAGGGGTTCTGTGAGAGTTTGCTCTCGATGAGCTGGAGCATTCTGTGACCCGACCGCTCATCGCGGTGTTGGACTACGGCATCGGCAACCTCCGCTCGGCCCAGAAGAGCCTGGAGCGCATGGGGGCCGACGCCCGGCTGACGGCCGATGCCGGTCTGATAGCCGACGCAGCCGGGGTGGTGCTGCCCGGCGTGGGGGCGTTCGGGCCGTGCATGGCCGCGCTCCGCGACACCGGGCTCGATGTGCAGGCTCGGAATGCGGCGGCCGGCGGGCGGCCGTTTCTGGGCATATGCATCGGCTTGCAGCTTCTCTACGAGGGCTCCGAGGAGGCGCCGGGCACCGCTGGCCTGGGCATTCTCCCCGGCACGGTGCGCTTGCTGCCTGGAAATGTGAAGCGACCCCAGATGCAGTGGAATCGCCTTGATGTGCGGACGCCCGGCCCGCTTCTGGCGGGCATGGATGGTGCCTGGGTGTACTTCGTGCACTCCTTTGCCGCGCCGATGGCCGACAACGTGGTCGCCATGTGCGACTACGGCGGCCCGGTGGCCGCAGTGGTAGCCGACGGCAACGTGTGGGCCACGCAGTTCCACCCTGAGAAGTCGGCCCGCCCCGGTCTGCGGCTACTGGAGAACTTCGTTGAGCAGGCCCGAGCCGCAGCGGAGAGGGCGTGAGATGCAGCTCTATCCGGCCATCGATCTGCGGGGCGGACGCTGTGTGCGGCTCTACCAGGGGTCCTACGACGCCGAGACCGCCTACAGCGACGACCCGGTGGGCCAGGCCCGGCAGTTCGCCGATGCCGGCGCATCGTGGCTGCATGTGGTGGATTTGGACGCGGCCCGCACCGGCGAGGCGGTCAACCTGCCGGTGATTGCCGCCATCGCCGCGGCGGTGGATGTTCCGGTGCAGACCGGCGGCGGGGTTCGCAGCCTGGATGCGGCCGCCGCGTTGGCTGATGCCGGGGTGGCCCGAGTGGTGATCGGCACCGCTGCCGTGGAGAACCCCGCACTGGTGGAGAAAGTGGCCGTCCGACAGCCGGTGGCGGTGGGACTGGATGCCCGGGGTCGGGAGGTGGCCACCCACGGGTGGGAGCGAGGCAGCGGGGGAGACCTGCTGGATCTGGCTGCCCGCTTCGAATCCTCGGGAGCGGAAGCGGTGGTGGTCACCGAGATCAGCCGGGACGGGACCATGAGCGGCCCCGACACTGCCGGCCTCAGCGCCGTGCTGGCCGCCACCGATCTGGCGGTGATCGCCTCCGGCGGGGTGGCGTCGCTCGAAGACTTGACCGCGTTGGCCGCCGTCGGCGACGCCAGTAGAAGCCTGGCCGGGGTGATCGTGGGCCGGGCGCTGTATGAGGGTCGCTTCACCGTGGAGCTGGCATTGGAGACACTGGGACGGTGAACGCCACCGTGCCCAGCAACGCCCGGGTAATTCCCTGTTTGGACGTCGACGCCGGACGGGTGGTCAAAGGGGTCAACTTTGTCGACCTGGCCGATGCCGGCGACCCGGTGGAGCTGGCCGCCCGCTACGACCAGCAGGGTGCCGATGAGGTGGTGTTCTTGGACATCACTGCGTCGTCCGACCGTCGGGAGACCACATTGGAGCTGGTGTACCGCACCGCCGAGGAGGTGTTCATCCCATTCACCATCGGCGGGGGCATCCGCACCACCGACGACGCCCGCCGCCTGCTGCGGGCCGGGGCCGACAAGGTGTCGGTGAACACTGCTGCGGTGAACCGCCCCGAGCTGGTGGCAGAGATCGCCGACGAGTTCGGCAGCCAGTGCGCGGTGGCCTCCATCGATGCCCGCCGCAGCAACGGCGGTGCCTTCCCGTTTGAGATATTCACCCACGGGGGCCGCACCCCCACCGGCATCGACGCCATCGAATACGCCATCCGGGTGACCGAACTGGGCGCGGGGGAGATACTGCTCACCTCCATGGACCGTGACGGCACCCGCGACGGCTTCGATCTGGAGCTGACCCGAGCGGTGGTCGAGGTGGTCAACGTCCCGGTGATCGCCAGTGGGGGAGTGGGCACCCTCGACCACCTTGTAGAGGGTGTGATCGAGGGCCGGGCCGATGCCGTGCTGGCCGCCTCCATCTTCCACTTCGGCGAGCACACCGTGGCCGAGGCAAAATCCCACATGGCCGCCGCCGGCATCCCCATCCGCCCCGCCGGCTTCTGACCGGCGTTTGGCCCAGGACTACAGGCCGGCCAAGAACTCGTCGATCAGGGCGTTGAGCTTGTCGGTGCGGCCTACCAGGAAGTGGTCGGCCCCGCCGATCGGGCAGATCTCGGCGTTGGTCCAGTCGGCAACCGCAGACCGGGCCTGATCGGGTGGATTGAACTGATCTCGTTCGGGCACGGCCAGCCATTTGGGGCGGGGGTCGGGCGCGGCCTTTAGCCGGTCGGGGTCGAGCACCCGCAGCGGCGGGGCAACAAGGAACCATCCGGCCAATTCGGGGTCATCGCAGGTCAGAGCCAGATCGGCGCCGAACGACCATCCGGCCAACACCAGGGGCCCCTGGCTGTCGCCGGCCGAGGCCATGGCATCCACCGCGGCCCGCACATCGAGCTGCTCTCCCTCGCCGAAGTCGTGCTCGCCCTCAGAGCGCCCCACGCCGCGGAAGTTGAACCGCAAGACCACGCAGTCTGAAGCCACCAGGTGGTTGAACAGCGTCGAGACCGCCAGAGAGTGCATGTTGCCCCCGTGCTGGGGGTGGGGGTGGGCGATCACCACCCGAGCCCGAGGTTGGGAGGGCACCGCCTGCTCGGCTTCGAGCTCGAATCCGTCGTCTGTTGTCAGCGTTGTCCGAGTCGGTCTGAAGTCGTCTGTCATCGAACAGCACGGTAGCGTTGTCACCCCATGGCCAAGGCAGCAAAAAGTGCGAATCAAGTCGCGCCCGAAGACAAACTCCCCATCAAGATGCTCAATGATCGCATCTTGGTGCAGATCGACCTGCCCGAGGGCGAGCGTCGCTCCACCGGCGGCATTCTCATACCGGCCACGGCCCAAGTGGGCAAGCGGTTGGCCTGGGCCGAGGCCATCGCGGTGGGCCCCAACGTGCGCACGGTCGAATCCGGCGACCAGGTGCTGTTCAACCCTGAAGACCGCTACGAGGTGGAGGTGCGGGGCGCCGACTACCTCATCTTGCGCGAGCGGGATATCCACGCCGTGGCCGCCCCCCGCCTCGATGAGGGAAGCACCGGCCTGTATCTCTGATTCCAACCTCAGAGAGGCAATGTCGGCGCCAAATGGCTCTATTCCGACCGGGCGCTGATCCTACGATGGGGCCATGCCGGCAACGACGCCAATAGAAGCTGCTCTTGGAGCGCTGGACGAGGTTGTGTTCAACGACGATGGCCTGGTTCCCGCCATCGTGCAGGAGCACGAGGGGGGACGGGTGTTGATGATGGCGTGGATGAACCGGGAGTCGCTGGAGCGCACCTTAGGAACCGGTCGCACCTGGTTCTGGAGCCGGTCTCGGCAGGAGTATTGGTGCAAGGGCGAGTCCTCCGGCGACCGCCAGTACCTTCGCGGGGCGTACTACGACTGCGACGGCGACACCCTGCTGCTCACCGTGGAGCAAGAGGGCCGGGGAGCGTGCCACACCGGTGAGTACTCGTGCTTTTTCCGCTCGTTCGACGAGCCGGTGCTGCCGTCGGCGTGATTGGGACGCCATGTCCATGATCAGACCCGATCGCCGCCGAGCGCCGACATGTCCATGATCAGACCCGATCGCCGCGAGTTCCAACGGCTGGCCGCTGAATGGACGGTGGTCCCGGTGTGGCGGGAGCTGGTGGCCGACCTCACCACTCCGGTGGCGGCGTTCGTTCGCACCGTGGGCGACGAGCCCGGCTTCTTGCTGGAGTCGGTGGACCACGGCGAGCGCTGGAGCCGGTTCTCCTTCCTTGGCCGCCGCCCGCTCGGCACTCTGGTGGCCCGCGGCCGCACCGTTTCGGCCACCGGCGAATTGCCCGAGGACACGCCGCTCGACCAGGGGATTCTGGCCGCGATCGAGCACATCTTGTCGCAGTGGCGATCCCCGCTGATCGATGAGCTGCCCCCGCTGCACGGCGGCCTCATGGGCTATCTGGGCTACGACGTGGTCCGGGAGGTGGAGCACCTGCCCAACGTGCCCGACGACGACCAGTGTCTGCCCGACGCAGTGCTGTCGGTGATCGGGGAGCTGGCCGTGTTCGACCACTGGCGTCAGCGGGTCACTCTGATCGAGAACGTGATCATCCCCCCCGGCGCATCGTCGGCTGAGATCGACGCCGCCTATGACGGCGCGGTGGCCGCCCTCGAGCAGCTGGCCGCCGATGGGTCCCGTCCGGTGGCCGAGCCGCTGCTAGAGCCCCCAAGAGAGGACGATGATCTGCCCGAAGTGGTGTCCAGCATGGGCCGACAGAGCTACTGCGACGCGGTGGAGGCCGCCAAGGAGCACATCTTGGCCGGCGACATTTTCCAAGTGGTGCTGGCCCAGCGGTACGACTTCGACCTGGAGGCCGAGCCCTTCGACGTGTATCGCTCATTGCGCCAGGTGAACCCCAGCCCCTACATGTACTTCGTGCGGCTGCCCGAAGTATCCCTGGTGGGCTGCTCGCCTGAGCCCATGGTCCAGCTGCTCAACGGCAGGGTCATCTCCCGCCCCATCGCCGGCACCCGTCGCCGGGGCCGCACCGAGGCCGAGGAACGCCGCATGTCTGCGGAGCTGGCCGAGCATCCCAAAGAGATCGCCGAGCACATCATGTTGTTGGACCTGGCCCGAAACGATGTTGGCCGGGTAGTGACCTATGGCACCGAGACGGTGGACGAGATGATGACCCTGGAGCGATACAGCCACGTCATGCACCTAACCTCGCAGGTATCGGGCGAGTTGGCGCCCGGTCGCACGCCGGTTGACGTGCTTCGGGCCACCCTGCCCGCAGGCACCGTTTCCGGCGCGCCCAAGGTGCGGGCCATGGAGGTCATCGACGACCTGGAGCCGGTGAAGCGGGGCCCCTACGCCGGAGTGGTCGGCTACCTGGACTTCTCCGGGAACATCGATACCGCCATCACCATCCGCACCATGGTCATCCAAAAAGGACGGGCCTCCGTGCAAGCCGGGGCCGGCATTGTGGCCGACAGCGTTCCTGAACAAGAAGATCTGGAGTGCCGCAACAAGGCCCGGGCCTTGCTGTTGGCGGTGCCCGCCGCCCGGCGAATGAGCAAGAGCCGGCCAGCATGATGGGAACGCCATGATTGGTGCACCATGAGCCTGGCCACAATGATCGGAACGCCATGAGCGCAGCGACATGACCGGCCCGGTGGATCTGTCGACCTCGGTGGGCGCCTGCCCATCTGAGCGCGGGGTGCTGTCGGTTGCCGGACCAGACGCAGAGGACTTCCTTCAGGGCCAGCTCAGCCAGGATGTCGCTGCGCTGCTCCCCGGCCAATCGGCCTGGTCGCTCATCTTGCAGCCCCAAGGCCGAATCGACGCCTTCGTGCGGGTAACCCGCCAGGTGTCTGACCGGTTTGTCCTCGACACCGATGGGCCGTTGGATCTGGTCGTGGCCCGACTCAAGCGATTCATGCTCCGAACCGACGTCGCCCTGGAGTCGTTGGACTGGAAGTGCATCTCCGTTCGGGGACCGGGCGCGCCAGACATAGCCGCCCGTGGAGAGATCATCGGCCCGGTACCGACCGGCGGGGTTGATGTGCTCGGCCCGAATCCCGCAGGGCCCGAGGACGTGCCCGCCATCGACAACGAAGCGCTGGAAGCCCACCGAATCAGGTGCGGGCTTCCCCGGATGGGGATCGACATCGACGACCGCACCATCCCCGCGGAGGCCGAAGTGGTGCCGTGGACGGTGAGCTTCACCAAAGGGTGCTTCACCGGCCAGGAGCTGGTGGCCCGCATGGACTCCCGAAGCAGCGCTGCGCCCCGGTATCTGCGGCTGCTGACCCTGGAGAACCGCGTCGGCTTGGCCCCCGGCGATCAGATCACCAGCTCCGATGGCGCCGGAATCGGCACCGTCACCAGCGTCGCCTGGGATGAATTGGCCGGGGCCACGGTTGCATTGGGCTACATAAAGCGAGCCGTGGCAATGCCGGCCGAAGTGCGGGTGGTCGGCTGCCCGGCCCAGGCAGCAGCCGTTCCCCGCTGACAATCCCAATTCAGAGGGGATCAGCCGGTAGTTTTGGGACCAGTGTTCATCAAGATCTGCGGCATCACCACCGCCGACGACGCCTTGCTGGCCACCGCACTGGGTGCCGACGGGTTGGGTTTCATCATGGCCCCGTCAACCCGCCAGATCGCCCCGCTCCGAGTGGAGGAAATCGTTCGGCGGCTTCCTTCCGGCGTGCTCACCGTGGGCGTATTCCGAGACGAGGCCCCCAGCAGGGTGATTGAGATCATCAACCGCTGCGGCCTCAAGGCCGCTCAGCTTTCGGGTAAAGAGAGCATGGAAGACACCCGCGTGATTCGAGAGAACGTGCCGGCGGTGATCAAGGCATTCCCCGGCGGGAGCCCGGCCCTGTCGGTAGCCGACCGGTATGGTGCCGACATTGTCATGGTGGACTCCGACTCTCCGGGATCGGGCCAGGTGTTCGACTGGTCTTTGGCCGAGGGGGCGCCCAGCGGCATCCGTCTGCTCATGGCCGGCGGGCTGAATCCGGAGAACGTGTCCATGGCCATCGCCAAGGTCCGCCCGTGGGGCGTGGATGTGGCGACCGGGGTGGAGATGTCTCCGGGTCGCAAAGATCCGGCCCGATTGCGGGCCTTCATCAACGCGGTTCGCCAAACAGAGCCGGCCAAGCCCGACCCGGGTGATCAGGAGTCCGACGAAGACATCCCCTACAACTGGCAGGAAGAGGATCTGTGGTGACGATGGCTGTGTTTGCTGCCCGAGGAGTGCCGCGGTGACGATGACTGAGCCCGTCGGTGGGCGCTTCGGGGAATTCGGCGGCCGGTTCGTTCCCGAGACCTTGGTGCCGGCCTGTGAGGAGTTGGAGGCCGCCTTCCGCTCCGCTTGGGCCGATGAGGAATTCCGAGGCGAGCTGAACCGGCTCCTGTGCGACTACGCGGGTCGCCCGTCGCCCCTTACCGAGTGCCGCCGCCTGTCCGAGGAATTGGGGTTGCGCCTGCTGTTGAAGCGCGAGGACCTCAACCACACCGGCTCCCACAAGATCAACAACGTGCTGGGACAATCCCTTTTGGCCGTGCGCATGGGAAAGACCCGTCTGGTGGCCGAAACCGGCGCCGGTCAGCACGGCGTGGCCACCGCCACCGCGGCGGCTCTGCTGGGCCTGGAGTGCGTGGTGTACATGGGTGAGGTGGACATGGAGCGCCAAGCCCTCAACGTCTTTCGGATGCAGTTGCTGGGGGCCGAGGTCCGTTCGGCGATGTCGGGCAGCCGCACGCTGAAGGATGCCATCAACGAGGCCATGCGCGACTGGGTGGCCACCGTGGAGGCCTCCCACTACTGCCTCGGCTCGGTGATGGGCCCCCATCCCTACCCCTGGATGGTGCGGGAAATGCACCGGGTTATCGGCGACGAGGCCCGTGAGCAGTGCCGACGGCTTCTTGGCTGTGATCCCGACGTGGTGACTGCCTGCGTGGGGGGCGGCAGCAACGCCATCGGTATCTTCAGCGGCTTCGTTGACGGCGATGCCGCCCTGGTGGGCATCGAGCCGGCCGGGGGAGCGGCAATCGGGCGGGGAGTGCCCGGCGTGGTCCACGGGTCGAAGTCGTTTCTTATGCAAGATGAGCACGGCCAGGTGCTGGAGGCCGAGTCCATCTCCGCGGGGTTGGACTATCCCGGCATCGGTCCGGAGCACTCTCATCTGGCTGCCATAGGCCGGGCTCGCTACGAGTCGGTTGCCGACGACGAAGTGGTGGCCGCCTTCGAGCTGATGTCGCGCACCGAGGGGATAATCCCCGCGCTGGAGCCGGCCCATGCCCTGGCCTGGGTATCGCGAGCTCGCGGGGAGTTGGCCGGCCAGACAGTGCTGTTGAACATGAGCGGAAGGGGCGACAAAGACGTCGACCAGATGATGGACCGACTGGCGGTGGACAGCGTGTCCAGCGGAGACGACGGATCGACTGAGTGAGCGCTGGCCTCGGCCCGTTGGAGGCCGCACTGCGAGATCGTCGCTCCCAAGGCGGCAAGGCGCTGGTTCCCTACCTGACCGGGGGACTGGGCGAGTGGCAGGCCGCGCTGGCCGCAGCCGCCGATGGGGGAGCTGATGCGATTGAGGTGGGCATTCCGTTCTCCGACCCGGTGATGGACGGCCCGGTCATCCAGCAGGCCAACGACCGGGCGCTGGCCGACGGTGTCACCCCGCTGGGCGTGCTGGACGCCCTCGGCCGACTCGACGTCGGCATCCCGCTGGCGGTGATGACCTACTACAACATCGCCTTTCGGTTCGGGCTGGAGCGATTCGCCTCCGTTTTGGCCGAGAGGGGAGTGGCTGCCGCCATCCTTCCCGATTTGCCCCTTGAGGAATCGGGTCCGTGGACCAAGGCCGCCGACGCCGCCGGAGTGGAGACCGTGCTGTTGGCCGCACCCACCGCCTCTGACGAGCGACTGGGCCGGATCTGCGCTCGAACTCGAGGTTTCGTATACGGAGTGGGGCTTTTGGGGGTGACCGGAGTGCGCGATGAGCTGGCATCGTCCGCGGTGGTAATGGCCGGCAGGCTCAAGAAAATGACCGATGTGCCCGTTCTGGTCGGGGTCGGGGTGGGCACTCCTGAGCAGGCCGAGGAGGTCTGCCGAGTGGCTGACGGAGCGGTCGTGGGGTCGGCGGTGGTGCGCCGGATGCTCGATAAGGATGGCCCCGCTGCTGTTGGCGAGCTGATTGGGCGGTTTCGCCGAACCCTGGACAGGGGCTGAGCTTTCTCGGCTCGAACTTGGCATATTTCCTGTTTGGACTGGTTGACTCTTGGAACTTTGTGTAAGAAGTCATCTGAATTACACTCTCGTAATTCACCTTTCAGGAGGATTCCATGAACAAGTCAGAGTTGGTCAGCGTCATCAGCGAGCGCACCGGCGAGAGCAAGGGTGCCGTAGAGGCAGTCCTCAACAGCCTGGAGAAGACGGTCACCGAGCAGGTGATCTTGGGCGAGAAGGTATCGATCACCGGCTTCGTGTCATTCGAGCAGACCACGCGGGGAGCCCGCACCGGGCGCAACCCCCGCACTGGCGAGACCATTCAGATTGCCGCCGCCAAGGGTTGCAAGGTAAGCGCGGGCGCCCGGCTGAAGGCGGCAGTCAAAGGAACCTGATCGGCTAGGGTCACCCCATGGCCAATTGGCTGCTATCTCCCGGCGATCCCGCTCCGGCGTTCACCCTGTCGGATCAAAACGGCAATGAGGTTTCGCTGGGAGATTTCGCCGGCCAGAAACTAGTCGTCTTCTTCTACCCGAAGGCGCTCACCCCCGGTTGAACCACCCAGGCGATAGGCGTGCGTGACATCGCCTTAGAACTCGATGACGTGGCCGCAGTGGGCATCAGCGGGGACAAGCCTGACCGCCAGAAGCGGTTCGATGAGAAGTGCGATCTCGGCTACGCCCTGCTGTGTGATTCTGACCATGAGGTCGCGGAGGCCTACGGCGTGTGGCGGGAAAAGAAGATGTACGGCAAGTCCTATATGGGCGTGGTCCGCTCGGCCTTCGTCGTTGGGGAGGACGGCCGCATCGAGCACGCCTTCTACAAGGTCAGTCCCAAGAACACACCCGAGAAGCTGGCCGCGGTCTTGGTCCCGGAATAGCGGAACGGCGCAGCTTGATGAGGCCTCCAGCTGAGGTTCTCCCACACCGGCCCCCGTTTCTGTTCCTCGACGAGGTCACTTCCATGGAGGTGGGCCAGCGGGCGGAGGGCTATTGGCGTCTGACCGGCGAGGAGCCGTTCTTCGCCGGCCACTTCCCCGGTCGCCCTACTCTGCCCGGTGTGCTGATGGCCGAGGCCATCGCCCAACTCGGGGCCTACATCGTGCTCCAAAACGAGCGGTTTACCGGGAAGCTCCCCCTGTTCGGAGGCCTCGACAGTGCTCGCTTCCGCCGCCAGGTAAGCCCCGGTGAGCGCTTGGACCTAGAAGTGGAGATGACCCGCTTGTCGGCCCGGGCCGGCCGGGGTCAGGGGCGGGCCTCGGTTGACGGCGAGCTGGCCTGTTCCTGCGAGCTTTTGTTCGTGGTGATCGACGCCAGATGATCGACGCCAGCTATTCGGGCGGGGGCCCGATCACGATGGTCCCGTTGTGGCCACCGAAGCCGAAGGAGTTGGACAGCGACGGTCCCGGTGTCCACGGGGCGGGCTCGGGGGCCACGATGCGGATGGGGGCCATATCTGGGTCAGGGGTGACGTAGCCGTAGGTGGGGGGGATAAGACCGTGCTCCATGGCCAGCAGCACGGCGGCCGCTTCGATGGCTCCTGCGGCCCCCAGGGCGTGCCCGGTGACCCCCTTGGTCGAGGTGACCAAAGGGCCCGGGGTTCCGAACACCTTTTGGACGGCTTCGGCCTCGGCCGCGTCGTTCAGGGGGGTGGAAGTGCCGTGGGCGTTGATATGGACGATGTCGTCGGGTTCCAGCCCAGCATCGGCCAAGGCCAGCTCCATGCACCGCACGGCGCCTGCCCCCCCCGGCGACGGGGCCGTGATGTGGTAGGCGTCGGCTGTGCTGGCGCCCCCCAGGATTTCGCCCAGCACGGTCGCTCCCCGATTGCGAGCCGACTCCAATTCCTCGAGCACCAAAATGGCGGCGCCTTCGGCCTGGATGAACCCGTCTCTCTCCAAGTCGAACGGGCGGCTCATGTGGCTGCTGGACACCGCGGTCATGTTCTTGAAGGTGGCCTCGCCGGTGATGGAGTTGGAGGCCTCGCTGCCGCCGGTGATGACGGCGTCACAGCGGCCGGAGCGGATAAGCATGGCCGCGTTGGCGATCGACTGGGTGCCCGCCGCGCATGCGGTAACCGTGTTCTCGCACGGTCCAGAGAAGCCATAGCGCATGGAGATGGCCGCCGATGCGGCGTTGGCCATCAGCATCGGCACCAGAAACGGCGAAACCCGGCGCTCGCCCCGCTCTATGCGGACCTGGATTTGATCTTCCAGGGTGCGAAGGCCGCCCACGCCGGTTCCCACCCACACTCCGATCCGGTCGGGGTCGGCGCTGAGCTCGCCGGACTGCTCCAGCGCCTCGGCGGCGGCCGCGAGGGCCATTTGGGCGAATCGGTCGCTGCGGCGGGCATCTTTGGGGTTGTCGAAGTGGGGGAGAGGGTCGAAGTGGTCCATGACCCGTCGGCCCTCGGCAGGGGATTCCAAAAGCCCCTGCCAGAAGTCGTCCCGTCCGATGCCGGGCCAGGCCAACACGCCCAACCCGGTGACCGCCACGCGGCACGGGGCGGTCATGAGCTCGCGCTCCTCGACTTGGGGTCGATATTGGTCTGATCAGATGGCTGCGAGGTCATCCCAGTTTGGCGGTCACCAAGTCGAAGGCTTGGCCCACGGTCTCGATGCCCTCTAGTTCTTCTTCGTCGATGGTGACGTCGAACTCCTCTTCGAGCGCCATTACCAACTCGACCAAGTCGAGGCTGTCCGAGTCCAGGTCGTCGGCGAAGCTGGCCTCTGCGGTGACCTGGTCGGCTTCCACCGCCAGCACCTCCACAGTGCATTTTTGGAAACGGGTGAAGTTGTCGTCGCTCACGCTGGTTCTTCTCCTAATCGGGGACTTGAAGTCCATGGATGGGTTCGATCGAGTGATTTTCGGGCAATCATCCTCCCATGCCGAGACCACCGTCTACCGGAATCACCGCTCCGGTGACATATCCGGCGGCATCGGAGGCCAAGAATGAGATTGTGGCTGCCACTTCGGAGGGGTCACCCAATCGCCCGAGTGGCACGGCTTCAATGATGGCCGAGCGGCGCTCCTCGTCCAATTCGTTGAGCATGTCGGTGCCCACTGGGCCGGGTGCTACCACGTTGACGGTGATATTCCGGCTGGCCAGCTCTTTGGCCAGTGATCGGCCGAGGCCCACCAGCCCGGCCTTGGAGGCGGCGTAGTTGGCCTGGCCGGCCTGTCCCATGATCCCCACCACCGACGACACGAACACGATGCGCCCCCAGCGGTTGCGCATCATTGATCGGGCCGCCCGCTTGGCTACCCGGTAGCCCGCGGTCAAGTTGGCGTCGATCACGTCGGTGAAGTCGTTCTCGCTCATGCGCATCACCAGCTTGTCCCGGGTGATGCCCGCATTCGACACCAGCACCTCTACCGGCCCCAGGTGCTCTTCGACCTGGGCGAAGGCGTCGTCGATCTGGCCCTCGTCGGTCACATCGCAGCTGACGCCCAGCAATTCCACCTGGCCGTTTGTCGAAGGAGGCTCGCTGCGGTAGGTCACGGCCACCCGGTGGCCGTTTTGGGCGAGCTCGGTTGCTGTCGCCAGTCCGATGCCCCGGTTCCCTCCGGTCACCAGGACAACCCTGGATGTGCTCACTGGCCCCAGCGTAGCAGCGCGGCGGCCACACTCATGCCCGCTCCGAAGCCCACCAGCAGCACCAGATCACCGTCTTGGATGTTGCCCTTGGAGACGGCAGAGTCCATGGCCAAAGGGATGGACGCAGACGAGGTATTGCCAGTGACTTCGAGCACGGTGGCCGCCTTCTCCAGGGGGATGCCCAGGCGTTTCATGGCGCTCTCGATGATCCGGAAATTGGCCTGGTGGGGGACCACCGCGGCCACATCGGTCGCCTCCAGCCCGGCATCGGCCAGCACCCGCTGGCTGGCTGAGACCATGACCCGCACTGCTTGGCGGAATACCTCTTTGCCTTCCATGCGGATGAAGAGGTCGCTGAAGTCGCACGTCAAAAGGTCGGCGAAGCGGCCCTCGGAGCCCATGAACGTGCTGAGCACGCCCCGGTCGTCGCGGCTGGTGGGCGCCATCACCACCGCGCCGGCGCCGTCGCCGAACAAGATGGCAGTGGAGCGGTCGTCCCAGTCGGTGAACCGGCTGAGCGTGTCCACCCCCACCACCAGCACCCGCTCCATCCCGGCGGCGATCTGGGCTTGGGCCAAAGACACGCCGTAGGTGAAGCCCGAGCAGGCGGCGTTGAGGTCGAAGGCGCCGCAGGTTGCGCCCAGTTCGTTTTGGATGCGGTTGGACACCGCGGGGAACACCTGGTCGGGGGTGCAGGTGGAGCAGATGATCAGGTCGAGGTCGGTGGCGTCTATCTCGGCTTCCTTCATGGCGATCCGGGCTGCTTGGGTTCCCAGTTCCAGGCAGCTGCCCCCTATTCGGCGCTCGTGTATTCCGGTCCGCTCCACGATCCACTCGTTGCTGGTATCGAGGGTTTGGGCCAAGTCGTGGTTGGTGACCACCTTGTGGCCGGCCGCAGTGCCCAGGCCGGTGATGGCCGCTCTCGTCATAAGCGTGTGCTCCTAGCTCGTCCGCAGCCAGGCGATGGGCTGGCTGGCGGTGACCCGCTCGCCGTCCACGGCCAAAAATCCCATGATCACACCAGCCCAGGGGGTGCGGACCTCGGTGTCGCCCACATGGCCCAGGAGCTGGCCGGCGGGTACTCCGGTGCCCAGCAGTTGGTCGTCGGTGGGCTGGAAGACGCCGGCTCCGGGGCTGACCACCAGCCGCTCGGTGGCGAAAAGGGCCTCGCCCTCCAGCGGGCCGGCGGCAGCCACCGGCGGCCCGGCCAATGCCTCCAACACCGCGTCGACGTCGGCGGGGGCGTTCACCTTGAGCGGCTGGCATTCCTTGGCGGTTCTCTTGACCGTGCCGGTGAGCACTGCTCCCGGCCCCAACTCCACGAAGGTGGTGTACCCGGCATCGCACATGTTGTGGACCGACTGGCGCCACCGCACCGGGCTGGTCAACTGCAAGCTCAGCAGGTCGGCCCAGGTGTCGGCGCCGGTATGGCCGGTGGCGTCCACGTTGGCGTACACCGGGTGGTCGGGCACCCGGAACTCGGTCTTGTCCACCGCCTTGGCGAGCCGGTCTCGGGCCGATGCCATGAACGGCGTGTGGAAGGCGCCGCCCACCGGCAGTGGCATCACACGCTTGGCGCCCAGTTCTTTGGCCTGTGCCCCGGCGGCGGCCACTATCGCGGGAGCACCGGCGATAACTACCTGTCCGGGGGCATTGTAGTTGGCCACCCACACGTCGCCCTCGGTCTGCTCGCAGGCCAGCTCCACCAGGTCGTCATCGAGGCCCATCACGGCAGCCATGGTGCCGTCTTGTTCCTCGGCGGCCACCTGCATGGCCTCGCCCCGCTCGCTCACCAGCCGGACACCGTCGTAGAAGTCGACCACGCCGGCGGCCACCAGCGCGGAGTATTCGCCCAGGCTGTGGCCGGCGTGGCCCGCGGTCTCGATACCCACCCGGGTAACCGCGTCCAGCGCGATCATCGACACCATGAAAGTGGCGAGCTGGGAGTTGCGGGTTTGGCGCAGTTCGTCGTCGTCGGCGTCTAGCAACAGGTGGCCCACATCGCGCCCCGCTGCCTCAGAAGCCTCGGCCACCAGCTCCCAAGAGGGATGGTCGACCCAAGCCGAACCCATGCCGGCCTTTTGGGATCCCTGGCCGGGGTAGGTGAAGCAGATCATCAAGTGTCAGACCTCTCAAACAACATTGGGGTTTCAACATTCTACGGGAGAGTGGCCCCAGCAGGGTATCCGGCGAGCCTTCGGGGGTCTGCGCTCGGTAAACTGCCCTTTCCCCAGCACCGTGCTGGCCACCCGCCCGGGTGGTGGAATTGGTAGACGCGCCGGACTCAAAATCCGGTTCCCGCAAGGGAGTGAGGGTTCGAGTCCCTCCCCGGGCACCATAGCAAGTCCATTATGGACCATGTGACCTGCGTAAATGGGGAATTGATGGATGTTTGTTATCACTCTCAATATTGGTTCAGTGTGGAATCTGTGATCACCTCGGCTTTACCGCATCAGGCACCGGATGCGAATCGGCGGTAGCGCCAAGAAGGACGGTGCGGCGATGTGGTGTGTACAGTGGCATCCGTGAACGCCAGTTGCGACCGGTTAGCACGGGTGCAGATGTCTTCGGCCTGGTCGACTCTGCGCCAACCGGGTTCGACTCGTTCGTTGTTCTGCTGAAGGAAGGCGACTGCTCCTTTGAACTCGCACACAAAGTGGCGCTGGGAGCGGATCGACCCCAACAGAACGGGCGCAAGCGGCGACTTGTCGAAGATGTTCAAGAATGAGCCCGTCAAGGTGCCGGGCGTGTTGGGCCTCAGCGCTCCGGCTCCAGAAGCGGCGCTGCTCGTGCGTGAAGTGGTACAGAACTCCTGGGACGCGGCGTTGGAAAGTCGGGAGGAATACCCCGATCATGATGGGCCGCCGTTTGAGGTGTGCTTCACCTTCAAGTCGTACACGAGCGAGCAGCGTTCGAAGCTTGTAGATCACCTGGGTTTATTGGAGCTGTCAGAGCGAGCCTTGGCCGTTGGAGATCGTCGTGCGCTCGGTTTGACTGAGGATGACTGCCTGTTGCACTTGGACGACGAGGAAGAGCTTCGGCTGCTTGAGGTCAGCGAACAGGCAGGTGGCGGTATGTACGGGCCTTGGCGCGGCAACGAGTCCAAGCTCTGGATGGCCCTGTGCAGCATCGGCATTACCACGGATGTGACCGGGCGCGGCGGTTCATACGGCTATGGGAAGGCGGGGCTGATCCGAGGTTCTCAGGTCCGTCTCGTGGTTGCCTATACATGTTTCAGGGAGCGCGACGATGATCTGGGCGTGACCCGCCGTCTGCTCGGCATGACGTATTGGGATGGCCACAAGATTGATGGAACGAGCTACACGGGATCAGCACGCTTGGGCATGGGGGGCTCTGTCGAATCCGCCAACCCATTTGAGAATGAGGAGGCGGACCGAATCGCGGAACAACTGGGCATGAATGTTCGCGATCCAACCGTGCCCGCGGATTTGGGCACCTCCTTGCTGCTCGTTGAGCCGACGGTAAACGCACGCGATCTGGTTGTGGCCGCGGAGCGCTATTGGTGGCCTGCGCTTCATGAACCTGCGCTTCATTTCCATCTTCAGGTTGTCGACCAGGGTGGCGAGATTCACTTTCCTCGCCCGAAGTCCAACCCTGACCTTAAACCTTTCATCGACGCGTACGAAGCGGCCACCACTCCTCAGGACAACCGGCGAGTAGAGGTGCGTCGGCGGCCCATCCGGCGGATAGGCGACTATGCCAATCCCGGAGTGCTGGGAATGAGGGGCGAGAGGGCGGGATGGTCGTTCCCTGCGCATGTCGAGGCTGACGATGGTGTCGACCATCGAAGTCTCGTGGCTTTGGTGCGTAAGCCGAGGATGGTTGTTGAGTACTACGAAGCGGGGCTAGCGCAGCCGTTTGTCCGGGGGACGTTTGTGGCCGACGACTCGATCAATGAGGTGTTGAGGCGAACTGAGCCCAAGGCGCACGATGCCTGGCAGACAGTGACTGCCTCGGGCGACGTGCCCGAGGGTTATGCGACGTTGGCCCGTGACCTCCTTGCAAGCATCAGACGCCATGTCAATATCTTCCGTCAGGAACTCAAGCCGACACCCAGGCCGGCAGAGCATCTGCACTTTCCCGATTTTGATCAGGTCATGCGGTCTCTTCTCGGCGGTGGCGGCTCAGGCAAGCGTCCGCCTACGTCGGAGCAACGGCCGTTCTCCATTTCTCCGGGTGGCGATCTAGAGGCTGTCGCGGGCGGAAGGTTGCGTCTGACGGGTACGGCCGAAGTGGAGTTCAGCGAGCATCATGAAACTGGGTCTGCCGAAGGCGACGAGGTTCTGGTCCGGATCTCGTACCGGTTCATGGAGGATGATCGACCAAGCGACAGCGTGGCGTTAGAAGTTGAGCTACCTCCTGGGTTCACTCGCGTTCCTGGCCGGTCCGATACCTTTCGCGGGCGCCTGAGCGCTGAGTCTGTTGCCCGATTCGAGTATTTGAGTGAGGAATACGACTCGGACTGGACCGGAAAGCTCCTCGTTTACGCAGAGCTGATCGGACAGGAAGGCACAGCGAATGGGAATTCGGCTGGCGACAATGGTGATGAGCCGTGAGCAGCGAGTCGCGCCTGCTTCGACCTTTCCGAATCGATAGGCGCCTTGCGGGAGCGCTTCGAAACACCGAGTTCTCGTACGGTGACCGGCGTTGCAAAACTGGAGAGCACGTGCTGATAGAGGACCGGACATTCGGCATGCGTCAGCCGGTCCTTGAATGGTCCTCCGAAGAGCATTTTGAAGACTTCAAGCGCGATCTCGCCCTGGGTGCTGTCGACATGGGCATTCACGAATCGCACTTGTGCCTCGCTGTTACTGCACGATCTGGTTATCTCAAACACTGTGAGCGCGTGTTCTTCCATCCGCTAGACGATCTCGACGGACTGGAACGCAAGGTGCCGTTGGGCAATGCCCCGGATGGTTCTCGTCGCCAAGTGTTCTGCGCCGAGTCGCATGGCACGGTAGTGGACGCCTATCTTGCGCTGCGACGGCCCATCAACCCCGCACCTCTTCGGCCGTCGCGTATGGCTGCATGGTTCGCCCACGCCTCGTTCCGGGTTGAGTGTGAGAGCGAGCCGGACCTGTTCCGACCACAGCCACTTGACGACGAAAACCGCAAGAGGCTCCGCCTGGCTCAAGAAACCGTGCGGTTCTTGGAGCTTGACCCGACCAGCCTGACGCTTCCGCTTGCCGAAAGTGACGTTCCTACGTTTTGGGTTGATGAGCAGTTGCTATCTGATGTGGATCGTCAGGGCCGGTCGGCCGTCGCGCGGCATTTTCAACGGCACCTCGCTTTTGACTTTATCGTCGGGGTCATTCTTGAGTTCGCTCGCATTGCCGATCATGACGAGGTCTCGGCCTACGAAGACATTCGAGATTCCCTGATCGGCAGGGTGGCACGGATGCTGGCGGGTACAAGGGCAGACGACTCGCAACGCGACGCTATGTTGACGTTGTGTAGGAAGGATCCGGGCAGGGCCGTCGCATTGGCTGAACACGCGGTTGGGCTGCGCTCGGCTGCGCTCAAGTCGCTGGAGCAGTGAAGGCGTGAAGCATCCGATGATCGTCCGCAGCGCCGCTCTGCGCATCGCGCAGGCCAGGATTGCTGCCTCCTCACAACCGGGCCATCTGCGGATACATGATCTCAACAGCGATCTCGCCGATGTCGTGAAGTTGTGGGGAGAAGGCGATGATCTCAACGTCTCGCCCCTAGAGGATGCTCAGGCTCAGATTGAAGAACTATTGGACAGCGGCGAGATGCAAAGCTTTGATTCTGATCAGATTGAGGGCAAGGCCGCATGCATGCTGTTCCAGGCGATCACTGAAGCCGGCACTGACCCGGCGGCTCTTGACGACCCAGGCTTCTGGCGATACGTATGTCTAGCCCACATTTGGAACTTCGCCGCGTGGCGTCAGCCCACAGCGTTCGCCGGGAGGAGATCGGCGGAAGGCACGCCAGAAACACCTGCGAGTCTCAAGTCGTACGTTGATGGAAACAGGCCCCATGAGTGCGTGCCCGTGCGAATGTACCTTCGGGTGAGGGCGCTGGGGGGCTTGGAACACGCGGACCTCGCATGGGCCGTTCGCGAGGGCACGGACTTCTGGCGCAGCCACATTCTGCGAGTCAAGGTCGGCGAGCACCCACCGATTGTGCGAGCGATGGTCCGGAGACAAGCGAACGACGAAACCAGGCTGCTGACCGACGATCTCCGAGAGCTAGCGAAGGACCTGAACCGCACATTGACGAATGTGGTTCCGGCCCTGCTTGACGAAGACGCAGCCGAGGACTTAGTGGAAGAACTCTGGAAAAGTAGACTAGATCAAGCACGAGAAGAGTCCGGAACCCCCCGTGCTCTGAATCGTGCCCGCAGCGGCAACGAGTCGGATAGTGGTAGTGACTAGTGCGATGCCGGACGCTGAGACACCACAGATCACGCTTAAGGGAGATCGGCTCACGCGATTACTGAGCCTAGGGCGACGGTCGATGCTCTCTTCGTTGGGTACTTCCTCCCTGGACGTCTCTGAATTTGATGAGGCCTACAAGGATCCGCTCGGGGCGTGGTGGAGAGCGTGCCTTCGCGGTGCCGTTCCAAGTCCTGTACATCCACCGGAATCTCGTCCCAAGCCACTCCGCGTCCTGGACCTTTTTTCAGGCGTGGGTGGGCTCATGGTTGGCGTAGAGCAGCTTGCAGCAGAGGCTGGACGCCGCTTGATCTGCGAGCTGGCGGTTGACACGGACGCGGACGCTCTAGCCGTTCACGCCCTCAATCACCGCACCCGCCGAGTCTCGCCAGAGTCGGTTACATCTCTCATCGACTACCGGGTACGGGACTCAGGCTCCTCGGCAAGCTTCGTCTATCCACCGGCGCTGATAGACGACCGCCTTATGGATGCGTGTCAGGGCGTCGACCTCGTGGGTGCGGGGCCTCCCTGCCAGGGCCATTCGAACCTCAACAATCATTCACGACGCAACGATCCGCGCAACTTGCTCTATCTCACAGTTCCGGCGTTCGCGGTGGCATGCTCCGCTCGGGCCGTCGTAATAGAGAACGTCACGTCTGTAGTTCATGACGACGCGCAGGTAGTTCAAACCGCGCGCGCACTGCTTGAGTCGAGTGGATATGCGGTGACCGAGGGTGTACTGGCCGCAGACGCGATGGGTTGGCCACAGACACGCAAGCGACACTTCTTGGTTGCTCGTCTAGCAAGTAGTGAGAACGAATCGGCACCAATTCCGATAGCGGATGTGCAAGCGGCGCTCACTGACAATCCGCCCCGTTCGGTTCTCTGGGCCATCGGAGACCAAGAGAGACTATCTCCTGATCGGGCGATGCACGTCGAAAGCGAGCTTACGGCTCTAAACCGTGATCGAGTCCAATGGTTATTCGACAACGACGAGCATGACTTGGCGCTCGGTGAACGGCCAGACTGCCACCAGGATGGAACGAGCTACGGCGCCGTATATGGGCGAATGCACGCTGCACGGCCTGCGCCGACGATCACCACCGGCTACATGACTCCGGGTCGTGGTCGGTTCATCCACCCCACCGAGCCTCGGACGATCACACCAGCTGAGGCAGCGCGCCTACAGGGCTTTCCTGACACCTACCGCTTCAACCCGGCGCTAGATCGGCCAGCAAGTCGGTCCCAGTTGGCGAAGTGGATTGGCGATGCCGTAGCCATGCCGCTCGGCTACGCCGCAGCTGTATCGGCACTCTTTCCCCAAATCGCCACCCCCTCTCCCGGCTAGCGATGTTGCGATACGCGAGGATGGATCACCAGGACTTTTGTGCCGTTGGCCGGCAATGCCCTGGCTTGGTCAAGCTAGGCAGAAACCCAGATCTTTTCTCTCATGCCAGCTCACCGCCGTGCCAGACACGTCATCTATGGTCGTGTTGAACCTCCCCAGGGGTCAACGCGGACCGTTGTGTGCCTGGTTGCCTGAGAGCCATTCTGACATCAGCAGTTCGTGGCTTCAGCCAGCAGGATGGCTTTGGTGTGCTGTTAGTGGCTATGCAAGCTAGTGGTGTGTCGCGGATTTGGTTGAGTGGTTGAGGGCGGTTTGTGCTCGGCGGGTTTTGGCGAGGATGTCGTTGGCGGGTTTGGTCCATTTGAGGGGTCGTGGGTTCTCGTTCCAGTGTGTTGTCCAGGTATCGATTGTTTCTTCGAGGTCTTGGACGGAGTTGAAGCTGTTGTTTTTGAGGGCTTTGCGGGTGAGTATGGAGAACCAGCCCTCTATGAGGTTGAGCCACGAGGAGCTGGTGGGGGTGAAGTGCAGGTGCCATCGGTCCCTTTTGGGGTGCGATAGCCAGTCGCGCACGGGTTGGGACTTGTGGGCCGACAGGTTGTCCAACACGATGTGCACGTCGAGGTGCCGGGGGGTGTGCAGGTCGATCCATTTGAAGAACGCGAGCACGTCTTTGCCGGTGTGGCGGCGGCGGGTCTGGTGCAGCACCTCGCCGGTGGCGACGTTGAGGGCGGCGAACAGGTCCAGCGTGCCGTGCCTTTTGTAGTCGTGGGTCATCGTGCGGGCCCGCCCGGGCTTGACCGGCAGCGACGGCTGGGTGCGGTCCAGCGCCTGGACCTGCGTCTTCTCGTCGAAGCTGAATACCGCGGCCCGCTCGGGAGGGTTCGCGTAAAGGCCCACCACGTCCACCAGCTTCTCCTCGAACCGCGGGTCGGCGGACAGTTTGAACACGTCCGCCCGCCACGGCTTGAGCCCCCGCTCCCGCCAGATGCGCGCCACCATGTCCTTGCCGACGCCGTGGCGCGCCGCCATCTGGCGCGTCGACCAGCACGCAGACCCGTCGTCGGGCGCCTCATAAAGCGTGTCGGCCACGATCGCCGCCACCGCATCCCCGCCGACCGAGCGCGGCCGGCCCCGACCGGGGGCAACCACCCCCACCGACGCCAGACCCTCCCGCTCGAACCGGCGCCGCTGGGCCCGCACCGTGTTGGGCCGCACACCCGCACGCCGGGCGATCTCCTCATTGGCCACCCCATCAGCAGCCATCAGCAAAACCCCCGCCTGGCGCACCACCCGGAACTCAAGAGCACACGACGCCGCCATCTGCTCCAACTCAGCACGCTCTGAGCGCGACACCTCCAACGCAGCCGCAGGCAAACTCACACCACAACACTAACACCCCTCAACCAATTCACAGACACACCACTAGCCAGGCGACTCAACTCTTGCCTAGGGCGATACCAGGTCACTAATCCGGGCGGCGTCCCTTCGTGCGTGACACTCGCTGAGTCAAGTGTCACTGGCGAGTCTTATGATCAGAGAATCGGCGAAGAAAGGAGCCGGAGGTGGTAGCACTTCCCAGAGTCAGGGCGGCCGCAGCGGCGGCCATATTGACCACCAAGTACATCGAAGACGGTGCTCGCGACGAGCTAGAAGAGGGACAGAGGTTCTTCGTTCACCCTCATGTTGCAGAGTTGGAGCCGGACGAGTCAGCACTTGCCAGCTACCTAGGCGATATCTACAACTCTGATCGCCAGGTGCCGATCGACGTAGAGCCTCCAGGAGGCAGGAACGGTGCTACGTTCAAAGCACTTGCTGCCTCCGATCAGGTTGCAGCAATAACCGGGGCAATTGCGGAACAGCTTCGGATCGCCATGGAATCAAAGCAGGCCAAGCCCGGCATTCTGTTTGGGTTCTCGCTACAGCATCAGCACGGAGTCGACGGATACGGGGTAATCAAGGCCGATTTGGAGGAGGATGAGCGTTTTTTTCTGAGCCTGGCAACTGATGAGACCTGGTCGTTGGGCCAAGTTCAGGACATGCTGCCACCACCTCAGACGAAGTACGCCAAGTATGCAATCTCACCTCGACCACGGCAGCCCGGTGCCGTCGGCATCCGAGACACTCAAGCTGATCCGGATTCGGCCGCTGACTATTTCTTGAACGCAGTCGGGCTAGTCGTTCCTCGGCGGAAGGGCACCAAGCTCGCCGTGGCGCTTGCCGCCAAGCGCCACGGACATGATGACAAGTACATCCGGGAGGCGCTCACCAGTGTTGATGAGGATCGACCGGTCGGCGAAGTTCTCGAAGAGTACTTCCCCGATGACGCCGAATTGATGGGGGAAAAACTTCGCGGGACACAAGAACGTCCCATTACAACTGTTGTCGCCGACGATCCGTTCCGGCGCAAGTATTTCACACGTGACCCCCGATTCGAATTGGTCGTAGATGAGGCCGTCGAGGTCACCGTTGAGGGACGCACGATCACGGTCATTCTTCCTGAAGGCGCCGACCATGTGGAATCGAGCTATGTCAAGTGACTCTACGATGGTGGGAGGGACGGTCGAGTCGCTAAGGGCATATGCCACCCAACACGGTCTCACCCCAATGGAGTCTTGGGGCCGTCTAAGCATCACCCAGACTACCGGAATCGATCTCTCTTCGGTCCGTCGCCTTCTCGAAGGCGACAACCACATCGAAGGAGTAGCGGCGTTTGGAGAGTCAGCCAATGTGCAGGTTGTGCTGACTGAAGATGAGCCTACAGGTGAAGAATTACAACAGCTTCGTGATCTCGTCGCTACTGAAGAAGAAAGGCTTGAACTTCTGAGCCCTGCTACGGGATGGATCGCTGCCGAAGCTGCGGTCAAAGCACTAACTGAGGTAACCGTAAGCTACAAGCAACAAAACTGGTGCCCATCTGTGGAGACTCTCAACCATTTGCTTGAAACTGACTGGCTAGAGGTAGCAGATCACCTGGTTGAGGGCACGGTAGTTGTTGGGGCCTATGAACTCTCTCTGTCATGTGTGGACCATTCCGGACCCCCCAGCATTCTTGCACCTGTCACCGAGCGGCCGGATGCTGGAGGTGACGAGGAATCGGTCTGGGTTTCCTTCAAGTCCTTGGCTGACATCTCTGCGTGGCGCCAAATCGCCATAGACGAGAATCGCGAAGGGCAAGAGCTGCGACTTGCGTTGCACCGCGACCAGCGGACAGTTGTCGAAGCCTTGCCCGCGACGGCTCAAGGAGGGCTTGAACTGTGGATGTGGCTTCACGCTACTGACGATGCGAATCGGGAGGAAGCGTTGCGGCATGTCCTCCGCTTACTCACCGCCAACGCAAACACACTCCCAAGTGGTGATTCCACGCTGGTCTTATCCGAACGCCATCGGATCGCTTTGGCACATGAGAATGCAGCCGAAGTGCAGCGGGCTATCAGTGAGGGCCGCACCCAGACTCGGGCTGGGCTTCAGGAGGCGCGCAGTGCGCTCAGTGCGTATACCGAAGATACAGTCAAGATTGCGCAGGCCACGATTGTTGCTGCGATTGGGATTGTGGCATTCGTAGCACGGGATGCCGACGCTCTCGAGGATTGGCTTGTCTGGCTAATCATGCTTGCGGCGATTGCCGGGATACTTGTCGTTGTCGCGACCCGCTGGCGTCGAATCAGCGATATCACCACCGACATCTTGTCACTACGGAATGCCTTTAATGAGACCAACGAGCCGCTACTACCGGAATTGGACCGAACAGAACTCACCACCAATATTGATGATTTCAAGGCAAGCCGCCGTGCGAAGTTGACAAAGCTCCAGATCACATTTCTGGCTGTCCTGGCTATATCCATCATTTTAGCGGCTGGGAGTTGGATTCTGTCCCATTCTGATGCCCCCGGGGACAATGGCCCAATAGTTGCGACTCAGGAACACCGCCCTATCGAAAGCGAATTGAGGGGGCCATGCCAAGATCTAGCCATTCCGAACGATTGAACCGCCCTGGTCTTTCTCAAGGGGCCTGGGAGTCCCTGGGTTTTGCGGAGTCGTGATAGCGGAATCACGCTGCGGGTGATTGCTGATATCGACTTTCGAACTCGACGAGAGTGAGCATGCTAAGCGATATGTGCCGTCGCTGACGGTTGTGCCAGGTTCTTGTGTATTGAGCGTGATCTAAGGCTCCGCTGTTGTGGGCAGCGTCCTGTCTTGGAGAATGTCCTGATCGTCCTCAATGGGGGTACTTGGGTGTCCTTGAGCCGCTTCGGTGGCCCGGAGTGTGATTCTCACTGTGTTGGCGGTAGAGGAGATGTCTGCAGGCGGGTTGTGGTGATGGGACTAGTTGCGGGGTTTGAGCGGTTTGGAGCGGATGGCGTCGAGGCGGCGCACGGTGATGTGAGCGGCGTCGGCGACCGCGGAGCGCCCGCAGCCGGCCTTGAGCGCTTCTTCGATGAGCTCGACCCGGTAAGCCCGGGCACCGTCAAGCTGGTCCTGGAGTTGGACGAGGGCCTGAGCGTTCGAGTCCAGCGCGCGCAGCTCTGACCACGTCTCTAGCCTCTGCTGGCGCGCCCGTCGCTCTACCTCGGCGACCGCGGCCTTCAGCTCAGAGTCCGAGAGAGACCGCGCAAACTCTGCTCCCACAAATGGAGAGCATAGCTATACGCTGATGATCAGAGCGGTGTATAGCGAGGACTTTAGTGCAAACGTGTGGAAGTATTTCCACAGGCTTGTCTTGCTCGATTCGGTTTTGGAATCGCGTCGGGTTTGGGTTGGTGTCGGCTGGTTGACTCATCTGGGCTCGGGTTGGATTGAGTTTGATCGTGATTCGGCTGTTGGATTTCTGACTGTGACCTTGTTCGGCTTCTGGACTGTGTCAGATCTTGTCGGAGCACTTGGCTGGGTGTGCCATTTGCTGGAGATGCCGCGGGCCACAGGACTGCAGACCTCGAATGGTGGGTGCGGGCTGTAGTTGTTCAGGGCGCGGTGGCAGGCCTAGTCGGGGGTCTTGATGGCCCGCGACCGTTTTGAGGGGTGTTCGCGACCGGTTCTTGCGCTCTGCGACCGTTTTGGAGATTGGTTCCGACCGGTTCCGACCGGTCGGTTAGTGCACGATGGGGGCTGTGACGGAACCATTCGGCCACCAAGCGCCTCGGGCTTTTCGTGTAGTCGTCCCGCTGTCGTGGCACGCCACCGCCTGCATGAAACGCGGAGATGTTCAGTTTCTTGGGGGAAGTAGGATGGGTGCATGGGGATGCGTTCGGTGTTGACGGTGCAGGACCTTCCTGAGGCCATGTGTGATCCGCAGTTCCGCCATGGGCGGTTCCGGCCGGTGGTGCAGTTCATCATGGACTGGAACGACCAGCCGCAGCGGCGGGTGGAGATGCTGTGCGGAGGTGCGGCTCCCCCCGGCGGCACATCGGGTGATCTGGCGTTGGTGGCCGCGGTGGTGCACGGCTTGTGCGAGCGCGACGGGATCGGTATTCCGAAGTGGGTTTGGGCACAGCGCTTGGATTCTCCGATGACGATGTCTGGGCGGCCGGCCGACTCCGAGTGGGGGCGGTGGGTGGTGTCTCAGGCGCCGCCGGTTTGCAAGGCGCACGGCGTGTTCTTCGAGGCCGATCTGCTCGCAGCCCGATGAGCGGGCCAGCCTCGGAGTTCTTCGACGCCGAACGGCTCGAGGCGCTATTCGATGAGGTCGATTACGAGTTGGGCGACGGCGAGCCCGTCAGGGTGGTCGCGTGCGGGGGCGCGGTGATGGTCTTCAAGTACGACATCAGGCGAACCAATGACGTGGACGTCATTTCCGAGCCCTTCCCACCCGAGCTGCGCCGGGCAACTGAGGAGGTCGCCCGGCGCCGCGGGTTAGCCGAAGGGTGGATGAACGACGCCGCGAAAATCTCCGTGCCCCGCCTCGCCCCCCGTCTCGAGACCATCTACCAGGGCCGCCGCCTTGAGGTCTTGAGCCCCGGCCCTCACTTTTTGTTGGCGATGAAGCTGGCCGCGGGCCGCGACCGCGATCTGCCCGACGCCGCGATGCTCATCGACGAGATCGGGTACACCGGCGCCGAAGAGGTGCTGGACCTCATAGAGGAGGCATGGGGGCACACCCAGCTGTCCATGGCGGTCGAGTACTTCGCCAGAGAAGCATTTGAAATGGCCCAACAAGAGGCCATCCTGGCGCCCCCAGACCTCCAGCGGTTCGCCCCACCTCCGCCACCACCGGACCGTGGGTTCAGCCTGTTTGACTGAACCCCCTACAACCACCACCCCCAAGCACGGTCCCGCCCGACCACAGTCTCGGCCTGCCTCTTCCTAATCCGTCACGCTTATGGCTGCTGCCAATTCGCGATGATGGGCTAAGCGGGGGATGATCACATGCCAAGGTGGGATGACTCGACCGGTTATGCCTGTTCTGCAAGAACAAATGCGCAATAGTTCAGAAAGGCAACAGACCTGAGGCTGTTCTCTTCGGTCCCGTAGTCAGTTGCTTCGCCGTGCAGAACCTGATGCCGGTTTAGGCCGCGGAAATTCTCAGACCGCTTTTTCTTTGAGAGAGCGAGCGGCCAGTCGGGAGTAGTGAGGGCGAGGACCAATTCACGAGAGTTTGGGTCCTCGACAAGATTTGCCAACTCTTGGATCGCTTCCTCCCTGTCACCGCCAAACAAGTTTTGGTCGATCCGGTCGCGCCAAATGCCGTCAGCTTGAGCCAACAAGACGGGTACAGAGAGGTTGTATCTGGACTCTCGATGCGCACCGAAGGCATCTCTAATGATCGCTGCACGTGCCGGGTAATCGACAATCAGATTCGCTTCTATCTCGTTGAGGCGTTCTCGGAACACCTTCTCCATGATCTCGTCGATCGCGCTGGGCTCGGATTCGCTGTACGAGGAGAGTAAAGCGAGTTGCATTGGAGCCATATGGGGGTCTGGGTACCAACCACGCTCTACCAAGGACGCCACTAAGCGTCGGTCGATCTGGACGAAACTTGCCAGCTGATGGCTCCTCAGTTCATCCAGTGGCACAGCAATACTGGCAAGGACACGGATGACGGTCTCGCCATGCTCTTCGAACCATGTTCCGAATGCGCGCCCAGCAATCGCTAGCTTTTCCAATCCGGATAGCCACTCAGGGGGCAGTGAGCGAGCGATGGCATCAGCGATCGTTGGCATGGTGTGCTCTCCTTTCGAGCAGAGGCGTCGTCCTCTTGCCAGGCAGATTTTCCTGCTACGACGTCTAGATTCGCTTGCCAGCGCGAGAAATAGAGTCGCCAGCTAGTCCTTCAACGCCAACTCTACGAGTGTGCGCAGCCGACTTGGCGGAACCAGAACGTGGGATTCGATGGTTGGCTCGCTCAGGTTCTTCCCAGATACTCGCCCCATTGGTCCATGAGTTCGCGGCGTTTGTCGAAGAGGTCGGAGCGCTGGTAGGCGGCTTCGACGCGGTCTTTGTTGACGTGGGCTAGGGCGAGTTCGGCGACTTCGCGGGGGATGTTGGTGCATTCGGCGGCCCACATGCGGAACGACGACCGGAAGCCATGGGCGACTGCGCTTATCCCCGAGTCCTTCAGGAGCTTGCCGATGGTGCCGCTGCTCAGCGTCTTGCCGCTCATACTCGGGAATATCAGTCCGGTGGCATCGGCAAAGTCGAGGGCCTCGTCGAGAATCTCAACCGCTCGTTCGCACAGCGGCACTCGGTGGGGCCTGGAGCCTTTAGTCCGCTCTGCGGGGATCTCCCATGTCGCGATCTCCCAGTCGATCTCGGCCCAGGTGGCGTAGCGGACCTCGCCCGAGCGGGTCGCGGTCAACACCAAGAACTCGAAGGCGAGCTTGGTTGCCGGCCAGGCTTCGGTGTGCTGGATAACCGCTATGGCGCCGGCCACCGGTCGTGGGGCAGGGCGCGGTAGTGGCTGGTCCGACCGTTCTGCTTGGGGAGCGCTCCTGCGATGGCGTCGCCTGCGGGGTTGTCGGTTCGGTGGCCCTCGGCGATGGCCCATCGCATGACCGCGGAAATGCGTTGGCGGGACTTGCGGGCGATCTCGGCCTTGGTGTGCCAGATCGGCACCAGAGCGGCCAGCACGTCGGCGGACGTGATCTTGTCCACGGGTTTGTCGCCGAGATGAGGATAGACATACCGCTGGAACTGCGAGCGCCACTTCGAGGCCGTTCGGCCGGTGTCCTTCCATCCCTCGGCGTACACATCGATGACCTTCTCGGCGGCCTCGGCGAACGTCGGGGTGCTGCCGCCGCGGGGGTCTTTGCCCTTGGCGATGGCCCGCCGGTTCTCGAACGCGGCCTAGCGGGCCTCGGCCAGCGTCACGAGCGGGTACTTGCCTAGCCCGATGTTGGTGACCTTCCCGTTGATCCGCACCCGCTGCGACCACGTCTTCGACACGCGCCCGTTCGCCGTGTTGCGCACAAGTAGACTGAGCCCATATCCGCCCCGGCCATCGCCGTAGCGACCAGGACGGCTGAGGTTGCGGACGAACGCCGCGCTCATCGGCTTCCTATCAACCATGCACCACCTCCGGTATCACTATTCGTCTTGGAAGCCCTCGGAATCGACGGTACCGTCTGACCTCTCGGAAATCAACGAACCCCCAGGTCAACCCCAATATTCGGGACCTTCTGGAAACGCCTGAGATCACCTGAGCCGCCACTGATATCTTCTCCCCGGGCACCGTGTGATGTGTCAGGACATGTGGAACGGGTGAACCTGCGCGGGGTCATGTTTTGTGGCGGGGTTGGTAGTCGCGTTCGGGGTCGAGGGTGAGGTGTTGGAGGAGTTCGCCGGTTTGGGTGTCGATGACGCGTATGTCGAGGTCGTTGGCGAGGAGGGTGACGGGGGTTCCTTTGTGTTTGCGGCCGATGCCGATGTGGTGGAGTTTGCCGTTGTGGCGGAGGGTGGCGGTGCCGGATTTGTCGATGCGGTCTTTGCGGGCTCTGAGGTGGTCACCGGCGCCGTTGTTGTCGGGGGTTGCTTTGGGCAGTCGGGTGTAGGCGGCCGCGGGTGTGGTCCGGCCGAGCGCGCGGTGGGGTCGGCGGTTGTTGTGGGTGTCGGCGAAGCTGTCGATGGGCCCTTGGAGCTGGTGGAGGTCGTTGGCGGGGGGTTGGGCTCTGAGCCGTTTCTTGAGTGTCTGCTGGAATCTCTCGACTTTTCCGCGGGTGGTGGGGTGGTTGGGGGAGGAGTTCTTCTGTTCGATCTCCAGGTCCGCCAGGCGGGTTTCGAGGGCGTTGCGGCCGCCGCGGCCGCCGGAGAAGCGGGTGGTGTAGACCATGGCGTTGTCCGACAGCACCGACGCGGGAGCCCGTGGTCAGCGCCGGTTTGGTTGAAGGTGGCGACGACGATGGGGCCGGTGACGCGCCGGTGGGCGGTGACCGACAGGGCGTAGCGCGAATGGTCGTCGAGCCAGGTCAAGACCTCGGTGTCGGCGCCTGAGGCGAGCCGCCAGTGGGTGAAGTCGGTCTGCCAGCACTCGTTGGGCAGATCGGCCTCAAAGCGCGCATAGGAGGACTTGGGCCGCTTTTTGGGATTGGCGTCGACTAGGCCCCGCTCGGCGAGGCGGCGGCGCACGGTGGAGGGCGACACCTCGATCTGGTGGCGGTGGGCGAGGTGCCAGCAGATGGTGTGCGGCCCGGCGTCGAGGCCCTGGCCGGCGAGCTCGGCGCGCAGGTTCACGACCAGTTCGACCACCTCGTCGGGAACCGCCGCCGGCGTGGTGCGGGGACGCCGCGACCGGGCCTCGAAGGCGGCGTCGCCCTCGGCGCGGTATCGGGCGACCCAGCGGGACGCCGTGGCCTTGGAAACCCCGTAGACCCTGGCCGTTTGGGCCTGGGTCCGGCCCTCCAAAACCACCGACAACACCACAACCCGGCGCAAGCTCATTCGTCCACATCAGCCAACCCGAGCGTTTCACATGTCCTGACACATGCGTTTCACATGTCCTGAACCACCACACCTCCCCGGGCACCGCATTAGATCCACAGTAGGCCATGTGACCTGCTGAAATAGGGAATTGATGGTTGTTCGTTATCACTTTCAATATTGATTCAGTTCGGAAACTGTGATCACCTCGGCTTTACCGCATCAGGCGCCGGATGCTAGTCGGCGATCGCGCCAAGAAGGACGGTGCGGGGAGCCTGCGTCGGGCGTTGTGGTTGGGCTGTATCCTTTGGATGTGGCTCTGGTTGCTTCTCGCGGTCTGCCGACGCTGGAGGACGCCCGGCGGGCCGCGGTCGCGCTCGGGGTGGCTCTGGACCCCGGAGAGGTGCTGTTGTTCGGCTCGGTGGCGCGCGGCGCACAGGGGCCCGGCTCGGACTTGGACTTGGTGTTGGTGTTCGACGACTTGGGCGACTACTCCGGCCGCCGCTCGATTGCCGAGAGGGCACGGCAGACGGTTCTAGGGGCGACGGGGTTCGGCTGCGATGTGCGGGTCACCGACCGGCCCGAGTGGGAGGTGCGCGCCAAGCGGTGCCGCTCCACCTTCGAGGCGCACATCGCCGCTCATGCGGTCACCCTCGCCTCACGGCCCGCGCGTGGCGGCATCGACTGGGACAAGGAGATCGGCATGGCCACCTCTGACGCGGAGCAGTCCGCCCGCAGCCTCAACAACGTTGTGAGCGCGCTCACGAAGCTGACGGCGGTGCTGGAGCCCTCGACTCGCGAGCGCGACGCGCTGTGGGCCGGCGACCTCCACGAGGCGGGCAGATTCAGGCGCGCCCGTTTGCTCAGCGTCTGCGAGCAGTCCCAGACGGCCATGGAGACCTCGCTCAAGGCCCTCATCCACGCCTTGGAGGGCGACCACCTCGGCAAAGTCCACGGCATCGGCCAGCTTCTCGGCGCAGCCGGCGCTCACCTGTCCCGGCCTTCAGCGGACCGGCTCGCGGCGTGTCTGGGCTCCATCAGCCCCAAAGACGCATCGGTATGGCGCGAGACCGGCACCTATCCCGACGACATCGACATCGCCGGCGACCCCGACGACGCCACCGAGGAGTTCTCAGCCCAGATGGCCAAAGCAGCCGCCGACATGGCCCACACCTGCATCGGCCTCATCGAACAACAACTCGGCCTGTTGCCCCCCGCCGCCCCACTAGCACTCAACTGCATCAGCCAGATTTACCAAGACCTCCCAACCCCCAGCCCCGGCCGCGACGACCCCAGATCGGGCTTCGACATCGGCCTCTAGCCCCCTCCCGCACCAACCGGCAGAATAGCGACAGGAGCCAACGCCCCCGCCGAATCACCTCAGGGGGCTCCAGACCAGAGCCTTGCTCGCTGTGAGTCCCACTCCGGCCGGCGCACGTCATGGCCACGGCTGTCCCAGGCATCAGTTGTCGTCCCGCTGTCGGGGCACGGACGCGTAGGAGGGACTGGTGTATCTGTGCTTCGTTGACGAGTCTGGAACACACGGTGGAAGTCCTGTGTTCGTCGTGGGAGGGATCATCATCCACGAATTGGACGCGTGGCATCTCCAGCAGCGCCTTGCCGTTGACGCTCGGAAAGACCAGCCCGGTGGCATCGGCGAAGTCGAGGGCCTCGTCGAGAGTCTCAACCGCGTGTTTGCATAGCGGCACTCGGTGGGACCTGGAGGCCTTGGCCCGCTCGGCAAGGATCTCCCATGTCGCGGTCTCCCAGTCGATCTCGGCCCAGGAGGTGGAGTTCAGAGTCCGAGAAGGTCGGCGATTAGCTCTCGGATCTGTCGAAGAGCGACAGATCCGACATTCGTGCCCGTCGTCTCTACGACACGGTCGACGCTAATGGTTGTCGGCAGGTGCGCTTGGGCGGCACCGAACCCGGAGACGTCAACCTCGCTCAACCATCCCCGCTTCGTGGTCGTACAGGGCACGACCACGATCGCGTGTTGCCGGAACTCGAGCACATCGTCGGACGTGATGACGATTGCCAGTCGGACGAACCCCGGCTCGCCCCGCGCCGGTGTCCCGAAGTCGCAACGGACGACGTCACCCTCCCGCATCAGCAACATCGCTCGCAGACGCATCGAGCACCGCTTCGTCGTCAGCATCAAGTGGAGCGCTTGCGAGCTGTGCCCCCATAATGCGGCGACGTTCTTGTCGGATCATCTTCTCAAGCTGCGCGTCAAATGTGAGCCCCTCGCGATCGGCCAGCTGACGCAGCGCGTCCCGAGTCCGCACCGAGACCTTGATGGTAGTCGAAATAGGCATACCCAGGAGTATACCCAACCGACCTCATCCGCAGTACTGGCACCCAAAGAGGTCCAAACTAGACCGCTTCTGCGGATCGCCTATGCCGGGGCTTGCGCGTTGATGACCTGATTGCGTTTATTGGGACACTCCTGACAACGTTCGATAACACCTGAACTAACACCGCTTTCGACTCATCTGGCACTGTGCAAGCATGGGCGCCGTGAAACAGGGCGACCCAGCAGAACAGCGCCACATCCGGTTTGAGCCCGACGACAGGCCGCCGCCGGCGCTGACTGTGGGAATGGGCCTCCAGTTTGCGGTGCTGACCATCGCGGGCATTGTGCTCACACCGGCGATCGTCATTCGAGCCGCGGGCGAAAGCGACTCGTACCTGACTTGGGCGGTGTTCGCGGCGGCCGCGGTCAGCGGTGTCAGCACAATTCTCCAGGCGGTGCGGTTTGGGCGCATCGGCGCCGGGTACGTGCTGCTCATGGGGACTTCGGGGGCGTTCATCGCCGTGTGCGTGACGGCGCTGGTCGAGGGAGGTCCCGGTTTGCTGGCGGTGCTGGTGGTGGCGTCGTCGCTGTTCCAGTTCCTGCTCGCCGCCGGACTCTCGCTGTTCAGGCGACTGGTCACGCCCGTAGTGGCCGGCACCGTGCTGATGCTCATTGCTGTGACCGTGATGCCGCTGATCTTCGACATGGTTAGGGCCTCACCGGAAGGCAACTCCGACTGGAGTGCGCCGACAAGCGCCCTAGTCACCATCTTGTTGGTAATCGTCATCGCGTTGAAGTCCTCCGGTGGCCTGCGCCTCTGGGCGCCGGTAATCGGTGTGGTGGCCGGCTCTATCGTGGCCGCCGCCTTCGGGCTTTACGACTTCGACAAGGTTGCCGACGCCGCCTGGATCGGCGTGCCCGACAGCGGATGGCCCGGCTTCGACTTCTCATTCGACTCGGCGTTCTGGGGCCTTTTGCCCGCATTCGTATTGGTCACGATCATCGGTGCGGTCGAAACCATCGGCGACTCCGTGGCCATCCAGCGTGTGTCGTGGCGCAAGCCGCGAGCGGTGGACTACCGCGTCGTGCAGGGAGCGGTGGCCGCCGACGGCGCTGGCAATCTGCTGTCGGGGCTGGCCGGCACCGTGCCGAACACCACCTACTCAACGAGCGTCTCAATTACCGAGCTGACCGGCGTCGCGGCGCGTCGCGTGGGTGTCGCCATCGGGGCCATATTCATCGTCTTCGCGTTCGTGCCCAAGTTCTTGGCGCTAGTGCTCGCTATCCCCGACGCGGTGGTCGCGGCCTACGTCACTGTTCTGATGGCGCTGCTGTTCGTGGTGGGCATGAAGATCGTGTCCGAAGAGGCCGCGGACTACCGCAAGGGACTGATCGCGGGCGTCGCATTCTGGCTCGGCGTCGGATTCCAGAGCAACCTGATCTTTCCGGAATACCTGGAGGGTTTCGCCGGCGGCTTCTTGGAGAACGGCATGACATCGGGCGGCCTCGTGGCCATCGTGCTGACGCTGTTCACAGAGGTCACCCAATCCCGCCGCCATCGGCTGCGCACAAATCTGGCATTGCCGGAACTCCCCCGCATCCAAGAGTTCCTAAACGCCTTCGCAGCCCGCCACGGCTGGGAGACGCCGATGACGCAGAGGCTCGACGCGGTCGCCGAGGAGACATTGGTGACGCTGCTCGACGCTGAGCAGTCCGGAGACGCCCCAGCCGACCGAGCGCTGCGCGTCACGGCCAGCAAGCAGGACGGGCGGGCCGTGCTCGAGTTCGTGGCGGCGGCCCGGGGGGAGAACATCGAGGACCGGCTGGCTGTGCTCGATGAGCCGACGGCAGACAGGCCCGTCGAGCGCGACGTCTCATTGCGGCTACTTCAGCACTACGCGACGTCAGTCCTCCATCAGCAGTACCACGAACTCGAGATCGTCACCGTCCACGTCAACCCAGCCAGCGAACCGACCGAGAGTTAGCCCAGCTTCAGACCTGGGGTTGGGTTCCTGACGCCGCTTGTTCGGCGCGTCGGATTGTGCCGTAGGCCATGGAGGCGCCGAGATAGCGTCGGAACCATGTTGGGAATGTGAGCCTCCACAGAATCCTGGCAGCCTGCGCAACACCCGGGGAGGTTCACTGTCGGACACTCCGGTGACCTATAGTCGTGTTGATCGGGTCCTGGTTCTCTGGGCGTCAGCGAAAGGGTGAGGTCTTGTGAGTGGTTCGAAGGTTAATGTGAGTGGTTCGAACGTAAAGGGGGGGTCGGTGCGTATGAGGGCCGGCGGCCGCGTGCAGCGCGCGTTGCTGGCGGCGTTGTTGTTGTTGGCGTTGGTGCCGTTGTCGTCGGCGGGGGCGCAGACGCCTGAGCCAGTGTTGGTGAGCAATCTGGGCCAGACCGATGGCGCTCGTGTCTCGGCGATCGGCTGAAATTTTGCTCAGGCGTTCTCGACGGGCGGCAACGCGGGTTACACGGTGAGCAGCGTCGATGTGCAGTTCTTTAGTATCCCAGATACTGATGCGGCTTCGAGATGGTCGGTCACGATCCAGGCTGATGCGGGCGGGAGTCCCGGCGATGTTGTCGGCACGCTGACTTGGCCTGCCTTCTCGCCGTTCACAAACACCGACACGGCGTTGAGATTCACAGCGCCCGGGGCGGGCATCCACCTTGCGGCGAGCACGACGTATTTCTTGGTGATCACCGACGTCACTGGCACCTCCAATAGCGGTCTCGAGATCAGGAACACCCTCTCGGACGGCGAGGATGCGGGCGCGGCACCGGGTTGGAGCATCGCTGATTCCAGGCTGCAACGCGCACGCACCAGCACCGCTGCTTGGGCCACCTCGAGTCTTACTCCGAAGATCGGCATCAACGGCGTGGAGAGGCCTTCTTTGGTGTCTGCGCCTGAGGTGGTGTTTGTGGGTGAGGGTGAGACGGTGTCTGTGCGTCTGGATTTGGCTCGGGAGGTGACTGGCCGGATTCCGGTGACGGTGTCGTCGTCTGATCCGTCGCGTTTTTTGGTGAATCATCCTGCGGCTTTGTTTATGGGCCGCAAGTATGTGAATGGCCATAACGCGCGTAACGGCGTTCAGGGTCATCGGGTGCAGGATGGTTATGTCTCGGGCCCCGGTCGTCTTGTTCGAAAGGGCACTATCACTCAGCTTGTGTATAGCGAGAGGCGTGCGCCGTCTGGGTCGATGAGTTTCGATTTCACTTCTCGGGACTGGGCGGGCTACACGGATATTGACGAGCCTGCGCTGCACAAGGGTTACCGGGTGGTGGAGGTGACCGGGGTGGCTACTGGCGCGGACGGCCTGCCCGCCAATGGGCCCGACGCGAAGTTCCAGCTGTCGTTGTCGTCGAGCCACTCGTCGGTGGCGTTCGCGCCGGTGACGGTGGTGGTGAAGCGCTCTAAAGGGTTGGATCCGGTGTTCAGCCCGGACCCGCGTTTCAGTTTCGGGTGCCGTGAGCGGGAGTGTCTGCGTGTCGATGAGGGCGGCACGGTGCAGTACACGGTGCGCAACTCCAATGTTCCGGCGCCGGGGTCGCCGTTGACGATCACCCCCACGGGTGCCGGGCTGTCGTTCGACCCGGCGGTGGTGTCGTGGACGCACCGGGACCACGATGAGGTGCGGACGGTGACGGTCACCGCTGACCACGACGACGATGTGAGGTCCGAGACCCGCATCATCCGCCATGTGTTCAGCGAGAACTGGGACACTTCGGGTTCGCTGTCGAAGATCCTGCGGCGGACCGAGTCGAAGGCTGAGGCGGAGTCGGACTTCAACATGGCGGTGCGGGTGGTCGACGACGATCTGAGGAGCTTCGATGCTGTGGGCGCCGATGGGGCGGTGATCGGTCGGGTCAGCGTGTTGAGCCGTGCGGGCGAGAGCCGTTCGGGGGCGGGACGGTTCTGGGTGAGGGTCGACGGGGCGCCTGACTGCACGACGGGCTACGGCCGGTCTGCGGGGTTGTGCTGGGATACGTTGCGCATCCGGCTGCGCACCGGCCGCCCGGACGGGTCGTGGGACAACGCGCCGGTGGCCGCGACGGTGCATCGCGCCGATCAGGCGGGTGCGAACCCGTCGTCGTACACGAAGGTCGCGGGGCCCAGGCACTGGTACGCGATGCACATCAGGCCCGAGCACTGGGACAGGCTGTTGCGGGTCGATTTGACGCTGGACCCGGCGTTGTACGGCACCAGCGGCAGCTATGAAATTTCGATGAGCTTGGAGCGCGACAACGGCGAACCGTCAGCGCACCGGCGGGTCACGGTCAGCTACGGGCCGAACCTGGAGACCTCTCCCGGCGTCGACGACAACAGCGACCCGGTGACCGACGGCGATCCGGTGACCGACGGCCAGCAATCACCCCCCCACGACCAGGACGGGGCCGATCAGCAGCAGGCCGTCCCCGAAGCGGACAGCGGCGACGGCGCGGGAATCTCGCCGGCGCTGGTCGCGGAGGTCGAAGCGCACATCGCGTCGTTCAGGGCGCGCCGCCACCAAGCGGGGGTGCGCGACTGGACAGCGGTGCTCGACCGGCTCGAGGGCCGCAGCGGCGGCATGGGCGACGAGGACATCGCGGCGTGGCTCGCCCGGTCGCGCCGCCACGGCTGGGCCGACGGCGTCGGCACGCTCCCCAAAGTGCAGGCAGCCCTCACCGCCCAAGCAGCCGCCCAAACCCAACAACAACAGCAGCAACAGCAGGATCCGCCGCCGGCCGTAGTGCCCTCGGTGACCGTCAGCGCCGGCGGCGACGTCACCGAGGGCGACCCGGCGACGTTCACCGTCACCGCGGATGCTGCGCCGGCAGCGGACCTGGCTGTGACCGTCACGGTTGCTGCGTCGGGCGACTACGGCGTCGCTGCCGGCGCCCGCACCGTCACGATCCCCGCAGGCGCTACCGACAAGACCCTCACCGTGGCCACATCGGGCGACTCGGTCGACGAGGCCGACGGGTCGGTCACCGCGACCGTCGCCAACGGCGACGGCTACGACGTGGGCACCGCCAACTCGGCGACAGTGGCCGTCGCAGACGACGACGACCCGCCGCCGATCGCGCCCGACACCGGCACAGCCGACAGCGACACCGGCACAACCGGTTCGTATGCCGCGGACCCGCAGGTCGCGGCGGCGGTGCAGTACCTGGCGTCTCAGACCCACCACGGCTTCGCCCATGTGAACCGCTGGCAGCGGGCGCTCGCCGCGATCGGCGCATTGGATCCCGCCGACGTCGCCGGCGGCGCGCTCACCTTGGCCGAAGCGAGGCAGAACGCCCAGAGATACAGCAGCCCCGTGTGGGACCAGGTAGTCGCCGAGATCGAAGCCAAACAAGCCCACGACACATAACAACAGCAACAGCAGGTGCCCCGACAACCACATCAGCCGCAGACGCAGCAGCCTGCCGGTACTGGTGGTGTGGTGGTCTGTGAGGGCAAGCCAACACCCCTAACCCTCATAAACAAACTCTCCACGATTAGGGGGGAATCTCCCATGTCGCGGTCTCCCATATAGTTCCGAAAGACCCCGGCGAGGACTGAAGGAGCGACTGGGTGGAACAGCACAGAACGGACATGGGGGGTGTTGTGGAGACGACGCATGGCCAGGTTCGGGGCAATGTTGTCGACACGCCCTATGGGGCGGTGCGGCAGTTCTTGGGGATTCCGTTTGGGAAGCCGCCGGTGGGGGAGTGGAGATTCTGCGCTCCTGAGGCGGTGGAGCCTTGGAGCGGCGTGCGGGAGGCTGTGTCGTTTGGGCCCGATCCTATTCAGTCGGTTGACGGGCCGTTCACCGGGATGATTCCGGGGACGAGCACGACAGCGGTGTCGGAGGACTGCTTGACCCTCAATCTGTGGGCGCCTTCGGAGGCTGAACCGGATTTGCCGGTTTTGGTGTGGATTTATGGTGGTGCATATTTGACTGGGGGAAGCTCATTCCCGCTCTACAACGGAGCGAGGCTGGCGGCTGAGCAGCAGGTGGTGGTGGCCTCGGTCAACTACCGGGTGGGGGCGCTCGGGTTCATGGATCTGTGCCAGGTTCCGGGCGGGGAGGGCACTACGGCAAACTGCGGTCTCCACGACGTGCGGCTCGGGCTTGAATGGCTCGGGGCCAACGCGGCCCGCTTCGGCGGCGACCCGGCCACGCTTACCGCGTTCGGCGAGTCGGCGGGGGCGGGGTCGATCCTGCACCTGCTCGGCTCCCCCGACATCTCGTCAGTGCTGCGCCGGGCCATCATGCAGAGCCCCGGAGTCGAGATGACCCAAACGCCCGACACGGCGGCCGAGGTGGCCCGGGCCTTCATGGACCACGCCGGCGTAAGCGATGTCGCCGGGCTTCGGCAACTCAGCACCGAGGCGGTGGTGGCGGCTCAGTCGCAGACCGTGATGGGCCTTCTCGCCAAAGTCGGGCCGATGCCGTTCCACCCCGTAGTCGACGGATCGATCATCCCGGAGAAGCCCTTAGAACTGCTTGGCACCGGCGCAGTCACCGACATCGATGTGCTGCTCGGCGCGACAGCCCACGAGCTGCGCCTGTTCAAACAGGAACTGCCCGCCCAGAGCTCCGAGCAGATTCTGCATCGCACGGTGAGCGGCCATATGGCAGAGAGAACCGGCGCTGAGCCGACCGCAGCCGAAGTGGACGCGGTGGTGGGGGAGTACCGCCGAGCTGCCGCGGGAACTGCGTGGACATCGGATTCAGACGTCCTGACCGCCATCAACACCGATGTCTCCATGCGAGAGCCCATCCAGCGGATCGCCGACTTCCGGGTCGAGGCCGGAGCACAGGCCTACATGTACGACTTCCGGTGGTGCTCACAGGCCGATCCTGATATGGGGGCGTTCCACGCCATCGACCTGCCCTTCGTGTTCGATGGCTTCGGTGTGGACGGCTGGCGTGAGTTCATCGGCGCCGACGAAGCCGCCGAGGCGCTCGGCCGGGGCATGCGATCGGCATGGGCCGCCTTCGCCCGCTCCGGCGATCCCTCCACATCCGAGCTTGGCCCCTGGCCCCGTTACGAGCTCGACGAGCGGATGACGATGATCCTCGACGCGAACTCAACCCTGGCGTCCGATCCTCTATCGAGTGAACGGGCCATGTGGCGGCCATCAGCCAGTGAGGATTGAAGGAGGACAGATGCGCGTCATCGTATTCGGAGCGACGGGCAAGACCGGGCGGCACATCTTGAGCCGTGCGCTAGAGCGAGGCCACGAGGTCACAGCCTTTGGGCGGTCCGTGGACAGGCTCGACGCAGAGTCGGGCCTGCGCCTTTCAAGAGGTGATGTGTTCGACTCCGACGTAGTCGAAAAGGCAGTTGCGGGCCACGATGCCGTCATCGTGAGCTTGGGCAGCACCGGCTTGCGGGACCGAACAACCCTTGCCGGCGGCACGGCGAATATCGTCGATGCTGCGTGCAGCGGGAACGTCAGGCGCCTCGTCGTCGTTTCCGCGGCAGGAGTGGGAGGCAGCTGGGCCCAGATTCCGTGGAGCTCACGGCTGATGTTCAAGACCATGCTGCGCAATATCTTTGCGGACCACCAGTCTCAGGAGGCCCTCGTTGAGCGGAGTTCTGCCAACTGGACCATTGTCCGCTCAGCCGTGTTAACCGACAAGCCGGCTACGGGTGCAGTCATAGCCGCCAATACAGGAGCAACGAAGCGCATCAGCCGGGCTGATCTTGCCGGCTTCCTCGTCGAACAACTCACCGACGATTCCTACATCCGGCAAGCGATTTCCATTACGTCATAGCCTTCATTTCGCCCTGCGTTTTGGTCAAGGCTCAGTAGATCTCGGGTACGAAGGTCTGGTCGGATATGGGCGGGCGCACGTAGCCGGTTCGGTCTTGGCGCTCGGGGAGCTCGACTTCCTCCCAGGGCACTTCCTCGTAGGGGATCATCGACAAGAGGTGGGCAATGCAGTTCAGCCGGGCTGCCTTCTTGGAGTCGGCATTGACCACGTACCACGGGGCCTGCTTGATGTCGGTGTGGGCGAACAGCGTGTCTTTGGCCTTGGAGAACTCCACCCACCGGGTGCGGCCCTCGATGTCTATGGGCGAGAGCTTCCAGCGCCGCATCGGGTCGTTGATCCGATTGTGGAATCGGCGCTCTTGTTCTTCATCGCTCACCGAGAACCAGTACTTGATCAAGATTATCCCCGACCGCACCAGCATCCGCTCGAACTCCGGGCACGACCGCAGGAATTCGCGGTACTCCTCCTCGGTGCAGAACCCCATCACCGGTTCCACCACCCCTCGGTTGTACCAACTGCGGTCGAACAAAATCATCTCGCCGGCGGCGGGAAGCTCGGCCACATAGCGCTGGAACCACCACTGGGTCTTCTCCCGATCGCTGGGCGTGCCCAGCGCCACCACCCGAACCACTCGGGGGTTCGTCCGCTCGGCGATGCGCTTGATCACCCCGCCCTTGCCGGCCGCGTCGCGTCCTTCGAAGATCACCACCACCTTGAGGCCCTTGTGGCGGATCCAGCGCTGCAACCGCACCAACTCCTCCTGGAGGCGGGCCAGTTCGCGCTCGTAGCCCTTCTTCTTGATCCTCTGGCGCGGCTCGACAGACGGTGTGTCTGCTCCTGAGATTCCCAGAACGTCGTGGCCAGGTTCTGGACTCATGTCATGAGGGTAGTTCCAGCACCTTTTTCCGACAATAGGGCCAATTGATCGGGTCCGAGCCGCAGCGGGAGACCCGACCAGCAATTCGCGTGGCGGAGTCATATGATCCTGGTCGCGGGTGGGTCCACAGGGGGGCGCAGGCAAGTCTTCTGGGGACCACAACAAGTGAACTACTACGTGATAGCCGCCGGCATGGTGGCCGGGGTGGCCATGGGTGCGGCTTCGGCCTATTGGATTCACCGGGGGGTCGGAACCGGCTGGGTTGTGCTGGGTGCGGCGGGTGTCGGCGTCGGCTGCACCATGGTCTTGACTGCGGTCGCGCTGGTTTTCACCGGACCAGACCACTTCATGGTCGTCCATGTCGTATATCTGGTTCTAGTGGTCGGCCTTCCGTTGGCCGGGGCGATCGTGCTGGCGTTTGGCCGCCCTTGCCCCGCGGTCATCACCGCCCTCTGCCTCGTCTCGTTCGCGGCGATACCGGCCGGCGTCTACGCCACCCACATCGAGCCGTTTTGGCTGCGGGTGGATGCGGTGCAACTGACCGTCGAGGGCATCGGCGATGACATCCGCATCGGTGTGATCGCCGATCTTCAAACCACCTCCATCGGCAGCTATGAGAATGAGGCGATAGACCGCCTGATCTCCTTGGAGCCCGACGTCGTCGTGTTCCCGGGAGACGTGCATCAGATCGAAGCTGGTCAGTTCGATGAACGGGCCCTGGAATTCACACAGCTAGTTGAGCGCCTAGTCAGAGCGGTGCCCTTCGTGTATCTGGTGAACGGCCATTCCGACCCTGTCTCCGATCTCAGGCGGATTGCCGATGGAACCGGTGCCAGGGTGCTCGACAACGAGATCGACACGTTTGAGATCAACGGCGCTGTCATCCATCTTGCCGGAGTGTCGCTAGACGGCCGCGACTATGAGCCAGCGGCGCGACAGATCGCCGAGCGGATAACCGACCAGGATCTCCCCGGCGTGCGCATACTTCTCGCCCACGAGCCAGACGCCATCAGGTTGCTCAAGGGATCAACCGTGGATCTGCTTGTCTCGGGCCACACCCACGGCGGTCAGGTCGCGATCCCTTTCTTCGGCCCTCCTATCACTGCGTCCAGCGTGCCCCGGCAGATCGCGGCCGGCGGGCTGCACGAACTGCACGGAACCCCGGTCTATGTGTCCACCGGGGTAGGCCGCGAGCGGGGCAATGCCCCTCAGATCCGTTTCGGCGTCCGCCCGACAATCGGAATCATCGACCTTGTCGCCATGGGCTAGCTGGTCAATTCGGCCACATCCATCACCCGGAGTGATGGCGGGATGTCCTCCACCACCTGGTTGTAGCGCAGACCCATGGTGCCGTGGCGGCGGTATGCCGTGTCGATCCAGTTGGCGAATCCGGGGTCGTCGTCGGCCACGATGATGCGGGCCGTGCCGTCGGGCTCGTACACCGCGGTGTGCTTGTTGACCGTCACTTGAAGCCAGTCGTAGTCGAGCGACTCCTCCCAGATGTTGTTGAGCTGGAAGTTCCAGTAGTACGCGTCGATGGGCGGCACGTCGATCACCAGCGCCTGGCCGGGCTGAAGCGTCCAGTAGCCGTGGCGGAACAACTGGGTGGGGTCGCCCCAACCGCCGGGACCATCCCGCTTCGGAAGGAACTCGAGCGTGTTGGGCCGCTCCTGGAACATGTCCAGCCAGTCGACGAATCGCCGGGCGATGCCGTGTACGCCTAGCGCGGCCCGGGCGAGGCCTTTGGTCAGGCGTTGCGCGCTCAGCGGAGGAGGTAGTTCGTCGGGGCCGTTGAGGCACTCGATGTGGAGCTCGGAAGGCCGCTCGGCGGTGCGGTCGAGGTAGAAGTTGCGGATGGCGATCTGATTGCTATCGGGTGCCAGCCGGAGCCACCGCTGCCCTGGCTCAAGATGATCGGGCTCATTGACGCTGGCGATCACGTCAACCTGCTCGCCTGGTTGGGGATCGTTGAAGGCCAGAGCCCCTTGCCGGTCGGGCGGGGCCGACCCCACCGCAAAGCCGCCCGAGAACGCGTTCAGGCTCAGGTAGTTGACCGTGCCCCGCGGCCCGCGGATGCGGTAGTCGAAAGCTCCGCTGATGGTGACACTCTGGTAGAGGGCATCGGGGTTGTCGCAGCCAATCTTCACATTGTGGGGTATCGGCAAGATCTGGGTGTAGGCCGGGCCGTGGCTTTCCAAGCGCCCGAGCTCTCCTCTGGTTAGGCGGCTCAAATAGCGGAAGCCTTCGAGCCGGTCGAGGTCTTCGGTGCTGTTGTCGAGGATGATCTGACCGGCTTCCTTCAGGTTGTCGCAGAAGTCGGCCCACGACTTCCCGTTTACCGCGTTGTCTCGGATCTCATCGCTCACCGGCGTACTCCTTGTGTCGTCGTGTCGGCTCAACGGTGAAGAATCTAGCGATAGCATCGGCTCGTGACCCAGAACAGAGTGGAACGCCGCTTGTCAGATGTGGCCGACCGCCTGAAGCGATTGCGCGCCGACTTGGAGGTGGCCGAGGAGCAGTGCCTCCACTTTGAGGAACTGGCCGAGGATGCCCGGTTGCGGGCGCTGGTCTCGGAAACTCCCGCCGCTGAGCGCCAGCATCGCGACGCTGCCCGCCAAGCAGAGACCATGGCCCGGCACCGTGCCCGGCTGCGGGATGAGATCGGCAGCTTGGAGGAGCAGCAAGACGATCTGCTGGACAGGTTCTACTCGGATGTCTGACCCTTCAGCCCAGCCCGGATCCCCGCAGGTGGAAGACCCGATACGGATCGTTTTGGCCGAGGACGAGGCCATCATCCGCCTCGACTTGAGGGAGACCCTGGAGGAGGAGGGCTACATCGTGGTGGGGGAGACCAGCCGGGGCGACCAAGTGCTGGATCTGGTGCGGGAGAAGCGCCCTGACGTGGCCATCTTGGACGTGAAGATGCCGGGGACCGACGGGATCACCGCGGCCGGTCAGATCCGCGACGAGCGGCTGTGCGCGGTGCTGCTGCTCACTGCATTCAGCCAGCGGGACCTGATCGCCCGGGCCGCCGACGCCGGCGCGCTGGCCTATCTGGTCAAACCGTTCGAGCGGGCTGAATTGGTGCCCGCAGTGGAGGTGGCCCTGGTCCGGTTCCAGGAGCTGGTGGCTCTCAATCACCAGGTGGAGCGGGCTGAGGCCCGGCTGGAGGCCCGCAAGGCCATCGACCGGGCCAAGGGGCGCCTCATGGACGTCTGCTCCATGTCGGAGGCCGACGCCTACAGCCTCATCCAGCACCGGGCCATGGGCGAGCGCCGGCCAATGGCCGATGTGGCCAACGAGATCATCGACATGAGCGCAGACCAATTGAAGGCGCTGAGTGGAGACAAGACCTATGGCTGAGCGAACAACGGTGATGCTGGTGGACGGCAACTCGCTGGCCTACCGGGCTTTCTTCGCCCTGCCCGAGGACATGGTTACCGCCAGCGGACAGGTGACCAACGCGGTGTACGGCTTCACCATGATGCTGTTTACCCTGCTGCGCGACCACCGCCCCGACCGGGTGGCGGTGGCATTCGACCGGCCCGAGCCCACCTTTCGCCACGAGCGGATTGCCAGCTACAAGGCCAATCGGCGGGAGACCCCCGAAACCCTGCGCCAGCAGATGGGGCTGGTCCGCAAGCTGGTGGACACTCTCCAGATCACTGCGGTGGAGCACGCCGGGGTGGAGGCCGACGACGTGATCGCCACGCTGGCCACCCAGGCCCGCGACCGGGGCGAGGACGTGATCGTGGTGACCGGCGACCGGGATGCCTACCAGCTGGTGGAGGATCCCCATGTGCGGGTGCTCTACAACAAGCGGGGAGTGTCGGACTACGCCCTCTACGACGAGGCCGGCATTGAGGAGCGCACCGGGGTGAGACCGGCCGACTACGTGGCCTACGCCGCATTGCGGGGTGATCCGTCGGACAACTTGCCCGGTGTAGACGGGGTGGGGGAGAAGACCGCGGCCAAGCTCATCAACGCCTACGGCAGCATCGATGAGCTTTATCGGCACGTAGATGACCAGACCCCCAAGCTCCAAGAGAACCTCGGCACCGCTGAAGACCGGGTGAAGATGAACCTGGAATTGATGGAGCTGCTGCGTGACGTCCCCCTAGGTGTGGGAGCGGACGAACTCAGCCTGGGTCAGCCGGATGTCTCCGAGGTAAAAGAGCTGTTCGACTTTTTGGAGTTCAGGAGGTTCGGCGACTTCGTGGCCGACGTGCTGAACATTGACTTGGACGATGCCGATGGCGGCGCCGAGTTGCTCGAGGCTGAAGTTGAAACGGTGTCGACGCAAGAGGCCGCGTCCGAAACGCTGAGCCGTCTGGTTGCCAACGGCGAGCCGGTGGCGTTGGCCGCGGGCTGGGGCAGTCCGCTCGATGAGCGCCAACCCGATCGCCGCCAGCTACTGGGCCTGGCCCTGGTCGCGGATCGCGAGGGCGGCAAAACGGTTTGGCTGCCGGCGGAGTTGCTTGAGTCGTCGGGGCACACCGTACTGGCCGAGTTCTTCGGTGCGGGGACCCCATTTGTGGCCCACGATGCCAAGCCGCTCGTCCTGTGGCTGAAATCGCGAGGGGTCGATGCAGCTGGACTGGCCTTGGACACCAGGATCGCGGCCTATCTGCTGGACCCGGCCCGCGGGCGATACGAGTTGGACGACTTGTTGAGGTCCCGCACGTCGATGGAGCTTCCGGGACTCGATCGGCCCGATGAGGGCCGGCTGTTCGGACACGATCTCGGAGATGCGGCGGATCCGTCGATCCAGGCCGGCATCCAGGCCCTGGCCGTGGCCCACCTGTCTACGCCCCTGCTGGATGCGTTGGATGCCGAGGGCCTGCGGGAGCTCAACGACGACATGGAGGTGCCCCTGGTGCGGGTGCTGGCCCGTATGGAGCACGTGGGCATCGGGGTGGATGTAGAGGGCCTGATCCGCCTGCGAGACCGGCTGGCCTCCGACGCCGATCGGCTCCGGGCGTCGGTGATCGACGCGGCCGGCGGCGGGAGTTTCAATGTGAACTCATCCAAGCAGATCAGCGAGCTGCTGTTCGACACGCTGGGACTCACTCCCCAGAAGAAGACCCCAGGCGGGGCTTACAGCACCGACGCCGCCACCTTGGAGAAGCTGCGGGGCGATCACCCGGTGGTCGACGAGCTGCTGGACTACCGCGAGGTGGAGAAGCTGCGCTCCACCTACGGCGAGGGCCTGTTGGCCGCAGTTGAGACCGAGCCCGACAACCGCATCCGGGCCACGTTCAACCAAACTGTGGCCCGCACCGGGAGACTCAGCTCCGATGCGCCCAACCTGCACAACATCCCGGTGCGCACCGAGACTGGCCGGGTGTTCCGCCAAGTGTTCGTGGCCGCCGACGGCTGTGAGCTGCTGGTGGCCGACTACAACCAGATCGAGCTGCGCTGCATCGCCCATCTGGCCGAGGATCCCGGATTGATAGGGGCTTTCGAGTCGGGCCAAGACATCCACAGCTCCGTGGCCGCACAGGTGTTCGGCATCGACTCCGAAGCGGTGGGGATCGAGGAGCGTTCCACCGCCAAGATGGTGTCCTACGGTTTGGCCTACGGCATGGAGGCCTACGGCCTCGGCCAGCGGCTCAATATCCCAACGGGTGAGGCCGCGGTGATCCTCGACGCCTACTTCGATGCGTTCCCCGCGCTGCGGGAGTATATGGATCGCACTGTGGCCGAGGCCCGGGACCGAGGCTACACCGAGACCCTGTTCGGCCGGCGGCGTCGGATCCCCGAGATCAACTCGCCCAACGCCCGGCTCCGCCAAGCCGCCGAACGCCAGGCCATGAACTCCGGCATCCAAGGGCTGGCCGCCGACATCTTCAAGGTGGCTTTGGTGAGGCTCGACCATGCTTTGGAGGACCGGGGCCTCGAAAGCCGGATCATCCTCCAAGTTCACGACGAGGTGATCTTGGAGGTTCCCGAAGGCGAGCACGACGCCGCGGCCGACCTCACCGTGGAGACCATGGCCGGGGCCTGCGAGCTGAGGGTCCCCCTGGAGGTGCATCTGTCCTCGGGGCGCGCTTGGGCAGACGCCAAGTAGCCAGCGCCGGGGGTGGCTGTTAGCATCGACAGGCCGGTTCAGGCTGCTGTTCCGCGCCCTTTTGACCAATCCATTTCCTCCTGTGAGGCTCAATCCAACGTGTCCGATCTCGATACCGCTCCATCCGCCCCAACAGCCGCAACGGCTGTGCTAGAAGCCCCCGACGGTGTGGGGACTTTTGATGCCGAGGGGAACTACATCCCCCGCCAGATAACCGATCAGGACATCGAAGACCAGTTCTTGGAAGACGCCTACACCGCCACCATGGTCCAGGTGGAAGACGGGCAGATCGTCTCCGGCAAGGTAGTCAAGGTCGATCGCGACGAGGTGCTGCTGGACATCGGCTACAAGTCTGAGGGGATCATCCCCACTCGGGAGCTGTCTATCCGCAATGTGATCGACCCCGGCGAGATCGTCACCCTCGGCGAGGAGATCGAGGCTTTGGTCCTTCAAAAGGAGGACAAGGACGGCCACTTGATCCTGTCCAAGAAGCGGGCCCAATACGAGCGGGCCTGGGGCAACATCGAAGACGTCAAGGAGAAGGAGGGCACCGTTTCGGGCCCGGTGATCGAGGTGGTCAAGGGCGGCTTGATCCTCGACATCGGCCTGCGGGGTTTTCTGCCCGCGTCGCTGGTGGAGCTGCGCCGGGTGCGCGACCTACAGCCCTATATCGGCCAGACGCTCGAAGCCAAGATCATCGAGCTGGACAAGAACCGCAACAACGTGGTGTTGTCCCGTCGAGCATGGCTGGAGGAGACCGAGAAGGAACAACGCGAGGCGTTCTTGGACAACCTCAAGCCGGGCGAGCGCCGCAGCGGCGTGGTGTCATCGGTGGTCAACTTCGGGGCATTCGTCGACCTGGGCGGCATGGACGGCCTGGTTCACGTGTCCGAGCTGTCGTGGAAGCACGTCGATCACCCCAGCGCAGTGGTGCAGGTGGGCGACGAGATCGAGATCCAGGTGCTGGAAGTGGACCTCGATCGGGAGCGCATCAGCCTGTCGCTGAAGGCCACCCAGCAGGATCCCTGGCAGGAGTTCGCCTCCGGCCACCAAGTTGGCGAGCTGGTGTACGGCCGGGTCACCAAACTGGTGCCATTCGGCGCATTCGTTCAGGTGGGCGAGAGCATCGAGGGACTGGTCCACATCTCGGAAATCTCCTCCCACCACATCGACCTGCCCGAACAGGTGGTGACCCCCGGCGAGGAGCTGTGGGTGAAGATCATCGATTTGGACATCAACCGGCGCCGCATCAGCCTCTCCATCAAGCAGGCCGCCGAGGGCGGCGTGGTGGCCGCCGAATTCCAAGAGCACTTCGGGGAGCACGCCTACGACGCCGAGGGCAACTACATCGGCGCGGTAAACGAAGAAGTGGCTGCCGATGAAGACGAGGCCTGGGCCCAGTACTACTCCGAGACCGGCGAAGTCCTCGTTCCCGCTCCCGGAGTAGAGGCAGACGAAGCCCCTGTCCCCGAACCCGAGCCGGAAGCCGCTGCTCTCGCACCCGACCCTATGGCTGGCCAAGCCGATTCCACCGCCCCCGAGATGGAAGGCGGCGATGATGGCGCCGAGGTCGTCGAGGAGTCCCACCAGGAACCTGTCGAACAGGTTTAGCCTCCAGACATGCCAATCGACCCCCACGCATCGGCGAGCACGGTCTTTCTTGTCAAAAAGCTTCGGATTCCCGGCATTCGAAACGCCCTGAGGGTATTTGGGGCTCTAGTTCTGGGACTTGTGGCAATGGGAGACACCGGGGTGCATCCTTCCAGTCACAAGTTCCAGGTGCGAATGATCGAGTCTGGCGAAGTCCTCAACGAATTGAATTGGGGCGCCGGCGAGGCTCTCCTCCAAGACCTAGAAGCACTAACCGCGGGCGAATTCGCCGAACGGTGGCTGTCCCAGGAGGATGCCGTCTTGGAAGAAGGCTGAACTCAGGCCATCGCCCGCAGGTCGCGCTGCAAGTCCTTGATCTCGTCTCGCAGGCGGGCGGCGTACTCAAACTTCAGGTCGGTGGCGGCCTCGTTCATCTCCTCGGTGAGGGTGTGGATGAGGCGCTCGATTCCGCCTGAGTCCAGGTCGATCACCTCGGAGCTGCGCCGAGACCGGTCCATCGTGCGGGAACGCTGAGCGCTGCCGGGGATGGGCACGCCGTCCTCGGCAGGGCGCAGCTCGGCCAGGATGTCGCTGACCGCCTTGCGGATGGTCTGGGGGTTGATGCCGTGCTGTTCGTTGAAGGCCTGCTGCAACCCCCGCCGCCGGTGGGTCTCCGAGATCGCCCTCCTCATGGAGTCGGTCACCACGTCGGCGTACATGACGACCTGGCCGTCCACGTTGCGGGCCGCCCGGCCGATGGTCTGGATCAGCGAGGTCTCGCTGCGCAAGAACCCCTCTTTGTCGGCGTCGAGGATGGCCACCAGCGACACCTCGGGAAGGTCGAGGCCCTCCCGCAGCAGGTTGATGCCCACCAGCACGTCGAACTCCCCGAGCCGCAGGTCGCGCAGGATCTCGATCCGCTCGATGGTGTCCACCTCGCTGTGCAGGTAGCGGACCAGAACCCCCAGCTCCAGCAGATACTCGGTGAGGTCCTCGGCCATCTTCTTGGTCAGGGTGGTAACCAGCACCCGCTGCCCCTGATCGATGCGGCCCTCGATGAGCTTCATCAAATCGTCGATCTGCCCCTTGGTGGGGCGCACTTGGACCTCGGGGTCCACCAGCCCGGTGGGGCGCACGATCTGCTCGACCACCTGATCGGACACGTTGAGCTCGTAGTCGCTGGGCGTGGCCGACAAGAACACCACCTGGCCCACCCGCTCCATGACCTCCTCGAAGCGCAGCGGTCGGTTGTCGGCCGCCGAGGGGAGCCGGAAGCCGTGCTCCACCAGGGTCAGCTTGCGGCTCCGGTCGCCCTCGAATTGGCCGTGAAGCTGGGGCACGGCCACATGCGACTCGTCGATGACGGTGACGAAATCTTCGGGGAAGTAGTCCAAGAGCGTGAAGGGCCGCTCGCCCGGCGCCCGGCCATCGATGTGGCGGGAGTAGTTCTCGATGCCGTTGCAGAAGCCGATCTCCTGCATCATCTCCAGGTCGTAGGTGGTGCGCATCCGCAGCCGCTGGGCCTCCAGCAACTTCCCCTCCTTGTCGAAGTAGGCCAGCCGCTCCTGGAGTTCGGCCTCGATGCCCTCGATGGCCCGTCGCATCCGCTCCTCTCCGGCCACGTAGTGCGTGGCCGGGAACACCACCACCTCGCTCAGGGTGTCGAGCCGCTCACCGGTCACCGGGTCGACGGTGGTGATCTGCTCCACCTCGTCGCCGAATAGCTGGACGCGCACCACATATTCCTCGTAGGCCGGGTGGACCTCGATGACGTCGCCCCGCACCCGGAACCGGCCCCGCACTAGGTTGGCGTCGTTGCGCTCATATTGCATGTCCACCAGCCGACGAAGCAGATCCCGCTGGTCGCAGCTCTGGCCCACCTGCGAGATGCAAAGCAGATTCTGGTACTCCTCAGGCGCCCCCAAGCCGTAGATGCACGACACCGACGCCACCACGATCACGTCGCGGCGGGTGAGCAGCGCCTCGGTGGTGGAGTGGCGCAGCCGGTCGATCTCGTCGTTCACCGACGAGTCCTTCTCGATGTAGGTGTCGGAGGTCGGCATGTAGGCCTCGGGCTGGTAGTAGTCGTAGTACGACACGAAGTACTCCACCCGGTTGTCGGGAAAGAACTCCCGCATCTCGTTGGCCAGCTGGGCCGCCAGCGACTTGTTGGGGGCCAGCACCAGAGTGGGCCGCTGTACCTGCTCGATGGCCCAGGCCACCGTGGCGCTCTTGCCCGACCCGGTGATGCCCAGCAGGGTTTGGAACCGATCACCCCGCCTCAGCCCCTCGGAAAGCGCGGCGATCGCCTTGGGCTGGTCTCCCGCCGGCTGAAACGACGACACCATCCGAAAGGCCGAATCCCCCAGACTGCTCACCGAACTGATGCTACCGACCGCGCTGGTTGTTGAAGACTCTGATGATTTCTCAGATCTCCCGGCCGACCCGGCCGCCGGCGTGGATGGCGGCCATGATGCTGTTGGTGCCGTTCACGTCGCCCACTAGGTGCATGGTGAACTTTGGGGCATCGGATCGATCAGACATCTCGGCGCGCAAGTAATCGGCCAGCTCGTTGTTGCAGTCGTGGTAGCTCACGATCACCACGGTGTCGGCGTCGAAGCTCCGCTCGGCGTAGGTGCCCAGGTCGCGGGTCACCACGGCCTCCGGGGTGATCTCCCGCAGAGCCACTGCTGGGGTGAATGAGAACGGCCCGCTGAACAGCCGCTCCCGGCTGGCCTCCACGGTGGCAGCGGGGTACAGGATCGTGGCCCCCAGTTGCTCGTGGCGGCTGAGGAATGTGACCTCGGCGCCTGCGGCCATCAGCGCGTCGCATACCGAGATGGCCTCGAACGTGCCGGTGTCGTCGTATACCACGGCCTTTTGGCCAATGGAGGCCCGGCCGCCGAAGCCGAGCACTTCCCAGGTGGTGAACACATGGGGCAGGTGGGCGCCGGGGATCGGATTCGACGGGGCGGAGATCTGAAAGCCCCGACGGGGGGTGGTGCCGGTGGCGATGATCAGCTCGTCGGGCCTCTCCTCGGCCACCACGTCGGGATCGACGGGGGAGCGGAGCTTGACGGTCACTCCAAGGCGGTGAAGCTCGTCGGCCAAGAATGCGGTGATGGCCCCCAGGTCGGAACGGGGCGGGGCCGAGGCCGCCATCCGCACCTGGCCGCCCAGCTCGCCGGTCATCTCGCAGAGCACCACCTCGTGGCCCCTCAGGGCTGCGGTGCGGGCCGCCTCCAGGCCGGCCGGTCCTCCCCCGGCCACCAGCACTCGCTTGGGCGCGGCCACCCGGTCGGCCGGCTCGAAGGGCATCTTCGTCTCCTGGCCGGCCGCGGTGTTGACCACACAGCGCATCTTCCCGGCGACCATGAACCGGGCCACGCAGCCCACCGAGGTGCCGATGCACGGCCGGATCTCGCTCTCCCGGCCGTCTTTGGCCTTCACTACCAGATCGGGGTCGGCGATCATGCCCCGCACGATGGACACCAGATCGGCCACGCCGCTTTGGATCAGGTGCTCGGCGTGGTCGAGGGTGGTGATGCGTCCGGTGACGATGGCGGGCACCTCCACCGCCTTGGTCACCACCTCGCTGGTGGGCACCTCGTAGCCCAGCCCCTCGTCGAGGGTGGAAAGCAGCCGGTGGAATCGCCAGTACGACGACAGCGACACGTCCAGGAAGTCGATGTCGGGCTCCACCAGCTTGGCGATGGCGGCGGCCTCCTCGGGGGCGACCCCGCCTTCGATCTGGTCGTCGGCGGAGATGCGGATCCCGACCGGGAAGCCGGGGCTGGTCTCGGCCCGGATGGCGGCCAGGATCTCCCGCAAGAAGCGGGTGCGGTTCTCCAGGCTGCCGCCGTAGTGGTCGTCGCGCAGGTTGGTGGCAGGGGACAGGAACTGGCCGATCAAATAGCCGTGGGCGCCGTGGAGCTCCACCCCGTCGAGGCCGCCCGCCTCACAGCGCCGGGCGGCCGCCGCGAAAGCCCCCACCAGCTCGTCGATCATGTCGGCGGTCAGGGCTTGGGGGACCACGCCCACCATCGGGCTGGGTATGGGGCTGGGGGCCAGCGGTTGTTGGAAATTGCTGAGCGACCGCTGCTCGATGGCCGCGCCCCCGTGCCAAAGCTGCTGGAACACCTTGCCGCCGGCGGCGTGCAGGCGGGCCGCCATCTCCTCGTAGAACGGGAGCACCCGGTCGGTGAACACCGGGATGTCGGTGGGCGATGTGGGGTGGACTCCGGCGATCTGGAGGATGGTGAGCGCCGCGCCGCCTTTGGCCCGGGCCTCGTGGTAGGCGATCAGGTCTTCGCCGACCGCGCCGGTGCTGTGGGCGGCCCGGACGATCCGGTTGGGCAGCGTGCAGCCGCCGATGTCGAGCGGCTGGAACACGTTGGGGTAGGCCATGGGGCTAATCAGGTCCCTTTTCTCCGACTCTTTCCATCTCTCCTGTCTCAATTGCCAGCGCGGGCCGATAAGTTCACTGCGTGGCCGACGAGATCGTCATCCATGGGGCGCGTGAGCACAACCTGCGCGACGTCCATCTGACGATACCCCGCGACAGGCTCATCGTATTCACCGGCATCTCCGGGTCGGGCAAGTCGTCGCTGGCCTTCGACACCATCTACGCCGAGGGCCAGCGCCGCTATGTGGAGTCGCTGTCGGCCTACGCCCGCCAGTTCCTGGGCCAGATGGACAAGCCCGACGTGGACTTCATCGACGGCCTGTCGCCGGCCATCTCCATCGACCAGAAGAGCGCGTCGCGCAACCCCCGCTCCACGGTGGGGACCATCACCGAGGTCTACGACTACCTGAGGCTGCTGTTCGCCCGCATCGGCATTCCCCACGACCCCGAGACCGGGGAGCGCCTGGTGCGCCAGACCCCCCAGCAGATCGTCGACCGGGTGATGGAGATGGGCGAGGGCGTCCGGTTCCAGGTGCTGGCCCCGGTGGTGCGAGGGCGCAAGGGCACCTACGACACGCTTTTGGCCGAGCTGGCCTCCGACGGTTTTGCCCGGGCCATCGTGGACGGCGACCTGATCGAGCTGGACAACGGCATCGACGGCCTGGATCTGGCCCGCTATGAGATGCACAGCATCTCGGTGGTGGTCGACCGCCTGGTGATGCGAGAGGGTATCGAGCGCCGGCTCACCGAGTCGATGGAGACCGCGCTGGGTCTGGCCGAGGGCGTGGCCGAGCTGATGGTCATGCCCCAGGATCCCGACTCCGACGAGGAACCCCAGACCATCACGTTCTCCCAGCACCTGTCCAGGCCCTCCGACGGCAAGTCGTTCGAGGAGCTGGCCCCCCGCAACTTCTCCTTCAACTCGCCCTACGGGGCGTGCCAGTCGTGCGATGGGTTGGGGTCGGTGTTCGAGGTGGATCCCCGGCTGGTGATCCCCGATCCCGACCTGAGCCTGACCGACGGCGCCATAGCCCCGTGGGCCAAGGGCCACAACCAGTATTTCAAGCGCCTGGTGGAGTCGGTGGCCGAGGACCGGGACATCCCCATGGACCAGCCGTGGGGGAGCCTCGATCGCCAGCACCACGACCTGCTGCTGTTCGGGAAGGGCATCGCCAACCAGCGCACCGAGGTCCGCTTCAAAAACCGCTACGGCCGGGTCCGGCGCTACAACGCCCGCTACGAGGGGGTGATCCCCTATCTCCAGCGCCGCCACAGCGAGTCGGACTCCGACGCGGTGCGGGCCCAGATCGAGGGGTACATGCGGGAGGTGCCCTGCTCGGGGTGCAACGGCGCCCGGCTCAACCCCCTGTCGCTGGCCGTCACCGTGGACGACCGCACCATCGACGAGGTGTGCTCCCTCTCCATTCGGGATGCGGCCGCGGCCCTGGCCTCGCTGGGGCTGTCGGAGCGCGACCAGGCCATTGCCGGCCAAGTGCTCAAGGAGATCAACGCCCGGCTCAAGTTCCTGCTCGACGTGGGGCTAGAGTATCTGGCCCTGGGTCGAGCAGCCGGCACCCTCAGCGGGGGAGAGGCCCAGCGCATCCGGCTGGCCTCGCAGATCGGCAGTGGCCTCGTCGGCGTGCTCTACGTGCTCGACGAGCCATCCATCGGCCTGCACCAGCGGGACAACCGCCGTCTCATCGACACCCTTGAGCGGATGCGCGACCTGGGCAACACCGTTTTGGTGGTGGAGCACGACGAGGAGACGGTGCGGGTGGCCGACTACGTGGTGGACATCGGCCCCGGCGCCGGCGAGCACGGCGGCACCGTGGTCCACTCCGGATCGGTGGCCGACCTGCTGGATAACAAGCGGTCGCTCACCGGCCAGTACCTGTCGGGCAAAAAGTCGATCCCGGTGCCCGAGAGCCGCCGGAATCCCGGCGACGACTGGCTCACCATCAGGGGCGCCCGGGAGCACAATCTCGCCGACATCGACATCGACATCCCGCTGGGCTGCTTCGTGACCGTCACCGGGGTGTCGGGGTCGGGCAAGTCCACCCTGGTCAACGACATCTTGTACCGGTCGCTGATGCAGCGCATCTACAAGTCGAAGATCCCGCCCGGCCTGCACAAGGGGATCGACGGCACCGAGGCCCTCGACAAGGTGATCAACATCGATCAGCAGCCCATCGGCCGCACCCCCCGGTCGAACCCGGCTACCTACACCAGCGTGTTCGACCACATCCGCAAGCTGTTCGCCCAGACGCCGGAGTCCCGGGTGCGGGGCTACATGCCCGGACGGTTCTCCTTCAACGTGAAGGGCGGCCGGTGCGAGGCATGCTCGGGCGACGGCACCATCAAGATCGAGATGCACTTCCTGCCCGACGTGTATGTGCCCTGCGAGGTGTGCAAGGGCGCCCGCTACAACCGCGACACCCTCGACATCGAGTTCAAGGGCCGCACCATCTCCGAGGTGCTCGACATGTCGTGCGCCGATGCCCTGGAGTTCTTCGGCAACCAGCCGGCCATAACCCGCCACATGCAGACCCTGGTGGACGTGGGCCTGGGCTACATCCGCCTGGGCCAGCCCGCCCCCACCCTGTCGGGTGGCGAGGCCCAGCGGGTGAAGCTGGCCTCCGAGCTGGCCAAGCGCCCCACCGGCCACACCATCTACATCCTCGATGAGCCCACCACCGGCCTCCACTTCGACGACGTCCGCAAGCTGCTGGCCGTGCTCAGCCGCCTGGTCGACCAGGGCAACACCGTTCTGGTGATCGAGCACAACCTCGACGTGGTCAAGACCGCAGACTGGATCGTCGACCTCGGCCCCGAAGGCGGCGACAACGGCGGCACTGTGGTCGCCGAAGGCCCTCCCGAACTAGTAGCCCGCTCCGACCACAGCTACACCGGCAAATTCCTCCGCCCCGTGCTGGGGCTCTGATAGCGGGCTTCGGGCCGCTGAAGTTCTCGCCCAAGAGCACGCAAATTGTCGCAGGGCTAGGGTGAGCCCATGGATCGCCGCAGCTTCTTACGCGGCGCGGTTGTCGCCGCGGGCGGCACCGTTGCCGTGCCCTTGGTAGGCAGTGCGGTCGGAGCCCAGCCTGGTCCTGGCCCCTACGGCAGCCTTGATGGCATCGAGCCTGACGAGAACGGAATCCTCCTGCCCCCCGGGTTCACTTCCCGGATTGTGGCAATAGCAGGCGAGCCCGTGGGGGACAGCGACTACCGATGGCGCGTCTATCCCGATGGGGCGGCGGTATTCGACGACGGAGAGGGCGGTTGGTACCACACGGTCAACAGCGAGGTGTTCCGTCCCGGGTTTGCCGGCGTCTCGGCCATCCACTACGGCCCCGAAGGCGAGATCCTCGACGCCTACCAACTACTGGAGGGCAGCAACTCCAATTGCGGGGGCGGGCCGACTCCCTGGGGCACGTTCCTGTCCGGCGAGGAGGACTTCAGCGGCTACGGGGTGATATGGGAGTGCGACCCGACCGGTGACACGCCATCGGTGTCGCGCCCGGCGATGGGGATATTCACCCACGAGGCGGCCGCGGTGGATTCCGACCGCCAGCAGGTGTACATGACCGAGGACCAGTTCGACGGGCTCTTCTACCGGTTCACTCCTGCCAACTACCCCGATCTGAGCGAGGGCCTGCTCGAGGCCGCTCGCATCGAGGGAGACGGGACGGTCAGCTGGATCGAGGTTCCCGACCCCTCAGCAACCGAAACGCTAGTTCGCAAACAGCTGCCAGGAGAGGCGACGGCGTTCTTGGGTGGCGAGGGAATTTGGTATCACAACGACGTCGTATTCTGGTCGACCAAGTTCGACAACATCATCCACGCCATCAACACCGCCGACCAGACCTATAGCCGGATCTACGAGGCCGACCCGGCCATGGTGTCCGAAGGCACCGCAATCCTGTCGGGAGTCGACAACCTCACCGTGGACGCAGGCAGTGGCGATGTGTACGTGGCTGAGGACGGCGGCAACATGGAGATCGTCATCATCACCCCCGAGGGCGAGGTTGCCCCGTTCCTGCGCGTCGTGGACCAGGACGGGTCGGAGATCACCGGACCGGTATTCAACCCCCGGCGCGACCGGCTGTACTTCTCCAGCCAGCGCGGTCCAGCCCTTAACAACGCGGAGGACGTCCTCCCCGAATCGGAGATCACCGGCAAGTCCACCGGCATCACCTACGAGGTGACCGGCCCCTTCCGAGGCATCGTCCCCGAGCCAACCCCCACAGCCGCTCCAACCGTCGTCACTACCCCGGCACCGACCGCGGCCCCAACGCCGGCGCCAACGGCCGCCCCGACTCCGATTCCGACTCCTGCGCCCACCGCTGCTCCAACCAGGGCTGCGACCCCCGTGCCAACTCCCGCGCCAACCGAGACCATCGCCGCGGCAGCGAGCACCGGCAATGGCGGCGGAGGGGGCAACACCGGAATATTCGTCGGCGTGGGAGCGGCGGCAGCAGCTGCGGTGGTCGCCGCACTCGTGACGGTGCGCCGTCGGCGCACCACCTAGCAGGCAGTTCCAAACAGGGGGGGTTCGGCCAGTCTCTACCGGAACCGGGCTGAGTCACTGGTAATAGTGACAACGTGGTCAAATCCTGAAGCCATCATTGCGGCGGCTGGCTCTCAGCTAGTGGAGGCGGGAGAGACACGGAAGCGGAGTCCCAGTTGCTCTAGGACCATGAGCACGGACCCAAGATCGGGGTTGTTGTTGGCTGCTGCCCCTTGCGCTGCAAGTCCCAACTCTTCGGCCATCGACGGCTTGCCCAAGGCGCGAACGATGTCGTGAAGCGCGGCAACCGTCAGCTCAGGGTCATTCTCAGCAAGGACGGCGTCCAAGTAGGCAATGACGTCTGCTTCAGTGTTCAGGTGGTCAGTTGCCTCCCAAACTCGCGTCCTGATTGTGCCCACGCAAGTCCTCCTATCGGCTATAGGCGTTGAGCCATTTTAGTCGCTTTGTCGATGTCACGGTTCTGGCTCTTCTTGTTGCCTCCGACCAATAGCACCACTGATTGCTGGCGGCGAACGAAGTACACCCGGTAGCCGGGGCCATGATCGATGCGCATCTCCAAGACGCCTTTTCCCACGGGCCTGAAATCGCCGGGGTTGCCCAGCTGGAGCCTACGGATGCGGGCCAGTACGCGGGCACGGGCATTGCGATCTCGCAGGTTGTTGAACCATCGTTCGAACACATCGGTCTGAAGAACCTCCAATTCACGCCTCAACCTTCATTCCAAGTCTTCCGGGCTCGACTTGGGCACCTGCAAAGTGACCACAAATGTGCTGGTCACAGCCGTATCAACCATGTCAAGGACAATATCCACCACCTGTGACAGTTATTCCTGAACCGCCTACACTTGCCGGGCAGCGTGACCACTCATGTCCGACACAACCCTCCATCAACGCCTCAGAGCACAAGCAGATGAACGCACCCTCGGACTATCTCAACCCTGAGGCTCGTGCCCGGATGGCGATAGACGACCAATTGGCGGAGTGTGGCTGGGTGGTGCAGGACTACCAGCACGCTGCGGTGGCCGCCGCCAGGGGAGTGGCGGTGAGGGAGGTGCCCACTGAGGCTGGACCGGCCGACTACGTGCTGTACGTCGACTCACAAGCGGTGGGCGTGATTGAGGCTAAGAAAGAGGGCACCACGCTGACTGGCGTGGAGCCCCAGACCCGCAAGTACCAGGTCGCCTATCCCGGCGAATTGCCGGCCTTCCTGGTTGATGGCGCGTTGCCGTTCGGCTACGAGGCCACCGGCACCGAGATTCGCTTCACCAGCGGGCTCGACCCAAAGCCCACGTCTCGGCGGTTGTTCGCCTTCCACCGCCCTGAGACGCTTGCCCGCTGGCGAAGCAACTACAGCGAGTTCGACGGCATCGCCACCCTGCGCAACGGATTCAGCGAACTACCCGAACTGGGCGCAGGACCATCAGGGCTGTGGCCAGCGCAGGGCGAGGCCATCCGCAACCTGGAGGAGTCGTTCAAGGCCAACCGCCCTCGGGCGCTGATCCAGATGGCCACCGGCTCGGGCAAGACGTTCACCGCCGTCAATGCCAGCTACCGACTGCTGCGCCACGCCCGAGCCAACCGCATCCTGTTCCTGGTCGACCGGGCCAACCTGGGCCGCCAGGCGGTGAGAGAGTTCGAAGGCTTCGAGGTGCCCGGCGACTGCCGCAAGTTCACCGAGCTGTACAACGTCCGCCGCCTCGCCTCCTCTGAGCTCGACATGGCCAATGAGGCGGCGGCCAAAGTCCACGTCAGCACCATCCAACGCCTCTACTCCATCCTGCGGGGAGAGGAGCTCGACGACGATCTCGACGAGCGGACCGGCTTCGACACCGCTCCCGAACAGCCGATTGAGGTGGCCTACAACCCCAGAGTGCCGATCGAGTCGTACGACCTGATCATCATCGACGAGTGCCATCGCTCGATCTACGGCGTGTGGCGCCAGGTGCTGGAGTACTTCGACGCCTTCCTGGTGGGCCTCACCGCCACGCCCGGCATCCAGACGTTCGCCTTCTTCAACCAGAACCTGGTGATGGAGTACGGGCACGCCCAAGCAGTGGCCGACCGGGTGAACGTGGACTTCGACATATTCCGCATCCGCACTGAGATCACCGAGGCCGGCGGCACCGTCCCCTCAGGCTTCGTTACCGAGTTCCGCGACCGGGAAACCCGCAGCATCCGCATCGAACAGGCTGACGCCGATATCGCCTACGACGCCGGCGAACTCGACCGCCGGGTGGTGGCCCCCGATCAGATCCGCACAATCGTTCGCACCTTTCGCGATTCGCTGCCCGAGATGTTCGAAGACCGGGAGCAAGACGACGACGGCTTTCTGGTCAACATCCCCAAGACGCTGATCTTCGCCAAAGACGACAGCCACGCCGACGACATCGTGCAGATCGTGCGGGAGGAGTTCGGCCTCGGCAACCAGGGTGCGGTGAAGATCACCTACCGCTCTGGCGAGTCGGGCGAGAGCGCCGAGCAACTCCTCCAGAAGTTCCGCACCGACTATCCCACCCGTATCGCAGTAACCGTGGACATGATCGCCACCGGCACCGATGTGAAGCCCATCGAATGCGTGGTGTTCATGCGCATGGTGCGAAGCCGCAACTTCTTTGAACAGATGAAAGGCCGAGGCGTGCGGGTGATCGACAACGACCAGCTCCGCACCGTCACCCCCGACGCCCAAGCCAAAGACCGCTTCGTGATCGTCGATGCAGTGGGCGTAACCGAGGCCGACCTTCACGACACCGTCCCGCTGGAGCGCCAGCGCCACGTGAGCTTCGACAAGCTCCTCAACCAAATCGGCCTCGGCTCCCAAGACCCCGACGTGGTGTCGTCGGTGGCCTCGCGCCTGGCCCGCCTCAACCGCCGGATTACCGCAGAAGACCGAGCCGAAGTGGAGTCGGTTGCCGGAGTGGAGCTGAGCGAGCTAGTCCGTCACATCACCGACGCCCTCGATCCCGACCTTCAACACGAAGCCGCCTCAGCCGAGATGGGCACCGACGAACCGCTCCCCGAGCAAGTGGCCGCAACCGCCCAAAGGCTGATCGCCGAGGCAATCCAACCCCTAGCCGGCAACTCCGAACTACGACAAAAGCTGGTGGACATCCGCCGCAGCTACGAGCAGGTCATCGACAAAGCCTCTCGTGACTGGGTGATCTCCGGAGAGTTCTCCATCGACGCCGCCAACCGAGCCCGCGGCCAAGTCGAGTCGTGGAGACAGTTCATCGAAGACCACCGAGACGAGATCACCGCATTAGAGGTGCTCTACCACCAGCCCCACGGCCGCTGCCTCACCTACGCCGACATCAAGGAGTTGGTCAACGCCATCGGCCGCCCCCCACACCGCTGGACCCCCGACATCCTCTGGCAAGCCTACGAGACCCTCGACAAGTCCAAAGTCCGAGGCTCAGGCCACCGGGTGAGCACCGACCTCGTAAGCCTGGTCAGATACGCACTCGGCAACGCCGACGAGCTCGTTGCCTACCCCGACCTGGTAGACGAACGCTTCCAAATCTGGCTAACTCAGCAGCGAACCACTGGCACCGACTTCACAGGCGATCAACTTACCTATCTCGATCTCATCAAAGACCGCATCGCCTCCAGCCTCTCCATCGCCCCCGCCGACCTACAGTCCCCACCCTTCAGCGATCGGGGCGGCCTGGGCAAAGCCCGCCAGCTTTTTGGCGACGAGCTGAACGCGCTGCTGGACGACCTAACTGAAGCCCTAGCCGCATGACGAGAGAATTGCCACTTGGTTGGGAGTGGGCTTCCGTCGAAGACGTTTGCGATGTCATGCTTGGGCAATCGCCTCCTGGGAGTAGCTACAACCAAGTCGGTCAAGGCGTGCCTTTCTTGCAGGGTAAGGCAGAATTTGGAGACACCTTCCCAACGATCAAGAAGTGGACTACAGAGCCAAAGAAATTCGCTCAAACGGATTCCGTGTTGGTCTCGGTGAGAGCGCCAGTTGGTCCGACGAATGTTGCGCCACTCGAGTGCGCCATTGGTCGAGGACTTGCGTCGCTGAAGCCGAGGGGTGAAATCCCAGCCAGCTACTTGCTCTGGGCTATGCGTCATTCTGAAGGGGAGCTCGTACGCCAAGCTACTGGTAGCACCTTTGAAGCCATAACCGGCAAGCAACTCCGCTCTCATGTCTTGCCCGTCGCACCGCTGCCACAGCAGCAGCAGATTGTCGCTGCCATCGAAGAACACTTCTCCCGCCTTGACGCCGTGGAGGCCGCACAACACCGGATTATTCGTAGGGTCAAAGTTCTCAAGTCGTCACTCTTGTCTGAAGCATTTGGCACGAATGGCGATCTCCCTCCTGGTTGGGGGCAGAAGACCATTGGCGAGGTTGCACAAGTTCAATTGGGTCGCCAGCGGTCGCCCCAGCACCACTCGGGACCACAGATGCGACCGTATCTCCGCTCAGCCAACGTGACCTGGGAAGGCGTCTGCCTGGATGATGTCAAGGAGATGAACTTTGACGATGCCGATTTCGAGACCTACAGACTCGAGCCGGGGGACCTTCTCCTCAACGAGGCGTCAGGAAGCCCCGGTGAGGTTGGCAAGCCTGTGGTCTGGGATGGGGAGGTTGAGAATTGCTGCTTCCAGAACACTCTCCTGAGAGTCCGCTCTACTGAGGTCAATATCAGGTACTTGTACTGGTATTGCTTTGCCTCGGCACTAAGCGGCCGTTTTGGCGACGCTGGTCGGGGTGTGAATATCCGCCACCTCGGCAAGGGTGGTCTCGCGCAGTTCCCGATCCCGGTGGCCCCGAGTGATCAGCAAGGCCAGATAGCAGCCCAGCTAGACCAACAGTTCGAACAGACCAAACGACTAGAGCAGGCGGCTCAAGAAGTCCTGAATCGTGTCGCTGCGCTCCGTCAGGCGGTGCTGGCCCAAGCCTTCGCCGGCAAACTCGTACCCCAAGACCCCGACGACGAACCAGCCTCAGCTCTGCTAGAGCGCATCGCCGCCTCTCGATAGCCTGCCTAGGCCGGTACCGGCCGGTGGTCAGTGTCGGTGTATCGGTTGCGATAGATGTCCCGGAGGTTCAGCCACAGTTCGGGCCCGGTTCCAAGTGCCTGCCCGATGTCGTCGGCAATCTCGGCGGTGATCTCTGTCCGATCTTCGAGTATCGCCGAGGTCGCCTCGACAGTTCTCCCTAGGGTCTCAGCGAATCTGGCCGTGCTCCAACCGCGTGCTTCCAACTCGTCGTTCAGGACCTCCCCTGGAGTGAAGCTAGGTTCAATCTCGTCCATTTCCTACCCTTCAGCCATCGGCAATAGCCCGCCTTCGAGCTAGTTGTCCGTGCTTGTGGGTGAGCTATCTCCTGAGGGTTGTGACTGGGGCGGCTCCGGCGGGGGTGAGTAGATGCCGCTGGGCACATTATCAGGGCCGATTTTGGCCCTCGGCGCGTAGCCAGCGTCTACACTTCGGTCTTTTCCTTCGGCTGCGATGTTGGGCTGTTGGTCCTCTGGCATGCTTCTAGTCCTTTGTGGTGTAGCTACCGGCGTGCAAGCTAGTCATCAGATGATGGTGTGGCTGGCGGGTCTGCTCGTGGCGGGTCGGGTGGGGGGAACAGACCTTCGGGGACGCTCTCGGTGCCTACCGACGCGCTAGGGGAGTAGCCGTCCTTGTGCCGAATCTGGTCCTCATACCGTGGCCGTCGGTTCTGGGTCAACGGAATCCTCCTCGTTACGGTTCTCGGGCAAGACTGAAACAAAGTCTAGCGTCTCGATGTCACCTGACCTCAGGTAAAGCCCGCCCCCGGTCCAGGCATATTTTCCAGATCTCAGCACAACGGCTCCCGACTCCTGGTCGAATTCGACAGCAGACGAAATGTAGATGTCCTGCTCTGCCTTTCCATCCGACGCGTACGACGGCACCGGCTGGCTGGCGTCGTATAGTCCACCGACCCACCTCCCCGAACGCAACTGGCAGCGCACAAAACCAGCTTCTCTGCTATCGAACAGGTGGTCCCACGCCGACGGGGTAGCGCCTGTTCCCAAGAGCTTTCCGAACCATTCGACCCTCCGGCCCCATCCCCGAAATTTCAGGGCGATCTGCCCAGCACACCAGCCCGCGAAGGCGGGGATAGCCAAATACGCTACTGGCACAATGTAGATGGACGGAGGGAGCGTCTTGCCGTCGACTAGATCCTTCCAGTAGGTCGCGTAGAGCCAGTGCAAGGGCCAAGCACCCACCGCCAACCAGCCGGCCGACATGCTGGCATACCGGATCAGCCATTCCCTGGTCCGTCCACTGTGGAGTGGCCTCGACTGGGCAAAGCCCCATCCGAAGAATACGCCGGGAAACAAGAATACGAATATCAGGAGAGAAACACCGGAAATGGACATCGGCGTTCAAGCTATCCGCATTCCCGCTCAAATCGGCTGGGTTCATCTCTGCGGTTTCATTTGATGAATTGGTGCTATTGGCAGCACTCGCTTCCGGGGTAGTGGTATCAGGCTGGTATCATTGCCGCATGGCAATGACGCTCAGACTTACTGGGGAAGAGCAGGATGCTCTGCGAGAGCGAGCGGCGCTTGAGGGTACGTCGATGCAGGAGGCAGCGCGACGGGCAGTACGCGAGTACATCGCCAAGGCTGATCATCGTGATCGCGTTGCCGCTGCTGCCGAGCTCGTAACGCAGCGCCATGCGGTCGCTCTGCAACGCCTGGGCGAGTGAGTCCCATCATCGAATACCTCGATGCCGAGGATCTTGTGGAGCTGGCTCGCCGTTTGCTCGGCGACCCTCCACCGGTTCGCGACCTCGGCTTGCTGGGTGCAGCAGCTGCACGACCGCAGGCGTCAGCGTTTGGCGAGGACGCATATCCCGACGTCTGGAGCAAGGCCGGTGCGCTGCTTCATTCTATCGTCAGCAACCATCCGCTTGTCGATGGTAACAAGCGGCTTGGTTGGCTCGCCACCGCCGTCTTTCTGGAACTCAACGAAGCAAGTGTGAGCACCGCCGCCAACGACGATGTGTATGACCTGGTGATTGCCGTTGCCACGGGTGAATTGAGTGTTGATCAGATCGCAGAGGCACTCCGGCTCATGCATGAGTAGGCTGCTCCAACCGAATCTGCGCCCGTCTCCGGCGCGGTCGGTTTATCGGGACCTATAGACATCCCGGCGATGGCCGACACGGATCACTTGAATCACCAGGCGGGCATCGAACACCTCATACAAGATCCGTAGGTCGCCGACGCGCACTCGGTAGGTGGAGTCCTCTCCTGTGAGGGCGACGCAGCCGGGAGGTCGGGGTTCTTCAGCCAGCAAGTCTATTGCTGCTCGAACCCGCTGCTGTTCCTTCCGTGGCAACCGGGAGATCGACTTGATCGCTCGTCGGGCAATTTCAACCGTATACCGGCTCACCCGAGTCCCAGTGCGGCTTTGACCTCATCCCAGGGCACGTAGTCGTCGTCGGCACGGGCCGCGTCGAGCTCACGGCGATCCTCAATGTCATCTGCGATATCGACAAGTCGGTCGAAGGCGTCGGAGTCAATGATCACGGCGACTCGTCGACCCCGACGCGTCACCGAGATCGGTTCTCCTGAACGACGAGTCTCATCAATCACCTCTGCCAGCCGATCCCTCGCTTCGCTCACAGCCACTTCTGTCATGTACGAATCGTACATATCAATAAACAGCACCGCCACATATTCGCCTGAGCGCAGAGTCAAACTCCGGAGTCATCGGTTTCTCCAGAGTTTCGACAAGTCTGAAAAACAGAGCAGTCGAAACTATCGCGAAACTCTCCCAACGTGGTTGGAAACGGTTGCCTGGAAATCTCTGGGGGCGACCTGGCCGGCCTGAACTTCGCGAAACTCTCCCAACGTGGTTGGAAACGGTTGCTGCGCTCTGACACGGTGAGGGGCCGATGACCTCTGACCCCAAGGCCATGGTGCAGAAGCTGTGGGACTTCTGCGATGTGCTCCGAGACGACGGGCTGTCCTACGGCGACTACCTGGAGCAGCTCACCTACCTGCTGTTCCTCAAGATGGCCGACGAGCAGCACGAGCTGCTGGGCCAGCGGGTGGTGCCCATCGGCTACGACTGGCCGACGCTGCTGAACCGGTCGGGAGAGCAGCTAGAAGCCCAGTACAACAAGACCCTTGCCGAACTCGGATCAGCCGACGACATGCTCGGCGTGGTATTCCGAAAGGCCCGCAACCGGATTCAGAACCCGGCCAAGCTGGAGCAGCTCATCAAGGAGTTCATAGACCAGCACGAGTGGATGAGCTATGACGCCGACCTCAAGGGCGACGCCTACGAGGGCTTGATCGAGAAGACCGCTCAAGAGGGCGCCAGGGGAGCGGGGCAGTACTTCACGCCTCGGGCCCTGATTACCGCAATCGTCGATGTGATGCTCCCCGAGCCCGGCGACCGTATCTGCGACCCAGCCTGCGGGACCGGCGGCTTCTTTCTCGGTGCCTACCAGTCGATTGTCGGGCGGTTCCCGAACTTGACTCCCGACCAGGCCGCCCACCTCCGCTCCGGGGCTTTCACCGGCTGGGAGATCGCCGACCTGCCTGCCCGACTCTGCGCCATGAACCTGCTGCTCCACGGCATCGAGAGTCCAGAGTCCGATTCTCCCGTCAACGTGGATGACGCCCTGCGCGACGACCCCGGAGAGCGCTTCGACTTGGTGCTGACCAATCCGCCCTTCGGCCGGTCTTCTTCCGACAGCTACGAACGCGAGGACTTCTGGGCCACCACCAAGAACAAGCAGCTCAATTTCGTCCAGCACGTCGTCAGCCTGCTCAAGATCGGCGGCACAGCCGCGGTCGTCGTTCCCGACAACGTGCTATTCGAGGCCGGTGCTGGCGAAACCATCCGCCGCCGACTCCTACACGACTGCGACGTCCACACCCTTCTCCGTCTCCCTACCGGCATCTTCTACGCTCAAGGCGTCAAAGCCAACGTCCTGTTCTTCCGCCGCCGAGAAGGGGCCGAGCAAGCCTGGACCAGAGAATTGTGGGTCTATGACCTCCGCACCAACAAGCACTTCACCCTCAAGCAGAACCCGCTCACCAGGCCCGACCTCGACGACTTTGTAGCCTGCTACAACCCCGCCAACCGCCACCAGCGCCAAGAGTCCGAGCGCTTCAAGCGCTACACCTACGACGAGCTCATCGCCCGCGACAAAGTCAGCCTCGACCTCTTCTGGCTACGCGACGAGAGCCTCGAAGACATCGACAACCTCCCCGCCCCCGCCGTCCTAGCCGCCGAAATCGCCGAAGACCTCCAATCCGCCCTCACCGAAATCCAAGCCCTAGCCGAGAGTCTTGCGGCAAACGTTGAACCCTCTGGCCTTAGCACTTCAAGCTGAAACGAAATGTGAGGCTGTCGCACCCTGGGGGTATTCTGCGCCCCTTGTATAGCCTGTGGATAACTTCGCGGCGGAAAGACAGCAATCATGGCTGACCGAACCGGTATCGAGTGGACTGAGACAACCTGGAACCCAACCACCGGATGCGATCGCGTCTCCGTGGGGTGTGACAACTGCTACGCGCTCACCCTTGCCAAGCGCCTCAAGGCCATGGGCAACCCCAAGTACCAGAACGACGGCGACCCCAACTCCAGCGGCCCAGGCTTCGGTTTGACACTTCACGACTACCAACTCGAACTTCCCTACCGCTGGCGAGCACCTCGGTTGGTCTTTGTGAACTCAATGAGCGACCTTTTCCACAACGATGTGCCGCTGGAGTTCATCCAGAGAATCTTCACGGTGATGGCAGACACTCCCCAGCACACCTACCAAATCCTCACTAAACGCTCGAAACGCCTCGCTGCTCTAGCCGATGAGTTGGACTGGCCACCCAACGTCTGGATGGGCGTGACCGTGGAAACGGATCGCTACGCCTTCCGCATCGACCACCTGCGCTCGGTAGACTCCGCGGTCCGATTCATCAGTGCCGAACCCCTTCTCGGTCCACTCCCAGGACTCGACTTGACGGATATCGGCTGGTTAATCGTCGGAGGAGAAAGTGGCCACGGTGCTCGACCCGTCCTAGAGGCGTGGGTTCGTGATCTTCGCGATCAGTGTGTTGCGGCCAGCACTGCCTTCTTCTTCAAACAGTGGGGTGGTCGCACTCCCAAAGCAAATGGACGCGTATTAGATGGCATTTACCATGGTGAGATGCCGCAGGGCTTCCATCTTGCCGCTTCATGACAGTGCCACAAGCTGACCAAGGCGTTCCATTGTTCAGTGACGCTGACTTGGATGCCATGATTGTGGAGATCGATTCAGGTCGCAGTGTTCCTGAAGCTAGAGACATCGCAACACAGATACGAGAATTCCATGGTTGGACTCTCAACAAGCTCGATGTTTTTGAAAACTACCTTAAGATGTACCGTCGGGTCGCGGGAGGTGGAACATATATTGATGCCTTTGCGGGCACAGGAAAAGGTAAGCTCGTCGAGAATGGCCAAAGTTTCGTTCGGGATGGATCGTCGCTCATTGCGAGCAAAAGCGGAGCCTTCTCTACTCTTCATCTCATAGAGAAGAACAAGGACCATTTCGAGTTGCTCGACTCCGAAGTCAAAGTTCTAAACTCCCGTCAGTCCTCTAGAATTCATACGTATCATGATGATTGCAATTCGAAAATACGCGAATTGTTGGGAGGCGGTGAACTTGACATGCAAAAGCCTTGCTTTGCGTTGCTGGATCAAGAATCTACTCAACTTGACTGGGATACAATTGAGAGGCTAGCGAATTGGAAGACTTACGAACCTCCTCCAACTAACAGTGGTAGACCCAAGAAATGCAAAGTAGAACTGTGGATTCTTTTCAACTCTCATCAGGCTATGAGCAGACTCTGGCCTCATGACCGAGATAGGTTTCCAGAGTCATTTAGTCCTCAAACCCTAGATAGAGTCTTTGGAAGCCGAGAGGCTTGGTGGGAACTATGGGAGCAGCGTAGGACATTCAAGATACTGATTGAGCGGTTCACTGAGCAGCTACGCAACCTCGGATACCAATATGTGCTTCCACAATTGATCAAAGATCCAATAACAGGACGCCCGCAGTATCACATGATCCACGCTACTGATCATCCGAGCGCTGTTTCATTCATGCGATGGGCTAAACGAAGCACAGACGGATTCGAAAATCAGCAACTTCCTGGAATATAGGCCCCCCAATAGTGTCTGAACTGGTCGGCCAGGCCCGTGCAGATTTCTCGAAGATCTGACTTCAGTCGATCAACTACCAAGGGACTGTTCGAAAGCCGGTGCTGAGACAGGGGCAGACTATCGGGACTGTGCGCTGCCCTGAGGCAGGGCGAGCGTTCCTTTTTCTGGGGGCATTGCGCCCCAACCCCTACCGGAGTCACTGTGTGGAGCAGCTGGAGCCGGGGCCACATTCGTAGGCTATGGTGTTGTATTGTGTCAACGTGACGAGGGTTCGGCATCCGAAGAAGGATGTCGAGAAGGCTCTTGCCCAGATGGAGGAGGCCGGATGGGAGGTTGCAATGGCATCGACAGGTCATCGGTGGGGGGTGGCAAAGTGTGGCGAGTACAGCAGAGCCGGTTGTCAGTTGTCGATCTGGTCGACACCCCGCAATCCGGGCCTTCACGCTCGGCAGTTGCTGCATCGACTCGAAAAGTGTCCCCACGAATGGAGTAGGGAGGACGGTTGAGATGACAACGTTTGCATTCACTCTGATTGTCGAGGGTTCTGACATTCAGGATGTTGAAGTCGTCGATGCCTTGTTCGATGCCGGCTGTGACGATGCCCTCGCTGGGTCTTCTGATGGGGTTCAGTTCCTGGATTTCGATCGGGAGGCAGACACACTTGGGGAGGCAGTGCTATCCGCGGTGGGGGATGTCGAATCAGTCAAAGAGCTATCGGTGACCAGAATCGCTGATGCCGGTCTCATCACGATGGCTGAGATTGCGGCTCGTACTGGCCGCACCCGCGAGAGCATTCGGCTCCTGGTTGCAGGCAAGCGAGGGCCTAGAGGGTTTCCCCCGCCAGCTACTGACCCCCGAAGCAGATATCGACTATGGCGAGCAGGCGAAGTTGAGTATTGGATGAGGGCCTATCTCGGCGAGGCCGCAGAATGGCAGGAGGACCTCTACTTGGCTGCTCTCAATATTGGCTTGGAGTTCCGCCACCACCGCGCCTACCTATCGGATGCCGAAGTCGCTGACGTCCGTACCCTTGTAGACCTCTAGTTCTTGGAACTGGTAGTTCTTGGAACTGGCATTCATGTGCAGAGTCAAAGCCAAAATCCCACGACATCCAGTTTCAGGACCGGCCTGGACGGGGGACGAGCACTCGGTCTAGGCCGTTTCGCAGGTTACAGCGAAGGCTCGATGATCTGGTCGATGTCGCGGCGCATCTTGTCGGGGTCGACGTGGGGAAGGTGGTGCCAACGGTCGAGCCAGGCTTCACGGTCTGGGCCCTGGTGGTGCCCGTGACGAGGTTCTGTCTCGGGATGGTCAGATTGGGTCACGCCAAAAGTCTATTGCCTGATTGGCGCTGCCCTGACGGCGATTTGGCTCGGTTGCTCCCCGTTTAGTCATCGCTTGGGAGATTGACAGTCAGTCAGGGGCGAGACGCTGGAGCGGCAAGGAGGCGTAGGCCGAGGGCGTCAAGCACCTTGAGTACTGACCCGAGTTCGAGATCCTTGCAGATTGACAACTCGTCGGGCATGAGCCCTGCATCCTCTACGACCTCTGCCTTGCCTTGGGCGCGGGCGATGTCCTTGAGGGCAGCGACCGCCAATTCTGGGTTGCTCTCGGCGAGAACGGTATCCAAGTAGGCAACCATGTCGTCCTCAGTCCGCAGGTGATCCGATGCGTTCCAGGGGCGCGTCCGTGCTATTCCCACTTGGGCTCTCCTATCGACCTAAAGGTGCTGCGCGGCCACTTGAGGCGGCCACGCCACACCAGGCTCTGGCAGCGGCTTGCCTTGAGCCTGTAGGAGTTCGATGGCTTCGGCGACCAGAGCCCGGATGCCCGACTCCGCCGCTTCCCGATCCGGCTCCAGCCAGCTGATTAGGGGAAACCCGTCGCACAGGCCGACCCACTCGCCATCCTCATCAGACCACTCGGTCCAGAATCGATACTGGTCAATTGCCATCGTATTTCTCCTTCTCATCTAACGCCCGGAGCGCCTGGCGTACCTGGTAGGGCTTCGCCTTGCCTTTACGGGGCTGAAGGACCAGCAAAGGGTGATCCATCCACGGAGTGCTATAGATCAGGTGGCTGCCCCTGCGTCGCCGAGGCTTGCCAAAGCATAGGTCGCAAACAGCGACCAGGTCAGCCCACGAAACATCGTCCGGGTTGTTCCAGATTCTCTGCAATCGCTTTTCGTCTCGTGTCATCTAGCTTGAGCGAGGCACTGCGGGTCGGCAGGATTCATGCTGCTGGCCCGCTGTCGAAATCGTCATTTGCATTATTATATATGGAAATATATTGTAATAGCTGGAAAGTATCGCACCCATTGATCAGGGTGCCCAGGGAGTTCGCACAACGAGGAAAGCTCATGATGGGCACGGGCCTGATGGTGGCGTCGTACGGGTCTCTCGGGTTGATGATGTTCAACCTGGGGTTGTTGTACCCCTACTTGAGGAACAAGTGGTACCGGCGAAAGCTGAAGAAAGTGCGGGTCGTCGGACCTGATGGGACGGCGGTAACCAAAGATGACATCCGACGAGAGCTCATGCGGGATCCGGTGGCCAGTGACCTGTTCACCAGCGACGACACGCCTGACGACGTGGCCCGCTACCTGTTCCTGGAAGCTGAGCGGCGGGCCATGCTGCGCAAGTGCAACCGGCTCGAAGACGATGAGAACGACTTCTTCGCCCCTCCCAGGCGCGGTGGCCCCGACCCCGGTTTCCGCGGTTGCAACGAGTTGTGAGGATTCTGGTCTTCTTTGTCGGCCGTCCGGTCATCTTTGATCATGTGTATATTTGAGCACATGCGATTACACATACAGCTTGAGGACGAGTTGGTCGAAGACTTGGATCGCAGAGCTGGTCCTCGCAAACGGAGCGCGTTTATTGCCGCTTTGATTCGTCGCACTCTTGAAGATGAGCGACGGTGGGATGAAATTGAAGCGTCTTTGGGATCTATTGCCGACAGCGGACATGAGTGGGATGAAGAGCCCGCTGCGTGGGTTCGGGAGCAGCGGCGCAGCGACCCGAGACGGTCGGGCTGAGTGTGTCGCGCCTGCTTCTTGACACAACAGTGCTGATCGACGCGCTAAGGGAACGGGCCGCGGCAAAACGTCTGAGAGCACTGAGGCGACAAGGGGTCGACCCGTGGGTATCTGCGATATCGATTGAGGAAATCTGGCGTGGTTTGCGCGCTGAGGAAGAGATGGCAGCAAGCCGTTTGGTCGAGGCGCTTAGGCTCGCCCCGATAGGAGTCGCCGAAGCTCGACGGGCGGGTCGCTGGCGACGTGAATACGCGGCAGAAGGCATCACCCTTCACCAAGCGGATTGTCTAATAGCCGCCGCAGCAATCGGTGTCGGAGCGGCGCTGGCCACGGCAAACGTCAGGGACTTTCCCATGCCTGAAGTAGACGTGCAGAATTGGCCTTCCACTACAGGGGAGTAGGCCACGCATGTATCCGGGGAAGCACGCCCAAACCATGCCGGACAAGGCGGCGCAGATCATGGCCTCCACGGGGGAGGTCACCACCTACCGGGAGCTCAACGACGCCGTCAACCGGCTTGCCCAGCTCCTCTACGAGCGGGGGTTGCGGGAGGGCGACCACATCTCGATATTCGCCGAGAACAACCGCCGCTTCTACGAGGCCTTTTGGGCGGCGATGACCTCCGGGCTGTACTTCACCACCATCAACCGCTATCTGTCGCCTGAAGAAGCGGCCTATCTGGTGAACGACAGCGGCTCCACCGCGCTGATCACCACCGCGGCGATGGCCGATCCTGCCACCAAGATGCTCGACATCATCCCCGATTGCCAGCACAAGCTGATGATCGACGGCGCCGCCGACGGCTTCGAGTCATACGAAGACGCGGTGGCCGCCATGCCCGCTGAGCCGCTGCCCCGTTTGCCCAAGGGCGAGGTGATGCTGTACTCGTCGGGCACCACCGGCCGGCCCAAGGGGATCCTGCGCCCCCTGACCGGCCTCGCCATCGACGATTCCAGCCTCTCGGGCATCGGCATGCTTGAGCACCACCTCCTGGGAATGGATGAGAGCTCGGTGTATCTCACCCCGGCACCGCTGTATCACTCGGCCCCCCTCATGTACAGCGCCGGGGTACACGAGCTGGGCGGCACGCTGGTGATCATGGACCGTTTCGACCCGGAGCGCTTTTTGGCCTACGTCGAGCAGTATTCGGTGACCGACACCCAGATGGTGCCCACCATGTTCATCCGCCTGCTCAAGCTGCCTGAGGAGGTCCGCAACCGCAACGACCTCTCGTCGCTGAAGATGGCGGTCCACGCTGCTGCTCCTTGCCCGGTAGCGGTCAAAGAGCAGATGATCGAGTGGTGGGGTCCGATCGTCCACGAGTACTACGCCGCCACCGAGGGCAACGGGCTGTGCTTCATCGGCGCCGAAGACTGGCTTGAGCACAAGGGGTCGGTGGGCAAGGCGATCATGGGAACCCCCCACATTTGCGACGACGACGGCCGAGAGCTCGGACCCGGAGAATCCGGCGTCGTCTACTTCGAGCGGGAATCACCGACCTTCGAGTACCACGACGACCCGGAGAAGACCAAGGACTCCCGCCATCCCCGACACGACAACTGGTCCACGGTGGGCGACGTCGGCTACCTCGATGAAGAGGGCTACCTCTATCTCACCGACCGGGCCACGTTCATGATCATCAGCGGGGGGGTCAACATCTACCCCCAGGAGATCGAGGCCTGCTTCGCCCTGCACCCCAAGGTGGCCGATGTGGCTGTGTTCGGGCTGCCCGACGAGGAGATGGGGGAGTACGTCCACGCCGTGGTGCAGCTCGAGGACGGAATCGAGCCGTCCGATGCCCTGGCCGAAGAGCTGCGCGGCTACGCCCGCCAGCAGCTAGCCGGCTTCAAGGTGCCCCGCGAGGTGGACTTCCGGGCCGACTTCCCCCGTCTGCCCACCGGCAAGCTCTACAAGAAGCCCCTGCGCGAGGAATACCTGGCCCGCCAGTCGTGAAGACCGGCCGCAACCGCGGCCCAGTCTGGTTCCAAGTCAGATTTCCCCACTGGGTAGGGTTGACTGATGGCCTACACCGACGACGCGATCCGGGACTTGACCCGCCGGGTCTTCGATCTGTGGCAGGACGACACCACCGACCTGGCCCCCGACGTGATGCGCCAGTCGGTCCACGCCTACCTCGACCAAGAACGCTTCGAGTTCGAGTCCGGCCGCATCTTCAAGCACCTGCCCCTGGCGCTGGCCCTCGGATCGGAGCTGCCCGGCCCCAACACCTACAAGGCCATGGACGTCATGGGCGTTCCGGTGCTGCTCACCCGTGGGGCCGACGGCGCGGCCCGGGCGTTTCTGAACGTCTGCCGCCACCGGGGGTCGCCGCTGTGCGAGCCCGGATCGGGGTCGGCTCAGCGGCTGAGCTGCCCCTACCACGCCTGGTCCTACGACACCGCCGGCGACCTGGTGGGCATGTTCGGGGCCCACACCTTCGGCGACGTCGACCGAGACCACCTGTCGCTCACCCCACTGGCCTGTGCCGAGAAAGCAGGCTTCGTGTTCGCCTGCCTCACGCCCGGTGTCACTTTCGACATCGACACCTTTCTGGGCGACTTCGCCCCCTACGTCGCCGCCCTCGACCTCGACCAGTGGCACATCTACGAGCAGCGCACCCTCGACGGCCCAGGCTGGAAGGTGGCATGGGACGGCTACCTGGAGGGCTACCACCAGGAGCGGCTCCACCCCAAGACCGTCGGGCTGAACACCATCGGCAATCTCATGGCCCACGACACCTGGGGTCCCCACCAGCGCATCGTGTTCGGCCGCAAGTCGCTGCCCAAGATGGTCGGCCAGCCCGAGGATGAGTGGAACCTCGACGAGCACATCCGCCTGATCCACTCGATCTTCCCCAACGTCTCGATCTCCGGGATCCTGGGCGACTACTGCCTTTTGAGCCAGCTGTTTCCCGGCCCGACCGTCGACACCAGCCTCACCATCCAGACAGTGCTGTGCCGCCACGAGCCATCCACTGATGAAGAGCGCGAAGCAGCCGGGCAGTTCAGCGCCCTAGTGCTCCAAGCCGTGCGCGACGAGGACTACTGGGTGGGCTTCCAGATCCAAAACGCCCTCAAGAGCGGGGCCACTGCCGAGGTGCTGTTCGGGCGCAACGAGCCGAGCTTGCAGCACTACCACCACGCGGTGGAGCGCTACGCCGAGCTGAGCGTGGACCGGGAGAACTAGGTAATACTGAGCATCCGGTCGAGAGCGATGCGGGCGTCGGCCACGGTCTCGGGGTCCACGGTGATGCGGTTGCGCACCTTGCCCTCTGCCAGACCCTCCAGCGTCCAGGCCAGATGGGCGGCGTCGATGCGGAACATGGTCGAGCACGGGCAGATCAGCGGGTCGAGCGACACCACCGTCTTGTCCGGCGTCTCGTCGTTCAGCCGGTTCACCAGATGGATCTCGGTGCCCACGCCGATCACCGAGCCAGAAGGAGCCGCAGCCACCGCCTTGATGATGTAGTCGGTGGAGCCCACCTGATCGGCTATGGCGCACACCTCCCGGCTGCATTCGGGGTGGACCACCACGATCCCATTGGGGTGCTCGGCCCGGAAGGCGGCCACATGGTCGGGCTGGAACCGCTGGTGTACCGAGCAGTGCCCCTTCCACAGCAACAGCACCGACTCCTTGCACTCGGCCTCGGTCAGGCCCCCCAGGTCGAAGCGGGGATTCCACACCGCCATGTTGCCCTCGTCGTAGCCCATGTCGAACCCGGTGTTGCGCCCCAGGTGCTGGTCGGGGAAGAACAGCACCTGGTCGCCTCGCTTCAGTGCCCAGTCGAGCACCGCTCGGGCGTTGGACGACGTACACACCGCCCCGCCGTGGCGGGCCACGAACGCCTTCAGGTTGGCGGCCGAGTTCATATAGGTGATGGGCACCACTCGGTCGATGTCGGTCACCCTGGCCAGCTCTTCCCAAGCCTCTTCCACCTGGTCGATGTCGGCCATGTCGGCCATGGAGCAGCCCGCGTTCAAATCCGGGAGCACCACCTGCTGGTGGTGGCCGGTCAAGATGTCGGCTGATTCGGCCATGAAGTGGACGCCGCAGAACACGATGTAGGTGGCTTCGGGGCGCTGCTGGGCCAGCACCGACAGACGGAAGGAGTCGCCCCGGGCATCGGCCCAGGCCATGACCTCGTCTCGTTGGTAGTGGTGCCCGAGAATGAACAGCCGGTCGCCCAGGGTCTCCTTGGCGTCGGCGATCCAACCCGCCAACTGTTCGGGCGATGCCGCTGTGTACCGCTCAGGTAGCGGTCGCTGAACGCGCAACATGTTTTGGAAACCTCCGTGAGGTTAGAGAACTCCAATTAGCGGCCGGTGGGGGCAGCCAGGTCGCCTCGCCACGGGGATGTCGGCCTCAGAGTTAGATATGTCGCCGGAAACCTGGCCGGCGTGGGGAAAATGATACCCGTCCCGAACACAGAGTCAAAGGGCAAACGACAGGGTCGATTCAAGGGCAACCGGGGCTGGTCCGGCTCATAGGATGGGAAGGGCATGTTGAAGCGCCCGCCCCCTGGCACCATCCCCGACGCCGCGGGCTCATACCAGTTCAAAGACCGGCACGGACGCCTCATCTATGTGGGCAAGGCCAAGAACCTGCGGTCCCGGCTGGGCAGCTATTTCCAGAACCCGGCCTACCTGGCTCCGCGCACCGCCCAGATGGTGGCCGAGGCGGAATCGGTGGAGTGGATTCAGGTGGACACCGAGGTGGAGGCGCTGATGCTGGAGTACAGCCTCATCCAGCAGCACCAGCCCCGGTACAACGTCCGCTACCGGGACGACAAAAGCTACCCGTTCCTGTGTGTGACCATGGTGGACGAGTGGCCCCGGGCCATGGTCATCAGGGGACGCAAGAAGAAGGGCAACCGCTATTTCGGCCCTTACGGCCACGCCTACGCCATCCGCGAGACCCTCGACCAACTGCTGCGCACCTTCCCCATCCGCACATGCAGCGACAACAAGTTCAACCACCACGCCCGGCTGGGCCGACCGTGCTTGCTGTATCACATCGAGAAGTGCGCCGGACCGTGCGTGGGCGAAGTGGAGCGGGAGCACTATGACGAGTTGGTGGACGACCTGCTGGCCTTCCTGGGTGGCGACACCGATGAGGTGGTGAAGCGGCTGGAGGACGACATGGCCGCGGCCGCGGCCGCTTTGGAGTTCGAACAGGCCGCCCGCTGCCGTGATCGGCTGGCCAGCGTGCGCAAGGCCATCGAGGGCCAAGAAATGGTGGGGGGCCGCTCGGAGGACTACGACGTGGTCGGCCTGGTGGACGACGAACTGGAGGCCGCTTGCCAGGTGTTCTACGTCCGCAAGGGCCGGGTGATGGGCCGGCGGGGGTTCATCGTGGACAAAGCCAGCCAACTCAGCCGCCCCGAGCTGGTGAGCCGGGTGCTGGAAAGGCTGTATTTCGAGGACAACCCGCTGGGCGGCCCCAAGCAGGTGCTGGTACCCGACCTGCCCGACAACCAGGAGCTGTACGAGGAGTGGCTGCGGGAGCAGCGGGGGTCCAAGGTGGGAATCTCGGTGCCCCAGCGGGGGGCCAAGCGCAAGCTTCAAGAGACGGTGGCCCGCAACGCGGCCGATGCGTTCACCCGCCACCGGCTGAAGCGGACCACAGATCACAACAGCCGGGCGCGGGCGCTCAACGACCTTCAAGAGTGCCTGGGCCTGCCCGAGGCCCCGCTGCGGATCGAGTGCTACGACATGAGCCACCTCCAGGGTTCGGACTATGTGGGCTCGATGGTGGTCATGGAAGACGGGCTGCCCCGCAAGTCGGAATACCGCCGGTTCAAGGTGCGCACGGTGGGCGGCAACGACGACTACGCGGCCATGGAGGAGGTGCTCACCCGCCGGTTGTCCAACTACCTGGCCGAGCGGGATCGGCCGGTGGAAGAGCGGGGGAAGTTCGCCTATCCGCCTCAGCTGTTGGTGGTGGACGGCGGCAAGGGGCAACTAGGCGTGGCCGAGCGGGTGCTGGCCGAGTTGGGCCTAGACGGCGAGATCTTTCCGGCCGGGCTGGCCAAGGAGTTCGAGCAGGTGTTCGTGCCCAGCCAACCCCAACCGGTGGAGATTCCCCGACCGTCGGAGAGCCTGTACCTGTTGCAGCGCATTCGAGACGAGAGCCATCGCTTCGCCAACGACTATCACCGCCAGCTGCGGGGCAAGCGGATGACGAAGTCGTCGCTAGATGGGATCGAAGGCCTCGGCCCGACCCGCAGAACCCGGTTGGTCAAAGAGCTGGGCGGAGTGCGAGCGGTGGAGCGGGCCTCGCTCGACGACTTGATGGGGCTGAGCTGGCTCCCCGACGCGGTGGCCCATGCGGTGTACGAGAAGCTCCACGGCCCGCAATGACCGGAGAGCCCTCTAGCGAAGCCCCGGATCATGGCCTGTGGGAGCAACACGCCGGATGGTGGCAGTCGCAGTGCACCGATGGGGCCGACCCCGAGTACGCCGAGCTGATCGTTCCGCTGGCCGCTGAGCTTCTGGCCGGTTACGACCGCGTGCTGGACATCGGCGCCGGCGAGGGGCAGCTTTCCCGCCTAGCGGCCGGGCTGGGAGCGTCCCTGGCAGTCGGGGTCGACCCCACACGGGCGCAGATAGTCGAGGCCGCCTGCCGGGGAGGGGGAGCGGTCTACGCCAGAGGACAGGCCGAGGCGCTGCCGCTGGCTGATCAGTCGTTCGACGCCGCAGTGGCCTGTCTGGTGTTCGAGCACATCGACGCCATGGACGCCGCAGTGGCCGAGGCCGCCCGGATGCTGCGCGACGGCGGGCGGTTCCTGTTGTTCTTGAATCATCCCCTGCTGCAAACCCCCGACAGCGGCTGGATCGACGACCACATTCTCGACCCGCCCGAGCAGTACTGGCGGATTGGTCCGTATCTGCGGGAGAGCGTGATGATCGAAGAGGTGCAAAAGGACGTGTTCCTGCCTTTCGTACACCGCCCGCTCAGCCGATACGTCAATGCACTGCGCGACGCAGGGCTGGCCATCGACCGCATGCTGGAGCCCGCCCCGCCGCCGGGGTTCCTGGCCGCGGCCCCGGAATACGTCCAGGCCGAGACCATTCCCCGCCTGCTGGTGCTGGTGTGCCGGAAGGAACCCCAGTCGTCCTAATCCGTCCTTTCACCCCCGGGATTCGGGAATACCAAGAGCAATCCCATTTCGGCCATTAGCCTGAAGTGGTGGCCGAGTTCGTGGTGATCACCGGGATGTCGGGCGCTGGCCGATCACAGGCTGCCAACCACTTCGAAGACCTGGGCTGGTATGTGGTGGACAACCTGCCGCCTGCGCTGCTGCCCAAGGTGCGGGAGTTCGCCGACGCCCCCGACAGCGGCGTCTCCCGGGTGGGCCTGGTGCTGGGGCTGAACCTCTACTACGAGGATGTGGCCCCCGCACTGGTCGAGCTCAAGGGTTCAGCCGAGGGATCGGTGCGCATCCTTTTCCTCGATGCTTCAACCCCTGAGCTGGTGAAGCGATTCGAGAGCACCAAGCGCCGTCATCCGTTCTCCAGCGTCCCGCCGATGGGAGTGTCTGACGCCATCGAGGCTGAGCGGGAGGCTTTGGTCAACCTGCGCAGCGAGGCCGATGTGGTGGTGGACACCTCCGAGTACAGCATCTACCAGCTAAACCGCTTCATCGACGAGGTGTTCGACTTGGACGCCGGGCCCGAGTCGGTGACCACCCGGATCATGTCGTTCGGCTTCAAGCACGGCATCCCGCTCGATGCCGACCTGGTGTTGGACTGCCGCTTTCTGCCCAACCCCCACTGGGTGGAAGAGCTCCGCCCGCTCACCGGTCAACACGAGGCGGTGAAGGACTTCCTGCTCAACGGCCAGCCCATGGCCGAGACCTTCCTGCAAAAGACCGAGGACCTGTTGACCATGCTGGTGCCCGCCTACGTGCGGGAGGGCAAGTCGTATCTCACCATCGCCTTCGGCTGCACCGGGGGCCACCACCGCTCGGTCTTCGTGGCCGAAGACATCAACCGCCGTCTCATCGACAACGCAGAACTCGGCGTCCGCCCCCTCGTCATCCACCGGGACATCGACAAATAGCCCGGGTGGACAGCGGGCAGGATCGAGTGGGCGGGGTATCGGCGAAGGAGGTAGAACACCAGTCGAAAGCGGTGAGATTCGGCCTGCTGTTGACCTCGGTACACGACCGGTCGGTGCCCGTAGGCCAGCAGATCGCCGAGCACCACGAGCTGATATCAGTTGCCGTGGATCATGGGTTCGACCTGGTGGTGGCCGGCCAGCACTTTGCGGCACCGACGCTGCGCTACCTCCAGCCCATCCCGTATCTGACCTCGATTGCCATGCAGTTCCCGACGGTCGAAGTCGCCACCGGCATCCTGCTGCTGCCCTTGCATCATCCCCTCACCGTCGCCGAGGAAGTGGCCACCATGGACGCGGTGACCGGCGGGAGGGTGATCATGGGAGTGGGGATCGGCTACAGCCAAGACGAGTTCGACGCCTTCGGCGTAGACCGCACTACCCGAACTGAGAGATTCGAGGAGTCGGTGGAGGTCATCCGAGGGCTGTGGGCCGGGCAGCCCCTAACCCACCATGGCCGCTTCTACCAGCTAGACAACGTCGAGTTGTCCACGCTTCCGGTACAGCAGCCCCACCCTCCGATCTGGGTCGGGGCCCAGGTGGAGGCGTCGGTGCGCCGTGCTGCCCGGGTGGGCGACGCCTGGTACGCCGCGCCGTTCCCGACCCACCGGCAGCTCGTCGATCTCTATCGGGCCTATCGGGAAGAGCGGGCGGCTCACGGCCATCGAGCGCTCACCGCCATCCCAGTCCGCCGGGAGGTCTACATCGCCGACACCCCGGCCGAAGCCGAAGCCGCAGTGTCGTCGGGGGCGGCGTCGCGCTATGGCACCTATCGCTCGTGGGGGCTCGAGGTGGACAACGGCCTCGGCCGCAGCGATTGGCTGGACAACCGGTTCGTGCTCGGCAGCCCCTCTGATGTGGCGGAGGGGCTCTCCTACCTCATGGCCCAGGTTGAGCACTCGCACTTCATCTACAAACCGCAGTGGCCGGGATACGACCATGCCCACGCCATGGCCCAACTCAAGCGGTTCGGCGCCGAGGTGATCCCACTATTGTCCGGTACGACCCATCCCGCCCTATGAAGCTGGCATACACCCTGCACGCACTGCATGTGATGGAGGAACGCGGGATCCCCGCAGAGTGGGTGGAGCGGGCAGTGGCGACGCCTCAGCGGCGGACACGGGACTCCCATGATGAGTCTGTAGAACGTTTCTTCATACGTATCCGTGAACGCGGCGATAAAGTGTTGCGGGTGGCGGTCAACACCGAGTCAGATCCCTGGCGTGTGGTCAGCACGTTTTTTGACCGTTCAATGCGAGGACAGCTATGAAACTTCAAGTCGACAAGCAGGCCGACGCTTTGTACCTTCGCCTCGATGACTCTGCTGTTGTTGAGTCCGTTGAGGTAGTGCCCGGAGTCGTTTTGGACTTCAACCAGGCTGAGGATGTTGTCGGTGTAGAGATGCTCCGGCTTTCCACGCGGTCACCGGAACTCAACCTTTCGGCGCTGCAATTCGAGACGATCTAGGCGCATCTTCTGCCTGATCGGGGGCTATTGAACCCTGGCCAATGGAGGGCAGGGCCTATGGGATCGGACAATACGCCATACCGGGGTCCAAAGATCGGCCTCTGCCTGCCCTATGAAGGCCCGGCCACGGCTCAAGACGTCGTGGACGTCGCTCAAGCCGCAGAGTTGGCCGGGCTGGACTCGGTGTGGGTGGGCGACCACATCGCATTCCCGGTGGAGTTCTCCTCGCCGAACCCCACCTCGGCCGACGGCAAGTACCCCTATCCCACCGACAACCCCCGGATGGAGGCCCTCACCACCTTGGCCTTTGTTGCCGGGGCGACGTCCACTATCCGGCTCGCAGTCAATGCCTGCGTGCTTCCCCAGCGCAACCCCGTGATCGTCGGCAAGGCCGTGGCCACTCTCGACTACTTGTCGGGGGGACGGGTGATATTCGGAGTAACCCTCGGGTGGCTTCGCGAGGAGTTCGACGCCCTCGGTGCCGACTACCCCCGGCGTCGGCAGTTGCTGGAGGACGGCATCGAGATCCTGCGCACCCTGTGGGAGCAAGACCAGCCCTCCTTTGCGGGGGAGACCCATTCGTTTTTGCCCCTCAACATGAGGCCCAAGCCGGTGCAATCGCCGGTGCCCATTTTCGTGGGCGGCCACTCCCGGCCCGCTCTCCGCCGGGCCGCAGCAGTAGGAGACGGCTGGCTGGCCGCCCGAATGACTCCAGATGGGTTGCGGGAGCACGTGGCCTTCCTGCGCGAAGAGCGCAAGCAATCGGCCCGGGCCGACCAGCCGTTCACCGTGGCCACCACCTGGCCAGCGGCAGTAGGGGGTCACAACCCCAACGTGCTCGACCTCGGTGATCGGAACGCCACGGTGAGCACTCTGGCGGCGCTGGGCGAAGCCGGGGCCGACGTCGTCAACATGGTGGTCGTCTCCTATGACCCCGCCGAGACCCGGGATGCGGCCGAAGCTCTGGGCCAGCATTTGGGTTCGGGCCAGTAGGGGTCAGGCCGAGCCCGCCACTCCAGCCTTGACCATGGCTGCGATTTCCGCGGGGCTGTAGCCGGCTTCGGCCAGGATCTCCTCGCTGTGCTGGCCCAGCACCGGTGGGGGGCTGGTGATCGCGCCGGGGGTGTCGTGCAGGCCGATCACCGGGCCCAACTGCGGAATCTCGCCCAGGGTGGCGTGGTTCACCGACTGCACCAGCCCGGCCTGCTGCACTTGGGGATGGTTGAGGACTTGCGAGAACGTGTTGACCGGCCCGAACAGCCCCCGGTGTTGGTTGAACGACTCCTCCCATTCAGCGCTGGTCCGGGTGATGAAGATGCCTTGCAGGTACTCGGTGAGCTCGGTCCGGGCGTCCACCCGCTGCTGGTTGGTCAGGTAGCGCTCATCGGTGGCCAACTCCGGCTTCCCGATGGACTGGCAGAAGCGCTCCCACCCATCGGTGCCGCCCCACACCCCGGCCACTATGTAGCCGTCGGCGGTCTGGAACGCCTCATAGGGCACCACCACGCTGTGGGCGCTGCCGTGGCGCTCCGGATCATCGCCGTCCACCCAGTGCGAAGCCAGCCGGGTGGTCAGTGACGACATCAGGGCAAACAGCATCGACACGTCGATCATCTGGCCCTTGCCGGTTTGCTGTCGGGCGAACAGCCCGAGCATGGCGGCTTGGGCGCTGACCAAGGCGCCGGTGAAGTCGGCCATCGGGACGCCGACCAGGTTGGGTCCCCGGTCAGGCTCACCGGTTACCGACATCACCCCCGAGACCGCCTGGACCACCGGGTCGGTTCCCGGGTAGGGGGCCAGCGGACCCTTGGGGCCGAAGGCGGTGAGGGAGACATACACGATCTGATCGTTGATGGCCGACAGGGTGTCGTAGCCGATGCCGATCTCGTCGGCGACACCGGGCCGGTAGCTGGTGACCACCACATCGACGGTGGTGGCCAGCCGGTGGATGGCCTCGAGTCCCTCGGGCTTGCGCATGTCCAGAGCGAGGCTGCGCTTGCCCCGATTCCAGATGAGGAACAGGGCGCTCTCCCCGTCGACGAACGCGGTGCCGACGCCTCGGCTGCCGTCGCCGTGGGGGAGGCTCTCCACCTTGATGATGTCGGCCCCGTAGTCCCCCAAGATCATGGTGCCATAGGGGCCGGCCATGTGGCGGGTGAAGTCCAGCACCCGGATTCCGTCTAGGGGCCTCGTCATGTCGTATCTCCCGAGAGGTCTTCTCCGACGAGCTTGCCTAAGCCGACTTCGGCCAGTATCTCGTCGGTGTCGGCACCGAGGTCGGGGGGTGGCGGCAAGTCGGCGAGGTTGGGTAGAGCAGCCTTATCGGGATCGGAGGAAAGCTGCACCGGCGAGGCCGCCATTTGGACCCGGCCATCGGGCACTTCGGTTCCTCTGAGCACTCGGTTTACCTGGGCGTGCTCGCTGTTGACGGCCTCGTCGAGGGTGAGAATGGGAGCGAACGGGACCTCGGCCTCGTCGAGGAGGCGGTTCCACTCGTCGAAAGTACGCCGGCTGAAGGCCTCGGCGATCAGCGGGTACTCGTCGTCGTGTCCGAAGTCCATGCTGTGGGTCCACTCCCCGCGATCTCGGAGTTGGGCCAGCCCGGCCAAGTCGCAGAATCGCTCCCAGGCGACTTTCTCCAACGGGCAGATGAGCAGCGCCCGAGCATCGGAGGTGGCATACATGGAATAGCGCGACCCGAGGGAGCGGTACTCGTGCCAGGGCTCGTCGTTGTTGGCCCAGGTGTTCACGTCGCGCCAGTTCCACCACAGCGCGGTGTTCCAGATCGAAGTATGCACGAACTGCGGTCCGCCGCCCCGGTCTCGCTTCACGATGGCGGCCAGCACCCCCATGGCGCCGAAGACGCCGGCCAGCAGCACTCCGGCTGAGCGCCATCCGACCCGGGTCTGGGGCTGGCCGTCGTTCCACTCGATGTCGACCCGTCCGGCCAGTGCGTCCATGTTCTGGCCGTGGGCCTTGTAATCGGCCCACGGTCCCGTGAGGCCATAGCCCGAGATCACGCAGTACACCAGCTCAGGGTTGGCCTCAACCAGGGTGTGGAAGTCCAGGCCCCGGCCGACGGCGTCCTTCGGGCGGGCGCCGACGATTACCGCATCGGCCCACGCAGTCACCCCGGCCACCACGTCGGCCCAGTGGGGAGAGCGGGTGCTGACCGCGATGCTGCGGGTGCCGGTATTGAGGGCCAAGTGCAGGTCGCTGATCTCGGCGATCTTGGGTTCATTTCCCCGATTGCCATCGCCCTGAACAGGGTGTTCGACCTTGATGACGTCGGCGCCCATCTCCACCAGCAGGTGCGAGGCCAGCGGCCCCGACATGTGGGTTGAGAAGTCCACGATGCGAAGCGGCTCCGGCTGGGTCATGTCAGCTTGGTCCGAGGATGGCCAGGATCTGGCGGGACTGGCACAGAAGCGTGCCGTCGGGGGCCCAGATGTCGAGGTCCCAATCTAGGTAGCCGCCCCGCACCAGCCCGGTGCGCGACCGCAGCAGCACCATGTCGTCGGCCTGCACGGTGGACAGATCGGCTCGGAAATAAGTGGTGTGGTCCAAGGTGGCGGTGGTGTACATGCGGTCGAGGCGCACCCACCACCCCATCATCCCGATGTCGCCGATCATCAGCAGGCCGGGGGCGTCGACAGGGCGGGCCTGGATAAAGCCAGCCCAACCCACCCGTTCCATGGGCCCGTCGGGCGCGGTGAACGGTTTCGGTCCGAGGCGGTCTTGCATGACCACGTTGTCGCCGTACGGAAAGGCGAATTCGGGCACAAATCCGTCCGTCTCCCGTCCTGGGGTGGGCGGTGCCACCTCGGGCATGGGCAGTTCGTCGAACTCGGGGCTGGGCCGGTCGGTGGCGAAGCTGGCCAACGCGGTGGCGATCAGCTTGCCCTGTTGCACCACTTTGGCCGCCGTGCTCACGAGGGTGCGGCCGGTGCGCAGCACTTCGGTCTGCACCTCGTAGTCGCCTTCGCCCGGCGCCCGCAGCAGATGGGCGGTGAACGACAGCGGCCGGTACTGGGGGTCGGTGACCGTGGCCGCGAGACCGGCCATCAATTGCGCCTCCACCAGTCCGGCGGGAACACGGCCCGAGGCCATCCACGACGGGGGAGTGGCGGCGCGGAACAGGCCTTCGCCCAACGGAGTGTGGGCGATGGCCTCGTCGAATGAAGCTGATGTCACATGGCCTCCAATGCCTCGGCGACCTCGTCGGCCACCGGAGCCAGCGAAGCAGGAATGTCCTCGATGGGCATAGGCGGGACTTCGGCCAGAGCGGGTATGACCTCGCGGCCCATGGTGTCGAGGTAGTCGATCACCTCGTCGATGTGCATTTCGGGCCATTGGGGCTTGACCACGAACGGGTCTATCGGCAGCTCTCGGGCCACCTCGGTGAAGTGGTCGATAACCTCTCGGGCCGTGCCAACGGCCACCGAGCCTTTCACCTCGTCGAAGAAGTTGTTCACGAGCGCGTCCTCGTCCAATATGTCGAGCTCCTTGCGGGCGTAGGTGAGATAGCGGTCTTTGCTGACTTCCACAAAGCTGGCGATGGCCTGCTCGGTAGTGGCGCCGACGAAGGCGTTGCGCCGCAGGGGTTGGTGGCCCATCGGCTTGCCCCGTTCAGCAAATCCGGCGGCCATGATGCCCAAACGGACCCGCATCTCATCGATGTCGTATTCGGGCGGGATGATGAAGCGGTCGCCCACTCGGCCAGCCCGCCGAGCCCCCTTGCGGGAGTGCGCTCCCATCCAGATGGGGGGATGGGGCTGCTGCACGCACTGGATATGAGGGGTAGCGCCCTGAATCCGCCAATGCTGGCCGTGGTAGTCGAAGTCCTCCATGGCCCAGCACAGCTTCATGATGTCGAGGCACTCGTCGAACAGGCTCACACGCTTGTTGAACGGGACATTCATCAAGTCGAACTCTTCGCTCCGGTATCCGAGCCCCAGGCCGATGTCCAGCCTTCCCCGGGTAACGATGTCGAGGGTGGCCAGTTCCTCGGCCAGGATCACCGGGTGGTACTTGGGGGCCAGCAGCACGGTGGCGGCCAGCCGCACGTGGTCGTCGATCTCCGCGGCCAGGCGGGCCAGGAGGGGGACCGGCTGGAGCCAGCGCAGGTCGCCGTACAAGAAGTGCTGCCCGATCACGAAATGGCTGAGGCCGTTGCGCTGTCCGGCCTCCACTTGGCGCAGGATGCCGTCGAACTGCTCGATCGGGTCAACCTCACGCGGCACGTCGCTGATGATCATGCCGAACTGCATGGAAGCCTTTAGACCTCGATGCCGTAGAGCTCGGCCGCGTTGTCCTGGAGCACTCGGCGCCTCACATGGGGGTCGACGTCGGCCAGCACCCGGGCGAAGTGCTCCCGGGTGGAGGGGTACAGGCAGGTCGGGTGGGGGACGTCGGTCTCCACCAGCACGTTTTTGACCCCGATGTCTTCGAGGAGCTTGGCCGGGGCCGACTTCTCGAACCAGAACATCACCCAGATGTGGTCGTTGAAGTACTCCCGGGGGCGGCGGGTGTTGAGGTCCACCTCGTGGGCCTCGGTGACCATCTCGTCGTACTGGTACTCGAGGGCTTCGAGTATGAACGGGACCCAGCCGATGCCGCTTTCCGCGGAGACCACCTTGAGGTTGGGATAGCGGTCGAACAGATCGCTCATGCACAGGTTGACGATGATGCGCACGTTGCTCATGTACATCTGGGTGGCGTGGATGGCCAGCCGGCGCTGGTGGTCGAACTGGCCCCACCAGGTTTTGGGGGCGTCGGGGATGGGGCGGGGCAAGTCCTCAGGGCCGACCTCGCCGCCCACCCGGGCCTGTTGGAAGCGGGCGCCCCGGATGGTCTCCATCTCGGCCCGGCTCATGCCGGCGCCGATGTGGAAGTTGGCCACCGCTCCCGTTTGGTTGAACACGTCCCACATGGGCTCGAAATAGGGCTCCCACAGCTCGGGAAGGCCCACCATCTCGGGCTTGTCGGAGAGGGTGAACCCGGTGATGCCCTTGTCCAGCAGCCGGGCCATCTCGGCCACGGTGAATTCCATGTCCCAGATCGGGAGCATGGCCTGGGGGAACAGCCGGCCGTTGGACTCGTGCTGCACGTCGACGAAGAAGTCGTTGTAGATCTCCAGAACCATCCGCCGCTGGGCCAGATCCTCGATGGCGAAGACGTGGTTCGACGAGAAGCCGACGCCGTTGGGGTAGAGGATCTGGGCATGGACCCCCATCTCGTCGCATAGCTCGAGTCGTTCCTTCACCGCCCAGGCACTGGTGTCGATGATGTCGAAGGGCTGGACCACATGGCTGCCGAGGATCTTCTCGTGGCCGGTCTGGATGGTGTTGCCGCCGGTGCTGGCCCACAGCTCGCCGTCGAGGTACCAGGCGGTGACGCCGTTGACGGTCTTCTGTACCGGTACTCGGTCTTGCATTGCTGCCGGTGCCCGCGATGTCCACAACTCGGGCGGCTCGGTGAAGTGGGAGTCGCAGTCGATGATCTTCAAGCCGTCAAGCGGGTCGTGTGGGTTCATGGACTTCTCTCTCGTGGGCATTCCTAGGTAGACGCTGTCGCGAACCAAGCTAGGCGAATAGTAGGTTCTCGCCCTTCGGGTAGCATCCCTGCCCGTAATGATTGAACAAGCGGCCAGCACGGCGGCTGCGTCGCATGGGAGTTGATATGGGAGTGCTGGAAGGACGGGTGGCAGTGATCACCGCGTCGGGCTCGGGGATGGGTCGGGCCGCTGCGCTCCGCATGGCCGGCGAAGGCGCCCATGTGGTGGTGGCCGATCTTCGCGCCGATGCCGCGGCTGAGACCGTGGATCTGATCGCCAAAACCGGGGGAGCGGCCAGCTCATTCGTGCTCGATGTCAGCAAGGTGGATCAGATCGAGGCGCTGATGGCCCAGGTCGGTTCTAGCCACGGCAAACTCGACGTGCTCTATGCCCACGCCGGCATTCCCGGTCCGGCCGGGCTCGATATGAGCGAGGCCGACTACGACGAGACCGCCGCCATCAATATGAAGTCGGCCTTTTTCACCGTCGCCCGGGCCGTTCCCTTGTTGGAGGCGTCGGGCAATGCATCGGTCATCCTCACCGCCTCGACGTCGGGCGTGGTGGGCTCGCCGTTCTCGCCGCTCTACTCCATGACCAAGGGGGCAATCGTCACTTACGGGAAATCCCTGGCCCTGGCGCTGGCCCCCAACGTCCGGGTAAACGTCATCTGCCCCGGCCCGGTAGACACCCCCATGCTGCCGTTGTTCTTTGGGCGGGAGCCCGGAACCGACGTCAAGCCCCTCATGAAGGAGTTCTTGGAGACCTCGGTGCCTCTGCAACGCCCGTCCCAACCCGAGGAGATCGCCGAAGTGGCCCTGTTCTTGGCCAGCGACGCCAGCAGCTTCGTGACCGGGGTCACTTTGCCAGTCGATGGCGGCTACCTGGCTCGATGACTCGCAGGAGCATCTCCATCGGCTGCGGGTCGGCGTATTCCACCGATCGGCTGGACTGGGCCCAGGAACTGGCCGACAGCGGCCTGGTGGATTACATGGGATTCGACTGCCTGGCCGAGCGGACGATGGCGCTGGCCCATGTGCGCCGCCTGGATGACGAGACCACCGGCCACGACCAGCGCATCCCTGAGCTCATGCGCCGCTTCGCCGGGTTCTTGGGGCGCGGCGGCAAGATGGTTGGCAACTTCGGCGCCGCCAATCCGGCTGCGGCGGCTGACGATGTGCTTCGGGGGCTGAAACTCAACGGCGTCACCGGGGTGCGGGTCGGGGTAATCCACGGCGACGATGTGCTCGACCATGTGCTCGACCAGGATTTGGAGCTTCCCGAGATGGGAGTGACCGCCCAGGCCATCGCCGCCCGGGTGGTGTCGGCCAACGCCTACATAGGCGCCGATCCCATCGTCGATCTTCTGGACGAGGGGACACGTTTCATCCTCGGCGGCCGCATCGCCGACCCCTCGCTCTACGTGGGGCCGATCGCCTATGAGATGGGCTGGGCGCTGGATGACTGGGACAAGATGGGCACCGCCACCCTCGTTGCCCACCTGCTGGAATGCGGCACCCATGCCACCGGCGGGAACTACGTCGATCCGCCCTACCGGGTGCTCGACGACATCGTCCACCTCGGCTTTCCCCTGGCCCACGTGAACGACGACGAGCTGATCATCACCAAGCTGGAGGGCACCGGAGGGGCGGTGGACATCGGTACCATGAAGACCCAGCTGGCCTATGAGATCCACGACCCGGCCGCCTATCTCACCCCCGACAGCACCGCGGATTTGACTCAAGTATGGGTGGAAGAGGTGGGCCCTGACCGGGTGCGGGTCGGCGGTGCGGCTGGCCGTCCCCGCCCCGACATGCTCAAGGTGCTGGTCGGCGTGGACGAGGGATGGAAGGTGGTTACCGAGATCTCCTATGGCGGCCCGGGCTGCGTCGAGCGGGCGCAACTGGGCGCCGAGGTGGTGGCCAAACGCCTGGAGCCGCTCCAGTCGGGCATCGACGAGATCCGCTATGACCTCCACGGGATGAGCGCCCTGTTCGAAGGCCAGCTTCCCGGTGGTGAACCGGCTGAGGTGCGCCTGCGGATCGCGGCCCGCTGCGATGACCGGGAGACAGCCGATGCGGTGGCCTTTGAGGGCCAATTCCTGTGGATGGGTCCGGCGGGCGGCGGCGGAGTCAACACCCAGATGGCCCCGGCCATCGGCGTCACCCCCGCTCTGTTGCCCCGCGACGATGTGAAGCTGATCGCCGAGGTGATCGAGGCATGAAGCTGCGGGAGTTCGCCTACAGCCGCTCCGGCGACAAGGGCGACATATCAAACCTCTGCGTATTCGTCTACGACGACGACAACTGGGACGTGCTGCGACGCGAGCTCACCGTCGAAAAAGTACGGGAGAAGTTCGGCGGCCTGGTCAAGGGCGAGATCACCCGCTATGAACTACCCGGCACCAAAGGCCTGAACTTCGTGATGACCGAGGCCCTGGGCGGGGGAGTGTCCCGCAGCCTGCGCACCGACCCCCACGGCAAGTCCTACCAATCCCTAATCCTCGACATCGACATAGACGCCGATACCGAGATCAAGCGGTAGCTCGACTAGAGCCTCTCGTTGGCGCAGCCGGCCGGTCAGTCGGCGGCGAGGTGATCTCGGAGCTCGACTTTGCGGATTTTACCGGTGACGGTGCGGGGGAAGCTGTCGACGGCGATGAACTCGTCGGGGACCTTGATCTTGGCCAGGCGATCGCGGCACCAATCCTGTAGCCCGTCGAGTGATTCCCCCGGTCGCAGCTCGACGAAGGCCACTGGGCGCTCGCCCCATTCGGGGTCGGGGCGTCCGACCACCGCCACCTCGGCGATGGCCGGGTGGTCGTAGAGCACGGCCTCGATTTCGCCGGGGAATACGTTGACGCCGCCGCTGATGAGCATGTCCTTGGCCCGGCCCACGATGTAGAGGTAGCCGTCGTCGTCGAATCGGCCCAGGTCCCCGGTTAGCAGCCACCCGTCGACCAGGGCTTCGGCGGTCTGAGCCGGGTCGCGCCAGTATCCGGCCATCACCTTCTCGCTCTTCACCCAGATCTCGCCTACCTCACCCGGAGTCGCGGGGGTGCCGGTCTCGTCGTGGAGTTCGATCCGGACGCCAGGCACGATACGTCCGCACGAGTCCAACAGTTCGGAACGCCTGCCCATGGCCATTTCGTGGTCTTCCGGCAGCAGCCCGGTGAGGTTGGTGACGCACTCGGAGATGCCGTAGCCCTGATAAAGCCCGCAGCCGAACCGCTCATAGGCCTGTCGGATGAGCGGCCCGGCGGTGGGGGCCGCGCCGTAGACGATGAGGCGGAGGCTGGAGAGGTCGGCCTCGTCGAAGCCGGGGTGATCGAGGATGCGGCGCAACTGGGCGGGGACGAGGATCGAGATTGTCACCCGGTGCTCGGCCACCGCGGCGAAGAACGACTCGGGCGAGAAAGATCGCAGCACCACATGGGTCTGGCCGTCGGCCAGCATGGAGCACACCCGAGTACCGGTGGCCGCGTGGTAAAGCGGCGTGGTCGACAAGAACACGTCGTCGGGCCGGAACCGCTGCACCAATGCCATGGTGAGTCCGTTGAAGGCCAGCCCCCGCTGGGTGAGGCACACCCCCTTCGGCCGTCCGGTAGTCCCGCTGGTGTAGATGATGAGCGCCGTGTCACCCTCGGTGGCGCGTTCCAGATCCGCGAACGGCTCTGACGCCAGAAGGTCTTCGTGGGCATCGCCGTCGGCGTCGATCACCGGGCCGGTGCTGCCAATGGCCTCCAGGCGCTTGGCGTAATCGCTGGTCGCCAAGCTGAGGGCGGGCTCGGCGTTCGACAGGATGAAGGACAGCTCGGGATCGGTGAGCTGGGTGTTCAGCGGCACAGCCGCCGCGCCCAGGTAGGCCACCGCCAGATAAACGTCAAAAAAGACCAGCCCATTGTCGGCCATGAGCCCCACCCGGTCGCCTCGGCCCACCCCAGCAGCCTCGAGTCCAGCCGCCAGCCGGCAAACCCGGTCGCGCAGGTCGGCAAACGTGACCGAAGGACCTCCGTGGACCGCTACCGCAATCCGCCGGGGATAGAGCGCCGCATTGCGTTCCAACAGGTCAACTATTCGCACTAGGCCACTTTGTTGGTTCTTGATCGGTCAGAGCCAGTCGATTGTTCTCTAGTTGGCTCGATCACCACGAGGGGGCGTTGGGTAAGCGTGGCGTGGAAGTTGCCGGTTCCGGTGGCGAGCCAGTCAGGGGGCCGGATTGTGACCTGGACAGGCTGTCCTAGTCGCTGTTCAGCGGTAGATAGGGCCGCGTAGATGGCATTGCGGTCAGGATACCCAAGTACGAGCAGATCAATGTCTCCTACAGGTCGGTCGCCCTCTTCTCCAACGAGACGTGCCGCCCACGATCCGTATAAGTAGGCAGCGGTGATGCCGCCGATAGGGGAAAGGGCGTCACCGAGCACCCGAGGCGGTCCGAACGCCTTGACAAGCACATCAGCTAGGCCTGTGAAGTAGGGACTGTTGGTGTTTGCCCGTACAAGCCTGGTGTTACCTATCTTGCGGCTCTCCACCAAACCGGCGGATTCTGCTCGTTCAACTTCACGGTGTACAGAGCTAACCGGCATTTCCAGCCGAGTTGCAAGATCGGTCAAGCTTGCCTCCGACTCTGGATCTCCAAGAATCAGAACGAGAAGCTCAGCCTGCTGTTGGGACCGAAGGACCGGCAGCAGGCTTGGCGTCGATCCTTTTTCCATATACCTGAAAGTATATTGCAAATTATGGAATTGCCCAGCCTCGTGCACCATGCAACCAGCTGACTGATGATCTTCTCATCCCACTAAGTTCTGGCCTTGGTGGTATCGAGTCGTTCGTATGGTGGCTCAAAGGAGGTGAGGAAAGCATGCGCTAGTGCCCGTCCTCAAGGCATAGATTCTGACTACGCCTTTGACGTCAGTCGGGGACTAAACCGTGAGGTTCAGGTGTCGTCAGACTTCGATGAGTTGGAGGGGGGTGTGCTGGGCGATGAGGGTGTAGTCGCGGTCGTGGTGGAGCACGGGGACGTCGAGGCGGATTGCGACGGCTGCGATGAGGGCATCGATCTGCGAGCGAGTGGTGATTCCCCGCCACCTGAGTTCTCGGTAGATAGTTGCGGCATCGAGCCAATCGAGCTTGGGGGAGAGCGCTTGGTGTTGCTGGGCCTCCAGCAGCCGTTGGGTTCGGGCTACAGCATCTCGGCGGGCGCCGGCCATGACCTCTAACAGGATTGGGTCGAGGGTGATTACCTCTCGGTTGGAGATCGCCTGGCGCATCCTCTGCGTCTGGGCTGACCCCGTTGCCGACAAGAATTCGATCCAGGCGGAAGTGTCAGCTATCAGCACTGTTGTCCCCGCCGGCAAACCGGTCGGTCCGCATGGCATCGAGGTTGCCATCCCAGCCGACCCCTTCCATGGCCAGTTGCTCCTCAATGCCCATCGGTCCGCCGCCCAGCAGGCGCTCCAAGGCAAGATGCACCGTCTGGCGCTTGGTGCGAAGTCCGAAGGTCTGCATGGCGCGCTCAATGAGCTCGTCGTCGATATCGATGTTGGTGCGGCTCATGACACTAATATACACATCAATGTGTAAACTGCGCGATGAACCACGAGGGAGGCAGTGTTGAGGGGAAGGCAGTGTTGAGGGAGGCAGTGTGGATCTAGCAGGCAAGAGGATCATCGTCACCGGCTGTGCCAGTGGGATGGGGGCGGCGACGGTGCGGGCCTATGTGAAGGCAGATGCTCAGGTGGTGGGGATGGACATTGCCGACGATGCGGGACGAGCGGTTTGCGCTGATGCGGCGACGGGCGGGCCAGGAGAAATTGCGTATGTCTCGGTTGACGTCTCCGATGGCGATCGGGTGGAGGCAGCGTTTGCGGAGGCGGACGACTTTTTGGGCGGGTTGGATGCGCTGGCGCATCCGGCTGCTATTCATGCCGCTTCCACTGCGGGAGAGGTCACGGTCGATGAGTGGGACCGGATATTTGCGGTGAACGTTCGGGGCACGGTGTTGACCAACCAGGCGGCGTATCGGCGGCTCAAGGCTGCCGGGGGCGGGGCCATCATCAATTTCGGATCCATCTCCGGCCAGCGGGCCGAGCCACTGGCCGCGGCCTATTCAGCGTCCAAGGGCGCGGTCCACGCCTGGACTCGCACCGCCGCCGGTGCCTGGGGGGCGAACGGCGTGCGGGTGAACGCCGTGCTGCCGGCCATCAAGACGCCTATGTTCCAAGCATCGTGGGATCAGGCCACTGATGAGGAGCGAACCGAGAAGTTCTGGCGGAACATCCACAGCATCGCATTGGGCCAGGAATACGGCGACCCCGATCGTGACCTCGGGCCGGTGATGGTGTTTCTGGCCTCGGATGCGTCCCGGTTCATCACCGGCCAACTCATCCCCGTCGACGGCGGCCAGGGGAACGTGCGCTAGGCGCGCATGGCGTCGAGGTCGCCGTGTCGGCCATCTGGCTCTTTTGTTGGTGGCAAATGGTGATATCTGACTACACTGTCACCATGACGGTGCTCTCGATAAGGTTTAAGCGCCCTGGTGTCTACGAGCGACTTAAGCGCCGTGCTGCCCAAGGGCGTGGGTCGATATCGGCGGTTGGGGAGCGTCTTATCGATGAGGGACTGAGGATGGAGGCCCATCCGGGGATTGTGTTCCGCGATGGGCCGAGTGGACGACGAGCGGGTTTGGCTGCGGGGCCTGACGTCTGGGAGATCGCGGGGCTGTTGCGCGGTCTTCACGGCAGTGTTGAGCAACGAGTCGACAGGGCTGCTGCTCAACTCAGTCTGACTGAGGGACAAGTGCGGGCCGCTTCCCGCTATTACGCAGAGTTCTTCAACGAGGTCGACGCTGAACTGGCCGCCAATGAAGAGGCGGCCGACTATGAGCTGACCATGTGGGAGAACGAACGGCGGCTTCTGTCGGAGTGAAGCTCCTTCTCGACGAGATGCACGCTCCGGCGGTAGCCGAAGCGCTGCGGAGTCGCGGAATCGACGCTATCGCCGTAACGGAGCGCGATGATCTCCGAGGGCTGTCCGATGCAGACCTGCTTCAAACGGCCACGTCCGAGGGACGAGCAGTGGTCACGGAGAACATCAAGGACTTCGCGGTGCTTGATCGGCAGATCTCTGCTGTGGGTGAGAAGCACTCGGGGCTGGTCTATACCCATCCCCGTCGATTCCCCCGCTCGGCGCCAAACCAGGTGCGGGTATTGGCTGATGCTCTGTCAGAGTTTGCCAACAGGCACTCGCCTAGCCTCGGTGGCATCGAGTCGTTCGTATGGTGGCTCGACAGTGGGGATTGCATCCAGAGAGGCTGACACCAGATCGCCGTGGACGGCGGACAGGGGAAGGGGCGTTAGTCCGGGCGGTATACGCGGGTTGCGGTGCCCGAGAACAGCTTGTTCAGAGATGCGTGCGATAGGGGCGGATATCCCTTTAGGTGCGTAAAGTCGCGACGGGCCTACGTTAGTGTCAGCCGCATGAGCATTCGTGTGGGTATCAATGGGTTCGGTCGCATCGGGCGGAACTTCTTCAGGGCGGCTCGTCAGGCCGGCGCCGACCTGGAATTTGTGGCCGTAAACGACTTGGGCAGCTTGGAAACCATGGCCCATCTGTTGCAATACGACTCGGTGATGGGCCGGTTCGCCGACCCGGTTGCGGTAGTCGACGGCGGGTTGGACATCGGCGGCCGCGTCTTGCAAGTGCTATCAGAGCGAAACCCGGCTGATCTGCCCTGGAAGGATTTGGATGTGGACGTGGTGGTGGAGTCCACCGGGTTCTTCACCGCCCGGGACAAGGCGGCCGCCCACCTCGACGCCGGTGCTCCGAGGGTGATCGTGTCGGCTCCGGCATCGGGGGCCGATGCCACCTTCGTGGTGGGGGTGAACGACGGCGATTTCGACCCCGAAAACCACCTGGTGGTGTCTAACGCCTCGTGTACCACCAATTGCTTCGTGCCCATGGTGAAGGTGCTTGACGACGCCTTCGGGGTGGAGCGGGGCCTGATGACCACCGTCCACGCCTACACCGGCGACCAAGCGCTGGTGGACGGCCCCCACTCCGATCTGCGCCGGGCCCGGGCCGCCGGGGTGAACATCGTGCCCACCTCCACCGGCGCCGCTAGGGCCACCGGGCTGGTGCTCGAGGCCATGAACGGCCTGCTCGACGGAATCTCCTTGCGGGTTCCCATTCCCGACGGTTCCATTACTGACTTCACCGCGGTGGTGCGGGGCGAGCCCACCGTCGATGAGGTGAACGCCGCCTTTGCCGCCGCGGCAGCCGACGGACCGCTGACCGGAGTGCTCGAATACAGCGAAGCCCCTCTGGTGTCTACCGACATCGTCGGGTCACCCGCATCCTGCACCCTCGATGCTGGCCTCACCATGTCGCTGGGCAACCTGGTCAAGGTGTCGGGCTGGTACGACAACGAGTGGGGCTACTCCAACCGGTTGGTCGATCTGGTCGCCATCGTGGGCGCAGCAGGCCGCTGAGCACCGAGGTGCTGCCCACCCTTGAAGCGTTAAGCGAGGCCTTGGGCGGGCTGGACGGCCGACGGATACTGCTGCGGGCCGATTTCAACGTCCCGCTGGATGCCAGCGGTCAGATCGCCGACGACTTCCGCATCAAGGCCGCGCTGCCCACCATACGGTGGCTGACCACTCAAGGAGCTGTGGTTGTGGCGTGCAGTCACCTTGGCCGCCCCGACGGCAAGCCCGATCCCCGATACGCATTGGCCCCGGTGCAGGCTCGGCTGGGCGAGCTCGCCCCCGGCGTGGAACTGCTGGAGAACCTGCGCTTCGACCCGGGGGAGACCGGCGACGACGACCGCCTGGTGCAGCAATTGGTCGACGGCTGCGATGGCTATGTGAACGACGCCTTCGGGGCATCGCACCGGGACCACGCCTCCATTGTGGGCCCGCCCCGCTATCTGCCCAGCGCGGCCGGTCGCCTTCTGGCCAAAGAGGCCGAGGTGCTGCTCGGGCTGCGGGCCAAACCCAAGCGGCCCTTTGTCGCCGTGCTGGGCGGAGCCAAGGTCAGCGACAAGCTGGGGGTGATCGACGCGCTGCTGGAGACCGCCGATGAGGTGGTGATCGGCGGGGCCATGTGCTTCACCTTCCTGGCTGCGATGGGCCACAGCGTGGGAGACTCGCTGCTTCAGGCTGATCAGGTCGAGGCCTGCGGTCGGCTGCTGAGCTCGGGGGCGCCCATCCGGCTTCCCTCCGACATCACCGCGCTGGCGCCAGGCGAGCGGGTGGTGCAGGCCGGTGTGGATCTGCACCCCGACTGGCGAGGATTGGACATCGGCCCGGGCACCGCAGCCGAGTTCAGCGATCTCATTGCTGAGGCCGGTACCGTGCTGTGGAACGGCCCCATGGGGCTGTTCGAAGACCCCCGTTTCGCAGCGGGAACCAAGGTGGTTGCCCAGGCTCTGGCCGAAGGCCGGGCGTTCACCGTGGTGGGCGGGGGTGACAGCGCCGCCGCGGTCCGCCAGTTTGGGCTGGACCGGGAGATGGACCACGTCTCCACCGGGGGAGGGGCGTCGCTGGAGTTGATCGAGCAGGGCGATCTGCCCGGTCTGAAAGCACTGAGAGAATCCGTTGGCACCCATTAGGAGGGACACCATGGCTGAGCGCAAGCCGCTGATCAGCGGCAACTGGAAGATGCACATGAACCATCTGGAGGCCATCCAGCTCATCCAGAAGCTGTCGTATGTTCTCGACCAAGCCGACTACAAGTCTGCCGACGTGTCCATCCATCCGCCGTTCACCAACTTGCGCTCAGCACAAACGGTATTGGACGCCGACAACATCCCCATCGCCCTGGGGGCCCAGCACTGCCACTGGGAGGAGAGCGGGGCATTTACTGGAGAAATTTCGCCAGCCATGCTGGCCAAGCTGGCGGTGAGCTACGTGATCGCCGGACACTCCGAGCGCCGCCAACTCTTCGGAGAGACCGACGAGAATGTGAACAGCCGGCTAAAGGCCATCCTGGCCGCGGGAATGACCCCGATCATGTGCTGCGGGGAGACCCTGGAAGAGCGGGAGGCCGACCAGACCGAGACCCGCATCACCGCCCAGGTAGATGCCGGACTGGCCGGGCTGAAGCGTGATCAGGTGGGTGCCATGGTGGTCGCCTACGAACCGGTGTGGGCCATCGGCACCGACCGCACCGCCACCCCCGCCGACGCACAGGCGGGCTGCGGGCTCATTCGAGAGCGGGTGGCGGCCAACTTCGGGGCCGTCGCTGCCGCCGGGGTCCGCATCCAGTACGGCGGCTCGGTCAAACCCGTCAACGTCGCCGAGCTCATGGCCCAGCCCGACATCGACGGTGCCCTCGTCGGCGGTGCCTCCCTCGAAGTCGACAGCTTCACCCGCATCGTCCGCTTCCGGCTTCAGTAGCGGCAAAACACACGTTGCGCCGGCGGAAGGCGGTCGCCGGCTAGATGGTGGTCAGGTGATCTCGAGGTCGTCCCACTCCACCTCGGTACACAGCCGGTGGTACTCAGGGCCGTACCACGGGGCGCTCATCTGAAGCCGATTGTGGGTCTGGTTGAGGTAGTAGTTCTTGTCTGGGGCCCCCTCCTCGTGCATGAGAAGGAGCTTGGAGGCCTCGTTGTCCAGGGCCTCGTTGTAGCGCTCGTAGGCGTCCATCGTTACCTCGACGCTGGTCTTGCCCTCTTCGAGCATCCTCACGATCAGCTGGGCCGCGTAACCCGACCACACCTGATACCAGATGGGAAGGCCGGTGCCGCCCGACAGAGGCTGGGAGTTCGGGCCGTAGAGCATGAACATGTTCGGGTATTTCGGCACCATCATGCTGAGGTAGGCCCGGGGGCCGTCTTTGGACCAGAAGTCGTGTACGTTGAGGCCGTCGCGGCCGAAGTAGTCGGCTGGCCACAGGAATTGGACGACATCGAAGCCAATGGCGCTGATGATGGCGTCGACCTCGCGGACGGTGCCGTCGTCGGTCTCGACGCCGTCGGGTGTAAGCCGGACAATCGGGTCGGTTACCAACTCGACGTTGTCGCGGGTGAGCGCCCGATACCACCCGTTGTCCACCACCGGCCGCCGGGAGAAGGGCGCGTAGTCGGGTACCAGCTCTTCGACGAGTTCTGGGCGGTTGTCGGTTTGCTCATGGATGTAGTTGGTGAGGAAGTCGCGCAGTTGGTCGTTCATCTCGTTCCAGTGGCCGCCGGCCGCCTGCCACTCCTCGTCGGCGTAGAGGTAGTTGTGGGTGGCGAACAGCGCGGCGATGGCCATGTAGCGCCACCAGTTCCAATAGCCCGGGAAGTTGTCGAGCAGCCAGCGAATCTCTGGTTCGATGGGCTCGCCGTACTTGGGTCGCGGGCTGATCCACTGTTTGGAGCGCTGGAATACGTAGACCTCCTCTGCTTCCTCGGCGATGGGAGAAAGCAGCTGGACCCCGGTCGAGCCGTTGCCGACGACGGCGATCCTGCGGCCGCGGTAGTCGAAGTCCTCTGGCCACTGTGAAGGATGGATGACCGGGCCTGGGAAGTCCTCGAGGCCCTCGAAATTGGGGACTCTCTGGTTGGCGAAAGCCCCGACCGCGTTTATCACTACGTTGGCCTCGATGGTCTCGGTTCCATCGGGAGCGTCGGCCTCGAGCACCCAGACGTCTCGGTCCTCGTCATAAGTGGCCCGCTTCAGGTCGTGGTCGAACCGGGTGTTGTCGTACATCCCGTACTTGCGGGAAATATGGAGCAGGTACTCCCTAACCAGTTGGCCCTTACCGAAATACTCGGGCCACGGGTAGTTCTTCTCGAAGGCGAATTCATAGGTGATCGAGATGGTGTCCACCCGGATGTCGGGATAGCGGTGCCGGCTCCACGTGCCACCGGGCTCCGACCGGCGCTCGAGGATCACGTAGGGGATCCCCAAAAGCTCCATCTGGATGCCCGCAGCGAGGCCGCTGAACCCGCTTCCGATGATCGCCACTTGGAAGCCCTCGGGCAGTTCGGGTTTGCCGTTCGTCCAGTCGACGGTCCAGGGGAAGGGCTTGAAGGCCATCAAGTCGCGCCGTGACTCGAACTCCAGATCGCCCATGTCCTCCTTGGTGGCCAGGTTCATCAGCTGGCGAAGCCGGGGCACCGGCGGTTCATCGGGCATTCCCGGCCCGGCGTTCTCCTCCAACCAGGCCACGGTCTTGGCAATCAGCAGTTCACGCTCGTCGTCGTCGAGCTCAAGGGCTCGGGGCAGGGCCTCGATTTCGGGGTCGTCGGTGTGGTGGAACAGCGCCACCCGAACCGCGTCCAGATCGGCCAGCTCCACTGCTCGTCTGATGAACTCGGAATCCATACTCGGAAGTTTGGCAGAGCCAAGTTGGATTTCTTTAGTCCTCAGGGGGGGCGCTTAGCCCAAAGCCTCCGAGAACAGCGTGGTGTATACCTCGCGGGTTTGCTCAGCATTCAAGCCAGCGCCCAGGAACTGGTTGTCGATGTGCAGTTCCCAGTGCAGGTGGGGATCTTCGTAGAAGTCCCCGTTGGCTGCCGCGTGGGTTCCCCGGTTTCCGATCTCGCCTACTCGCTGTCCTGCTCTGATCGTCTGGCCTACCCGGATGTCGGGGTCAACTTCGTGAAGGTGGGCGTAGAGAGTGACCACATGGCCGACAAACGGGACTACACCGTGGTCGATCACCACATAGTTGCCGTAGAGCGACAAGAGCGTGAAAGGTGGCGTTGCCTCAAGGTCGCTGGCTACGTCCAGCAGCTCATCGCGATCGTCGGGATCGGGGTCTTGGTAGTCGCCGACGGCCAGCACCACTCGACCGTCGAGCGCAGCTACCGCATGACGGCCCCGCGAGAAGCACAGGAAGTCCACGCCTTGGTGGATGCCGAAGCGATAGGCCCGGGGGGCGTTGGGAAGCAGGTCGGGTCGGGGGAGCGGGGACATGCAGTCGCTGGGATAGTTCGTTTGAGGGGCCAAGCCGGCAGCTATGGCCAACGCCGTTTCGAAAGACAGCGGCTCTTGGTCCAAAACGACGACAACCCGCTCAAGAGATGCTTCGGGGGCTGTGGCCGCCGGCTCGGTGCTTGTTCCGGATGTGGATGATGACCGGTCTTCGACGGGCTCTGTGGAAGTCGAATCGTTCGGCGCATGCTCGTTCGCGCTCTCCGTTGAATCAGATGCGGCTCCCAAGTCTGTGTCGGATTGAGAGTCGGTAGCAGTCGCGTCCGTGGTACCAGCAGCAGATTGGTGAACGCTGTCGCCGTCGGAGGTCCAAATCTGGGCGATCAAGACTCCCAGCACAAACCCAACAGCAATGAAAGCGAGCACCGCGAGTCCGCGAGCGGAGAAGGCGTACCTACTGACTGCGCCGACCTGCTTCCAGCAGCGGCGAAAAACGCCCATCATTATCGGGTCAGGGTAACGAGTTGAGATCCCCGAAATGTGGACCGCGCGACAATGGGTGCTGGGTAGGTCAGCAGAGGAGTGCAGCGGGTAGAATTCACCGCTGTGACCATCGTGCTTGTGGTGATCGACGTGGTTTCCGCGTTGGGTCTGTTGTTTCTGGTGCTGCTGCACAGCGGCCGGGGCGGTGGGCTGTCCGACATGTTCGGCGGAGGGTTTGGCACCCAAGCCGCCGGGTCGACGGTCATCGAGAAGAACCTCGACCGGCTCACCATCGTGGCTGCTTTGATCTTCTCCTTCTCCACGCTGGCGCTGGCCCTGCTGCTGGATTCCAGCTAGTAGCGGGCCAATAGCTGTCGCTTGGATTTCGCACTCAGCCCCGGACTGCTTGAACTGCGCGACCGAGCGCGGGCGGTTGCCGCTGACGGGGTAGCCCGCTTCGGACGGCACAACGACTCCTGGATCAACGGCTACTCAAAAGAGTTCGCCCGGGTCATGGCCGAAGAAGGTTGGATCGGCATGGGGTGGCCCACCGAATACGGGGGACGGGCCCGGCCGCCCATCGAGCGGTTGATTGTTTCCGAGGAGATGATCAGCGCTGGAGCGCCGGTGGCGGCCATGTGGTTCGCCGACCGCCAGATGGGACCAACGCTGATCGCCTACGGCACTGAGCAGCAGAAAGCGGAGTTCTTGCCCCGGATGCTGTCGGGGGAGAGCACTTGGTGCATCGGGATGAGCGAACCCGACGCCGGCTCGGATCTGGCCTCCATCTCCACGCGGGCGGTGCGGGACGGCGCCGATTTCGTGGTCGACGGCCAGAAGATCTGGACCAGCTTCGGCCATGTGGCCGACTACTGCTATCTGATCTGCCGCACCAGCGACGAGGGGCCGCCCCATCGGGGGGTCAGCGAGATCATCGTGCCGATGGACACCCCCGGCATCGAGGTGCGCCCCATTACCGACATGATCGCCAATCGGCACTTCTGCGAGATCTACTTCACCGGCGTGCGGGTGCCGGCTGAGAACCTAGTTGGCACCGAGGGGGACGCCTTCAAACAGACCATGGCGCAACTGGCCCACGAGCGGGGAGGTATCGACCGCCTGGTGTCCAACCGGGCGCTGTTCTTGCACGCCCGCGCCAAGGCCGACCGATCCGATCCCCGGGTCCGCCAGGAGATCGCCCGGCTGGAATGCGAGTATCAGGTGGGCCGGCTGCTGGTGTACCGAGAAGCGCTGGGCCAGGCCCCTGCCGGGTTCAGCGCGGCCACCAAGGCGTTCTGCACCGAGCACGAACAGCGGGTAGCCCATTTCGCCTCGGCCTGCTTCGGTCCGGCGGCTCTGCTCGACGACGAGTGGACCCGAGGCATTTGCTACGCCTCCTCGTACACCATCGCCGGCGGCACCTCCAACGTCATGCGCAACATCCTGGGCGAACGGGTGTTGGGCTTGCCCCGAGAGCCCCGCTGAATTCCTCAGAACCGGGTGTGCTCCGGGATCAGCTCTTCGCAGCCCTCTTGCGGCGCAGCTGGGGGCCGCGGTCGTGGGTTTCGCCGTCCACACCCTGCTCGCGCAAAACCATCTTGCGGACCTTCTCCGACGGCGTCTTCGGCAGCTCGTCGACCACACGGAGATAGCGGGGCACCGCGAAGGCCGGCAGCTGTTTGTCGGCGTAAGCCCAGATCTCCTCGGTGCTGATCTCAACCCCAGGCTCGGGCACCAGAAAGACCATGACTTCGTCTTCTCCGGCCTCCTGGTCGGCGGGGACGCCGATGGCGGCTACTTCGGCCAGCGCCGAATGGGATACCAGACCCTGCTCAACCTCGTACGACGAGATGTTCTCGCCCCGCCGCCTGATGGCGTCCTTCAGGCGATCCACGAAGTAGTACCAGCCGTCATCGTCGCGGCGGAGCCCGTCGCCAGTGTGGAACCACAGGTTTCTGAAGGCTTCGGCCGTCTTGTCGGGCATGCCGAAATACCCCTGGCAGGTGGTCCACGGGTGCCGGCCCCTGACGATGAGCTCGCCCACCTCGCCAACCGGCACCTCCTCGTCGGTATCGGAGTGCACCAGACGGATGTCGAACCAGTCGGCGTTTAGGAGCCCTGCGGCGCCCGGGGGGCGGTCGATTCCATAGGGAGTGAGGATCGGCATGCAGGTCTCGGTTAGGCCGAATACCTCGACGAATGCCTCTACGCCGAAGCGCTCTTTGAACTGGTCGAGGATAGAGCTGGCCGTCGGCGCCGCGAAGATGCAGCGCAAGTCATTGGCGGCATCGTCGGGCCGGGACTCCTGTTGCCAGACAAAGTCCATCATCACGCCGACGAAGTTGGTGACCGTCGCTCGGGCTGCTCGGATCTGTTCGATCCATTCCGACGCGCTGAAGCGCTCGTGCAACACGTAGCGAGCCCCGGCGACCAGCGCGGGGTAGGCCGCCAGGAACTGCGAGTTGCCGTGGAACAGCGGGCCCACCGACATGTAGGTGTCGGCTTCGGTCAGCCGGGTCAACGACACGCACTGGTCCGCGAACAGGTACATCTGGGCGTGCGGCATCATCACGCCCTTCGAGAGCCCGGTGGTGCCCGACGTGAAGAAGATCGAGCCGAGTTCGCGAGCCTCCACATCGGGCAACTCGGCCTTTGCCGCGGTGAGAAGCGAAGTCCAGGGGCTGGCCTCATAGCCGGCGACCGCCAGTTCGGCGATCCCGGCCGCAACCGCAGCATCATCTCCGACCACGAAGTAGTGGCGGATGGACGTCACCGCGCCTCCGACGTCGATGATGCGCTCCACGAACTCGGGCGCGATGACGGCCAACACCGGTTCGGTAGTCCGGACCTGGTGGGCCAAGAACGATCCTCGATAGGCGGTGTTGATCGGCACCTCCACGAGGCCGGCGACCGAAGAACCCAGCCACCCGAGAATGTACGCGGAGCAGTTAGGGACCATGATCAGGACCCGGTCGCCCGGTTGGGCTCCAGAAGCCAACATTCCCGAACCGACTCGCTCGGCCAGATCGAGAGTTTCGGCAAAGGTGTACGACTCGCCGGACCACGGCACGTCGAGATATGTGCGGTGAGGATGCCTCGCGGCACGGTCTCGTAGCACCCAAGGAGAACTCCACGACGCCCGATCGGCAAAGGTAGGCGAGTACTCGTCGTAGTACTGAGTCATAAGAGGTGACCCGGCAAGATGGTTACGCTGTGGGACTCACACAGCGTCGGTAGCTCAGATGACTCGCACGTTCTGTGCTTCCTCGCCCTTGCGGCCTGGGGCTACGTCGAACTCGACCGTTTGGCCTTCGTCGAGAGACTTGTGGCCCTCGCCGGCGATGTTCGAGTAGTGGACGAAGACGTCGTCGCCGCCTTCTCGCGAGATGAAGCCGTAGCCCTTCTCATTGTTAAAAAACTTGACAGTTCCTTGCATGACCCTTTGCTCTCGTTCGAGTAGGTCCCGTGACCCACCCGCCTAAGACTGTACGGCGGTAATGGGTCGCAACTCCTAAGCCAAGCCAACTTTGCGCGAATTCGTTGTTTGGTCCAAGAGGCGTTCATGTAGCTCTCCCGTGAGTCCTTCTTCCGGTCCACGGGTACCCTGACTCCATGTTCAAGCGGTTGAGACGGCGACGCGTCCTGTGGGTGGTTCTGGTCGCTGTAGTTGTTGTGGCGGTTTTGACTGTCGTCCTCATCTGGTGGTTGACCAGGGACGACGCACCGCCGGCGGTCGACCTTCAGGCCGCGGTCTCGACATTGGACGATGATGGCGGCGCGGCAACGTCAGAACCCGCTTCGACACCAACGTCGGCTCCCACGGCTGCGCCGGCCGCTACACCGACCATTGGCGAACCCACCGCAGTAGCGCCAAGCACCACCGCTGCGCCAACTGCCATACCGACCGCTGTCGAACCCGAGGCGGTCTCAGCCCCAGAGGGGGTGAGTGGCCTCTGGACGGTGGATACTTCTATCGGCGAGTTCAGCTATGAGGATTCCACCGGCACTTTCGTTGGCTTCCGGGTTGACGAAGAGCTGGCCAGCATCGGCTCGACCACTGCTGTGGGCCGCACCCCAGTGGTAACCGGGTCGATCACCATTGACGGAGAGACCGTGACCGCCGTCACGGTGGAAGCCGACATGAGCGCTATCACCACCAACGACTCACGCCGAGACCGCCCAGTGCAATCCGCGCTCAACACTGCTGAGTTTCCATCCGCGGTGTTCACTCTCACCGAGCCCATCGACCTTGGCCCCGACCCAGACTCCGGCAATCCCATTTCCACCACCGCAGTCGGCGAGCTAACCGTCAAAGGCATCACCCAGCCCGTGCAGATTGCCCTGGAGGCCCAGCTGGTTGAGGACACCGTGGTCGTTGTCGGCTCCATTGAAATTGTCTTCGCCGACTACGACGTTTCGGTCCCTCGAGTCCCCATCGTGTTGTCAGCCGAGGACCACGGAATCGTAGAACTTCAGCTGTTCTTCACCCGAAACCCGTGAGGGTTTCGGGATCGCCTATCCCGTAGTGATCACGGTGCCTGGCGCGATAGTGTGCCCTCTGCGCCGGTTTCAAGGCGCCCACGTCGGAGTGGCGGAATTGGCAGACGCGCTAGCTTGAGGGGCTAGTGCCCTTTACGGGCGTGGGGGTTCAAGTCCCCCCTCCGACACCGCAACGCACGCTCGGTGCCGAGCAGTGCGGCTGGGTTTCGTGGCGGCGGTCGAGCGCGGGCAGATGGGTTCGGCTTGGTCTCGCCTAGGGTGGCGAGATGGCTGGAAATGGTGCGGACCTGCTCGACCTGTCCCTCGACGAGTTGCTTACGACGACGCGGACCGTGCGCAAGCGGCTCGACCTGACTCGGCCGGTGCCGAGGGCGCTGATCACAGAGTGCCTCGAGATCGCGGTGCAGGCGCCGAACGGATCTAACCAACAACGATGGAACTGGCACGTCGTCGACGAACCGGACCTGCGGGCTGAGGTCGCCGAGGTCTACCGGAGTGGAATGAGCGGCCATCAGGCCGACCCGAACCGGGCCACCCGGGATATCGACTACAGCACCGACGAGCAACAACGGATCGCCTCTTCGGTGGCCTACCTCCGCGACCACCTGCACGAGGTACCGGCGTTGTTGATCCCGACCGTCGGAGGTCGGATGGACGAAGCCGATATCTTCCTCCAAGCCAGCGTGTGGGGGTCGATCCTGCCCGCGGTCTGGAACTTCATGCTCGCACTGCGGGCCCGGGGGCTGGGAAGTGCATGGACGACGATCCACTTGCACAAGGAAGCCGAGATGGCCGAGCTTCTAGGCATCGACGCCACCAAGCACACACAGGTCGGCCTGTTCCCGATCGCCTACACAGTGGGCACAGAATTTGGAGCGGGAGCGCGCCAGGACCTGGCCGACCTGATCCGCTGGAACGGAGCGGGCTGATGCCGAACTACACCGATACCGAAGAGCGAAACCTCAGCGTCGTTCGCCAATTCCTCGGCGAGGAGAACGGTCCGGCCGACAAGTCTGAACTCTTCGCCGAGGACGCCGTTTGGTGGAACGGGCTACCGCTCATCCCCGGGGCGGAGGGCGTTACCGAACACAAGGGCCGCGAGGCGATCCGCAACATATTGCCCTCCCAGTCGAAGGCTCCGCCGAGGCCCGGCGGCGACAAGTACGACTTGGCCACGATGGCCATCAGCGACGTCGTCATGCTGGCCGACGGCGACTACGTCGTCCGGCAACAGACTTTCTCCGCTACGACCCTGCGGGGCCAGGACTACAGCAACGTCTACTGTTTTGTGTTCCGATTCAACGACCGGGGCGAGATCGCCTACCTCACAGAGCACTGGAATACCTGGCACGCCTACAACGTGCTCTTCAATAATTTCGACATGGAGCCCGCCCACCCTGAAGGCTGACCTGGCTCTTCGTCTACGACGCGGAGTTGGACGCCTTCGTTCCCCGCTGACCAGTGCCGGACGACGTTGGTGTTCAGACCGCGCGGTGGAAGCGTCGAGAGCCGCCTTGCACCAACGGCATGGCATCTTTGACGAAGGCTGTCCAGTGCGGGTCGGCAATGGTTGTGGCCCTGAGGTCGCAGTAGGCGGCAAGGGAGTCGATCTGCCAGGTGGAGTGAACCTCGGCCTCGAGGTAGCCCTGATCGACTGTGCGCCAGCGATTCAGGAGGGGGCAGCCGCCCTCGACCATGAATGGGTCATAGTGGCGTTCAAGCAACTCGACGTAGGTGTCGGCGTCGGCCACCGGGGTGCGGGCGGTGATGGTGTACAGCACTGGGGAGGTGTCCGGCGGGGTGGTGGGTGGCGACTGGTCCTCGTCTGGAGAGAGCTCGAACGGGCAGGTGAAGATCTTCAGCGAGCCCAGGCTAATGCCGAGGCTGTCGAAGCCCTCCACACTCGAGCAGGCCTTGCCCTCTTGTGTGCCAAGGTGGCGCTTCAGCTGGGCCATGTCGGCGAAGGCCTGCTCCCAGATATGGGTCCAGGCCCGGCCCTTGGCCGAAACCCACCCCATGTCGTCGGCACCGAAGGCGGACGCCGCCATCTCCTGGGGCTGCGCTGCAAGGGCTTCGATCGCCGCCGCGTCAGCGTCGGTGCTGGCGTTCAACAGCAGCACCCGGCGGATGCCGCTTCGCACCTCCTGGGTGGCGTCAGGTGTCGTGTAGCGCGTCGCGTACGTGTTGTCGGTAATGCACTCGGGGCTGTCAGGCATCACGTAATTGTCGATGGCCCCGATGTGGTAGGGGTGCACCATGTAGGGCCCGGAGTAGCTGGCCTCGTCGACGAAGGTGTTCTCCCACAGCACCGTGCGCGAGTCGAGATCGACGCCGGCTGAGGAATCCAACAGGCCAGGTATGAAGCGATCGGCGGCGCCCAGCACCTCGATCATCTCCTGCGCCTTCACGTCGGGCACCCCGGGCATCAATGGCAAGACGTAAAACCGCCGGATCATGCTTGTCACGGGGCTCGAACTTACTCGACGTCTGAGTTCACGAGTCCGCAGTCATCGAGGAACCTCGACAAACCCGGTGTCGCTCTCGGCAGTGTCGGGGTCGAGCCGAGTGCCGGGGTAACGGCGCCTCGGAGCCGGCCGGGGTCAGAGCCGCTCCTCAGCCTGGGCTGGGGGCCGGCATGTGACATCGACCGAGACCTCGGCACTCGGTTCGAACCCGATGCGATCGGCTCGCATGTGGACGGTGTGCGACTCGCCCGGTCCGACCCGAATGGGTCCGCGGTGGATGCGCCAATGCGGATCGCTGTCGAGGCGGTACTCAATGGAGGTGCCTTGGATGCCGGAGTGCATCTGGAGCAGCGCCGGCCCGTCGAGCTCGGCCGCACCGTCGATCGGCGCCGAACCGGCGTCGGCAGCAGTCACGGCCACAACCAGCGGCGGTGGGACCTGGGGTACACCGTCGGGGTACCAGGTCGCGACCATCTGGGCTTCGGGGATCTCACCGAAATCGCCGACGTCGTCGAGCCAGCGGTCGCATTCATCCCGGAGCCGCTCGAGCGTCTCGCGATGGTCAGGGTCGCCAGCGAGGTTGTTGCTCTCGTGCGGATCGGCGCGGCAGTCGTAGAGCTCCTCGACCGGTCGCTGGTCGGCTAAGAACTGCGCGGCCACGTCTGAGAGCTCGCCCTCTACATGGAGGCGCATCAGCTCCTGCATGATCGGGTGCTCGTTCCGGAAGGGCACCCAGGACACGTAGGGCTGATGGGGGTAGTAGTGCCGGATGTACTTCCAGCGGCGGTCGCGCACTGCCCGGACTCGGTCGTAGGCGCTGTCGTGCCTGTCTCGAGACGCATGGACGTACTGTCGCGGTTCGGTTGCGGCGGGCCCGAGGAACGCTCGTCCGTGGAGATGGCGAGGGATCGGAACCCCGCAGACCGAGAGCATGGAGGGGCCGAGGTCGATAGTGGAGACCAGCTGATCGCTGACCGCTCCCGCCTCGATGTGGCCGGGCCAGCGCACGATCATCGGGATGTGGATGCCAGAGTCATAGGGCCAGCGCTTGCCGCGGGGCAGGGGACCGTGGTCAGACCAGTGCACCACGATGGTGTCGTCGGCGAGGCCGTCTTCTTCGAGCTCGGCCAGGAGCTGGGCGAAGTACCGGTCGACCTTCTCGATCTGGGTGTACATCTGCGCCAACGCGGTCCGCACCTTGGGAGTGTCGGGAAACGTGGGCGGCACCACAACTTCTGCGGGGTCGAACGTGATTTCGTCGACCATGCCCGGCCACATGCCGCTCTCGTGGCTGTCGTGGGGGTTGAAGACGGCGAAGAACGGTTGGCTTGGGTCAGGGCGGTTGCGCCAGTGAGCCGTATCGGAGCAGTCGTCCCAGGCGCTGCGGGGCGGCGTGAACTGGTAGTCGGTCTTGGCGTTGTTGGCGCAGTACCAACCCTCGCGGCGGAGGTACTCGGTGAAGCACTTCACGTGGGGAGGCACAAGTGCGGAGTACGGCGTGGGCAGCTCGGGGACGTGCTGGTTCTCGTGGGTCGTGCGCATGTGGTGGGTGCCGATGGAGACCGGGTACATGCCGGTGATCACTGCCGAACGCGCCGGCGCGCACACCCCCGCGGTCGAGAACGCATATGGGTACCGGGTGCCTTCGGCTGCCAATCGGTCGACGGTCGGGGTACGGGCCACGGTGTCGCCGTAGCAGCCATAGAACGGATTGGTGTCCTCGAAGGACACCCACAAGATGTTGGGGCGGTCTCTTTCGAAGCCGCCTCTGAACGCGTTGGCGGTGCTGGACACCATCCGGACAACCGTAGCGGTCTCTGCGGCATCGAAACCCGCATCAAACGCGACGGTGAACGCAACCTCATCGCCGAACAGGAGGCGCTGGCCGGCCGGCTCGGCGAAACCCTAGAGAGCATTATCGGATCCCAGGCACTGGCACCCGTGGCATTCACTCGTTGATACTGGAGCCAGGGTAAATACCGCGACTTTGCGACCGCGAGTTTGGAATACTCAGGACGTGTTTCGTGTCACTCAGTTTTCGGATATGCACTTCTGTACCGAGCCGGAGGGGGAGCCGCGCAATACCGATGACAGTTGGGATGCGGTCTTCGGCGAAGCGTTTGATTTAGGTCGACCCACTCCGGATCTGGTGGTGATCACCGGAGACATCGCTCACAACGGCACCGAGGCCGAATACCAGAAAATCGCTGAAAAGCTTGCCCGCCTGCCGGTGCCTGCGGTGGTGTGTCCCGGTAATCACGACCGCCAGGTGCCCTTCGATGCCATCTTGCCCCGCCCGGGGGTGAGCAATGGGCGCACCTTGCGGGTCGGGAGCTGGCTGTTCTTGTTCGCCGACTCCAATGCCGAAGGGCGGGATTTGCGCCCAGACGGGTCGCTGGTGGATCGCGAGGACCGGACCCACAAACACGGACGCTTCGGGGATGCTGAAGTGGCGTGGATGGCCGAGACCGTCGAGCGGAGCGACGCGGAGCATGCCTTCGTCTGGACCCACCATCCTCCAGGGGCGTTCGGCTTCTTCCACATGGCCGACCATGATGCCGAGTTCGCCCGACTCATCGACATGGCCCCGGCGATTCGGGGAGTGGGAGCTGGCCACACCCACACCAACACGACTTTGGAGGTTGCCGGTCGGCCCATCCACCAGTGCCCGTCGCTGTCTACCAACATCGATCTCGAGAAGTTCACCACGATGCCGCCCGGTTACCGCACATACCAGTTTGATGAAGACGGTTCGGTTACCAGCGAGGCCCACTTGGTAGGCGAAGACCGTTGGCCGAGAAGCCCGCTGTCCAAGGTCACCCAGCGCATGTTGCGCGGCGAGATCAGCTTCGAGGAGATGATGGACCAACTGGCTGCTGAGCGGGCCTGACCGTCACTTGGATGCGACGCCAGAGGCACTTACGCTGGCGGCACCGACCAGACCATAAGGAGCAGTAGTGGAGTTGAAGAACAAGACCATCGTGGTGACGGGGCCTACGGGGATGGTGGGGCCGCCGCTGTGCAAGACCTTGGCGGCTGACAATCGGGTGATCGCGTTGGCCCGGTTCTCAGATGCCAATGCCCGTGCCGATCTTGAGGCTGGGGGAGTGGAGTGCATCGCCGTGGACTTCGTCGAAGCTGATTTCTCGGCGGTTCCCCGTGATGTGGATGTGGTGGTGAACCTGGCGGTGATCAAGACCGGCGACTGGAAGACCGATCTGGCCGTGTGCTCAGAGGCCACCGGCCACTTGATGAGCCACTTCCGCAACGCCGAGGCGTTTCTGCACTGCTCGTCGGGGGCGGTCTATCAGCCCAACGGCGGCCAGCCGTTCACCGAGGACAGCCCTCATGGCAACCACCACGCCCACATGATGCCGACCTATTCGATCTGCAAGATCGCGGGGGAGTCGGTGGCTCGGTTTGGGGCTCAGGAATTCAACCTGCCTACGGTGATCGCCCGGCTCAACGTGCCCTATGGCGATACCACCGGCTGGCCGTTCTTCCATCTTCTGATGATGCGGGCGGGAATGGACATCGAAGTCCACACCGACGGCGCCCGCTACAACCTCGTCCACGACGAGGACATTGCCGCCGACTTGCCGGTATTGCTCGACCAGGCCTCAGTGCCGGCCACCACGCTGAACTGGGCCAGCCCCGGACTGGTGTCGGTCGCCGAATGGTGCGCGTTCATGGCTGAGATAGACGGCTGCGACCCGCCCAAGATCGTGGAGACCGATACCGCCATTCCCAGCACCGTCATGGACACCAGCCGCATTGAGGCCCTGCGGCCCGACCGCCTGGTGAACTGGCAAGACGGCCTCCGCCGCCTCGTCGAGAACCACTGAGCCATCCAACAACCAAGCAACAACTCAAAGGAGAGTCCCATGACTGAGAGCACCAGCCAGTGCCCGTTTTCGGGCGCCAACACCGCCAAGGGCACATCGGCCACCGAGCAGTGGTGGCCCGAGCAGCTGAACCTGAAGATCCTGCACCAACATTCCCCTGAAGCCGATCCGATGGGGGATGGCTTCGACTACGCCGCAGAGTTCGAAACACTCAATCTGGCAGCGGTGAAACAGGACATCGCCGACGTGTTGGTCGATTCCAAGGACTGGTGGCCCGCCGACTACGGCCACTACGGCCCGCTGATGATCCGGCTCACCTGGCACGCGGCGGGCACCTACCGGATCGGCGACGGCCGGGGAGGTGGCGGTACCGGGGCGCAGCGGTTCGCTCCGCTGAACAGCTGGCCCGACAACGCCAGCTTGGACAAGGCCCGCCGATTGCTGTGGCCCGTTAAGCAGAAGTACGGCCGCAAGCTCTCGTGGGCTGACCTGTTGATTCTGGCCGGAAACGTGGCCCTGGAGTCGATGGGACTTGAAACCTTCGGCTTCGGCGGCGGCCGCCCCGACATCTGGGCCCCGGAGGAGGACATCTACTGGGGCTCAGAACGCGAGTGGCTGGGCGACGAGCGCTACACCGGAGAACGCGACCTGGAGACCCCGCTGGGCGCGGTGCAGATGGGCCTCATCTACGTCAACCCCGAGGGCCCCAACGCCAATCCCGATCCCATTGCCGCCGGAATCGACATCCGGGAGACCTTCGCCCGCATGGCCATGGACGACGAGGAGACTGTGGCGCTGATCGCCGGCGGTCACACCTTCGGCAAAGCTCACGGGGCCGCCCCCGACACCTATGTCGGGGATGATCCTGAAGCAGCCAGCATCGAAGAGCAGGGCTTGGGTTGGAAGAACACCTTCGGAACCGGCGTGGGCGGCGATGCCATAACCAGCGGCCTCGAGGGGGCGTGGACCAACGACCCCGCGGTATGGGACAACGGTTTCTTCGACAACCTGTTCGGCTATGAATGGGAGCTGACCCAGAGCCCCGCTGGCGCCCACCAGTGGCGCCCGACCGACCGGGCCGCCGATGACACCGTCCCCGATGCCCATGATCCATCCGCGCGGTGCGCGCCGATGATGCTGACCACAGACCTGGCGCTGCGGTTCGACCCGATCTACGAGCCTATTTCCCGCCGGTTCCACGAGAACCCCGACGAGCTGGCCGACGCCTTCGCTCGGGCCTGGTTCAAGCTCACCCACCGCGACATGGGTCCGGTGGCCCGCTACCTCGGCCTTGAGGTTCCCGACGAGGAGCTGATCTGGCAAGACCCGGTTCCCGCGCCAGTAGGCGAGCCCATCGGTGCCGATGAGATCGCCGACCTCAAGGCCCGAATCCTCAGCTCGGGGCTGTCGGTGTCGCAGCTGGCAGCCACCGCATGGGCTTCGGCTTCGACGTTCCGGGGCACCGACATGCGAGGCGGTGCCAACGGAGCCCGCATTCGACTCGCACCGCAGAGCGGCTGGGACGTCAACGTCCAGTCCGGCACAGCCGAAGTGGTAGCTGCCCTGGAGCAAATACAGGCCGACTTCAATCCCCAATGCGCCAAGCAGGTCTCGCTGGCCGATGTGATCGTGTTGGGCGGGTGTGCCGCCGTTGAGCAGGCGGCCCGCGACGCCGGCCACGACGTGGCGGTCCCGTTCTCGCCGGGACGCACCGACGCCACCGCCGAACAGACCGACATCGAGAGCTTCGCCGTGCTCGAGCCCACCGCCGACGGCTTCCGCAATTACTTGGCCGACTTCCACAAGCGGCCGGCCGAGGAACTACTGGTGGACAAGGCGTTCTTGCTCAATCTGACCGCGCCGGAGATGACGGTGCTGATGGGAGGCATGCGGGCGCTCGACGCCAACGCCGGCCAGTCCCAACACGGTGTGCTCACCGACCGGCCGGGCACCCTCACCAATGACTTCTTCACCAACCTGTTGAGCATGGACACCGAGTGGCGGGTTTCCTCCGATCAGGCCGGGGTATACGAAGGGCACGACCGGGCCACTGGCGAACTCCGCTGGACCGCGACGGCCGCCGACCTGGTGTTCGGCTCCAACTCCCAGCTCCGGGCCATCGCCGAGGTGTACGGCTGTGACGACGGCGATGCGAAGTTCGTCAACGACTTCGCTGCCGCCTGGGCCAAGGTAATGAACCTGGATCGCTTCGATCTGACCTGAGCCCAGTGATGGCAAGCCGGCCAGCGGGATCCCCCTCTCTCGCTGGCCGGCAGCCTTCGTACCCTTACTGGATAGATGCCTGTTGGGTAGCCGTGGTAGTCTACTTTTATAGCGCCTTCAAAGACGACAACATTGCGGGTCCCGAGCGAGTTACGGGATGAGATCGCCTGGATCGCTGAGCAGCGAGGCACGTCCATGGTTGACGTCGTTGCCGACGCGGTACATCGGCTTGGCCGTGACGAGTGGTGGTCGTCGGTCCGGGATGCGCTTGAGGATCTGGCCCCGTCGGAGGTTGACGCCTACCAGATGGAGAGCAGGCGATTGGATGCTGCCGCAATAGACGGTTTGAATGAGCACTGAGGGGCGGTTCGCTCGGGGTGATGTGTGGTCTGTGGATTTCGGCGCCGACCCTGAGCATCCTGAGCAGGCCTTTCGCCGTCCAGCGCTGATTGTCTCTGACGACCGGCTGCACCATCCAAATCTGAAGATGGTGATCGTGGTGCCGGGCACATCGACGATTCGCTCGGTGCCGCTGCATGTCGTGGTTGAACCCGATGTTGGCACCGGCCTTGTTTCGGTTACTGCGTTCCAAGTCGAACAGGTCCGGGCGGTGTCGACTCATCGTTTCGTGGAACGGCTAGGTCGGCTCGACCAGGTGCGCTTGCGGGCAATAGACGAAATCCTGCGAAACGCACTCAGCCTGTGATGACGGATGTTGAGGGCGGTAGTGCTCTTAGCTAAGCTAAGACCATGACTACTCGGGTGGTAAACACACATGAGGCAAAGTCACGGCTGTCGGAGCTGATCCGGGAGGCCGAGGCGGGTGTTGAGGTGATCGTGGCCCGCAATGGCCATCCGGTCGCCAAGATCATTCCATGGCACCCTGATCGTCCGGTACGAGTGGCCGGTACATGGGCTGGCCGGGTTGGCTACCGCGGTGATGTGGTCGGCTCCGATGCAGAGATCGTGGCTATGTTCGATGAGTCCGCCGAGGAAGACGTGCCATGAGGATCTTGGTGGACAGCCATGTTGCCCTCTGGTGGCTCGAAGGCAGCGACTCGCTGGGGTCGCAGTGCCGCCAATTGATCGAACACGCCGATGAGGTGTACTTCTCGGCGGTCACTCCGTGGGAGCTTGGGATCAAGCGGGCACTTGGCAAGCTGACCATGCCCGATGGACTAGTTGCTGCGCTCCAGTCAGGGGGCTTTGTTCCGCTTGCCATTTCAGCGGAACACGCCGAGCATGCCCCGGCGCTTCCCGCCCACCATCAAGACCCCTTCGACCGGATGCTCGTTGCTCAGGCTCAACTAGAGGCGTTGGCTCTTGTGACTGCTGACCAGGCCTTGGGTTTCTATGAAATTGAAATCGTCGACGCCCGACGCTGACGTTTGTTCCCAGCGTCGTCGCGGAGCTGGGCGTGGTGCCCTTGAGTTGACGACGGCGAGGCGAAGTTCGTCAACGACTTTGCCGCAGCCTGGGCCAAGGTAATGAACCTGGACCGCTTCGATCTGTAAGGTGAGCCTGTGGCCGCCATCGAACCGGACATTCTGTCCACAGCATTTGCCGAAGACCCCAATGCCGTCTTGGCGGTGATGCGTGAGGAATACCCTGTCGTGTATCACGAGGCGACCGAGGCATGGCTGATCTCTCGCTACGACGACGTCGAGAGGGCCTTCAAGGACAAGACCTTCACCAACAAGAACTACGAGTGGCAGCTCGAGCCGGTCCACGGACGGACGATCCTCCAGATGGAGGGGCGCGACCACTCCGCCCACCGAAATCTGATCGCTCCCGCCTTTCGGGGCAGCGAGTTGACGGCAAAGTTCGTCCCGGTGATCGAGGCCAACGCCCAAGAGCTCATCGACGGCTTTCGCAATGATTCCAAAGTCGACCTAGTCGACCAGTTCTCGATCCGCTTCCCGATCAATGTGATCGTCGACATGCTGGGGTTGGACAAGTCGGATCACGAGCGGTTCCAGAAGTGGTACCACTCGATCATGATGTTCCTCAGCAACCTCACTGGCGACGAGGAAGTCATGGCCCAGGGGCTTCAGACCAAAGACGAGCTCCAGGCCTATTTGATGCCGATCATCGCCGAGAGGCGTGCCAATCCCGGCGACGACCTCCTCAGCACGCTTTGCACCGCGGTTATCGACGGCGAGCAGATGACTGATTTAGAGATCAAGGCGTTTGTATCGCTGCTGTTGGTGGCCGGGGGAGAGACCACCGACAAGGCCATGGCCAACATGATGATGAACCTGATCGCCAACCCAGATCAGCTAGAGGCCGTTCGCAACGATCGCAGCCTCATCGACAATGCCTTCGCCGAAACGCTGCGGCACTCGCCACCGGTGCAGATGATCATGCGCCAGCCTGAAGTGGACGTGGAGATGCATGGCGTGACCATCCCGGCCGGCTCCACGGTGACCTGTCTAATCGCCGGCGCCAACCGCGATCCTCGCCGCTACGACGATCCCGACCAATTCGACATTTTCCGTGAGGACCTCGACGTGTCCAAAGCGTTCTCGGGGGCCGCCAACCACACCGGATTCTGCTTGGGCCGGCACTTCTGCATCGGGGCCATGCTGGCCAAGACCGAAGTCGACATCGCCACCAACCAACTGCTGGACGCCATGGACAATGTCGCGTTCGACGGCCTCCCACCCGCGCCCCAAGGCGTGTTCACCCGGGCCCCCAAAACCATGTCACTCACCTTCACCCCCACCGGCAAGTAGCCCCGACGATCGCTAGTCCCTGGAGTAGGTTGTTGAATCCTGCGTCCGCGTTGCTGCAAGTCGGACGGTTTACAAGGGACTTGTGTGCATCTGCTTTGTAGCCTTGTAAACTAGGCGTGTGACTGTAGCGAGCTATCGAGTGTCGGGGAGGGGTCAGATGGCTCTGCCGGCTGAGACCCGCCGCCGATGGAATCTGTTCGACGGGGGCGAGGTGGAGATCGCGGACCTCGGTGATGCATTGGTCATCGTCCCCGCAGGCCGGGGAGGACTGCGGTCACTCCTCCAGGAGGCTATCCACGACGCCGGTGGGTACGCCCTGCTCGCTGATCGGGTTGCAGCTGGTGAACCTGATTTGGCGTGATGAGCACCGTCCTGGTTGACGACCATGTATTGCTAAGGATCCTCCTGGACGACGAGCCCGACGACCTGAGACCACTGGGGGCTGGGTTAGCAACCACTGGATTGTGGTACCACCGATTGTGTCGAGCCCTGGCGGATCAGACCGTTGTGGGATCGATGTCGCGTCGACTCGGCAGCGGGGACTCGGCTATGGCTGCCGATGTCATTGCCGCGGTTGTCGACCTGCCTGACAACATCGAGCTGCTCTCGCTGCATACGCTGGGGTGGCCGATGGCTGAACTCGTTAGAAGCGGTATCCGCCTCAACCTGTTGTCGTTGGAAGCATTGGCGGCCGCCCGTCACCTAGAGGCTGAGATCTATCTTGCTGCCGCCGATCGGAACCGACCGCTCTTGGAGGCAGCCCAGGTGCAGAGCATTCCTATTCGCCAGTTGTCCAGATGATCTAGACGTTCTTTCCCAGTGTTGTCGCGGGGCTGGGCGTGTCGCCTTTGAGTTGACGGCGGCGCTCGAACAGCTCCTCGGGCGTGGCCATGTCGAGGATGTCCCAGGGGTCTCCGGTGGTGGGGTCGAGGGTGCTCACTTTCTGAAGGAGTGATGCGAACTTCATCTCCTCTCGGGATCAGGTGGCACCGGGCCGATGACGTTGACCGATGTCGCACCGCTGTTACTGTCCGTCATTTCGTTCTTTTTCGGCTGCTCGTTCACGCACGCTCCGTGGCGGCACGTCATCTCACCAGGTGCACTCCGCGGGAGGGGGCACACCCTGGTTGTATTTTAGTGCAGTTATAGATCCTCGTGGGTCCCCCTCCGACATCACTGCTATTCCGTTCGTCTTCCTGCGCTACGCATCAGCTGTATGAGTTCGGCCGGGTCGTAGGGTGCCGGGGGGCCAGGTAGGTAGGTAACCGCTTCGATGACGCCGGGGTAGGCGAAGGCGCCGTGGGTCTCAAACGTCGACCACAGGACAGGAGAGCGGCGATCGATGCCGACGTCGATGCCTTGGAATGGAGCAAAGCCCATCAGCATCTCTACTCCGTCGAGGGTTGCCTGCGGGCGGCCGTCCACGCTTATCGTGAAATTCCAGGTGTAGGGCTCGCCACAACGAGCCGCGATGTGGATCTGGTGCCGGCCCGGGTCCAAGAGGTTCGCCGCGACGATCTTTTCGATGCCGTACTCGTTATATCCAAAATGCACGATGCCATGCTCGATGTACACCACGTATCCGCCTCCCTGGTCACCGTGGGCGACGAGGACACCGTCGGCGTCTTGGTGCACGATGTCGATCTCGATGTCGAAGTCCCGGAGTGCGACGAGCTTCTGGGACCGGTAGCGCTCGAGTGACGGTGTGCCCGCCAGGAGACGGACGGGTTCGTTGAGCGAGGCTTCATCGGGTCGGCGCAACACTTGGAGAAGCCCGAGGCCGTCGTCGAGCGGGAACACCTGGTTGTTCCAGGCGGTGCGTTCCCAGGCATCGGCGAGTTCCGCGATGACTTCTGGGTGCTGGGCGGCGACGTCGTTGACCTCGGTGGGGTCGGTGGTTATGTTGTAGAGCTCCCACTCTGTGTCGTCATACGCGGCCCCACGCTGGTGGAGCGTGACGAGTTTCCATCCATTGCGGTAGAAGCTTCGATTGCCGAAGCACTCCGAGTATTGCTCCAGGTGGGTGCTTTCGTTGGCTCCATGGGTGATGGCGGAGGCGAAGCTGGCGCCGTCGAGGTCCTTTGGCGTCTCGACCTGAGCGAGTTCGAGGATTGTCGGGAGGAGGTCGGTGACGTACTGGTACTGGCGATGGATCGTGCCGGCGCGGTCGAGTCCGATGCCCTTTGGCCACGAAACGATCATGGGCACCCGCACGCCGCCGGCGTGGGTACAGGACTTGTAGAGCCGAAACGGCGTGTTAGACGCCATCCCCCATCCGCGGGGGTAGTGCACCATCGCTTGAGGACCGCCGATGAGATCGGGATCGCGCTCGATGTCGAAATCGCGTCCAAACCCTGCTGGGTTTCCGAATTGGCGGTAGTAGCTCCGCGTTCCCTGCGCCCCGCCCTCTCGGGTCGCGCCGTTGTCAGAGGTGAACAAGACGACCGTGTTGTCCAGGTCGCCCAGCGCTTCGACTGCAGCCAAGAGGCGGGCGAGGTTCTGGTCGACGTTGTCGACCATCGCGGCGTAGACCTCCATGTACCTTGCGTACCTGTCCTGAGCCTCAGCGGGGAGGGTGGCCCAAGCCTCAACCTCGTAGCCAGGCTCGTGGTTGCGCGGCGGTAGCGCCGTGCCCTTGTCGAACAAGCCCAGCTCGATCTGATTTGCGAATCGGCGTGCTCGGACCTCATCCCACCCCTGCTGGTAACGGCCCCGATGCGTGGCGATGTCGTTCGCCTTGGCCTGGAGCGGTCCGTGGACCGCCCCGTGGGCCAGGTACAGGAAGTAAGGGCGGGTCGAGTCGTGGGATCGCAGCGATTTGAGATAGGAGATCGCCTCATCGGTGATGTCGTCGGTGAAGTAGTAGCCGTCGGGGTACGTGTCGACCGCCACCGGTGAGTTGTCGCGCACGAGCCGATGGGGATGGTGCATGTTGGTCCAGCCCTCCAGCACGCCGTAGAACCGGTCGTAGCCGACCTGTAGCGGCCACGAATTGCGGGGAGCGCCGTCGTGCATCGCCCCGTCGCGTGTCAAGTGCCACTTGCCGACGGCGAAGGTGGCGTACCCCGCGTTGCGAAGGAGGTGGGGGAGCGTGTCGATCGAGGGATCGATCTCCATCGTCCAACCCGGAAAGCCCGGGTCGAAGTTGGCGACTCCGGCGAACCCGGCCCGGTGCGGGTTCATCCCAGTGTGGATGGACGCACGAGACGGTGAGCACAGCGGGGCGGTGTGATAGTTGGTGAAGCGCAGACCCCCGGCGCTGAGGCGGTCGAGGGTAGGGGTGGAGATCTCCGAGCCGTAGGGGCTGATGTCGGAGAAGCCGAGATCGTCAAGTAGGACGACAATGATGTTGGGGTTGCCCTGAGCCGGCCGAACCGGTTCGGGCCACCATGGGGTCGAATCGCCGGCCAGACGGGCAATGTGGCCGCCGAAGGGCTGCGGCTGGTCCCGATGGTTGTCGTTCATGCTCGTGTGATTGTGTACTCCGGGTTGCTCACGGGCTCCGGGTGCCGACCACGGGAGCACCTGACTCGTCCACCGTCACCGACTCGAAGCCGGTCGGGCCGACGAACGAAGCACCGTCGAGCGTGATGCGCTCCATGACGCGCCGATGGCCCGGCACCACGTCCGCCGGCGCAATGTGGGCCGTCGCCCGGTTGTCCCAGAATGCGATGCTGCCTGGGCGCCAACGGAACCGAACCGTGAACTCTCGGCTGCACACGTGTTCGTTGAGCATTTCGAGCAGATGGCCGCTCTCCTGGCGTGAGAGTTCGACGATGTGGCTTGTGTAGTCGGGGTTCACGTACAGCTGGCGCTCGCCAGTTTCGGGGTGCACGGTCACCACGGGGTGCCGGGCTCGGAGAGGAGTGGCCATGAACTCGCGGGCGAGTTTGTTCGGTTCCCCCTTCACGACGTGCAAGACGTTGTGGTGGACCGCGGTAAGCCCGTCGATGAGCTCACGGATGGGGGCAGACAGGGTCGCGTACGCCGCCGCGAGGTTCGTCCATTCGGTATCGGCACCGAACGGCGGCACGGAAATTGCGCGAAGTATCGACCCCATCGGCGGCGCGGCCGTGTACGACAGGTCGTTGTGCCAGCGGTGCTCGATCTCGTTGGCGTCTGGGTCGTCGCGGTGGTGTTCCTTTTCGATCATCACGATTTCCGGATGCTCCGGGAACCGCGGTGCCAGCGTCGGATGGCCAGAGATCACTGATCCGAAGCCGCGGCCAAACGCCACGTGCTCGTCTCGGGTGAGTTCCTGGTCCCGGAAGAACACGACCTTCCACCGCAAGAGAGCGGCGCGGATGGCGCTAATTGTGGAGTCATCCATCGGTTCGCGGAGATCGACGCCGTGAATCTCCGCACCCGTGTGCTGAGACATCGGAAGAACCTCGACCCGGTCGCCAGTATCGATCGTTCCCTGGGCCTTATTGATCACTTTCATGCAGGGCTGCGTCCCGTCGCAGTAGACGTCGCGATAAGTTACTAGCTTATTCTCATCGACGCCTGCGTGACGCTACTGACCGCCCCTTGACCCATCGTGCTATCCGGAGGACACACACGCATGGCCCATCCCACCATCGAACAGATCGCCGAGCTCGGGCCCTACCTGGCCGACCACTCGAGCCACGCCGATGCACTCGGACGGCTTCCCGACGACACGGGCAAGTTGCTGAAGGAGACCGGAGTCGTTCGGATGTTGCAGCCGCGGGACTTCGGAGGCCTGGAGGCCGATCCCCGCGACTTCCTCAACGCCGTGATGGACATCGGGAACTACTGCCCCTCGGCGGGCTGGACCGCTGGTGTGGTCGGCGTTCACCCCTGGGAGCTGGCCCTCAATGACACTCGGTTGCAAGAGGAGGTCTGGGGTGACGACCCTGACACATGGGTTGCATCGCCGTACGCACCCTCGGGAGTCGCAACGCCGACCGACGGCGGCTTCATCGTCAATGGCCGCTGGTCGTTCTCCTCCGGCACCGATCTCTGCGACTGGATCGTGCTGGGTGCGATGGTCAAGGCGGCCTCCGCCGGACCGGACGATCCGCCCATCGGCAGTCTCCATGTCATGTTGCCTCGCTCCGACTACGAAATCGTCGAGGATTCGTGGAACACGATTGGACTCGAAGGGACCGGGAGCAAAGACGTCATCGTCGATGGCAAGTTCGTGCCCGACTATCGCACACTCGATGTGCGCAAGCTCCTCGACGGTCGCGCCGCCAAGGAGTCGGTCCGCAGCGGCGATCCCCTGTTCAACGTGCCGTGGTCAGCCGTGTTTCCCGGTGGGGTGGCAGCAGGGCTGATCGGAATCGCCGAAGGCGTACTCCAGCGGGGCATTGAATACCAGGCAGGGCGGGTCTCCAACCTAGGGGTCGTGCAGGCCGACGACCCCCATTCTCGGCGGGTGCTCGGCGAGGCGGCCGCCGAAATCGCCAGCGCTCGCATTCAGTTGGTCCACAACATCGGCGAGGCATACGACGCGGTTCGAGCCGGCCACACGATTGGGATCGACCAGCGGGTTGCGCTTCGGCGCGATCAGGTCCGCGCGGCGTGGCGGGCGGCGGAGGCAGCCAACACCGTTTATGACATCTGCGGTGGGAACGCGATCCGTCTCGACAAGCCGGTGCAGCGATTCTGGCGGGGCATGCACGCCGGGCTCCATCACGGGATTTTCCTCCGAGGCCCGCTGCTCGACCTCGCCGGAGGGGTCCTGATGGGCCTGCCGCCCACCGGTCCATCAGCGGTCACCATCTGAGCGCAGAGGTTCTCAGTCCATGAACGCAACGACGCCACCCTTCACCGAAGAGGACACCAGCCGAACGCTACGCACCGAGCACGGTGTCCTGCACTTTCACGAGGTGGGCCATGGTCCGCCGTTGGTCATGCTGCACGGCTCTGGCCCGGGGGCTACCGGCTGGGCCAACTTCGGCGAGAACCTCGCGGCGTTCGCTCCCCACTTCCGTTGCCTGGTGCTGGATCTGCCGGGCTTCGGTCGCAGCTACACCCCGCCCACCAATCTTGTACTTCACGGGGCCGAGGCCGTTGCTGCCTTCGTTGACGGGCTCGGCCTGGATTCGTTCTCGCTGCTCGGCAATTCACTGGGGGGAAAGTTCGCCTCTCAGGTGGCGGCGGCTCGCCCCGACCAGGTGCGGCGGCTGGCGACCATCGGCGGGGTCGGACTTCCGCTGTTCAGCCCGTTGCCGTCGGAAGGCATCAGTCGGCTCGTCGACTTCGTTGAGAACCCCACCCGAGAACTGCTCATCGCCTGGATGCGATCGATGGTTTTCGACACCGCCACCCTCACCGAGGAGATGATCGACCGTCGCTGGGAGGCAGCAACCGAGCCCGAGGCGCTCGCCGGTATCCGCCAGATCTACAGCCGGGAAATGCTGTCGTTTCTACGCGACATCATGCTCGACAACACCAACGAGTTCGTGACGCTGCGCGGGATCCAGGCGCCGACGCTGGTCACCTGGGGGCGAGACGACCGGGTCACGCCCCCTGACGGGTTGATCCCCGCAATGCGCCTGATTCGCGACTGCGAAGTTCACATCTTCCCGGACTGTGGGCACTGGACGATGATCGAACGCAAGGACGAGTTTGAGCGGGTCGTGATCGAGTTCCTCACCCGCGATGAGTCGGAGACCACCCTATGAGCACACGAAAGAGCGCTGTCCTGTCCCTCGGGTACGTCCGGCTCGCCAGTCCACACCTGGACGAGTGGCGCAGGTTCGCTACCGACGTGCTCGGCTTCATGCCCACACCCGGCCCCGACGCGACCGCGGCCTATTTCCGATGGGACAACTACCCCTACCGCCTGGTCGTCGCCGAAGCTGACACCGCGGGAGTCGACGCCATCGGGTTCGAAGTCATCGACGACACTGACTTGCACGCCCAGGTCTCTCGCCTCGAGCGGGCGGGTGTCGACGTGAGAGCAGGCTCCGACGAAGAGGCCGCCGCCCGTCTCGTGACCGGTTACGTCTCATTCGAAGATCCCGCCGGCACGCCGCTGGAGCTCTACCACGGCCCCATTCGCAACGACATTCCAGTGGTGACACCCCTTGTTTCGAGCTTCGTGACCGGAGACATGGGCTTCGGACACGCCGTTTTGAAGGTCGATGAATTCGAGCCGGTCCTGAACTTCTACCGAGACGTGCTCGGCTTCCACCTGCGGAACACCTGGCATGTCGGTGCGATATCGATGGCGTTTTTGGGCTGCAACCCGCGTCACCACACGCTGGGATTCAGCGCCGGTCTGCCTCGGACCCATCCGCTTGGGCACATCATGGTCGAAGCGGCGACCATCGATGATGTCGGCATGGCGCAAGACCGCTGCCTCGACCAGGGAGTCCCTGTCCGCATGTGCTTGGGACGTCACACCAACGACGAGATGATCTCTTTCTATTGCCAAGCGCCCGACTCGATGATGGTCGAGTTCGGATGGGGTGGGCTACGGGTCGAGGACCCAGACCATGCCGGCACCTACCAGATCTCCCGCCCGAGCTTTTGGGGTCACCGGCCTTTCCCGACTCCCGCTGACGAGGGCTGACCCAATGCCAACGGTAGGCGCACCCCAGCTGGCCATATGGCGCCGCTGGGTGCGGCTGAACTAGGCGTTCTTTCCCAGCGTTGTGGCGGGGCTGGGGGTGGCGCCCTGAAGCTGGCGGCGACGCTCGAAGAGCTCCTCGGCCGCGGCTTGCGCCTGCTCGGCGACTTGGCCGACGTCAACAGAGGCCACCTCGCCGTCGGCCACGAGCTGTCTTCCTTGCACCCAGACGTTGGCCACGTCGTGGGATGACGCGGTGAACACCAAGTGGGCGGCGATGTTGAAGTCGTCGCCGTGCATGACCGGGACGAAGTGCAGCCCGCCCAGGTCCACGGTGGCGATGTCGGCGTCCTTGCCGGCCTCGAGCGAGCCTGTCACCTCGTCGAGGCCTAGCGCTCGGGCACCCGACAGGGTGGCCATGTCGAGGATGTCCCAGGGGTCTCCAGTGGTGGGGTCGAGGGTGCTCACTTTCTGAAGGAGTGATGCGAACTTCATCTCCTCCAGCATGTCGAGGTTGTTGTTCTCCTTCTCCCCGTCGGTGCCCAGAGCCACCGTCATGCCCTGTTCCCGGTAGAAGCCGATCCGGGCCGGACCCGACGACAGCTTCATGTTGGAGCAGGGACAGTGAGTGACACTGGTGCCGGTCTGGGCCATCAACTGCACCTCCCGGTCGTCGAGCCACACGCCATGGGCGATCACGCTCTGGCTGCCCAAGATTCCCCGGTTGTAGAACTCCTCGATGGGGCGCCGGCCGAATTGGCGCAGGCATTCCTGCACCTCCCAGATGGACTCCGACGAGTGGGTGTGGATCCCGGTGTCGAACTCCTCGGCCAGCGCGGCCGCTTGCCGGAACATGTCCGGTGAGCAGTAGAAGATGTGCTCCAAGCCCACCCACGTTCGAACCCGGCCATCGGCGGCCACCAAATGCGTTTCCAACAGACGCCGATTGGTCTCCAAGGTCTCGAAGTAGTCGTACAGATCGGCGGTGTAGGGCGCCAGCGTGGCCCTAATGCCGATCGCCTCTGCGGCCCTCGCCGAGCCCTCCATGTGCCGCCACATGTCCAATACCGACGTGGTGCCGCCCCGCAGTCCCTCGGTGTAGGCCATCCACGAGGCCGCCTCGGCGATCTCAGGGGTCAGCGCCCGGTGGGCCGGGTCGATGTGATCTTCCAGCCACTCCCACAGCGCCAGCGATTCGGCCGTGCCTCGCAGCAGGCCCGAGTGGAGGTGGCAGTTGTGAAAGCCCGGGACTACCGCATGGCCGGTGGCGTCGATCACCTCGACGTTCGGCGCGGCGGGGTGCTGATCGACGTCGGCCACTTCGCCCACCAATTCGATCTTGCCATCGATCACCAATACCGATCCCGGATCGAAGACGACCTTCGACCCCTCCATCGGGAGCACCGTTCCGCCGCGCAACAAGAAACTGGTCACCGTGCCTGCCTTTCAAAGCCGCATCTGCGGGTCACGCTATACGCCGTTGACGCCAGCCGAGGACGGCGCCATCGTTCAGCGCCCGCTGTTCCAGCGACGCAGGCATCACCGTGGTCGACGTATTCCAGTGCTGGCGCTACCAGCATGGCCTGCGGCACATGGGCGAGATTGAATTGGCCCGAGGATTCCTCGGCCTATCCGGCATGACGGCATGACGAATCGGCACCTCCCCGCTCTTCGAGTTGAGTGCCCGATGGAAGCAGTGGTTGGACGGGGGCCGATGGCCAGGTTGATGACTGGAGGGCGGTCTCCATATCTGTGGGATTTGGGGAGGCTCACGCGGGTGGGGTTGACGAGAGGTGGGCGGGAACGTCTCGTCGGGCGTGCAGGATGCGCCAGATGTCAATGCGGTTGCCGGTGACCTTGTAGAAGATGAGGTAGGGGAATTTCTGGAGAGGCCAGTTCCGAAGGTCTGGGATCTCCAATTCGAACGCGAACCGGAGCGACCCAGTGAACGGATGCTGTTGGAGGTGGCTGATAGCGGCTTCTAGCGCGGTTACGAAGTCGAGTGCGGTTCCAAGGCCAGCTTCCTCGCGGTAGTAGTCCACCGCGGCTTCGGCATCGTTGGCCGCGAGGTCGCTGAGCTGGGCTTGCACAGGTCAGGTGCTGGCTTGTGCTCGGTCTCGGAGTGATTCGAAGTATGCACTGTCGACTTCGGTAGCGATGGAGGACCGGGCGCCTTCAAGGAGCGCGTCTCGAAGTTGACCACGGTCGTGGTCGTGTCGTATCAGGTCTCGTATGTACTCGCTCGTTGATCCGTAGTTGCCGTGGTTGACCTGAGAATCGACAAATATCTTGAGGTCGTTGGGAAGCGACACGTTCATCGTGGCCATAATCCCTGAGTCTAGTGCTTTGGCAATTTTTGCCAAAGCACTTTTCTTTCAATGACCACACCGCCATTTGGGAATGATCAGAGCCGGATCTGCGGGTCACGGTAATGGCTAGAGGCTAGTTTCTTTTCATGTACAGCCATCTTGAGGAGGAGACCCGGGCTCGAGCGGTCGGTGCCGCGCTCGGCAACGAGCCCTTCGACCTGATCCTGACCGGCGGCACCGTGGTCGACGTCGGAACCGGGGAGCTGCGTCAATCCGACGTGGGAATCGTCGGCCCGGTCGTGGCCAGTATCCATCCGACTGATTCCCGCAGCGACGCCGCCGACTCGTTCGATTGCACCGGACGGTTCGTCGCGCCCGGGTTTATCGACATGCACGTGCATTTCGAGAGCTCGATGCTCACCCCCGGCGGGTATGCCGAGGTCGTTTGTCCCCGAGGCACCACTACGGTGTTCATCGACCCCCACGAGCTGGCCAACATCGCCGGCGTCGAGGGAGTCCGCTACGCCGTTGACGCCAGCCGGGGGCTTCCGGTGCGGTTCGTGGTGCAGGCCCCTTCTTGTGTCCCGCCGCTACCGGGCTTGGAGCTCTCCGGTCACGATCTGCACGCGGCTGACATCGAGGAGATGCTGTCTTGGGATGAAGTAGGCGGCCTGGCCGAGGTCATGGACATGGGCGGGGTCTTGGGTCGCGACGCCCGCATGGTGGACATCGTGGCGGCCGGCCACGACAGCGGAAAGCTGGTCAGCGGCCACGCCGCCGGATTGACCGGGCCTGCGCTTCAGGCCTATCTCAGCGCAGGCATCTTCTCCGACCATGAAGTCTTCGCCCATGTCGATGCCATGGAAAAGCTCCGCTCCGGCATGACCGTTGAGTTGCGGGGCGCGTTCGACTTCGTGCTGCCGCTGCTGGTGGAAGAGCTGGCCAAGCTCCCGGAATTCCCCACCCACCTTATTGCCGCCACCGATGACCTGTTCGCTCTCACCCTGCTGGAGGAAGGCGGTATCGACGACCTGCTGCGCCGACTGATCCGCTATGGCCTGTCCCCGGCGCGGGCTCTGAGGATCGCCACCTACAACGCGGCCTACCGGCTTCAGCGCACCGATCTCGGCCAGGTTGCCGCCGGGCGGCGGGCCGACATAGTGGTGCTGTCCTCATTGGAGGACGTCGCCGTAGACGATGTGTTCTTCGACGGCCGCCGGGTAGCCCATGGGGGAGCGATGCTCGAGCCGGTCGTCGAGGCGCCATCGAACCCACCGCTCGACACAATCCAGCTGCCAGCCATCACCCCGGACCAATTTGTGTACCGACTGCCCGGGGTTGCCGACGGGAAGCACCGCGTTAGAGTTGTGGAGGGCGTGGTACTCACTGAGTGGGGCGAAACCGAAGTTGAGGTGTGCGACGGCGTTGTCGCCATTCCTGATGGCTACCTGTTGAATGTGGTCGTGCATCGCCACGGTCGGATTCCGGCCACGCCAGTAGCCGGGCTGCTCGGCGGATGGGGACACTGGACCGGCGCGGTGGCCACCACGATCAGCCACGACACCCACAATCTCTCTGTCTTCGGCCGCGACCCCTCCGACATGGCGGTAGCGGCCAATGCGGTGATTGCCACAGGAGGAGGAGTGGCAGTGGCCCAAAACGGCGAGGTCATCGCGATATTGGAACTTCCGGTGGCGGGGATCTTGTCGCCATTGCCCGCTGCCGAGGTGGCTCGGATTCAGGGAGAGGTGGGTGCCGCGGCCCAAGCCATCGGTTTGCCGCCCGGGCCGCTCACCCAACCCCTGTTCTCGGTCATGTTGATGAGCTTGGCCTGTTTGACGGGACCGCATGTGACCGACATCGGCGTCGTGGACGGCACATTGAGCCAGTTGGTGGACGACCTCGTACTGTCGTGAGCCAAATGTTCATCGGCGCCGACCTCGTTCCCGAACCCGAGCAGATATTGCGGCTTCAGGCCGTGGCCCGAGGTGACCAGCCCGCCGACCTGGCCATCCGGGGAGGCACGGTGCTCGCGCTTCACAACCGCGAGCTGATAGAGCGCGACGTTCTGATCGCCGGGGAGCACATCGCCGCGGTGACTCCGCCCGGTCGGCTGGAGGCTGACACCGAGATCGACGCCTCGGGCCAATTTGTCGCTCCGACGTTCATCGACGTCCATCTCCACATCGAATACACCATGCTCACTCCGGGAGAGCTGGCCCGGTTGGTTGTGCCCCGGGGCACAACCACCGTGCTGGCCGACCCCAACTGTTTGGCCAACGTGGTGGGAACTCGGGGTGCCGACGCTATGGCCGCCACGGGCACGCCGATGCGCATCTTCCAGCAGATCTCCCACAAGATTCCCCGCGTCCCCGATCTGGAGTTGGGCGGAGCGGTAATGACGGAGGCCGACGTGATCGAACGCCTGAGTGCCACAAATGTGGCCACCCTGGGCGAGAGCAACCCCTTCGATCTGGACATCTCGGCTGCCCGCAAGGCCCACACCGCGATGGCCGCCGGTCGGAGGCTCACCGGTCACACCGCCCGCATCGCGGATGAGCCGCTGTGGGCCTACCTGGCCGGTGGCGTCAGCGACGACCACAACGCGTTCAACACTGCGGAGGTGATCGATCGGCTGCGCCTTGGGGTGATGATCACGGTGATGTCGGGGTCGATGAACGACAACGTCCCGTTGGTATTCGAGGATGTTGGCGCAGTAGCCGGTGGATTCGACTATATGAGCTTCTGCGCCGACGACCGCCATGTGGAGGATCTTCGGGACGAGGGTCACATCGACCATCACGTGCGCAGCGCCATAGCCCATGGTGTGCCCGCCATCGAGGCGTATCGCATGGCTACGCTCAACGCCGCTCAGTACTACCGACTCGATCACTTGCTCGGTTCGATCACCCCCAGCCGACTGGCTGATGTGATGATCCTCGATGACTTGAGCGATGTGCGACCGTCGATGGTCATCGTGGGGGGCGAGATCGCCGGCAGAGACGGCGAGGCCACCTTCGCCAACCCCGACACCATGCCGGATTGGGTGCGAAACACTGTGCGCTTGCCGGAGGACTTCGGTTCCGACCTGTTCCGGGTGGAAGCCGACGCCGCGGCTGATGAGGTGGCAGTGGTTCGGGCCATGGAGATGTACGACGGCTACTTCAAGCGGGCCATCGAGGCCGAGCTCCAGGTGGTGGACGGCAACGTGATCCCCGATCCTGGTATCGACATCGCCAAGATCACGGTGTTCGATCGCCACCACGGAACCGACACCCGGGCCACGGGATTCGTGCGGGGGTTCGGCCTTGCCCGCGGCGCGCTGGGCATCACCAGCAACTGCGAGAACCAGAACCTGGTAGTAGTGGGAACCAGCGACGAAGACCTTGCCCACGCTGCCAGCACTCTTCAGGAGATCGGAGGGGGATACGTCTGTGTGGCCGATGGCGAGGTGCTGGCCACCGTCCCCCTTCCCCTCGGGGGCATAATGAGCGATCAGCCGTGGGAGCGGGTGTACGACGAGTCGATCGAGGCCAACCATGCCGCTGCCTCGCTCGGTTGCGAGATCGCGTCGCCGTACATGATCCTGGCTTTCGTCGGGTTGGCCGGTGTGCCCGACTACGGCCTCACCGAGAAGGGGCTCATCGACACCATGACCCAGTCGTTCATACCGGTGCTGTTGTGCTGCCGGTGCCCCCAGCACATTCATGATGGCGGGGGAGTGACACGATGAAGCTGGCTGGTCGAACCACGAGGAGACAGCGATGACATTGGCACGGTACTTGGGCTCGGCGATCTCGCCCCCCGACCTCAGCAGTGACGAAGAGCGCAATCTAGAGACGCTGGACGAGGTGATTGCCGAGGTGGTGGCGCCGCTGGCATCCGAGCACGACGACGCCGGTCGGTATCCCACTCGGGCCGTTGACGCCCTCAAAGGCTGTGGGATCCTCGCGCTGGCCGTCCCTGCGGAGTTTGGAGGGGTCGGCGCCTCGCACACCGCCAGCCTGCACGCCCAGGTACGGCTGGCCACGGCAGACTCGTCGGTAGCCCAGGTCTACAAGGTGCACGACGAGCTGGTACGGGAGATCTTCAGCTACTGCGCCGACGACCTGAAGCCCCGCCTGGCCTCGCTGGTCCTCGACGAGAGCGCAACCCTGGGCCTGGCAGTGGCCGAGGCGGGCAAGACGGTGGCCGAGCCGTTCACCACGTTGGCCCTCGAGCAAGAAGACGGCGGGTATGTGGTCAACGGCCAGAAGATCTACACCACCGGCGCCGCAGAGGCCGACTACGTGGCGGTGTGGGGCTTCAATCCCGAGCGGTTCACCCCGGAGAATCCATTCTTCGCCCTCCAACTGAACCTGGTGGCCAAAGACAACCCGGCCATGACGGTCCACCGCGACTGGGATGCGCTCGGTCAGCGGGCCACCGACTCTGGGAGCATCAGCTTTGAGAACGTCCGAGTGGGTCCCGAGTGGGTGGCCAGCATCCCCGGCCGAGCTCCGCTGCCCCATTCGGGAGTACGGTTCGAGGCCGGTTTCGCCGCGGTGAACGTGGGCATCGGCATCGGGGCCCTCCAAGCCGCGGTGCCATTTGTCAACGAGCAGAGCCGGCCGTGGCCCTCAGCCGAGGTGGACAATGCGGCCGAGGATCCCATGGTTCAGCGGACGATGGGGGAGTTGGTCGCCGATCTTGCCGCCGCCCACGAGCTGACCATGCGGTGTGGACATGCCCTCGATTCCTTCGAGCGGGGCGAGATGAGTCGGACCGACCTGGCCATTCCCATCTATGCTGCCCGGTCGGCCGCCGACCGATCCGGGTTGGCCGCCGCTCAAGGTGTCTACGGGCTCATGGGCACTCGCTCGGCTCGTCGCCCCCTAGGTTTCGATCAATGGTGGAGGAACGTCCGCACGCTCACGCTTCACGATCCGGTCGAGTGGAAGCACGTTGAGATCGGCCGACACGTCCTCACTGGATGGGATCCTCCCCCCGGCATTTACACATGACGCTGCTCAGCGAGGAGCAGGTTCGCCGCGTTCCCAAGGTCGAGCTGCATATCCACCTCGAAGGCACGTTTCGGCCGGCGCGGGTCGCCGAACTAGCCGCCATCGCCGGCGAGGAGCCGCCCCGGCCGGTCGACCGGCTCTTCGAGGCAGACAATCTGGCCGATTTCCTGGAAACCCTTGACTGGGTCTGCGGCCTGGTCCGCGACGAGCCGACCGCAGAGCGGGTCGCCTACGACTTCGCGGCCTACGCCCATGACCAGGGCATCGTCTACGCCGAGGTGATCGTGAACCCCACCCACTGGTCGGGACTCTCCACGGCTGGGCTGTTCTCCGCGTGTGCCCGGGGATTGGATCGGGCCCAGGCCGACGGGCTCGGCGACTTTCGCCTGCTCCCATCGATTCTGCGACAGCAATCCGAGCGGGAAGCCAAAGAACTGGTCGGGTGGATCGAGGGTTCAGGGTTGGTCCGGATTGTCGGGCTATCGATAGACGGCAACGAGGATGCAGCTGGTCGGACCGGCCCTCGTTTCGCCCCCGCCTATGCCGACGCGGCGCGAATCGGTCTGGGACGCACCGCCCATGCGGGCGAGTCGTCGGGCGCCGATGGTGTCCGAGATGCCATCGAGCTTCTGGGCGTGAGCCGTATCGACCACGGGGTTCGCTGTGCCGAGGATCCATCGGTTTTAGCTCTGGTATTGGACAAAAGCATCACGCTGAACGTCTGTCTCACCTCCAACTGCACACTGTTGTACTCGGGCTTGGACGCCCATCCGATCAAGGAGTTGGCTGCCGCCGGGGTGCGTTTCACCATCAACACTGATGATCCCGAGACTCTCGGCATCTCACTGTGCAGCGAGCTCATGCTGGCCGCGGAACATCTCGACTGGGATATGGCCGATCTGGTCGCCGCCCAGCATCGTGCCATCGACGCCGCTTTTTGCTCGGATGAAGACAGAGCGGTCCTGCGAGCCCTGCTCGATCAAACAGTCGGGACGTAGTTCTCGCCCAATCCCCGAGGCATGCGGGCCCAGCGGGCGCTGGCGGTGAGGATCAACAGGGCCACGAAGAACGGGATGGCGTTGAGCCCCTCGACGGGAACGTCAACAAACACATTGTTCAGGTTGAATCCCAGGGCCTCGAAGAACCCGAACACGAAGGCGCCCACTGCGGCACCCCAGATGCTCCAACTGGCCATGATTATGACGATCAGGGCGATGAAGCCGCGGTTCGCAGTGAGCCAGGGCTGAAACCGCCCCACGCTGCCCAACATCAAGGCGGCACCGCCCAGCCCGCTGAGGAATCCTGACATGAGCGTGGCCATGGTGCGGACGCGCACGACATCCACGCCTCGGGCCGCCGCGGCGTCAGGATCCTCTCCTACGGCCTTTACTTCGAGGCCGAAGATGGTCCGAGAGGCGATGAATCCGGTCACCAGCACCAGACCCAAGGCCAGCCACGTGTACCAGCTGTGGCCGAACAAAGCATCGCCCAGCCAAGGGATGTCCGACAGAAGCGGAATGTCGACCTCTGACGGCAATGACACCTGGCGGTCTCTTCCGCCGACATCGGTGGTGACCCTGAAGATGTACCCGGTTGTCCCTATGCCAAGGATGGTCAGGCCGAAGCCGACGACCACCTGATTGGCGTACAGGCGGATCGAAAGCAGAACCATGAAGGCGGCCAACAACATCCCGGCCAGGCCACCGACCAAGAATCCAAGCGGGGCCACCGTGGGGTCGGCTACGTAGAGCGACGTAAGGGCACCGATGATCATGTACCCCTCAAGCCCCAAATTCAAGACGCCGGCCCGCTGGGCGAAGGTCTCACCGATTGATGCGTAGATAAGCGGGGTGGCCAGCCTCAACCCGCCCGCCACCGTGGCGCTCCAGAACGTGGCCTCAAGCAATTGACTCATCGGCGTTTCCTCCCGACGAGGGTGAAGTTGGCCATGACCCCGCGGGTGAGGCGAATGATCTGGGGGGCGTATCGGATTGAGAACCCGAGCAGGAGCAGCGCTTGAATGATGTCAGACAGCGAGGCGGGGATGCCCTCGGAAGACTGCATGGCGAGACCGCCGGCCTGGAGAGCCCCGAATAGGACCGCGGCCACCAGCACGCCGCCCGCGGTCGCGCCTCCGAGGAAGGCGACGACGAGGCCGAAGAACCCGATATCGGATGCGATCCCCACGTAGACCCGTTGGAGAAGGCCGGCGGCCTGGATCCATCCGACCAGGCCGGCGGTGGCCCCGGAGATGAGGAGCGAGTTGATGATCACCCGGTTGCTGGAGATGCCCAGACTTTGGGCCAGGTTCGGGTTCTCACCGTAGAGGTCGTAGCTGAATCCCCGATCTGAGCGCACCCACCAGATGAAGGCGAGGCCGATGATGACGGCGGCGAAGACCCCGGTGTGGAAGCGGGTGCCGTCGATGACCAGTCCGAGTATGCCGTTGTCCGGGTAGGGGTCGGATTGCGGGGTGATCGCGGTGGGGGGCTTGAGCGGGTTGTTGAGGAGGTACTCGATGAGCAGGGCTGCGAACTCGGTGAACAGCAGGGTTGAGAGGATCTCGTTCACCCTGAAGTAGGCCCGCAGCAACGCCGGGATCAATACCCAGGCCATGCCGAAAAGGGCGCCTCCGATGGCGGCAGCCGGAATGGCCACAGCAGATGGTGCCGTCTCGAAGAATTGGGCGGTCAACAGCGCCCCTATGGCACCGGCGACAACTTGGCCCTGGGCGCCGATGGTGATGAGCCCGGCCCGAAGCGCCACCGCGGTGCCGTAGCCCACTATGGCCAGGGGCGCAGCCCGAGACAAGGTCTCGCCCAGCGCGAACTTCGATCCGAAGGCGCCGTCGAGCATGGACCCGTAGGCAGTGAGCGGATTCTCTCCTGAAAAGAGCATGACCAGCCCGCCAACCACCACCGCAATGAGAACGGCAAGGCTGCTGGTCGACAATGAAGTGGTGAGGCTGCGTCCCTCGGTCTCCGCGGGAGCGTCCTCGATTTCGCCCTGCTCGCCCCCGGCTACCACGTCAGTCACCAGCCACTCCCGAGGTTTCGGACAAACCGGCCATGGCCGCGCCCAAGCGTTGGGGCGTCATGTCCTCGATGGGGAACGCATCGGTCACCACTCCCCGGTAGAGCACGATGATCCGATGGGCCAGATCGGCCACCTCGTCGAGATCAGCGGAGATCACCACCACGGCACCCCCGGCCTGGGCAACGGCAAAACAGCGATCGCGCATGGCCTTGGCCGCTTCGGGGTCAAGGCCCTTTGTCGGCCCATGGGCAACGAGCACTGCTGGATTCTGCTCCAGCTCCCGGGCCGCCATCAGCTTCTGCTGATTTCCGCCCGAAAGAGAACTGGCCATGGCTGCGGGTTCTGGGGGACGGACCTGGAATCGCTCGATCAGTTCCCGGGCGTGGTGGGCGATCTTGTCCCCCAAACGCACGCCAAAGCTGGTGAATCGCCGATTGCCGATATGCCGGGCGGTTGCGTTGTCGGCGACGGAGAAGGATGCGGCGAGACCGTTGGAGCGGTCCTCGTGGATATGGGCCACTCCCGCCGAGATTGCCTGGCCTGCCGATCCAGAGATGTCTGTGCCATCCACCGCGACGCGGCCGCCGGAGAGCTTCACCTGTCCGGTCAGTGCTTTGGCCAGCGAGTCCTGGCCGTTCCCGGCGATGCCGACGACCCCGAGGATCTCACCGGCTGCGACTTCGAAGTCGAGCCCGTGGCATCCGACGCCGTGCGGAGACGAAACCGAGAGGTCGCTCACCGTCAATCGAGTTGGCCCCCGCTGGATCTCGGGCCGATTGACCTCCAGCAGCGAGACGTCGCCGATCATGAGGGTTGCCACATAGCGGAGGTCGGCGTTGCGTACGTCGGCCCCCTCAACCACAACCTTGCCCGCTCGCAAAACCGTGAGCCGGTCGGCCAACTCCGTCAACTCTGGCAATCGATGAGAGATATAGATGATCGGAGTGCCCTCAGCGCGCAAACGGTGGCACAGTGCGATGAGAGCCTGGGTCTCAAGAGGCCCCAGCGCCGAGCTGGGCTCGTCCAGGATCAGCAGCCGTGCCCCCCACGCCACCGCGATGAGAATTTCCGCTTGTTGACGGATAGCCAGCGGCATGTCGTCGATGAGCGTCTCCGCGGGGACGCCCAGCCCGAATTCGTCGGACCAGCGCTCTACCTCGGCACGGGCCGCGCCCGCGTTGAAGACCGCAGGCGCATCTGGTCGTCCCAGTTGGAGGTTTTGGGCGACGGTGAGCCCTCGGACCAGCGAGAGCTGCTGTCTCACGTGGGCGACTCCGGCAGCGGCGCCTTCGCGGCGCGATGCCGGCTGGTAGGGCTCTCCGAACAGGCTCATCGACCCGGCATCAGAATGGATTGATCCGGCAACAATCTTGGCCAGTGTGGACTTGCCGGCCCCGTTCTCGCCGACCAGGGCGTGGATCTCGCCATCCTCAAGGGTGAAATCCACGCCCTCTAGCGCCTGAATCGATCCGAACCGCCGCGATGCACCCCTTACCGAAAGGGGCGTGCGGAACGGGACCGCGCCAGGTTCAGAAGTCAATGATTGTGCAGTCGGCTAGCCGGGGAAGGGGATTGAAAACTCGCCGGCCTCGATAGACGCGACCAGCTCGTCGAGCGCGGCTTGCAGTTCGTCAAGGCTCACTGCGGTCTCAACCGTGGCATTGGTGTTGACCGGCAAGACCTCAACTTGGGCGTTGAAGATGCCTCCGGGATAGAACGCGTATCCCTCTTCGCCCACCGCATGCACTTCACCGTCAGGGGTGCCGAAGGTTCCGTTGCGAACCTGGGCGAAGAAATCCAGGTACAGGTCTTTCATGCGGATGACGGTGGCGGCCAGATATACATCGGGTGCCGTCTGCTCCTGGGAACCGAATCCCACCGAGATCGGAATCCCCGCAGCTGATGCGGTCTGAGCCGCACCGATGCAGATTCCGTCACCTGAGCAGTAGATTAAGTCCGCGCCCTGGTCTATGAGCTGCTGGGTGACCTCGGCCGCGGCCTGAACGTCGACGAACGAACCGGCGAAGCCCTCGAGGAATTCGATATCGGGGTTCACCGACAAAGCTGCGTCGCGGAACGACTGGTGCATGGTCTTCACAAAGTCGAACTCAGGGCCTCCGACGATCCCAATGGTTTCGCCGACCACTGCCTTTGCCGCCAGAATGCCGTTCGGATAGGCCATGTCCTGCACGTTGTAGAGCCAGTCCACCACGTTGTCGCTGGTGACCGAGCCGGGCACCAATATGCCGCCGGTCATCGAGAAGGACACATCGGGGAATTCCGCATAGAGCTGCTGGATCGGATCCACGTATTCAATGCCGTGACCCAGGACCAGGTCGAATCCCTGGCTGGCGAAGTCGCGAATGGCCGGGAGCGAGTCGGTGGGGTCGATGATCTCCTCGAGAACCTGGGTTTCGACGTTGCCATCTTCGGCCACCGCGTCGCGCAAGCCCTCGTAGGCCGCCTGGCTGAACGAGTTGTCATTGCGGACCCCTGGCAGCAGGAGCGCCACCCTGAGAGGGTCCTCTTCGGGCTCGGGTTCTGGCTCAGGCTCGTCTTCGACTTCGGGTTCTGGCTCGGTCTCGGCCGGCGCCGGTTCGGGTGCTGGTTCTGCTTCCCCGTCGTCGTCGTTGCCGCACCCCGCGGCGAACAAGCCGAAGACCATCAGCAGTGCGAAGATCCTGAATAGGAACGAAGAACGTCGTGACACGGGTACCTCCCCTTCGTACGACGCTGCCCACAGAACAGCGCTCGTGTCGGACAACAACCGACCTTAGCCCTTTCTTCGAGGAGCGTCGATTGCGAAGGCTACAGGCCGTCAATTGCGTCGCCGCTGTGGGTTGGTACGCACGGGGTATGCCCGCCGCGCCACCTCGGCGATGGCGTCCTCGTCAACTGTCGTGCAGCGTCCGTCTCTAACGACGGTCTCCCCGTTCACCATCACCAACGAGGCCCGATCGGAGAGCCCACCGAGTACCAGGCCGATGACCGCGTCATGGACGCCCACCCGGTCGACGGTGGTCATGTCCCAAGCGGCTATGTCTGCGGCCATTCCCGCTTCGATCGCTCCCAGATCATGGCGTCCCAGGCACGCCGCCGAGCCTCTGGTGGCCAGCCGGAGCAGATCGCGGGCCCTTGGCCACTTGTGTGCGGGCATATGCATGTCGCGGTGAGCCAGAGCCGCCAATCGGATGTCGCCGAGCTGGTTGCAGCCGTCATTGGAGGCCGAGCCCGTTGTGCCGAAACCAACCTTGCATCCGGCATCGAGGTACTCACGCAGGGGCGCCAACCCCCACCCCATACGCAGGTCCGGCGCGATGAGATGCACGATGCCCACCCCAGCCTGGGCGAATTCCGGGATCTCCTCATGGGGCGGATCGACCATGTGGGCCAGCCACACCCTGTCTTGGTCCCAGCCGTTGTCGACGAGGAAGTTCCACGGCGTGACGCCATAGGTGTCGACACAGAACCCGGTGTCGATGACCTCGTACAGATGGGTGTGCATGCCAATTCCCGGTCGTTCGGCGGCCAGTCGAGCGAACTCGCGGTACATCTCAGGCTCGTCGGTATGCACCCCGCACGGAGCCAGATCAATTCTGATACGAGCCAGAGGATCGGGGTCGTGGTACTTGTCGATGAGCTCTTGTGAGTGGCGTAGAACCTCGTCGATCGACTGACAGGCGATGTCGGGCACCACGCCGCCTCGGTTCTTGCCTTTGGTCATCGAGCCCCGGCCGGCGTGCAATCGGATGCCGGTTTCGATGGCGCCTTCGATCATCTCCTCGATGAAGGGCTCGGTCTTGCCTTCGACGAACACGTAGTGCTGGTCGGCCACAGTGGTAACCCCGCCTAGCAGGGACTCCACCATCCCCGCTCGGGCGACGGCGCCCACCGAGGCCGGCGTGTAGTGCCCCTGGCGCCAGAGATACAGGGTTTTCACATGGAGCGCGGTCAGCCAGGGGTGAATGGGCGCCCGCTCCAGTTCGGTAAATGAGCGCAACCCCACCTGGTAGAGATGCTGGTGCCCGTTGATCAGACCAGGGAGCACCAGCAGTCCTTGGCCGTCTATGACCTCGACAGAGTCATCGACCTCAAGGCCATGGCCGACGGCGGCAATGCGCGGGCCGGACACCAGGATGTCTGCGCCTTCCAACTCCCGGTCGCTCTCGTCGAAGGTGACCAGGTGGCTGATGTTGCGGATCAAGGTGTCTGGCATCTCCTGCGAGTTTCGCCTTTGGGCCGGTGACAGCGCAATCACCGCTGATGGGCTTGGCAATCGCTCGCTAGTGTCGCGACACCTATGAAGCACCGGTTAGTCGGCCAGCGGGTTCCCCGCACGAACGACGACGGGCTGCTACGCGCCACGGGCCGCTACCTCGACGACATCGTGCTGCCCGGAATGGTCCATGCCGCCATTGTCCGGAGTCCGGTAGCCCACGGGCGACTGATCGGATTCGATCCTGCCGACGACGGCCCCGCCACGGTCTACAGCCCCGATCGGCTGGCAGAGCTCATCCCGGGCGAGCTGCCTGTCTTGTGGATTTTGGACGGCCAGCAACAGCGCTCCACACCGGTGATCGACAACGTAATGCGGTACGTGGGCCAGCCAATCGCCGTGGCCATCGCAGATTCTCGGTATTTGGCCGAAGACCAGGCTGAACGGGTTGGCCTAGACATCGAAGAACTTGACCCGGTGTTGGGGATCGACGAAGCGCTAGCCGCCGATGCCGCGCTGCTGTATCCCGAGTTCGGATCCAACGTGCTGGCCGCGTTCGAAGCGGGCGACTCTGAGGATCACACCGCCGCGGTGTTCGCGGCGGCCGATCGCACGCTGCAAATGAGGTTGCGGATCGGGCGGGTTCACGGGCTGGCCATCGAGGGGAGGGGGATTGTCGCGGTACCCGGCCCCCGGGGGAAGCTCACGGTCTACACGTCGACGCAAGCGCCCCATTCGGTGCGCGATTCGCTGTGCGAGGCGTTGGGCATGGCCCAGAATCAAGTGCGGGTGATCGCCCCCGATGTCGGGGGCGGCTTCGGGCTCAAAGACCACGTGTACGAGGACGAGGTCATCGTGGTCGCCGCGGCTATGGACTTGGGGCGACCGGTGAAATGGGTTGAAGACCGATCTGAGTCCCTGATAGCCACCACCCACGCCCGCGATGAGATGCACGACATCGAGGTGGCGTTCGACGAGGACGGAACCCTGCGGGGGTTGCTAGTGGAGGGTACTCGCAATGCCGGAGGTCGATTTGCCGTCTTTGGCGGAGGTCCACTTTTAACTGTATTCGGCGTGGTGCCCGGGCCTTACCGCTGGGATGCCGTGCGCTGCAAGGGGCGAGTGGTGGCCACCAACACCATGACCACAGGCGCATATCGGGGGTTCGGCCAGACCCAGGCGGCGTTCATTCGCGAGCGAGCAGTTGACCGGGTGGCCGCGGATCTGGGCCGTGATCCGGTGGAGTTGCGGCTTCAGAACATGATCGGACCCGAAGAGTTGCCGTATCGGATTCGAACCATGATCGAGTTCGACAACGGCGACTATCCGCGGTCGCTTCGGCGGGCCAACCAGCTCATCAACAGCGGTCCGGATGCTCCTGACGATGGACGGCTTCGCGGTGTGGGCTATTGCTGCTACGTGCAGATGGCCGGTATCGGGCCGAGCGCTGCGAACGAATTCATCGGACTCAGCATCGGCGGGTTCGAGAGCGCCGATGTCCGTATTGGGCCCGACGGGTCGGTTCGGGTGGCCACCGGGGTCTCTCCCCATGGCCAGGGTCTGGAGACGACCATTCCCCAGCTGGTGGCCGACGAGCTCGGCGTGGGACTGGACACCATCGAGCTGGTGCACGGCGACACCGACACCACTCCGTATTCGCCGTACGGCACGGCCGCCTCGCGATCGATTGCCGTGGGCGGCGGAGCCGCGGTTGTCGCCTCCCAGCGGTTGGCGGAAAAGGTCAGAGCCATCGCGGCCGAGATGCTGGAGGCGAGTCCGGCGGACATCGAGCTTGGCAAGGGTCAAGCTCGCGTGGCGGGTACCGAAGTCGGAGTAAGCATCCCTGACGTGGCCAAACGAGCCTGGCAGGGGTTCCGGCTTCCTGAGGGGATCGAGCCCGGGCTGGCGGAGTCGTACTCCTACGACCCCGTCAGGGCCACGTTTTCTTATGCCACCCACGCCTGCCGGGTGGCCGTTGATCCCGGCACCGGACAGGCAGCCGTGGAGGACTATGTGGTGGTGAGCGACTGCGGAACCATGGTCAATCCCACCATCGTCGAAGGCCAGATCCAGGGGGGTGTGGCGCAGGGTCTGGGCGCGGCGCTGATCGAGGAGTTCGTCTACGACAACAATGGCCAGCCTCTGATGTCGACGCTGCTCGACTATCACGTTCCGGACAGCGCATCGATGCCCGATATCCGCATCGAGCATTTGGAGATTCCCAGCCCGCACACCCCAGGGGGAATGAAGGGGATGGGAGAGGGGGGAACCAACGGCGCCTACGCTGCGGTGGTGAATGCTGTCTGCGCCGCGCTGCCCGATGTGGACTGGACCAACGTGACCACACCGCTTTCACCAAGCCAGATATGGGAGGTGCTCCATGGCCGATCCTGACCACACCAGAGTGCGGGTGCTGTATGCCGATGTGTTCGGATTCGCCCGCGGGAAGTACATCCCTATGGCGGCGGCCACCGGAGGGGTGAGCTTCTCCATCGCCATCTTCGGGGTGGGATACGACCGGGCTTTGATTCCGGCCCCCGGCGCCGAAGTGCTGGAGGGACTCGGGGATTTCCATGCCGTCTACGACCTTGAGGGGGTCAGGGACTCCTGGCAGGAGGGGACCGGCGTGGTCATCGCTGATCTCGTGCAAAACGACAAGCCGCTCGCCATCTCGCCCCGGAACGCGTTGGCCAAAGCGGTCGATGACCTCGAAGCCGCCGGGTACCGGGCCAGGATCGGGATCGAGTTGGAGGCCTACGTGCTTCAGCCCGACGGAAAGGGGGGCTGGGACGAGTGGGACACCCCGGGTTCGCATTGCTATGGAACTGGCCCGCTGGTGGACCCCACTGGCCTGCTGGACGACATCATGGCCGCGGCCGCAACCGCTGGCATCGGGTTGGAGACCATCGCCAGCGAGTACGACACCCCTCAGTTCGAGTTCACCATTGAGCATCAGGAACCCCTTAAGGCGATAGACAACACCTTCCTCCTCAAGCTGTTGTGCCGAGAGATCGCCGCCCGGCACGGGCTTCTTTTGACTTTTCTCGGCCGGCCATTCGGCGATCGCGGTGGCAACGGCCTCCATGTGAACATCAGCTTTCAGAACGATGCCGGCGAGCATCTGTTCCAGGATCCAAAGGCCGCCGATGGGCTCTCCGCCCTCGCCCACCACAGCATCGGGGGCATGCTCGAACATTACGAGGCGCTGACCGCGCTGTGCGCCCCCACCGTCAACGCCTACAAGCGGCTCATCCCCGGGCAGTTGTCGGGCTATTGGGCCAACTGGGGATACGATCACCGCGCGGTGGCGATTCGCGTTCCCCGTGATCGCGGTGCTGCCACCCGTCTGGAGAACCGACTGCCCGATGGCGCGTCGAACCCCTACGTGGCCACCGCGGCGCTGTTGCAGGCCGCGCTCCTCGGAGCGAACGGACGAATCTCGCCGCCCCCGTGCGAGGAAGGCGACGGCCTCGAGACCGCAAACACAGAGCGCTGCACTCCAGAGAACTTGAGTCTGGCCCTCGATGCCCTCGAGGCCGACCAGGCCTTGGTCGTAGCCGTGGGCTCTGAGCTCGTTGCCAATTTCGTGGCCATGAAGCGCGAGGAGTGGCGTCGTTTCTCCCAAGCAGTCACCGACTGGGAGCTAAAAGAGTATCTGACCTACCACTAGGAGTTCGCTCGGCGAAAATACCGGTGGGCCAGTGCCCTAACTGCCCTTTCCATCGGATATGGGTTCGAGCTCGAACAGGGCAGCCCCACTGGACACGTGAATGATCGGGTCGAACCCCATGGCATGGGCCTGACTTAGTTCGAGACAGGCACAGACGCAGCCACCGAAGTGGGGCAGTCGCCGGTAGGAAACGCGCCATGCCCGTAGACGGTAGATTCCGCTTGTGGACCTAGATGCTCGCCGAGCAGCCAATCTGGAGCGGATTCGGGAATATTTCGATCTGATCGCCGCTGGCGACGTCGATGCGCTGGCGCAGCACTGGCACGATGAGATCGTGTTCGAGGCTCCGTTCTCGTTTACCGGGAAGCCCTCTCGGACTGTTGGCAAGCAGGCGGTTTGCGATCGGCTTTCCACCTCGTACGGCCTGGTGAGCATGGCCTTTTACATCACCGAGGTTTACGAGCTCTCCGACCCCGACCGCTTTCTAGTCGAGTATGACAGCGACGGCCACATGCTCGGCTCAGGAGAGCGGTACCAGAACAGCTACATCACGCTGGTGGAGATGCGAGATGACCTGATTAGCCGATTCCGCGAGTTCTACGACTCTCAGCGTTGCGCCGCCGCCTTCGGCCCGCTGCTTGACTCTGACCATTGATCGATTAGGAATGGTAAGAGCCAAGTGCCGATGGAAGGAGTTTCAGGTGGCTGACCGATCTGGGCAGGTGTGGGAAGAACTCGTTGAGTTGATGGGTGAGGTCGAGCGCGATTGGTGGCGGGAGGCCAGAGCCATGCCGACTGCTAATGATCGGGCAGAAGCGCGGGTATTTGCCCTCAACGGCTTGCAACACGCCTTGGAGTTCTGGTCGCAGGCTGATCCCGCCCGGCCGTGGTTCTATCGGTGGTTCTCACCCACCAAGAAGCTGTTGGGGGACAACCCCGATGCCATCTACTACGGCACGGTGATCGACCCCGATCGCGACTATGTGATCCGGGGGAACCTGGCCGGGGCGGTGTACACCTCGTTCACGGTCGAGCAGGGAACTGCTGGCGGTGCGATGTCGAGCGGGCTCGGGGCCACGCTCAACGACGATGAGATCGAGATCAACGCCGACGGGAGCTACGAGTTGCACGTCAGCCAGAACCCCCAGCCGGGCAACTGGCTAGCGCTCACCCCCGAGTCCGGCAGCATCACCACCCGGCACTACTTCGAGTGGGATCGCCCCGCGGCTACTGACCCGAACATGCACGTTCCGTTGTCCATTGAGCCAACGGTCGATCCCGGCCCTCCGGCCATTCCCGATGACGAGGCCTGTGCCGAAGGACTCCAGCGGGTGATCACCTTTCTTCGCAGCGTTACCGTGGACCGGCCCTCGGGCCCGCGAGAACCACTGGCGTGGAGCTCAACTGTTCCCAACCAGTTCACCAATCCTCCGCTCGACGAGGGCAATCTAGCCATTGGCTATGCCGCCGCCGACAACGCCTACCGCTCGACCCGCTATCAACTGGGTCCCGACGAGGCGCTTGAGATTCGCGGCCGGTTTCCGCAATGCCGGTTCGCCAACGTGGTCCTCAACAACCGCTTCATCCAGACCCCGCCCTACCGGGGCCGTCGGGTTTCCCTCAACCGACGCCAAACCGTGCTCGAGTCCGACGGCTCGTTCCGCATGATCCTCTCCCACCGCGACCCCGGCGTCCCCAACTGGCTGGACACTGCCGGCGCCCCCACCGGCACCATCTTCTGGCGCTACCTGCTCCCCACCGAGCAGCCCGCACAACTGGTGACCCGTGTGCTGGCTGTCGACGCAGTGTGAGGATGATTCAATGAAGAGCAGCGGCGACGAGCGGGTGTTGTTGGTTTCGGGGGATTCCCATGTCGGACCAACCTTGGATGCGCTGCGTTCGTACTGCCCCCAAGAACACCTAAAGGCCTTCGATGAGTTCGCCATCAGCCCGCAGGTCGAGGAAATGCAGGCAGGAGCGCGACAGGGGCGTGCGCTGTACCTGAAGACTTCGGGACACGACGTTCCGCAGGCTCGTCTGGCTGACATGGACCGCGATGGCATCGCCGCTGAGGTGATGTTCCACAACAGCTTCAACGGTGAGCCCATGCCATTCAACGATCTGGGTTGGCCTGAACTGGACAATCCTGAGCTGGCCAGTTTGGGGTTCCGGATCTACAACCGCTGGCTAGCCGACTTCTGCTCGTCGGCCCCTGAGCGCCTGATCGGCCTGGCTCATATTCCGCTGTGGGATCTCGACACCGCAATCGAAGAAGTTAGGTGGGCTGCGGCTCACGGGTTGCGGGCGGTGAACTTCCCCAGCGCCCGCCCGCAGTGGGTCCAGTACAACGAATCCCACTGGAATCCGTTTTGGGCCGCGGTGGAAGAGGCCGGGATGGTGCTGGCCACTCATGCTGGAGCAGCAACCGACCCAGCGGTGCGGGCGGTGAACGGGACACCGCTGCTGTTGATGGAAGCCGGAGGTGCCTACAACCGCAGGGCGATCGCCCGCATGATCCTGGGTGGGGTTTTCGAGCGATTCCCCGGCCTCAAGCTGGCCATGACCGAACAGCCCGGAGTTTGGATTCCGGCCGCGCTGAACGAACTCGACTCAGCCGCGGCGGCCCCTCTGCCGCTGAACAACGGAGAACTCTCGAAGGCACCCAGCGAATACTTCAAGACCAACGTTTTCGTAGGCGCCAGTTTCGTCGCCCCGTTCGAGGTCGAGGCCGCAGTGGGGGACTGGTGGTGGACCAACATCTTCTGGGGCCGCGACTATCCCCACCCCGAGGGCACCTGGCGCTACTCCGACGACGCCGACGAGACGCCAATGACCCATCTCTCACTGCGCCACGCCATGGCCGGCCAGCCCCACGACAAGGTTCGGGCCATCGTCGGGGACAACGCCGCCCGCGTCTACGGCCTCGATGTCGACAAGCTGCGGGAGATCGCCGATCAGATCGGCCCCACTATCGAGGAGATCACCACGCCCCTAGAGGCGGTGCCCGCCCTAGACGGGCCAGAGCGCCAGGGCTACGGCTATTTCGCTTTCCGCACCAACGGCCCCTATTCCTAAACCGGTTTCACAGATCGCGCCCGAGCAGCCTGAAGCACTGACCGGTCGGGCCGGCTTGCGTTGAGCGGGTAGCGAGAAACGCGACGTAGTCGGCTACTCCGGTACGAGCGGCTGCATCGCCCCGGCATCGTTCACCAGGATGTCCAACGATCCTAGGTGCGGTAGCGCCAGGCGATGTGGGAGGAGCGGCGGGCGATCTGGGTTTGGCGGTCTACTGGGGGTAGGTCCAGCTTGCTTATGGGGACCACCTGGGCGCCAACGACGGGCGTTTCGGGAGGGTGCCACCAGCGGATGGTACACAGCACTGAATCCCGGCCTTCGGTGTCTAGCCAATTGGGACCGCCGGGGTCGGTGCCGGAAATGACGATGGGCCCGGGCTCGATCAGCGCGTGGTTGAGGCACGTCAGCCGGTTGGTGAAGTCGAGGGCCTCGTACCACGGGCGGTTGTAGAGCTGGATGTCCCACATGGTGGCGCCGCGGTGGTCGATCTCGATGACCAAGGCGTGATCGGGATCAAGAGCTACTCCGGCATGGCTGTAGATCAGCGTCTTGACGCCGCGGCCCATTCCTGCCGGTGGCATGAACGTATTGGGCGGCCGGTCGCCGAGCATCCGCTCCTGGTAACCGTTCCAGAAGGCGAAGGAGTGCTCGATCTCGCCGAGAGCGGTGCCGAGGATGGCAGCGGCATCGACCTCCGGTTTGGGCTCGCCAACCGTGTCGAGGCGCTCAATGACGAAGGTGGCCGGCTCGGCCGGCTGCCAGTCGAAGTAGTAGTCGCGGATGTGTACAAACGAGGCCTCGGGATCAAGCGGCAACCAGCTTCCGCGGCCGTCGTTGCGTTCTTCGCCGCCCAGCGTTATATCGATTTCATCGCCGGGGCCCAGCCCGAGGCTTGATCCGGTCACCTCCAGCCCCACTCCCGCGCCGCCGCTTTGCGTCGCGCCGAGCTTGACTTGGAGAACGAATTCCTCGCAGGCGCCCATTCGGCCCGAGATCCTGTACACCCCGTCCCCGTCGATTGCAGTCCTTCGGGCCACCTGGTCGGCGTTGGGCCCGCCCCACTGGTACACCGGATCGCTGCTCCGGAAGAAGGCGGGGTGACGGGGATCGTTGTGGCCGATCGCATAAGTCAGCCAACAGGCCACTTGATTGGCCAGGTGCCGCTGCCCCTCATCGTCGAGGCCCTCCCCGAGGGCCGCAATACGGTCGCAGAACTCGCTCCATGTAGTCATAGACGACCTGCAAAATAGACCACCCTCGCCCCGGCAGCGACCCCAGTAGTCGCATGGGCAACTGCCTCTTGTCGGCCGCGCTCGAGGACGGCCCGTCAAGCAGTGAGCGTTTCAATTGGATAGGCGAGTATCTTCTGGTCGGCTGTGACGATGGGGCAGCCATGGGAGACCGCTTGGGCTATGAGGAGCCGGTCGAACGGATCGGCATGCAGCAGGGGCAGTACACGCAGTCCCATGGCATGCGCTGCGGTCAGGTCGAGCCACGTCCCGTCGAGCCGAGACACCAGGGTTTGGCAGCTGTGTTCCATGGCCAGCTTGCCAAGCCGTCGCTTGATCTCGATCTCAGCAACCGAGACAGCTGACACCAGTAGGCGGTTCGCCGGGTCTTCCAACGCGGTGACGGCTCCGGGAGAAAGCCGCTCTGGCGCCTCGTTGGCCCAGAGTAGAACATGGGTGTCGAGCAGCAGGTCTGCCATCAGATCGGATTACTGAGGGAGTCGCGCACTTCAACCGGGGTGTCGTCGAAGTCGCCGGCGATGGTGATCGTTCCCCGGAGCTGCCCAAGCTGGCGGCGCTTTGATGGCAGAGCCACAAGTTTGAGCCCCTCGGTAAGGAGCTCATTGATGATCTCGCCGAGCGTTCTGCGAGATTCAAAGGCGATTCGCCGGGCTTCCTCGTATACCTCATCATCAATGGTGATTGTGGTGCGCATATGCGCATCATAACATCTACATCTTTGGCTAGTCCCAAGCTCGAGGACACCCCTCGGGGTGTAGTACCCGGGTGGTGCTGGCGGTGTAGTTGGCGAGGTCGCCGGCCGATTCCGGTTGCAGCATTCGCAATTTGAGCGCAGATCAAGTAGAGCCATATACCTGCCGCAACGCAGCAACAGGAGGCAATCAGGATGCGAATCGAACCGCTTACTGCGGCACTCGGCGCGGAGTTGTTGGACATCAACCTCAGGGAGCTTCGATGACCGACACGCACGCCCGAAGATGACGGATTCACTGGACGACCGGATTCAGCGGCTGCTCGACCGCGACGAGGAACTGCTGGCTTGTCCCTGGCCGCTATTCGACGATGTGCGGTCGGCATCCGATCCCGCGTTCTACAGCGAAGCCATGGGGGCGTGGGTCATCACCAGCTACCAGCTACTGCGCGATATTGTATTCGACCCCGCCACATGGTCGAACCGGTCGCCAACTGCCACCTACGAGTTCCGCAATCCTGTGGCTGAACACGCCAGTGCCATCGAACAAGAATCGGAGATGGCGGAGGCGGTCCGCCGCTTCCGCAATCGCTCAAGGGGCCGGGTGCTCAACACGGCCGACCCTCCTGAGCATGTGCGCCAGCGGAGGGCCTTGAACCGCGCCTTTCGGCCCGCGCGGCTTCGGGCATTGGAGCCCGAGGTCAAGTCGGTATCAGATTCGCTGGTTGCTGCTTTCGCCCAGCGGGGTCGGGCTGATCTGGTTCAGGAATACGCCGTGTTGTTGCCGATGGTGATGATCTCGCGAATGCTGGGGGTTCCCGAAGAAGAACTTGAGATGTTCAAGGGATGGTCAGACGACTTCGCCATTCCCATCGGGCGAGCCCGACCCAGTCGAGACGAGGTGCGCAGCTACATCAAATCGGAGTACGAGTTCGACGAGTACTTCTCTGCTTTGGTCGAACAGCGCCAAGCCGAGCCCCGTAACGACCTGATCTCCGATGTCGCCAACGCTGAGGTTGACGGCGAGCCGCTGACCTACGAAGAGCGCATGGGGGCACTGCGGCAGTTCTTGCTGGCCGGCAACGAGACAACCACCACGCTGTTGGGCAACATTGGACACCGCTTGGCCACCGACCACGACTTGTGTGATCGATTGGCGTCGAACCGGGACCTAGTGCCCGCGTTCGTCGAGGAGGCGCTGCGCCACGAAGGACCGGTAACTGGCCTATTCCGAGTTGCAACTCGCGATACCGACCTCGGAGGGAAGCCGGTAGCCGCGGGAGACTTCGCGTGGCTGGCATTCGCGGCCGCCAACCGAGATCCTGAAGCATGCCCGATGCCTGACGCTTTCAACATCGACCGGGAATCCAACGACCATGTTGCCTTCGGATACGGCGAGCACTATTGCATCGGCCAAGGCCTGGCTCGGCTTGAGGCCAAGGTGGGCACCAACGCCATGTTGGACTTGCCCAACCTGGCGCTGGCCAACGACCACTTTGACGCCTTCATGGACAGCTACATCCTTCGCGGCCGCACTCAGCTGTTGGTCACCTTCGAGCCCTTAGGAGACGCCACCCGTAGCCCATCAGAGTCCGCCAATTCCCCCCTTCACAAGAGCTAAGGGAGCACAGAGTATGACCACTCGCAGCAAGAACAGGGTCGCCATCGTCACTGGGGCTCGCCCTTGGGGAGTGGGTGGGGCGACCGCGCGGGCCCTTGCCCGACGGGGCTACGAGATCGTGCTGGTCGACCTCCGCCAGGACTGGGGGGAGCAGAGCGCTGGGGCCATTATGGAAGAGACCGGCCAGCGGGCGATCTGGGTGCGGGCCGACGTATCGAATCGTGACGATGTCGCCGCGATGGCCGACACTGTGCTCAGAGAGTTCGGACGCATCGATGCGCTGGTCAACAACGCCGCCATCGGCGGGGCCAGCAGCACTGAGCATTTCGAGGTCGAGGAATTCAACCAGGTCATCGGCGTAAACCTGCTTGGTCCGATGCTGTGTACCCAGGCAGTGATCCCCGCTATGAAGGAGGCCAGCTATGGCCGGGTGGTAAGCGTGGCCTCTACGGCGCCGTTCAACCCGCCCCCGGCCGATATGAGCCCCGTGTCCTTGTACAACGCGGCCAAGGGAGGTTTGATCGCCTGGACCAAGTCGGCTGCCGCAGAACTGGCCCCCTACGGCATTGTGGTGAACGTCGTCGCCCTTGGGGGAATCTCCACCGGCGGCATGGGCAGCGAGAACCCTCCGACGCCGGAACAGGACGAACGCATGTTGAACGTCGTGCATCGCGGATTGCTGCCGTGGGGTCGGCTGCTGGGGGTCGACGAAGCAGCCGACGTGATCGCCTATGCCGCCTCTGCACCGAGCCACGCAATGCTCGGAGCCACCATCCACGCCAGCGGCGGACGGGTTATGCCGCTCTGAGGGCGGCCGGAGCTTCTTCTGATCGATCTACAAGGAGGCAGTCAATGGACAACGCCAACAAGGTCCGCCGGGTGGTCACCGGCCATGATGCCGACGGTCGGTCGGTGATCGTCTTCAACGATGTCCACGACTACAAGCGCCGGATACAGATCTGGACGACAGAGGGCTCCCCAGCCGACAACTCCGGTGAGGTCTCCGATGCCGCTCTGCGGGAGACTCGCCTCGAAGCCCCTCCGCAGGGTTCGCTGTTCTGGTTGGTCGAGCTCCCTCCCAGCCACGAGTTGGCCCCCGGGGCAGCGGCAGAAACCGCTGAGCGGCTGGCAAAGGAAGGTGCCGTTGCCCATCGCGACGGGCGACCCGGTATGCACACAACCAGGACGATCGATTACATGGTGGTCCTCGATGGCGAGGTCACGCTGCTGCTGGACGACGGCGAGGTGACCTTGCACAAATACGACACAGTGGTCCAGCGCGGCACCGCCCACCACTGGGAGAACCGGGGCACTGAGCCCGCCCGCTTGGCCTTTGTGCTCCTCGACGCCCAGCCGCTGCCATGAGCAGGCCCGTCTCAGCGGGCGGTGGTGACGGTTACGAGGCTGTTGTGGGCAAAAGCCCAACCGTCGGGCCGGCGTTCGCCCATGCGGTGGAATCGTTTACATAGGTCTTCTCTGTGCTTCTCTAGGGCGGCGGCTCTGTCGGGGTCGATTCCCACTACCCGGTCGCACCACTGATCGAAGCTCTCGTATACGGCTTCTGAGCTGTAAGTGAAGCGGCGCAATGAGCCGAACCGGTTCGGGTCGAGGTTGTCAAGCACCTGCTGGGCCTCAGTTCGCACGGCGGTCTCGTCGATAACCGGATAGCCCATCGAATCCTCGGGGCCCTCTATTTCGGGCTCGGCCACATAGAGCGTCCCCCCTGGGCGCAGCACGCGGCCTGCTTCTTCGAGGGCTTGGGCCATGTCATCGGTTGGGATGTGGTGCAGGGAATTCGAGAAGACAGCGACATCGAAGGAGTTGTCGCCGAACGGGAGGGCCTGGCCCGGCGCATCGACGTACCTATCGGTATGGTCGGGATCGGCCTCCAAGGCTCGTCTGAGCATCTCAGCGCCGCAATCGGCTCCGATGGCGCGTGCCCCATGACCGCACAGCCACCGGACAAGAGAGCCGTCACCGCAACCCACATCCAGGACATCCCGGCCAGTCACATCGACGGTTTCCGCGAGGACATCGGTGCCACGGCGAAGGGTCACGCAGCAAGGTTAGGACACGCCAACGAGCGGGACAGCCGCCTGCCCCGACATCTGGCTAGTTGATCTCTACGGTCGTGGCGACGATATGACGGCGATCGTAGGGTGTGGTGTCGCCGGTGAGTTCGACGTGGGCCTCGCGCATTGCGGGGTCGAATGCCGAACCTCCTATCCGGAAAGTGAACTTTCCCGGCTCGGTGGCCAGAGCCATGTCGACGCCGTGAAAGGCCAGCCGGCTGGGATGGACGCCAAAGGTGACGGTGCGGGATTCCCCGGCTGGGATGGCAACCCGGGTGAATCCGATCAGCTCGCGGATCGGTCGGGCCACTGAGGCTACGTCGTCGGTGGCGTAGAGCTGGACAACCTCATCGCCGTCGAGCGGACCGGAGTTGGCAACAGGAATTGAGACAGTGGTGGCTTCCGTTGTCGATCCGGCCACCACTGAGGGCTCGCCGTATTCGAATGTGGTGTACGACAGACCGTGGCCGAACCAAAAGAGCGCGTCGGTATCGCAGTCAACGTAGCTGCCGTAGAATTCCGACCGGTCGCCGCGCCGCCGCATGTCGTGGTGCAGCGGGATCTGCCCGACATGGAGAGGCAGCGTGACCGGGAGACGGCCCGACGGGTTCACCGCGCCGGTCAGCACCTGGGCGATGGCCGACCCGCCCTCCTCGCCGGGAAGGATCGACCAAATGAGGGCGTTGGCATTCGCAGCCTCGGATTCGAGGGTGTGGACTCGGCCGCTGATCACCACCACGACCATCGGGGTTCCGGTCGCCGCGATTCGAGCCACCAGCTGTGCCTGGATCCCGGGGAGGCCGAGGTCGGTGGCGTCGCGGGCCTCTCCGACAGTGGCGTCAGCAATCAGCCCAGAGCGGGCGCCCACGCACACTATGGCAACGTCGGCCGAATCCGCGGCGGCAATCGCTTCCTGGATGCCCGATGCGTCTTCGCCGGTGTCGGCGCATCCCACAGCATGGACGATCTCCGTGTGGGGCAGCGCGGCCCGCAGTCCTTCCAGCGGTGTCACATGGGGGGTGAAGTGCGGACCCGGGGAGAACGAGCCGCCGGCTTCGGGCAGTTGGTCGACCCCCTGTTCGATCCCGAGAGCCTCCATGGCTTCGAGCATCTCGGCATTGCGATTCTGGTAGATGATCTCCAGATGGGTGGGATAGTGGTAGTCGCCTTGGAGGAGACGAGGATCGTCGGCGTGGGGGCCGACCACCGCCACCTTTGAGATCGTCGGGCTGAGGGGCAGCACTCCGTCGTTCTTGAGCAGTATCACTCCTTCGGCCGCGGCCCGCCGGGCCAGCGCCCTTTGGTCGGGGGTGTCGAAGACGCCGAGGGCGGCACCGGCGTCCACATAGGGGTTCTCAAAGAGCCCAAGTTGGAATTTCTGGGCCAAGACCCGAGCACACGACTCGTCGATGACCGATTCATCGATTCGGCCTTCTTGAACTGCGGCGGGCAGGTACTTGTAGCAATCGAGCGCCGGCAGTTCGACATCGAGTCCCGCGCTGAGCGCCTGGATGGCCGACTCAGTGGGATCTGCGGCGGTCATGTGGTTGAAGTGCAACTGCATGACCGCGAAGTAGTCGGCCACCACCGTTCCGGCAAAGCCCAGTTCACCCCGCAGAAGATCAGTGAGCAACGCCCGGCTGGCCGCCACCGGCACTCCGTCGATGGATGAGTAGCTGTTCATGATCGACGCCAATCCGGCCTCGCGGATGGCGGCGGCGAAGGGCTCGGCGTACACCTCGCGAAGCTCACGATCGCCCAAGTGGACCGGTGCCTGATTGCGTCCGCCCAGGGAGTATCCGTAACCCAGGAAGTGCTTGCCGGTACACACCACACCGTTGGCCAAATCGTCGGTCTGGAGCCCTTGAACATAGGCAACACCCATCCGGGCACACAGCTCGGGCGATTCTCCGTAGGTCTCCTCCACCCGGCCCCATCGGGGATCTCGGGCGACGTCTAGGACGGGGGAGAGGTTGTGGCGGGCGCCAACGGCGGTCATCTGGGTGCGGATCACCTCCGCGACCTCGGCCATCAAGTCGACATCCCAGGTGGCAGCCAAGCCCAGCCCCTGGGGGAAAGTAGTGGCCCCGCGGTGAAGAAATCCACCGACGCCCTCCTCATGGATCACCGTAGGGATCCCCAGCCGGGTGCGTTCTACCATCACTTGCTGGATCTCGTTGCCGAGCTGCGCCGACTCGTTGGCCAGCAATCCGGTGCTCGCGCCGATGCGGGTGACTTGGCCGATGCCGTCGGCCAGCATCTCCGCGGCATGGTCCGGGTTGAATTTGTCGTCTTTCACCAGCGCGGTAAGCCAAACCGTTCCGAGCTGGGCCACCTTCTCCTCCAGGGTCATTCGCCCCAGGAGATCGGCAACCCGATCGTCGATGGCTGCGCTCGGATCGCGGTAAGTCTCAGTCATGGTGTCTCCTCTTGGCGGCCTTCTCTGCTTAGCACCGCCACAAGCGGAGTCTGATGCTGTGGTGAGAGCGCTGAAGGCTTCACTCACAGGACCTGGCGGAGAATGAGGGCGATCCCGCCGGACAGGGCCACCAGCAGCACCGCGGGGCGGAACCAAGCCCGGTCGAGGAGGGGGCGCACGAATCGGGCCAAGAACAGCCCCAGGATGATGCCGGGGATGAGCCAGCCGATTAGTTCGGCTTCGTAGATCCCGAACTCTCCGGTGGCGAGGAGTCCGATCATCGCGGCAACCGCCACCACGAAGAACACCGTGCCGACTGTGCCTCGAAGCGTCGCCGGCTTCATTTCGCTGAAAGTGAGCACGAATGCCGGGCCCGGCAATGCGGCGGTCATGCTTGAGAATCCAACCGCCATTCCTGTGGCAACCTCCACGCGCGGCGTCCGGGCAATTTGAAAGCCGCAGAGAAGCGATAGGGCGCCGGCCGCGGCAAGGCTTCCAACCAAGAGTGCGATGACCTTGTCACTCACCATGGCGAGCACGACCAGTCCAGCAGCCAAACCGAATGGCAGCCCAAATACGCATCGCCGAACAGCCTGGCGGTCGGTATGGCTGCGTTCGACGATGACATTGCGAATGCCCACAACTTGGCCAACGACGATGAGCGGCCCAGGGGCAAAGCTTGGATCAATTGCCACCAGGGCTGGTCCAGCAACCAGAGCGAGACCGATACCCAGACAGCCTTGAGATATGGCCCCAGCCGCGGAGAATCCGACGATGACGATTATTTCGAGCGGAGTCAGGACAGAATTCCCTAGCTATCCCTATCTAGGGGTGTCGCTCATACCTTCTTCGGATCGGGAATGCCGGGGCGGGTGCCCTCTTTGTGCTCGACGAACTCAATGAGATAGCCGTCGAAGTCCTTCACGTATGCCATTATCACCGGCCAGCGATCCAGGTGGGTGGGCTCCATGACCGACTCGCAGCCGGCATCGATGGCCCGCTGATAGAGCCGTTGGCAGTCCGAGGTATTGATGTAGATCTTCCACATGGCGGTGCCCATGTCGATGGGCCCTTCATTGTCGAGGTGCTGGGCCAACTGGAGGCGTGACCCTCCGTGGGGCGACTGGATCACTGCCTCGAGGGCGCCGGGAATCTCGAGGCGGTGCTGGAGTTCGAGCTCGCACACGTCCACCCAGAACTCGAGGGCCCGGTCCATGTCCTCCACGTTGATGCAGTACTGAGCGAGAATCTGCGTCATCTGTCCTCCTTGAGCGTGCCATTGGCAAGCGATTGCCGGTGTGACAGTACAGTGTGATCAGCGCTCTAGCTGTTGTACTCAGCCGAAATTCGAGAGGGAGCCGACCCATGCCCAACCCTGTCGCCGGTGTTGACCAGAGCAACGCCCCGTACATAATCGTTTCGTCCGATACCCACGCCGGATTGTTCGTCGAGGACTACCGGGAGTATCTCGAGTCGTCGCTTCACCCCGAGTTCGAAGAGTGGCTGGTAACCCGCCACCAGCACCGGGCGATGGTCGAAGAGCTCAACGGGGAGTACGTCGAGCAGTGGGAGAGCGAGAACGAGATCGGGCTGAAGGGTGCCTACGATCCCGACATCCGCGACAAGACCCTCGATGCCGACGGAGTGGCCGGCGAGATCATCTTCGCCGACGGCGATGCGGTCACCGGGATGGAGGCACCGCCGTTCGGGGCCGGTCTTTCTGCCGGGCAGATCACCGACTCGCGGCGCGCCTGGGCGGGTGCCCGGGCTCACAACCGCTGGCTGGAAGAGTTCTGTGCCACCAACCCGCCGCGCCGCGCCGGGGTCGCTTTGGTGCCCATCACCCACGGCGTCGACGAGGCGGTGAAGGAGATTGAGTCGCTGGCCGGCAAGCCCGGTGTGCGGGGCATCATGATCCCGACCATGTGGCATGAGCATCCCTCCTACGGCCACGAGAGCTACGACCGGGTGTGGGCCGCCTGCGCCGAGGCCGGGCTCGTTGTGCATACCCACTCGGGCGAGGCCGATACCCCGTCGTACAACGAGAACATGGCCCAGTACATGCTCGAGGTCGCGTTCTGGACCCATCGCCCCCTGTGGCAGCTCTTGTTCTCCGGGGTCTTCGACCGCCACCCCAATCTTCGATACGCACCGGTGGAATGCGGCTCGTGGTGGCTTGGCGACCTGCTGTTCAAGGCCGACGCCATGTTCGGGGGGCGCAATTGGAAAGTGAAGAAGATGAGCTCGCGCACCAAGGACCTCATCCAGCGCCTGCCCTCGGAGTACATCGGCACCAACGTGTTCATCGGGGCTTCCACCATGAGCAAAGTCGAGCTGCGACGGCGCTATGTCAATGGCGTCGACGCGTTGATGTGGGGGACTGACTATCCCCATCCTGAGGGAAGTTGGCCCAACACGATCGAGCGCCTGGAGACCGACTTCCAGCAGATCCCCGTGGAGGAGACCCGCCTGTTGCTTGGGCTCAACGCCGTGCGCTGCTACAACTTAGACATCGACGGCCTATCGGAGATCGCCGAGCAGATCGGGCCGACGCCCGAGCAGCTAAACCAAGACCTCGATCTGCGGACCGAGCCCAACGCCATCCGCGAGGCCCGCTTCTGGTTCGACGACTACAACATCGAATGGCCTGAGTAATCCGCAATTCGCTGAAGAAGTGACCGTGGCGGCGGTGCGCCTCGATCCGGATGGCGGCGGTCGGATCGCTTCTCTGGAGGTGGACGGGGTTGAGTTGCTGGCCCCGCGCCAGGGCGGGGATTGGCTGCTATGGGGGTGCTACCCGATGGTGCCCTGGGCGGGGCGTGTCCGCGACGGCCAATTCAGCTTTGATGGCGAGGAGTACCAACTGGAGTTGGATCTTCCCCCGCATTCCATTCACGGCGTGGGGTATCGGACGGCCTGGAACGAAGTTGGCCCGGGAGTAGTTCACCTGGATTTGAACGGGCTTTGGCCTTTCGGCGGTTGGGTGGAGCAAAGGGTCGAGGTATCAGAACAGTCGCTTGCCGTCGCAGTGTCGGTGCAGGCGACTCGGCGGATGCCTGTCATGGCCGGGTGGCACCCGTGCTTTCAGCGTCGGCTTTCACGGGGCGAGGAAGCTGAACTCGACTTCTCCGCCAGATACATGTGGCAGCGGGACGAAGCCGGGATTCCGACGGGGGAGCGGGTGCCGGTTCCACCGGGTCCGTGGGACGACTGCTTCGGCGATGTTGCTGTGCCTCCGGTGGTGCGCTGGCCGGGGTTCGGGTCGATACGCCTGGAATCCAACACGACCTCGTGGGTGGTTTACAACGAGGATCCCGATCTGGTGTGTGTGGAGCCCCAAAGCGACGCTCCGAATGCCTTCAACCGCAACCCCAAGGTCCTCGAGGCAGGGGAGACTCTCGACGCATGGATGAAGATCTCTTGGGAACTCGAGAAGTGAGCAGCTCCGAATGGCCCGTTTGACGGCGCCGTTAGATTGGCTCGTATGAGCGATGAATACATCTTGTACAGCACTTCTGGACCCACGGCCACGATCACCCTGAATCGTCCAGACCATCTCAACGCCATTGTCAAGCCAATGTGGACTCAGCTCGACCACTTTGTTGCCGAAGCGAATCGAGACCCTGAGGTGGGTCTTAGGGATCAGCGCTAGTGCTGGTGTCAAGAATGCTCTGATAGGCGTCCACGGTTTCCCGGTTGAAAGCCACCAGCCGGACTTCGTTCACCTGGGTAGGAGTGGTGCGGAGAGTCTCCACCGCGATGGTGGCGGCTGCTTCGATGGGATACCCGAAGACCCCGGTCGAAATGGCCGGGAAAGCTATTGTTATGGCCCCTATCTCATCGGCCCGGGCCAGCGACTCCCGGTAACAAGAGGCCAGCATCTCTGGCTCCCCGTGACTGCCGCCGTGCCACACCGGCCCCACAGTGTGAATAACCCACCGGGCCTTGAGGTTGAAACCCGGAGTGACCTTGGCCTGCCCGGTCTCGCACCCATCCAAAGTGCGGCAGAACTCGACGAGCTCAGGCCCCGCCGCCCGATGAATGGCTCCATCCACCCCGCCACCCCCCAACAGCGTGTGATTGGCCGCATTGACGATGGCGTCCACGTCCTGACCCGTGATGTCACCCAGGGTCAACTCCATACGCGGTGTCATCTACTGCCTCCAACGCCCCTACGGGTATTCTCTGGTTCGATGGTAATAGTTGTAAATTGATTGCCCTATGGCAGGGGATAGGCACTACTACATCGAGGCGTTCAACACGGTCGAGTTCAGCTCTTATCGGCAGAATCTGTCGCCGTTTGCCGATCGGTATGCCACTGATCAGACGATCTTCGGCTTGTACTGCGGTCGTCTGTATCCGCTGAAGGCGTCCCACGAGGAAGATCCGGTTCCCAACTATTGGAAGCTGCGCAATGGCGTTTTGTTGTACGACGTTCCGGAGCAGCCGATTGAGATCGTCGGACCCGATGCCGTTCGGGTTTTGGAGAAGGTTCTTGTCTGCCAGGCGGAGACGCTGGGTGTGGGCCGATGCCGCTACGGCCTCGCCTGCTATGAGGACGGTGCGATAGTGATGGATGGCGTGGTCATGCGGCTGGGCGCGGATCGCTTCTGGTACGTCAAGGCCAATGGCGAGTTCATTAGCTGGCTCAAGGCCGCGGCTATCGGGCTTGATGCCGAGGTTTCCGATCCGGAGTCGCATGTGCTTCAGATCCAGGGTCCGAAGACGCTGGATGTGCTGAATGCCGCGATCGGCGGGGGACTCTCGGCTGACTTTCGGTACTTCCGCGCTGGGTTCTTCGACCTTGGCGGCCAGTTGCTGTGGGTCTCTCGCACCGGGTGGACAGGAGAAGTGGGAATCGAGATCTACAGCAACAGCGGTCCGGAGCAGACCGACCACGATGCCCTCTGGGACCACTTGTTCGCCAGCGGTGAGCAGTTTGGCATGGAGTTCAGCACCTCGTCATCGATGGGAATTCGCCGTATCGAGGCTGGCATCTTGGACAACGGCAGCGACATCGAGCCTGATCTGACTCCGTTCAGCGCCGGTCTCGGGCATTTCGTCAACTTTGACAAGGGTGACTTCATCGGTCGAACCGCACTGGAGACCGCCGACCGCAGCCATCTCTTGCTTGGTCTGGTTTGCCCGACCGCCACGCCAGAGACTTTCATGTCCGTGTACTTCGAAGACGCTCCGGCAGGTCACATAACCATCGGGACGTGGTCGCCGACGCTCGATGAGGGAGTCGGCTACGTGCGCTTCGATCGGCCGTTGCCCGGGGACGAGTGGACGGGCAAGACGGTCCAATTGCAGGGCCACGACGGCGAGTTGTACGAGGCCTCTGTGGAGTTGCTGCCCTTCATCGACAAGGAGAAGCAACTGCCACGAGCCCGGTGGACAGGGTGAAAAAGTCCGCTGAGCGGATTAGATACCTGCTCACATGGCCGAGGTGAAGCCGCCCATCTGCTTGGGGTCGGCATCAAAGGATCGCACCATGGCGTGAAGCGAGTAGGAAGCCACTAGCCGGCCGTCCTGGGAAAAGATGCGCCCCTGGCCCTGCACGTGGCCGCGTCCGGCGTAGATGGCCGGATTCTCGTAGAGGTGCCAGTCGGCAGCATCAGCGTCGTCGTGAAAGGAAATGTCAACGGTCATGGGACCGGTTGACAGGGTCTTGTGGGCCAATGCCTCGGTGATGCCTTGGAAGGGCCGCATTGACGCCCCGATGGTGTAGTGGGTGGTGGCCTGGGCCAACAGGGCAGCCTGCATGATCGGAGATTCAGGGCGGTCGCGATAGCGCATCCAAACGAACAGCTCCGGGGGGCCTACATCGTTGGGGTCGAAGTTGTAGGCACCGCCAACTACCCGGATGTCGCGCCCGATCACCTGGAAGTCCCGCAGAGGACACTCCAGCGGACCGGGGACATCAGGCATATCCGCGGTCACCCGGTAGACGTCCTCGCCGCCGATGTCGAGCAGAACCAGGCCCACGGAGCACAGCTTGTCGTGCTGGACGATTCGGGTCTCCACGGTGGAGTAGGTCCGGCCTTGGCGCAGCACGTCCACTTCGACGGCCAGCGGAGAGTCGAACCGGGCCGCTCGGGTGAACACCATCGAAGCCGACACCACCCGCTGGTCGGGCACTGTCTTGGATGCCGCCACAATGCCCTGGCCCAAGAGCTGGCCGCCCTCGATCACCTGGCGGGGTCGAAAGCGTTCGGGAATCTCCACGAATGTCCCCAGCGGCGGGTCGGGGAACGACGGGCTAGTGAAGCGCCCGTCGCCGTCGGGAACCACGTCGATCAAACGGGCCAGATCGGCGGCGGTGCCCCAGACTGGGAAGCGATAGGCCACGACATCGCCGTCATCTTCTTCGACCGTTTCCAAGAGTTCGAGATGCACCCGATCGGTGTAGAAGGCGACATAGCCATCGAGTCCAGCAACCTCGGGGAACGGCTCGCGATAGGCCCACACCACGTTTTCGGCAGCGTCGTCGCCGACGGTCAGCGACCAGTAGTCGGCCTCGCCCTTGAATGGGCACACCGTGTGCAGATCGGTCTCGGTGAAGTGCTCCCATGCGACATCACCGATTGGAAAGTACAGCTGGTCTTGGTGATCCGACTCCTTGACAATCAAGCAGGCATCGCTCTCAGCCACCACCGTGCCGTTGAACTGCGCCCGACCCCGTCCCGACCATGGGACCATGTCGATGGCATAGCCGGGGTAGCGGTCCCATGCAGATTCAATCTCGCCCATGTTCAGACTGTATTGGTAGCGTCGCCGCGACCGGGTAGTGGTAGGAAGAGGCAGTTCATGGTTCAACCGATGAAGGGCATACGCATCTTGGATGTGGCCGATCACACCTTTGTGCCCGCGGCCTCCGCGGTGCTGGCCGACTGGGGCGCCGACGTCGTCAAGGTCGAGCACGCTCAGCGGGGCGACGCCGCCCGGGGTCTGGCGTCGAGCGGGGCGCTGGATCTCACCGGCCAGGTTCACGCCATCATGGAGCATGCCAACCGGGGCAAGCGCAGCCTCGGCCTGGATCTCCAGACGGAGGAGGGAATGGCGGTGCTGCACCGGCTCATCGCCATCTCCGATGTCTTCCTCACCAACAAGCCGCCCAACGTGCGCCAGCGGTTGCACATCACCGAAGAAGAGGTGCGGCCCCACAATGAGAGCATCGTGTACGCCGCGGGCACCGCATGGGGCCACAAGGGTCCGGAAGCCGATCGGGGCGGCTACGACATGACCTCGTTCTGGGTGAGGTCGGGGGCCGCGTTGGGCACCTGGTACACCGACGACGAGCGCATGCCCTCGCAGCCGGGACCGGCATACGGCGATTCCATTGGAGCGATGACCATTGCCGGTGGGATCGCCACCGCGCTGTTCCACCGCCAGCGAACGGGCGAGGCAATTTCCCTGGAAGTGTCGCTGCTCGGAACCGGCTTGTGGGCCATGGGGGCGGGGGTGGCCATGTCGCACGTGAACAACACGCCGTGGCGCCCGGTCGATCTAAGCGGGCTCACCCAACCGCTGCTCGGCAACTACGTCACCTCCGACGGTTGCACCATCAACATCACCTGCCTTCAGCCCCTTCGGTACTGGCAGGAGTTCTGCCGGGTCATCGACCGCCCCGAGCTGATCGCCGACGAGCGATTCGCCACCCATGAGGCGCTGATGGCCAACGCCGCCCCGGCTCGGGAGATCGTCAGCGAAGTGGTCACCAGCCGGTCCCTGGGCGAGATCCGGGAGCTGTTTGCCGACTTCTCCGGCCAATGGACACCGGCGCTCGACACCCTGGAGATCATGGACGACCCCCAAGTGCAGGCCAACGGCTACGTGCAGGATGCGGTAAACGAAGCCGGGATTCCGTTCAAGCTGGTGGCGGTGCCCGTACAGTTCAACGGAGAGCCGGCCGCGCCGGGAAGGGCACCGGGGTTCAGCGAGCACGGGGATGAGATACTCACCGAGAACCTGGGAATGGACTGGGACGAGGTCGTCGACCTGAAGGTAAAAGGAGTGGTTGCCTAATGAAAGCTGCGGTGGTGTATGAGGCCGGCACGCCGATTGACGTTGTCGAGTTCACCTCGGGCCCAGTCGGTCCCCACGATGTGCGGGTCAAAGTGGGGGCCAGCGGGCTGTGCCACTCCGATGTGGCGGTGCAAACTGGAGACCTGCCGTTCCCGCTGCCGATGATTCTCGGCCACGAGGGAGCAGGCGTGGTCGAAGAGGTAGGGGCCGATGTCACCACCTGCCAGGTGGGCGACCACGTGGTGCTGTCTGCCTTGATCCACTGCGGAATATGCCGGAACTGCCTGAAGGGCCGTCCGAACTTGTGCTCAGCGAACCTGGACTTGACGTTCCCCGGAACCGATGCCGCCGATGGTGCAACCCGGATGGCCGATTCGCAGGGCAGGGGCCTCTACCAGTTCTCGGCCATCGGCACCCTGTCTGAAGAGCTCATCTGCAACGAGCGGCGCGCCATACCAATTCCCCACGACGTGCCGCTAGAGGTCGCGGCGATGACCGGCTGCGGCGTGTTGACCGGAACCTCGGCAGTTTTCAACCGGGCTAAGGTCCAACCCGGCTCCTCGGTAGTTGTGATCGGCTGCGGCGGCGTGGGACTCAACGTCATCCAGGCTGCTGCCCTTGCCGGGGCGAGCGTCATCATCGGGGTCGATATTCACGACGACAAGCTGGCCATGGCCCAGAGTTTTGGCGCCACCAATCTCGTCAAGAACGAGAGTGCAGAAACCACCGTGGCGCAGATTTTCGAACTCACCGGGGGCGAGGGGGCCGACTATGCCTTTGAAGTGGTCGGCATCCCAGCGCTGGTTCGCCTGGGGTGGGACTGCCTTCGCCAAGATGGCACTGTGGTGGCTATCGGCGTTCAAGCGGCCGGGGCTCTTACCAAGCTTCCCGGCCTGGAGTTCTGCATGACCGAGAAGACCCTCATGGGATGCGTGTACGGCACATCCCGTCCCACCACTGATATCCCGATGCTGGTGGAGATGTACCGCCAAGGCCAGCTTGAGATCGAAAAGCTCATTACCCACCGGTTCGACCTCGAAGAGATCAACGGTGCCGTCGACAAGATGGAAGACGGCCACAACGCCCGCGGGGTCGTCGTATTCTGAGATGTAATAATGAGAGGAGCCGTGGGAAAGAAGCTTGAAAGAAGGGTTGCCATTGTCACCGGCGCAGGCGGTGCCGGTGTTGGGGGGCTGGGTGTTGTGTATGCCCACGCCCTGGCTTCGGAAGGCGCCGCGGTAGTTGTGGCTGACGTCGACGGGGACGCCGCTAGCCGGGTTGCCGATGAGATCGCTGGCACTGGGGCTCAATCCATCGGGGTTCGGTGCGATGTCACTTCAGGTGGCGACATCGACGCCATGGTGCAAGCTGCCGTTGACGCATTCGGCGGGGTGGACATCCTGGTCAACAATGCCGGGCTGGCTCGGGGGAAGTGGAGCGAGGCGCTCATCCTCTCAGCCGAAGAGTGGATGGAGATCCTGGCTGTCAACACCGTCGCCCCAATCATGTGCGCAAAGGCCTGCGCGGAGACCATGCGCAGCCGAGGCGGCGGCGTCATCGTCAACCAATCGTCCAACGGCGCGTTGATCGATGCCGGTGCCTACACAGTTTCGAAGCTCGCCCTCAACGGCGTCACCAAGGTGCTCGCCGATGAGTTTTCGAATGACAACATCAGGGTCAACGGCATTGCTCCGGGCGTGATGACCGCAAAGCTCCCAGAAGAACAGGTGAAGAGGCTGCTGGCTCGCCAAACCGTGAGACGACCAGGCCAACCGCAAGACCTTGTTGGGCTGCTGGTGTTCCTGTGCTCAGACGAATCGAGTTTCATGAACGGCCAGACCGTGGTGATCGACGGCGGCATGGCACGTATCACCAAATAGGGATCAATGCAGCCAGCCTGACGGTTGGCAGAGGAGTGAGGCAGACTTGAGGGATGCCCATCACCGAGCTCGTTATCGACGTCGATACCCATGTGACTGAACCTCCAGACACGTTTGTCTCCCGTGTTCCCGCCAAGTTGAAAGACCGGGTGCCCCGGGTCGAACGCACCGAGGAGGGAAAGGACCACTGGTTCGTGGGAGGCGAGGTGTTCTCGTCGGTGGGCATGACCGCGGTGGCCGGGTGGCCCGAGCCGTTTCCCGCGGGCCCTTCGGTGTTCGAGGAGATCCACCCCGCGGCCTATGACGCCAACGAGCGGCTGAAACTCATGGACGAACAGGGGATTTGGGCCCAGGTGCTATACCCGAACGTCGGTGGGTTCGGCGCGCAGCATTTCCTAAAGCTGGGGGATCGCGAGCTGATGCTGGCTTGCGTACAGGCCTACAACAACTTCCAGCTGGACTGGATCTCGCCCGACCCTCGACGGTTCGTGGCTGTCATCTCTACTCCCTTCTGGGATATCGATGACACAGTGGCCGAGGTCACCCGATGCGCCGAACTCGGCCACCGGGCTGTCCTGTTCACCGGGGAGCCGCAGCGGTTCGATCTGCCCCTGCTCGGCGACCCCCACTGGGATCCGCTGTGGTCGGTGGCCCAGGAGGCTGGATTGCCCATCAGCTTCCACATCGGCAGCGGCGACACCACGACCGGTTTCACCCCTGAGCGGATGGCGGCCCACGGCAAGCCTTCGACCTACGCCTACGCGTCGCTGGAGATGTTCCTTAAGAACGGCATCCAGCTCACCGACCTGTTGGGGTCCGGTGTACTGCCCCGTTACCCCAACCTCAAGTTCGTGTCGGTGGAGAGTGGCATCGGCTTTATCCCCTTCGTGCTTGAGGCGGTTGATCACTCTTTCAATGAATGCGGCGGCCTCAAAGAGGCGTCGAATTTTGAGATGATGCCCAGTGAGTACTTCCGTCGCCAGGTTTATGCCTGCTACTGGTTTGAGGAGACCGCGCCCCAGCGGCTGCTCGACAAGATCGGCGTCGACAACGTGCTGTTCGAGACTGATTTTCCCCACCCGACCTGTCTTTACGGCAACGTTCGGGAGCGGATCGAGGCTTCGCTTGCCGGCCACTCCGAAGAAGTGCGGCGCAAACTCCTGTGGGAGAATGCAGCCGATCTCTATCGCATCGAGGGTCCCGAGAGAAAGACATGATTGAACTAGCAATCCGCGGCGGCACCGCGGTCACAGATGGCCTCGAGACCAAGTTCCGCTTAGGCGACGACGGCGTCGAATTGTCCCAAGATTAATTCCTTGAGGTTGCGAAGTCGGGCTTCGACGTCGATCCCGTTGAGCGGAGAGCCGGTGACTGCCAAACTGCACAAGCCGCTGGTGGCCGCATCGGTAAGGGCCATTAGGCGATTCGATGTCTCTTGGTCGAATTGGGCGCCGAAAAATTGGGCACAAGCGTCTGCTAGCCCTTGAAATTCTCGATTGTCGTACCACTCTGCCAATTCGTCAGAGCGCTCCTCGGTTGCGTAGTAGGAGCTGAATGCCGCGCAGAAGCGGAATGCGGCCTCCTGCGCCGGATACACCGAAAACAGCGCATCTAGACAATGACGGGCAGCTTCGAGGCCGCTGACCCCAGAAGGCACTTGCGCTCTGGTGGCTTCGAGTATCGACTCCAGCATTCGGCTGTACACCTCGAAAGCGATCGCTCCGCACTCGGGGAAGTGGCGGTACACGGTAACGCGGCTCACTCCCGCCTGGTCGGCGATTTCCCCCATGGTCGTAGAGGCGATTCCCTGATTCAAGAACAAGACATGGCCCGCCTCGATTATTGCCGAACGACTATGAGTGTTCAGCTTTTCGTGGTCGGAGCGGTACTTTCTGAGCTTGCTAGAGGTTCCCATCCAGTCCACTCTACACTGCGGAGAAGCGATATGTCACAGCCCGCGGTGTCACCGACGAGACCATCGCTCTAGGCGACACTTTGGTCGACTTCGAGGCACTCGCCGCTATGGGCGCCCCCGTGATGAGCAGGGACGGCTACAGCATGAGTCGCCAAAAGGACCGCTAGTTGGTGATGGTGGCTTTGGCTTTGGCTGTGTTGTTGGCGGCGCCTATGAGGTACACGATGTGGAATTCGATGTCTGCGTCGATGCCCGCGGTGGGGACGTTGACGGTTGCGCCGGTTTCGCCGCCTTTGATGGTGATGGTGATGACGTCGCCGAGGCGGCGGTCGTGGGCGACGGCGTAGTAGACGGTGACGTCGCCCGTGGGGCGGCAGCTGAGGCTGATCTCGAAGTGGAGGTCTTGGCCTTGCCGTGCGGCGGCGTCGGCGACGGTGACCGTCGGCTTGCCTGTGCAGGCAGGGACGGCGGGCTCGGGCGGCGGGTCGTCGTCGTCGGCGATCGGCGCGCTCTGCGTTGCTTGCTGGCCGACGGTGTAGCCGCTGCCCGCTGTCAGCGTGGCGGCGATCGACCCGTCGGGCTCGTCGACGCTGTCGTCGACGGTCGCAACAGACACAGTCGCCTGCGTGGCGCCTTTGGGGATCGTCACCGTCCGCGTGCCCACCGTTGCTCCCCAGTCGCCCGTCGAGGCGATGTCCACGATCACATCAAGGTCGGCTGTTGTGGGTTTCGACGCGGTGACCGTGAACGCCGCAGCCGTGCCCTCGATCCCGCCCGCAGCCGCGGTGACGTCCACCTGCGGGGGCGGCTCGTCGCTGTCGATGATCACCGTCGTGGTGGAACCGTCGGCGCGCTCGACGCCGTCGGGGCCCCACGAGATGCCCAACGTCACGCCGTCGGTGCTGCCGTTCAGCGTCGGCGCCCGACTGCCGGTGCCGTACCACACAGTGATCTCCTGATCGTCCCAGTCGCTGTCATCCACAGCCGTCAACACCAACTCAGCACGCTGATCACCCGGCTCCAGCACAACACCGTGATCACCCGGCCCGAAGACCACCTCGAACTCATTCGCGAACACCGCATCGGGATCGTTGAGGTCGCGCATCGTCCAATGCGCGCCCTCGTCGCCGCCGGTCACGCTCAACGGCACCGTGAGCGTCTCCCACGACCGCAAAGCGCGAGTCGGGGCGATTCTCAGGTGCGCCTGATTGTCATCGCCGGTGCCGTCCTCAGCGATCGACCTCGCAAAGAAAATCATGTACACCGTCAACGGATCCACATCATCATCGGACACCGCAACCGTGGCAGCGCCGTGGGCGGCCGACACCGTGTACCCCGCATCCGCGCCCGGCGCGTCCAGCGTGGCGGTGACAGAGCCGTCGGCCTCGTCGACGCTGTCGTCTGTGGTGGCGATGGTGAGAGTCGCCGTGCCGCCCGCAGGCACGTCTACGGTGCGCGCCCCGGTCACGGCCCCGTAGTCGCCCGCCGCAGTAACCGTCACCGCCACCGGCACTGCCGCCGCGGGGGTGGCGGTCACCGTGAACACCGCGTCGGCGCCCTCGGTCACATCCCCAGCAGCCGCGATGCTGACCTCGGGGATCACCAGCGGCGGGTCGTCGTCGTCGAGAACCTGCACCGTCTCCGACGCCAGCGGGCCGACCGTGTAACCGGCGCCAGCCGCCAAAGTCGCAGTCACGCTGCCGTCCGGCTCGTCATCACTGTCATCGGTCGTCGCCACCGTCAGCGTCGCCTGGGAGGTGCCCGACAAGATTGTCGCGGTGCGTGTTCCGGTTGTGATGCCGAAATCGCCTGATGCGGTGATGGCCACGGCCACATCGAGGTTGGTTGCCGGTTGCGGCGTCGCGGTGATGGTGAACACCACATCGGTGCCCTCGGTTCCCCCCGAGCTGGCCGTGATGTCCACCTGCGGCGGCGGGTCGTCGTCGTCGGCCACGTCGACTGTGGCGGTCTTGTCAGCGCCCAGGTCGTAGCCGGCGCCGTCCACCAGCGTGGCGGTGACCGTGCCGTCGGCCTCGTCAGCGGTGTCGTCAGCGGTTGCTACCGATAGGGTCGCCGATCCCGAGGGCGGGATCGTCACCGTGCGCGCTCCGGTCGCCGCGCCGAAGTCCCCGACCGCCGACACCGACACCGATACCGCAAGCGGGCTCGCCGGCGCGGGAACCGAGGTGACGGTGAACGACGCGTTGTGGCCCTCGGTGACATCGCTTCCGGCGGCGATGGTCACCACCGGCGGCGGGTCGTCGTCGTCGGCGACGCTGACCGTCGCGGTGCCGCTGGTGCCCACGTCGTAGGCGGCGCCGTCGGCCAGCGTGGCGGTGATCGACCCGTCCGGCTCGTCGACATTGTCGTCGCGGGTCGCAACTGAGAAGGTCGCGGACCCGCCGGTGAAGCCGAGGACTTGACGCCCGGCATAGGAGGCGAAGTCGCCGCTTTGGGAGACGTCCATGGTGACGGTGAGCGGACTCGTCGGCGCGGGGACCGCGGTTATGGTGAACGTCGCGGCGGCACCCTCGGTGATGTCGGCGCCGGCGGTGATGGCGACCACCGGCAGGGTGTCGGTGATGGTGCCGATTCCTTTGGCCTCCCCTCTGGCGTTGGCCGCACCCGGGGCCCATATCACGATGAGGGAGACCTCGGCGACATCCGCGGTGGGCACGCCCACCGTCGCGGACGTGTCGCCGCTGGCGAACGTCACCGACTCGGTGGGAAGCCAGTCGCCTCCGTACACGACGAAGTAATGCGCCGTGATGCTGCGGCTGTAGCGGCAGCTCAAGCTGATGACGAACTCGAGGTCATCGCCCAGCGCCGCGCTCGCATCGGCCACCGACACCGTCGGCCGGCCCACGCACACCGGGGGCCGGTCGTTGTCTGCGATGGTGATAGTGACCGGCCCGCCCAACTCGAGACCGCCGGCGACCCCGGAATGGGTCGGCGCGCGGGCACCGGTGCCGAACGCGAACGCGATGGGCCGGTCGAACGTGGCGTCGTCGTCTATCGCCTCAAAGCGCATCACCGCGACGCGCCCGCCCGCGGTGAACTCCACCGCGGTGGTGCTGCCGTACCCGGTGCGCGCAACGCCCGGCCCGGCCGGGTCGCCCAACAACCAGTCGCTGCCCGGCACACCTGACACCGTGATCGGCACGCTCACCGTCTCGCCGGCCACCAGCGCCCGGCTCAAAGAGATCTCGAAATCGGTCGCGCCGCCGTTCTCAGAAACCGACGCGTCCCCCGCCGACAAAGAGACCGCCACCGGCACCGCACCGCCGTCATCGTCGACCACGACAACGGTCGCCGCAGCGGCCGCGGCGAGGTCGTAGTCGAGACCGTCGACCAGCGCGACGGTGACCGACCCGTCGGGCTCGCCGAACGAGTCGCCGGCCGTCGCCACCGACATCACAACGCGGCCCGAAACAGGGACCAGCACCGACCGCGAACCCACGACGACGCCGAACGCCCCCTGCTGGGCCACCGTCACACTCACCGCCAGATCGGCCGACGGCGCCGGGAACGCGGTCAGAGTGAACCCCGCAGCGGAACCCTCGACTGCGGCGGGCCCGCCGGCGATGGAAACCCGCGGCCTCGGACTGTCGTCGTCGAACACCGCCACGCTCGCCGATCCCGGCGGCGGCGTGTAATCGGCGCCCGCGATGACCGTCACGGTGACCGACCCGTCGGGCTCCGCTGTCGAGTCGTCGGCAGTCGTCACAACCAGAACCGCACGGCCCGACGCGGGGACCGTGACCGTCTGCGCGCCGGTTGTGACGCCGAACGCGCCCTGCTGGGCCACCGTCACGCTCACCGCCAGATCGGCAGAAGGCGCCGGGTCGGCGGTGAGGGTGAACTCCGCCGCCGAGCCCTCCGCCACAGCGGCGCCCGCCGCGATGGAGACCACCGGAGTCGACTCGTCGTCGACGATCCCCACCGTGATCGCCGCCGGATCGGCCACGCCGTTGCCGCCGCTAGCCGCAGCGGACACCTCGAACGTCTTCGCCGCCGACCCCGACAGCTCATACACATCGTTCTGCGACGCCGCGAACGCCACCGACCCTGAGCTCGCCGTCGACCCCGCCGGGACCCTCAACACCGCCGGCGAGCCCAGCCACCCGTCCGACGGCTGGGCCGGCGCCACCGCAGCCGCGAACAGAGTCGCGGTCACATCCTCAGACGACAAGCCGCTGAGCCGCGCCGTCACATCCACCGAACCGCCCTCCGCCACCGACGAGGCAGCATGCAACGACAGAACCGGCAGCGGATCGTCATCGGCGATCGACACCACCACCAGCCCCGACGCGGGCCGGTACCCCAACGGCAAAGCGCCCAGCCTGACCGCGAACGCCTCCTCCCCCTCGTGCACGCTGTCCTGGGCGACCGAAATCTGAGCCGTCGCCGAAGACGACCCCGCAGGAACCGTGATCGACGCCGGCGCTGTGTAGTCGGTGCCCGCCTCAGCGGTCACGCCGGTCAACGCCAGCGGCACCACCAGATCCTGGGTCGGGGCGGCACCGCCCACCGACACCGTCACATCCACGCTCCCGCCCTCCGCGACGCTCGCCGCCGAAACCGACAAAGAAACCGGCTCCGATGTCCCGCCCGTGTGCCCCGTCACCTCGATTCCCCACGAGCTGATGACCTCCCTGAAGCCAGTGCCGCAATATACGGTGTGCCACCAGCCGGTGTAGGTGGCTGTCTCTGGGCGGCAGTCCGGGTAAGTCGGCATGTGCTGGATTCTCAGCTTCCAGGTGCCCTTCGGGTTCTCGCCCAGATGGCGCGACGACCCAAAGTCGAACGAACTCCGCAACGAGCACCAGCCCTCTATGCACGACCCGGTCTCCGGCGATAGGAGCGATTCGGTGCCCGAAGGCGACACCAGCGTCCACCGGTAGTCGCGGAAGTCCGATATGTCGCCGGCCACGGTGACCTTGACATGCTCAGTGAAATCGATGGCCGTCGCCACATCTGTGGCCAACTCGATCTCCTCGCCGCGCCCCGGCAGCGGCACATCGCCGGTGTGCGAAGCCGCATAGGTCTGCATCGGGGGCAACAGCGTCCAGCCCGCCGCGGCATCCACCGCGGCATCGGCGTCGACCAAACCGAAGCCGTACCGGTGGCTGAACGAGTAGGACTCGGCCACCGGCCCCATAGAGCTGTACTTCCGGGCGCCGCTCAGCCAGTGGGAGTCTTGCGGGTCTACCTTGCGCGCCGTGTCGGCCAGGATCACCTTGACATCCCGCCACGTCAACTCGGCGTTCACGCTGCGCATCAACGCGATCACCCCCGACACCATCGGCGCGGCCGCGCTGGTGCCCCCGAAAGTGTCGCGGTATTGGTTCTGACCCATGGGCGCCAAGATCCCCGATTGGCCCGGGCCGCCGTTTGACAGCCCGCACACCCACAGATTGGGGCCTCTCTCGGAGTAGTACGCCAACGTCCCCGACGGGCCCACCGCGCACACCGAGATGATGCCGCGAAAGTTGTTGGCCTCCTCGTGGGCCGACCAGTAGCGCGGTTTATCACGATAGAAGCTGCCGTTGCCGGCCGCCTTCACATGGGAGGTTCCCTTGCCGCCGAACCCCTGCTCGAGGCTGGTTTCCAAGGCCCTCTCCCACGCCAAACCATTCATAGCAAACCCAACGCGGGACGTAGCGCCGTAGCTGTGGTTGGCCACCGCTACCGACTCCATGTTGAGCGTCAGCGCCTCGACCGCTCTCGCTTCGGAGTAGTTGTCCAACAGGTTGTAGTTCACCAGCGTGGCCCGGGGCGCGACGCCGCGCCCGCCCACCGCGTTGTCGCGGGCACCCACAACACCGGCAACCGCAGTACCGTGATAGGCGCCGCTCCTGGAGGTCTCCGAGGTGAAACCGCCCCAGTTCGTGCTCCGGCTGGTGTCCGCGTTGTCGACGAGGTCCTCGTGGTTCGGATTCCAAGTACGGTCCACCACCGCCACCGTCACCCCGGCCCCCATCGTCGCGGACCACACATCGCCGAGGTTTAGATCGGCCACCGGATCCCTGACCCTCCGCCAAGACCAGGAAGGGGAAATGTCGTCGTACCGGTAGTCGCCAGACGCGTCCAAGTGCCACTGGCAGCTCGACAGCTCATCGGCCCAAAGGCCGGTGTACTTGGTGCAACGCTGCCTAGCAGCCGCCGTCTGCGAGGCATAGTCAGAAGCCTCCACATCCATGGCGACCGGCCCCACCTCGAACGGCGTGAACGTGTTGGGAACCGCAGCCTCGACACCGGGTTCGGCCGACAACGCGTCCGCCAGACGCAGCGACTCCGCGTCCGACACCGTCTTCACCAAGAACCCGTTGGGCAACTCGCCCAGCGGCGACACCCGCCCGGGCGCGACGCCATGGCGGCCCCACACCGCCTCGATGGCCGGCCCGCCCACATGCGAACCGAAAAGCACGTTCACACCGCCCACCAACAGATGCGGCTGCCCGGTGTCAGACACGAACCAGGTGTTCGGCTTCGCCGCCGCACCCGCCCCCGACGCCGAAGCACCCGACGCGTTCCCAACCGCCCCAGGCGCATACGCGCTCGCCGCCGACGACGCCGCCAACGACCGGACCTCGCCCAGCTCCGCCACCTCCGACTCGTCCAACAGCCGCAACGGAACCTCGCGGCCACCGTCGATCATCGTCCAAACACCGTCGGCCCCCACCAAATCCAAAACACCCAGCTCCGAAACAGCCTCGCCCAGCCCCGGACCGCCCAAATCATCCCCAGGGGCAAGCCCGTCGCCTAAACCGAACTCCCCGTCATCCCCAGGGGCCGGCCCGTCGCCAGAGCCCCCCTGAGGCGCCTCAACCCCGGCCACAACCGCCCCGCCCCAGGCGGCAAACGCCGACTCGAACTGCGCCGACTCGCCCACCGCCGGCGCGGCGTGCAGCATCACGCCCAAAAGCGCCAACACCAAACCCCCAGCCCCCAACCGCAGCACCAAATGAGACCTGAGGCCCCGCCGACTCCTCATCGCAAACACCTTAGACCAGCCACAACACCCCTACTCAAAGACTGCCTGGGTTCGCACCCACCTCCCGATCGCTCGCTCGTGGGCACGGCCATAGAGGAGATCGTCCGGTGGACAGCGCCGTCGGTCCACAAGGCCGCATCGCGAATTCAATGACCGGGCAATTGGGCATCCAATGACTGGCTAAAGTCCTTCGTCATGGAGGTCCGGCGACTGGCAGGGGCACTGGGGGCGGAGGTGCTAGGGCTGGATCTGACTGGGGAGATCGACGGCGCTGCATTCGCCCCAGTGCGCGACGCCCTCCATGAGCACGGTGTCATTTGCATCCGCGATCAGGGGGCGATGGCCCCCGAAGACCAGCTCGGCTTTGCCGCTATGTGGGGGGAGATCTCCATCCACCCCTATGTGCCGTCGATCGAGGGATATCCGGGGATCATGAAGATCTACGACCCGAATCCGATCACCCAGACTTGGCACTCCGACTCGACCCACATGAGCGACCCCCACGCCTACACCTTGCTGCTGGCCCGGGTTTTGCCCGAGGTGGGCGGCGACACGATGTTCGCCAGCGCAGTGAAGGCGTTCGCATCGCTGTCGCCCGGATTCCAGGCCGTGCTCCGCACCCTTTCTGCTGTCCATGAGGGCACCAGCCTGGCCGCCGACGCCGGCTTGGAGCACGAAGCGGTTGTTGCCGTACACCCCGTGGTGAGGACTCATCCCGACACCGGGGCCGAGGCTCTGTTCGTCAACGACAACTACGTGACCCGAATCGACGGGTGGACCTCGGAGGAGAGCCGCCCGCTGCTGAAGCACCTCTATGGGGCAATCGGGCGCTACGAGAACACCTACCGGCATCGCTGGCGCGACGGCGACCTGGTGATCTGGGACAACCGGTCCACCCAGCACGCCGTGGTCGGTGACGTGGCCGGCGAAGAGCGAGTGCTCCACCGGGTCACTATCGCCGGAAGCGCCCCTGTCTAGCGGGCTACTCGGTCAAACGGGCCAACCGCTCCAGATGCTCGGCGGTGGTTCCGCCCCGAGATTGGGCTTCCCAGGCTTGGCGGGCATAGGACGCGAGGGGGTGGTCGCGGTAGTAGCCGTCGGCACCGTGAAGTTGGTGGGCGCCGGCTACGACATCCAGCAGGCCCTCGTTGCCGGTCACCTTGGCCGCTGAGACCAAGTAGTCGCGCTGGGGGCCAGGTGGGGTGTTTGATGCCTCTGCGGCGGCGAGCTCCATTGCTTCGGCTGCCAAAGCCATGTCCACAAACCGATGGCGCGCCACCTGGAAATCTCCTACCTGCCGCCCATACAGAGGTCGCCCAAGGGCATCGTGGGCGGTTATGGCGATGATCTTGCGGGCGTCAGTCGCCATGTCGACGCAGGCATCGACGACGCTGTCGTTGCCGGTGGCAAGCAGGGGAGAGCGGGCGGGAGGTCCCTGGTCAAGCAGAGCGGCGGCGATCATGTCTCGGTGGGTCTCGTTGGCGCCGACAGAGATGGTTGGATGGATCGCCTCGAGGACGTAATAGGAAAACGGCGGCCCTTCTTCAAACATCGCAGTCCAGCTGGTTTCTCCCGGTCCGCACCCAGACCTAGCGACCCGAGCGATGTCTTGGAGCAGTTCGGTGGCTGTCACCTTCACCACTGACGCCTCATATCCCACTGGCCGGCCGGCCAACTCGTAGTCGATCAACCGCTGGGAGAAGGCTCTGACCCGAGCGGCAGTGGCATGCAGCCGGGCTCGCTCCGGTTGGGGAACTCCCGCCGGCAGTCGCTCCAACCAGCGTTCTACCCATCCATAGTGAGCCAGGGAACCCCGCTCAGCGGTCACCGCGGCCATCACCTGCGACCAGCCCTTGCCGACCTCGCCGAGCACGGAACCGTCGTCGAGTCGCACCTGGTGAAGGCCGATTTCGCCGAGCGTCCAGCGGTTGATGGTGGGCCTCCGCTTGGTCTCGACCCCGGGAGCATCCAGGGGAACCAAGAACATGGTCATCGAAGATCGGGCGCTTCCCTTGGGGTCGGTCACCGCCAACACCACGGCCACATCGGCCTTGTGGGCACCCGTTACGTGCGACTTGACGCCGGACAACTGCCACCCTTCGGCGACCCGCGTGGCGGTAGTGGAGATGGCGGCCAGGTCGTTGCCGGCGCCGGCCTCGCTGTAGGCGATAGCGCCCAGCATCTCGCCCGCGACCATCGGGTCCAGCCAACGGTTCTTTTGGGCTCGGGTGCCGAAGCGGGAGAGCACGAGTCCGCACAGCGTCACGCCGGTGTCGATGGACGGCGCACCGTGGTAGGCGGCCTCCAAGTCGTACACATGCTTCCAGGCCCGAGACTTGCCGAGGCCACCGTCGCCCTTAGGCAGGGAGACGGCCAGCATCCCCCGGCGGGCGGCCTCCCTCTGGTGCCGGCGCTCGAAGGATCGGTCGAGCCCGGTGAGGTCGGAGGGGTCGACATGGCCGGCTGTCTTGTCGGGGGCCATCTCGGCGCCCAGGAAGTCGCGGACATCACGGCGCCATTGGGCCAACTCTGCGCTTAGCCGGAGCTCGGTCAGCCGCATCGGCCGGAAATCAGCAGTCGGCGCAGTGGCCGTGGAGGTCGAGGCTGTGATGGATGGGGGTGAACCCGGATTGGGAAGCGACATCGGCCAAGCTCTGGTCGACGAGGCGCTCGACATCGCTTTCGATGCGAATGTCCTCGATGTTGCCGCAGCTAATGCAGATCAAGTGGTGGTGGTGGTCCAGCAGCGGCTCGGCCAACTCGAAGTAGGCATGATCGCCCCCAGCGCTGATTCGGCGGATGACCCCGCAGCGAACCAGCACATCCAGGTTGCGGTACACCGAGCTCTGAGCTAGCTCCGGATCGGCGCCCACGATGTCGGGCAGCGTCATCGGCTGTCCGGCCCGGGCCAGCACTTCAACGAGCTGTCTCCGCCCACTGGTGTAGCGGTGCTCTTGCCGGTCCAACCTGACGCCGACCTGGAGGTGGATCTCGGAAAAGGGGTCCTTGTTGTGGGGCGCGGGGGCGGGCGAGGCAGTCATTTGACCTCAGTATCTCACCAAACGCTTGCGAATGGCACTCATTCCCAAATACAGTAACAAGAGTGAGAACGATTACTGATATCAAAAAACCAGTCGACGGGTTTATTCTCGTGGTGGCGGTATTGGCCCTGATCGTTTCGGGGTGTGGCAATGACGATGACGAAGCGGGCGGCGGCGACTTGCCGGCGGTGATGGCCACCACCTCCATTTGGGCCGATGTGGTGGCCAACGTGGCCTGCGACGGCCTGGCCGATGTGATCACACTCATTCCCCCTGGCGGGGACCCTCACGCCTTCCAGCCTTCCTTGCAGGATCGGGGCCGGATGGAGGCAGCCGTCATGATCGTTGCCAATGGCCTCGACTTGGAAGAGGGTTTGGAGGACACCATTGATGCAGTGGAGGAAGCAGGCACCCCGGTGTTCCATATGGCCGACCACATCGCAACCATCGGTTTCGCCCCCGGCATGGAATTGGAGCACCACGACGAGGAAGAGGAAGAAGAGGAACATGGCCACGGGGCAGAGGACCCCCACGTGTGGTTCGATCCGATTCGAGTTGCCGATGCCCTTCCCGCCCTCAGCCGGGCCCTGGCCTCAGAGGCTGGCCTGGACTCCGCTGCGCTAGATGCCTGCGTATCGGAATACCGGGGCGAGTTGATGGCGCTGGACGCGGAGATCGATGAAATCCTGGCATCGCTGTCCCATGAGGAGCGCCTCCTGGTCACCAACCACGACGCCCTCGGCTATTTCGCCGACCGGTACCAATTCGAGTTGGTCGGGACGGTGATTCCCGGGGGTTCCTCCGTTGGGGCGGCCAATCCGGCCGAACTCCAAGAGCTCATCGGATTGATTGGCCAGACCGGGGTTACCGCCATATTCGCCGAGTCCTCCCACAGCTCTCAAGATGCCGAGGCCCTGGGCCGGGAAGCCGATGTGCAAGTGGTGACCCTGGACACCGGATCGCTGGGCCCGGCGGGGAGCGATTCGGACACCTATATCAGCTACCTGCGCACCAATGCCCAGAAGATTGCCGAGGGGCTGGGCTGACCGGGCATCCGGAGAGATTCACCTAGAGTTCGGGGGATGGAGTTTCTGACCAGTCCGGGCGACTGGTGGGTCGAGCCCTTCGTAGACAACATCTTCATGCGCAATGCCCTGTGGTCGGGGCTACTGGCCGTGCTGGCCACCTCCACGGTGGGAACCTGGGTGGTCCTTCGGGGGATGAGCTTCTTCGGCGAGGCACTGGCCCACGGGGTGCTGCCCGGCTTGGCCATTGCCTTCATCGTCGGAGGCGACACCACGATTGGGGCGCTGATTGCCGCGTTGGTCATGGTTACCGGCATCAACCTCATTCGGAACTATTCGCCGCTGCCCGACGACAGCTCCATCGGATTGCTCTACGTGGGGTTCTTGGCCCTGGCGGTGGTGATCATGTCCAGCAGTTCGGGGGCGTATTCCGGCGACCTCACGCGGTTCCTGTTCGGCTCCATCACCGGGGTGACCAACAGCGACCTCATTCGCCAATTGGTCATCGCGGGAATCGTGTTGCTGGGAGTCGTGCTTCTGTACCGGGCGTTTCTGGTGATGACCTTCGACGAGGTCCAAGCCCGGCTTATGGGGCTGCGGCCCCGCCTAGCCCACGCCGCTCTATTGGCGCTGTTGGCCATCTCCATCGTGGCGTCGTTCCAGGCCGTCGGGAACCTGTTGGTGTTCGCCTTCTTGGTCGCCCCACCGTCCACCGCGGCCATGCTGGTTCGCCGAATCCCCTACATCATGATTACCGCGGCCCTTCTCGGGTCGGTATCGGTAGTGGTCGGTTTGCTGATCAGCTACCACCATGACACCGCGGCCGGTGCCACCATGGCCTTGGGCACGGTGGTGCTGTTCATGGTTGCTCTGGCCATCCGGTCATTCTCCGGGGCCTACAACGTCCGGATGGCTTCCTAACCCAAAGACAATGTGGCGGTTCCAGCTAGCACCGCGTGCGTCCCGTCGCGGGCCAGCCAGACGTCGCAGTCGACGGTACCGTCATCGCCGACCGCGGTGACCGTGCCGCCGGCCTCCAACCGATCTCCGGCGAACACATTGTCTAGGAATCGCACTCGAATATGCCGTATGCGCTCAGCACCGCCGGCCCAATCGCCCAGCATGTTCATCACATAGCCCAAGTTGTTGGGTCCTTGATTCACCGGCTGGTCGCCCATGCCCAGCTCCCTAACGGTGTCGACATCCCAGTGGATGGGGTTGGAGTCGGCCAACAGGGCGGCCATCGTCTTCATCTTCTCGGCATCTACTGCCTCGACTACCAGACGGGGAATCTCGTCACCCACTGTTGGACTTGGGATCGCACTCATTAGGGCCTCCTGGGAAAGATGAAGGAGTTGGAGACGACTGAGGAAACATCGCCATCGGGGGCAACTACCTCTAGTTGAAAGGCCACGATGTCGAAAGTGCCAGTGCGCTCACCTTGCTTGCGGACTGCGCTGGTGATCTCTCCCCGCACGGTGTAGGTGGCACCGATCTCCAATGGGCGCAGCTGCTGGATGTCGCATTCCCCGAACATCGGACCATCGTCGGCCGACGCGTAGCAAAGGGTGAACATCTCGTCGATGGAGATGCCTAGGCCGGCCATGGCCGCGTAATAGCAGAACATGGGATGGGCAACACCGTCGGTCCGCTGTGGTGCACCGATAACGTCGTTCGTCAGCCAAACCCGCCAGGGTTCCAAGTCGTAGGTTCCACCCGGGAACTGCCTTCCCACTAGGGATTCCAGTTCCTCGATCGTCGGAGATCGTGTCGCCAAGGTCATCTCATCACCACCGGCAGGCCTCGGGGATGGCCGGATGGTCGGGGGCGGGGTACTTGCGATGCAGGGGCTGCACCACCTCCTCGCCGAAGCGCTGGATCTGCTCTCGGGTGGCCTCGAAAGAGGGTCCGGTGACCATGCGGAACTGCACGGTGAAATACTGCACGCCCAACTCCTCGTGATACTGCTCCAAACGCTCTCGGCACTGCGCGGGGGAACCCACCACGATGTGCTCCCGAGCCGATTTGGTGGTGATCTTCTCCGGGGAGTCGAACTCGGGATGGTGGGCCAGGATGCCCTGTTCGCAGTAGAAGCGCATCTCGGGCACATAGTGGCTGCCGTACTGCTCGGCGGCCTGCTCGAAGGTGTCGGCCACCCATGCTTTCCGCATCAAGACGATGAACGGCTCCTTGCCGTGCTCGATGGCTTTGGCCCGGTAGGCGCCGGCCTGCTGGTCCCAGACTTCTTTCAAAATGGGAAAGTCGTCGCAGGTCCACGATTCGGCGTAGACCCCGCACCGCTCGATGGCCGCGGGGAGTTGGCCGCCGCCCCAGAACGGAAACCGGGGCTGTTGGTAGGAGTTGGGGGAAAGCAGCCCATCGTTCACCTGGTAAAAGTCGCCGTCCCAGCTGAATCGCTCGCCCTTGGAATGCAGCGCCTTGTCGATGATGGCCACGTTCTCCAGATAGCGGCCTAGCATCCGCTCTGACGGAACCCCGAATTGGCCCCAGTAGCCGGCGTGGAATCCCCGACCCCAGGTCATATACAGCCGGCCCCTGGAGATGTTGTCGATGATGGCGCATTGCTCGGCCACCTCCATGGGGTGGTAGAGGGTGTTGACCAGGCAATAGGAGCCGATGGCCACCCGGGTGGTCTCACGGGCCAAAATCATCAGCAAGTTCAATGGCGAGCCGAAATACGACTCGGTGCGGCCATGGCGGTCGGGCACTTGAATGGAGTGGAACCCGGACTGCTCAGCCAAGATGCCCTCTTCGATCATGGCGTCGAGGGCATCGGCCGCGTTGTCCGGTTCGGGCAGGGGCTGGTCGTAGTACCCGTGGTTGGTGTCGATCAGATAGCCGATGCGCAAGGTGTACTCGCTTTCAGGGATCGGGGATTCTATTGGGGTAGAAGCTAGTAGCCGCCGCTGGGTAGGCGTACGCTGAGTCGCCGGGAACCAGAATCGGGCAGAGGAGCGCACTGTGGCCATTCACACTGAGATCGATGAACAGGGCATCGCGGTTGTCACCATGGACAATCCGCCGGTAAACGCCCTAAACATCGCGGACACCTATCGGTTGGCCGAGGTCTTCCGGGGCTTCAAGACTGATTCCGACGTGCGGGTCGCCATCCTCACCGCAGTGGGCCGGGGATTCAACGCCGGTGTGGACATCAAGGAAATGCAGGCCATGGAGGGGTTCGAAGGGGTCTTGGGCACCGGTGACGCCTGCTACGAGGCCTTCGGGGCGGTGTACGACTGTGCAGTCCCGGTGATCGCCGCCGTTCAGGACTTCTGCTTGGGCCTGGGCATCGGCCTGGCCGGGAATTGCGACCTGGTATTAGCTGCCGAGGGAGTCAAGTTCTCCATGCCCGAGGTGGACAATGGGGCCCTAGGGGCTGCCACCCACACCGCCCGGTTGGTGCCCGAAAAGGTGATGCGCTGGATGATGTACAGCTGTGAGCCGGTCGGGGCCGAGGATCTGCACCGGTGGGGGACCGTGCTCAGCGTGGTGCCCGGCGACCAGCTGATGGATGAGGCCCGCCGGATAGCCGGAGTGATCGCGGCCAAGCCGCCCGGAGTGATCCGCAAGGCCAAGTGGTCGATCAACGGGATCGACCCAGTGGACGTACACCGCAGCTACCGCTTCGAGCAGGGGTTCACCTATGAGCTGAACCTCATGGGAGAAGGCGAGAAGGCTCGGGAGGCATTTGTTCGAGGCGAACGCGAATCCAACAAGGCTGCGCGGTAAATCCTGCTTCAGCCGCGCAGGCGATGCGGATTGATGTCGGCGGGCTGCCAACCGGGGAGAAGCTCGGAGCCGTCAAGGGTGCAGACGGAGCGGTTGAGCTCGCAGATCAGCGACAGGGAGTAGGTGATCCTGCCGGTTAGCTCTTGGGGTTTGGCGGTGCACAGGGCCAAGATGGCCTCGCACATGGTCTCCATGGGCTCGAGGCTCTCGGGCGGCAAGTTCACGTAGTCGCCGGCGCCGGGGGTCATCACCGCCGCTTCTGGCGACACCGCATTGACGGTGATGTTGTCATCCCAGGTCTCCGCGGCCAGCCCGGTGGTCCAGCGATTCAGGGCCGCTTTGGTCGACCCGTACAAACATCCGGTCATCGTCGGACCGCTGGCCCGATTGGGCGGCAGATCAGGGGACTCTGCCACTCCTGAGGAGATGTTCACGATGGCTCCCCGCCCGAGTTCCCGCATTCCTGGCAGTACCAGGCGGGCCAAGTCCCAAGGAGCCCACACGTTCAGCTCGTAGGCGATGCGCCAACGCTTCTCGGTCAACTCCGTGAACGGCTGATAGAAGGCTCGGGCGGCGTTGTTGATCAGGATGTCGATCTTGCCGCCCAGCTCCTTCTCGGCTTGGGCCACAATCTCGGCTCGACCCAGTGAAGGGTCGGAGAGGTCGGCGGGGATGCCAACCGCCTGACCTCCGCCCGAGCGAATGGCCGCTACCAGTTGCTCCAGGGACCCGGGCAGTCGGTGGTCTCCGTCGGCCCGGGTGCGAGCTACCGCAGCCACGGCGGCCCCTTCAGCCGCCAACCTCAGCGCTGCCCCCTCGCCGATGCCTCGACTGGCCCCGGTGACCAGCGCCACCCGTCCCTCACACGATCTGCCCATGCCGTCAAACTAACGGTCTCGTCGCTACTGTCATGTACCAGTGCAAGCTGGACAGCCGTTTGACACGGTCATCGTGGGTGGGGGCTCGGCGGGATCGGTGTTGGCTGCCCGGTTGTCGGAAGATCTCGCCCGACAGATATTGCTCCTAGAGGCCGGTCCTGACCATGGCGCGCGGCTGCCACCCGAACTGGCCGATATCACGGTGTCCTCGCATCCCCGCCATGACTGGGGCGACGAAGTGAGACTGCCCGGGGGACGGACACAGCCGTATCCCCGGGGGCGGGTGCTCGGGGGCAGCTCAGCGGTTAACGGCGGCATCGCTGTGAGGGCTATGCCGGCAGATTTCGATGCCTGGGGCTTTGACGAATGGCGTTGGGAAGCAGTGCTGAGTGGCTTCCGGCGGCTGGAGTCCGATCCCGACGGTGAAGATCAATGGCATGGCCGGGACGGCCCGCTGCCTATCGCCAGAACGCCTGAAGTGGAGCTCAACCCGGTGCATGCCGTGTTCTATGAGGCTTGCGAATCAGCCGGCCACCGCTTCATCGTCGACCACAATGCCCCGAATGCCTTCGGTGCCGGACCGCTTCCCCGCAATCGCCGAGGTCTCCAGAGGGTGTCGGCCGCTGACGCCTACTTGACTCCTGAGGTCCGATGCCGCCCGAACTTGGAGGTGCGCGGCAATTGCCTGGCATTGGCACTGCGCTGGAGCGGCAATCGAGTTGTTGGAGTGGACACGGTGGTCGATGGCAGACAGGAGACAGTCCCCGCTGAGGAGGTGATCGTGGCCGCGGGCGTGGTCCAGTCGCCGATGCTGCTGTGGCGCTCCGGCATCGGCCCGGCTTCGGAATTGGCCGGTTTGGGGGTCCCCGTTGTGGTCGACCGCCCGGGCGTGGGGGCCAACTTCTCCGATCATCCGGCTGTCTACCTGTTCGCGGCTCCCAAGCCGAAGATGGTTTCCCCCGAAGATGTCACCATTCAGACCCTGCTGCGGTTCACCAGCTCGACAGGTCCCGCCAACGACCTTCAGCTCTTCCCAGTGGGAATGATCGACCTCTCGGCCAACCCCCGGCGCCAAGCCGAGGCTGGTGGTCTTGACAGCGTCTTCGCCTTCAACGCCGCCCTGCAACGGGTGGAGATCCGGGGATCGGTCCGACCGGTGTCCATCGACCCGGAAGACCCGCCAGTCATCACGTACCCCTTCTTGGCCCACAAGCCTGATCTCGAGCGTCTGGTTGAGGCCTTAGAGCTGGGATTGGAGCTGCTGTCGTCGCCCTCATACCGGAAGGTGGCTAAGGGTCCGATCTTCCTACCTGAAAAACTCGACCGCGGGGATCTGCTGGCCCATGTGTTCGCCAACCATGTGGCCTTCTACCACGGGGCTGGTACCTGCGCGATGGGCCTGGCCGATGACCCATCCGCAGTCGTAGGCCCCCGCGGTCAGGTTTGGGGAACTGAGGGGCTGCGGGTTTGCGATGCCTCGATCATGCCGGAGACCCCGAGGGCGAACACCAACCTGAACGTCATCGCCGTGGCTGAAAGGATGGCCGAGCTGATCTAGGCGGCGTGCTGGGTCAGGCCCAAGACCTCCTCGGGAGAGGTGTAGCTGAGGCCGAGCGACTCAGCCACGGCCGGCTCGGTGATCTGCCCTCGGCAAACCGACAGGCCAGCCCGCAACCCAGCATCAGACCGCATGGCCTCTGTGGGCCCCAGATCGGCCAGCTTAACCATGTAGGGGAGCGTGGCGTTCTCCAAAGCAAACGTCGATGTCCGGGGCACTGCACCGGGCATGTTGGCCACGCAATAGTGGACCACGTCGTGAGCCAGATAGGTGGGATTGGCGTGAGTAGTAGGCCGAGAAGTCTCTATGCAACCGCCTTGGTCGATGGCGACATCGACAACGGCTGATCGAGGCCGCATCATCTTGATCATCTCGGTAGTGACCAGGCGCGGAGCACGCGCCCCCCGGATAAGGACAGCTCCTATCACCAAGTCGGCGCCACGAACCGCCTCTTCCAGAGCGCCGCCGCTGGAGTGCAGAGTGTGTAGGGCCGAGCCGTATCGAGAGCTCAGGCTCTCCAGCACATCGATATCTCGGTCGATCACCGTCACGTCGGCACCGAGGCCGACGGCCATCTGCACGGCGTTGCGCCCGACGACGCCTCCGCCGAGGATCACCACCTTTGCCGGAGCCACGCCGGGGACACCGCCTATGAGGACGCCCCGTCCGCCTTGCGAGGATTCCAAGCAGTGGGCCCCAGCCTGAATCGACATCCGCCCTGCCACTTGCGACATGGGAGCCAACAGGGGCAAACATCCATTGCGCCCTACCACCGATTCGTAGGCGACGGCCGTGACGCCTCGTTCGGCCAATTCCGCAGCTTGGACTGCGTCTGCCGCCAGATGCAGATAAGTGAAGATCACTTGGTCGTCTCTGAGGCGGGCCCGCTCCTCGGCCTGGGGTTCTTTGACCTTCACAATCATCTCAGCCTGGTCGAACACCATTGCGGCAGAATCGGCAATGCACGCGCCGTGGGCGACGTACTCCTCGTCGGTAAAGCCTGCCCCTGCACCGCATCCGAGCTCCACGATCACCTGATGACCGCGACTAACCAGCTCGGTAGCGCCACCGGGCGTCAAGGCCACTCGATGCTCTTCGCTCTTTATTTCCTTCGGAACCCCAATTCGCATCTCATGCCTCCGCCGAAATCCGATGGCGATAGCGACATTATACCCGCGCTGTAGGTGAATATATCTTGAAATTTCGCTGCAATACAGCTATAATATGGATAGATTCTTCGTATTTTATGGTAATATCGAATAAGTTATGTTTAATCAACTAGTTGATGATTCTGTCGGCATCAAGGAGGAGTCATGCCTGTTCTGGAATTGGATTCCATCGACCGATCCATTCTCAACGAGCTTCAAGGCGATGCCCGCATCTCCAATGCCGAGTTGGCCGAGCGAGTGGGGTTGTCGCCGTCGGCCTGCTATCGCCGGGTCCGCCGCCTAGAGGCCGACGGGGTGATCGCCGGTTACGTGATGATCGTCGACCCGCAAGCCATCAACCGCTCTCTCAACGTGTTCGTTGAGATCTCTTTGATGAGTCAAAGCGAGGTATCTCTGCGCCAGTTTGAGAAAGAAGTAGTGGAGTGCCCGGAAGTGATGTCGTGTCACCTGATGGCCGGTGACGCCGATTACCTGCTCCATCTCGCGGTGGCCGATCAGCGCGACTTTGAAAGGATCCATAATCAATATTTGTCGCGTTTCAGCGGTATGGGCCGCCTCCGGTCGAGCTTCGCCATCCGCTCTGTATGGGAGACCACCCGCCATGAGCTTTAGTGTTTGAGCATGACCGCGGCCGCCCAACACGCCTACGACAGCCACGAAGCCTTGGTGGAGGACTATTTCGAAAAGGGATGGACCGACGGGCTGCCCATAATGGCCCCCACTCCTGAAAAGGTGGCCGTGTTCTTGGAGCGTGCCGGGCTCTGTGGGGACGAGGTGTTGGGCACGGTTCCCACCCGAGAGGTGACCTGCACGGCGGAGCAGGCCGCGGCGAATGCGGTCATGGCTGGCTGCCTGCCGGAGTACTTTCCCGCGGTGGTGGCCGCGGTGCGGGCCCACCTGCACCCCAAGGGCAACTGCCACTCCACCACGGGCACGCTGTCGGGCGCGGCCCAGGCAGTGATCATCAACGGGCCCGTTCGCAACGAGCTGGGTGTGGCCTCGGCCGCGGGCTGCTTCGGGCCGGGATTTCGGGCCAACGCCACCATCGGCCGGGCGCTTCGCCTGGTAATTCGCAACGTGTGCCGGGGCATACCCGGATTCTTGGATCGGGCCAGCTATTCCACCCCGGCCCGCTACTCCTTCTGCTTCGGGGAGAACGAGGAGGCCTCCGACTGGGAGCCGCTCCACGTCCAGCGGGGGCTAGCCCCTGAGCAGAGCGCGGTGACCGTCCACTCACTGATGAAGATGGTCGAGGCCACCGACTTCACCAGCCGCACCGCCGAGGGTGTGTGCGACACGCTGGTGACGAACATCCGGGCCAACGGCATCGCCGGCGACTCGTGGCTGGGTGAGGACGGCAACGTGGTGATCGTGATCGGCCATGAGCACCATCGCTTCTTCGTCGAGGAGGGGTGGTCGAAGACCGATATCCAGCAGCATCTGTGGCCCCGTCTCAACGCGCCCGCCACCAGCGCCACCGACCGCATGGCCCGCATCGGCAAGCCCGAGGGAATCCTGATCGTGGCCGCCGGAGGAGCCGGCATGGGAGCAAGCTGGCTATTGCTACCCCACTTGGCCCTCGCCATCACCGAGCCCATCTCCTAGCGGGCGCCGATCAGCTAATCTGAGAATATGACTGCTCTCATCGGCCTCGACCCCACCTCCGGCCCATTTGATCGCACCGACGACCACGAATTCTCTCCCCGGCCAGCCAGCTTGGATGGGGCGGTGGTCGCTCTGGTGGCCAACGGCCTCGGCGAAGGAGAGATCTTCCTGGATGCCCTGTATGACGAGTTGGCCAAGCTGAGCGATCCGCTGGCCCCGTTGAAAGTGGTGAAGAGCTCAGTGTCGATTCCGCCTGATCCGGGGGACTGGAGCCGTCTTACCGAGGAGGCAACCGTCGCCATAACCGGCTTCGGCGGTTGAGGCAGCTGTAGTGCCCGCAGTTTGCGGGACGCAGTGGAACTAGAGTGGGCTGGCGTTCCCAGCGTCGCCATCGTCCACGAGGAGATGAGGGGCTCAGCCCAGGCCATCGCCCGAGTGAGCGGATGTTCCGACTACGAGTTCCTCACCGTCGACTATCCGTGGGTTCCCATCGCCATCTGGTCGAAAGAGGAATGCCTGGAATTAGCCGAGATCATGGCCCCCAAGGTCTTGGCCGCGTTGACCGGGCAAAGCTGACTGCTACTTCACCGAAGCGGAGTTGGTTGAAGTAATAGCCAACGCCCCGAAGACGCCGACTGCGGCAACCGCCGCGCCTAGCCAAAACGCGCTGGCAAAGGCCATTCCCGTGACGTTCTCGCCTACGGCCAGCACCAGAACTTGGACCCCGGCCGCGGTGCCCAGGCTGGTGATCGTCTGAAACATTCCGGTTGCAGCCCCGAGACGGTCCATCGGAACTGCCCCCACTACCGATACCTGGTACGCCGGCCCGGCTACCCCTAGTCCTCCGCCGGCCAGCGCTAGGCCCAAAACCACCAGCACTACAGCGTGCACCAACGCTCCGGCGGCAAAAGACACCATGGCCAATACCACCAGCACACTTCCCAAACAAGACGTCCATCGCTCGCCCCGGGTCGCGGTCAGCCGACCACCTACTGGGGAGCTGAGGCTGAAAGAGATCAGCCGAACAACCAGAAACACGGTAGCCGCAGTCAGCGTGTACCCGTAGCGCTCCTGTAAGAGCTGGGGTGCAAGGATGAACCCTCCCATATAGGCCGCGTTGGCCGTGGCTGAGGCAACCACCGGCCCGGCGTAGTTTCGGCGGCGGAACCACTCAAGCGGGACCATCGGATGAGCCGTGTGCCGTTCGATGGCCACAAACGTCCATATGGTTGTCGGCACGAGGGCCAAAAACGCCAGCGCCACAGGGTGGTCGAAGCCCAAGGTGGCACCCCGGTCCAGAGCCACCATCAAGACAACTACAGCTGATACCAGGCTGAGCGCGCCCGCTATGTCAACTGGCTTGGCCTCGCCGGCCTGGGAAGGGCGCACCACTAGGACTGCGGCGATCAATCCGACTGCGGCGATGGGGGAGTAGACCGCGAATATCGCCCGCCAGCCCAACGCATCCACCAATGCACCGCCGGTGACCAAGCCGATGGCCGGACCTCCCACGGCTGCAAATTGGAACCAACCCATGGCCCGAGCACGTTGGTTGACCGGAAATGCGGCCATCATGATGGCCATCCCGTTGGGAATCATCATGGCTCCGCCCAGCCCTACCAACGCTCGAAAGCCGATGAAGCTCAATGCATCCCAAGCCAGTCCGCACACTCCGGTAGCTGCCGTGAATACTGCCAGGCCGAGGATCAGCATCCGCCGGTGGCCCCACAAATCGCCCAAAGTCCCGAATACCGTCGTCCCCGCGGCCAAACCCAGGAACGGGGCGGAGACCGCCCACGACAACGTGGCGTTAGTGGTGCCCAGACTCTCCGAGATGTCCGAAAGAGAGGCTCCGATGATCGTCATGGTGGAGCCGAACACCACCTGTCCAGCCAACAGGGTTACCAGCAGCCGCCAGGCGTACGCCGCATCGTGCGGCTGTTGATGAATTGTTGGAGAGCTCAGTCTTTCAGCTCGATCAGGATTTCGTAGTAGGGCTCGGTGCCGGTGTTGACCGCGGACTCGATGCCGCCCTTGGAGATGAACATGGGCTGGCCGGGGATCACGTCGCCCTCAACTAGGCCGGAGAACTCTCCGGCCGTGTCGGGCTCGAAATCTCCCGCTATCTTGTCGCCCGATACCTGCACGAGCACGTAGTCGTGATCATGACGGTGAAGATCCGACCGCTCACCGGGATCAAGGCGCATCTCCCAAATCTTCACTCGGTCGTTTTCCATCAGCAGCTTGGTGGCCACATCGCCGAATACTCGCTCAGTGCTCATACAGTGAAGCATAGGCGTGCTAAGCCATCAGGATGGCTGAGGAGCTCAATCACGACCTGCCCGATGGGATGACCGACTGGATCGCCGAGGCGGGAGGCGGTCGCATCACCCATCTGAAGCGCCACATCGCCCGCCGGGAGGCTTGGGTGGTGGATGTGACCCGCCCCGATGGATCGGTGGCCGAGTACTTCTTGCGCCTCGACCGAGAAGGGGACGGCAGCGGCACTCATTCGGTGAAGAGCGAGGCCAAAGTTCAGACCGCACTGGTCGAGACCGGTATGAAGGTGCCTGCTATCTGCGCGTGGAGCGAAGATCTACAGGCTGCCCTACACGAGCGGATGCCCGGTCGGGCCGACTTGGACAACGCTGATTCCGCAGAGCAGGCCGCGGTGCTCGAGGACTTCATTCAGCAACTGGCGCTGCTCCACTCACTGGACCCCGACTCGCTCGGACTTGATCACATGCCGGTGCCCACGACTTCAGCAGAGTGCGCGTTGGGCGAAGTCGACTTTGTGGAGCAGTTCCTTGGGGGCATGGTGACCGATCCGCTGTACACCTATTCGCTCCAGTGGATCCGGAACCATGTACCGGAGCGCCTCGACCGGGTGAGTCTCTTGCAGGGCGACACTGGACCGGCCAACTTCATGTTCGACGATGGGCAGGTGAGCGCCATCGTCGACTGGGAATGGGCTCATTTCGGAGATCCCATGGAGGACTTCGGCAACATCTGCACACGGGAGTTCTTCTGTCCTTCGACCCCGGACGAGGGTCTTGGCCCGATCATTCGCCGCTACGAGGAGCTGTCCGGTTTCCCGGTACACCTCGACTCGGTGCGCTACTACCGAGTGCAGCAGTTCGTGCGATCAATTGTGTCGTTGGCCCGGATCACCGTGATCAACGATCCCCAGATGCCCAACGGCATGAACTGGGCCTACCGCTACATCTGTGAGCGGGCTACATGCGAGGCGCTGGCCGATGCCATGGGAATCGAGTTGGAGAGGCCAGAACTGCCCGAGGTTGAGATGGCCAGCTCGCTAGAACGAGTGGTCATTGCCAACCTGCGCGACGAGGTGCTGCCAGCGGTAGAGGGCGACTTTCCCCGGCACCGGTTGGATCACGCCACGTTGTTAGTGGAGTGCTTGGACCGACAGAAGCAGATCGGTCCGGAGCTGGCAGCCATCGAGTTGGATGAGATTGCCACCCTCGCTGGCCGCCGGTCCGACACGCTCGAAGATGGGCTAATGGACCTGGATAAGGCTATCCAAGACCGGGATGCGGGAAACGAGGCAGATGTGCTCCGCTATCTGGCCCGCCGGGCCTGGCGCTTGGAGTATCTCTGGAAGCCAGTGGTGGACCTGTTCCCCGGCCGGACCTTTTCGAGAATCGATTAGCTAGCGCCGAGTCATCATCTCGATCGCCTGCACGAGATAGCCGTTGGGGTCGGCTCGTTTGGCCTGAGCCGTCCGTAGCAAGTCGGGAGAGGCAAAGCCCTCGAAGTCATCGTTGCCTAGTTTGGCGATCAGCGCTCTCGCCACATCGGCTGGGTCCATAAACGCGTTGGGCGGTTGGGGGAACGGGTCGTCGTTCCCCGGTTTCGGGGTGGAAAACTCCGTGGCGGTGGCTCCGGGGGTGAACAGATGGGCCCGAACACCGGTTCCGACCAGATCGAAATAGAGTCCCTCGGTGAGCAGATTGAGGGCGGCTTTGGCCGCGCCATAGGCCCCGGTTCGAAACGCCATCGATTGCGTGCCCATAGACGACACATTCACGATGGCCCCTGAGTCCCGTTCCAGCATGTAGGGCAAAAGAGCCAGGGTGAGCCGAGCCGAACCGGTGAAGTTCACCGCCATCGTCTCGTCCAATTCCTCAGGCGTGAGCCGCTTCATCGACCGCCGCCGAGGGGCACCCGCGTTGTTCACCAGCACATCGATGGGCCCCATCTCAGCCCAGGTCCGTTCGGCGAACGGTGCCACACTGTCGAGGTCGGCCAGATCCAGCGTCCACCAACAGCCGTCGCCGCCGACGTCTCGCACCTCGCCTAATACCTGTTTGAGCCGGTCGCCCCGGCGGGCGGCCAAGCCTACGTACGCCCCACCCCGGGCCAGTTCAACCGCCAAGGCGGCCCCGATGCCCGAGGAGGCACCGGTGATCAGCACCCTTTGGCCTGATGGATCCCAGCTCATCCTGCGGTCATGCCGCCGTCGATGCTCAGCACGGAACCATGTATTCGGTGGCCATCGTCGGAGGCAATGTAGGCCACCAAAGAGGCGATGTCGTCGGCCTGTGCCATTCCCCGCATCCCCATGTACCGCCCCATCAGCTCCATGTCGGGATCATCGGGAAAGCCGAAGGCTGCGACCAGATTGGTTTCCACCCCGCCGGGGGCAACGGCGTTGATCCGAATGCCGGTCTTCATTGTCTCCATGGCCATGGCCTTGGTCATCAGCACCACCGCTCCTTTGCTGGCGCAGTAGGGCACGGTGTAGGCCTGTCCCATCAACCCGGCATTGGAAGCGATGTTCACGATGCATCCGTCTGATGACTCCAGGTGGGGGAGCGCGGCCTGAGACATCCAGAACACACCTTCTACGTTCACCCCCATGATCAGATCCCAGACTTCCTGATCGACGTCGCCCACCCGATGGCCCCGGGCCACCCCGGCGACGTTGCACAGTACATCGAGGCGACCGTGATCGGCCACCACCAAGGCCACCAGCTCACGGCAAGCGTCTCTGCTGCGGACGTCGAAGACTTGGGGACAGAACGCGGCATCGTCGCCCATTATTCCTGAGGTTTCCTCCAGACCCTCCCCGTTGATGTCACTGCCGACAACAACGGCTCCTTCGCTGGCCAGTCGTACCGCGGTGGCCTGGCCGATTCCCGATCCTGCTCCGGTAACCAGAGCCACCTTCCCGGAAAATCTCATGGTGTGTCCTCTTTCTTGCGGTCTGCGGGTTAGGGAAGCCCAGCCCCGGGAACCTCTACTCGCACGGTTTCTATCCGGGCTTGGCCAAGGCCTTGCACTTCGTCAGGATGGGATCCCGGTGCAGTTACCAAAAAGAGCGTACGCCGGTCGTCTCCCCCCAACATGACCGCGAAGCAGTTGAGCTCCGTCTCCACCCGGTGGGTGATTTCACCCCCCTCAAGCACTCTCAGGGCGGCCCGGCCCACCGCATCGGCGTACCAGATGCCTCCCTCTGCGTCGTAGCAGCACCCGTCGGGGACTGTGCCGGGAACCGCGGCCCATAGACGCCGGTTCTCCAGCCGGCCTTCCGGCCCGATGTCGAATGCGGTGAACTGAGTTCCAAAGCTCTCGCCCACGATGTAGGTGGCGCCGTCGGGAGTGATCGCCGCGCCGTTGGGGAACAGCAGGTCACTGGCCGCGGCCTCTGGCGTACCGTCGGGCTGTACCAATGCCAGAGTGGCTGCGGCCACGTCCTCACCGGCGTGCAGGTCAAACCCGAAGTTGCCCACATAGGCCCGACCCTCGGCATCTACCGTCATGTCATTGCAGAGCGAAGTGGCAATCTCGGAGAGGTCGGCGTGCTCATGGAGGGCCACGCCGTCGTATCGCATCACCCGGCGGTCCCTCATTGAAACAATCAGCAGGTCTCCGTTGGGCATCCATCCCAGACCTGAAGGCTGTCCGGGAACTTCAACGATGACCTCAACGGCGCCGTCCAGTGACGCGGCATTCACGGCGTACTGGTAGAAGTCCGAGTACCAGAGCCGGCCGTCATGCCACCGAGGACCTTCGCCGAAATCGATTCCTCCGACGAAGGGCTCAGGGCTGGGAAGTATCTCCATGCCGGGGGACAATAGCGACTGTGAATGAACTTCCTGTTGTAGACCTCACCAATCCGGGTTTCTGGTCGAACCCCTACCCGGCATTGGCCGAGGCCCGAGTGGGTTTCCTACGCCTCCATTCGCCGTTTTGAGCAGCTCTTGGTGGCGATAGGGTGAACTCGCCATGCTGCACTGGGCAAAGACTCGAGTCATCAACTCAGTGAGCGGCATGTTCGCCCACGCCGAGATGCCGTTGAAGCACACCGGCAACTTTGTCGGAGATCCGGGACTGTGCGGTCCAGATTCGATCAGCTGGCGGGTGATCGGCGATGTCAACGTATTCGTCGGCGGAATCCGGGCTCTGTTGATCCAGGCCGCCCACCCAGAAGTAGTGGCCGGGGTGGACCATCACAGCCGCTATCGAGATGATCCTCTAGGGCGGCTCAGCCGGACATCGTTCTATGTCACCTCGGCCACATACGGCGCGATGCCCGAAGTAGCCGAGGCCATCGACCTGGTGAAGTCGGCCCACCAAGGGGTGAGTGGCATCTCGCATCGGGGACAGGCCTACAGCGCATCAGCCCCGGAGCTGGCCGCGTGGGTCCACAACACCCTCACCGACTCCTTCTTGGAGGCCTACCAGCGGTTCGGAGGCCGCTTGACGGTGGCCGAAGCCGACCAATTCGTGGTTGAGCAGATGAAGGTGGGGGAGATGCTGGGAGCATCACCCCTGCCGGCAACGGCGTCCGAGTTGAGGGCCTGGATCTCCGGCCATCCTGCGCTGGCCTCCAGTCCGGGAATGCGCGACGCCATCAGATTCCTTCAGAAACCCCCGATCTCCGCGGCCCAGCGTGCGGGGTACCAGATACTGATGAACGGGGCAATCACCACGATTCCCCTTCGGTTGAACTCAGTGCTGGGACTGACGGCCCCACCTGGAGCCCGCGTGGCGGCCACCGCCATGATCCTCGGACTCCGGCGGGTGATGATGAACAGTCCAGCGTGGCAGGCGGCACTGGAGCGGTGTGGTGTGGCCTACGATCCCCGGCTCTTCCGAGACAAACGGGAAGAAGCCTCTTAGGGGCCGACCAGTCCCGCGAGGTTGTCGCGCATGATCATCCGGACCTCGGCCTGGGTCATGCCCGCCAGGGACTCTGCGAAGTCCAGCGGTTCGGCGAGGCCCTCGGCGTGGGGCCAGTCGGAGCCGAACAGCACCTGTGAAGCCCCGATGGAGCGGGCCAGCTCCGCGATCGGCTCCTCGTGGTAGGGGGACACGAACACATGGCGGCGGAAGATGTCGCTGGGCTTCTCGGTCAGCGGTCCTCGAAGCCATGGGCCGTTGCGGCCCATGCGGTTCATCTTGTTCATGGCGGCCATCAGGTAGTCCACCCACAGGCTGCCGTTCTCCACGCTCATCACCCTTATCTCAGGGAACGCGGTGAACAGGTTGGAGTAGATCAAGGCGGCGATTGTCTCCATGATCGGGCGGTCGCCGTAAAAGCAGGTCCACTGCAATGCCGACTGCCGATGCGAAGGGGGATTGGGCTCCTCCCCCCAGTGCACCGACATCGACTGGTTGTAGCCCGACTCGCCGATGTGGAATCCGACGACTGCTCGGGCTTCGTTGACGCGAGCCCAGAACGGGTCGAAGACCGGGTCGGCGATGTTGCGGCCCCCAGCCGGCCCGGGCCGCAAGGACACGATTCGGGCCCCCTGGTCCAGCGCCCACTCCAACTCGGCCACCGCTCGGTCGGGATCGACCAGCGACATCAGAGGAGGGGCGTGGATGCGCCCGTCCCGGTTGAGGCCCCATTCGTCGTCCAGCCAACGGTTGAAGGCGCCCAGATTGGCGTACAAAAGGTCGGGGTCATCGACCATGAAGTGCTCCACACATACGGCCAGCGTGGGGAAAAGCACTGCGGCCTCCACCCCTTGGGCGTCGAGAACCTCGACCCGAGAGGCACGGGAAACGTATTCGGGGCGGTGTGGCTCGGATACCTGGCTGCGTTTGACTACTTGGCCTCCACCCTGGCCCTGCTTCATAGCTTGGAGCATCTCCCGCAGCATCCCCGGCTTGGGGGCAGTGTCGAAGCTGCGATGTTCCAAGAAGGTAAACCTCCGGTCGCCGATGTACACCTCCTCAGAGCCATCGGGCACGATCACCGGCCGCACTGCCCGATCAGCTAACGACGGGTCGATGTAGCGGGTAAAAGCATCTCGGGGTTCGTAGTAGTGATTGTCGGCGTCGAACACCCGATATCCCAGATCCATGTGCACAGGTTAGGGCGGCATGAGGATGGCAAGTAGGGTGGCGCCGGCAATCACCGCCCGATCAGTGAAGGAGAAACCGAGATGGGACGGTTGGACGGAAAAGTAGCAATCATCACTGGAGCAGCCCGGGGGCAGGGAGAAGCCGAGGCCCGGCTCTTTGCCTCTGAGGGGGCCAAAGTCGTGCTGGGAGATGTCCTTGACGACGACGGCGAGCAGGTCGCTGCCAGCATTGGCGAGAACGCCCGCTTTGTGCATCTCGACGTGGCTCAGGAGGACGACTGGGCGACGGCGGTTGACGCGGCCGCTAGTTTGGGATCGCTGACAATTCTGGTAAACAACGCCGCCATCCTCAAGCCGGCAGCCATCGAGGCAACCACTCTCGAGGACTACATGGAGGTCATCAACGTCAACCAAGTGGGCACGTTCCTCGGCATGAAGACGGTGCTCGAGCCCATGAAGATGGCTGGCGGGGGCTCCATCGTGAACATCAGCTCCATCGACGGCCAGCAGTCCAAGAACGGCCTGATCAGCTACACCGCCTCGAAATTCGCCATCCGGGGCATGACCAAGACTGCGGCTATCGAGTGGGGCCGGTTCGATATCCGGGTCAACTCCATCCACCCCGGAGGGGTGAACACTCCGATGGGCAATCCGATGAATGACCCTCGGGCAGAGAAAGAGCCCTACATCTACCAGGCCATTCCCCGGGTCGGTGAGCCCATCGAGATCGCCTACGCTGCCCTCTTCTTGGCCAGCGACGAGGCGTCATACGTCACCGGCGCCGAGCTGAATGTGGACGGCGGCTGGCGAGCCGGTGCGGTCACTCCCGGACTCCCCGGCACCGACCATGTGGTCGACTACGGCTACGACCCCGACTGACGCCTCCCGTTTCCAGCACTCACCCTTGAGCGAAAAGCCACTCTGGGAAGCCCCTAGCGCTGCCTCCAGCCCTGACTACGGTGCTGGCATTGAGCGGCTGGCATTGGCCGGAGCGGCCCGCCGCCTTTTGAACGCGGCGAGGGTCACCGCGGTCGACGAAGACGCTGTTTCGGAGGCCACTGAGATGCTGGAACAAGCGGCCAAACTGCTGGAAGCCGACCAGATGGAAGGACTCCACCGCCAAGGGGTGATGGGCAATCTGGAAGCCGGGTTCGAATCACGCGACCCCATGCAGTTCTTCCCCTACAGCCCGATCATCGGACGGTTGAACCCGGCCTCGCCCCCCGCTGAGTTCTGGGCTGAGGGAGATGAGGTTCACGGAAGCATGAACCTGTCCGCGGTCTACGCCGGGCCGCCGGGAATGGTCCACGGCGGCATAATCGCCATGGTGTTCGACGAACTATTGGGCGTGGTAAACGTGGTCAACGACCGAGGTGGCTATACCGGCACGTTGAAGGTTGTATATCAAAGGCCCACGCCGCTGCTCAAAGAGATCACGCTGCGAGCGTGGCCGTCAGGCAGCGAGGGGCGGAAGCTGTACGTGTCGGGCGAGATGGTTTGCGACGGAACCGTGACCGCCTCCGCCGAAGGTATCTTCGTGCGGGCCAACCGGCTGCTCATCGACGACCTGTAGACACCGGCTTCACCTCATTTGGGGCGGTCAGTGCTCTAGTTCAACCGCAAATCGGTCGGTGTAGAAGCTGAGCGCTTCGCGGCGCTCCGGCACGGTCATGTCGAAGTCGGCCAGGTCGTAGATCACCCGACCGTGTTTTCCGCGGGGGTGATCGTCCATATAGGCGTCCATGGCGGCTTTTACCTCTTCAGTGAACGGCTGGTTGGCTAGCTTGTAGATGCGCTCCACCATGGCCACGTCGTCGGCCATGAACTCGTGAAACAAAACGTCGATGGACTGCTCGGGCGGCACCAATTCGCGGTCGTCGGTACACGACTGGAGCATGTCGGCGATGAGCTGGGCCCACCACTGGCCAATGCCGCCGACGTCCACGGGATGGGTGGCGCTCATGCGGGCCGAATAGCAGATCATGGTGGCGAATGAGGCGGTAATCGATACCGGATCGCGGTGGGTGAACACCACAGTGGCGTCGCCAAAGACGTTCATTAGGGGGCCAATCTGCTCCAAGTGCTGGGGCGACTTGAGCACCCAGCGCTCCCGGGGCGGGCGCTGGTGGGTGAGCACTTTGAGAATCCGCTTGAGGTACTGGTAGTGAGGCGTTTGGTCGTGTTCTTTGTAATAGGACCGCCAGGTGGGCAGCACGGCCAAGCAGTCGAACAGCATGGTGGAGAAGTCGATGCCCAGCAGGTGGATCTCCTCATGGACGTGATCCCAGGTCATCTCGTGCATGCGGGCGTAGTGGGGCATGGCCGTGTTGAGGATCACCAGGCCGCTCTTGGCCCGCTCGATACGGCCTTCTGCAGTTCCGGCCTCCTCGGGAGGGGGAACCGGCTCCATGGCCTCCCACCAGGGCAGAGACCGCAGTGCGGGGTCGGCGGAAATGAGGTTGTGCAAATGGGTGGTGCCGGTGCGGGGCAGTCCGGCGATCACGATGGGACGGTCGATGGGCACATCTAGGGCATCGGGGTGGTCCTTGATGTACTGCTCTATGCGCAGCCGATTGGCCGCAAACGCCGTGAGCTGGCCGAAGCTGCTCACCCGGCCCATGGGGGAGTGGTCGGCTTCGGCGTCCAATGAGCGGCACAGCACCTCGAGCGGGGCGCGGAACTCGTCGGGGCCGAAGTCGCTGAGCCCGGTCTGGGCGGTGGCCGCGCCCAGAATCGCCTCAGGGCTCAACTCGATCTGATCGGCCATCGGCGCCGTCTGCTCCATCATTTGAGCGATCTCAGGAGCAAGTACCGGTTCTACGAGGTCTTCAATGCGAATAGGGTCTGGTCGGTCGCTCACGCCCGGCAGAATAGCGGTGGGGTCTATGGCAGCCGAAGCCGCTCCACTGGCTGGCCGGTGACTTCGGCTATCAGCTCGTAGTCCTTGTCCACATGAAGCACGGTGAGCTGAGCAGATTCGGCAGTAGCGGCGATGAGTAGATCGGGGATCGCCGGTGCCCGGTGTCGGCCGAGAATTGCCAGAGACCTTTGAATCTCCAAGGCTCGGTCTTCAATTGCAGGTGTTATGTACTCCACGGGCATCTCGGCCAGCGGGGGTTCCTCGAGGGTTATGCGGTAGTCCTCGGCTGAACGAGCCGAAAACCCGATTTCAAGTTGGGTTAGTGTCGTAACTCGAACTAGGCCGTGCTGAATTCTTGACGTCCACTCTTCAGCATCGGGACTGCTCGCCAATCGCACAGAGGCAGACTTGTCGATAAGCCATCTAGTCACGACCAGGCTTTGGCCATCACTTCAGGATCAGCGAGGTCTGCACAGCGCTCTGCGAAACGCTCCAAATCAGCCACTGTTGTCCGACCGTGCCCTCTGGTGCATTCTCGAGCGAGCACTCGTCTTAGATACTCGGCCCGGGACAGCCCAGCGCTCGACGCCTTGGCATCGATCTCCACCACCAAGTCGTCAGGTACCCCTCGGATCAATATGTCACCCATAGGTGCGACCTCGTTGCCGTTGATATCGCCGATATCATAACAGGGACAACCGACGGCGCGGCCTCATCGGGCTTTTCTTGAAGCCCAGGGACTGAGCCCCCAGGAATTCGCCGACGGATTCACCAACGCCAGTCAGCTTTATGTGGACGGCGGCTCAGCGGCCAATATCTGAGTCGAAACAGAAAAGGAAGAGACCAATGCCCCAACATGTGCCCGAGATCGAGTGGACCGAGGATGCCCTGGAACTGCGGCAGTTCGTGTTCGACTACTGGGGGGAGAACAAGCGAGCCCCCAACCTGGCCGCCATGCACGCTGGGACCGGCATCCAACGACGCCGCTTGATGGAGGCGCTCAAGCTCTTGCAGTTGGGGATCGTGTTCGTGATCGACGAGACCTCGCCCAACTGCGACATCTTGAAAGCTCCGCCGTTTTCGGCATTCCCCAGTCAGGTTGAGATGTTCGTCGACGGGGAGTTTCACAGTTACATCGGCTGCGCCCACGAGGGAATCGGTGTGTCGTGGACCCCGTACTTCCGAGGCAAAGAAGTGGAACTGCGGACTTACGACGCCCACACGCTGGAGCCCATCACCCTGGTGTCCAAAGACTTCAAGCTGATCTCAGCCGAGCCATCCGAACCGCTGATCCTGTGTACCGAAGTGATCTGGGACTGGGTGAGCACCGACATGAAGCACATGTGCGATCACACCAACTTCGTGCTGAGCCGCGAGAACGGTGCCGCTTACGAGGCCTCTATCGGTCGCCGGGGCATCTACTTCACCGTCGAGCAGGTGGCTGAGTACATCGCTTTCGTGCTGAACATCCGCATCTACGACTACCACTGGCCAGCCATGACCATGGATCCCCCCATGATCATCAACCGCCTCCGAGAGCTCGATGTCGACCTGAGTCCTTGGGGGTTATGAGGCAGGGAGCCTGTCTATTGGCTTGCTGCCTTTTGGCGGCGGCGGTGGGCGGTGAGGATGGGTTCGGTGTAGCCGTTGGGCTGGTCGCGACCTTCTAGCACCAGGGCCAAGGCGGCTCCGAATGGAATGCTGGCCGAGAAATCCCCGCTCATGGGCTCATAGTCGGGCTCGTCGGCGTTCTGGCTGTCCACCACCGAGGCCATCCGATGCATGGCCTCTACCACTTGCTCTTCGGACAACAGCCCGTGGTGGAGCCAGTTGGCAATGTGCTGGGAAGAGATCCGCAGGGTGGCCCGATCTTCCATCAGTCCGACGTTGTCGATATCGGGCACCTTGGAGCAGCCCACCCCCTGGCCCACCCACCGGGTTACGTAGCCCAAGATGCCCTGGGCGTTGTTGTCCAATTCCCGTTGGATCTCCGCCGGGGACAGCTCGCGGCCCGGCGGAAGCACTGCTGGGGTCAGCATGGCTTGAACAGCCGCGTGGCGCGCTGCGGGCGAGGTGTCCAGTTCACCTTGCCGGGCGGCCACATCGATCTCCAGGTAGTGGAGGGCGTGAAGGGTGGCCGCAGTAGGGGAGGGGACCCACGCGGTGGACGCCCCGGCCTTGGGGTGACCTATCTTCTCGTCCAGCATGGCGGCCATGTCGTCGGGCCTGGCCCACATGCCTTTGCCGATCTGGGCGTGCCCCGGCAGGCCCATGGCCAGCCCGACGGCCACGTTGGCCTCCTCGTAGGCGGTAAGCCACCTTGACGTCTTGATCTCCGCTTTTGGGATCATGGGTCCGGCATCCATGTTGGTGTGGATGTCGTCTCCGGTGCGGTCCAAGAACCCTGTGTTGATGAACACCACCCGTTCGGAGGCCTCGGCGATGCAGGCAGCCAGATTGAGCGACGTGCGGCGCTCCTCGTCCATGATTCCCATCTTCAGCGCGTTAGGAGCGATTCCCAGGACGTCTTCAATTGCGGTGAACAGTTCTCGAACCAGAGCGGTCTCACGGGGGCCGTGCAGCTTCGGCATCACGATGTAGACCGACCCGGCAGGGCTATTGCGATGGGGTCCGGTTCCGGCCAGATCGAACTTTGCGCACCAGGCAGCCACCGCAACGTCGATGATCGTCTCAGGAATCGACTGGCCGCCTACTCGCACCATGTCGGTATCCATATGCAAGCCCACGCTGCGAACCAACATGACGCTGCGCCGCCGCACCGTCAACGGGTTCCCCAAGGGGTCGATCGCCGCAGTGTCGGCATTCAGACTGCGGGTTATGGACTGGCCGCCTTTGGCAAACGAAGCCGTGAGGTTGTCCTGCATCAGGCCAAGCCAGTTGGCGTAGGCCAAAGCCTTGTCTTCGGCGTCCACTGCGGCCACGGAATCTTCCAAATCCATGATGGTGGTTAGGGCCGACTCCATCATCACGTCGGCAATCCCCGCAGGGTCGTCTCGGCCGATGTCGTGGCTTCGGTCGATCACCAGCTCGATATGAAGCCCGTTTTTTTGCAGCAGAACCGTGTCAGGAGCCGACGCGTCGCCAGTGTGGCCGGCGAACTGTTCAGGATCAGCCAGCCCAGCAGATACGCCGTCGGACAGATCAATCCGCAGCCCACCGTCAGACACCGCATAGGCCAATGCGTCGGCGTGAGACCCTGAAACAAGCGGGAAATGAGTGTCCATCAGAGATCGAACCCGGCCGATCACCCGTTGACCCCGTACTGGATTGTACGGCCCGGCCCGCCCAGCTCCTCCTGTTTCGTCGATGGCATCGGTGCCGTAGAAAGCGTCGTACAAGCTGCCCCAGCGGGCGTTGGCCGCGTTGAGGGCATAGCGGGCGTTGTCAACCGGCACCACAAGCTGCGGTCCGGCCATTAGCGAGATCTCCGGATCGACCCCCGCGGTGGTCACCGGCCCCGGACCGGGGTCATCCACCAGATATCCGATAGAGCGCAAGAAAGCATTGGCATTCTCAGGTTGTGTTTCTGGGTCTTGGTGCCAAGCGTCAATCCGGGCCTGGAGGTCGTCTCGCTCGTTGCGGCAGGCTTGTATTTGCGGTCGAAAACGCTCAACGATCCCACCGAATGCGGCCCAGAATTCGTCAGGGTCCACTCCAGTGCCCGGCGCCAGCCGCTTGCCAATGAAGTCGGCCAGAGGGCTAGCCACTTCGGGCGTTCCAATCATCTTGTAGACCACGAGAAGTCAGGGTAGGCCCGGTCAAGCCTGACTTCTCAAGCAAGATCAGATTTCCCGCGAATAAAGGTGCAGCTAGAAGCGGTCCTGTTGCTAGCCTGCCCGGACAACAATGCTCTAGCCACCAAAGAGGTATCAGCATGGCCGCCAACGTTGCCGGTTCATTCGATGCCGAGGCCCGATCCACCCAGGCGTGGATGGCTTCGCCCCGCTTCGAGGGGGTGACCCGCCTGTACTCGGCTCGCCAAGTGGTGGAACAGCGCGGGGCGATCGACCAGAGCCACACGGTGGCTCGCGTCGCCGCTGAGCGGTTCTACACCCGCTTGCGAGAGCTGTTCGACCAGGGCCAGTGCATTTCCACATTCGGCCCGTACTCACCGGGCCAGGCCGTTGCCATGAAGCGGGCGGGCATCGAGGGTATCTACCTGGGCGGATGGGCCACGTCGGCCAAGGGCTCTTTGCACGAGGACCCTGGTCCTGATCTGGCCAGCTACCCACTGGGCATGGTGCCCGACGAGGCCGCCGGACTGGTGCGGGCGTTGTTGACCGCGGACCGCAACCAGCGCTTCGCCCGGTCCCGGATGACCGCATCTGAGCGTTCGGCCAACCCCGAGGTCGATTTCACGCCCAGCATCATCGCCGACGCCGACACTGGCCACGGTGGAGATGCCCATGTCCGCAATCTGATCCGCCGCTTCGTGGAGGCCGGAGTTCCCGGCTATCACATCGAAGATCAAAAGCCCGGCGTCAAAAAGTGCGGCCACCAGGGGGGCAAGGTCTTGGTGCCGTGCGATGAGCAGATCAAACGGTTGAACGCAGCCCGATTCCAACTCGACGTGATGGGGGTGCCCGGCATCATCGTGGCCCGCACCGACGCGGAGGCGGCCAACCTGCTGGACGGCGGGACCGACGAGCGCGACCAGCCGTTCATTATGGGGGCTACCCAGCTATCGGTTCCCTCATATAAGGACGCCTACTTGGCGGTATTGCGCCGGCTGGCCGAGGTCGGCATTGAGGGTGTGAACGGCCATTTGCTGTATGCCGTGCCTGAGAACCGCTACAAGCGGGCTATGGGTTGGCTGGATCAGACCGGGGTCAACCAGATCATCGAGAAGACGGCGGTCACCTACCATTCCTCGCCCGACCCCCGAGCCGACGACGCAGTGGACCGCGTCTCTGATGCGCTGGCCGAGGCGTGGCATCGGGCATCCGGGCTGGCTACCTATTCCCAAGCGGTGGCCGACCAGCTGGTGATGCGGTCAGCGGAGGGGGAGACCTTCGGGATGGATGCGGGGGAGTGGCTCGGCTACGCCAGCACTGTCGACACCGACACCGCTCGGGAACGGGCGGTGGAGATGGGTCTGGATGTGGCCTGGGATCCCGAGGTCGCCCGGACCACTGAGGGCTACTACCAGGTGCAGGGCGGAATCCCCTATGCGGTGGCCAAGTCGCTAGCGGTGGCTCCGTTCTGCGACTTGCTGTGGATGGAGACCAAAACCGCCGACCTTGAAGATGCCCGGGAGTTCGCCGAGGCCGTCCATGCGGTGCATCCCGACAAGATGCTGGCCTACAACCTGTCGCCGTCGTTCAACTGGGACACCACCGGCATGAGCGAGGACGAGATGAGGGAGTTCCCTGCGGAATTGGGCCGGTTGGGGTTCGTGTTCAACTTCATCACCTACGGCGGCCACCAAGTGGACGGGATGGCGGGGGAGGAGTTCGCCGCCTCCCTCCAACAGGACGGAATGCTGGCGCTGGCCCGGCTTCAGCGGAGGTTCCGCCTGGTGGACTCCCCGTACAGGACGCCGCAGACCCTGGTTGGCGGGCCTCGCCTGGACGCCGCGCTTATGGCCAGCTCGGGGCGCACCGCCACCACCCGTGCCATGGGCAAGGGCTCTACCCAGTTCCAGCACCTGGTGCAGACCGAGGTGCCCACCCGAGAGCTCGAGGCCTGGCTGGAGCGCTGGGCGGCCCACAACACCATCGACGCCCAGTTGAAAGTGAAGCTGCGGCCTTACACCGCCGGGTCGGAGATCCTCGAGTTGGTGGTGTACAGCGGCACGAACGACTTGGCCAACGTGGTGTTCGGGGTGCTGACCGACCGGCGGGGCCGGGCCATCCTCTCGGTGCGGGACCAGAACACCCACAGTCCTGCGCTGCGCCGCAAGCGGCTGATGGCGCTCATGCACCTTTATCTCATCCGCCGATACAGCGCGGTTTCGATCCAATACCTCACACCTACCGACGACAACTATGGCCAGGCTGTGGGAATGAAGGAGCTCGGCTTCTTCGCCTCAGTGTCCGACGAGGTGGGAGAGATCATCGTCGCCGACGTCGACGAGGCGGTGGTGACCAAGCTGGTGAGCGAAGACGATGCCTTGCAAGAGCTCATCCAGGGTAGGGGCGCCTAGTCGGCCCTCAGACGCGCCATTGCCGAGCGAAGACCCAGGGTCAGGATTCCGGTTAGGCCAGCTACCCCAGTGAGCAGCACGAGTCCGGCGCTGAAACCACCGATGTCGGCGAGAACGCCGAACAAGATCGGTCCGGTTACGCCACCGGCTTCACCAACGGTGAAGAACAATCCGCCGGCCGCTCCCATATTGCGCTGCGCAACGCCGGGGAGCTGCATCATCACCACAAGGGCAATCGGTACAGCCAGCCCTCTACTGATGCCGATGATGGCCAACCCGACCAAGGTGGCCGCCTTGATGTCCACATAGAGCAGAATGGAGGCGGCGGCGAACACGGCATAAACCGCGGCCATAACTGCGATCCGACTGCTTTCTGGGATCAGGCGCGGCCCCAGCAGCGCACCGACGATGCTCAGGGCAGTGACCGCGCCGGCCAGGTAGCCCGCTGCTGAACTGGAGAATCCCCGGTCTTCGATCACGGTGGGGAGCCATCCATTGAGGGCGTGATTGAAGAAGAACATGCCAAGGGCCACTATCAGCATGAGCTGGACGGCTCGATGACGCAGAAGGCCCCTGGCACCAGAGAAGCCGTGGTCGGGATTGGTATCGCGGTCCACTCCAGGAGCGAGTTTCTCTCCGGCGGAGGCGGCGACCATCCAGACAGCTATGATCGCCACGGTGATGAGGGCGTAAACCATGAGCGTCGCCCGCCAGCTCTGGTCGAATGCCGGCATGAGGAGGCTGTTGGCGGTAACCAGGGGCAGAACTCCGCCGATGGCCGGTGCCGACATGGTGATCCCCATGGCCAGCGCTCGCTCTTCCTCGTCGAACCACACGCTGATCAGCTTGGGAGCGCCCACCGAAACCAGCGGCCCGCCAAGGCCGAACAATGCCACCGAGCCGAACATGCCGATGAAATTGGTGACGACCGGACGCAACAGCGCGGAGGCAGAGATGATCACGGTGGCGATTCCCAGCGAGCGGCGCAGTCCGAGCCGATCGACCAGCGCTCCAGATGGCATCGCCGCAACGAGAAACACTAGAGGCCAAGCCCCCAGAATTGTTCCCATGGCCCCTTTGCTCAGATCCAAGTCCTCTCGGATCACGTTTACCAGCGGGGTCATGCCGAATACCGCTATCCCAAAGGAGAAGTACACCATCCACAGCGCACCGAGCATCACCCAGCGATAGGAGTGGCTGTGTTGATGCACGCCGGGACCGTAGCAATCGCCGGTCGCCCATCTGTCATGCTGACCCCATGGGAACAGCAGTAATAACCGGTGCCGGTCAAGGAATCGGTCGGGCAATCGCAATGCGTCTGGCTGCCGATGGCTACCACATTGTGGCCGTGGACCAGAGTCCCGAGACGGCGGCAGCCACTGCCGAAGCCCTCGGCGGTGAATGGCGGCAGTGCGATGTCTCCGACCCTGAATCAGTTGTGGCCTTGGCCGAGTCGCTCGATCAGGTGGACGTGCTGGTGAACAACGCCGGCATCTGGATCTTCGCGGGTCTGGACACCATGGTTCCCGCAGACGTGCGGCGGGTGCTGGAGGTGAACGTGATGGGGGTGTTCAACTGCACTCAGGCACTGGCTCCGCTGATGGGACCGGGCTCGGCCATCGTCAACCTCTCATCCAATGCGACCTTTTCCAATTCCCCCGGAGTGGGCATCTATCCACCGTCCAAAGCGGCGGTGGACAGCTTCACCAAGCAGACCGCCCTGGAACTGGCCCCTCGGGGCATTCGAGCCAACGCGGTCGGCCCGGGAATGATCCAGACCGAAAGCACCCAGGTCAACTACGAAGGAGATAAGGGCGAACAGCGGGCACTGGCCGTGCCGCTGGGAAGAACCGGTCGGCCCGACGACATTGCCGACGTGGTGGGCTTTTTGGCCTCCAACGACGCCCGCTACGTCACCGGCCAGGTGATCTACGTCGACGGAGGCCTCAGCGCCGGCCGGGCCGCGCTCTAGCCCCAGCCCGCGGTTGCGGCGGTGGCCGTGCTCACCATGGGGAGGATTCCTCGGCGTAGACGTGGTCGGGCATCTGAAAGGTGAGGCCCTTGTCATCGAATCTCGACCCCGACAAAAGCGTCGTGAAATTATTGAAGTTGCTCTTCCCCGCGTATATCGGGAACACCCTCGACATGATGCGGTAGTACTTGGCCTGTGATCGGAGCCAGAGAAACGTGCCGCGGGAGAACTGCTTGGGGTAGTTCAGCTCGTCGGCCAGCGTGTTGCCGATGAGGGCCCGCGACACCCGGTAGACGTACAGCGCCAGCTTCCGCTGCTCGTCTCGGTTCTCGACGCCGACCACGATGGGGGCCGAGTTGATCAGCGAGTTGGCCATCGCGATGGATGACTGCTCGGGTTTCGGCTCACACATAACCCCGATCTCGAACAGCCGCAGAGCCTCAGCTTCGTCACGGAACAGGATTGACTCGGGAATCCCCATCAGGTACCCCGAGTAGCGCCATGTCGCCATGAAGCTCTCGGCCTCATCGGCGCCGTAGGTTGCTCCCAGGCTTCTCATGTGCTTGAGCAGCCGGGCGGAGAACGCGGTGATGGCAAAGCCCACATGGGCTGCACTTACCGGGGTGCCCCACGCGTCGGCATCCCAATCCTCGGAGTCTGCCAGCAGGCGCCTGATGTGCGCGTGGACAAGCCTGATCCTCACCGAGAGCTTCCACCCGTCTCCGTAGCGCTCCAGCCCGTTGGGGATGAAAATCTCGGTCATATGGCGATTGTTCTGCTGAAGGCGCCGCACCCCTTGGTCGCGGAGTCGGCCAGTGATGAAGAACGACTTGCTGATGTTGGTCGCGAATCCCTCCACAAGGGTGCCCGCGATCATCCCCCCCAGAACCATCCTCAAGTTCCGGTGGAACATGCGGACGCCCGGGGCCAGCGCCGACAGCTCAAGCCAGTCGGGCAGTGCCGATGCATGATCGAAGAGCGCTTCGACCTCAGGGGGCGCATCGGGCAGATTCTCCCCATCTGCGCTATCCATGAAGGCGGCGATGATCCGGGCTGCTTCCGATTGTTTGATGGAGGAGAGTGCCTCGCCGGCCGCATCGGCCAGGGGATCGCCGACCAAGGTGTGGGCCACGTAGTTGTCAGCCATCTTGGGCTCGATGGCGCGTGCCCGCATATAGCCCGGGCTGTCATAGGCAGTTGGCTTCTCCATGGAAAGTCTATGAAAGCTTACAAGGGGGGGGGGGGGGGGATAGCAGTTCTAGGCCTGTTGTCCCCCTTGGCCGACTGCCTATGCGGGCCGGGATGCCAGCATCTCAGCGACCTCCTCGGCCGTGTCGACGCCGCTGGCCACAGCACCGTTGACAATAGGCGACCGCATGTAATCGCCTGCAATGAAGAGGTTCTTCACATCCTGTTTGAGTTGGCTGCGCATTTCCAGAATGGCGGTGAACATTCCGGGCTGTCCCATACAGACAGCCTCGTTCCATCGGTAGACACGGGTGAAAAGCACATCGTCGTCGTTGGGGATCGCGGAGCCGGGAGGGGCGTTGCGGCGGGCGTCGCCGAGCATCTGCCGGACGATTTCCTCATCGTCGAGCGGGAACAGCTCTTCGGCGCGGTCTCTCCCCACCCAAAGATCAAGTGTGCTCTTGCCGGGCGGCGCGCATTCGGGCAGGTTGACGGTGCGGTCCAGCAGCGCCGGAGTGTTGTCCTCGGGGTACAGCGCAACACTCCAACCGGCAGGAAGCGGCCGATGGTTGAGTCCAACCACCACTCGGATGCCGCGCGAGTAGTTCACCTTGCTGAGTGCGTGGCGAATGCTCGGTGACAGGTCCGGCATGATTTCGAGTGCCTTGGTAGCCGGTACCGCACAAATGACGGCGTCTGCCCCGATACGCTCGCCATCACCGGTGATCACACCGGTCGCCACGCCGTCTTCGATCACAATACGCCTCACCGAAGTGGAGAGGCGGATGCCTCCCCCCAATCTGTCAGCCAGGGCGTATGACAGCGCACTGCACCCTCCCTGTGGGACGTAGAGTTGGGTTGGCTTGAACAGCACCTCGCCCAGAAACACCCGGATCCAGGTTGCCCCGAACTGTTCGGGGTAGCCCATCGTCAATTCCAGGAAACCCTCCAACGTGACCCTTAGATGCTTGGGCACGCTGAGTCTGTCGAGGAAGTCGCCGTAGGTTTCCTCCCCGTCCAGTTCGGCAATCTTGTGGTCGCTGGCATAATTCAGATACTGGGCATCGGCCCGGAGGCCCTTGGCCAGTTTCAAGGTGGGCCAGATTCCCCGGGGAGACAGGAGTCCCAAGGTCCAGAACGGTCGAATGTTCTTGAGCAAGGTGCCGAGAGAGTCGATCGGGGTGGTGACAACCCAGCGTCCGTGCCGATACCAGCCGATATCCATCTTGGTGCGGATAATCGGCAGGCCCAACTCCTCGCAAATGCGAAAGGTGACGTCGTAGGAGGAAGGGAAGAAGTCGGCGCCCTTGTCCGTCGAGAACCCATCGACTCTGTCGCCGCCCATGCGTCCGCCGACCTGGTCGCCGGCCTCGAGGAGGAGGGGGTCGAGCCCGTGCTTTTGGAGGGTGAATCCTGCGCTCAGTCCAGCGGCCCCTCCACCAACGATTACAACTTTCCTTGCCATCCAAGGGGAAGCATATAGGTCATCCGCCGCTGGCCTAGGATCCGGCTATGTACACGTCCATTTCCCGATGGTGCTTCCGGCATCCCTGGCGCGGATTAGCAGTCTGGCTCGCTGCTCTCTTGTTGATTGCCGGTATCTCTGGAAGCCTCGGGGCTTCCTACAGCGGCGAACTCGCCATTGCCGGCACCGAGAGCCACTCTGGCAGCGAGATTCTCAAAGACCATTTCGGGGGTGTCGGCGCCGGGCCCGGAGGGACTGTTGTCTTCCGGGCTGAGCAGGGCATCGACGACCCAGCAGTGCAGACCGCGCTGAGCGAGCTGCTGACCAGAGTCGACGCCCTCGAGGGCACCACGGTCATCTCGCCCTACGGTCCGGGAGGGCAGTACCGCATCGCCCAGCAAGGTGGTGAGGCCGGGCTGATCGCCTACGCCGACGTGAGCCTTCCGCCCGGGACCAGCGGCACCGATGCGCAGGAGGTGGGCGCCGAGATCGAGGACCTCATCGAGGAGCTCGATCTCCGGTCGATGGAGGGCCTCGATGTGGAGGTCGGCGGTGTTTGGTTCGCTGAGCTCCAGCCGCCTGAGTCGGAGGCTATTGGGCTCGCCTTCGCCATTTTCGTGCTGATCGCGGTGTTGGGCTCGGTAGTAGCCATGGGTGCCACCATTGGCGCGGCCCTCATAACGGTGGGTATCGGCACGGCTGGAATCGTGGTCTTGAGCAACATCATCACGGTGCCGGACTTCGCGCCCGCCATCGGCTTGATGATCGGCTTGGGGGTGGGTATCGACTACGCCCTGTTCATTATCACCCGCTACCGCGATGCGCTCAGCAGCGGGCACGGACCCGAGCAGGCGCTGGCCACAGCCCTCAACTCATCCGGCCGGTCGGCCGTGTTCGCGGGAGCGACCACGGTCGCCTCCCTGCTGGTGATGCTCACGATCGGGATCCCACTCGTGAACGGTTTCGCCATAGCGGCGGCGGCCACGGTGGCCGTCGTGCTGGTGGGCTCGGTCACACTTTTGCCCGCTCTGATCGTTCTGCTCGGCGACCGGATTGCCACAACCCGCGTCCGGGGCATGGTGGTTGCGGTGCTGGTCAGCGTGGCACTGTTCGGCTTCGGTGCCGGCAGTCGACAACTCCTGGTTTTTGCCCTTGGAGCGGCTGTGATCGTGCTGGTGGCCGGACTGTTCGGGGGGGAGGGAAACCGGCTGCGACGAGTCTTGCGGCCGCGCCAGGAGAAGCCGTTGCGAGACACTGGCTGGTATCGGCTCAGCCGCAGGGTGCAGGCCCGGCCCTGGACCTTCGCCATCGGCGGCACCATCGTCTTGCTTCTCTTGGCTGCCCCGGTCTTGGATCTGAGATACGGCTTTCAAGATGAGAGTAACTTCTCTGCCGACACGACCACCCGCAAGGCCTATGACCTGACTGTCGCCGGCTTCGGACCCGGTGGCAGCGGCCCGCTGCTGGTGGTGGCCGAGGTGTCGGCACCGTCGCAGATGAATGATCTCGCCAGCCTGTCGCAGGCTCTTGGCGCCACCGACGGAGTCAGTTTTGTCACTCCTCCAATTCCGAACAACCCGGTTGCTCCGACCGCCGCGGCGATCGAGGTTAGGCCAGCCACCGGGCCCAAGACCATCGAGACCGAAGCCCTCGTAAAGGACATACGCGACACCGTTGTGCCCGCGGCCACCGCCGGGACCGGCCTCGATGCTCAAGTGACGGGTTTCACGGCTGTCAAGGTCGATGTCAGCGATTATTTGAAGGTCCGCACCCCGTTGTTCTTCATCGTGGTGCTAGGTGCCTCCTTTTTGCTGCTGATGGCCGTATTCCGCTCGCTGGTCGTGCCGCTCAAAGCGGTGATTATGAACATGCTGTCGATCGGCGCGGCTTACGGCGTGTTGGTCGCGGTGTTCCAATGGGGCTGGCTCGGCGGCCTCATTGGAGTCGAGCCCGGCCCGATCGAGCCGTTCATACCCATGATGCTGTTCGCAGTGCTGTTCGGCCTTTCCATGGACTATGAGGTTTTCCTGCTGTCGCGCATGAAAGAGGAGTTCGAGCGCACCGGCGACCCCGTCAACTCGGTGGCCGACGGCCTGGCCGCCACGGCGCGAGTCATAACTGCTGCCGCGTTGATCATGGTGTTCGTCTTCGGGAGCTTCGTGTTCGAGGACCAGCGGGCGATCAAGATGTTCGGCATCGGCCTAGCGGCCGCGGTAGCCGCCGACGCCAGCCTGGTACGCATGCTCATAGTGCCTTCCACGATGGAACTGCTCGGCACCCGAAACTGGTGGCTCCCGGGCTGGCTCGATCGCATTCTCCCCAAGATCAATGTTGAGGGGAGCCCCCCAGAGGCCCCAGCACAGGAAACTGACTGATGGCCTCGACTAACTTTACATAACATGTATTCTCAACGCTTGTGGAAATTTCTGGCAAGCATCGAATCTTCCCGTTCCTGAACGCGGTTTCAGCTATGCAAAAGGCCAGCAGTAGGTGACTGCGGCCGGCCCAAGTGAGGATGCAGGATAAATCAGATTCGGAGCCTGTCCACCAAGTGCCCACGAGCGGTCGAATGCCGACAGCGTGCGAGCCTCTGACCTGGGAGAACAGCGGAATCATGTCGATGGCCACGGAACAGCGCTGCCAGCGGTGTACACGGGGCGTCTCGCCCAGAGGGCACCAGGTGAAGAGGTCCGCGCCCGTCTCTACCGTGTTGGGATGGCCCTTTGGTATGGATCCCCCGCCTGGTTGGAAAACGGAGAAGGGGTGTGCGCGTGAACGACAAGAGCCTCAAACCGAGGCGCAGGCTCGAAGTCGAGGTGACGACTCAAGATGGTTGAAAGTGGCGGAGCTTCTACCATGTTGTCGCTGCCGGCTGCGCCCGCTCCGCCCTCCTCTGTGCCGACTTCCACCGTCGCAGGCAGAGTCCCCTTCAACCGCTCGTCGTGGGTGACCAGGTCCACCAGGCCCGAGTCGATGAGCACCCTGATCACCTCTAGCAGGCACTCGACTCCTTCCTCGTCGAGCATGGCCGCTCCCCCGCCGTCGATCACGCGTCGGACCTCCTCGGGGATCGCTGAGACCTTCTCGCGCAGCGCCGGCGCGCTCGCGGCCAGCTCGGATGCGACGGTGGCTTCGCCCGACTCGTCGGCCAGCGCCCCCATCCTCGCCTCCGCTGTGGCGATCTCGGTCTCCAACTCGCGTGCGGACCGCTCCTCCCGCGACCTCGCGCGCTCGGCTTCTGAGAGGTCTCTGCGCCTGGCGTCTTCCTCCTTGCAAGCGGACTCAGCGGCAGCACGGTCGTCGGCGCTGGACTCGGCGTCCGCCATCTTCCTCGCCGCTTCGAGGCTGGCCCTGCGCTCGTCGTCGACGAGCGCATCCACCTCGTAAACGAGGTCGTCGAACATATCCCCTACCAGCAGGTCGACGAGCTTTGTGCGGCGCTGCGAAGGGGAGAGCTCTGAGAACCTGCCCAGGTCGCCCTGGCGTGCCAAGCACGACATCTTCCACATGTCCTTGCTGCAGCCCGTCACTTTCTCGGCTTCGGCGGCGACGTGATACCCGAAGTTGTAGGCCCCGTCATGGCCGACCGCTCCCCTGCCTGCGACGCCTAAGAGTTCCCGTCAGCCTGCCCATGCCCTCTTCGCTCCCCGTTGGTCCGCTCAGACAGCGACGCGGCGCACTACTGCACCGCTGTGGAATGCCCTGAGCAGGCGCGGGGCTGGATAGAGCACTTCGCCGCCCGCGGCGCGCTCGACATCGAGCACCTGGACGAGCGGACGGTCGCCGCCCTCATGGAGCACGGGCTGGTGTCCGATGTGGCCGACATCTACACGCTCGACTTCGCCCAGGTGAGCGGGCTTGAGTTCTTCGACTCGGAGGCCAACAGGCGTATCGTGGAGAAGCTCCGAGCAGTAGGTGTGGGGCGGGTTTGTGGTGGAGTGGCAGCCCTCCACATGGCCTGATATGCCGCCCTCGTGCGCCCCCGTGCGGCTTGTGGGGTGCTGGCCCGCTGGGCACGAATGCCGCCCCGCGTGGCACACATTCTCAGAGATGTGGCGGTGCTCGCCGCGCGCCGTGACGCAGGCGACCACAACAGCGGGGCACACCCTCGACTCGAATCTGTGGTGGGCTTCGATCCATGTGATCGTCTTCCCGGTTTTCGCGGCCGTGCAGCCAGGCTCGGGCCGCGTGTGGTCGTAGTCCCTGCAATGCACGGCGAGGTTGTTGTGGGTGTGCTCCAAGCAGGGCGGAGGCCCGGGATCTGCTGCGGCAGGGCAGATTTTCGACCTCGGCTCGTAGTGGGCCTCCACCCAGGAGACCGTCGTGCCCGCGTTCGCGTCCGTGCAAGCGGGCCGGGCGCTCGCGTGGCTGATGGAGGCGCAATGCGAGACGATCCCGTCGTGGTCGTGCTTGGCGCACCCCTGGGCTGCGCGGTGGGGTCGGGTGTGGATTCGGTGGTGGGCTGCGCGGTGGGGTCGGTCACCACCTCCTTCTTCGGCTGAGGTGGGCAGGTGGAACCGCTGCCCTGGATGATCTGCGATCCGTCCCAGCAGTCGATGAACGCCCAATGGATGTGCCATTTGTTCTTCCTCACGGTTTTCGTGGAGATGGCGGTCAAGCAATGCCACAAACCGCTATGTGGGAAAAATGACTACCAGTTTTCTCGCTTATGAGAGGATGATGCCACCATGATCTTGGGTCGCGGCTGTATCGGTTGGCCGTCCTGGCGTGACCCCCTTGGTTTGGTCCACCTGTTGTGAGAGTCCGTTGTCCAGTATTGCTGGATGGAGGAGGATCACGATTATGGCGAAGCGGAGGCGGCACACGCCCGAGCAGATTGTCCGCAAGCTCAGGGAGGCCGATCGGCTTTTGGGCGAGGGCGCGGGCGTCGCTGATGTGGCGCGGCGCCTGGAGGTGTCGGAGGCCACGTTTCATCGGTGGCGCAACCAGTACGGCGGTTTGAAGGCCGATGATGTGAAGCGTCTGAAGTCGTTGGAGGCCGAGAACGCCCGTTTGAAGCGGATAGTGGCCGACAAGGAGTTGGAGATCGACGCGTTGCGGGAGATCAGCCGGGGAAAATGGTGAGCCCGCCGCAGCGGCGCAGAGCTGTTGAGATGCTCCAGGAGCGGCTCGGGGTGTCGCAGCGGCGGGCTTGTGCGATCGCCGGCCAGCACCGGTCTGCGCAGCGGTATGAGCCGGCGGCGTTGGACCCCGACCGGGATTTGCGGGCGGAGCTGCGCGAGTTCGCGAAGAACCACTCCCGGTGGGGTTACCGGCGGGCGCATGCGGTGTTGCAGCGCGGGGGCTGGGCGGTGAACCGCAAGAAAGTCCAGCGCATATGGCGCGAGGAGGGCCTGCGGGTGCCGCCCAAGCAGCGCAAGCGCCGGCGCGCAGGGGAGTCCGACGCCGGCGCCGGCCTGCTCAAAGCCGAGCGCCCCGACCACGTGTGGGCGCTGGACTTCCAGTTCGACGTGACCTCTGGAGGCCGCCGGATCAAGATATTGCACATACTCGACGAGTTCACCCGCGAATCGCTCGCCGACCTCGTCGACCACAGCATCGACGCCGACGCCACGGTGGCCTGCTTGGACAAGGTCGCCTCGGCCAGGGGCCGGGGCCCCGAGCTCATCCGCTGCGACAACGGCCCCGAGCTCACCGCGGACGCGCTGCGGGACTGGTGCCGATACACCAGCACCAAGACCAGCTACATCGACCCGGGATCGCCCTGGCAGAACCCCTGGGTCGAGTCCTACGGCGCCCGAATGCGCGACGAGCTTTTGGCCATCGAGCAGTTCGACAGCCTCCTCGAGGCCCAAGTACTTGTCGCAGACTGGAGAAACGACTACAACACATACCGCCCGCACTCCGCGCTCGGCATGCTCACACCAGCCGAACACGCAGACCAATGGGCGAAAAACAACCAGGAAAAACTCTCATAGCAGATGGACCAAAAAACGGGGTCCGATCAGTCCGATTGATTGCTAAGTGGGAAAAATAATTGCCAGTTTTCTCACTTAGTGGCTAGGTAACGTAGAACTGTGGGGAGCTACACCATTCATCGTGTGTCCATGCAAGGAGTTCCTCCCGCATCGAGCACCGCGACGCGAAAGCTGGACCACCCGTATGGCAGTTTCGCCTCGTATCATCCAGATCGGCTTATGGAGCGCCATTTCGCAGCTCCCGCCCATTGGTCCGATGCGGCGCTCGATGCGGAACTCGCGATAAGGGAGTTCGAGCGGCGGCACGGACCTTTCGCCTCCCGCGTCGGCTGGGTGCTGCAACGTTCTGAGAGCATCGGCTCAAGCACCATCGAGGATGTGAATCCTTCTCTGCGGAGAGTGGCCAGGGCCGAGGCGATAACCCGAAACGGCGGAGACCCCTACGACGACCCCGCCAACGAGTCCGTCGGGAACATCGCTGCCACCCGTCTCGCCGCCGAGATCGGGGATGCACAGGGGCCGGTCACCTTGGACGACCTGCTCTCGATCCACTCCACATTGATGGGCCACACGTCCAAGCCCGAAGTGGGCGGGCATCTTCGCCCTGGTTGGGTCCGCATCGGCGGAGTGCTCGGCGGCTACCCACCTCCCGCATATGTCGCCCCGCCCGCTGAGGAAGTACCCGAGATGATGGACGATCTGCTCGAATACATCAACACCACCAACCATCACCCTGTCACCGCGGCCGCTGTTGCCCACGTCCAGTTCGAGTCGATTCACCCATTCCGCGACGGGAACGGGAGAGCCGGCAGAGCCCTAGTCCAGGCCATCCTCCGCAAAGGCGGCATCACTCGCTACACCACACCGCCGATCAGCGCCGTCCTCGCATTCAACCGAGACGAGTACATTGATGCCCTCGCCGCGTCTCGCTTCGAGGGGTCGGCGGACTCATCCGACCAGGTGAACTCGCTCGACCAGTGGGTGTCGCTCTTTTCCTCCGCTGCGGAAGCCTCCTGCGACTACGCAGAGGGGCTCATAACCCGAATTGACACTGTGACCAGCAAATGGGACAAGAAGCTCAGAAGCCGCAGGGGATCGGCTGCCCGAAGGATCGTTGAGCGCTTGCCCGAGATGCCCGTCTTCTCTGTGCAAAGCATGGCTGACCTATCAAGAACCTCATCCGCATCGGCATATAGGGCCATCGAAAAGCTCACCGCGGCAGGAATTATCGCGCCTGTGCGGGGGAAGCACCGCAGAAGCGGACTCTACGAAGCCCCTGAGATTCTCGACCTGTTCAAGGGTGAAAGTGAGCAGGACGAAGTGTTCGCTCAAGAAATCACAGAGCTCGTCGCTGGTCCGTCTTTCGGCGGAGCGCACACGAAGAAGGAAAAAGCAGCGGAAGCCATTCGCCTGCGACGCGCCGGGAATACTCATCGAGCAATCGGGGAGACACTGGGGATGTCAACTTCATGGGCGCAGGCAGTCACAAAGGGCATCGCCAGGGGCAAACATCCGAACCGCAGCAGGTGACCGGATTGGGCCGAGCTTGCACGGCTCAATCCGGTCATTTTGAGCGGCACCTCCCGCTGTGCCCGTCGGGGCGTATACACCGCCCCGGAACCTGTTTCATCGGCCTATTGCACCTGGGGCGGCGCGTCCCTCTCGCAGCGGCAGGAGCCGCCGCGATTTCGGGCACATCGTGACTTGACGGCCTGGCCTCGCCTCGATGCTGTTCAATGATGCTGAGGGCGGCGGTCGACTTCCGAACGAACTCCTCATCCATCAGCGGGCCAAGTCGGGCGTGTGTCCCCCCGTCGTAGGCGAGTGCTCCCATCGCGTCTACCCGTTTCAGCAGGTCTGAGATCGCTTCGGACGAGTAGGGAAGCAGATCGGAGATGTCCCAGAGCGCCGCCTGCCCGCCATGGGTTGAGACGGCTCGCACCAGTGCCCGCTCGTTTTGGCTGAGGTTCTGCCACACATGCGCGTAGACGCGCTTACGCACAATCGACGTGGCTTGCAGGTCGGCGAACGCCGCGTCTTCAGCGCCGATCATCCGAATAGGAGCGTTAGCGTGCCGCCACGCCCAGTGTCCGAGCAGTTGCATCTTGTACGGGTATCCCTCAGCGTGCCGTACCAGCATCTCCAGCGCGTCCGGGGCGATGGCCCCCCCGCCGTCCCTGATGCCCTGTTGGAAGAAGAACCTGGCATCTTCCTCGCTGAGAGCCGCTATCTCGTGCTGCTCGCAGCGGCGGAAAAACGACAACCGGCGGTCCGCGAGCATGGTGTGGAGAACCTCTGGGAGCGCTGCGCCCACAAAGGCTACGGGCAGTTCACCATCGCGTGAGGTGACGAGCTGGAGGTCGGCTGCGAGCCTGACCATCTCGTCGCGCTCGCCTGCGTGCATCTCATCCACCGTGAGCAGCACACCGGTGTCGTGTTCCAATGCGCCGTGTCCGATCATTTCGAGAGTGTCTCTCACGCTCGCACTCGTTCTGGTCTCCGAGATCTCCTTGGTGAATCTCGCGAGCCACAGGCGCAGGCTGCTGCTGACGGTCTTCGTAGTGTGGGCGGCATCGAGGGCGGCGGGTGTGGCGCCCATTACATCTTGGACAAACGGGTTTTTCGCCGCCTCGACCATGATGCGGTGGGCCAGGCCCGGCGAGCTCGCGTCGACCCTGAGAACGACCCAGCCTTCGGCTGCGGCGATGTCCTCTATCTCGTTGAGCATCACTGTCTTGCCAAAGCCGCGCTGCCCCAGAATCAGGTTATTGCTATTCGGATGGCGCGGCGAGGCGAGGACACTCTCGCTGATATCAGCGATCTCGACGGATCTGCCGGCGACGAGGTGCGGGCGCCGCCCGAAGCCGGGCGTGAACAAACTCTGCTGTTCGGGTGCCCGTCTGTCGACCACACCTAACTCTAACACGCTACCCGACACAATCGCACGCTACCCGACACAATCGCACGCTACCCGACACGGTATCCTTGAACTCGCTTCCAGGCTTGAACTAAAGCAGCGCTTCCTCTCCACAAACCACCGGCGGGATGGTCCGACAGGAAGTGCTCTATTCTCTCATCGGCGCCGTCGGCTGCGATTGGCTAGGGTGTCGCCCCGTTCGATGAGATAGGCATCATGTCATCTCGCCGAGTAGCGGTGCTGCCCGCTGTGGCCTTTGGGGAGGCAGCAGTCCTTTCTTGAGCGAGGGCCGCGAAACCCGCAGGTCGTTCCATCGGCGTTGTCTGATGCGCTGAACTGGGGCCGTGCCAGCCCGCCGTCGGGTCCCATTTGCCTGAGGCTGTCCACTAACTCGGGAACTGTAAATCGACGGTTCCGCGCTCCCCCCGTTCGATGCACGATACCTGCGCTCTCAAGAGAGCCAAGCGCTTCCCTTGCCGCCCGTTTGGTAACTCCCAGCCGCGTTGACACCATGTCAGCATCCAGCACTGGCATCGCGGGCAGAGCCTCTAGCAACTCCGCCGCTGTGCTTCCTCTCCTGAACCGCTTGGATTGCTGCCACCGGGAAACCATCATCTCGGCACTCTGAGTCGCCGAAAGTGCCTGTCTGTGGGCTTCTCCGCAGGAATCAGACAGCACCTCCAGCCATCGGCTCAAAGCCACGCTGCGAACAGCGTGTTCATCAATCCCGCAGACAACTCGTGTGTCGTTGAGCGCCTGGTAGTATCTCTGCCTGTCGTTGCTCAACGCCGTGCTGATCGGAACGGCTCCGTTCGCTGCTCCTGACGCGTTCAACACAGTATGTATGAGTGCCCTTCCTGTCCTGCCGTTACCGTCCTCGAATGGGTGGATGGTCTCGAACTGGGCGTGGACTGCTGCCGCCTTCAGCACGGGGTGGTGGCCGCTCTCGTTCACATAATCCGCCAGGTCGTCCAACAGCGGTGGCACTTCCTCTGGCGGTGGTGGGACGAACGACGCATCCTCGATCAAACAGCCGGCAGGGCCTATCCAGATGGGCGAAGTCCGCACAGTGCCGCCGATATCCCTCTCCCGCGTGCCTTCGAAGAGAAGATTGTGGAGGGCGAGAATGTCGTCTGCGGAGCAAACGCCGCCTGTCCGCATTTTCGCCCCCAACTCGACCGCCGCCGCTATCTGTTTGGCAGCTCCCAAAGTCAGTGAGTCGTTCTCGTCGGAGACTGGCTTGCCAGCTTGGACCATGTACCGCGCCCAGGCGAATCCCGATTCTGTAGCGTCCACCCCCTCAATCACGCTAGACCTGATGCTCTCGTCGCGTGCCATCATCCAGTCGGCTATCGCGCTGCCGAGCTCGCTGGCCGGCAGGGCGCTTGTGGCGGACAGCGCCCTGTCGGCCGCGGTCACCGCACTCAGGTCGGCGGCGCTGAGCGCTGGCTCCCACCCCGACAGCGGATGCGGCACATAGGAGCGGTAAGCTCTGCGCCCGTAACCTGCGGCAGTCGCCATCCAGCCCTCAGCCTCAACGTACCTCCCCACACCGCCAGCATAACGCGTCGCATGGGCTATAACTCTTGTGTTCAGGACGCGATGCGCCCGCTAACGCGTCGCATGGGCTACATGTTGGTCTCGCTCCCAAGCTTGTCCTCGAACACCACTGGTGCCACGCGGCACGATGCCCGATTTACCGTTGGGCATGGACGAGACCGCAGATCCGGGCATTGAGGTTTCCTCAGGCGAGGCGGCCGACAGGCTGGCTGCCGACCTGAACGAGAGGTTCGGTGCTGGCATCGGCAAAGCTGATCGTGTGTTCTCAACGTTTGTGGAAATTTCTGCAAACAAGAAAAAATGAAAATAGCTGTAGACAATTGAGAAGATATTAGATAGGCTCACTTCCCTTGGCTTGAGCCAGGGTTATCGGCTTCGCAGGCCCCCATCGAGAAATGTCGAACGGAGAGCCGTATGGGAGCCGTCTGGTGTGGCCAGCGCCTCGTTGCCCTACTCATCGTGTTGACCGCGGCGTGCGGTGCTTCCGAGACGGTGGCACCCGAGGTTTCTCCCGGTCCTCAGCCCGAGCTGTCCGGCGAGCCGGCCACTTTTGTATCCGGGGCTGCTGGGCCGGCGGACAGCCGAACCGAGGCAATGCCCTTCGCCACAACTACCCCGTCCTCTATTGCGAGCGCAATCCCGGAGGTCGTTGAGATCCCGGTTGCGCTTGCCGAGTCAGCCCCAGGTGCCGCTGATATTCCTGCCGCAGTCCCTGCTGTGGTCTCAGATGCCGAGAACGCTGCGGCTGTGACCGCGACTCTCCCAGACCCGGACTCGCTCCTGAAGGCCGCTCAAAACAGCACGTTTCATCAATTTGGCGACGATGTGTATACCTGGAGCAGCGACCGGAGAGTCGTCATCCTAAAGATGCCGGTCGGCCACCCGGCCCTCGATGAGGTCAGGGATCTCCAAGGGCACAGGGACGGGATCATTGAGGACACCCCGGAATCCCGTTCTTGGGTACAGCGCTGTGCCCGCCGTCAAGCCGAACCAGCTCTCAGCACTTCTGACGCGGTGTACGGGGCAGTGTCCGCCCAGAGCGTGTACTCGTGTCTGGGCGGGTTCGCCCACCTCGTCGAGCTCTTCGCCCGGTATTGGTGGACCGACTCGGGAGTGGCCTGTGTGGCTGACGCAGTAACAGCCCACTCCTTTCGAGGAGATGCCCATCCCCGCCCTCTCTCCATATGTCCATCAGCCGGCTATGACCCGGCTGCGCCGCAGCAGCCGGGATGGTTGAAAAAGCGCTGCGCAGACATTGTGGCCGCCAATCCCAATTCGAAGTTCCCGACCGACCCGGCGGTCTCCCGAGAACCGCTTCCGTCTTGCTGGGCACCCATCGTTGAGATTGTCGAGGACCAAGCCAGCGAAAACGTCGAATTCGGACTCACCGACAGTCCACACGATTGCTACCACGCCTTCTTGGGCTATGTGTGGGCCCGACAGACCGGGCGGGACAACCGCCCGCCCAATGACCTGGCCATCGGCTGCCACTACCGAGCCTTCGAGGCGGTCGCATGACTGCGACCGCGCGAATCTCGGCCGGCATGGTGCTGGTGGGCTTGCTCGGCATCGGGCTAGCGCTTTCCTCCCCCGACCACCAGCCAGTTCTTGCCCATGAGCAGACCAAGCTTGTCCCAGCCAGCGGGTCGGGAAGATGTCCGTCTGGCGTGCTGGGCTGCGCGGAGTCATGGACGCACGTCAATTCTTGGACTCACTACACCGCCCGCGTACCCCCGAACTGCTCGGTGGACATCATCGACCAGTGTGGGATCACCGTGACCTCCAGGTCAGCGACTAGCTCCTGCCCGGGCACCAGCAATTGCGGCCATGGACCGCACAACAGCACTCCTCGGCCTTCGGGCCCCGGAACATGGACCACCTGGAACGGCCATCGCAATATCAACTATCGGTGGTCGGGGCAGCGACAGGTACCCGTCGATCACGATCACGCCGGAGGGAGTCCGAACCCTGCTACGCCGACACCGTCGGCCACCCCGGCGCCTACTTCCCACTCAACGCCGCAGCCCACCCCCTCCCCCAAGCCCATCGACTTGACTGGTTTCAATCCCTGCGCCAATGGCGGGTGCCTGCCCTCGTGCATGACCGATGGCATCCCCGGTAATTGCCCGTGGGAGATCCCAGAGTCCAAGGACTGCACGACCGCGTGGGGCAGCACAACCCGTCAGCGGTTGCTGAGCCATCTGCGATGGGAGTCGATCGTTCCCTACTCCTCCGGATTCACGGGCCAGCACCATCCCGAAGTCCCTGGAGGGCAGTTCTTCTTGACGGCAGCGTCAACGTCGGGAAGCCCTGCCCGCCATTGGACCGCACAGCAGCCAGGAACCACGCTCAACGTTAACGACGCCCCGGTTGACGGGTGCCTGTGGACGGCCGACGCCGTCGGAGTGTCGCTCCGGGAGCTGCTCCCCCACGAGCCATCTGACCTATCCCGGCTCCGCTCGCCTGGCAATGTCGCGGCTGCGGACGAGGCTCGACAAGCAGCAGCTCTGTGGGGCCGACTGAGCTCCGAACGCCAGCAGTGGTTCCAGGCAGCCTTTCCCAGGAGCGACCCTTCAATCATTTGGTGCCCTCCCGCTGACCTGCCCCCGTGGACCGTGCCGGTTGACAACGTGCTCTCCCTGTCAAGCGACTGGGAAGACCGCCATGGGCGATGTCGATGGGCCATCCCCCGCCGCGGTTTCTGGGAGTGGAAGATCCTGGTCCAATACACTTCAGAGCAGGGCGACAACCACACCGAGACGTTGGCTTCCGACCTCTCCTGGTTCCGTGAGCCGACCGGATATATGGGTCAGCAGGTAACGCTGTGGTAGCCCGGCTCAGCGGCGAGCAGTGGTCACCAGCATCCTGGCCGACGAGCTTCAGGTGGCGCCTGATCGCCGCGGTAGTCGTTTTGGCGGCAACCGTCACTGCGATTCTTGCTTTGTCTCGCGACGGCGACATCGCTGTGGAGGTGCCGGTAGCAGCCACCGCGCAGTGGTGGCCCAAGGGGCATCCCCCCGGCGACCACGCCATCGTCCACATACCGGCCGGATTGGCGGCACTCTTCGTCCATCCCTCAGAGCTGGAGGGAACCGTGGCGGCGATCGATGTACCCGAAGGCACGCTAGTGACGGCCAAGATGCTGCGTCCCCGCGACGGCGGCGACGACTCTCGCACCACGGCATTGATGCGGTTTAACGTCAGCTCTGAGCTGTGGCCCAACCCTGGCCCCGTCGCCGGAAGCCGCGCGGTTTTCTCCCTTGCTCCTGGCGGGTGCGCCGAGGCTCAGGTGACGTTGGTCGCCGTCGACAGCGATGGCGCGTCTGCACGGGTGACTGTGGAGGCCGCTCCCGAACTGGCCGCAGTTTTGGCCGATGAGCAGTGGTGGATTTGGGAGTCTCCTCCCGGAAATTGGCCCCAGTGCGAGCGGGAGACGATTGGCTGATGCTGTTAGCCGTAGGAGACCGCTGGCTGAAGGCCGAGGCTGTGGAGCGGGTGTTGGACGGGGTGCTTGAGGGCATGTCCGGCTCTGCTCCTGGCGTGGTTCTCGCCAACACTCCTACCGAGGTTGACGAGGCGTCGGCCGCCGGCCATCCCACGGTGCTGTCGATGCGAGACGACGAACCAGAACTCCGCCTGGAGTCGGCGGTGGCGTCGGCCGCCGCGGTGCTGTGGATTACTGCCGCCGACAGCACCGATGCGCGCTCCCTGCTCCGCTTGGACACCGGGTCGCGCCGCGCCACGCCCATCGTGTCGGTTGTAGTGTCCGACGACCAACCCGACCTCGACCGATTTCGCCGCCAACGGGTCTTAAGCCTCTGGGTTTCCCCTGAGCCAAACCGACGCGACCAGCGCCGGCTCCTCCGAATAGGGCGCCGACTGGCCTGGACCGCGGTTGCGCCTCGCCGGCTAGACCCCTTGGACCGCGAGACCCACCTGTGGTCGGCCTCACAGGCGGCCCAGACCCGGCTAGCCGATCTGCTCGAGGAAACAGGGGTTGAGGAGTTCCAGATTAGGGGCGGAGAATGCATGATCGTACACCGAGCCGAAGGGCAGCGCGAACGTCGGAATTCGCCGTTCTCGTCCAACGATGAACTGATAGAGACGGCCCGCCACCTGGCTAGTTTCTCCGGTGGCCAGCCCCAGCGCTTCGACGTGCTCGACAGCCGGCTGGACATTCGGCTGGGCGAACGCTGGAGACTCCACGCCGAGGCATTCATGTGCCATCCCCCCACCATGGTGCTGAGATCCAACATGGCCGGAAAAGCCACCCTGCACGACCTCAATGTCGCCGCGCCAGCGCTGCAAGAGATACTGATCGCAGCGGTGTCCGGACCGGTCAGGGCCAACATCGTTGTCGCCGCTGCCATGGGCGGGGGCAAGACCACGCTTTGCCAGGCTCTACTAGCCACCGTCGACGGCTCTGAGCGGATTGATACCATCGAAGACACCCCTGAGCTCCGGTTGGCCCAATACGGCATCCACCCCAACAGTTACGAGCGACTCACTCGCGACGCCAACAACGACGGTGTGGGCAAGCTCTCGATGAGCGACCACATCCGCGACGCCAAGCGGGCCAACTCCTCCAAACTGGTGATCGGAGAAACCCGAGGCGAGGGCACTCTGGCGCTGCTCGATGCCATGAGCAGCGGACTCAACGGCTGCCTTGTCACCCTGCACAGCCAGCCCGGTCCCGGGGTATTGGCCAAGCTGCTGTCGTACGCGTGCAGCGAGGGCGCCGACCCCCGATTCGCCCGCCAACAGATCGCCATCGCGGTTCACCTTCTGGTCTGGATGGGGCGCAATGAGTTGGGAGAACGGGTAATTTCCGACGTCTCGCAGATCGTCAGCTACGACGACCGCCATGACACCATCCAAACCCGGTGTCTGTGGTCTCTTCGCCCCGGCCAACGCTGGGCCATACCGGCTGGTCGGCCCCACGGCCAGATCGAGCAGCTCTACCAGTCGGTGGGAATAAACCTCCGCCCGACCAGTGACTCTCGCAGCGGCACCGACCGAGAACCAGTTGGGGCAACTTTTTCACTGATCGCCTCTCCTGCGGACAACTCGTGACCGCGCCAACCGTGGTAGCTCTGGTCGCAGGCCTCGCACTCATGGTGCTGGTCTGGTGGCCGACGTCGGCCGGAAGTCCCTCGGCGCTCCTGATGGGCCGCATGGTGCTGGCCCAACGCCAGACATTTCGAGCCGGGTCCCTTGCCGCGGCAGCCTTGGCCGTTCTTGGATTCTTCGGCGGACAGGTGCTGGTGGGAACGACCACTGGGTTGGCGGCCATGATCTTGACCGGCGTGGGAATCTCAGCCATAGCAATTCAAGTTCGGTCGCACCGCAGCTTGCGGGAGGCCGATGAACTGGCCCAGCTGGCCAGCGGGCTGGCCAACCAAGCCCTCGTGGCCCCAACCGTGGTGGAAGCGGTGCGCCAGGCTGCGCCGCAGATCCCCGGCCGGGTCGGTGCTGCCGCGCAGCTGATGGCCGCAGAGTGCCAGACCGGGGGCCTGGTTGAGGCAGCCAATCGGTTTGCCGCCACCATCCAGCGGCCGGTAGCCGAGATGCTGGCAACCGTTCTGTCCGAAGCGTTCCGGGGTGGGTCCCAGTGGGTGGGACTGGCTGGAGTCTTGGCCGACGAAGCCACCGAGGCGGCCGACACCGCCCGCCACTTCCACCGGTACGTGGCTGCGCTGATGCCCCAGATTGCCGTCACCGTGGTGATGGCCGTTGGAATGCTGGGCATCGCCGGTTTCGCCGCCCGAGACGTGGGTCGTTGGCTGACATCTCCGGTCGGGCAGCAGTTTCTGCTGCTGTTGGCGGTGTTGAGCACTGCGCTCTGCGCTCGAGTGCTGGCCCCGGCCTGGAAAATGAGCCGATGATTTGGGTGGTGGGTTTGTCGGGTGTGGCCGCAGTGGCAGTACTCCTGCTGGCCAAGGCCAAGACCAGCAGCCAGGCCGTGGCACATGCGGCCGCGATGGGATGGCCACCCAATCAGATCTCGACGGTCGGCCGGACTCTGGCTGCCGCCGCAACGGTGTTGGCCGGCGTTGCTGGCCTGGCGACTCTTGGATGGGCCGAGGGCCTAGCCGGGGCTGTCGTCGCGGGAACCTGGCTGCCCCGGCTGCTGCCTGCAACTATCCGGCTGCTTGCCGCGGCGGCCTACCGCAGCGAGCGAGACCAGAAGATGCTGGAGTGGATGCGCAAACTGCGGCTGTTGACCTCTGCGGGCCAACCCATCAACGCGGCGGCGGTCAACGCCGCTTTGACCGTCTCAGGCCGAGCCTTCACCTTGGCCCAAGGGGCCATAGGGGCCGCCCTCGATGCGGGCCGGGATCCGCTGCCCGCGGTCACCGCGGCTATTGCCGGCTCGCCCGCTGAGCCGCTGTTGGCCTCGGTGGTGGCGGCAGAGCGGGCGGGGGCGGCCTCATCTGATCTATTGGACAACTCCTTGTCCCGTTCGGTTCGGACTCTGGAGTCCGAACGACGCCTGGCGATCGACCAGCTCAGCCGGGCCATCGGAACCGTGGTCACCCTGGTGGCTGCACTCGCTGGTCTGGTGGTCATGGCCGCCGTGATCTTCGTGCTCTGAAGCCCGTGGGCGGCCCCTTACTCCTTGGAGAAACCAATGCAATCAGCCATAGTCCAGATGATCCTGATCGTGGTCGGCATCGCGGCGGCCGCCATCGTGGCCATCATGGTCTACGCCCAGCTCAGCGACAACGCCCCCCAAAGCGGCGACAACATCGACAAATCCCGGATCACCACCGAGGTGCTGTGCAAGGCAGTGGGCGGAACCTGGGATAGCGGCAAAACCCCCAAGTGCGCTTAGCCAACCGTGGTCTCCTCCCTAGTCGTCCTGCGCACCTCGGTGCTGGTTATGTTCTTGCTGGCCGCTGTCACTGGGCTCTACGCGCGCCACGTCACCCGGCTCTCAGCCGCGGTGGCCGCACAGTCGGCGGTGGCCGCCGCGGCTCAGGCGGCCGCCGACGCGGGCTGGCAGTGCCAAACCACTCCCCCACCCGATGCGGCAAACGCCGCGGCTCGCGCGGCACTGGACCGCATCGACCACCTCGCGGTGCAGCCGTTGGCTGTGGAGGTGTTCGCCGATGCCTGCAACTTGTTCGCCGCGGTCACCGCCGCCCCCCTGAACACCCGAGCCTCATTGCTGCACACCACTGCTACTGCCTGTCGCTCAGCGGCAAGCGCCGCCACCCTCAGTGTTCCCGGATCGTGTTGAGGGCTGCCCCGTGAGCGATGCCATCTCCTTTCTGCTGATCCTGCCCGCGCTGGCACTCGGGGTGGTAGTGCTCGACGCCGCCGGAACGCTGGGTACGGCGCGATATCGAACATCGACCTATGCCGAGACAGCCTCTGCTCTTGCCGCGGAGACCCTGACCAACTCTCCCGGTCCCGGCTCTGACCCGTCGGCTCGAACCCGGTGGGCTGAGGTTGCTGCCACGGTTGAGCAGTCGGGTCTAGCTGCTACTGCCGGGGTCTGCGATCAGGCCAACGCTGCGTTCAACATCGATTTGGTCTCCCAGCCTCGAGCTCAAGGCGACCCCAGCGCATCCCCATCAGTGGCAGTCGTGGTCAGCTGCCCGGTTGAGTTGAGCAGGTTGCTCAGCACGACGCGGATTATTGTCGCCGGCGTGGAGCCCGTGGGGTAGTGCCATGCACACCCCGATCGTCTTGTTGTCACTGGGCTTGGCGGTGGCCGTGGCCACCGGAGCGCTGGCTGATCACGGAGAATTGATCACCAGCCACAATCTGGGAGTCGAGAGGGCCGAACGGGCCGCAGCGGCATTCGTTCGCAGCTGCGGCAGCCAGGGCTGTGATCAGAGCATCGTCAACACCACTCGCCTCGACGGCACTGTCTTGGCCGGTTGCGTCCGACAGGCTGAAGGGGGCTCCGTTCTCCAAGTGGATACCCGCGTCCCCTGGACTCCTCGAGTGTTCACCGGCCTCACCCCCGCCCGCGGCATGGTCGCCGTCGACCTCGGGGGATTCAGCGTGCCTGCAATTGCCGTCTTGCATCCATGCTGAAGAATCACCATGAAGCCCAGTAGCAGTTCTGTAAGCAAGCGCTGATGCGGTAGCGTGACCGCCGGTGTCTCGCAGGATAGAAATAGAGCTGACCAGCCAGCGGCCCGATGGCTCATGGACATGGAGAGCAGCAGGGGCGCGCGAGCCCAAGGGCGAGTTGGCCGGCGACCTGATCGCCTTCGCCGCCAGCGTGGGAGACGAGCTGACCGTCGAAGCCGAGTTCCACATGGACGGCATTGAGATAATCGAGGCATTCGAGTCGAAGAAAAGACGGCCCTTGCCGGAGACGCTGGAGATCCTGGGCTCTGGTCGGGATCAACCTTTGGTCACGACCCAATTGGTTGCCAAGCGCAAAGGCCGGGAACGAGACCGCGGCGACCGCCGGGGCCGGGAAGAACACCGCAGCCGGGGTGACAACAAAGACCATGAGGGCAGGGAGTCCCGCCGTGAGGACGACCGTCCCAAGGCCAAGAGATTGCGCCCCGGCCGGACGCACCGCCAGTCGATTATCGACGGCTTGTCGGAGGACCAGAAATCGGTAGCGGAGAAGATTGCGCGCGACGGTGTCAGCTCGGTTGAGCAAGCTCTGCGGGATAAGCGCAAAAAAGCCCGAGACGCTGCCGCGGCCAAAAAGAAGGCGGCCGAATCGACTGCCAAGGATCCCGACCCCACGCCTACCGAGCCAGGAACCCCCCCAGCGGAACAAGCCGAGACCAAGCTCGCCGACAAGCAGCCAGCCGACAAAGAACCAGCCAAGACCAAGCCCGCCGACAAGCAGCCAGCCGACAAAGAACCAGCCGACGACTTTTTGAGCGCGGCCGCCAAGTTGCTCCCCCGGATGCGGGCCGCCGAGTGGCGGGACCGGGTCGAAGCTGCGCTGGCTGGCATCGACGAGGTCGACCTGCGCGATCTCCGTTCCGTCGTTGTCGCCGCGGAAACCGGGGCAGTAGACGACGAGGCCAAAACGCTGGCCGAAGAACTGCGCGCCAAGCTCAGCGAGAGGGTCGACCGGGAGCACGCCGAATGGCTGGCCGAAGTGGCGGCAACGCTGGCCGATGGGCGCATGGTCCGAGCGTTGCGGCTCAGTTCCCGCCCCCCTAAGGCCGGTGTGCCGCTCCCCCAGGACATCGTTACCCGGCTCACCGAAGCGGCCAGCGCGGCGCTGACCAGCGACACCCCGTCGAAGCGCTGGACCACAGTGCTGGGCGCTGTGGCGTTCTCGCCGGTGCGGCGGACCGTGCAGCCCCAGGGAGTCCCAGAGAACCCCGATAAGGAACTGCTGGCCGAAGTCACCAAGCTCTCTGAGCGAGTACCCCACATCGCCGCCCTTTTCGGAGTGGAGCCCACACCACCTCCCAAGCGGGGTCGCCGAGGCGCCGGCGCTCCTAGAGCATCTAGGACATCTACCTAGAAATCACCTCGTGGTCGGTCAAGAACTGGAGCAGACCGTCCACTAAGTCCCACTTCTCTAGATCTTCTATAGCCACCCATTGGGCATCGGAGGCGTCGGTGTCGGCCTTCGGTGCCGCGTCAGACGGCACTGTGACCCAGAAGTCCACCACCACATAGTGGCGCCGGCGGCCGATGAGCTCGGTCCAACCCACGGCCTCGCCCACCTTCCCTTCCAAACCGGTTTCCTCCTGCAACTCCCGGCGAACTGCTTGGACCAGGGTTTCCCCTCGCTGCACCCGTCCTCCAGGCACCGACCACAGCCCCTCCCCCGGCGGCGTGCCGCGGCGGATGAGCAGAATGTCGCCGTCGCGTACCGCCACAGCACCCACACACAGTTCCGGCCCACTCATGGCCCTTATTCGGAATCGAGCCGAGTGTGGACGATCAGCGCATGGGCCGTCATCTTGAACGTCTCGAAGAAGTTCTTGGCTTCGCGGTGGCCTGGCAGCACGAAGGCGTCTATTGCCACCAACTGCTGCTCTTGAGCCCACTGCTTCATGGCGTTGAAGACCGATTCTCCTACTCCCACCGATCGGGCTTCGGGAGTGACGAACAGCTCTTCAATCCGGGCAATTGGCGAACTGTCGAGGCGGACAAGCCGACGGGCCCATCCGTACCCCACCACTTCATCCTCCCAGACCCCGGCAACCAAAGCGTGCCCTGGGTCCGCCATAAGCCGCGTGAAATGATCCTCCAGCGGCTCAGCAGCGGCCTCTGTGGCCAGCCAGCGTTCTCCCCCTCGATACTGTTGAGCCTCGTGGCGAGCCTCGCGGGCCAAACCGGCCACGACACCGATGTCCTCGGTACGGGCTGGTCGGGCTGTGCCCAGTTTTGCCACCGCTCAGCCCGGCTTCGGATCGGCTGAGTCGTGGCTGGACACGGGCGGCTTCGAAGAATGGCCCAGGGCCATACGACCGAGCAAACGGGCCGCTTCCATGTGACGGCGTCCCTTTGACGCCAACTCTGACGGAGGTGTGTCCGCTGAGAGCAGCAGACCCATGGGAGCATAGAGGACGGCATCAAGTAGCCGATCAAGCGCCTCCCGAGAGGAATCGCCGTCATCGGTCGAGCTCACAGCCGGGCCAACGAGGGACAGGGCTCTTCCCCCGAGGGACAACGGGGATTGTCACGGGGTCCGAATTGACTGGAGCTGACGATCAGAAAACATCCCTCGCAGGTCCACTCGTTGTCACGCTTGGGCGCGACTTGGCCTGAGGCTTCAGGAGACGGGTCGGGGGTCTCCTCATCCTCATCCTCATCGTCACCGGCAGCTAGGCGATCCTTCAAGATCGTGTCGAGATCGGCCTCCACATTGTCGGGGTCGATGTCCTCAGCGTCGCTGTCCTCGTCTTCGGACATGGTCGCATTGCGAACCGGTCCGTTCTTGTCGTCTTCTTCTTCTTCCTTGTCCAGTTCCTCGTCGTCAAGATCATCGTCGAGGTCGTCATCTCCTAGGACGTCCTCGAATTTGTCGTCGATGTCCTCGGCGATGTCCTCGCTGAGGACATCGATCTCACTTTCGTCGAACTCTTCGTCCGCAACTTCTTCGTGTTCCTCAGGGTCTGTCATTCTCCCCTGCTACCTCCTCAGGCAAACCGATCAGCGCGGATCATAGACACCCTCGCCCCCGCGATGTGCGGACTTAGCGGTTCAATCTTCCTTTTGTTCAATTGTGCGCCTTAGGTTCATGCCCGCTCTCGAACCTTGCGCCGCTCTTCAGCTCGGTTTTCGGCGTCCAGGCGACCCAGCGGCGGCTCTTCGCTGAGATCCACAAATCTCATCATCTCAGCCACCGCCGCGTGGCCCGCCTCGTCGCGAATAAGCCTCCACATTTCCTGCCCGATCCCTCGGTACACCGAATGGCCTTGGGGTGTAGTACGCAGCTCGATGAGGTGCATTGCCGCCCGTGCGTTGATGCTCATGGCGAATCGCACCTTGTACGCGAAGCTCACCGCGTAGGAGGCCTGCTCGGGAAAATCCCGGTCCAACAGGCCGTACAGTTCCGCAGACCTCTCCATGACCTCGTCAAATGCTGGAGCGCAACCCGCGGCTTCCACCGTTTCAGGAAGCGTATAGCCGTGTCGCGGGCTGAGCTTCTGCCACTCCAGTGTGAGCATTCGATGGCGCTGAAGATCCCGAAAGGCACCGTAGTCGGCCAAGACGTCGAACCGGTAGAAGGGCCGTTCCAGTGCTCTTCCCGGCTTGTGGCGACGGTTGGCTCTGGTGCCCACGTAGGCTCGCACCACAGATAGCCGGTCATCGGCGCTCATAGCACCGACTTCCCGTTCCAGTTGCTCTTCCGGCAAGTGGGTATAGGGGTAGAGCATGGAGGCCACCATCTTGAGCTCGGCATCCGGGTCGAAGTCCACCAGTCGGACTGCGGGGGCACTGTCAACCGGCAGATCGGCGGGCAGCAGGTAACCGGTCACATTCTCCATCGACTCCTGGACGTCCTCCATATAGTGGCTCCACGCCACCCCCCGATCCTCCAGGTCCACCCGCTTCAAAAAGGAGGGGATCACCTTGCGCAGCTCTGTCAGCATCAAATTGGCGTAGCCCTGGACCTCGGGCAGTGCGTGGGCCCGCATTCGCAACAGCAGAAGCTCATACGACTGGCCGGAGCCGTAGATACCCATGTTGGACACGGTTGCCGCGGGAAGCATTCCACGAACCGAGTCCAGCGCTTTGGCCCGAACCGCTTGGCGGTAGGCGAAGTCAGACGTGTCTGAGTCCCTGAGGGTGTGTTGACGGTAGAACTCGGTCATGGCGGGCAGGAGGTGGCCGTATGACTCGAACATCCGATCCATGTCGCTCACGTAGCGGCCTGATAGAGGCGACTCTCCGATCTGGGGATCGCGGTAGTAGCGATAGCGCCCGCCGATCCGGTCCAGGTAGTCGATGTACCGGGTGGACTGCTCCAGATACGACATCAGCCGACCCCACTCCAACACCTTGGTCAAGATGTTGGAAGCCTGCTCGCAGGCCAAGTGGACGCCCCCAAGTTGGGCCACCGAATCGTCCCCGTACTCGAAGAACACCCGGTCGTACAGTTCCTCTGCCCTTCGCAGCCCTACGGTGGCATCGATTGTCACATCGCCGCTGATGTCCAGCTCGCCCACGAATTCATCCAAAAACAGCCGCCTCAGTGATTTGGAGGACCTGCTGTAGCGGGCAAACAGCGCACCCTTGACAACTTCAGGCAGATTCACCAGGGCAAACACCGGCTGGTCGAGGTTGGTGAAGTACCGGCGGAGGACGTCCTCCTCCTCGACGGTGAAATGTTCGGCGACGTACTGGGTCATCGCAGGCTTTGGCCCAGTTCATCGGCCGCCTGGTCCAGAGCGTCGGGGTCCAACCACAGATCGGCAACCGTCATGGCCATTGCCTTCGCCCCGTCGAGCACCGCCTGGTCACCGCTCTGCGATTTCGCGTAGTGGGCAAATTCCGGGGTATGGATGGCCACATGGTCGGGGGCTATCTTGATCATGGGATGGATCGAGGGCAGCGCGTGGCTGACGTTGCCCATGTCGGTGCTTCCTACCACCGCAAAAGACGATCGGGGTTCGCTCAAGACTCGCCCGGTTGCGACCGCGTTGTCGGCGTAGAAGTCCAGCATGACCTGGTTGTTGATCATGTCGGCATAGATTGGCGCTTTGCTCTGGCATTCAATGTCGACTCCGGCGGCGGTGGCACCGGCCTCCAGACAGGACACGACCCTCTCCCTTATCTCCGCGAGGCTGTCGAGCTGCGGGGATCGGACATACCACTCGGCAGCGGCATCGTGGGGCACGATATTCGGCTTATCCCCCGCCCGCGTGAAGATCCCATGGATGCGCTCATCCGGTCGGATGTGCTGGCGAAGTGCGGCCACGTTCATGTATCCCAGGACTGCGCCGTCGAGGGCGTTGCGGCCCTTATGGGGCGAGGCAGAAGCGTGGGCTGATTGCCCGGTGTAGGTCACCTCCAGTTGCTCCACCGCGATGGCTGTCATCTTGGTGAGCTCGTGATTGGCAGGATGCACCATCATGGCAGCGCGGACGCCGTCGAAGGCTCCACGCTCCAGCAAGTAGCACTTGCCTCCTCCGCCTTCTTCAGCCGGTGTGCCCACAATGCTGACCCGCCCTCCGAGATCTTCGGCCAGCGAAGCGGCCGCCAAGCCGGCACCCAGACCGGCGGCCGCAATCACGTTGTGCCCGCACGCGTGCCCAATCTCCGGCAGCGCGTCGTACTCGCAGATAACCGCAACATGGGGACCAGTACGGCCAGCTCGGGCTACGAATGCTGTATCCAGGCCGAATGCCGAGCGCTCTACGTCGAGCCCTTCGTCCTCCAAGACTGAGCAAACCAAATCGTGGGCGGTGTGCTCTTCAAAGCAGAGCTCGGGAGTTTCGTGAATCTGGTGGGAGACGCTGAGCAGGCGAGCGGCCCGGGCGTCGACCTCCGACGCCACCTGCTGTTTGGCTGCATCAGGTGTCACGGGGCGAATCCTAGTGACCCCGTTGCCAGCCAACGTGCATCTGCCAAACAGCGGTCACACCACCACGGTGAGCACTGCTGGCTCCAACCGAATTGAGAGATTCGAAGCCTTAGCCACCGGTTGCCCGTCCAGTTCGACCATCATCGGCCGCTCGAGCACCACTTGAAATGCTCCGGTTCGGCGGTAGCGGATCTGGGGATGGGGCAGATGGTCGCCGGTGCCGACCCGGCGAAGGGCCCGCAACCGGTCGGCGGTCGACAGGCGGCCATGGGATATGTCCAGCAGCCCGTCACCAGGGTGGGCCTTTGGGCCCAGATTCCATCTTCCCCACCAGGCCGCGTTCATGGCCACCAGCGCCTCGCCAGACCATCCTCTCCTCCGGGCAACGAGATGGGCGCAGAACCAGAAAAGCCTGCCGTCCAGCAATACCGCGCCCAGATCCACCGCGAACCGCCATGCCTCCGGCGAGTGGATGGAATCGGGATCGCCCCGACCGCCCAGCGTGCGGCACAGATCGCCTCCCAACAACCCGAGCTCGGGCAACGGACGGTTGGCCCGGCGAGCGTCCTCGACCAGGGTCCGGGCCTGGAAATCGCCGTCTACCAGCACACCGTCGGGCCCCAGGCCTCCGGGTTCACCCCAATCCTGTCCCCGCCGAATGGGCATTGGCCTCATTCCTCGCCGAGGACATTGCCTTCAGACGCAGTGGGAGCATCCTCAGGAGTCTCTTCAACGGCCTTCTGTCCTTCTCGGCGGGCACGCAGCCAGCCGATACCGATGGCGGCCTCATAGAACAAGTACATGGGCACCGACAGAACCATCAAGGTGAAGGGGTCTCCACTAGGTGTGATCACCGCCACCAGGGCCACTATGCCCACGATGGCAAAGCGCCTAGCCCGTATCAGCTGCCGGTAGTGGATTATCCCCGCCATCTGCAAGAAAACCAGCAGAATGGGAAACTCGAAACCGATCCCAAACGCGGCCATCATCTTGATCACGAACGACAAGTACTTGGCCGGGGAGAAACCGGTCACCAGGTCCTCTCCTCCAATAGTGGCCAGGAACCTGAGCGCCCGGGGAATGCTCCAGTAGGCCAGACCGGCGCCCAACGCGAACAAGAGCGCGCCTGCCACGGTGAACAATGCCGCATTGCGGCGCTCCCGGGGATAGAGGCCGGGCTGTACGAACCTCCACACCTGCCAGAGCAACACTGGCACCGCCAGCGTCAGCCCTCCGTAACCTGCCACTGTCAGCCGCACCGAAAATGGCTCCAACGGGTCTAGAACCAGGAGCTCACAGCCGCCGAAGAGGTTTTGGCGGGCGGCTTCTTCCTCCACTGCCTCTTCGGGCACCGCATCGCAGTAGGGCTGGACCATCACATCCAGGATCCAGGGGTAGAACACCCAGCAAACCACCGCACCAGCCAAGACGGCCAGAGCGCTCTTGATGAGCCGCGACCGCAGCTCCACCAAGTGTTCCATCAAGGGCATGGTTCCGTCGTTGGGCCGGGAGCGCCCTCTGACCGCGTCGTTCACGGGCTGTTTTGCGGCGGGTCGCCGGCTTGGTTGCTCTCTCCCTTGGCCTCCTCTACGGCAAGCTTGCCCCGCTGGCGGGCTTCAGCCTCGATGGGCTCGTCCAGGGCATTTTGCAGCTCCTGCTGGAACCCGGTGGAGATCTTTCGAACCTGACGGATGACGTTCCCGACCTGGCGGGCCGCGCCGGGCAGTTTCTCCGGTCCGAGGACCACCAGAGCCACCACCGCGATCACCGCGATTTCGGCCCATCCGAGGTTTCCCACGACCAGAGGCTACCCCTCGATTCTGAATCCGCACGGATAGACCGTCTTGACTCGCCAAAACCGTGGAAAGCGTCGAAAGTGGCGTACCATCCCAAGCCTGTCGGAACCCTCGATTCGCGATGTCAGGTTGTCTGATCCATCGACAGCAGTCGAAGATGGCGGGATGGCTGAACTGCGCCAGCACTGAGATGCCTTCCCGGATCTCCCCACTCCGCAAGCCTCCAATCGGGTTCGCCCATCGGGGCGCTCGAGCACAAGAGCGCGAGAATACGCTGACCGCGTTCACCCGAGCATTGGAGATGGGGGCTACCGGCCTGGAGAGCGATGCCTGGATAACCGCCGACGGACAGGCCGTGCTCGATCACGATGGCGTCGTGCGGCTGGGACGCTGGCGGCGCAAGCGTCCGATGTTTGAATGCCGTCGAGAAGAGCTGCCCGACCACATCCCAACCCTGGCCGAACTCTATCGCCAATGCGGTGGCGACTTTGACCTGTCGCTCGACCTGAAAGATGGCGACGCGGCACCCGCGGTGATCGACAGCGTGGACGAGGCCGCGGCCTGCACCGGGCTCGAACTGCGACGGAGGATATGGCTGTGCCACCCCAACGTGGACACGCTGGTTGGGATGCGAGACCGGTGGCCCGATGTGCGCATGTGCAACTCCACCCGGCTGAGTCGCATGCACGACGGGCCTGAGCGGAGGGCCGCCGTGCTGGCCGAGGCCGGAATCGACTCGGTGAATCTCCATCAGACCGACTGGACAGGTGGCCTGGTCACTCTGTTCCACCGCTTTGGAGTTCTCTGCTTCGGGTGGGATGCCCAGCAACCCCGGGTCCTCAACGAGCTACTGGACATGGGCATCGACGCGGTCTACAGCGACCATGTCGAACGCATGAAGGAGGCACTGGACAGGTGGTATCCTTAGCGGCTGTGACCGATCAAACCGCATATACAAAAGCGCTGGTTACACAGAACAAAGAGCCCGTCACCTTCGTCGACGTAGTGGCCAAGTACAGCAATGGCCACACCGCTCTTTCTGGCATTACCTGTCAATTTGAACATGGAACTTCCACAGCTCTGGTCGGTGCCAACGGCTCGGGAAAGACCACCTTGCTCCGAATGATGTGCGGCCTTGCCCAGCCCACACAGGGGACGGTCAGCCCAGAACCCTCCAAGAAGACGATCGCTCTGGTGGCACAGCAGCACGGGCAGCGGGGGTGGATGCCGTTGAGGGTTGCCAACGTCCTTCGCATGTCCCGATTCCGAGACCGAGGCTTGGTAAAGCGTTTCAGCGCAGCGGATCGGATCCTCATTGAGGACGCGGCCGAGCGCCTCGAAGTATCCAACTTGAGAAATCGCCAATTCCAGGAACTGTCGGGAGGACAGCGCCAGCGGGTGATGGTGGCCCAAGCCTTGGCCCACGATGCCGATGTGCTATTGATGGACGAACCCATCACCGGCTTGGACATGCCAAGTCAGGAGACGATCCTTCGAATCATCGATGAGGAGCGCCGACGGGGCCGCATCGTGGTGATATCCACCCACCACATGGATGAGGCTGAGCTCTGTGACCAAGTACTCCTTTTGGCCAATCGGATGGTCGCGGTGGGAACTCCCGGCAAGGTGCTCACCAACAAGAACCTGCAAGAAGCCTTCGGCCTTCGCATGGCTCACGGAGACGAGGAAGATTGCGTCTTTCACGGTGAACACGACAGCCACGAGGACGGTGTGCTCCACGTCTTCAGTGATCACGGCCACGGCCACGATCACGGCCACGGCCACGACCACCTTGATTGCTGAGCCCGCGACGATCTTCGCTGGACTAGAGCCGGCCGAATTCCGTCACCGGCCAAAGTCGCAAAAACGCGTGCCCCACGATCACGTGTTCGGATATAGGGCCGAAAGACCGGCTGTCAGTGGAGTTGGCCCGGTTGTCTCCCATGACGAACACCTCGCCCGCCCCGATCAGACAGCCACCATCCACAATGGCCGCGCATCCCGATGGATTCGTTCCATTAGTGATGCCAGAGGACTCCAGATAGGGCTCGTGCAGCCTCCGGCCGTCTATATACACATTCCCCTCGACGAATTTGATCACCTCGCCGGGCAGGGCAACGACCCGCTTGATGAGGTCGTCTTCCTGTCGCCCGCTGGCTACTACCGGCCGTTCGAATACCACGAGGTCGCCGCGATTGACGTCGTGTATGTCGTACCCCAGCTTGCTCACCAGAACTCGGTCCCCGTTGCTCAAGGTGGGCTCCATGGAAGTGAAACGGATGTAGTAGGCCTGGAACAGCACCGAGCGAAGCACAAGGGCCAGTACCAATGCCCCGGCCAATACCGCCACCCATTCGGCAACTACTCGGGCGCTCGACTTCTTCTTCTCGCCGCCTGCCCCTTCGCCATCATCGTCTTCGCGAGCAGATGAGTCCGGTGGGGCCACCGGTTGCTTTGGCCGATCGATGCTCATGGCCTGCTGCGCCTCTAGCGGTACCGGGCTAGCACACGCTGGGCGGCAACCCGTGCTTGATCGATGGCAATTGGCGGGTCAGCGTGTCGCAATTCGGCTTGGGGTCCTAGCTGAAGCAACAGGCGCTCCAGTCGGCTGACATGGCTCACCGGCATGGTGGCGTCAGTCTCCCCGCTGTCGAGAGCCACCTGGCCTTCGGTTGGGTATTTCTCGATGGCCCAAGATGTGCCCGGAGCCAGGCGCAGCACAACCCGAGGATCGCCCTCCCGGGCTTCGAAAGCCGACGGCGTTCCCGCTTCATCAGGCGGTTCGAAGAGCGTTTCCAGCACTTTTAGGGATCTGATCCGATCTATGCGGAAAACTCGCTCCCCTTCGGCCTGCCGGCAATGGCCCCGGACATACCAGTTGCCCGACTCCGAGAACACTCGAAGGGGGTGGATAACTCGGTCGGACTCCTGGCCTCTGCCAAAGCTGAAGTAGCGAATCCGGACTTCACGGCGTTCGCTGGCCGCGCCCAGCAGCGGCTCAACCCACTCCTCGGCCGACTCCCCCAGACTCACGGCCAAGTCCTCGCCGACGCTCACCCCCAAGCCGTCGGCCAGCTTGCCCAATCCCCGACTCAGCGGACCATCTGGATCAGCTCCAGACAGCACTGCCTCCCCGGCCCCGATCAACCCCAAGGCTTGGCCCGGCGTGAGCCGGAGCGGTCGGGAGAAATAGTCGGCGTTTGTGATAGCCACCCAGCCGCCGTTTTCATCGTCATCCAAGCCCATCACGTATATCAGTTCGTCAGGGGTGAACGGGTGCAGCCCCACCACGAACAGCACCTTCACCAGGTCCTCTCGCAGCTCCGCCTCGGGATAGTCGAAGCGCTGTGACACCTCGCTCAGCTCAGCTCCACCCTGGGACATGATCCATGGAACCAGTTCCAGCATCCGCCGGAGTCGGTCCCCCGCGCTCAGCCGGCTCATTGGCTGAACCCCTCAAGCCAGGCCACCATGTCGGCGCGCAGCTCTGGAGGTCCGAGGATCTCGGCATGCTCCAAAAACTCCAACACCAGCGATCGGAAGGCGTCAGGGCTGCGAACCTCAACCTCGAAAACCGCTGAGCCGTCGGAATCCTTCTCCGAGGGCTGTTGCCCGAGACGCCGGGCCGCCCACACCGCCTGTTCGGGGTCAACCTTCAGTCGGGCGGCGACAGCCGGGCCGCTTCCCAACTTCCACGGTTGGATCGGGACCCAACCTGCGGTGCCCTCCGGCTGCTGGAACCCGCCGGGCGAGCCCAATGCGATTTCACCCTCAATCCGATCAACTCGAAAAGTGCGTTTGTCGTCGCGACTCCGGTCAAGGCCCACCACGTACCAATGCCCCTGATCGAAAGCCAGGGTCCACGGCTCCAGCACCCGCATCTGGCCGCTGTAGGCGAAGTCGGCCACCCGCTGCTCACTGACCGCTTGGAAGAGGTCGGTCAGAGCGGGATGCACGGGAACCGCGGCGAGCTCGGCCTCTGTGCCCTCCCCCACTCTGCCGCCCAGCTTCCACAGCGCCTCGGATCCCGAGACTCCGTCGAAGCGGACTGCGGTGGCTGCCCGATGCAGGGCCGCCAGCTCGTCGGTTTCAAAATCCATTTCGGGCAGGGAATAATCCTGCTTGCGGATGCGGTACCCCAGGGTCTCCCGCTCCTGGCCGGGCACCGGACCCGAGATAACCGGGATCTCGGCGTCAGCTAGTTCGTTCATGTCCCGGTGGAATGCCCGCTTGGCGGCTGCCCCGTTTTCTGGATAGCCGGCCGAGTCAGCCCCTCGGGAGATGCCCACCCGCTTGTGAAGCTCCTCGATGGAGAGGAAGCGAGGAGTGTCGATCAACGCGGCGATTAGTCGAAGCAAGCGCTCCAATCTGACCTGCTCTGGCTTTCGCCTGGCCATCACAGGGATTCGATCAGCTTTTCCACCCGTTCGTCATGGGCGCGGAACGGGTCTTTGCAGAGAACGGTCCGTTGAGCCTGGTCATTCAACTTCAGGTGTACCCAGTCAACCGTGTAGTCCCGTTTGCGCTCCTTGGCCCGACGAATGAACTCTCCACGGAGTCGGGCACGAGTGGTAGCCGGCGGATTCTCCACCGCGTAGCTGATGTCGTCGTTCACGCACATTCGCTCGACCATGCCCCGGTTCTGAATTCGGTAGAACAGGCTGCGCGACCGATTCACATCGTGATACTGGAGATCCAACAAAGCAACCCGGGCGTCGCTCAACCTGAGGTCGTGGCGTTCGCGATAGGTCTCGATCAGGTGGTACTTCATCACCCAGTCGCATTCCCGTGAGAGACCGAGGGGATCTTCAGCAATTTGAGTCAAGCAATGCTCCCACATTTGCAGAGCCTGCTTCTCCTGGGGTTCAAGATCGCGGCTTTCGGCGTACTTGAGCGCTCGATCAAGGTACTCAGACTGGATATCCAGGGCACTCACCTCCCGGCCGCTGGCCAGACGTATGCGCCGAGTGCAGGTCGGGTCATGGCTGATCTCCCGGATGGCCCGAATGGGGTTGTCCAGGGTCATGTCCCGAAGCGCTACCGAGGGATCTTCCAGCATCCGCAGAAGAATGCTGGTCGCTCCGGTCTTCAAATAGGTGGCGTACTCGCTCATATTCGAGTCGCCCACGATCACGTGCAAGCGCCGGTACCTCTCGGCGTCGGCATGGGGTTCGTCTCGAGTGTTGATTATGGGCCGCGACCGGGTCGTGGCACTGGAGACCCCCTCCCAAATGTGCTCGGCTCTCTGGCTCATGCAGTAGGTAGCCCCTCGGGCGGTCTGGAGCACCTTGCCCGCCCCGGCATAAATCTGGCGGCTGACCAAAAACGGAATCAGCACTTCGGCATACTCCGAAAAGTCGTCTCGTCGGCTGGTCAGGTAATTCTCGTGACAGCCGTAACTGTTGCCAGCCGAATCCGTGTTGTTCTTGAACAGGTAGATGTCTCCTTGGATTCCCTCTTCCCGAAGCCGCTGTTCAGCGCTATCGATGAGCGTCTCCAAGATGCGCTCGCCAGCCTTGTCGTGGGCCACGAGGTCATAGACCGAGTCGCACTCCGGGGTTGCGTATTCGGGATGGGAGCCCACATCCAGATAAAGCCGGGCACCATTGACCAAAAAGACGTTGCTGCTGCGGCCCCAGGACACAACCCGGCGAAACAGGTAGCGGGCCACCTCATCAGGGCTAAGCCGGCGATGCCCTCGAAGCGCGCAGGTGACGCCATACTCGTTCTCGATCCCGAATATGCGCCGGTCCATATCTAGCCGTTCCCCATTCCGCAAGCTCGCTGGGTCATAAACCCAACAATCCAGTCAGCTCGTCGCCTTCGATTCTCTGGAACGCCCTCCGCCCGGATTCCCGCACCATGATGGCAACCTCGAGGTCGTCGGCTTCGAACGTTCGCTCATCACCAGACAGTGCCGACGACGCCGCTTGGATGGCATCACCGACCTCCCAGTCGCGTTCATAGCCCTGGCCCAGCCGCTCGGCAATCGAGTCCGCCTCCCCGCCCAGCACGGTGTAACCGGACTCGTCATTGACCGTGCCGTCGTAGAGCACGTGGAACATCTGGTCCCCATCAGGCTCCGACGCCACTTCGACCACCAAGATCTCCACTTCCATTGGCTTCATCTCATGGGTGAAGGTCTGGCCCAATACTTGGGCGTACTGGTTGGCCAGGCTCCGGGCGTCCACGTCGTCACGGCTGTAGGTGTAGCCCTTGAGGTCGGCGTGTCGCACCCCGGCAATGCGGAGTTGGTCGAATTCGTTATAGCGGCCCACACCCGCAAAGGCGATGCGGTCGTAGATCTCGCTGACCTTGCGCAGAGTATTGGATCGATTTTCCGCGCAGATCAAAATGCCGTCACGGATGCTGAGCGCGGTGAGAGCCCGCCCCCGAGCGATGCCCTTGCGGGCGAAGTCAGCGCGATCCTTCATCAACTGCTCGGGTGCAACGTAGAAGGGCATAGTCACTCTGAATCACTCCCCCGGTTCTCCAAGCTGGCCAGAAGATTGCGGAACCGGGTTTCCACGTTGCTGTCGGCCACCCGCTCGAATCCTTCGGCACCGATGACCGCCACCACCGGAAAAATGCCCCGTACCAGATCTGGCCCACCGGTGGCCGAGTCTTCTTCCGCGGTGCGGAACAGGGCTGACACCGCCAGATCGATCATCACGTCGGCGTCCGCGTCGGATCGGTAGCCCAACTTGATCACCGTTCCCGCGTGCAGGCTCCCCGAGCCCCCCACCGCATACTCCCGCTCCTCATAGCGGCCCCCCGTTACGTCGTACTGGAACAGGCGACCGACGTCGCGCGCGGTGTCGTAGCCCGCGAAGAGCGGGACCACTGCAAAGCCCTGCATTGCCGCGGGCAAGTTGTTCCGCACCATCATGCCGAGCTGATTGGCCTTGCCGTCCAAGCTGAGGGCCTTGCCTTCCACCTTCTCGTAGTGCTCAAGCTGCAACTGAAACAGCCGTACCATCTCCATGGCCGGCCCAGCGGCCCCGGCAATGGCCACTCCGGAATGTTGATCGGCGGGAAAGACCTTCTCAATTGTCCGATGGCTGATCAGGTGTCCGGCTGTCGCCCGACGATCTCCTGCCATGACAACCCCCTCACGGCAGCGAATGGCAACCACGGTGGTGGCATGGGAAATGGCCAGTTCAGCAGCCGGGGCGCCGGGCAAGGGGGGTACCAGCCCGGTGGAGCGCAGCAACTCCGAAAAGTTGGGGCCCGGGTCGCCCCCGGCTTCAAAAAGGGGCAACGTCACAGCTTGCAGACTACCGCTACTGTCCGCCCTTTTGGATATATGACTTCACGAAGTCCTCGGCGTTGGACTCCAGCACCTCGTCTATTTCATCCAGCAGTTCGTCGAGCTCGGCCTTCAGCCCCTCGCCTTGATCCGATGTCGCGGGGGCGTCTTCGACTTCAGACTGCTCCCGTTGAGGCACCGGTTTCTTGATTTGCTCTCTCTCTGCCATTTCATTCCCCTCGTGCCTGAGTGCGTGCCGATCACGATATCGCGCCGACCCCGAAACAAGTGCAAATTCTACGGTCGTCTCAGCGGGAACTCGGCTCCCGCAAGCGGGTAAGAAGTTCCGCGGCGGTGTCGCAATCGGCCAGTAGTCGCTCAACATGGTCCGCTGTTCCCCGGGTGGGCTCCATCATGGGAACCCGGCGCAGCGGCTCATCACCCACGTCGAACACGATCGAGTCCCAATTGGCGGCCACGATGCTGGAAGCCCACCGTTTGAGACACTGGCCCCGGAAGTATGCCCGTGTGTCAGTTGGCGGTTCGGAAATGGCCGACCGGGCATCCTCGGCCGAGATCAGAGTTTCCAGCCCCGCCCGAGCAGCCACTGATCGCTCGGGCCGCAAGTCGTGGTATTGAAGGTCGAGAGCGGCCAGCCGGGCATCGTCAGACCGCAGCCCGTGGCGTTGGGACAGGCCTTGGATCAGTCGGTACTTGGCCACCCAATCGAGTTGGCTGGCCAGGCTCATAGGATCGGCCTCCAGGCCCGCCAGTACCTGCTCCCACCGGTCGATCACCATCTCTCCCACCGGGCCTCCCACCGCATCCAGCCCATGGCTGTCGGCGTACTTGCGGGCCTGGTCCAACAAGTCCCATTGAATCTCCAATGCGGTGGCGGATGTACCGTCGGCCAGCTCCAGAGGCGTTGACAGGCTCAGGTCGTAGGACACTTGCCGCATGGCCTGCACCGGAGTTCGAAAGCGGAGTTCTCTCGGCAAGACGTTGTCTTCGACCATGGCCAGGACAATGGCCGTGGTTCCTGTCTTGAGGAAGGTGGCCACCTCTGACATGTTGGCGTCGCCGGCTATGACGTGCAGGCGTCGGTAGTGCCGGGCATCAGCATGAGGCTCGTCCCGGGTGTTGATGATCGGCCGCTTGAGCGTGGTCTCTAGGCCCACCTCCTCCTCAAAGAAATCGGCCCGCTGGGTGATCTGGAACGGCACCTCTGCGGTGGTCAGTCCCGGCGCCTCGGATCCGACTTTGCCCGCACCCGTGAATATCTGGCGCGTCACCAGGTGAGCGGTGGCATGGATCACGATTTGGTAGAAGGGGGTGGAGCGGGCCATGAGGTAGTTCTCATGGCAGCCGTAGCTGTTGCCCTTGCCATCGGAGTTGTTCTTGTACACCACCAACTCCTGGCCGTAGGGCAGCACTTGGGAGGCCGCCTCCATTGAGCGGACCAGGATCAGCTCCGCAGCCTTGTCATACCGGATCACGTCCAGCGCGTTGCTGCATTCTGGAGAGGACATCTCGGGGTGGGCATGGTCCACGTAGTAGCGGGCGCCGTTGGTGAGCACTGCGTTCACCAGATGAGTCTCGATCTCGGGGGCCAGCGACCCCAGGGGGGCGATACCTCGAATGTCGTTGCCGGGCATCTCGTCCTCGAAATCCCAGGTCACTCCGGCCGCCGGCCCACCCTCCCCGGTGCGCTCCACTTCGGACAGATACGAGTTGATCAGCAGTGAAGAGGCCGAGATGGGGTTGGCATCTTCGGTGCCGGTATGCGCGATCCCGAACTCGGTTTCGATGCCGCAGATCTTGGGAACCGCCATGTTCGGCACGCTAGTTGACTTGGGCGGCAAGTCTGGCGGTTATCGAGCTCAGAGATATTGGCCGGGGCCGATGGCCTCGATGGAGCGGCCGCCCTGCCTCGTCTCCTCGCTGGACAAAAGGGTGCGGACGAACACTATTCGCTCCCCCTTCTTGCCCGAGATCTTGGCCCAGTCGTCGGGGTTCGTGGTGTTAGGCAGATCCTCGTGCTCTCGGTACTCCTGATGTACTGAATCCAACAGGTCGTTGACGTGTATGCCCGGTCCACCCCCGGCCAGAAGACGCTTGATGGCTAGCTTCTTGGCCCGCCGAACAACATTCTCGATCATGGCCCCAGAGGCGAAGTCCTTGAAGTACATAATCTCTTTGTCACCGTTCTGATAGGTGACCTCCAAGAACTGGTTGCGCTCTTCCTCCAAGAACATCTCGGTCACCGTCTGCTCGACCATGGCCTGGATCGCCTTGTCCGGATCTCCTCCGCCCAGCCCATCAACCATTTCCGCGGCAATGGGCAGATCGGAGGTTAGATAGCGAGAGAAGATGGCGCAGGCCGCATCGGCGTCGGGACGCTGGATCTTGATCTTCACGTCTAGGCGCCCAGGTCTGAGTATGGCCGGGTCAATGAGATCCTCGCGGTTCGAAGCCCCGATCACGATCACATTCCGCAACGCCTCCACGCCGTCGATCTCGGCAAGGAGCTGGGGGACGACGGTGGATTCCATGTCTGAGCTGATCCCAGTTCCCCGAGTGCGGAAAAGTGATTCCATCTCATCGAAGAACACGATTACCGGCCATCCCTCAGCCGACTTCTCCCGGGCTCGCTGGAAAACCAATCGGATCTGGCGCTCGGTCTCCCCCACGTATTTGTTCAGCAACTCCGGACCCTTGATGTTCAAGAAGTAGGACCGTGCCTCCCGGTCGGAGCTTATGTCGGCCACCTTGCTGGCCAAGGAGTTCGCCACCGCCTTGGCAATCAGGGTCTTGCCGCAGCCTGGCGGGCCGTACAACAAGATGCCCTTGGGGGCGGGCAGCTGGTACTCAGCGAACAGGTCGTGGTGTACGAAGGGAAGCTCAACCGCGTCGGTAATCTGCTCGATCTGCTCGTCCAGCCCACCGACCTGCTCATAGGTGATGTCGGGCACCTCCTCAAGCACAAGATCTTCCACTTCGGGACGGGGCAGGCGCTCGACCAGCAGCCCCGAGCGAGAGTCCATTAGGACGGTGTCCCCGCTCTTCAGAGGCTGGTCGATCAGCTCGGTGGCTAGTTCGACCACCCGCTCTTCGTCGGCTCGGCCGACGATGAGGGCCCGCATACCTCCGTCCAACACCTCCTTGACCGCCACCACCTCGCCGGTTCCATCGCCCACCCGGGACAGCACGACGTTCAGCGATTCGTTCAGCACCACCTCTTGTCCTCGGTTCAGCTCCTCGGACTCGATCTCGGGATGGAGCGCAACCCGCATTTTGCGCCCCCCGGAGAACACATCCACGGTTCCGTCGTCGTTTCGGCCCAAAAGCGTCCCGTAGGCCGACGGCGGCTGGGTTAGCTTGTCCACCTCGTCGCGCAGTGCGGAAATGTGCTCACGGGCCTCGCGCAGGGTATAGGTGAGCTTTTCGTTCTGAGAAACCGCCTTGGCCAACTGCCCCTTGGTCTCCAGCAGCCGTTCTTCCAGAGTCCGGACCCGCTTGGGGGCGTCTTGGAGCCGCTGGCGGAGCACGGCGACTTCTTCTTCCAGTGCCGTCACCTGTTCCGCCGGAGAAACGTCCTCCTGCGGGCTTTCCAATTCCGCCCCGTCGCCCACTGCCATACCAACCCGACTTTACACCTCCCAGACCGGTCTGCCGTCGCAAGATGCTTGCCCAACAGAAACTCCCTTCAGCCAATTTCGGCTGCTTAGACGAGATCGGCTGTTGGACGGTTACACTGTGGGTACCGCCAGCGTCTACCATGCTTGCCGTCCGCTGGCTGTTATGAAAGGGGCCACAGCACCGATGCAAATGAAGGTCTGGATCGATCAAGATCTCTGCACTGGTGACGGTCTCTGCGAAGAGATCGCTCCCGATGTCTTCACTCTGCTCGACGATGGTCTGGCTTACGTGAAAGAGGGCGACAAGGTATTCGCTGAGCCAGGTGGAGTCGAAGGACTGGCCATCGTGCCCGAGGGGCAAGAAGAGGCGACCATCGAATCGGCTGAGGAATGCCCTGGTGAGTGCATCTTCATAGAGGTCTGACCCGAGTTCCCAAACTCCCCAACTAGTCAGCGAGTTTTCTCGCGGCAGTTATGAAACCGGTGTGACCCACCATTCGATGTTCGGGTCTGACCGCGTCGCCTTTGATGTGCCAACCCCGTTGAAGGATCTCCACGGTGGATGTGGAGGCCCACGGTCCCAATTCGCAGGCTTCACGCAGCCGCACTGCCTGAACGATGCTCGGGGTGTAAGACACCAGGATGCCGCCGGGACGCAATGAGGCGCTCGCGTGGGGCACCACCTGCCAGGGTTCGGGCAAATCCAGCACGACCCGGTCCAACCCCATTGCGTCAATGCCCTGGTAGCAATCTCTCACCTCTACCTGGAATCGGTCGACAGCTTCAGAGCCAAGGAAACCCGTCACGTTCTCAACTGCCTGCTGGGCGAAGTCCTCTCTGATCTCGTATCCCAAGACATCTGCCCCAGCTCTCAGCAGGCTCAGCGACAACGCTCCCGATCCCACCCCCGACTCCAACACCCGGGCGCCGGGGAAGACGTCGGCCTGCATCAAGATGGCCGCGCTGTCTTTGGGGTACACCACCTGAGCCCCCCGCGGCATCTTCAGCACATAGTCGGAGAGGGTGGGGCGCCAGACGGTCAGTTCGGCATTGCGGCTCGTCCGCACTTGCACACCCTCGGCGCCGCCGATCAACGCGTCGTGGTCCACCGATCCCGCGTGGGTGTGGAATTGGCGTCCCTGTTCCAGCGTGACCATATAACGACGGCCTTTTCGGTCGGTAAGCAAAACCAGTTCGCCGGCTTGAAGCAGCTGGCTCACTACGATTCGTCGGACAAATGGGAGATGACCAGGCCCTCGCCTGGTCGCAGTTCCTCACTCAGCACCGTTCGCAGGCGGCGAGTGGTGGCGAACCGGCTCAAGAGACGAATTCCCCAGGCGAATCCCCCCAATAGGAGCCACCCCCGACTTCCGCCTACTAGGCCGCGGACAATGGCCTGGCGACGCAGATACCCAAAGGGACCGGGCATATTCCGAATCCGTTCAGACCCTTCTAGCCTGTGCCACGAAATGCCTGCTCATGACGTGTGTTGATTACTTTATTCACTAACAAGAGAAGAACCCCGCACCCGGCCCCTTGGGCAAGCCACCCGTCGGGTTGTGCGGAGTTCGGTATCGGCCACGGGGCCACGGTAGCCGATGGCACCAAATCCATGTCAGTTGTCGCAAATCTCGAAGGCGACCACGACACCGGTTGCCGGTGGCCCGGCCATGCCCCGCACACTGGCCAGGATGCCAAGCACCATGTCGGCCAACTCCGGGTCGCCGCTCTGCTCGTAGGAGATCGTGAGCCACCGGATACAGGCATCGACGATCCCGGCGAAGAGCGCCACTTGGGTGGGGCCGGATACGGTTTCAGCCGCCGACAGCGATTGGTAGGCCAAGTGGGTTACCTCTTCGGGAATTACGGCCCTGGCTGTCAGATCGTCGCCGACACGCTGGCCCCTGGTGAAGTGCTCCTCAAGGTCTGGGGCGTGGCCGCAATCGGCCTCCTGCTGTGTCATGCCGACCACCTCGAAAAGGTGTAGTCGTCATTGTTGACCGTCTCCAATTCCGCATACCGGGCCGACACCGCCAGGAGGTGGTTGTAGTCGGCGCTGGTGGCCTCGGCGTGGTACTCGCTATCGAGCTTGAAGGCGGTTTCGTGGTCGTAGAACTCCTGAGGTTCCCCCCTTTTTGTGGAGACATCGTCTATAAGGAGATGCGATGTCTAGACAACGAAGAAGGTTCGATTCGGAGTTCCGTGATGGGGCTGTTCGGATCGTCAAGGAGACCGGCCGTCCGGTGGCCCATGTGGCCCGGGAGCTCGGCGTCAACGAGGGCACTTTGGGCAACTGGGTGCGCCGGGAGCAGGCCGAGCGGGCCGGCGGGCTGTCCGCTGATGAGCGGGCCGAGCTGGCCCGGCTCCGCAGGAGGGTCGCGGAGTTGGAGATGGAGCGTGATGTCCTCAAACGATCCGTGGTCCTTTGGGTCAACGAGGCGACGCGGTGACCGCAGAGTTCATCGCCTCCCAAAGGACCGGCCACGGTGTGCCTCACGCGGTGTCTTGTCGGGCGCTGGGCATCTCGCCCTCGACGTTCTACAAGCACCTGAACCGGCCTGTTACCGCCCGGCAGCTCCGCCGACAGGCGGTCGATGCCGAGGTGAAAAAGGCGTTCGAGGTGTCCGAGGGCACCTACGGGTCGCCCAGAGTGAGAGCCCAGCTGCGCCGAGACGGGCTGTCGGTGTCGAAGACCACTGTGGAGGCCTCGATGGCCCGCCAGGGCCTGTGCGCCCGGCCCAAACGGCGCTACAGGGGCCTCACCAGCCAAAACCCCGGCGCCGCGGCCCCGACGGACCTGCTGAAGCGCGACTTCAGCGCCCAAGCGATCAACCAGAAATGGTGCGGGGACTTCAAAGAAGTCCCCACCGCCGAGGGCAAAGTGTTCTTAGCCACAGTCGAGGACCTGTGCTCGCGGCGCATGCTCGGCTTCGCCACCTCCAACGACTATCCAACCGCCGAGTTGGCCAAACAGGCCATCAACATGGCCGTCGCCACCAGAGGAAGCGATATCAAAGGAGTCATTTTTCACTCCGACAAGGGATCGCAATACACGGCCGAAGCCTTCGCGAAGGCCTGCCGGCGGCTCGGCATACAGCGCTCAACAGGGCGCACCGGCAACGCTTTGGACAACGCCCCGGCAGAATCGTTCTTCTCCACACTCCAACACGAACTCATCGACCGGCGCCGCTGGACCACAAGAACCCAAGCCCGCCAGGACATCGCCATGTGGATCAGCGGCTGGTACAACCAGCACCGGCTCCACTCCGCAATCGGAATGGTCCCACCCATAGAATACGAACAAGCCAACACCCCCAACCCTCAAAAACAAACTCTCCACGAATAGGGGGGAAGCTCAGCCCCGATTCGACCGTGCCGACACGGCGAAGCCGATGTTGCGGCCACGCAACTCCGCGGCGAGCGTCGGCGAGCATCCCGCCGCGTCGATGCGCACCACCAGCGGACGCTCCACAAGATCGCCGCCTGGGCGGTGCCCCGCAGCGTCGGGCCCCGGCAGCGCCGCGACCGCGGCGTCGATCACCTCGAGATGATCCGCGATGTCGTTCGCGGCGGCGTTGCCCGGACGCTGCTTGACCCACAGCGGCTCGCCGTCTGCGACCGAGCAGATCATCGGGTGGAACCCGTAGCCGCCCTTGTAATTGGGCGCTGCGCCCTCCTTGTTCTGCGAGTGGACCTCCACCAATGTCGAGTCGATGTCGAGAACCAGCGGGCCGCTGCGATCACGGTCGGCCCACAGCCCGGGGCGCACCGCAGCCGCCGCGCCCAGCAGCGCCGCCGCGCCTCCCGGGCCCAGACCGGTGAGAGTGCGATACAGCGTCGAGTCCGACGCGACATCGCCGAACAGTTCGGGCTGAGCACGCAGATACTCGATATCGGTGCACGCCTCACCGCCGCCCGCGAGCACCAACAAACCGTGGACCAGCACCTCGCCGCGGTCATGAACCGGGGCACGCTCCCCGCGAGGGGGCACCGCTGCGGACAGCGCCTCAGTCAGCCCGACACGATCCGCGAACCGCCCCAGAGCGAACAGCCCCACACCCCACACGGCCCGGTCCCCGCCGCCTGCCAACTGCGCGCTTGTGACACTGCTAAGTTTCACCTCGGAGATGCCCCCCTGAACTCGAAGAAACGTGGCTCAACGACACGCATCCTCGCAGGCCAGAGGGGCATCTCCGCGGACCCACACAAACCCGCACACACCGCCCATGAACAATCAGGGCTAGGCGGGTGTAGCTGGGCGTGCAACTCGCCGCCGTTGTGCCTACCGTTCAGCCAGCCTGTTAGCGTGTGGGCATGGCAGTTATCCCCGCCCCGAACAAGCCACATTTTGAGTTGCGCCTCACCCGCATGGTGGCCTACCCGGCGGCGGCGCTAGGGCTACTTGCTGCACTACTCGTAGTCTTTGTGTATCCCGTCGGCTGGGCGGGGCCGTATGGCGCTCCCGTCGGCTTCCTCGTTTTCCACGGGATGTTTTGGACCGCCGTCGCCGCCGACTACTGGCGACACCGCAAGCACCGCTGACCCTTCAATCAGCGCATAGGCACCTATGCGCTCAATGCTGATTCAGCTATCGGCCTTGCGCTCAAGGCGTCTGGCTATCCGGTCCATCCATGCCACGAACGCCCCAATCGCCAGCCAAGTGGCCAGAAGAAGGCGGGAGTCAACGGCCTCTAGGTTGAATGGGTCGCCCAGAGTCCACCGCGATGCCACCACTAGGCCGAGCGGGGCAAACCGCAAGGCCGTTGACCAGTACCGCTTGACCACTTGAACCACTGGCATACAACGCTAGCTCAGACCCTTCGGACTTCGACCACGGTCCGGCTGGCCCGGCCGCGCCGCCGCCCCAGCCAAAAGGCCACAACCACCAGTGCCCCGATGGCCGCTATGCCCGCACCCAGAACTGGAGTGCGAGCGGCATCAGCCGTCTGGCCCAAGTCGCCCTTCAGCTCTTGGAACTTGTCCCTAATGTCGTCTCGGCTAATGACCTCGTGGTCCACATAGACATCGCTCACGGTCGGTCTCCCTTCGATAGCCGGGCCCTGATGACGACTGCGGCGCCCAGAACCACCACCACCCCGGCGAGCACTACTACATAGGGCAGGGCGCTCATATTTCCGTCGAACACCCCGGAGGCCTCAGTTTGGAGCAGGCGCAAACCGGCAATTGCCAAAAAGACAAGTCCCACGCCGATGCTCAACGCGCCGAGAATGCCGAGCTTCAGCGTTTTTCCCAACTTTGTCAGCGGCGTCAAGATCTCCTGGCGGCCATAGCCGACCAGGAGGTCCTTTAGTTCTTCCGCAATCTCCTTGGCCGAACTGGCCTTCTTGGGCGAACTGGCCTTTTTGGCCACTTTTGAACGCTTCGGCAATTGTCCTCCTGCGAGTCTCTTCAGCAATCAGCCAGCCTACCCCGGCGGTCTCCCCTACCCCATCTCGATTCTGGCCCGGATGAGCTCTTCAGCCCCGGTGAGGAGTTCAGCCAATAGGTCTAATCGCTGCATGGAGTTGTCCGCAGCCAAGAGTTGCTGACGGTCCATTGGACCCAGTGGAGACAGGGCGGCGAGCTGCCAGACTGCGGTAGAGGGATCCTCTGACAACTCGAATTCTGCCGGGAGTCCGGGTGCCCCCAATTCGGACTGCAACGCCAGAACCCGACGCCATGCAGACACTACCGGAGGCAGCCCGGCGCCAACTCCTGCGCCTTCGTGGTGGCCCAGCTCTCTATCGGGCCAGTCTCGGACCTCAGCTCGAGGATAAGGGTCGTCCTCCAGCCATCGACAAACCTGAATCCGGCGGGTGCCGCCGGCAACTAGGCCCCATCGCCCGTCGGGAAACTCCTGAGCCTGGATGATTCTGGCCACGGTTCCAGCGTCGGTGCGGACATCACCTCCGCCCACCTCGCTGCCCCGTTCGATGAGCACCACCCCGAACTCGCGATCGCCGTCCAAACAGTCCTTTGTCATCTGCCGGTAACGAGGCTCGAAGACATGGATGGGCACCACCATCGTGGGCAACAACACCATGCCCAAAGGGAACATGGGCAGAGTCGACACGTCGTTCAAGGGATAAATCCCGATTGCGGCCCTCAGCCGACCCGGAGCGGTTCGAGCTGGATGTCGTCAAGGCTTGGCTTGGCTTCCAGAGTGGCCAGATGGCCCACAATGCGAGTTTCCAGTTCACGGAGAGCTTGGTTGTCCACTGCCCCCTGTTGGTTGGCGATGAATGCAAACGTAAGTTCCTGACCACGGCCTATGTCTATATAGCCCATCATCACGGTGGTGTCCGATGAACCGCCCGTAAACGCCCTTACCCGCCCAGGGCTCTCCACTCCGGCAAATCGGCTTTGGAGGGGTCCGGGGTCGGCGGCGGTGGGCAGCAGTTCGTGGAAGAAGGGGCTGAATTCTTCGCTTTGCAGCAGCGAGGTGAAGACCGGGCAGGTTGCGACATTGGCAGGGTCTTGTCCTGAACCGTCGAATTGGAGCAGCTGAAACCCATCGTCATCGACCCCGATTCCCGCCAATACCGTCTCCACCGCCCGGGTTCCAGCCCTCGTGCTTCCTACTCCCGAGGTGACCCGACCGATTTCTTTGAGGAGGAGCTCCACGGTCTCGATGTCCCGGTTGTCGAGAACTTGCTGGTAATGGTCGGAAAGCGGGGCTGATTCAATGGAGGCCAGCTGGTACACGTCTTCCTCTTCGGGAACCGCTTCAGAACGGGGGCTGCGGCGAATGACCACGTCGCGGGCCTCGAGCATGTCATCGAACAGCGCCGCGGCATAGAACGGCGGATCCTCAGCGACCTGATAGCCAGTGGCTTCCTCGAAGGCTTCGCCGGCTTCCCCCTCCTCGCCCTGCGCCGAATCCGGGGCAGGGAACTGCACCCAGCCGTCATCAAATTGAAGAGCCAAGAGAGTGCCGAGGTTTTCGGACTCGATTATCCCCTCCGGCCAAGAACCGACATAGAACAGATCGTCGAATCTGGTGGCGTCACCCACCACCGCACCGGTAACCAGGACCAAGCCGTTGTCGACCAGTGCTTGAGCCAGATCCTCAATGGGAGTGTGGAGCCGGTTATCGTCTTGTTCCCAGGTGGCGACAAATTCCGGGGTCGACAGCAATGGGTCTCCCCCGCCGACCAGGTAGATGTCGCCGTTCACCACCCCGTCTTCCATCGGTACGAGCGATTGCACAGATGTGGTGAAGGTGTGACTAGGTTCTAATTCTCTGTGGGCGGTTGCCAGCGTGAGCAAGAGGAACGCCTCGGAGGGCTTCACCTGGATGCCGGCGTTGCTCTGGTAGAGCGGAGGAACCCGGTTGTCGAGGCTCACGTTTATACAAGCCGACGCGGGAGCGGAGGCCATCATTTCGTCCAATGCGTCGAAGAATCCAGGTTCGGTAAGCGGCGGAGCCACCAGGGCCTTGAGGCGGCGGGTGGAGACAAGCGGGGTGCCCACACCAGGAGGCACCGTGTCGTCGGTGACGACCTCTCCCAGATTCTCGTGAAGTTGGTCGTTCATGTAGTTGGAGCCGAAGAGCGCCGCGAGGGCAGCCGCAAGCAGCAGAACGGGCGTGGCGATCCGGCGCACTCAGGTCATCCTAGTGGTACGTCTATTTTCCGCCTAGATGGCGTTGTCGCCATCGGGCGTACCACCACAGGTGGTCCAGAGCCCTCACCGCTCGGTCGGCAGAGGGAAGACAGTAGCGATCTTCAGCAGCCATCGTGGCCGGTCCAGAATTTGCCGGCTGGGTGACGGCCAACTCGGTGGCCGCCAATATCGGCTTGCCGGTTCGAGCCGAAGCATCGGCTGCCGCTTGGGCGAAGCGATTGTCCTGGCGCTCATGGTATTGGCAGATGCGGTCCAGCCCAGCCGACTGGAAGTACGGGCCTGACCGCAAGTGGGACGCGGTGTTGGCTTGGATCCCCATTCCGAGATAGATCACCGCGTCCACCTCTGGATGATCGGCAACCAGTTTGATGGCCTCTGGAATAGTGTCACGGCTCTCGCCTCCGGCTAGGTCGATCGGATTGCTCCGGCTCCATCGCGGAGGTACTAGACCATCTATGGCCGACTTCAGATCACCAGGCAGGGGTATCAGGTCGAGGCTCGACTTCGACACCGCGTCTGCGGCGATCACACCCCAACCACCCGCGCTGGACAGGACCAGAGTTCGGGGACCAGCGGGCAGGGGCTGGGTTGCGAAGGTCGCCACCGCGTCGTATGCCTCCTCGATGGTCGCTGCCCTAACCGCCCCGTTCTGGCGAACCATGCCGTCGAACACCCGGTCATCAGTGGCCAGCGCTCCAGTATGGCTGGCGGCCGCTTGTGCTCCTCTCGGGGTAGTACCTCCTTTGACCAACACCACCGGCTTCGCTTCCGCTGCTTCTCGAATAGTTGCCGCAAATCGCTGCCCATCGCCCACTCCCTCGACATAGGCGGCCATCGCCTTGGTGTGTGAGTCGCCGGCGAACCACTTCAGAAAATCCACAACCTCCACCATGGCCGCGTTGCCTGCACTCACTGCCCGACTGATGCCCACGCCGCTATGAGTGGCATGGTTCATGAATGCCGAAACCAGATTGCCCGACTGGCTGGCAACCGAGATGGGCCCAGAGGGCGGAATCGGAGCCACAATCTGGGCCGCCAATCTAGCCGGGTTGGAAATCAGCCCCTGCCCATTGGGCCCGGCCAACACCATGCCCAGCGAATGGGCCAGATCCACCAGCTCTTCTTCGGCTCGAGCGCCTTCGGAGCCTGCCTCCCGGAAGCCCCCGGAGGCAATGAACGCCGCGCCAATGCCTCGGTTAGCAGCCGATCTCAAGATGTCGGCGCAGGTGTTGGGCGGAGTGCAGACCATTACCAGATCTGCCGCTCCGTGGGGAACCTCCTCGACATCGGCCATGGTCTCGACCCCCAAAATGGTGGGCCTATCTGGATTGACGGCGAACACCGGACCTCCGAATCCGCCAGCCAAGATGTTGTGAAGAGCGACAAAGCCGAATTTCCCGGGATGGGCAGACGCGCCGGCCAGCACGATTCCCCGGGGGTTGAACAAGAGGTCGAACTGAGACCCGCTCATATGTCGCTCATTATCACCAGTGCATCCACTGCCACCGGTAAACCCTCCCTGACAACCAGGGGATTCACATCTATGGCCTCGACCCCTTCCCGGCCTGCGGCTTCGGCTAGTCCCAAGAGGGCCTCCGTCAAGGCAATGCGGTCCACTGCCGGTTCGCCTCGCAGCGGACCCAACAAAGCGGCCATGCCCAAGTCATCGATCATGTCCTCGCAGTCGGCTGCGCTAACCGGAATCAGGCGGAACACTGCCTCTCCCACAGCCTCGGCCAACACTCCGCCCAATCCGAGCATGAGCGCGGCACCGAATTGATCGCTGTGGACCACCCCGGCGATGAGCTCCCGGTGTCCGGTCACCATCTCCGAAACCAGCAACGCCACGTCGCCGTCATCCTCGGTGGCTGCGGCCAGCAGTTCCTCGGCCGCAGACTGCACTCCGTCGGGGTTGTCGAGCCCTAGCCGCACAAGCCCACGCTCGCTCTTGTGAGCCAGCGACCGACTGCACAGCTTCACCGCCACTGGCCCCCCGATCTCTTCCCACGCGGCCACAGCTTCGTCTGCCGACTCGGCCAGCTTGTCTTGGCTCACCACCACGCCATGGCTCGCCAAGAGCTGTTTTGACTCGAATTCCGACAACACCCCCATCGCCACCCAACCTACCCGCCCAACCCTCCCTTGCTCACTCCGACCACCGCAGCAAGCGGCAGACAAGACCAGTACAGTTGCGAGAGTTCAGAACCTCATGTAACCCCGACCTGTCCTCTAGGGTCACACCCATGGCTGCCAAGTCGGCGGTCGGCCAGGCCCGTTGGGAGTTTGATCAGTGCAGATAGTGATCGCGATCACAGTAGGGCTCGCCCTCACTCAGCTGGCCAATTTGGCCACGACGGTGTATCTGCACCGGGACTTGGCCCATAAGGCAGTCCAACTCCACCCTGCGCTTCGCAGCGCCTTCAAAGTCTTCTTGTGGATGTCAACCGGGATATCTGCCCGGCAGTGGGCCGCAGTCCACCGCAAGCACCACGCCTACACCGATGCCCCCGAAGACCCCCACTCCCCGGCCCGGCTGGGCTGGCTCCGGGTTCAGCTCACCAATGCCGCCCTGTACCGGCGTTCGGCCCGCGATCCCCGCACCACTGAGCGCTATGCCAAAGACATCCCCGTCACTGCGCCTGACCGGTGGCTGCTCAACCGAGGCATCATCGGATTGGCCCTCGGAGTCGCCATTTTGGTGTGGTGGCTGGGTTTGGTGCCGGGCATCTTGGCCATAGTCGTCCACACCGTGGGCTATATCGGCCTCGGAGGCTCGGTAAACGGGGTAGCCCACACTTTCGGGCGCCGTCCATTCGACAACAGCGCCACCAACGTCACCTGGTTGGCCTGGCTCACCTGTGGCGAGGGTTACCACAACAATCACCACGCCGCCCCGACATCGGCCCGCTTCGCCCGCCGCTGGCACAATTTCGACTTGGGGTGGTGGTTCATCAGCCTGGCCAGCAGGCTGGGGTTGGCCCGGATTCGCCATGCCGACGTGGACTCGCTGGCCTCTCGGACAGCGACATCGGCTCAGGTCTGAGCCTACCTGTTGTGTAACAAACCGTTTTTTCCACTGACCGCGCGCTCCACCGGGCTAGCGTGCAGGTAGTGAGCAGGTATGGGGCCGCTTTATCCGAGCATCCCGACTCGGCCAGTGCCGTCGGTGAGGTGATTGGCGAGATTCTCGAAGCAGTCGGTCCTTCGCCTGATCTGGCCGTGCTGTTCACTTCGGCCTCGCACTGCGAAGCGATCAACGAAATCGCCGACGCCATCCATCGGGTCCTCGCCCCTTCGGCTCTCGTCGGAGCCGCCGCGGTGTCAGTGATCGGCGGGCCCCTTGAAGTTGAAGAACGCCCAGCCGTCTCCCTATGGGCCGCGTCCGAGTGTCAGGCCCAAGCAATTCGACTAGAAGCGGTGCGAGGACCCGACGGATGGGCGGTGGGCGGAATGCCCGACAATGCCGAGGGAACCCTCTTGGTGCTTCCCGACCCGTTTACCTTCCCCAGCGAGGCTCTGTTGACGACGGGACTGGATCTGACGGTGGTGGGTGGGCTGGCGTCGGCCGCGGGCCGGCCAGGGGGCAACCGCCTGGTTCTGGGCCAACAGGTGTTCAACGACGGCGCAGTAGGCGTTCTGCTAGATCCGGCGGTTGAGGTTCGCACCGTCGTATCCCAGGGATGTCGCCCGATTGGCCAGCCATTCACCATCACCAAATCGGACGGCAACATCGTGGCCGAGATGGGGGGTCGCCCGGCGGTTGACCGATTGCGAGAGACCTTGCTGGGATTGGATGAGGCCGAGCGCGCGCTGGTGTCCAAGGGCCTGCACATCGGCATAGTCATCGATGAGCATAAATCCGAATTCAACCGGGGCGACTTTTTGATTCGCGGTCTGATCGGCGCGGATGAGGAAACAGGATCGCTAGCAGTGGGCGACTCCGTGGACATTGGTACCACCGTTCAATTCCAAGTGCGGGATGCGGCCACCGCCGACGAAGACCTCCGCGAGATGATGGCCGATGCCTCAGCGGGGTCGGCCCTGGTGTTCACCTGCAACGGACGGGGCACGCACCTATTCGACGGCCCTGACCATGACGCTGCCGTAGTCCACGAAGCCTTGGAAAGAGCCCCGGTGGCAGGAATGTTCTGCGCTGGCGAGCTCGGACCGATCGCCGGCCACAATTTCCTCCACGGATTTACTGCCTCAGTGGTGCTCTTCCCGTGACCGTCTGGGCGCATTTCTCCCATGCATCCACCGCTTCGGTGGTGGTGTTCCCATAACCACCTGAAAGGATCGATCCTTCTATGGCTGCGTTTCCCGCCGCTCTCGAAGCCCAAGGCATAAGCGTCATCCGCGGTCTGGCCATGGACGCTCCCCACCAGGCCCGCTCTGGGCATCAGGGGACCGCCATGGCCTTGGCTCCGCTGGCCCACGTGCTTTGGACTCGCATCCTGCGCTACGACGCTGACGACCCGGCTTGGCCTGATCGAGACCGGTTCGTGCTCAGCGCCGGACATGCATCCATCCTGCTGTACTCCATGCTCCATTTGACCGGCCAAGGGCTCACCCTGGAAGACCTGCGGGACTTCCGCCAATGGGGCAGCCAAACTCCTGGGCACCCGGAGGTTGGCCACACCTCGGGGGTCGAGGTCACTACCGGGCCGCTCGGCCAGGGAATCGCCAACGCAGTGGGCATGGCAATGGCGGAGCGCTGGCTGCGCAACCGCTTCGGCGCCGAAGTCTGCGACCACCGGGTGTTCGCTTTGTGCAGCGACGGCGACCTCTCCGAGGGGATCAGCCATGAGGCTTCCTCCCTTGCCGGGCATCAAGGCCTCGACCGGCTCATCTGCTTCTACGACGACAATCGGATAACAATCGACGGCCCCACCGATCTCTCCCTTTCCGACGACGCCGCTCAACGGTTCGCCGCCTACGGCTGGCACGTCGTGGACTTGGGCGAAGCGGCCGAGGACATCGATGTCCTGGAAGCGGGTATCCGAACGGCCATGGCGGTTGAGGGTGCCCCTTCACTGGTCATCGTGCGCAGCCATGTCGCCTACCCCTCCCCCGGCCAGACCGGCAACCACGAGGCCCACGGCTACTCGCTGTTCGACGACGAGATCGCTGCCACCAAGGCGGTCATGGGGCTGCCGGCTGGCGAATCGTTCTACGTACCTGCCGAGGTGGTCGATGCGTACCGGGCGTCTGGACGGCGGGGTGCCGCTGAGCGATCATCCTGGCAGCACAGGGTGCAAGCCCTAGGACCCCAGCGTTCGGAGTACGAGGCTTGTCTGGCCGGCCGAGGCCTGCCGGGCTGGGAGAACAAGCTGCCGTCTTGGCCCTCCGGCGATTCAGTAGCCACCCGAAAAGCCAGTTCCGCTTGCCTCAATGCCATTGCCGACGTCGTTCCCGGCTTGATAGCAGGGGGTGCCGATCTCACTGGCAACACCGGAACCAGCCTTTCCGATGCCGAACCGCTCAGCTCGGCCCACCCAGCCGGGCGCCAGATCTACTTCGGCATTCGGGAGCATGCCATGGGCGCGGTGCTCAACGGGGCCGCCCTCCACGGAGGTGTGGTCCCGGTGGGGGGCACCTTTTTAGTGTTCAGCGACTACATGAGGCCTGCGGTGCGGCTGGCCGCGCTTTCGGAGGCCCACAGCATCTTCGTGTGGAGCCACGACTCGGTGGGCGTAGGCGAGGACGGTCCCACCCACCAGCCGGTGGAGCACGTCATGTCGCTGAGAACAATCCCCGGCCTGCGGGTCTTTCGGCCAGCCGACGGCAACGAGGTGGCCCAGGCCTGGCGGCTGGCCATCGACCTCGACGGCCCCAGCGCCATAATCCTGACCCGCCAGAACGTACCCACGCTGGAGGGCACCGCCACGGCTGACGGCGTGGCCCGGGGTGCCTATACCCTCGTGGCCAGCCCCGACCCCGACGTGATCCTGGTGGGCACCGGCAGTGAGGTGTCGGTCTGCGTGGACGCGGCCACCGCGCTCAGCGAGCAGGGGATAGCCGCCCGAGTGGTCTCCATGCCCTGCTGGGAGCTGTTCGCCAAACAGGATCCCAGTTATCTAGCCGGGGTACTGCCCGATGGAGTGCCCAAACTCTCAGTGGAAGCAGGGGTGACCATGGGCTGGGAGCGTTGGGTGGACCTCCCGGTTGGCATTGACCGATTCGGGGCCTCAGCCCCGGGCTCGGTGGTGTTGGACAAGCTGGGCATGAACCCGGCCAGTGTCGCAGCTCAGGCCGCGACACTGATCAAGAGTGAGGAGTAACAACGATGAGCAGTCTCCATGACCTGTATCGGGACTACAGCCAGAGTCCATGGCTGGACAATCTGCGCCGAGAATGGATCAACAACGGTGAGTTGGCCCGGTGGGTGGAGCGCGGGGTGCGGGGACTCACCTCCAATCCCAGCATCTTCCAAAAAGCCATGACGGCGGGCACCTACTACGACGAGCAGTTCGCCGGACTGCTCGCCGAGGGTATGAGCGTGGCCGACGCCTACTGGGAGCTCGTGCTGACCGATATCGGCGGTGCCCTCGACGTGCTCGAGCCGGTCCACGAAGCCAGCGACGGGATCGACGGTTTCGTCTCGGTAGAAGTAGACCCCAAGTTGGCCCGCGACACCGACGGCACCCTCGTCGCGGCCCGAGCACTTCATCGGCGCATCAACCGCCCCAATCTGTATGTGAAGATCCCCGGCACCGCAGAGGGACTGCCCGCCATCCAGTCCATGACCTCTGAGGGCCGCAGCATCAACGTGACCCTGCTGTTCTCACTGCAACGCTACGCCGAGGTCGTCGAGGCCTATCTCTGCGGCCTTGAAGCCTGCGAAGGAGATCTGTCGTCCGTCTCCGGGGTGGCGTCGTTCTTCATCAGCCGCACCGACACCGAGGTCGACCGCCGATTGGAGGCCGTCGGAACCGCCGAAGCCCTGGGGCTGAGGGGCCAGACCGCGGTGGCCCAGGGCCAGGTGGCATATCAAATCTTCAAAGAGAAGTTCTCCGGACCCCGCTGGGAGGCCCTGGCCGCCCGAGGTGCGCGGGTGCAAAGGCCGCTGTGGGCTTCCACTTCCACCAAGAACCCGGCATATCCTGACACCCTCTATGTCGACCAGCTCATCGGGCCCGACACCGTGAACACGCTCCCCGACGCCACCCTGGAGGCGTTCACCGACCACGGCACCCTGGGCCGCACTGTGGACGCCGACCCCGACGCCGCCATGGCCGCACTCGATGGAGTCGCAGAAGTCGGCGTGGACCTAGAAGCGGTGGCCAACCGCCTCGAAGACGAGGGGGTGTCGGCCTTCGTGAAGTCGTTCGACGACCTTCTCGAGAGCCTGACCACCACCGCCGACCGCTTGATGGGAGTCGCTCGGTGACGATTGCCGCCAGCAGAAACCTGCTGGAGCTTGACCTGGCCGATCTGATGGCCCAGGCCCGGGCAGTGCGAGATCGAGTACACGGCACTCGTATCACCTACTCCCCCAAAGTGTTCATCCCCCTCACCATGCTGTGCCGCGACAAGTGCGGCTACTGCACCTTCGCCCAGCCGCCCGCCCGCTTGGAGTCGCCCTACTTGAGCGATCACGAAGTGCTGGCCATCGCCGAGTCAGGGGCAGCAGTCGGATGCCACGAGGCCCTGTTCACCCTCGGCGAGCGCCCCGAGCTGCGCTACCCCGATGCCGCAGAGTGGCTTGAAACCTGTGGCTTCGCCTCCACCGTGGACTATCTCGCCCACGCCACCCGGCTGGTGGTGGAAAAGACCGGTCTCCTGCCTCACGCCAACGCCGGTGCCCTCTACCCCGAGGAGCTGGCCCTCCTCCGAAAGACCGCCCCGTCACAGGGAATGATGTTGGAGACGCTGGCCGAGTTGGACTGCCATCGGGGCTCTCCCGACAAGACCCCCGAGCGACGGCTGGCCACATTGGAGGCCGCCGGCGAGCTGGCCATCCCGTTCACCACCGGCATTTTGGTGGGCATCGGCGAGACCAGGACCGATCGGGTGGAAGCGCTGGAGGCCATCGCCGAGTCGCACCGGCGCTGGGGCCATGTCCAAGAAGTCATCGTCCAGAATTTCCTGCCCAAGCCGGGCACAGCCATGCACGCCGCTGCGCCCTGCGACCCCAGCGAGCATTTGGAGGCCATCGCTTTAGCCCGCCTCATCCTCCCCGAGGAGATCCACCTCCAAGCGCCGCCCAACCTGTCCGACGAGTTCGGCGAGTTGCTCGATGCAGGAATCGACGACTGGGGCGGGGTTTCCCCGATTACCGCCGACCATGTGAACCCCGAGCGACCCTGGCCGGCCCTCGAACGCTTGCAGGCCGTCACCGAGGCCAAGGGGTTCGCCCTGGCCCCTCGGCTGACCGTTTACCCCGAGTACGCCCTAAAGCCTGAACAGTGGCTTGACGAGGACATGCGCTTTTCGGTGCTCGACCGCAGCGACGCCGAGGGCCTGGGACGGTCCGACGACGGCGGCTGGTACTCCGGGGCCGATGCTCCCCCGCCAGTGCTGATGGCCCCGCCAAACCGAAACGGCTCATCCGCAACCCGTGCCGCCGCGGGCGGCGCGGTGGGCGAGGTGCTAGCCGGAGTTCGCGCCGGACAAGAGGTCGATGTGGACGAGATTGTCACCCTGTTCGGCGCCCGCGGCCCCGAAGTTCGCGCCGTCGCAGCCCTAGCCGATGAGCTCCGCCAGGTTGCGGTGGGCGACGAGGTCACCTGGGTGTCAAACCGCAACATCAACTACACCAACGTCTGCACCTTCAAGTGCCGCTTCTGCGGATTCTCCAAGGGACCGCTATCCCTCAACCTCCGAGGCGATCCCTACCTGTTGACTTTGGACGACATCGCCGAGCGCTCCGCGGAGGCCGCGGCGGCCGGAGCCACCGAGGTTTGCCTGCAAGGCGGCATCCACCCCAACTTCGATGGCGACTACTACATCGACGTAACCCGAGCGGTGAAAGATGCAGTGCCCGACATCCATGTCCACGGCTTCACCGCCCTTGAGGTCACCGAGGGGGCTCGACGCCTAGAGGAGCCGCTGGCCGACTATCTGCGCCGCCTGATGGACGCCGGCCTGCGCTCGCTGCCCGGCACGGCCGCTGAGATCCTCGATGACGAAATCCGCGCCGTGATCTGCCCCGACAAGATCGATACCGGCGAATGGCTGGATGCCCACCGCACCGCCCACAGCCTCGGACTGCGGTCCAACGTCACCATCATGTTCGGCACCGTCGAGCAGCCGCTCCACTGGGCCCGCCACCTGGTCCGCACCCGCGAGCTCCAGAAGGAGACCGGCGGGTTCACCGAGTTCGTGCCCCTGCCCTTCGTACACATGGCCGCCCCCATCTATCTGCAACGTCGATCCCGCCGGGGCCCCACCTTCCGAGAGGCGCTGCTGATGCACGCCGTGGGCCGCATCGCCTACCACGGCTGGATTCACAACATACAGGCGTCGTGGGTGAAGCTGGGCCAAGCCGGGGCAGCCCAGTTGCTCCAAGCCGGGGTAAACGACTTGGGCGGCACCCTCATCAACGAGAACATCTCCCGGGCCGCGGGTGCGTCCCACGGCCAAGAGATCACCGAGGACGACCTCCGCGCCCTTTGCGCTCCCCTGGGCCGCACTCTCCGCCAACGCACCACTCTGTACGACGCGGTATCCATCTAGCCCGCTAGCCCCCCAAGATCGAGATCGCCTTTTCAACTGAACGGCGAGCCCGGGACAGCTTCTTCTCTTCTTCAGGTCGCGACGTGGCCCCTTCCTCCACCGCGTCGCGCAATACCGACATGGCCAGATCGTCGAGTTGTTCGGCGATCTGCTCCAACTGCTGGCGGATGTGCTCAGTGGTCATGGTCCACCACCTCGTCCACGATCTCTAGGGGGTGGCGCACGACAACCCCGGCATTGGCCAAGTGAATGGTGCAGCCGGGGTTGGCGCTGGCCACGACGTCGGCGCCGGAGCGCCTGATGGCCTCCAACTTGCGCTCTCGTATCGACGCCGCCAGCTCCGGCTGCATGGCGGCGTAAGCCCCACCTGCCCCACAGCACAGGCCATCGTCGTCCAAGGCCACCACGGTGGCGTAGCGGGCCAACACCTCGGCCACGGGCTGATGGGCCCGCTGTACATGGCGCAGATGGCAGGGGTCGTGAACCGCGACGATCAGTTCCTCAGCCTGTTCCCCCACCGATGGCAGTCGGTCGGCATGGGCCGCCAGCCACTCGTGAACGTCCAACACCCGCTCGCTGAAGGCAACGGCCTCAGGGGTGCCCAAGTGCTTCCCGTATTCCTTGAGAACGGCCCCACAGCCCGCCGAGTCCACCAAAATCGGGGCTGAGCCCTCGAGCGCCTTCATCGTGCGGACAGCCAGCGCACGGGCATGGTTCTCCATGCCGGCGTGCAGCGACAGCGCTCCGCAGCATGCAGCTCCTGCGCCGGGCAGAGCCACTCCGGCCCCGGTTGCTTCCACCATCCGTTTGACCGCGGCATGGGTCGACCGCTGCCAAGCGTCCATCACGCAACCGGTGAACAGCCACACGTCGTCGCCAGTAGCTTGAAGCCGATCTTGCCAAAGCGGAATCTCGGGCAGTCCCAATCGCTTGGAAGGCAGCAACCGAAGCCGCTGAACCACGCCCAGCAATCGAGACAGCAAATTCAACAGCCGACGACGGCCGAGAATCCGAAATCCCCACCGCCGCCAGTCCAGTTGCCGGCGACGGGCCAGCTCGGCCTGAGTGGCCTCCATCATCGAGCCGAACGGCACCCCCGATGGACAGGCCGGCTCACACCCCCGGCACTGCACGCACGTGTCCATCGACGACAAGAACGCCTGGTCGATGGCAGCACCCTGGTCTTGCACTTGGCGCATGGCGCTGATGCGTCCCCGAGGCGAGGCCCACTCTTCACCGGTTACCCGAAACGTTGGGCAGTGAGGCAAACACAGCCCACACGCCACGCACGAGGCCAGTTCCTCAGGGTCGATCCCCAGGGAGACCTTTGCCCTCATGTCGCCGCCAGCGGGTCGCGCCCGGGGTTCAAGCGGCCCCGGGGGTCGAACTCGGCTTTCAACCGCCGGTGCAGCACAACCACCGTTGGGTCAGGGTCGGGAACCGGGCAGGGCTCAGACACATACGCCGATCCGGTGCCGATCTCGATCACATAGCGGCCAGAGAACCCATCTGCCTCTAGTGCTCCAGTCGGCACTCGGTAGGCAGGCAGAGGTGGTGGGCCATCGGTTGGCTCGCATCCCAACGAACGAGCCAGCTCAGCCTCGGCCTCCACATCTGACTCGTGGCCCTCCAGGTGGACCCATACCGACTGGCCGTTCCACAGGATCGAAGACGGCCAAAACAGGCGGCGGCGAAGTTCTGCCGGGTCGCAGGATCCCACCAGCCATTGCTGAATCGCCGGCCGGGGCCAGGTACGCAGAATCACCTCGCCCACGAGGCCCAGCGTGCCCAGCGATCCCACCAGCAGGCGACATAGATCGAACCCCGACACGTTCTTCACCGTTGGCCCGCCTGCGGTCACAAGGCCGCCGTCGTCGGCCACATAGACCGCCTCCAACAGGGCGTCTCGGAGCATGCCCCGGCCCAGGGCATGCACATCGTCGCGACCCACAGCCAGAACTCCGCCCACAGTGGCTCCCGGCAGCACCGGCAGGTTTGCCCGCTGGCCAACCTCGGCCAGCGCGGCGTCGAGTTCTGTGACCGGGGTACCGGCCCCTACCCGGATCGTCATGTCAGCAGGATCGAAAGCACGCACCCCCGCCGGGGCCCGCACCAAGCGGGTTTCCTCCGGGCACCGGCCTCCGACCTCCCAATGGGTGCGCCCACCCACCACAGCCACCGCACCGTCCGGGCCCACCTCGGAAGCGAACGACTCCAGCGCCGCTCCCGCCTTCTCGCCGGTCACCTACCCCCACACCCCTTCGGGGACCTTCTCGAGCGCGTTCACGTCGGCACAGCTCGCTCCCGTGGGCAGCACCTTGCCGGGGTTGGCCATTTCTTCGGGGTCGAACGCCCGTCTCAGCCTGCCCTGAGCGTCCAAGTCGGCCTCGCTGAACATCAGCGGCATGAAGTCGCGCTTTTCGATGCCGATGCCGTGCTCGCCCGACAACACCCCGCCCGCAGCCAGTGAGGCCTCGATGATGGCCGACCCCGCGGCATGCACTCGGTCCATGACCCCCGGCTCTCGGCGGTCGAAAAGCAAGAGGGGATGGAGATTGCCGTCACCGGCGTGGAATACGTTCATCACCTGCAAGTCGTTTTCATCAACGATCTCGTACACCCGGTTCATCACCTCGGCCAGTCGAGTTCGGGGCACCACCGTGTCGTGCAGGTAGTAGTTGGGCTTTATCTGGGCGATGGCTCCAAAAGCGCTCTTGCGCCCTTTCCATATCAGGGCCCGCTCGTGGTCATCGACCGCCCGGCGGACGCGCCCGTCTCGCTCGACAGCCAACTCAGCCACCCGGTCGGCCTCGGCCGCCACACCGCCGGGCAGGCCGTCCACCTCCACGATCACCACCGCGGCTGCATCGGTTGGGAACCCTGCCCCCACGAAATTCTCCACTGCCCAGATGATGTTCTTGTCCATCATCTCTATGGCCGAGGGCACGATTCCGTCGGCGATCACCGCGCTCACCGTCTGCGCCGCCGCGTCAACCGAGTCGAAGGCCAATAGCAGGGTCTGCACTGCGGGAGGATTTGGGGTGAGCCGAACCGCTATGGCCGTGGTGATTCCCATCATCCCCTCCGAGCCCACATACGCCCCCCGCAGGTCCAAGCCGGGCGTCCAGCCGCCGGGGTCGCCCAGCACCACGGCCTCGCCCGACATGAGCACCACTTCTGCGGCCAGCACATGGGCACTGGTCACCCCGTGGGCCAGGCAGTGGGGACCGCCGGCGTTGGTGCCCACGTTCCCGCCCAGCGAGCACACCTGTTGGCTAGATGGATCGGGAGCGAAATGCAGGCCGTGGGCCGCAATAGCCCGGCTGAGGTCCAGGTTGATCATGCCCGGCTGCACCCAGGCCATCCGCTGATCGACATCCACCGACAGCAGGCGATTCATCTTGGTAGTGACCACCACCACCGGCTCATCCAACGGAACTGATCCTCCGGCCAACCCGGTGCCCGCCCCACGGGGAACCACCCCCCGGCTATGGCGCCGGGCCGCGTCCACACATCCCTGCACTTCTTCGGTGCTGATCGGAAAGCACACTGGACCGGCTTGGCCCCCTTCGAAGATGGAGGCGTCTCGGCCCATGATCGAGCGCTCCAATGAGGCTGCCCTAACCCGGTCAGCAGGCAGCACTCTTCGAAGATCGTCTACCAGCGGGTCTGCCTTGGTGGTCCGACGAAACCTCATCGGCCAGTAGGATACCGGCAGTGAGACCGACAGGATGCAAGCACTCCAAGCTCTTCTAGGCGGAAGGATCGCGCGATCAGGAGTGGGGCTGCTGACCTCCTTCCGGCCGAGACGGGCCTTCCCGGCGATGATGGTGCTATCCATCCTCACCGGGGCTTTGGTGGGATTGCTGGTGGCCGGATTCGAGCAACTGACTGTCGAGGTTCTGCTGGAGCGCATCTTGCATGGCCCATTGTGGTGGCAGGCGGTGGCCCCGGCAGTCGGCCTGTTCGCCGCGGTGGCCATCTTGCGCTATATCGGGCAAGGCGCCTCGCCGTCTACGTCTGACGAGTACGTACGGGCCTTCCATGAGCGCCACCCCCGGCTGCCCCTTTCCCAGCTTCCCGCCAAGCTGTTGGCCGGTGTGGCCACCATCGGGCTGGGAGGCTCGGTGGGACTTGAGGGCCCCTCGGTCTATGCCGGAGCCACCGTCGGCCACAGCACCCAGGGACTGTTCGGCCGGTGGCTGCGTCGGGAGGAAGCCAAGTTGCTGCTCACCGCGGGGGCAGCCGCCGGCATAGCCGCCGTGTTCAAAACCCCCGCCACCGGTGTGATCTTCGCCCTAGAGGCGCCCTATCGCGATGATGTTGCCCGCCGGGCGCTGCTCCCGGCGCTGCTGGCCTCTGCATCGGGCTACCTGGTGTACGTGGCTGTGCTGGGCACCGACCCGGTCATCGACCTGGGCAGCCATACCGGCAACCTCAGCATCATCCACTTGGGCGGAGGGGCGCTGCTCGGTTTGGTAGCCGGATTGGGGGGCCGGGGATTCGCCTGGTTGGTGCGCCAGGCCAAGGATCTGGAGCAGCGATACCCCATTGGGGTCAGAATCCTGCTTGGCGGTGCAGTACTGGCCGGATTGGTGGTGGCTTCCGAGGCCGTTTTCGACCAGCCTTTGAGCCTGGGCCCCGGTGTGGAGGCCACCGAATGGCTGCGAGACGGGGAGCACACGCTGTTGCTCATCGGCAGCCTGCTGGCCTTTCGAGTGGTGGCCACCCTCACAACCGTGGGCGCTGGCGGCACCGGCGGCCTGTTCATTCCTCTGGCGGTCCAGGGAGTGATCGTTGGCAGCTTCGTAGGTCAGGCCCTAGGAGTGGCCGACATCGGGCTGTACCGCACACTGGGGCTGGCCGCCTTCTTGGGCGCCGGCTATCGGGCGCCCATAACTGCGGTTATGTTCGTGGCCGAGAGCACCGGAGCGTCGGTGTTTGTGGTCCCCGCTCTGATAGCCGCCGCGGTATCGCAGCTGGTTGTCGGATCCAGCTCGGTGGCCTCCTACCAGCTAGAAAAGCGAGAGGGGCTCGTCGAGCGCCGGCTCGCCCTGCCGCTCACCTCCGCGCTAACCACAGACACGCTCACAGTGCCCCCCGACGCCACGGTGAGCGAGTTGGTGTACATCCACCTACTCGGCCGACGCGAGCGGGAGGTTCCGGTGGTCGACGGCGGGACATACCTTGGAATGTGCGGTCTGGAGCAGATGAGCGACCTCGAGCGCGAGGTGTGGAACAACACGCTGGTCGCCGACATCGCTAGACGCGACCTGCCTACGGCCCGGCCGTCATGGACTCTGCGCGACGCGGTAGCGCAGATGGATGCCAAAGACACCGATCAGCTGCCGGTGACCGACGACGACGGCACCTTTATCGGTGTGGTTCGAGCCGACGACATCCTCCGGCTCGACGAGATCCTCGATGAGACCGAGGGAGTGTGACCGGGGTCACACCTCCCAAGCAGGCAGACTCAGTGGGGAAATAGCTCGTCGACGCTATCGGTAGCCGGCGGGTCCCGGTATTCGCACCACGGCTTGGCCCCTACTTTGACGAGTCGGCATTCCTCTCCGGGGATAGCTCCACACTCCACGCAAGGATCCTCGTTATCGTCGAACATTACGTCGAAGTCGTCGCTTGTGTGCTTCAGCGCACGAGCCTCTTCATAACGACGGTGGCGTCCCTTTTTCATGGGTGGCTCCGCTATGTCAAGCCAGCAGCTTCTAGCGCCGGCAGCAGGGGGAACTCCGCCCCCTAACGTCTCATGGCGGCCAGTCTAGCCACTCTGTTCTGATAATTGGCACACCGCGGATTCCAAGTTGATGGCCGAACATGCCAATTATCAGGCATCAAGGACTTTGTGGCGAGCTTCTTCGGCGCTAACCAGCGGACGATCAGTAGACCACGGAAAGTTGATCCATTGGTCGGTGCGCTTCCACACGTAGTCGCACTTCACCAGGGAATGCGACTTCTCATAGAGCACCGCCGAGCGCACGTCCCCAACCCGCTCCACACAGAAGTCGTAGACCATCTTGAGCGTGTGCCCGGTGTCGGCCACGTCGTCGGCGATGAGGATCTTGGAGTCTCGGTGATCCACCAAGTCGACGGCGGGGGGAAGCATCACCGGAACCGGGAGCCTCTCGTCGACTCCGGTGTAGTACTCGCAGTTCATTACGTAGATGTTCTTGATCGACAGTGCGTAGCCCAGCGACCCAGCACAGAACAGGCCTCCTCGGGCAATGGCCAGGATCATCTCCGGCCGGTAGCCGTCATCGGCCACCATCGCAGCCAATTCCCGCACAGCTCGGCCGTAAGAATCCCAATCAAGCCATTCCCGCTCGGTTGCCTCGCTCATCGGTTTCCTTTCGGTGGAATCGGTCGCCCAGATCGCTCTTCAAGCGTGAGTTTGCCCTGGTTGTCGAAGGCTACTGCCGCGGTCCCGTCCAAAAGCTGTTGGACTGGCGCCGCGATGACGTCAGCCCGCCATCCTTTGAGAGCCCGACAACCCGGATCGCCTCGCAGCAAGGCCTCGATATCGTTGCGGGTGGCCACTAGCGCGGGATCTAGGTCGGCTTGTGCGGCGTGTTGTGCGGCCCAAGATGCGATGAGGCTGATCGCCGGTTTCAGCGAAGGATCCAGATTCGGCGTCCTGCCAGTAGGCTCGACGGTCAATTCGACATTCCTGATCTCATCGAGGAAGGCCAGCAAGTCCTTGTCGGCGCCTTTGCGGAGGTTCCGAGGCTCCACCCCCCTGATATCCCGCAGCTGGGATAGGGATTTCGGCATGCGCTGAGCCACCACTGCCACCCCGAGGTCCGAGAGCACATGGCGAACCGGCCGGTTCTGCTTAGAGGCGTACTCTTCCCGCCATCTGGCCACCGCCTGGGCCAAAGCCCTCGGCCTGCCCTCCATGCGACGCACCTCTTTGATCCGGAGCCAGGCGGCCTCGGGGGAGCGGCCGGCATCAGCTCGCTTCAATAGCAGCGCGCACTCCTCCTCAGCCCATTCCAGACGCCCCCGGGCATGCAACTCCTTTTGCAGGATGTCGCTGATCTCCAAGAGGCGTTCCACATCGGACGCGGCATAGGCCAGCATGTGATCGGGCAGGGGCCGTTGGAACCAATCCGACAGACGAGCCTCTTTGGCCAGTTCCACGCCCAGCAGGCGATCATGAAGTGTGGCCAACGACGGCGAGTTGTAGCCGATGAACCCGGCACCGATCTGGGTGTCAAACATTCTCCGAGGCCGAGTCCCGCACTCGTGGTACAGCACTTCCAAGTCCTGCTCGGCGGCATGGAGCACAGCTAGTCCCCCACCGTCCAGCAGCTTGGCCAGCGGGGTGATGGGAACCGCCAACGGGTCGATGACTGCCAACTGGTCATGCCAGGCGATCTGGACCAGGGCCAAGCGAGGGTAGTAGGTGCGCTCGCGGTGGAACTCTGTGTCCAGTGCGTAAGCATCCGCGGCCGACGCGTCGGCCACCACGGTCGACAGCCTGCGACGGGTAGTGATCGGCTCCGGAAGACTGCTATTGCCGCTCAATCGACTGCCGGCCCGGTATCGAAGGGGTAGCCCGCCTCCACCCACCCTTTGGTGCCCCCGGCCACGTTTGTGCAGCTCCAGCCCTGTGCGGTCAGGTATTCAGCGGCCTTGAAGCTTCGCCCGCCGACACCGCAGATCATGTACAGGCGCTCGTCGGGCAGTTCCGCGGCCCGCTCGGGAATGGTGGCCAAAGGAATTAGAACCGCCCCGGACACGTGGGCCTCGGCGAATTCGTCGGGTTCTCGCACGTCGATAAGCGCTATGTCTCCCGACAACAGCTCAGCCAGCTCCGCGACGCTGATCTCGGGGATTTCCACCTTGGATAGGTTAGTGGGTGATGGCTGCCGGTCTGGCTGACCTCGCTAGCCGAGGTCTTCATGGCTGTCGATGTCGGCTACCGCTGACGGGGGAGCCGGCACGTCGACGACGTCGGCTTCATCGAGAAGGGAGGCCATGGCGCGCCGACCCGACTCGAACAGGCGCTCGGCCAGTGCTGCGGCTTGGGATTCGATGGCCACGGGCAGGTAGTGGCGGCGCTGATCGGTGAACACCGCAGCAGCCGGGGTGTCGTCAGGGGATCCCAACCTGATGGCCTGCACCAAAGCGGCCACGTCATCGGGGCCGATACCGGGAAGATCACAGGGCAAGATCACGGCAATCGGGTACTGGGCCTCCTTCAACACTGAGGCGACTGCACCCAGGGGGCCTTCGCCCGGCCATCGGTCGGGAATATGAACGGCATCGGCAACTGTCGCCGCCTCCTCCAATCGGGCGTCTGCCCCGCCGACGATCAGCCGCTGCGAGGCCCCGGCCAGCGCGTCTAGGGCGTAGGCGATGAGCCACCTGTCCCCCACCTCCAAGAACGCCTTGTCGATGCCCATCCGCCGGCTCTGCCCGCCGGCCAACACCGCACCGGTGAATTGCGGGCGATCCAAGGACTGCTAGCCCCCGTAGTTCATGCGGGTGTCCTCCATGCGCAGGACTGGGGTGTCCTCTTCGCTCTGGAAGCCGCAGTCCACCACCTCGCCGATGAACAGGGTATGGGCGCCGGTCACCACCGCATCGCACACCACGCAGTCGAGATAGGCGGGGGCGCAGTCCAAGATAGGCGCACCTGTGACCCCTTCATGGAACGCGAAGCCGTTGAGGGTCATCTCCGCCAAGTCCACCTCCACCGGTTTGGTGAACTTGCGGACGATGGCCCGGTCTTCTCGGGCGATGGTACACAGGCTGAACACCCCGCCCTCGGATATGAGCTCGTGGGTGTAGGCCGGATGCTCCACGCCGATACCCACTAGCTTGGGCTCAAATGCCAGTTGGGTGGCCCAGTTGAGGGTCATGCCGTTGCGCCGCTCCCCCGCCCGCGACCCCACCACGTAGAGGCCGTAGGGCAGGCTCCACAGCACCCGCCTGCGAAGCCGGTCGTAGCCGTCTTGGGCCTCGGGATCATCCTCCACATGCTCCGGGAACGGTCCGATGGGTCCGGTTCCACCGGGCGCCGCCATATCAAGCGTTCCAGTCGGTAGGAGGCCACGACGGGTCGAGTTGATGCAAAAAGAGCAGGCAGCGTTCTTCCTCGTCCTTTTCCCCGATCGCGGACGCAGTGGCCTGCAATCCGGCCAAGGCTCGCAGAAAGCCTCGGTTCACCTCGTGGGTCCAGCGCACATAGCCCGATCCCCGCCAGCCGTTCTGACGCAGTCGGTCCAACCCCCGGTGATAGCCCACTCGGAAGGCGGCATAGGCCTCCGCATGGTCCCGGGCCAACAGCCCCAGCCGGGCCCAGCCGTCCAAGAAGCGGGGAAACTGAGCCACGACCTCGGCAACGGCATCTCTTCGGCGTTCCTCGGGCTGGTTCATAGCCTCGGCCAGCGCGGCCACCGCCAGCGGCGGTTCGGGGTCCAGAATTGTCTCAGGGGGCCCCGACCGGGTGAGGTTCACCGGTGCATCGCTCATGGCTGCAATCCTCCTACGGTCAGTTGATGCGTACCAAGCGGAGCACGTCAGTGGCCTCGGTCATACCGGCTACCACCGCCGCCACATCTCCGGGCACGACATGGCCTTTTTCTTTGGCTTGGTTCAGAGCTTCGGCCACTCGGGCCTCGTAGCTGCCCTTCTCATAGGCCAGCATCGGTGTGACCCCCCAACTCAGCGTCAGCTGCTGAACGGTGCGCTCCGATGTGCTGAACCCCAAGATGGCCGCCTGGGGGCGGAATCGAGCCATTGAACGCACCGTGAAACCCGAGGCCGAGACGCAGATGATGGCCGCCAGGTTCAGTTCGTTCGCCGCGGTAGCCGCAGCGCCGGTCATGGCGTCGGTTACCGAGGTCGGGGCGTCGGCATCGGTCATGCGCAGGCGGCGGATGTTCTCCCCCCAGCGGACATAGTCGAACTCCTCATCAGCCCGCTGGGCGATCCGGGCCATGGTGGCCACCGTGGCCGCCGGGTGGGCGCCGATGGCGGTCTCGGCCGACAGCATGACTGCGCTGGTCCCGTCGAACACCGCGTTGGCGACATCGGATACCTCGGCTCGGGTCGGGGTCGAAGCCTGGACCATGGAGTCCAACATCTGGGTGGCGGTGATTACCGGCAAGCCACCGGCAATGCAGTCCCGGATGATCCGCTTTTGAAGATGCGGGGTCTCTTCCATGAGGCACTCGGTGCCCAGATCACCGCGGGCCACCATGATGCCGGCTGAGGCTTCGATGATGTCCTCCAGATTCTGAACTGCCGCTTGGGTCTCGATCTTGGCTATCACCAGCGGACCAGCGGGATGGGGCTCCACGTTCACCCGGCGAATGTCGTCTCCCGACCGCACGAATGAGACGGCCACCATGTCCACCGACTCGCTGACGAACGCGTCCAGATTCCGCAGGTCTTCCGGTGTCGGCGTGGACATGCTGAGCCGGTCAGACGGGATGCGAAAACCAGGCCGCCCGTGAATCACGTCTCCGTGGAGTATCAGGGCCGTGGCCCGGTCTCCTGAGATGTCGACAATTTCGAGCAGCACCTGCCCGTCACCGAGCGCTACCTGGTCGCCAACCGCAATGTCATGGAACAGGTCCTCATAGTCCACCTCCACCACTGCGGCGGAGCTGTTGGTGTCGCCCACCCTGATCTCCACCTCGGAGTCGGGCCGCAGCTCCACGCCCTCTTGTCCGAAGCTGGCAGTGCGAACTTTCGGGCCGGGCAAGTCCACCAGGACTCCCACGCGCCGGCCTGCCTCCTCGGCCACCTGCCGAACCAGGTGCATACGCCCAAGAGCCTCATCCAGCGTTCCATGGGCCAACCCGATGCGAGCCACATCCATGCCCGCGTCCACCATGGCCCGCAGCATCTGGGGTGACTCCGAGGCTGGGCCAATGGTGGCGATGATCTTGGTACGGCGGGGCACGAGAGCTAACGCTACCGCCAAGCCCCGCTCAAATGGCGGTCTGACGCCCGCTAGTTCATGCGAGCTCGAGCCAGGGTGGCCAGCCGCTGAAGCTGCTCTTCGTCATCGTCGCCGGCAACCTGGGCCAACTGCTCGAATCGACGGGCAGCCTCGTCGAATCGACCCCGCTCCATGTTGATCATTCCAAGTTGCCTCGCCTCACCGGCTGGGACTGATGGGCACATCGTCCGCAGTTCCAGCACCCATTCCAGGTTGGCGTAGTCCTTGTTCTGGGCGTAGATAGCTCGCAGATTTCCCAACATCCGTTCCATGATCGATGGGTGGTCGACCGGCGCCAAATACGCGGGGTGGAAGCCCTTGTCGCCCCCTGTTAGCTGATGGAAAAGCGTCTCGCAGCCCTGGGCATCGAGCAGCGCTCCCCCGGCGAACACATCGAAGAACGCGTCGGGCTCGTTGCGATCACGGATCAGAAAGTGGCCGGGCAGTCCGATGCCCTCGAACTTGTAGCCGGTGCGCTGTCCGATAGCGATAGTGAGCACGGCAAGGCTGATCGGGATGCCGGTGCGCCGGCGCACGACTTCGTTAAGAAATGAGTTGCGAGGGTCGTAGTATTCCGTTCGATTGCCGTGAAAACCCAGATCGCCGAACAGCGAGAGCAGCATTTGCTCTCGGCTGGAGCGGTCGCATCGCTCAGCCAGCACATCCAACCGCTTGAACTCGGCCTCGGCATCCATGCCGGGACACCCATGGGCTGCAATGCACAGCGCGCCCTCATCAAGGGCAAACTCCTCATTCTGAAGCAGCTGGCTGAACCTCTTGGCTGGCTCCCAATCCACGATCAAGAAATCTATCTCGGCAGATAGTCTTTCGCCGGTGACACTCTGGACGTTCCTCGATCACGATGGCCCGATTCCCATCGCCCACCGGGGCGGGGCTGCGGAGGGGCCGGAGAACACGATGGCCGCATTCGCCGCGGCCGTGGGTCTCGGCTATCGCTATGTCGAAACCGATGTCCACGCCACCCGAGACGGGGTGCTGGTGGCATTCCACGATGAAGGGTTGAAGCGGCTTAGCGGTCGCCCAGAATCTATCGCCGACCTCAACTGGCGAGACCTCGAAACGGTGCGGGTCGGCGGAGGGCACGCCATCCCCCGCTTCGAGGAACTGTTGGAAGCCTGGCCTGATCTCCGAATAGCGGTTGATCCCAAGCAAGACAATGCCACCGTCCCGCTGATCGGGGCGCTTCAGCGGGCCGACGCCATTGACCGAGCCTGCGTCGGATCATTCTCCGGCCGCCGGTTGGCCTTGGCGCGGCGGCTAGGCGGACCTCGGTTATGCACTGGACTCAGCCCCAAAGAAGTCGGGCGGCTCCAAGCCGCCTCAACCGGGCTACCCGTAAAGGTCAAGGCCGGTGCGTGCGCCCAGGTTCCCCCCACCGCCAAGGGTGTTCCGCTGGTCCACCAGCGATTCGTCGATGCGGCCCACACCCAAGGACTGGCGGTGCACGTGTGGACTATCGACGAAGCCGACGAGATGAAACGGCTCCTACAACTCGGGGTGGACGGCATCATGACTGATCGGCCCACTGTGTTGCGCGACGTGCTCATGGAGCTCGGAGCGTGGAGTTGAGGGGTTCCTTCACGCTCAACATCGACCTTAACCCTGTGGTTAAATCGTGGTTTCTTGGGGATTTCTACTGACACCCGTGGAAAACCCTGTGGATTTTAGATTTCCGCTTGACCTGGCTTTTCTCCGCGCTATGGTGTGCCCACCTACCAGAGACGAGCGGGTTGAACTCGAAAGAGTCCGCAGGGTCACTGAAACGGACCGAGGAAGTCGGTGGCACCACCGAAAGCCCCGGATCGGGAAGGTGGCCAGGTGCCGCGAGGACTTGGGAGGTAGGTACCGGGGAACCGGGGGGCGCAAGCCCGCTGAGGCTCCGGAACCGCACGGGACGGCCCCGAGAAGTCGACCGGTTTCGGCCGGGAGGCTACTCGGGGTCTCCTGCTTTAACCCTGCACTTCGCAATTCAGCCATTTCCTCTAAGTAGGGTGGCGCCGTGAGCGGACCTGCTGTCGCATTGCTGCACGGACTGGCCGGCTCGGCCCGGAGAACCTGGGGAGACAATGCCTGGTTCGACCTTCTGGCCGACGCCGATCGGGAAGTGATCGGGGTGGACCTCATGGGCCATGGGACCGCCCCCAAGCCCCACCGTCCCGAGGGTTACGCCGATTTCGAGCAGCACGTCATCGACCACTTCCCCGAAGAGCCCATCGACGCCATCGGGTTCTCACTGGGGGCCTACACCTTGTTGTCCATTGCCTCCCAGATGCCCGAGCGATTTCACAGGCTGGTGGTGTCCGGGGTGGGCAAGAACCTGTTCGAGCGAGACGAGGGCCATAGCCGCATGATCCTGAACGCGGTTACCGGCGAGCCCGACCCCGAGAACCCCGAGGCCCTCCACTTCTCTACCCTGGCCGACGATCCCGAGGCCGACCGGGAAGCCCTAGCCGCCCTGATGGCCAGCCGCACCGCCTTTGACACCGATTGCCTGGGCCGTGTCGCCGTCCCCACCCTGGTGGTCGTGGGCGACAAGGACTTCGCCTACCCCGCCGATCAGCTCGTGGGTGCCCTCCCCGACGCCCGGCTCGTCATCCTCAAAGGCGTCGACCACTTCGCCACTCCCAAGTCCTTCGACTTCATCGACGCCGCCTTGGATTTCCTCGACGCCAAGCCCTTCTAGCCGATCTATCGCAGCTGTTGGGCAGTGGGCACCAGGGGTACGGGCAAAAGGGTGTCGCCGGTCAGGTATTGATCGACGGCCGCGGCGCAGGCTCGTCCCTCGGCGATGGCCCACACGATGAGGCTCTGGCCTCGGCCGATGTCGCCGGCCACGAATACGCCGGGCACGGTGCTCATCCAGTTGTCCTCGCGGGCCACGTTTCCCCGGTCGGTTATCTCCACCCCCAGGTCATCAAGCAGGCCGCCGGTTTCAGGGCCGGTGAATCCGAGGGCCAACAGCACCAAGTCGGCCTGGAACTCTCGTTCGGTTCCCTCAATCGGGTTGAACGTCATCCGACCACCCTCAAACGACTGCTGCACGTCAATCGTGTGCAGTGCCTCCACCTTGCCGCCAGATCCGGTGAACTCCACGGTGTTGATGGCGTAGATCTGGGTACCGCCCTCCTCGTGGGCCGACGACGACCGGTACATGAGCGGCCAGGTCGGCCACGGGGTGGCGCCGGCCCGCTCATCAGGGGGGCGGGGCAATATCTCGAACTGGTGGATGGACGCCGCCCCATGGCGGTGGGCGGTGCCCAGGCAGTCGGCGCCGGTATCGCCCCCGCCGATTATGATCACATGCTTGCCAGCGGCTGAGAACGGGTGCTCGTCCAAGTCGCCCTCCTGTACCCGGTTGGACGGAGGCAGGTACTCCATCGCCTGATAGATGCCCTCCAGCTCCCGGCCGGGAATGGGCAGGTCCCGCCACTGGGTAGCCCCCCCGGCCAGCACCACTGCGTCGTAGTGACCGGTGAGCTCAGCAGCGCTGATGTCGACCCCCACGTTCACCCCAGCCTTGAACACCGTGCCCTCGGCCTCCATCTGGGCCAGCCGGCGGTCGAGGTGGCGCTTTTCCATCTTGAACTCGGGGATGCCGTAGCGCAGAAGCCCGCCAATGCGGTCGGCCCGCTCGAACACCACCACATCGTGGCCCGCCCGAGTGAGCTGTTGGGCGGCGGCCAGCCCGGCCGGTCCCGACCCCACCACTGCCACCGAGCGGCCAGTGCGGTCGTCGCACACCACCGGGGTGATCCACCCCTCTCCCCAGGCCCGGTCCACGATCTCCACCTCGACCTGCTTGATGGTCACCGGGTCCTCGTTGATGCCCAGCACGCACGCCGCCTCACACGGCGCCGGGCACAGCCTCCCGGTGAACTCGGGAAAGTTGTTGGTGGCGTGCAGCCGCTCGATGGCCTCGCGCCAGTGGTCCCTGTAGACGAGGTCGTTCCAGTCGGGGATCAGGTTGCCCAGCGGGCAGCCGTTGTTGCAGAAAGGGATGCCGCAGTCCATGCAGCGCGACGCCTGGGTGCGCACCGATTCGGCGTCGAAGTCCTTGTAGACCTCGTGCCAGTCTTTGATTCGCACCGGCACGGGACGGCGCACCGGCAGCTCCCGGCCGTGCTTGATGAACCCCCGAATATCACCCATGGGCGGCCGCCATGATGGCTGTTTCGGCGTCGGTCCCAGTCCGCTCGGCTTCGGCCAGCGCACTCAACACCCGCTTGTAGTCGGTGGGCATCACCTTCACGAACCGGTCGGCCTCAGTGGCCCAATTGGCCAAGATCCGCTCGGCCACCGTCGAGTCGGTGTTCACCATGTGCTGGCTTATGCGGTCCCGCAGCCAATCCCGGTCGCCGTCGTCCAGGATGTCCAGATCCACCATCTCTTGGTTCACCTTGGGGGGGAATACGCCGTCGGGGTCGTATACATAGGCGACGCCGCCCGACATTCCCGCGCCGAAGTTCCGCCCGGTGGGGCCGAGCACCACGGCCCGGCCGCCGGTCATGTACTCGCAGCCGTGGTCGCCCACACCCTCCACCACCGCCACAGCCCCGGAGTTGCGGACGCAGAACCTCTCCCCCACCAGCCCTCGCAGGAACAGCTCGCCGCTGGTGGCGCCGTAGCCGATCACGTTGCCGGCGATCACGTTCTCCTCGGGCGTGAATCGGGCCTGGGGGAAGGTGGTCACGATGATGCGACCGCCCGAGAGGCCCTTGCCCACATAGTCGTTGGCGTCGCCGGTGAGCTTCATGGTGATGCCCCGGGGCAAAAACGCCCCGAAGCTGTTTCCGGCCGACCCTGAGAAGTTGATGCGGATGGTGTCGTCGGGCAGGCCGTCGGCACCCCACTTGGTGGTCACGTTGTGCCCGAGCATGGTCCCCACCGTGCGGTTCACGTTGCCGATGGGCAGGTCGATCTCCACCGAGTGCCCATCCTCTAGGGCGGACTCGGCCAAAGCAATGAGCTGCTGGTCGAGGGCGCGGTCCAGCCCATGGTCTTGGGGCTGGGTGCAGTGCCGGTCTGCATCGGGGTCGATATCGGGTGCATACAAGATGGGCGACAGGTCGAGCCCCGACGCCTTCCAGTGGTCCACCGCATCGCTCACGTCCAAGCACTCCACTCGCCCGACGGCTTCGGCCAGAGTGCGGAATCCGAGCATGGCCAGCGTCTCGCGCACCTCTTCGGCGATGTACTCCATGAAGTTGATGACGAACTCGGGCTCGCCGGTGAACTTCTTGCGAAGTTCGGGATCTTGGGTGGCCACCCCCACCGGGCAGGTGTCCAGATGGCAGACCCGCATCATCACGCACCCCGCTACCACTAGCGGGGCGGTGGCGAATCCGAACTCCTCTGCTCCCAGAAGTGCGGCAATCATCACATCTCGGCCCGTCTTGAGCTGGCCGTCGGTCTGCACCACGATCCGGTCTCGCAGGCGGTTCAACAGCAACGTCTGCTGGGTCTCGGCCAAACCCAGCTCCCAGGGGGTGCCCGCGTGTTTAATCGACGTCAGCGGCGAGGCCCCGGTGCCTCCGTCGTGGCCCGAGATGAGCACCACATCAGCGTGGGCCTTGGACACACCGGCGGCCACTGTGCCCACACCCAACTCTGATACCAGCTTCACGTGGATGCGGGCCGTGGGGTTGGCGTTCTTCAGGTCGTGGATCAGCTGGGCCAGATCCTCGATGGAGTAGATGTCGTGGTGGGGCGGCGGGGAGATAAGACCCACACCGGGGGTGGAATAGCGGACCTCGGCGATCCACGGCCAAACCTTGTGGCCGGGAAGCTGGCCACCTTCGCCCGGCTTGGCTCCCTGGGCCATTTTGATCTGGATGTCGTCGCTGTTGACCAAATACTCGCTCGTTACACCGAACCTCCCCGAAGCAGCCTGCTTTATGGCCGAGCGGCGCAGATCGCCGTTGGGGTCGGGCACGTACCGGCGGGGATCTTCCCCTCCCTCGCCGGTGTTCGACTTTCCTCCGATGCGGTTCATGGCAATGGCCAGGGTCTCGTGGGCCTCGGCTGAGATCGATCCGTACGACATGGCCCCGGTGGAGAACCGGGTGACGATGCTGGCCACCGGCTCCACCTCCTCGATGGGAATCGGCTCTCGCACCCCGGCGCGGAACCGGAACAGCCCCCGCAATGTGGCCAGGCGCTCCGACTGGGCGTCCACCTTCTCGGTGTACTGCTTGAAGACGTCGTATCGGCCCTCCCGGGTGGCGTGCTGGAGCTTGAACACCGTCTCTGGATTGAACAGGTGATATTCGCCCTCCCGTCTCCACTGGTACTCCCCTCCCCCTTCGAGGGTTCGGTGGGCCCGCTCGTCGGGGTTCTCGGGGAAGGCGATGCGGTGCCGAAGCCGCACCTCTTCGGCGAGCTGCGGAAAGCCGATGCCGCCGAGGCGGCTGACCGTGCCGGAGAAGCACTCACCGATAATGGGATGGCCCAGGCCGATGGCCTCGAAGATCTGCGCCCCCACGTAGGACTTCACCGTGGAGATGCCCATCTTGGACATCACCTTGAGCACGCCCTTGTCGCAGGCCTTGATGTAGTTGCGGTGGGCCTGATCCTTGTCGTCGTCTGGAGTGAAGCCGCACAGCCCCTCGTCGATCATCTGGTCGATGGTCTCGAACGCCAGATACGGGTTGACGGCGGTGGCCCCGTAGGCCTGAAGCAGGCAGATGTGGTGTACCTCGCGGGCGTCGCCGGTCTCGACCACCAGCCCGACCCGAGTGCGGGTCTTCTCCCTGATGAGGTGGTGGTGTACTGCCGCGGTGGCCAGTAGCGACGGGATCGGAGCCGAGTCGGCGTCCGCCCCTCGATCTGACAGCACGATGATGTTCTTGCCCGCGTCGATGGCCCGGCTGACCTGCTCGCGGATGCGCTGGATGGCGATCCGCAGGCCAGGCCCGCCGTCGTCCACCGCATACAGACATGGCACAACCTCGGTTGACCAATGGTCGTGGCCGTCAAGCCCGTCAACCTCCACCAGATTGGCCAGCTGCTGGTCGGTGATCACCGGGTGGGGGGTGAAAATCTGGCGGCACGACTCGGGCTGGGGATCAAGCAGGTTGCCCTCAGGGCCCAGCCAGCCGCAGGTGGCGGTGATTATCTCCTCCCGGATGGCGTCCAGCGGAGGGTTGGTCACCTGGGCGAATAGCTGCTGGAAATAGTCGTACAGCAGCCGCGACCGGTTCGACAGCACCGCCACCGGGGTGTCGGTACCCATCGAGCCCAGTGCTTCCTTGCCGTCGCGGGCCATGGGGGCCAATAGGAGCTTCAGCTCTTCGTGGGTGTAGCCGAACATCTGCTGACGCACCAGCAGCGGGGTCTCTTCGGGCTCGGGCAGGGGGCGCTCCACCAGTTCGTCCAAGTCGACTTGGTTGTCGGCCAGCCACTGGCCGTAGGGATGGGCCGAGGCCAGCTTCTGCTTGATCTCGGTGTCTCGCACGATGCGACCCTCTGAGGTGTCGATCAAGAACATGCGACCAGGCTGCAAGCGGCCCTTCTCCACAATGGCCGCCGGGTCGACGTCCATCACCCCCACCTCGGAGGCCATGATCACCAAGTCGTCGTCGGTCACCCAATAGCGGGAGGGGCGCAGGCCATTGCGGTCGAGCACCGCCCCGATGAGGGTGCCGTCGCTGAACACGATGTCGGCCGGGCCGTCCCAGGGCTCCATCAGCGAGGCGTAGTAGCGGTAGAAGGCCCTTAGCTCCGGCGACATCGACTCGTGGTTTTCCCACGGCTCGGGGATCATCATGAGCACTGCCTGGGGCAGCGAGTATCCGCCCATGTACAAAAGCTCCAGCACCTGGTCGAAGCTGGCGGTGTCGCTCACCCCCTCGGGGCAAACCGGGAACAGCCGCTCCAAGTCGCCGGGCAGGTGGGGCGAGCTCAACAAGGCCTCACGGGTCCGCATCCAGTTGCGGTTGCCCTGCACTGTGTTGATCTCGCCGTTGTGGGAGATGAACCGGTAGGGATGGGCCAGCGACCACGATGGGAACGTGTTGGTGGAGAACCGGGAGTGGATCATGGCCAGGGCGCTGGTCACCCGGTTGTCGCCCAGATCGGAGTAGAACTCGCCGAGCTGCGGGGTGGTGAGCATCCCCTTGTAGACGATGGTCCGGTTGGACAGGCTGGCGAAGTAGCCATAGGTCAGCTTGCGGGCCTTGGACCCCAGAGCGCCGGCATCGGCCTGGTCGTCGGTCTCGTAGGTGACCTCGTTGCGGATCCGGGTGCGAACGATATAAGCCCGTCGCATCAGCGCATCAGCGTCCAGACCTTCGCCGGAATAGAACGGCTGCCAGAACGACGGCATGGTGGCCAGCGCACCCGCTCCCAGCTCATCGGGGCAGGTGGGCACCTCCCGCCATCCCAGTGGGGTCAGTCCCTCCTCGACGGCAATGCGGTCCATCGCTGCCCGGGCGTGGGCCGCGGCCTCAGGGGTGTCGGGGAGAAAGCCGATGCCGGTGGCGTAGGCGCCCGCCTCCGGCAGGTCGAAGTCGCAGACCTGGCGGTAGAAGTCGTCGGGCACCTGGATCAACAGGCCCGCCCCATCACCCGTATTGACTTCTGCCCCCAGCGCGCCCCGATGCTGGAGATTGCACAGCGCGCCGTAACCGACCGATACGATCTCGTGGCGCGGCCGGCCCTTCAGGTCCACCAGGAACCCGACCCCGCAACCGTCATGCTCATTAAGGGGGTCGTAGAGGCCCTGAGGGTGTGGCAGTTCGGCGGTCTGCGGCGGCCGGTTCCTCATTGCGTCCTTTCCAGCGTGTTTGCCATGCGCGCTAAGACAGCATTGGCCAGCGGCAGGGTTGCAATTTTATCGCCGCAACCCGGTTCCCTTCCAAGTCTGTTGCGCACCACGGGGGGCGGAGGTGCATGATTGCAGGGTGGATTCGCCTGTTGAAGATGGGGCCGGAGTGGCTGAAGAAGCCCAAGGTTGGAGTATCGAGGGGCTTCTCGCCTCCATCGATGCCTCTCCGACACCGTTTCATGTGGTGGAGCGGGCCGCTGCCCTGCTGCGGGCCGCGGGGTTCACCCAGATGGACGAGGCCGCCGACTGGGATGACGCTTCTGGGAGCCGTTTCGCGTGCCGGGACGGAAGCCTGGTTGCTTGGCGCCACCGAAGCTGCGAAGAGGGCTTCCGAATCATCGGCGCCCACACCGACAGCCCCAACCTGCGCATCACCCCCCAGCCCGATACCGGCCATGTCGGCTACCGCCAACTCGGCGTAGAGGTGTACGGCGGAGTACTGCTCAACAGCTGGCTCGACCGCGACCTAGGGGTGGCCGGCCGGGTGGCAACCCCATCGGGAACCAGGCTGTTCTGCATCGACCAGGCGGTGCTGCGAGTGCCACAGCTGGCCATCCACCTTGACCGGGACGTGAACCAGAAGGGCCTGCTGCTCAACCCCCAGACCCATCTGACACCAGTGTGGGGGCTGGGGATGCGTTCTCCCGGCGAGTTCGCCGACGTGGTCGCCGAGGCCACCGGTCTCGGTTCCGACGAGGTGCTGGCCTGGGACGCCATGCTCCACGACCTCACTCCATCGACGGTCGGCGGTCTCGACGGCGAGTTCATATTCGCCCCGCGGATCGACAATCAGGTGTCGTGCTGGGCCGGGCTCCAGGCCCTGCTCGATTCCCCCGCCGACGCGGTTCCCAGTGCGGTGCTGTGCTTGTTCGACCACGAGGAGGTGGGCAGTGAGTCGGCCCAGGGAGCCTCGTCAACGCTGCTGCCCACGGTGTTGGAGCGGGTCGCCGGCAGCCGCGACGCCCTGCACCCCGCGCTGGCCCGTTCGCTGTGCCTGTCGGCGGACGGCGCACACGCCACCCACCCCAACTATCCCGAGCGCCACGAGCCTGAACACCTCATCACCATGGGCGACGGGCCGGTGATCAAGCGCAACGCCAACCTGCGCTACGCCACCGACGCGGTGGGCGAGGCCGCTTTCGCCGCCGCCTGCGAGAAGGCCGGTGTGAACCACCAGGTGTATTCCCACCGAAACGATATGCCCTGCGGCAGTACCATCGGGCCCTTTGCCGCCGCCAACACCGGGGTGACCACCGTTGACGCCGGTGTCGCCCAGCTCTCTATGCACTCAGCCCGCGAGATGTGCGGTGCTCAAGATCCCCTTGACTTCGCGCTCGCCCTCGGAGCATTCCTGAGTGCCGCGACCTGACCTTGGTTCAGGTTGTATTCGCCCCTGCTCTAGTGTCGCAGCTTTACTCGAGAAACTCGCCGGGCCCGCTCGTAGGCCGACACCAACACCAAGAAGATGGCAAAGAACTCCAGGCGGCCGATGAGCATGAGCGCCATCACAACCCCTCGGGCCGGACGGGTGAACACCAGGAAATTGGAGGTCGGCCCGGCTTCGCCCAAAGCCGGTCCCATGTTGCTCAACGCGCTGATGGCCGTAGACGAGGAGGTGACCAGGTCATGGCCCAGCGCGGCCAGCACCATGGTGGCCGCCAGCGCGGACAACGCGTAGAGGGCCACCAGCCCCGCCACCCGCTGAAGCACCGGCTCGGACACTGCCACTTGACCCAGCTTGACCCTGGCCACTACCTGAGGGTGCTTCACCCGCAACAGCCCCACCCGCATGTACTTTGCCATCACCTGGGCTCGCAGCACCTTCAGCCCTCCGGCAGTACTCCCCGTCATGCCCCCCATCACCATCAAGGGCAGCAACAGGGCTTGAGCACCCGGCGCCCAAGCCGCGAAATCACCCCCCGGATTGGCGTCGGAGGCGTTGCCGAAACCACTGCTGGTGCTCAGAGCGACCGCGGCGAAGATCCCATTGCGGAAGCTGTTGGACAATTCGGTCAGGTCGTTCACCCAATTGAGCAGTGACGTAGAAACCGTTGCCACCGCGATTACCAAGAGATAGGTGCGGAACTCCGAAGACCTCCCATAAGCCTGGGGATTGCCCGACACGGCCCGCCAATGAAGGGTGAAGCTCACCCCGCACACCAGCATCCCGACGATGACCACGGCCTCCACCGCCGTGCTGTCGAAGTGGCCGACGGAGCTGTCGTATGGCGAGAAGCCCCCGGTGCCGGCGATGGTGAAGGCGTGGGCCACCGCGTCGTACAGGCTGAGTCTGGCGATCATCAGGGCTGCCGCCACCGCTACGGTGATGCCGCCGTAGAGCGCCCACAGCCGCCGGGCGGTAGAGCTCACTCGGGGGGCCAGTCGGTCCGAGGTAGGCCCAGGAGCCTCCGCGGTGATCAGGCTCAGCCCGCCGACGCCCAAGAACGGCAGAATGGTTACCGCCAGCACTACCATGCCCATGCCGCCGTACCACTGCATGATCTGGCGCCACATGAGCACGCCCCGGCCCACCCCCTCGATGGGACTCAGCACCGTGGAGCCGGTGGCAGTGATGCCCGACACCGCTTCGAAAAGGGCGTTGTCGAAGCTGCCCAGCTCGCCGGAGAACCACAGCGGCAAAGCGGCGAAAAACGACGAGCCGATCCACGTCCATGCCACCGCCGCGAACACGGAGGCCGGAGGCATGTCCTGGTCGAGACGAGTGAAGGCCACCAACAGCATTCCCGCAGCCAGCGTCACCAGCGCCCCCAAGCCCAGGGCCACCTCGTTGTCCGACGTCGACGACCCCCACTCCACCAGGGTGGCGAAGAGCATCCCCGGCACCAGGAATAACAGGCCTAACCCCACCATGAACCCCACCCGGCTGGTGACGGTCCAAGGCCGATCCGCTAGCAGGTGGTACACAGCCCACTTCACAGCCACCTTCACTCGCCGGGCCGCCGACAGCACCGCAGTCATCGCTGGGCCTTCATTGCCTCATCCGCTGGACCTCACCCACACCCCAGCCGATCACCACCACCACCGGGTAGATCGATAGCCGGCCGAGGAACATCAGCGCGATCAGCACCGCCCGGGCCGGGGCGGCCAATACGGTGGCATCGGCGAACCCCGACAGCTCGCCCAGCCCGGGGCCGGTGGTGGCCAGCGCTGATATCGCCCCTGACACCGCGGTCAGCAGGTCGCCGCCCAGCGAGGCGACGCCAAACACCCCCAGCGAGGCGGCCAGCACCCACAGAATCTGGAAGTTGTGGACCCGGGTGAGCGACGCCTCCGAAGCCGCCGCTCCCGACACCTTCACTTGTACAACCGCCCGGGGGTGGAGCTGCAATACCAATTCCCGCCGCACGATGCCCAAGAGCTGGATCACCCGGAGCACCCGGAACCCGCCCCCCGCCGAGCCGGCCATCGAACCTACCCCGATGAGCATGAGCAGCAATGTCTGGGGTGCCGTTACCCAATGGCCCCAATCGGTGACCCGGAAGCCTGTGGTGCTAATTGCCGAGGTGACCGTGAAAAACGATTGCCGGATGGTGTCGGCTCCCCCGCCGGTGTCCTGCCAGGTCCAGGCGGACACCAGAACCGTGGGAACTAGTATCAAACCGGCGTAGAGCTTCACTTCCGTCGAACGCCAAAGCGCCTGCACTTGTCCCCGCACAATCCATATCAACGCGGCCACCGACATGCCGGCCAGCCCCATCGCCCAAGCCCCCACCCACTCGATGGCCGCCGAGTCGAAGTGTGCGAAGGAGTTCCGGTAATTGGCGAACCCCCCGGTAGAGGCGGTGGTCAAGCCGAAGGTGGCGGCGTCGAACATGCCCATGCCAGCTGCGGCGTAGGCCACAATTACCACCGCGGTGAACCCCACATAGGCCAGCACCAATCGGCGGGAGGTGTGCAGCCATGTGCTGGCCAGCACCGCCCTCCTCCCCCTCCCCTCGGCCACCTCGCTCAAGCGCCGCTGGCCTCCAAAAGTGGGCACTACCACCAGTGCGAACATTAAGGCGCCCGCTCCCCCCAGCCACTGGGTGAGTGCCCGCCAGGTGAGCAGCCAGTTAGGAAGGGTTTCGGGGTCGAGCACGGTGAGCGAGGTGGTGGTGAGCCCGGCAATGGATTCGAAGAGGGCATCGTCGACGCGGCTCACCTTGCCGGAGGCCAGATAGACGATGGATGATGCCGCTACCGATACGGCGGCCGCGGCCACCACGGTTGTCAACACCCTGACTGCGGAGCGATGCCAGGGAAAGCGAACCCGGGACGGGTCGCTCATGCCCGGCTCACCCGAAGAAGCGCTTCACTTCGTCCACCGTGTCGGGACGGGCAAAAACCACGATGTGGTCGCGGCTTCGGAGCGCGCTGCGGCCCCGGCCGATTTGAGGTTTGCCGTCGCGCACGTACGCGCCGATCAGCACGTCTTTGGGCAGGCCCAGCTTGCTCACCACTGCGCCCTCGGCCGGTGAGCCCTCCTTCACCTCGGCCTCGATGACCTCGAAATCGCCCGACAGGTAGGTGGCCACCTGGGCCACCCCTCCCCGCACATAGCGCAGCACGCCGTTGGCGCTGGCTGTGCGGGGCGATAGGGCCACATCGATTCCCACATCCCGCAGCAGCGTGCGCAGCGCCAGGTTGTGAAGCACGGCAATGGTCTCGCTGGCTCCCAGCGACTTGGCGTAGAGGCAGGCCAGGATATTGGCGTCGTCCTTGCCGGTTAGGGCGATGACCGCGTCGAATTTGCCGACGTCCTCGGATTCCAACAATTCGGCGTCGGTTATGTCGCCGTGGATCACCAGCACGCCATCGAGGTCTTCGCTGAGCTCTTGGGCTCGCTCCAGGTTGCGCTCGATGAGCACCACCTCGGCGTGGCGCTCAGCAAGGCGCTGCCCAACGATCTCCGCTGTCCGACCCCCGCCCAACAGCATCACCCGGCGGTGGGAGCCCGACGCCAAGCCCAAAAGCGGCAGCAGGGTGTCCATGGCCCGCCTCTTGCATACCACCCGCAAGAGGTCGCCGGGCTCCAGGGTAGTGTCGGCTCGGGGGATTCGGGTCTTGCCCCCTCGGGTGAGCACCGCTACCAGAAAGTTCCAGTCGGGCTCGTACTCTTCGGCGATGTCGGCCAGCCGGCGATTGGCCCAAGGGGCGTCGGTCGTGAGCTTCGCCCCTACCACCACCACCTCGCCCTCAGCCATAACGGTCACATCGGTGGCTCCCGGGTACGACAGGAGTTCCATGATTTCGTGGGCGGTCTCCTCGTCAGGATCAATAATCGTGTCGGCCTGCATCGCATCCCGCAGATCGCGGGCGTCCTTCTCCCTCAGGTTTCGGGCTTGGATGCGAGCCATAGTGCGCTCCACCCCGTGCTGTTTGGCCAATAGGCAGGCCAACAGATTCACCTCGTCGCTGGCCGTGACCGCCACCAGCAGATCAGCCTTGTGGATGCCCGCCTCCCTGAGTATGTGGGGATGGGAGCCGCTTCCCTCCACGGCCAGTACGTCAAGTTCCTCTGCCAGGTGGTGCAGTTTCTTGGCGTCGAGTTCCACCACCGACACCGTGTTCCCCTCCTCGCTCAGAATCTGAGCAACGTAGGAACCCACCTCGCCAGCGCCCACTACCACGATGCGCACGGGTTTATCCTTGCCGAAAATGAGGGAGAGGGCGAGCACTCCCGAGAGATAGGGCTTCGCCAACCATCAGGCTCGGGACCGACGGGACAGGCTGGAGCTGAACACCCGCACCCGCTGCTCGGTGACCACCGCGTCCATGATCACATCGCCAGGATGGGACGGCACTGCGTCCACCAACTGCAATTCGTAGGCCAGTCCCACCACCAGTGGCTTCGCCGGCCGGGGGCCGTTCAGCAGGAAGGCCAGCGCCCGGTCGTAGTACCCCTGGCCCCGGCCCGCCCGATGGCCGGCCGCGTCGAACACAACCAACGGAGCCAGCACCACATCCAGTTCTCGGGCCGATACCAGGGCTTCGGCTTCGACATCGGGCTCGGGGATCCCGAAGCGATTGTCCACCATGGCGGTATCGGGACCGGCAAGGGCGAACTGCATGGGGGCGGGATCGCGCAACACCGGGAAGTACATATCGATCCCCCTAAGGCGGCAGGCAGTCACCAGCGGCGCAGGATCGAGTTCGCCGTCATCGGCTATCGTGGCCGAAACCCGCTTCACTCCGTCGAGCCACCCGAGTGACGTCACTGCGTTGCACACCGCTCGCGCCGCGCCTTCAGGATTAGGGAATAAGCGCCGCGCCTCCCGGGCATCGGTCCGCAACCGGCTGAGGCTGACCACGGTTCCAGATTATCCCGAATTACCCGAAATTGGTTACCCCAAATGGCAACCTTGGCAGGTCGTATTTTCGCTGGGTAACTTCGCCTAGTTATCTCATACATGGGTGGCGCCTATGGCGTCGTCCGAACACGGTGAAGGTTCCACCTCACCGGACATACAGGGGGTCAATGTGGACGCCGTACCGTATCTAGCCGGATTGAGCGCGATTTTCGCGCTCCTGCTCGCCTTCTTCTTCTACCGGGTCGTGAAAGCCGCCCCTCCAGGCAACAGCCGCATGGTCGACCTCATGAACGAGATCCAGGCCGGGGCCAAGGCCTTTCTGAAGCAGGAGTATTCCTGGGTAGCGGGGTTCGTGGTCATCATGGCCATCCTCATTCCGGTGCTTACCGGGGTGGAACTCACCTTCATCAGCTACATCCTGGGCGCCGTGCTCTCCGCCGGTGCCGGGTATGTGGGGATGACGGTGGCCACTATGGCCAATGCCCGTACCACCCAGGCGGCCACCGAGGGACCGGCCAAGGCCCTGCCGCTGGCTTTCCGAGGCGGTGCGGTCATGGGCTTCTCCGTGGCCGGGCTGAGTCTTCTTGGCTTGTCCTTCACTTACCTACTGTTTGTGGAATGGCTCAGTGTGGACGATCCGTTTGAGATCTTCACCGCCTTCGGTCTCGGGGCCAGTTCCATCGCCCTGTTCTCTCGCGTGGGTGGCGGCATCTACACCAAGGCCGCCGACGTGGGTGCCGATCTGGTGGGCAAAGTCGAAGCCGGCATTCCCGAGGACGACCCCCGCAACCCGGCCACCATCGCCGACAACGTGGGCGACAACGTGGGCGACGTTGCCGGTATGGGCGCAGACCTCTTCGAGAGCTACAGCGGTTCGATCATCGCCCCTATCGCCCTGACAGCCTTCTCGTTTGCAGTGGCCGGAAGCGAGGCCACTGGCAGCGACATCGGCCTGGCCCAGCTCATGTTCCCGCTAGCGGTGGCTTTCGTGGGGATGCTGGCCGCCATCATCGGCTCGTTCGCCGTGAGGGGCAGCGCGAGCGCCGACGTGAAGAGCCTGTCCCGCCAACTCCACATGGGCACCAACGTGGCCATGGGGCTCACCGTGATAGGGACGATCCTGGTAGGACTGTGGTTCTTCACCGGCGACGACTTCGACGGCTGGTGGGGATTGCCCATCTCTGTCATCGGTGGTCTGGCGGTGGGCTGGGCCATCGGCAAAGTGGCCGAGATCTGGACCAGCGACCACTACGCCCCGGTTAAGAAGATCGCCCAGCAGTCCGAGACCGGCCCGGCCACCACGGTGCTGGCCGGCATCAGCGCGGGCATGGTGTCGGTTGCCGCATCGGTTGTTTTGATCGGCGCCGGCGTGCTGGTGGCCTACTGGGGTGGCCAGCAGACACTGGGCGACAACACCGGCGCCGGCATCTACGGCATCGCCGTGGCCGCCATTGGGATGCTGGCCACCACCGGTGTGGTCGTGTCGGTGGACGCCTACGGCCCCATCGCCGACAACGCCGGGGGCATCGCCGAGATGGCTGAGCTCGACCCCAAGGTGCGTGAGGTGACTGACGCCCTCGATTCATTGGGCAACACCACCGCGGCCATCGCCAAGGGATTCGCGGTGGGTTCGGCCGCCCTGACCGCACTGGCACTGTTCAAGACCTTCGAAGTGGCGCTTCGGCTGGAGGATCCCAACTTCGCGCTCTCTTTGGACGTAGGCCAGGTAGACGTATTCATCGGTCTTTTCCTGGGGGCCATGCTGCCGTTCTTGTTCGCAGCCCTGACCATCGACGCGGTGGGCCGGGCGGCCAACAAGATGATCGAGGAGGTCCGCCGCCAATTCCGAGAGATCCCCGGTTTGCGGGAGGGTGCCGAGGGGGTAAAGCCCGACTCGGCCCGGTGCGTAGCCATCTCCACCCAGGCCTCGCTACGGGAGATGCTGGTACCCGGCGCTCTGGCCGTCGCCGTGCCATTGATTCTGGGCTTCATCGACGTGGACACCTTGGGCGGCTTTTTGGCCGGTGCCCTGGTGACCGGATTCGCCCTGGCCATCTTCATGGCCAACGCCGGTGGTGCCTGGGACAACGCCAAGAAATACATCGAGGCCGGCGCCCATGGCGGCAAGGGCTCTGAGCCCCATAAGGCTGCTGTAGTGGGCGACACCGTGGGCGACCCGTTCAAGGACACCTCCGGGCCGTCCATGAACATCCTCATCAAGGTCATGACCATCGTGTCGCTGGTGTTCGCCTCGGCGTTTGTCTGATCGTTCCGCCAGTCGGCAACCGTGACAACATAAGCCGATGCCGATAGCCAAAGTCCGCAACCTCGACCTGTACTTCGAGCTGCACGGATCGGGGCCGCCTCTGCTCAACATCAGCGGAAGCGGCGGCGACCTGCGCATGACCGCTCCCAACCTGAACCCGCTGAATGCCGCCTTTTCCGTGGCCCACTACGACCAGCGGGGCCTGGGCCAGACCTCAACGCCGCCGATGCCGTGGACCATGGCCGACTACGCCGCCGACGCGGTGGCGTTCTTGGATTTCTTGGGCTGGGACTCGGTGCCGGTGGTGGGCACCAGTTTCGGAGGAATGGTGGGCATGAACATGGCTGTGCTCCATCCGGGCCGTATCAGCAAGCTGGTGCTCAACTGCACCTCGCCAGGCGGCCCCGACTACAGCTCGTGGCCCCTGCACACCCTGGCCGACCTCGATCCCCAAGAGCGCGGGGAACAGGCACTGGAGATCATGGACACCCGCTATGAGCGAGGCGGACCGCTTCCTCCCGGAGTGGAGGTGTTCGTGGCCGCTGCTCGTCCCGACGGCCCGGCGCTGCCCCTGAACACCCCCGGCGCGCTCGGGCAATTGGAGGCCCGCCGGGGCCACGACGTGGTCGACCGCCTAGGCGAGATCGACGTTCCCACTCTGGTGTGCGCCGGCGTCCACGACGGCATCGCCCCGATGCGCAACAGCGAACTGCTCCGCGACCGCATCCCCAATGCCCGCCTGGCCACCTTCGATGGCGGCCACATCTTCATGGTGCAAGACCCCACCGCCTACCCCACCATCTTGGAGTTCCTAGCCGACGACTGATCTACCGTGGTGGCGTGGATCGAGAGCGCGCGCTGCAAACGCTGGGGCTGGAGAAGGGGGCTCAAGCTGCCGATATCAGCCGGGCCTACCGTGCGCAGATCCGCCGAGCCCACCCCGATGCCGGGGGGAGCACCGCGGCGGCCGCCCGTATAACCGAGGCCTACCACTGGCTCCAGCGGGCTGGCACACCTCCCCCGGGACCGTCCAAGTCGTCGCCACCCAAGCCGGATACGCCCGCCGAAGCGAATACCGATGATAGCCTGGTCCTTCACTTGCCAGCCGGAGATGTATTTGCCCGGTTGGTCGAAGCAGGCCACGACTTGGGCGAGGTCAGCTACATCGACCCCGCCGCAGGCATGGTCCAAGTCACGTTCACCGCTGACAATGGAGTGGTATGCCAATTGGCCGCCACCGTGCAGTCGACCCCAGTACCCGGCTCGCGCCAACTCGACACCCAGGTGGAGTTCACCCTCGACCCGCTGGCCAGCGGGCAAGCACCCCCCATTGGGCGAGTCGTCGCTAGCTTGGTCCGCCTGGTCCGCAAGACGTCGATCTGAGCCCAATCAACCTCAGCCAAACTGTCACTGACCGTTCATAGGGTAATTGGCCCATGTCGGATGCACTCGTGTCACCCCGGCCCTGCGATGGCATCGCCCAACCCGCGTTGTGGAGCATGCAGGAGCCGATCGCGCTGGAGCTGGCCGTGAAGCGGGTGGACCTGGGCGACGAGGCCTGGGTCGACACCATGACCGGGTTCGTGCGGGGTGGTGACACCCTGCTGGACACCGTGGTGGCCACTGTGACCCTGTTCACCGAGCGGCGGCCCATGTACGACAACATGGTCGACGTCCCCCGCCTTTCAGCCCACCTCCCCGCCGACCAATTGGGCCCCGCGGTCCCCGTCATCGGCGATGTCGCCGCCAAGTTGAGCACCCACTACCAGAAGGCGTTCGCCCGGGTCGGCATCAACCTCTATCGCCACGAGCGCGACAGCGTGGCCTGGCATGCCGACAAGATCGGAAGGGTCAAGCACCACCCCATCGTCGGCCTGTTATCCCTCGGCGCGGCCCGCCCCTTCTTGCTCCGGCCTCTCGGCGGTGGCCGGTCCCGCCGCTTCGTGCTCGGCTCCGGCGACCTCCTGGTGATGGGTGGCACCTGCCAGCACCGCTTTGAGCACGCCGTCCCCAAGCTCTCCCGCCCCACTGCTCCCCGCCTCAGCCTCACCTTCCGCCACGACGACTGACAAAGGGAGTCTCCGAAAATGTCCAACCAGCAAGCAGAGAATTTTTCCGCTGAAGCCCAACATTGCCTGCGAGCGCTGACGGCCAATCAGTCGTCTGCCTTTCGCCCCGGACAGTTAGAAGCCATTGAACAACTGGTCTTGCGGCGGAAAAGGGTGCTCTTGGTTCAGCGAACTGGTTGGGGAAAGAGCGCGGTCTATTTTATTGCCACTCGCCTCCTGCGAGACCGCGGCGCTGGCCCCACTCTGTTGGTATCTCCCCTGCTGGCGCTGATGCGGAACCAGATCGAGGCCGCACAGCGCATGGGAGTGCGGGCGGCAACCATCAATAGTTCAAACCAAGAGGAATGGGAAGGGGTCTACGCCGAAATCGCTTCTGACCAGATCGATGTTCTTTTGATCTCGCCAGAGCGGCTGGCCAACCGGGAATTCCGAAGTGCCCACCTACCACCGCTAGCCCAGCGTGGCGGCCTGCTGGTGGTCGACGAAGTCCACTGCATTTCCGACTGGGGACACGACTTTCGTCCCGACTACCGGCGGATCAAGGGAGTCTTAGACCTGCTCCCCCAAGGAATTCCCGTGTTGGGCTGCACTGCGACGGCCAATAACCGGGTCGTGGACGACGTTGCCGAACAGCTTGGAACCGAATTGGTGCCCATTCGAGGGCCCCTTGGTCGTGATGGGTTACAACTGCGTGTCTTTGCACCAGCGCCCCAGCAGAAGCGACTGGCATGGCTGGCTGAGGCGATCCCCAGTCTCCCCGGAACTGGCATCGTCTATTGCCTCACAGTCCGAGACGCCGAGCGAGTTGTTTCCTGGCTTACCTACCAGGGGATTGATGCAGTCGCCTACACAGGCGACTCACACAATGATCACCGACTGGAAACCGAACAACAGCTCCTGAGCAATCGGAAAAAGGTCGTCGCGGCGACTTCCGCACTAGGGATGGGATTCGATAAGCCTGATCTCTCGTTCGTCATCCACTACCAGGCTCCGGGCTCCCCCATCGCCTACTACCAACAGGTAGGGAGGGCCGGGCGGGCGCTAACCGAATCGTGGGGCATCCTTCTCCAGGGTTACGAGGACGCAGACATTCAGAACTTTTTCATTGATGCTGCGTTCCCTACCGCTGACCAGGCTCAAGAGATTGTCGGCCTGCTCGAACAAACGGTAGTGCCATTGAAACTATCTGATATCGAGCGGGAGGTGAACATTCGGCGCTCGCGGCTTGAACAGCTCCTGAAGATCCTGGAAGTCGACATTGCCGTAGAGCGTGTCGACTCTGGCTGGCAGCGGACGCTTCAACGTTGGAGTTACGACAGTCAAAGGGTAGAGGCGGTAACCGCATTGCGGTGGGAAGAACAGGCTCAGATGGCGGAATACGTGAGCGCTGACCAGTGCCGAATGGAATTGCTGAGGTCGTATTTGGACGACTCACAGGCTCGTCCTTGTGGCATCTGCGACAACTGTCTTTCAGACCACAGACAGCTCCTGGCGAGTCCCCATACAATTCAGGCCGCAGTGGACTTCCTCCGAGGGACAGAACTTACGTTTGAACCCCGAAAGCAGATCCCTGGCGAGGGCAGGATTCCTAAAGACCACCTCTGCGAACCCGGCCGCGTGCTTGCCCTCTGGGGTGATAGTGGGTGGGGAGCGCTAGTTCAAAGCGGCAAAGCCGAAGGACGCTTTGACGACGAACTGGCTGAGGCTTCAGCAGATCTGATCAGCGAACGCTGGAGACCTGATCCTGCACCCACCTGGGTGACCTATGTCCCCTCCCTCAGGCATCCCGATCTTGTCCGAGATTTCGCCCGATGCATCGCCCAGAAGCTGGCCATTCCGTGCCATGATGCGGTTGTCAAGATCCACGACACCCAGCCGCAGAAGTACATGCAGAACAGTGCCCAGCAGTATGCGAACATCAAACGTGCTTTCAGCGTTACCTCAGAGATTCCTCTGGTCCCGTGATATTGGTGGACGACATGGTGGATTCCCGATGGACTCTCACCATAATCGCTTCTCTGCTGCGAAGCGCCGGAGCCGGACCCGTTCATCCGTTCGCATTGGCAAACACAGCCGGAAGGGCTAGGCGTGACTGAACTAGGACGAACCGTATGCGGGACCAAGGCAAACCAGGACTCACTGGCTGCCATACTGCTTACCAGCAGATTGGCCTCAGGCGGGGTCAAGCCGCTTAGCTCTCCCGAGTATTGGAAGCAACCTGAAATGGCCAACGCACCCAGTGCTCTCCTGGAGGTACCTCAGGAGGCGCTATGCCGGCAGCACGGTCTTGCCAGCGAAATGGCGTTGCGGGTCGCTGCCCTCTTTGATCGAGCTATTGCAGTGGCCTTCGAAATCGACCGTTTGCGGCAGAGAGGGATCCATACCCTCACTCCGTTTGATGATCAATATCCATGCCAGTTCAAGTCTCGACTGAAGGAAAAAGCCCCGGTGGTATTACACACCGCGGGACCGCGAGAACTGCTACGTTGCCCAGGTCTCGGGGTGGTGGGCAGCCGTGACATAGGCGAAGAAGGTGCCGAAGTTGCCAAGAATGCTGCCCGATTGGCGTCACGACTAGGCATTTCTGTGGTCTCTGGCGGAGCACGTGGGGTGGATCGCCTAGCAATGAACGCGGCTCTCGATGAGCACGACGTGGTAGGCACCGTGGTTGGGTTCTTGGCCGAATCGTTGGAGCGACAGCTCAAGCGACCGGAGACCCGGAGGGCCATCCTCGACGAGCGCGTCCTCTTGTGCACTCCCTATGAACCAGACGCCCACTTCACCACAGGCAGGGCAATGGGCAGAAACAAGCTTATCTACGCCGGGGCCTTGATCACACTGGTCGTGGCCAGTGATTGCGAGACCGGAGGCACATGGGCAGGAGCGGTCGAAGCGATCAAACAAGGATTCGGTCCCGTTGCAGTTTGGAGAGGCCCAGGTGAGGGGCCCGGCAACTCAGGCCTAGAGCAATTGGGGGCGACGCCCGTTGACTCGCTGAACGACCTCGAGACCTTGCTCATTGACGCTCAAAGCGATCCGAACCCGACTGTGGATCAAGCTTCGATCCCAGAAGAGGCAAAGCTCCCGTTTCCCATGGAACTCGGCATGGACTCCTGAGACTGGAGTTGGAAATAGTCAGCTCAGGTTGAAGACGGTGCGGATGCCGATGCTGGAGCGGAGGTCGTCTAGGCCGGCGTTGATCTCGTTGATGGGGCGGCGGGCGGTGATCATGGGCTCGAGGTCGAGGCGGCCGTTCTGCCACAGGGCGAGCAGGCGGGGAACCTCGCGTTGGGAGTTGCAGCCCCCGAACAAACAGCCCAGCAGCTTCTTCTCCGCGGTGAGGTACATGACCGCAGGGTCAATGGTCACGGTGTGCTCGACGGCAGGGGCGCCGACCATCACCGTGGTACCGCCGTTGCGGGTGGCGGCCAGACCGGCCTCCACCAGCGGGCCGGCCCCGGCGGCGTCGAAGGCGTAGTCGGCCCCGATGCCTTTTGTGGCCTCTTGCACCTGAGCCACCACGTCGGTCTCGTTTGGATCAAGCAGGTCGGTGGCCCCAAAGGCCACGGCGGCGTTGCGACGGTCGGCTACCGGATCGGAGGCAAAGATGCGAGACGCTCCGGCCAGGCGGGCACCCTGCACCACTGACATGCCCACGCCGCCCAGACCCATCACCAATACGGTGGCGCCTTCTTCCACTTGGGCGGTGTTGAGCACTGCACCCACACCGGTCTGGATGGCGCAGCCGATCACCGCGGCCACTTCTAGAGGCACATCGGGGTCGATCTTCACCGCGGCCGACTCGGCCACCAGGGTCAGCTCTCCGAATCCGGCGACACCCAAGCCCCGGTACACTGGCTGGCCGTCCATCGAGAACGGAATCGAGCCGTCGGGCATCGTTCCCATGAACATCGACGCCGCCGACGCGCATAGCGTCATCTCCCCCCGCACGCACCAGTAGCAAGTCCCGCACGGGCCGAACGGCGACAGCATCACATGGTCACCCTCGGTCAGCGTGCCCACACCCGGTCCCACCGCGTTGACGATCCCAGCGGCCTCGTGACCCAAGATGATCGGTGTCATCATCTCGGGGGCGTCGATCATGGTCAGATCGGAGTGGCACAGGCCGCAGTGGGTGACCTGCACCCGCACCTGCCCCGGCCCGGGATCGACGCAATCGACGTCGGCCATCACCAATGGTGAAGCTGGCGATGCCAGCAGTGCTGCCCTCATGGGATTCTCGTTTCAAGAAATGCCTCTTGTGGCTCTTCCAATCTCATGGAAACCTCTCTTCTGGGATTACTTCTTGTCGGCCTTCCAACCGGTGGTGGCGCCCGACACCATGCCGAAGGGCCCCGACGGCCACCGGAAGCAGTCCACCATGAGCTGGTCGACCTCGGCTCGACTGGCAATGCCTTCGGCCACCACCGCGTTGGCTTCCCGGATCATGGCTCCGTACACCCGGTTGGTGACATAGCCCCAGTGCATTGCCGAATCTTGTATCACCACCGGGTTCTTGCCCGCGGCAGTAGCCAGACGACAAATGGTCTCGGCGGTCTCGTCTGAGGTCTGGGGCGCCCGGACGATCTCGGCCAACTTCATCACCGGCGGCGGCGAGGCCCAGTGCCAGCCGATCACCCGGTCGGCCCTGTCGGTGGCCACTGCCAGCGCCTGCACCGGATAGCCGCTGGAGTTGGACGCAAAGATCGTGTGCTCGGGACACTGCTGGTCGAGATCCCGGAACAGCTGGATCTTGAGGTCCAAGCGCTCCGGAACCGCCTCCAAGATCACGTCCACCGCGGCAGCGGCATCCCGGTCGGTGGTGAAGTCGATACGGCCGAGCGCAGCCTCGGCCTCGGCCTCGGTCATCTTGCCCCGGGCCACCGCCCCTTGGATGCCGAATCGCCCCCCCGCCACTAAATCAGGCGCGGCGGCCACCACATCGGGATCGAGGTCGTAGGCCACCACTGGATGGCCGGCAATTGCCATCACCTGGGCGATGCCCGAGCCCATTACCCCCGAGCCGATGACCCCGATTTTCTCTTTGCCGCCGGTCACGACAGGTGAGTGGCGAACCAGGCCGCCATGCGAGTCCAGCCGTCGGCCGCAGCGTCGGCATTAAACGAAGGGCGCTCGTCGCATAAGAACCCATGGTCGGCCTCGGCGTAGCGCACAATCTCGGTGGCCTGGGCGCTGCCCTCGAGATCAGAGCGAAGCTGCTCCACACCCTCGACGGGGATCATGCCGTCGAGGTCGCCGAACAGGCCCAGCCATGGGCACTGGAGATCGCCGTGACGGTCGGCCAGTTTGGGCTGGCCGGGGGTGAACCCGTCGGTGACGATGGCGCCGCCGTAGTAGGTGACCGCCGCGCCCACCGGGCGGCTGATAGCGGTCAAGAAGGTCACCCGGCCGCCCATGCAGAACCCGGTAATGCCTACCTTGTCGGAATTGATCCCCTGGCCGCCCAGGTAGTCGAGGGTGGCGTCCACGTCCATGAGGGAGTGCTCGTCGAGGAGGCCTCCCATCATCTCGAAGATCTTGTCCATCTCGTCGTAGCCGGCCAGATTATTCTCGTAGCGGTGGTACAGGTCGGGGGCCACCGCCAGATAGCCCTCAGCCGCCACCCGCCGGGCCACGTCTTCGATATGGCCATTCACCCCGAAGGCCTCCATGATGACGATGACCGCGGCCTGCGGCTCACTGTCGGGACGGGCCACGTACAGCCTCATCGGGCCGTCGCCAGTAATGAGTTCGACGTTCTCAGTTTGCATGGCTGCCGATGGTAGTTCTCGCTTCGACCGGTGGCCTATTGGCCGGGAAGAGGCGCATACAGCGGATCAGATCTGTCCCGGCTGCCCCGTAGGAATCGGTCATCGAACGGCCGGAACTGCTCCTCTCGCACCCATTCGGTGGTAGCCACCCGACGCGAGATGAGCCACGGACCACCGTTGCGCCGAGACACGTCGTCAATGAAGCGAAAACCCACCGACAGGTTCAGCTCTGGGGGCCCTCCCTCGGTCCAGTGGCGGGCGATTCCGTGGGCTTCGGAACGGGCCCACTGCTCGAGGTCCCCACTGGCCGAAGCCACCAGCTCCGGGTCGATTTCTGCCAGGACGTTCAACACGGTGTGGACCGAGCCGGTGTAGCGGCGCAGCAAACGCTCGCTCCACTCCAGATACTCCTCAACTGTGCCCTCGAAGGTGCCGTGGGAATCGGTGGCGTCGGGGTGATAGCACGACCGGACTAGCTCCATGTCTAGGCGGTCCACCCCCCGGCAGTACCGGTACAGCAGCTCAGTGATCTCCTGTTTGGCCAAGAACTCGGCCACTCGGGCCTGGACGCCGGGGGTTTGAGCCGATTCCACGCCCGCCATTTTGCATCGTGGCCAACCTTTTTGACGGATCGGCCCCTTAGCCGCGACTCATCCTGCTCCCATCTGGTTAGACTCGGCCACAAGGTGGCTGCCAATCCCGAGCCCAGTGCCTCTTGGCACACCGATCCGTTTGGGCGCCATGATGTCCGTTGGTGGGATGGCACAAAATGGACTGAAAAGGTGCGAGATGGGAAGCAGTCCGGGATCGATCCTCCCGTCATCGCGGTGGCCCCCCAGGCCATTCCCCTCAACAAGCCTGTTGACCCACTTCCAGGTCGACGCATGATCCGCTTGTTCGGCCGCCGACTGCCCGGCGCCATGCTGCTGGCCTCGGTAGCTTTGGCCTCAGTGGTGGTGCTGTTGATCGTGGTCGTAGCTGTTGTGATCTAGAGGCCCCAACAACTCTCAGTACAGCAACTGCCGGTATTGTCCTCGCCGTGGTCAACCGAGAAATCGTCCTACACGAGTATGTCGACATAACGGGCCAGGCAGCGTGGCCTTACATGGAGCACATCAAGATCCAGAACCGCGACGCCCGGGTGGGCTTCGAGTTGCTCGGCACCTGGTACACCATGGGGATCACCGCCCGCTGGCCCCAGGTGGTGAATCTGTGGGACTCCGGCGGCTGGGATGGCTGGCTGGAGCGGGTGGACCGCCTCAACCTGAAGCGCAAGTCCAACAACCTGCTCGACGACTGGTGGGAGGAGGCCTACAAGCTCCGCACCGGCGGGTACGACCGGGTGCTGGGATCGGTGCCCGAATCCCCCCCAATGGCATCGGTGCTCGCCGGCGATGTGCGGGGCACGCTCTACATCCACGAGCTCACCGAGGTGCGCCCCGGCTCGGGCCGGGACTACCTGGCCGCCATGGCCGCCGACTACCTGCCGGCCGCGGCCGACTACGGCTACACCTGCATGGGCCTGTGGGAGGTGCTGCACCATGACTACGAGATTTGCACCGTGTGGGCTGCCTCACCCGAGGCGTACATCCGGCTCAATAAGGCCGCCGATGCCGCCAACGGGTTCGATGAGGGGATCGAAGGCGATGACCGCTTGGTGGCATGGCGGGCCACAGCCCAGCAGTACACCACCCGCTTTCGGGAGGAGCTGATGAGCCCGGCGCCCGGCACCCTTACCGGCCCCGCGGCCTACGAAGACGACACCTACATCAACCGGACTTGACTGGAGCAACAGCTATGCGAGGCATTCTCTTTGACGGCCAGGCGGCGATGGTGGCTAACGGGCTTGGGACTACCAAGCTCGAGCCCGACCAGGTTCGAGTGCAGATCGGCGCCGCCGGGGTATGCCATTCCGATGTGTCGGTGATCAACGGGACTTTCGGACAGATGTTCTCTCCCCCGTTTGTGATGGGCCACGAAGGTGCTGGCGAGGTGCTGGAGGTGGGCCCAGACGTGACCACCGTGGCAGCGGGCGACCACGTGGTTATCGCCACCATCGACAACTGCGGGCGCTGTTCAGTGTGCGCCACGGGTCATCCCACCCTGTGCCAGACCTCCAAGCTGGGCGCCGCCATTGCCAAGCGCAACGAGACCGGCGAGGAGCCCGGCCCCGGCGATCTGCCCGCCTACTTCACCTACCAGGGCGAGACGATCATGGGGTTCGCCAACACCGGCGTGTTCGCTGAAGAGGCGGTGGTAGGCCAGGGGCAGGTGGTGGCCATCGACAAGCGAGTGCCCTTCACCAGCGCCTGCCTCATCGGCTGCGGCGTGCTCACCGGGACCGGAGCCATCTTCAACCGGGCCGAAGTGTACCGGGGCGACTCCGTGGCCGTGATCGGCGTGGGCGGTATCGGTCTCAATGTGATCCAAGCCGCCCGCATCGCCGGGGCCACCAAGATCGTTGCCGTCGACAACAACCCGGCCAAAGAGGGCTTTGCCCGCCAATTCGGCGCCACCCATTTCGTGGACTCCGGCCAAGCACCGGCCGTCGACACCGTGCGGGAGATCACCGCGGGCGGGGTGGACTGCTCGGTGGAGTGCGTGGGCAATACCGCGCTGATGTCCGACGCGGTCGAAATGCTGCGCCCCGGTGGCAACATGGTGATCTTGGGAGTGGCGGGCATGGATGCCCGGATGGAGCTCGCTCCGTTCAAGCTCTACCAGAACAAGTCGATCATGGGCTGCCGCTACGGATCGGCCCGCCCTGCGTTCGACATTCCCGCGCTGGTCGATCTGTATCTCGACGGCCGGCTGCTGCTCGACGAGCTGGTGTCGGCCACCTACGACCTGGCCGAGCTCGACAGGGCGTTCGAAGACCTCGAGGCCGGGAAGCTGGCCCGAGGCGTGCTGACGATGGGCTGAGCCTTAGGCCGCCGGCGTCTCGGTGATGTCGGCTTCGAGGTCTAAATCGAAGTACTTCGCCGGATTCTCCAGCAGTACCTTGCGGCGGATCGACTCGTCCACCTTGGGGAAGTGCTCGGAGATGTACTCCTGGGAGTCGGGAAACGAGCCCACGGAGTGGGGGAAGTCGGTGCCCCACATGATGTTGTCCCACGGGATGATGTCGGCCATGTCGAACACCACCGGGTCGCGGATCACGCTGAAGTGGAAGTGGTCCACAATCTGCTCGCTGGGCTTGCGCTCATACTTGACCTTGAACCAGTCGCCGAACAGGTCGTAGTTGTCATCCATGAAATAGAGCGTGCCTGGCAGCCAGCTGGCGTTGGTCTCAGCGAAGTAGAACTTGATATCCGGGAACCGCTCCAGCACACCGGCGGCAATGAGCTGGGCCATGCAGTAAACCGGGGAGTGGCTCCCGGCCCGCTGAACCAGCGCGCTGGCCCACGGGCTGTCGGAGGTGCCCTTGGCCGCCGATTGGGCCGGGGCTTGCCCCGCACCAAAGCCGAAGTGGGGGGCCAGCTTGAGGCCCAGCTCCAGGCTCTTCTCCCAGAACCGGTCGTCTACTGGATCGGCATAGGGAGTGCCATTGGGGAAGTTGTAGAACGCCACCGATGGCAGTCCTGCCTCTGCGACGAATTCCAGTTCCTCCACCGCGTGGTCGATGCCGGTGATGGGGGTCACCGCGTTGCCGATGAGCCGATCAGGGGCCACCGAGCAGTAGTCCTGGGCCAAAAAGGTGTTGTAAGCCCGGATCATGGAGCGATACACGTCGGGGTCCTTGATGCCCTCGAGAAAGCGGCTGGCGAACACCGGCGGGAACAGCACCTCGGCATCGATGCCATCGAGGTCTTGCTCCCGGAGGCGCTGCTCAGCGGGGCCGGCTCCTTCGGCCGGGCTGCCGTCGGCGTTGAAGTAGGTGCCGCCGGAGAACTTCACCTTGTCGCGCCCGGCAATGTTCTGGCCGTTGCGCAACAGGGGCTGTCCCTCGATCAGCCACCCCTCTCCCCCTTCAGGCAGGTGGATCAGGCGGGGTGCCCGATCCTTGTATCTCTTGGGGACGTACTTCACAAATACGTCCGGCGGCGTCTCCACATGCCCATCTGCGCTAATTACCTTGTACTTTCGGCCCATGACTGGAGCATATTCGCGTCAACCAGGGTCTAAAAAAGCGGGACGGCTAAAGAGCCTGACCAAGACGACCTGGATTGTCCTTGTCCTGGTTCTGGCCCTGTGGGCAACGGGCTGCTCCTCCAACGACGACGACGCCCCTCCAGTCGCGGCTCCGACAGAGGCACCCACCGCAGCACCTGATCCCTCTCCTGAGCTCGCCGCGGCGCCCACCCCGGCTCCTGAGCCCACCGATGCACCCGAACCCGAACCCACCGATGCCCCTGAGCTCGCCGCGGCGCCCGAACCCGAACCCACGCCTGCACCAACCCCGGCTACCACGCCTGAGCCTCCGGTCGCGTTCGCCGAATTCGGCGATCTTCCTGTAGGGGTCACCACCCTGGAACTGGGAGAAGAACCCGGCCAGCAGCCGCTCTCGGTGTGGTATCCCGCTGATTCAGACGCGGTGGCCGGCATGGAAACCGAGATCTTCGACTCCTCCCAGGCCATTCCGGCAGCATTTCAATCCCTGATCCCCGACAGCATGAAGAGTCCGATTGAGACCAACTCCTATCGCGACGCTCCCATAGCCGACTCGAACACCTTTCCGGTTGTCATCTACAGCCACGGGTTTGGCGGTCACCGAGACGTCGCCATCTTCTTGACCACCCATCTGGCCTCACATGGCTTTGTGGTGGCATCCCCCGAACACATCCACAGGAATCTGCCTGCCCAGGCATTTGGAACCGCAGAGTCCAGCCCTGAGAAAGACCAGGCTGATGTGGCCAACACTCTGGCCGCATTGGACGCCGCCTTCGGCGAAGGAGCCGACACCGCCAGGGTGGGAGTGATCGGACATTCCGCGGGTGCGCGAACCGCACTGGACGCGTTGGCCAACGAGGCGGTCCTGGCCGCCATACCGCTGGCTGGCGGCGGTACCCCTCCTCCCGAGGCGGCCGACAAGCCGATTCTGGTGATCGTGGCCGAACTGGACCTGACCGTGCCCACCGACCGCAGCCTGGCCAGCTACGACTCGGCCCCAGGACCCAGAACATTCGTAAACCTGGCCCGGGCGGGCCACAACAGCTTCACCGATAGCTGCCCCGTCATCCTCGCCGGAGGCGGGCTGGACATGCTCGAACCCCTCCTCGGCGCTGAACAAGTGGCCCGGGCCGAAGACGGTTGCACCCCGAAAAACGCCCCTCCGCTGGCCATGCAGGCCGCACTGAAGCACCTGGCCACAGTATTTTTCCTGGCAAGTCTGGAGGGTCGGCCCGATGTTGGGGTCACCCCCGAGTTCGCGGAGCTGATCGACGGAGTCGACCTGGCCAACTACCGCGAGGACGGCTGAGCGATCTCAATCGAACCCGAGGTGGCCGCGGACGAAACGGCGATAGCCGGCTGCGCTCCAGTTGTCGTGGTCTTCTCCCCAGCCGACGGCGTCGCCAAACGTCCATTGGCTGAGGCAGTTCCACGTCCACAAGTTGGGGTTGAGGTGTACGCCGATCCGGTTGACCGCCTGGCTGGTGGCCACCAGCTCGCGGCCTGACTCGTCAGTGGCGATGATGCGAACCACCGTGGGAGCACCGGTGTCAGGATCTCGCTCCAGCACGTCGCGTCGCCCTTGTCCGGGAACCAGCCGGGAGTATTCGCCGTCGCACAGGTAGTAGCCGTGGATAACGGTGCAGTCGGGATCGTCGCCCTCGCCGTAGGCCATGGTCAGAGCGTGGAAGCCGTCGGTGTCTGATGCGGTGGCGTAGCTATAGCCGCCCCGCACCGCCCCGTGCAAGGTGGCGCCGAACTGGCTGCGCGGCCCCCACGACCGGTCCCGCATCCCGTAGGCGTCCACCTCGTAGGTGTCGTAGCCCAGCCGGATGGTGCCCTGGTATCGGCCCGGCTGGTCGAGATGGCCGTCGCCCAGATAGTTGGGCGGGCACACCGCGGTAAAGGTCAGGTCCACCTCGGCTTCGCCGTCGTCTTGGCACAAGAACCTGATCCTGTACTGCTTCAGGGGCTCGATTGCCTGATAGCGGATGCCGTTGGGCAGCTCAATGTCGCTCAGCGGCTGATTGGGCAGGGGCAAGTGCCAGAAATTCTTGGCGTAGCGGCAGTTCCATATCTGGTCGCCCTCGGTGTCCCAGAAGAACGCCCCACCCGAAGCAACCCCCTGGTTGGGCCGGAAGAACGGATAGAGCTGGCCCGACAGCTTGTGCTCGGGAGCGGCGAAGGTGAACCAGCAAGTCTCGGTCCAATAGGGGTCGTCGGAGGTGGGCGGGTGGAACTCGTCGTCGGGATAAGTGGCGTGGGCGGAGGACATGGGGTGCCATGCTATGGGAGATGAGTCTCGGCCCTGACGATCTAGTGCTCAGCTCGGGTTCGCTGAACAATCCGCCGATTGAGACGCTGGTCGAAGCTGCTGTTGCCGGCGGTTTCGCCGGTTTGACCCTTTGGCCCGCGGTGTACCCGCCCGATCCGGCCATCGGCGAGCGCATCCGCGACGCGGGGCTGGCCGTGGTGGACATGGACGCCGCCATCGTGTGGGTCGGCCCCGACGACCCCGGTGGGCCCTATTACGAGGAGGCGCCTCGGGAGGCAGTGTTCGAGGCGGCCGACGCGTTGGGGGCCTCTGGGGTGAATGCGCTCTTGGTGTGCCCGGGTTCAGCGCACAGGGAGCAGGCGGTGGAGGCCTTGGCCGAGTTGGCCGACCACGGAGCAGCCGTCGGGGTGGACGTGTATATGGAGTTCAGCCGCAACCGGCCCATCCCCGACCCTCTGTCCAGTGCCGAAGTGGTGACTGCCACCGGTCGGGCCAACTGCGGACTCACCGTGGACTTCTGGCATGTGTTCTACGGCCCGGGCGATTTCGCCGATTTCGCCTCGATCCCCGGTTATCTGATCGGGGCGATCCAGCTCAACGACGCCCCCGCGGAGCCTCCGGATGACTTGGCGTGGGCTACTCGGTATCTCCGCTGCGTGCCCGGCGAGGGGGCGATGGACTTGGCCGGCGCACTGCGAACCATTCGGGGTGCCGGCTGCCAGGCGCCCATTACCCTAGAAGTGTTCGACTCAGGCCACCTAGAGGCACTGGGCCCAGAGGGCTTCGCCTGTCTGCTGGGCAACGCCACCCGCCGGGTGCTCGCCGAGGCCCGCGGCTAGATTCCGACCCGAACCGGCAGGCCCGCGGCCCGGTATGTCGCGTCGATCAGCTCCATGGTCTTGATCGACTCCGAAGGGGGATACTGGTTGGGACCGCCTTCTTCGACGCACGCTTTGAAGGCCCGAAGCTGGCAGGTGTAGGTGGCCACCTGCTCAGCCGGCTCATGGTGGACTGTGTGGCCACTGCGGTCGGTGACGGTGAGGCCGCTTCCCCACATGGGCGCCAGCGGGTTGTCGATGAGCAGCCGTCCCTTGGAGCCAGTCACCACTACTTCGGCCTGAAACTCGAATTCGAAGGCGTCGGGGTCGCCAGCATTGAGATCATCAGCATCGGGGGCGCCCAATTCGGCCTTTTGGCCGGTTCCGGTGAACGCCGATGTGATGGATGCGGTGGCACCTCCGTCTCGGTAGCGCAGATCGGCGGTCATGCGCACGTCGACGTCGGGGGCCATCTCCTCGGCTTCGGCCCTCACCACATCTAGCTCGCCAAATGCCCGCAGGTTGCTGAGCGCATAGGAGCCGGTGTCCATCAGCGCACCGCCGGCCAGGTCGTAGCGATAGCGGATGTCGTCGGGACCGTGCATGGATGGAAAGACCATGGCTGCCTCGACATGAGCCACCTCGCCTACCGCTCCTTCGGCCACCAGCTCTATCGCTCGGTCGGCCTGGGGATGGAAACGCCAGTGATAGGCCTCCATCACCACCAGTCCGGTTTGCTCGGCAGCCTCGGCCACCTGGCGAGCTTCGTCGGCGTTGGCGGTGAACGGCTTCTCCAACAGCACTGGTTTGCCCGCCTCTAAAGCGGCGATGGTCCAGCGGGCGTGGTGGGAGTTGGGCAGGGGGTTGTACACCGCGTCGATCTCGTTAGATGCCAGCAGGGTGCCGTAGCTCTCGAACACCCTGGGGATACCGTGCTCGGTGGCGTAGTCTTGGGCCCGCTGCGGATCGCGGGCCGCCACCGCAACCATCTCAACCCCGTCGACGTCCTTGGCCGGCTCGATGAGTCCCATTGGCCCGATCCACGCCGCCCCCAACATCCCCAGTCTCATAGTCGCAGAATAGAGCTTGTTTCAGGCTGCGAATGCGTCCTGGAGGTCTCTAGCCAGTTCAGGGCGGCAGATGAGGATGCCCCACTGGGCCAGGTCTTGGCGGTTGTAGAGCAGGGGGGAGCCGTCGAGGTGGGATGCGTGCAGGCCAGCCGCCAAGGCAATGGCGGCCGGGGCGCAGGTGTCCCATTCGTAGAGGCCGCCGGCATGGACCCAGGCGTCGGCCTCGCCGGTCACCACGGCCATGGCTTTCACCCCCGCCGAGCCCACGCCGTACACATCGGCATCCAGGTGTCGGGCCAAGCGGTGGCTGTCCCATCGCACCCGGGTGCGGGACATCACCACCAGCGGCCGCTTTCGGCCATTGTCGGCCGGCGGACCGTCGGGGTTGATCGTGCTGAACGTGCGGCCCCAGGGAGGCACCGAAACAGCCCCCGCCGCTGGTTCGCCGTTCACCGACAGCCCGACGTGGACCGCCCAGGTGTCACTCCACTGGTCGGCGTAGTCCGATGACCCGTCCAACGGGTCGACGATCCACACCCGCTCGGCCTCGAGCCGGGTTCCGTCGTCTCGCCCCTCCTCAGAAAGCACGGTGTCGTCGGGCCTCAGTTGAGCCAGCATCCCGGTGAGATAGCGATGGCTGAGCTGGTCGCCGGCCAACTCCCGGTTGAGGTAACCGGTGCGGGATTCATCCATCTCATCAGAAAGCGCCTGTAGCTGCTCTCCGGCCTGCTGGGCCAGCCAGTGGGCCAGCTCATGGTCTGTGGGCTCTGGTGTGTCGCTCACCGAGCCAGCACGATCGGTCGCCAGTCCAGCACCGGAACCGGTTCGGCACCGTTGCGCTCGGCATGCACGGTCACGGTAAAGGCAAGCAGGCGGCCGTTGGCCACCGGCTGCACTGCATCGAGGGTGGCGGCCACATCCACCACGTCGTCCTCAAACACGGGTCCAGTGTGGTCGCACAGTTGCCAGCCCACCACCGTGGCCGCGGTGGGCAGCAGGCGCCCGAGTCCGGCCTGGGCTAGCCCCACGGTGTGCCCCCCGTACACCAACCGCTTGCCTCCCTGACCTAGCGACGCATCCCGATGGGGCGGGGCCAGGTTCTGGGTGAGCCGGGCCAGCGCGGGGGCGTCGGTCACTGTGTCCCGCAAGGGATCGCGGCGAGTCTCCCCTCTAGCCCACTCTTGAGGGCCTCCGAGCGGACCCAAGTCCCAGTCGCTAGGGGCAGCTTCAACAAAGGGAGCCATGTCGAGTTCTTTGAGGGCGCCTCCCAAATCATCGGCATGGCCGGTGGAAGCATCAGTTCGGCGGCGCACCAGCGCGCACCGCTCGAAGTCCAGCACCAGTCGGCCCTGTTCATCGTGGGTTTGCATGCCGAGCAGCACCAGGCCCCGAGGCGGCCGGTCGGGCCGGGCCGACGCCTCCCTCAGACCCCTAACGGTGACCGCCGTGGTAAGCGTGTCGCCCACCCGCACGGTACGGAGTTGGCGCACCCCGCGGTAGAACAGGTTGGCCACCACCTTGCGGGTGGCCACGGTGGACTGTCCAATGGCCACCTGCAACACCAAGGCAGGGTTGACCACCGCGCCGGGCTCGCCGGTGATGGCCTCAGCCAGTGGGCGGCTCAAGCTGATGGCCAACGGATCGCCGCAAATAGCCTGGTAAGCGGCAGCTTCGCCTGGCCCGATGGTGATTGCCGGGGCAGGGTCGATCTGCCCGCCAACAGTGAAATCCTCGAACCAGGGGCCATCTCCTGCCGGTGCAACCACGCCCCGAAGTAAACCACGCCAGCCGTTGATCGTCGGAACCGGCATTAGTCTCAGCCCATGGCAGCAGTCGCAAACGAGGAAATCCCAGTCATCATCGAGGTGGCCATCAACGGCATCACCAGCCCCGACATCAACCCCAATGTGCCCCTCAGCGCCGAGGCCATCAGGGACGACTCCCTGGCTTGTCTAGACCAGGGCGCGGCCATCATTCATGCCCACAATTACGACATAAGCCTCACCGGGGAGGCCGCCGCCGGCCCCTACATCGATGCCATGACCCCAGTGCTGGCCACCCGGCCCGACGCCCTGTGGTATCCCACGCTCACATCAGGCGCCGACCACCAGGCCAAGAACGCCCACATGGCTATGATCGCCGCCGAGTTGCCCCTACGCATGGGGGTGGTGGACCCGGGTTCCACCAATATCGGGGCGGCCGGGCCCGACGGCCTGCCGGTGGGCGGCACCTACAAGAACGACTACGCCGATATCCGGGCCAGCTTCGATCTGTGCCGCGACAACGGATGGGGGCCGGCACTGGCCATCTACGAGCCCGGGTTTTTGCAGTGCGTGCTCTCCTACTATCGGGCCGGCCAGTTACCCGCCGGGTCTATGGCCAAGCTCTATTTCGGGGCTGAGTGGGGGCTCACTCGCCGGTCCAAGGGCGTGACCTTCGGCCTCTCCCCCACCAAACACGCCCTGCTGGCCTATCTGGACATGCTGGAAGACACCGACATTCCCTGGTCGGTTTCGGTTTGGGGCGGCGACCTCATGGCCACTCCCCTGCCTCGACTGGCCCTGGAGCTCGGCGGCCATCTCCACGTGGGCATCGAGGAGTTCTACGACCCCTACCGCTCCCCCACCAACCAAGAGTTGCTGGCCGAAGCGGTCGCTCTGTGCAACGAGGTAGGCCGCCCTATCGCGAGCTGCGACCAAGCCGCAGAGATGCTGGGACTGCCCTAGTCCGCTAGACGCAGATGTTCTCCAGCGCTCCGAGGCCTTCGATCTTGGAGAGGATCACATCGCCAGGCTTCAGGTAGAGACCTTGGGCGTGGCCGACGCCGCCGGGGGTACCGGTGAAGATGAGATCGCCGGGGTGCAAGGTGAGGATCGACGACAAATAGGCCACGATCTCAGCAACTGGGCGCATGAGGTAGCTGGTGCGGCTGTCTTGGCGCGACTCGCCGTTGACGCGACAGGAGATGGCCAGATCGTCGGGGCTCTCCACCAGATCAGGGCTCACCAGTGCAGGGCCGGTAGGGCCGAATGACTCTCGGGACTTGCCCAGGTTGAACTGCGGCGGGGTGGCGGCCACCTGGAGTGCCCGGTCGGATATGTCCTGGCCGACCATCAGTCCGGCCACCCGGTCCCAGGCCTGGGACTCTTCGATGTTCCTGGTCTCGGCCCCGATTACCGCCACCAGCTCACACTCGTAGTCGCAGTGGCCGCCCACAAGCTTGACCGGTGCGGTGGGGCCGACCAGGCAGGCGGGGAACTTGGTGAACACCACCGGCGCCTCGTTGGTGGTCCGGCCCAGATAGTCCACCTCGTCCATCTCCTCGACGTGGTCGCGGTAGTTGAGCCCATAGGCGAACACCTGCTTGGGATCGGGCACTGGCGGTCCCAACTCGGCCGGGCTCAGTTGCCCGTCGGGAGCGCCCCGGCTAGCCCATTGGCGGTGCAGATCATCGAGACTGCTCAGGGCTTCCATCGGTGCGATCCCCAACGCCCAATAGTCCTCCCCATCCAGCAGCACTGCCTGTCCGGCGCGATTGGCCAGTTGAAAGCTCACCTCGGTCTCCCCTTCGCTTTCGGCCTCGGGGCTACAGCGTGGCGGCCAACTCGACCGCGGACCGCATGGCCCCTTCCAAAAAGCCCGGCTGGGCGCAGTCGCCCACCGAGTGGACTTCGGCACCGTCAGACCGCAGCTCATCAGCCAACGACGTATCGGCAGCCAGCTCAGAAGTCACTACCACCAGATCGGCGGGGGTGGTCTGCTCGGCGCCGTTGGCGCGCCACACCACCCCGTCGTCGGTGATGGCTACAACTTCGGCTCCGGTAACCAGGTTTACGCCGGCCTGGCCGAGGTCGTTGACCACCCGCCATCGCCCAGGCAATCCGAGGGAGAAGCCGAACGCGGGGCCAGACTCGATCAGCGTGACCTCGGCACCCTGATGGTGGGCGGTCTCGGTCACCCCGAGGCCAGGCAGGTCCCCGCCAAGCACCGCCACCCGGGCGGCGTCCAGCGGGTTGCCGTCGAGCAGCCACGGGGCCAGGTCGTCCACTCCCCACACGTTGGGGCCGTCGATGCCGTCGACTTCAGGGCGGCCCCATTGTCCGCCCACCGCGACCACCACTGCGTCGGGTGACAGCGCGCTGGCGGCAACCGCATCCAGCCGAGTGTTGAGCCGCACATCCACACCGAGTTGGTCGAGTTGGCGCTCGAACCACACCATGAGCTCCGCGTTCACGTCGCTGGTGGCCGAGGCCAGCGCCCACCGGCCGCCGAGCCGGTGGGACCCCTCGGCCAGGATCACCTCATGTCCCCGCAGGGCGGCCACCCGGGCCGTCTCCATACCCGAGGGTCCGCCACCCACCACCAGCACTCGCCGGGCGGCCGGTGCGGCCTCGGCGGTCAGCTCGTCCTCCCGGCCCAAGAATCCGTTGCCCGCGCACCGGGTGCCCACCCGCAGGAAGATGTTGCCGATGCAGCGGTAGTGGTACACGCAGGGGCGCACGTCCTCGGAGCGGCCCGCGGCCAGTTTGTTGACCAGGTCGGGGTCGGCCAGGATCTTGCGGCCCATGGCCACATAGTCGTATTTGCCCTCGGCGATGTGGCGGTCGGCGGCTTCGGGGCTGATCCGCCCCACCGCGATAACCGGAACGTCCACCTCTGCCTTGACCGCAGCCGCGTTGGGCACCAGCAGTTCGGGCTCGTGGGGGCCGTAGGAGTCGGTGGGTCCGGTGGCGATGCCGGGGTCGTGGTAGGCCGACACATGGATGGCATCGGCCCCAGCGGCCGCCGCTTGGCGGGAGTTGTAGAGGGCGTCGTCGAGGACGATGCCGTCGATGCCCACCTCGGTGCTGTTGAGCCGCACCCACACGGCGTAGTCGTCGCCCACCCGCCGGCGAGTCTCGGTGAGGATCTCCACCAGGAACCGGGCCCGATTCTCTCTCGACCCCCCGTATTCGTCATCGCGGGTGTTGATTGTGGGCGACAAGAAGGCGTCGATGAGATAGCCGTGGCCGCAGTGCAGTTCCACCGCGTCCACCCCGGCCTCCCGAGCCCGCACAGTGGCTGATGCGAACTGGTCGACCACGATGGCGATGTCGTCGTGGTCCATCACCCGGTAATGGGGATTGGAGGTGGGGGCCATGAACGGCTCAGCCATCATGGCCCCCTCATCGGCGGTGACCATCCCGTACAGCGGGTCGATGGTCATCTCCCCTGGCTGCGACGGAACCCACATGGGGCGCCCGGCCATGGTGTCTTGGAGGCCCATCTTGCCGGCGTGGGTGAGCTGCATGGCGATCTTGCCGCCGTGGGCGTGAACCCGGTCGGCCGCCCGCTTCCACGATGGGATGAACCGGTCCTCGGAGATGGCGGTCTGGCGCTTGTTGGAACAACCCACCGGATGGGCCACCCCCACCGACCCCAGCATGACCACGGCCATGCCGCCCTTGGCCCTAGCTTCCAGGTAGGCGGCCTGGTCGTCGGAGACCTCACCGTTCTCGTCGCCCAGTTCTTCCCCCATCGGGGCCATGATCAGCCGGTTGCGCAGCTCCAGAGTGCCGATGCGCCCCGGCAACAGCAGATGCTCGTAGCTCAAGGGCTTCTGCTGGCTCTTCGACAAGTCCTCGTAGCTCATGGCCCCATCATGGCCCATCGACAGCAACCGGGTCAGAACACAGGAGCTGGTTCTGACCTCAGGATCGAATGGTCATCGATTCAGAACTGCCCGCGAACAGCGGTGTGGCCGTATCCTCACCAAGTGTCTTTGATCGCAGCGTGGGGGCTGACCAAGCAGTTCGGCGATTTCACCGCGGTCGACGGCATCGACTTCGAGGTCGAACGAGGCGAGGTGTTCGGCTTTCTGGGACCCAACGGCGCGGGCAAGTCGTCCACTATGCGGATGATCGGCTGCGTGTCCGACCCTACCGGCGGCGCTCTGCGCATCTTGGGCATGGACCCTTCTCGTGAGGGCACCAATATCCGGTCTCGCCTGGGGGTGGTTCCCCAGCAGGACAACCTTGATGAAGAGTTGTCGGTGGCCGAGAACCTGTACGTCTATGGGCGCTACTTCGACCTGCCCCGGTCGAAGCTGCGCACCCGTATCGCTGAATTGCTGGAGTTCGTACAGCTCACCGAGCGGGCCAACGACCACGTGGAACCGCTGTCGGGGGGCATGAAGCGCCGACTGACCATCGCTCGGGCCTTGATCAGCGAACCCGAGGTACTGCTGCTGGATGAGCCCACCACCGGCCTCGACCCCCAAGCCCGCCATGTGGTGTGGGAGCGGCTGTGGACGCTCAAGCGCCAAGGGGTGACCCAGGTGCTCACCACCCACTACATGGACGAGGCCGAGCAGCTCTGCGACCGGTTGGTGGTGATGGACCGGGGCAAGATCGTGGCCGAAGGCTCGCCGCGCCAGTTGATCGAGCGCTACTCCACTCGCGAGGTGGTGGAGGTGCGAACCCACGGTCAGGTAGCCGTGATGGCCGAAGCGCTGCGCCGCTTGGGCGAGAGCCCCGAGGCCCAGGCGAAGGAGGAGCTCTATGAGCGGGTTGAAGAACTGCCCGATCGAGTGCTTCTCTACACCGACCAGGGCGAACGGCTGGTGGCCCTGCTTGGGGAAGTCGAGCATGAGAGCGTACTCGTGCGCCGCAGCACCCTCGAAGACGTCTTCTTGCATCTCACCGGCCGCTCGCTGGTGGACTGATGGCCCCCGCCGCAGTGGTCCCCAGTACTCGACTGGCCGTCGAGTACTGGCTGTTGACCTATCGCCGCAACTGGAAAGGCTCGCTGCTGACCAGTTTCTTGAGTCCGATTCTGTTCCTGGCCGCCATGGGATTGGGTCTCGGTTCTCTGGTCGATGCCGAGGTGGGTTCCGGCCGGGACCTGGGCGGGCTCGACTATCTGGATTTCCTGGCCCCCGGACTGCTGGCCGGCAACGCCATGATGCTGGCGGTCAACGAGTCCACCTACCCGGTGCTGGGTGGCTTCAAGTGGTACCGCACCTATATGGCCATGGCCTCTTCCCCGCTGCGGGGCCGCGACATCCTGCTGGGCCATTTCACCTACATGGCCTTCCGGGTGACGTTGGCCAGCTTCGTGTTCTTGGGGGTTATGGCCGCCTTCGGGTCGGTGTCGTCGCCGCTGGCCGTACTGGCCCCGTTATGCGCCGCCCTTTGCGGCATGGCCTTCGCTACCCCTACCGCTGCCTTTGTCGCCACCCGGATCAACGCCGACAACTTCAGCACCTACACCCGGTTTGTGATCATGCCCATGTTCTTGTTCTCGGGCATCTTCTACCCGGTTTCCCAGCTTCCCATCGTGCTCGAGCAAATCGCCTGGCTCACCCCGGTATGGCACGGGGTGAGGCTATGTCGGGCGCTGAGCACCGGGAGCGGGCTGGGGTGGGATCTAGCCGGTCACCTGGCCTATCTGGTGGCCCTGATCCTGATCGGCACGCTGATAGCCAGCAGGACCTTCACCCGAAGGCTGTACGAATGAGCCCTACAAGAATGCACATCGTGGGCCAGGGGCGCCGCCCCAACCGGCTGGGATTGGCCGCGGCGGCGGGTTTGCTGCCGTCGCGGCGATTCGCCCGAGTCGTGGAGCGCAACATCGCCGTGTACCGGCGCACCTGGGTCACCCTGTTGTCGGGGTTCTTCGAGCCGGTCTTCTACCTGTTGTCCATCGGCATCGGCATCGGCGAGCTAGTGGGCGACGTGACCGTCGGGGGGCGAACCATTGATTACCGCACGTTCGTAGCACCCGGTCTGTTGGCCACTTCGGCCATGAACGGCACCTTCTACGACAGCACCATGAACATGTACTACAAGCTCACCTGGGCCAAGATCTACGACGCCGTCCTGGCCACTCCGGTAGGGGTCGTGGATTTGGCCCTGGGCGAGATGGGCTGGTCGGTGCTGCGGGCCACCCTTTATTCCGGCGGCTTCCTGGGCATCATGGCCGGACTCGGCCTGGTGGACTCGGTGTGGGCCATCGCCGCGTTACCGGGGGCAACGCTGATCGGCTTCACCTTCGCCGCCCTGGGCATGGCTGCCACCAGCTACATGCGGAGCTGGAACGACCTCGACCTGGTAACCGTGCCTCTCATCGTCCAGTTCCTGTTCTCCGCCACCTTCTTCCCCCTCGACACCTACCCCCGCGCCGTGCAGTTTCTGGTGCAAGCCACCCCCCTCTACCACGGCGTAGCCATGGAACGAGCCTTCATCGCCGGCAACATCAGCATCGATCTGGTAGTCCACATCACCTACCTCCTAGCCCTAGCCGCCGCCGGCGCCGCCATCGCCAGCCGCCGCCTCGGCCAGTTGCTTACGCCGTAAATCTGTTCCAGGCCTTACTCGGGGAGTGTGAGCTGGGATTCGGGCTGATTGCGCAGGCTCATGGCCTGTTCGCATTGGCTTTGGTGCCTGGCCGGTGTGTCGCGTGTGCAGTAGTGCTCCACGGTTTGTATGTCCAACACGGTGGCCCTCGCGTTGGCTTTGTTACAGGCTGCGTTTATGAGGGTTTCGTGGGGCTGTTTGGGCCTGCTATAGCCGTTGTCGTTGAAGTCGGGCGGGGCTATTGGGTCGACGATGACCCGGTCTCCGGTGGTCATCGGGCCGATGTCGCCGTTCCACAGCGTCCAGGCGTCTTCGTCGAAGCGGACCTGGGGATAAGGCAGATCCAGCCTGACGGCGAGCGGTCGCCCGTCGGGGCCAGTGTGCTTCCACAAGTCTCCCCACAGCACCCCTTGCGACGTGGAGGACGCCGTCGGGTGCAGGTACGCGCACACCCGTTCGTAGTCGTTCGGCCCTGCGGGTTCTATCTTCAGGATCCCCACCAGCTTTGCCACCTCCAGCTCCATGTCGGGATGGTGCGGATGCATGCCGAAGAACGGCGGCGGTAGCAGATCTGCAACGAGGCGTGGATCACCGGGGCCCCGGCTGGCGGCGGAGGGCTCATCAGAAGGTGCGAGGCCTTGCTGTTCCAGCAGATCCCTCTGGTTGTGAGGTCTCGTGTCCTCCACGCAGATGCGCTGCCAACTTTGCTCTGCGGGTGGCCAGTCTGGCGGTTCTTGCGCGCAATACCACTTTACGGTCTCCAAACCGAGGACAACGCCGACTCCTTGGGCGGCGCAGATATCCCAGAAAAGATGCATCTCGTGGAACTCCTTGCCCCCCTCCGTGTAGCGACCCTCGCCTCCGCCAGTGAGGACCCGGTCTCCGTGGGAGATAGGGATGTCGCTGCTCCACAGCGTCTGGGTGCTGTTGTCAAAGCGCACCTCGGGATAAGGCAACGACAACGCCAAGCGCTGTCGCCGATCGCCCGTCAACCAGTCGTACGAATTGGTAGACGAGTCGTACGAGTCGATGATGAAGTACACACAAGGTGGCTCAATGGACACAATTCCCTGCCATAGCTCCAACGGGAACTGCATTTCGGGGTGGAATGCGTACATGCCCGCCAGCGGCGGCCTCGGCCAATCCCCGCCATTCCACCCGCTGCTGTCCTGACTCCCCGCCACGGTCCGCTCGGGAGGTCGATCCGTATCGCTCCGGTCAGTCTCGGCCGTCGCCGACACGGTGGCAACCGGCTGGTCCATACCTTCCTGCGGCTCCGCTCCACTTCGGTCAGGCTCGGGCGTCGCCGACACGGTTGCCGACGGTTGTTCCACTGCCGCCTGGTTCCCTGTCGAGCACCCCGCAAGGACCACAGCCAAGTAGACCAATGCAATTCCATACCACACGGTCCGGCGCGGCGCGGCGGGCACTCTGACCCCGCGTGCCTCTTCTTGCGTTATGCACCCTTTACAGCGGTTTTGATTCCGCCGAGTCACTTGGGAGCTACCAGGAGCCGTCACGGGGCGCTCAGTGTGACCGGTTGGGTGAGGATCTCCACATCCAAGAAGGACTCAACCTCCCGGATACCAGAGAAGATAACTATCTTGCCCCCCGAGTTGCAGTCATCCTTGTCAGTAGCGGACAACGTGATCCCGTAGGCCGTTCCGCCTCGATAAAACGGCCCTCCGCTGTCACCTCCGCAGCCTTTCAGTCTTTGGCCATCCACCCGAACGAACCCGGCATCACAGACAGTGTCTACGCCACTGGAGTTATAGCAAGTTAGTTCGCCACTCATTGGCTGATAACTTATGTTGGTGACTCTGCCGCAAGATATCCCGCTGCGCTCGCCGGTGTGGCACACGTAATCGTCTTGCATGTTGGCGCGGGCCTCTGTACGGATCACGTCGCATGAGGGGTTGGGGTAGCTGCGTGGGTCGCGGCACAAGTAGTCGTCGGCCACATAGTGGGATCCGCTGGTTGGAGTGGGGATGCGGTGGAACTGAGCGTCGGCGGTGGGGCTCACCCAGCCGTAGACGAACGGCAGCACTACACCCTTCATGCTGTACGTGTCAGTTTCAGTTGGACCGTCGTCACTGCAGTGTCCAGCAGTGACGACACCGTAGTCGTAGCCACCGCCGTTGCTTCGGCGGGCTGTGAACCCCGATGTGCAAATGAATATCCCAGATATCTCTTCTCCGCCTTGGAAGCTCTCCGCTGGGGCGATGCCGCGGCCGTCGGCGACGGTGAAGGGCACTTCGATGTGATCGTCGAGCAGTTCCGCGACCGCGGTCTTGCTTTGCTCGAAGGTCAGTTCAGAAACCGTGCCTAGCGGGCCGACATCGGGAGCGAGGCCGGGGTCTATGCCGACGCGAATAGCATTACCCGCCATATCGGTCTCCAAAAATGTGACCACTTCGGCCAGACCCGCGCCCACCCCGGCACCCTCGAGATCGCCCGGCGTGCCGGGCCCGGCCTGCCCAACAGCGCCGGTGCTACCCAGCGCGCCGCTACCGAAGGCAGGTCTTTGAGCCGCAAAAAGCTTTTCTGAAAGGCCGCGCTGCGCGGCCAGGAGCTCGGCGTAGCTGTGCTGGACGCCGGTGCGGATCTCCACATCGCTGTGAGCGTCGGCGACAGCAGCCGCAGCAGCGCCAGCCGGCTCGTCTCCGGTGAGCAGCACCCAGCCCCCGAAGTCGCCGCGGTGGTCTATGCCCCACCCCGCAACCCGTGCCGACTCAAGACCGCGGATTGTCGCCAGAACCTCCTGGATCGCCCCAATGCGTCCAAGGCGGCGGCTGGCCTCAGCCTGCGACACCGAGTACTCCAACGCATACGACTCCACAGCAACATCCACCGATTCCGCAGCCGGGCTTCGCTCTACCGCCTTAGACTGCTTGTCCTCAGCCGCATGCACCGTGCCCGCTATTGCTGCACCAAAGGCAAACAGCCCAATCGTACCGAGCAAAATAACTTGCCACTTCTTCCACTTCATTGGCTTCTTCTATTCTGGGCTTCCTCTTTGTTCTGGATTTGGGGATGTATTCCTTGGTTCGCCTCCGTTACCTCTTCAAGTGAACGTATGTCGGCTTCACGGGTCTTGCAATCAAAAAGGGTGTCAAAACATGACAAGTTTTTTGTCATCTTTTGACACTTGACAACGTTGGGACGGGCGTGTACAACGCGGCTTTCTTGCAAGACAAGGCCAAGTTGGTCAAGATTTGGACCAATGAACACAATCCTCCCCTTTTCCGAAGCCAAGAGCCGTCTGTCAGAACTGGCTGATCGCGTTGAACATCAGGAAGACCGAATTCTGGTGACTCGAAATGGCCGCCCTTCGTTCATACTGGTCAATTGCGACTATCTCGAATCTCTAGAAGAGACCCTTGACATCATGAGGGATCCTGAGTTGGTGGCATCGCTTCGCAGGTCTCGCGCCGAGGCCGAAGCAGGCCTGACCCTTCCCCTGCGGGATTGTGTGAATACCAGCTAGCCGGGCTGGCGGACGATGGCGCCGGGCTCGATGCCGGTGTCGGGGCCGATGCCGTCGAGTTGAAAGGCCATGAGCATGTGGAACTCTTCGTCGTTCTGCACGGTGTGGTCGATGGAGGTGACTCGGGTGGAGATCGACTGACCGCCGACGTCTACCACTAGGGCGTCGCCTTCTTGTACGCGGCCCGCAGTCGCCCGGCCGATTACGAAGAAACCGTCGGCTGACATGGCCTCGGTGCGGACGACCTCGAACCGGAACAACTCCTTGCTGCGGCGCCAGCGCTTGAAGAATGTCCGCCAGTTGTGGGGCTGATCGTCCCACTCTCCCTCCACGATGCCCGGCGAGTTGCTCACAGTTGGCAAACTAGTGGAATGAGCGACCGGTACACCATCATCTCGGCCGACTGCCACGCCGGGGCCAACCACGAGACTTACCGCGGGTTTTTGGAATCCAAGTACCAAGACGATTTCGACGCCTGGCGGGACAAGTACCGAAACCCATTCCGCGACCTCCAAGACGGCGGCCGGGTGCGCAACTGGGACAACGAGCGCCGATTGGGCGACCTGTACGCCGACGGCCAGGTGGGCGAGGTGGTGTTCCCCAACACCGTGCCCCCGTTCTTCCCCAGCTTCATCCTGTTCGCCCGCCCGCCCCAGGCCGATCAGCTCGAGCACCGACTGGCCGGCATCCGGGCCCACAACCGCTGGCTGGCCGACTGGTGCGCCCAGTATCCCGACCAGCGGGCCGGCATCGGCCAGACCTTCTTGAACGATGTGGACGAGGCCATCAAAGACGTGGAGTTCATCGCGGCCAACAACCTGCGCGGCGGCGTGCTGATCTCTGCCATCCCGCCCGACTGCAAGGATCTGGCCCCCCTGTACGACCCGGCTTACGACCCGTTCTGGGCCGCCTGTGAGGACCTCGGGGTGATCGTCAACAGCCACGGCGGTACCGGCGTCCCCAACTACGGCAAGTACTCGGTGTCGGATCTGCTGTTCATCACCGAAGTGAGCTTCTACTCCCACCGGCCCTTCTACCAGCTTTTGCTGTCGGGAGTGTTCGAACGGTTCCCCAAGCTCAAGTTCGTGATGACCGAGCAGGGCTGCGCCTGGCTGGTGGGCGCTCTGGCCCACATGGATGAGACCCTGGCCAAGATCCGCGACACCGGCCGCATGGGCGAGATGCGCTACGACGAGAGCCACATCCTGCCCCGCAGCGCCACCGAGTACTTCCAGCAGAACTGCTGGGTGGGCATAAGCCAGCCGGGCCACGACGACGCCGCCGCCCGTGAGGTGCTGGGGGTGAACAAGGTGATGTGGGGATCGGACTACCCCCACAACGAGGGCACCGGCCCTTACACCCGAGAGCACCTGCGCCAGGTGTTCTGCGGCACCGAACCTGGTGAGCTCCAGCAGATCCTGGCCGGCAACGCCGCCGACCTCTACGGCTTCAACCTCGACGCCCTGGCCCCGCTGGCCGCCCAGCACGGCCCGACCCACGACGAGATAGCCGTTCCCCTCAGCGAGCTTCCCGCCGAGCCCAACGAAGCGCTGCTCAAAAACGCCGTCGCGGCCTGATCAGGCCAGCCATATTTCGAGCTACTCGCTGAACCATCCATAGCTGCCCGCGCCCGGCAACGGGGCGAAGGAACCAATCAGCATCACCGGGCGTCGTTGCTGGGTGATGAAGACTATCCCTTGGATGGCTTCGGGAATTTCTGAGGGCGAGCGGCCGGTTCCCCGTGAACCAACGCCAACTGGAGAGGTTCTCAAGCTGGCCAGCTTCGACGACCTTTATCGGGCCGAATATGAGCCGATGGTCCGGCTGGCCCGGGGGCTGGTGGACGCCAGGGAGGCGGCCGAAGAAGTCGTTCAAGACGCCTTCGCCAAGGTATTCGACCGCTGGAGCCGCCTCGACCAGCCGGGGGCGTACCTGCGCACTTCGGTGGTGAACGGTTCCCGCAGCGAACTGCGCAAGCGCGAGGTGAGACGGCGTATCGGCCTTCGGCCGTTTATTCCCCCCCAACCCGACGACCAGGACTACCTGCTCGATGCCCTCAGCCAGCTCTCACCCACACAGAAAACCGTCCTTGTCTTGAAGTTCTACGCCGACATGAACGAGAGAGAAATCGCCCAGGCCATGGGGGTACGGCCGGGCACGGTGAAAAGCGCCACATCCCGAGGATTGGCCGAGCTGCGAAAGGTGGTCGACCAATGAGCGACGAGCGCCAAACCCCTGAAGATCTGACCGGAGCCGACGACCAGGCCCTCGGTGAGGCCCTGGGCAACGCCATCCGCGAGCGGGTCATTGCCCCGGCTGCCCGGCCGCCGGTGTCGTCCATCGCCGAGCGAGCCGCCGCCCAAGCCAAGGCCCGCCACACCCGCCAGGCAGTTGTGGGCATCGCCGCCTCGGTTGCCCTGGTGGCTGGCGGCATTGCCGCTTGGAGCGCACTTGAGGAGGATCAGCCCACCGAGGTCATCGTGGTCAATGATCCCACTTTCGCACCGGATCCAGAGGTAACAGCACAGCCGACCGCGGCCCCAACTGCTCCTTCGGTGGAGGAGCCCCAAGAAACACTCCCAGAAACACCCCAAGCCAGCGCCGAAGTCACCACCCAGCCGATCACGCCCAAAAGCGTTTCGACCGGCCCGGAGCTCGGATGGGTCCAGTTCGACCCCACCACCGTTTTCGGCACCGACGTGATCGACGCTCACAGCATCGCCTCGGTGGGCGACGGCAGAGTGCTGGCTCAGGTCTACGGCCGCGACGGCGACCGGGTTCTGGTCACCGACAACGGCACTGACTGGACCGTGATCTCCATGCCGCCAGACTTTGCCCCTGAGCGCTTCAACTTCGCTGGCGAGCGCTGGGTAGTCACCGGATGGGATGTCTCCACCTTTGAAGACAACATCAGCGCTTTCTTCTCCGACGATCAGGGTGCCACTTGGACAAATTTGGCCCTCGATATTGGTGGCAACGCCGACGAGACCGTTTCGGTGGCTGATGTTCTGGTGTCCGGCCAGAACATGGTGATTGCCGCGAAAGCCCGTTTCCATGTCGATATCGCCTCGGTGATCGTTAACCGGGGCCTGGTGCCCGACAAGGAATCGATCAAGGGGTGGATGGGCGTCGAAGGCGACACGGTGAGCTTCACCCGGGATGAGTCGTCGGACCCGGAGTCGTTCGAGCTGACCGCCGAAGAGGAGGACTTTCTCTACGGGGGCGACCGCCGATTCGTTCGCCTATTCCATAGCGACGGCGGCGCTGCCGAGCAAGTGGCCGAGTATTCCGCTTGGGACGTTGGTGGCTACGGCGCCGTCGACGGGTTCCATCTTGCGTTGATCGCCACCGAGGGAGAGCTGCTGCTTACCTCTGCTGACGGTCGCCAATGGAGCCAAGCGCCCTTGACGGCCGCCGACGGTGTGCCTGTCGGTCGCTTCTACTCCTACTACGGAACCACCGAGGGGACGGTCTGGACATCGGGCCAGACAAGCAGCCAATACCGGGCCGAGCGCTTTGAGGGCGCGTACTCCCCCGCACTGGTGGCCGAGCTCCCCAGCGGCATCGCCACGGTAGATCGTCTGTCGGTGGGGCCCGCGGGCATCGCCATGGCGGCCTTGCAAGGAAGCACTCCTGACCCCAACCTCATACCTGTTTTCCAAGTCGCCAAAGACGGATACGAGCTTCGATACAACGACCCTGTGGGTGGCGTCAGCCTGTGGGACTTGTCTGAAGACATAGCCGTCTACGTGCTCGACGCCGAGAACGCTCAAAGCAACATGCTGCCCGAAGGCGTTCGGGAGGTGGAAGGAGGCGATGAGGTTCCCGATTTGTTGGTCTTCGAGGATCCCGACACCGGCGAGCACCTGGTGTCGTTCACCATGGAAGAGCTGGAGCCCTGGATCAGTAGCGACGGGTTTGTGGGTACTGCCGGTATCAGCACTGAGCAGAGCGAGCAGTGGGTCGGTTGGTCAGCCGACGGCAGCACCTGGGATTGGAAAACCCTGTCCGAAGCCTATGGCTTGACCGGCCTGACCGATCTCGAGAAGGGGTTCACCAACATCGAGCTGGCCGTAGGCAGCAACTTCGTGATTGCCCGAGTCCAGCCCTATTCCGCCGACCCCTCCGACACCCCTGGCGATGACAGCATCATGCTCTCCGGCCATGCGCCACTTTGGTTCATCGCCACCGTAGAATGAGTCGAACGGTGGCTGCATGACCATCGTGTGTGGCTAAACGGCGGGACTGCTGCGGGTGGTTGGTGAGACCCCCTCCACACCAACCACCCGCAGTGCATTTCGCTACTTATACCCTCGATTCTTCCTACCTATTGTGCGGTGAACATGACTACTACCCGGAACAGCCTGCGTGCAGCCGCTGGCCTTGTTGCGCTGGTTGCCTTGGCGATTGGCGGGATCGCGGGATGCAGCTCTTCAGGAAACTCCGAAGTGATCGTGTCCAGCGATTCCCCGGAGTCTGTGGACTCTCCGACTCCGCAGGTCGCGACACCCGAGGGAGTTGCTCAGCCACCAGAGCCCACCGTGGCGCCGGTAGTCACACCCACTGAGGCTCCCGATGTCTCTGGGCTGGTTTGGGCTGAAGTGGATCTCGCCGACGCTCTAGGCGCAGATGAGCACTCGACCATCCGCCTCGAGTCGGTAGGCGACGGGCGAGTACTGGCCCTGAGCTTCGTCGACCGAGGCATAGACAAGATATTGGTCACTGACGACAGCACGGAATGGGCACCAATCCCAGTTCCCGCTGGTTTCCTGCCTTGGGAAGTCGACATCATCGGCGACCGCTGGTTGATTCAGGGATGGGACTCAACCGTCGAAGCTCCGGGTACTCAGATTCTGTTCTCCGACGACCAAGGAGCGAGTTGGACTGAGCTGGTGGTCGACTTGGGCTCTTTCGAAGGCACGGCTTGGATAACCGACGCCATTGTGGCTGGGGAACGCATCGTGGTGATGGCCCAGAGCGACGCCCGGCAGCCTGAAATTGACCAAGCACTTGGTGATGAAATGGCCTACGAGCCGAGCGAGGAGCGTGTCCACCTCTTCTTGAGCAACGGTGGGCCACCCGAGTTGGTGGCCGAATTTCCGGGTTGGGCTTCTTCCGGTAGCTATGGAGCGTCTGATGGTTTCCACCTGATCTTGTACGGCCCTGAGGGTGACCAATTTTTGTATTCCCCAGACGGCCGTCAATGGACTACCACATCGGTTGAGGTCGAGATAACCGATAGCGCCCAGAACGAACTCTGGACCACAGAAGAGACCGACGGAAAGTTCAAAGTCGAGCGCTTCGATGGCGTCTACGGCTGGGACCAGGTGCTGACCCTGCCTGACGGCATCGGGTGGATGCCCTCTCTTGCCGTCGGACCTGCCGGAGTTGCCGCGGTGGGCGGGCCGGCATCGCCTTACGACGAATCTGACGGGGGCTTCACTCTGCCCGACATCAACATCGAAAAGGACGGTTACGAACTCCGGTACAACCAGCCTGAAGGCGGCATCACGCTGTGGGATCTAGAAAATGACTCGGCGGTGCATATTTTCGACTCCGAGACCCTCCAAAGCGAGGGGGAGTTCCAGGAAGTGTCTGAAGTCGAGGATTCTCTCGGTTCAAATGTGGTATTCCACGACCCTGAAACCGGAGCCGAACTCGTGACCTTCCGCGGTGAAGAGTTGGCTGCTGCGGTCATGGAAGCGGAATCAGCCGCCAACAGCTATTACGACCCCAATGAGTTCTTGGTCGGCTGGTCGTCAGACGGCACCGACTGGGAATGGCAGACCCTCCAAGAAGCCTTCGGCCTTCCCGAGCACAGCGAAGGGGACAGCTCTTTCACCGACGTCCAAGTGGCCGTGGGTCCCGATTTCGTGCTCGCCCAGGTTCAGACCTTCGAATTCCCCGAAGCCGAGTTTGACGAAGACGTCGAGGTCGGCGTCGGCGACGGCCCATCCGATTCAACCTCTACCTACTTCACCGCCCCCATCTTCCCCTCTCCCATCCGCTGGTTCATTGCCAGGGTCGACTGACAGCGAGGGTGCCAGCAGCCCCTTAGACTCGGCCCATGATCGTCGATGTGGATACCCACTGGGAGATCACGGGGGACTCGGCGGGGGTTGACCCCATGAAGCCGTGGGCCGATCAGATTCCCGACAACCGGACGCATCTGGCCAACGCCATCGCCGGCGATTTGCTCCAGGTGCTGCCTGCGGAGCGTCGGCCCAACCCCGTGGAGCTGTTGCCCAAGCTGTTCGAGCGGGCCAAGGAATCGGGCGGTCCGGTTGTGTTGCACCCCCGCCACGACTCCACCGCGGCCGAGAGGGTGGCGTGGATGGACTCGGTGGGCATCGACCACTGCCTGGTGAACCCCGGCGGGTACTGGCAGAAGCTCGACTACCTGCGGCCCGACGACCGTGTGGTTGCCGCCCAGCGGTGCAACGACTTCCTGACCGAGCAGCTTTGGGATCAGCAGCACCGTCTCCATTCAGTGGCCACCGTCGACTTCTCCGACATCGAGGCCGCAGTAGTCGAACTGGAGCGCTGCCGGGAACGGGGCGCTCGGGCGTTCTTCCTCTACACCTTGCGGGGGGCACCCGCCGGAGGGCCTCCCGGCCACCCCGATTGGGACCAGGTGTGGGCTGCGGCCACTTCGCTGGGCATGGTGGCGGTGATCCATGTGGGCAACACCGAGGCCGACTTCTCGAAGTGGGCCGACATCGGCTGGGACCTGCCCGACGGGGCCGGTGTGGGCGGGCTGATCCGGCTGGCCAACACCCAGCGGCTGCACGCGGCCCAGAACCTTATTGCCAGCATGCTGTTCGGCGGGGTGTTCCACCGCTTCCCCAACCTCACTGTGCTGGTCGAGGAGATGCGGGCCGGATGGCTTCCCTGGTATGTGGCCACGCTGTCCCGACAGTGCCTTTCTTCGCCCTCTTTGGGCGACTGGCCATGGCCGGTCAGCGGCGAGGAGATGCTGCACCGCAATCTGCGGCTCACTCCCCTGCCTGGCTTCGGCGACACCGATGCCCTGGACGTACTCGCCGAGTTGCCCGACATGGTGGTGTTCTCCTCCGACTACCCCCACCAAGAGGGCAACGCCGACCCCATCGAGCTGTACCGCCCGACTCTCGACGAGGTAGACGACGAAGTGAGAACCGCGTTCATGGGAGCGACTGCTGCCGACTGCTTCACCCGCATCGGCGATCCCCTGCCTGCGGTGGCCTAGCTGCTCCCCGAAGTCCCGAGATCAGCGCCCCACGGGCTGCATGTAGAACGTGATGCCGCTGGGAGCCTCTTGCTCGGTGAGGGCGTCGCGAGCCGCAGCCAAAGTCTTGCCCGCCTCAGTCTCCTCGTAGAACCACGCCTCCGCTTGTCGGGCACCCGGAGGCGGGTCGCCGGCCAACTCAAGGGCAGCCTCTTGGTAGTACGCCCGGATGTCGTGGGCGATGGCGATGGTGTCCAGCCTCGGGCCGTACACCTCTTTCCAGTGCTCACCGGCGGCCACCCGCTCCAAGTCGGCCAGCGCGCCCACCACACCGTCGGCGTCGATGGCCCGGCCCACTTCGGTGGCCCCCCGACGGTCCACCGCCCGGTCGTAGGCGGCCCGCAGTCCCTGGGCCTCGTCGATAGACGGAGCGATGTCGGGGTCGTAGCGGGGCGGCAGCGCGCAGGCCAGTGGCGTCTCGACGGCCTCCACCACCTCGGGATAGTCCACCAGCACAGGGCCCGACGGTGCGTTGAGCAAGTCGAATGCCGCGCTCAGCACACCGTGTTGGAATTGGGCGTTGTCGGGCATGCCCAGCGGACGACCCAGGGGGAACTCGCAGTACAGCACCCGGGGGACGTTCATCCGCTCAGCCACCGGTCGCATCGATGCCAGCACCACCGTGGCGATGCCAGCTTCTTCCAGTACGTGGCCCAGCACACACACGGTGCGCGTGCACAGCGGTCAAACGGGAGTCAAGATGGCCACATCCACCCCATCGGCCCGCAGCTCGGCGGCCGCGGCGGGGCCGGTGTCGAGGCGCACCTCCGACACCGTGTCGGGCTGGTTGCCGGCAAACGCCACATGCCGGGGCGCCACGGCCCCGATGGTGCCGGCAGCGGCCAGTTCCTCCAGGCGGTCGATGGGATACACCACGTTGTGGTCGGACACGTACGCCGCCCGGTCGAAGTTGGAGCTCCAATGGCCCAAGATCAGTTCCCGGTCGGCCCGGTCGAGCATCCGATAGCTCACGTCCCCCCGGCCCTCGAATCGGTCTTGGTCGGCCCGGTGAAGACCTGCACTGGTCACGATGGCTACCGTGGCCTCGGCCAAGGGCGGAGGCGACGCCCACGGCGTGGACTCGAATTCCGGAACCGGCAGGTTGGCCATCATGTCGCGCATCACTTGGTCACTGGACATGCTCTAACTCTCCCATAGCGTCGCTTGTTCACCCGGTGCCGGGCACTGACAATTGTGTCCGTAGTTCGGCGTAGCGGGCCCGGGCCTCCTGGCCGTTGGCACCGGACGGTGGCTCCACCACCACTCCCCTGCCTAGAGGCCAGTCAGCGGCAACTTCGGCAGGGTGCCGGCCCGCTGCTATCGCTGCGGCCTGCACTGCTGCGCCCAGTGCCACCGTCTCGTCGTCATCAGGCACAGTTACCGGCTCGCCGTGCAGCGCCGCAGCCCTATCCCGGTAGGCGAGAGAGCGGGCGCCGCCGCCGATGAGGTGGAGGCGGCCGCTGGCATCCACACCTGCGCTCCGCAGGGCATCGAGCCCGTCGAATAGCCCACATAGCACACCATCGTGGGCGGCCAGGGCCACCTGCTCGCGAGTCGTGTCGTTGCGCAGCCCGGCAAAGAGACCGGTGGCGGCGGGCAGATCGGGGGTGCGCTCCCCGTCGAAGTAGGGCACTAGCACCGGGGCGTTGGGGCCACCGGCAGCGGACAAGGCGAGCTCTGCCAGGCCCGCAGGATCTACCCCCAGCCAGCGGGCCACAGTGTCGGTGACCCGGGTGGCGTTGAGGGTACACACCAGGGGCAGAAACGCTCCGGTGGCGTCGGCGAACCCGGCTACAGCGCCGGTTGGGTCGCTGGTGGGGGTGCGAGAGACGGAATAGGCCGTGCCGGAAGTGCCCAGAGAGATCACCGAGTCGCCCGGCTTCAGCCCGAGTCCGAGGGCAGCCCCCATGTTGTCGCCGGTTCCGGGGCCGATCAGCACGGCGTCGCCTAATCCCAGTGCGGAGGCAGCATCTTGGGTGATCTGCCCGGCGGCCTCGTCGGGCCCGAGCACTTGAGGCAGCCGGGACAGCCAGCCGGTGGGGTCGTCGACCACCAACCCAAGCAAGTCAGCCGCCATCTCATTGGCGGCGGGGTCGAACCAGCCGGTGCCCGAAGCGTCGCCCCGGTCGGTGACATGGGCCCCGGACAGCCGCCAGGTGATCCAGTCGTGGGGAAGCATGATCCGGGCGATGCGGTCGGCAATCTCAGGCTCGTGCTCCAACACCCAGGCCAGCTTGGCGATGGTGAACGACGCCAGCGGCACCGAACCGCAGCGCTCGGCCCATCCCTGTGGGCTCAAGCGGGCTGCCAGATCGCTGGCTTGGGGCGCAGATGTGGTGTCGTTCCACAGCTTGGCCGGGCGCAGCACCGCACCGTCATCGCCCACCAGCACCAGGCCGTGCTGCTGGCCGGCCACGCTGATGGCTGCCACGCAGGCCCGGTCGGCCTCGGTGAACTGGGTGAAGCAGGCCGCTAGCGCGTCCCACCATGTCACCGGGTCCTGCTCACTCACCGGCGGATCCCAGCAGGTGTGGGCATGGGGACCACTGGCCCGGTCCACCAGCCGCCCCGAGCCGCGCTCTCGCAACTCCACTTTGGTCGACTGGGTGGACGAGTCCACCCCCGCAACCAACTCCATCAACTCGGCGTGGTCCAGATAATGCGGTTGACCTCGTTCTCGAGACGCTCTTGGCGTCCCGACACCGGCTTAGGACTGAGCCCGTCGGCCACTGCTTGATCGGCCAGCGAGGCCAAATCCACGTCACCCTTCATGATGTCGGCTCCGAGACCCGACTCCCAAAGGGCATAGCGCTGTTCCCGGGCCTGCTCGATGGTGCCGTCGGCCAGCATTGCCTCGGCCACCAGCAGGGAGCGGGCCAGCGTGTCGATGCCGCCGACGTGGCCCCAGAACAGATCGTCTCGGGCCATGCTCTGGCGCCGGAGCTTGGTGTCGAAGTTGAACCCGCCGGTGGAGAACCCCCCGCCCCGCACGATCTCATAGAGGGCCAGCGACAGCTCGTCCACCGAGTTGGGGAACTGGTCGGTGTCCCATCCGTTTTGAGGATCGCCCCGGTTGGCGTCCACGCTGCCGAAGATGCCGTTGTCCACCGCGTAGGCCACCTCGTGATGGAAGGAGTGGCCCGACAGGGTGGCGTGGTTGACCTCGATGTTCACCTTGAATTCGTCGACCAGGTCGTAGCGCTCCAAGAACCCGTGAACCGAGGCGCAGTCGTAGTCGTACTGGTGTTTGGTGGGCTCCTGGGGCTTGGGCTCCAACAGCAGCGTGCCCGAAAAGCCGATTTTGTGCTTGTGCTCGGCCACCAGGGTCAAAAAGCGGGCGAGCTGGTCGGCCTCTTGGCGCAGCCGGGTGTTGAGCAGTGTCTCGTAGCCCTCTCGCCCGCCCCACAACACGTAGTTGGCCCCGTCAAGGCGGTGGGTGGCCTCAAGCATGTGGCGAACCTGGGCGGCAGCGTGGGCGAACACCTCCGGGTCAGGGTTGGTAGCGGCCCCGGCGGCATAGCGGGGGTGGCTGAACAGGTTGGCCGTGCCCCACAAGAGCTGCACCCCGGTGGCCTCCATCTTGGTCGCGGCCCGCTCAACCATGGCGTCGAGGTTGGCCCGGCTCTCAGCCAGGCTGTCGCCCTCGGGGGCCATGTCCACATCATGGAAGCAGTAGAACGGCGTGCCCAGCTTCTCGAAGAATTCGAAGGCGGCGTCTTGTTTGGCCCGAGCCGCGGCCATCGGGTCTTGGCCGGGCTCCAGCCAGGGCCGGTCGAAGGTGCCGACGCCGAAGATGTCGCTGCCCGGCCAGTTGAAGCTGTGCCAGTAGCACACGGCAATTCTGAGATGGTCCTCCATCCGCCGCCCCAGCACCTGCCGTTCGGGGTTGTACACCCGGTAGGCCAACTGGCCGAGGCCAGCCCGATTCCCGGCATGGGCCACCGGTTCGGGAACGGTGTCAAAGAAGTCAGTCATTGTGTGGCTCCGTCACGATGAGGAATCTGCCGCCTGATTCTAAGGTTCGCCGCACGAAGCCGCTCGATTGCGCGTACGCTGACGGGGTTGAAAACAAGCTACAAGCATGAGAGGCGGGTCCATGTCTTTTCCATCCGATCTTGAGATCGCCCGCGGGGCGAATCTCCGACCGCTGACCGAAATCGCCGAAGAGGCCGGCATCCCAACCGAGATGCTGGAGCCCTACGGGGCAGGGGCGGCCAAGATCAGCCTGGACGCCATCGAGGCGCTAGCCGACCGACCCAGAGCCCGCTATGTGGTGGTAACGGCCATCACCCCCACCCCGCTGGGCGAGGGCAAGACCACAACCACCGTGGGTCTGGGCCAGGGCTTCGGCCATATCGGCAAGCGCGCCACCATTGCCATCCGCCAACCCTCGCTTGGTCCGACGTTCGGCATCAAGGGCGGCGCGGCCGGCGGCGGCTACAGCCAGGTGGTGCCCATGGAGCTGTTCAACCTCCACCTCACCGGCGACATGCATGCGGTGACCGCCGCCCACAACATGTGCTCGGCCATGCTCGACGCCCACATCTATCACGGCAACGAGTCGGGCCTAGATCTGCACAACATCACCTGGCGCCGGGTAGTGGACATCAACGACCGAGCCCTTCGCAACATCGTCGTGGGTCTGGGCGGGCGGCTTGACGGCGTCCCCCGGGAAAGCGGCTTCGACATCACCGCCGCTTCCGAGGTGATGGCCACCCTGGCCCTGGCCACCTCGCTGTCCGACCTGCGGGCCCGGCTGGGCCGGATCGTTGTGGGCTACACCAAAGACGGCGACCCGGTGACCGCCGAAGACCTGAAGGCCGCCGGGGCCATGGCCGTGCTGTTGAAGGACGCCCTCAAGCCCAACTTGATGCAGACCCTGGAGGGCGGCCCCGCCCTGGTACACACCGGGCCGTTCGGCAACATCGCCACCGGCAACTCCTCCATCGTGGCCGACCGCATCGCCATCCGCACCGGCGACTTTTTGGTCACCGAGGCCGGATTCGGCGCCGACATGGGCGCCGAGCGGTTCTTCAACATCAAGTGCCGCTACTCGGGCATCGACCCCGACGCCGCGGTGATGGTGGCCACTGTGCGTGGGCTCAAGGCCCACTCCGGCAATCACCGAATCGTGGCCGGACGGCCCCTGCCCGAGGCACTGCTGGCCGAGAACCCCGACGAAGTACACGCCGGGGGCGACAACCTCCGCAAGCAGCTGTCGAACATGAAGGCCCACGGGGTTACCCCGGTGGTGGCCATCAACGCCTTCCCCGGCGACCACGACGCCGATCTGGCCGCCATCGCCGAGATCGCCGACGAGTACGGCGCCCGCTGCGCGGTGACCACCCACTTCTCCGACGGCGGCGCGGGGGCAGCCACCCTCGCCGAGGCAGTGGCCGAAGCCTGCGAGGAGCCCAGCTCGTTCAAGGTGCTGTACGAGGACGACTTGTCGCTCAAAAACAAGATCGCCGCGGTGGCCACCACCGTGTACGGCGCCGACGACGTGGAGTACTCGGCCACCGCCAACCGCCAGCTCAACACCTACGAGTCGGCCGGCTTCGGCCACCTCCCGGTGTGCATCGCCAAAACCCACCTGTCCATCTCGTCTGACCCCTCCCTCAAGGGCGCCCCCACCGGCTGGACCCTGCCGGTGCGAGAGGTGCGGGCCTCTGTGGGCGCCGGTTTCGTCTACCCCATCTGCGGCGACATGCGCACCATGCCCGGCCTCGGCCGCCAACCCGCCGCCATGGGCATCGACCTAGACGAAAACGGCGAGATCGTCGGCCTGAGCTGACTAGGAGGCTCACCATTGCCCATGACCCTGTAAAGGACACTTGGTCGTGGGGCAGATAGTCTAAATCGACCTTAGGGAATAGCCCTGGGGGAAGGGGGTGTACATGGCGAAGCGGGAACGTTTGACCGTGCCGATGGTGCGGGACAACGGAAGCCTGCGAGAAGCGACTTGGAATGAAGCACTGTCGCGGGCCTCTACCGGGTTCAACCAGGTGCTCGAACACCATGGGCCGCAGGCGTTCGGGATGTTCAGCTGCTCTAAGGCCACCAACGAGATGAACTACATCGCCCAGAAGTTCATCCGCACGGTGGTGGGCTCCAACAACATCGACTCCTGCAACCGAACTTGACACGCTCCTTCGGTCGTCGGTCTGGCGACAGTGTTCGGAGCGGGAGGGGGCACTTGCTCCTACCAGGAGATCGAGGAAACCGACGTGATCCTGTTGTGGGGGTCAAATGCCCGCGAGGCCCATCCCATCTTCTTCCACCACCTTCTCAAGGGCCTCGACAACGGCGCCCGAATGTACTGCGTCGACCCCCGCTACACCTCCTCGGCCCGCTTCGCCGACGTGTGGGTGGGCATCGACGTGGGCACCGACATCGCCCTGGCCAACGGCATCGGCCGTGAGATCATCCATGCCGGGCTGGCCAACCAAGACTTCATCGACCACTCCACCCAGGGCTTTGAGGCCTACGCCGCCTCGGTGGAGCCGTTCACTCCCGACGCGGTGGCCGCCATTTGCGGCATTCCCCCCGAGGCCGTGGTGGAGATGGCCCACGCCTACGCCACTGCCGACAGTGCCCAGATCCTGTGGACCCTGGGCATCACCGAGCACCACAACGCGGTCGACAACGTGCTGTCGTTGTGCAACCTGGCCCTGCTTGCCGGCCATGTGGGGCGGTGGGGCTCGGGCCTGGTGCCGCTGCGGGGGCAGAACAACGTGCAGGGCGGCGGCGACATGGGGGCCATCCCCAACAAGTTCCCCGGTTTCGCCAGCGTGGACGACCCTGCTCACCGCGCCCGATTCGAGGCCGCCTACGGCCGGGAGCTCAACCCGGTCCCCGGTTGGCATCTCACGCTCATGTTCGAGGCCATGGAGCAGGGCGACCTGAAGGCGCTGTACGTGATCGGCGAGAATCCGGCCGACTCCGAGGCCGACGTGCTCCACGCCCGGGCCCAGCTCGAGAGCCTCGACATCCTGGTGGTGCAGGACATCTTGATGACCCGCACCGCGGAGATGGCCGACGTGGTGCTACCCGCCTCGGTGGCCTGGGCCGAGAGCAACGGCACTGTAACCTCAAGCGAGCGCCGGGTGCAGCGGGTGCGCCCGGCGGTGTCGCCCCCCGGACAGGCCCGCCACGACATCGACATCTTGTGCGACATGGCCGAGGCGATGGGCGCCGAACTCGGCCCCCGCGACCCAGAGGCCGCGTGGGACGAGCTGCGCTCTTTGTCGGCAATGCATGGAGGTATGGCCTGGGAGCGCCTAGAGGCCGCAGGCGGTCTGCAATGGCCGTGTCCCGACGAGGATCACCCGGGCAGCCCCTTGCTCCACGGCTGGCTGTGGGCTGATGACTTGGAGGGCCACGACCCGGCCCCCTTCTCGGTGCTGGAGCATGAGGGACCGACCGAGGAGCTGAGCGAGGAGTTCCCGCTCCGGCTCACCACAGGGCGGGCACTGGACTCCTACAACACCGGGGTTCAGAGCGGCAACTATGACTCGCCGCTTCGGTTTGCCGGGCTTGACCTGAACCCGGCAGATGCGGCTGCACTGGGCATTGTCGATGACGACCGAGTGCGGGTCTGCTCCCCCCGCGGCTCGGTGGAGATGAACGCCCGGCTCGTGTCAAGTCTGCCCGCCGGCCTGGCCTTCACCACCCTGCACCACCCCGAGTTGGTCGACGTGAACGTGCTCACCAACCCCGACTGGGATCCCAAATCCGGCACCGCCGAGTTCAAGGCGGCTGCCGTGAGGGTTGAGCCGGTCGAAGCCCCCGAGGCTGCGGGGGCATCCGTTGGCTGACCTGCACTTTGGCGACGACCAGCCCACCGATGCCGAACGGGCCGCTGTCGATGCTGTAGTACCTGACAGCAATGCCGCCACCGTGACTGAGACCGAGCGGTTGGTGCGCGGGGGCCTCTCCCGGCGACAGGGACTCCGCCACCTATTGCTGCCGGTGCTGCACTCCCTTCAGCACGAGATCGGCTGGATCAGCCCGGGCGGGTTAAACTGTGCCGCTGAGCGGCTGGGGGTTCCCCCCGCTGAGGCTTACGGTGTGGCCACCTTCTACGAGCTGCTCCGCACCGCTGATCCCGGTCACAAACAAGACGTGGTCCATGTGTGCGTCGACCCATCTTGTGCCCTGGCTGGAAACGATGAGCTGCGGGCGTCGTTGGAGGCCACCGGAGCCAGAGTCCACGCCAGCCCCTGCCTGGGCCAGTGCGAACGGGCGCCGGCTCTGTTCATACAGGGAGTCAGCCGACCCGACCGGGTGCCGGCCGACGACGATGAGGACTTCTGCCTGCCCCAAGCCGGCGACCCGGGCCTGCGGGTGCTGCGCCGAGTGGGCGCGGTCGATCCCACTTCCCTGGACTCCTACCGGGAACACGGCGGCTACCGGGCCCTGCCCCAAGCCATCGACTTGGGGCCGGATGCGGTCATCGCTGCCGTGTCGGACTCGGGACTGTCGGGCCGGGGCGGTGCCGCCTTCCCCACCGGCGTCAAGTGGCGGGCTGTAGCCGACGAGCCCGGACCCGACAAGCATGTGGTGGCCAACTGCGACGAGTCCGAACCCGGCACCTTCAAAGACCGCATCATCTGCGAGCACGACCCGTTTGCTCTGGTCGAATCGATGACCATTGCCGGACTGTCCACCGGCTCGCCTCACGGCTGGATCTACATCAGGGGCGAATACCCCCGGGCCACGGCCCGACTAGAAGGCGCCATTGCCCAGGCTCGGGCCGCCAGGCTGCTGGGCGACGACGTGGCCGGCAGCGGGCACCGCTTCGACATCGAGCTGCGCCGGGGAGCGGGGGCCTACATCTGCGGCGAGGAAACCGCCCTGTTCAACTCCATCGAGGGCTTCCGGGGCGAGCCTCGCAACAAGCCCCCCTTCCCCACCACCCACGGCCTCTTCTCCCAGCCCACCGCCATCAACAACCCCGAGACGCTCATCAACGTGCTCGATATTGTGACCGACGGCCCTGAGGCCTACCGTTCGGTGGGCACCGAGCGCTCCCCCGGCACCCGGCTGTTCTGCCTGTCGGGCCGGGTGGCCGTTCCCGGCCTGTACGAAGTGCCGTTCGGCACCTCCTTGGGCGAGCTGATCGAGCTGGCCAGGGGGCCCGTCGGGTCGCTGGCCGCGGTGCTTTTGGGCGGGGCCGCCGGGGTGTTCGTCGGTCCCGACGCCCTCGACATGCCCCTCACTCTGGAGGACACCCGGGAGGCTGGTGCGACCTTGGGTTCGGGGGTCGTGACCGTGTTCGATGACACTGTTGACATGCAGGCTGTCGTGGTCCGCATCGCCGAGTTCTTCCGAGATGAGTCATGCGGTCAGTGCGTGCCCTGTCGGGTAGGCACCCAGCGCCAACACGAGGTGCTGGTGGAGTTGCAAAGCTCCAGCCAGCCTCTGGCCCCCCAGCGGTCCGAGCTGATCGACGACATGGCTCTGGCCATGGTCGATGCCTCCATCTGCGGTCTGGGCCACACCGCGGCCTCCGCGGTCCGCTCCGCTCTAGCGCTGGGCCTGATAGGAAATAGCCAGTGAACGGCGTCACAACCGAAACCGCAGTCACCATCAGGATCGACGACCAAGAGGTCGCCGTGCCCGAGGGGGCCACCATCCTGGATGCCTGCAAAGCCGCCGGGGTGGACACTCCCACCATCTGCTATGGCCCCACCCTCACCCCGGTGAACGTGTGCCGGGTGTGCGTGGTGGAGCTCGACGGCAGCCGGGCCCTGGTTCCCTCCTGCTCCCGCCCCGCCGAGGAGGCAATGGTGGTGCATACCGACAGCGAGCGGGTCCGCCACAGCCGCAAGATGGTGCTGGAGTTCCTGGCCACCGGGGTAGACGTGTCCCAGGCCGGCGAGCTGGGCCAGTGGGCCGAGCACTATGGGGCCGACCCCAACCGCTACGTCCCCGGCGGCGAGACCATGGACGAGCCGGTGCGGGTGCAGGACAACCTCTACATCCGCGACTACGACAAGTGCGTGCTGTGCTACCGCTGCGTGGAGGCCTGTGGCGACGACGCCCAGCACACCTACGCCATCTCGGTGGCCGGCCGGGGCTTCGGGGCCCGCATCTCCACTGAGTTCGACGTGGCCTTGCCAGAATCGGCCTGCGTGTACTGCGGCAACTGCGTGGCCGTTTGCCCCACCAACGCCCTCCAGTTCAAGACCGAGTTCGACCTCCGCCAAGCCGACGACTGGCGCCCCGAAGACCAAACCGTGACCCAAACCGTGTGCTCCTACTGCGGCGTCGGCTGCAACCTCGAACTCCACGTGCAAGACAACCAAATCGTCAAATGCACCTCCCCCGACGACCACGACGTAACCCAAGGCAACCTCTGCATCAAAGGCCGCTTCGGCTGGAACTACGTGTAGGGCGACGCAGGATTTAGCCATGGTCTCGCTACTCGTCCTCCAACTGAACGCACTTGCCAGATTAGGCATGAAGGAACTAGACTGAAAGTCATCTAAAGTATATGATTGCAACTGAAACTGGATTGGCCGACACGAAGCTGCTGACCGCAGCCGACCTGCTGCGCTTGAGCGACCAAGGCGTGCGCGGCGAACTGGTGCGAGGAGTGCTCCGCGAGACGATGGCATCAGGACACCGGCACGGCAAGATCGCAGTCAACCTCGCCACCGAATTGAACATCTTTGCGAGAGCCAAGAGAATCGGCACGGTTGTTGCCTCCGATTCGGGCGTGTGGCTGGAGCGCGACCCCGACACCGTGCGTGAGCCCGACGTGGCATTCACCTCAGCAGCGAAGATCCCACTGGACGCGGAGATCGACGGGTACGCCGAAGTCGTCCCCGATTTAGTGGCGGAGATCGTCTCGCCTAACGACAGCCGCCGCTGGGCACGCGACCGAGCACAGATGTGGCTCGACCACGGTGCCCCACTGGTCTGGATAGTCCACCCCGACACCCGCACCATCGACGTGTACCGCCCCGGCAAAGACGCCATGACCCTGGGCGAAAACGACTCCCTCAATGGCCACGACGTCCTCCCCGGCTTCACCTGCTCTGTCAGAACCATCTTCGCCTGATGCCATAGGCGGGCTCCCGAACGAAGGAGGCTGATGGCAAGCCTGCCCGTGCCGAGGCAACCTCTGCACAAAGGGCGGGCTCAATCTTGCTCGGGCCATGGAGTCTCCGTGGTCTCATTGATATGTCCACCTAATGCGTTTGCCATACATTGAGCCATTCTAGGGATACTGTCACTGGCGTCGGTAGACTGTTGACATGGATTTAGGTGCTCTCACCAGGGAAAATGCCGCAGCGGTCGGCGACTTGCCAGTAGAACGCGAGGGCGGTTGTGTGGAGGTCCAGCTGGCTGATTTCGCCGAGTTGGAGTCGGGCGACGTGGTCAAGTTGATCTTGCAGGCCGACAGTGCCCGGCGGCAGCTTGATGGCTATCTGACGGCCCTGTTGGGGCGGTTTGGGGATCTGGAGGGCCAGGATGCGGTTGAAGAGCTGTGCCGCCAGTTCGGGTTGGGGCGGCACCACGCTCGTCAACAGGCCAAGGCTGCGGGAGCGCTCAAGGCACTGCCAACCACGTTGGAAGCGGCCAAGGAGGGGTGGATCTCCATCGACCATGCTCGGCTGTTGGGCGAGTCGCATGAGCGAGCGCCCTTGACCCAGGCCCAGGAGCTTGAGCTGATCACCTTGGCTATTTCAGAGGACCTCGATCAGTTCAAGAAGACCGTGGTCCGTCGTGAGGACGAGCGTAGAGCCGACGATGGATTGACTCCCCAAGAGCGCCAGCGGGAGCGTCGCAGCGGCAAGGTGTTCGACGGCGACAACGACATGGTGATCTTGTACGCCGAACTGGACCGGATCGCTGGTGAGCGGGTCAAGACTGCTCTGTACAACCTGAGCGATCGGCTGTTTCGCGAGGACGCCATGGCAGGAAACGACCGGACCCACGACCAGCGCAATGCCGATGCCCTGGTCGCGCTCATCACCCAACGACCTGAGAATTTTGGGTCTCCCAACGGCGACGACGCTCAGGATGGCAGCTCAGAATGCGACGAGATTGCGCCGCAGGCCACCACGCTGATCGTCTCCGTCGACTACGACTCCTTGAGCGGTCAACTCAAGAGCGCCGGGCTGATCGACGGCACGCCCATTGACATCAACGACCTCCGCCACATTGCCTGCGACGCCGGCATCGTCCCCGCCATTTTCGCCGCCGACGGCCAGCCGCTCTACATGGGAAGAAAGCAGCGAGCGGTCACCTCGACCCAAAAGCTCGCCATCTATGCCAGAGACAAGCAATGTGTCGGCTGCGGGATGCGAGCCAGCGCCTGCGATGCCCACCACATCACCTGGTGGGACGAAGGTGGACCCACCGACATCACCAACCTCGTGTTGCTCTGTCCGAAGTGCCACAAGAAGGTCCACAAGCAGGGCTACAGGGTTGAACGGGATCCCGCCGGGCAATACCGATTGAAGCCGCCGAGGCGCCGTTCCGGCAGAGAACTTCCTAGAGGGCCAACCCACACCGCTACGGCTTAGCCCCGTCAAACCCACCTAGTGGGGTTCACTCCTGGGCTTCCGCCATCAGATGCCTCAGTGTCTCGACAGTACGCGGGATTCTGGAGCGATGGTGGAGCATGGCGTGGCAGTTGGGACAGACCGCCACGAGATCTTTCTCTGGGTTGACCTTATAGTTGTCACGGTCTGTGATCTGTGACAGGGGCACTATGTGGTGGACCTGCATATAGCCGAGTGCGAACTCTCCGTACCGGTCCTCAAATCTCAGGTCGCACACCTGGCAGGTGTAGTCAAAGTGGTCGAGACACTGCTGCCTTGCATTACGGTCGCGCTCGTACCGGTTGACATCTACTCTCGACTTGACTCCTTCTGGTACTTCGTGCCCGTTGGCAGACAGCACCCCAGCCTCATCACCAGACCAGCCACCGGGATGTGGATCCAAAAGGCGCAACAACCTGCTATACGCGCCGGGCTTCTTGATTGAGAACACGGTGCCGGACGACCAGATCGATTTTTGTAAATCTTCTGGTACCTCAGATTTCAGAACCTTCTTCAGCTCTTTCTTCGTCAGCCACACCACCTGTCGATAGAGCTGAGCTCCACCAGGCCGATCTCCGTCACGCTTCGCAGGACCGGTTACCTCGCCGATGGCGATCCACCTCTCCCCTTTAGGAGGCAGCACTACGAGGTCACCAACCCTAATCTTGTTGCAGAAGAGCCAGATATTGGAGAGGGCGGTATCTTTTTCCGACTCCTTCCGTTCAGGATCCTTGTTGTCGTCGTGCCACTGCTCGATGTAGTCCTCGAGCATCTCCCTATCTTCAAACACTGTCCCGGGAGCATCGATCACCCTGTCGCCCCACCCGAGGGTTACAACATCTTTTTCGAGGTTGTAACCGACGAAGGACGAACCACCCTCAGACTCTCCACCCCCTGGTTCACCTCGTACAACCCAGACACAAGATTCTCTGGATGCATTCCCATGGTCGAACCCAACGCGCTCAGCAACCATGTCGAAATCCTATGGCTAAAACGCCGGCCGGCTACTCCCCTGTGACCCAGTACTGCTGAATCCGCTCTATGGCTTCTTGCCGCGTCATCTCGCTCAGGCGGGCATCAGAGAGGCCCACCCTGTGTTTCAACAGATACAACAGATCAGCCGGGATCGAATCTATCGACGCCGGCCGAGTTCCGCGACCTGGCAGAACTCCGTCTTGGACGCAGCGCCAGAATTCTTCGGCGCTCACCTTGAGTTGGTCCCGCAAAATATGTGCCCAAAGGGCATTGCCATAGGTAGTGCGATCGGGTGGTCTCGAAACCCGCGTCCTCAACACGGACCCGTCGGGAAGCTCTAGCTCATAGGTCTCATGATGCGTATTGCGCCTGCCGACGGCAGAGCGGACCAACCTCCAACCCTCAACTTCGCAGAAACGAGCATGGTCACGTCGAGTGGGCGCGGGAAAACTCAAGACTCCCCGCCGTACACCCAGCTGGCCAATTCAGCGTCTGTGCTCATAGCCACGAACAGCACAAGCGGCCAAAGGTGCTCGTGGTTGGCAGCCAGCCTGAGCCGGTCCTCCCAGTCTTCTGAGTACTCACGGAGGGCCTCAATGAACTCCTTTACGGCCCCTTCCAAATCAGCCCCATCCGCGGCAATCGGGCTACCAGGCAAAAACACCGACCACCCGCCCGCTTCGGCCACCGCCTCCGGCCGGCCCAACCGCCACGAGTCGGCCAAAAGCCCGTGCAAACGATCCCGCTCAACCAGTACAACCCGACTGCCCCGGCGCTCGATCCCCGCTGCCTTGCCTGCCTCGGCCGCGTCGAGCACCTCACGGAGCCTGCGACGGGTTTCAGAATATGTAAGAAATTGCATAACCATGCCCTGTTTCGAGTTTACGTACTCTAAGTACATAATGTACGTAGTCAGAGCCATTCAGACAAGCCAAATCGAACGGGCAAGCTCGCATTGAAGCCATCAGATCCCCTCCTTCGACCCGTTCCCACACGCTCAGCACCCATGTCGCCATCCTAGGAACTTCGACTTGTCGCAGAACGCCCCCAAGTGGCTTACCCATCATGGGCGGCATGTCGCTCAGGCGTCGGTGAGCCACGCAAGAGATGCGGCAGGGACGGCTGGGAGGTCGAGGTCTTCGAGGTCGAGTGCTGAGTGGGCTGGTCAGGCCGAACGGCAATGGACACCCGCACTTCCTTGGAAAGGGCTGGGCGGGTGTGCTCAAGGCTCAGTCGCCATCCCGACCCATCTGTGCGCTGGGCTGTGTATGGTGCATTTCCCCAGAGATGGAGAATTTTCTTGGTTATTTCTCCAGGGCGTGGAGAGTTTTCCAGATTTTTTCGTCAGGGCGTGGAGAGTTTTCCAGATTTTTTCGTCGCTGAGACCTCGCTGCCCAGACTGGTGTCTCATCGACGTCACACGCCGTTTCGGGGATTTCATGCCTCTTGCGGGCTGGCCGTTGTGCTCACCCGGTCTACCGGCAAGAATGCGGGGCGATGACTGCAATCAAACTGGACGGCGAAATGCTGTCAGCCGAGATCAAAGAAGGACTGCGGGAGCGGATCACCGCTCTGGCCGCCAAGGGCAAGACCCCGGGGTTGGGCACGCTGTTGGTGGGCGACGACGGGCCTTCGTCCAATTACGTGGCCATGAAGCACCGCGACAGCGAGGAACTGGGGATGGGCTCTCGGGAGGTCCACCTGCCCGCCGACGCCACCCAAGAAGAGGTCGACGCCGTGGTGGATGATTTCAACGCTGATCCGGCGGTGGACGCCTACATCATGCAGTACCCGTTCCCTGGCGACCTCGACTACGAGACCGCACTGCTGCGGGTGTTGCCCGACAAAGACGCCGACGGTCTGCATCCAGTGAACCTGGGGCGGCTGGTGCAGGGGGTGGATGCTCCGCTGGCCTGTACCCCCCGGGGCATCCAGCTGATGCTGGAGCGCTACGAGATTCCCATTGCTGGCCAGCATGTAGTGATCATCGGGCGGGGGCTCACCATTGGCCGCCCGTTGGCCAACCTCTTATCGCTCAAGCGGCCTAACGCCAACGCCGCCGTCACCGTGGTCCATACCGGGGCGGGCGACATCTCCCGCTACACCCGCCATGCCGACATCTTGATCGCCGCCGCCGGGGCACCCCGGATGGTGAAGGCCGACATGGTGAAGCCCGGCGCGGCGGTGGTGGCTGCCGGTGTGAGCTTTGCCGACGGCAAGCTGGTGTCGGACGTGGACGACGATGTGGCCGAGGTGGCGGGCTGGCTCTCGCCCCGAATCGGCGGGGTGGGGCCGATGACCCGTACCATGCTGATGGCAAACACAGTGGCCGCTGCTGAGCGGGCGGTGGGCTGAGAGGCCTCGGTCCGTCAAGGCGCAACCGGACGATCAGAACCAGCAACACCAACCAGAAAGCACCGACATGGCCGACGCCTACATCATCGACGCAGTCCGCTCCCCCATGGGCCGCTACGGCGGAGGACTGAGCCACCTCCACCCCGCCGATCTCGGCGCCAACATCTTGAGCGGCCTGATCGAGCGCACCGGCGTGGACCCCGCCGCGGTGGACGACTGCATCATGGGCTGCGTCGGCCAGATCGGCGCCCAGGCGTTCAACGTGGCCCGCAACGCCTGGCTTTCGGCGGGGCTTCCCGAGCACGTACCGGCGGTGACCATCGACCGCCAGTGCGGATCGTCGCAGCAGGCGGTGCACTTTGCCGCTCAGGGCATCATGTCGGGCACCCAAGACCTGGTGGTGGCCGGCGGGGTCGAGGTGATGAGCCTCATCACCCTCAACAGCCAGGGCGATGTGGGCCCCGATCTGGGCATGCGCTACCCGTTCGACGGCGAGGGCTGGGCCAACCGCTTCGGCGACGAGGAGGTCCACCAGTTCCGGGGCGGCAACCTGATCGCCGAGCGCTGGGACGTGACCCTGGAGGACATGAACGGCCTGGCCCTGCGCAGCCACCAGAACGCGGCCCGAGCCTGGGAAGAGGGCCGCTTCGAGCGAGAGGTGCTGGCGGTGGGCGACTGCGCCCGAGACGAGGGCATCCGACCCGACACCTCCATGGAGAAGATGGCCAAGCTGCGCCCCTTCTCCGAGCACGGACCGCTGACCGCGGCCAACTCCAGCCAGATCACCGACGGATCAGCGGCACTGCTCATCGCCTCTGAGAAGGCAGTGGCCGAGCACGGTCTCGCCCCTCGGGCCCGGATCCACACTATGACCGTGGTGGGCAGCGACCCGGTGCTAATCCTCACCGGCCCCATCCCGGCTACCGCCAAGGTTCTCGACCGTGCCGGCATGGAATTGGACGACATCGACCTGTTCGAGTGCAACGAGGCCTTTGCCTCTGTGGTGCTGGCCTGGGCCAAAGACACCGGTGTGGACATCGACAAGGTCAACGTGAACGGCGGGGCCATCGCCTTGGGCCATCCCCTGGGGGCCAGCGGCGCCCGGATCATGACCACCCTGCTCAACGAGCTGGAGCGATCCGGCGGCCGCTACGGCCTCCAGACCATGTGCGAAGGCGGCGGGCTGGCCAACGCCACCATCATCGAGAACCTGGCTGCGTAGCCAAGACAGATCGTCTAAGAAAGATCATTGGGGAGACAGCGAAGACAATGGGCATCCACATCGACCACATCTCACTTCTGGTGAAGGACCTAGACCAGGCAGAGGCCGACTGGCATCAGATCCTGGAAGTGCTGGCCCCCGGCCACACCATGAAGGTCACCCGGGGCGAAGGCGCCGACGACATGGACGGCACTCCCATGAGCTGGGTGACGTTCCAGAACCCCGACCCCACCGGCGTGTCCATCCAGCTGTGGTCGCCGTCGGAACCGGGGCACTGGCCCGACAAGGTGCTGGCCAAAAAGGGCGAGTACGTGCACCACATCGCCTTCTGCTCCGACGACTTCGACACCATGATCGACGGAGTGCGGGATGCCGACATCCCCTTGGTTCTGAATGAGCCCAGCAACCCAGATACCCAGCCGTGGCTGAAGTGGAACTTCATCCCCCCCGACAAAGCTCACGGTCCGCTGATCGAATTGGCCACCCGCTACCTGTCGGTGGGTGAGGAATGGCTCCCCCACCCCGACAACGCCGAGAACCAGCCCCTGGCCGAAGAGCTCCGCGATCGCTTCGTCGGCTAGTGCTGGCTTCGAATCTCCCTATTCACTAGTCGACCAAGAGCATGGCCAGTCCCCCGGTCGCCATCACCATGCCGGTGGAGGATGGACTCTCCATCGGCTGGCTGACTGACCTCGTCGTACACGCCGAGCAATCCGGCATTGACACGGCCCTGGTGGGCGAAGTGGCCGGCCCCGAGGTGTTCGCCACGCTGGGGTCCATGGCCGCCCGCACCGAGCGCATCAAACTGGGCTCGGGCATTGTGGCCGCCTACACCCGCTCCCCCACCCTCACCGCTATGGGTTTTGCCACCCTGGCGTCGCTCGCCCCTGGCCGGGTGGTAGCCGGCATCGGCGCCAGCAGTCCCATCGTGGTGGGCCGCTGGCACGGCGGCGACTTCGAGCAGCCTTTGGCCACGGTGCGAGAGTTCATCGCCCTACTACGGGCTGCGCTAGCCGGCGAGAAGCTGAACCACGACGGGCCGCGATTCAGGTCCAAAGGGTTCCGGCTTGACTTGCCTGCCGCCGATGTCCCCATCTGGCTGGGGGCTATCAATCCCCGGATGCTGGCCCTAGCCGGCGAGATCGCCGACGCGGTGTTCATGACGTGGTGTCCGCCAGCCGAAGTCGCACCCAAGCGAGAGATCGTCGAAGCCGCGGCCGCCAACTCAGGGCGCGACCCCGCCGATGTCTCCACCGTTCTGTCGTTCTGGGCCTACGCCGGCCCCGATCCCGAACAGGCGCTGGAGCGGATGCGCCGTCAAGTGCTGGCCTACGCCATGGTCCCCACCCATCAGCCCGCGTTCGTCGACACCTTTGACAATCTGCCTGAGGTGGCCGCAGCTTGGCAGGACGGCGATCGAGCCAAGGCACTGTCGCTGGTGCCCGATGAGGCCGTTTTGGCCCAATGCGCCCTTGGGCCCGACATGCTGGCCGACCGCATCGCCGCCTATCGGGCCGCAGGCGCTGACCTGCCCATCGTGCTCTTGACCGGCGCCCACGTCGGAGACGACATCGGCCCACAAGCCACCGTGGATGCCCTGAGTCGGATTGCCGCGCCCTGAAGGCCAGGAGACCTTGTGGGGCTGCCTTCATAAAGTGCCGCCCATAGGCCCGCGCTCTTAGTATCCCCCCATGACCAAACGCGACGTTGTCGTCATCGGTGCCGGGGCGGCGGGGCTGAGCGCCGGAGCCCTGCTAGCCGCCGAAGGCCGCTCGGTGACCATTCTGGAGCGGTCCCCATTCCTGGGGGGCCGGGCGCTGGCGGTGGACGACGAGGGGTTCAAGGTGAATCTAGGCGGGCACCTGGTTGAGGATCCGGGCTCGGGGCTGACCAAGGTGTTCGAGCATGTCGGCAAAGAGCTGATCCACGGCGAGGTGTCCCACGACATGCCGATTTGGGACAACGACGCCGGCAAGTGGGGGTCGATCCGAGACCGCTACCCCGACAAGGCCGAGGTGAAGAAGGTCATCAAGGCCCTAACCGAGACCTCCTGGGACGAGCTTGAGGAGTGGGACGACCGCCCGATGCGGGAGTGGCTGGCCCAGCACACCACCGACCAGGGTGTTTACGACCTCTACGAGTTCATAGCCGTGCTGGAGTGCATGACCGACGAATGGTACGACCACTCGGCCAGCGACAACCTGTGGGTGCGCAAGATGCACTACGAGGAGCGGCACATGGCCGCCTACTCCTGCTGGCCCGGCCAGGGCTGGGACGGCATGTGGCAAGACCTGGCCGACGGATTCACCGAGCACGGCGGCGAGCTCCGCATGCAGACTCCGGCCGGCCGGGTGCTGATAGAGAACGGGGCCGTGGTGGGAGTGTCGATCCCCCACACCCCCAACGTGCCCAACGACTGGGACATCGGCGAGGTGATCGAGTGCGACGCGGTCGTCTCCACCCTGCCGGTGTGGAACGTGTTCAACGTGGTGCCCGAGTGGGAGCTGCCCGACTGGTACACCCAACAGGTCCGCTACCTGGCTCAGGACCAGTACCGGGTGACCATGCTCAACCTCTACTTTGCCACCGAAGAGCCGGTGACCATGTTCGACCCCCGGGAGCTGGCCACCTGGCTGGCCACCCCCCACAGCCCCACGCCGGGCTACATGTACGACCAGACGGCGATGGACCCCACAGGAGTTCCCGACGGACTCCACCTGTACTGCACCGGCGGCATAGTCCCCGGCTCGCGTGGGCGCGACCGGCGATTCATCGAGGACATGTACGACCGCCTCGAACAGGGTCTCTACGTGATGTACCCCGGCCTGGCCAAGCATGTGTGGAAGAGGCGGCTGCTGGCATTCGACCCGGCATTCGGTGTGGCGCAAAAGCCCATGCTGGTGGGCAAGTTCCGGCCCCACTGGCGGGCGCCCACCGTCGACGGGCTGTACTTCGCCAGCGAGACCTTCCGCAGCCGGGGCATCGGCACCGACCGAGCGGCCCGGGCCGCCCTCACCTGCGTGGAGGACATCTTGGCCCGCCGCATCCCCACCTTCGGCGACGGCTGGCGTTACTGACCGCGACTAACTGACCTCAGACTGAGACATAGACAAGGAGCAACCAAGCACATGGAGTTCACCCTCACCGACGAACAAGAGATGTTCCAAGAGACGGTCCGAAACTGGGTCGAGAAGGAATGCCCCAAGGACGCGGCCCGCGACTATGAGGCCCAGGAGTTCGAGTACCCGTTCGAGCTGTGGGACAAGATGTCCGAAGCCGGCTTCCACGCCATCGGCCTGCCCCCCGAGCTGGGCGGCCAGGGCGGCGACGTGGTCACCCAGATGATCCTCACCCGGGAACTGGCCCGCTCGCTGGCCGGTCTCACCTGGATCTTCGGCATCTCCTCTTTCTGCGCCAAGTCGATCAACAAATTCGCCTCCGACGTGGCCCGCGAGGAGCTCATCCCCCAGCTGGCCGAGGGCAAGCTCCGAGTGGCCATTGCGGTCACCGAGCCGTCGGGGGGCACCGACCTGATGGGGGCCATGAAGACCCGGGCCACCAAGGTGGACGGCGGATGGAGCATCACCGGCCAGAAGATCTGGTCGACCGCGGCCCACGTGTCCGACTACCTGTTCTTGATGGCCCGAACCGAGGACATCGTGGACAAGCCGGCCCGAGGGGTCACCCTGTTCTTGGTTAAGAACCCGGCTGAGGGCCTGGAATGCCGCCAGATCCCCAAGGTGGGCATGAAGTCGGTGGGATCGTGCGAGGTGTTCCTCGACGAGGTGTTCGTGCCCGACGAGTACGTGGTGGGCCAGCCCGGGCAGGGCTTCTACCAAATGCTGTCCACCCTGAACAACGAGCGGATCATGGTGGCCGCGCTGTGTACCGGAATCATCGACGGCTGCATCGAGGAGGCCCTCAGCTACCTGATGGAGCGGGAGGCCTTCGGCAAGAAGATCGGCTCGTTCCAGGTGTGGCACCAGAATCTGGCCGACATGGCCATGATGCAAAAGCAGGCCGAGCTGATGACCTACTACGCGGCCTGGAAGTCGGAGTCGGGCGAGGACTGCGGCCGGGAGGCCAATATGGCCAAGGTGGTCGCCTCCGAGTACGCCGGCAAGTGCTCCGACATCGCCATCCAGGTGCTGGGCGGAATGGGCTATGCGCTCGAAACCCATCCCCAGCGCTACTGGAGAGACAGCCGCCTGTACCGCATCGGCCCCATCACCAACGAGATGGCACGCAATAGCATCGCCGAGACCTTCGGACTGCCCCGAAGCTTCTAGTGGGCAACGCTTTAGAGGGGCGCGTCGCGCTGGTCACCGGGGCCGGTCGGGGCATCGGGTTGGCCGTGGCCGCCCGACTGGCCCGAGACGGGGCCGCGGTGGTGGTGAACGACGTCGACGCCGACGCGGCCAACGAGGCAGTGGAGACAATTGCCGCCGCTGGCGGACGGGCCGTAGCCGCTCCGGGATCGGTGGTAAACCTCGACGACGTCGCCGCCATGCTGGGCGTGGCGGTCGAGTCATTCAGTAGCCTCGACATCCTGGTGAACAACGCGGGCATAACCGCCGACGCCATGGCCCACAACATGACCGACGAGCAGTGGGGCCTGGTGTGCGACGTGGCCCTGAAGGGCACGTTCAACCTGTGCCGGGCCGCTTTTCCAATGCTGCGGGGCAGCCGGGACAATCCTCCGACTCATCACCGCAAGATTGTCAACATGGCCTCCATCAACGGGATTTACGGAATCGCCGGCAACGCCAACTACTCCGCGGCCAAGGGCGGGGTGATAGCGCTCACCAAGTCGCTGGCCCGGGAGTGGGCCCGCCACCGGATCAACGTCAACGCGGTGGCACCCGGCTACATCGCCGGCACCCGCCTTACCGGTGCCCGCGACGACGACACGGGCCTGGGCATCCCCGAGTCGATCATCGAGCGCATCGAGGCCCAAATCCCCATAGGACGGGCCGGCACGCCTGAAGATGTGGCCGGGGCCTGCGCTTGGCTGGCATCCCCCGATTCCGACTATGCAACCGGTCAGGTGATCGAGCTCCACGGAGGACGAGAGATGGTTGAGCTCTTATGAGCGTTGAGAAGCTGACGACGCTGCCTGAGGCAGCCGCGCTGGTGCGCGATGGCGACACCGTGGCCATCCAGAACATGGCCACGCAAGCCGCGCCGATGGCGCTGGTGCGGGAGCTGATCCGCCAGGGCCGACGGCAACTCGGGGTGGTGTGTTTGGTGGGCGGCATCCCGGTGGACTTGCTGGCCGCGGCCGGGGCCATGAACCGCCTGATCGGCGCCGCGGTGTCCATGGAGCAGTTCGGCTTGTGCCAGCGCTACCGCAAGGCAGTTGAGGCTGGAGCGATCCGGGTAGAGGAGCTGTCGGAGACTGCGCTCAACTCCCGGCTCGGCGCAGGAGCCCGCAACTTGCCGTTCTTGCCCACCCGGGGGCTGATCGGCACCGACCTGATCGACGTCAACGACAACCTGATAATGCTCGACGACCCGTTCGGCGGTCCGTCGGTGGTGGCCTGCAAAGCCCTGGTCCCAGACGTCGCCTTGGTACACGCCCACAAGGCCGACCGGTTCGGCAACATCGGCTACGAGCCCACCGCCCTGTGGCCCGACCTGGGCATCATGCCCAAGGCGGCCACCACGGTGATCGTCACCGCCGAGGAGATCGTCGACTCCGAGGTGCTGCGGGCCAACCCCGACCGCACGGTGCTGCCCGGATTCATGGTGGACGCGGTGGTGGAAGCCCCCTACGGCGCCCACCCAACCTCGTTCTTCCCCCGCTACGGCTACGACACGGCCATTCATCTCGAGTGGATTGGCTCTACTCGAGACGACGAGGCGGTGACTGCGTTCATGGAGAAGTACGTGACCGGCCCGGCCGATCACACGGCCTACTTGGAGGCCGTGGGCGGCGTCGAGCGGCAGGCCGCCCTGGAAGCGTGGGAGGCCTCATGAGCGATTGGCACAACAGCCCGCCGGCTGAAGACTGGACCATCGACGAGCTGATGATCGCCCGGCTGGCAGCCTGCTTCGCCGACGGCGACCAGGCCTGCAACGGCATGGCCTCGTTCGTGCCGGTCAGCGCCTTTTGGCTGGCCCGGCTCACCCACGCCCCCGACCTGGTGTGGCTGGCCGGAGCGGTAGGGCTGGAGCCCCGCCCCGACCGGGTGCCCGCCTCCACCCTGGAAGCCCCTCTGTGGCGGGACTCCATCATGTATGTGGAGCAGTTCGGCGACTTCTGGAACTTCGCCCTCAACGGCCGGTGGCTCACCAAGTTCTGCGTGGGGGCAGCCCAGCTAGACCGCTTCGGCAATGGCAACAACTCGGTGATCGGCGATGACTATCACAATCCCAGAGTGCGGCTGCCGGGCACCGCGGGGCTGGGCGACATGGGCTCCATCGGCAAGGCGCTGTACTACTGGAACCCCAACCACAACCCCCGCTCCCTGGTGGAGAGGGTGGACTTCATCTCCTGCGCCGGCTATCTGGGCGGCGGGTCGGAGCGCGCCGACGCCGGTCTCGACGGCGGACCAGAATTGGTGATCACCAACCTGTGCGTTATGGACTTCCACCCGGAAACCCGCCACATGCAGGTGGCGTCGCTGCATCCCGGGGTCACCTTCGAGCAGGTGCAGGAGGCCACCGGCTTCGAGCTGCCCGCTCCCGAGGGGCAGTTGCCCACTACCCCTGTGCCCACCGGTGAACAAGTGCGCCTCATCAGAGACGTCATCGACCCCGACAACATGCGCCACCGGGAGTTTGGCGGATGAAAGACCTGGAAATCGGCGTACCGGGGCAGATCATGCCGCCCGCGGATCGGGCGGTGACCCTGGGCCAACGGGCCGAAGCCGACGGATTCGACGCCCTGTGGTGGCCGTGCCATCTCATGGGCTGGCATCCCGACTCGATTTGGACCCCAGACATGAGCCCGCTGGCCGCGGCGCAGCCCAGCGGCCATGTGTACTTCGACCCGCTGGTGATGATGGGCGCGGTTGGGGCTCAGACCGAGACCATCAAGGTGGGATCAGTGGTGACCGACCTGATCCGCCGCCACCCGGCCATGGTGGCCAACATGGCTCTCACCGTCGACCACCTCACCCAAGGCCGGTCTATTTTGGGACTGGGCTCGGGCGAGCGGATGAACGTCACCCCTTACGGCATGGGCTTCGACCGCCCGGTCAGCCGCCTCGAGGAGGGCATCGAGATCATCCGGGCGCTGTGGGCCGCCGACGGCCCCATCAACTACGAGGGCAAGTTCCATCAGCTAAAGGACGCAGTGCTGGGCCTGTCCCCCTACGGTGACGCTCCCCCGCCGATCTGGACTGCGGCCCACGGCCCCAGGATGCTGAACATCACCGGGCGGCTGGCCGACGGCTGGCTGCCCACCAAACTGGCCCCCGAGGTCTATTCCGATTCGCTGACCACCATTCGCCAGGCGTCGGTGGACGCGGGACGGAGCGCCGACGCCGTCACACCGGGGCTCTTGGCCTACGTGCTGGCCGCTCCCGACGAGGCCACGCTGCGGCGTATGCAGGAGGCCCCGCTGCTGCGAGCCATCATGGTCATGCTGCCCCCGCAGATCTTCCGCCAACTGGGCGTGGAACCGCCCGAGGGATTTCACGAGCTGATCCCCGCTTCGGTGCCCCGCCAGCAGGCCGAGGCCATCATCGCCGGCATCCCCCCCAAGGTGGTGGACTACTACTGCTTCTGCGGCACACCCGAGCAGATCGCCGAGGAGGTCCGCAGCTACTACGACGCGGGTCTGCGCCACCTGATCATGTGGAACGTGACCGCCTTCGGCGACCCCGAACTGGCTGGCTGGTCGTTTAGGGCCATGCGCGAGGTCAAAGACATCTTGAGGAGCGAGTCATGAGTCAGCCTGAACAAACGAGAAGCCCGTTGGAAACAATCCAGAGCTATTTCACCGCCCTCAACACCGAGGACTGGGAGCTGATGGCCTCGGTGCTGCACCCCGAGGTCGACCTGGTGCCCACCGGATCACGCCCTCGCACCGGATCCGACAAGGCCATCGCCATGTTTCAGAAGATATTCGTCCGGTTTCCGGTCCACGCCGACGACCCCACCCGTTTCATCTGCGACGGCAGCACCGTGGTGGTGGAGATCACCTTCAACGGTGCCACGGCTGACGGGCTCGACGTGACCTTCGACGCGGTTGACATCTTCGACGTCGAAGATGGCCGTATCTGCCGCCTCTCCCAGTGGTTCGACTCTGCCGCGCTGGCTGCGATGTTGCAGGCGTGACCGCGTTTATCTGGTCTGCGGCATTTGCCCGGGCTGCGGGTCCTGTCGCCGGGGCGGCTCGGCGCGCGGTGGCGCCGAGTCCCAGCCCCGACGCCACCCACAGCCCTCACGGGGGCCATCCCACAAATCCGTGATATGCCTTCGGTAGTCGTCGTCGGGTCGGGGGCGGCAGGACTGACCGCGGCCGTGGCGGCAGCTCAGGCGGGAGCTGAGGTGACCGTGGTAGAGCGGGCCCCGGTTCTGGGTGGGACCACAGCGCTGTCGGGCGGACTGGCCTGGATGCCGGCCAACCGGATGATGGCCGCCGAAGGGGTGGACGACTCCCCCGCCGAAGCTCGGAAATACCTGCGGGCCCTGCGGCTGGGGGACGTGGACGACGATCTCGTGGACTATTTCGCTGGGCAGGCGTCATCTGTGGCCGACTGGCTGGAGTCGGCCACCGGGCTCTCGTGGCAGACCGTCCCCTATCCCGACTACCACCCCGAACTGCCCGGTGGAAAACCCGGCCACCGGCCCCTGGAGCCCCAGCCCCGAGTGGTGCGGGCTGAACTCGACCAGCGAATCCGCACTGCCCCCAACGTGACTGCCCCAATCACCTACCGGGAACTGGCCACTGGAAACATCAATTGGGACGAAGTAGCCGACCGAACAAGCCACGGAGTGATCACCATGGGCCGGTCGATGATTGCCTCGCTGGTAGAGGCGGCCGAAGCTGCCGGCGCGATGATCCATGTTGGAACAGGAGTAGATGGCCTGGCCCAGTCCGGCGGCACTGTGAACGGAGTGCGGATCGGCGACGAAGTACTGCCCGGACGGGTGATCCTGGCTTCCGGCGGATTCGAGCGCGATCCTGCCATGGTGCAGTCATTCCTGCGGGGACCGATGACCGGCCCAGTGGGTGCCCCCGGCATGGACGGCACTGCGCTGAGGCTGGCCCTGGCTATGGGTGCCGAACTGGGCAATATGGCCGAGGCCTGGTGGTGTCCGGCCATGACCGTGCCCGGCGAAGAAATCGACGGCCAGCCATTCCACCGGCTGGTGCTCACCGAGCGAGCCCGGCCCCGATCACTGATGGTGGACTCCAGGGGGCGCCGGTTCACCAACGAGGCTCGCAACTACAACGACGTGGGCCGGGCCATGCACGCCTTCGATCCCACTGGGTTCCGGTTCCCAGCCGCGACCGCCTGGCTGGTATTCGATGCCGGTTATCGCCGCCAATACCACCTAGGGCCGCTGCGTCGGGGAGGGTCAGATCCAGAGTGGCTGCACCGGGCTGACAGCCTGGCAGAGCTGGCCGACGCCATCGGCGTGAGTGGAGACGAACTGGCCGCGTCTGTATCCCGTTTCAACCGCCTGGCCGCCACGGGCGATGACCCCGACTTCGGCCGCGGCCACTCAATCTACGACTGCTTCGTCGGCGACCCCGCCGCCCCCCACCCCACGCTCGGCCCCGTCGACGAGCCACCGTTCTACGCAGTCCGCCTCCACCCCGGCTGCCTGGGCACCAAGGGCGGCCCCCGCACCGACGTCAACGGCCAAGTCCGCCACCAAGACGGCGGCCTCATCGAGGGCTTGTACGCAGTGGGCAACGCCGCCGCCAGTCCCCTCGGCGCCGCCTACCCCGGTGCCGGCGGCACCATCGGCCCCTTTCTAGTCGCCGCCCACGCCGCTGGCATCGCAGCAGCCAGCTAGCGTGTCCGGCGGCAGATTGCTCGCCACCGCCACAAAGCCAAGTCCGTCCTCACACCACCAGCTCGATCCCCCCTCGTCAGTTTCGACATAGACCCGAAACCTGTGCATCTACTGCTCCTCAGTCTCAAAGCCGCTCTGGAACCCCAAGGGACTCTGCTGGCTTGGTCATGCTGGCCATCAGTGCATCTTGAGTGAAGGACACTGACAGGTCGGCAAGCACGCCTTCGCATTCCGCCCACTCCGTGATCACGGCCAAGAGCTCTTCCAGGTCGTCCGAGCCACCGGTGAATCCAAGGTCGTCCTCAGCCCACCAACGGACACCATCATTTTGGTTGAGGTGTATTCGCACTTGGTGCTTCATTCCTTCGAGCACTCCTTACCGTCTACAGCAACTGCCGTATCTCATCGTCGGTCAATCCAGCCCGCTCCACCAGCATATGCCGAAGCGCATAGGGGGGAACTTCAGACCGGTCATGGAACGCGAACCCAATCGGCAAGCGCCCCTCCGCAACCAGCTTGCGATGTGATCCCCTTTGCCGCTCAATCCGGTATCCAATGCTCCTGAGCATTCTCATCACCGAACGCGCCTTAAGCGCAGGAAAATGGGACGACGGGATGGGCATGGCGTCAGCGGCGTAACCACTCGCTGGGCGAGACCATTTTCGCGTTTCCAATACCCCTAGCTACTGGCTTGTTGTCGTTGTTCATGCATGCTCCTGTGGATATGTGGAAATATCTGTGGATTCATACTATTTCAGTAGTTTTCCATAAACAAGGAAGCCAGCAGCCGGACCACTAGGCTTGACTCCGATGGGGCAGATCGTTTTCGGCGACAACTTGCCGGTGCTAGGGGGCCTTCCCGACGCCAGCTTCGACCTCATATACATCGACCCGCCGTTCAACACCGGCAAGCGCCAGGAGCGCGAGCGGATCAAAACCGTTCACGACGAGGCCAACGGCGATCGAACAGGCTTCGCCGGTCGCCGCTACCAGACCATCCGCCTGGGCAAGTCTGGCTACGAAGACGCCTTCGACGACTACATGGCCTTCCTGGCTCCCCGCTTCGAGGAGGCCCACCGAGTGCTGGCCGACAACGGCAGTTTCTTCCTCCACATCGACTACCGGGAGGTCCACTACTGCAAGGTGCTTCTCGACCAGATCTTCGGCCGAGAGTCGTTCATGAACGAGATCGTCTGGGCCTACGACTACGGGGCCCGCTCCAAAAAGAAGTGGTCGGCCAAGCACGACAGCATCCTGTGGTACGCCAAAGACCCTGCCGACTACACCTTCTGCTTCGAGGAGATGGACCGGATCCCCTACATGGCGCCCGGCTTGGTCGGCAAGGAGAAGGCAGTCCGAGGCAAGACCCCCACCGACGTGTGGTGGCATACCATCGTGAGCCCCAACGGCAAGGAGAAAACTGGCTACGCCACCCAAAAGCCCCTTGGCGTCCTCGAGCGCCTGGTGAAAGTCCACTCAAAACCCGGCGCTCTCCTGCTCGACTTCTTCGCCGGCAGCGGCACCCTAGGCGAGGCCGCCGCCAAGCACGGCCGCGACTACCTGCTAATCGACAACAACCCCGAAGCCGTACAGATCATGATCCGCCGCCTGGCTCACACCCACCCCGAACTCATCGGCTGCGACACGCTCCTCGAAACGTCATAGGGCATCAAGGGCTCGGCACCTCAACTGCTGGCAGCTACCGGGACGGGTCCAAGATGTGCTCAAGGTTTGAGACCATGTCCCATTCCTCATCGGCAAACGCCGACACGGTAGCCAGGTCGTCGACGAAGAATTCCAGCGTGTCCGCATCACATCCAACAAAGTGGCACCGGTAGCGATCCGACATGGCCAGCCTCTTGGGTCACAACCTCAAAGTAGCAACTTGTGAACTCAGGAAACGTTCACAATTCGGCCTAAGATCCCTGTGGATATGTGGACATTACTGTTGACTGGGTATATTTCAGTATTGTTATATATATTTCCATCATGCCATTTGAGAAGCCATCCAAGATCAGTTGATGGGCCACCAAGACGATCCCCCGGGCCGCTGGCACTGGCTGGGTAGCACTAGTGGCCACGCCAACCTCGCCCTTCAAGCCGCCCTCAAGGCCCATGACTGCGGCGGCCTCTTCTCGTCAAGACTGGCGCGGACTCCCTGGGCGGGCCACCAGTGATCGTCGTCACCTGCTCAGAACACCCCATAGCCGCTGGTACGATAAAGAAGCAGGGGCGGGCGCATGATTCTCGACTGCCGACTCGCGTATCTGGACTAGAGGGGCAACTACTCTTCTTAACGAGGAAAGGGGTGTGAATGGCTCGACCCACTGTACGCGAGTACAAAGTCACGCATCGGCGGTCTGATCCGCTGCGCCTTGATCCACACCCTGACACACCGGAGGAATCCGACTGGAGCGATTGGGTGCAGGGGTTGACTGCGCCGATCGCAGTCGATTTGTTTTGCGGAGCCGGAGGATTGAGTTGCGGGCTTGAGGCTGCTGGGTGGCAGGTTGTGCTGGCTACTGACAGCGACGAGTGGGCATTGGAAAGCCACGGGCACAATGTGGCTGGACGGGCTCTGCACCTCGACTTGGGCGAACAACAGGATCGCGATGCGCTAGTAGAGGTCCTTGATGACGTCGATGTGGGGCTTGTCGCTGGCGGGCCACCCTGCCAGCCCTTCTCGCGGGCAGGTCACTCCAAGATTCGAAGCCTTGTCCAACAGGGAGTCCGAAGCGGTGAAGATTCCCGCCGTGAGCTTTGGCGAGCATTCCTGGAGATAGTGGAGGCGGTTCGGCCGCACGCGGTGCTCATGGAGAATGTGCCTGACATGGCGCTTGGAGACGGTTTTACCGTGTTGCGCAAGATGATCGAGCGTCTCGGCAAGGCTGGATATGGGGCTGAGGCAAGGATTGTGGATACTTGGCGTTTTGGCGTTCCACAGCACCGGCAGCGGCTGATTCTGGTTGGCCTGAGGAATGGGGCTGTATTCGAGTGGCCCGGTGAATCGGCCCAAACAACAGTGCGCGACGCAATCTGGGATCTACCGCGCCTTCGTGTGGCACCTGATACCCAGATCGGAGCTTCAGAAATGGGTTATGGAACTGCCGCAGCATGTCACAATGGCCGTCCCTCAGCTGTGGGAGAGGTGGACGGGAACGGCGCTACCCCCTTGAGCGGCTTTGCCGCACGAGCTCGTGAAGGATGCGTAGGAGACACCTCCGGGATTACCTACGACCACCAGACGCGTGCAGTTCGCGCTGATGACTTTGAGGCATTCAAGCTCATGGACGGCCACACGCTGTATTCAGAATTGCCTGAAGACTTGAAGCGCTACAGAGATGACATTTTCGACGACAAGTACAACAAGCTGGACTGGGACAAACTCTCCCGGACAATCACAGCGCATATCGCAAAAGACGGATATTGGTACATACACCCTGAGCAGCCCCGGACTCTCACCGTCCGTGAGGCCGCCCGCCTCCAGACGTTTCCCGACACGTTCCGATTCGCCGGGTATCGCTCCCACCAGTTCCAGCAGATCGGCAATGCTGTGCCCCCGGTGCTGGGACAGCTAATCGGAAAGGCAATCCTCCAAAGCCTGCACGACCAACCAACCCGCCAACATCCGCAGGCTTCGATTGCTGCACTACGCAGCAGGTTCAGAGAGTCAATGCAGCGCTGGGCTGACGAGGACATCATTGCGAAGCGGGTAGTGGCCTCACTGGTTAAGGGGGAAGGAAGGCACGGCAAGCGCTGGGCTGACCAGCTGAGTGGCCCCGAGAACGGGATGGTGGCATCGGCTCCAGCTCTGCGCGTGGCTTCAAGGGTTTCAGGTGCGGCTGGTGAAGGCAGACTGCATAGGTCAGCAGCAAGGATGGAGTTGGCCCAGTTAATTGGTATCAACGGACAAACCAGGAAGCTCAACATCGCATCACACGTCCTCGGAATGAAGATTTGCAAGCCCGGTATTCCCCTCTGCGAAAAGTGTCCTGTCTCGAACATATGCGCCGAGTCATCAGGCGCTGAGCTTTGACCCGAACGCACGATCCACAGCGCTCGGGACTGCGGTTCCGCCCTCGCGCACGCTTGATGAACACTTTGGGACGCGAGCTGATCAGCAGCGATACGGTCGCGCTGGCCGAACTAGTCAAGAACTCCTATGACGCTGGTGCCAGTCTTGTGCTGGTTCGCATTTCCGGAGAAATCGATGCGGACGGGGCGATCACACCTGACACAGGCACTATTAGCGTCCTAGATGACGGGCACGGAATGGACGAAGAACGGATAACCGGCACTTGGCTGGAACCTGCCACTTCGTTCAGGAACGAGCGCGACCCGCTGCAAAATGGGCGGCGTGTGCTCGGAGAGAAGGGTGTTGGGAGGTTTGCCGCTGCGAAACTGGGCGACCTCATGCACCTGACATCCAAAGTTGCCGATGGTGAAGAAGTCCGGCTGGTACTCGATTGGCGCGACTTCGATGATGACTCCAAGTATCTGGAGGACATCGCACTTAACCCTGATTGTTCATGAGAATTGAGGGTTCGCTCTGGGCGGGTGGGGTTTGTGTGTTTTCGTGTGGTTTCGGTGTTGGGTTCGGGGGTTGGTGAGCTCCACCGGTGGTCGGGGGGTCTGGTCGGGGGTTCTGGGGTGTGCTGGGGCGCGTCGGGTTGGGGTTTTGGGTCTGGTCGGGGCGGGCGCTGGGCGGGTGGGTCTATGGGGCGTGGGGTTGGCAGGCGTGGAGGAGTTGCGGGGTGGTGGGCCACCAGTCGAGGAGGCGCAGGGTCCATTTGCGGGAGGAGCGGACGAGGCGGGCGGGTGCGTGCCATAGCTGCCATCTGAGGCGTTTGGGGGCGGCGTGGGCGAGGGGTCCGGTGAGGCGGAGTTGTTGGAACCATCTGACCAGCGCCAGGCTGAGCGCGACGAGCTGCGCCCAGGCGGCGTTGGCGTCGAAGTCGGTGAAGGGCATGCGTTTGAGGCCGGAGTCTTTGAGGTCTGAGATGGTGTTCTCGATGCGGGCGTGGGCTCTCATGTGGGCGTCGAGTTGGGCGGGGTCTGCTGCGGCGTCGGTGTAGAACCCGCGGTAGCGCCAGTTGCCGGAGTCGAACAGGGTGCGCTGCGCGCCGGGGTGCAGCGGCTCTCGGCGGGCGATGAAGCGGGTGCGCTCGGGCCAGCCGGCGAGGTCGGCGCTGTCAGTGAGGTCGGCGACTTGGGCGCGTTTCGAGGGCTCGCCGTCGGCGCCGAGCGCCGGCTGCCACTGGCCGGCGTCGAAGCGGCTGCGGCCTATGGCCGCTTCTACCTGGTGGTTCGAGCGCGCGGTCATGAAGAACCCGACGTTGCGGTCCCGGCATGCCTCAGCGATTTGCGCAGAGCAGCCCGCCGCGTCGACCCGCAGGTGCACCTCGCGGGAGGGCGCCTGCCCGTCGCCTGGGCGGTGGCCCGCCGCGACCGTCTCGGGCAGCTGCGCGACGGCGGCGTCGAGGACCTCTATGTGGTCGCAGATGTTGTTGGCCGCGGCGTTGCCCGCCCGCAGCTTGATCGACAAAGGCTCCCCCTCTGAGGTGGCGCACAGCATCGGGTGGAATCCGAACCCGCCCTTGAAGTGAGCCGCCGCCTGCTGTTTGTTCTCGGAGCAGACCTCCACCAAAGTCGAGTCGATGTCCAAAACCACCGGACCCGGCGCGTCGCCGCGGCGCTCCCACACCCCGGCCCGCACACCGGCCACAGCCCCCAACAGGGCCTCCACCACATCAGGGCCCAAACCGCGCAGCGCGCGGTACAGGGTCGAGTCCGACGCCACCTCGCCGAACAGCACCGGCTGAGCCCTCAGATGCTCGATGTCGCTGCACGCCTCCCCGCCCCCGGCCAACATCAACAACGAATGCACCAGCACCTTGCCCCGGTCATGCACAGGCGCCCGCTCGCCCGCGTTCGGAACCGCCGCCGACAACGCCTCCCCCAGCCCCAAACCGTCAGCGAAACGGCCCAAAGCGAACAAACCCGAATGCGCCGCCACCTGACCGCCGCCGCCTGCCACCCCCACATCGCGCGTGCTGCTAGCCTGCATCTCGGAGATGCCCCTCCCCGTGGAACCGATACGTGCTCGTAAACACACATCGTCCCACACCAGAGGGGCTTTTCCGCGGACGCGCACCCCCCAAACACCACACCCCCACGAACAATCAGGGCTAGTTGGATAGCCGCCATATGCGGTCCTGCTTACAACGTCTAGGTGGCCGGGTTGCGCGCCAGCACCCTTTGGGGGCTTCAGCCCGCCTGCTTCTCGGTGGGTGCTGCCGGTGTGACGGGTCGTGTCGGCATCGTATGCAAGACTATCTTTTCATACCTGTGCGCTCTGCCGCGACCTCCGAAGATGCAGGTATGAGCCCCTCGCGCTGCACCCGAGTTCGGCTCCTGACGGGGAGGGCAGCATGACCGACGATGACCGAGCTGGTTACAATGCTAGTTCTGTTCTCGAAAGAGCGTCGTCCCAGCTTGAATTGCATGCCAGCGAGAAGACCGACGGAGTGTGGCTTGAAGCCCTGACCGCTGATGTGGCACCGCACATCCGCGACTGGAATATCTGCGAGTGCTGGCGCTGGTCGGAATGGCCCGATCGGGGCAATGTGATGCCCGAAGGCACGCCTACTGTCGATGTCGGAATCGACCTTGTCGCTCGTCGCCGCGATGACGGAAGGTGGGTGGCGATCCCGGCGAAGGCGCGAAGACTCGACGAGAGGGGCGAGGGAGGCCCGGTCCCCTGCCTGGCCCCGCGTCCCGCGGATAGCCGCAGGACAGTAGGGCGGCCGGCGGCTTACAGGCCCAGCCCGTCGCCGGGTCCGGCGGGTTGGTGGTGCTGGGGGTGGAGGAGTTGGTTGGCGAAGTCGGTTTCCAGGAGGCGGTAGATGTTTTGGTGCAGCCAGTAGCGCCAGTCGCGGGGTTTAAGGTTCTTGCAGGCTTGGGCGGTGGCGATGAGGTCTTTGTCGTCGTCGACGCCTGATATCCACACAGCGCCGGTTTCCTCGTTGATCTCGTGTGCGCCCCACTCGGACTCGATGGCCCAGCTCGCCGCGGCCATGAATTGGCGGCGGGTGTCGCAGTCCCACCACGAGCACCACTGCTTGGGCTCTGTCGCGGCTGTTTCGAGGTCTTGTTGTTTGATCCGGTTCTCTGTGGGGATGAGGAGGCCGCGGAGGTGTTGGACGGTGTGGGTCCATGCCTGTTGTGCCATGTTGCCGCCGTCGGCGGCCAGGGCGATCTCCAAGTCGTGGTCGATGGTGGCCAGCACCGGCGCGCCCGCGGCCTTTTCGACGGCGGCCGGTCCCAGGGCGCGGCGCATGTCTTTCACCATGACCACTCCGGTGGGGGCCACGGTGTTGGGGTCGCAGCGGCACAGCGCCAGATAGCAGGGCTTGGTCACCAGCACCGACACCCCGGCCACCTGCGCGACGGTGCGGCGCAGCTGGTAGTCGAGGGCCTCGCCGCCGCATTCGGGGTCGAGCGTCCCGGCGTCGGCGATGACCGCCTCAACCTGGGCCGAGCCCACGAGCCACTCCAGGAGCTCTTGTGTCCGGCGGGGGTCTATGGGGCCGCGGCCCCGGGGCAGGAGCCGGAGCGTGTCGGTGACGTGGACCTCCTGGTGGCGAAGCGCCCTGGCGGTCAGGTCGCCCCCGGACCACTCCGCGATGCCCTCCCGGTGGCGGTCCACCCGGAACAGGCTGGCCTGGTCGCCGCACAGATCGACCAATAGCGCCGGCCGGTCTACAGACACGCCGATCGCGGCCAGCGCCGCGGCGGTGCTGGTTCCCTGCCCTCCTTTGAGCGCCCACATGCTGGACAACATGGCTGGTCTCCCTTCCGAAGACGGTCAGACAACAAACGGCGTCGGCCCAGCCATTAGCGGGCTGGCCATCAGATTCCCCCCATGCCGGCCATCGCCGGGGCCTCGGCCTCGCGCCGGGCGGCGGGCTGGTCCAGTTCGGGCTGTAGGCCGGCCATCGCCTCCACGGCCATCTTCGACGCCTCAGCGCAAGCTGCCGGCGGTACCCGCATCATCTCCAGGCGGCGGGCTATCGCCTCGCGCGACTCGCCCTTGGCGGCCATGGCGAGCGCTGCCTGCGTGGCCCGGTCGGCGGCTTGTTCGTCCCATATCGCCGCCGCGGCCCGGGCGTCCCGGCTGTGGGACACCCGCAGATCGTGGGGCAAACGGATCAACTGCTGGCGCGACAACACCGGCACTGCACGGCGGACCGCCCACAGGGAGTGACCGGCGCTGGCCATCCGGAACCTCTCCAGCCGATACAAGGCCCGCAGAGCGCCCTTGCCGCCGTTGGGGCTGACCCCGAGCCGGATCGACGCGTCGGCCAAGCTCATCTCGAACCCGTCGGGGTGGGTGTCGAGCTGCTCGGCCACCAGGCGCAGCATCAGCACCTGGGTGGGGCCGAGAACGCTCGTCCAGTACTTCTCCACATAGCCCGACCGCAGCGGCACCCCTGCCGCCTCGGTGATCGGGTCGCTCCACGGCTCCACCCGCACCGACGGCGGCCACCGGTCAAGGCCCGGGTCGCGCTCGCCGCTCACAGCGACCACCCCAGGGGTCGCCCCCGATGAGGGCCTCGCGGCCCGCGGCGTCGAAATCACGGCCACACCCTCGCCCGCCCCACCGGTCGCAACCGGTCGCAACCGCTCGGAGGGCTGGTCGCAGCGGCCGAATCCCGCTGCACGGCGAGCTGGTCGGCAGCTGCGGCCCAACCTGTCGGGGCCTGCGATGAGCCGCTCATGGGCGGCATCGAGGGACTCAGAGGCATCCGCAGACGGCCCTGCCGGCCATCCGGCCCCTTCGGGCCCGCCGGCCGCGCCCGGGGCCGCCGGCCGGGCGGGAGCCGGAGCAGCGCCGGCAGCCAAGTCCCCAGGGGCGATGAGCAAGCAGAACCGGAAAGAAGGCAAATGCAATCCGAGCAGATGCAAGAAAGGGCCAGAAACCAGAGGAGAAGCCGAAGCCCGAACCAACCGATGACGACAACTCCAAACCAGGCCAGCACCAACCCATCACAGCAACAGAGCACCAGCAGCGAACAGAGAGCGATTACCGTCCACACGTTTGCACTGAAGTGCGGGGCCGTTTCGGGCTGCGCCCGAAACGGCGCTGTGCCCGCCCCCTCCACGGCGGTTCGGCAAGCGCCTGGGGCGTTGTTTCTGCGGGTTAGCAGCCGCGGCAGGGGGGCTTTGTCGCCGGCGGGGGTTTGCCGGCGAAGCGTGTGCGTTTGGCGGGGCCCGTTGGGTGTGGGGCAATGGGTGCGGGGCGTCGGCCCGTGGCGGCGCGCCAACAGCCGTTGTTGTCTCGGCGCGTGAGCGCTGGTTCTCGGCGCAGTCCTCGTTCCGGCGTTGCCGGTTTCGACTTCATCTGAGTGGGTGCAGGGGTTTTGGCTGCGGCTCGGTCCGCTGTCGCGACGCCCGAGGCCGCAGCGTTGGCGGGACCGGTCGGAACCTGAATCCGCGCCGAGGGGGTTTGCGACCGGTTGCGACCGGTCGCGTCGGAGACGCTGGGCGGCCATAGACGGGCAGAAAAGGGTGGCCGCCGCAATGTTGTCCATCGGAAAAGTCGGAGTCGCACACGCCGCCTACTACCTGTCGCGTTCTGCTGGGGGGGTCGTGTCGGCCGGTTCGGGCGGGCTGGCCGACTATTACGCCGACTCGGGCGGGCTGGCCGACTATTACGCCGACTCGGGCGAGCAGCCTGGTGTGTGGGCTGCGGCGGGGGCGATGGGCGTGGACGCCGGCGAGGGGGTCACCGCTCAGCAGCTCAAGGCGATGCTGGCGGGCCGCAATCTCGATACCGGCGAGCCGCTGGGCCGCAAGATCAACCCGGGAGGCACGTTCACCGACGCCTTGGGCATCACCCGCGCCCGCAAACCGGTCGGGGCCTACGACCTGACCTTCAGCCTTCCCAAGAGCCTGTCAGCGGCATGGGCGCTCGCTGATGAGCCGGCGCGCCACGAGATCGAGGCTGCGTGGTCGGTGTCGGTGCAGTCGGTGATCTCCTATGTGCAGGCCAACGCAGTGTCGTCCCGGTCGGGCGCGGGAGGCAAGAATATCGAGGAAGTCCCCGACGGGGCGGCTGTCGCCCGCTTCGACCACTACACGTCGCGGGCCGGCGACCCGCAGCTGCACTCGCACCTGCTGTTGGCGAACAGGGTGCTTTGCGGCGACGGCGTGTGGCGCACGCTCGACGGGCGGCGGATATACGCGTCGGCGAAGGCCGCGAGCATGGTCGGCGGGGCGGTCCTGCGGGCCGAGGTGTCGCGGCGGCTGGGATGGTCGTGGGACCGCATCGACGACCGGCTCCACGCCGATGTCGCCGGAAGCCCGGAAGACCTGATCGAGGCATGGTCGTCTCGGCGCCGAGATGTGGCCAAAGAAGCGGGGCAGCGGGTGCGCGACTTCGAATCCCGCGCGGGACGGGAGCCCACCGCCGAGGAGCGCCTCGAGATCTGGAACCGCGCGGCGGTCGCGTCGCGCCGGTCCAAAAAGCTGCTGCCGCTAGAAGGCGACCCGCATGTGCGGTGGCGGGCCGAGGCAGCCGATCTGGGCATCGACGCCGAGCAAGCGGTGGCGGGCTTTGAGGCCGCTTCGCGCATCGAGCGCGATGTCTATGACCGGCCCGAGTTCGTGATCGACGGCCCCGAGCTCGCGCTGGAGGGCGACATGTTGGACTTGCTGGTGGCTGTGGCCGAGGACTCGGCGACGAGCCTGTCGGATGTCGATTTGGACGCGGTGGTGTACGCGGCGGTGAACGCCGGCCCCGGCTGTGCTGCCATCGGCCGCGGCGGCGACGAGGTTGTGGCGGCGACGGCCAGGGCGCTGCGCGACCGGGTGGAACAGCGACTGGTGCGATGTGAGGGCCGGTGGTGGTCGCCGGGCCTTGTCGCCGCCGAGCAGGCCGCCGCGGCGTGGCTCGGGTCGCCGGTGGTGGTCGATGCCGCCGCCGTGGAGCGCATCGAGTTGTCGGGGCTGGGAGAGGACCAAGCCGAGGCCGCCGCGGGGCTGATCGGCGCCGACACGGCGGGCAGCGTTTTGATCGGCCCGGCCGGGTCGGGCAAGACGACTGCTTTGGCCGCCATCGCTGACGCGGTCGGATGCGACCGGATCATCGCGGCTGCGCCGACGGCGGTCGCAGCCGGCACTTTGGGGGCTGCTTTGGGCACTGCGTCGAGCACCGTGGCGCTCATCAACGCGTCGGGCGGGCCGGTCCCGGCGGGCGGCTGGGTGATCGTGGACGAGGCCGGCCAGCTCTCGACTCGCGATCTGGCCGCTTTGTGCGGCAAGGCCGCAGCCGCGGGGGCGCGGATGGTTTTGGTGGGCGACCCGGCCCAGCAGGGCTCGGTGTCGGCGGGCGGCATGTTCGACGCCCTCTCCGCGTCCGGCGTGTTGCCGGTGATGGCCCTCAACCAGCTCTGGCGGTTCGACGACCCCGCCGAGGCCCGCGCCACCGCCGAAATACACCGCGGCCTCAAAGAGGGGCTCGACTACCACCGCGAGCGCGACAGGATCACCAGCGGCTCCCACGCGGATGCGGCGACAGCCGCGGCCGACTGGTGGGAGTGCCGCTGCGAGCGCGCCACGATCATCAGCGTCCCCACCCTGGAGCTGGCCCGACACGTCAACGCCGAGATCGCCTGCCGGCGGGCCGATGCCCAAGAAACCGGCGAAACAGTGGCCGGGGCGGGCGACGGGGCCATCCGGATTGGCGATGTCGTGGCCACCCGGCGCAATGACCGGCACCGCCGCGCCAACGACGGCCTGCCGATACGCAACGGCGACCGGTGGGTCGTCACCGCCGCCACCGGCAGCGGCGATATGGTGCTGGAGCACCTGGAGCGAGGCGCAGAGGCGACCGTCACCGCCGCCTATGCCGCCAAACACCTCGATCTGGGCTATGCGATCACCCAGACAAGGGCGCAGAGCACCACCGTCGACGCGTCTTTGACGCTCATCGCAGGCTCGACAGGGCGCGACCAGCTCTATGTCGGCATGTCGAGGGGACGCGCGGAGAACTGGCTCCACATAATCTGCGACCAGCCCGCGGCCGATCCCGAGACCGCCCCGGCCCACACCGAGCCCGAACAGGTCATCGACGCCGTGTTCGCCCGCCGCCACGGCTGGGCCACCGCGACCGACATCACCAGCCCGGCCATGAGCGCCGACGAGGCCAAAGCCCACCTCGCCGGGATCGCCGCTGCTCCGGGACGGGCCCTGCCGGCCGCCGGCGGGCTCAACACAGCAGCGCTGGTCGCTGGGCGAGACCTGGCCGGCCAGCGCGCCCGGGCCGACGGCATCGACGACCACATCGCAGACGACATCGACGACTGGCTCGCCGGGCTCCACGAGGCCGACGGCGAAAGCTCCGCGCTGCACGACCAGGAGATGATGGAGGCACAAGACCGCCTCCTCGCGCACATCGACCGCCTCGACGCCGCCGCCCTGTCCGAAACAGAGCCCGCCGGCCCGGCTCTGGGCGGGCGCCGGCCCACGCTGGGGGCGGTCCGCTCAGCCCGCGGCCTTCTGCACAACGACTTCCGCCTCATCTGCCGCCAAGCCCTCGACCAGATCAAACACAGCAACCAACAAGCCGGGGCCTTCGACAACCCGTGGCTCATCGAGCTGTGGGCCATGTACCAGCGGGCCGACGCCCACAGCCGCGACCGGCTCGCCCCGGTGGTCGCCGCCATCTGCGACCCCCCGGCCCGCCGGCGCATCGAGGCGCTCACCGGCTGCGAGCCCCCCACCGGGCCAGCCGCGGCGTGGGCTGCCGACGTGCGCGCCGCGGTCGCCGCCCGCCGCAAGGCCCGGCACAAGAGCGCCCTCGACGACCTCGCCGCCCAGCGGGCCGCTCGCATCGCCCAAGCCTGCAGCGCCGACCTCGCCCACCTCGCCGAAGCCGACGCCGCCCGCTGGCAGGCCGCCATCGACGACTGGGCCGAAAGCGGCTGCGCTGCCGCCCACCTCGCCACCGCCTGGGAACAGGCCGCCATCGACATCGCCCAAGACCTGTTCGACGCCGACAACAAACCCGGCCCGGCATCTGGCGCCGACCTCCAACCGGCGTGCGAAGCGCCACAACCCAGCGGCGACAGCGACGGGGGCCGTGCCGACCCGGCCCCGCCGACATCAGTGCCGGCCGTCGCCGCCCTGGCTGCCCGCCGACCCGACCCGACGCCGCTCTCGGCACCCGCGGGTGACGCTGGCGGCCCCGACGCCGCCGCGGTGCGAGAAGCCGCCGAGTGGTATCACCAACAGCTCGTCTCCAGCCCCGACGCGGCCCAAGCACGCGCCTACCTCATAGGCCGGGGCATCACAGAGGACCTCTGGGCCCAATGGCAGCTCGGCTGGGCCCCGGACCAATGGCAGGCCCTCACCGGCCACCTCGCCCGCAAGGGCATCGGCACACACGCCGGGATCGCAGCAGGCGTTCTGGGCCGCACACGCGGCCGAACCTGGGACTTCTTGCGGGGCCGGGTGGTGTTCCCCATCCGCGACGCCCACGGCACCCCCATCGCGCTCGCCGGGAGAACACTGGCAGACGACGGCCCCAAGTACCTCAACACCGCGAACACCCGCCTCTACAACAAGTCCGAGGCGCTCTACGGCATCGACCGGGCCGCCCATAGCATCGCCGCGACCGGGGAGGCCGTTGTCGTCGAGGGCTACACCGACGTGATCGCCGCCCACCAAGCCGGCATCGCCAACACCGTCGCCGCCTGCGGCACCGCCTTAGGCGCAGACCACCTCCACACCCTCCACACCCAATGCGGCCAGCCCGGACTGCTCACCATCGCCCTCGACGGCGACGCCGCGGGCGCAAAAGCCGCCCGCACCATCGCCGAGCTCGCCGACCGGCGCGGCGTCCACACCCGCACCGTGCAACTGCCCGACGGCGCAGACCCCGCCGACCTCGAACCTGACGAGCTGCGCCGAGCCGTCAAACAAACCCTGCCCCACCCCTGGTCGGCCTTCGACCATATCGCCCAACTCGACCGCACCCGCTCCTACAGCGAACTCGCCAGAGCCGCCCGCTCCGCTGTGCGGCAGACCGCCGGCGACCCCACAGCAGCCGTGCTCGCCGCCCACTACATCGCCATCGCCGCCGACCTCGACCTCCAACAACTCATCGACAACGCCCTCCCAACACCTGCCCACACCGCAGAACCCGCGGATCCCGCCCGCACCGCCGAAACCGCCGTAGCCGCGCCGACGAATCGATCAATCGACATCGGCCTGTGAACGACAGGCCAGAAAGGAAAACCCATGCCCCGAACAGCACGCACCCGACTCCAGCCGTTCCTCACCCCCACCGGCGCTGTGGCCACCATAGAGACGCTCCGCACCGGCGACACCGTTTTGGTGTGGGCCGACGCCAACCCCGAAGCGCCCAAGCGCACATGGGGTGCCGTGGCCCCTTCGAACTCGAGGTGGCCGGCACCGGCCCGCCGGGACGACTTCAAAGCAGAAGAGGCCGTCATCTGCCGCCTCGACCAGCAGTGGCACACCACGTCGGCCCGGCGGGGAATCACCCTGGGCACGGTGGTGTCGTCTCGTCCCCACCACGGCGACGGCGCACCCGCATGGCCCGACGGCACCGTGGACGTCGCCATGTGCCGAGCCGACATCGCCGACGGCCTCACGCTGGCCTGCATCGACATCGAGCACGGCGCGCCGTTCAACCTCGACACCGACGAGTGGCACCTCACCGACGAGCAGCTCAAGCACTTCAACGACGCCGCCCGCCTCGCAGGCCGCCACCTCGCAACCGTCCCGTGGCCGCCGGCGGTTGACGCCCTGGGCGGCCAATACCTGCCCGAGAAGCTGCGCCTGTGGCGCGACAAGGGAGTGCCGCTCCACATCCGCGCCCTGCGGCGCCTCGCCAAAGAACACGGCACCGTCCCCCACCCCGACGACACCGCCGTCCACGACCTTCTGCACCTGCTGCGGCCCGGCGACCAGCTCGACTGCTACACCCGCACCAGCATCGCCACCGGCCTGCCCGCCCACGCCTCAGGCATCGGCGCAGACAGCTCCTACCCCGCCTACGTCGCCGAGGTCGACTCGGCTTGGTGGTACAGCGCCTTCAACCGCGGCGCACCCGCCGGCACCCACCTCGCCACCACCGACAACGCCACCGTGCTCACCGCCATGACCGACGACGACTACCAAGCCTGCATCGCCCTCGCCCGAAACGACAACACCCTCCAAGGCCCCGGAGTCGGCAATGCCGCCGCCGCCCTCGCCGCCCTCGAATACCAATACGACGACATCTGCTGCCTCAACGCCGACGCCAACGACCAATTCACCCCCATCCCCCTCACCGACGACGACCACTTCGCCTCCCGCCAGCCCCGCGCCGCCGCAAGCAGCGGCATCGGCCTCTGACCGCCGAGCCACGAAAGGACAAACCATGGCCCGAACAACCCGCACCCGCCTTCCAGCCGTTCACCACCCCCACCGGCGCTGTCGTCACCGCAAACACCATCAGCGCCGGCGACACCGTCTTGGTGTGGAGCCACGCCAGCCCCGACGCCCCCAAGCCCACCTGGGGGGCCGGTCGCCCCCTACAACACCAGATGGCCGGCACCGGCGCGCCGGGCGGAATACAACGTCGAAGAAGCCGTCGTCTGCCGCTTCGACCGGCAATGGCACGCCACAGCAGCCCGACGAGGCATCACTCTCGGAACAATCGTGTCAACCCGCCCCCAAGACCGCGGCCGCCCGCCCATATTGTGCCGCCGGCGACCGCCCGCCCGTGTGGCCCGACGGCACCGTCGATGTCGCCATGTCCAGGACCGACCTCCTCAACGGCCACCCGCTTTCCTTCATCGACATCGACAACGGCGCCCCGCCCAGCCCCGGCGGCGACGACGGCGACTTCGCCGGCGCGCAGCTCAAGCACTTCGGCGACGCCGCCCGCAACGCTGGCTACCACATCTCCTCGGTCGCATGACCGCCGAGCGCCGACACCCCGCCCGCCCAGCCCCGTCAACAGCCCCCTGTCGCCGGTCAGCTCCACGCCCTCAGAGCGGGCACGCTCGACCAACAGCTCGGCCCAGTCCCGCATCGCCGCCTCACCAGCGGCCTCGTTCGCCGGCACTGCCGGCATTTCCTGATCAGTCACAGACATGATCTTTCCCGGCCCGCAGCACCGAACCGCGGACCCTCAGATCACACCCGCATACACAAAATTCCCGAGTGTCACTGTTGGGTCTGCCGGGGCCCTCAGCCGGGGGGTTGCGGTCCGGTCCTGCGCTCGGCGTTGACTCCACTCAGAATTCTGGCCTTGTGCCTGTTGTCAGACGTGTCGCGTCGAGTGTGGGGCCGGCAGGAGCGCTTTTGTGGTGAAGGGAGCCTGATCAATCTCGACTCGGTTGTGACGAAGCGCCCCTGCGGTTCCCGGACCACCGGAACATCGATTCCAGCAGGAGCACAGCATGACATTTCCAGTCGGGGGAATCGACCCCCGCCAAGACACCTTCACCGTCGGCATCGTCGACCGCCACGGCGTCGAGATCGTCTGTGAGACTTTCTCGAACACCGCGGCCGGCTACGGCGCCGCGATCGATTTGCCCGGCTCTCACGCCGTCCGCCAGGTCGGCGTCGAAGGATCGGCCAAATGGGGAGCGCACGTCGCGATCGCGCTCGCGGCGGCCGGGTTCGACGCCCGCGAGGTCCCCGCGTCACGCTCAGCGGCCCAGCGCCGATCGCGGCGGCTGGACAAGACCGACGCCGTCGACGCGGTCGCCTCGGCGCGCGCCTTGTTGGCCGAGCCTGAGCTGGGACCCGTCCAAGCACTGGAGGTCTACGACCCCCTCGTCGCCGAGATCGAAGCGGTGCTCGAGCACCGCCGAGCCCTGGTAGCGGCCCGCACGCTGGGTTTGCACCATGTCGCGGACCAGATCTCCAAGCTCCCCACCGAGGTCCGCGACCAGCTCGACACCGAAGGCAAGATCGAGAGCCGGCTGCGCCGCCTCGAGCACATCGACCCCGCTTGTGCGGCCACCCCCTCGGGCGCGTACCGCCTCGGCTGGCTCTAGGCGCTAATCGACCAAGACCGCGCCGCCCGCAGCGAGATCAGACGCCTCGAGCGGCTCATAGACGACCTGCTCGACCGCCACGGCACGACCGCCAGCGACGGCACACGTCGCTTAGCATGCTCACACCCGTCGAGTTCGAAGCTCGACACCAACAATCACCGGCAGCGTGAATCCAACATCACGCCTCCACCAAACCCATGGGGCACCAACGCCGAATGTGGCGCGACGAACAAACCCGAAAACAACCCCCCGCACACGCCGCTTAACAAGGGAGCATCCGACAGACCCGTAGCGTCCGACAGACCCTATCCTATCTTTGAGGTGAGCTGGTAGCATATCTCGGTAGTGAGTTTGGCGATTTGGTTGACGGCTTGGTGCAACTCGAACGTTCTGGCTGCTATCGTGGTATCGTGACCCCTAGCAGAGGAGAACACCAAGTGCTGAAATCAATCTGGGGAGTGTCGGCTGCTGGTGGTATTGCAATCGTCGGTGCATTGTTATTGCTATCGGGCGGCTCCCTGCTGGATTCAGCTAACGATGCGCTCTTGCCGTTCAATGACCAGTCTGCCAGTACTGGTGATCGGCAAGCCAACACTGGGTCTCTAACCACTGAAGCAGTTGACATTCCGCCAGTTGATAGTGCTATTCGGGCAAATAGCCATATTGGCGCGGTAGTTGGTGATATTCAATTTACGGTTGATGGCCATCGACAGGTGTATGTAGAGGGGGAACTTTGGGGGGTTAGTGCCATTCTTAAGTTGGAAGAAACGACCAGTTTGGATGGGCCCTGGATAACAGTTGACACAGGTGCGCTGATGCAAACTGCAATGTCAGATCTTGATATCGAGCAATTTTCAGATCTTGGTGTTGGGCGTGTTGATGAACTTTCACACGAGGAAATCGATGATGTCCTGTCCGACCTTGAGTTCACCTCTGCAGATTATACTGTTAATTCGGCTGAATATGAGGTTGATACAGCATCCATCTATGTGACGATCCAGCCGACATCAGGCAGCATACTTGCACTGGTGCCATTTGAGCCTCCACCCAATCTGTGGAGCGGTCCGGTACCAAAAGTCGGCTCTGGACATGGAAGTATCGGAAATGTCGGAAGTGCAAATTGAATAAGTGGGAAAGTACGGGTATGACCAATCTGATGCAAGTCAGTACGCTACGTTACGCCATTGCCACTATGGCAACCGTAGCAACACTATTGTTCGGCATTCACTCCTTTGCCAATGCTCATGCAGGTGGTCCACACGGTTGGATCTATGTTGGAGGAGACAAAGTCTTAAACTATGATCATAGGAGCAAGTCATCCTCGGCAAACAACATTGATTGGCCGTTGCACCTAATTTTTCGCAATAATGCCACTGTCAATAAAGTGAAAGGCACGGACGGCTCTCATTCCCTGGACAATAATGTTTTTAAGGCATTGGGGGGTGCCAAATACCTGCAGTTAAGTGAAGATGGGACTAACTTTGAATGGGACTCTGATAAGGGTCGAAAGAAGTTCAATTGCAAACCACTTGTCGATTACAACAAATGGACTGAGCATTATCGTGTATATGCGGACAGCGACGATAGGATGTGGACTCCGCAGCATGGGTACTATGTATTGGCTACCGCACACTTTGACTACGATGATCCCGAATCCCCAGGACCGTGGTGCAATGATGCAAAATTCGGATGGGATGAAATGGCCGCTGACAACATTCTCTATTACTACACAACGCATTCTTCAGGGCCTCGCTGGTCTACATGGGAAAGTGATGCATACTTTGGCAACAATGAACAGTCTCATGATGACTACATAAATGGCAATCTTCATCATCGAACTAGTGATGGCTATTACCACTCAGTCACAGTTCCATAGTCACTATTCGTAGGTAAGGATGCGTATAATTGGTGTAGCCGCTGCTTTTGCCATCGTCTTCTCTGGGTTGGCGTCAGCTACAGGAGAAGCGCCTGAAGTCCAGGATGGCCTCACTATTGCTGGATTAGGTGCAAGCGAAGCAGTGCGACTTGATACGAATAATCCAACAATTGGTTTCCCGGTTTCGCTCAGCTCAAATTTTCGACAGGGCGACAATAATCGCTGGTTGATGTTTCGAATTCACTTTAGAATTTCCTATCCTTCAGTAACAAATGTATCAGCAGATACTATTTCAGATATTCAACATGTATTATCTGCATCAATAGGTAGTTCGACGGCTGTACAAATTGTAGCGAAACGAGAACGAGGTAAACTGTCGGCAAATGGAATTGGATGGGCTGAAGGGTCGGTTACAAAGTTCTCAACAAGCGATACCATCGAAATGACTTATTCAAACTATTTTCCTGAGTATTTGGCTCCTGAAGGCGAAGACGAGTTGACTGAGTTGCGATTGACTTTTGAGATATCCGAAAGAGCAAGCGACGCGTATGCTGAGGTCTTTCTTGATTCAGGATTTGTAGAAACGAGCCAGTCTCCTGATTCTCTAATGCTTGATATATTAGACATCGATACTTTCAACGACGATGATGGAAATACTCTTGCCGTGATTCATTACTCCATTGTAAATGAACGGTCGATAACTGCTGAATTAAAACTAGCATTCTTCGAAGACAACGGCGATCAAATTCCATTATACGAACCGAAACAACATGCCCTACTTGGATATCAATCCGTACAAGGAGAAGCAGTAGTACCAATCCAACACCCATCACAGGACTTTAGAGGAGATCTCGTTGTTATTTCTGATGAGTTCAATAATCCCTCGGTTGCTATAGAACTCCTAAAGAAATCAGGTCCTTCGTACCTTGTGCATATAATTGGTTTGGTAGTTGGCGGACTATTGTTGATATTTGGCTCATTTTTTGTGGTGCGTTTAATAAACATGCATATGAACGCTAAGCGTAAGAGATCAGAATATAGGAGCTAGCCCTTGAGGTGTGTCTGATTCTTCGCGACGGTTTGGGTTGGGTTTCAGACCGCATTTGGTGGTTGTTGGCGGGTGGTTGTTGGTTAGCCCTGATTGTTCGTGGGGGTGTGGTGTTTGGGGGGTGCGCGTCCGCGGAAAAGCCCCTCTGGTGTGGGACGATGTGTGTTTACGAGCACGTATCGGTTCCACGGGGAGGGGCATCTCCGAGATGCAGGCTAGCAGCACGCGCGATGTGGGGGTGGCAGGCGGCGGCGGTCAGGTGGCGGCGCATTCGGATTTGTTCGCTTTGGGCCGTTTCGCTGACGGTTTGGGGCTGGGGGAGGCGTTGTCGGCGGCGGTTCCGAACGCGGGCGAGCGGGCGCCTGTGCATGACCGGGGCAAGGTGCTGGTGCATTCGTTGTTGATGTTGGCCGGGGGCGGGGAGGCGTGCAGCGACATCGAGCATCTGAGGGCTCAGCCGGTGCTGTTCGGCGAGGTGGCGTCGGACTCGACCCTGTACCGCGCGCTGCGCGGTTTGGGCCCTGATGTGGTGGAGGCCCTGTTGGGGGCTGTGGCCGGTGTGCGGGCCGGGGTGTGGGAGCGCCGCGGCGACGCGCCGGGTCCGGTGGTTTTGGACATTGAGGTGTTTCTGACTTTTCGCGACTGTTGGGGATGTTTTTCAAGTCGCTTTGGGGGGTTGTTGGCGGGTGGTTGTTGGTTGGTGTAGCGGTCGGGGTCATTTGTGGCTCCGGTGCCATGTTCGGCGTTTTTGGTCTGCGTTTCGCATTCCTCGTCGGCGGGCGGCTCGGATTGTTTCGCCTTGGCCTTGGTGTTCGTCGTTGGGGGTGACGTAGCCGATGGCTTCGTGGAGGCGGACTTCGTTGTAGTGGGTTCGGATGCGTTCGAGTTCGGCTCTGAGCACTTCGGGTTCGTCTATGTCGTTGAGGTGGGGGTGCTCGTGTTTGGTGTGGCCCCACAGCGACTCGATCCAGGCTTGGTCGGTCGGCGTCGAGGGGCGTCCGAAGTGCTGGGCGATTGAGCACAGGGCCATGAACTTGCGGGTGTCGTTGGCGTGCATCTCTGTCCCGTTGTCTGAGATCGCCAGCAGCAGCGGTACCTGGTCGTCGTCGGGGAGGGCGGCCTCGGGGTCGCCGAGGCGGGCGGCTAGCTCCTCGGTGAGGAGCCTCTCGTTTTGCAGCGCTCGGGTGAACAGGATCCGGGCGGCGACGGAGTCGGGGGTGGAGGTGAGGTGCACAGCGATCCATTTGCGGCTGACTACATCGACGATCGCGTAGGCGTGCTTGGCGGCGGTGCAGCGCTGGAACTGGGAGGCGTCCCAGCACCAAAGCTGGTTCGGGCGCCATTGGCACCACTGGGGCCAGGGCGCTTTGGGCCTGGGAACGGGACGGGGCTCTCCTTTGAGGGCGAGGCCGCGGCGTGCCAGAACGCGGTCCACAGTCGACGGCGACACCCACACCCTGTGTTCGTAGGAGCCCCGGTGGGCGAGCTTGCGGTGCGAGCGGTCTGTGTCGCCCCACTCGTCGAACAGCGCCACGATCTCGTCTTGCTCCCAGTCCAAGATCCCGTGGATCGGGCTGCCCCCGGGAGCGCGGTCGTCGAGGCGGCCGGCGGCCCGGCGCCGGTTCCAGCGCCACACCCGGGACCGGTCGATCTCCAGCACTCCGCAGACCCGGCCCAGCGTCCACCCCGCCGACACCGCGTCGTCGACCAGGCCCAACAGGGCGGCCTTGGCGGCCCCGTCGACGCGGGCGGGGATCGGGCCGCTCATCCCCAACGCGATTTTCCCCGCAGCGCCGCCAGCTCGACCGCCTGCTCGACGACCGTGGCCTGCAACCGCTCCACCTCGGCGCGCAACGCGGCAGCCTCCGACGCTTCTGCGGGCGATTTGCGAGCCCGCCCGGGCTTCGACGACTGCAACGCTGCGATTGCCCCGTCGCGGGCCACCGCCCGCAACCGGGCGATCACCGACCGGTCCACCCCAGCCTCCGCCGCTGCGTCGGACTGGGTGAGCTGCCCCGAAAGCATCCTCACCCACAAGTCGTACTTCTGCTCCGCAGACAAAACCCGCTTCGGTTTCCCCGGAACTGCACTCATCGCAGACAGCCTCCAAAATCAAGGCCAACAACCCTGCCACATGCGATCTGAAAAAACAGGGAAACCGTCGCGCGAAATCAGACGCAACACAACATCGACTCGACTTTGGTGGAGGTCCACTCCGAGAACAAACAGCAGGCGGCGGCTCACTTCAAGGGCGGGTTCGGATTCCACCCGATGCTGTGCGCCACCTCAGAGGGGGAGCCTTTGTCGATCAAGCTGCGGGCGGGCAACGCCGCGGCCAACAACATCTGCGACCACATAGAGGTCCTCGACGCCGCCGTCGCGCAGCTGCCCGAGACGGTCGCGGCGGGCCACCGCCCAGGCGACGGGCAGGCGCCCTCCCGCGAGGTGCACCTGCGGGTCGACGCGGCGGGCTGCTCTGCGCAAATCGCTGAGGCATGCCGGGACCGCAACGTCGGGTTCTTCATGACCGCGCGCTCGAACCACCAGGTAGAAGCGGCCATAGGCCGCAGCCGCTTCGACGCCGGCCAGTGGCAGCCGGCGCTCGGCGCCGACGGCGAGCCCTCGAAACGCGCCCAAGTCGCCGACCTCACTGACAGCGCCGACCTCGCCGGCTGGCCCGAGCGCACCCGCTTCATCGCCCGCCGAGAGCCGCTGCACCCCGGCGCGCAGCGCACCCTGTTCGACTCCGGCAACTGGCGCTACCGCGGGTTCTACACCGACGCCGCAGCAGACCCCGCCCAACTCGACGCCCACATGAGAGCCCACGCCCGCATCGAGAACACCATCTCAGACCTCAAAGACTCCGGCCTCAAACGCATGCCCTTCACCGACTTCGACGCCAACGCCGCCTGGGCGCAGCTCGTCGCGCTCAGCCTGGCGCTGGTCAGATGGTTCCAACAACTCCGCCTCACCGGACCCCTCGCCCACGCCGCCCCCAAACGCCTCAGATGGCAGCTATGGCACGCACCCGCCCGCCTCGTCCGCTCCTCCCGCAAATGGACCCTGCGCCTCCTCGACTGGTGGCCCACCACCCCGCAACTCCTCCACGCCTGCCAACCCCACGCCCCATAGACCCACCCGCCCAGCGCCCGCCCCGACCAGACCCAAAACCCCAACCCGACGCGCCCCAGCACACCCCAGAACCCCCGACCAGACCCCCCGACCACCGGTGGAGCTCACCAACCCCCGAACCCAACACCGAAACCACACGAAAACACACAAACCCCACCCGCCCAGAGCGAACCCTCAATTCTCATGAACAATCAGGGTTAACTTGCTGGTGGGCAGTACGGACGTGTTTGCAGAGGGCGGGCAGGCGGAACGAATGCAGCGTGAGCAGGCTGGCATCAGAGATGACGCTCGAATCCAGTCCGTCGCCGGGCAGGGCACACTCATCGAGATAGCGAACCTCCACAGCCAGTGGACCCCAGCACTGGCTACAACCGTCCACCGGGCGCTCTCAAGGCTTGTAAGCCCATTCGCAGAGGAACGCGGAGTACTCGATGACTTCAAGATTTTCCTTGAGGTTCCCGATGCCCTTGGCTCTCATAGTGGACCGGTCACATCAGCGGACCTGTTAAAGCAGAGCCATTACAGCCTTAGTGCCGAAGTTGAGGCCGATGGTCATGCCACAGTTCTGCTCACTCTGAAAGACCGAAGTGAGCGTGAACAGGAACTTATCCTGAGTCCCAGCCACGATAGCGAGGTGCTCAGATGTGGCCCGTTCGAGGTGTTCTTGTATGTCTGGGACCGCGATGCCGACTCCATGAGCAGCTTGGCCGAACACTTCGGCGGAAAACAACTCGCTAGGGATGCGTTGGACGCAGCATCAGGCGTGAACATCTACCGCGACAAGTTCCGGGTCCTACCTTACGGTGAGATGGGAGACGACTGGTTGGGACTCGATGCTAGAAGAGTCCAGAACCCGACGATGCGCCTATCGAACAATCAGATTGTTGGGTATGTCTTGATAGGCCGCGACGCGAACCCGGATCTTGTCGACCAGTCCAACAGAGAACGACTTGTCGAAACACCAGCTTTAGCTGATCTCCGCGAAGCAGTCAAACAGCTTCTGAGCATCATAGAGAGAGAACGATTCACGCTTCGCCCAAGACAACCGAAGAAGGGTCGCGGAAGCTTGTTCGACCCGATTGATCTAGAGCCACTGCGTGAGGCTGTCTCAGAGTTGGCACCGCATGATGACCGCATTCAAGGCTTAGTCGACAAGGCTCAAAGTGATTTTGATGAACAACTCAAACATGCAGGCGAAGCGTTATCCCGGTACCACCGCCTAGCCACATTAGGGAAACTTACCGACATGGTTGTGCATGAGTTAGCTCAACCGATCTTCGCAATCCGGCAAGCAACTTCCCTGAGCATGACCAAGCTCGACGACGTTCCAAACCTGGATCAGAGTGACATCCTAGAAGATATTGATGCCAGCTTCAACAGGATCAAAGACCAAGCCGATATTGCCAACGCCGTCGTGAAGCGCATCGAACCTTTCGGTGGAAGACAGCGAGGCCGACCAGCTAGCCACATCGTAGAAGATACCATCCGCAATACAATCGACCTACTCTCCACTCAGATATCTACTGCTAAAACAAAAGTCAATTTGCCTACAACTACACACCACGCAACGATCGATAAAGGTGAATTTCAGGAAATTCTTATTAACTTACTTGACAACAGTCTCTACTGGTTGAAGCAATCTAAAGCAGCATCGAAGGAGATCAGTGTGTCAGTAGAAAGACACGATGACGGTAGTCTCTCCATCGTCGTTGAGGACTCTGGACCAGGCATATCTGATAAGCACAGAGATCTGATTTTCCAGCCGTATTTCTCTACGAAAACTGACGGGGTCGGATTAGGTTTAGCCATTGCAGGCGAAATAGTCGAAGATTACTACGGAGGAAGTCTGGAGCTGCTGCCACCAGGGCCGCTCGAAGGAGCAAGGTTTAGGGCAACGCTCAAGAAGCGAGTCAGCTGAAGAGAAATGGACTGAGAACTTGAGAGCCTTGTGGCACATTTTGGTAGTTGATGACAACGAAGGAGTTGCAAAAGACACTGCTGAACTCTTACATCTGAAACTGAACGCAGATTCACCGATAGAACACATTCTTGCCATGCCAGAAAGTTCCTTCGACAAGGCTTTAGAGAGGCTTAATCGGGGTGGCATTGACCTACTTGTCTTAGATGTTATTCAACAAGGAGAAATGACACCGGGGTTAGAAGAAGAACTCAGGGGTATCGATGTGTTTGAGCAAGTGTGTGCCACACGATTTCTCCCAATAGTGTTCCTAACTGCGCTCCCGAACGAGGTCGAACATTACAAGAACCCCCCTTTCGTGCATGTGGTATCTAAGCAGACAGATGACTTCAATGAAGAATTGGCCCAATGCATATTGGGATGCTTGAATTCCCCATTTCCGCGACTTTCGAGAGAACTGCAGAACCACATTGATCGCGTATCTCGCGACTTTATGATCGAGTTTGTGGAAAATAATTGGAATGAGTTGAACGACAACGAAGGAGATATAGCTCATCTGCTGATGAGAAGACTGGGTGTCTCTTTCGATAATGGCGGCAATCTCTTTGAAGACACGCCTGAAGACTCCACATCCCAGTCAGGAAAAGTTCCGCCAATTCGCTACTACATCGTCCCACCGCCTGAAGAGTTCAGAATGGGCGATGTCTTGAGACTCCCAGTTGAGAGTGGCGGCAGTGAGACTATAAGCAATTGGTACGTCATCATGACGCCTAGCTGCGACTTAGCCAATGACAAAGCCGACTCGGTAATTTTGGCCGAATGCGTCGGAATGAGCGCATTCGACGAATACGAACAATTGATAGAGAACAGAAGTAAATCTGCACGCAAAAAATTAGCGCGCCTGCTCAAGTCAAACCCAACCAGCGGTCAACAATACCGATACTACTATCTGCCAAAAGCATGGAAACTACCAGACTTGATTGTCGATTTTCAAAAGATTTTGCACATAGCTTATGAAGACCTTGAAGATTACGAGAAGATCGCATCGATTGATAGCCCCTACGCTGAATCTCTCTCTCAACAGTTTCTCAGCTATGTAGGACGCATCGGTACGCCTGACCTAAATATTGATCTTGCCATTGATCGAATGTCTTGATGAATCTGCAATTATTGATATATCTACACAGTTACTTTGAATGATGAAGGTAAAACCGCAACAGACTCGGCTTCAGATTTCAACGACCCCCTGGAAAACATGCTCTTGATGCCATTCCAAGTACGAGTTCCCAGGGCGCTCCCCTTGCTTGGGAACAACCAGCTTGGGCTTGAGGACCTGGCCAAAGTACTGGTCGACTCCGGGGTCAGCACGACTGCTTACCTCCAGCTTGGGGGCTCGGTGGACCCTTAGACCCCCGTTCACGGTAATCAGCCCTGTGTCAAAGGCCGCGTCGTGGGTCGGGCACGCTGCCACGCCGTTGCGATAGTCCAACCGCTCCTTGTCGTCGCACGCTGACCATGGTTTGATGTGTGAGGCCACCAGAAGCTTGTTCCCCTTGAGCTTCTTGGGCGCAAATCCACAAAAACCGCATGTGTAGCTAAAGTTCTCAAGAACTGTCTTTGCGAATCTGTGCTGGCCGTTGCGAATCTTCTGTTCGACGATTCGTTCTGTTTCACCTGCGTCTGCCAAGTGACGACCTCGTTGCTGAGCAACCATATTGGTCACCACCCTCGACAAATCCTGATGGTTCAATTCGTCTTGACCCAATAGGTCGGAATAACTGAGTCCTTCCAACATCAGAAAATCCGGTAGTTCTATAGTGGTAATTCCCAATTCTCGTGCTGTCGAAAGCGCCTGGTTGTAGAGCTGCGTGAATAGGTTGGGATATCTCCTCATCGCGGCGTAGAAATCTGGCTCGAATTTTCCTCCCCGATTCCTAGAGCCTCCCTCCAGGTTCATCATCTTGTGAGTGATCGAAGTTGGCGGCCGGACAAACAGCTTCGCGAGTTGATGAACCAGCGGTGGGGCGTTGCGAATGGACTCGCTCCCATATCTGTGGGGATCGTCAACGACCTGGAAGAGCCCATAGCACAGAACTGCTTCAACCGGCGTGAACGGTTCCTGACGAGGTCGCGGCTGGCGGCGAAGTATCTGGCTCCATTGCGATCGAGCTTGCTCGACGGTCAGGTCGAGGTAGTCGCTCAGCGATCGCACGCTGCCAACGTAGCCGGCCAATGATCCGTGGTCACAGGATGCCGCGCACCGAGTACCGACAGCAGGGAATACTCCCTACTCAGCCGGCGCGTAGTCCCTAGAGACCCATAGGATCAGATGATGCCCGCGCTTGCACTCAAACCGGCAACCTCCACCTCTTCTCTGGTGGCCCGGTACACCCGAGCTCTGGTAATGCCTGAAGTAGCAGTCCGACTCCCCGCGGCAACGGTGATGGAGTCCGGGATCACCCGTGTGCCCGTTGGGCGTGTCTCAGGAGAGCGACTCTACGAGTCAGAGCACTTCTTTTTCTGGATGACGGTGATCGAAAACCTACCCGAGTACACATTTCAGCGAGCCTTAGACTACGCCGATCCCGACAATGTCGAGGAGCTCGCTCAGCTAGCAGGCAGGCTCCGGCTCAAGTCGGTAGAACCCGGCGACTGGTATCCCACCGAGCGAGATGCGACAGCCCTCTTCTCACGATCAGGCGGTTTCGAAGGAGTCCAAGTCACAACGCAGTCGACCATGAAAACGCCGGAGGGGGCCAAGTGCACTGCGATGATCTGGTTCTCTCCTGACACCCTGGAGAAGATGGGCCTTGCATTGCTAGCCGCAGCGTACCGGGGAGCAAACGAACAGGGTTACAAGCCGATCAGTGCTGATATTGCTGAAGTCGTGCTCTCAGTGGCCAAGCAAATGGGTCAGTTTGCTGGGTCCGCGACGTTCATGTCGGATACCAGCTACGGGCTTGCTGGTCTGCTGGAAGCACGCCATGCAGTCAGGAGCGATTCGACCTCTGTGCCAAATTCCAGCCTGCTGGCACTCGACGACCTTCTGGCAACCCATGGCGAGCGATACCGCGAATACCTCGGTGGGCATGATGCCTATGGTCTGACTGTCCGGGTGTAAGCCAACAACAGGAGCCGTCTACCAGGGGCGGAATATCTCGATACGGTTGCTGCTGACCTCATCGGAAGCCGTGAACAGAGGGAGATCAAGGGTTTCAGCCAGGATGAGAGCAGACCAAGAGTCCAGGGCATCAACTGCTCCTCGTCCGGCACGAGAAAGAGTCTCTGCCACGATGGTGCGGACTGGAAACCATTCATACACAACAGACAGAGCAAGCCCTGTCTCCACTTGGATCCGTTCAGGATGGCCCTCGTGGCGAGCTGCAACAAAACGCCCAATAGTCATCGCGGACCAATCCAGAGCCAAGAACTCAGCGTCAATTGGCACTGTTCCTTTGAGCACACCAGCTACAGCCAACACTCCCCCGGCGTCACAGATGACGCTACCGGGCATCTATATCGCGCAGTTGCTGGCGGATGGACTCAAACTCTGACCGACTCATCGGCTTGTAGCCGCCGGACAATTCAGCAGGTGACAGGCGTGAAGCAATGCGAGTCAGCTCGTTTCGCAAATGCTGCTGCACCGAGAGTCCAGCTGCCATCGCCTGTTCCCTCAGCCGCTGGCCAACATCGTCATCGAGGTCCTTGATATTCAAATCCATAATCAAATTCTACCAGAATGGTAGAAGTCTGCTGTATTTTGCACTGGCAGTTTGACACTTTTCGCCGAAAAGTGATGGCTAGGTGTGCATTTTTCGTCGGGGGAAGGGTTGGTGCGCGAAGCTACAGGGATGAGCAGTTGGGTTGATGTGACCACGTATGGGGATCTGGTGGTGCGGGGGGCGGCGCTGTATGGGGACCAGGATGCGGTGGTGTTCCCCGATACCCGGCATAGCTTTGCGTCGCTGGAGGATGCAGCTCGGAGGTCGGCCCGATCGCTTTTGGGGCTGGGGGTGCGGCCTCAGGATCGGGTGGGGATCCTCATGCCCAACTGCATGGACTTCATCGAAGTCATGTTCGGCGCCTCGCTTATCGGCGCGGTCCCGGTTCCCATCAATGCCCGATTCAAGGGGCGGGAGCTGGCCTATGTCACCGAGAACGCCGACCTCAAGGTGCTGGTCACCAGCGACATCATCGACCAGTTCACCGATTATGTGGTGATCCTGCACGACTGCCTGCCCGGCTTGGCCGAGGCTCCCGACCCGGCCAATCTCGACCTCGATGTTGCTCCCGAATTGAAGGCAGTGGTGCTGTTGGGCAGCACCTCTCCGGCTGGGATGGTGGACCGGGGTGCATTCGAGGCTTTGGCCGACGGCGCCACCGACGAAGAGGTGGAGTTGCTCCGCAGCCAGGTGGCCATCCGGGACGAGGCCCTGATGATCTACACCTCTGGAACCACTGCTGAGCCCAAGGGCTGCCCCCTGAATCACGAATCGCTGGTGCGCACAGCCATCACCGCCTGCCGGACCCGGTTCGAGCTGACCGACACCGACGTGTTCTGGGATCCGCTCCCCCTGTTCCATATGAGCTCGATCCTTCCGCTCATCGGGTGTCTCGACGCTGGGTCGTCATATGTGACCATCACCCACTTTGAACCGGCGTCGGCCATCTCCCAGATGCGCGATGAGAAGGCCACCGTGTGCTTCTCCACCTTCCCGCCAGTCACCCAGGCCATGATCAACCACCCCGACTGGGACTCCGACGAGTTCCAGCGCATCCGGCTGGTGAACAACGTGGCACCCCCCGACGCCCTGCGGGCCATCCACGCTCTGCTTCCCTGGGCCCGCCACATGAACGCCTACGGACTCACCGAGTGCGGAGGAGTGGTGGCCTTTTCCGGACCCGACGATCCGCCAGAAACATGGGCAGTGTCGTCAGGCCGCCCGTTCCGAGGCATCGAGGTCAAGATCAAAGACCTCGAGACCAGAGAAACGCTCACCGAGCCCCACCAAGCGGGTGAAATCTGGGTGCGGGGCTACAACGTGTTCGAGGGCTACCACAAGGACCCGGAGAAGAACGCCGAGTGCTTCGACGACGAGGGCTGGTTCTTCACCGGCGACATCGGCTCACTCGACCCTGACGGGCGTATCAGCTACCTGGGGCGCACCAAGGACATGCTCAAGGTGGGCGGCGAGAACGTTGCCGCCGTCGAGATCGAGAGCTACCTCCAGACCCACCCGGCTGTGGCCATCGCCCAGGTAGTCCCTTTGCCCGACGAGAAGTACCAGGAGATACCGGCCGCCTTCGTCGAGCTCAAGCCCGGCGCGGAGGCTAGCGAGGAAGAGCTGATCGAGTTCTGCCAAGGCCAGATCGCCAGCTTCAAAATCCCCCGCCATGTCCAATTCGTCGCCCCCAACGAATGGCCCATGTCCGCCACCAAAATCCAAAAATTCCGCCTAGCCGACAAACTCCAAGCCGAACTGGGGCTGTGAGCTCCCTCTTTCCCAAAAGAATGTGGCTGCTCCCATAGGTGGGCCGGCGGGTGGCTCAAATCAATAGGCGGGGCGGTGGGTGGCCCGGCTCAGGGCGCCCGCCGCCCGGAGCTAGTCGAGGACGGCGGGCTGGGCCGGGACAGGACCCGCCGCCCCGCCGGACAATCGCTGAGCGCGACCCGCCGGCCCACCGGGGGATCGTAAATCCCTACTCCGCGTAACCCTCAGGTAGCTGGTCGACGTGCCAGATCTGGCTCCTCCACCAGCGCCACTTCCCCGCAATCACATCCTCAACCGTGCAGTGCGGGTGGGGCTCGAGCCAGTCGATCTCCGAATCAACGATCTGAAACAGGCAGCCGTGCCCTGACTTAGGCCGCACATAGGTTTCCCGCCAGTGCGGCTCGCTCAGGTCGGTGTCGACCACCTCATAGCCGGTGGCCTCCAAGTCGGCGATAGTCGCCTCCACATCGTCTACGAAGATGGTCACGTGGTGGAACCCCTCCCCGTGCTTGTCGATGAAGCGGCGCAGGTAGCTCTGCTCGTTAAGCGGCTCCAGCAACTCCACCTTCACGGTGTCAGGCAGCTTGAACATGGCAGTGCGGATGTCCAGCGGCATATCGTCGCCTCCCATCACGAACTGCCCGCCGAACACATCCCGGAACAGCGGCACGGCAGCCTCGATGGAGCGCACCGCGATGCCGATGTGATCCCACCGCTGAATGCGGGGCGACACCGCCGGGTTCGAGTCCAAACCGGCCGGATACCCGGCTTCGCCCATTGTTCTCCAGCCCATGGCCGACTCCTCTCGGTGTCCTTACATTCTTCGGACAGCATCCAAGTGTGCTATCTAGCAGGGCATGGGCAAACTTGACGAAGCCATCGCCGGACAAAGTGGATTTCCTCGGGTGATGCCCGGACTCGACCAGCCGCTCACCGTTCCTCAGAAGATCGCCTGTGCAGCCCGCATCCTCGACGCCGAGGGATATGCGCTGGACGTGGCCGGTCACATCACGGTGGTGCGAGACGACTCCGACGACGGCTCCATGTGGTGCACCCCCTATGGACTTTGGTGGAACGAGATCACCGCCTCCGACATATTGGTGATCGACGCCGACGGCCAAGTGCTGGAGGGCCGCTGGGACGTGACCCCGGCGGTGCACATCCACACCGAGATGCACCGGGCCCGCCCCGACGCCCAGGTCGTGATCCACAACCACCCCTACTACGGAAGCCTGCTGTCCACCAAGCACAAGCTGCCCGACATCACCGACCAGCAGGCCTGCATGTTCGACGGCGACATAGCCTTGTTCGGCACCTACACCGGCGGGGTGGACGACGCCGCCGGGGGCCAGCAATTGGCCGACTCGGTGGGCAGCGCCACGGCGGTGATCCTGGCTAACCACGGCGTGCTCATCGCCGGCGAGACCACTGAGCAAGCCGTATACCGGGCCTCCAACTTCGAGCGGGTGTGCCGCCTCAACTACGACGCCATGCAGGCAGGCCAGACCCCGGTTCCAGTGCCCCCTGAGCAGCGCCCCACGCTGAAGGCCGCGGTCAACAGCCACCACATGACGGTCAAATATTTCTGGGAGGGGGCGGTGCGAAAACTGCTGCGCGAGGCCCCCGAAGTGTTGAACTGACAGGAACTTCTATGAGTTGGACGATTAGCCCAGACAGCCCGCGCACCATCGGCACATGGATCCGCCATAAGGCCGATGTCAACGGCGACCGTCTGGCCCTCACCGTGGAGGGTCGGGACAAGACCTATGCCGGAGTCCATGCCGACTCCGACCGCCTGGCCGCCGGCCTGGCCTCACTGGGCTTGGGACCGGGCGACCGCTCCTGTTTGATGATGCAGAACTCCCTTGAGTGCATCGACGCCTGGTTCTCCATGAACAAGGCCGGAGTAGTGGAAGTACCCATCAACCAGGCCTATAGAGGCCATCTGCTGGAGTACCTGATCAGCCAGTCGCGCTCTTCGGCGGTGGTTTGCGACCAGGATTATCTGGAGAGGATCGCCGAAGCGTCTCAGAGCCTTCCCGGGCTTGAGCACGTGGTGGTCAACCGGGCCACAGGCACGGTCGACGCCGGCACCCCAGAATTCCCCAGCCACGTCACCGTGCATGAGCTGAGCGACCTGTACCTAGACTCTCCGCCCCCAGAGCCCGACGTCAACTACCGAGATACCGCGGTCATCTTGTACACCTCAGGCACCACAGGCCCGTCCAAGGGCGTGATGCTGTGCCATGAGGCCAACCTAAACCTGGCCCGTCACACCGTGGACCTGGTGGGCTATGACCGGGAAGATGTGCTCTACACCGCCTTTCCGCTGTTCCACATCAACGCCAAATACACCAGCGTGATGTGCGCCATGGAGGCCGACGCCCGGCTCATCATGGACCGGCGGTTCTCGGCCAGCCGCTTCTGGGAACGCTGCCGGGCCGAGGGCATCACCGCCTTCAACTACCAGGGCGGACTCCTGATGATGCTCTGGAAGCAGCCCGAGCGGTCCGACGATGCCGACAACCCGGTGCGCAACGGCTTCGGCGCTCCCTGCCCGGTGGAGATCTGGGAGCCGTTCGAAGAGCGCTTCGGAGTCCATCTCTCCGAGGTGTACGGCATGACCGAGGTGGCCATCACCACCGAGAACCGCCGCGGGGTGCGCAAGATCGGCACCGCGGGCCGTGAATCAGCGCTCTACCAGGTGGCGGTGGTGGATTCCGAGGACCGACCGGTGCCGCCGAACACTGCGGGCGAGATCGTGGTGCGGCCCAAGAAGCCATACATCATGATCGACAGCTACTTCGACATGCCCGACGTCACGGTGGAGACCTTCCGCAATCTGTGGTTCCACACCGGCGACCGGGGCCGCCTCGACGAGGAGGGCTACCTAACCTTCATCGACCGCATGAAGGACTGCGTGCGCCGCCGGGGCGAGAACATCTCCTCCTACGAAGTAGAAGCAGTGATCAACACCTGCGACGCCGTGCTGGAGTCAGCGGTAATCGGCGTGCCCTCCGATCTAGGAGAAGAAGAAGTGATGGCCGTGGTGGTCCTCAAGCCCGACCACGAGCTTTCCGAGACGGAGTTGCTCGACTTCTGCGTCCCCCGCATGGCCCACTTCGCCGTACCCCGATTCGTGCGCTGGTGCGACGACCTGCCCAAGACCCCGTCAGAGCGGGTGCAGAAGTTCAAGCTGCGTGAAGAGGGCGTCACGCCAGATACCTGGGACCGCGACGACGCGGGGTACGTAGTTCCGCGGTAATAGCCCATCCAAGCAACGTGAGCTTCCACCGCGTTCTAGTGACTTTCAATCACTTTTGTTGACCCCGGTGGATAGAGTTCCAGTCGGGCCGGAGCGAGGCACCCTAAAGAGGTTCTACCACCCTCGCTCCGGTCCAACCTATTGGTCTCAAAGACCGCAATCAGTATACGGCCGGGCCGTCCTCAGCCAGCAACAAAATCCGGGTTCGGCGTGAACGTCAGCGGCAGAGAGGTCAATCCCCGGGTGTACACCCCGGTCTCTTCCTGCTCGTAGCCGTCGGCGTAGGCGATGTCGTCCATGGCGTCGAGTAAGGCGTCTAGGGCCACAGTCAGCTCAGCCCGAGCCAACATCGATCCCACGCAGAAGTGGCGGCCCAAGGCGAACGCGGTGTGGTCGGCTGCGGCGGTGAATGCCTTGTCGAACTCCATGTCGGTGCGGTGGATGTTGAACCGATCGGGCTCGCTGAACACCTCGGGGTCCCGGTTGGCTGCGCCCAGCAGCAACTCCAGGGTGTGGCCCGCCGTTACTGTGCCTTCGGAGAACTCCACTTCCTCTTCCGTTTGGCGCATGATCATCTGCACCGGGCCGGTGAAGCGCAGCGTCTCGGCGAAGGCCCGGCCGATGAGCTGGCGGTCGGCCCGCACCTCGGCCATCTGCTCGGGATTGTCCAGCAGATTCCGCATGGTCAAAGTGATGGCCTTCTCGGTGGTCTCGCCGCCCGCGGTCAACAGCAGGCTGCAAAAGCCGCGGATGTCGTCGTCGGTCATCTGAACTCCGTCGAACTCCTTGGTCACCATGGCAGTCAGCAAGTCGTCGCCGGGGTCTGCCCGCCGCTCGGCGATCTTGGGCATGAGGTACTCCCCCATCTCCACCCGGGCGGCCATGCCCCGGCGGTTCTTCTCCTCGTCGCCGGTGATGTTGGACACAAAGTCCATAATCATCGTGTACCACTCGTAGAACTGGGGCACGTCCTCCATCGGCAGGTCGAGAAGCTGCACGATCACCCCGATCGGATAGTAGGTGCTGAACCGCTTGCACAGGTCCACCTCGCCATCGGCCACGAACTCGCCAATCTGGCTGCGGGCCGCCTTGGTGATGGCCGGAACGATGCTCTGCTCCAGGTAGCTGCCCCGAAAGATCGGGTTGACGATGCCCCGGTAGGAGGAGTGCTCCTTGCCCTCCATCTGCAAGATGGTCCGCCCGTGGACCGGCTCGGTCTGCCACTCATAGTTGCGGCTGGAGATCTGGGGGTTGCGGAAGGCGCCGGCGACATCGTCATATCGGCTGATCACGTAGGCCTGGGTGCCCTCGTGCCACATCACCGGATACTCGTCGCGCAGCACCTCATAGAAGAGGTATGGGTTGGCGTCGTACTCGGGGGAGAGGATGTCGGGGGCAGCAGTCATGGGCCGTATAGTACGGCGGGCTGCAAGCACAACAAGAACAGCGAGCACAGGGGGAGGCGAGCAATCCCATGAGCAAAGTCACCACACTGGAACAGGCGGCGGCGTCCATACCCGACGGCTCCACCGTGGCCATCGGCGGGCTGTCCATGAACAGCGCCCCCATGGCCCTGGTTCGGGAGCTGGTGCGCCAGCAGAAAAAGGACCTGGATTTGGTGGCCATAGTGGCCGGCATGGCGGTGGACTGGCTGGTAGCCGGGGGCTGCGTGCGGCGGGTCATGTCCGGGCTTGTCAGCTTCGAGGGCCTGGGCTTGGCTCCCAACTTCCGGGCCGCGGTGCAGTCTGGTCAGGTGGCCATCGAGGAGTACAGCGAGCACTTGTTGATCTGCCGGCTCCAGGCTCAGAGCTACAACCTGCCGTTCATGCCCACCAAGGCCGGCCTCGGCACCGACGTGCTCGGCCTGCACGCCGAAAGCGGCGCGGTGCGGGAGGAGAAGGACGGCCCTACCGGGGAGCACTATGTGGCCTGCACCCGGCTGCCGGTGGACGTGGCGCTGGTCCATGCCCACGAGGCCGACCAGCGGGGCACCACCCGGGTCAACCCCAAGCTGGTGTGGATGGACAACGAGATCGTCAACGCCGCCTCCCGCTCGGTGGCCTCAGTAGAGCGGGTGGTGGACACTGCGGCGTTCACTGAGGAGCCGGAGCGGACGACCTATCCCCGATTCATGATCGACACGGTGGCCCCCGCCCCTATGGGGGCCTATCCCTGCTCGTGCTTCCCCGACTACAGCCACGACTCGGGGTTCTTCATGGACTACTCCCAAGCGGCATCCGACCGGGAGACGTTCGGCCAGTTCTTCCAAGAACGAGTTGTGAGCCCGGACACCTGGGAGGACTTCCTGGCCGTCAACAACGTCTCGACGGGAGTCTCGGCATGAGCACCCCGGTCACCGGCTACGACTGCACCATTGACGAGTTGATGGTGGTGACGTTCTCCCGGGCAATGTCCAACGACACCCGGGCATTCAACGGCGCGGTGTCGTTCATTCCCGTGTGCGGCTATCTGCTGGCCCGGCGCACCCACGCCCCTGAGCTGGTGTGGGCCGCCAGCTCCATCGCCATCGACGCCGACCCCGACGAGATCGGCGACTCCACCCTGTCGGACTCGCTGTGGGGCGGGGCCTCCATGCTGAGCAACTCCCCCTTCGACTTCTGGACCTACGCCCAGGGCGCCCGCTACAACACCTTTGCCTTCCGGGGGGCACAGATGGACGCCTACGGCAACGTGAACAACACGGTGATCGGCCCCTACGACGCCCCCAAAGTGCGCCTGCCCGGTGGCGGCGGCATGGCCGACCTCGGCGCCATGATCCCCCGCATCTACCTGTGGTCGTCCACCCACGACCCCCGCACCTTTGTGGATCGGCTCCATTTCCGCTCCGGCATTGGCTGGGGCGACGGCGGCGACCACCGGGAGCGCATGGGCATGCCCGGCGGACCCCAGCTGTGCATCACCAACATGTGCGTGTTCGACTTCGAGCCGGCCAGCAAGCGGATGCGGCTGGCCTCGCTGCACCCTGAGGTCACCGCAGAGCAGGTGCAGGAGGCCACCGGATTTGAAGTGTTGATGCCCGACGGGGAGATCCCCACCACAGCCCGGCCCACCGCCGACGAGCTGCACATCTTGCGCACCGAGGTGGACCCGACCAGCGCCCGTCTCCGGGAGTTCTGAGCAATGCAGGTTCCTGGATCTGTTGCCCTGGTCACTGGAGGCGCCTCCGGACTGGGCGCCGGTGTGGTCAAGACGCTGTTGGACAAGGGCGGGCGGGCGGTCATCTTGGACCTGCCCTCATCGGCCGGGGAGGCTATGGCCAACGATCTGGGCGACGAGGCCGTCTTCGTCCCCGTTGACGTCACCAACCCCGATGACGTTGAGCAAGCCGTATCCGCCGCGGCCTCGGCATTCGGCCGCATCGACGCTCTGGTGAGCTGCGCAGGCATCAGCTCAGGCCAGCGGGTGGTTTCCCGCGACGGCACCCCCAACCCCCTCGGGCACTTCCGCAGCCACATCGAGGTGAACCTGATCGGCCTTTTCGACGTGGCCCGCCACGCCGTGTCGGCCATGTCGGCCAACGAGCCCAACGCCGACGGAGAGCGGGGCCTCATCGTGAACATCGCCTCCATAGCCGGCTACGAGGGCCAGGTAGGGCAGTCGGCCTACGGATCGTCCAAGGCCGGGGTCATTGGGTTGACCCTGCCCATGGCCCGAGATCTGGCCGTCTGGGGCATTCGGGTTATGACCATCGCTCCCGGCACCATGGACACCCCCATGCTGGCCACCCTCAATGAGGAATTCATCGCCAAGCTGGTGGAAGACAACGTGTTCCCCCACCGCCTGGGCACTCCCGCCGACGTCGGCTCTCTGGTGACCCACTTCATGGAGAACACATTCTTGAACGGCGAAGTGGTACGGCTCGACGCCGGACTGCGTCTGACCAGCAACTAGACAGGTCGCCTACTGCCAGTTGGCCCCTGCTCTAGTGGTCCGTCTGTGAAAAGCAATGGCGGCCGAGACGAGGAGGGGATTTCGCCTCGGCCGCCAGCTGCGATCTCGTGCTTCAGGCTCCGATACGCTCGCCGTTGGGAGCAAATACGTGAACCGGGCCTCGGCACGAGATCTGGACGTTGTCGCCGCGCTGGGTCATGGTCTCCCCCTCAGCGCGCACAACAAGAAGCAGCGGACCACCCTGGTGCTCAACGGTGACGTGGACGTACGACTCTGAGCCCAGCTCCTCCACCACAGTGACCTCCCCCGCGATGCCCTCGCTGTCCAGGCGAAGATGCTCGGGGCGGACTCCGACCGTAAAAGCACCCGGGTCTCGGCCAGCCAGATCATGGGCAGTCTGCTCATCGAGGGGAAGGGCGAGAGAACCGAGGCGGAGGCCGTCGGTGCCCGCCGAAGAGACCTCGACAAGGTTCATTGCCGGTGAGCCGATAAACCCGGCGACGAACAGATTGACCGGATGGCTGTAGAGAGTTCGCGGTCGGTCGACCTGCTGGAGGATCCCGTCTTTGAGAACGGCGACCCGATGGCCCATGGTCATGGCCTCCACCTGATCGTGGGTGACATACACGGTGGTAACCCCCAACCTGGCCTGGAGATCGGCGAGTTCAGTTCGAGTTTGAACTCTCAGCTTGGCGTCGAGGTTGGAGAGCGGCTCGTCCATCAAAAAGACCTGCGGCCGGCGCACAATGGCCCTGCCCATCGCCACCCGCTGGCGCTGCCCCCCGGACAAGTTCTTCGGCTTGCGATCCAGATAGGGCTCCAGATCGAGAATGCGGGCTGCTTCACCCACTCGCTTGGCCCGCTCCAGCTTCGGCACACCCTGCTGCTTGAGTGCGAATCCCATGTTCGCCTGCACGGTCATATTGGGGTAGAGGGCGTAGTTCTGGAACACCATGGCGATATCGCGGTCTTGGGGCGGAGTCAGCGTCACATCCTCGTTGTCGATATAGACACTGCCCTTGTCGACGAACTCCAGCCCAGCCAGCATTCGCAGCGCGGTGGACTTGCCCGAGCCCGATGGTCCCACAAGCACCAAGAGCTCGCCGTCGGGGATATCGAGGTTCAGCGACTCCACCGCGGGAATGTCGGTTCCCGGATAGATTCGGCTGGCGTTCTCGTATCGGACTTCAGCCATGTCCCAGCTCCCTTCGGCACTTGAACAAAATCACTTGATCGCTCCCATCGAAAGGCCGCGTATCATCCGCTTCTGAGCCAACCACCCGGCCAGCACCACCGGGAGAGTCGCCAAGGTGGACGCAGCCGACAGCTTGGCCAAGAAGTTGCCGCGAGTGCTGACGTTGGAGGTAACCCAGATGGGAATCGTCGACCCGTCCACCGGGTTGAGCTGTACGGCGAGGAAGAACTCGTTCCAGGCGAAGATCACGCACAACAAAGCGGTGGCGGCCAGGCCCGGGGCGACGATGGGAAGGATCACCGAGGTGATCTGACCGCGCAGCTTTGCCCCGTCGATTTGGGCGGCTTCGATGAGCTCCTTGGGCACTTCGCTGAAGAACGACCGGAGCATCCATACCGCCAGCGGGAGGTTCATCGCGGTGTAGAGGATGATGAGCACCAGCCGGGTGTTCAGAAGATCCAACTCCCGCGCGATGATCCACAGCGGGAGGATCGCCGCCACCACCGGCAGGAACTTGGTGGAGATGAAGAAGAACAACACGTCCCGCCACTTGGCCACGGGCCGAATGGCCAGGGCGTAGGCAGCCGGGACGGCAAGGACCAGCACCAGGATCGTAGAGATCGACACCGCCCACACCGAGTTCATGAACGCCTCCCTGAAGCCGAGCAAGCCCTGGGTCTGAGAGGTCACCTCGTCGAACCGGTCGAAAGTAGGGTCGAAAACGAGCTTCGGGTCGGTGTTGGCGTCAATCTCTTCTTTGAATCCGTTCAGAACCATCCAGAAGATGGGGAAGAAGAAAACGAGGGCGACCCCCCAACTCAAAAGCCCCAGCAAGAAGGAAACGGCTCGCTTCTTCCCAACCTCCATGCCAGTCCCGCCGGTTCTCACGGCTTCTCGCCTTCCAGGAGATTGGACAGCACCCGCAGACCGAAGGTGGCGATCACGATGGAGGCGATCACCACCACGATGCTGTAGGCCGAGGCCTGCCCGAACTGCCAGCCGCCGCCGATGGAGCGCTGGAACACGAAGTAGGGCACGTTGGTGGAGTCGGGCCCCCCCCCGGTGATCACATCCACGTAGTCGAACACCTGGATGAGGTAGATGGAACCCAGCAGGACCCCCAGCTCCAGATAGGGCCGAAGCTGGGGCAGCGTGATCTGAAAGAACATCGCCCTGCTCGACGCGCCGTCCACCCGGGCCGCTTCCAACACCGACTGGTCCTGACCCTGCAATCCGGCCAGCACGATCAACATCATGAACGGTGTCCACTGCCACACCAGCACAGCCACGATCGACCACAACGGCCAGCGGGTCACGAACTCGATCCGCTCAAATCCGAGGGAGTCGAGCAGCCAGTTCAATACTCCGAACGACGAATTGAACACCTGCGTCTTCCACACCAGCCCCGCAACAACGGGCATGATCAGAAACGGGGTGATCAAAAGCGTCCGCACAAACCCCTGTCCGAAGAACTTTCGGTCGAGCAGGAGGGCGAGAAGCGTTCCCAACAGCAACGAGAGCAGCACCGCGGAGACCGTCATCCAGACGCTGGTCCACACCGCTTCACGGAAGAACCGATTGTCGAGGAGGTCGACGTAGTTGTCGAAGCCGATGAAGTTCCGCGGCTCAGGCGGAACGATCTTCCATTCGGTCAGGCTGTACCACAGGCTCAGAATGAACGGAACCTGGGTGACGACGATGGTGAACGCCAGGGCAGGAACAAGGGGGAGCCGCCGCCGCCAACCTTCCCGGCGTTGCAGTCTCTTTACCTGCTCCGCTCGATCGGTTTGCTGCGACACGGCTCCCCCCAGCCTGTTCCTGAAATCTTGTTCAACCTAGGCCAAGCCAACGCATCTCAATCAGAGAGCATGCACTTTCTCGGCCAGTGGGTATTCCTCAGTCGAAATGCTCCTAATTGCTCACTTCGGACGCGATGTCCTGACACGCACTGAGAGCAGAGTCAACGCTGATCGACCCGGCGATGGCAGCCGAGAACTGCTCGGTACAGCGGGTACCCACATCCTGGAACTCGGGCACGCCGACGTACTGCACCCCCGGCAATCCCGGACGAGGCGTGGTGCCCGGGTTGTCGATGGGTGCGGCCAGCATGGCGTCAAGCGTCTTTTGGGCAAAGGCCTGCGCCGCAGCCTGGTAATTCGGATTGGCGTAGGTCGACTCACGCGTTCCGGGCGGAACCGCGGCCCAGCCTCCGGGCAGCGACTCGCCAGCAGCGTTGATGTAGTCCTCGCTGGTGGCCCAGCTCACGTACTCCCACGCGGTGTCGGGATCAGAGGAGTTTTGCGGAATCGCCAGTGCCCAGGCCCACAACCAGCCAGAGGCGTCGGTGACCTTGGTCGGCGCGAGGGCGAAGCCGTTGAGGCCCTTGACCGGGCTGTCGTCGGCTTCGAGGATGCCGGCTGCGACAGTGGCGTCGTACCACATGGCCACCTGGCCGTTCTGGTAGAGGCTCAAACACTCGTTGAAGCTGGCGTTGGCCGCGTCGTCCTGGCCGGCGTCATTGATGAGCGCGACATAGAACTCGAGGGCTTCCCGGAACTCAGGCTGATCAACCTGGGCCGCTCCAATCGAGCCGTCGGCGTTGGCCAACCACCAGGTGCCCCCGAACGTGTTGAGAACGGTGGTGAAGGCAGCACCGAGGTCGCCCCAGCCAGGCTTGCCCCGCAGGCAGATGCCAGCCATCTCATCGGAGTCGATGGTGCGGGCGATGTTGGCCAGCTCATCCCAGGTGGGGGCGTCTGGCATCGTCAGACCCGCGGCGTCGATGACGTCTTGGCGGTACATGACAAACGAGGACTCCGCATAGAAAGGCGCCGCGTAGAGACCCCCCTCATAGGAAAGGCCACCGCGCACTGCGGGGATGATGTCGTCGACGTTCCACTCGGGCGTGTCAGCGGCGAAGTCGTTGAGATCGTAAAGCCATCCGTTGGCCCCGAACTGCGGCGACTCGAACATGCCGATCATGACGACGTCGAACTGCTCGCCCCCAGCGCCCACGTCGCGGGTGACTATCTCGCGCAGGGTCTGTTCTTCCAGGAACGTGTAGTTGACTTCGATACCGGTCTCGGCGGTGAACAGACTCGGAGTGAGGCTGGCGATGTCCTCCATCTGCGGGTTGCCCACGATGGCCACGTTGATCGACCGGCTCTCAACCGGGGCTGCCGGCTCTTCGGTGGCCGCAGCGGGAGCTTCAGTGGCCGCAGCAGTGGCCGGCGCATCGCTCGACGTGTCGCTGTCATCATCGTTGCCGCATGAAGCGGCCACGAGAGCGAACGCCGCAAGCAGGCTGAAAAACAGGAGCCGAATGCTCCACTTGGGTCGACTGGTTCTTGACATTGGCACTTTCCCCCTTGGGTGGGAACCGTTGGGAGACCTCCTCCCTGACGGTACTCCGCTCGAACTTAGTTGGGTTTAGGTGGGATTACAAGCCGTAGGATTGGCTTTATGTGGTTATTGCCCTGACATTCCGCCACTTTATCTGTGTCTGTGTTGGTAGTAGGGTGTCTGGCCGTGCCAGCCGGACCACCAGACACTCTCCTCCAGAGCCAGTCTCTACACCGCTTGCGGGCGTCTGTCGCTGTGCCCACCTACGACCGCAGACAACTCCAGCGCAGCATTGTCCATATCGGCGTTGGCGGCTTCCACCGGTCGCACCTGGCCACCTATATCCATGAGCTGTGCCAGTCCGGCCACCGCGACTGGTCGATCACCGGGGCCGGCGTGCTTCCCAGCGATCGGGCGATGGCCGATGCCCTAAGACCGCAGGACTACCTCTATACCCTCATAACCCGGGGACCCCAGTCCACCGAGGTCGAGATCATCGGCAGCATCGTCGACTTCGTTCACGCCTTTCCCCGCCCCGACCGTCTGCTCGCGTCCATCGCCGACCCGGCCACCCAAATCGTGTCGCTCACCATCACCGAGGGCGGCTACCCGGTAGACGACGTAACCGGCGAATACCTCTCCACATCGCCAACCGCGGGACCGACATCGGCCTTCGGCATCCTCGCCGCCGGGCTCCAGCAGCGCTACCAGAACGGCCACTCCGGGCTCACCGTTATCAGTTGCGACAACATCCCCAGCAATGGCTCGGTAGCCCGCGCCGCCACACTCGGCGAAGCCCGCTCACTGGGCGACGGCCTCGCCGACTGGATCGCCGACTCGGTGGCCTTTCCAAACAGCATGGTCGACCGCATCACGCCGGCAACTACCGACTCCGACCGGGCCTGGCTGGCCGAGCACAAGGGCGTCAATGACAACTGGCCTGTTGTCACCGAGTCGTTCCGGCAGTGGGTGATCGAGGACAATTTCGCCGCCGGTCGCCCCCCCTTCGAGCAACTCGACGTGCTGGCCACAACCGACGCCAGGCCCTACGAGCTCATGAAGCTCCGACTGCTCAACGCAAGCCACTCCTGTTTGGCCTACCTGGCCGCCCTCAAGGGGATGGAAACCATCGGCGCGGCCATGACCTGTCCCGAGTTGAGCAACTTCACGGCGAGCTTCCTAGACCGTGAGGCTCGCCCCGTCTTGCCGCCCATTGCCGGGATCGATCTCGACCAATATGCGGCTTCGATCATTGCCCGGTTCTCCAACACCAGCATCGGAGACCAGATCAGCCGTCTTTGCCTAGACGGGTCGGTAAAGTTCCCCAAGTTCCTGCTGCCAACAGTCAGAGCCCAGCTCAAAGCAGGCGGACCAATCGGTCTCAGCGTATTGGCCCTGGCCGGGTGGTGCGAGTACCTCGCGGGGCCACCGGAGCGCTTGGCCGCCGATCCCATGCTCGACCTCGCTGCGAACCACGCCCGCCGAGCCCAGCACAACCCAGCGGCATTCCTCGACTTCCCCGAAGTGTTCGGGGACGATCTGCCGCGCTCGCAGCGGTTTTCCGACGCCTTCGACCAGGCTCTCCGCTCCTTGCGGGAACGGGGAGTAGAATTTTCCATCAACGCAGCACTGAAGGGGGATGGAGACTTCGGTGACCGACCAGCTGACTGAACCGACACCGACAACGCTCTTTCAGACCGAGCGCCAACGTGAGATTGTGGGAATGACGCGGCAAGGCGGTCGAGTCGAAGTGGCCGAACTGGCCAACCGATTCGGGGTGACCACCGAGACCATCCGCCGTGACCTGTCCGATCTCCAGCGCCAGCAGGTGGTGCGCCGAGTTCACGGCGGGGCGATTCCCTGGGAAACAGATGGCTTCGAACCGCTTCTGTCGGTTCGCGCCGATCAGCACGATCCCGAGAAGCGCCGCCTGGCCCAAGCGGCGGTGCAAGAACTGCCCGATACGGGGGCCATCATCATCGACTCGGGCAGCACGCTCACTCGGTTCGCCGAAGTGCTGCCCCGCCACTGCAACCTCCGGGTGGTCACAAATTCTCTGCACACCGCCCAGATCCTGGCCGAATACGAGACGATCGACGTGATCGTGGTCGGCGGCAAGCTCCGCAAGAACACTCTGGCCATGGTGGATGCCGACGCCGTTGCCGCCGTCGAGCCGCTGGTGGTCGACACCCTGTTCATCAGCAGCGACGGCCTGTCGGCCACTAAGGGCCTGACCACTCCCTACCGGGAAGAAGCCGCTCTGAAGCAAGCCATGATTGGAGCGGCGCGCCGAGTTGTCGCCCTTGTCGATCACTCCAAGGTGGGCCAAGACCAGTTCGTCCGATTCGCCGACTGGACCGAAGTGGATGTGCTGGTCACCAACTCCGAAGTCGATCCCGGCATCATCGCCACCATCGAGTCACTCGGCACCACCGTGTTGCTGGCGTGAGCGAAGGCCCCCAATCGGCCCGAGCCCGCCATCTCGAAGATGTGGCCATCGAAGTCGCCTCCGTGGCCGCCGGCTATGTCCGAGTTCGCAGCGGCCAAGCCACCGCGGCACGAACCAAAAGCTCGCCCACCGACGTGGTCACCCACACCGACATGGAGTGCGAGCAGCTCATCCGATCGGAACTGCTGGCCCGCTGTCCTGGATCTTCGATTGTCGGCGAGGAGCTCGACGACGATGACGGCGGCAACAACGTCGGCTGGATAGTCGACCCCATCGACGGGACCGTGAACTTTCTCTACGACTTGCCAGTGGTCTCGGTCAGCATTGCCGCAACCATCGACGGCGAAGTGATGGCCGGAGCCGTTGCCGACATCCACCGAGATGAGGTGTTCTCCGCCACCCGAAACTTTGGCGCGAGACTTGCGTTCGAGCCCATCTCCCCCACAGAGCTGACCGACCTCGACGGCGCACTGGTGGCCACCGGCTTCGCCTATGACGCTGGACTCCGAGCAACCCAAGCCCAAATGCTGACCCGATTGCTGCCCGTTTGCCGCGACATCCGGTGCATGGGCTCTGCTGCACTCAATCTCTGCTGGGTTGGATGCGGTCGCCTCGACGCCTACTTCGAGCGCGACCTGAAGGTCTACGACTACGCCGCCGGTGCCCTTGTCGCCCACGAGGCCGGCGCCAGGATCGAGCTTCCCTCCACGGCGGACCGCAACCTGATCATCGCCGCCACCGGCGGCATATTCGACTCGCTCCGAGCGATTCTGGTCAGCTCCAACGACTGACGCCACCCGCCAGCAGAGCCTCCAGCGAGGAGGCATCCCCGCCTTCTCCGCCAGCCTGCCACAGGGCCAGCAACGGTGATTCGTCGGTCTCGGCCTCCTCGGCCAGCCGACTGGCCGCTACCACCGCCTCCCACTGGCAAAGCTCATCGCGGGGCAGCGACAGCACATCGTGCATTGCCGACACATACGACTCGTGCAACTCCCTTAGCACCGGTCGAGCCACCCTGGGCATGTGCGGCCTGTCCACCACAGATTCAAAGGGTCGGATCAACAGCGAGGATCGGACAACGTCGGCAACGGGATGACCGATGGCAGCGTCGAACCAGTCGATGGCTACTGGGCCTGCCGGGCTCATTAGGACATTTCCGGGGTGGAGGTCGCCATGCAGGAGAGCAGCCCCGCGCGGCAGGCCCTCCAAGATATGCAGGGCGCGATTTCGCTCGGCCTTGGAGAACTGTTTGATCTCGATGATCTTCCTCTGCATTCTCCCCACCAATCCGGACACTGCGACAGGAAGCCCAGCCCGAAGGATCCGCCGGTGTACGTCGGCCAGTTCCCTCCCGAACGCTGCGGCGTTCTGAGGGCCATCCAAGATCAGCTCCCACATCGAAGGACCCCGCACCCTCTCAAACACGATGGCATCCCGCCTTTGAACTTGCACCACATCCAGCACCGCGGGGGCCGGGGCCCCCAGATCGCGCACCGCCGCGGTGAACTCTGCCTCGTCCGCGGCCCAATGGGCGGGCACCGATGGCCGGGGCACCTTCACTACCGCTGCTGGCCCGAACGCATATACATCTGACGTCCTGCCCACAGCCACCAATTGCCCGGGACAGCTCATCGGACAACTAAGCCAGCATGCCGCCGTCGATCACCAAGACGGCGCCGGTGATGTAGGACGCCGCCGGGGAGGCCAGAAAGGCCACTGGCAGGGCTACTTCTTCGGCGGTTGCCCACCTTCCCAGCGGGATGCCAATGCCGGCCTCGGCAACCACGGCGTCTTTGTCGTAGCTGTCCCAGCCGCTGGTGTCCACGAATCCAGGGGCCACTGCGTTCACTCGAACGCCGTGGGGGGCCCACTCCCGGGCCAGCGCCTTGGTCTGCTGGAACAGTCCGCCCTTGGCCGCTGAGTAAGCCGCCATGCCGGGCAGGTGGCGCAATCCCGACAACGAGCCCACGTTGACGATGCTGCCCTGGCCTTGCTCGATCATCGACCGGCCGAAGGCCTGTGACACCAAGAAAGGCCCCGTCAGATTGAGGGCCACCGTCTTGGACCAACCCGGTTCGGCTATATCCAGCACTGGCGCGGTGAACCGGGCGCCGCCCGCGTTGTTGACAAGGACATCCACCGGGCCAATCGCGTTGGTGGCCTGCGCGGCGGCCGCAGATATAGCGTCGGCATCGGTCACGTCGCAGGGAGCGACGTACACATCAGCACCCTCGCCCCGGAGTTCTTCGGCCAACTCCTCCAGGCGCTCGACTCGACGGGCCATGAGCACCACCCGCGCCCCCTGCTCGACCAGCACCCGGGCGATAGCTCCGCCGATGTCGCCGGTAGCGCCGGTAACCGCCGCGCCCATGCCCTCCAGCGGTCGACCGTCGGTCACGACAGGCTCACCGGCAGGTGCTCCAGTCCCCGGCTCAACATGGTGGGGACCCACACCTCGGGCTCGGGGCCCAGTTCCAGGTTGGGCAGGCGCCGGACGAGAGCCTCCAGGGCAATGGTTCCCTCTAGCCGGGCCACCGATGCACCCAGGCAGAAATGCAGTCCGAAGCCGAAGCCGATGTGGTTGTTCGGATCGCGGGTCACGTCGAACCGATCAGGCTGGTCGAACGCCTCAGGATCCCGGTTGGCGGCGTGCTGCACCAGATAAACCATGTCGCCGGCTGGCAGGGTCTTGCCCCTCAACTCCACCTCATCGGCCAGGGTGCGGACCTCCATTTTGGACGGACCGTCGAAGCGCAGTATCTCCTCGACACCCGGTTTGATCAGAGACGGATCGTCTCTCAGCCGCTCGAGCTCATCGGGGTGCTGGAGCAGCACCCGCATGCCGTTGCCGATCAGGTTGGTGGTGGTCTCGTGGCCCCCGAACAGAAAAAGCACGCAGTTGGCCACGATCTCGGGATCTTCCAGGCTGTCGTCGCCCTCTGAGGCCTCTACCAAATTGGAGATGATGTTGTCGGCCGGGCGCTGGCGGTAATGGGTGACCAACTCGCCCAGATACGCAGCCAGCTCGATGAGCCCCTGCTGGGCCCGGGCTCGGCGGTCCCCCACTCCCCGGGCCCCGAACACCAGGATCATCACGTCGTCGGACCAGTCCTTGAATCGGTCGCGGTCGTCGGCTGGTACCCCCATCATCTCGGCAATGACCACCGCGGGGATGGGATAGGCGAAGTCCTCTATCAGATCGAACTGTCCCCGCTCGGACAAGTCGTCGATCAGCTCGTCCACCACGCCATTGATTCGTTCCCGCCAGGCCTCCACCGCCCGGGGGGTAAATGCCCGGCTCACCAGCCGGCGCAACCGCGTGTGGTCGGGCGGATCCCGGAACACCAGCCAGTCCATCAAGATGTCATAGGTGGGCTGGCGTTGAGCCTTCTGATCGTCGGTCAGGCGGTCATAGGCCGCGCCGATGCGCTCCGAGGAGAAACGGGAGTCCCGCAGGGCGTCGAGCACGTCGTCGTAGCGATGGATGAACCACGCCCGGTATTTCTCATTCCAGTGGACGGGGTCATGGGCTCGCAGGACAGAGAAATAGGAGTGGGGATCGGCGATCCGCTCGGTTGAGAGAACCTCGTCGTCGATTACCGCAGTTGGGGAATTGTTCACCGGCTCACCCCGGTTGCTCCAACACCGTCACCACGCAGGCGTTGCCGTCGATTCCCGCCGTGCCACCGCCCATGGTCTCCACCGCTCCCAGGCGGGCGTCGGGGACTTGGCGGTCGGCGGCCATACCCCGCAATTGCCAGGCAATCTCGGCGATCTGGGCCAGCCCGGTGGCCCCCAGCGGATGGCCTCGCGACAACAGCCCTCCCGACGGGTTGACTGGTTGCGCCCCTCCCTGCGACGTGTGTCCCGATTCGACCAATCTGCCCCCGGCGCCCAACTCGCACAACCCCAGCGCCTCGGTGGTGACTATCTCTCCGATTGTGAAGGCGTCATGCACCTCGAATACATCGATGTCGGCCACGCCAACCCCGGCGGCCTCGTAGGCACGGGTGGCGGTATCGGCCACGATATCCCAGCCCCACACCTTGTCAGTGGTGTGGTCCCACAGCCGCCCCGAGCGCAGCGCGCTAGACCGGATACCCACCTCCTGGCCAGGTTCGCGGGAGCCCCCCAGCGGTCCGATCACCGCGGCCGCCGCGGCGTCGGCAATCGAGCAGCACTGGAACAGGGTGATCGGGTCGGCCACCATGCGGCTGTCCAGAATCTGCTCAACGGTGACGGCTTTGCGATGCTGTGCCCGGGGGTTGCCCAACGCGTGTCGGCGATTTTTCACTGCCACCGCAGCCATCTGCTCATCGGTGACGCCGAACTCGTGGCGATACCGAGTGGCCGACATCCCGTAGATGCTGGGCATGGCGAAGCCCTGGGCACCGTCAGGGTCGGAGGCGATGGGACTGATAGCGCCGTCGAAGTGGGCGGTCATGGTTTCGATACCAAAGGCCAGCACCCGCTCGTACCGGCCCGTCTCCACCGCCAGTCGTGCTTCATGAAACGCCGAGGTGCCGCTGGCACAGGCATTCTCGATAGTGATGACCGGAACCTCGACGATGCCGATCTGCTGAAGGCTGCGGGTGACGGTTCCAGGATCGCCGAACACGGTGCCGGCGTACACCGCGTCAATGTCCGAGGCCCTAAGCCCGGCATCATCCAGTGCTTCCACTGTGGCCTGCCAGGCCAGTTGGGGACCGCCCAGCTCGGTCTGCTTTCCGAACACCGACGTTCCAACCCCCCAGATCGCAGTGCCCGCCCCGGTCATAGCCCAGACCTTGCCACGACCGGGTCACCCTGCTCATTCCATCCTGAAAGCGCTACCCGGCTGCCGGGAACCAGTACCTCATCGGGACCGTTGACGTGGGCGAGGATGCGGGGGCCGTCGTCCAAGTCCACGTAGGCCAGGGTAAATGGCGGGGTCCGCCCCGGAATCTGGATCCGCAGAACCGTGGAGCTGAACACTGTGCCCTTAGGACCAAATGTGGCCGGCGACATGGAGTCGCGGCCGCAAACCGGGCACCGAGGCGGCGACACCGACATCGGATGGCGGCAAGACTCGCATCTACTGCCGGACAACAGGACACATCCTTCGCTCAATACCAGCTCCGGGCGAGGGTCGGCACCCGCTCGCTCCGGTGGCGTGGTGGAAAGGGTGGACACCGGTCAAATGTACCAACAGACATCTCTTGCCCTGCGATTCGGCCCCGATGACATCCTTTGTTTTACAGCCGGTAGCCCTGCGGCCTACGCTGCGGGCCGTATCTCGCACAAAGGGGCATAAATGGGCATCGAAGGACTGCGATTCGTCATCACCGGGGCGGCCACCGGAATCGGGGCGGCCACTGCCCAAGTAGCGGCCGGAAAGGGCGCCAAGGTGATGTTGTCCGACCTCAACGACGAGCAGGGTCGGGCAGTCGCCGACGAGATCAACGCCTCCGGCGGAACCGCGGCGTACACGCACTGCGACGTGACCGACCCCGATCAAGTGGAAGCCTTGATGGCCGCGGCTGCCGAGGCCTACGGCGGCATCGACGTGCTCCACAACAACGCCGGCATCCACGAGACCGCGCTGGCTTCACCGGAGCAGTGCAGCCTGGAGGGAATGCCCCTCGATGTGTTCAAGAAGGTTGTAGAGGTGAACGCAGTCGCCCCGTGGATCTGCTCGAAGGCGGCCCTCCCCTACCTCAAGGAAAGCGATTGGCCGTCGATCGTCAACGCGGCGTCAACCGGGGCGCAATCCGCCTATCCGAACAACTCGGCATACGGCACCTCCAAGGGCGGTATTCGGCTGCAAACCCAGAACCTGGCGGTGGATCTGGCACCGCTGGGGATCCGGGTCAACTGCTACGGCCCCACCGCCATCGCCACCGACATGGTCACGAACTTCGTCAAGCAGTCTGACGACCCGGTGGCATTCGAGAAGGCGCTCATAAATACCTCGCTCATCCCCCGCCTGGGCCTCCCCTCCGAGGTGGGCGAGCTGGTGTGCTTTTTGGCCAGCCGGGAGGCAGGCTTCATCAACGGCGCATACATTTTGATCGACGGTGGCTCGCTGGCATGGCGAGGCACCGTGGACATACTGGGAATGGAGTGATCCAATGGCAGACAAACAAGCGGTAACCGAGCTTTTGAACCACGCCGGAGTGGCCTACGACGTGGGCGACAGCGGCTTTCTCATCGGGATGTTCGCCCCTGACAACCCGGTGTTCGCGATGACCATCGCCGGTGGCGACCCGATCACCTTCGAAGGGTCCGAGGCCATTGCCGGGCTGTTCAGCGGGGCGATGGAGGAGCAAACCGACCAGCGCCGTCACGTGGTGACCAACCTCTATTTCGAAAACGAGACCGAGGACTCCATCACCGCCATCAGCTACCTGGTGCTCATCACCGTGGAGAACGGCCAGCTCTCAGTCCTCTCCAGCGGCGTCTACACCGACGACTGCGTGCGGGTGGGCGACGACTGGAAGATCCAGAAGCGCTTCTTGGCCCTTGATCTGCCCTACTAGGGGCACGCGGCCATGAACATCGCATCCGCCCTCTAGGAAGGAGCCGCAGATGAACATCGGCCAGATTCCGGCGAAGTGGGCTCGGCAGACGCCGAGCCGCGAGGCCATCATCGACTCAACCACCGGCCAGCGGGTCACTTTCGCGGCCTTCGACGAGCACATCAGGCGACTGGCCAACGGTCTGGTCGGCTTGGGCTTGGAGAAGGGCGACCGGGTCGGCATCCTAAGCCAGAACTCAGTGGAGTACGCCGCCCTGTATTTCGCCTGTGGACGAACCGGGCTGGTGGCCCAGCCTATGAACTGGCGGCTCTCTGGACCGGAGCTGGCCAAGATCGTGAACAACGGCGAGCCCCGGGCCTATATCACCCAGGGGGCCTATGCCGCCGAAGCCGCGGAGCTGTCGGGGCTGGTGGGCTGCGTGGAGCACTGGCTTCAGTACGGCGAGGGGGGCGACGGCTCCTACGAGCAATTGGTGGAGTCGTCCTCCGACGCCGAGCCTGCTGGGTCCGATGAGATAGGCGACACCGACCCGCTGTTCATCCTCTACACCGGGGGCACCACCGGGGAGTCCAAGGGTGCGTTGCACAGCCACCGAAGCGTCTATTTCGGGATGCTCAACCAGACTGTGGCCGAGCGCATCGTGCCCAGCGACGTGTACATGCTCACTGGCCAGATGTTCCACATTCCGGTGGTGCTGGCCATGAACTACTTGGCCCACGGCTGCCCACTGGTGCTGATGAACTTCGACGCCACCTTGGCCTTGGAGCTGATCCAGGCCGAGAAGGTGTCGGCCTTTTTGGGTGTCACCACCATGTTGAACTGGATGATGGCGGTAGAGGGCTTCGACGACTACGACATCTCCAGCCTGCGCAACATCCAGTACGGCGGCGGACCTATGCCGTCACGAGTGATCACCGAGGCCATGGACAAGTTCCCGTGTACCCTGATCCAGGGCTACGGCCAGACCGAGGGCACCACCATGTGCTTCTTGTCGCAAGAGGACCATATTCGGGCCATCCGCGACGGCTACCGCACTGATCGGCTGCGGTCATGCGGGCGAGAGGGATTCGTCACCTCGGTACGGGTTGTGGATCCAGACGGCGTTGATGTGCCCCAAGACGGCAAGACGTCGGGACAGATCATCGTGCGGTCCGAGGCCAACATGCTGGGGTACTTCCGCCGGCCCGATCTCACCGCCGACACCATCAAGGACGGCTGGATGTGGACCGGCGACATCGCCACTTGGGATGACGAGCGGTACGTGTCCATCGTGGACCGGTCGAAGGACATGATCATCTCCGGCGGGGAGAACATCTACTCCATCCAGGTGGAGGAGGCCATCGCCACCCACCAGGCCGTGCTGGAGACCGCGGTGATCGGCGTGCCCGACGACACATGGGGCGAGTCGGTCATGGCCTATGTAGTGCTCAAGCCGGGCATGAGCACTACCGAGGACGAGATCATCGACACCGCCCGCCAGAATCTGGCCTCCTATCAGAAGCCCCGGTCGGTGGCCTTCGTGGACGAGTTGCCCAAAGCGCCAACCGGCAAGATCCTCAAGCGGGTGCTACGCGACCCCCACTGGGCCGACCAAGAGCGCCAAGTCTGATTTTCCAGTTATGCCTGTTGCCCCCTAGGGGAGCACCCGAACAATCTGGATGTGTTGATCGGGGTCGAACAGCTGTGCGGCCAACGCTTGCACATCGGCCAGCTCTAGGGCATCCAACTCGTCGATGAGCCGCCGTGGAGTTGGAAGCTCGTCGTCACTGGCATAGACCCGACGCAGCAGCACGTTGGTCAGGTCGCTGTTGGTGATCAGCTCGTAGTCGTCGCGCACTACGGAGCGGCCGTGTTCGAAGTCTTCCTCGCTAATCTCGCCGGAAGACACTTCGACCAGGATGCGAGACATCTCCTGTTCTATGTTGACCATCTGTTCGGGATCGCCCGAGGCCACCACCTCAGCCCGGATCAAGGACTCGGGGGTAAGTGTCAAGCCGATCCCTGCGAACACGGCGTAGCTGTCGCCCAAATCCTCTCGGACGTCTTCGACCAGAAGATCGCTGACCATCACCTGGAGCACATCGGCTGTTGCCTGGACTGCGGGGTTCACCTCCATTGGCTCCTCGTAGTAGTAAACCGCTGTGGTGGCTTGGACATCGGGGCCAAGTACCACCTCGCGGCGCACGACTCCTTCGGGCTCAGGCGTCCGGTGATTCACATAACTGTCGGCTTCACCCGCGGGTAGCGTACCCACATAGGTACGGGCCATCTGCTCAACGGTGTCGCGGTCCACATCGCCGACGATCACCACCACTAGATCGTCCACTCCGGCTATGCGCTGTTGGTATATGTCGAGCAGCGACTCAGAGGTCAGGGTGTCCAAGGTCTCCTGAGGGGCTACCAGGTTGAACCAGCCAGATGCATCGCCGTAGCGGGCATCGGCATAGACAACTTCTCCCTGCCAGTCGGGATCGGAAACCGACAAAGAGAGGATGATCTCGCCAACATTGGCCGCCTCCCCAAAGGCCTGCTCGTCTATTCGGGCCTCGGTCATGTACAGGTGCATGAGCTGGAACATCGTCTCAACGCCGTCCGTGTCGGAGGCGCCGGCCACCCCTTCGGTGGTCTCTTGGATGAACGGCTGTGCTTGGGCGTTGCGACCATCCAGATACCGCGATATCTGCGCCGGACTCAGTTCGCCCAGGCCGCTGTTTCGTACTGCCCGGGTAGCCAGAATCTGGGCCAGCGGGCGACTCCCCTCCTCGAGGGCCGACCATCCGCCCCAGGAAATCGCCTGCATACTGACCTCATTGTCAGCGATGCCCGAATACGCATACATAACCCGGGCGCCGTTGGCGAACGTCCACTCATAGGCATCTTCCAGCTCATCTTCAATGGCCTCAATGGGTCCGGCGCTAACCGGGTCCACCGGATCGGGGGCGACCAGCAGTTCGGCGGCTTCTGCGATCAATGCAGGCAGCTCACCCGGTGCGGCCGCTTCGAGCGCGGCTGCCATCTCTTCAATGGTGGGAACGTCGGCCGGATCAGCCCCCACCGCGATCAGCAGCAGGCCGCTCTGATCCAAGATCTCCCGGTAGCGATCACTGAGGTCGTCAACTTGGAGCTCGTCAAGCAGGTTATCGACCCGGCCAGCGGTCTGGGACATCGTTCCGATATCGGCGCCTTCCAAGAAGTGCGCCGCAAACAGATCGGCGTATCTGGCGTCCTGGGTGGTGGGCTCGGCCTGGATGGCCGACTCCAGGTCGGCCCGGATCGACTTGGCCGCTCGGGCCAAGTCGGCGTCAGTGAATCCGTGCTCTTTCAGGCTGAGCAGCAAAGACCAATAGTCGGTGAGGGCCTGCGAATAGTTGTCGGCCCGGAGGTTGGTGCCGTAGTACCGCAAACCCCGGCTCTGATAGAACGTTGTCCAATGCGTCGGGTCGATTTGGGACAGGAGTCCCTGCTCATAGCCGTCCTGCAAGCGGTTCCCCACCATGATGCCGATGATCTCTTCGATCCATAGCTCCCGGTCCCCGTCGAAGGTGTTGGGATCCCACGACGGCAGGCGGATGTCCAGCGACAGATAGGAGTACCCCTGCTCCGGAGACGTGGCCAAGTCGAAGGCCGGCACCGGATTCAGAGTTGACCAGTTGTCAGGAGCAGATGGCGCTTCACCCGCAGGAATGTCGCAGAAATACTCCTCGACCAAGTCCTCCATCGTGTCTAAGGGCAGATCGCCGACCGCGATGACCGCCATGTTCGATGGCACATACCACGTCTCGTAGAAATCCCGCAGATCCTCCGCGGTGGTCGCCTCGATGCTCTCCACGGTCCCGATCGGCGACCGTCCCTCGTAGGGCGTGTTCTGGTTGTACATGCGGTCGAAGACTTGGAAGACCGTTCCCAGACCGGTTTCAACCCTCAGCCGGTACTCATCTCGAACAATCCCCCTCTCGTCCTCCACACCCTGCGGGGTGATTGTTGCCGCGTGCGCCCATTGGGAAAGGACATCAAATGCAGTGGCCACCGAGTCTTCTTCTTCATCGATGACCAGATCGAGCTGGTACACGGTCTCGTCGTAGGAGGTATAGGCGTTGATATCAGGACCGAATTCCACACCAATGCTGTGGAGAGCGTCAGTGATCTCGTTTCCGGGATATTTCTCCGTACCGTTGAACAGCATGTGCTCGAGGAAGTGGGCATACCCGGCGCCCTCAACCGGCTCGTTGAGCGAACCGGCGTTGACCGCTAGCCGCAGCGAGAGCGCTCCACCCGGGCTGTCGTTGGACCGAATGTAGAAGGTGAGACCGTTGTCCAGGGTGCCGATCTGCACATCGGGGTCCGCCGGGAGCATGTCCGCCGAGGCCTCCGCCCCAGCGTCGCCCACTGACTGGCATTTGTCGCCCATTTCGACTGGGGTCTCGGGCTCGACTTCTCCAGCAGGCTCTTCGTCGGGCCCCGGCTCCTCTGAGGGCCCCGCGGCGGGTTCAGCTATGGGCTCGGCGGTGGCTTCAGCGGTAGGGGCTGCTTCTGCTGTCGTCGTGTCTTTGCCCGAGTCGATTGGCCCGGTAATCGGCACATCTATGTCGCCATCCGAGCATCCAGCCAAAACCAGTGCTGCGCTCATCAACAGGATCAGGAGCTTGTTCATACCCGCCTCTGGGATTCAGTCTTTGTCATGGCTCGAACCGAGCCCGTGGCCGAACACAGTACCGACCCTCAGTGACGTTTCCCACACCAGCAGGCGAGACCCACCAGCGCAGCAAGGCGATTAGTGCTGGCTGTAGCAGATCTCGACAATGGCTGGCTCGGTGACGGCATCGCCTTCCAGCTCGCCGACGATGCGGCCCTCATGCAGCACCAGGACCCGATGGCACACGCCCACCAGCTCGGAGAACTCCGAGGAGATGAACACCACGGCCTTCCCCTCGGCGGTCAGCTCTTCCATTATGTCGTAGATCTCTTCTTTTCCGTCCACATCCACCCCGATGGTCGGCTCATCGAAGATCAAGACGTCGGCCCCCTGCTCCAACCACTTGGCAATGACCACTTTCTGCTGGTTCCCACCGGAAAGCAGGCGTACTAGCTGTCGGTCATTGGGCGTGGCGATGCCCAAACGATCGATTCGGCGGTCGGCAGCCCGCTTCTCCGACCGCAGCGACGGTGCAGGCACCCGCGGTCGCACCCGATGGCGCTCCAAAGAAGCCAGCGTGATGTTGTTGCGCACGCTGAAGTCCATGATGTTGCCCTGCGTCTTGCGGTCCTCGGGCAACAGGGCCAAACCGGCCGACATGGACTCCGACGGATGGTTGCCGCTGATCTCCCGGCCGCGAACTCGAACCGTGCCCTCTTGGCGATGATCGGCGCCGAACACCGCCCGGACCATCTCAGTGCGACCACTGCCCACCAGTCCACCTAGACCGAGGATCTCGCCCTTGCGCACATCGAAGGTGCAGCAGCGCACGCCAGTGTCGGCGCTCACCCCGTCAACATCCAACACCACCTCTGCGTTAGGGCAACCCCCAACTCCCCGACTGACCCTTCGTTCAGTGGCCGTTTGGGCGTGCTCGTGTCCGGTGATGTGTGAGATAAGCGATGCCCGATCGAGCGCTGAGGTGGCCTCGTCGGCAACCAACTGGCCGTTGCGCATCACAATTACCCGCTCGGTGAGCTCGAAGATCTCCTCCAGCCGGTGCGACACGTACAACACAGTGATCCCGTCGTCTCGCAACCTCTGTACGACGGCGAATAGATGCTCAATCTCCTCATCGGTGAGCGAGGCGCTGGGTTCGTCCAACACCAGGAGCTGCGCTTGCTGGGCCAGCCCGCGGGCAATCATCACCAGCCGCTGCTTGGCCACGCTCAACTCCCCCACCGGCTCTCGCGGATCTATGTCGGCTTCCAACCGGGCAATGGGCTCTTCAGCCCGCCTGCGCAATTCCGCCCAGTCCACAAACAGACCCATCTGGCGGGGATAGCCCAATCCCATCATCACGTTCTCGGATACCGACAAATCGCCGACGTCTTGCAAGTCTTGATGGACGAAGGCCAATCCGGCCACGGTGGCATCATGAGGGCGGTGCAGCTCAAGGGGCTCGCCGTTCAATTGCAAGTGGCCTTCGTCGGCATGCTCAGCGCCCGCGATGATTTTGATGAGTGTGCTCTTGCCCGCCCCGTTCTTGCCCACCAAGCCGACTATCTGGCCAGCCTCCAACGAAAGGGATACATCGTCTACTGCCAATACACCTGGATAGCGCTTGGTGACTCCGGAGACCTCCAACAGGGGGGCCGAGGCCACTGGGGTGGTCGCGGTCATCGCCGGGAAGCACCGATACGTGTGAACGCCATCGCCAGCAATAGGATGCAGCCTTTGGCAATATCCCGAACACCGGTGCTGTATCCCTCCAAGATCAATCCTCTGTCTACTGCCTGCAAAAAGACCACACCCAGCACTGTTCCAGGCACATTGAACAACGTCCGCTTGGACGCCGCCGCCCCCAAGAAAGCTGCCGCATACGCGCCAAGGAGCGTAGAAAAGCCGCTGTCTGCCACCGACGAGGCAGTTCTAGCCGTCGTGGTAACCGCGGCAAACAATGCCATGAAACCGACAGCAGTAAACCCAAGAGCTCGCAGTGCCTTGACGTTTATCCCCGACAGTCGCGCCGCTTCGGGATTGCCGCCAATGGCATACATATAGCGCCCAGCCTCAGTTTTGGACATGAGAAGCCACATGAGAATGGCCAAACCTGCGGCAATCCACACAGGAGTGTGCAACTCCAACCATGGATCTGGCCTGCCAACTCCGAAATCTCGATAGATGTCGGGCAAGTCTTGCGAGCCAGTGATGTTGCGCCCATCAGCCGCCTCATACCTGGTTCCTATCAATATCAGACCGGTAGCAAGAGTAGTGATGAATGACGGCATCCCCGCGTAGGACACCAGCAAGCCGTTGAGCGAACCCGCAGCCAGGCAAAACAGCATTCCCACTACTATGGCGAGCAACCAAGACCAGTCATGGTTGACGATGAGAATTACGACAATGGCCCCAGCGGCTGATTGTATTCCAGTTACCGACAAATCGAAGTCGCCCATGGCCAAGACAACAGTGAGGCCTAGAGCCAGCATCAGTAGCGGAGAAGCCAGGTTGAGACTGGTGCGAATTCCGTCGATCTCAATAAATCGGTCGTTGAGAACAGCGAAAATCAGGATGCTGGCCAGCAGAGTGATAAGCACCCCAAACCGTGAGATGACCTTCAGCAGGTCAAGATCCTCAAGGTCCTGACGCCAGCCATTCGATTTGGATGATGAGAGTTGGGCAGATTCCATATCAGACACTTCTGGAGCCTCCTGCGTTCAAAAGTAGCAGCTAAACGCGATTGGGCCGGTGGCAGACATAGTCGCCACCGGCCCATCAATCGCGTTCACCTACACCATCGGTGCAAGTTCAGATTCTCAGCCGCAGCTCGCGATGCCGCTGAACTGCCCGCACCACTTGTTGCGGAAGTACTCCTCGTAGTCACCTGGAGGATCCGGTGCTGGAACCTCGGTGCTGTCGGCCGGCATGGCATTTACAGTGTCAATCGTCACCACCTGCCGCACAGAGAAATTCCGGCCGTCATAGTCCGGTGCCCGTTCTTGGCTCGGCTCGGTGCCGAACACCAACATCTCGGCCACGGCATTCACCTGAGCCCAGCTCTGCCATTCCAGCTTTTCATCCACCGCCGCGTCTACCCGACCGTCGCGGATGTCGTTGACCGTAGTGGGATTGGCGTAGAACGTCACTAGCAGCGGCCGATCTGGATCGTCACCATCGGGATAGAGAGCGCCAATGGCCGACGCTGCACCGATAGAGGCCACGGAGAAATTGATCCAAACAGCGTCGATGTCCTCGAACTGCTGGAGTTTGGTGGTCACATCTGCCTCGGTACCGGCAACGAGGTTGTTGAAGTCGCCTTCCCACAAGTCCACGATCTCGATATCGGTCCCATCGAGGACTGAGTTCAGACCAGTGATGCGCTTGTCGCTCCATGCGGCGGGGACCTCCTGCACAATGATGCGGGCGCCATCGGGGAACTGCTCGACCAGATAGTTGGCAAGCTGTACTCCGAGGTCGGTGTCATCAGAAGCGAAGCTAGCGATGTAGAAGTCGCGGGGGTCTACCTCACCACCGGCGGAAAGCACCGGAATGCCCTCTTCAGCGGCCCGCTCCAGCACGTCGGTGATCAACGCTTCAGGGATGCCGTCGGTGAGCATTACGTCTATGTCGGCGTCCAGCAATTGGTTGCCGCAAACCGGCATCTGTGCTGGGTCACCGCCCGCATCGCAGGTCTCATACCCCCAGCCGAGGAAATCGACTGCTTCCTTGGCTGCGTCCTCGATTCGCTTGCCGGCTTCGTCGGCATAGATCCACTGGAGATAGCCGATTGTTATATCCGGCAGTTCCGGCACCATTTCTTCTGTGGGCTCCGGCGCAGGCGCCTCCGTTGGCGCCTCGGTCGGGGCCGCGGTGGGCGCCTCTGTTGCCGGGGCCGGGGCCGGCTCGTCTGCGGCGTCGTCATCGTCATTGCCGCACGCGGCAGCAATCAATGTCAACGCCAGCAGTGCTGCCAGCAGCTTCCACAAGGAGCGTTTCATGATTGTCCCCTCTCTGGACGACTCAATGTCAGTCCAACGATTGAGGTTCCAATAGTAGGAAACCCGTGAATCAGGCACCAATTCCCTCAGGGACTAGCCACTGTCTACCGGGTCGAACTCCACTCGGAGTTCGACGGGGGCCCGAAGGAATACGCCGACCTCCTTGGCCTCGAAACCGTCGGCCAAGCGGAGGTTCTCGGTGCAGTCGAGCACAATGTTGAGCGCTGCTTCGATCTCGGCCTTGGCCAAATAGGAGCCCACACAGTGGTGGCGGCCGAAGCAGAAGGTGGTGTGCTCGGCGTTGGCCGCGAAGGCGCTGGACGCCGGGAGGTCCTGGCGGTTGATGTCGAAGACCTCGGGATCGGTGTGGGTGTACTTGCGCTCGTCTCGGTTGGCGGCGCCGATGATGCCGGTCACCGTGGCCCCGGCGGGGATGGTGCCGGTGCCCGACGGCAGCTCGGCCTCCTCATGGGGCAGGCGCTGGATCCAGTGGGCCGGCGGGGAGAAGCGCAGGGTCTCGGCCACGGCCATGGTCACCATCGAGCGATCGCTGCGCACCTGCTCGAGCTGGTCGGGGTGCTCCAGCAGGTTCTTGAACAAGCTGGCAATGGCCTTGTCGGTGGTCTCTCCTCCCGCGGTCAACAGCAGGCTGGCGAACGACTTGACCTCGATGTCAGACAAACCGCTGCCGTCTATCTCGGCGGTGACCAAGTTAGACAGTAGGTCGTTGCCGGGGTTGCGGCGCCGCTCGGCGATCACCGGCATGAGGTAGTCCTGGAACTCCTCCCGAGTTTGCTCCCCCTCGGCGATGATGTCGGGATCCTGGTTAATGTTGGACACGAACCTGTTGATCGACTCATACCAGTCCTGGAACTTGGGGTGGTCCTCGTCGGGCAGTCCCAGCATGGCCACGATCACCTTTATGGGAAGATACCGAGACAGCCCTTCCACCAGGTCGCAGTTACCGTCGGCGTGCCACTGGTCGATCATGGACTTGGCCTGGGCCTCGATCATGGGCATGAAGTCGGCTTCCAAGAGTGCCCCTCGGAAGAACGGCGCCACCAGGTTCCGGTAGCGGGAGTGCTCGGCGCCGTGCTTGGACAGCAGCGTGGGCCCGTGGGCCGGCTCGATCATCCACTCGTACATGTCGGTGCTGAACGCCGGGTTCTTGAACACGTGCTCCACATCGGCGTAGCGGCTCACAAACCAGGTGTCGGACGCCTCATCGTGAAAGCACGGGTACTCGTCCCGATATACCCGGTACACCTCATAGCGGTCTTCGTCGGAACTGAGCAGATCAGGCGGCGCCATGGCGGGCACTCTAGCGGGAAGCCTGCCACCCCAGGTTGGGTTGCAACTGCATGTTCACAAGTTCTAAGGATTTCTACCAATGTATAATGGAAATCGCTATACGTAGCTAGAAATAGGTAGAAATGCCGCGGCAATCGTCTAGTTTGGAGGTCGCACCGATGGAAGCACACCGAAATCCCTACAATCCTGGTGCCGGAACTCCCCCACCAGCGCTGGCTGGCCGCGATAGCGAGATTTCCGAGTTCGAGGTGACAGTGCAGCGGCTCGCGCGCGGCCGGTCAGACCGGAGCCAGATACTCGTTGGCCTCCGCGGAGTGGGAAAGACCGTTCTCCTCCGCGAGTTCAGCGCTATCGCCAACGAGCAGGGATGGGTCTGCCAGCATTTCGAGTGCGTCGAAGACACAGACCTCGCTCAAACAGCAGCGACACTGGCGCGAACGGCCATCTTGGATCTTTCTCCGGGAAAGCGGCTTGCGGAATGGGGATCACGCGCCCTTGGGGTGCTCAAGTCGTTCCAGATGGCATGGGAGGTTCCAGGTGGCGGAGCAGTCACCCTGGGTTTCGACCCAGACCCCGTGCCAGGACGAGCCGACTCTGGGGACCTGGGTCGTGACTTGACAGACTTGTTCCGCGTTGTCGGACAGCTAGCCCAAGAAAATGGAACCGGGGTGCTGTTCGCCATAGACGAGATCCAGTATCTGCCCGCGGCGCGCCTAACCCCGTTGTTGATAGCGCTGCATGAGATCAGCCAGCTTCAGCTTCCCCTCCTGGTGGCTGGTGCTGGACTTCCGTCTTTGCTCGGTCTGCTCGGTGAGGCGAGGTCGTATGCCGAGAGACTGTTCGTATTCTCCTCGATGGGAAGCCTCGACCGAGAATCGGCTTTCGAGGCGTTGGCTTCACCCGCCGCAGAGGAAGGCGTTGAATGGGAGACTCCGGCCTTGGAAGAAGTCCTCGACGCAACCTCTGGCTACCCCTACTTCTTGCAGGAGTTCGGACGGCAAGCATGGCGGATGGCACCCGGTGCCGACAGGATCTCGCGCCGAGACGTGCTGGCCGCCGTGCCGCTGGCCAAGGAACGACTCGATCAAGGCTTCTTCAGCGTGAGAATTGACAGGACGACGCGAGCAGAACGCGAGTACTTGCTTGCCATGGCCTCTCTTGAGGCTGGAGAATGCCGATCGAGCGATGTAGCCAAAGCATTGGGAAAGACAACTCAGCAGGTCTCGGCAATTCGTGATTCGCTGATCAAACGAGGACTGTGCTTCTCTCCCGCCCACGATGTGATCGCATTCACAGTTCCTATGTTCAATGACTTCATCAACCGGAATCTGTGACCGACCGCTTGTTCAACGGGTGCAGACCACCGGAGCATCCTGATCGCATCGACGGGGCCGTTGGCGGCCTTGGGCACCGCCGAAGCCTGTCCGCTGAGTGCGGCCCGGGCCGCGGCCTCAGCGTCGACGGCGTCGGTTTTGCCCTTGTGCCAGCGCATCTGACGGTTGGGGCGGTTCACCTCGACTACCTTGATGCCGGCGACTGCGAGAGGCCGGGCCAGCCCGGCGCAGCAGGAGCCGGCGCCCTCCATACCGACGCGCGCCACCGAGCCCCAGGACTCCAGCCACCCCACAAGCTGCCTGTAACCGGCCGCTTCCGCACCAAAGGCCGCGGCGCCCAACAGCGGACAATGGCCTTATACACGTTCACCTCACAGGTGTCAAGTGTCAAAACATGACGAAAACTTGTCATGTTTTGACACTTGATTTCGTTGATTACCGTACGCGACTACCTTAAGATTTCAAACATAATACAAAACCCACAAACCAATTCCCACCGTATTGAGTGAATCCGTATCTGAGTTATAGGAGCTAATGTGAGAACCAAGTTACTTATCATTTTTACCGGAGCAGTGTTCCTAGTTGGAACGCTAGCAGCGATCGGTGCTTCTGCCTCCGACAGTATAGATAGCGTTCTAACCCCTCATGCTAAGGCCGCTCATGAAGCACTTGTTGCCGAGTCAGAAACATATCGCCCTGGTGATCCAGATTCGGTGACGACACACTTTGAAAGAAGTTCTACTGTTACTAACGCTGACACAATTGCTTGGTTTCACTCCCATACTATGAATGACCCTTACATTCCCCCAGTTGTTACACATGAATGCAGCGAATGGCGTTGGTCTGTAGGCGGAACTCCTTACTCCTACAGTGCTCACCGTAGTTGTCGTTTAAATAATTACCCTCGTCCTTGCATAAATCTAGGAGGTTGGTCTGGGGGTTACCATCTCAATGTATACACAGATTCTTGGACGCAATCATCTGGAAATTATGTTTTCACTTACCATGAGCTAACCACGCAGTGGGATCATTTCTGTTTGGGAGAAGACTTCTATCGATACATCCCAGCAACACATCAGGGTCGTACTTTCGCCCCATACGCATGAGACTTCTAATTGCAATCGCGGCCATCGTGACGATGCTGACTATATCCCCAGTAGCAGCGCAGGAAGATGGTCCCAACAAATCTCGGTCAACCGCAATTTACCGGGATGAGGGAGTCACTTTTCGCCCGATCGAGAATACCGCCGGAGACCCAACGCGGCCCGGAGATCCAGAGTCGCATGGAAGGTATCTATATGGCGCGGTTCGCATAACCCACCGGGGTGACGAGTTCATACCTGAGCCGGGGCAATTATGCGAGCGCTGGTCATGGTCGCCGGGAGGCACGCCGACAGCGGTAACGGGAAGCCGAACCTGCTACCAGGTAGACATGCCTGACGGCTGCGAAGAGTCGGATGGCTATGAGCTCTTCCACTATCTCGACTCTTGGACCGTTCACGCGGGAAACGCGGTGGTTTATTTTGCCGAGGAGGTATACGAATGGGATCTGTACTGCCGGGGCAGGTTCATACACCCGTAAACCGAACCAGGCTGACTACCGCGTGCAGATCACCGAGGAGCCGTGGCCGAACATGCCGTGGTTGATGGACAGGCCCACCTTGGCGCCCTCAACTTGGCGGTGGCCGGCCTCACCCCGGAGCTGCCAGGCCATCTCGCACACCTGCGCGATGGCCTGGGCGGGCACCGCCTCGCCGAAGGCACCCAAGCCGCCCGACGGGTTCACCGGGATGCGCCCGCCCAGCGCGGTATCACCCGCCCGTAGCAGTTTGGCGGCCTCCCCCCGCTCGCACAGGCCGATGTGCTCGTACCAGTCGAGCTCGTAGGCCGACGACAGGTCATACACCTCGGCGAAGTCCAGATCCTCGGGCGATACCGAGGCCTCTTCATAGGCCCGGCCCGCGATGTTGTCTTTGAACGTCATGGTCTCGTCGCCCACTGCGGCCCATGAGTCCGACGCCAGATAGGGCAGCTCGATCACGCTGTTGGGATAGGTGGGGCTCACCGTGGATATGCCCGACACCCGCACTGGGTTGTCCACTCCCCGGCTGGCCGCCCACTCCAGGCTCGACACCACTAGCGCAGCGCCACCGTCGGAAGTGGCGCAGATCTCCAGCAGGCGCAGCGGGTCGGCCACCATCGGGGAGTTGGCGATGTCGTCGACGTCGTATTCCTTGGTGTAGCGGGCGTTGGAGTTGAACACCCCGTGGCGGGAGTTCTTCACCTTCACCGCGGCGAAATCCTCCTGGGTGTCGCCGTAAAGCTCCATGCGCCGCCGGGCGTAGAGGGCGAAGTACGCGGGGTTGGTGGCCCCCACCAGATGGAAGCGGAGCCAGTCGGGGTCTTCGTGGCGCTCCCCGGCGTTGGGGGCGAAGAACCCCTTGGGGGTGGTCTCAGCGCCAACCACCAGGGCCACATCGCACACTCCGGCCAGTATCTGGGCCCGGGCGATGCTCAGGGCAGTGGCCCCCGAAGCGCAGGCGGCATAGGAACTCGACAATTGGCAGCCGGTGAACCCCAGGGCGTTGGCAAACGTCGACCCCGACACATAACCGGGGTAGCCGCACCGCACGCTGTTGGCCCCGGACACGAATTGGATCTCGTCCCAGTCCACGCCGGCGTCGGCCAGGGCATCGCGGGCCGCCTTCACCCCGTATTCCACAAAGTTGCGGCCCCACTTGCCCCACGGGTGCATGCCCGCACCCAAAATGGCGATGTCATCCATTGGCTATCTCACCTTGTCCTTGCGCCGACAAATGTCATCCATCAGCCTTCTCCGTTCTCGCTAAGGCCTGCCGGGGCCCACTTCCACACCAGGTAGTCGTGCTCGTCGTCGGAGTAGAGCACGTCGAGGGCCAACTCCATCTCCATGCCCACCGACAACTGGTCCACCGACACGCCGGGAACAACCTGGCCCAGCACCACCAAGCTCTCGGTGGCCAGCTCCACCGCGGCGATCACATAGGGCTCGAAGTCATCGCCCGGGATGACGTAGGGCGCGGGCGGGGCGTACTCGCCGGTGGTGAACGACCAGAGCTGACCGGTGCGGCTGAGCAGAACCTCTTCGATCTCGTCGCCGAGGCAGGCAGGATCAGAGCCGGCCAGTGCCTTGGGAAAGAAATACGACCCCCGGCTGCGGGCCCGCCCCCCGATCAGCCGGGGCTCTTCGGGGTCGAGCGTGAACAGCCCCTCCACCGCGACCACTGGTGTCCTTGTCGTCGTCACGCCAGCAGCTTAGGCATCTGGCCCCGCCGACCTGCTAGCGGTTGAGCATTCCGCCGTCGACCACCATGGTGTCGCCCGACACCCAGCGAGCCTCGTCGCTGCACAGCCACACTGCGGCCTCGGCCACCTCCTCGGGCAGACCCAAGCGGCCTCCGGGCATCATCTGGACGACCGCTTCGGCCATCTCCGGGCTCGACTCCCGCCACGACGCCACCATCGGGGTGTCGATCATGCCCGGGCAAATGGCGTTGACCCGGATGCCCTTGCTGTTCAGCTCATCGGACGCGTAGGTGGTCAGCCCCAGCACTCCCCGCTTGGCCGCGCTGTAGTGGGGCTGGCCGGGCGCGGGCATGAGGGCCGCCCCCGACGCAGTGTTGACGATCGCTCCGCCACCCTGGTCCAGCATCTGGATGATCTCGTGTTTCATGCACAGAAACACCGAGGTCAGATTTACCTTGATCATCTCATCCCACTGGTCCAGCGTGAGCTCGTGGAACAGCCGGGACGGATGGGTGATACCCGCATTGTTGAAGGCGTAGTCGAGCTGCCCGAATGCCTCCACCGTGGCCGCCACCAGGCCAGCCACCTGATCTTCGTCGGTCACGTCTGTTTCGAAGAACAGGCCCTGTCCCCCCTCGGCCTCTACCAGTGCCGCCGTCTCGGCTCCTCCCCGTGCGTTGCGGTCGGCCACTGCGACCCTTGCCCCTCTCCGGGCGAAGAGCACGGCGGCTGCTTGGCCGATCCCGCTGGCGCCACCGGTCACCAGTGCCACCTTGCCATCCATTGAGCTGCTCATGGGCATCTGCTTTCTATTGCCATTGCTACGACGACATAAGGTAGGCCACCGCGCAACGGTTACCGAAAGGAAAGCAATGTCCATCTCCTCCTGGGACGAATTCCCGGTCCACCAATCCCCCGACTGGATCCGCCACGCAGGCACTTCCGACCGGAACTTCTACGACCGCAACTACTTCTGCATGCACGGCTCTAGCGACAAGTTGTTCGCCATCTTCGGAATGGGCCAGTACCCCAATCTGGGCGTCCAGGACGCCTTCTGCTGTGTCCGCCGGGGCGACGACCACCATGTGGTACGAGGCTCTCGCCCGCTCACCGACCGGATGGACATGTCAGTAGGTCCCATGCGCATCGAGGTCATCGAGCCCCTCCAGAAGGTGCGATACATCGTGGAGCCCAACGAGCACACCATCGCCATGGATGTGACCTGGGACGCGTCGATCAGGGCCATCGAGGAGCCCAACCAGTTCATCCGCAGCGAAGGGCGGGTGGTGTTCAACACCCAGCGCTTCGCCCAGCTTGGCCGGTGGGAGGGCACCCTGTCGGTGGGCGGTGAGGATTTCGCGGTGACCGCTGACCGGTGGGGCGGCGCCCGCGACCGCTCGTGGGGCATCCGCCCCATCGGCGAACCCGAGGGCGACGGCATTCGCCAAGGCGTCAACGTGATGGCGGGGATGTGGAACTACTTCCCGATGATGTTCGACGACCACGCCGTTCTCTACATGAACAACGAGGCTGACGACGGCAGCCGCCGGCTGGTAGAGGGCAAGCGAGTTTGGGCCGACGGCCGCCCCGACGAGGATTTGGGCCGTCCCGAGCACGCCCACACATTCGAGTCGGGCACCCGGGTGCTCACCCACTCCACGATCTCGTTCCCCGAGGCCGGCATTGAAATCGACTGCCAGCCCCTGCTGGTAAACTTCGTCTCGGTGGGAACCGGATACGGCATGGACGCTGATTGGCGCCATGGCATGTATCAGGGGCCCGATCTCGTTGTGCAGGGCAAGGTGTTGAGCGTGGAAAAAGAAGTCAAGCCGCTTGGGCAGTACGGCGTTGTGGACCATGTGGCCCGCTACAGCTATGACGGCAACGTGGGCCACGGCCTGTATGAGCACGGTTTCTTCGGTCCGTTCAACCGCTACGGGCTGACCGATGGAGCCGCCGTAGCCCCCTGATCTTTGATCTGCCATGCCATTCCCGCCTGATACTGACCAGAGCCTGGCTGCGCTCGAGCACCACGACGAGTTCCGTGCCCGCCACATCGGACCCGGCGCCGACGACCAGTCCGCGATGCTGGGCGAGTTGGGATTCGACACCCTGTCGGATCTGATCGATGCAGCCGTGCCGCCCAACATCCGCTCCGACGCGCCGCTGGAGCTGCCCTCGGGATTGACCGAGGCGGCCACCACCGATGCGTTGCGGGCGCTGGCCAACCGCAACTCGGTGGTCACTTCGCTGATCGGCATGGGCTACTACGACACCATCACCCCGCCGGTGATCCGTCGCAATGTGCTTGAGAATCCGGCCTGGTACACCGCCTACACGCCGTATCAGCCGGAGATATCCCAGGGCCGTCTGGAGGCGCTGATCAATTTCCAGACTGTGGTCACCGACCTGTGCGCCATGGGCATGGCCAATGCCTCACTGCTCGACGAGGGCACCGCCGCGGCCGAGGCAATGACCCTGCTTCGGAGACTCAACCGCAAAGCCCCCGACGACCGGTTCATCGTGGACGCAGACACCCATCCCCAGACCATTGACGTGGTGGCCACTCGAGCCGAACCGCTGGGCATCGAGGTGGTAGTGGCCGATCTGGCAGAAGCCAATATCGAGGAGATCGCCGACGGGGCCTTCGGTGTGCTGGTGTCATGTCCCGGCACCTCGGGCCGCATCGGCGACCTGAGCGGCATCATCGCCGCGGCCCACAATGTGAACGCCCTCGTGGCGGTGGCCACCGACCTGCTGGCGCTTTGTGTCTTGACGCCGCCCGGCGAGTTGGGGGCCGACGTTGTAGTGGGTTCGTCGCAGCGATTCGGGGTTCCGCTGGGGTTCGGCGGACCCCACGCCGGATTCATAGCCGTGCCGGAGTCGGCTATGCGTTCACTGCCGGGGCGACTGGCCGGGGTGTCGATCGACGATGCCGGTGCAGTGGCCTACCGGCTGACCCTTCAAACCCGGGAGCAGCACATCCGCCGGGAGCGGGCTACCAGCAACATATGTACCGCCCAGGTTCTTTTGGCCGTGATGGCCGCGATGTACGCCGTGTACCACGGCCCTGAAGGGCTGGCCCGTATCGCTCGGCGGGTCCACCGGCTGACCGCCATTGCCGCCCACGGGTTGCGACAGTCCGGCTTTGATTTGGCCGCCGAGCATTTTTTCGACACCGTCACCGTCCGGGTGCCGGGCCGAGCATCAGAGATCATGTCCGCCGCATTCGCCGAGGGGCTCAACCTCCGCCAGGTGGGCGGCGACTCTGTTGGGTTCTCACTTGACGAGACCTCCACCCGCGCCACGGTGATCGCCCTATGGCGGGCGTTTGGGATTGCCGCCGATCCCCAAGACATAGATGACATCGACGCGACGTCTCCTGACGCTTTGCCTGCTGATGGGGTACGTACCAGCGAATACCTGACCCACCCCACGTTCCACCGCTATCACAGCGAGACCGAGATGCTTCGCTATCTGCGCCATCTGGCCTCCAAGGATCTGGCCCTGGACCGCACCATGATCCCGCTGGGATCGTGCACCATGAAGCTCAACGCCACCACCCAGATGGAGCCGGTGAGCTGGCTCGAGTTCGCCGCCATACACCCGTTCGCACCGTCGGATCAGACTGCGGGCTACCGGGCGATGATTGCCGAGCTCGAGCAGATGCTGGTGACCATTACCGGGTATGCCGCGGTGTCGCTTCAGCCCAACGCGGGTTCGCAGGGCGAATTGGCCGGCCTGCTGGCCATCCGGGGCTACCACGCGGCGAGGGGCGAAACCCAGCGGGACATCTGCCTGATCCCCGCCTCGGCCCACGGCACCAACGCGGCCAGCGCGGTCATGGCCGGCATGAAGGTGGTCGTGGTCAAATGCGACGACGACGGCAACGTCGACATGGAAGACCTGAAGGCCAAAGTCGTGGAGCACGACGACCGGCTCAGCGCGCTGATGATCACCTATCCCTCCACCCACGGCGTGTACGAAGACACCGTTACCGAGGTGTGCGACCTGGTCCACGCCTACGGCGGGCAGGTTTATTTGGACGGAGCCAACCTCAACGCTTTGGTGGGGGTGGCCCAACCCGGCCAATTCGGCGCTGACGTGTCGCACCTCAACTTGCACAAGACGTTTTGCATCCCCCACGGCGGAGGCGGACCGGGGGTGGGCCCCGTGGCGGTGAGAGCGCATCTGGCCCCGCACCTGCCCAACCATCCCGTGGTGGCAGAAGCCGGCCCGCCCACCGGGGTGGGAGCGGTGTCGGCCGCTCCATGGGGTTCGGCGGGCATTCTCCCCATTTCTTGGGCCTACATCACCGCCATGGGCGGCGAGGGGCTGACCGAGGCCACCGGAGTGGCCCTGCTCAGCGCCAACTACCTGGCCAAGCACCTCGACGAGATGTTCCCGGTCCTCTACACCGGCGAGAACGGCCTGGTGGCCCACGAGTGCATCATCGACCTGCGCCCCCTGCACGCCCAGACCGGGGTCACAGTGGACGACGTGGCCAAGCGGCTCATCGACTTCGGCTTCCACGCCCCTACCGTGTCTTTCCCCGTGGCGGGCACGCTTATGGTCGAGCCCACCGAATCGGAGTCCAAGGTCGAGCTAGACCGGTTCGTGGCGGCCATGGAGGCCATCCGGGCCGAGATCGACCAGGTTGCCGACGGGCTGATCTCTATCGAGGACAGCCCGCTGCGTCGCGCCCCTCACACCGCCGATGCCATAACCGGCGAGGATTGGGACCGCCCCTATACGCGGGAGCAGGCCCTCTTCGGCATGCCCGGGTTCCGCGACCGCAAGTACTGGCCTCCGGTCGGGCGCATAGACGGCACCCACGGCGACAAGAACGTGTTCTGCGCCTGCCCGCCCGTCGAGGACTTCCAAGAACTCGGCTCCTAGGCTCAGAGCCGTTTCGCTCCGGTAGCCACCGGCCCACTAGTTTTTCGGGGGCTGACAAAGACGCGGCCTCGAACAAAGGAGACCAACCGGTGCCCGATGCCATCGTGGAACGAGACAGCCACTCGATCATCATCACCATGAACCGCCCCGAGCGTTACAACGCCCTTTCTGGAGCGATGATGGTGCGGATGCTGGACGCCTACGAAGAGGCGGACAACAACGACGACATCCGCTGCATCATTGTGACGGGAGCCGGTGGGAACTTCAGCTCAGGCGCCGACTTGAAGGCCATGAGCGGCGATGCTGGCAACTCCGATCCCGAGATCGATCTGGCGGCCCGCCAGGCTGCCGACCCCGAACTTCACTGGAAGGCGCTGCTGCGCAGCTACCGGCCCACCAAGCCGATCATCGCCGCAGTGGAAGGCGTGGCCATCGCCGGGGGCACAGAGATACTTCAGGCCATGGACATCCGTGTGGCCGGGGAGAGCGCCCGGTTCGGGGTGTCGGAAGCCCGCTGGTCGCTATACCCCATGGGCGGCTCCGCGGTGCGTCTACGTCGTCAGATCCCCTACACCGTCGCTGCCGAAATCCTGTTGACCGGCAAGCACATCACCGCGGCTGAAGCCAAAGACATCGGCCTCATCGGCCATGTGGTCCCCGACGGACAGGCCTTGGACAAGGCCAAAGAGATCGCCGCGGTGATCTGTGAGAACGGCCCGCTGGCCGTGGAGGCCATTTTGCGCACTCTGCATGAAACCGACGGTATGACCGAAGAAGAGGCTTTGGCCCATGAGTTCGAATACGGCTGGAAGGTGTTCCAGAGCGACGACGCCAAAGAAGGGCCGTTGGCGTTCAGCCAGAAGCGAAAGCCGGAGTTCAAGCGGAGATAGCGATGGGCTCTGCCTCGGGTATATCGGTCTTCGATGTCCACCACCACGTGGGCGACGCCTCGGGGGCCCTCGGCTTTCCCCCCGAAGAGACTCCCGATCCCGGGGCTTATGCCGCATTGGAGTTGGCCAAGCGGCTCGAGATCATGGACGCCGGTGGAGTGGACCAAGCTGCGGTGATCCCCGGCCACGGCTACCTGCGACCCAACGGCCACGCCGACACCCAGGCCGTGAATGACCAGATCGCCGCCTACCGTGACGCCAACCCCGACCGATTTCCGGTGGCCATCGGCATAGTGGAGCCTCGCGACGGCGAGGTCAGCCTGGCCGAGCTAGAGCGGGTCGAAGGGTCCCTAGGGCTGGTGGGCATGAGCTTTCACACCCGCTTTCAGGGAGTGAGCATCGACAATCACTGGGTGACGACCTACGTAGGCGCCATGGGCGAGCTGGGCCTGTTGCCAGTGATCCACGCTCTAGACGAGACCGCGGAGGAGTCACTGTGGAAGGTGGGGCTGCTCGCCTCCCGCCACCCCAATCTCACCATGCTGGTGCTGGACGGCTACTCCACCCACGAGGGCACCAAGCATTGCGGCCATCTGGCCGCCACCTACCCCAATCTGGTGTTTGATTGCAGCCTTTCGTACAATTTCGACTTCATTGCCAACCATGTCCGCCAGCACGGCGCGCACCGCTATGTATATGGAACCGATCTCTACTCCTGGCCCCTGGGCCAGCGCATCAGCCACATCCTCTGCCAACTTCTGGAGTCAGAGCTTTCCTACGACGACAAGGTCGCAATAGCCGGGGGCAACGCCCGAAGGATGTTCGGATTGGAGCCATCATGAGATTCCTGCGAAAAAGATCAAGATATGCCCGCATAGCCGCCGCCTCGGTGGCATTGTCGCTAATCGCCACCGCGTGCGGCACCCCGACCGGCAGCGACGGAGAGAACGTGGTCACCACCGACCTGAGCGAGGTTCTGCCCGACGGCCTGTTCGACGCACTGGACCGCATCAACAATCCCCCGGCCGACTCCGAGCCGGAGCGGCAAGACGAGCAAGCTGATTCGTCCGAACAGATTGTCAATCCCCCCGCCGACCCGGTGCCAGAGGAGAAATTCGAGACGCTCGTTCCCGCCCAAGCCGATACCGAGGGAGAGCTGTCCGAAGAAGAGCTGCTGAGGCTGCGAGACGAGGCGTTCGTGGACTTCTCCCGCTGCATCCGCGAAGAGGGCTTCTCCGACTTCCCCGACATCGACAGCTCGCAGATCGTCGACCAGGCATCGTTCCTCAGAGCCATGCAAGAGGCCGGAGTGAGCTTCACCCAGCCGGGACTGGCCCCGGCCCTCCAAACATGCGCCAGCGTCTTCAGCGAGCTGATCGCCCTGGCCCCCCAGCAGGACACAAATGTCCAGCAGGTGGAGCGGGAGGAGAACTCGGTGGCGTTTTCCCAGTGCATGCGGGGCCAAGGGCTGGATGACTTCCCCGACCCCGATTTCGCCCAATACCCCAATTCCGGCTTTCCCGGGGACGGCGATGGCGGCGGAAGCCTCGCTCCCGACATCCAGGCGGCATTGAGAGTGTGCCTGCCGGTAATTGGAGGAGGGGAGCCAAACCTAGCTGCTGGCCCGACTCCGTCTGGCGACCCCACGCCCGAGGCCCAGGTGTTGTCGAGCGCCCAGCAGAGCCCCGATCCGACTCAGGCACCCAGTACCAGCTCGCAGACTCCCAGCTCGGCCACTGAAGCCCCGCAAGCCCAGACGGAAGCCGCGCCACCAGTTTCGGGCCCCACAGTCAGCCCCAGCATCTTGCGCAACACCGAGGAGTTGAACACCGCCGAGGTGGTGCGACGCGACTTGGTCGACACCGAAGAGTTCCCAGGCACCCTGGGATTCGGCGATCCTGAGCCGCTGCACACCAACACTTCGGGAATCATCACCGGCCGTCTCCCCGAAGAGGGCGAGGTGCTCGACGCGGGCGACGTCCTCTTCGAGGTGAACAGCTACCCCGTGGTGTTGCTCCGAGGCGATCGCCCCATGTTCCGGCCCTTCGAGCGCAACATGGAGGAAGGGCCCGATGTGGAGCAACTCGAGCAAGCCTTGGCCGATATGAGGATTCCCGGCTACGAGGACATGACCATCGACGAGGACTTCACACGAGTCACCGAAGACGTGGTGGAGGAATGGCAGAACCGGTTGGGCGTCGACGAGACCGGCGTCATCGACATGGGCTTCGTGGTGTTCATACCAGATCCCATCCGCATCTCTTCGGTGAATGTGATCGAGGGCCAGTCGATCGCCGCCCAAACGACTGCATTCACGGTTACCGGCCAATACCAGGAGATCGTCAGCAACCTCGACCCCGGCGACGCCGAGATCGTGAACCGGCTCGACCGGGTAGAAGTGGAGCTGCCCGACGGGCGGATTGCTCCCGGAGCGGTCGCGGAAGTGGCCCGAGTGGCCACTCGACTGACCAACGCCCAGACCGGCGCTGCTGGAGACCCCACCATCGAGGTGATCATCGTGCTGCTAGACGGCGAGGCATCGGCCCGCTTCGACGCTGCTCCGGTTGACTGGACGATTACCAAGGAGGTGACTCCCAACGCCCTCGTGGTCCCAGCCTCGGCGCTGATCGCCACCGTTGACGGAGGCTTCTCGGTAGAGGTGGTAAACGACGGGTCGACGACTCTAGTGCCGGTTGAGGTGGGCACCTTCGTAGACGCCTTCGTGCAGATCACCGCCGGCAATCTCCAAGAGGGCGACCGGGTGCGCATCCCCTAGGAGCCGGACGACAACGCAGGGAGAGGCCCTGATGAAGATGGAGCCCCGGAAGGTGCTGGAGTTGCACCAGGTGGTCAAGCACTACCCGGGCTCACCACCGGTCCGAGCTTTGGACGGTGTGGATTTGGTGATCCGCGCCGGAGAGCTCTTGGCCGTGGTCGGCCCCTCGGGGTCGGGCAAGAGCACCATGCTCAACATGATGGGTGCTTTGGACCGACCCAGCTCGGGCAGGATCGTGGTTGACGGCGAGGAGCTGTTGCAGATGAAGGACCACGAGGTGGCCGGAGTCCGAGGAAGTCGCATCGGGTTCGTGTTCCAGCAATTCCACCTGTTGGAAGGGCTCTCGGCGCTCGACAACGTGGCCACAGGCACCCTCTACCAGGGCGACAGTCTCCGATGGCGGCGGCAGATGGCCCGGGAGGTGTTGGAACGGGTCGGGCTCAGCCACCGAATGGATCACCGGCCGGGCAAGCTCTCCGGGGGCGAGCGCCAACGGGTGGCCATTGCCCGAGCATTGTTGGGCGACCCTGCGATCGTGCTGGCCGATGAGCCCACCGGCAATCTCGACTCTCAGACCACCGAGGAGATCATCGAGCTTTTCTTGGAGCTGAACCGGGCAGGGTCCACCATCGTGATCATCACCCACGACCGGGAGTTGGCTGCTCGTTTGCCTCGCTCGGTGGCCATCCTCGACGGCCGCATCAGCCACGACTCGACAAAAGCCTGAGATGGCCGACCACAAACAGGGACACGTGAGGCCGTAGCGGAGATGTCCGAGAGCAAACTACGAGCCCGCGATGCCATTTCTCTGGGCACCCTGGGATTGCGGACCCGCAAAGGTCGCACGACCATGGCTGCCATCGGCATCGCCATCGGCGTGGCCTCGCTCATTGCTTTGGTGGGCATAATCAACTCTGGAGAAGCCGACGCCCAACGCGACCTTCTTGAACAGGGCATCGACGTATTGGAGCTGACTCCCGGCACTTCCTTCGCCGAAGACCCCGAGCTTCTCCCCGGCGCCGCCGCGGCCATCGATACCCACATGCGGGGGATGGTCAAGACGGTCGCCTCTATCCGCCGCGTGCCGGCCACCGTCCGCAAGACTGATTTCATTCCCGAAGTTGAAACGGGAGGCATTCGCGTGTTTGCGGTGGAGGCGGACGACCTGGATCTGCTGATCCCGCTACGAGGCGGAGTTGCTCACGGACGATTCCACGATGCCGCCACCGTGCGAGTGCCCACTGTCGTGCTGGGCTCCGATACCGCCGATGTGCTGGGCTTTGATCAGCTCTACGCCCAACCCACAGTTCACATCTCTGGACACGAGTTCGCGATAATCGGCGTGCTGGACCCGTTCACCATCAGCCAGGGATTGACACTGAACCGGGCGGCGCTCATCGGTTTCCCAGTGGCCGAGCAACTCTATGACGCCGATGACAACCCCGAGCGCATCTGGGTGCAGGCCGACCTCGACGTGATCGAGCAGGTTCGGGAACTGCTCCCCCGCCAGGCCAATCCCGAAGCACCTGGCGAGGTGGCGGTCTCGTCGCTGGATCTGGATGCCCGAGAGATCATCAGCGAGAACTTCGAATCCCTGCTCAGCCTGCTGGTAGTGGTCATCATCGTGGTGGGCGCCATCGGAGTGGGCAACATCATGTTGATCTCGGTGCTGGAGCGTCGAGGCGAGATCGGGGTGCGCCGGGCGCTGGGCGCCAAGAAGTCCCACATTGCCGTCCAGTTCTTGATCGAATCGGTGCTGTTGACCTTGCTCGGCGGAGTGATGGGCATCATTCTCGGCCTCGCGGTGGTAGCGGCGGTCACCCAGATCCTCGACTGGCCGCTGACAATTGAGTTCTTGTTCATAGTCATCGGACTGGCCGTAACCATTGGGGTTGGCCTGGTGGCCGGCCTCTATCCGTCATGGCGGGCATCCCGTATGGACCCCGCCGAAGCCGTTCGCCCTGCGGCTTAGTCTGGTTCTTCCACTCTTCGGCTGTTTGTCCTGACCCCTAGTCTCTGGCTATGACCCTCACTCTTGATGAGTTTCGGGAGCGAACCAAGGAATTCCTTGCCGCCAATGCCGTTCCCCGCGATCAGCCGCCAGTGGAGTGGATCGAGGATTCCCTGGTGGCCGAATGCCGCCGATTCCACAGCGCGCTATCCGACGCCGGTCTGGGGGGCATCACCTATCCGGTGGAATACGGCGGACTAGGGCTGGACAAGAGCTACGTCGAGGTATTCAACCAGGAGCTGGCCAAGTACCAGGTACCGCTGGTCCCGACGGCCATATCCCACGGCATGTGCCTGCCGGTGATGAACGACTTCGGAACCCCCGAGCAGAAAACTCTCTATCAAGCCCGGATCATCCGCTGCGACGACATCTGGTGCCAGATGTTCTCAGAACCCGGCGCCGGCTCCGACGTTGCGTCGTTGGCCATGCGGGCGATCCGCGACGGCGACGAGTGGGTGCTGAACGGCCAGAAAGTCTGGACCTCCGGCGCCCAGTACTGCGATTACGGCCTGTGCGTGGCCCGCACCGACCCCGCCCAGCCCAAGCATCGGGGACTGTCCATGTTCATCGTCGACCTGTCGCTACCCGGGGTGGACATCCGACCGCTGCGCCAGATCAACGGGAGCTCTCACTTCAACGAGGTCTACTTGACCGATGCCAGAGTGAGCCACGACTGCCTGGTTGGAGGTGAGGGCAACGGATGGAACGTGGCCGTGGCCATGCTCATGTACGAACGGGTGGCCATCGGAGCCGGTGGGAGCGGGGCCATGTCCCAGTCGATGAGCAGCGCCAAGCTCATCGATGAGGCCCGGCAGCGGGGCCGCGACGGCGACCCGGTAGTCCGCGACGCGCTTGCTGGTCTCTACATACGCGAGCGCATCCAGGAATTCATCGGCATGAGGATCCGCCAAGCCGCTGAATCTGGGAAAGCCCCCGGACCTGAAGGCTCCATTGCCAAGCTGAACACGGCCATCTTGAGCCGCCGAGCATCCGATGTCGCCATCGAGCTAGCCGGCGCACGCGGCCAGGCATGGGATGCCGCCGATGACGACGCCGATGAATGGGCCAGTGCAGTGATCAGCGCCCCGGCCATGGCCATCGCCGGAGGCACCAACGAGGTGCAGCGCAACATCATCGGCGAGCGTGTGCTGGGCCTGCCCAAAGAGCCCGACCCCTTCAAGGGCCAGCCCTGGGATGAAGTCCCCCGCTCCTAGAGATCTGGGCTAGCCCCCAGTCAGCTCGTCCCAGACATCGTCGACGGCCGCCGCCAGATCTTCGGGCCTGCTGTCATTCACAATCACATGGTCGGCCAGGGCCCGGCGCTGGGCATCGGTGGCTTGGCTGGCCATGCGGGCCCGGGCCTGCTCCTCGGTGAGGCCCCGTTCAACCAGCCGGGGCAGGCGCACCTCCACCGGAGCTTCCACCACTACCACTCTTGTATAGCCCCGACCCGACTCCAGCTGCCCTAGGCGGCTCTCTGCCAACACAGCCATGTCCAGCACCACGACCTGAACCCCTCCTCTATCCGCCAAATCCTGGAGCAGGCTCTCGAGCTCGGCGTTTATGGCTGGATGGCTGGCCGCCTCCAATGCAGTCAGCCGGTCGGGACGGCCGAACACCTCTGCGGCCACCTTGCTCCGGTCGATGTGACCTTCATCATTCAAGATCCCAGGGCCGAAGGCATCTACCACCCCTTGCTCGGCCCGCCCCCCGGGAGCCAGAACCTCTCGCCCGATGGCATCCACGTCGATCACCGCGGCGCCCCGCTCGGCGAACCGGGCCGCCGCGGTTGACTTCCCCGCGCCGATCCCCCCGGTGAGTCCCACCACCAACATGGCCGAGAGGCTACCCGCCCTGGATAGCCCCACTTCGGCTCGTGCTGCCAGACTTAGCCCATGCGTGTCGAGCTGACCGATGACCAACTGGCGCTCCAACAGGAGTTGCGGGGTTACTTCTCAAACCTGATGACCGACGAGGTGCGAGCGAAGATCCGCCACACCGAGACCGAGGCCAACGAGGACTACAAGGCGCTGATACGCCAGATCGGCAGCGACGGCTGGTTGGGCGTGGGCTGGCCCGTGGAGTACGGCGGCAAGGGATTCACCCCCATCGAGCAGTACATCTTCTTCAACGAGGCCTGGGCCGCTCAGGTGCCGGTGCCGTTCCTCACCATCAACACGGTGGGGCCCACCATCCGGGAGTACGGCAACGACCGCCAGAAGGATTTCTTCTTGAAGAAGATCTTGGCCGGAGAGATGCACTTCTCCATCGGCTACTCCGAGCCCACCGCGGGAACCGACTTGGCTGCTCTCAAGACCAAGGCAGTGCGCGACGGTGACGAGTGGATCATCAACGGCCAAAAGCAGTTCACCAGCCTGGCCTACGACGCCGACTACGTGTGGCTGGCCGCCCGCACCGATCCAGATGCCCCCGCCCACAAGGGCATTACCATGTTTTTGACCCCCACCGATGATCCCGGCTTCGACATCCAGCCGTTCATCACCATGGGCGGTTCCCACACCACATCCACCTTCTACGACAACGTGCGGGTGCCCGACTGGCTGCGAGTGGGCGAGGTGAACGGGGGCTGGGGCCTCATCACCAACCAGCTCAACCACGAGCGCGTGTCATTATGCGCCTCGGGAGGCATCGCCAACCTGGTAAAGCAGGCGGTGGATTGGGCCAAGGAGACCAAACTGCCCGATGGCCGCCGGGTGATCGACCAAGAGTGGGTGCAGGTCAAGCTGGCAGAGTGCCGGGCCCGGGTGGAGTTTCTCGACCTGTTGAACTGGAAAGTGGCCTACGAATCCACGGTGGGCAACAACGTGAACCCGGCCCTGGCCTCAACCATCAAGGTGTGGGGCTCGGAGTCGATGCACCTCATCTATTCGGGGTTGACTGAAGTAGTCGGCGCCACCGGTCACCTCAAAAAGGGCTCCTCCCACGCCGATTTTTCCAGCCGGATGGAGGAGTCCTACCGGGGCTGCTGGATCCTGACGTTCGGTGGCGGCACCAACGAAATCCAGCGGGACATCATCGGCATGGCCGGCCTCGGCCTGCCCCGCGAGAAGCGCCGCAAGTAGCGATCAGGAGGCACGACGATGGATTTCTCATTGAACGAAGAGCACGAAGCGGTAGCCGATCTGGCCAATCGGATCATGGGCGACCGCCTCGACATGGAGCGGCTCATGGAGATCGAGGCCACCGGCGAATGGTTCGACCGAGACTTATATACCGACCTGGCCGCCGCCGGGCTGGTGGGAATCGGTCTGAGCGAGGACGTCGGCGGAGGGGGCTTGGACCTGATCGCCGTCGGGCAGGTACTCGAAGCCCAAGGGCGTCATGTGGCCCCCATTCCGCTGTGGAGCGGGACGCTGGCCGCGCTGGCTATCGATGCCTTCGGTACTGATGAGCAGCGCCGCCGGGAGTTGCCCGGCTGCGCCGATGGGTCCAACGTGTTGACCGTCGGCCTACAGGAGTACCTGAACGACGACATCACCAGCCCCATGGCCCGCGTGGTGGATGGCGGGTTGGTGGGCACCAAAGAAGTGGTGGAGTTCGCCGCCGAGTCGTCCAAGATCGTGGTGGTCGCCGGGCTCGACGACGGCACCGACAACGGCATCATCAGCGGTACCGGGCTGTTCTTGGTGGACCTGGCCAACCCAGGGGTGACAATGGAGGCGGGCATGTCCACCCGGCTCCAGCCCGTGCATCAGGTGAGCTTCTACGGCGTTCCGTGCGAGCCTCTTGGGCCAGTCGACGGCGCGTCGGTTCAGTGGCTAGCAGAACGGGCGGTGGCTCTGTTGTGCGCCACCCAGGTAGGGGTGGTTGACCAGGCCCTGCGCCTGTCCGCCGAGTACACCTCAACTCGGGAGCAGTTCGGCCGTCCAGTGGCCACCTTCCAGGCGGTCACCCAGCGATTGGCTGACCAGTTCATGCATGTGGAGGCGGTGCGCCTGTGCGCCTGCGCTGTGCTGTACGACTTGGCCCACGGCAATGACGCCTCGCTGCGGCTGCCCATCGCCAAGTGGTACGCCTCCCATTGGGCCCACGATGTGGCCCACGCCACCCAGCACGTCCACGGCGGCATGGGCGTCAGCGTCGACTACCCCCTCCACCGCTACACCCTGTGGAACAAGCACATCGAGTGCAGTCTGGGCGCCGGTACCCAGCAACTCCGCACCCTGGGCGCGCAACTGGCGGCCAGCTAAACCCTCTCGGCTATGTAGGCAGCCAGCTCGGCGATGCCCTCTTCGGCTTCGGGAGCGACGCCGGCCAGTAGGTGCCAGACGTGCATCATGTCTTGCCAAGGTCGGAATTCCACAGAGCCGTTGGCGTTCTCGATGCCTTTGACCACTCGGGTGCTGTCGTCGTAGAGCACCTCCTCGGTGCCCACCTGGATCATCATGGGCGGCAGGTTCTCGAACGTGCCGAACACCGGGGAGACGTAGGGGTCAGTGGCGTCTGTGCCCTGGGCGTAGGCCATTACCATGCCCGATAGGGCGTCAGCTCCGGCGAGCATTGGATCGCGGTCAGCCCGGTCGGTCATGGAATCGCCTGAGAAAGTCAGATCAGTCCACGGTGAGATGGGCGCGGCACATGCCGGAAGCGGTAGGCCTGCATCCCGCAGCTTCATGCACAGCGCGATGGTCAGACCCCCGCCCGCGGAATCACCGGAGATGGCGGTATGAGCTGCCTCTCCCCCATTGTCCAGATGCCATTGCCACGCCGCCATGGCATCGTCCAGGGCAGCGGGGAAGGGATTCTCGGGGGCGAGGCGGTAGTCAACGTTCAACACCCTTGCTTTGGCGACTAGCGCCATCCGGCTCACCACATGTCGGTGGGTGTTGAGGCTGCCCACCACATAGCCGCCGCCATGAAAGTACAAGATGGTCCGATTTCCCTCCACTTCTGGGGGTGTGACCCACTCCGCGGGAACCCCTCCAGCGTCAACCGAGGTGAAGCTCACTCCGTCTGGGACGGGCATCGAGCTGTAACCCGCCTCAAAACCGGCCCTGGTCGTAGCCAAATCAGGTGGAGGGCCGGCGGCAGACTCCTGCATCTGCTGCTTTAGAGCGTCGACCGCGGCGTTGTAGGCGTCTGACGGCATGGGTTATTCCTCCTCGGTGGGATCAGATCCTATTCCTAGTAGCCCCGGTCGGGGTCTACCACGTTGCGCAGTGGCGTTCCGGCCAGAAAGCGTTCCAGGTTGTCGCAGAACAATTCCATCAGGGCCTCGTTGTAGCCCTCACGGGCTGTGGAGCAGTGGGGCGACAGATACATATTGGGTGCATCCCACAACGGGCTGTCGGCGGGCAGCGGCTCCTCGCGGGTCACATCCAGCACCGCGGCCCCCAAGTGCCCCGATTCAAGCGCGGCCACCAACGCGGCCTCGTCGATGATCGAACCCCGTCCCACGTTCACTACCACCGCTCCGGGCTTGAGCCGCCCCAGACGCTCAGCGTCGAACAGATCGATGGTTTCGGGGGTATGGGGAGCGCACAGCACCACCGCGTCGCTGCGGGACAGCATCTCGTCCAGCCCGTCGGGGCCGAACAACTCGTCGGCATCGGGATCAGTATCGCCGGGCTGGGCCGAGCGGCGGTTGGCCAGCACCGTGGTCTCGAAGGCTCTGATCCGGCGGGCCACATCGCGGCCGATGGCTCCCAGGCCCACGATTCCGACGGTCTTTCCCTTCACTAGCAGTCCCTGGTGCATCTGCCAGTGGTGGTCCACTTGCTGGCGCTCCAGCAACCGGATGTCCTTCCACACCTCCAGCAGTCGGCCGACGGCGAACTCCGCGATGGGCGCCGAGGCCACCCCTGCGGCGTTGGTTAAAGCAATGTCCTTGGCCTTCAGCTTGGCCGGCTCCAACTGGCCGATTCCTGCCCCGATGGCCTGTACCCACTGAAGTTGGGGCGCCCACTCCCTGATGCCCAGGGGCAGATCGAGGGCCATCAGCACATCGGCCGCCGCGATGATTTCCCTCTCCTTCTCGGTCAGGGGCGGTGCATTGGCCAGCAGTTCATCGGTGACCCGGCCCTTGGCCTTTGCGTCCCGCAGCCCGTGAGGCTCGAAGTAGGCGATGTTGTTGAACTGCACACCAGGAAACCTCTGGTGCAGATCGTCGAGCTCCGACTCATCCATAGCCAACGGGTACATCACTACGGCTCTTACCTTGCTCACGGCGGGAACCCTAGTGGTCCGGCGCGAGCTTGGTTTCACCGCCGTCGACACCGATTCGGACCATAAACAGGCGATAGCGTCGGCCCATGGACACACTTGAGGGTAAAGCGGCAGTCATCACCGGCGGGGCCAGCGGCATGGGCCGGGCCATGGCTGATCGATTTGGCGCAGCCGGAGCCCGCATCATGATCGCCGACATAGAGGGCCCGGCTATGGACGCCGCGGTGGCCGAGATGAACGACGCCGGGGTGGACGCGGTGGGCGTGCTCACCGACGTGAGCTCTGAGCGGGACATGGACGAGTTGGCCGAAGCCGCCTTCTCCCGATTCGGTCAGGTAAACGTGGTGTGCAACAACGCCGGTGTGGGTACCGGCGGGTTGCTGCACACTGTGTCCACCGCCGACTGGCAGTGGATCTTGGGGGTGAACCTGTGGGGAGTGATCCACGGGATCCGGGTGTTCTTGCCTCATCTGATGGAGCACGGCGACGGCCACATCGTGAACACCGGCTCGGTCGCCGGCCACACTTCATATCCCAACATCGGCCCCTATAACGCCACCAAGCATGCGGTGGTGACCATCTCCGAAACGCTCTACAAGGAGCTTGAGGAGAGCGGCTCGACCGTCGGCGTGTCAGTGCTGTGCCCCGGCTTGGTGACCACCAACATCATCAACTCCGAGCGCAATCGCCCCGAGTCGCTGCGCTCCCCAATAATCCCGCCCGATCCCACTCCTGAGGACGAGGAGCGGATCCAAATGATGATGGCCATCTACGAGGATGCCGTGAAACCGCCTGAGGTGGCCGAGTTGGTGTACAACGCGGTGCTCGACAACCAGTTCTATATCTGGACCGACTACGTGTACGCCCCGGCCATCATGCAGCGCCACGAGGACATCCAACTGGGCCGCAACCCCAGTGTCCGGGGCCAGCTCATCGACGAGGACCAAGCCGCCAAAGGCCCGCCTCAGGCCGGCTAACTGCCGCCCCATGACCAAGACAGCCGAGCACTTCGACCTAGTGGTGGTGGGCACCGGGTCGGGCAACAGCGTGCTTACCCCCGATTTCGACGATTGGCGGGTGGCGCTGATCGAGAGGGACACCTTCGGCGGCACCTGCCTGAACCGGGGCTGCATCCCCTCGAAGATGTTCGTATACGCCGCCGACATGGCCCACCAAGCCGGACACACCGGCCATTTGGGGGTGGACAGCACACTGGACGGGGTGCGTTGGCCCGAGATCGTGGACCGGGTGTTCGGGCGCATCGATCCCATCGCCCAAGGCGGTGAGGACTACCGCCACAGCCTCGATAACGTGACCGTGTTCAACGGCGATGCCCGGTTCACCGGCCACAAGGCGTTAGAGGTCAACGGGCAGCAGATCACCGGCCACCACATCGTGCTGGCCGCCGGAGCCCGGCCGTTCATCCCCCCGATCCCCGGCCTGGACGTGATCCCCTACCACACCTCCGACACCGTGATGCGCCTGGAAACGCTGCCCGATCGCATGGTGATCTTGGGCGGGGGCTACATCGCCGCCGAGCTAGGCCATGTGTTCGATGCCATGGGGGTGTCGGTGTCTATAGTGAATCGCTCAGAGCGGCTGCTGCGAGCCGAGGACGAGGACGTTTCGGTTGCGTTTACCGAGATCGTGGCCCAGCGCATGGACTGTGCCCTGGGCTCTCCAATAACCGCCGTGTCCCATACCGGATCGCAGGTCAAGGTCCACACCGAAGCCCGAGACGTGACTGGTGATGTTCTGTTGGTGGCCACCGGCCGGGTTCCCAACGGCGAGCAGCTAGGGGTCACCCTCTCAGGGGTAGAACTGGACGACGACGGCTATGTGGTGACCGACGCATTCCTCCGCACCGGCGTCGATGGAGTGTGGGCGCTGGGGGACATTTGCCATGCCGCCCAGCTCAAGCACACCGCCAACGAGGACACCCGAGCGGTGGCCCACAACATCGCCCATCCCGACGATCTGCGGGCGCCCGACCACTCCGGCATCCCCCACGCGGTGTTCGCCTACCCCCAAGTAGCCGCGGTCGGGGCTACTGAGCAATCCCTGAGGGCCGAAGGGCGGCCCTACCTCAGAGCTCTTCGCCCCTATAGCGACACCGCCTATGGCTGGGCCATGGAGGACACCGCCAGCTTCGCCAAGGTGCTAGCCGACCCCGAGACCCGGCTACTGCTGGGTGCCCACATCATTGGCCCCCAAGCCCCCACCCTGATCCAGCAGCTCATCCAGGGCTTCCAGTTCGGCCTCACCGTCGAAGAGATGGCCCGCGGCCAGCTCTACATCCACCCCGCGCTCACCGAGGTGGTGGAACAGGCGCTATTAGAGCTGTAGCTAGCCCGCTGGCGTGGCCGCCACCGGTCCCGCGCCAGACGGGTCGTAGATGGTGACCCGGTGGATGCGGCGGTGCTCGGAGCCATAGTCGTCGATGGCGTAGTGCATGGTGCAGCGGTTGTCCCACAAGGCGGCGTCGCCGTCGCTCCACCGCCACCTCACGGTGTATTCGGGCCGTTCCATGTGGTCGCACAAGAGAGTGAGCAAGCTTCTGCTCTCCAAATGGCTCATCCCATTGAGCGACGACGTCCAACCCCGGTTCACGAACAGGATCCGACTGCCAGTCTCGGGGTGGACGGTCACCGCCGGGTGGTCGGTGAATTCTGTCAGCCCGGCTCGGCCGTGGCGGGCAGTGATCCCATCGATGGCCGCCTTGATAGGATCGGACAGCCCTTCGTAAGCAGCCTGGGTGTTCACCCACATGGTGTCGCCGCCGGAGGGCGGGGATTCCTTCATCGACAGCAGCGAGCCCAGCGGAGGCTGGCGGGCGAAGGTCACGTCGGTGTGCCAGAAGTTGGCCCGGGAATAGGCATTGGAGCTGTCCAGCACCAGGATCTTGCCCTCGTCGTCCACCGTGTGGTGGTCGCGATGGTCGGTGTCGTCGTTGCTCACTGCTTCCAGATCGCCGAACAGCGAACCTAGTGCCACATGTTGCTCGTCGGTCAGATGAATCCGGGGAAAGAACAGCACCTTGTTGGCCCAGAACGCCTCCCGCAGCTCAGCCGCGACACCGCCGTCAAGATGATCGGCGTCCAACCCCTCCACAGTGGCCCCCAAAGCCGCCGGCAACGCAGTCACTTTGATGCTCATAGCACCATGCTTTCAGATCGGCGCCTACCGGGACAGAGAGTCGAGAGCGGTCTGTTTGGCCCACTTGTAGTCAGGTTTGCCGTTGGCGCCCCTCTGCACGGTGTCGGTGCGAACAATGGCCTTGGGGAGCTTGTAGGCGGCAAGCCGGGTGCGGGCGTCGCCGATGATCTCATCGTCGGTGGCGTCCCCCTCCACCTGAGCGACAGCGGTGACCGCCTCACCCCACTTCGGGTCGGGCACCCCCACCACCAGGCAGTCGGCCACTGCGGGATGGACCTTGACCGCTTCCTCCACCTCTTCGGGGAAGATCTTCTCCCCCGCACTGTTGATGCACGCCGACCCCCGACCCAACAAGGTGATGGTGCCGTCGGACTCGACGGTGGCCCAATCCCCCGGCACCGACCAGCGCCGCCCGCCGATGGTGCGGAACGTGGCCGCGGTCTTCTCCGGATCCTTGTAGTAGCCGATGGGAATGGGGCCACCTACTGCCAATATCCCGGGCTCTCCCGAGCCAGGTTCCACCGGCTGGCCGTCCTCTTTGAACACCGCGGCGTTCTCACCCAGTGTGAACCGGGCTGTGGCCGACCCGCCCTTGCGGTCGCTGATCCTCATGCCGGTGCCGGTGCCCTCGCTGGATCCCAGAGAATCCACCAGCTTCATGTCCTTGTGTACCAGCAGAGCCTCTTTCGCCGGCTGGCTCCAGATCACCCCCGAGGACATGATCATGAACACCGAAGACAAGTCATAGGGCTCGCCCCGGGCTGCGGCCGCGTCCAGGGCGTCGGCCATCGGCTGGCCGAAGGCGTCGCCCACGATGGTCAACACGGTGGCCCGGTCGCGCTCCACACAGCGCCACAGGGCATCGGCGTCGAAGCTGCGCTCCGGCATAGTGATGACCGCACCGCCCTGGGTGAAGGTGGAAAGCGCCACGATGCTGGCCGTGCCGTGCATGAGCGGCGAGGCCGCCAGTTGCCGGCTCACCCTCCTGCTCTCGTAGATAGCCGCGATGTTGGATTTCACCAGCTCGATGGTGTCCGGGAGAGGCAGTCTCAGGGCTCGATAGGGGGCGGTCATCGTGCCCATCAATGCGCCGTGGGGCCACATGACCCCCTTGGGCTTGCCCGTAGTTCCCCCGGTATAGAGCATCCACAAGTCGTCGGGGCTCCGGTTGATGGGCGGGGCCGGGTCGTGTTCGGCTATGAGCGTCTCGTAGTCCAGCGCCCAGTCGGGCACCTCGTCGCCCGGCTTGGCCACGCATATGGCGGCCCGCAGCAGTGGCAGGTCCGCCCTGGCCTGGCCCACCCGGTCGGCCAACTCCGGAGAAAAGAACACCGCCCTGGCGTCAGCGTCCTCCAACAGGTGGCGCAGCTCGCCGGCCAGGTAGCGATAGTTCGCATTGCAGGGCGCGGCCCGGGCTTTGAACGCCCCAAATGTGATTTCGCTGTAGGGGTTACCGTTGTGCAGGTACAGACCCACGTTGTCGCCCGCCCCAATGCCAAACTCCCCCAGCGCCGCCGCCAGCCGAGCAGCCCGATCCTCGAACTCGCGCCAGGTCCGGCTGACCGGATGACACACCACAGCGTCGGCGTCAGGCACGGTCTCCGCGGCCGCTTCCCACGCGGTGGCCAGATTCAAGGGCACGGGGAGTGACATTATCGGGAGTTGTGACAACCGCCAGAGCCGATGCTGTGCACTTTCCCGCGGGAGTTGATCCTGAATCGGTAAACCTCGCCGCTGAGGTGAGCCTGCCGGGGGCGTGGAGCAACCGATGGGCTTTTGAGACGTCCAAGCCAACACTGTGGGATGCAGAGACTGGGTGGGTTTCCAGAGGCGACTTGGCCAGGCGCACGAAGGCCGCCGCTGGACGGCTCTTTGGTGCGGGCCTGCGCAAGGGCGACCGGATCATCCTCTCTGCCGCAGCCTCGGTGGACTTGGTGGTGGCCCATGTGGCTGCTCTGCGGTTGGGGCTCATCGTGGTACCGGTCAACGGGGCCTACCAGAAGGCCGAACTGGCCCATATCGTCAGAGACGCCGAACCCCGAGCTGCGGTGGTAGATAAGCCTGAATGGGTGCGGTGGCTGGTCGAGTTGGCCCCCGAGATGACAGTGGTGTCACCTCGGCTCGACATCGACGACGCCGCAGCCCCCAGCCTCGACCAACTCTCCAGCCGCGATCCCGCCCTGCTGGGCTACACCTCGGGCACCACCGGCGTGCCCAAAGGGGCTGTGCTAACCCACGGCAACCTGCTGGCCGGGGCTGAGTCAGTCCGCATTGCCTGGCGGTGGACGCCCGACGACCGCCTGGTTCTGGCGCTGCCCTTGTTCCACATGCACGGGCTGGGCGTGGGACTGCACGGCACGCTGCTCACCGGGGCCTCTGCCGTGCTCTTGGACGGGTTCGCCCCTGATGAAGTGCTGGACGCAGCCGAGGCCCACAACGCTTCACTTTTCTTCGGGGTGCCCACCATGTACACCCGGCTGGCTCAATCGCCCAGGGTTGGAGAACTCTCCCGGCTAAGGCTGTGTGTGGCTGGCTCCGCCCCCCTGTCCGCTGATCTCCACCGCCGTCTCGAAGAGGCAGCCGGAGTGAGGGTGCTGGAGCGCTACGGCATGACCGAGACGATAATGCTCGTGTCCAATCCCTACGGCGGCGAGCGCCGAGCGGGCACCGTGGGGTTTCCACTTCCCGGGGTGGAGTTGCGGCTCGCCCCAGACACCAGCGAGGTGCTGGTGAGGGGGCCGAATGTCTTTGCCGGATACTGGCGCCGTCCCGAGGCCACCATGGAGGCATTCGACGAAGACGGCTGGTTCCGCACCGGAGACCTTGGCGAGTTCGATGAGGAGGGCTATCTGCGACTGCGAGGCCGCGCTAAGGAACTGGTGATCTCTGGCGGGCTAAACGTGTACCCCCGCGAGGTAGAGGATGCCCTGCGCACCCACCCCGATGTCGACGATGTAGCCATCACCGGCACCCCCGACGAGGAATGGGGCGAACTCGTCACCGCCTGGGTGGTTCCCACCCCGGCCAGGGCCCCCAAGCTGGAAGACCTGCGATCTCACCTAGGCGGCGTGTGTGCCGACTTCAAGCACCCCCGGCTCCTCCACTTGGTCGACGAACTCCCGCGAAACGCCCTCGGCAAAGTCCAAAAGCACCTGCTGGGCTAGAGCGGCTTCAGGTGTACGCAGAGGGGTCCGAGCAAAGCCTCCACGAAGGCGTCGTCGCAGTACAGCTTCTCCCCGGTTAGCAGATTGCCTTCGGCGGGCATCATGGACATAACCATGTGACGGGTTTTGCCGTCCACCTCCACCCAATACTCCTGAATGGCGCACTGGTCGTTGGTCCACTCCCCCAGCACCCCGTAACCAGTCACCCGCTGGGCGAATTGCGGATACTGCTCCAGGTAGAACGTCCGGGCCAGATCCCCGCCGGTGAATCCCTTGCCCATGGGCCAGAACTCGTAGGTGGGCTCGTCCACCAGCGTGGCCAACGTTCGCTCGGCGTCGTTCTCTGCCTCCGCGGCGGCATGCTCGCGGGCCAAATCCAAGATTTCCTGTGGGGTCATGGCAGGAGCCTAGTGGTGTGCCGCTCAGGCCAACAGCGGGGTACGTTGCTGGCGTGAGCTCGGCAAAGCCGCTTGATGGCGTGCTCGTGGTCTCAGTCGAACAAGCAGTGGCAGGGCCATTGGCGTCTTGCCGGCTGGCCGATGCCGGGGCCAGGGTCATCAAGATTGAGCGGGCCGAAGGCGATTTCTCCCGAGGCTACGATGCCGCCGCCGATGGGCTGTCCAGCTACTTCGCCTGGCTGAACCGGGGCAAGGAGTCGATCGTCCTCGACCTCAAAGACGATGAAGACCAAGCGCTGCTGGGTCGGATGATCGAGAGAGCCGATGTGTTCATCCAGAATCTGGCCGTTGGCGCCGCCCAGCGGCTGGGATTCGGCTCGGAATCCCTTCGCAAGAAGCATCCCCGCCTGGTCACCTGCGACATCTCGGGCTACGGCCCGACCGGGCCGTATGCCCAGATGAAGGCCTACGACCTGTTGGTGCAGGCCGAGAGCGGCCTGGTCTCAGTGTCCGGTGCGCCCGGCCCGCTCGGCCGGGTGGGGGTATCGGTTGCCGACATCGCCACCGGCGAGGCCGCCGCCCGGGCCATAAGCCAGGCACTGGTCCGCCAGGCCCGCGCCGACGAGGGCGCCAACATCGAAGTCTCACTGTTCTCAACCATGGCCGAATGGATGACCGTCCCCCTGCTGCACCACGACTACCTCGGCAAGGGTCCTGAGCGAGTGGGCCTAGCCCATCCTTCCATCGCCCCCTATGGGGGGTTCACCACCGCCGACGGCACCACTCTGCTTATTGCCGTGCAGTCCGACCGGGAGTGGGTCACGCTGTGCGAGACAGTGCTTGGCAAGCCTGATCTGGCCCACGATCCCCGCTTCGCCACCAACAAGGCCCGAGTCACGAACCGGGTTGCAACCGACGACGCCGTAGCCGAAGTCTTTGCCCGAATAGACACGGACGAGCTCCGCCGCAAGCTCACCGACAGCCGCATGGCCTTCGGCACAGTAAACGACGTGGCCGGCCTCTCCTCTCACCCCCAGCTCGACCGCATCACCGTCACCCACCCCGACGGCACCGTAGAACTCCCCGCCCCCGCCACCACCGCCGACTGGGACCAAGCCAGCGCCGAATTCACCCCATCCCTCCCCACCCTCAACCAACACGGCCCCCAACTCCGAGCCGAGTTCGCCGTATAGCGACTTGCCTGACCTCATGTTTTCTGAGCCAGGTTCACGATGTCGGCCGTTATCCTTACTTTAGTTTTCAAGTAAGGAAATGAAATGGAAGCAACCGCCACAATTACCAGCAAGGGTCAGGTCACGATTCCTAAGGCAATCCGCGATCTATGCGGCTTTTCTGAGGGAGACCAACTCGTGTTTCGCACCACCGACTACGGGGCCGCCATCATCAGGGTGCCGGACATGGCCGAACTTGCCGGGGTGGTCGAGGTTCCTCCCGAAAAACGCGGCGTGCCTTGGGAAGAGATCAGACGGCAGATCCGCGAAACCCGGGCCCAGAACCTAACTCGGTGACAGCACTCCTCGATACCAACATCCTTATTCGCCACCTGACCGGCGACCCGCCCGAAATGGCGGCCAAGGCTTCTGCCTACCTGCTGAGCGGACGCGAACTTGTCTTGTCGGATTTGGTCGTCGCCGAGATCGTCTACGTCTTGGAATCCTTCTATCAGCAAACCCGCCAGCAGGTGGCGGGCTCGGTGGCTGCGGTGGTCTCCTCTGCCCGGTACCAAGTGCAAGACCGGGCACTGATCATCCGCTCACTAGAGATCTACGTCGAACACAAGATCGACTTCACCGAGGCTTACCTAGTGGCTATCGCTGAAAAGACTGGCATCACCGAGATCGCCTCCTTCGACCGCGCCATTGACCGAGTACCGACCATCACCCGCATCGAACCCTGACGCCTAGCGAGCCCGCCATTTGTTGCTTGTGCCAGCTCCACCAATATTCATGCTCGGTTCTTTGCAACAGATAGGAACTGTCGCACCCTGTTTGTAGAGTGCGGTCATGGTCACATTCCTGCACACAGCCGACTGGCAGCTTGGCATGACCCGGCATTTCCTGGCCGGTGAAGCCCAACCCCGTTTCGACGGTGCCCGGATCGATGTCATCCGCACGATCGGCGCCCTGGCAGTAGACGAAGGGTGCGGCTTCGTCGTGGTCTGCGGCGATGTCTTTGAGTCAAACCAAGTGAACCGCCAGGTGATCTTGCGGGCTTTCGAGGCGATGGGCGCCACCCCGCAGGTCACCTTCTACCTCCTGCCCGGCAACCACGACCCTCTGGACGCCTCGTCGGTGTACACATCTCGCACCTTTGTCGAACACAAGCCCGACAATGTGGTGGTTCTAGACGATCCGAATCCAGTAGAAGTCGCTTCCAGCGTCGAGTTGGTTCCAGCGCCCTGGTTCACGAAGCGCCCACTAACAGACCTGGTTGCCGATGTCTGTGAACTGCTGGAAGACGGTGACGCAGTGCGGATCGTTGTCGGCCACGGTGCAATCGACACGCTGTCGCCTGATAAGTCCAACCCCGCCCTCATCTCACTGGCGACACTGGAGGAGAGAATCGAAAGGGGTCAGATCCACTATGTGGCCCTTGGTGACCGCCACTCGACTACCGATGAGGGGTCAACCGGGCGAGTCTGGTATTCGGGAGCGCCGGAACCCACCGACTATGACGAGGTCCGTCCGGGCAACGTACTTGTCGTGGAACTCGAGGCCGATCGCATTCAGGTGCAAGAGCGGCCCATAGGCGACTGGCGGTTCCTCAGTGATGAGCGGGAGCTGACCAGCGAAGAAGACCTCGACAACCTAGAAGAGTGGTTAGACAGCGTGGACAGCAAGGAGCGGACAATCGTCAAACTCGCGCTTACCGGCCAGATCTCACTGGCACAAAAGGCCAGGCTCGACCGACTACTAGAGCACCACTCCGACCTGCTGGCCGCTCTGGAGACATGGGAGCGGCGCAGTGAGTTGGCGGTTGTTCCTGACGACAGCGACTTGGACAAGCTCGAATTGTCGGGTTTCGCTCGTGAAGCAGCGGAGGATTTGAGCGGGCTAGCCGAATCCGGCGAGCAGGCAGTGGTCGCCCGTGATGCCCTGGCGCTACTACATCGGCTGGCGGGGGCAGACTCATGAGGCTCCACAGAGTGAGGTTGAAGAACTACCGAGGAGTGGTCGACTGTGACGTGGAATTCCCCGCTGAGGGAGTCACCGTCGTCGAGGGCGACAACGAAGTGGGCAAGAGTTGCATTCCCGAGGCCCTCGACATGATCTTGAACCGCCTGGATTCGTCCAGCAAACAACCCTTGAAGGCCATCCGACCGGTTCATCACGATGCGGGTCCTGAAGTAGAGGTAGAGATCTCTTCGGGTAGTTACCGCTTCAAGTATTTCAAGCGCTGGCATCGCCAACCAGAGACGACGCTCGAGGTCATCGCCCCACGGCGAGAACAGCTTGCCGGGCGAGAAGCTCACGAGCGGGTAGAGGCAATACTCGCAGAGACACTGGACCAAGACCTGTGGAAGGCGTTGACTATCGAGCAGGGCACCGAGCCTGGGCTGCCAAAATTCGGCGTGCCCTCGCTGGGCCGGGCGCTCGACCTGGCCGCTGGTGGCACGCAGGCAGCCAACAGCGATGACGCCTTGTGGGAGCGCATTTGTACCGAGCGGCTCAGATACTGGACAGGCACTGGCAGAGAGTCGCAGGAGAGGAAGTTGCTCGCCAACGGAGTCGACCAGGCTAAAGGGAAGATCGACGACCTCGATACCCAACTCCGCGCCATCGGATACGACGCCGCTGAAGCGGCCCGGCTGGCCGACCAGGAGGGCGACCTCGCTTTCCGACGCGAGGAGGCTGCCAAGACTGTGAACATACTCAGTGAACAGTGGGAAGCGACCGAGAGCCTGCGCAACCAGATCGAGCGCTTAGCCGCCGATCACACCACCGCCCAAGCCCGGTTAGAGGTGGCCGATGGCAATATGCAACGCCGGCGCGAATTGGTCGACGCGGTGAGAGATCGAAGTCGAGAACTGGCCTCCCTCGAAGAAGAGGTAGAGCAGGCTGCTCCGGGGCTTGCTCTGGCCGTGCAGCAAAGCGAAGAAGCAACCATGGCCCTCCGCGCAGCCCAGGATGCTCTGCGACTTGCGCGGGACAAGCTGCGTCTGGCCAACGACGACCGCGACTACCGTCGGAATCAGATCGAGAAGGACCAGCTCTATGAGCGCCACGAGCGAGTGCTTGGCGCTCAGAAGGGCCTAAGCATCGCCGAGGCTGTTCTGGACTCTTCACAAGTGGATGACGAGTTAGTTGACCAAATCGAACAGGCCGGACTTGAAGAGACCCGGGCCAAGATTGCTCTAGAAGCCTCGGCAGCCTCTGTAGAAGCCACCGCTCTATCAGACCTCTCCGTGTTGATCGACGGTCAAGATTTCACGATGGGTGCCAATGCTGTTCAGCAGGCCCATGTCATCGACGATTGGGAGCTGGTTGTTCCCGACATTGTTCAAGTTCGGGTTCTAGCTGGCCATGAGTCTAAGGACTTGGCCGCCGACTTCGAAACAGCACAACAGGAGCACGCCCGTTTGTGCGCCCTAGGAGGAGTTGGCAATCTGGCCGAAGCCAGACAGAAGGCCGACGAGCGCCGGGAAGCTGAGCGAAGCCGTGATGATTCCGTCAAGACGATCCAGGAGAACCTCCGGGATCTCACCCTCGAAGGCTTGGCTCAAAAACTAGAAGGGCTCATCAAGCGGGTCTCCTCATATCCAGCTGACCGGCCACAAGCCCCTCCTCTTCCAGTAGACCTGCATGAAGCCAAGAAGGTCGTCTCCAGCGCGGAAAACGATACTGCGGAGTGCCAGGACGAAGTTGATCGCTGCCAAAGCACCGCGGAGACAACCGCCGAAGCCAGCAAGCAGTCCGAGGTCGGCTCTGCGGTTCAGGCTGGAAAACTCAAAAATGCCCGCGACGCGAAGATACTGGCTGAGCAGAAGCTGGAAGAAGCGCGGCATGAGCAACCAGACCGCGATCTCAATGAGGCCCTAAGCGCTAAGGAAACGGCTGTCCAAAACGCGGCTACCGCTCTGCAACAGGCAGAAAGCGAACTGCGAGCCCAAGACCCCGATTCCCTGAGGGCCAAGCTCGACAACGCCCGCGACGTCAAGGTCAACGCAGAAGACGCCCTTAGGACCAACCAAGACAGGCGGCGGGATCTGAGGGTCAGACTCGAAGCCCACGGCGAATCTGGTCTGCACTCTCGGCTCAACGATGCAAAAAGCGAGCACCAGCACCTGACACGGGAGTATCAACGCATTGAGTCGCGAGCACAGGCCGCTCACCTGCTCCATCAGACTTTCGAGCGGCACCGCCAAGAGGCCCACCAACGCTATATCGCACCGTTCAAAGACCAGATCGAGCAGCTTGGGCGAATCGTGTTCGGACCCACATTCGAGGTGGAGCTAGACGGTGAATTGCGCGTAGTCCGGCGCACGCTTCACGGTATAACCCTCGACATTGAGCAGCTCAGCGTGGGGGCGCGTGAGCAGCTAGGGGTCATCAGCCGTCTGGCTTGCGCGGCCATTGTCAGCCCAGATGGCGGCGGCGCTCCCGTGGTGATCGACGACGCTCTCGGGTGGAGTGATCCAACCCGCTTACAAGCCATGGGTGCGGCCATTGCCGCCGCTGGCCGGGACTGCCAAGTCATTGTGCTTACTTGCACACCGGGCCGATACGCCCATGTTGGCAACGCGGAAGTTGTCCGCCTGACGACCTGAGCTCACACAAACCGCTGGCGGAGGCGGAACTTTTCTACTTTGCCGTTGCCGGTTCTTGGGAGTTCGTCTATGGGTTGAATGGTGGTTGGGACTTTGTAGGGGGCCAAGGTGCCGTCGGTGTGGGTTCGCAGGTCTTCCTCGGTGGGAAGCTCAAATCCTTCGGCCACCACGATGAAGGCGGCCACTGTCTCTCCCAGAACCGGGTCGGGGCGGGCCACCACGGCGACATCGCCCACTGCGGGGTGGGTGCGGAGCGCGGTCTCCACCTCGATGGTGGACAGGTTCTCCCCACCTCGGCGGACGATGTCCTTTTGGCGATCCACGAAGTAGAGGTAGCCGTCGTCGTCCACGTAGCCAAGGTCGCCGGTGCGGAACCAGTCCCCCGAGGTGGCCGCCTCGGTGGCCTCGTTGTCTTCGATGTAGCCGTTGAAGCCGATAGTGGACCGCAGAAAGCAGATCTCCCCCGTCTCACCCGTCGGGGCCTCTGAGCCATCGGGCAGGAAGATCCTCAGCACCGATCCCTCGAACGGCTTGCCCACCGAGCCAGGTCGGCGGGGCTCGTCCAGGCGGGTATAGGTGCCCGATCCGGCTTCGGTCATTCCGTACCAGTCCATGCACGGCACCCCGTAGCGCTCTTCGATCTGCTCGATGATCGGAGCACAGCCCAGCGGGATCATTACCCGCAGCGAGTGTGATCTCTCGTGGGGACCGGGTGGCTGGGCCATCAAGATGTTGATGATGGGCACCAGGGTGAGGAAGTAGGTGGGGCGGTAGAGATCGACCAAGGCCCAGAAGCGCGACACGGAGAATTTGCGCTGCATGACCACGCTGGCCCCCCGGCTGAGCGCCGACATGGCCCCGCCCATGGCGTTGCCGTGGAATAGCGGGGTCACCACCAGCGACCGGTCGGTATGGCTCAGGCCGAACATCTCCTCATAAGGCACCGCTCCCCCGGCGAACAGCTCCGGGCTCATCGGCACCGCCTTGGGCCTTCCGGTGGTGGTGCCCGAGGTGTAGAGCACGTTGCCCTCCACGAACCCGTCCACCGGGGGCAGATCCAGACCAGCGCCCTCCGGCGCCTCGCCGATGAGGTCGGCCAGCAGCAATGCCCCGTCCGCCGGCTCGTCCACGCTCACCACTGCTTCCACCGAGTCCATGTTCTCGGTCAAAGCCACCGCCCGCTCGGCCCGCTCAGCCTCGGCGAACACCAGGCGGCATCGGGAGTGGTTGAGCACGAACTCCAACTCTGGATCGGTCCACTCCGGGTTGATGGGCACCCCGGCCAAGCCGATGGCCTGCATTCCCAGTTGGCACTCGATGTATTCGGGGCGGTTTTGCATCCAGATACAGGCTCGATCGCCCAAGCCCAGACCAAATCGGGTTTGGAACTGGTGGGCCAGGGCCCCGCCGTGGGCAGCCAGCTCGCGGTAGGTGCGGTGACCGTCCTGCTCAGTGAGCACGGCCAGCTTGTCGGGCCAGGTGCGGCTGAAGTCCCGGACGACGTCGTACAAGGTCGGCATCGCCGGGCAGCCTAGTGATGCCGGCGCCGCGAGCGCTGCTTCACGTCACCACGTCGGCAGCGCCCCCGTCGATGCGGAGGTGGGCACCGTGAATCTGGCGGGCCCGGTCGCTGCACACAAACGCCACCAACTCCCCCACATCAGACACGGTGGCGATGCGCCCGGTCAGCGTGGGCATGATCTCATCTGTCACATGGCGCTCAATGTCGTCCCAATCCGTAGAGCGGCCCCCCTTCTCGGCCTGGCGGGTCCACATCTCCACCAGTTCGGGGGTGGCGATGGCCCCGGGGCTCACGCAGTTCACCGTTATCCCGGTGCCGGCCAATTCCCGGGCCAGGCTGACCGTCATAGCGGGCAGCGATCCCTTGGCCGTGTAGTAGCCCGGGATGCGATCGCCGGGCCGAGTCGCTCCCACAGTGGACACCAGCACGACCCGGCCCCAGCCCTGATCCCTCATGGCCGGGACCATGAGCCGGGTCATCCGCACCGCGGTGAGCACGTTGCGGTTGTAGGCGTCGATCCACACGTCTGTGCCGTCATCACCCCAGGTGCCGCCCACCGCCACTCCATAGTTGTTAACCAGGATGTCGACTGGGCCGCACTGACTGGCCACCGCCTCAGCCCCGTCGTCAGTGCAGATATCCCCCCACACCGCCCGAGCCGACGGCCCCAACTCGTCGGCCAGCCAGTCGGCCTGCCCTTCCTCAAACCCGTGAACCAACACATCGGCGCCCTCGGCGGCCAGCACCCGGGCAATCCCGCTCCCCGTCCCCCGGTAACTCCCGGTAACCAGCGCCACCTTCCCCAATAGACCCAAGTCCATCTATACATCGTGGCATACAGGCGCACGACTAATTGATTCTTTGCGTTATGCCACTAGATTTACTGCTATTTCATGTTATTTTATGTCTATTCCATATCCAGTTTCTCGATTTCCAGCACTCAAGGTGCCGAAAGTGCTGCGCCTGCTGCACAAGATCGGATACCGGGAAGTTCCACGACTCGGAAAGGGCTCCCATATGTGGCTGCGAGCGGAGGGCAGAAAATCAATCTGCTTGCCGATACACAAGGGACGAGAATTGTCCCCGAGGTTTCTACGGAAGATGCTCGTCGAGGACGCGGGTCTCTCTGATGCCGAAATCGACGCGCTAATCTGAGCGAAGGCGGAAAGGCAAATATGTCCAGGATAAAGGCCTACGAGAACCCAGACAGGGGTCCCGCGTGGTGTGCGGAAGGCGAAATGGGCGACTTTTCCTATTACGCGGGAGCTGACACACTCGAAGAGCTGAGCATGTTGATTGCGGAAGCTGCTGCGGAGAGTGGTGATTCTCCTGAGGTGATCTTGGTGAGCGATCCCGATGCCGATGAGGCTCCGATTGCGTCGATCGACCTGCCTGTCATCGTGCCGCAATGAGCAGTTCGACGGGGCGATTGTTCCGGGTCACGACGTTTGGGGAATCCCACGGCGGCGGCATCGGCGCGGTGGTGGACGGTTGCCCGCCCCGGCTTCCGCTGACCGCAGGGATGATCCAGCACGATCTCGACCGGCGCCGTCCGGGGCAGAGCCGACTTACCACCCTGCGAGACGAAGCCGACCAGGTAGAGATTCTCTCGGGGGTGTTCGAAGGCCACACGCTGGGATCGCCCATTGCCATGCTGGTGGGCAACACCGATGCCCGGCCCAGCGCCTATGAGGACTTCAAGGACGTCTACCGCCCCTCCCACGCCGACTACACCACTGAGGCCAAGTACGGCATCCGCAACTGGCACGGAGGGGGACGGGCCAGCGCCCGGGAAACCATCGGCCGAGTGGCAGCTGGGGCCATAGCCCGCCAGCTTTTGCGGACTGCGGCCAACATCGAGGTGCTGGCCTGGGTCCGCCAGGTGGGCAACATCTGTGCCGATGTCGATCTCGCCGCGGTCACCTTGGCCGATGTGGAGGCCGACGCCACCCGATGCCCGTCGCCCGAACACGCGGAGGCCATGACCGAGGCCATTGAAGCGGCCCGCCGCGATGGCAACTCGCTGGGCGGGATAGTCGAATGCGTGGCCCGAAGAGTGCCCCCTGGCCTGGGCGACCCGGTGTTCGACAAGCTGGAGGCTGACCTGGCCAAGGCCGCCCTGTCGTTGCCCGCGGCCAAGGGCTTCGAGATCGGCTCGGGCTTCGCCGGGGTGACCATGACTGGCCGGGAGCACAACGACCCGTTCGCTCCCGGTCCCGACGGACGGCCCCGAACAACTTCCAATCGCTCCGGCGGAGTGCAAGGCGGCATCAGCAACGGCGAGGACATCGTGATCCGAGTGGGGTTCAAACCGACCGCCACTATCGCCTCGGCCCAAGACACCGTCGACCGGGACAACAACCCGGTCACCCTGGCCGCCCGTGGCCGCCACGACCCCTGCGTGCTACCCCGGGCGGTGCCCATGGTGGAGGCCCAAGCGCTGCTGGTGTTGGCCGACCACTGGCTGCGTCAAAGGGCCGTCGACGTGATCGACTGCGGCGGCTGACAGTCGAAACATGGCCGACAAAGCCACTACCCCCGAAGATCAGCGCCTACTCATCGAGGTCAGCGACCGCATCGCCACCATTACCTTGAACCGACCCGAGGCCCGCAACGCCATGACCAAGCGGATGCGCAACGACATCCACACCGCGCTGAAGGCCTGCGATGCCAACCAAGAGGTGGACGCCATCATCTTGACCGGGGCCGACCCGGTGTTCACCGGCGGCGTCGACCTGCGGGAAGTGGCGGCCGACGGCCCGCCGGGACCGGGCGACGACAAGCGGCAGGCCAAGGATCCCGCCCGGGCGTGCCGGGACACGTCCAAGCCATTGATCTGCGCAGTGAATGGGACCTGCGTTACAGGAGGCCTGGAGATCGCATTGAGCTGCGACTTCATCGTGGCGTCCGAACGGGCCCGGTTTGCCGACACCCACGCTAAAATCGGAGTGATCCCAGCTTGGGGCATGACTGCCCTACTCCCCCGGGCGGTGGGCAAGCGCATGGCCAAGGAGATGACCGCCACCGCCCGCTTCGTAGAAGCCGAAGAGGCCCTGCGCATCGGCCTGGTCAACCATGTGGCGCCTCACGACGAGCTGTTGAGTCAAGCCCGAGCGCTGGCCGGTCAGATCGTCGCCGCTTCCACCCCGGCCACATCGGCCACCATGCGAATCTACGACGCCGCCGACGGCATGAGCTTCGCTGAGGCCAAGGCGCTGGAAGAGGAGCTCATGCGGAACTGGAAAGTGGATACCGATGACATGGAGCGTCGCGGTTTGGGAAAGGGCACCTGACATGACGATTCCGTCGAGTTCTCCGCAGTTCAGCCTGTTCATGCCTCAGATGCGGATGGACATGGGCACTATCGAAGAGCGGGTGAAGGCCGCCGAGGCATACGGGTTTCACAAGATCGACTTGATGGACCACCTGAATCCGCCGTTGTTGCCAGCCTCGCCCATGTACGACGCCTTTGTGACCGCCGCTGCGGTGGCGGCATGGACCGAGCGGGTGCGCATCGGACACATGGTGCTGTGCGGGCAGTTCCGCCATCCGGCGCTGCTGGCCAAGATGATCGTGAGTCTGGATCACTTCAGTGGGGGCCGTTTCGATTTGGGCATCGGCTGGGGTTCGGTGCCCGATGAGATGGAGCGATTCGGCCTTGGCGACGAGCCCCCAGCGGTGCGGGCTGCTCGCCTGCGGGAGACCCTGGAAGTGGTACGGGCCTTGCTCACCGGCGAAGTGGTCAATCACAAGGGGCGTTTCTTCGAATTGCGCGATGCCCAGCAGCAGCCCACCCCGGTGAACGGTCACATCCCGATCGTGATTGGCGGTGCCGGCCGCAAGCTCACCATGCCGCTAGTACGGGACTTCGCCGACTGGTGGAACTGCCCGGTCTACGGCGTAGCCGAGTTGGAAGAGCTGATCCCGCTGTCCGGCAAAGCCCGCCTGTCAGTGCAGCGGGCAGTCGGTCTGGCGCCATCGTCAGCAGCCCGAGACGATGTGGTGGCCACCGCCCAGCGCCGGTTCGGCGATTGGGCATTGGTGGCGGGCACGCCCGACGAGGTGGCCGAGGCTCTGCAAGCCGACCGGGAGATGGGCGCCGAGCAGTTCGTGCTCCAGTTCAGCGACTTCGCCGCTCCTGAGACGCTTAGCCTATTCGCCGCTGAAGTCATGCCCGCAGTGGCCTAGGCCGCGCTATCTGCCTTCTTCCAGAGCCGGGCACCCCTTTATGATGCCGACGCATAGGAGCTGATGTGCGGGCCCTTAGAGAATTGCTGGCTTAATCTTTGGCAAGCCTTCCAGCCGCGGTACCCCGCAGTACCAGGGTGCCGTGCTGGTCGGTGGTGGCGATGTCCACGTCTACCGAACCATCGGGGTTGACCGCGGTCACCACAACCTCGGCGGTCAGGGTGTCCCCGGGCCACACCGGCTTCAGAAAGTCGGCCCCGTAGCGGTCTAGTCCCTCGTCTCCGAACACCGTCACCAGGGCTTGGCCGGTGATGCCCATGGTCAGCATGCCGTGGGCGAAGATCCGGTCAAAGCCATTAGCGGTGGCGTAAGTCTCGTCGTGGTGGAAGGGGTGGAAGTCGCCTGAGGCCCCGGCATAGGCCACCAGCTGGGTGCGGGTCAGCCCGTCAGCCACCACCTGGCGATGACGAGCACCGACCTCGGGGGTCATTCCCGCACCTCGTTGGCGGCGCGTACGTTGATCCACCGGGCAGTCACGCACGCCTGTCCGTCGGCATCGGCGAAGGTGGTGACAATCTCCCGGAACCGCAGCTGGCCACCTCGACGGCCCTGTTTGAACCACTCCTCCCCGTCGGCCACCTTGGCGGTGAGCACCTCACCGGCCTTCGGATGGCGGTGGTATTCAAAGACCATCCCGGCGTGGAACCCCGAACCTGACTCCGGGGCCACCGGCGGCCATGGGCTGTCAGATCGCAGCCGGCGGTCGTAGTCCGGGTCATAACGGTCGGCGGCCACCATGAATGTAGGTGGGGCCACTGCGTCAGGATCGAACGTTGCATCGTGGTCGCCCACTGCCCGCTTGAATTCCTGGATGTGGCCGGCCTCGATGGGGAATTCGAATGAACGCATATTCCTCCTAGGTAGTAAGCACGATCTTGCCGAAGAACTCGGAGCTCTCCATCAGCCGGTGGGCCTCGGCGATCTCCTCCAAGCCAAACACCGCGGCGATCACCGGGGCCACCTGCCCCTGGTCGATCATGGTCAGCAAACCACCCATGGTGGTTGCGATCCGCTGGTTGTCGGGGCGGCCGACGCCCATAAGGCTGATCCCCTTCACGAACAATTGGCCCAGGTGCAGTTCACCCATGTGTCCAGCGGTGACCCCGCAGGTCACGAACCGGCCCTCCGGGGCCAGCGAACGCACGGCGGCGGGGAACACCGGGGTTCCCACATGGTCGAGCACCACGTCGACCCCTCTCCCGCTGGTAGCTTCCCGCACCGCGGCCACGATGTCGTCGTTGTAGTGGTCGATGGCCAGCTCCGCGCCCAACGCCACGGCTTGGGCCCGTTTCTCAGTAGTGCCCGCGGTGGCGATCACCCGACACCCCATGGCCCGGGCAATCTGTATCCCGAAGCTGCCCACCCCCGATCCGGCCGCCATTACCAGCACGGTCTCACCTGACCGGATCTGGGCCTTCTCTATGAGGGCCTGATGGGCTGAACGGCCCGCGGTGGGGGTGGCCCCGCCCGCCTCGAAGCTGATGCCATCGGCAAGAGGGAACGTCAACTCGGCGGGAGCTATCGCCAACGTGGCGTGGGTCCGCTCCCCCGATGCCACCACCCGGTCACCCGCCACAACAGTCTCAACCTGCTCTCCCACTGCCTCCACCACTCCGGCGATATCCCGCCCGCCCACATGCTGGGGCCAGCGCAGCTTCATGCCGTGCGATCCTTCACGCCAGTACACGTCCACCCGATCCATCGAGGTGGCCTTCACGCGGATCAGCACATCGCCCGGACCGGGCTGCGGGTCGGGCAGCTCCCCTACCCGCAGCACTTCAAGCCCGCCCTGGGACTCGTGATAGGCGGCCTGCACCTCAGCGCACCCGAACGCTGGGCAGTTCTTCGCCCCCATCTCGCAGCCAGACCAAGAACTCACCGACCGGGGCAGGCTCGGCCACGTCAGCAGGTTCGCCCAGACGGGACTCCCAGAAGTCCCGATAGGTGGGCCAGAACTCGTGCCACGCCCCCTCATAGGGCTCCTCGTCAGGCCAGCGCATCTTGTTCTCCCCGATCGGCGGGGCGTTCAGGTCGGTGGCGTACCAGTAAAGGGGCAACCGCCGCCGGAAGTACCAACGACCGTCGATGCGCTCGTAGTCGTCCCAGTACATCATGGTCATGATCACCCACTCGTCGCCGGTCTCGTGCTCGTTGCGGGAGTACACCACCCCGCGGGCCCGGTCGGGCCCATCGAACTCGATGATGTGATTGCCGGTCACATGAGCGGTTCCGGTGAACTTGCCCCCCATCGTCTCGCTGAACCACCCGGCCAGCGCCGCCCGCCCCGAGCGCCCCCGTCCTACCCGCACATCGGCAGGAAACAGGCTCACCCAGGCATCCACCGCCCTCATGTCCAGCGCCAGGCAGTAGCGGGCGGCCAGTCCCCTGATCTCATCAATGGACTCGAGCCGCTCCAGCCGCTCCTCCAGCGATCCCTCAGGTGCCATAGGCGGAACTTAGAGCCCGCGCCAACAGGTAGCCAGGTTGACCGAGGCCGAAGGCTGGCCGCTCACGGCGGATACCCCCAGAATGCAGGTCGCATCAACTCGCTCTGGCTGCAACAAGCGTCTCGACGTCTACCGCAACCATGCTCACCGTGGTAGGCGACTTGGATGCGGGGTCACCACACTCTTCTAGAAGACGGGTGTGGCTAAGCATGGCCTCTCGGAGCGACATGGGATTCTCAGGCACAGGGTCGCCGTTTTCTAAGAGCCCCTGAATATGGAACTCGATGGCTTCCCGGGCAACTTTCTGAACTTCTGCCCATGTGCTTGCAGTGATCACACAGCCGGGAAGGTCAGGCGCATAGGCAGAGTAGTTACTTGGGCCTTCGGCATAGACGACCGCATATTCACGCATCATCGCTTGTCCCTTCTGAGGCCAGCCTGCTTCATGATGCTGGACCAAATCCATGGCGCCACATCATCGCTGGGCTTCCCCGCAATCGTAACAGTGCCAGGTTTGGTCGGATGTTGGTACTGGTGATGACTGCCTCGAGTGCGCACGCGTCGCCATCCGTCCTGTTCCACCAGACGGACTACGTCTCATACCTTGGGCATTTTGTGTCGCTATAGCGGCTCAGACGCTCACCAGTTCTTGCATATTCCGTAGAGTATTTTTTAATATATTCTATGTAAATACCCTGTATTTCCTAATACACGTCTTTGTGGACCTCACCAAGGCCACCCTGATGTGACACGAGCTAAAGTGCGGCCCCATGACCGCAGGAGTTGTTTTGGCCCACGGGGCGTTTCACGGACCTTGGTGTTGGGAGAGGGTGCAGGCTCTTTTGGAAGCCGAGGGCATTGCCACCATTGCGTCCGATTTATGCCGCCCTACCACTGCCGACGATATCGCCGCCTTCCAGGCCGATGTGAATGACATGGGGAACCGGCTGGGCGACGACGGGACGGTTGTTGCCGTGGGCCATTCACTGGGGGGCCTGTCCATCTCCGGACTCGACCCGACCACGGTGGACTACCTGGTGTATCTGACCGCCGTCATGCCGATTGACGAGAGCGGTGAAGACAACCCGCCTGATCCCTATAGCGGGGTGATTGCCGAGAATTTCTTCCCGGCCCTCGTCCAAGGCGAGGACGGATACACCTCGGTCAAGCCGGGCGCGGCAGGCGATCTCTTCTACCACGACTGCTCGCCTGAGGACATCGCCTGGGCCGAGTCGCAACTACGCCCCCAGCCCTTGGGCCAAGCCCCCCAGCCCTACGCCCGGGCGGCATGGCGGGACGTCGACTCCACCTACATCGTGTGCCTCGAAGACCAGACACTCGCCGTGGATTTCCAGCGAAATTGCGCCAGCTTTGCTACCAGAGTGGTGGAGCTCGAGGGCAGCCACTCCCCCATGCTGGCCCAGCCCGATGCGGTGGCCGCGGTGATCACCAAGATTGCAGGCCAATAGGCCCAGTTCGTCGAACCATAGGAAAGGAACGGCAATGAAATACCGCACCCTGGGAGGCTCCGGAGTTCAGGTAAGCACGCTGTGCCTCGGCGCCATGATGTACGGCCCCGCGGGCAACAACGACGAGGCCGAGTGCGCGGCCATGACCCACAAGGCCCTCGACGCCGGGATCAACTTCATCGACACCGCCGACCGCTACAGCATGGGCATCTCTGAGGAGATCGTGGGGCGGGCCATCAAGGGGCGGCGCGACAGCGTGGTGGTGGCCACCAAGTTCTACGGACCGATGGGCGACGACATCAACATGCAGGGCGGCTCCCGCCGCTGGGTGACCCAGGCGGTGGAAGACAGCCTGCGCCGCCTCGACACCGACTACATCGACCTATACCAGATGCACCGCCCCGACCCCCGCACCGACTTCGGCGACACCTTGGCCGCGCTCACCGATCTGGTGCGGGCCGGCAAGATCCGCATGATCGGCACCTCCACCTTCCCGGCCGAGCTCATCGTGGAAGGCCAGTGGGCCGCCGAGCGCCGCAGCCTGGAACGGGTCCGCTGCGAGCAGCCCCCGTACTCCATATTCACCCGGGAGATCGAGCGGTCGGTGCTGCCCACCTGTGAGGCCTACGACATGGGCGTGATCGTGTGGAGCCCGCTCAACGGCGGCTGGCTCACCGGCAAATACCGCAAGAGCGCCGAGTGGCCGGAGAACTCGAGAGCCACCCGCAACCTGGTCAGCGCCAAGCGCTGGGACCGAGACAACCCCGTAGTGGCCCACAAGCTCGACCTAGTCGAAGAGCTCGACGCCCTGGCTGCCGAAATCGGCTGCTCCATGGCCACCCTGGCCTACGCTTTCACCCTGGCCCACCCCGCAGTGACCTCCACCATCATCGGCCCCCGCACCCCCCAACAACTAGACGCCGCCCTAGAAGACCCCGACCTGCGCCTATCAGACGAGGTCCTAAACCGCATCGACGACCTAGTCCCCCCCGGAACCGACCTAAACCCCGACGACGCCTTCTACATCCCCCCAACAGTCTCCAACCCCGCCCTAAGACGAAGAAAGTAAAACCCCCAAACAAAAACAAGACCGGGGCTCCCGCGGGTAGGCAGGTTGGTGGGTGGCCCGGCTCTACCCTCAAACAAGACCGGGGATGAACAACGTAGGCGAGGCTGTGGGTGGCTCCGAGGCTAGGACTCGGCGCCACCGCGCGCCGAGCCGCCTCGGAGACAGGACCCGCAGCCTCGCCGGTGGATGGTGCGACGCAAACTTACGAAGAACGCTCCCCCGAACGCTCAATCGCCCGCACATCCGTCCCCAGATAAGAAGCAATCACCAAAGGATCGTTCCGCACCTCCTCCGGCGACCCCTCAGAAATCACCGTCCCTGCCTCCAAGCAGTAGACCCGGTCGCTAATGCTCATGACCAACGGCATGTCGTGCTCGATCACCACCACCGCCGCCCCCAACTCCGCCTGGATGCGCCGAATGAGCGGCCCGAACGCCTCGCTCTCCCGCTGGGCCACCCCGCCGGTGGGCTCGTCCAGCAGAAGCACTTTGGCGTCCACCGCCAGCAGGCTGGCCAACTCCACGATGCGCCGGGTGCCGGTGGACAGGTTGGAGATGAAGTGGTCGGCATAGCGGCCCAAACCCACAAAATCCATAAGGCCGTCCACGTCGGTCCGCTTGCGCCGCTCCATTCCCGGCGACGGCGGCACTCCCAGCAGCGACGGAACCAAAAGCGAGCGATCCCGGGCCTCCATCGAAACCATCAGCGCCTCTCGCACCGTGAGGTCGGGATACAGCTTGGCGTGCTGGAACCCCCGGCCCAGGCCGCCCCGGTGGCGGCGATACGAGGGCAGATGGGCGATATCCCGCCCCAGCACTTCCACTTCGCCTCGGAACGGCACGAAGCCGCTGATGGCGTTCATGAGGGTGGACTTGCCCGCTCCGTTGGAGCCGATCAACCCCACCAGCTCTCCTTGGTAGACATCGATGGAAACATCGTCCACCGCCACCTTGCCCCCAAAGTGCACATGGACATCCCGCACCGACAGCCACGGATGCCCCTCCTCCACCGCCACAATGCGCTCGCTGGTGATGGGCACCGGCTTGTCCATCGCCGAGACCGGCACGGGTATGTCCCGGGCCGCCATTCGCTCATCGGCCCACCCCAGCAAGAAGTCGCGCAGCTTGTAGAGGAGCTGCATGATCCCGCCGGGGAAGTACATCAGCAACAACAGCAGCCCCACACCAGAGGTGAGCAGCCGCACCTCATCGCTGGCCCCAAAGATTGCGGGAATCCCCTTCACCCACAGCACCCCCAGCAGAGGCCCGGCAATCGATCCCAAACCCCCGATGATGGCGATGGCGATGACGTTGATCGACTCGTTGGCGTTGAACAGCACTTGAGGATTGATGGTGGGCTCGCCGGTGATGATCAGGCCCCCGCCCAGCGCGGCCAGCCCCCCGGCCAGGGTGAACGATATGAGCTTGATGCGACTGCTCGACACGGTGGACGCCGCCGCCATGTCCTCGTTGTCGCGCACCGCGATCATCATCCGCCCGATCCCGGTTTTTCGCAGGTGAGCCACCATCCACACCGCCAGTGCCAGCAAGACCAGCACTAAGAAGAAGAAAGACTTGCGGGAAGCGGTGAAATCGAACGGCCCCCACACCGGCGGAATCACTTTCGGGGAGTTGGTGGCCCCCTGGGTGAACACGTCCTGCACAAAGATCCACGACATGGCGGCGATGGCGAACGCCAAGGTGGTCACCGCCAGCATCAGGCCCTTCACCCGCAGCGCGGGCACGCCGATGATGAAGGCCGTGACCATGCCTGCGGCCACCGCGATCACCATGGCCACCCCCCACGGCAGGTCAAACGACCAGTCCCACCAGTCGAACGGAATGGGGATGTCGCTGTTCTCGGTCAGCGCCACCACGGTGAGGCCGCCCACACCGGCAAAGGCAAACTGGCCCAACGAGAGCTGTCCGGCCCAGCCGGTGAGCATCGACACCGACAAAGCAATCAGCGCAAATCCCAGAATCCGGGTCCAGGTATACAGATTTGAGTTCTTGGTGAGGAACAACCCAAGGAGCACCAGGCCGCCGAAAAGGGCGCCAAACCCGAAGCGGGACAGATTTCGGATGTACCAAAGGCCTCGGAGCCGTTCGGGAATGGCCTTCACCTTGGGCGAGAGCGACCACTCCCCTTCGTCTTCTGTGCCCCCGCGGGCGAACAAGACGGTGATAACCAAGATCGCGATGAAGAAGATCACGTCCACCGCCTCGCGGATGTCGCGGTCCACGTTTCCCTGGAACAGCCGCTGGAAGATGCCCAGGCCGATACCGGCGATCAGCGTTACCCACAGCGATCTCATTCGGGCGATGAGCGCCACCAGCAACACCCGCAGGAGCAACCCGGGACCGAGGCTGGCAGTCCCCGCATCGGCAGCACTAACCCGGAACGGAGCAAGAAGGATTAGCGTAACCCCGGCCAGCGCACCGCCGATGGTCCACACCATGGTGGACACCCGCCGCACGCTTATGCCGAACAGCCGCCCGGTGTCCGCGTTCTCAGCCGAGGCCCGGATGGCCAGCCCGTAGCGGGTGCGGCCCAAAAACAGGGCCAAGACCACGATCACCAGCGGCACCACTATCACCACCAACAGCTCCCGCCCCCCAATCCGGAGATGATCGGTGACCTCCCACCGGAAGTCCTGGGCGGTGAGCTTCGGAGGCAGGGGGAACGGGCCCGGCCGAGACACATCGGGCAGCTCGATGGAGGCGAATATGGCCAACTGGGCCACCCCCAAGGTGGCGATGAACAGCACCAGCCGCGGCGAGTTGAACAGCCGCCGCACCACCACTAGCTCGGTGACCATGGCGAAAAAGGCCGCGGCTCCGATCGACAAGAAGAACGCCACCCAGTAGGGCACGTCGTAGCGGAACGTGAGCATGGCCATGAGGGCTACGCCGAAGCTGCCGATCTCGGCGTGGGCGAAATTCAGCACCCCGGTCGAGCGGTAGATCAGCACGAAGCCGGCCGCCAAGGCGGCCACGATGAGCCCCTGAACACTGCCTGAGAACAAGTCCTGCTGGGAGATCTCCCAGCCGATGTCGATCACTGCTCGCCCGCCTTATGGCAGCTCAACACGGCGTCAGCCCAAATCACGCTCAACCGCCCTCGGCTCCCAGGAACACCGCCCGCACCAGGTCGTCCCGCTCGGCCAGCTCCTGGGCTGGACCCTCAAAGCGAACCCGACCCTTCTCCATGAACACCGCCCGCTCGGCCACACTCAGGGCCACGTTCAGCGACTGCTCCACGATGATCATGGTCAGCCCGGTCTCCTTAAGCTGTTCCACCACCTCCAGCAGCTCCTGCACGACCACCGGGGCCAGTCCCAGCGACAGCTCGTCGATGAGCAGCACCTCGGGTTCGTGCATCAAGCCCATCCCGAAGGCCAGCATCTGCTGCTGTCCTCCCGACAGATCGCTGGCCGCCTGGTTGCGTTTCTCCCGCAGCGCGCCGAACACGTCGTACACCCGCTCGACTCGGGCGTAGATCTCGTCCTTTTCCGCTTTCGTAGACAACATGCTGGCCAGGAGGTTCTCCTCCACCGTGAGGCCGGGGAACACTCCGGCGCCGCCCCTCACTTGCACGATGCCCTGCTTGAAACGCAGCTCGGCGTCGGCGTAGGTGATAGTGCGCCCGTTGAGCCGAATTGCCCCCCGGTCGGGCACGCCCAGACCGCTGACCGCCCGCAACAGGGTGGACTTGCCCGCTCCGTTGGTGCCCAATAGGGCCAGAGTCTCGCCCCGTCGCACTTCCAGCCCGCAGTCGAACAGCACCTGCACCGGCCCGTAGCTGTAATCGAGCCCCCGCACCTGGAGCACCGGAATGTCGTCGGGATGCTCCGACATGCGGCGCATCTCCTCCTGCTCCTCTACCAGTTCGCTCACCGCCAAGGAGATGTCTCGCTTTATGTAGCGGGATCCGTAAGCCACCAAAAGGCCGCCGATGATCGAGGCCGGCGGAGCCACGAGGCTGATGGCCAAGCGCTCGCCGTGGGCGTCGCTGATGGAGCCAGCGATGATGCTGCCCATGAAGCCGCCCATCAAGAAGATGAACACCGGCAACAGAGCGAAAGCCTGGGCCCTCATCCGGTAGGGAGCAACCGCGCCGATGGTTGGCGCGGCGGCCACGAAAGAGGCCGACGTGCACGCGTTGGCCAGACTGATGCCGAAGATCATGATGGCGGGCTGGTGGAATCGCATGGCGATGAACACCAATACACCCGACATGATGATGAGCGTGCCCGCAGTCCGCACCATCTTGGACGGGTCCTCCCGGAACATCCCGTCAAATTTGAAGCCTGAAATCGGAATGGCGACCAGGCTGGCCAACCACACCAGCGACGTCACCCAGCCCCGCTGGAAAGCCTCATAGCCGTACTCGTCTTTCAGCATCAGGTTGAGCTGGCTGGGCAGCGTTACCAGCGCGAATCCGAGGGTGCCGACGCCCACCGCCAGGAAATAGAACGTCTTAACCTTCTTGAGTCGGGCGAAAGCCGTGGACATCGACACCGGCAGGTCCGAGCCAATGGGCGGCATCTCGTACTTCTCGCCAAGGATGGCCTTCTGCTCGTTGCCCGCCCGGGGGGGCTCCTTCAAGATCAGCGAAACCAGCGCTAGGACGATCGGCGGTACGGCGAATATGTAGAACGCCCATCGCCATCCGTCAGCTCCACCGGCGGTGGAGGCGATGGCACCAGCCAAGACCGGGCCGATGAGCAGCCCGATGGGCCGGCCCATGCCCTCGAAGGCGAAGATCCGAGCCCGAGCGGGAATGGGATAGGTGTCGGTGAGCAGCGAAGAGTGTACCGGCAAGCGATTGGCCTGGCCCGCACCGGTGAGAACTCTGGTCCAGAAGTACTGGAACGGGTTCTTCACCAATCCGGTGAGGAACACGCTCACCGCCCAACCCGCGGTGGCCACGGGCACTATCAGGGTGCGCTTCACTCGGTCGGCCAACCAGGCCAGTGGCACCGCGCCCAGTACCAGGGCCACGCCGCCGAACGAGGAGATGCCCAGAATCACCGTGTCAGACACCCCGAAGGCGTCCTGGAGGTCGGGCAGGAGCACGGCGATGGCCACCCGGTCGAACTCGTCGATCACGTTGAGGAGGAAGAGCACCACGAGCATGCTCGCCCCGCCAGCCCGTATTCCCTGCCGCAGACTCATGGGTTCTTCGCCCACGCCGGGTAGCAGGTCGTCGGGCAGTACCACCACCTCCGACTTGGCCGCCTGTTCGGCTAAGCGTTTGGACTCTTCCTCGAACACGGCCGATGCCAGGTTGGCCGGATCGTCCAATTGCGAGTCTTCGACCTCTGGTTCTACCGGGTCGTCCACTGATCCCCCATCGGGGCAAGACACTAGGCCATCAGTTCTACGCCGCGCACGGCATCGGCTATTCACAGTGGACTGCTTCATCGGCTACTGTTCGTCGCCAAGCTACGGAGAGGGGTAACCGTGTCTCGATGGATGCTGAAGCTTTGGGGAGCGCTCCTGGCGCTCGTGCTCGTGGCCGCAGCCTGCGGAGGCGGCAACGACGATGACGATGGAGGGGCCCAGCCCGCTCCGGCGGAGCAGACCGCCGCCCCGGCCCCCGACGAACCCGAGGCGCCATCCGACTCCGGCGATGGTGACGAGCCTGCGCCGGCTGATGAGACCGAAGCCCCCCCCGACGAGCCATCCGACTCCGGCGACGGAGACGAGCCGTCCGAGCCGGCCCCCGACGAGCCGGTGGACATCGGCTTCGACGAGCCGCGGGGCGACTTGTTCATCGACTTCCATAGGACGTTCGACCGGTCGCATCCCTTCCAGCCGCTAGATGTGTTCTGCACCGCCACTCCCGACCCGGACTCACCGCCTCAGGCCACTGATGCGGGCATCACCGAGGACTCCATCACCATCGTCCACCTGCGCACCAAGCTGGAGGAGTTGGAGGGCATCGGATTCGCCGTTCCGGTGGGCGACCCCAAGGACATGTTCGAGACGTTCACCAAAGTGATCAACGAAGAATGCAACGGGATCTGGGGCCGCCAGATCGATCTTCGACTCGTGGAGGTGTCCGCTCTGGGCGGCGGTGGAGAAGACATCGACACCCTGCGCAACCAAGCCTGCATCGAAGCCACCGAGGACCACAATGCGGTAATCGTGGTCAACACCACCGGCTTCCAGGGAAGCGGTACGGAGTGCATTGCCAAAGACCACAACACTCTGTTCCTTACCACCCAGGGGAATCCGGCAGAATTCCACAACAACGCCCCAGGTCGCTTGTACTCCCTCAGTCCCACTGCCGAAGACTCCCTAGCAAATATGGTCGCGGCAATCATCGACAGTGGCGCCTTAGAAGGTAAGACAATCGGTGTGGTATGGCCTGACACCCCAAGTCAGCCCGAAGCCTTTCAATCAGGTGCGATTGAGCCCCTAGAAGCTGCTGGATACAACGTTGCGGTGGCCGAGCAGATCGGTTGTGCCGGAGGCACCACCTGCCGTGAAGGCAACGACATCGCAGTGGAGCAGATGCTGGAAGAGGACGTGGATGTGATCTTCCCAGGTCTCAACGTGCTCAGCCTGCCCCAGTTCATCAATGAGATGGTGAATCAAGGCTTCTCCCCTGGCGACGTGCAGTTCTACAACTCCGACTTCAACAGCCAAGCCGGCGACCTGGTGTCGGGCAAGGTGGCCCAGTTTGGTGGAGACGCCGCCGCAGGGCTCTACAACGGTGCCATCATCATTGACGACGCCCCCACCGGTAACTTCCGCTCCAACGACCCGGTGCTCAGTTTCAACGCACCGCTCAACATCATGTGCAACGAGACTTATGCGGCCAACAGCGCCATCGACGCCAGGCACATCCGGGACGTGTACGGGAGTTACGACAGCGCCTACGGCATGACCAACACGGTGTGTTCCGAGATGCGCATGGTGGCCCGGGCTCTCTATGACGCGGGTCCCAACCCCACCCGCGAAGACATCTACGACGCCTTTGCCAACTTGGGTTCTGTGGACATTCAGCACCAGCTTCCCGCCACATTCGGCCCCGACAAGTTCGGCGCTCCCGACGTGGTGACCGAGCTGGTGTTCAACTTCCCCTGCCCCGGCGATCCCGACATCCCCACCTGCGTCCAGCAGACTGCTCCTTACCGAGCACTCGGCGAGTGATTTCAGCGGCCAGCCCAGTAGCATCGGGAGGGTGAATAATCGGGCACTGCACCGCGGACCGCGAATCAGGAAATCCGCCGCCGCGGGCATGGTTTTGGCCCTATCGCTAGTCACGGCTGCTTGCGGGGGTACCGGAACCTCGGAAACCGACAACGCGGACGTTGCTACTCCACCCACCGCGGCATCCGCCGAAACAGGAACTGTTCAAGATCCAACTCCGGGCGTCGCACCCACAGACACAGCTCCCACCACTGCCCCGCCTGAGCCGACTCCCGAAGAAGACAGCATGGGTGCATCCCCGGGGCTTCCCGAGCCCGAAGGTGCGCCCGACCCGACCGAGCCTGCGGCAACCAGTGCGCCTTCCGAGCCTGCCTCCACGGCAGCGCCGCAGCCGACTCCCGCAACTCCTGAGTCAACTTCGCCGACGCCCAGGCCGACACCGCAGTCCACCCAGGCACCAACGTCGGCTCCGACTGCGGTGCCAACAGCAGTGCCGACAGCGGTACCGACCCCCGCTCCCACACCAGTGCCGACAGCGGTACCGACCCCGGTTCCGACCCCCGCTCCCACACCAGTGCCAACTCCGGTTCCGACCCCCGTGCCCACGCCGGTTCCAGAATCAGATTTGCCCTCGGTTGAGGTTGTGAATGTGGCTACCGGGGCCACCGTTAATCTGGCCAGCTTCGCCCCGTCTAACCGGCCCATCGTGCTGTGGTTCTGGGCCCCCCATTGACCCACCTGCCGCCGGGAAGCCCCCGGCCTCGACCAGTTGGCTCGAGACAACACCGACAAGTTCACCCTCATCGGAGTGGGTGCCCGCGACGATCTCCGACAGGCCGAGGATTTCGTGAACAGAACCGGGACAACCTTCGCCATGTTGTGGGATTCGTCCAGCGCCTCCTGGAACGGCCTTGGAATCACCAGCCAGCACCGGGTAATCGTCCTTAACCGGTTTGGCCAGAAAATCGATCAGCGGGCCAGCCCGTCGCACAGCTGGATCCTGGATACGGTTGCCGGAATTGGAACTGCCTAGCGTGGATGCACCCCTGAAGACGCGGATCAAGGTCATCTCCATCGCCTTCTGCTTGGCCCTAATCGCGGCATCTTGCGGAGACAGCGGTGACAGTCCAGAGTCTGCTCCCGAGCAGGCACCGGCTCCAATCGAGGTTCCGGCGACTCAGGCCCCCGCACCCGAGCCGGCGACTGAGACCGCAGCCCCGGCCCCGGCGTCTGACCTGCCCACGGTGGAGTTGGTCAATGTGGACACCCGGGCCACCGTCAACTTGGCCAGCTTCGCACCCTCAGACCGGCCTTTGGTGCTGTGGTTCTGGGCACCCCATTGATCCATCTGCCGCCGGGAAGCTCCCGGCGTCGAGCAGTTCGCTCGAAACAACTCTGACAAACTCACCGTCATCGGAGTGGGCACTCAAGACAACCTGGAACAGGCCCAGTCCTTCGTGCAGTCCACCGGAACCACGTTCACCATGCTCTGGGATCCGACCTTTGAGTCCTGGAGGCATCTGGGAATCTCCAGTCAGCCTTCGGGAATGCTGCTTGACGGCAACGGCAGAATCCTCACCACTTGGCGGGGCGACATACCCCAGAGCCGGGTGCTCGAGGCCGTCGGCGCATGATCTTGGAAATCAGACGAACGGAAGCTTGACCACGGTGGCGGGCACCAGGGTGCCCCGCATATCCACGGCCAATTCGTCTCCGATGTCGGCGTCGGGGGGGACGAAGGCCAGCGCGATGCCCGTTTCTAGTATGGGTGAGAAGTTGCCCGAGGTGACCTCCCCCACGACTTCGCCGTCCCGAAGCACCGCCTGACCCTCCCGGGGCGGACGTCGACCTTCAACACGCAATCCCCGCAGCCGGCGGTGAATGCCCCGCTCTCGCTCCGCGGCCAGAGCCTCCCGCCCGTGGAATGACGGCTTATCCCAGCGCACCACCCAACCTAGCCCTGCTTGCAGCGGGGTAATACCTGCACCCAGCTCATGGCCGTGCAACGGCAAGCCAGCTTCCAGGCGCAGCGTGTCCCGAGCCCCCAGACCGGCGGGAACGACCCCCGCCTCGGTCACTGCATTCCAGAGCTGCCCGGCCATCTCCTCAGGCACGGCGATCTCCACACCGTCTTCGCCGGTGTAGCCGGTGCCGGCCACTGTCAGCGGCGTGCCGTCCCACTCAACCGATGCCACGCAGTTGCGGGCCACCTCCGACGCGCCAGGAGACACCCCTGCCAGCCGGTGGCGGGCCTTGGGACCCTGCACCGCGAGAACCGCCCGGCTGCCGGTCACGTCGTCAGCTCGGAAACCGGCTCCGGGGTTTGACCCGTCCAAGGCGTCGCGCACCCTGTCGGTATTGGAGGCATTGGGCATTACATCGAAGCTGCCGGGCTGAGTCCACCACACGATGATGTCGTCCAGTACCGATCCATCGTCATCCAGCAGATGCGTGTACTGCGTGCGCCCAGGTCTGATTCGGGCCAAGTCATTGGTGAATGCCTGCTGAAGCCGGTCGTACGCATCAGGACCGGCCACTCGAAGGGTGCCCAGATGGCTCACATCGAAGACCACTGCGTCGGTACGGCATGCCCGATGCTCGGCCAACGTGCCGGAGGGATACGACAGCGGCATCTCCCAGCCGCCGAAGGGCACCATCTTGGCCCCAAGTGATCTGTGCCGGCTCTCCAGCGGAGAGGAACGCATGTCCACCTCCCAGCCCGGCTAGCCGGTTCCGGCGCCCGCGCCAGTGTGGGTGAGATCGCCGTCTATCCCGGCGACGTCGTCGAAGCCGTACTTGCTAAGCAGGCTGTGATAGTCCCGTTGGCACAAGACCACCACGTCAATGTCGGGATGGCGCTCCCGCAGCCGGCGGACTTTGCCGTTCTTGCGGGTGATGTACTTCTGGCGTGCCGTGGTGATCTCCACATAGCGGTCGAATTGGGGGAGGTAGAAATCGGGAGTGAACGCTTCTGTCACCTCGCCTTGCCTGTTGCGGGAGAGCACAAAGGTCCGAGGCTCATAGCGCCACTCGACGCCGTAGAAATCGAGCAACTCGGCGAACTGCCGCTCGGAATCGTGGGCGAACACGCTCTCGCAGGCCTCCCTAGGTCCCGGTATGGGCCGTGGCAACGCCTGGTTGCGGCTCGGACGTATCCACAGGGAGGACTTCCTCTAGGGGCAACTCTCGCACTGCGGCGTCCACCTCTTCGATCAAACCCTCCATGCGGAGGTAAAGCGCCCCCTGGCCTTGTCGCAGTGCATCCAGAATCTGCTCGTCAGTGCGAACCAGCAACGACTTGTTGCCATTGATCACCAAATCGGCGCTGGCCACATTCTCGCCGAGTTCATCGCGCAGATAGTCGAAGACCTCCCGCACCCGTTGAAGGGCTATGCCCTCGTCCAAGAGCCGCTTGATCAGCTTTAACTCCAACAGGTCATTGTAGGAATACCTGCGGCGGCTGCCGCTTCCCTCGGCCATCCGCGCGGTGGAAGTGACCAAACCGGTCCGGGTCCAGTAGTCCAGCTGGCGGTAGGTGATGTCGACAATCTCTATGGTCTGCGGTGAACTGAAGTCGCCAGCTATCTGTGCGTGATCGCTCATTTGACTCTCCGGTTCCGGGGCGCGCTCCCAATTCGGCATCTTACACCGGGGAAACTACGCCAATGAGTTTCCACAGGGTAAACCGCGTCCTGTGGATTGTCAAGGATGGAATGGGCCGTAGAAAAGTGTCAGCCGTTGAAGTCTTCGGGGGTCACCTGGTCCAGGAACTCGCGGAATTGGTCCAGAACTTCCTCGGCCGGCGGCTCTTCTCCTTCAGGCTCATCGGGCTCCACCGTGTGTCCGGCGGCTTCCAATACTGACTCATCGGCAAAGATCGGCGCTCCCGTGCGCACGGCCAGAGCAACCGCGTCTGATGGTCGGCTGGAGATCTTCCTGGCCCCGTTGCCCCCCTTCAACTCCAACTCGGCGTAGAAGGTCCGATCCCGCAACTCGGTCACCACAATTCGCTCAAGCTGCACCCCCAGGTCGTCGAGCACGTTCTTGAACAAATCATGGGTCATCGGGCGGGGAGTCTCCACCTCCTCCATGGCCAAGGCAATGGCCTGGGCCTCTGCTCCCCCAATGAAGATGGGCAGCAGCCGACCCTCACCGGCTGTCTCCCGCAGCAGCACGATCGGAGCATTGGACGGCAATTCGATCCGCACCCCGACGAGCTCCATCTCTTTCATTGTCTCCACGTTAGTAGAGCATAGAGACGTAAGCGTCCGGATCGTCGGCCAGCAGATCGGGATCTCCGATTACCAGTTTGTCGAGGTTGCGGTAGCGGCCGTCCCAGTCCAAGCCGTAGCCCAAGAAGAACTCGTCGGGCGCCTCGAACCCCACGTAGTCGGGCTCGAGAGGGAGTATGCGGCGAACACCTCGGTTGAGGAGCGCGGCCACCTCCACCGAGGCAGCCGACCGGCGGCGGAGCTCCCCTATCAAGTATCCGAGGCTTAGCCCAGTGTCCACGATGTCCTCCACCAATATGACCTCCCGTCCAACCACATCACAGTCCAGATCCTTCACCAGCCGGACTCGCCCTGAATCCACCTCGAACCGGGACAGGGCCAAGAAGTCCACCTCCACGGCTATGTCCAAGACCCGGACCAGGTCGGCAAGAAAGGGCAGACTCCCCTTCAGCACCGACACCAGAACCGCCCCATCAGAGCACTGCTGGGATATCTCTGTTGCCACCCGCTCTACCGCGTGATCGATGGCCTCCCGGCTCGCGAACAGCTCGGGCTCGGTGCGGCCCACGCCACTACCGGCTCTTCGTGTGATTGGCCAAGGCACCCCGGAGCAGCGAAAGCCGCAGATCCGAGCCGAGGTTGATCAGATCCACCAGGACATCCTGAGAATGCTTGCGGGACTTGGCCGTGCGCTGCATGACCAGAGGCATGATCCGCTGCTCCAGCAGTCCCACCTCTCGCTCTGCGGCCGATTTGTAGGCCCGCAGGTGGCGGGGCTCCAGACCATGGGCCAAAAAGCCAGCCGCAACCTTGGCCACTATGACCGCTTCGGCGTCGTAGTGCGACAGCGCTCCGTCGTCTATAGGACCAATGAGGCCGAATTTCTGGAGCTCCATGATTTTGGACCGGCTAAGCCCGCTGACCGACGCCAGTTCGTCCATTGAGAGCGACACCGAGACTTCATCCGAGTCCAGCGGGTTCGGGCGCCTTCCGCCCACAGGACTCGGGACGGATCCTTCTTCAGCGCCTGAGTCTCCGTCGAAGTCCTCGTAGTCGATCCGCTCCTTGATGACTTTGAGGGGAAGGAAATGATCCCGCTGCTGCTCAAGGATCCACCGCAGCCGGTCGACGTCGTTCTCGGTGAATTTGCGATAGCCGGATTGGTTTCGTTCGGGATCGATGAGCCCCTGGCTCTCCAGAAAGCGGATTTTGGAAATGCTGATGTCGAAGAACTCGTCTTTAAGCAAATCCAGAACCTGCCCAATCGACCGGTGCTGGGCAGTCATTCGCTGATCCCGTCGTAGTACACCAACTTGAATCGCCCTACTTGAAGCTCGTCTCCGTTCTTCAACCCGGCATCCTCAACCCGTCGACTGTTCAGATATGTGCCATTGAGCGAGCCCATGTCCTTGACGTGCCGCACCAGGCCGTCTCGATAGACCTCCGCGTGCCGACGGGACACCGTGATGTCGTCCAAGAAGATGTCGGATTCGGAATGGCGGCCCACAGACACGCGGGCCTCGGCCAGCTCGAAGCGACTTCCCGCAGTCGGACCCTGGGTTACCACCAACACCGCTGGGTGCCGGACCAAGTCGGCCTCAAGCTCCAGTTCCGTGGTGGGCTCGTCAACCGACATGCCTCCCTCGGACTCGCCAGCCAGCTTGAGGCGATGGCCGCAAGAAACGCAGAAGTTGGCCCCAGTCTCGATGCGATAGCCGCACTGAGGGCAAAAGGCCACGCTGGCCTCTTCATTATGAGGCCGGGAAGTCAATCGACGCTCTCTGTCAGGTCGGTGTAGGCCGCCGCGTCCAACAGGTTGTCGAGTTCCGACAGGTCGGTGGCCTCGATCACACAGATCCACCCCTCGCCGTAGGGATCCTCATTTAGCCGCTCGGGGCTGTCGATGAGATCGGTATTCACCTCAACAACGGTCCCGGTCACAGGCGAATAGATCTCTGACACCGACTTGGTGGATTCAACCTCGCTAAAGGGCTCGCCGCCGGCCACCTCTGTCCCCACTGGGGGAAGATCGATGAAGACGACGTCGCCTAGGGCATCCTGGGCGTAATCGGTAATTCCCAAACAGACCCGGTTGCCCTCAACCCTGGTCCATTCGTGGTCTTCGGAATAGCGGAGTTCGACCGGTACGTTCATTGTGGACACCGTACCGGCTGGCGGGAAAACTCTCAACCTCAGCTTGAGGCTGCGGTTCGGCCCGCCCTCCCCTCGGCAAGTGCTTGGCGGGCCCGGGGTATGTACTCCACCGCCGCGTAGTAGCTGAGCGCCAGCGACGGGATGCCCAGGCCCCAGCCAACACCGCGCAGCGCAGTACCCCCGACCACGCTCGAGTCGCCCAAGAGCAGTAGCGGGAGCGCGAACATGAGGCCGAAGGTGGCCGTCTTGCCGGTCCAGGTCACGTCGATCCGCCGGGCTCCCATTGCGCCCAGCGCCACCACGACTAGCGAGACAACCGCTTCTCTCACCAGCATCGGCACCCCGAACGCCGCAGGGAGGGAGCCGTCCACCATCATCACCACGACCGCGGTCAAGAACATCAGCCGATCGGCGGTGGGGTCTAGGATCTTCCCCAGCTCGGAGCCCTGGTCGAATCGCCTAGCGATGTAGCCGTCAACCCAGTCGGTAGCCCCCAGCACCCCAAGCAGGATGGCCGCTCCGGCCCGGTTCCCCATGCCCAGAAGCAAAACGCAGAACACCGGCACGCATCCCAACCGCAGCACCGAAATCAAGTTGGGAACCGTCCACACCCGCCACTCGGTATTCCCCACCTTCACTATGGCTAATGCTACAGAGGCAGTCCGGTGGGTCGTATTATGAGCAAATGGCCAGCGTGTTCACGATGATCATCAACCGCGACCTACCGGGGCACTTCGTATGGGAAGACGAAGACTGCGTGGCCATCTTGTCCATCAACCCCACCCAAACCGGCCACGCGCTCATCGTGCCCCGGGCCGAAATCGACCACTGGCTGGACGTTCCCCCGGAATTGGCCCCCCATCTCATGGTCGTGGCCCAGAAGGTGGGTGCCGCCCAGATGGCCGCGTTCGGGCCGCCCCGAGTCGGCCTCGTCATTGCCGGACACGAGGTGCCCCACACGCACCTGCATGTGATCCCGATGTTCGGCATCGGCGATCTGAGCTTCGCCAACGCCAAAGATTCGGTGCCCCCTGAGGAGCTGGCCCAAGCCGCCGAGACTCTGCGCTCACACCTCTCTGATAGCTGAGTTCGCGGGTCTGATAGCTGAGTTCGCGGGTCTGATAGCTGAGTTCGCGGGCTAGCTCTGGATCACGTTGCGGAGTCGGTAGACGCGCAGGGAGAGCCCGCCCTCTTCAAATTCAAGTCGCTCGAAACCGGTGCGTCGGATATCCAAGTCGAAGCTCTCGATGTCGAGAGGACTCCAGTCGGGTGCAGAGGCAGCGTCAAATACGATCCACTCCACCTTGGGAGTGGCCGCGACCGCGGCGCTGTCGGGATCATCCCCGGTGTGCAGTTGGTACAGCCGAGCGCGGTCCGACAGCAGGGGAAGCACATGCTCTGAAGCCCGCACCGACGCATCCGCCGGGATCAAGTCGGCCACCTCCTGCCGTGCTATGTCCATGGTGTCGCGCTGGCCCCAGTTCCAGGGCCGCTCATAAAGCGAGCTGGGGGCGTCGCGCAAGAAAAAGAGGCCGGCTGTGAGCACCAGAGCGGTGAGCAGTCGGCGATCCACATTCACCCGCTCCACCAGCACCCTTCCGGATCGGGCCAGCGCGAACACTGTGGCGGCAAAGACGAATGGAATCATCGGCACTGTCTGAGAAGCCTCGGCCAGCTGGCCGGAGGGCATGTCAGCCACCAGGTACACCGCGAACAGGGGCAACACCGGCATCACGTAGCGGGGCGCCACCAGCGGCAGCAGCATTACCGGGGCGAGCAAAAAGACGATCATCTGAAAGTTGGCCTGCGACACCGCGTCGGCCACTACCTGATGAGGGGCGGAGATGAAGCCCCACAGCACTGACCCCGGATGCCCGCTGCCGAAGCCGGAGAACGCCTCGATATGGGGGAACCGCCCGCCGTTGAATCGAGGCTGGATTGCCGTCATCGCCACCAGCCCGTAGGCCAGGCATCCAAGCGATATTGCCGTTCCAGGGCGACGACGGCCCTCCAGCAGCACCAGAAGGCCAAGTCCGGACAGGGCGAAGGCCAAATCCGACCGGCAGGTAACCACAATCAATGCGAACACGGCGAACCAGTTCCATCGTCCGGTCAACGCCGTGAGAACAGCGGCGAACAGGGCGGGCACAGCCAGGGCCTCGGGGTGAAAATCGGACAGGTTGATCGAGTGGACCGCGGGGTAGGCGCAATAGGCGAAAACCACTGCGGCAGCAGCCCCTGACTTGAGCCCGCCCACATCACGGGCAATCCGCCACAGCGGCACTACGGCCAGGGCCAGTGCCGCGGCTTGCAGGCATAGCAGCGTCGGTTGGTCGGGAAGCAACGCGGTCAGCCCCGCCACCGGATAAAGGATGAACGCAGCCTGCTCCCACAACAGGTTGTGGCCGGCCACGCTGGAGCGGGGCTCGAATCCCTCCCCGATGAGCCACAGCCCCTGAAGGTGGACAGACAGGTCGGCTCCGGCATCCAGTTGATGGGCCCGAGTCAAGGCCAGGCCCGACAGAGCCGCTCCCAACAGCAGAGCCATGATCCAGGGGACGGCCTGGTCGAACCGCTTGGTGTCAAGGCGGGCCTGCCAACGCAGCGAGAAGATCTCCAGCCGGCGCCGGGATTGGGCCAGCGCCAACTTGGTCTGCTCGAAATCCACTACCCGACCAACACGGTCTCGGTGTCTCTTCCTGATCTCAACAAGGTGCCGGGCCGGGCATCGGTTGCTTGGCCATCGCTCACGATGAGCTGGCCGTTCACCAGCACGTGGTCCACACCCACCGCGTCGGCAAACAAGCGAGCCGACCCCCCCGGCAGATCCTCCACCATGCGCATGGCGCCGGCATCGATCGTGTCGGGGTCGAACACCACCAGGTCGGCGTGCCACCCCTGCTCGACTCGGCCCCGCCCTCTCAGGCCGAACAGCCGGGCCGGGGCGTCGGTCAGCATGTGGATGGCCGTCTCCAAGGTGGCCAGCCGCCGGCCCCGGAGACAGTCGCCCAAAAATGCAGTGGTGTAGGGCGCACCGCACATTCGGTCGAGGTGAGCACCGGCGTCGGAGCCGCCCAAAAGCGTGTGCTCGCTTTGCCAGGCTTCGGCCCGGAGCCGCCAGCTCTCGTCGTCATCATCGGTGGGCGCCGGCCACAACACGGTGCGCAACTCGTCGGCGACCACGATTTCCACCAGAGTGTCAAAGTGCCCGGTGCCCCTCTCGGCCGCGATTTCGGCCACATTGCGCCCGCTCAAACCATCGTTGGCCGAGCTGAAGGTGTCGCCGATCCGGTAGCCACCCCACCCGGTGAGCCGGCTGAAGACCCCGGCGTCGGGAGAAGCGGCCCGCTCGGCGAGGTTCGCCCTGGTTTGAGGATCGGCAAGCTGAGCCATCCGCTCTGGCACCGGGAGCCCGAGCACCTCCCCCCAGTCGGGAAGCATGTTGAGGGCGCAGTAGTTAAGAAAGCTCATGTTCATGCCCACCAGCACCGGCATGGTCAGCGCCACCACCCGGGCCCCGTGCTCGACCGCCCGCTCCGAGGCGCCCAGTTGGGCGCGGTAGCGGTCGGGGTCGGCCGAGTCGATGGTGAGCACGTTCCAATTCAGCGGGCGTCGGGCCGCTCGGGACATCGCCACCATCAAGTCGAGCTCCTCGTCGGTGAAGCCCTGCATGCACCCGTCGGTGACGTATTCCAGGGTGGTCCCCTCGTACTCGGATATCACCGAGCACAAAGAAATCACCTCTTCACTGCTGGCAAAGCGGGACGCTACCGGGGCACCATCGCCGTCGTTGTGGGTGTAGGACAGCGAGGTGGAGAAGCCTAAGCCGCCCGCCGCGACGCCCTCGGCCAATAGGGATTTCATCGCCTCGAGCTGGCCGGGGTCGGCCTCGTTGCCGGTGGCATCGGTTCCCATTACCGCCCGGCGGATGGCGCAATGTCCCACCAGGAACCCGGCGTTGACTCCTAGAGTGCCGTCCAATCTGGCCAAGTAATCGGCGAAGGTGCGCCACGACCAATCCAGCCCCGACTCCAAAGCGATGAGCGGCATGCCCTCCACTTTGGCCATCATGCGCTGGAGGTAGGGGGCATCGCCGGGATTGAGCGGCGCCAGAGTGAAGCCGCAGTTGCCGCCGATAACGGTGGTAACCCCGTGCAGATTGGAGGGCGAGGCGGTCGGATCCCAAAAAAGCTGGGCGTCGTAGTGGGTGTGGGGGTCTACAAAACCGGGGCAAACAACCTTGCCGGAGGCGTCGATCTCCGACTGCCCAGAGCCGGCGATTTCGCCGATCTCGCAGATGCGCCCGTCTTTGACCCCAACGTCGCCGGCAAAGCCGGGTTGTCCCGAGCCGTCAATGACTGTGCCCCCGCGGATAACCAGGTCCAACACGGCCCCAATCCTACTTATCCGCATGGGGCCGCCCCATGCAGCCGCACTATGCTCTCTCCGTTGCGGGCTGTGGCGCAGCTTGGTTAGCGCGTCGGTCTGGGGGACCGAAGGTCCCGGGTTCAAATCCCGGCAGCCCGACCAACCAGGAGCGATCAAAACAGCAGGGCGATACCTTGGATGGCGCGCCAGCCGAGGTAGATGCCTGCGGCGGTTATGGCTAGCCAGAAGTGCCAGGGGACTTTATGGCGGGTGTCGGTGTGGTGGGCGGGTGGGGTTTCGACTGTTTGGCCGCAGGTGGGGCACTCCCCTGCTTCTGTCATCGAAGCAGGGTTCCAGAAGCGGTCGCAGGGCTCGCACCAGGGCACGGCTATAGCTTGCCACCGCGAGGGGTAAAGACCCCACAGCCGGGACCGTCGAGGTTTTCTCCGCTGGCCAAAGTCCTCTAGGCGTTCAGGAAAGATGAGGGTTTTGCCGGTGGCGGTGGTAGCCTGTTTCTACTTGGCCGAAGATTTCTGCCAAGCGGGCTGCCTCCGAGTTTCTTCTCTGTTACCGGGCAAGCCGCCCGAAGATGTGTTGCGCCTCGCTATCGATTTTCGGCGCCGACCATTGCCTGAGTGCCCGTTACACGCGGGCGAGGAGCCCCATGCCCCCCACTTTCGCCCAGCTGGGCGTGCCCGATTCCATCTGCCGCGCGCTGGAGCGCAGCGGAATCCGCAAACCGTTCGAGATCCAATCCGCCGTTATCGCCGACGCCATGGACGGCCGCGACATCTGCGGCCGGGCCCCCACCGGGTCGGGCAAGACGCTCGCCTTCGGAATCCCGCTGATCGCCAACGTCGGCCAAGCCAAGCCCCGGCGGCCACGGGCATTGATCTTGTCCCCCACTCGCGAGCTCGCCGACCAAATCGCATCAGAGCTACGCACTATCTCTGGCCCGATCAGCGTGGCCGCCGTCTACGGGGGCGTCGGCTACGTCAACCAGCGCAAGCAGCTCCAAAAGGGAGTCGACATCCTCGTCGCCTGCCCTGGTCGGCTTGAGGACCTGATCGACCAAAAGGCAGTGAGCCTCCACGAAGCCGACCAGGTGGTTATCGACGAAGCCGACCGAATGGCCGACATGGGATTCCTGCCTGCTGTTCGACGCATCCTCGACCAAACCGCCTCCGAACGCCAGACCGTCATGTTCTCAGCCACCCTGGACAATGACGTGGCCAAAATCACCCGGGACTACCAGGATCGACCGGTCACCCATGAGGTTGGCGACGCCACCCCCGATATCAAGTCGGCCGATCACCGGTTCTGGACAGTGGACAAGACCGAGCGGGTCGGTGCCTGCGCTGACGTGATTTCAGCCACGGGCCCGACAATCGTGTTCTGCCGGACCCGGCACGGATCTGATCGGCTGGCTCGCCAGCTCACCCAGCGCGGCGTGAAGGCCGCCGCCATACATGGTGGCCACGCTCAGAACCGCCGCACTCGAACCCTCAAAGAGTTCATCGACGGCCGCATCGAGGCTCTTATCGCCACCGATGTCGCCGCTCGGGGGATCCATGTGGACGCCGTGGCATGCGTCATCCACTTCGACCCGCCGGAGGATCACAAGGCGTATCTGCACCGCTCGGGCCGCACCGCCCGTGCCGGCCAGACCGGCCTTGTGGTGTCGCTGATCCAGCAAGGCCAGCATGCCGACACCAAGAAGATCCAACAACAGCTCGGCCTGAATCAGCCCATCACCAGTCCCACCCCAGTCGAACAAGACACGGTGCCAGCCCGCCGAAACAAGCCGCGCCACCCCCACGGAGATGGCCAGGCCAACAGGAAGCCGAAGGGCAACCCCCAAAAGCGCCGCAACCGATCCGACCGAGACGACAACCGCGGCGGCGGACACCGATCCAACGGCAACCCGCAAAACCAGCGCAACCGATCCGACCGAGACGACAACCGCGGCGGCGGACACCGATCCAACGGCAGACCGCATGGCCGACCACAACAACAGACGCGGCGAAAGCCCCGAAGCGGCGCTTCCACCTGATAACGGCTCTGACTTGTTGGCGACCCCATCCGGAGGGCATTAGCGTGTTCTTCTCCAGCAATTGCTTGCTTATCCGGAGGGAAACCCAAAAATGAAAATCAAGTCAAGACTGCTCGCGCTCATAGCTGTGCTGTTCGCGATGGCCCTCGTGGCAACAGCCTGCGGCAACGACGATGATGACACCCCGGCTGCTTCAACGCCTGAACCTACCGCTGCGCCCGTAGAAGGTGCACCTGCGGAGGAGCCCATGGCCGAGGAGGAAGCTCCCGAAGACGAGCCCATGGCCGAGGAGGAAGCTCCCGAAGACGAGGAGATGAGCCTGGCCGGAACCGTGGTCAACATCCTCGGGCCAGAAACCGGCCCTGAGGCTGAGGGTTTCTTGGCCGGGTTTGAGCCGTTCGAGTCTCGTACCGGCATCGAGGTTCAGTACTCCGGTACCCGCGACGCCACCACTGAGTTGAACCTGGCCCTTGAGGGCGGCAACCCACCCGACATCGTGATCATTCCCCAGCCGGGACGCATCATCCAGTTCGGGGAGTCCGGTGACGCCGTGGCCCTGCCGCAGTCGCTGCTCGACAACATTGGCGGGGCATACGACCCGTTCTGGTTCGACCTGGCCTCCACCGGTGGACAGGTGTACGGCGTGCCCAACAAAGGGGACGTGAAGAGCCTGGTGTGGTACAGCCCGCCGCTATTCGCCGAGAACGGCTACGAGATTCCCTCGACGTGGGCCGAACTCGAAGCGCTAACCGAGCAGATCAAAGCGGACGGCCTCGTGCCCTGGTGCATCGGTATCGGGTCGGGTGACGCCACCGGCTGGGTGTTCACCGACTGGATGGAAGACATGATGCTCCGCGTCCAGGGTCCTGACGTCTATGACCAATGGGTGTCCCATGAAATCCCGTTCAACGATCCTCGAGTGGTCGAAGTGGCCGAGTTTGTGGGCGACATCTGGTTCGGGGAAGGCAACGTGCTCGGCGGACGCGACCTGATCGCGGCCACCGGCTTCAAAGAGTCCTCCCTGCCGATCGCCGACGGCGACTGCGTACTGCACCGCCAGGCCAGCTTCGCCGGGGCTTTCTACACCGAAATCGGCGCGTCGCTCGGCCCCAACGGTGACATCAACGTGTTCTACCTGCCGACCATCAGCGACGAATTCGGCACCGTTGTGCTCGGTGCGGGCACCCACGCAGTGGCCTTCACCGACAAGCCCGAGACCCTGGCAGTGATGGAGTACATCGGCACCGCCGAGTACGCCAACGCCCGGATCAGCGCTGACAAGGGCGGGTTCTTGTCGCCCAACCGCGAACACGACACATCGCTCTACAGCACAGACTTCGACCGCGGCCTGGCCGAGATTCTGGTTAGCGCCGATCCCTTCCGGTTCGACGCTTCCGACCTCATGCCTGGTGAGGTCGGCGCCGGTGAGTTCTGGCGCTCTGGAACCGACTACGTGTCGGGCTCCAAGACGGCCCAAGAGTTTGCTGACGACACCGAGAACGCGTGGCCGTAAGCGAAAGCCATCTTCTCAGTCGCTAACGACTGAACAACTCTGACCGTGGCCGGGAGCGGCGATGTCGCCCCCGGCCACGTCGCGTTCACGCGCCAACTTGGAGCGACCGCCTAGGGTAAGGGCACCATGGGTCAAGTAGTCACCATGCTCGTCAGTGTCGCGGGGGCGCTGGCCGTCACCGCCGTGTTGTTTATCGGCGCCGACCGCACCGTCGACTCGGCGCTGTCCCGATGGCCAGCCTTCATGGCCAGCATCGGAGGCGTACTGGGACTGATTGTCGGGGCTGTGCTCCAGCACAACGGGTGGGTCCCCCAAGGTCCGGCGATCGCGGGGCCATTCTCTGAGGGATGGCTGACCATCGTCATCGGCGGGCTAATCGGTGCGGCCTTGGGAATAGCAGCGGGACGAGGCTTGATTCCCGAGCTGGAGCGACGTATCCGCTTGGAGGCCAGGCTGCGACCGTGGGTGTTTGTGGGCCCGGCTCTCCTGTTCGTCATCGGCGGATTGGTCATCCCCGGCTTTCGCACCATGTGGCTGTCGTTCAAGAACGGGTCGAGAGGCCGGGAGCCCGGCTTCACCATCCAGCACTACGAGGAGATATTCACCAACCGGACCTATTTCTCCATAGACGGCTGGATCTCAATTTTCACCAGCCGCCTATTCATCATCGCCCTAGCTGCCGCTGCGGTGGCAGTGGTGGCCGCTTGGGCCAGCGCATCTCGAATCGTCGGCGGACCGTTGAGAGTGAAGCTGGCCCGACACACCATGAAAGTTCTGGGCATCGTGGGCGCCGCTATCGGGATTGCCGCCCTCGCCGGCTTTGTGGAATCACTGGTCCGCGAGCCGAACCGCTCGGAGATCGTGGACGTGCTCACCATTGTGGTGTCGAGTCGGATAACGCTGATCGTCGTCGCTGCCGTGGCCGCCATCCTGGTAGTGGCGGGGATCTTGGCCCGGTTGCGCAGAGGCGATTTGGAAATGGACTGGGGGTCGCCGACTTCCTCGATGTTGCTGGTCCTCGCAATCGGCTTTGGCATTTTCGGCGCGCTGTCCACCCTGCAAGGCGTGGTGTGGAACAACATCTGGTGGGTGGTCACGGTGGCCGGCCTGTCCACCGTATTGGGGCTGTTGCTGGCCATCCTGGCCGAGAGGGCCCGAGGAGAACGGGTAGCCAAGACCCTGATCTTCATGCCCATGGCCATCTCCATGGTGGGCGCCGCGGTGATCTGGGACTTCATCTACGAAGTCCAGCCCACCGGAAACCAGACCGGGCTGTTCAATGCCATTCTCCAGGGCATCGGATTCCAGCCCCGCGGCTTCTTCATCAATTCGTCGATGATCCCGTGGAACAACTTCTGGATCATGTTCATCATGGTGTGGATCCAGACAGGATTCGCCATGGTTGTGCTCTCGGCCGCCATCAGGGCGGTTCCCGAAGAGCTCACCGAAGCCGCCCGGGTTGACGGGGCCAACGAGATCCAAGTCTTCTGGCGGGTGATCGTCCCCCAGATTCGCCCAACCATCATCGTCGTGGTCACCACGCTGATGGTGATCGTAACCAAGGTGTTCGACCTGGTAAAGGCCACCACCAACGGGGCGAACCGCACCAATGTGCTGGCCAACGAGATGTTCGACCAGCTCCGCGACCGCAACTTCACATCCAGCAGCGCGTTCGCAGTTGTGCTGCTCGCCCTCGTTTTGCCGGTGATGATCTACAACATCCGCCGACTGCAATCGGAGCTCAAGTGAAGTCGGCAAATGAGGGAGAGGCGGAGCTGAAGTGAGTCCGGCTGACACCGCGCTCATGCCCACGGGCCAGAGAATCCGCCGGCTGGCGGCAACCACTCCCAGCTGGGTGATGTGGCTCATCGTAGTGGTTTGGACTGTGCCCACGTTCGGCCTGTTCATATCGTCGTTCCGCAAAGTGCCCGACATCAACAGCTCAGGCTGGTGGACGTCGTGGAACGATCTCGACAACCTGACCCTTCAGAACTACCGCGACGTCTTCAGGGACAGCGCGGCCCAACCATCCATGTGGGAGTTCGCCCTCAACTCCCTAGCCATCGTTGTCCCGGCGACCATCATCCCCATCGCCATTGCCGCATTCGCGGCCTACGGGTTTGCCTGGATCGAATTCCGGGGCCGCAATTGGCTCTTTATCGCCCTGGTCTCGATGATCGCGCTGCCTAACCAGATGGCCTTCGTTCCGCTGCTCCAACTGTTCAACAACGGGGCCCGTCTCACCATCCCCGGTGTGGATTGGACCTTCGTGCTGGTCCCCGACGTGGGAGTGGCCAACACTGCGGCTGCGGTCTGGATTACCCACACCGCGTTCGGCCTGCCTCTGGCCGTGCTGTTGCTGCACAACTTCGTCAGCCAACTGCCCCGTGAGGTGTTCGAGGCCGCCCGCATCGACGGGGCCAGCCATTTCACCATCTTCTGGCGGTTGGTCGTGCCCTTGGCCCGGCCCGCGCTTGCCGCTTTTGCTGTCTTTCAGTTCCTTTGGACTTGGAACGACTACCTGATCGCCGCGGTGTTCCTCACCGACAACGAGCCGATGACGGTAGCGCTGGTGAATCTGGTGGGCGAGCGCGGATCGAACTTCCAACTCCGCTTTGCCTCCGCCTTCGTGATCATGGTCGTTCCGCTGATCGTGTTCTTCAGCCTTCAACGCCACTTCGTGCGAGGGCTGTTGGCTGGTTCGGTCAAAGGCTGACTACAGCACGTCGGCGAGGACTACAGGCAGGCCGGTGGCCATGGACCGCTGCCCCGCCACCCCCATGGCCACGCACAACAGGGCGGCTTCCAGCGCCTGAATTGAACGGGCCCTCGAATCCGCGCCATCGCCCGCGCTGATCTCTTCGAGAAACCGCTGGTGCTCCACGAAGCTAGAACCGTGGTGAAATCCCTTGTAGGGCACGGCAACCGGGGTCTCCACTACTTCGACTGCGCCGATCGAATGCTCACCCCGACGCCCGATCCGCACAATGTGCTCGGGCACGAGGGCCTCTACTTTCCCCGCATCGCCGATCACGGCGAACTCCTGCTGGTTGTGGGTGGCCTCGGCGAACATGCACAAGTCCAGCATCGCTCGGGCACCGTTGTCGTAATCGACCACGACATAGGCGTTGTCATCGATATCGGGGACGCGACCTCCAAAACGCTCCTCGAGATGGTTGACCGCTTGACTCCCAGAGGCGAAGACCCGTTGGGGCCGCCCAGACATGACCAGATTCATAAGGTCGAAGAAGTGGCAGCACTTTTCCACCAGCGTCCCGCCGGTGTTGTCGGCAAATCGATTCCAGTCTCCGACTTTTGAGAGAAACGGGAACCTGTGCTCCCGTATCGAGGCCATCCGCACTCGACCCACCGCACCCTTGTCCACCTCCTCGATGAGCCGGGCAAAGGGAGCCATATACCGATATTCCATTCCCACCCGTATCACTCCGCGATGGCCAGCAGCCGCTTCGATGGCCTGCCGGCAGTCCGCCACCGTGGTACAAAGCGGCTTTTCCACCAGCACGTGGAGACCGGTTCCCAACACATCACTAAGCACGTCGAGATGGGTCATGTTGGGGGTGGAGATGATCACTGCATCGCAGACTTCGGCCGCCAGCAGATCGCGGTAGTCGAAGAATCGACTGGCTCGGGAGACCAGGGCCTCAGCGGCGTCCAGCGACTGGGGTGGGGGTCGGCAAGCGCAGTCACAACTGCGCCCGATAAACGGGAGACGTTGGCGATGTGCTCCCGGCCCATCATGCCGGTCCCAATCACACCGTAACGGATCACCATTTCCCCTCGAACGACGCTGGCGGAGGCACGACACGATAGCTTGATCCGGTGCCAAACAGCCTCATTGACCCTAATCCCGTCCCCCTCGGTACCAACTTCCGAGTCGGCCGCTTGGGATTCGGATGCTGGCGTCTCGTAGGGCGCTCAGAATCCCAGTATCGAGATCTGTTGGAGACCGCCCTAGATCTGGGCATGAACCTGGTGGACACCGCCGACGTCTACGGACTCGACTGGGGCGGGACTTCCTTCGGTGAGGCCGAGAGCAACCTTGGCCGCGTTTTGGCCGCAGCGCCCGAGTTGCGCGACCAGATGGTACTCGCCACCAAGGGAGGGATCACCCCACCCACCCCGTACAATTCAAGCCCTTCGGCCATCACCGCAGCCTGCGAGGCATCGCTGGCTCGCCTCGGGGTCGACGTCATCGACCTGTACCAGATCCACCGTCCCGACCTCTTCGTCCATCCGGCCGACTTGGGCGAAGCCCTGGTTGCATTGCGCGACCAGGGGAAGATCCGCGAAGTGGGTGTCTCCAATTTCACTCCCCAGCAGCACGAGGCCCTTGCCGCCCACCTGCCGTTCCCGCTGGTTTCCACCCAGCCCGAGTACTCCGCCGCCGAGTTGGGAGCTCTGCGTGACGGCACGCTGGATCTCTGCATGCGCGACGGAGTCGTCCCCCTTGCCTGGAGTCCGCTGGCTGGCGGTCGGCTGGCCAGCGGGACCGATGTGCGCCCCGAGTTGATCGCCGCGCTCGACCAGCTAGCCGAGCATCATGGAACCAGCCGAACCACCCTGGCCATCGCCTTCGTGCTGGCCCATCCGTCCCGGCCGGTCGCGATCTTGGGAACGCAGAATCCCGAACGTCTAACCAGCGCGGCTCAAGCAAAATCCATCCCTATCGACCGCTCCGAGGTTTACTCGGTCATAGAGGCCTCCGAGGGCGTGCCGTTGCCGTGAGTGATTCGACTCCAGTAGAGGTGGCCTGGTTCGCGGCCCTCTGCGACGACGACTACGAGTTTCTCGGAGTGGCCGACCCCTTATTGGCCAGCAGCTGGGAGCATTGCCGCGAAATCACGCTGGCCGCTGATCGACACGGATTCGACAATATCCTCTTGCCCTCGGGATACACGCTGGGCATCGATTCCACCGCGTTCGCCGCTGCGGTGGCCCCGCTCACCAAACAGATCCAACTCCTGTTGGCTGTGCGGATGGGCGAGATGTGGCTACCCCAGCTTGCCCGACAACTGGCCACAATCGACCGGATGCTGGAAGGACGACTCACCATCAACATCATTTCCAGCGACATCCCGGGCCAAGCGCTCGACTCCGAGCCCCGCTACCAACGAACGCTGGAGTGGATGCAGGTGCTGCGAACCCTGCTCGACGGTCGGCCGGTTGACTTCCATGGCCAGTTCGTAGACCTGGCCCTAGATCCCCCTAGAGCCACCACCGTTTTGGGAAGATGCCCTCCGTTCTACTTCGGCGGATTCTCCGACGCGGCCAAAGAAACTGCGGCGGCTGCGGCCGACGTGTTCCTAACCTGGCCAGATACGGTGGCTGGCGTAGCCGCCACCGTTGACGACATGCGGCTCCGGGCCGACCGCCACGGCCGCCAATTGCGCTTCGGGTTGCGCAGCCACGTCATAGTGCGTCCGACCGCCGCTGAGGCGCGAGCTGCCGCCGCTCGACTGGTTAGCCGCCTTGATGACGAGACGGGTGCCGCCATACGGCGGCGATCGCTGGATTCGGCCTCGGCCGGCGTACGACGCCAAGCCGAGCTCAGGGACATCAGCGATGCCGATGGCTACGCCGAGGAGAATCTGTGGACCGGTATCGGTAGAGCGCGGTCAGGGGCCGGTGCTGCCATCGTCGGCTCCCCCCGCGAGGTGCTGGCCAAGCTGGAGGCCTACCGCCAGGCAGGCATAGATGCCTTCATCCTCTCGGGATATCCGCATCTTCCGGAGTGCGAGCGGATCGGGCGCACCGTGCTGCCCGATCTGGAACACGCTCCATTGGTCTGGAATTGACCTGTCTGCGAACGGCAGTTGGGCTTCGGCAGTCAGCCCCGGATCGCCAACCCGGTGTCCAGATCAAAGAAGTGGGCATTTTCCATCGATACCGCTACCTCTATCGTGTCATTGGGCCGCACGGCGGTATTGGGGTGAAACCGGGCATGGACCCGGGTGGCGTTGTGCTCTGCTCCAGCCACCTGTTCCTCGGTCAACTCCAAGGCCTCCAGTGAGATAACCGGTTTCGCGTCCATTTCGAAGTAAGCAATCACCTCGTATCCGAGGGCCTCGATATGCGAGACGTTGCCCCGCACCCGCTGGTCCGCAGGATGATCGGTGGCAATTGCAGCATCCTCCAGGTCCTTGGGTCGCAAGCCCACCGCCACGGTCGAGCCCAGATAGGTCTCCAGACCCGGCCGTTTAGCGAGCACAGATTCGGGTACCGCCAACGTCTGGCTCCCCAACTGCATCGATACACCCGAGTTGTGGCGCTGCACCACGGCCTCCATCAGATTCATTGACGGCGAGCCGATGAACGCGGCGACAAAGATGTTGTCGGGCTCGTTGAACAGCTTCATCGGGCTGTCGACCTGTTGCAGGATCCCTCCGCTTATCACCGCCACCCGGTCGGCCATGGTCATAGCCTCAACCTGGTCGTGAGTGACATAGAACGTTGTGACGCCCACCTCTTTTTGCAGTTCGGTGATCTCAGCTCGCATTTGCACCCGGAGCTTGGCGTCGAGATTGGACAATGGCTCGTCGAGAAGGAATACGCGGGGTCGGCGAACGATGGCCCGTCCCATGGCCACCCGCTGCCGCTGACCGCCCGACAACTGTGCCGGTCGCTTGTCTAGCTGGCTTTCCAGCTCGAGGATCCGGGCCGCCTCATTCACCCTTTCTCTGATCTCGGCCCGGGGCCGCTGAGCGAGCTTCAGCGAGAAAGCGATGTTGTCGAACACGTTCATATGGGGATACAGCGCATAGTTCTGGAACACCATGGCGATGTCGCGGTCTTTTGGGGCGAGGGTGTTGACCACCCGGGTCCCGATTTTCAGCGTCCCCGAGGTGATGTCCTCCAAACCAGCGATCATCCGCAGCGTGGTCGATTTGCCACACCCTGATGGACCCACCATCACCAAGAACTCGCCCTCATTGATTTCTAGGTTCAAGTCGGTGACCGCTTTGAAGCCGTTGCTGTACTCCTTGTTGACGTTTTCGAGCACTACATCGGCCATCGGTCCCCCATTTCAATTCAAGGCTGGTGGCCTACCCTAGCCAATAACCTGAGTTGACAATCACGCCCTGCGGACGGCGAGGATTGCCACATCGTCGGTGATGGTGCCGTCGGCGAAATCACGGGCCGCCTCCAGCAGCATCTTGCACAACACATCGGGGGAAACGGTGGGATCGCGGCGCAGATGAAGGGCGATGCGGTCCTCGCCGAACTGGGCGTCGCCGTAGCGCACTTCGGCCAAGCCGTCGGTGTACATGAGCACCATGTCGCCCGAGTCCAAGGGGATCTCCCGGCTGAAATAAGTGCTGCCGGGGTCGAGCATCAACAGGGCCCCGGTGGCCCTCAGCGGCTGCACCTCCCGCTCATGCCACAGCCAGGCTGCCGGGTGACCTGCGGAGGCGTATCGCATGGACTGGGCCTCGGTGTCGAACACCACGATCACCACCGAGATGAACTCTTCGGCCCGCTCGATGGACGACATCTGGGCGTTCAGCTCCTCTAGGGCTTGGGCCGGGTCGCGGAACTGGCGCAAGAACACCCGCAGCAGATACTTGGCCTGAAAGGCGGTGATGGACGACTCGATGCCCCGGCCGGCCACGTCGCCGATCACTGCGGCAACCCGGGTGGGGCCCACCCGGAATACATCGAAGAAGTCTCCGGCCATCACGCCTTCGCCCGCCTGGTAGACCCGCCCCATCTCATAGCCGGCGAAATCGGGCAGGTCGTCGGGCGCGAGCCGCCCGGCCCAGGCCAGCGGAGCAAGGTCGCCCTGGCTCAACGTCTCCTCGGCCCGGCGCTCCATTTCGAATCGCTCCTGAGTTAGCCGGGCCTCGGCCACGGAGCGACGCCCCCACCACAACGGGAACAGAGCAGGGACAATCACCAAGGCCAGGACAGCAGCCACTGCACGGGACTCCAAGACCGCGGTCATTGCGGCCACCACGGTCAAGGCCGCGTACAACAGGGCGGCATGGGCATCCCGGCGGAAGCTGGACTGGGCCAGCGTGTGAGCAGCCTCGTAGGCGCTCTCGCCCTCTTCGTCGTATCCCTCGCCCGCGTGAGTGTGCTCTACCCGGCGCAAGAACCGTTGGCGGTGCCGGGCTGCTCGGACGAACACGCCGGCAGCAAAAGCGCAAACCCCCGCGGTCAGAACGAGGATGAGGGTCTCCATCGCTGAAGATTACCCCGCAAAATGGTGAATTTCCTGCTGCTTTCCTGGCATTTGCAGTGGGTTATTCGCCGGAGCGGCGGCGCACCCTCAGCTTGACCGGGACTGATCCCAGGTCAAATGCCTCCCGAAGGCGGCGCTCCAAGTAGCGCAAATAGGTGCGGGGAAGGGTGCGGTTGGCGAACAGCGTGAAGGTTGGAGGGTCGGCCGCCCCCTGGGTGGCGTACAGAACCCGGGCGCCGTCAGGCGCCGGATGGGCGGCCTGGGCATCGCGCAGCACTCGGTTCACCGCCTGGGTGGGGATGCGTCGCCGGTATTCGGCGATCACCCCTCGAAGCTCGGGCAGGAGCCGGTTCAACCCCCTTCCCGACAGGGCGCTGACCCGGAGGACGGCCGCTTCGCCCAAGAAATGCAGACGGCGGTCGATGTCGATGACAATCGCCTCGCGGGCCTCGGTGTCGAGCAGATCCCACTTGTTGAGCAGTACCACGATCGGACAGCCCGCGGCGTCGACGCGCTCGGCCAAGCGCTGGTCTTGGTGGGTGATCCCCACGGTGGCATCGACCACCAACAGGGCGATGTCGGAGCGGTCGACCGCGGCCAACGCCCGCAGCAGCGAGTAGTACTCAGCGGCCTGATCGATGCGGGCCCGCCGACGCATCCCTGCGGTGTCTACAAATCGAATCAGTCCCAGATCGGTCTGCACCACGGTGTCGATAGCGTCGCGGGTCGTGCCCGGCTGGTCGTGGACCACTGATCTGTCGTCGCCGATAAGGCGGTTGAACAGGGTGGACTTGCCCGCGTTGGGCCGCCCCACAATGGAAACCGACACCATGTGTGCGTCGGAGTCCCGGTCGGCGCTTGGCTCGACTGCTTCCGCCGGCTCTTCGGGCAGCGAGCCCATCACCGCATCCAGCAGGTCCCCCACCCCCCGTCCGTGAAGCGCGCTTGTTGGGTAGGGGTCGCCCAATCCCAGACGGATGAACTCCCAAATGAGGTTTTCGTGCGCCTCGTCGTCAACCTTGTTGACCGCCACGAAGACCGGCCCGGCCCGGCCCCGAAGCCGCCCCGCCACTCCCTCGTCGTCACCGGTGATACCAGCCTGGGAGTCCACCACCATCACCACGACATCGGCGTCTTCCATCGACTTTTCGCTTTGGGCTGAGACCTTGGCATCCATTGAGGAGCCCTCACCCGAGCCCTGGGGCAGCCAGCCGCCGGTGTCCACCACCGTAAACTCCCGTCCCTGCCAATTGGCCGGCATCTCTTTGCGGTCCCGGGTCACGCCGGGCTGCTCGGCCACGATTGCCTCCCGGCGGCCCAGGATCCGGTTCATGAGCGTGGACTTGCCTACGTTGGGCCGCCCAACGATGGCCACCGTGGGCAGGGAACCGGTCAACGCTGAAGACGGAGCCCTGGAACTCGAGCTAGCCATCCAGTGCTCGTCTCAGTGAGGCCCCATCCGTGGTAACCACCTCCACCGGCCGGGGCAGATCGGCGGGCCGCAAACCGTCCAGGAACATGCCCTGCGACAGGCAGACATCGGGCAGCAAGTAGCGATGGCCCTCGGGCTCGTCGGCCAGGGTGCGGGCGATGTCCTCGCCCACCAGCAGCCCGGCCACCGCGGTGGTCCCGCCGAAGAACCGGTTCTCCACCGGCACCACCCGCACATCTCCCCGGTCCAGCGAAGCCACCAACGGCCCCAGCACCGCCGCCCCGTACTCCCCCGTGACCAGCCCCACCGGTGCATCCTTGCGGGGCCGCAGGCTGATCGGCGTCGAGCCATCGGTCCTCGGCGACCGGTAGCCCTCGGCGGGCGCCCCTTCAACCCATGCAAAGAAACCGGCCCGGGTTCCGGTCACCTCTTCAGTATGGCCCAAGAACTCCATTTTCAGCGTGGCCGCCATGCCCACTCCGTCCTCGTGCATGGGAAACCCCTCATAGGCCTCCGGTTCGGGGAAATCGAGCCGGGCCAGCAGGTAGTACTCGTCGGAGGCGTACACCAGGCGGCGGCCCAGAATACGGGAGTTGATCTCCTGCCACTCGTGTACTGCTTGGACTGCCGCAACCGCCTCAGTCCTCGTATGGGGCCTCAGCCGGGGCTCAGAGGTGTGCCGCGATACCCCCAGGGGCACCACACACACGCTGGCCAGCTCCGGGTACTCGTCGGCCACCCCGGCCAGGGTGTCTTCCAGCACATCGCCGTCGTTGACATCCGGGCAGACCACCACCTGCCCATGCACCTCGATGCCGTGGTCGAGCAGCGCTCGCAGCCATCGCAGGCTGGTGGCCCCCCGGCGATTGCGGAGCATATCGGCCCTCACTTCGGGGTCGGTGGCGTGGATGCTCACGTTCAGCGGCGACAGCCGCTCGGTCACCACCCGCTCCAGGTCGGCCTCGGTAAAGCGGGTCAGGGTGGTGAAGTTGCCGTACAGAAACGAGAGTCGGTAGTCGTCGTCCTTCAGATACAGGCTGGGACGCAGCCCTGGCGGAAGCTGATAGATGAAGCAAAACTCGCAGTGGTTGTCACAGGTGCGCACCCGGTCGAACAGCGCGGAGTCCACTTGAGCACCAAGCGGCTCCCCCGCCCGCTTGAGAACATCGAGCTCCACTACTACCCCATCACGGCGGATGTCGAGGCTCAACTCAGGCTCGTCTACCAGCTGCTGGTACTCGATAACGTCTTTGGGGACGCAGCCGTTCACAGCAAGGAGCTCGTCGCCAGCTCTGAGACCGAATCGCTGGGCCACCGAGCCGTCGGCGACCGCTGTCACCCGAGGCGCGGACATGACAGAAATGATACGAGGCCAAGAATGCCTTGGCCGACCACTAAATTGAACTCGTGGACGTTGAGAAGGTGGTCTTGGCTGCACCCCGAGGGTTTTGCGCCGGGGTGGAGATGGCCATCAAGGCCCTGGCGTGGCTGGTCCGCACCTTTGAGGCGCCGGTGTACTGCTACCACGAGATTGTCCATAACAAGCTGGTGGTCCGCCGCTTCGAGCGGCTTGGCGTGGTGTTTGTAGACGACATCTCCGAGGTCCCCCCCGGCCATCCCATAATGCTCTCGGCCCACGGGTCAGCCCCCGAGGTAGTGGATGCCGCCACTGAGCGGGCCAGCTACATGGTGGACGCGGTGTGCCCCCTGGTCACCAAAGTCCACCACGAGGTCAAGGTACGAGCTAGCAAGGGCTACCGGATCGTGTACGTCGGCCACGAGGACCACGAAGAAGCAGTGGGCACCATGGCGGTGGCTCCGGAGGCCATCCACCCGGTGGAGAGCATCGCCGACGTGGAGGCGCTTCCCGACTTCGACGACGCGGTTGCCCTCTTGGCCCAGACCACCCTTTCGCACCGCGACTGGGAAGGGGTGCTGCACTCGGCCCGCGACCGATTCCCCGACATGTGGACACCGGGGCGAAGCGACCTGTGCTTTGCCACCACCAACCGGCAGGCCGCATTGACCGCCATCGCTGAACAGTGCGGCACCGTTGTGATCGTCGGCTCAGCCAACTCCTCCAACACCATGGCGTTGGAAAAGCTCGCCCGAGAGCTGGGCTGCGATCGGGTGTTTCGAGTGAACCGAGCCGTGGAGCTGCCCGACGACATCTCCGGAGTGGTAGGGCTCACCGCCGGGGCCTCGGCCCCCGAGGAGTTGATCAGCGAGGTGCTCGACCGGCTCGCCCCCGCCGAAGGCATCGAAGAGGTTTCGTTCACCGATGAGGACGAGTACTTCCCCCCGCCCCGCAACCTCCGCGACCTTATCGAGGCCTCCGGTTCGCTGGCCTCCTTCAGCCTGGGAGGATCCCCATCGCCCACCCCGATGGTGGACCGCAACGTGGCGGCCAGCGACGTGCTCGACGGCCTTATTGCCGGCCGCTAAGCATCCGAGAGACTTACGGGTTGTCTTCGGACACCCAGGTTGGGATGCCCAGTTCTTGTTGCACATCGTCGAACATGCACTGGAGGATGTCGTGAAGCTCTGCGGAGTACTGGACCAAAGACTCCCGGCTCTGCCGTCCCCGTTCGTCGACCTCGGGCGGGGCCAACGGCTCGCCCCACACAATCCGAACCGTGTGGGGTCGGGGCATGCGGACTCCTTTGCCCATCGCCCGCTCGGTGCCCCCAATGGCCACCGGCACCACCGGCACCTGGGCTTTGGCCGCCAGCCAGGCCACTCCGTCCAACAGCGGGTGGATGCGTGGACCCGACTTGCGCTCCCCCTCGGGAAACACCACCAGTGCCTTTCCGGCTCCCAGCACGGTCAGAGCGGCTTTCAGCGCGCTCCGGTCGACCATCTCGCGCCGAACAGGAAACGCCCCCAAGGCCACCATTAGCCAAGTGGTGACCGGGCCCCGGAACAGGCCGCTCTTGGCGAAGTAACGCAGCGGGCGTCCAGCCGACGCTCCAACCAGCGGTGTGTCCAGGTTGGATCGATGGGTGGGGGCGATGATCACCCCGCCCTCCGAAGGAAGTTTGCGACGACCACGGGTATAGCAGCGGAAGTACGCACCGAAGACCGCCCGGGCCAGCCGCTGCACAAGAAAGTGGGTAACCAACCCCGCCACTCGCCCCTTGGCTTCCAAGTCCTCAGGGCTAAGCTCGTCATGTTTCATCCCAATCGGGCGATTAGCTCGTCCACCACCTCGTCGACGGTGAGGTCGGTGGTATCGATATTAACTGCGTCGGGGGCCTGGATCAGCGGGTCGTGCTGGCGGGTAGAGTCGGCAGCGTCTCTAGCGGCCAAGTCGGCGGCCACCGTCTCGTAGTCGAGCGCGCTCACCTCGCCCGCCCGGCGCTCGGCCCGGACCTCGGCGGAAGCACTCAGATACACCTTCAACTCGGCATCGGGGAACACCACAGTTCCGATGTCCCGACCCTCCAGAACGCCGCCACCCCGTTCCAGCACCCACGCTCGCTGGCTCACCCTAAGCACCTCCCGAACACCAGAGATGGCTGCCACCGTACTCACCGACCGGGTCACCTCTGGGCCTCTTATCTGGGTAGTGGCGTCCACGCCGTCCACGGTGACCGAGGTGTCGTCTATCTTGATATCGCTGGCCCGGGCTACCTCAACAATAGCGTCGGTGTCGGCCAAGTCGATCTCTCGAGCCATGGCGGCAAAGGCCACCGATCTATACATCGCCCCGGTATCCAGATACTCCAGCCCCAGGCGCTCGGCCAGCCGCCGGGCCACCGTGGATTTGCCCGACCCAGCCGGGCCGTCGATGGCGACCACTCTGACGCCCTCACCCATCGGCACATCAGCAGCGCTCATGGCACCCATCCTGTGCTGTGGTCCAGGTTGCGGGCAAAGCTCGGATAGCTCGTGACAGTCGCCTCAAAACCCTCGACTGTCATCGAGCCGCTGCCCACTGCTCCGGCGATGGCCGCGGCCATGGCCATCCTGTGGTCTCCACCAGAGTCCACAGTACCGCTGCGCAATAATTCGGCGCGACCGACTCCGGTGATTGCCAGCGTGTCGCCGTCGATCTGGCATCTTGCGCCGATGCTCTCAAGCAGTCCTGCGATGGCCGCCACCCGATCGGTCTCTTTGACTCTCAGCTCGTCGACACCCTCGAAGACGGTGTCTCCCGCGGCGGCCGCGGCGGCCACGGCCAAGATGGGCACTTCGTCAATGCAGCCCGGCAGCTCTTCGGCGGTCACCCGAGTTCCCTTGAGCTCGCTGGATCGAGCCCGGATGTCACCCGAGTCCGAATCCACGGCTATATCGGCGCCCATGCGCCGCAAGACATCGATGAACCCTCCCCGGGCCTGTCCGAGGTAGACGTTCTCCACCACAAGGTCGCTATCGGCAGCCACGCAGGCGCCCACCACCCAGAATGCGGCTTGCGACGGGTCGCCGGGCACCTCGACATCGGGGGGTTCCACCACTCCAGGCCATACGGTCACCGAACAGGCACCGCGCTCCAACCTCACGCCGGCGGCGGCGAGCATTTCCTCGGTGTGCGCTCGGGTGGGAATCGTCTCGTGAACCGTGGTCGGCCCCTCCGCCCTCAAAGCGGCCAGCAGCACGGCGCTCTTCACCTGGGCCGAGGCCACCGGCACGGTGTATTCGATGCCCTTCAGCGGGCGGCCCTCAATGATCAAGGGAGCCAGCGAGCTGCTCTCGCCGCTGCCCCTGATTGACGCTCCCATCGCGGTCAGCGGGTGGATGATCCGGTCCATGGGCCGCTGGCGGATGGATGCGTCTCCGTCCAGCGTGGTAGTGAAGTCGAAGCCAGCCACCACACCGGCCAGAAGCCGGACGCCAGTGCCGGAATTCCCCAAGTCGATGGGGCCGCGGGCGCCGCGCACTCCCCCAGTGACGGTCACGTCGCCGGTTTCCGCCACCTCCACCCGTGCGCCCAGGGCCTCCACAGCCAGGCGGGTGCGAGTCACATCATCGCCGTCAGAGAGGCCCCGAATGGTGCATGGACGTTGGCCCAGCGCAGCGATCATCAACGCCCGGTGGGAAATCGACTTGTCGCCCGGCACCCTCAGCCGCCCAGTGAACTGCCGCGCTCCCTCGACGGTGATGGCGGTCATGGCAGGACCCTCGACGTCGGGGCGTAGCCCTGCTTTCCGAGAGCTTCCAACAGAGCGCCAGACGCTTCCGAATTGACCACCAGAATCGCCACGCCCTGGCCACCCTCCACCGAATGGGCAATCTCCAGGTCGTAGATATTCACCCCAACCTCAGTGGTGAGGCTCGTGATGCGGGCGAGCTCGCCGGGACGGTCGAACACCGGCACCCTCACCTCAGACAGCAAGGCGTCTCGATCCAGGCCATAGGGCAGATGGGCCCGCGCGCTTCGCGCCTGTTCCAACAGTTCCAACAGCCCGGCCCGATTGCCGTCCGCCACCAGAGAGCGAACATCGGCCAACGCGGCAATGAAGCGGTCGAGCACCGAGCAGATGGCCTCGGAGTTCTCATCGCAAATGTCGGGCCAGATCCCCGGGTGGCCAGACGCGATGCGGGTCATGTCCCTGAAGCCCCCCGCGGCGAGTCGCAACATCACCTGATGCTCCTCAGAGCGCTCGTCGGCCAGCGCCATGAGGGTTGCCGCGGTCAGATGAGGAACATGCGACACCACGGCCACCAATGCGTCGTGGCGATCGGGGGCCAGCGACACGACATCGGCTCCAAGCGAGGCCACCACTGAGCGAATCTTGACCAGGGAGTCGTCGTCGGTCTCATCAGTGGGCGTCAGCACCCACACGGCGTTTTGGAAGAGATCGGCCCGGGCGCCGGCCACCCCTTCCTGCTCGCTGCCGGCCATGGGGTGGCCGCCGACAAAGCGGCGATCGGCCACCGCAGACACGATTGGAACTTTGACGCTGCCCACATCGGTAACCAGCCCACTGCCCGCGGCCAAGGCCTTGCCAGCCTCAACCGCGGTCGATCCAACCGGGGTGGCCACGAACGCGATGTCGGCATCGACCGGCGATCCCAGCTCGTCCAGCGCGCCCCGCTTCAACGCTTCGGCGGCTACCGCCTCATCCTGATCGGTACCTACTACCCACCAGCCCCGCTCCCTGAGGGCCAGACCGATTGATCCGCCTATGAGCCCGGTTCCGACAATGGCTGCCCGCGGCTGGGTGTCGTTGGCCGCCATCATTCTGGAAGGTCGTCGCGCAGGCTCTGTGCGCCTTCCAGGTAGATGTGGTGAAGCTCGTCTCGTCCCCGCTCGGTGTTCAGGTGGATGAGCACGCGCAGACACAACGGCGTGCCTTCGACGATTTGGAGTTCCTGAGCACAAAGCAGCGGTACGTCGCCCAGGCCGAAGACCCGGGCCGCGGCCGCCGGGAAGGCTGAATGGATGTCGGAGGTGGCCGTGAACACGATGCTGATCAGATCGTCGTGATGGATCTCGTTTCTTTCGAACATCTCGGTCAAAAGCGCGATTATCCGCTCTTCGATCTGCTCGGTGGTGTCGGCATCAACGGTGGTGGCGCCTCGCAGGGCGCGCACGGCGCTGCTCACGGCGGGAATTGTACCGACCCCTGAGGGCAGCCCTGAACTCAGTTGCCGGAGAGTTCTGTCCCCTGGCGTTCCAGCTCCCTGACTTCGCTCTGACTCAGCTCTCGCCATTTGCCGGGCGGTAGCTTGCGATCGGCCAGCGGACCGATGCGGGTGCGGACCAGTCGGATCACGGGATGGCCGATCGCCGCGCACATCCGCCGCACCAAGCGGTTGCGGCCTTCGTGGACCACAATGCGGATGACCGACGGCTCCGGCAGCGACACCGACACTGCCTGGGCTGCACCATCTTCCAGCTCCACTCCGTCGCGCAGCCTTCTCAGCGCCCCGCGGCTGGGATGGCCCTCCACTTGGACCAAGTACTCCTTGTCGACCCCGAAGGATGGGTGGGTAAGCCGCTGGGTCAGCTCCCCGTCATTGGTAAGCAGCAGCAGCCCTTCGCTGTCGGCGTCCAGGCGACCTACAGGGAATACCCGGGGGTCGCCGGGCACTATGTCGACCACGGTTGGTCGCCCCTGGGGATCGGATGCAGTGGTGACCACGCCGGACGGCTTGTTCAACAGGTAGTACACCAGATCGGCCCGCAACCCCACCGGGCTGCCGTCCACCTCCACCTTGTCGCGGTCGGGATCGACCCGCTGACCCAGGCGGGCCGGCTTCCCGTTTACCGTGATCCGGCCACCGGCCACCATCTCCTCGATTGCCCGGCGGCTGGCAACTCCGGCCGCAGCCAAGACCTTCTGTATCCTCTCAGCCTCGCTCACATCGCGTGGGCATCGCTGTTGCCGCTCTCCGGCTCCGATTGCGGGCGACTATCGGCCATCAGGCTGGTCTCCAGGGCCTCGATCACCTCAGCACCGGGAACGAAATCTACCAGCGGGGGCAGTTCGTCGACGGAGTCGAGCCCCAGCCGCTCCAAGAATGCCGGGGTGGTGGCGAACAGGCGGGCATTGCCCGGACCGGGATCCCGGCCCACTTCATGCACCAGTCCCCGCTGTTGGAGCGTTCGCATGGCGCCCTCGGCGTTCACCCCTCTGATGGCCGATACCTGAGCCCGAGACAGCGGCTGCTTGTAGGCCACGATGGCCAATGTCTCCAAGGCGGCCGAAGACAGTCGGGCACTCTGACCGCTGACCACGAACCGCTTCACGTAAGACTCGGCATCGGGGTGACTGCGGAAGCGGTATCCCCCGGCCACCCGAACGAGCTCGAATCCCCGGCATTCTGCCCGGTATTCCTCGGCCAACTGGTCGCAGATGGCCTCCACCTGGTCGGTGGGGATCTCGATGAGCTGGGCCATCAACCCCGGCGGTACAGGGTCCTCGGCCACCATCACGATGGCCTCAACTGCCCGTCGGGCCTCGCCTCCCTCATCCCTCATAGGCGTCCACTCCTACCAGCGGCTCGTCGAATTCGGCCTCGCCGGTCCAGGTGATGGCGATACGACCGAACGTCGAGGCCTGCGACACGTCCACCAAGCCCCGCTTGAACATCTCAAGAACAGCCAAGAAATAGACAACAACCTCAATGCTGGTCTCCAAATCTTCGGTCAGCTCCCGAAATCCCACCGAGCCGATGTGGGGCAGCCGTTCCACCAATTCTGCCGTCACCTCGTCGACGCTGATGGGTATGTCGGTGATGTGGCCGATGCCCACCCGCGGGGTGGGTCGGGTTTCCGTGGCCCGCAGGAACGCAGCTCGGAGATCATCGGGGCCAATCCCCTCCAAGAAGTCGGGCACCAAGTCGAGGTAGCGCTCATCGGGCCCACAACGGCGTGAATAGCCTCTCCCGGCTACGGCGGCCAGGTGCTCGAGGGCTAAGGCGGACGCTTTGAAGGTCTGGCACTCCACCAAACGAGCCAGCAGCAGGTCGCGCTCCGACCAAAGGGCCAATTCCTCGTCCAAATCCAGCGACTCGCTGTCGGGCAGCAGGCGGCTGCTCTTCAGCTGCACCAGGGTGGCCGCTATCAACAAGAACTCAGTTGCCACCTCAAGGTTGAGATGCTCCATGCTGTCGAGCTCAACCAGATAGGCATCCACGATGTCGCCCACCCTCACCTCGTAGAGGTCGACCTCGTCCCGCAAGATGAGGTGCAGCAGCAGGTCTAAGGGGCCCTCGAAGATCTCGGTTCGCACTTCGAACGGCCCTTCGGACAACTCCGTTCTCACCTCTGCGACCACCCACCAAGTGTAGAACTCGCCTTCTGGCTGTTCGGGGTTTTGGGATCAAGGCTGGCATCTAGGGATTTCGAGACCAGGGCGGGTAGTTTGACCGGCGTGGCTCGCGTGTTCTCGGGAATCCAGCCGTCCGGCGGAATGCATTTGGGAAACCTGCTGGGCGCGCTGCGCAACTGGGTGGCCTATCAGCACGAGCACGACGCGGTGTATTGCGTTGTCGATCTCCATGCCCTGACCACGGCCCCCGATCCGGCCGAACTGCGAGAGAACACCCTGGCGGCGGCCACCATGCTCATGTCGGTGGGAATCGAACCCGACCGGTCGACATTGTTCGTGCAGAGCGCGGTGAGCGAGCACGCGGAGTTGGCCTGGATGATGGAGTGCACGGTGGGTTTCGGAGAATTACGCCGCATGACCCAGTTCAAAGACAAGTCCGACCGGACCGACTTCGTGTCGGCCGGGCTGTTCACGTACCCCGCTCTTCAGGCATCGGACATCCTGCTGTACGACACCGACCTGGTGCCGGTGGGCGATGACCAGCGCCAGCACATCGAGTTGTGCCGCGACATTGCCGAGCGCTTCAACCGCCGCTACGGGGAGACCTTTGTTGTGCCAGCCCATGTCATCCCCGAGGCGGGGGCCAGGGTCATGGACCTCCAGAACCCCGGCGACAAAATGTCCAAGTCACTGGAGTCTGCTGGCACTATCGGGGTGCTGGAAGAACCCGAGAGCGTGACCCGAAAGTTCAAGCGAGCGGTAACCGACAGCGACAACGAGGTCCGCTACGACCCCGAGGCCAAGCCGGGGGTATCCAACCTGCTGGGCATCCTGGCCGCGGTAACGGGTCGCACCCCCGAGTCAGTTGCCTCCGACTACGCCCAGTACGGACCGCTCAAAGCCGACACCGCTGACGCGGTGAACGGTCTTTTGACTCCTATTCGAAAGCAATTCCACGAACTTTCGTCCGACCCGGGCGAGATCGCCAGAGCGCTGGCCGCCGGAGCCGACAAGGCTCGCACGGTGGCCACAGCCACTCTGAAGCGGGCCCAGGATAACGCGGGACTGATCCCCCGCTCCCCCGCCTAGTGTCAAGCAACCTAAGGAGCCCGATGTCTGAGATCACCCCGTTCACGGTCTCCATCCCCGATGCCGCGCTGGAAGACCTGCACCGCCGCCTCATGGAGACCCGCTGGCCCGACCAGCTGCCCGACGCGGGCTGGGACTACGGCGCGGAACTGGGCTACATCCAGGAGCTGGCCCGCTACTGGGCCGACGGGTACAACTGGCGGGCTGCCGAGGCCGAGCTGAACGAGCTCGACCACTACACCACCGCCATCGACGGCCAGAACATCCACTTCATCCACCAGCGCTCGCCCCATCCCGACGCCTATCCCCTGATCCTCAGCCACGGATGGCCCGGCTCGGTGGTGGAGTTCCTCGACATCATCGGACCGCTGACCGAGCCGGACGACCCGGCTGACGCCTTCCACGTGATCGCCCCTTCCCTGCCCGGATACGGCTTCTCCGGGCCGACCGCCGATCGAGGATGGGACGCGGTGCGCACTGCCAAGGCATTCGCCGGGCTCATGGGGCGATTGGGGTACGAGCGCTACGGCGCTCAGGGTGGCGACTGGGGGTCGTTCATCTCCCAGAACATCGGCCGCCAAGATCCCGAGCACTGCGAGGCCGTACATGTGAACTTCTTGTTCGCCAATGCCCCCGAAGACGGACCCGGCGAGCTCACCGAAGACGAGCAGGCCGGGCTGGGCCGGGCCAACCTCTACTTCACCGAGGGCGCGGGCTACATGCAGATCCAGAGCACCAAGCCCCAGACTCTGGCCTACGGCCTGACCGATTCCGCGGTGGGGCAACTGGCGTGGATCGCCGAGAAGTTCCTGGCCTGGACCGACAACGACGGCACCATTGAGTCGGCGGTGGACCGCGACCGCCTGCTCACCAACATCTCGCTGTATTGGTTCACCGCCACGGCGGGCTCGTCGGCCCGTATGTATTACGAGGTGCTGCGCCCCGGTGCGGGGGGCATCACCGAACCCCTCGAAACGCCCATCGGCGTGGCCAACTTTCCCATGGAGATAATGCGAGCCCCCCGGCGATGGATGGAGGACAGCTACAACATCGTCCACTGGTCTGAAATGGATGAGGGAGGACACTTCGCGGCCATGGAGGAGCCCGAGGCATTGGCGCAAGACATCCGCGAGTTCTTCCGCCGCTTTCGCTAGTGGTGGTGTGAACTCACTATGAGGATGCCGTCGCTGCCTCAAGGCCTGGCCGCTAGTGCGGCCCGACGCGCTGGTCGGCTGTCTCAGAAGCTAGGGCGGGGAGGCGGCACCACCCTGCCCGGCCTGCTGCTCAACCGATTGCGCCCTGAGGCCACCGCGGAGATGGCCCGCTCGGTCCCCGGCGGGGTGATTCTCATGTCGGGAACCAACGGCAAGACCACCACCGCCCGATTGGTTCGGGCTGCCCTCGACGCAACCGGAGCCGAGGTGGTGGCCAACACCGCCGGCTCCAATCTGGAGCGGGGGGTGGCCACCGCACTGTTGCACGCCGACGGAGCCGAGATAGCCCTGTTCGAAGTGGACGAGGCCGCCCTGCCGGGGTTGATGGGCCAGACCCAGCCGCGGGCGATCACCTTGATGAACCTGTTCCGGGACCAGCTCGACCGCTACGGAGAACTCGAACATCTGGTCGATCGCTGGCGAGAGGCGGTGGCCGGCCTCGACCCGGCCGTCGTCGTGATCTACAACGCCGATGACCCCGCGGTGGCCGAGATCGCCGCCATCCACCCCAACACGGTGTCCTATGGCATCGAGGACCCTCGTGTGGGCCGCGAACGGCTGCCCCACGCCGCCGATACCACCGATTGCCGCCAATGCGGCGCCCCGCTGCACTACGACATGGTCACCATCGCCCACCTCGGCCGATGGACGTGCCAGGAGTGCGGCTCGGGCCGCGGACAGCCCGATGTCAGGGCCACCCGAGTGGAGCTTCACGGGCTGGGCGGACAGCGATTGGCCATGGCCACCCCTCAAGGTCCCATCGAGCTTTCGCTGCGTTTGCCGGGCATGCACAACTCTTACAACGCCCTTGCCGCCACCGCGACCGCCACGGCCCTGGGCCTGGATTCTGAGTCCATCGGCCCTGCGCTGGCCAAGCGGGAAGCGGCGTTCGGCCGGGCCGAGCGCACTCAGGTCGGCGAGGTCCGGGTGACGACTCTGCTGGCCAAGAACCCCGCCGGGGCCAACGAGAACATCCGGACAATGCTGCTGGAAGACCATCGCCTCCACCTGTTGGTGCTGCTCAACGACCGCACCGCCGACGGTCAGGACGTGTCGTGGATCTGGGACGTGGACTATGAGCTGCTCTTGGAAGACAGTCGGCTGGGGTCGCTCACGGTGGGCGGCGACCGGGCCTACGACATGGCGCTGCGATTCCGCTACGGAGGATTCGACCCCGACCGGATGTCAGTCGTCCCCCCGGTGTCGGATGCTCTCGACGCCGCCCTGCGGTCCAGCGGCTCTGACGGTGACCTCTACGTGCTTCCTACCTACACCGCCCTTCTCGAGTTCCAGGCAGTGCTGGCCGACCGGGGGCTCGTGCCCGTCTTCTGGGAGGACCAATGAGCACCGGACGCCCTTCCATCAAGCTCTGCCATCTGTACCCGGATCACTTGAACATCTACGCCGATCGGGGAAACATCGCGGTGTTCCGCCGCCGACTGGAATGGCGGGGCATTTCCCTCGAAGTGGCTGAAGTTGGACTCGGCGATTCCATCCCGGCCGATTGCCACCTCTATTACCTGGGAGGCGGCCAAGACCGCGACCAGATGCTGGTGGCCGAGAACTTGGCCCAAAAGGCCGATCCCCTGCGCGGCGCGGCAACCGACGGGGCGGTGGTGCTGGGGGTGTGCGGCGGCTACCAGCTATTGGGCCATGGCTATACCGCTGCCGGCGGCACAAAGATGCCCGGCGTCGGCCTGCTGGACTTGGAGACCGCCGCGGGCGACCGCCGCCTCATCGGCGATGTCGTGATGGACGTGACGCTGAACGGCCAAACCCGCGCTGTGGTCGGCTATGAGAACCACGCCGGGCGCACCCGCTTGGGTGGGGGGTGTACGCCGCTCGGCCATTTGCTCCGAGGGCACGGCAACAACGGGAAAGACGCCAGCGAGGGGGCGGTGGCCGGCCGACTGGTGGGCACGTACCTGCACGGGCCGCTTCTGCCCAAGAATCCCTGGCTGGCCGACACCATGCTGGGCTGGGCCCTTGACCATGCCGGAGTTCCACTCGACTTGGAGCCGCTGGACGACAATTTCGAAGAGGTGGCCCATGCGGTTGCCACCACTAGAGCAGGCCAGAAGCGATGAACCCACCGCCGAACAACACCCCCCGACCGATCATCATCGACACCGACCCCGGCCAAGACGACGCCATTGCCATCCTGGCCGCATTGGCGTCCCCCCAACTCGAGGTGCTGGGCATCACCGCGGTGGCCGGCAACGTGCCCCTGGAGCTGACCGCCCGCAACGCCCTTGTCCTGGTCGAGCTGGCCGGACGCCCCGAAGTCCCGGTGTTCGCGGGCTGCGACCGTCCACTGCGCCGAGAGTTGGTCACCGCCGAGCACGTCCACGGCAAGACCGGCATCGACGGCGCCGACCTGCCCGATCCCACCACTGCCCTGCAACCCCAGCACGCGGTGGACTGGATGGTCGAGACGCTCCTGGCCGCCGGAGAGCGGGAGATAACCATCTGCCCAGTTGGGCCGATGACCAATGTGGCCACTGTGCTGGAGACCGCCCCCGAGGCGGCCAAGCACATTCGCGAGATTGTCTGCATGGGCGGCGGGTTTTTCGGCGGGGGCAATACAACGCCCACTGCGGAATTCAACGTGTTCGTAGACCCCGAAGCCGCCCAGATCGCCCTCCACTGCGGTGCCCCGGTCACCATGCTCCCCCTCGACGTGACCCACAAGGCGCTGATGACCGATGCCTGGATCAATCAGGTTCGGAACCTGGGCACCCGCACCGGAGCAGCAGCAGCCGGGATGCTGGACTTCTACGAGCGCTTCGACGTGGAAAAGTACGGCACCACCGGCGGACCCCTCCACGATCCCAACGTGATCGCCTACCTACTGCGCCCCGGCCTATACGGGGGCCGGCACTGCAACGTTGAGGTGGAGACAGATTCCCATCTCACCCGGGGCATGACCGTGGTCGACTGGTGGGACGTCACCGACCGACCGTCCAACTGCCAGTTCATTACCGACATCGACTCCGACGGCTTCTATGAGCTGCTGCTCACCCTTCTCGCCCGCCTGCCCTGACCAAGGTTCAATCGGAGCCGGCCGCCAACTCTTCGATCTCGTCGTCGCCGTAACCAAGCTCTTCGAGGATCTGGCGGGTGTGGTGGCCGGGGTGGACGGGACCGGCGCCCACCGCGGCGGGGGTATCTGAGAAGGTCAGGGGTAGCCGCAGCACCGCTAGCTCACCGCCACCGGGGTCGGGGACCCTCGAGAACACGTTCAGGTGCTCCACCTGGGGATCGGCGAACGTCTCGTCCACAGCCAGCACAGGCCCACAAGGGCAGCCCGCCGCATTGAGCCGCTCTACCCACTCAGCGGTGGTGGCGGTGGCCAGGCGGGCCTCGATGATCTCGTCCAGTTCCCTGCGGTTGGCCGTACGGGTGTGGCGGTCGGCAAAACGGGGGTCGGTCACCAACTCTGGAGCCCCCAGCGCCTCGACAAACGCCTCCCACCGGCCCATCGGGGCCACGTTGACGTGCCCGTCGGCGGTGGCGAACATGCCCATCGGCGCCACGGTGGGATGGTTGTTGCCCTCCTGAGAGGGCACCTCTCCATCGGTCAGCCAGCGCACCGCCTGGAAGTCCATGAAGTTGATGGCTGCCTCCAGCAGCGATGTGTGTACCCACTGGCCCCGACCGGTCCGCCCCCTGACTAACAGCGCGGCCAGCACCCCCTGGGTGAGAAACGTGCCCGCCGCGGTGTCGGAGATAGCCATACCCACCCGCCATGGCCCGCTGCCGGGAGGGCCGGTCACGCTCATCAGCCCGCTCAATCCTTGGGCGATCTGGTCCACTCCGGGGCGGTTGGCGTAGGGCCCCTCCTGGCCGAAGCCCGAGATGCTGGCGTACACCAGCCGGGGATTTCGGGCCGACAGCACGTCGTAGGCGATGCCCAGCCGATCTTTGACTGCTGGGCGATAGTTCTCCACCACCACGTCGGCCCGATCGGCCAACCGATAGAAGGCCTCTCGGGCCCGGTCATCGGTCAGGTCCAACTGCACGGACCGTTTGTTGCGCTGGAGGTTGTGGTTGTCGGACCCGATCAGAAACTGGCGTTGGGGATCGACCACGCAGATCACATCGGCCCCCATGTCGGCCAGCTGCCGGGTACAGGTCGGTCCGGCCCGAGCCCTGGTGAGATCGATCACCCGCAGGCCGACCAACGGCCCGTTCCCCGGATTTGCGCGGTCGTACATCGACATCGTGCTACTACTAACCGATGGCCAAGCGCGTGGAAACCGATACCGACAAGCTGATCGCCGAGATCGAGGGCGCGATCGGCCGCATCGTGTTCAACAATCCCGAACGGCACAACGCGATCACTACCGACATGTTCGCGGCGCTGGCCGCCGTTGTCGACGCCTACGAGGCAGACCCTGAAGTCCGAGTGGTGGTCATATCCGGCTCAGGCGGTCGGGCCTTCGCGTCTGGGGCCGACATCGCCAACCTGGACTCCGCTCGGGGCCCGGGCCGCAACCCACCGTCGGCTGATGCCCGCACCAGCCGGGGTCCGGCTGCCCTGGGTCGCCTGACCAAGCCGCTGATCGCAGCGGTGGACGGCTATTGCCTCGGCGGCGGGCTCCTAGTCGCCTTGCACGCCGATCTCCTGGTGGCCACCGAACGGTCGCAGTTCGGCATCCCCGCGGCCCGTCTGGGGGTGGGTTATCCCATTGAGGGAGTGGAGCAACTGGTGGGCCGGGTGGGCGACGCCAACGCGGCGCTCATCTTGATGACCGGAAATCGGTTCAGCGCCGAAATGGCTTCCAGCATGGGCCTGGCCCACAAAGTTGTGCCAGCCGACGATCTCGACCAGGAAGTCGATCAACTTTGCGACCGAATAGTGGCCAACGCTCCCCTCACCTTGCGAGCCGTGAAGTTGTCGATCGCGGCGGCCGCGGGCCGAGGAGACCGCCAGGCCGCCTTGGATGCCATCGCCGACTGCTGGGCCAGCAAAGATTTTGCTGAGGGGCGGACCGCGTTCGCCGAGCACCGCGAACCCCGTTTCCAGGGCCGCTGAGCCTAAAATTCATGCCACAGAGCTATGTCAACGGTTGCTGCCTTCTTCGTCTTTCTGCTGATCATGCTGGCCCTGGCCACCTTGGCCATCATCTTGGACTGGATGGGAAAGCCCATCCGCCGCACGTTTCGACCCCGCACCACCGGCACTCCCGCGTGGCTGATGGTAGACGCACCCCTGCCATCGGAGGGTCCCGGCACCTTTCCCGATGCCAGACCCGGCGGTTATCTACCTGAGATTCCCTCCGAACCCATCGCCGCGGAACAACAGATGGGGGTCCTAGCTGAACCCTTCATCGACGAGCCTGCCGACCAGCGCGCCCTCAATCCCGCCTCTGGGCAAGATGATCCGTCGTCGCCAATGTCGTGGCAGGCCGGGGATTCCATTTTCCAGCCCACCCCTCGGGGGACGCCGCCGTCGATCACCGCAGTACGCCGCCGCTATTGGAAGAACCTGTCCGAACGGCGCGCATCAGTGGTGTTCGGACAGGAAAACCGGACGCTGATGGCCGTCGGGCAGGCCCCCCAGCGCTTCAATCCCCGTACCGGCGCCATCGAGGAGCTGAGCCTGCCCGAGCCCATGCTGCGCTACTGCTGGGCCGCCAAGCAAAGGCCCACCCCCACATGGGGCGATCAGGGTCTCGACCCCTTCGCCCGGCCATGACCAACTCCCCCACGCTGAGCGACCACTTTGCCGACGGGGCCGAGACCGTCCAACTCCGCGGGCGCGACGTCCGGCCGCTGCTGCGGTTGGCGGTGTCGGACGGCACCAAGGTGCGAGTGGAGCGGATTGCCGCCCGTCCCGACCGCCGACAAGCTCTCAAGTTGGCCGCGGTAAGTGGCATGCTCGAAGTAAATGGGGCCACCTCCGAGACCATCACTTTGTGGTCTGATACCAGCCCGGTCGAGGTGGAGTTGATCGTGGTCGGATCTCGAACCCAGCGATTGGAGGTTTGGAACGCCTGGGACTTAGGCGGACTCGAGACGGCGTGGTTGGGAAACGCCGGCATGACCGTCGAGCCCGAAGAGCGCTACCTGGTCCTGAAATGCAGCGACGGCCTCGGCCCTCCCAGCTTCACCGACCTCCAAGTACACCTCTCGGTGGCCCAGCCGGGTTGATTCGCGCCAAGCTTGAGTATGGCCATATCGCTCGACGATCTCACTGCTGATACCTCCTTCACCCAACACGTCAAGGGCCAGGTCACGTTTCTGCCCGAGCCCGAGCGAGCCGCCCGTTGGACGCCGATGGTCTCGGTGGACGACCACATTGTGGAGCCCCCCGGCGCCTTTGCCGATCGGTTCCCGGCGAAATACGCCGACGATGCCCCCCGGGTGGCCACCCTTGATGACGGATCGGAGACCTGGCTGTATGCCGGTCATTCGCTGCCCAACGTGGGGTTCAACGCGGTGGTGGGTCGGCCGGTAAGCGAGTACAGCTTCGAGCCCACCCGATTCGAGGACATGCGCCGGGGCTCATGGGACATCGACGCCCGGATCGCCGACATGGACCTCAACGGGGTCTACGCCTCGCTGTGCTTCCCGTCGTTTCTGCCCGGCTTCTGCGGCCAACGGTTCCAGCAGCTCACCGACGACCCCGAATTGGCCCTGGCCGCGGTGCGGGCCTGGAACGACTGGAACATCGAGGAGTGGTCCGGGGCCCACCCCGACCGCATGATCCCCTGTCAGATCACCTACTTTCTCGATCCCGAAGTGGGCGCAGCCGAGGTGTACCGCAACGCCGAACGGGGCTATCGGGCCATCAGCTTCTCCGAAGCCCCACATTCTCTGGGGTTCCCCTCGTTGCATTCCGGCCACTGGGACCCGATCATGGCCGCCTGCGAGGAGACCGAGACCGTGGTGTGCCTGCATGTCGGCTCCTCGGGCACCTCGCCAGCCACCTCCCCCGACGCTCCGTCGGACACGGTTGGGGTGCTGTTCTTCGGCTACGCCATGTTTGCCGCGGTGGATTGGCTGTACTCCAAGATCCCGGTGCGCTTCCCCAATATCAAAATCGCCCTCAGCGAGGGTGGCCTCGGCTGGGTGGCCGGGCTGTTGGACCGTTTGGAGCACGTCCGCAAGTACGACTCCATGTACGGCACCTGGAACGATGTTGAGCTCTCCCCCGCCGACACCTTGCGCCGCAACTTCTGGTTCTGCGCCATCGACGACCCCTCGGCCTTCGACCAGCGTCACTACATCGGCCTGGAGAACCTGATGGTGGAGTCCGACTACCCCCACGCCGACTCCACCTGGCCCAACACCCAGGAACTGCTCCGCCAACAGCTCCGCGGCATCCCCGCCGACGAGGTGGCCCGCATCTGCTGGGCCAACGCCAGCGACCTATTCCGCCACCCCGTCCCCGACTCCGTGGTCGCCGACCCCAACAGCTTTTGATACCGCCCAATCGATGCCTTTCGCTGCCGGAATGTTGTTGTCGCCTGCTGGTGGGCTCGGTAGGATGCCAGCGGTGGAGCTGGGGGGATTCGAACCCCCGCGGTGAAGTGTCAAGCCTCGGCCGCCCCGACCAACGGGCAGCCCCTCGAGGAGAAGGCATCGCTTTCTCCAAGGGCCGCACCGGGCCTGTACGCCAGGCCCGGTGCGGCCCCTATTATTTTACGGGTAGACACTATATTTCTTAATATAACCTCTAATAGCTTGAAATAGACTGAAAGAAGGAAAATCCGCTGAACGATCTAGCCGCTGATCCTGAGGTGGCTGCTGGCTATGTGGCTGCCGGGTGGTGGGGGCACGACACGCCCACCGACCTGATCCGCCGCAACGCCGCTGGACGGCCCGACGACGCTGCGTACATCACATGGAGCCGCCCTAGAGGTGAGGCCGAGGATGCGGCGGGGAGCATCGACCGGACCTCGTGGGCGGGCTACGACCGGTTGTCTGATCGGATGGCGGCTGCGCTGCTGGCCGCGGGGCTGGATCGGGGCGACCGGGCAGCGGTGATCTTGCCCGATGGCGCCGCGATCCACGCCGCCTTCACCGGGGCTGACAAGGCTGGGGTGGTGGTCATGGGCATCGGCCATCGGGCCGGGTCGGCGGAGATCGCCCACCTGGTAAGAAAATCCGGAGCCCGGGCCATCATTACCGGAGCGGAGCACCGAGGTCGACCGGCGGCTGAGACGGTGACCGATCTGCGGCGCACCCTGCCCGGCGTCGAACATCACATCACTGTCGACGGTCCGGGCCAAGGTGCAGCTATTGCCCTCAACAGCGCTCCGGCTCCCCTGCCGGAGTCGCTATCCGGTTTCGATGATGCTGTGAAGGCGCGCCGCCTGGGAGCTTCGGAGTTATGCCTGCTCAACTCCACCTCGGGCACCACCGGGCTGCCCAAGTGCGTGATGCAGACCCACAACCGCTGGTTCTACTTCCACCAGAAAGCGGTGGAGTACAGCGGACTCGGCCACGATGAGGTGTTCTGCGTGCCGGTGCCGGCCCCGTTCGGCTTTGGGCTGTGGACTGCCCACTACACCCCCACCATTCTCGGCGTGCCCACCGTGGTGATGGCCGACTTCGACGCCGATGCCCTGATCCGGCTCATCGAGGCCGAGCGGGTGACTGTGCTGTGCGCGGTGACCACCCAGTTCATCATGATGCTCAATTCTCCGGTGTTCGACAATCACGATCTGTCGTCGCTGCGGCTGATGTTCACCGGCGGCGAGGCCATCCCCTATCAGCGGGCTTCCGAGTTCGAGGATCGCACCGGCTGCAAGGTGTTGAACTTCTACGGCTCCAACGAGACCGGGATGCTGAGCGGCACCCGCCTGAGCGATCCCCGGTCGGCCCGGCTCCGCTCCGGCGGGAAGTGCGAACCCGAGATGGACTGTGCGCTGTACGACCCCGACGACGGGCAGCGGCTTCCCGATCTGCGGGGCCGGGGCCAGCCGGCCTGTCGGGGACCGGCCACCGCGCTGGGCTACTACGACGACCCCAAGGCCAACGCCGAATTGATGACCGACGACGGACGAATGCTGATGGGCGACATCGTGGAGATCGACGACGACGGCTACTTGCGGGTGGTGGGCCGCACGTCGGACTTCATCATCCGGGGCGGCAAGAACATCAGCGCCCCGGCGGTGGAAGACGAGGTGATGACCCACCCAGCGGTGGCCATGGTGGCCGCGGTGGCCGCCCCCGACCCGGTGTTCGGCGAGCGGGTGGCCGCCTACGTGGAGCTGGTGCCTGGCACCAGCCTGGGGTTGGACGAACTCCGGGAGCATCTGGCCGGACGCGGCGTATCCCGAGAGTGGTGGCCCGAGCACTTGTACGTGGTCGATTCTCTGCCCCGTTCCTCGGGAGGCAAGGTGGCCAAGGGCCAGCTCAAAAAGGACGCCGTCGACCGATTGGGCCAGAGTTAGCGCTGGGTCAGGACAATGGCCTGCCAACGCCCGCTGAGCGGGAACTCGACAAGCTGGGCCATGGCGTCGACCAAGAACTCCAGCGCCACCCTCGGGTCTTGGCCTTCGGGCAGCTCATAGACCAAGCCCCGCTTGATGTGGTCTTGGCGCCGGTTCCAGCCCTCGGGCTCGGTCACCCCCCGCTCCTCCAGGAGCTTTGAAGCATGCCGCCCACCGGCGTGCTGCAAACCCGCCGAGGCGGGCTGCCACTTGTCCCGGTAGTGGTGACCCGGCACCCAGGTGCCCAGAGGAACAGCCGGCCCCTTGGCGGTGAACAGCTTGAATATCGGCGACTCGGGAGGCCGATCCTCATCGGCCACCAACGGCTGCACGTTCAGCCAGCCCGATCCGTCGCCCCGGGCGGCCAGGGTAAGCATCTCGTGGACCACTTCCTCGGCGTCCAACCGCTCGAACGGGATGGGCCGCCTATCGAGCGCCATATCCGCTCCTGCGATGCGGAGCCGCTCCGACCCGGCCGGGACTCACCCCCGTGGCTCCCCCATCAGCCCTTGGCGGGTGTAGGTGATGTCGGAGCGATCGCGGTAGCCGATGGTGAAGTCGTCTCCATAGGCAAATGAGTGGTGCAGGGTAAGCGTGTAGCGCCACTCGAAAGCGCAGATTCGGGTGGCGATCAGCCAGGGACCGCCGTCGCGCCGCTCGAACCGGTCCACATAGCGAAGTCCCATGCGCATGTCGGAGCCCGGCCCCTCCTCGGTGGGGTGTACAACGTGGTGGGCGTTGCAGTAGGTCTCCACGAAGGCCACGTCCCCCTCCAGTTGGATGCGGGACTGGCCCAGCAGGTGCTGGGTGTAGTCGAAGGCCGCGAGCACCTCCAGCACCCAGTCGGCGAACTCCACCGGGCTGCCGCGGAAGTTGTTGTGGTCGTCGAAGCCATCGGGGTGGTAGCCGGAGACGATGAGCTCCTTGTCGAGCCGGTCGGTGCCCCGAGCCACCCGGTGGATGGTGTCGGTGATCTCGTCCTTGTCGACCAGCGCTTGAAGCCGGGGGTCCACCTCAGCCCCTGATTGGTCAGCCCCAGATCGATTAGCCACAGGCTACCCCGATCATCACCGCCGACAGGGTGAACGGTCCGTCGCCGGTATTTCGCCAGGCGTGATCGGTGCCCCGCTGGATCACACAGTCGCCGGCGGTGAGGTGAACCGGCGGCTGGCCGGGCAGCTCCAAATCCACCGTGCCCTCGACGATTCGCACGAAGTCGATGGTGGGAGTCTGGTGCATCATGGCCGCCCGGTCGGCCATTGCCGCCGGGATGGTCACGTGCTTCCAGGTGATCCCCCCGCCGGACGGGTTGAGCTGCATCTGCGATTCCGGGGCATCACCGCCCTGGAGCTCGCTGGCCACCGGGGCGAGGGTGTGCCACAGCTCGGCGGTTACCAGCCCGCCCTCGGATTGGGTGGCGGTGCCGGGTGGCCCATCAGCGCACACCCCGTCACCGTCGGTAACGATCCGCCGAGGGCCCACGGTGCCGGTAGACGCCCCGGCGAATCCGGGATCGGCACCCTCGCTGGCGGCCAGCATGGTGGCACTGAACACGCAGGGCTCGTCGCCAATGACGATCCACCGATGCCAGGTGCCCCGCTGGATCACACAGTCGCCCGCTTCGAGTTCCACCCAATGGTCGTTCAGCTCCAAGCGGATCTGGCCTGAGATGATCTCGATGAAGTCGATGGTGGGGGTGGCGTGAAAGCCGACCCGATCTTGGTCGAACCGGGGGTCGTCGAGCGGGCCGATCGCCTTTCCTCCCGAGGGCTTCAGCGAAAAGAACCGCCACGAAATCCCCCCGGGCGGCGGAACGAAGTCCTTGCGGTCGGCCGGCTCGTCCCCGCCGTCATCCACGGTGGCGGGATGCTGTCCGACGTACCACATGCTGGCCGTGCTCCGTCCCAAGAAACTCGACTCGGCCTGTCCGTCGGAGATGACCACCGGTGCCCCCGATGCGTCGTGGCCGGTTACGACTCGCCTTCTTGTGAATGCCATCCGGCAACCGTAGCGGCCCGCAGCAACCCCGATGCACGCCGCCCAATCCAAGAATCCCGATGCCTAGTAGGTAGCCTTGAATCAGATGGTTGACCCTCCTGCCGACGTGATCGCCCCGGATCGGCCCCTGCGAGTGGCTGTGTTGGTCAAGCAGATCCCCGTGTTCGAGGACATGGTGCTGGGACCCGATGGCCGCATGGTCCGAGACGGCATCGACATGCACATGAACGACTACTGCCGCCGCGCCGTGGCCAAAGGCACCGAGGTGGCCCGGGCCAGCGAGGGCACGGTCACCGTGTTCACCCTGGGCCCGCCGTCGGCCGAAAATGTCTGCCGGGAGGCCCTCCTCTTCGGGGTGGACGCCGGAATCCACATCTGCGACCCGGAGTTCGCCGGTTCCGACACCTGGGCTACCGCCAAGGCCCTGGCCACTGCTCTGGAGCGTTTCGGGCCGTTCGACCTGGTGATGATGGGACGCAACTCGGTGGACTCCGATACCGGCCAGGTGCCGCCTCAGTTGGCCGAGCTGCTGGGGCTGCCGTTCGCCACCGGGGTTCGCTACTTCTCCCTTCGCGGCGACCGCCTGGAACTGCGTTTGGAGCACGACGACGAGTGGGTGGACGTGGCGGTGGAACTGCCCGCGGTGGTGTCGTGCGCAGAGCGGCTGTGCGACCCCTGCAAGATCAAAGACCCCAAGGCCTGGGCCACCGTGGACGGCTCGCACATCCAGACGGTGAGCGCCGCCGAGTTGGGCCCCGGCCCCTGGGGCCAGGCCGCCAGCCCTACCTCGGTCGGCCCAGTTCAGATGATCGACGTGGAGCGCCGCCGTCACATGATGTCTGGCACGATGGACGAGCAGATCGACCGGGCAATGGATATCTTGGCCGAGAAGGGGGCGCTGGCCAGCGGCTTGAGCACTGAGCCGCCCCTGGTTCCGCACCGCACCGGGGCTGGTTTCGACGGCCCGGCTATCGCAGTATTGGTGGAGCCTGGCCGAGGGCGGGTGAACCGGGAGCTGCTGGGCGCCGCCGCCGAGCTGGCCACCGAGATCGACGGGTGGGTGGCCGCTTTGGGTCCCGGCCTGGACGACCCCGACGAGGATTTGGGTGCGTGGGGCGCCGACGTACAGATCGCCATCGGCGTCGGGGCCAGCGGAAATGCCCCGGTTGAGGAAGACTTGGCGTCGGCCATTTCGCCCTGGGCCGCCGAGACCCAGCCGTGGGCCGTGTTGGCACCGGGCACCGCTTGGGGCCGCGAGGTGGCCTCCCGGCTGGCGGCAACGCTGGGCGCGGGGCTCACTGGTGACGCGGTGGGGCTGAGAGTGGGCGACGCCGGAAAGCTGATCGCCATGAAGCCGGCCTTCGGCGGATGGCTGGTGGCCGAGATCCTGTGCTCGTCTCTAGTGCAAATGGCCACGGTGCGTCCCGGGGTGCTGCCCTTCCCCCGACCCAACGCCGACCGACCACCGGCCCGCCGATTGTCGCTGGGCTCCTCGGGCCGCAGCCGCCTCGAGATCGTCCGGCGCTACCGAGACGATGATAGCGATGAGCTGGCCAACGCCCCGGTGGTGATCGGCGTGGGCCAGGGGGTGGACCCAGCCGAATACCCCAAGCTGGAAAAGCACCAGGCCGCCATCGGGGCCGCCTTGTGCGCCACCCGCAAGGTCACCGACTACGGGTGGATGCCCCGGGCTCGCCAAGTGGGCATCACCGGCCACAGCATCAGCCCCCGCCTCTACTTCGCAATCGGCATGAGCGGGAAGTTCAACCACACCGTGGGAGTGCGCAACGCCGGCACGGTGGTGGGCATCAACCCCGACCCCGACGCTCCCCTATGGGAGGTGGTGGACATCGGCTTCGTAGGCGACTGGGCCGAGGTGTTCGACGCCCTCATCCCCCGTCTGGCCGAAGCCCAGGCGGGTTAGCGGTTCGTCCGTGAATTGGTTCGCCAGGCTCATCTCCCTGGCCAAACAATCAATCAAGTGCTGGCAGGAGGGCGAAGGCGGCACAGGCGCAGCAGAGATCGCCTTCTGGTCGGCGGTGTCGCTGTTCCCCGCCGCCGTGGCCACCGCCGCCATCGCCTCCACGATTCGGGCCGTTTCGGATCGGATCGCCGACCGGTTCAACGAATGGCTGGCCGACGCAGGCCAGACCGCTCTCAGCGACGTGGACAGCACCATCGGCGAGGAGTTCGCCGACGTGGTGTCGGCGCCTGTGGCCGCCACCTCGATCGCCGCAGTGGTCGCGGTGTGGGGCACCATGAGGGCCGCGGCCGCCGCATGTCGGGCTGTCCGCCGAGTGCGGGGCGAATCCCGCCGGTCGTGGTGGCTGGAGAGATTTGCCGGATTTTGGCTCATGGCCGGATCGATTCCCCTGATCGCCGGTCCCACCGCTGTTGCGGTTTGGGTCGACGCTCGACTAGCTCCGATAGTCGGCTTCCTAGCCGCAGTGGCCGTATTCTCCCTGGTGCAAAAAGTGGCCTGCCCCCGACGGCCCCTGCGCCACGACCTAATCGGCGGCCTGGTCTCGGCCCTCTGGTTCTCCGTCGTATCGACAATCGCCGCAATAGCCGTGAACTGGACCCTAGGCGGCACCGCCATCACCGTGGCCACCGCCGGAACCCTCGCCGCCCTCAGCTGGCTATGGGCCGCCGCCTGCGGCGTAACCGCCGGCGCCGCGGTGGCTGGCGCCCTCGATCAGCAGAACACCTAATCGCCACCAAGAAAGGGGGTCTCTCGATCAGGTTCCCCCCTGTCGTGCAGTTGAAGATTGATACCGCGCGGCATGTTTTCGACAAGCCATCGACCCACATGCTCGCGCTCCTCTTGCCAGGCAAAATCCGCAACGGACTTGCCGGTGAGCCTTATGTAGAAAGCAACCGGACTCGACGTCTAACACCCCCCTGGCCGTGGCTGATCCTCATGCTGCCCAGGCAGCGGATACGACTTCGGCTTGCTCTAGAACGGTTAGTGTGGCTTGCTCCTGTTTGTCGGGCGGGTAGTTGTGGTTGCGGAGGACGCGTTTGACCATGCGGCGGATGTCGGCTCTCACGTTCTCACGCAGGGTCCAGTCAATGGTCACGCTGTTGCGTACGGTCTCGACCAGCTCTCCAGCGATCTGGCATAGGACCTCGTCGCCGAGGACTGCGACGGCACTGTCGTTGACGCCAAGAGAGTCGTAGAAGGCCAGCTCGTCCTCAGAGAGGCCCAGTTTCTCGCCCCGTTGCCCGGCGGCGTTGATCTCCCGGGCGAGCTGGATCAACTCCTCGATCACCTGGGCGGCCTCGATAGCCCGGTTCTGGTAGCGGCGTATCGTCTGCTCCAGCAACTCCGCAAAAGACCGGGCCTGCACAACATTGCGGCGACGACGAGAGTTGATCTCACCCTTCAACAGCTTCTGCAATAGTTCCACCGCCAAGTTTCGCTGGGGCATTCCCTGCACCTCGACTAGGAACTCCTCAGACAGGATCGAGATGTCCGGCTTGCCCAACCCGGCAGCGGCAAAGATATCCACTACTTCTTCGGATGCCACCGCTTTAGAAATGATCTGACGCACCGCGTGGTCCAAGTCTTCCTCAGGGCGGGCATCGGCCGGAGCCCGCTTGGACAAGGCGGCCCGCACAGCCTGAAAGAAGGCCACATCGTCACGGATGGCAAGTGCTTCATCGCTTGGCACTGCCAACGCAAAGGCTTGCGACAGCTCGCGTACAGCTTGCATGCAGCGGTCCTTGCCGTCTTCTTGGGCCAAAATGTGCTCTTGAGCAAGGGGCAGCAGGCCGAGCCGCTGCTCGGGAGTGCCTGTGATCCACAGCGACCAGTCGAAGCCATGGAAAAGCCCGCAGCAGATCTCATACTTCTCTTGCATAACCGCAATCGCGTCGGCCTGATTGAGCACGGTGTCTCCTCGGCCTCCGCTTTGGGTGTAGGTGGCCAGGGCCTTCTTCAGCTCGTGGGCAAGACCGAGATAGTCCACTACCAGCCCACCCGGTTTGTCGCTGAAAACCCGGTTCACTCGGGCGATCGCCTGCATGAGCCCGTGACCTCGCATGGGCTTGTCCACGTACATGGTGTGCAGGCTCGGTGCGTCGAAACCGGTGAGCCACATATCGCGCACAAATACGATCCGCAGCGGATCGGCAGGATCGCGAAAGCGATTGGCCAATGCCTCACGCCTGGGCTTGTTGCGGATGTGCTGCTGCCATTCAACCGGATCAGATGCCGATCCGGTCATCACCACCTTGATCTGACCTAGGCCGTCTTCGTCATGGTGCCAGTCGGGACGCAATCGGATCAGCCCTTGGTAGAGATCGACACAAATGCGCCTGCTCATGCACACCACCATGGCCTTGCCCTCCATGGCCTCAAGGCACCTTTCGAAGTGATTCACGATGTCGCCGGCAATCAGCTCAAGACGCTTCTTGGTCCCGACCACGGCCTCGAGCTGAGCCCATCTGGTCTTGAGCTTCTCCTTGCGGTCAACCTCCTCGCCTTCGGTGGCCTCCTCGAGGCCGGGATCGATGTTGGGTCGTTCCTGCTCGTCCAGGGAGAGCTTGGCCAAGCGGCTCTCGTAGTAGATGGGCACGGTGGCCTTGTCCTCCACCGACCGCTGGATGTCATACACGCTGATGTAGTCGCCGAACACCGCCCGGGTGTTGGCATCCTGCAACTCGATGGGTGTGCCGGTGAAGCCCACGAAGGAGGCTTTGGGCAAAGCGTCGCGCATGTGGCGGGCGAAGCCGTCGATGAAGTCGTACTGGCTGCGGTGGGCCTCATCGGCGATCACCACGATGTTGCGCCGATCCGACAGCACCGGGAAGCGGTCGCCCTGTTCCTCAGGAAAGAACTTCTGGATGGTGGTGAACACAACCCCGCCGGAGTCCACCGCGAGCTTGGTCCGCAAGTCAGCCCTGCTGTCGGCCTGCACGGGCGGCTGGCGCAGCAAATCGGAACAGCGAGAGAACGTCGTGAAGAGCTGATCGTCGAGGTCATTGCGGTCGGTGAGCACCACCACCGTGGGATTGGCCATTGCCTGCTCGCGGATGATTCTCCCGGCGTAGAACGCCATAGTCAGGCTCTTGCCTGACCCCTGGGTGTGCCACACCACGCCGATGCGCCTATCCCCCGGCACCCCGCCCGATCCGCGGTCTCCAGTATCAGGGTCGGCACCGTCACTCCCGGGCTCCAGCCCCACTTGGAGCCGGGCGGCCCGCAGCGTCTCGCCCACCGCAGCTTCGACAGCGTGGAACTGGTGGTAGCCCGCCACTTTCTTGGCTAGCCGTCCGCTGCCGTCGTCCTCGAAGACGATGAAGTCGCGCACCAATGCCAAGAACCGCTCGAGGGCACAGACCCCTTCCAGCAACACCTGAAGCTGGGGCACCGACGGATCAGCCTCAGCCTCCCCGGAGACGGTGCGCCATGGCTTGAACCATTCCCGCCCTGCGGTCAGAGTTCCGATCCGGGCCTCCAGCCCGTCGGACACCACGAGGGCCTCGTTCACCGAGAAGAGCGTGGGCAACTCAGCCTTGTAGGTCTGGAGCTGTCGCCACGCGGTCCACACCGTGGCATCGGCATCAGCCGGGTTCTTCAACTCGATCACCCCGAGAGGCAGGCCGTTCACAAGCAGCACAATGTCGAGACGACGCTCGTGCTTGTCCTCCACCACCGTGAACTGATTGACGGCGAGCCAGTCGTTGTTCTGAGGACCGTCGAAGTCGAACACACGCACCTGCGCTCCCCGGACGCGCCCGCCGTCATCGCGGTACTCCACCGTCACCCCCTCCACCGCCATGCGGTGAAAGACCCGATTGCGAGCCTCCAGCGTCGCCCCCTCGGGATGGACCAGCTTGCGGGCCGCATCTTGTCGAGCCTCATCCGGCACATCGGGATTCAGCCGCACCAGCGCAGCCCGTAGCCTTCCCGCCAACACTACCTGTCCGTAGTCATCCCGCTCGGCCCCTGCTATGTCGGGTGCGATGTCCCGCCCATGGACCACTCCCCATCCCAGGCTTCGCAGACAGTCGAGGGCCAACTCCTCGACATCAGCCTCGTTCAGACCGCTCACTGCACTGCTCATGGATCGACAACACGGTGTACTTCCCCGGAAATCCTCCTAGACGCTAGACCAAGTTGGCACACTGAGACCCCCACCGCCTGCCTGCGAGTACCACAACGTGTGGTTCGACTATCAGTTCATCTCCTCAACCCGCCGCCGAATAACCAAAGACAACTCCCAAGACTCCACCCGATGAAGCCCCTGCCCCATCGCACCTTGATCTAGTTCAACGGCCTGCACTCAACCGCCCCGGACTCACGCCCCCGAAGCTTCCAGCTCCAATTCAAGCTCCGACACATCGAGCTCGCCCGACACCAAGCGGGGAAGAAGCAGATCGCGAGCCTCCCGCAAGGCGTGATTCTGCTTCGCAAGATTCAGCTGAAGATCGAGCATCGGCCTAGCTACACTCTCAAACTCGCCCCGAAGTTTCTTCTTGGGCAGGGCCATCTTGACCTCGCCGAGCGCAGAGCGTTTGATGTGTTTCATGGTCGTTCCCTGTGCTCTAGCGCGGAACTCACCCATCCTCTCATTCAGCGAATGGAAGATGAACAAATGGGACACCTCATAGGGGAGGACATCGAATAGATACTGGTTCAACAGCCCTGGCCCGGAAGCCCACACATATGCTTTGAGGTCAGCCGACCAACTGAACAAGACAGATCCGTCATCGACGAAGTACTTCTCACCGACATCTGCCCCGTGGTACCGAGGTGTATCAGCAGTAACACCGTTCTTGAGCTCCTTGATCTTTATGATGGGCAATCCTTCGTCGAGCCAGTGCTCCGGCTTGAATGCGAATCCATTCACAAAGTCAGCGAGTTCTGCAAACGACCGGATTCCCCACCCCTCGGGGATCGGGCCGAGGTCGGAGTCGACCAACCCGACATCCTCATACCCCGGAAACCGGAAGTACACAAACCACTCCCGATATAGAAGAGCAGTCATTTCTTCCAATGTTTGGCTCATTCGGCGGTTTAGATCAATTTTGTCGTCTAACGCTACTAGCATATCCGCTACAGTCCGCTGTCTGGATATATCTGGTAAGGGAATTTCTAACCGACTAATATCTGCTTTCCTCAACCCAAATCTCGTCACCCCATTGGCATAAGAATGAAATTGATCTCTTGCCTCAACCGTATTCAGAGCGTAATATAAATAAGGACCATAAACCTTCGATGTGTCAGGACGGAGTATTGCCAGATGATAGCCGCAAACTAGATTGTCTATCTCGTGACGCATTAGTGCCGGTACACCTATATCATCATACCGCTCGGAATCCTTAGTGATAATCACATCTTCTTGTTTTAGTGAAAACTTTGAAATCTCTACTTCAGTAGCTGTACCACCCATAAACCGGATATCAGGTTGAATGAAGCTATTCTTGTAGACATCTGTATAGTTGCAAATAGCTACAGAATACTCCTCGTCGTTTATCTTCTTGTCAACACTGCTAATTCTCAGATCGACTATGTCCTTTAGCGCAGTCATATTAAGAGACTCCACCAATACCATATGATTATTCTCGATATTTTTCCGAAATGTGTCAGGAACTGTGTCCCAAATAAATAGATCAACTCGGAATGGCAGATTGCTCTCGCTAAACGCATCCCGCAACTCAGAAACCTGGCGTAATCGTTCAGGAGGTGCAAAGACGACAATGTCTAAGTCTGAATTTGGGCGAGAAGTCCACTTTACTCGCGAGCCGTAGGCCCAAGCAGTAGTGTTGGGCAGGTGTTTCTGAATAAGGGCTACTACAGTCTCTTGGTGGTCTACGGTGAGGTCGATGGCCATGCTCAATCCCATGGCTCGCCCGTCATAGTTTGGAACAGGTCGATAGCATCACTAATGAAGTGGCCAGCCAACTCTAAGCAAGCCTGCGCCTTTGCGCCATCGTAGTCATGGGATGTGCCAGTACGAGCTTGGGCATAATCCAACCATTGATCCAATGGCACATCAAACAAATTGTTTTCGGCAGCGAGTTTCAAGATCGGCTTCGGGCTGTTCGGGGTGTCTGGTATTGCGAGTTCTTCGCCCAAGTATCGCTTCAACACCTTCCACAGACAGTCATAACATGTCTCGAATCGTTGAATGACAGATTCAGCGACCCCCTCTTGGTCCAACGTCGACCTCGAGGGGTTGGGAGTCAGATAGTTCTCATGCTGTTCCACGAGACGCTCCAGTGACATCTGGAACTTGGTGTAGTCGATCTGTGCCACTCAGAAACCCAGACTATCCAGGTTGGCCTCGATGACGGCATCCAGTCGAGCGGATTCTCTCTGTTGCTCGCGCCACTTAGCGGTCAGGCGGCGCATCTTGTCTTCGAAGGGCTCGTCGTCTTCTTCTCGGGGTTTGGCGCCTACGTAGCGGCCGGGGTTGAGGATGTGGTCGTGTCTGCGGATTTCCTCGAGGGTAACGGCCTTGCAGAAACCGGGAGCGTCGGCGTAACCGGCTGAACTGTCCCGCCAGGCGTGGTAGGTGTTGGCGACGCGGGCTATGTCATGGTCGGTGAGCTCGCGGTGGGTGCGGTCGACCATGGCGCCCATCTCCCGGGCGTCGATGAAGAGTATCTCGCCTGTGCGCTGGCGGTCTCGGGCCACGAACCACAGGCAGGCGGGAATCTGGGTGGAGTAGAAGAGCTGGCCGGGCAGCGCCACCATGCAATCCACCAGATCGGCCTCCACCAGGTTCTTGCGGATCTCCCCCTCCCCCGACTGCTGCGACGACATCGAGCCGTTGGCCAACACAAAGCCGGCGATTCCGGCGGGGGCCAGGTGGTGGACCATGTGCTGCACCCAGGCGAAGTTGGCGTTGCGCTTGGGGGGCACGCCGTACCTCCAGCGCTTGTCGTCAGTCAGCCGGTCGCCGCCCCAGTCGGAGATGTTGAACGGCGGGTTGGCCAGGATGAAGTCGGCCTTCAGGTCGGGGTGCAGGTCGTTGTGGAAGCTGTCGCCCTGGACGATCTGGCCTTCGATGCCCCGGATGGCAAGGTTCATCTTGGCCAGCCGCCAAGTGGTGTAGTTGGCCTCCTGGCCGTAGATGGAGATGTCCCGGCGGGTGCCCTGGGGCTGGGCACCTCCGTTGCCGTTGCCGGTGGCGTGGGCCGAGATGAACTCCACCGACTGCACGAACATCCCCGACGAGCCGCAGCACGGGTCGTACACCCGGCCCCGGTAGGGCTCGATCATCTCCACCAGCAGCTTGACCACACAGCGCGGCGTGTAGAACTCCCCGCCGCGCTTGCCCTCGGCACTGGCGAACTGCGACAGGAAGTACTCATACACCCGGCCAAGCACATCCTTTGAGCGGGCTTCGGCGGTGCCGATAGCGATGTTGCTCACCAAGTCGATGAGCTGGCCCAGCCGCTGCTTGTCGAGAACAGGACGGGCGTAATCCTTGGGCAGTACGTCTTTCAGCGCCGGGTTGGCCCGCTCAATGGCCTCCATCGCCCCATCCACCGTCTCGCCGATATAGGACTGGCGGGCATCGGCCTTCAACTCGGCCCAGCGGGCTTCTGGAGGCACCCAGAAGACGTTGTGGGCCCGGTACTCGTCAGGGTCTTCGGGGTCGGCCCCTTCGTCGATTTCGCCGTCCAGTTCGGCCCTCCGCTCCTCGAAGGCATCCGACACGTACTTGAGGAAGATCAGGCCCAGCACCACGTGTTTGTACTCGGCAGCGTCCATGCTGCCACGCAGCGTGTCGGCCATCTGCCACAGTTCTGCCTCAAAGCCAGTGGTAGCCCCCTGAGAGGCTGGGGATGCCCCGCTGCCGGGCTTTTGCTTCTTCGGCCTCCCATCGGGCACCTGGAACCCACCTCCCGCTCTGTTGTAGGGATACCGGGCAAGCTACCGCACCTCGTTGCCGATCTATGCGAATAGCGCCCAAAGGCCCTAGCGCCGCTCGGCCCAGGCGCGGACAGCCTCCCGGTCTGAGTAGTCGATATCGGCGTCTTCCATGCAGCCGAAATGCTGACATCCCCCATGGTCGGCGCCTGGCAGTGCCAAGACCCGGCGGCGAGTGACCCTGAAATACCTGTCGACCACATAGAGATTGACATCCAGCCTCTCAGGGTCCAGCCCTCGCCTCTGGGCGCTGTACTCCAGCCATTTGGGCAGCACCGACTCCATGCCCTTGCGGCCCTCCTGATCCTCGCCTCGGTCGGTGTATTCCCATCTGATCAACAGCGCGAGGGTTTTCTTCGGGCTCCAGGTGAGCAAGTCGCTCTTGTAGCACGAAGAGCTGAAAGAGCAGATGTCGATGACCGCTTCGCCTTCCCACGAGGAGATCTCGCCCGTCTGCTGCACGAAGAAATCAGCAACCAATTCGCCGACCTCGTCCGGGTCAATTTCGCTGGGCACGACCTCATTGCCACCTTCGGGAAGCAGAGCGATCCAATGCTCCACCAGAGCCAGCAAGTCCTCATCGGACTCGTAGACATCCCTGGCTTCCTCTACGTCGTCCTCAAGATCGAGCAACTCCTTTGACCAGGCTTCGCGCCTGCTCAACCCGGCCTCGACAAAGGCCCGGGCTTCCGCCAAGCCGACCTCGACTGCCTGGCCGGACTCGATACCTGAAGCGGTCGCCCGGAACTCATCGGCGGTCGCGAAGCTGCCGAAGTTGTGGGCGACTCCTCCCAGCAGGAGTTCAACCACAACGAACAATCCAATCATCGTTCCGTCAGGACGGGTGAAGTCGATGCAAACAAGGTGCTCGTCGTCCCACTCGTCGGTATAGCGGATTGCCTTGACGGACGTGGCGATGCCCAACGACTCGACCCATTCCGGGACATTTGCGCCGCGCTCGACCAGCCGGAGGTATATCCGCCGAGCGCGAGGCCGGGCGGGCTCGGGCCCGTAGACCGCAATCGCGGCTGCCAGCGCGGCTGCCGCATTGCCGCCTTGCCCGGCCGCAGCAGAAAGGGCATCGAACACGTCGCAGAACGGCGCCGTTTCGAAGGCGGAAGGCCGAAAGGCGGACTGTACGGATGAAGCCCAGACGTCGGATTCATTGAGACTCTGGATCTCGTCTATGGCTCTGCCGGCATCGTGGAGCAGAAACTCAGCGCCTCTGGTCAACCGCTGAGGATGCCGCGACTGCTTGGGAGTTTGCTGGCTGGTGCCCCTGGGCGTGTATCTGCTGCCCGATTTTCGATTGCGTTTGCGGCTCAATCTGCTATTCCGATCACTCGACTCACGATACCGGGGAATCGCTGGCCGCAGAAGCAGCGCCGTGAATTCTGGCTGCGGCGTTTCCAGCGTGGAGTACGGTCGGGCCATGACCGAACCCGGCCAACCCGATGTGCTCAGCCGCCTGCCCATCCCGGAGGAAGTCCGCGACGACGTGATGGAGATGTTGAGGGTCGGCCCCTCAGCGGTGTGGGGCCGACCGGTGCTGAATCGCCGGGAACGCAGCTTGGCCACCATCGCCATGATGACCGCATTGGGAAATGAGTTCGCCATCCGAGAGCACATCATCATGGGCTTGGACTCCTTCGGCCTCAGCCGAAAGGAGATCCTCGAGGTCATGATCCAAGCCGCTATCTACGCCGGTTTCCCCGCGGCCATGAAGGCCTTCGAGATCGCCACCGAAATCTTCGCCGAACGCGACGCCGCTGCTTAAGGACAAGAACCCCCAATAGCCACTATCTAGCAATTTCAATATATTCTATGTATTGTGAATGCTAGTGCACGGCGGCGCCCGAGGCATCCGAATAAGGACTTTGAGTTGCTCTTGAAAGCAGCAGAGAAGCGCGAGTGGCGGATAATCCGGCAGAAGCGTTACTTCCGAGCGCTTTGCCAAGAGCCTTGCCAATGCTCGATATCAGTCGTGCTTACGCCGTCTGGATCTCGTACCCTGGTCAACACTCACAAGCGCTTTGAGCGTTGCCTTGGTTGGCGGAAGAAGGGATGACGGTGGAAACCACCCATGTGGAGGTGACGTACGAGGGTGTTCTTGTGGCCGTCGATGGTGACACCGAGCGGAAGCTGACCAGCGAAGAGTTCTCGGTTGCGTTCGAGCAGATGGCTGAGAAGCTCTACGAGATTGACGGCCTAGTGGATCCGAGCTTGTGGGGTCAGGCATCAACCGGCCAGATCGAGCTGGACTTCTGTTTGCCCAGCTCCGGCAACGCTAAGGAACCGACAGCCCACGTGATGGCGGTCATTGCGGAAGTGACCGCTGCCGGAGGTATCGACATGGACTGGGGTGGCGAAACTGCCCCCAATGGCGAGAAGCCCGCAGAGCACAGGGGCTCAGAGGCCGAGAGCTCCGCACCAGGGTGTCCCCAACTTATGCTGAATGGAGTTCACCGAACTACCGATGTGCTTCTCAAGTCGTAGCTTCCACAGGCGGTCCTCCAGCGACGGAGGAGAGAGCTCGCTACGACTTCGCGGTGAACACCCAGCGGCCGTCGGCGTTGGACAGGTGGCCGCAGCTGGGGCCGGCGAAGTGGGTGCCGAAGATGAGGATGCCGGAGTCGGCGTAACGGTCGCGGAATGTTCTCCGGGTCTCGGAGGCCCGGGGCGGGTCGTCGTCGGCGGTCATCACCCATTCGGGGGCGACGAACTGCACGGGATGGTGGACGAGATCGCCGGTTATCACCGCTTCTTGGCCCGCGGAGGAGATGCGGACGCTGACATGGCCGGGGGTGTGGCCGGGCGAGGGCTCCAGGCTGATCTCACCGGTCACCGCATGGTCGCTGCCCACCAGATCGGCCAGGCCCGCTTCCAGCACCGGGCGTACAGCGTCGCCGAAGGTGATCGCGGCACCCTCGGCGCCGGAGTCCCAGTATTCATACTCGGTGCGGTTGAACAGGTAGCGGGCGTTGGGGAAGGTGGGCACCCAATGGCCGTCCACCATGATCGTGTTCCAGCCCACGTGGTCGAAGTGCAGGTGGGTACACAGCACGATGTCTATGTCTTCGGGCTCGTAGCCGGCCGCGGCCAACTCGTCGAGGAACCCGTTTCCAAGGTGGCTCATCTGGGGGACCATGTCGATGGGGCGGTTGCCGATGCAGGTGTCCACCATGATGGCCTGGCCCTCCGATTCCAGCACTAGGGCGTGGATGGACAGGGCTAGGTCGCCGGATTCGTCCAAGAAGTGGGGAGCCAGCCAGTCGGCGTTGGCTTCGAACACCGCCATGTCGGGCTCCACATACATCCCCTCGGCCGAAACCGGTTGCAGGGTCTCCCGCACCAGCATCACCTTCACGTCGCCGATCTGAGTGGTCAGTGCCATGGCTATCCTCCGACCTTGTCCAGAACTTCGCCCTGGTAGCGGGCGACAAAGCGCCGGATGTCGTCGATGTCGGTGCTGCCCGACTCTGCGGCCGACACGATCAACCGGTCGAGTCCCGACTCGGCGTACTTCTCTATGAGGCCCAGATCGAACGAACCGCCCTGCTTGTAGCTGCCCGGCCACACGGTCATCTCGATGGCGTCGGGATCCCGACCGTGATCAACGGCGGTGGCCCGGATGGTGGCCACCCGTTCGGCGTAGTCCCCCGGTGAAATCACATAGGGGTAGAAGCCGTCGCCAATGCGCCCGGCTCGCCGAGCCGCCCGGCCGGTGCTGCCCCCGATGACGATGGGCGGGCCGCCGGGCTGGGCGGGATTGGGCAGGCTCTCGCACTCGGTGAAGCTCGCCGCGTTGGATTCGTAGGTGCGGTAGCCGGGAGCCCACAGCTCTCGCAATGCGCCGATGCACTCGTCGAGACGATCGCCGCGGCCCTCATAGGGCACCCCGCAGGCGGCGTACTCCTCGACCTGCCAGCCGCTGCCCACCCCGAGGATCACCCGGCCTCCACTGAGGGCGTCGAGGGTGGCCACCCGCTTGGCCATCACCGCCGGGGGGTGCAGCGGCAATACCACCACCCCGGTGCCCAGCCGGATTCGCTCGGTGACCGAGGCCATGAACGCCAGCATCTCCAGCGGGTCGGGCATCACCACACCGGGGGCGCCGGGCATGCGGCCCGACTCCGAGTAGGAGTAGCGGGGCTCGTAGTTGTTGGCCACCACCACGTGCTCCACGGTCCAAATCGACTCCACTCCCTCTTCATCCATCGCTTGGGCAAACTGAGTGACCCAACGTGGATCGGTGACGACCGACTCGTGCATGTGGGGAAGGACTCCAAGGCTTACCATGGGCAGAAGATTACGCACTGCCCGCCCGGCGCGGGCCACTGCACCCCAGAGGGCCAACCAACACAAGCGGGAAACAAACTCTCGAGAGGGCTGACGGATTAGCTTCGTGGAATGCCGGAGCATCTGGTGATCGACGTGGACGGCCACGTTTTCGAGTCCGACGAGCTGTGGGAGCAGTACCTGCCGGCTCAGTTCCACGATCAGCGGCCCCGACTGATCACCGACGAGCGGGGCACCACCCGCTATGTGATCGAGGGCAAGGTGATCCCCCCGGGCACCGGCACCGGGGCCTGGGCTCCCGAGGGCATCCGGGAGTCCACCACCCACCGCGAGGGCGGGGTAGACCCGGCGCTGCGGCTGGCCGACATGGACACCGATGGCATCGACATCGCCGTGCTGTACGGAGCCATGTCGCTCGGCCTTTACGCCGGTTCAGACCGAGACCTCACCGTCGCCTGCTGCCGGGCCTACAACAACTGGCTGGCCGACTGGTGCTCCGCCGACCCCAAGCGGCTGCGGGGCACTCCGGCACTGCCCCTGAAGTGGATGAATGAGGCGGTGGCCGAGGCCGAGCGATGCGTGACCGAGTTGGGATTCGTTTCGCTGACCGTTCCCTGCGCGGTGGGGGACCGCAACCCTGACCACCCCGACAATGATCCGCTCTACGACCTGGCCGAGCAGCTCGACGTCCCCCTGGGGTTCCATGCCGGGGGCTGCCGGTTCGCCAACAACCGGTTCACCGACGCCTACGCCCAGCTTCATGTGATCGAGTTCCCGTTCAACTTGATGTTCGCGGCCACAACTCTGATCTGCGGTGGGGTGTTCGAGCGGTTCAAGCGGCTGCGAGTGGCCCTGTTGGAAGGCGGGGTTGGCTGGGTGCCCCACACACTGGAGCGCCTCAACGAGCACTACGAGTACCGGAGCCACGAGTTCGACGCCATCACCAAGCCGCCCGGCGAGTATCTGGCCGAGGGACGGCTGTTCGTGTCCACCGAGGGCGAGGATGGGCTGCCGCAAGTGATCGAGCAGATCGGCAGCGACATCATCGTGTGGGCGTCGGACTACCCCCACTGGGACAGCGAATTCCCCACCAGCGTGACCGGCGTGACCGGGCGACCCGATCTGGACGCTCACTTCAAGCAGGCCATGTTCGAGGCCAACCCCAAGCGGCTCTTCGGGTGGGATTGACCAGATGAGCGCCATTACCACGGCCCAAAACATCGAAGAGTGGGTGGAGCTGGCCCACGCCGAGGGACTGACCGATGGGCTGCCGGTGTATCCCCCAACCCGGGCGGCGGTTGACGACCTAGTGGAGGCCTCGGGCCGAGATCCTGACCAGTTGCTGGGAGCCATTCCGCCCAGGGGCGGTGCAGCAACCGTTGAAGTGGTAGCGGCCAACGCGGTCATGGCGGGCTGCAAGCCCGAACACTTCGAGGTGGTGCTGGCCGCCGTCGAGGCCATGCTGGAGGATCGCTTCAACCTGCGGGGGGTGGTGACCACCACCCATCCGTGCTGGCCGCTGGTCATCGTGTCGGGGCCAGCGGTGGAGCGGCTCGAAATGGCCCATGCCGAGTCGGTGTTCAGCGGCGGCGGGGCCCACGCCAACGCGGCCATCGGCCGAGCCGTCAAGCTGCTGTTGTGGAACGCCGGCGGGGCCATCCCCGGCGAGCCGGTCAAAGAGGTGTTCGGCCACCCCGGCCGCTACGCCTTCTGCGTGGCTGAGTCGCCCAACAGCCCGTGGCCCGCTCTGCACCAAGCCCGCGGCGTCGACTCCGACAGCGGCATCACGGTTTTCGCCTGCGAGTCCCCCACCAGCGTGGCCATGTGGGGGGCCGACGACACCCCCGTCCACCGCTTGGCCCAACTGGCCGACGCCATGGCCATCAAGGGGTGCAACAACACCCACACCATGGGCGAAACCCTGGTGGTGCTCACCCCCAACGAGGCCCGCCACTTGGCCGAACAGGGCTACGACCGGGCCGCCGTGCAACAAGAACTGTGGCAGCAAGCCCGGCGGCGCATCGGCGACCTCTTGTCCCCCGGAGTTCCCCCCTATGCCTGGTGGCCCGACTGGGTGAACACCGACGATCCCGACACGCTGGTGCCGGTCACCGAGCGGCCCGAGGACATCCACGTGATGGTCACCGGTGCTGAATCCATCCCCTGGATGGCGGTGTGCGCCGGCTGGGGGAATCTGGGCGGCTACGCAGTGAGCCGGGCGCTTGAGGGCTAGAACTGGCAGGATTAGAGCGTGAAATTGATCGGCGAGCTGGTGGATCCCCGGGGCGAGGTGGTGGTAAACGATGGCGAACTGGCCCCCCGCCGAGGGCACATCCAGGGACCGCTGACCATCGGCTTTTTGGTCAACGAATTCAACCCTTCTTCGGGCCCCGACTTCACCCGCTACACCGAAGTGCTTGAACGGGAGTTCCGCCACCGCCTGGACGTGACCGCCGTGGTCCGCCAGCACAAGCCGGTGCTCAGCCGCCCGGCCGGCGACGACATGCTGGCCTCGTTCCGGGCCTGCGCGGGGGTGGTCAACGGCCTGGCCAAATGAGGCTCATGCACGTCGGGCAGTGTGCTCGACGCCGTGAACCTGGAGAGGCTGGGCATCCCCACCGTCACCGTGGTCACCGAGCCCTTCACCGTGGCCGCAGACACCGTGGCCCGCTCCCTGGGCCTGCCCGACATCCCCCGAGTCGTAATCCCCCACGACTATCTCAGCGAAGACACCGATGCCATCGCCAAAAAACTCGAACCCCTGCTGGAAGAAATAGAGCGCTTTATGTTTCTTGGCTAGGCCGGGTTCCTTGCTAAGTCATTTCGTGTTTCATGCCTTCCATATATCCATCTAAACAGAAAGAATATAGCAATAGCGCCTACACAAAAGATCGGCACTGTAAGATAAAAAAAGTCGCCAATATTACCCTCTCTGTCACGTTGCCATGCTGTTTGGATAAGATTAAACTGAAGTAATAACGTGGTAAAAACTGTAGCGTTCCAATTCGACCAATGTATAGGTGTTGCCCTCAACCAAATTAGCATAGACACCAGAATTACTGTAGCCCCCGCAATTCCTTGTGAAATCACGAATACACTGAGGAGATCGTCGTCAATTAAGAATGCAGACAAAGACCCAAACACGATGCAGCCAGATGACAAGATAAGTCCCGTAAAGTACGGTATTATTCCCCTGTCAAACCGAGCCTTATCCAATATTTGGGCTAGAAATGTCAACGCGAGAAATAAGCATACAGCGAAGGATATGCCCATCACGCTCAATTTCGTTGCATACCATCCATAACCAGTAAAAGCGGCTATCCCTAAACACAGAATACACGCAACTACTGATACCCTTTTACCCATGAAGCCAGTTATCGGATTCCACTCAGCCATAATCGTTGCTTTCGACGTAGACTCTAGCCGCTTTGCTCTTGGAACTCCTCGGGGCTTTTGATGCGGCCGCCGTCTTTGAACAGGATGTCGTTGTAGCCCTGGCCGGGGGGGATGAATTCGGCCCAGAGGGGCTTGTGGTAGCCCACGTAGATGGTGCGGCGGCCACCGGAATCGGGAGCGGCGGTGGGGGGCGGAGCGCCGTGCATGGTGTGGCCGTAGTGAACCGTCATATCACCGGGCGAGGCGCTGATGGCCACTGTGGGCCAGTCGTCGCGCACCTCGCGAGCCCGGTTGGATGATTTGTTGGAGCCGGCCAGGTAGTGGAGCTGGCCGTTGGCCTCGGTACACTCGTCGAGTTGGATGCCGATGCTCACCGTGGGACAGGTAACTGAGTGCCCGCCGGTTCCGCAGTCCCGGTGCCAGGGCAGGTCGGCCAGTCCCTCCACGATGCTGGGCAGCTTGATGACCACCGATACGCCGTCGCCCCGTTCGGGATAGGCGGCGAAGTCGTCTCCGCCCAGCGCGCCGATGGCGTCTAGTCGGCGGTTGCCGATCAGACCGAGCATCAGCCCGCTGCGGTCGTCCATGTGGGTGACCCGGCAGCACACCTCGTCGCCATCGGCGTTTGTGGCCCACCAGGAGCGGTGATCTTCGGGGGTGGCCGCGCTGCGCTGGCGCTCCACTTCGGCCCGCAGTTCCTCGATCTCCTCGGCGCTGAACACACCTCGGATGTGGAGGAACCCGGCCTCGTCGAGGAACCGGCTCATCTCCTCGTGATCGTCGTCAAGGGTAAAGCTCCGTGAGAGGTCCACCGTGGGCACCCACCCCTCATACAGGGGTCGGCCGTGGTACATGGCCAAAAGCACCGGCTCGAAGTCCTCGAATAGCCCGAAATCACCCCGGACCATCTCGGCGGCCTCGGCATACAGCAAGCCGACCCAGGTCCACAGCTCGGCCACGTAATTCGACCAGTCCTGCTCGCTGACCTCCACCACCAGCTCGGCATCGTCGCCGGGGCGGAGCTCCACGCCGCCATCACCGATCACATAGGTAATCGACCGCCCGTCGGTCAGCCGCCAGGCGAAGCTCTTGACCAGGGCCCCGGCTCCGATGCCCGCGGCTAGGGCTCCGTTGCCCGCGGCCAGGCGCCGGGGCAGCTCATCGGCATGGAAATCATCGAAGTCCAGGGTGTCGAACAGGGGAAGACGGGGAGCATGGTCCACTACAGCCATGACGAGAATTTAGTCCACCGCGGGCGGGGGACTCCGAAGCGGCAAGCAGAGGCCGAGCTAGAACTCCATTCCCAGCCGATGATTTCTGGCCGACGCGGCCGTGACAAGGAAGCCAGGGCGACAGGCCGTAGGGTGAGGGGGATGGCTGATCCTGTTGTCGATCTCACCGGGGCCATTGTGATCGTGGCCGGGGCCGGAGGAGGTGGCATCGGCACTTGTTCCTGCGAGGTCGCGCTGGCTGCCGGGGCCGAAGTAGTAGCTGTGGAGCGGTCTCCCGAGGAGTTGGACAAGCTCGACCTGTTATCCCGCCCGGTGGTCAAAGTCCAAGCCGACCTCACCAAGCCCGACGCCCCAGCAGCTGTTGTCCAGGCCGCACTCAATGCCCATGGCAGCATCGATGGGCTCATCAACGTGGCCGGCGGTACCAGCATCGACGACTTCGGCCCTCTGGTCGATATCGACCACCAAGGCTGGGACCGGGTCATGGCCAACAACCTCCGCTATGTGGCATTTCTCAACCGGGCAGTGGCCCGGGCCATGATCGACGCAGGCACTGGCGGTGCCATGGTCAACGTCTCCTCCGTTAGCAGTCTGGCCTCCCAGCCCTTCCTAGCCGCCTACGGGGCGGCCAAAGCCGGGCTCAACTCGCTCACCCGCACTATGGCCGTGGAGTGGGGCGGCCACGGCATCAGGGTCAATGCCATCGCCCCCGGCACCATCACCACCCCCCGAGCCGGTGATCATGAGTCACTTGAAGCGGCCAAACGGGCCATTCCCCTGGGCCGCCGGGGCCATCCCGCCGAGATCGCCGCCGCCGCGGCTTTCTTGCTCAGCCCCCAGGCCAGCTACATCACCGGACAGGTGCTGGCGGTGGACGGCGGCATGTCGGTAAAGCTGGCCATGCTGGGCGACGACAACGCCCCGGTATTCGTCACCAACCCCGAGGTGCGGGCGCAGATGATGGGAAGTGAATCCCCATGAGCGACTCCCCTCGCAGCGCCGGGCGCGAGCGATTCACCGACTGGGCCGGCCAAGACGACAACGCCCCCGAATTGGTGGCGGCCGCAACCGTGGTCTTGCTGCGGGACGCCCCCGGGGGGCTGGAGACCCTGATGATGCGGCGAAGCTCCAAGCTCAGCTTCGTCGGCGGGATGTGGGTGTTCCCCGGAGGCCGGGTGGACGATGACGACTTCCCCGCCGGGCCACCCGATGACATATTCGCGGCCAGCCGGGTCGCGGCGGTGCGAGAGGCCGCCGAGGAATCCGATCTGGTCATCGCTACCGACGATCTGGTGCCCTACTCCCATTGGGTGCCCCCCACCACCATCAACAAGCGGTTCGCCACCTGGTTCTTCCTCGCCCCCGCGCCTGCTGGATCAGTCACTGTGGACGGCGGCGAGATCAAAGAGCACGCTTGGTGGCGACCGGCCGACACCCTGGCCCGCCACAAAGCCGGCGAGATCGAGATGGTCCCACCCACATTCATCACCCTGATGGAGCTGACCGAACACGCCACTGTCGCCGAAGCCTTGGCCGCAGCCCGCGCCCGGGCCCACGACATCCCCCACTACGAAACCCACATCGCCCTCGACGATGGCGTCCCGGTGTCGCTGTGGCACGGCGACGCCGGCTACGACACCCACGATGCCAGCGCGCCCGGCCCCCGGCACCGTCTCACCCTGCACGAGGGCGGCTGGCAGTTCGAGCGGACATGACCAGAGGCGTTTCCCATCGAGTCGCTGCTTTCGCTCCACCGCTGGCTCTTCTCGTCTGCTTGTTCGCGGCCATCACCGCCTGCGGTTCGGATTCAACCAACCAGGTCACTCCCACCATCACCCCGGCCACCTCCCCACCCCCGGCCACCTCCACCCCGGCCCCCGCCCTCGGCCCGGTCACCTATGTCGACCCCGTCTTTCAGCCCAACGGCAATCGCTTGGCCATCGGCTCGGGGCTGGGTTCTGGGTTCATCCAGCAAGTCACCACCAAAGACATCAACCTGGGCGACGTTTCGACCTGGGTCACCGGTACCAGCACCCCCAACGGCGATGTCTGGGTGGTGGCTCTGGCCGACGGAACGGTGTACGGCTATCTGATCCCCATTGGGGCCCAGCCCTCCCCCATCGAGGTCCCCGGCGAACGGCTGGCCCCGGGCCAGCCACCAGTGTTGGCCGTGCAGGGCAACTCGGTGCGACTGGCCACCACCCCGGCCAACGCTTCACCCAACAGCGTGCCCGTGTATCTGACCGGCAATCGAGCCGCCTACGTGGACAACCTTCAACGGCTAACCGTGCTGGAGCCCGACGGCACGCTGTGGCGACCCGACCTCAAGGTGCTTCCCGACACCCGGGTCGTGCAGATCAGCCCCGAAAAGGTGCTAGTGCTGGCCGAGCCCACCGACCGCTTCCCCCATTCGGCATTGGGCGACAATCTGGAGGCCACTGCGGTGGTGGTGGTAACTGTGGGAGTGAACGAAGTGGAGACCGTCTACCGGTCTGAAGACGACGTCATTGAGTCCATCGCTCCCCTGCTGGCCGATGTGGACGGCGACGGAATCGACGACGTAGCCCTCACCGTGAGCAACGACCGGGAAGTCTGGATCGTGGTGGCATCGAGTACCGGCGGCGGCGTGGTGGCGACAAGCGACCCGGTGGACCGATTATTGGGCTGGCGCCACTTGGTAGCGGTGGGACCCCTCGGTCCCACCGGACAGACCGAGATCGTCGAAGTCCTCTACCCCGACGCCCAGGGATCGGTGAGGTTTTTGAGCTTGAGTGGAGGCAGATTGGGGGTTGTGGCGACACGGACGGGCTACCAGTCCCACGAATTCGGCACCCGGAATCTAGAGCAAACCGTGGCCGCCGACGTCGACCGGGACGGCTATGTCGAAGTGATCCTCCCCACCCTCGACCGCCAGCACATCGCGGGCGTCCGCCACGGCCCCGACGGGGCGGTGGACATGTGGAGCCGCCCCCTCGGAGGCACGCTGGCCACCAACATCGCGGTGCTCACACGCCCCGACGGCACCATGTCGGTGGCCGCGGCCACCGTTGAGGGCTCTCTTCGCATCTGGCAGTGAGCAGCCCCAAGCCCACCCACCCCAGTTCCGAACCGGTAACTTCGGGGTCTGATGGCTCCTGAAACCGCTCCGAAGTCCGTAGCCGAGGTGAACCCGACGCGGGGGCTTACCAGCGAGCAGGTGGCTGAGCGGGTGGCCGCGGGACGCACCAACCAGGTTCCGGACGCCCCTGTGCGCACACTGCCCCAGATTCTGCGGGCCAACGTGTTCTCGCCCGTCAACGGGATCATGCTGGCGCTGTTCGCCGCCATACTGGTGGCCGGGTTTCCCCGAGATGGGCTGTTCGTGGGAGTGGTGGTGTCAAACGCCGTCATCGGGGTGGCCCAGGAGATCCGGGCCAAGCGCGAGCTGGACAAGCTGGCGGTGCTCAGCGCCCCCAAGGCCCGGGTGGTGCGCGACGGAGAGGTCTCAGAGGTCGGGGTCAGCGAAGTGGTGGCCGACGAGGTGCTGGAGCTGACCCCCGGCGACCAGGTGGTGGTGGACGGGATGGTGCTCGCCTCCTCCGGCCTGGAGGCCGACGAGTCGCTGCTCACCGGCGAGGCCGATCCCATCGAGAAGGAGATCGGCGACGAGCTGCTTTCGGGCAGCTTCGTGGCTGCGGGCAGCGGGCGGTACCAGGCCACCCGCATCGGAGCCGAGTCCTACGCCAGCTCGCTCTCAGAAGAGGCCAAGCGCTTCACCTTGGTCAACAGCGAGCTGCGCCGAGGCATCGACACCGTGCTGCGCTGGCTGATCATCATCATCCCCCCGGCATCGGCGCTGCTGATCCTGGTGCTGCTCAACACCGAAGACCGATGGCAGAACGCCCTCCAGGGCACGGTGGCCGCTGCGGTGGCCATGGTCCCCGACGGGCTGGTGCTGCTCACCAGCCTGTCCTTTGTGGCCGGAGCGGTAGCCCTGGCCCGCCGCCGGGCCCTGGCCAAAGAGCTGGCCACCGTGGAGCTGCTGGCTCGCACCGACATGCTGTGCCTCGACAAGACAGGCACCCTCACCACCGGCCAAATCAGCTTCGGCGACGTGGAGCCCCTGCCCGGCGTCGATTCCCACCTGGTTGCCGCCGCTCTCGGGGCCATGGCCCATGGCGACGAGGCCCCCAACGCCACCATGCTGGCGGTGCGAGACGCCTATCCGGCACCCGACGGTGATGCTGTCGGCGGCTGGGCCCCAGTAGGCGCCACCCCGTTCTCCAGTGCCCGCAAGTGGTCGGCCATGGAATTCCGCAGCCACGGCGCCTTCTATTTCGGGGCGCCCGATGTGATCGCCGGAGATCTTCCCGATGTGATGAGCCGGGTGGCGGTACACGCCGAGGCGGGCCGGCGCACGCTGCTATTGGCCCGGAGCCCCGAGCCTTTGGCCGACGAGACCCTGCCCCAGAGCCGGACCCCGTTGGCCCTGATCCTGCTGGAGGACACCATCCGCCCCGATGCCCCCGAGATTCTGGCCTTCTTCCGGGAGCAGGGGGTGAACCTCAAGGTGATCTCCGGCGACCACACCGCCACGGTGGCCGCGGTGGCCCAGCGGGCCGGCATTCCCAACGCCCACAACCACATGGACGCCCGCGAGCTGCCCGACGACACCGACGAGATGGCCGCCGTACTGGCCGACCACGCCGTATTCGGCCGGGTCACCCCTCAGCAGAAGCGGGCCATGGTGGACGCCCTCCAGTCGAGGGGTCACACCGTGGCCATGACCGGTGACGGGGTAAACGATGTGCTGGCCCTGAAAAACGCCGACATGGGCATCGCCATGGGCAGCGGCTCGGCCTCCACTCGGGCGGTGGCCCAGCTAGTGCTGCTCGACAACTCCTTCGCCACTCTGCCCGAAGTGCTGGCTCAGGGCCGCAAGGTGATCAACAACGTGGAGCGGGTGGCCAACCTGTTCGTGACCAAGGCGGCCTACGCCGTGCTGCTCACCGTGCTGGTGGGCATCTTCACCGTGGAGTATCCGTTCCTTCCCCGCCACCTCACCTTGGTGGGCACCTTCTCCATTGGAGTGCCCGGCCTGTTTCTGGCCCTGGCCCCCAGCACCGAGCTGATCCGCCCCGGCTTTCTCACCAGGGTGCTGCGATTCTCGATCCCTGCTGGCGTTCTGGCCGCGGTGGCGTCTTTCTTCGTCTACGAGATCGCCCGCCGCCACGACGAAATCACCCTGCCCGAGGCCCGCACGGTGGCCACATTCACCTTGCTGGGAGTCGGATTGGTGATCTTGGTGGTGATCAGCCGTCCGCTGCGCCCGTGGAAAATCGGCCTGGCCGCGGCCATGGCCGGGTCGTATCTGATTGTCATGGTGTGGCCGTGGGCCCGGAATTTCTTCGAGCTGGACATCCCCCCGGCCTGGATGTGGATCCCCACCATCGCCGCAGTGGTGATTGCCGGCGCCGGCGTGGTTACCATCCCCCGAGCCTTGAGGAGATACCAGCACTAGTGACTGACGACTACCAAGACATCGCCTATTCGGTGAACGCTCGGGTGGCGGTGATCACGCTGAACCGCCCCGAGAAGCTCAACGCCTTCAGCAGCCTCATGGGCACTGAGCTGTCCGACGCCCTGCGCCGCTGCGATGCCGACGAGGAGGTGCGGGCGGTGCTCATCACCGGGGCGGGCCGGGCCTTCTGTGCTGGCGCCGACTTCTCCGGCGGTCCGGGCGTGTTCGGCACCCCCGACAAAGACAGCTTCCGCTCCGACGCCCTCGAGTTCCATCCCTGGGACGTGCGCAAGCCGGTCATCGCCGCCGTCAACGGCCACGCAGTGGGCCTGGGCATGACCATGGCCCTCCAGTGCGACATCCGCTACATCGCCGCCGACGCCCGGTGGGGCATCGTGCAAAACCGCCGGGGCGTGCTGCCGGATTTCCGCTCCCATTGGACCCTGCCCCGCACGGTGGGCCACGCCAAGGCGCTGGAGATCCTGCTCACCGGCAAGATGTACACCGGCGCAGAAGCTGCCGAGATGGGTCTGGCAACGGCCGCCCTGCCCGCCGACGAAGTGCTGCCCGCTGCCTTGGAGACCGCCAAAGACATCGCCGTCAACGTGGCCCCGGTTTCAGTGGCCCTCAGCAAGCGCCTACTGTGGACCACTTCGCCCGGCGACCAGGGAGTTATCAACGATCTGGAACGTCGCATCCACCTCCATGTCTTGGGCCAGCCCGACGCCACCGAGGGAGTGATGGCCTTTCTGGAGAAACGTGCGCCCGAGTGGTCTCTCACCCTGGCCGATCACTGGCCCGACTGGATGCCCCCAGCCACCCAAGACAAGTAGAGCCACTCAAGACGAATAGAGCCACCCAGGATCAGTAGGGTCACGGGATGCGCATAGGCATCTACCTGGACCTGCGGAATCCGCCGGAATGGCAAAGGCCCTGGCCCGACTTCTACCGGCAGTCGCTGGAGCTGGCCGTCCAAGCCGAGGAGTGGGGGGCCGACTCGGTGTGGCTCAGCGAGCACCACTTCTTCGAGGACGGATATCTGCCCCAGCCCCTCACCTTCGCCGCCGCAGTGGCCGCCCGAACCCAGCGGGTGAGGATCGGCACCGCCGTTCTGCTGGCCCCGCTGCGCCTCGCTCCGCAGATCGCCGAGGAGGCCGCGGTGGCCGACCAGATCAGCAACGGCCGGATCGACCTCGGGCTGGGCGCGGGCTACGTGTACGACGAGTTCCAGGCCTACGGGGCCGACCTGTCCAAGCGCTACACCATCACCGACCAGCGGGTGCGGGAGGTGCGGGAGCTGCTAGACGGCGGCGTCGTCACCCCGCCGGCAGTGCAGAACCCCTTCCCCATCTGGCTGGGCTACAACGGCCCCCAGGGCGCCCGCCGGGCCGGGCGGCTGGGTTGTGGCCTGCTGTCCATCAACCCGTCCTCGCTGGAGCCCTATGCCGAGGGTTTGGCCGAGGGAGGCCACGACGCGGAAATGGCCAAGATGGCCGGGGTGGTGACCATGGTGGTGGCCGACGACCCCGACGAGGCCTACGAGCGCATCCTGCCCCACTTGGCGTGGCAGATGAACACCTACCGGGCCGCGGGGGCGTCGGGCACCGGCAAGACCCCCAGCCCGCTCACAGTGGAGAAGCTTCGAGAACGCCGCAGCACCATGGGGGTCATCTCCCCGATGGAGGTGCTCAGCCCTGATGATGCCATCGAGCATCTGCGGCGCTTGTCGGAGGGCATCCCCATGGTGGAGGCCTACTGCTGGGCCAGCATCGCCGGCATGCCCGACGACTTGACCCACCGCCACGCCGAGTTGCTGTGTACCGTCGTTCGCGAAGGAGTCGCCGACCTATGAGCATCCAGTCTGAGAGCCTGCCGCTGGCCGGGATGACTGCTCTGGTCACTGGGGGCGCGGGGGGCATCGGCCGTTCCACCGCCCGGCTGCTGATGGCCGGCGGGGCCCATGTGGTGATCGCCAGCCGCAGTTCGGGCCATCTCCAAAAGACGGCCGACGAGCTGGCCTCGCTGGCCGCAGAGACCGGCGGCTCCATCCGCTGGACCACCTGCGACGCCACCGACAGCGCCCAGGTACTGGCCGCAGTCAACCTGGCCGCCGAGCCCACCGGGCGACTCGACATGGCAGTATCGGTCCCTGGAGGGGGCGCAATGGCCGCGGTGCTAGACTACGAACCAGAGCAGGTCGCCGAAATCGTCAGCTTCAACGTGGTGGCCCCCTTCATCATGATCAAACACGCCGGACAGCACATGGCCGACGCCGGAGGGGGTTCCATCGTGGCGGTGTCGTCCACCGCGGCCATCCAATCGTGCCGCTTTCTGGCCGCCTACTGCGCGGGCAAGGCCGGGGTGGACGCCCTGGTGAGAGTGGCTGCCGACGAGCTGGGCGCTCTCGGCGTGCGGGTCAACGCAGTGCGGCCGGGGCTCACAGCCACCGACACCACCCAAGGACTGGTGAACAGCGACTCTGTGGTGGCCCAGTATCTCGACCAGCAGCCCCTCCAGCGCATCGGCCGCCCTAACGACATCGCCGAAGCCATCCGCTTTCTGGCCGGCCCAGAGTCGAGCTTCACCACCGGCCAGTTCATCACCGTGGACGGGGGCCACACGCTTCGTTCGTTCGTCGACTTCGCCGACGTGGTGGCCGCCCGCTCCCAATCCTGACTGGCCCGGCGGATCAAGGGAGCCAGATGTCGATTGGCCGGAAATCGACAATGTGGTTGGCAGCAGCGGTGGCCGCGGTCGCAGTGTTGGCCACCGCTTGTGTCATAGATGACGCGGACACTCCGGGAGGCCAGTTCACGTCCATATCCGCCGGGGAGGACCACACCTGCGGCATCACAACCAACAGCACCGCCTGGTGTTGGGGCGACAACTGGACCAATGCCGGATGGGCCTATGTCCCCAAGGGCACTTTCACTGCCATCTCTGCCGGATCGGGCTATTCGTGCGGGCTCCGCGACAACGGCGCCGCCGACTGCTGGGGCGACAACTATGAAGTGCGAAGTCTTCCTCCCCAAGGCCGTTTTATCGCCATCTCCGTTGGCGGGCTGCGATCGTGTGGCATCCGCGACGACCGTACCGTCACATGTTGGCCCAATATCAAGGGCCGCGCGGATGTGCCAGCCATTCGGCAGGTTCAATACACCGGCTTTTCCGCTGGTTGGGGTGACAACTCTTGCGGCGTCCGGGACGACGGCAGCGTGGAGTGCTGGGGTGCTTACGGATGGCCTGATCCTCCAGAAGGCAGATTCACAACCGTCTCCGTCGGCCTATCTCATGCCTGCGGGATCCTCTACAACGGCGCCGTGAAATGCTGGGGCGACAACGCCGGAGGCCGGGCCGAGCCTCCGGGCGACCAGTTCATCGCCATCTCTGCCGGCTGGGAGCACACCTGCGGCCTGCGCGACGACGGCACTCCCCGGTGCTGGGGCGCCGGCGGGGCGTCCGACCCTCCGATTCGGCGATTTATTGCCATTTCATCAGGCGCCGACCACTCGTGCGGGCTGCGCGACAACAACGACATCGACTGCTGGGACTGACCAGGTACCGCACCTGACCCCTAGGCTCTCGGCCCATGCGAGCAGTAGGCGTTATCGAATACGGCGGGCCGGAAGCGCTGGAAGTGGTGGAGCTCCCCACTCCAGAGGCTGGTCCCGGCAAGGTGAGAATCCGGGTGCGGGCCACCGCGGTCAGCCCTACCGATACTCATGTGCGCTCAGGCACCCGGGCCGCAGACCAGGCCAAGACCGGCCCGCCGCCGTATGTGCCCGGCATGGATGTTGCCGGGGTTATGGACCAGGTCGGCGAAGGCGCCGAGACCGACCTGCAAGTGGGCGATCAAGTGATGGCCATCGTGCTGCCCCGAGGATCCCACGGAGCCTACTCGGAATATGTGGTGCTGCCGGCCGAATCGGTGGCCCGGATGCCGGAGGGATCGTCGTTCGCCGAGGCCAGCACCCTGCCCATGAACGGCCTCACCGCCCGGCTGAGCCTGGATCAGCTCGCCCTCCAGCCCGACCAGACCCTGGCGGTCACCGGGGCGGCGGGTTGCTATGGCGGTTACATGGTGGAGCTGGCCAAAGCCGACGGCCTTAGGGTGATCGCCGATTCTTCTGAGGCCGACGAGGAGTTGGTGGCCTCATTTGGGGCCGACGTGATCGTGCGCCGGGGTGACGATGTGGCCGACCGCATCCGAGAGCACGCCCCCGACGGCGTGGACAGTCTGGCCGACGGCTCGGTGCAGATGGAGCCGCTGGTAGCCGCGGTGCGTGATGGCGGAGGCTTCGCCTCGGTGCGGGGATGGCCGGGCAACAACGAGCGGGGCATCCAGTTCCATGCCACCTGGGTATTCGACTACTTCAAAGAGCAGGCAAAGCTCGACCGCCTGCGCCAGCAGGCCGAAGACGGCCAAGTCTCGCTGAGGGTGGCCGGCACGGTCCCCATGGAGAACGCCTCCGAGGCCCACGCCCGATTGGAGGCTGGCGGCACCCGAGGCCGCTGGGTCATCGAGTTCTGAAGTTGCCCCGGGTTGCTAGCTCAGCGCCTTGATGTCGGCGATGATCTCGGCGGCGTGCTGGGCCAGATCTTGACCCTCTAGGTCGTAGGCCTTGGCCACGGTGCCCTCGGGAGAAATCAGGTAGCTGATCCGGCGGGGCAGGCCGTGCTCGAAGTAAGGCTCGCCCTCGGCTCGCTCGGCGTCATAGGCCCGCCCCACGGTCCGGTCCGGATCGGAGATCAGCTTGAACGGGAAGTTCTCGCCATCCACGAAGCCCTTCTGCTCCTCCACGGTGTCGAACGACGCCCCAACCACAACCGCGTCCAGGGCTTCAAACTCGGAGATTCGATCACGGAATCCCTGTCCCTGGATGGTTCAACCTCGGGTGGACGCCTTCGGGTACCACCAGAAAGCCACCCAGTTGCCCCGCAAGTCGGCCAGAGCCAAGTCGTTGCCGTCTTGATCGGGGGCGGTGAACTCCGGGGCCTTCGTTCCTTCGCTCAGCATGGGTGGTGACCCTAGTACCGGCGGTTGGAGACAGAGCAGTTGGAAGCGCCTCGCTGCGAGGTGCGATTGCCTGCGAACTTAGGATGCTCGCCATGAAGCGATTCGAAGGCAAGAACGCCATCGTCACCGGAGCCAGCCGCGGCATCGGCAAGGGCATCGCCCAGAGGCTGGCCGCCGAAGGGGCCAACGTGGCCATCACCGCCCGAACCCTGGATTCCCACCCCACCCTGCCCGGCTCGCTCAACGAGACCCTGGCCGAGCTCAATACCCACTCCGGCACCCACATAGCTATCCAGGCCGACCTAGCCGACGCCGACAGCCGGGCGACCATCGTGCCTCAGGCCCGAGAGTCACTCGGACCGATAGACATCCTGGTCAACAACGCGGCGGCCGCCATCTACCAGCCGATGGTGGGCTACCCCCTGAAGCGGCGCCGCCTCATGCTGGAGATCAACCTGCTGGGCCCCCACGACCTCATCGAGGCGGTCCTGCCCGACATGGAAGCCGCCGGAGAGGGTTGGATCGTCAACCTCTCCAGCGCCACCGCCAACCTGGCCGTCGGCCCGCCGTTCCCTGCCGACGGCGTGAAGGGCACCTTCGGCTTCTACGGCACCACCAAAGCAGCTCTCAACCGTATGACCAGCGCACTGGCCGTGGAATTGCACCCCCGCAACATCCGCATCAACACCATCGAGCCCCAAGCCGCAGTGCTGTCCGAAGGCGCCGACGAGCTGGTGGGCAACATCCTGCGCCCCGACCAGATCGAGTCGATGGAAGCTATGGTCGAAGCCGCCGTAGCCCTCTGCCACTGCCCCATCGACCGCTGTGGCCAAGTCCTGTCCAGCCTCCACCTCCTAGACGAACTAAACCTCACCGTCATGACCCTCGACGCCACCACCCCCTACCCCGGCGGCTACCGCCCGGTCTAAGGGGCGGTGATGTCCGTGCTGAGTTCGATGGAGCGGTCGCCGACGCATACTTGGATGTGTAGGGTGCCTCCGAGTGCTTCGGTGAGCTTGCGCATGGTGGAGAGCTTGGGGTCGGTGGAACGTTCCAGCTTGGAGACGCCAGCCTGGGATATGCCCAACCGCTCGGCCAGATCGGTCTGGCTGACCCCCAACTCCTGGCGCAGATCTACCAGCTTGCACGCGAAGATCTCGGCCTCCATCTCCCGTTTGTGCCGCTCGATCTGCGCCCGAGACTCGGGGTCAGCATAAAGGGGTGCCGCAAGATCCTTGAATTTCTTGGCCATCAGATCAATCCTTCGTCTCGGAGGGATGCCAGGTGCTGGTCATAGAGGTCATCGGCTCGGCGGATTGCCCGTGGGTACCACCGGGTCCACTGACCGGACTTGTCCCCACCCAGAAGAAGGATTGCCTTCCGCAAGGGGTCGAAGGCGAAGAGAATCCGAAGCGTGCCCACCCGTAGCTCCTTCATATTGGAATGCCGGCTGCGGGCGATTGCGTCCACATAGGGACGACCGAGGTTGGGGCCGTCGAGAACCAGCAGATCGACGGCCGCTGAAATCCGACTCTGTTTGTCGACAGCGAGCGTACCCCACCAATCCTCGAAATGGTCGGTGTACTCGACCTCCCACATCTGGACCCTACTTCCTGTCGGTACAACTTACAAGTTGTTATTTGAGGGGCCGGATAGGCCGAGAAAGCCGGCTTCGCAAGACCGGTTTCGCCTAACCCTACTGGTCAAAAGCTGCCCAGCGTGCCACACCGCAACAACCCTCTAAGCCACCGACCCCTACCCCGGCGGCTACCGGCCGATCTAGGGGTTAAACAGCTGGTCGTCGGACTTCGTAGCCGGTTTCTGGTGGCTCGGAGTCGGTGAGCTCGGCGGGGAAGCCGAGGGCTCGCAGATCTTCGCCGCAGGCATCTTCTAGTCGCTTTACGATCATCGATGACCACGCTCGGGGGCCGTAGCGTTCCAAGCCGTCGCGCATGATCGACACCGACAACGGGGAAAGCTCCAACGGTACCCCCAGCTTGACACCGAGGTTGTCGAACAGGGTGAGGTCCTTGACCTCGAGGTCCATGGTGAAGTTAATGTTGTAGCTCCCGTTCAAAATCACTTGGCTCTCGGTCTCATGAACAAAGGAGTTGCCTGACGACACCCGGATGCCTTCGTAGACCGTGGCTAGGTCAAGTCCTGCTTTCTTGGCCACCATGAGGGCCTCGCCAATAGCCAGCAGATGCACCCCGGCCAGATAGTTGGTCACAACCTTGAGCACCGACGCGCTCCCCAAAGGCCCGGTGTGTACGATCTCGCGGCCCATTGCCGCCAACAGCGGCAGCACCTGCTCGAACGCCGCTCTCTCGCCGCCTGCCAGTATGGCGATGTTGCCGGTCGCGGCTCGATGGCAGCCGCCCGACACCGGCGTGTCCAACGGGACGCCACCGGCAGCCTCCACCAGCACCCCCAGACGCCGGACCTCAGCATCGTCTGTGGTGCTCATCTCCAGCCACACGGTCCCCGGCCGCAGCCCGGCGATCACCCCATCAGGTGACTCCATCACTTCGGCTGAAGCTGCGGGCGAAGGCAAACAGGTCACGACCACATCGCACCGCTGGGCCAACTCCTTTCCGGTACTGGCCCACCCAGCTCCCTCGGCGAGCAGTGGCTCAGCCGCGGCTCGGTCGAGATCGCGCACGGATAACTCGAACCCCTGCCGCAACAAACTGGCCGCCAGCTTCCCCCCGACGTTTCCCAGTCCAATAAACCCAACCCGGCCTACTGCTGAGGTCTCCATCAAGCAGGAACGGAATCTACTTGGCGAGCCAGCTGAGGGCTTGGATCTCACTGTAGGCGTGGAGGCCGAACACGCCCCGGTCGCGGCCCACACCGCTCATCTTGAAGCCGCCGAAGGGGGCATGGACGTGAGGAGCCAGTGAATTGAGCCCGACGTTGCCCGATTCGATGCGCCGGCCGACCTCGAAGGCCCGGGCCGTGCTGCCTGCGAACACGTAACTGAACAGGCCGTAGTCGCTGTCGTTGGCCAACTCCACCGCGTGGTCGTCGCCGTCGTGGGCCAACACCGCTACCACCGGGCCGAATATCTCGTGCTGGACGACGCGCATGTCTGGTTCGCAATCCACCAGCAAGGTGGGTTCCACGAAAAAGCCGGGCAGGTCTGGACGCCCACCGCCGCACTGCAAGGTGGCCCCGTCGGCCACGCCGCTGGCGATGAAGTGCTCCACCCGGTCGCGGTGGGTCTCGGTGATGACCGGGCCGACGATCGTCTCCCGGTCGAGGGCGTCGCCCACCTTGAGCATCCCGGCTACCGCGGTCAGCTTGTCCACCAGTTCGTCGTAGCGGGAGCGGTGGACGATCACCCGGGTAGGCGCGGTGCAGATCTGGCCGCTGTGGAGCCCCCACACCGAGGCAATGGCCCCAATCGCGGCATCCACGTCGCAGTCGTCGGTCAGCACGCAGGCTCCTTTGCCGCCCAGTTCCATGAGCAGGCGCTTCATGGTGGCTGATCCTGCCTCCATGATCTTCACCCCCACCGCGGAGGAGCCGGTGAAGCTCACCATGTTCACATCGGGCGACGTCACCAGACCGGCCCCGGCGGCGGCCCCCGAGCCGGTGATGATGTTGACCACCCCCGGCGGGAATCCGGCCTCCTCGATGATCTCCACCACCTTGATCATGGCCAGGGGATCCTGGGGCGCCGGCTTGATCACCGCGGTGTTGCCCATGGCCAGCGCTGGGGCGACCTTGCCCGACACGTTGACCAGCGGGAAGTTGTAGGAGGTGATGCAGGCCACCACTCCCACCGGCTGGCGGATCACATGGGCCCCGGCCAGACCGGCCGGCCCCAGCGGGTTGGCCTGCACCGGGTACGGCGCCATTGACTCGTCCAAGTCCACGGGGATCTCGTATTGGCGGAACCGCTCGCCGCACGCCGGCAACTGCACGGCCTCGGTGATGTTGATGGTGGCCCCGGTTTCCCCCTGCACCAGCCCGGTCAAGCCGCCGATCCGCTCGTCGATCAGATTGGCGGCCCGGCCCAGAAGGGCGCACCGCTCAGCCATGGGCGTGTCCCGCCAGCCGGGCAGAGCGGCTTTGGCCGCCGCGGCCGCGTCGGCCACCTGGGCCATCGACGCCTCGGGGGCATGGCCGATAACCCGAGCGGTGTTGGGATCGACGATCTCGTATGTGCCCGCCCCGGGAGCCACCCATTCGCCCCCGATGAGCAGGCGGTATTCCTCGTCTGCATTCAGCGGCTCCATCTCAGCCAACGCCATGGCAAACCCCCCTTATCGTTGCTCGTCCGCCAAGCGGGCTAAGCAGCGATGCCGTATTTTTCCAGGCTGTACAGCTCTATGGCGTTGCCTCGGAGCAGCTTGTAGGTCTCCTCGTCGTCGAGGCCAGCCTCGGTCACGATCCTGGTGGCCACCTCAAAGGTGTGGGGGAACGTGGAGTCGGCGTGGGGATAGTCCACTTCGAAGGTGATCTGGTCCATGCCGATCAGGTCGCGGTTGCGCAGCCCCACGGCGTCGTCGAACATGCAGCCCCACACATGGCCGGGGATATAGGTGGACGGAGGGTTGGGCAGGTTCACCCCGAACTCGCCGTCGTCGTCGTTGATCCGCTCTTCCCACAGCTTGTCCATGCGCTCGATAACGTAGGGCATCCACCCCACCTGGCCCTCGCTATAGGCCACCCGCAGGCCGGGATACCGCTCGAACACGCCGGAGAGGATGTAGTCGCACATCGAGCCCATGGCGTTGCTGAAGGTGATGGTGGAGCTGACCGCGAACGGCGAGTCGGGCGACGTGCTCGGCATCTTCGAGGACGAGCCGATGTGCATGTTCACCACCGTCCCGGTCTCCTCGCAGGCGGCGAAGAACGGCTCCCAGAACTTACTGGGGTGATGGATCGACGGAAGCCCCAGGTGGTAGGGGTTCTCGGAGAAGGCCACCGAGAAGCTGCCCTTGTCGGCGCACCGGTGGATCTCCTCGGCGGCCAGCTGGGAGTCCCACAGCGGGACGATGGTCAGCGGGATCAGCCGCCCCTTGCCGTCGCCGGCGCACCAGTCGTCGATCATCCAGTCGTTGTAGGCCTTCACGCACAACAGGGCCAGCTCTTTGTCCTCGCGCTCATGGAAGGTCTGGCCGCAGAACCGGGGCAACACGTTGGGGAAGCAGATCGACGCATCAACGTGGTTGGCGTCCATGTCTGCGAGGCGCTCCTTCTGCTTCCAGCACCCGGGCAGAATCTCGTCGAACGTCACCGGGGTGTTGGTGAGGGGCTCGAATCCGATGGCGGCCGACAGCTTGGGAAACGGGTAGATCAGGTCGTCGTAGAGCCACCAGTCGCCCCATGTACCGTCGGGCGCCCCCTTCTCGTAGCTGAACACCCCGCCCTCGAAGTGGAACGTGGCCTTGTCGCGCTCCACCCGCGGGCAGCGGTCGTGGTACTTGCGGGGAAGGCGCTCGATCCACAAGTCGGGCGGCTCGACCACGTGGTCGTCCACGGAGATAATGCGGGGGATGTCTGCCATGGCCTGAGAGCTTATCGACGCGGCAGCCAAGGTGATTCACCCAGAAGCTTGTTCTTCGCCATCCGACAGGGGCATGGCCTAGATTGTTCGCGAAGCATGCCGATGGGGCGCACACAAGGGGCAAATCATGTTCGACACCATCATCAAGGGCGGAGACATCATCGACGGCACCGGCAGCCCTCGCTACCGAGCCGATCTGGGCCTGACAGACGGGCGCATCTCGTCGATCGGGGACCTGAGCGCAGCCGATGCGGCCAATACGGTGGATGCCACCGGCAAGGCGGTGTGCCCCGGCTTTGTGGATGTTCATACCCACCTCGACGCCCAGGTGTTCTGGGACACCACGCTGAGCCCCTCGCCTCTGCACGGGGTGACCAGCGTGATCGGGGGCAATTGCGGGTTCACCATCGCCCCGCTCACCGACGACCCCGCCGACGGCGAATACCTGATGCACATGCTGGCCCGGGTGGAGGGCATGCCCCTGGAGTCGCTCCAGGTGGGGGTGCCGTGGAACTGGCGATCCACTGCCGAGTATTTCGACGCTTTCGATGGCACCTTGTCGATAAACACCGCCTTCAAGGTGGGCCACTCCGCGCTGCGCCGGGTGGTCATGGGGCCGGACTGCGTCAAACGGGAGGCCACACCCGAGGAGCTGGCCCAGATGCAGGATCTGCTCCGGGCCGGTTTGGAGGCCGGCGCGTTGGGGTTCTCGTCCTCGTATGCCCGCACCCACAACGACCCCTTCGGCAACATGGTGCCCAGCCGCTACGCCAGCCGCCACGAGCTGGTGGAGTTGGCCCGGGTGTGCTCGGAGTACGAGGGCACCTCGCTGGAGCTGATCCCCTGCGTTGGACCGTTCGACGACGCCGCCATGAATCTCATGACCGATATGTCGGTGGCGGCTCAAACCCATCTCAACTGGAACGTGATGACCGTGGCGGCCGGCAACTTGGACGAGTGCTACGCCAAGCTGGAGGCCAGCGACCACGCCAAGGCCGACGGCGGCAAGGTGGTGGCCCTCACCGTTCCCATGGCCTTCTCGGTACGCCTAAGCATGGCCGGCGGCTTTGTGCTCGATGCTCTACCCGATTGGGAGGGCGCCATGCTGGCCCCGCCCGCCGAGAAGATGGCGCTTCTGGCCGACCAAGCCGAGCGCGACCGCCTCGACGAGCTGGCCCAGCAGCCTGGACCACTCAAGGGCCTGGCCGACTGGTCCACCAAGATCATCTTCGACACCTTCGCCCCCGAGAACGAGCAGTACCGGGGACGCACCGTGGGCCAGATTGCTGAGGACGCGGGCAAGAAGCCGTTCGACGCCCTGTGCGACATCGTGGTGGCCGACGAGCTGAAGACCTCCTTCGGCACCCCGCCGCCGGTGTCATCCAATGCGGACTGGAAGGCCCGCATGGAGATCTGGCGAGACGGCCGGGCGGTGATCGGCGCCTCCGACGCCGGCGCCCACCTCGACCTGTTCATGACGGCCAACTACGCCACCTCCATGCTCGGCCAGTGCATGCGGGAACGAGAGCTCATCTCGACCGAAGAGGCCGTCCACCTGATGACCGACGTGCAGGCCCGCCTATACGGGCTCAAGGAGCGGGGCCAACTCCAAGAGGGCTGGCACGGCGACGTAGTGGTGATCGACGAAAGCCAGGTGGGAGCCAAACCCCTCACGGTCGTGGCCGATCTGCCCGCCGGCGCTCCCCGTCTCTACGGAGAGGCCGAGGGCATCGACCACGTGTTCTGCAACGGCGAGGAGATCGTGCGGGACGGGCAGTTCACCGACGCCCGACCCGGCAAGCACCTCCGCAGCGGCAGCGACACCGAACGGGTCGATCTGTCTTAGGCCGAACTGTCCTAGCCTCCAAGAGGCCCCAACTCAACCGATCGAGAGATCCCAACCAACCAACAGGAGCCCACCATGCCCGAAGCAGTCATCGTCGCCACCTCCCGCACGCCCATCGGTCGTGCGGTAAAGGGATCGCTGGTCGACGTTCGCCCCGACGACATGTCGGCATTCATCATCGACGACGTGCTCAGCAAGATCCCTCAGATCGACGGTTCTGACGTCGAGGACGTGATGTGGGGCTGCGCCCAGCCTGCGGGCGAGGCCGGCTACAACATCGCCCGACTGTCGGGGCTGCTAGCCGGCCTCGACGTGCCCGGTGTGACCGTCAACCGCTACTGCTCATCGTCGCTCCAAACCATCCGCATGGCCGCCCACGCGGTGCGCGCCGACGAGGGTGACGTGTTCGTATCCGGCGGGGTGGAGTGCGTGAGCCGCTTCGCCGCGGGGGCTTCCGACCGGGGCGGCAAGAACGACAAGTTCGCCGAGGCCGAAGCCCGCTCAGCCGACCGCACCGGCGAGGGCACTCCGGTGTGGTCACCGCCCGAGGGCCTGCCCGACATCTACATTGCCATGGGCCAGACCGCCGAGAACGTGGCCCAGGCCTGGGACGTGAGCCGGGAGCGCCAAGACGAGTTCGGCGTCAGGTCCCAGAACCGGGCGGAGGCCGCCCAGGAGCGTGGCTTCTTCGAGCGGGAGATCACCCCCTATCCCCTGGCCGACGGCACGCTGGTAAGCACCGACGACGGCATCCGGGCCGGCACCGTCATCGAGAAGGTGTCCCATCTCAATCCGGTGTTCCGCCCCGACGGCACCGTCACCGCGGGCAATGCCTGCCCCCTCAACGACGGGGCCGCCGCGGTGGTGGTGATGAGAGACACCAAGGCTGCTGAACTGGGCGTCAAGCCGCTGGCCCGCATCGTGGCCTCGGGTGTAGCCGCGGTGAACCCCGAGATCATGGGCCTCGGCCCCATTCCGGCCATCACCCAGGTGCTGGACCGAGCCGGCATGACCATCGACGACATCGACCTAGTGGAGATAAACGAGGCATTTGCTGCTCAGGTGATCCCATCGGCCGACGAGCTGGGCATCGACTTCGACAAGCTCAACGTGAACGGCGGCGCCATCGCTTTGGGCCATCCCTTCGGCATGACCGGCGCTCGCATCATGGGCACCTTGCTCAACGGGCTGGAGGACGCCGACAAGACCATCGGGATTGAGAGCATGTGCGTGGGCGGCGGCCAGGGCATGGCCATGATCGTGGAGCGGTTGAGCTAGCCGGGCTGCACCCCGATCACATCAATTTGAATCGAGGCGAGCCCTCAAGCAAAAGGGTCCGCTGCACCAGAGCGGGTCCCGGGCGTAAACGCGACCGGCATCGAGACCACACCGGTCATTAGCAAGTTGCCTGGGTAGGGCTTGAACCCCTCGAGGTCGATCTCGTAATCGCCGATGCGGGCCAGCACGTCTCTGAGCATGAGCTCCGACTCGATGCGGGCGATCGATGAGCCGATGCAGCGGTGGCCGCCCAGCCCAAACGCCAGGTGCCTGTTCACCTCACGGTCGATGCGAATCTTGCCGGGATCATCGAAAACAGCAGGATCATGGTTGGCCGCCACCCAGCTGATGAGCACAATGTCGCCTCGTCGGATCTGGCGGCCGCCCAATTCAACATCGCGGGTGGCGGTGCGGGTCAGGGTCTCGCTGGGACTGTAGAAGCGGAGAAACTCCTCGACCGCGGCTGGGATCAGGCTCGGATTCTCGATGAGCCGGGAGCGGTCCTCGTGGTGGGTTCCCAGGTGGTGCAGGCCCCACGACACCAGCGACGTGGTGGTGTCGAGGCCCCCGGCCACCAGGTTCCACATGATGGCGGTGATCTCGTCGTCGCTCAGCATCCGGCCATCGAGCGGAGAAGAGACCAAGGCGGTGGTGACGTCGTCGGCCGGATTTTCTCGGCGGAACTGGGCGAAGTCGCGCAGCTCGCCCCACATATCGGGCTGATGGGCGATTGCGCTGAGGTACCGCTCATCGGTGGGCTCATACGATGAGGTGGCATGGAAGAAGTCGGCGTAGTGCTGCCAGTTGGATGACACCATGCCCATCATCTCGAGCGTCAGCACAGCAGGAACCGGAGTGGCGTAGTCGAGCACCAAATCAGCCTCCCCCGACTCGACTATCTCATCGATGAACCACGCCGAAACTGCCTCCATCCTCGGCCGGGTGCTCTCGGCTACATTGATGGTCATGAGCGGGTTCAGCACTCGCCGCAGGTCGGCATGCTCAGGTCCATCAATCTCGGAAACGCCTTGGCGGGGTATGTACGACGGACGGGGAACGCCGCAGATGCCCATGTAGGAGATGCCGTCGGGGGCGTCGGGCTCGTACTTGTGGGCGAACGTCTCGTTGTCTCGGGCTACTTGGGCCACCGATTCGTAGTCGGTGACCATCCAAAAACCGCCATAGTGCTCGTTGAACACCACCGGGCAGCGCCCCCGCAGCTCGTGGTAGCGGCTATGGCGGTCGGCGACGAACTCCGGCGTCTGATGATCGATGTCGACTGTGAGGTTTTCTGTGGCGCCGTCCACGTCCGCAGCCTACGCGGACCCTGCGACTAGGTGCCGTAGCGCAGCACCTCGCTGGCGTACTGGTCGGCAAACAGCTTCAGCACCTCGCCGGGTTCGGCGTGGCGACAGCAGTCGTCTTTGGAGTAGAGCATCTCCCCGTCGACTTCCACGTCGAATATGCCCGAATCTCCGGTCACCAGGGTCAGGTCCTCGATGATGTGCTGGTAGTTCTGAAGCAGGTCCTTGGCAGCGCTCACGGCGTGCTCGGAGAAGTTTCAAGGAACTCAATAGGTGATCGTGATGCGGTGCTTTTGCGCCATGGGAGCAGGCTACCGCCAGCGTGGGGTGACTACTACCACCCCGGCTGCAACTACTGTCCAGCCCATGAACCAAGCAACCGCCGAGGTCGGCGTGTTCGAGGCCATGCACACCCAGCGGGCAGTGCGCCGCTACCTGCCCGATCCGGTGCCCGATGAGCTCATCACCAAGGTGCTGGACGCGGCCATCCGGGCCCCCAGCGCCATCAACGGCCAGTTCGCCCGCTTCGTGGTGGTCACCGATCCTGACAAGCGGCGCCGTTTGGGCGAGCTGTACCTGGATGCACAGCAGCAGTCGTACAACAACCCGGCGGCGGGAACTGAATGGCTGCGGGGACAGGAGGCGGAGATCGTCGAAAAGGCCGCCAAATTCGCCCGCGAGGTCGGCGACGTGCCGGTGTTCATCATGGTGTGCTCCACTCAGCGGGGGGTGAGCCACTCGGTTTACCCCGCAGTGCAGAATCTCCTAGTCGCGGCCCGCAGCCTAGGGCTGGGCACGGTGCTGACCACGCTGCACACCTTCCGGGCCGACGAGGTGCGGTCCGTGCTCGGTATCCCCGATGACGTGCACATCGTGTGCGGCATCCCGATGGGCTGGCCCGCGGTGCCCTTCGGCCCGGTGCGCCGCCGGCCCTTGCCTGAAGTTGCCTTTTGGAACCAATGGGAGGACCACGATGAGTGAGCAGAGTTTCGGACCCTTCATGATGACGGCCGACAACGGGGTTGGCTGGGTGGTGATCGACCATCCACCCAAGCAGTTGGTGGACGGCGAATTGATCGGTGGGCTATTTGGCTTGCTGAACGCAGTCGAGGCTGACGATCGGGTGGGGGTGCTGGTGTTCGAGAGCGCCGATCCCGACTTCTTTCTGATGCACGGCGATGTCGAGCAGATCCTGGCCATGGAGGCGTCGCCCGAAGTGCCGACCGAACCCAACATGGCTGCGGTCACGTTCGACCGGTGCCGCACCATCGGAGTGGCCACCATCGGCATGATTGACGGCGTGGCTCGGGGCGGCGGTTCGGAGTTCTTGCTGTCGCTCGATATGCGCTTCGCCGGACCCCGCACCATGCTCGGCCAGCCCGAGGTGGCCATGGGCATCATTCCTGGAGCCAGCGGCACCCAGCGATTGGCCCGCTTGGTTGGCCGCAGCCGGGCGCTGGAAATTGTCTTGTCGGGCAACGACGTGACCGCCGAGGAGGCCGAAGCCATCGGCTACGTCAACCGGGTGCTGCCCTCCGACCAGCTCCGGGCCCATACCGCCCAGGTGGCCCGCCGAATTGCCGCCTCGCCGAGGTTGTCCATTGCCAAGGCCAAGCAGGCGGTTGATGCTGCTTTGGGACCGGTGGAACCGGGACTGCTGGCCGAGACCCAGGCGATGATGGCCTGCTCGGCCACTGGCCAGCACGAGCCTCTGATGCGGCGCTTTCTCGATGCCGGTGGCCAAACTCGTGAAGTTGAGCGTGACCCTGAGGAATTGGCCGCGGCGATCGACCAAATGCTGGAGTTGGGCTAGGCCAACTCGGGCCAGAGGGCCAGCGCAGTCTCACCCAGGAACTGGGCTTGCTCGCTGGGAGACATCGCCGCGCAGGCCGCCCGGGCCTGGTCTGCCAGCTCGGTGTAGGGCCGATCATGGGTCTGGGAGTAGTCCGATCCCCACATCAGTCGGTCAAGCCCAAATTGCTCAGCAAGTCGTTCCAGCATGGCCGCCGAGTCGCCTGCATCCAGCACATGGGGGGTGACTTTCAGATACAGATTGGCCAGATGGGCGTAGTCGCCGATCGTCTCCGGGGCGAACCCGCAATGGTCAAGAGCCAGGATCACATCAGGATGAGCGGCCACGGCCTCGACCAGCGCGGGCAGGTACTCGGGCACCGTGGCTGCGCTGACCCGCAGGCCGAGCCGTCTCGCAGTGTCCCAAGTTGCCTCCTCGTGCAGCGGCCCTCCCCCGCCGATGGCGTAGAAACGCACCCCACCCGCCCCGGCGGCAGCCAGCGAGTCGAGCTCGGCGGGGTCGTCCACGATGACCACCGCGCTGAATGTCTCGGGATAGGCCGCCCGAGTGTCCACCACATAAGAGTTATCCGTGCCGTAGCCCCCTTGGGCCTGCACGAGTACGGCCCGGTCGACGCCTGCGGCGGCCATTTCTGCCTTCAGCTCCTCCACCGTCACCGGCGCCTCGTACACCCACTCCACCCCCGGATAGTCAGCCACCTGAAGGGGGTATTTCTCATGGTCGTCAGAGATCACGTGAGTATGGGTGTCCACTATGAGCACTTGGGTAGTCTGCCCCGCAGCGCCCCCCGACGCCGATCCTTCGGCAGACACAACCGGCAGGGCGTGAGAGGAGGCCGCGAGATGGCCGGTTCATTTCCGACACATACCTGCTTTGAGATCACCCTCGAAAATGCAGTTGCCCACCTGCGCCTCAGCCGACCTGAGGCCAGGAATTCGATGATCCCGGAGTTCTGGTCTGAGCTCCCCGCTGCGGTAAACAAGCTGTCGGACTCCGGAGAGGCCCGGGCGCTGGTGGTCTCCTCCACCGGCCGCCACTTCACCGCGGGCATGGACCTGTCGGTGTTCACCCAGCCGGATTCGCTGTTCTCGGGGGGCTCAGAGTCTGGCGAAGCGCCGGAGTTTGGCCGGGTCCGGGCCGAGACCCGCAACTTGGCTATGACCCTTCAGGAGTCGTTCAGCTGCCTCGAGAAGGCCCGAATGCCGGTGCTGGCCGCGGTTCAAGGAGGCTGTGTCGGCGGCGGGGTGGATATGGTGTGCGCCGCCGATATGCGGTATTGCACTGCTGATGCGTTCTTCTGCATCCAGGAAATCAACATTGGCCTGACCGCTGATCTGGGCACTCTGCAACGGCTGCCTCGGATCATTCCCGACGGCCTGGCCCGTGAGCTGGCCTACACCGGGCGCCGGCTCATCGCTGATGAGGCCATGGCAGCCGGCCTGGTCAACAGGGTCTACGCCGATAAGGAGAGCATGCTCGAAGGAGTGTTAGCGATCGCCCAAGAGATTGCCGAACGCTCGCCATTGGCCGTGTGGGGATCAAAGGAGATGCTCAATTACACCCGCGACCACAGCGTGGCCGACGGCCTCAACCACGTTGCCACCTGGCAGTCCGGCATGTTCCACCCCGACGACATGGCCGAGGTTTTCGCGGCGAGAGCCGAGGACCGCGACCCGGTTTTCCAGAATCTCCTGCCCATCCGGCGCACTCTGTAGTGCTCTGAGTAGCCCTAACGACCGCCCAAGACCGCTAGCTTCACTACATGCCTTCAATTGCCACCGACCGCTACGTCGATCGAGCCGTGATGGAGGACTTCGTCCGCCCCCGCCACCGAGGCGTGCTGCTCACTACTCGCCGCGACGGCCGTCCCCAGAGCTCGTTGGTCACCCTGGGCCTCGACACCAGCGGCCGGGTGGTGGTCTCCAGCTACCCCGAGCGGGCCAAGTCGATCAACGCCAAGCGCAACCCCTCGGCCTCAATGGTGGTGATGTCCGATGAGTTCGGCGGCGAGTGGATACAGCTCGACGGAACCGCCGAGGTCCTCGACATGCCCGAGGCCCTCGACGGCCTAGTCGAGTACTTCCGGGTGATCTCCGGCGAGCACCCCGACTGGGACGAATACCGCCAAGCCATGGCCCACCAAGGCAAATGCCTCATCCGCCTAACCATCGACCAATGGGGCCCCATCTCCAAAGGCGGCTTCCCCGCCCGCCTCGCCCAAGACTCTTGAGCAGCCTCGAATAGAGTTCGGCCGCCAATTGAGCTGCTAAGACAAGGAACCATATGGACTACCATATGGTCATGGCCCGCCGCGAGGTTCTTGTACAACTTGATGACGAATTGATCGAACAACTGTCTCAGATTGCCGCAGCACAGGGCACCAACCGGTCAGAGCTGCTCCGCAGAGGAGCTCGGGCAGTTATCGAAGCCGAGGAGTTGGTGGCAGCCGATGCCGATCTCATCGACTCTTACCGGCGCCAGCCAGCCGACCCCGCTCTGGTCCAATCTGCGGCTCGACTCGCAGCCCAAACCACACCACAGTGGTAGCCCGCAACGAGATCTACTGGAGCGACCTCGGACCCCCCGCAGGCAGGCGACCTGTCTGCATCCTCACGAGGGACGCGGCAACCACTGTCCTCAATGCAGTCACCTGCGCCCCCATCACTCGCACCATTCGCAGCATCCGCTCTGAGGTAGAGATCGGCTCCGACGAGGGCCTCCCCCAGCCATGCGTCATCACCTGCGACAACATCATCACCATTCCCATTGGCCAACTCGACTCCGAACCCATTGGCCGACTCGGACCCCCCAAACGAGCCCAACTCGACCAAGCCCTCAGATACGCCCTCGACATCCTCTACTAAACTAAATCTTCAGTTACCGGCACTGCCCCAACTAATCGGCGACCCAATCCAGCGATGGGTTGCGGGCGCTTCAGCAGCTTTGGTGGGTCTTCGCGTTAAAGCTGGAACCGGGGTGATTGTGGGGGTGGTACGCCATCCCGTCGCCTGTAGTTGCTATACAAGTCACCGTCGGGTTCGAAATAATAGAGGCCGACGGCGTCAAGGACCTGCTGTGCGGTTGATGCCCATCGGGCATTCGTGGGAGCGGGCATCTACCGGTTCTGCCTGTCAATTCCGAGATGACTGCAAACAACGAACTGAGGGGACCCCAAGGTGGTCTGCGCCTCTGTTCAGGCCATAAGCCTCCACTGCGGCCTTAGTGGCCGCACTTCGATCCCGCTGCCTGAAAGCGTCCCGCAGGCGCCGTTGCAGCTTCAGACTGATGGAATCAGGTTCGGGCACCCGGATCTTGCGTAGGTACTGAGCCTGGAACCGGTAGGTGCCGCCTCGCATTTTCACGCAATAGGCCCCAACGAAAAGGTTGGCGAGGTCAGACAGAAGAAGCCCGCCTAGCACTTCGAGGTCCCACATATCGGAGACCACGTAGTACAGGTTGTGGTGGGGGTAGAACCCGCCAGGGTCCAAGACGGGATGGGAGAAGGCCTTGATATCAGGCAGCAGCAACTTGGGTCGGTCAATGAGCTCAGGGACAACTCGATCGATCGTCCGGTACCAAGCCTTTGGCTGCTTTCGGGCGACGTGGCGAGATCGAAGCACCTTGCCGTATTGCTCAAGGTGTCCTGCCATTCCTGGGTAGTCATGCAGGTCCACAAGCCCATCCTCATCCCAGGGGTTGACCAGGTACTTGCCCGACCAATCAGGACGACCTGTCGCGATATCGCCTGCGGTCAGGAGCGGGAGCAGGCGATCGGTCTCCACCCCCTCGGCCTCAGCCCGGATATAGACCTCGTCGCATCCAGTAGCAACGCCGATACCAACGCGGGTCCCCGTCCGAGAATCTTCAAGTGGGGCGAACTGGCTTTCGAGATCTGCCAGCAGCTCAAGCGTCCTCGGAGATCCTGCCGGCCACAGAGCTGGACCCTCGAACCACCGTGTCAACTCCCCTGCTTCAAAACCCCGAGAGGCTGACAAGGGCTGCTGTGGGCTGCGTAGCCAATCGAGCACCAAAGAGGCCTCATGCTGATCGAAGGAAGCGTTGGCCTCCACCACGCGTACAGGACCCTGGACGCCATTTCGAAGGATGGTTATGGCCGGGTACGCCGACACCTCTTCTTCGAACGCGTCGACATCATGCATGACCATGATCGAGTCAACGGAGTACCGGCTCGAAACCAACCTGCGGAGGTGCGCGCCGTATTGATTCCGCATCCACCGATCCGCGCAGATGTAGGCCAGCCGCCCCTCAGAACCAAGCAAGGCCAAGCCCTTCTCAAAGAACCCGATGTAGATGTCTGCTCGGCCTCGCATGGTTGGCCACCTGGACCGATAGGCATCGCTGGCGTCCCGGGGGATGTCCTCTAGGCGGACATACGGCGGATTCCCTACTACAAAGTCAGCAGGGTCTGCCGGCTCTTCGTTCAGCAGGAAATCACTCGTTACGACCCACTGCTGAGCAAGGCGCTCTGCGCTCTCGAGGGTCTCCCCCAAATCGACCAGTTTGGGCACCACTGCCCTGCGAGCGATCTCGGCGTTGTGGTCAAGCAGATCGAATCCGGCGATGGCGCCATCTAGCTCGGACAGCCGACGACCATGAGAAGCACAAGACTCGGCAAGCCTCTCGACAATTGGAAGAAGAAACGCCCCACATCCGCACGACGGCTCCACGATCACTTTTGCTCCCAAGTCGACCTCGGGTACATACCCGACAAGGTCAAGCATCAGGTTAACGACCCACCGCCGAGTGAACACCTCGCCGTATTCGCCTTGAACGTCGTCCCTGCCCATCGGCCTCTGAGACCCCAAGAGCGGCAACTGCCGGGCACCACTCACCCCACACCCCTTGTGCGGCGCAAACTACACCGGTGGAATCTCATATCAGTACACTAGCGATGCCCGATGACAACTACCGGGACGGCCGCTCCCTAGAGTTCGCTGGTGACGATGGGACTCGACACCAGAACAAATGCCTCATCTGTCTGACCATCGACCAATGGGGTCCCATCTCCAAAGGCGGCTTCCCCGCCCGCCTAGCCCAGGAGGACTGAAATGACAGATCTACTTGGGTGGTGATGCTCCGATCTCTCTCCGCACGATCGCCGGGTCGAGTTGCAGGGCAATGGTATCGGGGGCTCTGAGTGGGAGCAGCGGCTTGATTCGGTGGTCAATCTCCCCTCGTAGCGACTCCACCACGGCATGGAATTCATCGCTCTTCCCGAATCGGCGCAAGAGCTGAGAGGGGGTGAATGCAGCTAGGGTGTTGATCCTACGCTGAAAATTGAGCACATCGGCCCGGAGCAGGTCTTCGTTCTCCTGAAGGAGGGCGAAGGAGAAGTCGGGGCGGCCATCAGCCGCTATGGCGGCAGCAGCGCCTGCCGCCAGATGGGCCTTGACGGCGGCTGATCGGATAAAGGCGAGAGCGTCGGCATGGAAGTGGGCTGGGTTGCCGAATGCTTCCTTCACCCCTTTAGCCCACGCAACGGCTTGCCCGTGCTTGGCCTCATGTTGGTCTTGGGCCTTCTCTATGTCTTCGATGAATCTCCGCATCTGCTCTCGACGGGCAAAGTAAATGCCCTCGACCTCCCGTCGCGCGACGGCAAGCTCAGTGGTCATCTGGGCAGGAATCGGCCCTTCTTGCGCGGCGCTGATGGCTTCTCGCACGAGGTAGGAGGCTGCATGAAGCCTCCCGCTGTCGTCGTCTATCTGACGCTGGTAGACCTCTTCGATTCCCGCGTTGATCTCCGAAAGAGCTGCCTCGAGTTGGTGCTGCTGCACTGCTGCGGCGGCAATGGCCGTCCCCCCGGCCAGCAACTGAGGCCAGGATGCCGACAAGCGGCTTGCTGCTGTTCGGCCGATTTTGCCGACTTCAACAATGCGGGCGGTAGCGGCATCCACCGCTAGGGCGTAGTCTCCGCTCATCATGCGCAGCGACCCCTCGGCCAAGCCTCGCAGCGTGTCTCGGGAAAACGTCAGCTGAAACCCGGTTGAGGCCAACGTGTCGAGCAGACCGGGCACGGTGCGGGACAGCTCCAACACTGCGGCCGTGACCGTTGTACCAGCCGGCGCGGCCTCAACTCCCGAAACAGCCGGGGCAGGCTCAAGATCGATGGTGGCCAACAGACGGTCATCGGCTCGAAGTGTCAGCCGACCGTTTTCGGACCGCTGCGAGCGAACCACCGGCACAGACAGCTCCAACTCCCCCGGGGATTCCTCAAAGGCGGCTTTCGTGCGGTGTTCCTCCCCTGCTGGCTCAAGTCGGCGAACAACCACCAGCACCAGCCCGATCAACGCTGACACCAACGCGATCAAGATCACGGTCAGGGTTATCTCCACGACAGGAGTATCCCCTACCTGATCGCCTTGTTTCCTGCTGACTCTCTTCTTCTACCTCAGCCGCTCAAATTGGCGACGGAGCCAATCCTCCTGGTCGGCGGAGTAGCGCTGGGCCACTTCGAGGTGGGCGAACATCGCCACTCCGTGGGGGGCGCCGGGGTAGACGTGGAGCTCGGTGGGGACGCCGGCGCCGTAGAGGCGCATGGCGTAGTCGATGTCCTCGTCGCGGAAGCCATCGGCTCCCCCGACGCACACGTAGGCCTCGGGCAGGCCCGACAAGTCCTCGGCTCGGGCGGGGGCCGCGGTGTACGGCACATCGTCAGCGCCGTAGAGATCGCCCAGATAGCACTGCCAGCCGAACGTGTTCGAGTTCTTGTGCCAGATCAACAGGTCGTCTAACTGGCTTGACGGGGTTATCTGGCGGTCGTCGATCATCGGGCAGTCCAAGAGCTGGAACTGCAATGGCACCTCGCTCCGATCCCGAGCCAGCAACGCCAGCGCGGCGCACAGCCCGCCACCGGCGCTGACGCCGGTGATGCCGATCTTGTTGCGGTCGATGCCGATCTCTTCGGCATTGTCATAGGTCCACTTCAATCCGGCGTAGCAGTCCTCCAGCGGTCCGGGATAAGCCGTCTCGGGCGACAAGCGGTACTCCACCGACACTCCGACGATGCCGTACTCCTGGCACCACCGGTCGAACTTGGCGTCATCCATCTCGTAGCTGCCCAGGATGTAGCCCCCGCCGTGGATGGAGTACACGCACGGAACCGCACCCTGTTGCCCCACCGCTCGGTGTACCCGCACCACCACGCCGTTGGCCTCATCCACCACATGGTCGGTTCGCTCCACCGCGTCGCTGAGCTCGGGAAGCTCCCCCAGCCTTGATTCACGCAGTTCGGGCAACACCTCCGCATTGACCTCACTGATGGGCACCATGTCCTTGAGCGGCTCAATTTCCTCGTGCAGTGCAACGGTCGCCATGTCATCTCCCTCTTCTTGCTTGTCGGCTACCCGACCGATATGAACGAGCACGAATACTAGACACTGCGGCCAACCGCTTGTCATGGATGGTCCACCGGCACCCAGTTCGTTGACGTGGGTACTCGATGCCCCTGCTGAGTAACCTGCCGGGCGATGTCCTGCGCCAAAAGCCTGAGTCCGCGATGATCCTCCAGCACTTGCGGGTCGTCGAGGTGGGCGGTGGCATAGCGGCCTCCTACGCGGGGAAGCTGCTGGCCGACGCCGGCGCCGATGTGATCAAGATTGAGCCTTCCGGCGGCGAGCCTCTTCGCCGGTGGTCGGCGTCGGGGGCTGAGCTGGGAGACAAAGACGGCCCGCTATTCAAGTTCCTCAACACGTCCAAGCGCTCGGTGACCGGCGATCCTACCGATCCGGACATGGCCGATCTGCTGGCCGGCGCCGACATCCTCATCGACTCCACCGACCAGGGGCTGCCTCCCGCAACCATCGATTTCGCCCGCCAAGCCAACCCCGCGCTGGTGTTGGTGTCGATCTCCCCCTGGGGTCGCACCGGCCCTTACTCCCACCGTCCGGCCACCGAGTTCACCTTGCAGGCCGAGTGCGGGGGCATCGGCAAGCGGGGCAACCCCGAGCGGCCGCCGGTGCAGGCCGGAGGCTCAATCGGCGAGTGGACCGCGGCGATCTACGCCGGTGTGGGAGCACTGGCCGCCGCCCGAACCGCCGGGCTCAGCGGCCGAGGCGACCACGTGGACGTGTCCATATTCGAGACCATGGTCATGACCATGAGCACCTACGCATGGATCAACGCCCAATTCACCGGCGACACCAACCCCGTACGACCCGGTCGCAATGTGGAGCTGCCCTCCATCGAGCCCACTGCCGACGGCCACGTGGGCTTTTGCACGGTGGCCCGCCAGCAGTTCCTGGACTTCCTGGTGATGATCGGCCGTCCCGATTGGCTGGAGGACGACGAGATGTGCGGCTACGGGGGCCGATGGAAGCGACGGGACGAGTTCCGAGCTGCCATGCACGCCTGGACCACCCAGCGGACGACCGCCGAGGTGATTGCCGAGGCGTCGGCCCGGCGCATCCCAGTGGCCCCCATCGGCAACGGGGCCACCGTGCCGACCCTGGAGGCGTTCTCCGGCCGGGATGCCTTCACCGAAAACCCGTCAGGCGGTTTCACCCAGCCGGCTGTCCCCTACCAACTGCACGGGGCCGACCCTCGGCCCTTCGAACCGGTCCCCGAGGCGGGACAGCACACCGGCCAGATCGAGGCCCATGTCCCCCAACCCAACCGGGGTGAGCCTGCTGGGTTGCCCCTGGCGGGAGTGCGAGTGATCGACTTCACCGCCTGGTGGGCCGGTCCCATCGCCAGCCATTCGCTGGCCCTGCTCGGCGCCGACGTGGTCAAGGTCGAGTCCATCCAGCGGGCCGACGGAATGCGCTTCGCTTCCGCCCGCCCGCCCAGCGTGGACCAGTGGTGGGATTGGGGCATGGTCTTCCACGGAGCCAACACCAACAAGCGGGACATCACCCTTGACCTTCGCACTCCTGAGGGGGTGGCGGTGGCCAAGCGGCTGATCGCCGACGCCGATGTGGTGATCGAGAACTTCACCCCCCGGGTGATGGAGGGCTTCGGCCTCACTTGGGAGCGGCTGTCGGAACTCAACCCAAGGCTGATAATGACCCGGATGCCCGCCTTCGGCCTCAACGGCGCCTGGCGGAACAACACTGGGTTTGCCCAGACCATGGAGCAGCTCACCGGTATGGCCGCCATCACCGGCTATCCCGACGAGGATCCCCAGATACCCCGAGGCCCGTGCGACCCGCTGGCCGGCATGCACGCGGTGTTCGCCACCCTCACTGCTCTGGAAGAGCGGGACCAGACCGGCAAGGGACGGCTAGTGGAAGTGACCATGGTTGCCGCAGCCCTAAACGCCGCCGCCGAACAATTGGTGGAGCACTCCGCCCTCGGCCGCCAACTCCCCCGAGAGGGCAACCGGGGACCTCGGGCCGCACCCCAGGGCGTGTACCTCGCAGACGGTGATGAGCGATGGGTGGCGGTGGCGGTGGCCGACAATCACCAGTGGGAGGCCCTCTGCGGTCTGCTCGACCGCCCCGATTGGGCCGACTACGACTCCGTCGACAAACGCCGGACTGCCGCCGACGCCATCGATGAAGCGCTGAGCGAATGGATCGCCCCCCAATCAGACGCCGACGCGGTGGCGAAACTGCTCGCCGCAGGAATCCCGGCCAGCGTGGTGGTTCTCGGCGCCGAGATCGGCAACCACCCCCAGCTTCGGACCCGCTCGTTCATCGAGCCGATAGACCACCCGGTGTGTGGCGAAGTGCCTTATGCCAGCCTGCCGTTCCGGTTCGAATCATCACCCGGCCCCTGGACCACGGCTCCGGCACCCACTCTTGGCCAGCACAACCGCGAGGTGCTGGGTGGCGAGCTGGGCCTGACCGATGAGGAGTTGTCCGAATTGGAGGCCAAAGGCGTCATCGGCACCCGCCCCGCCGGGCTTTGACCTTCCGCTAGCCAGAACCTGACGAGTCGTCCGGATCGGGGCGTCAGGAGTCGAGGCCCAGGGTGGCCGTTTCGACCAGATCCACCAGGTTGTCGGGGTCGCAGTCCATGGTGCCCGCGGTGGCAGGGTGGCGTCGGATCCAACCGCTGGGGGTGGGGCTCACCAGCATGAAGCACGGCGACGGGATTCCCTCGGCGGGGTTGGTAGGACCGTGCAGCCCGCGGCCGTCCCATTCGGTGATGGTGCGAGCCGCGTCGATCACCAGCTCACGGGACAATCCCCCGCCGCTGGAGAACATCGCCCGGTTGACCGCCTCCTCGAACAACAGCGCTGATGCCCAGCTCGACAGGCCGATCAAATCCACCTCAGCTTCCTCGTCCACTTCCTCCCTCAAAAAGAGCACGTATCTCACCAGCTCGACATTTTCGCCCGGCTCTTCAAAGGGAAGCATCCCGATGCTCACCCAGAGATCCGACCCCAACTCTGATCCTTCAGCGGCCCAGCTTTGGGTGTAGCAGTCCGCGGAGCAGAGTACGAAGGTCGGACCGTCCGGGGGCTCGTCTTCAACCGCCTCTTCTTCTTGAGGCCGCTCTTGGCCTTCGACAACGGGTACTTCCTGGCCTGCTTCAGCAGGGTCGCCTTCGGGTGCGGCGATGGGTTCTTCCTCCGACTGACTGAACTCAAATGTCGGTATCTGCGCAAAGAGGCTCGCCCGAGATTCCAGAAGTTCCATGAGCCGTCCGCTGTCTGCCGGCCAGGTGATACCCAGAACTCCGGCTTCCACCATGGCTGAGAACAGCGCGTCGTAGTCCTCGTCGATCACCTCAGCAGTGGCTTCAAAGACGAAGTTGAATCCCGCCTCGGTCGCGGCCTCGATTTCCCGCTGGGCTCGGTAGAAGGCCACCGGCAGGTCCAGCACAACCGTGCCCACTGCCCCCGCGGCAGCCGGGAAGCGCTCGCTCAAGTGCCGGGCCGGGCCGGCCTGCCAAATGGTATTGGACGTTGGATTGGAGACGAACGTCACCGGCGACGCCCGCCGGGCCGGGCTCAGAGCAGCGGCCGGGAAGTCGGGAAGGAGGCAGGACTCCTCGTTCAACAGGTCTGCCCCGTCGCCGTCGAACTGGGCATAAGACCCCACCAAGGCGAAGATGTCGCTCTCGCAGGCCTCCTGGATTGCCGCTCGGTGGTCAAACACGTTGGCGTCGAAGAGGACCACCTCGACGTCACGGCCCCCAAGGCCCCCAGTGCTGTTCACGGCATGGGCCCAAGCCCGCATTGCCAGCCACGCGGCCTCGCTGCCACCGGATGCCGCATTGCCAGCGCTGATGTCGGCGATCACCCCGATCCGGATCGCCTCATCGCTCACCCCGGTCCGTATCGGTGCCGCGGTGGGCCCCGGTACCACCGTGTCGAGCGCCGGAGGGGTTGGGGTGGGGGTGGCCAGGTCAGGCGACGACACCACCGGTCCCTGGAGATCGGGGGTCTTGCAGCCCGCGACCACCAAGGCCAGCGCCACCGTCAACACCAGTGGCGCAGTTGCAAGCTTGAAGAAGCGGGCGAGCCGCACGCCTTTATCGTCGCACGTAGCTGACGCCGCGCGGGCTGCGGGGTCAGGCCCGGGCAGCGGCGAAGCCCTGCTCCAGGTCGGCGATGATGTCGTCCACCGTCTCGAGGCCAACCGACAGCCTCACCAGTCCGGGATACACACCGGTGCTGATCTGCTCTTCTTCGGTTAGCTGCGAGTGGGTGGTGGACGCCGGGTGGATCACCAGGCTGCGCACGTCGCCGATGTTGGCCACATGGCTGTGCAGGGTGAGCGCGTTCACAAACTTCTCGCCGGCGTCGCGTCCGCCCTCAATGTGGAAGGCGGGCACCGAGCCGTAGCCCTTGCCGCCGGTGTAGTGGTTCATCCGCTCGTGCCACGGACTCGACGACAGCCCGCCGAACTGCACCGATTCCACCTGGTCGTGGCCCTCGAGGTATTCGGCCACGGTTTGGGCGTTGGAGCAGTGCCGCTCCATGCGGTAGCTGAGTGTCTCCAAGCCTTGCAGGAAGTAAAAGGCGTTCTGCGGGGAAATGGCCGCACCGATATCTCGAAGCAACTGCACCCGGGCCTTGATGATGAAGGAGCCGTTGCCCAGCGCCGGCCAGAAAGCCAGACCGTGGTAGCTGGGGTCGGGCTCGGTGAAGTTGGGGAAGCGGCCGCTGGCCCCGTAGTCAAAGGTGCCGCCGTCGATGATGACGCCGCCAATGGAATTGCCGTGGCCGCCGATGAACTTGGTCATGGAGTGGACCACGATGTCGGCGCCGTGTTCCAGCGGCCGGATCAGGTAGGGAGACGGAACCGTGTTGTCCACCATGAGGGGGATACCCTCGGCGTGGCCCACCGCGGCGACGCCTTCGATGTCTAGGCAGTCATTCTTGGGATTGCCGATGGTCTCGGCGTAGAGGACCTTGGTGTTCTCCCGGATGGCGTTCTTCCAAGCGCCCAAGTCGTCGGGATCCTCAATGAACGACACCTCGATGCCCATCTTGGGCAGGGTGTAGTGCAAAAGGTTGTAGGTGCCGCCGTACAGCGAAGCGGAGGACACCACGTGGTCGCCCGACTCGGCCAGGTTCAAGATGGCCAGCGTCTCCGCCGCCTGTCCTGATGCCATGGCCAGCGCACCGGGGATCCCGATGGCGGTCTCAGTTCCGCCTTCAAGCGCGGAGAGCCGGGCCTCCAGCACCATCTGGGTGGGATTCATGATGCGGGTGTAGATGTTGCCCACTTCAGCCAGCCCGAACAGCGCGGCAGCGTGCTCGGTATCGCGGAACACATAGGAAGTGGTCTGATAGATGGGCACGGCCCGGGCCCCGGTGGCCGGATCGGGCTCCTGCCCGGCATGGATTTGTTTGGTCTCAAAACCCCAGTTGTCGCTCACGGCTCTTCTCTCTTCCTTTCGGAGTTGCCGGGTAGATACTAATGAAATACTGGCTATTGGCAGCTATCGGGGAGCTACCCCTTGCCCTGTCCGCCAGACACGTCGGCCACGCTCTGTCGGCCCTCGGAGATCCACGGCATCATGGCCCGCAGCTCAGCGCCGACCTCCTCGATGGGGTGCTTTTGGCCCTCAGCCTCCAACCTCAAGAAGTTGGGACGGCCGCTGCGGCTCTCGCTCATCCACTCCTCGGCAAACGAGCCGCTCTGAATCTCGCTCAAGATCTTTTGCATCTCAGCCCGGGTGGCATCGTTGACAATGCGGTCGCCCCGGCTCAGGTCGCCGTATTCAGCGGTGTCCGAGATTGAGTAGCGCATACCACCGATCCCCTCCTCGTACATGAGGTCGACGATCAGCTTCAGCTCGTGGAGGCACTCGAAGTAGGCCACCTCGGGCTGGTATCCCGCCCCGCACAAGGTTTCGAACGCCGCGGTGACCAGCGAGGTGAGCCCGCCGCAAAGCACCACCTGCTCGCCGAACAGATCGGTCTCGCACTCCTCAGCGAAGGTGGTCTCGATCACACCGGCCCGGGCGCCGCCGATGGCGTCGGCATAGGCCAAGGCCACCTCCCGAGCGTTGCCGCTGGCGTTCTGCTCCACCGCGATCAAGCACGGCACGCCGCCACCCTCCACATAGGTGCGCCGCACCAGGTGTCCAGGTCCCTTGGGGGCCACCATGGCCACGTCCACACCCTCGGGCGCCGAGATCAAGTCGAAGCGCACGTTGAATCCGTGGGCGAAGAACAAGGCGTCGCCCGGTTGGAGGTGGGGCTCAATATGCGCCTGGTAGATGTCGCCCTGCTCGGTGTCGGGCAGAAGCAGCATGATGATGTCGGCTTCGGCCGATGCTTCAGCAATAGACATCACCCGCAGGCCGGCTTCAGCGGCCTTGGCTGCCGACGAAGAACCGTCCCGCAGCCCGACTCGCACGTCGACGCCTGAGTCCTTCAAGTTCAGGGCGTGGGCGTGGCCCTGAGACCCGTATCCCAGTATCGCCACCTTGCGGTTGGCGATGTGTGAGCGGTCGGCGTCCTTCTCATACAGCACAGTTGCCATTGGTTGTCCTTGGTTGGTTGGGGGCCGTCAGGGGGCCAGGGGGTCGGGGGCGGTCTTGACCAGCTTGGGCAGGGCCACCTTGCCGGTGCGCTGCACATCTACGATCCCATAGGGTCGCAGAAGGTCCTCGAAGTCATCCACTCGGCTAGGCGATCCGGTGAGCGAGACCATGATCTCGTCGTAGCCCACATTCAACACGGTGGCTTGGAACACCCGCACCAGATCCAGAATCTGGCCCCGAATGGAGGGATCGGCCCGGACGGTGACCATCATCAGCTCCCGCTCAACGCTGGCCGCGGGATTCAGCTCTTGGATGTCCACCACGTTGACCAGCTTGTCGAGCTGCTTTACCACCTGCTCCATGGGGGCCGCGTCAACCCCCACCACGATGGTGAGCCGGCTGAAGCGCTCGTCTTCGGTAGGAGCCACCGCCAGAGACTCGATGTTGAACCCCCGGCGGGCGAACAGCCCGGCCACCCGGGCCAGCACTCCGGCTTTGTTCTCCACCCGAACCACCAGGGTGGTGGTGCCTCCGCCGTCTGTTCCCGGTGGCACGCTCATCGGGGCCGGTCCTGCTGGGAGGGATCGACCACCACGTCGCTGTTGGACATCCCGGCCGGCACCATGGGGAACACATTCTCGCCGGCCTCGCAGCGAAACTCGACCACCACCGGCTGGTCGTCGATCTCATTGGCCTGGGCAATGGCCGGGCCGACCTCCTCGGGCGACTCCACCCGGAGCCCGACGCATCCCAGAGCCTCGGCCCACATCTTGTAGTCGGGCACGTCGCGGGTCAGGTACACCTCGGAATAGCGCTCCTTGTAGAACATCTCCTGCCATTGGCGGACCATCCCCAAATACGCGTTGTTGATCAGGGCCACCTTGATCGGGAAGCCCTCGGTGGCCGCGGTGACCAGCTCCTGGGCGGTCATCTGGAAACAGCCGTCGCCGTCCACCGCCCACACCATGCGGTCGGGCCGGCCGGCTTTGGCCCCGATAGCCGCGGGGATGGCGAATCCCATGGTGCCCAGGCCACCCGAGTTCACCCAGGTGTAGGGATGGTTGAACTTCCAGTACTGGCTAGTCCACATCTGGTGCTGGCCCACGCCTGAAGCCACGATCGTGTCCTCCGGCGTGGAATCTCGAAGCTGTTCCAACACGTACTGGGGCTTGAGCAGTTCGTCGTCCTTGGACTGCTCATAGGTAAGCGGGAACCGCTCCTGCCATCCGCTGATACGGGATCGCCAGGCATTGCGGACGGGCTGGGCTTCGCTTCCGCCCAGCTCACCCAACGCCTTGACCAACTCCTCGATAACCAGCCGGCAGTCGCCCTGAATGGCGACGTCCGGACGGCGCACCTTGCCCAGCTCGGCGCTGTCGATGTCCACGTGGATGATCTTGGCCAGGGGCGCGAACTCGGCCACCTTGCCGGTGACCCGGTCATCGAATCGGGCGCCCAGAGCGATGAGGAGGTCGGACTCCTGCATGGCCGTGACCGCCGTGTAGTTGCCGTGCATGCCGGGCATGCCCAAACACAGGGGGTGGTCGTCGGGGAAGCCGCCCCGGTTCATCAGCGTGGTGACCACCGGGATGCCGGTGAGCTCAGCCAACTCCAGCAGCGCCTCGGCGGCCCGGGCCTTCAAGATGCCGCCCCCGCTGTAGATCACCGGGCGCTCGGCCTCGCAGATGAGCTTGGCCGCCTGGCGGATCAGCTCGGCGTCACCGGCGCGGTTGGGGCGATAGCCGGGCAGGTCATGGCTGTCGGGCGTGTACCACTCCATGGCGGAACGGGGGTTATTGGGATCGACAATGTCCTTGGGGATGTCCACCAGCACCGGGCCGGGGCGGCCGGTGGTGGCGATGTGGAAGGCATCGTGGATCACCTGGGGGATGTCGGCTGCCTCGGTCACCAGGTAGTTGTGCTTGGTTACCGACATGGTGATGCCGGTGGTGTCGCACTCTTGGAAAGCGTCGGTGCCGATGGCGGCATAGGGAACCTGTCCGGTGACCACCACCATGGGGATGGAGTCCATGTAGGCGTCGCACAGCGGGGTCACGATGTTGGTGGCCGCCGGTCCCGAGGTGACCATGGCCACGCCGGGGCGCCCGGTGGCGTGGGCGTACCCCTCGGCCATGTGGCCCGCGCCCTGCTCGTGGCGCACCAGAACATGGCGGATCGACGAGTCGATCAGCGGGTCGTACACCGGCAGGATGGCCCCGCCGGGCAGCCCGAACAAGATGTCCACGCCCTCGTTCTCGAGGGCCTTCATCAGGGCTTGTCCGCCGTTCATATTCATGTTTGGCAACCGTTCACTTAGACTTTCACCACGATCTACCTGTTTGGATCAACCTTTCGGGGTGTCACCTGAAATGGAAAGACCTCCCGGTGTGGGAGGTCGGAAGCGCTCGGTCTCCGGGTCGACCGGGACCGTGCGCTATAGGCGTACTACGAGAATCGCTCCAGAGTGAGGACGGCGCTTCATAGGATGCCACCAGTATGAACCCTGAGGACTGCTGGTGACAAGACGGTTAGGGGTGTACCCCGGCTCATTCAACCCGCCCACCATCGGGCACCTGGCCATTGCCCAAGCGGCGCTGCACCAGCGGGGGCTCGATCGGGTGGACCTCATGGTGTCGCGGGTGGCGCTGGGCAAAGAGTTGGTGGGCCGCCCCGCATTCGACGAACGCCTCTTTGTGCTGGAGGAATCGGTGGCTGGCATCGAGGGATTGGAGGTGGCGGTGACCGATCACCAGCTCCTAGTGGATATCGCCCAGGGGTACGACGCGGTGGTCATGGGGGCCGATAAGTGGGCCCAGGTGCTGGACCCGTCGTTCTACGGCCACTCAGTTCAGGCTCGCGACCAGGCGGTTGACGCCCTCTCCCAGTTGGAATTGGCCATCGCTCCCCGACCTGCGTTCGAGGTGCCGTCTGGCACCGAGCTGTTTGTCGACGCCGAATTGGGGCCGGTGTCTTCCAGCGGCGCCCGACAGGGACGACTGGATTGGATGACCGCCGCGGCCCGGGCGTTCGACGACGCCACCGGCGCTTGGTCCGACCCCGATCTATACGACCGACCCTAGAAGCACCTCAAGCCTCGGTGATGGCGCCCTTTTCGGCCCCTTGGGCCAGGCGGGCGTACTTGGCCAGCACCCCTTTGGTGTAGCGGGGCTCGGGGGGCTTCCAGCTGGCCCGGCGCTCGGCGAGGGCGACCTCGTCCACCAACAGGTCGATGGAATGATCCCGCACGTCTATCCGAATCCGGTCGCCCTCAGCTACTAGTGAAATGGGCCCGCCCTCGGTGGCCTCGGGGGCAATATGGCCCACACAGAACCCGTGGGTACCACCCGAGAACCGGCCGTCGGTCACCAAGGCGGCATCTCCCCCTCGGCCAGCTCCCTTCATCGCACCGGTGATAGCAAGCATCTCCCGCATGCCGGGGCCGCCCTTAGGGCCCTCATAGCGGATCACCACGATGTCGCCGGCTTCGATGCGCCCATTCAGCACTGCGTCCATGGCCGCGTCCTCGCCGTCGAACACCCGGGCCCGGCCCTCGAAATGGTCGAAGTCGATGCCGGCCACCTTCAACACCGCCCCGTTGGGGGCCAGCGACCCGGTGAGCACTGCGATGCCCCCGATGTCGTGGAGCGGGTCGCCGAAGCGGTGGATCACCTCTCCGTCGGGGACGGGTGGATCGAGCAGAGCAAGGTTTTCAGCCATGGTCTTGCCAGTCACGGTGATTTCATCGCCGTGCAGCAGGCCCTCGTCGAGAAGCATCTTCATCACCACCGGGACGCCGCCGATGCGGTCGATGTCGGCCATGTGGTATCGCCCGTGGGGCTTGGTGTCGGCCAGGTGGGGCACCCGAGCGGCCACCCTATTGAAATCGTCGAGCTCCAGTTCCACCTCGGCCTCCCAGGCGATGGCCAGCAGGTGCAACACCGCGTTGGTCGACCCGCCCAGGGCCATGGTCACTGCGATGGCGTTCTCAAACGCCCCCTTGGTCATGATGGCGCGGGGCCGGATGTTCTCCCGCAGAAGGCCTATCACCGCGGTGCCGCTGGCGTAGCTAAAGTCGTCACGGCGCCGGTCCACCGCGGCGGCCGAGGCGCTCCCCGGCAGCGACATGCCCAGCGCTTCGCCGATCGAGGCCATGGTGTTGGCGGTGAACATCCCGGCGCACGATCCCTCAGTGGGACACGCATTCCGCTCGATGGCGTCGAGCTCATCATCGTCGATATCGCCCACCGCGTGGGCGCCGACCGCTTCGAACACACTCACGATGTCGAGCACTTGGCCGTTGTGCTGGCCGGGGAGAATCGACCCGCCGTAGACGAACACCGACGGCAGATTGAGGCGGGCCGCAGCCATCAGCATGCCGGGAAGCGACTTGTCGCAGCCCGCGAAACTGACGAAGGCGTCCAACCGCTCCGCGTGCATCACCGCCTCTACCGAGTCGGCGATGATCTCCCGGCTCACCAGCGAGGCCCGCATCCCCTCGTGGCCCATGGAGATGCCGTCGGACACGGCGATGGTGTTGAACTCGATGGGAAAGCCGCCCGCGTCTCTCACCCCCTGCTTGGCCCGCTTGGCCAGTCGGTCCAGCGGCAGATTGCAAGGGGTCACCTCGTTCCACGACGACGCCACCCCCACTTGGGCCTTGTCCCAGTCGTCGTCGGTCATGCCCACGGCCCGGAGCATGGCCCTTGCCGGCGCCCGCCCCGCCCCGGAAGTGACCTCGTGAGAACGTGGCTTCATATCGCTCATGCCGACAGGCTAGCTAGTGGCATGACGGGGATTAGAGGGCTATTGGGATTGCACAAGTCGCCCTATGACCGGGAGATCGCCCGGCTGGCGGTGCCCGCGCTCGGCGCACTGATCGCCGAGCCGCTCTACACCCTGGCCGACACCGCGGTGGTGGGACACCTGGGCACTACCCACCTCGGAGGTCTGGCGGTGGCCTCGCAAGTGCTGTTAGGGGCGCTGTCGCTGTTCATCTTCCTGGCCTACGGAACCACCGCCGCAGTAGGGCGGCTCATCGGCGCCGGGGACCACCGCCGAGCCGCCCAGCAGGCGGTGCAGGGGTTGTGGCTGGCGGCGGCGGTGGGAGCGGTGCTGGCCGCGGCCGCTTATGCATTCTCCGACCCCCTGCTGAGAATCCTGGGAGCAAACGGAGACGTGCTGGCTCAAGGCCGGATCTACCTGCGTATCAGTCTTTTCGGCTTGCCGGCCATGCTCATCACGCTGGCTGGGGTGGGCTATCTGCGCGGGCTCCAAGACACGCTGCGTCCGCTGAAGGTGGCGGTGGTCACCGCCGGGCTGAACCTGGCGCTGGAGTTGGTATTGATCTACGGGCTGGGCTTCGGCATCGGCGCCTCGGCGCTGTCCACGGTGGTGGCCCAGTGGCTGGCCGCCTCCGCCTACGTCTGGTGGATCCGGGAGGCAGTGGCGGCCCATGGGGTAACCCTGGCGCCCGACCGCACGATCATCGCGAGGCTGGCAGTGGTAGGGCTCGACCTGTTCCTGCGAACCGCGGCGCTGCGAGCGTCGTTCACCATCTCAGTGGCGGTGGCCGCCCGCCTGGGCGACGTCGAGCTGGCCGCCCACGAGGTGATCTATCAGCTCATGTTCTTCCTGGCCCTGGCCCTCGACGCGGTAGCCATCGCCGGACAGGCCATGATCGGCCGCTATCTGGGCGCCGACGAGCCCGACCAGGCTCGGGCTGCGGGCCGCCGCATGATCGAGTGGGGGCTGGCCTCGGGCCTGGCAGCCACCGTGGTGTTGCTGGCCGCCAGGCCGTGGTTGCCCCTGGTGTTCTCCAGCGACGAGGCGGTGCTCTCGCTGGCCGGGTTCCTCATGCTGCACTTGGCCTTCTTACAGCCGGTGAACGGGGTGGTGTTCGCCCTCGACGGCGTGCTGATCGGCGCCGGCGACATGCGCTTCCTCGCCGTGGCCATGGCCGGTGCGGCGGCAGTGTTCGTCCCCCTGGCAATGTGGGTGATGGCAGCCGACGCCGGCATCGGCTGGCTGTGGGGTGCCATGTGGGCACTCATGGCCGCCCGCCTGGTAGCCCTGCTCTGGCGCTTCGCCGGCTCCCGCTGGCTGGTTCCCGGCGCCGTTCGCTGAAGAGGCGAGCGCCTGGCAGTAGATTCCATAGCGGTCGTCAGGTCTCTGACAGGGTTTGGGATCGACGTAACATTCAAGAGCCCCCAGGCGGCGCCTTGATTCCGCGATTCAGCAAACTCTGGAACCTTGTGCCAGCTAAATGCCAGGAGTTTGGCACCGACAGCGCCATCAATTGCCGCGAGGCGGTACGTCTGCCCAATGTCAGCACAGCGTCAGTTCAAAAGCAGCTGTTTGGAATCTTTGGGCCGCCAGTTGGTGATTCCCTTTTCGGGAAAGGCGTCGGCATAGGCGTCGGGGCTGGATTGCAATTCAGCGAGTAATGGCCCCGATCGTGCCCGCCCAGAGGGGCAATTGGCGTAGGGGGAAGACGGTGGTCTGAGTTCGTAGGCGCCGTTTCGGTTTTTGGTGGACTGTCCAGCCGTAGTCGTGGATGTTGTGGTGGCAGCTCTTGCAGACCAGCACCAGGTTGTCGATGTCGGTGCGCCCGCCCCTCAGCCATTCGTCGATGTGGTGGGCTTCGCACCACACGGCTGATCGTCCGCAGCCGATGCAGTGCTTGTCGCGGATGATGAGCGCGGCCCGCTGGGCCTCGGTGGCCAAACGGTATTTGCGCCCTACCCACAGTTCCTGGTTCTTGGAGTCGAACACCGAGGGCACGATGTCGGCGTTGCAGGCCAGCCGCAGAGCCTCAGACACCGGCAGAGGCGTGCCGTCGAGCAGGCGGGCATCGGCCAGCTTCTGGTTCAGCGCGTCCCAATCAGCGGTTAAGATCAAGGTGGTGCCCTGCGGCTTGCGGTCTTTGGTATCAGCACAGACCAGATTCTCCAGCGCGTCGGCCATCCGCTGGTCGAACGCGGTCTGATCGCCATCTTTGCCTTCGTTGCGCAGGCGGCGAACCTCATCGGCCAGCGCAGCCTCCATACGATTCCCCGCAACCGGATCGAACCGCCCGTTCACAACGAACATGCCGTCGTCAGGAGACTTGAAAAAACGAAACGAGCGCCGCTCCCGCTGCTTGGCCATCAACGACTTGCCGTCGTCCCCCGACTGCTCATGCTGGTGGTCGCGCAACGTGCGAGAGAACGTGCCGAAATCCTCGCTCCGGGCCGCCTCCACCAACACGGTCTCATCAACGGGCCCCTGCGAAGCAGCCTTGGCAATCTGCTTGGCGTGGGCCTCAGGAATTTCACCGGCACCCAACGCATCAAGCGTCTCGGGAACCTGCGAGAATTGAGAGGCCGTCTCCACCTCCCGGCGGGCCTGCTGCTTAGAAGCCTGAAGCTCCTCCAGAGCAACCCTCCGCGCCAAGCCCTCGCCTCCCCGGCTGGCGTACGCGGCCAGCGTCTCCGTCTTCATCGCCGCCAGCCGAGCCTCGGACTTCTTGATCAACCCAAGCCGCGCCCGCAACTCCGACAACGACAGCCCGGCCACGTCAACCGCCTCCGGCCAAACCGGCCCGCAAGGCTCGCTATCAGCCCGTCTCCCCTGCTCAAGAGGCCCAAACTCCATACATGCAAGTATACCGATCCCAGTGACAACAACCACCTGAATAAGCCCGTATAGGCGAATTTATCTTGTCATTCATTGGCATAGACTTGAACATAAGCAACATGACCTAAATCCATCAATGGACAGCGCGCTTTATGAATTCATCGAACAGCGGGACGGTGAAGGCAGTGTCACCATGAGAAGGGCTGTAGATCATTCCCTTGGCTATCAACGCCGATCGGCGAGGTGCGACAGACGTAACCTGCACTCCCAGCACTTCAGCGATGTCTCCAGAGCGGTGGGGGCCGGGACCCAGCTGGGCCATAGCTCGCAGATATTCGCTCTCCTTCGGTGTGAGCCGGTCGTAGCGAACTCGGAAGAAGTCCCGGTCCAGCTTGTCCACCACACTGGCCTTTGCTGATCTGGCGTCGTCATCGGTAATCGGCGAGGCCGGTGCCGCGTTCCAAGTGTTATAGGCCCACTCCTGCAAGAAGTAGGGATAGCTGCCCGACTCTTCGATAATCCTCCGCACTGCCGCTTCTTCGATCTCGACATCGAGACCAACAGCCGGAAGCACGATCGCCGCAGCTGCATCGTCCTCGTCCAGGCGACCAATTTCAGGGAACTGGAACAGCCGCTCCGCGTATGTTCTGGCATTACCCAGCAATGCGGGCACCTGGGGCAGCCCAACTCCGGCAACGACGACCGGCAAATCGAGTTGCACTGATCGATGGGTCGCTCCGACAACCGCAGCCAGCTCTTCGTCGGTTAGGTACTGAAGTTCGTCGATGGCCAAGAGCAATCCGGAGTCGCATGCGTCTGCTGCCTCTCCGACTGCCACGAGCAGATCGGTGAGATCCTCAGAAAACACACCGGAGTCCGCTTGTCCGGTCATCGGCTCAAAGCTCACGGCCATAGAGGAGCCATCAGCAAAGGTGTGGGTGAACGACACAAGCACCGAGAGGGCCCGTCTCACCGCTGACAGAGCGCGGCGGGTCGCGCCTTGCTCAAGCTCTAGGAGGATTCTCCTCAAACGAACAGCCAGCAGTTCAGGAAAACCTCCGCCTTCCGACGCTTCGAGGAATCCGACCTTTGCTTCTTGCCGCCCCGCGATCCGCGCGAAGCGGTTCAGGAGCACCGTCTTGCCGACTCCCCGCAAACCCAGCAGCACGCAACTCTTTCCGGGTCGCCTGTCCAGTGCCCTTCGCATGGTTATCTCAAAGTCGCCAATAAGATCGTCGCGCCCCACGAGCGCCGGAGGCGCCGATCCTGCTCCCGGCCGATAGGGATTCTCGAAACGGTCCATCTCAACAAAGCTTATCTGAAGTTATTGAGTTTATTAAGGATCACCATAACTTTGGAATATATTTGTCGAGCACTGGGGGCGTCCCATCAGGTGGTGGGGTTTTGGGGTAGCCGTGGGGGTCCGCCACTAGGGGGGTCAGCGGTGTGATCCTCGGTGAGACGACTCGACGTGGGCTTTGAAGCCGTTTATCACCCGCTGCATGTTGGTTCGGTGGACGCGGAGGCGGTTGGCGATGATGCGGTGCTCTTTTTCGGGGTTCTGCTCGATGAACACGGTCAAACCGGAGGGGCCGGGGCCGAGCAGTAGGCGGTAGATCAGCCGGGTGCCGCCGCCCATGAGGGGCTGGAGCTCGAAGCGCCATCGGGCGCCCGGGTTGTCGGGGTCAGAGGTACACCAGCCGAAGACCACGGGCTCCTCGCACACGTCCACAAAGCACGGCACCTCCCAGTCGCCCATCACTTCGAGGTGGTTGCGGCCGGTGAACGTGGCGCCTAGCGCAGGGCCGTCGAAGCCGTCGTCCCAGGTGGCACCGGTGAACTCGTCGGAGAACTGCGCCGGCAGGTCGATGTCGGTGACCGCAGCCCACACTTCGTCGAGTTCGGCAGCGATGTCGGTCTCCACCATGGTGCCGGGGCCGTCGGCCATGCTGACTGGGACTCCCGGCCCTGATTCGAAGGTGCGGGCGTAGCCGTCGAAGAAGGTGATCTCCCTCGCGGGGGTGCGGCGAGCGGGTCGGAAATCGGTGCCCTTGGTCCAGGCCACCGGGAACATGGCGATCTCGGTGATCTCGTCGGGGATGCTCAGCAGCTCCTTCAGCTCGGGCGCCTTGGCCAACACTGCCGTGGTCCAAGCGGTGCCCAGCCCACGGGCCCGCATGGCCACGCAGAAGCTCCACCCGCTCTGGATGACCGAGTCGAACAGGCCGGGGGCGCCGCTGCCGTCGTGGCGGCCCACGATGGTGGGAATGACGATCGCCGGCACCTCGGCCAGGTGCTCCACCAGATAGGCCGACGAGCTCACCGCTTTGGCCCGGGGATGGTCGGTGCCCTCCAAGCGGTCGCGAGCTTCCAGCATGAAGCCGCCCACCACTTCGCGGTAGAGCCGGGCCAGCTCTTGTTTGATCTCGGGGTCGCGCACCACGATCCACCGCCGGCTGGTCTGGTTGCCGCCGGTGGGGGCCTGCTCGGCGATGTCGATGCAGTCGAGGATGATCTGGTCGTCCACCGGCCGCTCCAGATCCAGTCGCCTCCGCACCGCCCTCGTCGTGGTCAGCGCCAAATCCACCGCCGCTGTGTCTATGTTCATGTCTTGGCGGCCTCGTCGTAGATGCCGCGGGACATTAGCGACTGCTCATGTTCTCGCCGCTGCCGGTACACCTCGGCTCGCTGCTCGATCGCCGCTGGGTCATCGGGAGCGGCTTGGGCGGCCCACTCGGCAAGATGGCAGGCGAGCCGCAGATCACCGGCTTCGCTGAGCTCGACGGCCCGAGCAGCCAGCGCCGAAGCACCCCCGGCCAACTTGGCTACCTCAGCGGCCACCGCCCCGTCAGATGCGGGCTTGAGGTGGGCGGGGTTGCCGTCGTACCAGCCCCCGTAGAGGCGCCAGATGTTGCGAACCACGAACTCGGGCTCGTCGTAGTTGGGTCGCAGGTAGGGCTTGGCCAGCAGATCGTCGGGCACCCGCACGTGGTGGATGATGTCGTCGAGGCGAGCGCCGGCGTTCATCATCTCCAAGGTGTCGGACACCAGCCCCTCCAGTGCAGTGGCCACATCGTCGAGCACCGTGGCTATGCGCCTCTCTCCCTCGATGGGCAGGCCGTGAGCGGGCAGCAGCAAAGCGGGGCGCAAATCGATCATCCGGCGCAGGGCGGCGGCCCATTCGGCGGGGTAGCGCTGTACCTTCTGGGGATTGCCCGCATTGGGGAAGAACCAGATGAACAGGTCGCCGGCGAACAGCGCCCGAGGCTGGGGCACCCATACAAAAGTGTGGTCGTCGGTCTCGCCTTGGGCATGGATCAGCTGCATCGATGTGCTGCCCACTTCCACGTCGAGCGTGGTGGCATAGGTGGTTTGGGGTCGCACCCAGTCGCCATCGAACAGATCGGCGAAGGGGCCATCTCCGAATTGGCGGCGGTTGATCACCTGGTTGTATCCCGAAGTGAGGTCGTAACGGTCGAATCGGCGCTGCACGGCCTCATGGGCCAGCACCCGGGGAGCGGGTTGCCCCTGTTCCTCGGCATCCTCGACGAAAGCACTGGCACCGCCGACATGATCCACGTGGCCGTGGGTGTACACGATGGTGTGGACCGACTGGCCCCTCCAGCGGCGGAGGTGGCCCAGAGCTATGGGGGCGAACCCCGGCAGCGAGGTGTCGATTGCCACGAGCCCCTCGTCGGTGGCTACCGACCAGACGTGGGAAAAGGCGCACACCACTGCAATCTGGTCGGCGATTTCGTGGAATGAGCCGTCCATTGGCTGCACCGACTGCTGCCCCTCATAGATGCCCTCGTCGATGAACCGAGCCGACCGTTCCAGCAGCGTCATAGCGCCATGCACCCTAGTTGCCTACCTACAAATTGGTCGCGACCAGGCTGCTATCCCTTGCGGGAGTTGAGGAGTTGGGTGACGGCTTTGCCGTCGGCTCGGCCTTGGGTGGCCTTCATTACCTGACCGACGAAGAAGCCGGTGAGCTTGGCGTCGCCATCGCAGAAGCGGGACCACTCATCAGGGTGGTCGGCGATAAGGCCGTCCACCAGAGCATCCAGTTCCCCGGTGTCCATAGCCTCGAACCCCAGCTCCTGAGCCGCGCCTTGGGGCGATCCCCCGCCGTCGACCAACGCGGCCAACACTTTTTTGGCCTGGGTGGCGGTCAGCTCGCCATCGTCTTCCATGCCCACCAGGCTCGCCAGCGCCTCAGGGGTCAACTGTCCGGGGCCGTCGGCCAGATTGTGGACGATGTGGGTCATCACCCGCTCGGGAGACCCTCCCCCGCCGATTGCGGTCAGAGCCAATTCGTCCATTGAGCGTTCGACGGCCAGGGCAATGTGGCTGACATCGGTCGACGGGGCCACCTCAGCCAGCCGAAGCCGACGGTCTCTAGGTAGCGGAGGCAAATCCCGGCGGATCTGCTCCACCCACTCGGGACTGGGGTCGAGGGGCAGCAGGTCGGGCTCGGGAAAGTAGCGGTAGTCGTAGTCATCTTCTTTGGAGCGCAGGGCGTGGGTACGCCCGTCGTCCTCGTTCCAGTGGCGAGTCTGCTGCTCGATGGGCTGGCCGCTGGTCAGCAACTCGATCTGGCGGCGGGTCTCATACTCGATGGCCCGACCTAGTGAGCGCAGCGAGTTCACGTTCTTGATCTCGCACCGGGTACCCAGCCGGTCGCTGCCTGCCGGCCTCACCGACACGTTGCAATCCACCCGCAGCGACCCCTCCTCCATCTTTCCGTCCGACGCCCCCACCGCCACCAGGATCGCCCGCATCTCGGCCACGTACTGGCGGGCCTCTTCGGCTGAGCGCAGCTCGGGATGGCCCACGATCTCGATAAGCGGCACCCCGGCGCGGTTGTAGTCCACCAGCGAGTAGCCGGCCTCGTGGATGCGCCCTCCCCCGCCGATATGGACGGTCTTTCCGGTGTCCTCTTCCAGGTGGGCCCGCTCTATGCCGATGCGCTTGCCCGAGGGCAGCTCCAGCCACCCGTCGATGTTGATCGGCTGGTCGTATTGGCTGATCTGGAAGTCCTTGGGCATGTCGGGGTAGAAGTAGTTCTTCCTGGCGAACACCGACGGCTGGATCCGGCAGTTGAGGGCCAGGCCCACCCGAATGGCCAGCTCTACCGCCCTTTGGTTGAGCACGGGCAGAGAGCCGGGCAGGCCAAGCGACACCGGGTCGATATGGGTATTGGGATCGCCGCCAAACTGATTGGGACTGGCGCTGAACAGCTTGGTGGCGGTGGCCAGCTCGGCGTGGACCTCCAAGCCCACGACCGTTTCCCACTCGGTGCCAGCTGGCGCACCCAAACCGGGTACGTCGAGTGTGGGCCCGCTCATCTCATGCTCGCTTCCAGCACCGCGGCGGCCCGGAACATGACCGGCTCACCCAGGGCGGGGGCCATGATCTGCACCCCCACCGGCAAGCCGTCGTCGCCCACGCCATAGGGCACCGACATGGCGGCCTGTCCGGTGAGGTTCACCGGCACGGTGCACACGTCGCTCATGTACATGGCCATGGGGTCGGTGGTGCGCTCACCCAGGGAGAACGCAGTAGTGGGCGATGTGGGACTCAACAGCAGGTCGAAGTGCTCCCAGACTGAGGCGAATTCATTGATGATGAGGGTGCGCACCTTCTGGGCCTTGCCGTAGTAGGCGTCGTAATAGCCGGCCGACAAGGCGTAGGCGCCGATCATGATGCGCCGCTTCACCTCGTCGCCAAAGCCGGCCGAACGGGTGGCGGTGTTCATGTCCGGCGTGCTGGAGGCATCCACCCGCAGCCCATAGCGGACGCCGTCATAGCGGGCCAGGTTGCTGGACGCCTCGGCCGGGGCGATCAGATAATAGGCCGACAGGCCGTAAACCGCAGCCGGCACGCTGGCCTCGGCCACCTGGGCCCCGGCTGATTCCAGGGCATCCACCGCGGCGCGCAGGCGGGCGGCCACATCAGGGGCGATACCAGGGCCGCTCAACTCCCCCAGCACGCCTACCCGAAGGCCCTCTACTCCCTCGGCGAGCGATTCGGACACCGATGGCTGGGTTTCGCCGATGCTGGTGGAATCCAGAGGATCCGGGCCGCTGATCACGTCCAGCACCGCGGCCGCGTCGGCCACCGTGGTGGCGAACGGACCGATCTGGTCCAAAGACGAGGCGAAGGCCACCAGCCCGTAGCGGGACACCAATCCATAGGTGGGCTTCACTCCGACCACCCCACAGAGGGCGGCGGGCTGGCGAATCGACCCCCCGGTGTCGCTTCCCAGCGCGACCGGGGCAAATCCAGCAGCAATCGCCGCCGCGCTGCCCCCCGAAGAACCCCCCGGCACCCGGCTGGGGTCGCAGGGATTGCGGGTGGGGCCGAAGGCCGAGTTCTCGGTAGAGCTGCCCATGGCGAACTCATCCATGTTTGTCTTGCCCACCATCACCGCACCGGCTTCGCGGAGCCGCTCCACCACGGTGGCGCTATACGGCGGCGCCCAGCCATCCAGAATGCGAGAAGAACAGGTCGTGGCCACCCCCCGGGTGCAGAGGTTGTCTTTGAGGGCCACTGGTACTCCGGCCAGCGGACCTGGGTCATTGCCTGCGGTCACTTGGGCATCGATCTCATCGGCCCGAATCCGGGCTCGCTCTGCGGTCACCAGGTTGAAGGCATGAATGCCGGCATCGCCTTGGGCGATCGCCCCCAAGTACTCATCAACCGCCGAGCGGGCCGACTTCTGTCCAGACCGCACGGCGGCGGCAATCTCAACTGCGGTCACGGCGCCTCGCCCAGAACTGGGGGGACCCGGAACTGGCCGTCCTCGGCAAAGGGCGCCTGGGCCAGAACCTCATCGCGATCCAACACCTGTCCCGGTATATCCGGTCGCAGCAGGTTGGCAATCGGAAGAGCATGCATCGTCGGGGCCAGTCCCTCGAGGTCGAGCGCCTCCACCTCGGCCACATGGTCCAAAAGCTCGTCAAGTTGACTGGTGAAGCGGTCCAGTTCTTCATCGGTCAGATCCAGACGGGCCAAGGCGGCCACGTGGGCACACTCAGCCCGGGTGATGCGTTGCTGCCCCATACCGAAGCGCCATCGTACCGTTTCGCTGGTGGGATTCCCGCCCCGAAGTCGATACCTTGACGGGATGGGGACTCACCCGTTCCTCAGCCCGGGATGGATCGAGGCCGCGATGATCCTTCGCGAGGAGCTTGCGTCAACTGCGCCGTCCTCGGGGCAGGAGGCCCGGGTGAACCTGGTGGTTACCGACGCTCCCTTCAACCACGGCCAGTTCCGGGCTTACATCGATACCGAGGCCGGCGGACCGCTGCCGGTACCGGGCAGCCTGGAAAACCCCGATGCCACCGTGCTGCTGGACTATCCCTCGGCTCTAGCAGCATTCGTCACCGATGACCCCGATATGGTCGCCCGCGGCTTCCTCACCGGCGCCCTCCGGGTAGAGGGCGACTTGGCCCTAGTCCTCATGCTCTTCGGCGAGGGGATGACAGATGAGGAAATGGCATTCGCCCGCCAAGCCCAAGCCCAGCTTCGGGCCGTCACCACTCTGGAAAGCGACTAAGCCTGAATCCACCGGTGGGGTGTGTTGGGGTCAGGCTAAGGGGTCAGCCGTCTTCGGGCTGTTCTTCAGCGCCTTCTTCGGGCCGAGTGATCAGGCTCACGCATGTTCCACTTTCGGTGATCGTGTCAGAGGGAGGATTGGAGGCCAGAACCTCAGTTTCGAGGGGTCCTTCCACCTCACCCAAACACAGGCCGATCTCTTCAAGGAGAAGGCGAGCCTCTTCCACCCCGAGGGTGGCCAGAACAGGCACCAAGACCTCCTCAGGACCGTCGGATACCACCACGGTGACAATCGAGTCAGCCGGCACTTCTGTGCCCGGCGAGGGCTCCACCCTCACCACCCGGTCGACTTCCACCTCGTTATCCGACGCACGCCACTCGAGAATTCCCAGGCGAGCCTCCTCCAAGAGTTCTCGAGCCACAACCAGTGACAATCCGGCCGCAATGTCAGGCACTGTGCGGGGCAACGGCCCGAGCGATACCAGCAAGTCCACACTGGCCCCCGGTTCGACCTCGGCGAACAGCTCGTCCACCTCAATGACCACCCCCGCGATCACCGCCTCGTCATAGCGCATGGCGATCTCCCCTACCGACAATCCCACTGCACTGAGCGAGACCGCTGCGTCTTCTGCTGCGAGTCCGACAAGGTTGCCGGGAATAGCCACCAATTCGGGGCCCAACGACAGCCACACTGTGATGGTCTCCCCTGCTTCCAAGCCGGTTCCCGGCTGGGGTTCCTGGCTGAGCACTTGACCCGCCACGGTGCCGTCTTGGCGCCGTTCCAGGCGATTGATGATCCAGCCGAATTCGCTCTCGATGCGAAGCATCTCATCCTCATCGGCCCGCGCTAGGTCGGGCACCGGGTGAGTTTCGGTGCCGAACTGGCTCTCCCAAAGGACATAAGCCCCTACCCCCGCGGCCCCCAGCAACACCAGGGCCAAAACGGCAACGAGCAGCCGTCGCAACCCAGGACGACTGCCCGGCGGTGGCGCGCTCTCCTCGTGGCCACGCCTTTCGGGCACGCCGACTGCCGCGGTCTCAGCAGTATCGGGAACCTCCGGGCCTGGCTTTTGCAGCAGCAGGGGGGCCGGCCGGGGCAGGGTCTCTGCCGCAGACAGCAAAGAGGCGCCCAAGTCTCGGGCGCTGGGACGCTCGTCCCTCTCCGGCCGTCCCGCCATCTCCAACACCCGCCCTAGGCGGCCGAATTGGCCGGTGAGATCGAGCTGGCGGCTCATCTTGGCCATCTGCGTGTACTCGGGGTCGTCAGACTCGAATGGCACCCGGCCTGACAACGCCTCGGTGAGCACGAGTACCAGGGAGTACACGTCGCTTTTGTGGTCGGGATCCAAGCCCTGGGCCTGCTCTGGGGACGCGTAGCGCACCGCGTCGATGGCAGAGAACACCGACCGGGCCAAGAGCGCGCCGCTCGTCTCAGAAGAGGTCAAGAACCATGACGTGCCCAGGTCAGCCAGACGGGACCGGCCGCGACTGTCAAAGAGGATGTTGGAAGGTCTGACATCCCGGTGGACGAGTCCTTGGCGGTGAATGTGCTCAATCCCGCGGGCCACCTCCAGGCCGACCATGAGAGTCTGCGAGGGAGAAAGCAAATGCCCGGTGTCGAGCATGCCCTGGAGGGTCCCGCCCTCCAAATACTCGCTGACCACATAGAGGCCAATTTCAGATTCCCCCCAGTCGCGCACTGATACCAGATGAGGGTGGGCCAATTCGGCAGCCTCCTCGGCTGCCTCCAGGAAGCGGCTGGCGAAAATCCCCGCCCGGGCCCACTCGTCGGGCAAGACTTCCTCGGCCAGCAGCTTGACCGCCACCCGGCGCGACTGAGACAGGTCGTAGGCCAAATAGACCTGGGTAAATCTGCCGGCGCCTATGTGGGTAACGAGACGGTAGCGCCCGCCCAGAACCCGGCCAATCTCGCCGCTTCCTTGGGACACGCATTGAGGGTACTTGCTGTCGATGGCATTTCCGCGCCATCCGGGGTGTCTCTGCGTCCTGCCAGCGGGCACACTGGGAACGTGTTGGAATCCGTCGTTCTGCGCCGCGTGTTGCTGGGCATTGCAGCCCTAATGGGCACCGCCGCCATTCTCTTGGCCTTGCTCCTGGCCGATACCGAAGACAACGACGTGACCGTCTCCGGCAACGCCGCGGTGGACGAGCTCATTCCCCCGCGCAATGCGGAGGTCCTGTCCCAGGAGACCGTGGGTATCGACATGGCCACCGGCTACGACATACGCCTAGCCGTCAACGGAGCAGAGATTCCCCCCGGGCAGATACGACATCTTCCCAACCTCAATCGGTTCACTTTCCGACCCGACCAGGGGAAGGTGATCGAGAGCCTTCGAGCCGAGCAGAACTGCGTACAGGTGACCTATTGGCGCCAGGAGATAGGCCCCGCGGAGGCCGACACCATCTCCTGGTGCTTCACTGCGTCCTAGCTTGATCTGTTGCCTGAGATCCGCCCATCGTCGTTTTGGGCCAAGCCGTCGAGGGACCTCAAGGACGCCTCCAACATGCGCAAGTAGCTGGCAAACTCCTCTGATTCGCCGTCCTGCAACCACTCCAACCGGTCACGCTCGCGTTCGAGGTGCTCAGACATGAGTTGATCGATCAACTTTCTGCCTTCTGGGCTGAGTTGGGCCTTCATGACCCGGCGATCGTCAGGATCGGGCACCCGCCGGACCAGATTCAGCTTCTCAAGCTGGTCCACCCGCCCGGTCATACCCCCCGAAGTGAGCATGGTCATTGCCGCCAGCTCACTCGGCTTCGCCTGAAACGGCTCGCCGTTTCGCCGCAGCGCCGCCAACACATCGAATAGTCCAAGAGTGAGGCCGTGCGGGCGGAGGAACTCGGCCATGGACTGCTCGAACAATCGGTCGATCCGAGAGATCCGTCCGAAGATCCCAATGGGCGAGGCATCCAGATCAGGACGTTCGTCGGCCCATTGCTCCAATATCGAGTCAACTCGGTCGTAGGTCACGAAAGCTCCTCCAGCACCGTTCCGACGGTGTCGACTACTCGATCCACTTCTGAACCGGCGAATGTGAATGGCGGGTAGATGCCCAGGTGGTCGGCTTGGGCTCGAACCAGCACTCCGGCCGACTGGATGCGCCGCTGGGCTTCGGCCACCAATGGCTCTGGGCTGTCGCCGACCAGCTCCACGGCCGCCAGCATCCCCTCGCCTCGAACCTCGGCCACCGTAGGCAGGGAGTCCAGCGTCCCGATCCGATCTTGAATGTGCCGGCCAGTGTGGAGGCTGTGGTCCACCAGGCCCTCCCGTTCGATGATCTCGATCACCTTCAGACCTGCCACGCAGGCCGCGGGATGCCCGCTGTATGTATAGCCGTGCATCAGCTCGATTGAGCCCTCGGAATCGACAAACACGTCGTGAACCCTGCTGCTGGCGATGGCGGCTCCCATCGGGATATAGGCCGATGTCAGCCCCTTGGCCACGGTCATGATGTCGGGAACCACCCCATAGCGTTGACCGCCGAACCAATGACCCAGCCGCCCGAATCCGCAGACGACCTCGTCCAGCACGAACAAGACATCTAGGCGGTCGCACATGGCCCGGACCTCGGACAAATAGCCCTCGGGAGGCGGATAGACGCCCCCGGCGGCCTGCACCGGCTCCATTATCACCGCGGCGATAGTGCGGGGATCGCGATAGGCCAGCTCTTGTTCTAAGACGTCGATGTCGTGGGCCGGAACCTGGGTGCAGCCTTCCAGCAGCGGGCCGAACCCCGACCGGTTCTCGGTCAGGCCGCCCACCGAAATTCCGCCCAGATTCATGCCGTGGTACCCCCGGTGCAGCGACACGAACCCGGTCTTGGACGCTTGTCCTATTCTGCGCCAATAGCCGCGGGCCATTTTCAGGGCGGTCTCGACCGCCTCAGAGCCGGAGTTGGTGAAAAAGACGTGGTTCAAGTCGCCCGGCGTGCGGGCGGCGACAGCCTCGGCCAGCTCTCGGGCCCGAGGATGGCTGTACCCGAAGAGGCAGTGGTACTCCAGCATGCGGAGCTGTTTGGCCACCGCATCGGCGATCTCAGCGCGGCCGTGGCCCAAGATCACACACGCCACCCCGCCGGCGGTGGCATCGAGCAGCCGGGTCCCGTCGTCGGTTTCCACGTAGTTGCCTTCCCCGGCCACCACCTCCGTCGGCTTGCTACCGCCAGCCGACGTGAACGGCATCCAAAGGGCACCGGTGGTGCTCACGACCTTCCCCCATCCTGACGAGTCCAGCTCACGGCCCGCTCCGAGAATCTCGCCACGTCAGCAGAGACTCCAGCTCTTCCATCTGATAGTCGGGACCCGACCGAACCAGAATGAGGTGCTCGGCCCCAGCGGCCGCATAGTCGTCGTAGGTGTCATCGCTGGCGATCTCGAACACCGCCACCGTCCTTTCCACCTGGGACGGATCGCGATCGGCCCGTTCACACCAGTTGTCCAGCACCCGGTTGAGATGGGCGACCTCGTCGGGCGTGCCCCAGCCGTTCCAGGCGTCGGCCAGCCGGGCGCACACATCCAGGGTCATCCGCTCCCCCAGCCCGCCGATCAGAATGGGCAGCGGCCCTACCGGACCGGGCTGGAGTTTTTCCAGCCGACGGCGGATGCGGTGGATGGCGACCTCCATTTCGCGGATCCGGTCGGCATCGCCGGACATGGCATACCCGTAGGCGTGGTAGTCCTGCTCCAACCATCCCGACCCCAACCCGAGCACAACCCGGCCGCCGGAGGCGTGGTCCACTGTGCGAGCCATGTCGGCCAGCAGGTCGGGATTCCGAAAGCCGGTGCAGGTAACCAGGGGGCCAATCTGGGCCCTGCTGGTGACCGATGCCATGGCGGCCAGCGTGGACCAGCATTCAAAGGCCGTGCCATCGGGGTCGCCGTCGATGGGGAAGAAGTGGTCGAACGTCCAGATGCTGTCGGCCCCAGCCTCATCGGCGTACTGCCAGGCGGCCACCATCTCTTCCCACCTCACATGATTGGGCCTGATCTGGACTCCCACCCGCAGTGCCAACTCATGCCCCTTCATGAGAAGTGGCCAGACCGGTGATGAGCGACACCAGCTTTTGGGCATCGGTGCTGTGGGCATCAAGAAGCTCGATGAGCTGGCCTCGGCGCATGACCGCGATCCGATCGGCGAGCCGGAACACTTGGTCGAGGTTGTGGCTGACAACGACGATGGTCAGCTCGCGCTCCCGCAACGTGGTGATGAGGTCCTCCACGCGGGCAGTCTCGGCGATCCCCAGAGCGGCGGTGGGCTCGTCCATGATGATCACCTCGTTGCCCCAGTTCATCGCCCGGGCGATGGCCACTCCCTGACGCTGGCCTCCGGAGAAGTGCTGGACCGGGATTCGCGCCGACGGGATCTTGATGTTGAGCCGTCTGATGATCTGCTCTGTGTCTCGGCGCATGGCGCGGCGCCGCAGGAAGGTGAACGGCCCCCATCCCACCTTCAGCTCCCGCCCCATAAACAGGTTTTGGGCCGCATCAAGATTGTCGGCCAGCGCTAAGTCTTGGTACACGGTTTCGATGCCGGCCGTCCGGGAGTCCAAAGGGGAACGGAACCGGCGAACCTCACCATGCAGCACCACCGCTCCCGCATCGGGCTGCTCCGCGCCGGAGATAACCTTCAACAGGGTGCTCTTGCCGGCGCCGTTGTCGCCCACGATGGCAGTGAGCGTGCCAGTGGGGAAATCCAGCGACACATCCCGGAGAGCGACCACTCCCCCGTAGCGCTTGTGGATCCCCGACACACTCAGAGCGATGTCGGGCGATTCTGTCCCCTCGGTGCGAGGGGCATCGACGACTGTTCCGGAGTGGGCTTCGGTCATGATCTTGCTCCCCGCAATTGATCGAACAGATAGTCGGGCGATACCGGTACCCGGTTCACCTCGATGCCCAGCCCGGCCAGGGCATCTTCGATTGCGTTGGCCACCGCGGCCGGTGGGGATATCGCCCCGGCTTCACCCACGCCCTTAATGCCCAACGGGTTGAGTGGAGATGGAGTCTCAAGGTGGGTGACGGCCAATTCGGGCACCCCGGAGGCGTCGGGCACCAGATAGTCGGCCAGGCTTGGGTTTTGGGGCTGCCCTTCGGCGTTGTAGGAAACCTGCTCGAACAGTGCTGCTCCAATTCCCTGGGCCACTCCTCCTGAGATCTGGCCGTCCACGATCATGGGAGACAACAGCGGCCCGCAGTCGTGGGCGACCACGTAGTCCAGAATCTCCGTTGCACCCGTGGACGGATCGACGGCAACCCGGGCCACATGCGCACCGGCGGCAAATGTCACGGTCGCAGGCTCGAAACAGACCGCCTCGTCCAAGCTGGCATTGCTGCGGTAGGCGAACACGCCTCCCGGGGCGAAACCTGCTGCGACCTCAGCAAGCCCCATACGCCGGGTGGGCGTTCCCACCACTTCTACCACGCCCTCTCGGATGCACAGGTCGGCGGGAGCCAGTTCCCACTGCTCAGCCACTGCGTTCAAAATTCGGTCCCGCAATACCGCGGCAGCCTCGTGGATAGCACTACCTGCCACCACTGCGCTGCGGCTGGCCAGAGTGCCCCAGCCATGCTCGACTGCGGCGGTGTCGCCCCCGATCACCGTCACCTGTTCGGGGTCGGCTCCCAGCGCCTGCGCGCATACTTCGGCAAACACCGTTTCATGCCCCTGGCCCTGCGAGCACGCTCCGGTAGCCACTTCAACCCAACCTGTCTCGTCCACCCGCACCCGGGCGCTTTCGAACGGCCCGACCCCCGTACCCTCCACATAGGTGGAGACACCGACGCCAACCAGCCGACCGGATTCGTCCTGGGCTCCTCCCCGCAGGCCATGCGCCACCCCGCTCATCTCCATGGCCGCCTCGAAGCATCCGGAGAAATCTCCGCTGTCGTAAGTCATGGGCGTGCCATCCCGGTAGTTGAGACCTACGGGATAGGGCATCTCGTCAGCAGAAATGAGGTTGCGGCGGCGAAGCTCCACGGGGTCCATGCCCATCTCTCGGGCGGCCACGTCGATGATGCGGTCCATGGCGAAGACTGCTTCGGGCCTTCCTGCTCCTCTATAGGGCGAGACCGGCGCCTTGTTGGTCACCACCGCGGTGGCCTCCACATCCAGAGCCGGCACCCGATAGCACCCGCACAGGTGGGCCAGCGTGTTGTAGGGCTGGACTACACCGAGGGGATTGGCCGCCCCATTGTCCACCACGAAGCGGTCGCGCACTCCAAGGATGCGGGCGTCGCCGTCGAGAGCCAATTCGATGTCGTGGATCTGGTCTCGGGACTGGATGGCGGCCAGGCCGTGCTCGCTTCGCTGCTCCACCCATTTGAGGGCGACTCCCATCTCCAAAGCGAGAAAGGCCAATATCAATTCTTCGGCGTAGGGCACGGCCTTGACCCCGAAACCGCCACCCACGTCAGGGGCTACCACCCGAATTCGGTGCGCCGGCCGCCCAAGGGCCTTGGCCAAAGCAGTGCGCAGAGGGTGGGGGATCTGCGTACTGCTCCACACGGTGAGCAGGTCGGTACGGGGGTCGTGTTCGGCCACCACGCCCCGAGGCTCCATGGGGTGGCACGCCAGCCTCCCGGAATGCAGCCGGCGGCGGCTGACGTGGGCGGCCTCGGCGAAGGCGGCGTCGATGTCGCCGAAGCCGGCAGCCACGAACAGCGAGCGGTTGTCGGGCCAGTGGTCGTACAGCCGGGGAGCATCCGCGCCCAAAGCGGCGAAGGGATCGACTATCGGCGGTCGGGGGGCCAGATCGAGACGCACTCGGTCCGCGGCATCAGCCGCGCCATAGGGGGTGTCGTCGATGACCACTGCGATGGGGTCGCCAACATGGCGCACCCGGTCCACTGCCAACAGCGGCCGGCCCTCATGGCGGACGAAAAGCCGGTCGTCACCCAAAGATTCCAGCAGTTTGTCCTGGTAGATGCCGCCGTCGGCTTCGTTGGGGGCCATCGTCTCAATCCGGCCGATCAGATCCTCACCGGTCCAGCCCACAACATCTGTGGGCAGATCCACCTCGACCACGTCGGCATGGGCTACCGGGCTGCGCACGAACGCGGCATAGCGCATGGAGGGAAGCTCGATATCGGCCACATACCGTCCATCGCCCCGCAGAAGCCGGGGGTCTTCGCGACGAAGGGAGGAAGCCGAGGCCGCCATCAGCCAATCTCCATCGCCCAGTAGTCCCACTGGGTGTGGGTGTACTCCTCCAGCGTCAGACCGTCGGTGAGCATCTCGCCGGTCAGCTCAGCCCGGTCGATGGCATCCACCGCACCGAGGCCACCGGCCATGATCTGAAGTCGGGCCGAGCGCTCGAGGTTCACCGCGCTGACGGTGGCCTCCTCAATAGAGGTGCCCACCACGGTTAGGCCGTGGCCCTTGAGCAGCACGCCCTTGCGGTCACCCATAGCTGCCGCCACCGACCGGCCGCGCTCGGGGTTGTCTATCTGCACTGCGGAGTCATAAATCGGCACGCCATCGGCAAACAGGGTGCAGAGGTGCCAAACCGGGGCCAAGGGCACATCGGTGATTGAGAATGCGATGCAGTGCATGGGGTGGGCGTGGATCACCGCTCCCACATCGGGTCGGGCTTTGTAGATCTCGGTGTGCATGAACCGCTCGCCGGGGGCCTCCATGGTCCCCTCGACCACCTCGCCGTCCAGATCCATCACCACTACATCGTTCGAATCGGTTTCGGCCAGGTCTTTCACATCGTCGTGGGTGTGGCCCAGCACCGCTACTAGGTCGGTTCCGGGGATCCTGGTTGAGGGATGGCCGAAGGGTCCGATCAGCCGCTCGCGGACCAGGATTCGGGTAGAGGTGGCGATCTTCTCTTTGATGCCGGCAATGGCCTCAGAGTGGTGGCTGCTCATGGTCGTGCTCCGGTATCGAGAACATGGACGACTTTGGTCCGGGTGTAGCCGAGCAGCGACTCCATCGAGCCCTCTGCTCCCAGCCCGGAGTCTTTGTAGCCCCCGAATGGGGTTTCCAGGAAGTGCTGCCCTCTTCCGTTGATCCACACACACCCGGCCTGCACTCGGCGGGCGGCGTCCACCGCCCAGTCCAGGTCGTTGGTGATGATGTTGGCGGTCAACCCATAGCGGGTGGCGTTGGCCTGGGCGATGAGGTCCTCTCGGTCCCTCCACTCCAGCACCGACAGCACCGGCCCGAAGATCTCCTCGGTGGCGATGACATTGCCGGGGGAAACCCGGTCGAACAGCGTGGGTGCCAGGTAGTACCCGCCATCGGGCACGCCGTCGGGGGGACCTCCGCCCCTAACCAGACGGGCGCCTTCGGACTTCCCGGCCTCCACGTAGCCTCGCACCCTGCCGAGCTGGGAATCGGAGACCAGCGGCCCCATGGTGGTTGCCTGATCGAGGGGGTCGCCCACCCTGATCTGGTCGAGTCGGGCAGCCACTGCTTCCACCACATCGTCGTGCATTTCAGCCGGCACATACAGCCGAGAAGTCGACCCGCAAGACTGACCTTGGGAAGACTCGAAGTTCATACCCCCCACCGCCTGCTCGGCCACATAGGTGGGGTCGGCGTCGGGCGCCACCAGCAGTGGATTCTTGCCGCCCAACTCCACGGTTACGTTTTTCACATGGCCTGACGCCGCCGCTGCCTCCATGACCCGCAACCCGGTGGTCCCCCTTCCGGTGAACCCGATGCGGCCGACGCCCGGATGAGCCACCAGGGCCTCTCCGGTGGTGGGTCCGTCACCGGTAAGCACGGTGAGCACGCCGGGAGGCAGGATCTCCGCGGCCAGATAGGCCACTTCCAATGGAGAGATCGGGGTTTGGTCGGGGGCCTTCACGACTACGGTGTTGCCGGCGGCCAGGGGGGCGGCCGCATGGAAAAGGGTGAACATCAACGGGTGGTTGAAGGGCAGGATGCGGACAACCACGCCATAGGGCTCCCGCAGGGTCAGATGGAGGCCGTTGGCCGAGGCCGGCAGGGTCTTGCCGTGCAATTCCCGGGCAATGCCGGCGAAGTAGTCCAGGGCGTCGGCCCCATAGGCCACGTCGTTGCGCATGGCGGCCAATGGGTTGCCGCTGTCCATGGCGTCGATCCGGGCCAGTCGCTCGGTTTCGCCCCGTACCGCATCGGCCAGGTCGCGCATGTGCCGTCCCCGCTCGGCCGCCGACAGCGCGGCCCATGCCGGTAGGGCATCGGCAGCCGTCCCAACGGCCTGATCCACCACCTCGGCGTCAGACAGGGGCACTTCGGCCACCGTCTCGCCGGTACCCGGGGCCTTGGCCACCATTCTTGCGCTTGCGGAGACCTCGCGGTCTCCTACCAACAGCGGATAGCGATCTCGGATGGCAGCATCAACGGTCATGGGACGATCACCGGCTTCATCTCGGCCCCCGCCCGCATCGAGGCCAGGGCATCGGCAACTTGATCCAGCGCATAGGTCTTAGAACACACCACCGACTCCAGATCCAGCGCATCACCATGGCGGTCCAAGAACTGGAGGGCGTCGTAGAAATGGGAGATGTCGGCCGACAGGGAGGTCCGCACCGTGAGCTGGCGCACCTTCATGGCCGTGGTGGCCACCGGCACCGTTTGGCCGTGGGCCTGGCCGATCACCATAAGCGCGCCACCCGCCCGCACCATCTCCATTGCCTCGGTGAAGGCATCGGGGGGACCGGCGCACTCCAGAACCAGGTCGGCGCCCCGGCCTCCGGTAAGGCTGCGGACGGCCTCGATTCGCTCTTCGGGCTCGGTCTCGTCGATGTCGATGCGGGCGGTGAGGCCCCATTGCTCGGCGGCCTCCAACCGGGAGGCGGGCGCGCCGATGAGGATCACCTGGTGGGCACCGCTGTGCAGGGCGGCCGCTGCGCCCAAAACACCCACCGGGCCGGCGCCGAGTACGGCCACGGTGTCGCTGAAGCGGATGCGGGGCAGCCGGTCGAGGGCGTGCATGACCGTGCGCAGGGCGCAGGTGGCCGCCGAGGCCAGCGGACTGGACACGCCCTCAGGCACCCGCAACACCCGAGAGTCGGGCGAGACGTGGAGGTGCTCTGAGAACGTCCCGTTTACGACACCATCCTCATAGGGGCCCCATCCATAGCCCATGGTGTTCTCGCACAGGGTCGGCTGCTTGGCCACCGCGCAGAAGTAGCACCGCCCGCACCAGTTGTGGGCCCATACGATGCGGTCGCCCGGTTGCAAGGGCTGGCCCCGCGCGTCGCGCTCTATGCCCGCACCCAACTCCAGCACCGTGCCGGTGCCCTCGTGGCCCATCACCAGCGGAAGGCGGGCCAACTGCTCGAACACGCCGTCGGAGATGTGGACGTCGGTGCCGCACACGGTGGCGGCGTCGATCCTCACCAGCGCGCCTCTCGGGAGGACCGGTCCCATGTCGAGCGTTTCGACCGAGGGGCCATGGGCATAATCCGCCAAGACAACAGCACGGCTCATTCTGGTGCCTCCCGCCAGATCGGACCCCGCTCAACCACCGGGTCGAGCAGGCCCTCGGCTACCCACTCGGTGTAGGCGAAGGGATCATAGGTTTTGGCCAACTGCCCTGGATAGCCGATCAGTTCGCGCACGGCTGGGCTGAGGTAATAGCACGCCGCGACTGCGGTGGTGAAAGCTACGTAGGCATCCTCGTCCTCACCGTGAAGGGCCGCCAAACGGTCAATGGTGAACGAAGACGGATCAAGCGCATCCACCGCCCGGACCAACGGCCGACGTAAATCGGCGCGCCAGCCCAGAACTTGAGCCAGGTAGGACTCCACTGCCCTCACCTCAGAGACTGCGGGCATTCCGTGCGCTGAGGGCAGCATCACATCGGCCAAGGCGGTCAGGCGGCTGATGTCGATCTCGTCTGTGGCGACAGGCGGCGTGGGATCAGTCATGCCGGAACCTTTTGCTCGCTTCGGTGCTGAACCAACAAGTCCGCCATCCGCAACGCCAGTGCAGTGATAGTACACGTGGGGTTCACGCCGGAGCTGGTCACGAACACGCTGGCGTCGGCGACATATAGGTTCGGCACATCGTGAGCCTGTTGGCGGGAGTTGACTACAGAGCAAGTCGGATCGTTGCCCATGCGGGCGGTTCCCATGAGGTGCCATCCCGAATAGGGGATCATGCTGGCCACCGCGGTCTCCTGACACCCCGACGCCTTGAGCGATTCGGTGGCCCGGTCCTCCTGGAATGCCATCAGTCGCCGCGAGTGCTCGGAGATCCGGTAGCTCACCCGAGGTGCGGGAATGCCGTGAGTGTCGGCACGGACCGGATCGAGTTCCACTCTGTTGGTCTCCTCGGGAAGGTCTTCGCCAAAGATGGCCCAGCTCGCCCCCCGACCGAAGGTCCGGCCCATGAGGACATGGTGATCAGATCCCCACACCTCGTTGCCGGCGCGCATGGGCAAGATGTGGTTAAGGGGACCGCCGACCGGCGAGAGCGCCCACTTGGCTCCTCTCACGAATCCGCGGTCGGGGTCGGTCTCATAGAACTGATAGCTGGTGATGCTGGCCCCGAAATGGCCCTGCCAGCCCTCGACCTGATCGTCCCACCACCCGGTCACCACCGAGAACGGGTGCATCATCAAGCGCCGGCCGACGAGGCCATTGGAGTTGGCCAACCCGTCTGGGCAGTGGCGGTCGTCGGCCGATAGCAGCAATAGCCGGGCAGTGCCGATGGCATTGGCCGCCAAGATCACCACATCGGCTTCTTGGTGGTGCTCAACCCCGTCATGGTCCAGCCAGACGGCCCCAGTGGCCAGGCCCCGAGGGCCAAGCGTTATCCGGTTGACCCGGGCCCCGGTGATGAGCCGAGCCCCGGCGGCGGTTGCTTTGGGCCAATGGGTCAGGTCGGTGGAGGCCTTGGCCCCCTCGGCGCATCCTGAGGTACACACTCCCCGTTGCACGCACGGCCGCCGCCCGTCGTAGGGGGCCGACAAGATGGCGTTGGGCTCGGGCCACCAGTGCCATCCCAGCTTGTTGTGCCCCTCAGCCACCCGCCTTCCGGCCACTCCCAAGGGCAGTGGCGGAAGCGGGTAGTCGTCATGGGGCGGGTAGGCCGGATCGCCAGCCAGGCCGGACACGCCGATCTGCCGGTCGATGGCGTCGTAGTACGGAACCAGGTCGCGGTAGGCGATGGGCCAGTCATCGGCCACCCCGTCCAGGGTCCGCACCCGCAGATCTGATGGAAGCATCCGCGGCCACGTACCGGCGTAGATGATCATGCTGCCCCCCACGGCGTTGTACATGAGGGGCTCGATGTCCGAGTCGTCGTGAACCACCGGGTAGTCCTCCGGCCGGTTCCGCACGTTGGGGCTCATGGCCCAGTCCTTGCGTATGGCCAGCTCCCAGTCGGGCCGGGTTCCGGGGAACGAAGACCTATCGGGCCAATCGCCCTGCTCGAGGCAGACCACATCGAAGCCGTGCTCGGCCAGGTGGCGCGCCGCCACCCCGCCGGATGCACCGGCGCCGATAATGAGGACGTCGGCCCGATAGGTCATGTTCGCTGTCGCAGATCCAGGGAGGAAGAACCCCTACCGGAGATCGGCGTTGGTCGTGCCTTCAATGGTGTCGGCATCTACCACGATGGTGGGCGCCTGAATGAAGTAGCCCTGGCCGGTGCTACCGGTGGTCAGGTACTGGTGGGCAACCTCGGCGGTCTGCCAACCCCACTGATAGCCCCGTAGCGCGATGGTCATATCCACGCCGGTACCGGCCCGGATCTGATCAAACACCGCTGGCTCGCCGTCGGTGCCGCTGATGAGGAAGTCGGCGTGGTCGATGCCCGCCTCTTCCACCGCGGTAGCAGCACCCAGGGCCAGAGCATCGCTGTCAGCCCAGATTCCGTCTAAGTCGGGATTGGCGGTCAACGCGTCCTGGGCCAAGCGGAGGCCCTCTTCTGCGGTGAAGCTGTTAGCGCTTTGGTTGAACACCACTTCGATGCCGGGGTTGGCCCCCATGGTGTGCTCGAAGCCCTCTCGACGCTTCTCCACGTACTCGCTGGCACCCGGGCCGCCGATCCGGGCGATCTTGCCCGATCCGCCCATCTGCTCGACCATCCACTCGCTCTGCTTGGTGCCCTCATCGCCCCAATCAGTACCGATGAAGCCGATCTCCGGGGCGGCCTGCTGCACGCTGTCACCGGTGGACAGCATGGGGATGCCCGCTGCCGCCGCGGCTTCGTAGGCGGGAATCAGCGCTTGGCGGTCGCCCGGTGAGGCGATGATGAGGTCTACCCCCTGGGTAACGAAGTCCTCGATCTGTGCCACCTGGTCTTCAATCACGTAGGCCGCGTCGGCCGCGACGAAGTTCCAGCAGTTCTGGGCGCCGAAATCGGCCAGACCGGCTTCGAGGTCGCGGAAGTACAAGATGAAGGTAGCCAAGTTGGCGTACCGAACCTCGTAGGTCTCCTCACACCCCCCCCCTTCGCCGGACGCGGCGTCGTCGTCATCGTCATTGCCGCATGCCGACACCACCAGCCCAAAGGCCAGTAACAGTGCCAGCAGCTTGAACAACAGGTTCTTGGTTTTCATTGTGCTCCCCTCCGGGTATTCATGTTTGCTCCGACGTCGACCCGGCCGATCGTTCGGCCTGCTCGGCGCCCTGGAGTTCTTGTTCGCCCGACCGGGCCGATTCCTCGGCCAGTTCGATGGCGCGGCGTTCTTCATCGAGCTCGTGCTCGACTTCCTCTTCGATAGCGGTGTCCTCACTCCGGTTGGCCCACCGTTCCAGGTATCGGCGCAAGAACTGCGAGGTCATAGCCAACACGAACACGACGCCGAGCCATACGTCCTGCATGTTGGAGGACACGTTGAGCAGGTTCAGGCTGTTGCGTATAACCCCGATGAGCAGCACTCCGGCCAGGGTGCGGGGAATCGACCCCCGTCCTCCGAACAGGTTGGTGCCGCCCAGCACGACGGCGGCTACCGCGTACAACTCGGTGAGCACCGCGGCATTGGGCTGGCCCACGTTGACCCGTCCCAGCAGGGTGAAACCGCCGATGGCGACGGCGAATCCCCCCAGCACAAAGGTGAGGACCCGCACCCGGGTGACGTTGATACCGGCTCGGCGGGCTGCTTCGGCATTGCCCCCCACCGCGTAGATGCGCAGGCCGAACCGGGAATAGCGCAGGATCACGTGGTAAAGCACGCCGAGGCCCAGAGCCACCCATATCGGCATCCGCAAGCCGATGAAATCCTCGCTCCACCACGCCTTCCAGCCACCGGGAAGATTGCCCACGGTGTTGCCCGCGGTGATCTCCCGAGCCAGACCCCTGGCCATGATCAGAAGTCCCAAGGTGGTGATGAACGAAGGAACCTTGAGCACCGCGGTGATAATCCCATTGAACAAGCCGGCGGCGATGCCCACTCCCGCTCCGGCCAACAGACCGAGCACGATGCTGTTGTTGCGCACCATGGTCTCGGCCGCCACCACCCCGATCAGGGCCAATACCGACCCTTGGGAAAGATCCAATTCGGCCGAGATGATCACCAGGGTCATCCCGAAGGCCGCGCAGGCCAGGAATGAGGTTTGCAGCAGGATGTTCTGGAGATTTCCGGTGGTCAAAAAGACATCGGATTTCACGGTCATGACCGCGCCGAGGACGACGACCACGAACATGGCGAACCCGGCCTCCACCACTCTGGGAATGGCGACCCGAATCCTGTCCCAGCCCATGGCAACCGAGGGCTCGGTCACTGCGCCACCCGCTGTTTCGACCGGCTGCGATGATCTGCCATTCCCCCGACCACCAGGCTGACCAACGCGTCGAGGTAAAGCTCTCCGGCATCGGCAGTGGCCCCCCGGGGGTCGCCGATGACGCCAACCGGAGAAAGGGCGGCCATGCCCTCGGAACGCAGTTTGACGCTAGCCGAGGCTGCCGGCCCGACGTGGCCCGCGACCGCCGAAGCCATGTCCACCCGATCAGGGGCGATGGCCAGCAAGATGCTGGTCTCGAAGTGCCCGCCGTGGGTTCCCACCAGCTCACGGTCCAATCCAAGCCGATCCTCGGCCACCCGATGAACAGCATCCCTTTGGGCGGGCCAATCGTCGAACGACACCACCCGGTTCCGTGCGTCGGAGTCCAGCTCAGCTATGACCGCGGCCATCGCTCCAACGTTTCCAGCATGGCCGGTCACCAGATAGGCACCCCGGAAACCGTGGCCCAGCAGCGTATGGACCACCTCGACAACCACGCTCTTGAGGGTTTTGTCGCTCAGGCTGGCTGTACCGGGAAATGCCAGATGGTGGCTGGAGGCACCCACCGGAATGCAGGGTGATACCACGCACTCCCCCGCTGCTTGGGCCGCTCGGTCGGCCACGGCCTCGGCGATGAGGGAGTCTGTGTCCAGGGGAAGATGAGGACCATGCTGCTCGAGAGCGCCCAGAGGGATCACCACGTCTAACGGGCCCTGCTTGAGCCGCTCACGCAGTGCCGTCCAGCTCATCTCTCCCAGGTTCACGGGCGCCTCAAAGGTTGGTAAGCGTGGAGTCGAGATAAGTGGGCTTCTGCGGGCGACCGGCTCCTATGACCACCTGCACCAAAGCTTCCTCATCGGTGTGGTTGCGCAAACCGTGCATGATTCCGGCCGGACTGAAGATCATCTCCCGTTCTTTCAGGACCGTGTCGACAATCCGCCCGTCGTCACCCTCCCACCACGCAGTGAGTTCTCCCTTGACTACGAAGAAGACCTCTTCTACCTCGTGGGCATGCGATGGGGCCTCTGCACCAGGGGGCATCATCATCACCGACAAAGTGAAATTGTTGGCCGTCACGGTTCCGGGCTCGTAGTGCTTGCCAGTGATGCTCGCCCCCACCATCCGCACATGGGCCCGCCGGTACTCTTCCTTCAGATCTCCCTGAGCGGCAAACGGCTCCCAGTCCAGTTCCTTGCTTCCGTATCTCTGGACGTATTCGGAGAACTCGGCATCAGTGAATTGACTCGCCATGCTCATCCCTCCCCCTCATTTGCTTAAGCGCTCGGTATCTTAGTTCCAAAGTTTTGCCGCTGCTCAGGGGGTCAAGAAATGAGCTGGCGCTGGCGGGCAAGGGTCACCGCAAAGCCGGGTCGGGTAGGGGCGATGAGGATGCCGCTGGCCTGGACTTCTTCGGGCGAACCCTGGCGTCGGATCGGCGGGGACAGGGTTACCGGTTGGTTTGTTGTCAGTTCCATTATCAGACCAGCAGCTCCTTGGCTGAGATCCATGGCCTCGGATCCCTGTCGAGCGGGCCCGAAGCCGGCCACCGCCCGGCGACGGAGCAGCACGGGATCTTGGACCGCGAGGTGGTCGTGGAGCACGACGCCGGCGGGTACAAACACCAGCCACCGCCTCGTGAGCGAATAAAGCGAGCGTGTTGCGAACACCGCCAGGGTCCCGCCTGCCGCCGTGATGACTGCTCCCAGTACCCATTGCTCGGCCGCCAGCAGCAAGGGTCCACTGACTGTGCCGCCGACCGCAACCGCGGCCGTTGCCGGCAGCGGCCCGGCCAGCAGCAGCGCCGACGGTCGCAGCAAGAGGCGGACCTCGTCGCCATAGGAAATACCGTTCACAAACACCTGGCCCACCGGCGCGCTCAGCGAAACCGCGGCCACCCCGGCAGTGATGGCCGCTACTAGCGCAACCTCACCCCAGTCGGCATCACCCCTGCCGGCCCACAACAGAGCCGCCACCGTCGCCGGCAACGCCAGCCGGACCAGAACCAGCGTCACCGGGTGAATCAGCAAGGAACCCACTAGCACTGCGGCCCACAGCACCCACAGCCCCACCGACGCCGTCGTCCGCCAGGCCACCGACGTTTCGTGCAGCCCATCGGCCAACACCGGACCCGCAGTGAACGGCAACGCCGCCCACCACACCCGCACCACCCAAACCCAGGCCCGATCCCCCCAGAGACCTCTCACCCACCCCACTACAGCATCTCCCCTATCCCAACCCAAACCCACCTTGGCTCGGTCTTCGCACGCGAAACGCGAAGACTAGGGACTGTCGAGAACAAGGTTGAAGGGGACGCCGCCAGAGAGGCGGTAGGTGTTGAATCCCCTGCGGTCCAGAGTCAGGATTTCGGATGTAGCAAGTTCCTCCGCCAGCAGGACAAGGGTGGCATCGGCGAAGTCCATGGGAGTATCGGCATATCGCTGCATCAGCACGACTGCATCGCGGATGTCTGAAGGCTCGCATAGGCCGAATATGCGCATTCCGCTCTGAGTGATGAACTCGCTGAGAGCAGCTGCACCGTTGCGAGCCCGGCGGATGAAGTGCATGGCTTCGGTGACCACTGCGGCTGTGGTCGCCAGAACGCCTGCGTAGCTGTCTAATGCCTCGCCCACCCGGTCATGCTCGACCTCGCCAGAATCGAGGTAGGAAACCAGTGGCCCAGTGTCAATCAGCCAAATGTTCACGAGCGCCAGTTATGGGCGCGAATTTCGGATTGCCAGCGATCTTCGGTTGCATCGGCAAGCTCGGTCTGGATCGAGCCACGGAGGCGGCCGATCCGCTCGCCCAAGGGGCTTGGATCCACAGCCTCCCGCAGCGCCCCGCGCACGATTTCTGAGACCGAAGTGCCCAAGAGTTCAGCTCGACGGACAGCCGCGTCCCACAATTCGGTCTCGACTCGCACGGCCATCAACTTCGTACCCATGAACATATAGCGTACAACACTCGTATAACAACCGTGCCGAGAATTTGGAAGTGTCCCCAACGCCCGCAACGAACCCGCGCCGGCGTTCCCCGCAAGGACGCCAAGTCAAACTGCCGTCCAAGGCAAGAGCCCGAAGTCCAGTCAAAGCATATGAAGCCAATTGCAACGACCGATGTCAGCGTTTGCGGGCAAAGCCGCTCGGTTGCTTGAAATCGGAGTAACAGTGGGTGACGGCATCGAGTTTATCGTCCACGCTATGCCAGCAAGACCAAGGTTCCTGGAGTAAATGCCATGCCACGATCCATTCAAGACATCCTTGAGCACGCCGACGAACTCGCCCAGCGGTTCGAAGACCACGAACCATCGGAAGGCGATGAGGTGCCTTTGGAGGAGTACTTGCTGAAGCGGGCCGTGATGGCCCGGGCCCGCTGCGAAGGCCAGATCGTGGAAGCCGTTGCTTCGGCCCGGCTGGGGGGCATCACCTGGAAGCGGATCGGAGAGCTGCTGGGAACTTCCCAACAAGCCGCCCAGCAGCGTTACGGTGCGATCGTTGAGCAGGCCCAAGCGAAGCTCTGATGGCCGCACCCCATGAACCAGGCGTCTCCTTCGCAGCCATCGACTTCGAGACTGCCACTGCCCAACGTTCCTCCGCCTGCGCATTGGGGGTAGCAGTGGTTGATGCCGGACACATCGTCGATGAGCAGAGTTGGCTGATTCAACCGCCAGATAACGAATACAACGGATTCAACTCTCGATTGCATGGAATCAGCGCCACTGATACCAAGGATGCGCCACCATTTTGTGATGTCTGGGCACAAGCTGTCGCCTTGATAGGGGATCGTGTGCTCGTGGCCCACAATGCCCCCTTTGATGTGTCAGTTATTCGTCACGCTGCGATCTTTCACGACTACACACCCCCAGAGGCATCGTTTGCGTGCACATACCGATTGGCACGAAGCCGCTGGCCAGACCTTGGATCATGGCGATTGCCTGATGTTTGCGACGCGCTAGGAATAAGTGGCCTCAACCATCATGATCCTCTATCAGATGCCCGAGCCGCGGCGAGAGTATTGCTGACCATGTGTGAATTGGACAGTAGCGGTGTGATCGAGGTGTGCGAGACATTGGGCTACAGGATTGGCCTGCTGTCTACTTACCGCTATGCATCCTTCTCCAATGCAGCAAGAAGATACTCGAGTTCGTCAAGACCAAGCACGCGGGTGTCCGACATCGAACCCACCGTTGGCGCAATCGATCCTGATGGTCCGCTGTTCGGCAAGCGGGTTGCCTTCACTGGCGCTCTGGATTCAATGACCCGGGAGACCGCCTTCCAAGTAACTGTCAACTCTGGAGGAGCACCCACAAACTCCGTATCGAAGAAAACGGACTATTTGGTGCTAGGCATGACTGACTACACCAAAGTCGGCACAGACGGTATGTCGTCGAAAATGCGGAAGGCTGCTGAATTGGCGGACTCAGGGGCCATGATCGAGATCATAGATGAGGACGACTTCCTGCGATTGGCCACATTCGAGGCATTCAACCCATTGGGCGGCACCGTCAAGACAAGTGATGGGGACCACCCCGCGATTTGACGGCTCCACGACCTCTGATGCTATTGACCAAGACGCGAAAAGAGGAAAGGAAGGGTCCGGCCGACTCGTTGTTCCAGAGTGGCATCCTAGACCGACTTCGATTGAACAATTGTTGACAGACACGATGGGTGCTGACGCGACCACAGCTATGGAAAGGGTGTTCACCCACGTCGCTGGTCCCGAAGAGGCTGAGTTGCTGGCCTCCGATGCCATGGCCGACGTGGCCACTGCTCTAGCTGAATTTATTGCAGAGGATGTTGAATTTGCGGCAGAAGGTGCCGACGATGCGCTTCAGGCGGCAACTGAGACCGTAGAAGAGATTGTGTCCGAAATGAAGGCACCCGTTGACACCCTTGTAGCTGACGTCGTTGCCGATACGATTACATTCGTACTTGCCGATACTGGGGCAGAAAACGCTGCGGCTGAAATTGCCCATGCTGCAATTGCCGCTATGTCCAAGGCAATGGAGGCCGCCACAGCAAAGGAAGGTCGTGGGATTGTGGATGAGATACTCAATGGTCTGTCCCAACGGACACCCTCAAGGAGCCAACAGACCTGGATTCTGGGAAGTGCCGAACTCTGAACGCCTGTCGTGTATCAGGAATGTTTTGACCCTCTGGCAGGCTCCCAACACCGTTGCCCACAAGATGGAACTGTCACTGGTGTCGGTAGACTGGTGGCATGGATTTAGGTGGTCTCACCAGGGGAAACACCCCGCTTACCAGTAGTGGGCCTGAGGGCCGCAGAAGTCGCTGTGTGGAGGTAGAGCTGCCTGAATCTTCCGACTTGGAATCTGGTGATCTGGTCAAATTGATTCTCCAGGCCGATAGCGCCCGACGCCAGATTGACGGGTATCTGGCTTCATTGTTGGGCCACTTCGGCGACCTGGAAGGCCAGGACGCAGTTGAGGAACTGTGCCGCCAGTTCGGCCTCGGTCGCCACCGAGCCCGCCGGCAGGCCAAAACCGCCAATGCACTCAACGCTTTGCCCACCACGTTGGACGCAGTCAAACAAGGATGGATCTCCATCGACCATGCCCAAACTTTGGGCGAGTCGCACCAGCGGGCCCCGCTGACAACCGAACAGGAATTGGCACTGATCACCGCGGCGATCACCGAGGATCTCGACGAATTCAAGAGGACCGTGACTAGCAGCGAGGACCAGCGTCGGGCCGACGACGGATTAACCCGCCACGAGCGCCAGCGCGAGCGCCGCAGCGGAAAGGTGTTCGACGGTGACGACGAAATGGTGGTTCTGCATGCTGAGCTCGACCGCATCGCCGGTGAAAGAGTCAAGACTGCTCTGAACGACCTGAGCGATCGCATGTTCCGCGACGACGCCAAGACCGGAAGCGACCGCACCCACCAGCAGCGCAATGCCGACGCCCTGGTCGCCTTGATTACCCAAACCCCCAAAAGTTCTGGGTCTTCCAGCGACGACATCGTTCAGGATGACAGCTCAGAATGCGATGGGATTGCACCACAGGCCACCACGCTGATCGTCTCCGTCGACTACGACACCTTGAGCGGCCAACTCAAGAACGCCGGGCTCATAGACGGCACGCCCATTGACATCGACGACCTCCGCCACATCGCCTGCGACGCCGGCATTGTGCCCGCTGTTTTCGCCGCCGACGGACAACCCCTCTACATGGGAAGAAAACAACGATCCGCCACCGCCGCCCAGAAACTCGCTCTGTACGTCCGAGACAAGCGCTGCATCGGCTGTGGCATGCGCGCCAGCGCCTGTGATGCCCACCACATAATTTGGTGGGACGACGGTGGCCCCACCGATATGCCCAACCTCGTATTGCTCTGCCCCAAGTGCCACAAGAAGGTTCACAAACGCGGATACACCGTGGCCAAAGACCCCACCGGGCAGCACCAGTTTAGACCGCCGCCAAAGTCCAGAGCCCGAAATACGGATGGCATGGCCGATACCAGGAATGGATTCCATCAGAAGTCTCTATACAAAGCCAATGGGCGCCCCCGCCGGCGGTCGGCAGTACTATCCGGCCAGTGACCAGGGGAGCGGAAGATCGCATCGCGGAACTGATCGAGTCCATCCGTTATCACGACCAGCGGTATCACGGCGAAGACGACCCGGAGATTCCCGATGCTGCCTACGACCTGCTCAAGCGGGATCTGCTGGAGCTAGAGGCTGCCCACCCTGAGCTCGTCCGTCCCGACTCCCCAACGCAGACAGTCGGAGCTGACCCGTCCACGCTGTTCGAGCCGGTAGAACACCGGCTGCCCATGATGTCGCTGGACAATGCTTTTGACCGGGACGAGTTGGTTGCGTGGGCCGACCGGGCTAGGCGGCGTCTAGCAACTGTTCGAGCCCGCAAGGCCGCTGAGGTAGCTAGCGGACAGGGAGTGCTGCTCTTAGACGGTGAGCAGGAAATCGAAGGGGGCACGAAAGAAGGCGCAGGCCCATTGGAGATCGAGGAACCATCAGCGGAGCTAGGCGACCTGGTTTGCGAACTCAAGTTCGACGGTCTGGCTGTGTCGCTTCGCTATGAGAGCGGCAGGCTGGTTCAGGCTGCTACTCGAGGCAACGGCCGGGTGGGCGAGGACATCACTGCCAATATCCTGACTATCGAGTCCGTACCCCATCGACTTCTGGGGGACGCGCCCGAGGTGCTGGAAGTGCGGGGCGAGGTCTACATGCCTCTGGCTGCCTTCGAAGCTCTCAACGCCGAGCAGGAGAAAGAGAACAAGCCCCGATATGCCAACCCCCGCAACACCGCGGCGGGCTCTTTGCGCCAAAAAGACCCAGCGATTACCGCCACTCGGGGTTTGTCAATATGGTGCTACTCCGTGGGCGAAATTCAGGGAGGCCCGGCTCTGGATACCCATGGTGCCACCTTGGACTATCTCAACAGCTTCGGCTTGCCGGTGAATCCCGAGACCACCGCGGTGGACTCTGTCGACGCAGCTTGGAAATACGTGGAACGGTGCGAGGCGAAGCGCCACGACCTGCCCTATGAGATCGACGGCGCGGTAATCAAGATCGACCGCCTGGACCTGCAACAAGAACTCGGCGCAACCAGCCGAGCCCCCCGGTGGGCCATTGCCTACAAGCTTCCTCCCGAGGAGAAGACCACCAAGCTCTTGGACATCCATGTGTCCATCGGCAGCAAGGGCAAGGCCACCCCGTTCGCGGTGCTCGAACCGGTGTTCGTAGGAGGCTCTACCGTGGCGATGGCGACCCTGCATAACGAGGACCAAGTGCGAGAGAAGAACGTCCGGCCAGGGGACACAGTGGTAGTTCGCAAGGCCGGTGACGTTATCCCCGAAGTGATAGGGCGTGTTCCATCTGGCCGACCTGCTGATCGGCCCGAATGGGACTTCCCCTCGATCTGCCCCTGCCCCGAGGAGAAGCCTCTAACACGTGAAGAGGGCGATGCCGCCCACTACTGCCGTTTCCCCCGTTGCCCCGAGCAGCTCCGAGGCTGGATCGAGCACTTCGCCGCCCGCAACGCCCTTGACATCGAGCACTTGGGCGAGCAGCGGGTCCGCTTATTCATCAAGCTCAAGCTCATCACTGACATCAGTGACATCTACAAGCTGCATCCTGCCGGGTTTGATCTACTTCGGGAACTCAAGAACGCTCGCTGGTCTGCTCGCCTCGACGATTGTGCAGAGATCGTCCTCGATACTGGCCTGGTAGCAGCTCTTTCCCAGCTCGACTCCGAACGCCGCTCTGATCTTGCCGCATCAATCGAGAATCTGAAGCAACGCACACTGGCCGAACTGCTAGTTGGACTCAAGATCGATGGTCTTGGACATACAACCGCGAAGTCTGTGGCTCAAGCCTTCTCCCACCTCGACGAAATCATCAGAGCTTCGGCCGAGGACTTGGCACGGGTCAATGGAGTCAGGGTGGCAGTCGCAAATGCAATCAGGACTTTTCTTGACTCGAAGGAGAATCAATCGTCCATCGACAAGCTGCGCGCAGTGGGAGTCAAAATGGGTGATCTGCCCTCGCCGACTGAGGACGAGAACCCTTCAGAGCGCAGTGAAGAACTCCCATTGATGAAGGCTCCCTCCTCGCCGCCTGGCCGGGAGTTGTCTCCTAGTCAAGAGGAAGCCTTGCAAAGAGTCATCCGGTTCGTCGCGCCCACCCCGAAACGTCCGGCCACCGATGACGAGAGCCTGCCAAGCAACAACGACCACACAAGAAATGAAGCCACCGATGAACCGGCCAGCGGCGCTGCCCTGCCCAATAGGGGAATTGGCGAGCAAAAGGCCAGATTGCTGTTCCATCTCGGCCTGATCGCCGATTTCAGCGACTTGTTCTCCCTGGACTTGGACCTGCTTGACCGATACAGAGAGCTCACCTGGACCACTGAGCTAGTTGCTGGGCGTGAATACGCCCTGAAGGCGGACGAGGTAGCACAACTAGCCAGCTTCGCGGATCTGTCAATCTCCAATCTGAGACAAGCCATCGAGAATTCCAAGGATCAATCATTGGCCCGACTACTGGTGGGGCTCAACATCCGGCATTTGGGCGACACTGCCTGCGAGGTGTTGGCTAATGCCTACGAGAGTCTGGAACAAGCCGGAGAGGTACCAGCTTTGGACCTCATTATGAAGGCCTCGGTTGAGGATTTGGCCCACGTGGATGGCATTGGGCCAATCATCGCCGAGAGCGTCCACGAGTTCTTCCGGTCGAAAGCCAATCAGCAGATCATCGAGAAACTCAAAGACGCAAAACTGACCTCCACCATGTTCATCTCCTCCCAGGACACCGGGCAGGCCGAGACCGAAGCGCAACCCCAAACTCTGGAGGGCATGACCATCGTCGTGACCGGGAGCCTGGAGGGCTACACCCGTGACGGTGTGGGCGCAGCCATCAAGGCCCGGGGCGGCAAGTCGCCGGGCAGCGTGTCGTCCAAGACCACAGCCGTAGTCGTAGGCGAGAACCCCGGCGCCTCCAAGTTGGAGAAGGCCGAGAAGATGGGCATCCCGGTCCTCGATGAGGCACAGTTCCAGCGGCTCATGGAGACCGGGGAGTTGCCATGATCGAAGCAGTGTTTTGGGATTTCGGCGGGGTGTTCACCGGTTCGCCGTTCCATCTCGACGACTATGCCCGCTCGCTGAGCACTACTAACGAGCGGCTGCTGGAGCATGTGTTCGGGCGATACGAGGCCAACGGCGACCATCCCTGGCACCGGCTAGAGCGGGGTGAGGGGACCTTGGCTGAAGCGCTGGAGGCAGCGGACGAATCTTGCCGGGCCGACGGCATCGAGGGATTCACTTCCGAGGGATTCTTCAAGGCCATGTCGGGCACCAGCAGCGACAACCGGCGCGACAGGGCTGTGGCCAAGGTGCGTGAGCTCAACGAGGCGGGCATCAGACAGGCCATCATCACCAACAACGCCAAAGAGTTCGGCGACATGTGGCGCCAGCTCATCCCAGTAGACGAATTGTTCGAAGCGGTCATTGACTCCAGCGCGGTGGGCATGCGCAAGCCTGATCCAAGGATCTACCAACTGGCCCTTAAGCGCATGGACGTGTCTCGACCCCAATCGAGCGCCTTTCTAGACGACTTCGAGCCCAATGTGACCGCGGCCCGGGACCTCGGCATGCACGGTGTGCTGGTAGGAGACGACATCGTCCCCGCCTTGACCGAACTCGACCGGATATTGGCTGAGTTTATGGCTTGACCCTCCCGCAATATGCCATAAGACTGTCGATCTGGAGGGGCGTCAGAAGGGGATCAGCGGGCGCGCACATGAATCTGCTTAATCGAACAGCTACCGCGCCCATTAGCTGGGGCGTGTGCGAGATGCCCGGTTGGGGATATCAGCTTCCCGTCGAGGCTGTGCTCGCAGAAATGTGCGAGGCCGGCTTCACCCACACCGAACTGGGGTCGCTCGGCTATCTTCCCACTGACCCTGGCGAATTGCGCTCCGTTCTCGACCGCCACGGCCTGTCGCTTCTCGGAGGCTTCGTGCCCCTGGTTCTGCACGATCCTTCCAAAACCGAGGACACGCTTGCCTCAGCCAGCGAAGCCGCAGCTTTGATCGCTGGTGGAGGCGGCCGTTTCTTCGTTTCCTGCGCGGTGAGCCATCCCGACGACTGGCGCCAAGTCCCGCTGGCCGACCACGAATGGCCGATCATGGCCGACACGCTCGCCGAAGTCGCCCGGATAGCCTCTGACTACGGCCTCACCCAGGCGCTCCACCCGCATTTCGGATGCCTGGTGGAGACCGCCACGGAGACCGAGCGCATCTTGGAGGTCAGCGAAACCGCGCTGGTGCTCGACACTGCCCACATGCTTCTCGGGGGTGCCGATGTCGTGGACACCGCCAAGCGCTACTTGGATCGCATCGCACTCGTACACATCAAAGACGTTGATCTGGGCATCGCAGCCCAAGTCACGGCAGGAGGGCTGTCGCTCATGCAGGGCGTGCAGCGGGGTTTGTTCCCGCCATTGGGTCGGGGAGGGTTGCCGATCGCCGAGATCGTCGACCTCCTTGAAAAGTCAGGACGCGACCTCTGGTACGTCCTGGAGCAGGATGCAGCGATAGCAGAGGGTGATCCCTCTGCCATAGCTCGGCTGAGGTTCGACGCCTGCCAGAGCATCGATTTCCTGCGAAGTCTGGAACCCGTATCTGCGGGTGCCGGAACCTCACAAACCAAACAACACCTACCTTGAGAGGGGTAACCCAACAATGAGAAAGCTATGGAAGCTATTTGCATTGCTCCTGGCGTTCACGCTCGTAGTCGCGGCATGCGGCAACGACGACGACACCAGCGAGCCCGCTCCCAGCGAGCCCACGGAAGCAGCGGCACCCGCCACTGAAGCACCAGCACCGACCGAGGCGGTAGAAGTCGACCCAGCCCAGGGCTGCGACCACACCTTCCACGTCATCACCCACGGTGACTCCGGTACCTTCTGGTCGGTGGTCGAGGTGGCCGTACGCGACGCCGCCGCAGCCATCGGCTGTGACGTGGTCTACTTCGGCTCCAACAACGACGCCTTGAGGCAAGCCCAAGAGATTGAGGCGGCCATCGCTGCCGGCTCAAGCGGCATCGCCATCTCGCTGGCCGACCCGGCCGGCGTTCAGTCGGCTGCTGAATCTGTAGTTGCCGCTGGCATCCCGCTGTACACGCTCAACTCAGGCGTGAACAACTACAAGGACCTGGGCGCTACCACCCATATCGGCCAGACCGAGACGGTGGCCGGAAACGGTGCCGGCGAGCGGTTCAACGCTCTGGGCGCCACTCACGTGCTCTGCGCCCGCCAGGAGCAGACCAACGTGGCGTTGGAAGAGCGCTGCAATGGCCTGGCCGAGACCTTCAACGGCCAGGTGACCTCGGAATTCGTCGGTCTCGACGCCAACCCCGATGAGCAGCAGAACACCATCGCCGCCATCCTTCAAGGCGATGAGAGCATCGACGGCGTGCTCGGCGTGGGCCCAAACCTGCCCCTGCGGGCGCTCACTGCCGGCGAGCAAGCCGGTAGGGACCTCATCATCGGCGGTTTCGACCTGTCCAGCGACCTCATCGACCAGATTGAGGCCGGCAATGTGGCCTTCACCGTCGACCAGCAGCAGTACCTCCAGGGCTATCTGCCGGTCATCTTGATGTACCTGCAAGCCACCAACCTGAACACCGCGGGCGGCGGCCTGCCCATCCTCACCGGTCCGGGCTTCGTCGACACCGCCAACGCGGCCGAAGTCAAGGCACTGGTGTCCCAGGGGACCCGCTAAACCCAATTACTGAACTGCGACGCTGAGTACGTCGCAGGCAAGAGAGGAGCGCTGCCCGGGTATCCGGGCAGCGCTCCTTCCGTTGTGCCAAGAGGGACTATTGGGTCGATCGAGAGATCCGATCAGATTGTCGGCTGAAAGTATCGTGGGCCAGTGCAGTCGCTCATACACTCGATTTGGTGGAAACAGCGCGCGAGCCTGACCAGGATTGGTAGTTGGACTTGAGGTTCCCCCTTTTTCGTGGAGAGTTGGGTTTGTTACGAGGTTGTTGGGGTTTGGCGTCGTTGTTGGTGCGGTTGGTTGTGGTGTTGGGGTTGGTGGGGTCGTTGTTGGTTGGGGTGTCGGAGGGTGTTGGTGCTCAGGTGGTGGTGTCTGAGCCGTCGTTGTTGCGTGTTGAGATCACAGAGGGCGAGTCGCGTCGTTTTGTGATTGCGGGTGTTCCGCGGGGTTTTTCGCGTTATTTCGTGCAGTTCAAGCCGCTGGACGGCTATACGGCGAGCGCGGGCGATGTGAGGTTTGAGGCGCGTGCGGATTATGTGATCTCGCCGGGGCAGTCGGGTCGGGTGGGACCGGTGTTCGGGCGCAACGGGGGCTCGGGGACGGTGAGGTTCACGGTGGAGGCGGTTGATGACGGGACAGGGGATCCGGATGAGACGTTCGGGGTGCGGTTGTGCTCGGCGTTCAATTGCAGTTCGGGGGCGGTGTTGGGGGATTGGACTGTGACGATCCGCGAGCGGGCGGCGGATGTGACCTTGTCGGGGACGGGCGTGACGGTGGTGGTGTCGGGGGGTTCGACTTCGATGTTGGAGCGGTCGGTGAGCGGCGACGGCCTCGACACCCGCGACAGTGTGACCATCACGGTGGCGTCGGCGCCGACTTCTGACATCGTGGTTGTGGGCGATGTGGCCCAGCGGGCGCCGGTGGCGGTGGCGGGGGGCGGCACGGCCATGTTCCCGGTGGCGTGGGTGGCGAGCGAGGGGGCGGTGTTCACCACCACAGACACCTATCCGGCGTCGGTGGTCTTGGAGATCTCGGCGCGCGACAACGTGGCAGACACGGCGGGCGGGTCGTTGTCGGGGACGGTGGTGTGGCGGGTGTTGGAGTACGGCGATGCGTTCACCGACGGGGATGCGTCGACGGTCCCGGCGGCGTATTCGGGCATTTCGGTGCCTGATGTGGCGTTCACGGTCATCGACGACGACCCGACTGCGGTGGATGTGCTGGCACTGGCGACCGAGGACGCCGCCGCGACCGAGGGGGTTCCGTCGGACACGGCGGGGTTCAGGATCAGGTTGGGTCGGGCTCTGGTGGCGGGTGAGTCGTTGACGGTGCCGGTGCAGCCGGTCGGCGGGGCGCTGGGCGCCGATTTCTCGCTGGCGCTGTCGGGTTCGCCGCAGGGGGTTTCGTATGCGGCGGCGGCTAGCGGGTTTGGTGAGGTGACGTTCACGGGGCCCTCCGCGCGGGAGGCGGCCTTGGTTGTGGGCGCTCTGGCGGATGGCGATGGGGTGAGCGAGTCGGTGTTGTTTGTGGTGGCTCACCGGTCGAACGAGGTGGGGCCGAGGTTCTTGCGGGCCGATGATCTGGCCGGGGGGGCGTGCTCGGGGGTGCGGTGCCCGCACCACGACACGTTGAGCTCGGAGTATCGGGTGCGGTTGTGGGACACCAGCCCGGGGCTGCGGATCGCCGCGTCAGACGGGGCGGAGGTGGCCGAGGACGGCGGCGAGCTGAGCTATTCGGTGAGTCTGGCGGCGGCGCCGGAGGCGGGCGAGACGGTGAGCGTGGCGGTGTCGAGCGGCGACACCTCGGCGTTGACGGTGACAGCGGGGGCGTCGTTGAGCTTCAGCGCTGCGGACTGGTCGACCCCCCAGCAGGTCACGGTGCAGGGCGTGAACGACGAAACGGACACCGCGGACCGCGAGGTGGCGGTGGCCCATGCGGTGTCCACCAGCGGGGGGACTTCTTACAGCACCGCGTCGGACCGCGACCTGGCGGTGGTGGTGGCAGACGACGACGCGACGGAGGTGACGCTGTCGGGCGGCGGCACCCTGGATGAGGCCCCGCTGGGCACAGGGTGGATCCCGATGCCGTCTGAGGTGATGGTGGAGGGCGACTCGTCGCGCGCCGACGTGTTGACCATCAGTTTGGGCCGCGAGCTCGTCGCAGGCGAGTTCGTGCGGGTGCCCTTGGTGGTGGAGGCGCTGGCGAACGGATCGACGGTGGCGCAGCTTTCGGGGCGCGAGCCGCGCACCTCCGCGAACGTGGCGTGGCCGCCGCGGTTCAACGACCTGACGATGTCGGCGTCGGGCGCCGGCGTGTCGTTCGAGCACGTCGACGCGCGCACCCCGCCGGGCATCGGCTACCGGGTGGTCACCTTCTCCGGCGCCGGCGCGCAGACCGCGCAGGTGCGGATGGCCGCGCGCGAGGGGTTCGACGACGGCGAGACCGCCGACGAAGACCTGTGGTTCAGCATCTACCCGCTGAACCCCGAACCGGGCGGCCCGCATCAGGCGCTGTTGGCCCAGCTGGCGGGCGGGGACACCTCGAATCTGGGCGGCGGGCTCCAGGAGTGGCAGCCGCTGTTGAGGCAGGCGCCGCTCCGGGTGTTCCGCATCACAGACGACGACGAGCCGGTCGTGCCCGCCGACTGGGCGCTTTTGCCCGACGGGGTCGGGCCGGGCGACAAGTTCCGCCTCATCTACGCGACCTCCGCCACCACCGCGGCCGACCGCCCGAACGCGGCGTTCTACGACCAGTTCGTCCGCGACGAGATCACCGGCAACACACTCCGCTACGGCGGCGTGCCCGCGCTGGCGCCGTACGCGGCGGAGTTCAAAGCCGTCATCAGCGCCAAAGGCCGCGGCGACAGCGTCCCCCTCGACGGCGCCGCTGGGCACGCCCGGTTCGGCGCCGCGGTCACCCCGTCGTCCCCGGACTACAACGACGTGAACGCCGCGGTGTACTGGGTGAACGGCGCGAAAGCAGCCGACACCACCGTCGGGCAGGGCTCCGACTTCGCCGACGGCACCTGGGACGACGAGGCCAACCCCAGACACGCCGACGGCACAGCCGCCACCGTCAGCACAACCGGCTACTGGACCGGCAGCGCCCAAGACGGCACCGCCCCCCCGACATGCTCGGCCACAGGCCGGCCCGCCCGCCTCGTCGCAGGAGAGGAATGGGTCGCCGTCGGCAAGCTCAACGACAGCGCATCGACGCCGCTGGGCTCAGCTGCCACCGCCGGCTCGTCGCTGGCAGACCCTGCATGCGCAGGCGAGCGCGGCGCCCTGCCCGACGGATCCACCGACACGCAACCGAAGAAGCCGCTGTACGCCCTGTCCACCGCGTTCACCGTCGAGGCAGGCGTAACCGTGGAGCCCGCGTCGGCAGCCGAGGGCGGCAGCATATCGTTCACCGTCAAGCTCCCTGCCAATGCCGCCTCCGCGGTCACCGTCCCCTACACCCTCTCAAACGGGCGCGGCGTGTCGCCCGACCCCGCCTACAGCACCGCCACCGGCTCAGCCGACGGCACCTCGGCGGACTACAACAACACCGCCGGCGCCGTCACCATCGCAACCGGCCAAAGAACCGGCGCCATCACCGTGGCCACCACCCAAGACGACGTCTACGAAGCCGACCACTACCTCACCGTCACGCTCGGCGATCCCACCGGCACCGACGCGCCCGCCCTCAGCGCCACCCGCTCCACCGCCGTCGGCACCATCACCGACGCAGCCGACCAACCCTCCATAGGCGCCCTCGGCCCATCCTCCGACTCAGTCGACGAAGACGTCGGCACCCACACCGTCACGCTGCGCAAGACCGGCACGACGCTTCTGCCCGCCACCGTCACCTGGCACACCGCCTCCAACACCGCGATCTCCGGCGAGGACTTCGAAGGCGCCGAACAGACCATCACCTTCGGGCCCTCAGAAACCGACAAAACCGTCACCATCACCATCATCGACGACGACATCCCCGAAGCATCCGAAACCTTCATCGGCGTCCGCCTCACCGACTTCGTCGACGCCAAACGCCCCAACAGCGTCACAGGAGTCGCACGCCAGAAAACCATCACCATCCGGCCAAACGACCCGCCCACCATCACCATCGCCGCCGACAACCCCACCACCACCGAGGGAAACCCCGCCACATTCACCATCACCACCAGCACAGCCCCCGGCTACGACCTCCTCGTCACCGTCCAAACAGCAGAAACCGGCGCAGGCGACCACGTCGCCGCAGCCCAAGAAACCACCCACACCGTCACCATCGCCAAAAACACCGAAACCGAAACACTCACCATCCCCACCCAAAACGACAACACCTCAGAACCCAACACCCAACTCGCCGCCACCATCCAAACCCCCCAATTCAGCACCTACACCCCCCACCCCACCACACGCACCGCCACCACCACAATCCAAGACAACGACACCACGCCGCTGGCGACCGTGGCCTCGTCCGCGCATCTGGCGAGTGAAGCCGAAGGCGAGCGCACTGCGAGGATCACAGTGGTGCTGTCGGCGTTGGCCGAAAGCAACGTCGACGTCGGCTACACGGTTTCGGGCACGGCGACTGCGGGGTCGGACTATGCAGCTTTGCCGGGCACGGTGAGAGTGCCCGCGGGCAAGCAAACCGCGGTGGTGGAGGTGGCCGTCCTCGACGATGTCCTCGACGAGAACACCGAGACAGTGGTGGTGCGCTTGGACGACGCCGCGGCGTACGACCTCGGCAGCGCTGCGCAGGTTACGGTGAGCATCATCGACGACGACGCGCCGCCGACTGCGGTGGCGCTCAGCGTCGCGCCGGCGGTGGTCTCAGAAGGCGGTGGCACCGCGACGGTCACCGTGATCGCTACTGTGCTCGGCGCCACCCGCTTCACAGCCGCGCAGACGGTGGCCGTGTCGGTGGCCGCATCGGGCGCCCAGGGTGTCGTGGGCGTGTCGTCGGTGACCGGCTTCAATGTGGTCATACCGGCCCGGGCCCGTTCGGGCAGCGCCACCTTCACCCTGACGCCAACCGATGACAACGTGGCCGAATCCCCTGAGACGCTGAACGTCACCGGCGTCCTCAGCGGAGCGGAGGTGGTCGCGGCCCGCCTGTTCGTGGTGGACGACGACGGCCCCACCAGCGGGCAGCCTTCGGCCCAGGTGGTGATCTCGGCCGGCGAGATCCACGAGGGCACCACAGCAGCGGTGGCTGTGCTGCTCGACCGTCCGCTGCCCGGCACTACCCCGGTCCGCCTGCCGTTGACCGTTGCGGGCGGCTACGCCGCTGCGGGGTCGGATCTGTGGGCTTCAGAAGTGGTGATCGCGCCCGGCGCGCGTTGGGGTTCGGCGGTGCTGTACGCGCGGCCCGACCGCCACGACGAATCCAACGAGGCCGCCCGCGTCCAACTCGACCCGGTACACCAGGCGCGCGGTGTGGTGGCATCGGTGCCCCACGCGGCCGTGACCGTGATCGATGCGACGCCAACGCCGATATACCTGGAAGTGGAAAGAGCCGAAAATGTGGAGATCAGGCACATCCCGGGAAATACACCAACCCAAGACCGGAGTGTGTTCGTCAAGCTGGGTCGGGCACTTGCCGCCGGCGAGACAGTGTCGGTGCCTCTGATTGTTGCGGGTAGCGACGCTTCAGTCTGGGCGCCGGCATTCTTAGGGGGAACAGCCTCAGGCATCACCTTGACGGGCAGCACGCTGAACTTCACCGCGGGCGGAGATCAGACCGCGGCGGTGATTCTGGCCGCCGCTGCCGATGACGACACGATCAACGACATCGCGGAGATAATGCTCGGCGAGCCCACCACCACGGGGTTGGCCGGCGGGGCCCGCGCCCTCGGCCGAGGCCTGCGGTCGACGGTCGACCACGACGCTGCCAACAACGCTGCCGCCATCGTGAGCCTTCGCTCTGCCGACGTGACGGTGACCGAGGGCCCCAGCACCGCGGGATCTGACTGGGCCCAGTTCGATGTGGTGCTCTCGACGCGTCAAGGACCGTTGACGGCAAACGTCTGCGCGGTCGACGGCACTGCTGAGCGCGGCGTCCACTTCATGCTGCACGATGGCTTCGGGCAGCTACCGGTCGACATGAACGGCTGCGTAAGCGCACAGATCGGGGCGGGCCGTGCGTTCGCTCCTGTGACCTTGCTCGGCAGCAATAGCGACGACAACGTCGACGCGCCGGACAGGACGCTGACAGTGACCATGACCGTACCGAGCCTTCCGGCAAACGTCTCGACGGGCATCACCGAAATCGACGCCCTCGTGGTCGACGACGACCCGACGGTGGTGAGCCTGAGCGGCGGCGGTTCCATTGTCGAGGGAGACACCTCCTCATCGGCCGACGTGACGGTGCAGCTTGGCCGGCCGCTGGTCGCGGGCGAGACCGTCGAAGTGCCCCTGCTGCTCGCAGAGGGCAGTGGCGCCGTGCTCAGCGGCGCCTCGCGCATGTTCTCTTTGGCGGCGACCGGCACCGGGGTGGTGCTGCGCGGCGGCGCCACGGCGGCGCCGAGGCTGATATTCGCCGGTACAGGTGCCGCAACCGCCACGCTGCGCTGGAGCAGCACCGCGTCGGGCGACACCGACGCTGATGCTGCGAGCGAGCAATTTGCGGTGGTCGCGGGAAATCTCGACGCAGCCGGCCTCGCGACCAACGTCGGCGGCGGCGCAGTGGCCGACCGGACTGCTCCGGCCGCCGTGGTGACGGTGGTCGACGACGACGCACCTGCGGGCGTGTCGGTGTCGCCGGTGTCGGTGGAGGTGACTGAGGGCGGCTCGGCTGGTTCATATGAGGTCTGGCTGAGTGCGGACCCCGGTGGTGAGGTGACGGTAACGCCGGCGTCGGGAGATGCCGGTGCGGTGTCGGTGGGTGCTGCGCTGACGTTCGATTCGACGAATTGGAGCGAGAAGCAGTCGGTAACGGTGACGCCGGTGTCTGATGCTGACGCCTCCGATGAGTCGGTGTCGGTGACCCACACGGTCGCGGGGTACGGGGCGGTGGTGTCGGGTCCGTCGGTCACGGTGACCGTGGTCGATGACGACACCGCCGGCGTGTCGATTGCCGAGTCGGACGACTCGACGATGGTGAGCGAGGCGTCGGGCGACGACAACACCGACACCTACACGGTGGTGCTGGACTCGCGTCCGACCCAACCGGTGACCGTCACGGTCACCTCCGCGACGCCGGGCGCCGCGACGGTGAACGCGGCGGGCGGCACGCCGGGAGCGTCGGCGACGCTGACGTTCGCGCCGACGATGTGGAACATGCCTCAGACGGTGACGGTGACGGGCGTGTCCGATGACGTCGATCAGACGTTGGCCGGTGTGAACGACGGGGACGGTCAAGTGCCGTCGCGCTTGGCGAAGATCGGTCATGCGGCGGCGTCGACGGACCCGGATTATGTGATCGCGGATGCGGGGTCGGTGAACGTGACCGTGGTCGATGACGACACCGCCGGTGTGTCGATTGCCGAGTCGGATGGCTCGACGGCGGTGAGCGAGGCGTTGGGCGCTGACAACACTGATACCTACACGGTGGTGCTGGATTCGCGTCCGACTCATCCGGTTACCGTCAGGGTCACCTCCGCGACGCCTGCGGCGGTGAAAGTGAACGCGGTGGGAGGCACGCCGGGCGCGTCGGCGGTGCTGACGTTCGCGCCGTCGGCGTGGAACACGCCTCAGACGGTGACGGTGTCCGGTGTGGACGATGACGTCGATCAGGCAATGCCGCGCACCGTGACGATCACCCATGCGGCGGCGTCGACGGACACGAACTATCGCAGAACGCTGGCCGTAGACAGCGTTGAGGTGACCGTTACCGACGACGACGAGGCAGGCGTGTCGGTGTCGCCGGTGTCGGTAGAGGTGACCGAGGGCGGCTCGGCTGGTTCCTATGAGGTCTGGCTGCGTAGCGATCCCAGTGGTGAGGTGACGGTGACGCCGGTGTCAGGCGATGCCGGTGCGGTGTCGGTGGGTACTGCGCTGGAGTTCGACTCGACGAATTGGAGCGAGAAGCAGACGGTGTCGGTTTCGCCGGTGTCTGATGCAGATGACGCCGATGAGTCGGTGACGGTGACCCACACGGTTGCGGGGTACGGGACGGTGGTGTCGGGTCCGTCGGTGACGGTGACGGTGGACGACCACGAGTCGCTACCAACCGTCTCGCTGTCGATATCGGGTGGCGGCGCGGCCACCGAAGGCGACAGCCTCACTCTGACTGCAACGCTGTCAGCGGCGATCTCGCCACCGGCTGCGGTGACGATCCCGCTGGCCCGGGTGGCCGGCAGCTCAACCGCCGGCCGGTCCGATGTCGGCCTGCCGGCACAGATAGAGGTCGCCTCCGGGCAGCTCATGGCCACGGCGACGCTGGAGGTTATCGCTGACGGCGTCGATGAAGCCGACGAGGTGTTCACCGTGGGCCTGGGCAGTGATTATCGGGGAGTCCGCCCCCATCCCAGCGCGGGCACCGCGTCGCTGACGATCACCGACGCCGATCCGACGACGGTGATCCTGAACGCCATACAGGCCACTGCCACAGAAGGCCTACGGGTGACCGGTGACGACGGCGCCCCCGTCGTGCCCGCGCAGTACACCGCCAGCCAGTTCGGAGAGATATCGGTATACCTCGGCAGGGCTCTTGCGGCCGGCGAGCAGGTGACGGTGCCGTTGGAGTTCGGCGGCGACGGCACCGCATCCGATTTCGTGCTCTCCCTGCGCGACTCCCCGCTTGCTGGGGTGTCGCTGTCGGGCACCGTGGTCACCTTCAGCGGCGGCAGTGGAACAAATCCGCAGTTGGCCGTGGTGAGGCTGCTCGCGCTGCCCGATGCGGATGCGACCAACGATGTGGTCACCGTCTCGCTGGGCACGGTGACAGCCACCGGTCTCGACGGCGGCGTCGAAGCGCGGGGAACCGCACTCATCACCGTCGTGGATCGCCACGGCGACCCGGCAGATCGAACGCTGTTGCTGAAGTCTGCCGACACCGTTATCGAGGAGCGGCGCCCCCCCAGTTTCGCCCCCTTTTTCGTCCAGGGCGGAGCATTGTTCACTGCGGTGCTGTCTTCGGGTTCAGGCCCCGTCGGCGTTCGAATCTGCGCCACCGACGGGACCGCCGTGTTCGGCACCGATTACGCCTTCGAATCTGGGACTGCTGTGCCCGGCCAAACCGGCCGGTCTTGCGTCGATCTCGACATCGGCCCGGGCTTGGCATCTACGGAGGTCCGAGTGTTAACCCCCGACTTCTTCTTTGCAACTGAAGACGCAATCGACGAGCCCGACAAGCGCTTCACCGTCGCCGTCTCGCTGCCGTCACCGGTGGTCGGCGTGTCGGTCTCGACCACGGAGAACACCCTGACCGGCATCGTCGAAGACGACGACCCGACATCAGTGTCGCTGAGCGGCGGCGGCACCATCACCGAGGGCGACACAACGAGCGCCGCCGACGTGACGGTTCAGCTGGGCCGGGCGCTGGTCGCCGGCGAGGTCTTGGAGGTGCCGCTGGCGCTGAGCTCGACCACGGGAGCGACGCTGTCGGGCAGCACGGCGGCGTTCACGATCTCGAAGAAGTCGGGCGCCGGCGTCACGCTTAGCGGGGCAACCACCGCCTCTCCGACGCTGGTGTTCTCCGGCACCGGGGCCCGCACCGCGGTGCTGGCATTCACCGCTTCGTCTCGCAGCGATGACGATACCGCTGACGAGTCGGTGGCAGTCTCGCTCGGCGATTTGGGCGCGAACGGGCTGGCCACCAACGTCGGCGGGGGCGCGTCGGCCGATCCAGCGGCCCGCAGCGCAGCGCTGACCATCACCGACAGCAACTCCGCGGGGGTGTCGATTTCTGAGACGAATGATTCGACGTTGGTGACCGAGGCGGCGGGGGGCCGTACTGATACCTACACGGTGGTGTTGGACTCGCAGCCGACGCATTCGGTGATGGTGACGGCCACGTCGGGCACGCCGGCGGCGGCGACGGTGAGCACAGGGGGCGGGGCAGCGGGCGCGTCGGCGACGTTGACGTTCTCGACGTCGAATTGGGACAGCCCCCAGACGGTGACGGTGCATGGGGTGGACGACAGCATCGATCAGGGGGCGTCGCGCATGGTGGTGATCTCCCATTCGGCGTCTTCGACCGACACGGACTATGTGATCGCGGACGCGGGTTCGGTGGACGTGACGGTGGTCGATGACGATGCGACGGTGGTGTCTTTGGGGGTGAGCTCGTCGTCGGTGGCCGAGGGCGCGTCGGTGACGGTGTCGGTGTCTTTGTCGTCGGCGGCGCCGACGGGAGGCGTGTCGGTGCCGGTGCGCCGCCGGGCTACGGGCTCTACAGCTGAGGCCGCGGACTACACGCTGGCCGCGTCGGTGTCAGTGGCGGCGACGATGTCGTCGGGTTCGGCGACGCTTATGGCGGTGAACGACGACATTGACGAGGGCGCGTCGGAGACGCTGATCATCGAACTGGGCACTCTGCCTACGGGCTATGTGGCGGGCACCACGGCGCACCAGACCATCACCATCACCGACAACGACTCCGCCGGGGTGACGATCTCAGAGACGAATGATTCGACGTCGGTGACCGAGGCGGCGGGGGGGCCGAACTCCGACACCTACACGGTGGTGTTGGATTCGCAGCCGACGCATCCGGTGATGGTGACGGCCACGTCGGGCACGCCGGCGGCGGCGACGGTGAGCACCGGGGGCGGCACGCCGGGCGCGTCGGCGACGTTGACGTTCTCGACGTCGAATTGGGACAGCCCCCAGACGGTGACGGTGCATGGGGTGGACGACTCCGCCGATCAGGGGGCGTCGCGGATGATGGTGATCTCCCACGCGGCTACGTCTACCGACACCGATTATTCGATCGCTGATGCGGGGTCGGTGGACGTGACGGTGGTGGATGACGACGCGACGGTGGTGACGCTGGGGGTGAGCTCGTCATCGGTGGCCGAGGGAGCGTCGGTGACGGTGACGGTGTCTTTGTCGTCGGCGGCGCCGACGGGGGGCGTGTCGGTGCCTGTGCGCCGCCGCGCTGCGGGCTCTACAGCTGAGGCCGCGGACTACACGCTGGCCGCGTCGGTGTCAGTGGCGGCGACGATGTCGTCGGGGTCGGCGTCGCTGATGGCGTTCGACGACGACCTAGACGAGGGGACCTCGGAGACGCTGGTGATCGAGTTGGGCACTCTGCCTACGGGCTATGTGGCGGGCACCACGGCGCACCAGACCATCACCATCACCGACAACGACTCCGCCGGGGTGACGATCTCAGAGACGAATGATTCGACGTCGGTGACCGAGGCGGCGGGGGGCCGTACTGATACTTACACGGTGGTGTTGGACACCGAGCCGACCCATCCGGTGATGGTGACGGCCACGTCGGGCACGCCGGCGGCGGCGACGGTGAGCACAGGGGGCGGGGCAGCGGGCGCGTCGGCGACGTTGACGTTCTCGACGTCGAATTGGGACATGGCGCAGACGGTGACGGTGCATGGGGTGGACGACTCCGCCGATCAGGGGGCGTCGCGGATGATGGTGATCTCCCACGCGGCGACTTCGACCGACACCGACTATTCGATCGCGGATGCGGGGTCGGTGTCGGTGACGGTGGTAGATGACGACGCGACGGTGGTGACGCTGGGGGTGAGCTCGTCGTCAGTGGCCGAGGGAGCGTCGGTGCCGGTGACGGTGTCTTTGTCGTCGGCGGCGCCGACGGGGGGCGTGTCGGTGCCTGTGCAGCGCCGCGCTGCGGGCTCTACAGCTGAGGCCGCGGACTACACGCTGGCCGGGTCAGTGACGGTGGCCGCGGGGTCGTCGTCGGGGTCGTCGTCGCTGATGGCGGTGGACGACGACATTGACGAGGGCGCGTCGGAGGCGCTGATCATCGAACTGGGCACTCTGCCGACGGGCTATGCGGCGGGCACTACGTCGCACCAGACGGTCACCATCACCGACAACGACTCCTCTGGGGTGACGATCTCAGAATCGAGCGGCTCGACGGCGGTGACCGAGGCGGCGGGCGGGCCGAACTCCGACACCTACACAGTGGTTTTGGACACCCAGCCGACCCATGAGGTGATGGTGACGGTGACCGCGGGGGCTGGGGTGCTGGTGGACGGCCCCGACTTGGGCTCGACGGGCACCCGGGTGGAGACGCTGACGTTCTCTACGTCGAACTGGAGCAGCGCCCAGACGGTGACGGTCTACGGCGACGACGACAACATCGACCAGGCCGCCACCCGCACGGTGACGATCACCCACGCGGCGTCGTCCACCGACACCAACTACGGCAGCTCGCAGAACATCGCAGACGTGGACGTGACCGTGACCGACAACGACTCCGCCGGGGTGACGATCACGCAGTCGGGCGGTTCGACGGGGGTGACCGAGGCGGCAGGGGGCGCTAATGCCGATACCTATACGGTGGTGTTGGATTCGCAGCCGACTCATTCGGTGATGGTGACGGCCACGTCGGGCACGCCTGGGGCGGCGACGGTGAGCGCTCCGGGCGGCACGGCTGGCGCGTCGGCCACTTTGACGTTCTCGACGTCGAATTGGAACAGCGCGCAGACCATCACGGTGCGCGGCGTCGACGACGCTGTGGATCAGGTGGTGCCGCAGTCGGTGGTGATCTCCCATGCGGCTACGTCCACCGACACGGATTATGTGATCGCCGATGCGGGTTCGGTGACGGTGACGGTGGCCGACGATGATGCGACGGTGGTGTCGTTGGGGGTTAGCTCGTCGTCGGTGGCCGAGGGCGCGTCGGTGACGTTGACGGTTTCTTTGTCGGCGGCGGCGCCTCCGGGTGGGGCGGTGGTGCCGGTGCGGCGTCGGGCGTTGGGCTCGACGGCGGTGGCGGCGGATTACACGCTGGCCGGTTCGGTGTCGGTGGCGGCGGGGTCGATGTCGGGGTCGGCGACGCTGGCGGCGACCGACGACAGCATCGACGAGGGCGCCTCTGAGACGCTGGTGGTGGAGTTGGGGGCTCTGCCGGCGGGGTTTGTGGCGGGTGTTCCGGCGTTTGTGGCGGTGACGATTGTCGATGACGACGATCCGCCGGTGGTGCCGGGTGGGGTGGTGCCGGTGGTGGGTGTGGCTGGGGGGCCTTGGGTGGAGGAGGGCGAGGCGGCGGTGTTCACGCTGTCGGCGTCGCCTTTGCCGTCGGCGCCGGTGGTGGTGACTGTCAACGTGGTGGAGCAGGGCAGGTACTTGAGCGGGGCCCAGGGGCCGTACAAGGTTACGGTGGGAGCGTCGGGGTCGGCGACGCTTAGCGTGGACACTGACGATGACAGCCTTGACGAGGGGGACGGGACGATTCGGGCGGTTGTGGTGGACGGCGCTGGCTATGTGGCGGACCCGGATGCGTCGCAGGCGTTGGTGGTGGTGAGCGACAACGACGACTTCGCGACGGTGGCGCCGATAAGCGTGGTGTTCGAGGTGATCGACTCGGCGCTGGTTGAGGGCGACAGCGCCGAGGTCGGGTCGGTGGAGGTGCGGTTGAGCCGGTCGCTTGGGGCGGGCGAGGTGCTGAACGTGGATCTGGACCGCACGAACGTGGACGCGGGGGTGTGGGCGTTCGCTCTGGCCGGGGCGGCGGCGGGGGTTTCCTACGACGCGTCGGCGGCGCGGCTGGTGTTCACGGGGCCCGCAGCGCCGAGGGAGGCGGAGGTGACGGTGGTTGCGGCGGCGGGATCGGTGGACGGCTCTGTGGGAGCGGCGCGGGCGGTGCCGTTCGCGGTGGTCTCGGTGTCGGGCGTGGTGGGCGTGCAGGGCCAGATAGGCGACGAGCACGCCCAGACGCTCTATATCGCCGACAGCGCGGCCGCCGGGCCGGTGCTGGACCTGTCGGCGCACGCCAACCAGGACCGGATCGAAGAGGGCGGCATCCTGGTGGTGGCGTTCACGCTGTCTGAGAAGCGGGCAGCGCCGACGGTGGTGCGCTTCGAGGTGGCCGGGTGGGGCCAGTACCCCACCCAGCCCGGCGATCTCGGCGACCCGTGGCCCGCCAAGTGGGTCGCCGCCGACAGCCAGTGGGAGCTGGTGATCGCCGCGGGCAGCCTCTGGACGGCGGCGACGCTGAAGGTCCTCGACGACCAGGTCCCCGACGGGGACAAGATGTTCGCGGTGCGCATCGCCAGCGTGTCCCAAGGAGTGCGCGTCGGGCGCGCCGAGCGCGTAATCATCGCCCGCGACACACTCCCGAACCCCGAGATCGTGATGCGCTACCGGGCCGTGTTCGACAACGACGCCATCGCCGCCGCCGCCCACCCCGACTGCGCCGGCGACGACACAGCCACCACACAGGCCACCTACACCGTGCGCCTGAACAAACAGCCCGAACCGGGGCGCACCGTGTACATCGACGTCTTCGACCGCGCCGACCTCACCCGCAAACAGATCAAAGCCATCACCGACGACCTCGGCCGCAGCGCCTTCGACTTCAACGCCCCCCACAACGCCGCCACCATCGACGACAACTGGACCAACAGCCTGCGCCTGTGGTTCAACCACGACAACTGGGACCAGCCCCAAACCGTCACCGCCAACATCGCCTGCGCCGCCGCCCAAACCGGCCCCGCGCAAATCTGGCACCGCACCCAAGCCCACCCCACCCCCGGCGACCCCCTCGTCTACCGCCAAATCCTCATCGAACACCCCGAACACGGCTGGATCAGAGCAGCCCAACAAATCCCCCCACCCACCACCCACCAACCCACCACCATCACAACCACCGGCTAACACCCCGACCTGTCTCAAAACATCGACACGCGGCACTTCATATATAGTGTCCAATCAAATCTTGCCCAAGCAGAGAGAGGGGGACTCTCGTGGCCGAAGCGACACCAACCACGACTGACTCTGCGGCTGACAGCCCAGACGAGCGATTGGCTCACCGGGGACCGGTCCAGCAGCTGCTGACCAGGCCAGAGATCGGCGCCCTTATCGGCGCGGTAGGGGTATGGCTGCTGTTCTGGCTGGTGTCGGCCCCGTTTGGAACCGCGGGCGGCACGGCCAACTACTTGGATGTGGCCGCCACCCTCGGCTTGATGGCAGTGCCGGTGGCCCTTTTGATGATCGGGGGCGAATTCGACCTCTCCTCGGGCTCCATGACCGGCGCCACCGCGGTGATTGTGGTCTTGTTGAGCAGCGACACCGCTGAGCTGGGCGGTGCCGGACTCAGCCTTCACCTCGCGGTGCCGCTTTCTCTGGCCTTTGCTCTAGCCATCGGCTGGTTCAACGGAACGCTGGTGGACAAAACGTCTTTGCCCAGCTTCATCGTCACCCTGGGCACGTTCTTCATTCTCATCGGGGCCAAGCTCGGATTCACCAAGCTGTTCACCAACAAAGTGATCGCCGAAGGTCTCGACCGGTCGGGCGGCTATGAGTTCTGGGACAACATCTTCGGCGCCACCTGGGTACGCAACGGCCATGTTTGGAACAACCGAGACTGGGCTTGGAGCGGCCTGCTCATCATCGGGGCGGTCATCCTGATACTGGGCACCATGGAACTGGCCTACGCCCGCCGGGAAAGCCCGAACATGGGCGGCTACCTGGTTTCGGCGAGCGGCACAGCGGTCGGGGCTATCGGCTTCATTTTGCTGCTCGCCCAAGACGGAGTGGGCTCCAATTGGGTGTTCGGTCTCATCACCGGAGCGGGGGTGCTGGTGGCGGTGGCCGGATGGTGTCTGGCCCGCTACCAGCCAGCGGAGCGAGAACCGGCTCCAGCAGAGCACGACCCGCGGGTGGTCCGGTTCCTGATCGCCGGAGTCGTAGCCATCGCTGGAGCCATACTGATCGCCGCTGTCATGGACTCCGGCAATTCCGACCGCCTTGACTTCTTGACCGGCACGCCGGGTCGCACGGTGCTGGCCATTGGAATCGGGGCCACCGGCGTGTTGGCCGTATTGGCCGCCCTGGGGCGGGTCAGCGCGGGATACCCGGCCATCGGTGCCTTGGTAGCCCTCATACCTGGCGTCAGCTACATGGTGACGGTGCAAGGCGCCCGAGCCATCATCTTCGGCGTCTTGGGCTTCGCCGGGGTGGTACTGCTCAGTATCGCCGCTCGGCGCCGAGGGCTGGCGGAGCTGTTCACCCTGGGCACCTCGGTGGGAGTCGTCATAATGGCGTTCTTCATCCGCTCGGAGGCCGACTCTCGCAAGCTTCGGGTGGAGTTGTTCACCGCGCTCTTGTTGATCGCGCTCCTCCTGGCCGCCTCTGCCGTCGCCCGGCTGATTGCCGCCCGGCGGACCTCTGCCCCCCCCCCGCCGGCGCACGGCCCGCTTGCACGGCAATTGGGGACAGCCCTCGGGTCGGTCGCTGGACTCGTGTCGCTGATCCTCGAACTGGCCGACAGCGACGGCATCCTCTACAGCATCATCATGGCGGTGGCCAAGGGAGGCATTGTTGCCTTCGCAGTCTTTGCCATAGCTACCCTCTACCGCACCCTGTTCACTCAGGACGAGAGTGTGGGCCGATCGCTGGTCTTCGTCGGGCTTGGTTCGGTAATGCTTGGCCTCGCAGCCAAGCTGATGTTCATCACCAGTGAGGAATTGGCCGTCACCCGGGGCCAGACCCGTTACGGCGTGGGCGTGATGCTGTTCTTGGTTTTCGCGGTGCTCGGTGCTTGGGTGCTGGCCCGTACCCAATTCGGAAACTGGATCTTCGCGGTGGGCGGCAACAAGGACGCTTCCCGCTCAGTGGGTGTTCCAGCGGCCCGCACCAAGACCACGCTGTTCATGCTGGTGTCGGCTTCGGCCTGGATCACCGGCATGGTGATCGCCTTCCGGCTCAACTCAGTGCAGGCCAACGTGGGCGACGGCAACGAGTTCCGCTACATCATCGTGGCCGTGGTCGGCGGGTGCCTTTTGACTGGCGGCTATGGCTCGGCAATTGGGGCTGCAATCGGTGCGGTGATCTGGGGCATGATCACCTCCGGTATCGGCTTCGCCACCTGGAACAGCGACTGGCGCTTCCTGGTGCTGGGCGCTCTGCTGCTGGTGGCGGTGCTGGTCAACAACTACGTGCGCTCGCAAGCGGAGAAGGTCCGATGACTAGCTCTTCACAATCTGTACCGACACCCAAAACCCTCAAGGAGGTCTGCTGATGGCTGAATTCCTCGAACTCAACAACATCTCGAAGTTCTACGGGAACATCATCGCCCTCACCGGGGTCACCACCACGGTGAACCCGGGTGAGGTCACCTGCGTGCTCGGTGACAACGGCGCGGGCAAGTCCACCTTCATCAAGATCCTGGCTGGCGTACACCAGCACGACGAAGGCACCCTCCTCATGGAAGGCGAAGAAGTGCGCTTCAATTCGCCCCGCGAGGCCCTGTCCCGGGGAATCGCCACCGTGTACCAGGATTTGGCCATGGTGCCGCTCATGTCGGTGTGGCGGAACTTCTTCCTCGGGTCCGAGCCCAAGACCGGCATGTGGCCTTTCCGCCAGATCGACATCGAAGGAGCCAAGCGCATCGCCAAAGAAGAGATGGCCAAGATGGGCATCGACATACGCGACGTCGAGCAGAACGTGGGCACGCTCTCCGGCGGCGAGCGGCAGTCGGTGGCCATCGCTAGGGCCAGCTACTTCGGCGCCCGGGTGCTGATCCTCGACGAGCCCACTTCGGCTTTGGGCGTGAAGCAGTCGGGAGTGGTGCTGCGGCGCATCGTCGAGGCCCGAGACCAGGGATTGGCGGTGGTGTTCATCACCCACAACCCCAACCACGCCTACCCAGTGGGCGACCGCTTCGTGATCCTGAACCGGGGTGTGTCCATGGGCAACTGGGCCAAGGAAGAGCTTTCCCAGGCCGATTTGACCCAACTCATGGCTGGCGGCGCCGAATTGGAGGCTCTCCAGCACGAACTGGCTCAAGCAGGTACGTAAACCACCCCCCACATCACCTAGCATCGCTGCGTGTCTGACACACAGGTGGACGGAGCAGGCCGCGGTTTCAGCGATCTCGAAGTGCTCACCATCGGGCGGGTCAGCGTCGATCTGTACCCCCAGCAAAGCGGCGTGCCGCTGAGCGAGGTGCAGACCTTCTACAAGTCGATAGGCGGCTCCCCCACCAACGTGGCTGTTGCCTGCGCCCGGTTGGGCCGGCGGGCCGCGGTGGTGACCCGGGTGGGCAACGACGGCTTCGGCGAGTACATCCGCGCTGAGCTGGCCGGAAAGTTCGGCGTGTACAACCGCTACGTGTCCACCGACCCCGAACTGCGCACCGCGCTGGCCTTCTGCGCCCTCGACCCTCCCACCGATCCGCCGCTGCTGTTCTACCGCGAGCCCCGAGGCCCGGAGATGAACTTGCTGCCTTCTGACATCCCCGATCTCGCCGCCACTGTGCCGGTGCTGTGGACCGCTGGTTCCCGCTTCGCCCAAGAGCCATCCCGCTCAACCGTGATGGAGACACTGAAGCAACGCAACCGCCGCGCCCACACCGTGCTCGACCTGGACTACCGCCCCAGCTTTTGGGCATCCCCTCAAGAGGCTGGCGCCCACATCAGCCAGGCCGTGGATTTGGCCACCGTGGCGGTGGGCAACCGCACCGAGTGCGAGATTGCCGTCGGCACCGCCGATCCCCATGCCGCCGCCGATCGGCTTCTGGAGCGAGGGGTGTCGCTGGCCATCGTTAAGCAAGGGGCCGACGGGGTGCTGGTGGCTACACCTGAGACGCGAGCGGAGGTGCTCCCCAAGATGGTGGAAGTGGTGTGCGGTCTGGGGGCTGGCGACGCTTTCGGCGGGTCGCTGGCCGACGGGCTGCTGGCCGGCCTCGACCCGGTCGAAATCGTCACCCGGGCCAACGCTGCTGGGGCTATCGTGGCCGGTCGCCTGGCCTGTTCCGACGCCATGCCCACGCCCGGGGAGATTGACGAGATGTTGGCTCGAGAACATACCGATTCATCGGAATCGCCGGCATGAGCGGTGCAGACCAGCGCATTCGCATCTGGATCGACCGCACTCCCCCGCCTGGAGTGGTGATTCCCCCTGATGTGGTGTTGGTGGATGGCCCAGAACACGCCGACGGCGTGGTGGTGGCCGCTGATCGGCCCTGGGACGACGATGCCTGCCACCGGCTGCCCAACCTCAAGGTGGTGGCCCGCTCGGGCATCGGCTACGACAACGTTGACGTCGCCGCCTGCGCCGCCCACGGCGTGGCGGCCTGCAACACGCCCGACGCTCCCACGGTTTCCACCGCTGAGCACGCGCTGGCGCTGATGCTTGCGGTGACCAAGCGACTCAAGAGCTCCGAGGCACGCCTGGCTGCTGGCACAGCGGGGGGATCCGGCAGGCTCGCCGGCCCCGGCGCGCTGGAGCTTGATGGTCGCACTCTGGGCCTGGTGGGATGCGGGCGAATCGGCAGCCTTCTGGGACGATATGCCGAGGCTTTGGGAATGAACGTGCTGGCCTGCGACCCCTACATAAACGCGGCTCCTGTGGGCGCGTTGGTCGGCATCGACCAGCTTTGGTCAGATGCCGACGTGGTTTCGCTCCATGCCCCAGCCACCCCGGAGACTCGCCACATCGTCAACGCCGAATCGCTGGCGGCCATGGGAACCGGAGTGGTCATCGTCAACTGCGCTCGGGGCGCGCTGGTGGACCAAGAAGCCCTTCTGGCCGCCCTCGACTCCGGCCATGTGGGCGGCGCCGGCCTCGACGTCACCGAACCCGAACCGCTGCCCCCCGACCATCCGCTGCTTGGGCACGAGAACGTAGTGGTCACCCCCCATGTGGCTTCCACCACCACGGTGGGCATCGTCAGGCTGGTGGGGCAGGCTCTGGATCAGGCTCTCATCTGGCTGAGAGGCGGTACCCCCGAGCACCTGCTCGATGCTGCCGCGGCCCGTCCAGGGGTAGACCGCCGCTTCAAGGCTGGTTCATGACTGCCCGGCGACGACTTGGGCTGGCTGTGGTGGGCTTCGGCTGGATGGGCCAGGCCCACTCCCGCTCGTATCTGCGCCTGCCTACCCTGTTTGAGGACCGGGCCTACGACCCCCAATTGGTGATCTGCTCCGACAACGTGGAATCCCGACGACACGTCGCCCGAAGCGACTTCGGTTTCCGAGAGGTCGCCAATCACTGGGGCCACGCGATCGAGCACCCTGACGTCGACGTTGTGGCCATATGCGCTCCCAACATGCTCCACGAAACTCTGGTCATCGCAGCCGCAGAGGCCGGGAAGCACGTGTTCTGCGAGAAGCCGGTGGGGGGAACCCCCAGTCAGACCGCTCGAGCCGAACAAGCCTGCCGCCAGGCAGGGATCATCACCGGCGTGGGCTACAACTACCGCTTCGCCCCACTGGTGCTCTACGCCCAAGAGCTCATCGCCAACGGCGAGCTCGGCCCGATCACCAATTATCGGGGCCGATTCTTCTCCATGTACGGGGCCGATCCGATGGGCTTGCTCTCGTGGCGCTTTCTGATCGACCAGGCCGGACACGGCGCCACCACCGACATCATGAGCCATGCCGTCGACCTGGCCCTGATGCTCAACGGTCCCATTTCTCGGGTGGTGGGCATCGGGGAGACCTTCATCAAAGAGCGCCCGCTGCCATCTGGCGAGGGAACGCACTACGACCGGGGCCAGCCCGATGATCCTGTCGGCACGGTGACCAACGAGGACTACTTCGGGGCGCTGGCCGTGTTCGCCAACGGAAGCCACGGGATCTTCGAGGCCAGCCGGGCCATCGTCGGCCCCCAGAGCCAGATGGCCTTTGACGTCTACGGAACCAAGGGCGCGCTGAGCTGGAACCATGAGACATTGAACGAGCTCCAGATGTTCCGGTCGTCTGATCCACAGCAGGGCTACACCACCGTGCGGGCCAGCGAGCGCCACCCCTTTCACGGCGTTTTCGTGCCCGGCGATGCCAACTCCATCGGCTTCGAGGACATGGTGGCCATCCAAGACCATGAGTTCCTCACCGCGGTGGCCAAGGGTCGGCCCCACAGCGCGGGCATGGAGCAGGCCCTAGCCTGCGTCAGCGTGCAAGCTGCCATGCTCAAGAGCTGGGAGACCGGCGCCTGGGAAGATGTGGAATCGCTGAGGATCGACTGAAGGGAGGCGAGCCATGGAAACCATCCGCCTGACGACTTCCGGGGCTGTGGTGCGCTATTTGGCTGCCCAACGCATCGAGGTAGATGACCAGACCATGCCCCTGTTCGGCGGGGTCTTCGCCATCTTCGGACACGGGAACGTCACCTGTTTGGGCCATGAACTGGAACAGGCCGGCGAGGCGCTGCCCACCTGGCGGGGTCAGAACGAACAGGGCATGGCCCTGGCCGCGGTGGCCTACGCCAAGGCCAACCGTCGCCGCCGCATAATGGCCGCCACCAGCTCCATCGGCCCCGGCGCCACCAACATGATCACTGCGGCCGCGGTGGCCATGGCCAACCGGATGCCGCTGCTGCTGCTGGCCGGCGACACCTTCAACAGCCGCGTTCCCGACCCCGTGCTCCAACAGGTGGAGCACTTCGGCAATCCGACACTTACCGTCAACGACGCCTTCCGGCCCGTGGTCCGCTTCTGGGACCGCATCACCTCTCCCGAGCAGCTTGTCCATTCGCTGCCCAACGCCCTGGGCACCATGCTCGATCCCGGCGAGTGCGGACCGGCCTTCATCAGCCTCCCCCAAGACGTCCAGGGGGATGCCTACGACTTCCCCGCCCGTTTCTTCCAGGAAACCGTCCACGAGATCCGACGCCCCCGACCCGACACCGGCGAGCTCCGCCGAGCCGCCGCCGCCTTGGCCTCAGCCGAGCGACCGCTGATCGTGGCCGGCGGCGGAGTCCACTGGTCGCTGGCCGAGGACGAACTCCGGGCCTTCGCCGAGCAGCACAACATCCCAGTAGTTGAAACAGTGGCTGGACGCACCTCCTTGGTAGCCGACCACCGGCTCAACTGCGGCCCCATCGGCGTCACCGGCTGCGCCTCGGCCAACGCCATGGCCGCCGAAGCCGACGTGGTGCTGGCGGTGGGCACTCGCCTGGGTGACTTCGTAACCGGTTCGTGGACGGTGTTCGGCGGGGGCGACGACGTGCAGATCGTCGGGCTGAACGCGGCCCGCTTCGACGCCACCAAGCATCGCTCGCTGCCGCTGGTGGCCGATGCCCGCGAGGGCCTCGCCGAGCTCGGCGCCGCGCTGGGCGACTACCGGGGACCTGAGGAATGGTCCGACCGGGCTTCTTCTGAGACTTCGCAGTACCACGCCTACATCGACAAGATCGCCGCCCCCGAGGCGGTGACGTCGGCCGAACGATCCACCGAGGTCTCTGAGGACAAGACTGCCGATCTGCCCACTTATGCCCAGGTTGTGGGGGTGGTGGACCGAGCCGCCGACGAGTCCACCTACGTGTTGGCCGCGGCCGGCGGGTTCCCCGGCGAGCTGGTGAATGGGTGGCGGGGCCAGGTCGTTCATTCCTTTGACTGCGAGTATGGCTACTCCTGCATGGGCTATGAGATATCCGGGGGGTGGGGGGCCAAGATGGCCCTGCCCGACCGGGAAGTGGTGGTGCTGGTGGGCGATGGCTCCTACCTCATGATGAACAGCGACCTCTACAGCACCGTGCTCACCGGCCACAAGCTCATCGTCATCGTGTGCGACAACGGCGGCTATGCGGTGATCAACCGCTTGCAGATGGCCCAGGGCGGCGTCCCGTTCAACAACCTCATCGCCGACTCCCGGGTGAAGGACGTGACCGCGGTGGACTTCGCGGCCCACGCCGCATCTATGGGCTGCGAAGCCGAGACGGTGACCACCATCGCCGAGCTCGAGGCGGCTTTCAGCCGAGCCCGGACCGCTGACCGCACCTATGTGATCGCGTTGAACACCCATGCCTACCGCTGGACCGAGGGCGGGTCGTTTTGGGAGGTGGGCGTGCCCGAGGTGAGTACCAGCCCCGATGTGCGGGCCGCCCGTGAAGAAATGGACGCAGGCAAAGCCGACCAGCGGGTGGGATGGTGAAGCCGGAAGGTCGATGGCCGTAACCACCCGCGACTATCGAGTCGGCGGCCCTGAGGCCGACCGAGCCGCAGCCGCGGGTCTCGTAGAGGCCGAGTGGTTCCGCCCGCCGATTGACCCCGAGCGCCTCCGCCGACTCCAGGTTCGGGGAAACGCCCGGGCCGCCATTGACACCATCGCGTGGCTCGGCCTGCTGGCCGGATTCGGCTACCTGGCCTTCATCTCGCTGGGCACCTGGTGGGCGATCCCGGCATTCGCGGCCTATGGCGCCCTCTACGGCGGCGCCGGTGACTCCCGCTGGCATGAGTGCGGCCACGGCACCGCGTTCAGGTCCAGGTGGCTCAACGATGTGGTGTATTACCTGGCCTCGTTCATGCTGCTGCGCCAGCCGACCCTGTGGCGCTGGTCGCATGTGCGCCACCACACCGACACCATCGTGGTGGGCCGCGATGCCGAGATCATCTTCCCCCGTCCTTCCACTCCGGCATCGATTGCGCTGCTGTTCGTGCCGGTGCTGAACGTGCCCAAGATGGTGGTGCGCTCGGCCAAGCACGCCGTCGGGCGCATCGACGACGAGGTCCGCTCCTTCATCCCCGCCGACGAGCTTCCCAAGCTCAAGTGGGAGTCCCGGGCCTACATAGCCATCCTCGCCGGGGTGACCGCCTGGGCGGTGGCGGCCTGGACCATCGTGCCCATGCTCTACATCGGCTTGCCCACCGTGTACGGCGCCTGGATGATGATCTTCTTCGCCATCACCCAGCACGCCGGGCTGCGGGAGGACGTGCTGGACCACCGCCTCAACACTCGCACCGTCTACATGAATCCCGTATTCCGGTTCTTGTACTCAAACATGAACTACCACGTTGAGCACCACATCTTCCCCACCGTGCCCTACTACGCCCTGCCCGCGCTGCACCAGGAGGTGAAGGGCTATCTGGCCCCGGCCGCGCCCAACACCTGGACGGCCTACCGGGAAATCTTGTCCACCCTGCGCCGCCAGTGGCGCGACCCGGCCTACGACGACCCCCGCGACGACGTGCCCGCCGTACCTGACGCCGCCCGCACCTTCGTCAACACCGGGCACACCGTGTGGGCCGGCGACCGCCACGACGGCATGTTCGACCTCGGCCCGGCCAACGCCCTCGGGCCCGGATCAGCCCTCCAGGTGGACATCAGCGACGAGGCCTACGCCCTGTTTTGCCTGGAAGACGGCACTTTGGTGTGTACAGAAGGGCTGTGTACCCACGGGCAGGCCTATCTGGCCGAGGGCGTGGTGATCGACAGCCTGGTGGAGTGCCCCAAGCACAACGGCCGCTTCGACCTCCGCACCGGAGCCCCAGTGCGGTATCCGGCCACCGACCCCATAGCCTTGTACCCGGTGGAAATACGAAACGGCCGAGTGGTCTCCAGCCTGCAACCCCTATCTGATGAGGTCAGCTCATGAACCCGGTGCGAATCGGGGTCTTGGGCTGCGGACGGATTGGCCGGATGCACGCCGAACTCATCGCCCGGCAGGTGCCCGGCGCCGATGTGACTGCGGTCTACGATGTGATCGACGATGCGTCGGCGGCGCTGGCCAACGACCTAGGAGTGCGCCACGCCGCTGCGCCCGCCGAGATTCTCGAAGCCGACGACGTCGACGCCGTCGCCATTTGCACCTCCACCCATACCCACATCGACCTGCTGGTAGCAGCCGCCGAGGCCGGAAAGGCCGTCTTCGTGGAAAAACCGCTGGCCCTGAATCTTGCCGACGTGGACCGAGGCATCTCTGCCGCCGAGAAAGCGGGGATCCCGGTGCAGATAGGGTTCAACCGCCGCTTCGACCCCAGCCATCGCTACGTGCGCGACCGGGTGGTCGCCGGCGAGATCGGAGATGTTCATCTGCTGCGCATCTCCAGCCGCGACCCCGAGCCCCCGCCGCTTGTGTACCTGGACGAATCAGGCGGCATCTTCTGCGACATGACCATTCACGACTTCGACATGATCCGCTTCATCACCCAAAGCGAGGTCACCGAGGTGTACGCCACTGGCGCGGTGCTGATCGACGAAGCCATAGGCGATGTCGGCGATCTCGACACCGCGGTGATCGTCTGCCACCACCAAAACGGCGCCATCAGCACCATCGACAACAGCCGAAAGGCGGTGTACGGCTACGACCAGAGGGTAGAGGCGTTCGGCTCGGCCGGGATGGCCGCATCTGAGAATCCATTGACCGCTACCGCGGTTACCCGAACCGCCGACGGCGCTCAGGCGCCGACCCTGCCCTACTTCTTCTTGGATCGGTACATCCCTTCCTATCTGGGTGAATGGGACGCGTTTATCTCCATGATGCAGGGAGCGCCCTCTCCGGTAACCCTGGCCGACGGGCGGGCCCCGCTGGTCATCGGCTTGGCCGCGTGGCGCTCCGTGCGGGAGCAGCGTCCAGTGCGGATCGACGAGATCGGCTGAGCAGTGCGGGCGTACATCACCGGAGGGACCGGCTTCATCGGCTCCAACATCGTCAAAGTGTTCTCCGAGCGCCATGGGGCGACCGTCCACTGCCCGGTTCGCTCGTTCGTGCCCGAAAACCCCCAGGGATACACCATCGAACCACTGGACTTGTTGGACACCGAAGCGGTGGTGGCCAGCGTGGCCCAGTTCGAACCCGATGTGATCGTCCACTCCATGATCCTCAACGACCTCCACGGGATATACAACCAGCGGGAATTGGCGTGGCGCAGCTATGTGGACGCCACCCTCGCCCTGGCCGAAACCGCCAACCAAGCCGGGGCCAAGCTCATTTTGGTTTCCACCGACTGGGTTTTTGACGGCACCCAGGCCGGGGCCGATGAGCACACTCCGCCCAACCCGGTTAACTACTACGGAGTGTTGAAGGCCCTCAGCGAGCAGGCAGCTCTGCTCCAAGCTGACCGGTCTGCGGTGGCCCGGGTGTCGGCGGTAAACGGCGTCCACTGGGCTCGAGACGAGATGCCCAGGGGCCAAGACCCTGGATATGGCTATTTCGTGACCACCGTGCTCGACGCGGTGTCTCAAGGCCAGCCATTTGGGGTGTGGGAGGGTAGCGACATCAACATGGCGGCCACGCCCAGCCTGGCCAGCGAGTGCGCTGAAGTCATGTGGCTGATCGCGGCCAACGACGAAGCCGACGGCGTCTTCCACTGTTGCGGCGCTGAACCGGCAGGACGGATGGAGCTGGCCCGATTGGCCTGCGAGGTCTTCGGCCACGATTCCTCGCTGCTGAGATCGGTTCCGCCTGATTCGGAGATGATGGCGTCGATGGCCGGAGCCCGCATCCCCTACGACACCACGATTCGCACCCCTCGCACCACCGAAATTCTGGGCTATGAGCCGCTAGGCACTCGCATGCTGCTGGAGCGCTTCAAGCAAGAACTCGAATCTGGCGATCTTGTTCCCCCGATCACAGGAGTTTGACCATGGACACTACCCCCGCATCTGGCCCCATCCGCCCCCGGCCGGGACCAGGACAAATCATGGATATCACCCCGGAAACAGCCGGATGGGACAACGTGGCCTTCTCGGTGGTGGAGCTCACCCCGTCGGATTCGTGGACGGGGGTCGAATCCGACCGGGAAACCGCCATCGTCCCCTTGTCCGGCTCGGGACGTGTGGTGGCCGGCGACATCGACGCCGCCATCAGCCGCAAGTCGGTGTTCGAGGAGCTGGGCCGCATCGTCTACTTGCCGCCCGGCACACCCTATGAGATCACCACCGACCAGCCGCTGGTGGCCGCGGTGGGTTCGGCCCCGGCCGAGGGCCGCTACCCGGCCCGGGTCTTCGAGCCGTCTGAGATGCGGGTCGAAATCCGCGGTGGCGGCCAGGCTTACCGCCAAGTGGTCCACTCGCTGGCCCATCCGCTACCCGCCGAGAAGCTCATCCTCTATGAGGTGTTCGTACCCCGGGGCACGTGGTCAGGCTGGCCCCCCCACTGCCACGACGGGCGAGACGGCTCGCCCTATCTGGAGGAGGTCTACTACTTCCGCCTGGATCGCCCCGAGGGCTACGCCATGCACCGCAACTGGCGCACTGAAGAGAACTTTGACGAAGCAGTCGTGATTCGAGATGGCGACGCGGCGCTGGTTCCCAAGGGCTACCACACATCGGTGGCCTGCCCCGGCTCCAACATGTACTTCCTCAACTACCTGGCCGGCGAGCTGATCGGCGACCAGCGGCGCACGCCCCCCTGCTTCGCCGCCGAGCACACCTGGATCGAGGCCGACTGGGGCGCTGGGGCGTGGACGCTGCCGGTGGCCGGCGCGGTGCCCTCCAACTGAAATGAGCGTGACCGCCTTAGCCCACAACGGACGGTTCGCGGTGCTGGCCATAGACCACCGCGACTCGCTGCGCAGCGTGCTGGCCCCCGACAGTCCCGACTCCGTGACCCACCAGGCCATCGTCGATCTCAAACGCGACCTGGTGGCCGGACTGGCCGACGGGGCCACCGGAGTGATGCTGGAGCCGGAGTACTCCATCCCCCAGCTTTTGGACGGCACGCTGCCGCCCGGGGTGGGTTTCACCGCAGCCCTCGAGGCGCAGGGGTACATGGCCGATCCTGAAGCCACCCCCGTCGCCCTTCTCGACGGCTGGTCGGCGCAGGCCGCCGCCGACTGCGGCGCCGCCGCGGCCAAGCTGCTGGTGCTGTACCGGCCCGACCGCCCCCACGCCACCGCCCAAGAGAAGGCCACAGCCGAAATCTTGGCCGAGTGCCGACGGGTAGGCATCCCCCTGCTGGTTGAGCCGCTGTTCTACGGCCTCGACGACCCGTCGCTTCGCCCCCAGATCGTGCTCGACACCGTGGACCGATTTGCCCCCATGGGATTCGACATCTTGAAACTGCCGTTCCCCGTCGATGCCGACCACGACCCCGACCGGGCGAAGTGGGCCACCGCCTGCTCAGAGATCACCACCCGCTGCGACATGCCCTGGACCCTGTTATCGGGCGGCGGCACTTTCGACAGCTATCACGCCCAACTGGAAGTAGCCATGGCCTCGGGCTGCGCCGGATTCACCGTCGGCCGAGCACTGTGGGGCGAAGCCGCTCTGACCCCGCCCGCCGACCGCCCCAAGGTAATCACCGATCTGATCGCCCCCCGATTGGCCACCCTGAAGGAGCTAGTTGCCTGAGCAAGCCCGTTTAGACCGCTACCGCGCCGCCGGCTACTAGGTCGCCCTGGTAGAAGACCACCGCTTGGCCGGGGGCTACTCGGCGCTGGGGCTCTGCCCAGTCGACTCTGCCTGCTTGGTCCACCACCCCGACTGCGGGGGTGCCGTGGGCGCTCACCTGGATGTCTACCGGGCCCTCGACAGCTCCATCGGCCCATTGGATGTCGGTCACCTCTTGGGTCGGCGAGTACAGATCCTCGCGACGGCCCACGGTCACGAGGCCTGCGGGGATGTCCACATCGGTCACGTAGCGGGGCTCGTCGGTGCCGCCCAGGTTGAGGCCTCGGCGCTGGCCGATGGTCACCGCCTGCACGGCCTGGACTGAGCCCAACTTCGTGCCGTCGGCGTCCACCACAGTGCCGGGCGACTCGCCCAATCGACGGGACAGAAAGCCCTGCCTTCCCCCGGATCGGTTGGCAATGAAGCACACGTCCTGGCTGTCGGGCTTGGCCGAGTTCCGCAAGCCCAGATCGGCGGCCCGCTCCCGAACCTCGGCCTTGGTCAGATGGCCGATGGGCAGCAGCAGGCGAGACATCTGCTCTTGGCCCAGCATGTACAGCACATAGGACTGGTCCTTGGCGTCGTCCACGCCCCGCCGTACCCAGAACCGGTCCGCCGCCGCCTCCACACGGGCGTGATGGCCGGTGGCCACCGCGTCGAAGCCCAGCGCCTCAGCGCGCACCATGAGCTTGTCGAACTTGATGTGGCGGTTGCACTCGATACACGGGTTGGGTGTCAGCCCCACCGCGTGGTCATCCACATACGGAGCCACCACCCGTTGGTCGAAGGCGTCGCCGAAGTTGAACACGTGGTGCTGCAATCCCAAAAGGTCGGCCACTCGGCGGGCGTCCTCCACGTCCGACACCGAGCAACAGCCGGTGTCCGACTCCCCTCCCCACAGCTTGAGGGTCACCCCAACCACATCGTGGCCCTGTTCGGCCAGCATGGCGGCAGCCACCGAGGAGTCCACTCCTCCAGACATAGCCGCCAAAACCCGCATCGTTTGGCCCTTCCCCTAACCGGTTCCGTAGTCCCGGAGGCGGGCCACTGCGTCGGGAATTACCGCCAACGCCTGATCGATGTCGGCATCGGTGGTCTCATAGCCCAGCGATAGCCGCAGCGACCCCCCGGCCAGCAACCGGTCATAGCCCATGGCGGCCAGCACATGCGACGGGTCCTGCGCCCCGCTGGAGCACGACGATGCGGCCGACGCGTACACCCCAGCGTCCTCCAAAAGGAACAACAGCGCCTCCGACTCGATGCCCTCGAAGCACAAGTGGGCCGACCCGGCCACCTTGCCCGATCGCTCGCCGGTCTCCACTGTGCCGTCGACCGCGCCAAGAACACCATCGGCCAGCCGATCCCGCAGACCAGCCAGGCGCACCACCTGCTCGACTCTGCTCTTCAGCACGACTTCTGCGGCCGCCGCCATGCCGGCAATGCCCGCGGCGTTGTGAGTGCCCGAACGCAACCCCCGCTCCTGGCCGCCGCCCAAAAGCAACGGCGACAGCTCCACTCCGTCGCGCACCACCAGTGCACCCACTCCTTTGGGCCCGCCGAACTTGTGGGCGCTGACCGAGATCAGATCGGCACCAGCCGCCAGCGATGCCACGTCCAGCCAGGGAAAAGCTTGCACCGCGTCGGTGTGGAGCACCGCATGAGGGGCAACCGAGCGCACCAACTCGGCCACCTGCTCCAATGGCTGGACCATGCCGGTTTCGTTGTTGGCCAGCATGACCGAGACCACAGTCACGTCGCCGTCTAAGGCCGCGGCCAGCGCGTCGAGATCTATAACCCCAGCGGTATCCACTGCCACTATGCGCCCGCCCAGGTGCTCCACCGGCTCCAGCACGGCATGGTGCTCAATCGCCGAGCACACCGTCACACCGGCGGCATTCATGTGCCGTCCGATCACCGCGAGGTTGTCGCCTTCGGTGCCACCGCCGGTGAACACGATCTCACCGGGCTGCGAGCCCAAGGCTTCGGCCATCACATCGCGGGCGTCGTCGATCCGACGGCGGGTGTCGCGCGCCATCCGGTGCGCGCCGGTCGGGTTGGCATACAGCTCCCGGTGCAGCGGGGCCATGGCCTCAACCGCCTCTAAGCACAGCGGGGTCGAGGCGGCATTGTCCAGATATGCGATCGCCCTAGATGTCCCAGATGCCATTGCCTCCCCCCTCCTCTATACCGATGGAAATACCAGGTCGTCGCGCTTGGAGCGCTTGAGCTCGGCGAACGACGGCCACTCGGCCAGCGTCACCACCGCGTCCCACAGCCGGGTGGCGTCCTCAGAAGCGGGAACCTGGCTGACGACGGGGCCGAAGAACGACGTGGTGCCACCGTTGTGGTGAAAGGTGATGATCGGTGTCCCCACATTTCGCCCGGTACGGCTCAGCGCCTCCATGGTTGACTCTCGCAGTGCGTCGTCCAGCGATTCGTCCTCCGCTCGGGCGGCCAACTCCGACGACACGCCGGCCATCTCCAGCGCGGCAACCAAGTGCTGCTCGGAAGCCACCTCACCCATGGCCGAGCGGATGTCCCCGTCGGGGTTCCAAATGGTGGACCCGTAGGCGGTGTAAAGCTGGCCGGCTGCGGCCGCACCGTGCTTGTCGCGAACCGCCTGGGCCACCCGCAGCATGCGCCGGCCCTTGTGGTGCAGATCCTGGTAGCCCTCGGGAAAGTCCTCATAGTCGCTGTCTTCATTGAGAATTGACAGACAGATCAACCGCCAGTCAACCGCGTAGTCGCGTTGGCGGGCAACATCGGTCACCCATCGGGAGGTGAGCCACGCGAACGGGCAGATCGGATCCCAGAAGAATTCGATGTCGGCATCAGACATGGCATGAATTCTACGGCCTGATGGCTGCGGTTCTCCCTGCGAACCGCTCTTAGACTGCCAGACCCACTTTAGAATTGCAGTGAATGGCCAAGATCAGGGTTTCCACCACCATCGAAGCGCCTTTGGATTCGGTCTGGGAGTACGTGCGCCGGATCGACAGCCACACCGAGTGGATGGCCGACGCTGAGTCGGTCTCCTTTCGTGGGTCCCAAACCGAGGGGGTGGGCACCGCCTTCGAGTGCCTCACCAAAGTCGGCCCTCTCCGTCTCAACGATGCCATGGTGGTCACCGAATGGGCCGAGAAGAAGGCCATTGGTGTGCGCCACGCCGGACTGGTCACCGGCGAGGGACGCTTCACCCTTGCCCCCGCGGGCACCGACCGCACCGAGTTCTGCTGGACCGAAGAGCTTCAGTTCCCCTGGTGGATGGGTGGCCTTCTGGGCGACATTGTCGGCGGCCGCGTCCTCGAGTGGGTGTGGCGTCGCAACCTCAAGACCCTGCGGGCCCAGTTCGACTAGCTGGCTAGCCGACAATAAGGACCACGGTAGAGCGACTGGCAGCCCATAGGGCGCCGACAAAGGAAGCCCCAGACACCGCCACTGCGGCAAGTACAGGAATAGCGTTGACGTGTTGCCGTTTGCGAATTGCCTGAGCCGCAGCTGCCCCCACGAGGACACCGCCGACGAGCCCCCCGATGTGGCCACCCAGCGAAATTCCCGAAACGGTGAAGCTGATGATGAGGTTGATGGCCAGGATCGGCCCAATCGGGGTCTGGAACAAGCCCACCCCTTGGGTCAGCAGCAGGGCGGCATAGGCGCCCATCAGCCCGAAGATCGCCCCCGACGCTCCCGCCACCAGCGAGTTGGGGGTATCGATCAGCGCCCCGAATGACCCGCTCACCAGCGACGAGAGGTACACCGCGGTGAACGGCACTCGGCCCAGCCACCGCTCCAGGGCCAATCCCAGGATGTACAACGAGTACATGTTCACCGCGAGATGAAACACACCGTGGTGTAAGAAACCGCCGGTGAACACCCGCCACCACTCGTTCAAATACTCGATATTCCCCCCCAGCGTGGCAGCACGGTAGACGAGACCATTTCCATCGCCCCCCCCACCGAAGGCGTCCCCCATCGCCATGCCCACGATGAACACCGCCACGTTGGCGGCGATCAGCACGTAGCTGACGTACCAGGTATCGGTTCTTTGCGGGACCATGCTTGCGGAATGCGGCTACAAGCCCACCGGTGAGCCGTCGCTCAGCAGATTCTGGCCCACATTCACCACCTCGGTTACCCCGGGTACCCGGTCCATGAGAATCCGCTCCACTCCAGCCTTCAGCGTGACCGTCGAAGCCGGGCAGCTCACGCAGGCCCCCGTCAGCTCCACGGTGACAACGCCGGTGTCCGCGTCCACCTCTCGCAAAAAGATGTCGCCGTCGTCGGCCTGCACCGCAGGGCGGATTGCCTCAATAACCTGGGCTACGGCGTTCTGCACACCCCAATTGTCTCAGCCAAAACCCGATTCGCCAACCTTCCCGTCGATCTCGTTCTATCAACCAAGTGGGCATCTGACAGACTCGGCACTGTGGAAGTGCTGGCCCATCAGGGAGGTTGGGATGAGATCCTATTGGTGGCCGCGCCGTTGGCCCTGCTAGCCGGCCTGCTGTTCTTGGCTAATCGACGGGCCTCACGCGGCAGACGTCGGCCCCAAGAGCACTGAGCTTGCCGGCGAAATCCTCATAGCCCCGGTCGATGTGGTGGGGGTCGGACACCACGGTCACCCCGTCAGCCGCCAATCCGGCCACCACCAGCGCCGCCCCCGCCCGGATGTCGGACGCTCGTACCGGCGCACCGCTCAGTCGGTCCACCCCGCGGATTACCGCGTGGTGGCCCTCGGTGCGGATGTCGGCGCCCATGCGCACCAGTTCATCCACATAGCGGAAACGGCCCGAGAACAAGTTCTCGGTCACAATTCCCACGCCCTCAGCCACTGACAACATGGTCACCAGCAGGGGCTTGCAATCGGTGGGAAGCCCAGGATACGGCAGGGTGGACACGTCGGCCGACCGCAAGCGCCCGTTGCCCATGGCCCACATCCCTTCGGAGTCCGACGAGGTTCGCACCCCCATCTCACCCAGCTTGCGGCACAGCATCGCCATGTGGTCGGGCTGGGCGCCCCGCAGGATGATCTCCCCGCCGGCCACCCCAAGGGCGGCTAGGAACGTGGCCGCTTCGATGCGATCGCTCATCGCGGTGTGCTCGGCCGGGTGCAGTTCGTCCACACCCTCCACCATGATGGTGGACGTGCCCGCCCCGGTCACCTGACCACCCATGCGGTTAAGGAATCCGGCCAGATCAGCGATCTCTGGCTCCCGGGCGGCATTGTCAATCACCGTTGTGCCCTTGGCTCGGACAGCAGCCATCATCACGTTCTCGGTGGCTCCCACACTGGGGAACTCCAAAAGAACCGGGCTGCCCACCAAATTGTCGGCGGTGGCATGCACATAGCCCCCGGAGATCTCAAACCGACAGCCGATGGCCTCCAGTGCGGCGATGTGCATGTCGATGGGCCGGGGACCGAAATCATCGCCGCCGGGCAGGGCCACCCGGGCGTGGCCGGCACCGGCCAGCAGAGGGCCCAGCACCGCGGTGGATGCCCGCAACTGCTCGGTCAGCGCATAGGGCGCCTCCGGGGTGATGACCGCGGGGCGGTCGATGATGAGGGCGTCGCCCAACCGGCTGACCGAAGCTCCCATCGCCCGCAGCACATCGGCCATAACCGCCACATCGTCGATGTCGGGCACATTGCGGATCACCGACGTTCCCTCGGCGAGCAGACTGGCGGCCATGAGCTTCAGCACCGAGTTCTTGGCCCCGCCGATGGCCACCGACCCCTCCAGCGGACCGCGGGCCCGAACCTCGATCCGGTCCTGCTGATCAAAGTCCTCCTGTTGGACGCGCTCCACCTGACAAGTATGGTGCCCGCGCCCCCATCAGCGAAGTCATGGGCACAGATGCCGTCACGGGGTGTCTGCCGTCAAAAAGTAGGCTGCCTCCAGCCGGTTTGCATTGGCTCGCGAAGAGACACTGGGGGTGTCTGCCGCCGAAAAGTAGACTGCCTCCAGCCCATGCCCCGAGTGATCTCTCGTCGCGTTCTGAGCGCCGATTCCGCCGATGTCGTACTAAATGGCCCTGACGGCCTGTTGACCCCCCGCTCCGACATCGTTTTGGAACGCGCCGAGCCTGAAGGGGTGTTCACCGCGATAGAGGGGCCGGTCGATCACTACCGCCGCACTGTCACCGTCGAGCCAACCAGCTCTGATCAAGTAGAGATCACCGAGCAGTTCGACTTTAGGCTGGCCATCCCGGTTTGGCGGGTGCTCTTCAGCGTTCCCGTCTGCCGTGCCCTGCGCCAGGGACGGGACCTTCCCTGGTGGCACCCCCCGGACCGCTTCACCGCCCGCCAGGCCCGGATCGTGGCGTTGCTGGCCACGATGGCGGTGCTCGCCGGATTCTTGGGCACGCTGCTCGGCCAGACCATCACCTTCGCGCGAGAAGAGTTCGGAGAGAGCAAATCTGCTGCGGGCGTCGCCCTGTCGTTGATCCGACTAAGCATCCTGATCACGGTGGCAGTGGCCGCACTCGCCGACCGGAAGGGGCGGCGGCGCACCCTGCTCTATGCCGCCGCTGGTGCCATCTTGGCCTCAGCAGCTACGTCCCTGGTTGCCAATCTGGCCACCTTGACCGCGGTCCAAGCAATATCCCGGGGATTGTCCCACGCCATGGCTCTGCTCATCTTTGTGTTCGCGCTCGAAGAAGCCCCGGCCAGCTCACGGGCCTTTGTGACCTCCATGCTGGGGTTGGCCGCCGGTCTGGGATCGGGAATTGCCGTCGGGTCCGTACCCTTGGCCGACCTTGGGGTTACCGCGTGGCGGCTCAGCTTCCTGGTGGCACTGGCCGGACTGCCTCTGGTGTTGTTCGCGGCCCGAAGGCTGCCCGAATCCCAGCGATTCGAAACTGCCCGTAGACAGCCTCGATCCCGTCTGCCTCAGCAGTACCCTTTCCGACTGGTGCTCTTGGCCGTGACCTCGTTTGCCGTGCTGTTGTTCGCCTCTCCGGCCTCTCAGCTGCAAAACGACTTCTTGCGGGACGAACGGGGCTTTACCGCCACCAAGATCACAATCTTCACTCTGCTCACCGCCTGGACCGCGGGACCGGGCATGCTCATTGCCGGCAAGCTTGCCGACCTTCGGGGCCGACGGGTCCTTGCCTCGATCGGAGTAAGCGGCGGTGCTTTGTTCGCTCTGTGGCACTTCACCCTGGCGGGCTGGCCCATGTGGGTTCTGATTGCGATTGGAACCCTGATGACCGCCACTACGGTGCCCACGCTGGGGGTGTACCGAGCTGAGATGTTCGGCACCATCCGCCGATCGGGGTCCAACGGACTCCTAGGCATAGCCGGAGTGGCCGGCAGTGCCGCCGGACTCACAGCCGCTGGGTTTATGGCCGACGCCTGGGGTTACGGCACCGCGTTCAGCATCCTGATTGCCGGCCCGATCCTTGTCGCCATCCTGGTGCTCCTGTTCTACCCCGAAACCACGAAGCGCTCCCTCGAGGAACTGAATCCCGAAGACGGCTAGAGAGTCTCCAGCCAGCCGGCCAACGCAGCCACGATTGCAGCATCAGACTTCTCGGGGTCGTGACGCTCGCCTTTGAGCCAGACGGTGGTGACCGGGCCTTTGATGGCCGGCAAATGCTGGGCGAACTCCTCGGGACTGCCGAAAGGGTCGCGGTCGCCCGAAATGAACAGGCATGGAACGTCGATTTCTGGGAAGTGCGCTGTCCGCAGATTCTCAGGCTTCTTCGGCGGGTGCAGCGGATAGCTCAACAGCACCAGCCCGGCCGCAGCCAACCCCTCGGCTACCGCCATCGAGCACATCCTGCCGCCCATCGAGCGGCCTCCCAGCACCAAGCGGTCGGACTCGGTTCCCAGCCGGGCGGCGATGGCCGGAACCTCCTCGCTGAGAAAGGCCAACAGCTTGGGTGCCCGATCGGGGGGTCGGCGGCCCTGGCTGCGGTAGGGGAAGTTGATTCGCTCCACCGGAAGCGGGGCCAACCCCTGGGCGATGGCCACCAGCGTGTGCTGGTCCCGGTCCCCGCCCGCACCGTGGGTCAGCACCAGCCCGTCCACCGTCGGACTCCCCATCACATGAACCGGCGCAGGAGATCCCTCAGAGCAGTGGCAGCTTGTTCGGCGGCGGCGTCGCCCTCGGTCGGGTCGGGACCGGCAACCAAGGCCTCCCGCAACCCGTCGGCGGCACTCAGCATGGCCCGCCAGAACTCGGCGTCGTACCCCCACGGAAGGCTGAGCTGCACCACTTGGTCGTGGGCGATGGCGAAGTCCTCCACTGCTTTGGTGTCGGAAGTGTTGCGTCGAAGCCGGTCGGAGGAGAAGAACAGCGCCTCCAACACCTGATAGGGCTCCACCCCGGGCAGTCCTGGGCCGAATTGCCGCTGGGCGGCCGCGTTGATCATCTGGTCGAACAAGGCGTCCACCACTTCCTCGTCGGCCTCCCCCACCACCAAATTGCCGGCGTAGTCCACTTCGTGGGCGATGCCCTCACTCAAGAGCTCGCTCATCACATCGGCCTTTTGGGCGTCGTCGTAGTCCCCCAGTTCGTACACCACCTTTGGCAGGCTCTTGTCGAGGTCCGGCAGCCGGGCCCGCAGTACCCCTTCCACTGCCTTGTCGACTTCCTCTTCGTCGGCCTCGCACACGATCAGTGTCGGGCCCAGCCAGGCGTGCTCCAACTCTTCAGCTCGAAGCGCTGCTTCCAAGCCATTGCGGGCGCCATAAGACCACTCGTGGAACTCGTAGGCCAGCTGCTCGTCGTCGGGGCCACCCACCCCTTCGGCGGGTTGTGGCGGTGATGGGAAGGTGGCCACGCCGCACTCCACGCACTCCGACACGTCCTCGTCGTAGGGGGCGCCGCATTGGAAGCACCAGACCATACCGTCCATGGTTTCAGATCGCAGGTCAACGGTCGCATCGTCGAGACAAACAGAAGCCGTACAAACATGCTGGCAGAGGGTGAAGTCGCCGGTGCGCAGCACTACGGTTGGGCAACGTGAGCGCTTCCCCCGAGACCCCCGACCGCAACCTGGCGATGGAGCTGGTTCGGGTAACCGAAGTCGCCGCTCTGGCCGCTTCGCGCTGGATGGGCCGGGGTGACAAAGAAGGGGCCGACAACGCCGCGGTAGAGGCCATGCGGGTGCTTTTGCGGACCGTGCCGATGGACGGGATCGTGGTGATCGGCGAGGGCGAGAAGGACGAAGCCCCCATGCTGTTCAACGGTGAGATGATCGGCGACGGAACTCCTCCGGAATGCGATATCGCAGTCGATCCCATAGACGGCACCACGCTCACCTCGCTAGGCCGGGGCAATGCCTTGTCGGTGATTGCGGTGTCTGACCGGGGGACCATGTTCAACCCCGGACCTTGCGTGTACATGGAGAAGATCGCCTACGGGCCCGAGTGCATGGGTTATGGCATCTCGCTGGACAACTCCCCCACTCGCAATCTCGAGCTGGTGGCCGAGGCCAAGAGCGAGTCGGTGCGGGATCTGACCGCGGTGATCCTCGACCGCGACCGCCACTCGGAGCTGATTGCCGAGGTGCGCGACGCCGGGGCCCGTATCCGGCTCATCCCTGACGGCGACGTGGCCGGGGCCATATCCACCGCCTGGCCCGACTCAGGGGCCGACATCTTGTTCGGAGTCGGGGGAACCCCCGAAGGCGTGATCGCCGCGGCCGCCCTCAAATGCATGGGCGGTGAGCTGCTGGGGCGGCTCTGGCCCCGCAACGACCGGGAGCGAAAAGAAGCCGAGAAGCTGGGTCGAGACGTGACCCGAATGCTCACCGCCGACGACTTGGTCCAGGGCGACAACTGCTTCTTCGCCGCCACCGGCATCACCGACGGCGATCTGCTCAAGGGCGTCCACTACAGCAAGAATCACGCCAGCACTCAGTCGCTGGTTATGCGATCCAAGTCGGGCACCGTCCGGCTGGTCACCGCCGACCATCAACTGGGAAAGCTGAACAGCTTCTCCGCCATCGAGTTCGGCTAGCGGCCTACTGATCAGTGCGGAACAGGTAGCGCAGGTCCCAGTAGCCGTACAGGGTCGGCGTGTAGTTGCCGAACACGTTGCGAACCGCTCCCAACCGCTCAGACTGCGTGGTGTAGATGAGCGGGACGTTCTCGGCGACAATCGCCTGGGCATCCCAGTAGTGCTGCACCCGCTGTTCGTGGTCGAGCTCTTTGCTGCCGGCAATATAGAGCTCGTCGATCTCCGCCTCCCACTCTGTGGCGGGCTCGGGCTGGTTCGGATACCAAAGGTGGAGGCCTTCGCCGCTGTGCCACACGGTCATTCCGCCGAAGGGGTCGGGACTGCCGGTTAGGCCCACCACCATGGCCTCCCAGTCGTAGGTGGATGTGAGCTGGGCCACCATGTCGCCGAAGTCCACGGTGCGAAAATCAACGTCGAGGCCGATCGACGTCATCCCCTCGTGAATGATGCCGGTGATATCGGCGCGCACGCTGTTCCCCTCGTTGGTAATCATCGTGAACGAGATTGGATTGCCCCCATCGTCCTCGCGGATGCCGTCGCCGTCGGTGTCAAGCCAGCCCATTTCGTCGAGGATCTCGTTGGCCCGGTCCAAGTCGTAGGCGTATTGGCGCACTTCGGGATTGTGGAAGTCGCCGGCTGCCGGGCTCACCGACGACCACTGCGGATAGCCCAGACCGTGCTGGACCTCGTCGATCATGGCCGCTTTGTCCATGGAATGGGCAACGGCCTGGCGGAACTCCGCGTTTTGGAACCAGTGCAGTTGAATCGGATCGACATACGGCTCGTTGGCATCGTTGGATCCGGGGTTCTGGTTGAAGGCCAAGAAATTGGTGCCGAATCCGGGGCCGCGGCGGTGCAGGGTGAAGTTCTCTTCTTCGGCCAGAGGATCGAGCAGCGCGAACTCCTCACCCAGTAAGCCGTGGAAATCGGTGATGCCATCGCGGAAAAACGCGAGCTCGTCCTCCAAGTCCTCCACGATCAACTGCACCACTCGGTCGAGATAGGGCAGGCGCCCTCCAACATCGTCCACCAGCCAGTAGTCGGGGTTTCGCTCGAAGACAACACGCTCGCCGGGTGTGTATTCCCCGATGGTGAACGGGCCGGTGCCGATGACCAGGGTGGGATCGGTGTCGATGCCCCAGAACTCATCAAAGGCACCCGCCTCGATGGGGCCCTCCAAGATGTGCTCGGGGTAGATGGCGGTGCTCATCGAGCGCAGGAACGGTGCGAAGGGCTGCGGAAGGACAAACTCCACGGTGTGGTCGTCCAGTGCTGTCACCGTCATCTGCGACTCCTCCCACTGGCCGGTTTCAGCATTCAGGAATCGGAACTCGAAAGAAGCCCGGCTCGCCGCTTGGAAATCGTTGTTGTAGATCACTCGGTTGAACGTGAACTCCACGTCATGGGCGGTCAACGGGGTGCCGTCATGCCACTGCACGTCGTCGCGCAAATGGAACACCCAGCGCAGCCCATCATCAGATCGCTCCCATGACCGTGCCAGCAGCGGTTCTATCTCATCGTTCAACCACGAGGTTTGGGTAAGGCCCTCGAACAGGTACCCGAGCACGGCCGACGATCCGGCGTCCCTGGCCAGTGCAAGATTGAAAGTGAGTGGCTCGGAGATCGTCGCCACCGTGAGCGTGCCACCGTGAGCGCCGATCTCATAGGAGAACCCCTCGGCATTCCGGCGCAATTCCTCCACAATGGCGACAGTCGGAACAAGTCCCCCGAACGCAGCAGCCGCAGCCACGCGACGGCGCAGCTGCTCCAAAGCGGACTGGCCCACCGGGTCGATCGCCTCACTCTCATCGGGCGACACAGGCTCGGCTGTCGGCTCGGCGGCGGCGGACTCGGCTGTCGGCTCGGGCGAGGCAGCCGTCGGCTCGGGCGAAGCGACCGTCGGCTCGGCGGCATCGGGCTCAACAGAATCCGCGTCCAGCGCGACGGTGATATCAGGAGTTGACGCAGTGGGCGGAGCATCAGCATTCGAACAGGCGGTGGCAAAAAGTAGAACGATGGCAACAACGCCCAGGAGTCGCAGTCCTCTCTTCATGTTCTTGTCCTAGAGGTCACGAACCTTCCGGCCAGGCGCGGCGGGCGGCCCGGCCGATGAGTGTCCGGCGCATGTGTCGGGGAGAAATGCCCGACAGCGCGGCGAGAACCCGGTTGGTGCGCCCGGTCACCACCTCAGGGCGAGATCGGGCCGCAGCCGCCAGCGTTTCAGCGGCCACCTCGTCGGCATCCTGCCACCCCACTGAAGGCCACTTGTCCAGGTTCCAGCGCCCCCGCTCGTGGAACTCGGTACGAGTCAACCCGGGCAATGCAGTAGTCACCACCACCCCGGTGCCCTTGTGCTCCTCGTAAACGGCCTCGCCAAAGCTGGTGATGAACGCCTTGGTGGCCGAGTAGACCGCGGTCATGGGCATCCCCTGAAGCGAAGCCATCGACGACACGAGTACCACATGGCCCCGCCCACTGTCGACCATCGTCTTCAGGGCGGCATGGGTCAGTCGCACGAGCGCCGTGACGTTTACACCAATGGTCTCCCACACCTCAGAAGCGTCTTGAGCATGAAAGGGCCCCTCGTAACCCAATCCGGCATTGTTGACCAGCAGGTCTATGGGCGCCTCCTCGGCCACAACCCGCCTCTCCACGGCGGCCAAACCCTCTGGGTCGCACAAGTCGGCCTCCAGCACCTCCACGTCCAATTGCCTCCCGCCAGCCCGCAACTCAGCAGCCAGTTCCTCCAGCCGGTCGCCGCTGCGGGCCACTAACACCAAGTCCACCCCGGCAGCAGCCAACTGCACCGCCATCGCCCGACCAATCCCCGTCGAAGCCCCAGTCACCAGCGCCCGCTCCCAGCGCATTCCCCGAGATCTCCCCAAACCCATTTCCAGCCCTCCCATGAGATGCATTACATCTTGATTCGCACCGGCCAAGCTAGCGTTTGGCCGCATTGGTTCCGTAGCGGTAGTGGGCTTTACTGGGGAGCGTTGTCTCAGCTCAATAGCAGCTGTTTGGCCCTTTTGGGCTGCCAGTTGGTGATGCCCTTTTCGGGAAAGGCATCGGTATGGACGTTGCGAAGGGCATCGGGGCTGGATTGCGATTCTGAGGGTGATGGCCCCGATCGTGCCTGCCCAGGCGGGTAGTCGGCGTAAGGCGCCGGCGGCGGCCGAAGTTCGTAGCCGCCGCTTTGGTTTCGGTGTACCGCCCAGCCGTCGTCGTGGATGTTGTGGTGGCAGCTCTTGCAGACCAGCACCAGGTTGTCTATGTCGGTGCGGCCGCCTGTCAGCCATTCTTCGATGTGGTGGGCCTCGCACCATACCGCTGACCGCCCGCAGCCGATGCAGTGCTTGTCGCGGATGATCAGCGCAGCCCGCTGGGCCTCGGTAGCCAAGCGGTGTTTGCGACCCACCCACAGTTCCTGGTTCTTGGTGTCGAACACAGAAGGCACGACGTCGGCGTTGCAGGCCAGCCGCAGAGCCTCAGACACCGGCAAAGGCGTGCCGTCGACCAGGCGGGCATCGGCCAGCTTGTGGTTCAGCGCGTCCCAGTCGGCAGTCAAGATCAGCGTGGCGCCCTGCGGTTTGCGGTCTTTGGTGTCAGCACAGACCAGGTTCTCCAAGGCGTCGGCCATCCACTGTTCGAACGCAGTCTGGTCGCCGTCTTTGCCGCTGTTGGCCAGACGGCGCACCTCATCGGCCAGCGCCGCCTCCATACGATTCCCCGCAACCGGGTCGAACCGCCCGTTCAAAACGAACATGCCGTCGTCAGAAGACTTGAAAAAACTAAACGAACGCCGCTCCCGCTGCTGGGCCATCAACGACTTGCCGTCATCGCCCGACTGCTCATGCTGATGGTCGCGCAACGTTCGGGAGAACGTGCCGAAATCCTCCCGCCGAGCCGCCTCCACCAGCACCGCCTCATCAACCGGACCCTGCGAAGCAGCCTTGGCGATCTGGGTGGCATGGGCCGCGGGAATCTCCCCTGCGCCCAACGCATCGAGAGTCTCGGGAACCCGCGAGAGCTGAGAAGCCGTCTCCACCACCCGGCGGGCCTGCTGCTTGGAAGCCTGCAACTCCTCCAACACCACCCGCCGGGCCAAACCCTCGCCACCCCGGCTGGCATACGCGGCCAGCGTCTCCGTCTTCATAGCCGCCAGCCGAGCCTCGGACTTCTTTATCAAACCAAGCCGCTCCCGCAGCTCCGGCAGCGACAAAACGTCAACATCAACCGCCTCCGGCCACACCGGCTCGCGAGGCTCGCATCCAGCCCGTTTCCCCTGCTCAAGGGGTCTAAACTCCATACATGCAAGTATACCGACCCCAGTGACAACAACCACTTGAATAAGCCCGTATAGGCGAGAATAACTTGTTAAATATTGAATATGAATTGAACACAAGCAACATCGCTCACATCTCTCTCCCAGTGCAACCGGAACCGAAAGCGAAGCAGCCGTTTCCACCAAGACCCCGCCGATCAACTCATCACGACCACAGCTATCCACCTCCACGGCGAGATATTCACGGAGGTCAACAAACTACTGTCATGAGCTATACAGATTGCCCGGATAAGGCTGTTTCAGGGCTGATCAGGGCTCGCATACCTAGCGATTGGCTTACGCTGCTCGTTTCGCAGCCGAATACTTCTCTCAGACAAAATCAGATTCAACTGACTAGGCGCACTAGACGAAGCCCATCGAGCAGATCACCCGGGGTTCGCGTCGGGCGAAATCGGTATCGGGAAAGGCGCACAGCAAGTCGTCTTTGTGGAGCATGACGATCAGGTCAGCCAAGTCAGCCGGTGGCCGCTCTCTTAGCGCGCTGGAGAGGGTCTGCATGGTGGTGGGAAACAGGGGAAACCGTCGCATATCCTCCAGAGCGGAATTCAGATCATCATCTGACACCAGAAGATTGAGCTGGGAGTGGGAGGCATGAGCTTTTAGCTTGTTGTAGCACTGGCCCCGTACCCCAGTTGGCATCACTGCGGTCTTCTCCGGCGGCGCGGTCAAAGGACCAACAAAGGCAGCGGCTACCATGTCGTGATGTCCATCCTGAGGTGGGCGGGCCGGGGTGTCGGGCTCACAACGGGCCAGTCGGAGAGCCTCTTGGGGGCTGATCCGGTGGGCCTCCCCACTGCGGCGCACAAGGGCGAACGCATCTGAGCCGGTCACGGTCTGCGAGTGGACAACCACCCCCGGAGAGTGAGGCTCTCCTCCCTCGTTGCTAGGCGCGACCAACTGGGTGGCGTAGACCACGTCGGGCATGGCCGCCACCCTCTTGGCTATTTCGGGGTGGCGTTGCTCGGCAGTCCTCCATATCTCGTAGGCCATTGATATCGGATCCACATCTTCGTTACCTCCCAAGTCCCACTCAGAATGCTCGTCGTAGAGACCGGCGACAACCTCCCGTTCTCGCTCGCCGCCAAAAAACTGCTCGTCGGAGCCCAACAACTTGGCGTTCTCCCCCAACCGGTCCCGGATGCGCTTTCGTAATTCGATCTCCGACTCCAACGAATCGGCAGGCATCAGCGAATACAGCAACACAGTCTGCGAATCCTGGCCGATCCGATCCACCCTGCCGGCCCGCTGTACCAGCTTCACGATGGCCCACGGAAGGTCATAGTTCACCACTATGCGGGCATCCTGGAGGTTTTGCCCCTCTGACAGCACATCGGTGGACACCAGCACCCGCAGCTCGTCCTCACCATCGCGCAAGCTGGACAGGTGAGACCCCGGTGAGAACTTACGGGCCAGTTCCGTGGCCGCGCCGGTCTCACCGGTCACCACCGCCACACCTTCCACCCCCCGCTGCTGCAACGACCTAGCAACGTAGTTAGCCGTATCGGAATACTCGGTGAACACCAGAACCTTCTCGTCTGCGTGATCATTCAGTATCAGCCGGGCCAACACGCTTATCTTGCCGTCGGCGGCCTGCTCCCAGTGCCCAAACTGGGCCAACATCTGGTCGATGACGGCGATGTCGTACTCCAAATGGGTGGCAAACTCGTCCTTGAGGTACTCAGCCCGCAGCCACCGCACCTGCTTGGAGTTCTTGGCGGCTAGCCGGGCGTAGGCCTCCCCTGGGGAGATGTCGAAGTCATGATCGCCAAACAGACCATCGTCTCCTTCGTCTTCGTCGACAACGGACCGGCCAGCCCACACCGCCTTGTCCACCGACCCCACCGGCACGGGCATCTCATTTTCCACTGCGTGGAGGGTCGCCTGGTCGCGCAGTCGGTGGCGCCGGAGAGTTGCCAGGAACGCCGGGCCGGATGAAGACAGACGCTTGAACATCATCACCCGATTGAATCCCGCCACACTCCCATGGCCCGAACGCAACAGGTCGACGATAAGTTCCCGCTCAGCGGCGTCAGCAGCAGCGGCAAGGGCATCTGAGGTCAGGTGGTCGTACATCGCGTAGCGGGGCAGATGGAGCGACTTCACCGCATCCAGGGTCTCATCTGAAAGCATCTGGGCCACCGGGTCGCCTTCGGCCACCGCCCGCTCGATGGGCTGGGCCAGCCGCTCGGGGAAGTAGAACCGGCTCTTGTCGCCAAAGGTCAGATATTTCCGACCCGAGCGATCGGTGCGGGCGTAGTTGTCCTCAATGAACCGCCGGGTGCGGCGGACCATGAACTGCGACATCAGGGTTTGCCAGTCTTCGGGGTGCTCCGACAGACGAAATGCAGCCAGCGACGCTGTGCGCCCCTCGCAGCGAATGGAGAACTCATCCTCTCCAATCGCCCTGATGGCCTGCTCAGGGCGGACGCTCAACTCCGTGGCATCGTCCAGGAACAGCGAGAGCTGCCCGTTCAAGTCTTCCAAACTCTTGTTGTAGGGAGTGGCCGACAGCAGGACGGCCGCGGAGTCGTTGTCGGAGATGTACCGGCGCAAGGCTTCATGGTCTTTGCGCTTGGGGTTGCGGAGGTTGTGAGACTCGTCCACCACCACCAGTCGATGCCGAGGGAGCCTCTCCAAGTCCCTTGCGACCATCGACAGCGACATAACCTGGCCGTGGAGTCGGTACTTACTCATGTACGCCTTCCACATGGGCACCAGGTTCTTGGGACACACCACCAGTGTCTCCCACCCCTTGTCCTCTTGGAGCAGGCGGGCAATGGCGGTGGCCACCAGGGTCTTGCCCAGCCCCACAACGTCGCCGATCATCACCCCACCCCGCTCGGTCACGATACGGGCAGCGATCTTGACCGCAGCTTCCTGGAACTTCAGCAATTCGCGGGCCATCGAAGCGGGTAGGCCGAACTGGATCAGCCCCTCCCTGGCTTCACTGGAGAGGTGATAAGCCATCTTCAGATACACCAGATAAGGATCAAGCGGGGTCTCAGCAGCCCAAGACTCGTCCAGCAACGCCATCAACTCGGGGTTGACCGGCACTGTGAACGGATCTTGCCACCGTTGGGCGAACCAGTCGGCCAGCTTCTGGGTGGAGTCGGTGTCGGTCACGTCGACGTTCAGTTCGCCCTGCTCCCGCAGGCCGGCCCGAGTGAGGTTGGACGATCCCACATAGCCGATGCGGGGTACAGGCACATCCTCCCGGTGGGCCAAGTACAGCTTGGCGTGAAGTCGGTCGCGTAGGTACAAGCGAACATCCACATCGCCGTCTTCGATCTGGAGTCTCAGGGTCCGCAGAGCGGCCTCGTCGCGCGGAGTCGGCAGACCCACCTGAAGCTGGCTTCGGAACTCTTCCACGGTGCTGGCCAACCGCTTTCCCGCCATCTCGCCATCGGGCTCGGCAGCAGGTAGGGTGCTCAACAAGCGGCGCATCTCCTCTTGGGGATTCTCGGTCATCCCCACCAAAAGCCGGGTCTTCCTGCCCGCCTCCCGATCCGATTCACCCGGCAGAGCGGCCACCCGGTCGGCGATCAGCCCCCAACCCCGCAAGTTGAAATACCCCACCGCAGCGTCCAGCGACCGCGACGTCGCCAACGTGGCCACGAGGGCCGCCTCCATCTGCGAGTCATCGTCGTCAGCAGTGAGATTGTCCAGAATGCGGGGCATGGTCAGTCGCCCTTGTGCCCGAATGTCATCCGGTCTCGGAGATTGCCCGCAGCCTCGTACTGCTCCCGAGTCAACCCCCACGCCTGGGCCAGCAACCAATCAGCCTCGTCGGTGATGGCCCGGCACTCCGGTACACGCAGGTCGAAGCGGCCCACGTTCACGCCAGCGTTAGCCTTCCACTTCAAATGTTTGGGCATCTCATCTTGCAATACCTCTGAACAGGCCAAAAGATCCCTGACTAAAGTTACGAGTTCCATGTCACACGGGGGGTCGGAGGGCAAGCCCCCCGACGCTGCCATAGACGCCAGCCGTTCGATGTCACACGGGAGTGCGGCCAGCACACCCCGTGTGACATCGAACTCGTCCCCGTAGGCCAGCCACCACAGATACGCCCATCGACCCGAAAGAACGATGAATGCCAAGTCACGATGAACTTGCTCTCCAAAGTACAACCACTTCGATCTCTCCGAAACTGTGGCAGCTGGCATGCCAGTGCTCAAGTTCACCGTTGGTGGCTCTTGGGTATAGATGCCGAGGGAATACTGGGCAACTGTCTTGTAGCCCACTGCGTGCGTTCCACCGCGATCGAGGACTTCCTCTAACGGCTGACAACCCTTGACCATTCCCGCAAGAGCACTGGCAACTCCACGATCGTCGAGAAACAGCCACTGTGGCATGTCGCCACATCGCAACAGCTCAGCGTTGGCTCTTACATACTGCTGCGTGCCGAACAGGCTCCCCCTGCCCTCCGTCAGCCAGCGACGACACCGCGAAGTGGACAGCCCGCTGCTTCCAAAGCGAGCAGCAATAATGATGGAGTTCCGTACCCGTGCAGAGCCGCTGAACAAGCCATCCGGAATGCGGGAGTAAGAGGACACCCAAAGCGACGGGAAAATACCGGTCAAGCAATCCCGCAGCACCTTAAACCCCTTGTGGAAGCAAATTGAATGCATGACGATCATGGCGAAGCGACCCTGGTCATTGAGCAGGGTGGAGGCTCGTTCGGTGCACACGGCGTAGAGGTCGGGGCAGGTTTGGGTTTCGTAGCCTTGCCAGGTGTACCCGTCTACTGCGCTGGGTTTGACGTAGGGCGGATTGCCAATGATCACATCGAAGCCGCGGCCGTAACCGCGGTCGCGCCACACCGAGGGGAACTCCGCGAACCAGTGAAACGGCTGGTGCGACTCTCGCCACTGCTCGAAACCGACCAACTCGTCGCGCAGGTCATACAAGGCACCGTCTGCCAAGTTTCGGGCAGCGTCGATCTGAGCCATTAGTTGCGCTTTGCCGCTGTCAGTCGAAGAATGAAAATCCCCGTCTGCCGTCTCGGCCAATTGGGCGGCGGCGAATGCGTCGTAGGCCTCTGCGGCTTGTTGGGCGGCTTCCTCAGCCGTCGCCAGACCGGGCGCTGACAGCAGGGATGCGCCAAAGCGTTGCTGGGCATCGTCGGGGTCGGCGATACCTACGAGAAGGTTGCCCGACTTGATGTTGAAGTCCAGATCGGGCAGTGGCTCCATGAGCGTTGCGTCGTCGAGCTGGGCGGCCAGCTTCAGGAACAGGCGCAGCTTGGCGATCTCCGCAGCCTCGCCCATCAAATCGACGCCGTACAGATTGTTGAGGCAGATGGTCTTCAGCAGCCAATAGCGGTCGCTGCTATGGGCTCGGGCCTCATCCAGGAACGGGGCACTGACCCCCCCCCCCCCGCAATCTCAACGGCGCGATTCAACACCGCGGTGTACATGGGGTCGAGCACATCGAGCGCAGCCAGCAAGAACGCACCGGATCCCACTGTGGGATCGCATACTGTGAGCCCTTGCAGCACTTCGAACGCCTGCTGGCACTCTTCGGCAGAAGTGAGCTGGATGAAATAGTCGGCCATCAACTCGGCCAAGTCCAGATTGGCGGTCACCGCATCGTCGATGCCGCTCACCCTGCCGTGATCCACCAGCTCCGCCAACTCAGCGTGCCGCTTCCGCCGGTGGGTCACATCGCACCACCTCTCTCCGGGCAGGGCAAGATCCAGAGAGTCGTCTGGAGACTCAGAAGGTGGGAGTTCCCCGTCGGGCAAAGGCTTGCCCACCCCAAAGCCAAGGCTGCCGTGAAGATAACGCGCCCCGGAGCCGGGCAGCAGCACGCACGGATCATCCAAACCGGCGGCCACCAGGCGGTCGGCTACCGCGGGGATGATGGCTGAGGCGCTCATATAGCCGGTGACGTCGGGCTTGGTGTAGTAGGCACCCTTCTCCTTCTGTCCCTTGTCGGTGTAGTTGATGTACTGCTCGAAGATGAACCCCAAGATGTCGGGATTGATCTCGTTGTTCGCACCAGTCGGGCTCTCGTCGAGATGCCAACGCCACTGGTCGAAGAAGTTGAACAGCTCTTCGAACACCGCGTCGGCAATATGTACCTCGTAGTCACGCTCCAGCGCGTGCTGCTCGAACAGTCCGCCGTTCACATAAGGCACGTCGCCAGCGATTTGCCTCGCCACCGGATCGTCCCAGGCCCGCTCGGCCGGCGGCGATCCCAGCCCCACATAGAAGAGCGGTAGCAGGAATTCGCGGAAGAACGCGTAGAACTGTTCGGCGCCGAAGTGGTCGCGCACCTTGCCCAGGCAGTTCCGCAGATAGCCGGGATCGCCGGCCATAAACCCCTTGTGCTGGATGAAGTAGATGAACATCAGCCGATCCAACAGCACCGACGCATACCAACGCCGGTCCTGGCTGCGGCCTTCGGGGATGCCTTCGATGCCAGCGGCAACGCGCTGATGGTGCTTATGGAACTCCTGATAGAAGCTCTTGGTCACCTTCTCCACGTTGAACGACTGGCGGACTCGGTTGAGCACCTGCGGTCCCGTGAGCGTGCGGCTTTCGGCCACGGTGAACCGAACCTGCTCTAGCCGCTGCAATAGGGCGTCGTTGCCTCGACCCCTCCGGTAATGGTGCTCGACTAGCCGATGGCCGGTGCCGGAGGGCCGCTGTTCGGGCCACAACCAAAGCTGTTGGTCTCCGGCGATGAACACCACCAACCGGTCGCCCGACTGCTTCCCCAGATCCCGAACCACCCGATGCTGGCCTGCCCGGGTGGGAATTTGCACACAGGTCACAGCCCACACTGTGACCCCGCGCATTTCAGCCACCGCTCGAACCACCATCCCATCGTCGTCACCGCCGGGGGCCGGGTTCACTCCCCTCAGCGGGCGGTCCTCACGCTGGCCGTCAGGCGGGCTGTGCCAAAACAGCACCTCCCGGAACAGGCGTCCAAAATCTCCGGCATCAAGCAGCCGCCGCATTTGATCGTGGACAGCCGTCGGACTCATCTCGACGACCCCCGTAGCGGCACCATGAGGCTCGAGGCTAGCGGCTAGGCCAAAACGGCGGAATCGCTGAGGAGGGCGATGTTGTCGTGGGATACCTCGACGAAACCGCGCTCGACGGCAATGGTGGTCTTGGCGCCTTCGGTGGTGTACACCCGGACTTCGCTGGGCACCAGGACGCCCAGGAAGGGCACGTGGCCGGGCTGGAACGCGATCTCGCCGTCGGTGGTGCGGGCTACCACCATCTCGGCTTCGCCGGTGTAGACGATCTCCTCGGGGGAGACGAGCTCTACGGTCAGAGACATCGCTACTTCCTCAGCCCCAACGCTTCGCAACCCTCAGCCACAGCTAGGCCGCCTGGGCCTCGAGCTCGGCGGCTTTGCGGTGGGCGTCCTCAGCCCCGCCGACCATGAAGAAGGCCTGCTCGGGCAGGTCGTCGAGGTCTCCGTTCACCAGGGCCTCGAACGAGTCCACCGTCTCGTTCACCGGGGTGAAGATCCCACCCATGCCGGTGAACACCTCGGCCACGAACATGGGCTGCGACAAGAATCGCTGTACCTTGCGGGCCCGGGACACGATCACCTTGTCCTCTTCCGACAGCTCGTCGAGGCCCAAGATGGCGATGATGTCTTGAAGCTCCTTGTAGCGCTGGAGGATCTCCTGCACCCGGCGGGCCACGCCGTAGTGGCGGTCCCCCACCACCTCAGGAGTGAGGATGGTCGAGGTGGAGGCCAGCGGGTCCACCGCCGGGTAGATGCCCAGCGCGGCGATGTCGCGGCTCAGCTCGGTGGTGCCGTCGAAGTGGGTGAACGAGGTGAACGGCGCCGGGTCGGTGTAGTCGTCAGCCGGCACGTACACCGCTTGCAGAGAGGTGATGGACCGCCCTCGGGTGGAGGTGATGCGCTCCTGGAGCTCACCCATCTCGTCGGCCAGCGTGGGCTGATAGCCCACCGCAGATGGCATGCGACCCAACAGGGTGGACACCTCTGAGCCGGCCTGCACGAAACGGAAGATGTTGTCGATGAACAACAGCACGTCCTGGTTCTGCACGTCGCGGAAGTACTCGGCCATGGTCACCCCGGCCAGACCCACCCGCAGCCGCACGCCGGGAGGCTCGTCCATCTGGCCGAACACCAAAGCGGCCTTGTCCAAAACCCCCGACTCCTCCATCTCCAAGAACAGGTCGGTGCCCTCACGGGTGCGCTCGCCCACGCCGGCGAAAACCGACACGCCGCCGTGCTGGGTGGCCACCCGGTTGATCATCTCGGTGATGAGCACCGTCTTGCCCACACCGGCACCGCCGAACAGTCCGATCTTGCCGCCCTCTTTGTAGGGGGTGAGCAGGTCGATGACCTTGATGCCGGTCTCGAACATGCGGGTGGACGGCTCCAGGGAGTCGAAAGACGGCGCTGGGCGGTGGATCTCCCACTCTTCGCCCACGTCCAGGGTGCTGCGGTCGGTGTCGAGGCAGTCCCCCACCACGTTCCACACGTGGCCCAGGGTGACGTCGCCCACCGGCACGGTCATGCCCTGGCCGGTGTTGCGCACTGGTGTGCCCCGGGTGAGGCCGTCAGTGGGCTTGAGGGCGATGGCTCGCACCCGTCCATCACCGATCTGCTGGGCCACCTCGGCCTTCACGGTCACGGTCTCCCCGTCGACGTTCACATCGAACTCGAGGGCGGTGTTGATCTCCGGCAGTGCGTCCGGGGGGAACTCGGCGTCGATGACCGGGCCAGCGATAGCGACAACCCGGCCGTCTTTGAGGTTCTCCGACATCTGTATTCCTACTCCTACTGGTTGGCGGTGGCGAGGAGATCGGCGATTTCGCCATCATCGTCCTCGTCCTTAAGGGCTTCGGCACCGCCGACGATCTCCATGATCTCGGTGGTGATGGCGTCTTGGCGGGCCCGGTTCATGGCCCGGGTGAGCTTGGTGATCAGATCCTCGGCGTTATCGGTGGCCGCCTTCATGGCCCGCTGGCGGTTGGCGTGCTCGGAGGCGGCCGCGTCCAACAGGGCCGAGAACAGCCTCGACTCCACATACCGGGGCAAAAGCGACTCCAGCACACCCTCGGGAGAGGGCTCGAACTCGAACGCGGCCCGCAGCTCGCCTGAGCCGGCCGCGGCGATCACATCGATACTCTCCAGCGGCAAAAAGCGCCGCACCGCCACCCGCTGGGTACCGATGGTAAAGAACTCCATGTAGGCCAGGATCACTTCGTCGATGTGGCCTGATTCGAACCGGTCGGCCACCACCTCAGCCACTTGGCGGGCATCGTCGTAGGTGGGGGTGTCGCTCATGCCGGTGAAGGACTCGTCGATCCGGTAGTTGCGGAATCGGAAGTAGTCCTGTCCCTTCTTGCCGATGAGCATGAGCGAATAATCCTGCCCCTTGGTCTGGGCGTCCATCAGCTCCCGCTCGGCGGCTTTGATCACCGAGCTGTTGTACGGCCCGGCCAGGCCCCGGTCGGAGGTGATGACCACAAATCCCACCCGGCGCACCGGCTCCCGCCGCTCCAGCAGCGGATGGGAGGCCTCAGCGCCTCCGGCGGCCACATCCTCGATGACGCTGGTGAGCTTCGTCGAGTAGGGGCGGGCGGCGTGGGCCCGCTGCTGGGCCTTGACCACTCGGGTGGCGGCGATCAGCTCCATAGCACGGGTGATCTTCTTGGTGGACTGCACCGACGAGATGCGCCGGCGAAGTGCGCGCTCTTGACCACCCGGCATAGATCAGTCTTCCTCGGGCCGCTGGATGTCGGTCTCGGGAAGTGTGTGGTCGGCGTCGACTACCCCGGCCTTTGCCGCAGCTTGAGCCTCGGCGTCGGGCTCGTCGCCCTCGGGCTCGGCCGACGACTCGAACTGGGCGGCAAAGGCCGAAACCGCGGCCCCCAGCCCCTCTTCGTCCACCGCGCCGGAATCCACCACAGCCGACATCAGGCCGGCGTTGCGGGTCCGGACCCATTCCAACAACTCCGACTCGAAGCGGGCCACGTCTTCGACGGGGACGGTGTCCAGGTAGCCCCGGGTGCCGGCGTACAGCGACACCACTTGCTCCTCCACCGGCATAGGCGTCTGGATACCCTGCTTGAGCAGCTCGGTGAGGCGGTAGCCCCGGTCGAGCTGGGCCTGGGACACGGCGTCGAGATCGGAGCCGAAGGCGGCGAAGGCCTCTAGCTCGCGGAACTGCTGGAGGTCGGCCTTGAGGGTGCCCACCGCGGTCTTCATGGCCTTGATCTGAGCGGCAGAGCCCACCCGGGACACCGAGATGCCCACGTCCACCGCGGGCCGCACTCCCGACTTGAACAGATCGTCTTGCAAGAAGATCTGCCCGTCGGTGATGGAGATCACGTTGGTGGGAATGTAGGCCGATACGTCGCCGGCTTTGGTCTCGATAATGGGCAGCGCGGTCAGCGAACCCGCTCCCCGCTCGTCGCTCAGCTTGGCGGCTCTCTCGAGCAGCCGGCTGTGCAGGTAGAACACGTCGCCGGGATAGGCCTCACGTCCCGGCGGGCGGCGCAACAGCAGCGCCATCTGCCGGTAGGCCTCGGCCTGCTTGGACAGGTCGTCGTACACCGCGAGGGCGTGGCCGCCGTTGTCCATCCAGTGCTGGCCCATGGCGCAGCCGGCGTAGGGAGCCAGGTACTTGAACGGCGCCGGGTCGGAGGCCGGAGCCACCACCACCACCGTGTACTCCATGGCGCCCCGCTCAGCTAGCGTGGCCACCGCCTGGGCCACGGTTGAGGCTTTCTGGCCGATGGCCACATAGATGCACTTCACCCCCTGGCCCTTCTGGTTCAAGATGGTGTCCATGGCCACGGTGGTCTTGCCCGTCTTGCGGTCGCCGATAATCAGCTCCCGCTGACCCCGGCCGATGGGGATGAGCGAATCGATGGCCTTGATTCCGGTCTGGATGGGCTCGTGCACCGGCTTGCGACCGGTGATACCGGGGGCCTGCACCTCCATGCGGCGGGTTTCGGCGCCCACGATGGGACCCTTGCCGTCCACCGGCTCGCCGAGGGCGTTCACCACCCGGCCCAAAAGGGCGTCGCCCACCGGAACCGACAAAATGTCGCCGGTGGACCGGACGGCCTGGCCTTCTTCAATCTCGTCTACCTCGCCGAGCACCACCGCGCCGATGGAGTCCTCGTCGAGGTTCAGGGCCAAGCCAATGGTCCCGTTCTCGAACTCCAGCATCTCGTTCACCGCCGCGCCGGGCAGCCCGGAAATGCGGGCGATGCCGTCGCCCACCTCGGTGATCCGACCCACCTGGGCCAGCTCAACCTCGGGTTGGAACCCCTCCAGGTTGCGGCGGATGGCCTCAGCGATGGAACCGGTGTCGATGGTCAGCTCTGCCATTGCTCTCCTCGGTAAGAAACGTTCATCAAATCAATCGCATCGGGCTAGAAAGTGTCCCGAAGCTGGCTAAGTCGGTGGCGCACCGATCCGTCGATCACCTCGTCGCCGATGGTGGCCACCACGCCGCCCATCACGCTGGGATCGACGATGACCTTGATCTCCACCTGATGGCCGGTGGCTGCGCTCAGCGCGGCCGACAGCCTCGTGGCCTGGTCGTCGGTCAGCGCCACCGCAGTGCGCACCTCGGCCACCGAGCGGCCCCGGTCTCGGGCGTTGATCTCCACCGCTTCGCGAGCGATACCCACCAGATCGGACGACCGCCCCGCGGCCACGATCATCGACACCACCGCGGTGGTGGTCTCCAACGCCTGGCCACCCAGCAGGTCTTCCACGATCTGCTGGCGGCGAGCGGCGGGGACTTGCCGATCAGACAGCGTCATCCGCAGCTCGTCGGAGCCCTCCAGCGCCCGAGCGACGCGGAAAAGCTCGTCAGACACCACGTCGAGGTTGCCCTCGGCCCGGGCCACTGCGGCCACGGCGTCGGCGTAGCTGGCTGATCGGTCGGCCATAGCCTCAGTCCTGACCAGCGCCCACGCTGGCGATGTAGTCGTCGACCAACTGGCGCTGCATCTCCGGGTCTTCCAGGCTGCGGCCCAGCACTGCCTCGGCCGCGCCGAGGGCGATGTCGGACACCTCTGACTGCAAGTCGGCGATGGCTTGGCGCTTGGAGGCCTCAACGTCGGCCGCGGCCCGCTCTCGCATGTCGGAGATATCGGCCTCGGCCCGAGACTGGAGGTCGGCTCGCACGGAAGCGGCCTGATCACGGGCCTCGTCCACGATGCGGGCAGCCTCGGCCTTGGCGTCGGCCAGCTCCGCTTCGTAGCGGGCCCTGACCTCGGCGGCCTCAGCCCGCTCCCGGTCGGCGTCGTCGAGGGAGTCTTGGATCCGCTGAGTGCGCTGTTCCATGAGGTTCTTCACCACTGGGAACAGCTTCCACTTCATCAGTGCCAGCAACACCACAAACGCCGCACCGCCCCAGATGATCTCGGTGTACTCCGGGATGATCGGGTTGGGCGCCTCTACACAGCCCTCGAGGTCCGTCTCGTATTTTTCAACGATCTCCTCTTTGGCTTCCTTCGCAACCTCTCGCTCATGCTCTGATGCCGCTTCGTTGCCGATGGTCGCTTTGAGAGCCTTGACCATATTGAAGTCGACGTTGACCAGGTTTTCGACTGTGGTCACCTCATCAAAAATGCATGAACCCACCGTCTCTCCAGCGGCACTGGCCGCCGACGCGCTGAGTGCGATCGCGGCCACCATCACGGTGGCCGCGGCCAAGAGCCGCCTGCTCATGCCGGCAGAAGGAGGATGAAGACGACGAAACCGATGAGGGCCAGCGCCTCGGTGAAGGCGATGCCCAAGAACATCGTGGTCCGGGCCACACCGGCTGACTCAGGCTGACGGGCCATGGCTGTGATGGCGTTGCCCACCACGATGCCGATGCCGATGCCGGGGCCGATGGCGGCAAGGCCATATCCAAGACCCGCGCCGATCGCTTTCAGGCCTTCTTGGGCGTCGCCGGTAAGTTCGGCAAGGATGGAAATCAGTGCAAGCAAGGTAATTATCTCCTAGTGCTCGGGGTGTAGTGATCCGCCGATGTACACGGCGGTGAGAATGGTGAAGATGAAGGCCTGGAGAGCCGAGACGAAGATCTCAAAGGCGGTGAGCAGGATCAGCGCCGCAAACGGCAGCACTGCGGGTACGTAGAGGGTTCCCCACAAAGCGGCCGACAGCACCGCGAAGGTCACCAGCAACAGGTGGCCGGCCACCATGTTGGCCCAGAGCCGGATGGCCAGCGACAGCGGTCGGATCAACAGGATCTGGAGCAGCTCGATGGGTGCCACCAAGATGTAGAGCGCCTTGGGCACTCCCGGGGGGAACAGCGCACCCTTGAAATAGTGGTAGAAGCCCTGGGCTCGGATGCCCACAACGTGGTAGATGACCCACACCACCAGCGCCAAGGCCAAGGGGATGGCCATGCGGGAGTTGGCCGGGAACTGGATGAACGGGACGACCTCGAAGATGTTGCTGAAGAAGACGAAGAAGAACAGCGTGGTCAAAAAGGGCAGATACCGGCGGCCGTCGGGGCCGATGGTCTGCATGATGATGCTGTTCTCGACGAAATCGATCCCCGCCTCGGCCACCGTCTGCGCCCCGGTGGGCACCAGCGCCCGCCGCCGGCCCGCGGCCCAGAACAGCCCTGCGGTCAGCAACATTGCGGCGATGTAGATCAAACCGGTCTTGTTGAGGGCCACCGGAGTGTCGTCGAACAAGAAGTTGGGCCACTCGAAAAGGTGCGAGACCGGGGGAAAGTCCAGGGCAAACACGTTCACTGAGTAGCTCCTTGCGGCTTCAAGCCGGGATAAGCGAGGGACATGGAGACATATCGGGTCTCCCAAACCAGCAGAACAATATGGGCCGCGACCAGCGTGATGGCAAACGGCAGCGCCTCAAACCAGCCGGTATTTCTCACTAGGAAATAGGCACCGGTGAGAATTCCCAGGAAGATGAAGTAGCCGCCCATCACCCCGGCCATCAGCATGGTGGGCGAAATCCGCATCGACCAGGTGATCAGCGAGGCGGTCAGCCAGAAGTTGATCAGGATCGGCCCGATGGCATAGCCGCTCGACCACAAACCATCGAACCCCCATACCCCAGCGCACACTCCCACCAGTGCCGGACCGCCGATCAATCCTCGGCGGATGATGTCGTGTGCCACCGCCCGCTCTGGGGCGTCCTCGCCTAACTGCGGCACGGGCTCAGCCATCGGTGGTCTCTATATCTGATTCAACTCGTCGGCTGGGCAGGTTGCGATCAAGTTCCTCCATACGATCGCTGTAGGTCCTTACGGCCTTCCAACCGGCGTATATGGCAGTCAGGAGGCCCAGAACCAGCGTGAACACCGGCCTAGTTCCCAGCGTTCCGTCGATGAGCCAGCCGAAGAAGGCGAACACTGCCGGGGTGGCCACCAACTCGAAGGCGATGGAAAGGGCGTCTCCCGCGCTCTGGCGGTTGTCAAACTGGCGATTCTGCGTCATTGCAGTTGGCACGGGTTGGGCCCCTATGGCGAGTGGATTGGCCTCGCCGAAATGGTTTCGCGAACCAGGCTGCGGGGCCAAATCATCAGCCTGGCTGCCCGAAAAGCCGATCAGGGGGTGCGGCGCCGCAGGATGGGGTGGAAGACGGTGTAGAGCAGCAACACCAGCGCCGCGGCGGCCGGAACCACAATGGCCTCGCCTTCGCCGGTATAGGTGGGATACAGCACCAGCGCGGACATCAAAGCAGTGAACAGCCACAAGATCAACACGCTGCGGCGATGGCCGTGGCCCAGACTCATCAGCCGATGGTGCAGATGCTCCTTGTCGGGAGCGGTGATGCTGGTACGGGCCCGGGTCCGCCGCAGCACCGCCCACAGCACATCCACCACCGGGACCGCCAGGATGATGAGTGGTATGAGCATGGGGGCGAACAGGAAATACGTCTGCCCCGCGAACGGCTCGCTGCTGCGGCCGCCCACCGAAACCGTGGAGGCGGCCAGCAGCGTGCCCAAGAACAGCGCGCCGCCGTCGCCCATGAAGATGCGGGCCCGATGGAAATTCTGGGGCAAGAAGCCCACTGCCACTCCACTGGCGACGATCGCTATCAGCGGCCCGATGTTATTGGGCAACAGAACCTCTTCATCGCTGAGCTTGATGGAGTACACGAAGAAGGTTAGACCGGCGATGGCCACGATGCCCGCGGCCAATCCGTCGAGGCCGTCGATCAAGTTGATGGCGTTGGCAATGGCCACCAGCCACAGCACCGTGACCACGAAGGCCAGATCTTGAGACAGGATGAGGGCTTCTAACACCGGCAACCTCAGGTTCAGCACCGTCACACCGGCGAACGACAAAATGCTGCCGGCCAGCACCATGGAGGCCACCTTGGCCGGCGCCGACATCTCCCTCACGTCGTCGTAAGTGCCGAACACGATCATCACCAGGGCGGCGATCACAATTCCCACCGGCTCCGAAGCGGTGGCAAAAACCACGTCGAAATCGCTCAACAGCCAAGCCACCCCCATGGCCGACAGAAAGCCGATGAACATGGCAACCCCGCCGAGCACCGCGGTGGAGCGCTCGTGGACGCGCCGGGCATCAGGCTCCACCATGAGGCCCCAGCGCTCGCTGATGCGGCGCAGCACCGGGGTGGCCACCAGCGTGACCCCCGTGGCAACGGCGAAGACGATCAGGTAGCTGTCAACACCAGGGGCCATGGCGAATGGCGGGGCCCTCTCCCCCGCCTATCCGGCCAGGGAATAGGGGGTGAACCGCCCGCAGAGGTCGGCAACATCGGATCGGACCTCAGCCACCACCGCCTCGTCATCGCGCTGGCGCAGGGTTCGGCCGATCATTCCGGCAATGAGGTTCATTTCCTCGGGACCCATGCCCTGGGTGGTGGTGGCCGGCGTGCCGATCCGCACGCCGCTGGTCACAAACGGTGAGCGAGGATCATCGGGCACGGTGTTCTTGTTGAGGGTGATGCCCGCCCGGTCGAGCACCTCTTGGGCCACCTTGCCGGTGAGGTCGTCGTCCAACGCCCGCAGATCAACCAGCAACAGGTGGTTGTCGCTGCCCCCCGACACCAGGCGGAACCCCTCCCCCGCCAGCCCTTTGACCAGTGCCCCGCTGTTTTCCACAATGCGGGCTGCGTAGTCGGCGAATTCGGGTGTGGATGCCTCACCGAAGGCAACAGCCTTGGCTGCGATCACATGCTCCAGGGGCCCGCCTTGGAGCCCGGGGAACAGGGCTTTGTCGATGGCCGCAGCCAGATCCTGAGTACACAAGATGGCGCCGCCTCGGGGGCCGCGCAGCGTCTTGTGGGTGGTGAAGGTAACGATGTCGGAATGGGGCACCGGGTTGGGGTGGACGCCGCCGGCAATCAGCCCGGCGATATGGGCCGCGTCAAACATGAACAGGGCGCCCACTTCGTCGGCGATTGAGCGAAAAGGCGCCGGGTCGATGATCCGGGGATAGGCGGTGGCTCCGGCCACGATGAGCTTGGGTCGGTGCTCGATGGCCAGATCCCGTACTTGGTCGTAGTCGATGCGCTCATCGCTGGGGGTCACGCCGTAGGCCACAAACCGGTAGGTGCGCCCGCTGATGTTCACCGGAGAGCCATGGGTGAGGTGGCCGCCGTGATCCAAGCTCATGCCCAGCACGGTGTCGCCCGCCTCCAGCACGGCCAGATAGGCGGCCACGTTGGCGTTGGCCCCCGAGTGGGGCTGCACGTTGGCATGGTCGGCGCCGAACAGGCTGGCGGCCCTTTCCCGGGCGATGGACTCCACCTCGTCGATCACCATGTTGCCGCCGTAGTAGCGGCGACCGGGATAACCCTCGCTGTATTTGTTGGTGAGCACCGACCCAGTAGCGCTCAGAACTGCGGGCGAGGCGAAGTTCTCCGAGGCGATTAGCTGAACGGTGGTGTTCTGGCGCTCCACTTCCCGGCGGACCATGTCGAACACCGGATCGCTACTGCTGTTGGGCCACATCATGGGGCCACCTCTTTTGTGGGTAGTAGAGCGTCGATCTTGGCCACCCGCGGAATGTGGCGACCCTCTTCGAAGGTCGCCTCCAAGAAGCTGTCCAGGGCTTCCCGAGCCGACTCGGGACCGATCAGCCTCTCCCCTAGGCAGATCACGTTGGCGTCATTGTGCTGGCGGGTCAGCCGGGCCGATGTCACATCGTGTACGGTGGCCGCCCGCACGCCGGGCACCTTGTTGGCCGCCATGGAAATCCCAATGCCGGTACCGCACACGCACAGGCCCAGTTCGACCTCCCCTGCGGCCACCTTGCGGGCTACCGCCTCGCCGTAGTCGGGATAGTCAACCCGGTCGGTGCCGTGCGTGCCGCAGTCCACCACCTCGTGTCCCAACTCCCGCAAATGAGCCACCAAAGCATCCTTCAATTGCACTCCAGCATGGTCGGCCCCGGCGGCGATTCGCGCCATAGGCGTCAATCTACCCAGCCCGCTGTCTGTTTGATGACTCTTTACTGCGATCTTCCGCTCCTAGTGGTCCGTCTGCAAATTGATCAGGGCGTCCTGCTAGGCATCGACGCCCCCCGCTGCGTTGCTCCTCCTTGCCGTACGCTCCGGGTATGGCTGCGTCGGTGCGCCTTACGAGGAACGCCGCTGCCGTCGCAATCCGCCCCTGCCAATTCACAGACGGACCACTAGGTGAATGAGATCGGCGACTGGAGCCACCAAGGGCGGTCGCTGGTTCTGATCTCAGTCACCCACTTCACCCACCAGAGTCCCCGCCGACCAGGAGCCACCAGGCGGACCGGGGCGCCGTGGCCCCGCGACAGGGGCTCTCCGCCCAGTTGGTGGGCCAACATCATCTTGTCGGCGTCGCCGAGGGGAAAGCGGCGGGTGTACCCGGTAGCCGAGCGCACCTCCAGGCTGCGGCCCGAGGCGTCCGGGCCGAGGAGTTCGGACAACATGGCGCCGGTCCAGTCCTGAGTGCTGTACCACCCGTTGGTGCAATCCAGCGTGGCCTCGGTGGTAGTGGCGTGGGCGGCAAGCTCCCGGTAGTCCACGTCTCGCTCGACCGATCCTCGCAGGCGGAGCACCCAGTCGGCAGGGTCGATGTGAGGGGGCGAGTCAGTGAACCATTGCACCACCGGCATCTGCCGCGGCTGGCCCGAGCCCACCTCATGCGAGCCGGTGAAGCGCCGGTCGGCCGCAGCCCATCGGTCAAAGACCGAGCGAAACCCAAAAGCAATCCCGGCCACTCCCAGCGCTTGAAGCCAAGTACGCCGGGATAGATCTACCGGACGCACCCGCTGAGGGCGGGTCACCACGTGCAGCATCGCCAGCGGCACGGCACCGATGGCGAATACGACGTGCAGCCCGATGGGCGACAACACCCCGAATGGCTCCCAGATGTCGAGCGTGTGGATCACCCCGGTGATCAGCGCACCAGTGACCATTGTGGCCAGCGCCACCGAGGCGAAGCGGTTGGGACGACGGCGACTGAGGCCGCGCTGCACAACCGGTGACTTCGGACGGGCCAGAACCAAGACCACGAAGCCGAGCACGCCGTGCAGGGTCACTAGCCACGCCGTTGAAGAGCTCCCGAGCAAGAATGAGGCACCGCCGGTAATCAGGGCCAATGACAGAGTGATCAGCAGGGCCAAGTTGGTCTTGCGACCCCGGGAAGCGGGGCTCTCGGGGCGGCTCATTCGACGAGCCCCTCCACGTCAATCGCCCCCTGGCGAAGGATGGAGAGCCCGGCTTCGGTGACCTCCACGACGGTTGAGGGCGGGGACTGGAGCTTGCCGCCGTCGATCACCAGTTGCACGGCCGGGAATGCGGCGGCGGCCTCGGCTGCGGTGTCAGGGGTGGGCTGGCCGCTCAGGTTGGCGCTGGTGGTGGCGATGGGACCGACTGCGGCAGCCAGGGCCTGTACCAATGGGTGGTCGGGACAGCGCACTCCGCAGCCGTCTTGGACGATGGTGAGCGCCCCCGGCCAGCAATTCTCCATGAGCCGGCGGGTGGCGGGAAGGGGATAGAACAGCTTTTCGGCGTCGGCTGGGCGGGCCACCAAGATGGCCACCGCCTTGTCGATGGGACGCTGCTTGAGCTCGAACAGCAGATCCACGTTTTCGGGCAGGGCGGCCAAGCCGTACACCGTGTCGGTGGGGACGATCACCGCCCGCCCCGACCGCAACTCGGCCGCAGCCATCTCCACCAACTCGGCTGGGCCGCCCGCGCTCATAGGCTCCGGCATTGCAGCACCCGGTCTCGGCCGGTCAAATCAGGGTGAACCGCCTCAACGGCCAGCCCACCAGCTAGGGCGATGGCCGCGGCCTCGTCCATCTGCTCGGGCGACAATTCCAACAGCACCGATCCCCCCGGGCTCAGCCACCCGGCGGCGTCGGCCAGGATGCCGCGGGCGCCGTCCAGCCCGTCGGGACCGCCCCGCAATGCCAGGGCGGGCTCCCAGTCGGCCACATCGGGGGGCAGCGCTTCGTCCTCGCGCACATACGGTGGGTTGCTCACCACCACATCCACCGTGCCGGCCAGAGACGCGGGCAGGGCCTGGAACCACGACCCCTGGCAGGCCGACACCCGCACCGCGGCCCGGCCCAGTCCGGCCAGGTTAGCCTGGGCCACGGCCAATGCCTCAGCCGACACGTCGGTCAGCACAACCCGGGCTGACTCGCACTCCGCGGCCACCGCCAAGCCCACCGCGCCGCTACCAGTCCCCAAGTCCACGGCCACCCCGCCCGGAGGGTCGCGGCGGGCAAGGTCGGCGATGGCCAATCCGGCCAAGGCCTCGGTCTCCGGCCGGGGAATGAGCACCGCGGGGCTGACCATTAGATCCAAGCCCCGAAACCCCCAGCGGCCCAGCACATACTGCAACGGCTCACCCGCCAGTCGGCGGGCCAGCATCGAGTCGAGATAGGCCATCTGCCGCTGGGTGGGCGCTTTGGTCAGCCCTACGTGGTATTCGCCACCCTCGTACCCCGAGGCCTGCTCCACCAATCGGCGGGCCTGCATGTCGGAATCGGCCACATTCGCCTGGCCCAAGCGTCGGGCGGCATCGGCCGCCACATCGCCCCAGACAACGCGCTGGGCCGCCAAGCTCACGACCCGACCAGGTTTTCCTGGCGCTCGGCCTCGGCCAGGGCATCAACCACCACGTCTAGACCGCCGGCCAGGATGCGATCCAGCTTGTAGAGGGTCAGGCCGATGCGGTGGTCAGAGACCCGGTTCTCCTTGAAGTTGTACGTGCGGATCTTCTCCGACCGGCCCCCGCCGCCCACTTGGCCCCGACGCTGCTCCGACAGCTCGTCTTGGCGGCGCTGCTGTTCGGCTTGGAGAAGCCGGGCCCGCAGGACGGCCATCGCCTTGTTGCGGTTCTGGAGCTGGCTCTTCTCATCTTGCATCGACACCACCAGCCCGGTGGGCTTATGGGTGATGCGAACCGCGGAATCGGTGGTGTTCACCGACTGGCCCCCCGGCCCCGACGAGCGGTAGACGTCGACCTGGAGGTCTTTCTCCTCTATGTGGACCTCCACCTCCTCGGCCTCGGGCAGCACCGATACGGTGGCCGAAGACGTGTGTACCCGACCCTGCGACTCGGTGACTGGCACCCGCTGTACCCGGTGGGGACCGCCTTCGTACTTCATCTTGCGCCACACGTCATCGCCCCGCAGCATGAACACCACATCGGTATAGCCCCCCATGTCGGAGCCTTGGGCGTTCATCATCTCCAGTTGCCACCGCTGCTGACCGGCGTAAGCCGAGTACATGTCGAACAAGTCGCGGGCGAACAGGTTGGCCTCCTCGCCCCCCTCGGCGCCCTTGATCTCCACGATCACGTTCTTGCCATCGTTGGGGTCTTTGGGGGCCATCAACTCGGCCAACTCGGCCACCAGCGCCTCTACGGCCGCGTTGGCGGCCTCGATCTCGGCTTCCAGCAGGCCCTGCTCGGAGGCGTCGGCCTCGGTCAGCATCTCGGTGGCAGCCTCTATGTCATCCCGGTGGCCCCTCAGTTCCCGGATGCGGGCAGCTTTGGCCTCTAGTTCCTTGTAACGCCGGGCCGCGGCGGTATAGGCATCCCGATCGGCCAGCACCTCCGGATCAGCCAGCCGCTCCTCGAGCGCGACGAATTCCGCCTCGATCTCCTCATAGGCGGTATTTGCCTCCATGCACTCAACCTACCGCCGGAATATGGGCGCGGCGGGGATGGATTCGCGAGATTGCGCTGGTCAGCTCGGCGAGGAAGAGCGCTTGCGCTGGCCGTATCGGCGCTCGAAGCGCTCCACTCGTCCGGCGGTGTCCACAATGGTCATCTGGCCGGTGAAAAACGGATGGCTGGCACTGGATATCCCGACCTTGGCCAAGGGATATTCGTTGCCGTCCTCCCACACCACGGACTCGGATGTCTCAATGGTGGATCGGGTCAGAAAGGAAGTCCCCGCGGAGGTGTCCTGGAACACCACTAGTCGGTAGTCGGGATGGATATCGGTCTTCATGTTGCTCCTAGCCTCACACCCCGGCGGGGCCCTTTGCCACTTCCTCCAGGAATGCGGCGTTGTTGGGGAATGTACGAAGACGATCCATTAGCAGCTCCAAGCCGGCCGCCCCGCCCCCATTGCCATCGCTGGAGAGGCCATTGAGCACCCGGCGGAGCTTCCAAACTTGCTGAAGCTGACGGCGCTCGAACAGCAGTTCCTCGTGGCGGGTGGAGGAGGCGTCGACATTGATGGCCGGGTAGATGCGCCGCTCGGCGATGTGCCGGTCCAAGCGCAGTTCCATGTTGCCGGTGCCCTTGAACTCCTCGAAGATGACCTCGTCCATGCGGGATCCGGTCTCCACCAGCGCGGTGGCCAAGATGGTGAGCGAGCCGCCCTCCTCCACGTTGCGAGCCGCACCGAAGAACTTCTTGGGCGGGTACAAGGCACCGGTGTCAATGCCGCCGGACATGATCCGCCCGGTGGCCGGCGCAGCCAGGTTGTAGGCCCTCGACAGTCGGGTAATGCCGTCGAGCATGATCACTACGTCTTCGCCCCGCTCTACGATCCGCTTGGCTCGCTCAATGGTCATTTCGGCTACATGGGTGTGCTCGTCGGCCGGGCGGTCGAAGGTGGACGCGGCCACTTCGCCCCGCATCAGCCAGCGCCGCATATCGGTGACCTCCTCAGGCCGCTCGTCCACCAGCAGCACCAGCAAGTGCACCTCAGGGTTGTTGAGTTCAATCGACCGGGCGATCTCCTTCATGATCGTGGTCTTGCCCGCCTTGGGGGGAGACACGATCAGGCCGCGCTGGCCCTTGCCGACGGGCGACAGCAGGTCGATGATCCGACAGGTCATGTTGGCCGGGTCGTCGACCCGCTCTAGCCGCAGATTCTCATCGGGGAACAGCGGGGTGAGGTCTTCGAACTTGGGCCGCTGCTTGGCCGATTCGGGCGGCTGCCCATTGACGCTGTCGATGTGCAGCAGAGCGGGGTTCTTCTCGTTGCGGGTCGCGGGACGGCAGCCGCCAGCCAGGAAGTCGCCCTTGCGGAGCCCGAACTGGCGGACCTGCTTGACCGATACGTAGGCATCTTCCTTGCTGGGCTGGAAGCCCTTGATCCGCAAGAAGCCGTAACCGTCGTCCCTAAGGTCCAAGTGGCCGGAAATGGCGATGGGATCGCCCTCCCAGGGTTCATCTGGCCGTTCTCGGTCGTTTCGGCCCCGGCGCCGACGGCGGCGGTTGCCGGCCTCAGGCTGGTCATCCTGCTGGCGGGACCGGTCCTGGCGGGACCGGTCCTGGCGATCCCCATCCTGGCGAGAACGGTCCTGGCGAGAACGCTCATGGCGATCCCCATCCTGGCGAGAACGGTCCTGGCGAGGACGCTCTTGGCGATCCCCATCCTGGCGAGAACGGTCCTGGCGATCCCGTCCCGGACGGTCATCGCGGTCTTTGCCCGAGCGGCCGCGATCGATCCTCTCTTCGACTTTCGCATCCTTTGCCGGTTCATCCCGGAGCTCTTCTGCTTCGTCTGTCTGCTGGGGATCTGACGATTTGGCCTCGGGGGCGGCTTCTTCGCTCTGCTTGGATTCTTCCTTGGCTGCCTCGCTGACCTCTGCCTGAGCGGGAGCGGCCCCGTTTCCGGCAAGATCGGCGGCTGGCTGGCCGTCGCCGTCGATGCCAGCGAGCTCGAGGATCATATCCACGATGTCTGCTTTGCGGGCTTTGGCGTCTGGGCGGCCGCCCATTGCCCTTGCGATTATCTGAAGCTGCGCCCGGTCTTTGCGCTGTAGTTTCGACCGAGAGAGCTCAGTGGTCTCTACGCTCACGATTCTCCCTTGAAGTGCCACGAATGTGGGAGCACTTCGATTTGTTCGGCGCGCCGCCCGCGAGGGCGGACGACATGAATTGAGCAGCCGTTAACCACCGGGACGCTGACAAAAGGAATGTCGAAATCGACCGAGTGGTCAGAAGGCTTCCCGTAGAACTGCTTGCGAAACAGCAGTCCCAACCCCAAAGACGATACAGCAATCCACCCTTGCTGGCAACATTCCGGGCTATTTGGCCTGTCAGGCCTGAGCCAGAAGCCTTCCCATCAGGTGATGGCCGGGAACCACCTCGGCTGAGGCCGCGCCCTGTTCGGTGTATATACCGCCAGGACCGTCCACCCCTGAGTCGACGATCAGATAGGGAACCGGATCGTCGATGTGGCCCCGCAACGTCAGTGGTGTGGCATGGTCGGGCAGCAGCAACAACCGCCATGGGCCCATCTTGTCGAGGCCTTTTACCAGGCCAGCCAGGATGCGCCGATCCCAGTTCTCCAGGCACCTGACCTTCTCGGCCACATTGCCCTCATGGCCGGCTTCGTCGCTGGCCTCCACATGGATCACATACAGGTCGGCGCCGTCGGCAAGCCCAGCGAGGGCTGCGTCCCGCTTGCCCTCGTAGTTGGTGTCGTACCAGGCCGTAGCTCCGGGGACATCGGTAACCGTCATGCCGGTGAGCGCCCCGATCCCCCGCACCAAATCGACCGCGCTGACCATGCCGGCCTCCACCCCGTGCATCTCCCGGAAAGAGGGCATAACCGGCTGAGAGCCCTGCCCCCACAGCCAGATTCGGTTGGCCTTCAAACCGAAGCGGGACACGATCGAACGGGAGGCCTCTTCCAGCGCGGCCAGCTTGGGACCGGCTGGGCCGCTGGGGCCCACTATCTGCTGATCGGAGAGATCGTGGGGTGGGGTACACACCGCATCGGCCCACTCGGCCGGAGCGATCAGGGTGTGGCGATACTGGACGCCGGCATGGAAGCTGACCTCACCGCCAAGCTCGGCATCCAGCGCGGCGATGACCTCGGCGGCGCGAACAGAATCGGGGTGCCCCCCGGAGAAGTCGGCCATGATGCCGTCGTCGGTCACCGTGACCAGATTGCAGCGATAGGCCACCTCATCGGGGGCGAGGGTGAGGCCCAGCGCGGCCGCTTCGATGGGCGAGCGCCCCGTGTGATAGCGGGCGGGGTCGTAGCCGAAGATGGACATGTTCCCCACATCGCTGCCTGCTGGCATGCCGGGGGGGATGACCTGAGCCAAACCCACCTGGCCCCGGGCAGCCAGGGCATCGAGTACCGGGGTGTGGGCCGCCTCCAATGGCGTCGCCCCGTCCAACTCGGGCACCGGCAGGTCAGAACACCCGTCGGGTATGCACACCACGTACTTCACGATGCCCGATTATGGCGCGATCTCTACCGGAACCCACACCCGTGGCGGACGAACTCGACGCTTCGCATCGCTCGGTGGTCACTCAGGCAGGTCAACGGCAGGAGCTGGGTTAGCCCCGCCGATCCAGACATGGTGGTACTGGTTGGCGTGGGACAGCGGGACATTCATCCGGAACCAGTCGGGAAACGGCCATTCCGATTCCCTGTAGCTCTCGGCAAGGTAGGGGGTGAGATCGACAAGATCGGCGACGGTCATCTTCACGTTCGACCGGTAAGGGTCATCGGTTGGGACTATCTCAGATGTCCAGAACACCACATAAGCCCTGATGTCTTGTTTCGTTAGATCCATCTTGCCAATACGCTTTTCAAGGCTGGGATGCGACTGCGGTACCTTGAAATCCGCCCTAAAGCTCCATAACCAGCGTTCGTATCCGGTCTCCCAGTAGTCTGGCACTCTGCCGTTAATCAAATCATCAGGATAGAGCTCTACCATCAGGCCAAGGGGGATGTCTTTTGTGTTCCAATATGTGTAGTCGCCATTCCTTAGTGAGAAGCTCCGGGTGATGTCGAGGTAGGGCGACATGCTCGCGGAGATGTTGAAGCTGATCTTCGATACATCTGCGCTGCCTTCCCAGTCTTCGATCTCGAACGGGGCGAACTCGCCAGGCTGCACAGTCAGCGGCCAAGACCAGGAGCCCGACACTGTCTTCTCATTTTCGTCCTGGCTAAAAGCGGTTATTTCGACGTTGCGGGCGAACATGATCTGAGACTGGTTGTGCATAAGGCCGCGCAGCACCCCGCCATGGACAGTCGTAGCCTTATCAGCCACCACTACCTGATCATTGGGCTCTGGGGGGAAGCGTCTGCCTAGGTGATAGGCTCTCCCATTTCCGTGGTAGCCCGCAATGTGCCTGATGAACAAGGTGTTGTTGTCCGGATAAGCTCGACGCGACTCACCGAGCCCTTTGGGGTTGCGGCCAAGTATCTCTTGAAGCGCGTGCTCGGGGGTAGGATGCGCTTTGGTGGGCTTGTCCGCGTACCAGCTTGGTCCAACCGCTACATAGCGCTTTGACCAAGGATTGCCGTCGCATTCGACTTGGTACTCCTGTCTCGTCTTGGCAATCAGTGCTCGGTCACCTTCCGTCAACGCCTCCCCAGACAACAGAACTCGACCGCGCCATGCGAACTTCAACACTTGCGCATCGTCACACAAGTCGTAGGCCTCATCGCTCACTCGACTGGTCCAATACTCGCTCAAATACGTCGCATGCATTTCCTCTCGGTCGTCAAACCACAAGGCGATGTCCCGATCATCCAGCCCCGGCAAAATGCCGTTGGCTGGAGGCTTAGCCCCAGTGTTGCCTACCGGACCCACTGGGCCGGTCACATCGCCAGGCGTCTTCCCGGCGTAGGGGCTCTTGGTTGTGTAATACGGTTCACTCCACCAGAGCTTTTCCTCATCGATCACTGGAGGAACCGGCGGTATTGTCGGCAGCGCAATCGGGAGGTTCGTCCCCAGACAATCAGCAAGGCCCGGCGGACATCCAGGCACGCAATACATGTTCGGCCATTCATCCTGATCCTCACACGGGACAGGTTGCACTTCCAGATTCTCAAATTCCTCCACCGAGATCACCCTGGGCTCATAAGATCCAGCATGCTCAACTGGTTCTGTATCCGCCCCTGGAGTCGGAGTTGGAGTGGCCTCAACAGTGTCCGCTGCTGGAGTCATCGTCGCTATAAACGGTTCCTGGGTCGGCGTTGCTATCGGTGCGGCAAAACCGCCAGGCTCAATCTTACTTTGCTTGTCGTCGGACTGCACTCTGTTATCGACAACTTCCACCGTATGACCATCGTCGTACCCACACGCAGCCAACAGCAGCAAGAGGACCAACAACGTTACTCTGAAATGACAGGACTTCATATAGCTTTCCTTGGACAATAATCCATTCCACACATTAGAAGTCATTGCAAGCATATGAGACTGAAGCTAAATGGTCTGTAGTTACCCACCGGTATACTGGCTCATTCGATGGGCCGACCGACACAGATTGAATTTGGAGATCCCACTTGATTGTACCGATATCTTCATCAGAGTAGACGATGGCGTTGTCAAACCATCCTTCTGACTTCAACTGCTCGTCGACTAACATCACGTCTTGCAACGGTAGCTTTTCCGCGGCGTATTCAATGAATTTCTTCTTCAACTCATCCGTCGCCACAGATATGCCCTCGTATTTGATATCAAAACTCGGACTCTCCCGAATATCCTTATCCATTGGCACAGATCGAATGATAGTCTTGGAATAGCCCGTGCATTTCGCAGGCCACGCTGCGTACTTGCGCATTGAGTCTTCATGGAAAAAGGAGATGAAAGGAACAGACAGAGGTGTCTTGCTTGCACCCCTACTAAACTGGTTGGAAGAACCGTTGACCGTATCGGTCAGAAATCCAGTGGGGAAAATGCTTCCGGTGTCGTAAATGGAGCATTCAAACTCCTCACCGTCATCACCCCATCGGCACAATCTTTCTGCAATGCCGAAATCGGCAACGGATTCAAGCCCTGACGCACCAGGAGTAGTCACCGTCTTGACATCTAAGGCATCGCCGGCAGACACATAGATGTCAAGATAGGTCCTTTTGCATGTCTGACCGCCCTCTCCACATGCGAACCACCCTGCGTAGTAATCCTGTCTGGCTTCGCAATAGTTGCCTGCAATCTTTTTGGCGGCTGCTATCCCGCCCTTTACTACATCAGCTCGCTCTGCGTGACTCCACTGAACCGCCTCGCCTGTGGTGTCTAACTGCCACAGCCCTACCCCTGAGTGCCAATAGGCTCTTTTGTAGTCATCGGGATTACGGTAAGAATAGAACTTGACGTTATTGAAATTCACTCCGAGATTGTCAGAGCGCGACAGAGCTAACGGTGACATCGCCGTACCAGCGCCGCCCGCAAGTTCATGTACTGGAATCGACAGCATAATGGCTGCAAGCCTGTTAGCTGTCAGCGCCTCTCGGTTTGATGCCACTGCTTGGTCCTTGCAGGCGCTCTCGACATCTTCAGCAAAAACAGTCTGGGCTGCATATACGACTCCAGCAAGCACTTTTTTTGTCACCATATACTTGCCCGTACCCCCCAGTGGGAAACATACCAGAACATGCCTCCATACCTTTGCCGTAACACCCGACCCATCGCTTGCGGCATTCTTGTCGGCTGTGTCGTCATCACTAGGATTTACCTGAGCGAATTCACCGCCGTTCGAGCATTTTGATGTAATCGCGTTGCCAATTGAGGTCTGAGCAGTCGTGTCAAGCGGGCAACTTGCGTTGATCCGCTCTGTGCTGGTGATCTCTGTTGTCTTGTCCGACTGGAACCATATGCACTTGCCCTGGGACCGGGTTGTTGAAACGACTACTGCTTTGGTCTTGCAAACTAGACGTTCCGCCAATGCTGTATAGTTGCTAGAAGCCAACACTTTCTTCCAAACCCTAAACGTGTAAGACGAATCTGGAAGCAAATCCATAAATTCAACTGAAGTCGTACCACCCTCAACAAATTTCCACTTGCCATTGGTTTTGTCTGGCTTGATATACGACGCAAACCATCGGTATACGTCCGCCCCATCGGGATAACTCAAGGTGATAGACGAAGTAGTTGTCGCACCACATATAAGCGAACCAGAGGGGGTAGGAGTCGGGCTAGGCGTGGGGGTTATCACAGGAGTTTCCCCTGTGCTGCAAGACGTATTCGGCCTCACAGGGAACCAGCTGCCACCAGACTCCTTCTGCCACCAGAACAGGAATGTGTACGATGTGCTAGATTCCAGATTGCTGAAAGTTGCTGTCAAAGTTGCCCCAGGCAAAGACATTCCATCCGCGTATGACCCGCCAGCAACTTGGCGCGCGATATACCATTGATGGACTTGGGAGTGAGCCACCCAATTTAAGGTCACCGAAGACGACGTAACAGTGCCACACGAGGGAGAGCTTGGACTCGCCAGAGCAGTCGAGCATTTGACCGAACCGCTGCTGCTCCATCCAGAAGAATTGTGAGCCTGAACCTCAAAGCCGTATTCGGTCCCAGAAGAGAGTCCGGCAACTGTCGCGGCAGTGTTTATAGTCGGTGTCCAACTGCCTCCTGTCAGCCTATATCGATAAGACATAGGATTCCCCGACGGTTTACTCCACATGAGTGTGACAGATGCCGGCGTTGCAGCAGAACAAACCGGTGTTGGCGCTGACGGCGGCGGGGCATTGCACACTGACACATACCACCAGCCCATACCATCGTTGCCCGTAGACCGGAACGTACCACCATACGCGCAAGCAACTCCCAACGACGACTGAGGCGACACCGGCGCCGCCGGACAAGACCCACCCGACCGAACACGACGAGCGATCTCCTTGTGAGGAGCCTCTGTATACCAAAGACACCACTGCTGCGGCGGGGCATTGCACACTGACACATACCACCAGCCCACACCATCGTTGCCCGTAGACCGGAACGTACCACCATACGCGCAAGCAACTCCCAACGACGACTGAGGCGACACCGGCGCCGCCGGACAAGACCCACCCGACCGAACACGACGAGCGATCTCCTTGTGAGGAGCCTCTGTATACCAAAGACACCACTGCTGCGACTGAGCATCTGCCACCGGACCAAACGCTGGAAGGCCCGGCTCGAACACCGATCTACTGGGACCGACGATCCCGATGGCACCTGAAACTAATGCCACCGCGGTCAAAAGAACCAGAGCCCGCTTCGTATTCCAGCCCCAGACTGCCGCCAACCTGCTCACAGCCATCAAGTATGACAACGCAGCAGGGCCATTACGAGGACCCAACCACAAATTCCTGACAGACCCCGTTACAAGAACCCCCTTCAGGGCTTCCTTCGGCATTCTCAACTACAGTGGCCTTCAGTATGGAATGTTGCCGGATTGCAGGATCAACTCTGGTGATCGCCCTCGCCGCCAACGTTCTCGCGTTCGGGGGCGCTGCTCTGGCATTTGACGCGGATTCGACCCAGCCGCCGATCTCTCTTGGAAGCGTGGTACAACGCGATCTTCTCGTCGCGGACCAAGAATCTCTCCTGAACGTTTACCGCTGCCAGTTCGATATCGACACCCATATCGTACCCGGCGGCTGCACCGAAGAGTGGCCTTCACTGGGTCACACCGCACCCGCTGCATTTGAGGGCACCCCGACTTTGAAGGATATCGAGGTGCGCGATTTCCTCATCGCCGAGCAGGAGGCGCTGCTCAACACTTACCGCTGCATGCTCATGGTAGACACCAGCGTTTTCCCTGACAGATGCGTTGGCAGTCCCGACCAGGCTCAAACAGCAGAAACCTTCACTTCTGTCGCAACCGGAAGCGGGCACACATGCGCACTGCGAACCGACAAGACCATCGCCTGCTGGGGCGACAACTACTACGGGCAGTCCGACGCGCCAAGCGGAACTTTCACTGCCATCGCTACCGGCCATCAGAACACATGCGCACTGCGAACCGACAAGACCATCGCCTGCTGGGGCGACAACAGAAACAGGAAGTCCGACCCTCCAATCGACAATTACGCTGCCATCGCTACCGGCCATCGGCACTCCTGTGCACTGCGAACCGACAAGACCAGCGTATGCTGGGGCCGCGCCACCCACATGTACGAAGAGCCGGCAAAGCACCCGGTTGCCGCCATCGCGGCAGGCTACAACAGTACCTGCATTTTGCGTGTCGACAAAGCGATTGCCTGCTGGGGCTGGAATGACGGACTGGGCTTTGGGGAGGCCGATGAACCCTCCGGCCAGTTCACCGCTATCGCGCTCCGCGACTCTCATGCCTGCGCGCTGCGAACCGACCAAACCATCGCCTGCTGGGGCAGCAACTACCAAGGAAAAGCCAATCCACCCCAAGGCACATACACCGAAATTGCAACCGGGGCCTCCCACTCTTGCGCGCTGCGAACCGACCAAACCATCGCCTGCTGGGGCAGCAACAGATACAGGAAGTCCGACCCTCCAAGCGGAGCTTTCACTGCTGTCGCAACCGGGGCCTCCCACTCTTGCGCGCTGCGAACCGACCAAACCATCGCCTGCTGGGGCAGCAACAGATACGGGAAGTCCGACCCTCCAAGCTGACTCTTCCGCGAGGTGTGAGTTTTCCCCTGATCGTGGAGAGCCTGTTTTGGATCGGTGGGGTAGGCGAGTTCGTATTCTATGGGCGGGACCATGCCGAGCACCGGGCGACGTGGGCTTTGACCGCCGATAAGTCGTTGGGCAGCCGCTGGCATCGCTCGGGCCGCTCGGCCAGCTCGGCTAGCGCCGGCGGCAGCGGCGGGCGGGCCCCGATGGCCGCTTCCACTGCTTCGCCGAACTTGGCCGGGTGAGCGGTGGCCAAGACCACAATGGCTCCGTCGGGGTCACGTCGGGAGCGGTGGGCGGCGGCCAGGCCCACCGCGGTGTGGGGGTCGATGATCATGCCGGTGTCCCGGTAGAGCTCGGCAATGCAGGCGGCGGTCTCGTCTTCGTCCACTCGGACTCCCGACCAGTTCCGGTCCAACTCTGCGGAGATGCGGGCGTTGATCCGCATCTCGCCGGTGGCCCGGAATTCCTCCAGCAGCTCGGCGGTGCGAATCCCATCCCGGTCGAGCAACTCGAACAGCAGCCGCTCAAGGTTGGACGACACCTGGATGTCCATGCTCGGCGACAGCGTCGGGTATACCTCGGAGATGGCCATAGAGCCGGTGGTGAAGAACTGGGTCAGGATGTCGTTGCGGTTGCTGGCCACGATGAATCGGTCCACGGGCAGACCCATCTGACGGGCCACGTGGCCGGCCAGCACATTGCCGAAATTGCCGGTGGGCACCGAGAACGTCACCTGATCTAGGCCGTGCCGGGTGGCGGCGGCCACGTAGTACACGGTCTGGGCCATGACCCGGGCCCAGTTGATGGAGTTGACCGCCGACAGACGCTGACCGGCCCGGAAGGCAGCATCGGCGAACATGGCCTTCACCAAATCTTGGCAGTCGTCGAACGTCCCCTCAATGGCCACGTTGTGGACATTGGCGCTGTCCACTGTGGTCATCTGCCGACGCTGGACCTCCGAGACCCGGCCGTGGGGGTGCAAGATCACAATTTGAATGTTGTCCCGGTCGCGCACCGCCTCGATGGCCGCCGAGCCGGTATCGCCCGAGGTGGCCCCTACGATGGTCACCCGCTCGCCCCGACGGGCCAGCTCCTCGTCGAACAGGCGCCCCACCAGTTGGAGGGCGATGTCCTTGAAGGCCAGCGTCGGACCGTGGAACAGCTCCATGAGCCACAGCCCGTCGCCCAGCTCCACCATAGGCGCCACCTCGGGATGCTTGAACTCCGCGTAGGCATCCCGCACCAGCTCGTCGAACCGGGTTCGGGGATAGGCCCCGTCCACGAACGGCCACATCACCTCAGCGGCCAGATCGGAATAGTCACCCCGGCCGGGGCGCCCGCCCAGCGCTTCGGGGGAAAGCTCCGGCCACCGGTCGGGCACGTAGAGCCCTCCATCGGCGGCCAGGCCGGCCAGCAAGACGTCGCCGAAGTCCAAGACCGGGGCCCGGCCCCGGGTGCTGACGTACTTCACGCTCACTGGCAGACGACCCGCAGCAACGCGGGTACGCCCCGCACCGCATCCAGATCGCGAAGGTCTCCCAGAGTGGCCTGCACGTCTCGCTCGGTTGCCTCATGGGTGATGAACACCAGCCGAGCCTGGTCGCCCAGGCCTTCCTGCTCCATGGAGCGGATGCTCACCCCATGGCGCCCGAAGACCCCGGCTACCGAGGCCAGAACACCTGGACGGTCGAGCACCTCCATGTTGATGTAGTACTCCGACTCCAGGTCGTCGATGGAGCAGATCACCGCCTCCCCCATGTCGCCGATCGGGGTCCAAGTTCCCCGGCAGCGGTTGCCGGCCGCGTCGATGAGATCGCCCAACACTGCGCTGGCCGTTGGCCGCCCGCCTGCACCTCGGCCGTACAGCATCAGCTCTCCCACCGCATCGCCTTCCAAGAACACTGCGTTGAACGAATCCCGCACCGATGCCAGCGGATGGTCGACCGGCACCATTGCCGGGTGGACGCGTACGGCCAACTCGGGTTTGCCCTCGACCTGGCCAACCTGCTCGGCAATGGCCAGAAGCTTGACCACATAGCCCAGCCTCTGGGCATGGGCGATGTCAGCGGTGCCGATTCCGGAGATTCCCTCCCGGTACACGCTGCCAGCCAGAACCCGGGCACCGAAGGCCACCGTGGCCATGATGGAAGCCTTGGCTGCGGCGTCGAACCCCTCCACGTCATCAGTCGGATCCCTTTCGGCAAAGCCCAGGGACTGCGCATCGGCCAGAGCGTCGTGATAGCTGGTGCCGTGATCGGTCATCTGGCTCAAGATGTAGTTGGTGGTTCCGTTGACGATGCCCATCACCCGGCGGACCGGTTCTGCGGCCAGAGATTCCCGCAGCGGGCGAATCAGGGGTATCCCTCCACCGACGGCAGCCTCGAACAGTAGGTCCACACCAGCGGCATCGGCCGCGCCGTACAGCTCGGCGCCATAGTTGGCCAGCAGTTCCTTGTTGCCCGTAACCACCGGTTTGCCCAGTTTCAGCGCGGCGGCCAACAGCTCTCGGGCCGGCTCGATGCCTCCGATCAACTCCACCACCACGTCCACATCGGGATCGTTGACCACTGAGGCGGCATCGGTGGTCAGAACCCCGTCGGCCAGCACCACGTCGCGATCGCGAGAGGCGCTGCGCACCGCCACCCGCACCAAGTCCAGGTCGATGCCGGTGCGCTCAGCGATCACCGATCGTTGCTCCTCTAGCAGTCCGACTAGCGCCGAGCCGACATTTCCACAGCCCAGAAGGCCCACGCCGATTCGCCTCTTGAAAGGGTCGCTCACCTTCTCCACCGTACCGGGTGTGGGTGGCCCAACCGGCAAGATTTCCTCTTTGTAAGAGTTTTCATTGCTTTTCCATATACATAGCCTATTTTAAGTAAGGCATGTTGTCCTACGAACTGTTCTCATTGGCGGCTGACCTGCGCCAGCAGGCTGCGGAATGCCAGCGGGTTCGAGATGACGTCGACCGGGTCTGGTACGGGTTGGACCAAGTGCTCGCCGGACTAGTAGCGAGACACGGGAACGCAGTTTGGATGTCGGCCGCCGCCGACGCCAGCCGCCTACTGCTCCGCCACCAGCACAATCACCTGATTCGGCTCCGCTTCGAGATTGAGCAAGTGGCCCGCCGCCTCCAAGCGCGTGCCGACGAGCTCTATGCCGATGCCAACCGGGTCGAGTTGGCCGCCGAGGCAGCCCGACAGGACGAAGCCCGAGAACTCGGCATGCAAATCAGCTATTTTCAATAAATATTTTGATATTTCACTATAATTGGGCTATCAAGATAGGCAACCTGATCCCTCGAGGGATCCGACGAGTGAAAGGCCCTGCCATGTCTGTATTGACCATGAACACCGAGGAGATGGATCATCTCCAACAGCAATTCACCGCTTTTGCCGGCCAGGTGGAAGATCTCCGCACCCGCCTGACCGCAACCCTGGAGGGGACCACATGGACGGGCAGTCGCTCGGTGCGGTTCCGAGGCGCTTGGCATGAGCAGTGGTCGCCCTCCCTAGGGCAGTTGCAAGAAGCGCTCGTAGAACTGTCCACCGCGGTGGGCCTCGAGCGACAGAACACCATCGCGGCCCTCGACTCGATCTGACGGCCTTGGCCTGCCTCAATCTGGTTTGAACCGCCGTCAGGGTCGCTCCTTCCCGTTAGCCTGTGCGCCTTTTCTACGACGGCCCCGAAGGTGCCCGGGAGGTGAGCATCATCGGCGGGTTGCCAGCCACCGTGGGAGACCTAGCCGAGATCTTGGATCTGCCCCCGCCCGCAGAAGGGCTTTGGGTCGGCGATCAATGGATGGCCCCCGAGCGCCGGATCGACGACGCAGGAGTGACCGACGGTGCCCGAGTGGGGGTGCGCCCCGGTCCGGAACCCGACAAACCGGGGTGGGCTCTAGAAGTAACAGGTGGGCTGTGTGCTGGTTACCGCTATCGGATTCCCGCGGAAGGACTGAGCCTTGGCCGCTCTCCCGATGCAGACGCAACCCTGACCGACGTCGGGCTCAGGCCGCACCACGCCCGAATTGAACGCCGGGACCAACTGATCCTCGCCCAGATCGGCGATAAAGAACCGATTGCGGTCGACGTCTCCACGCCGATGCGGCTAGGAGGTGCATTGGTCCAGGTATCAGTCGCCCCCGATGACCGCCCGAACCGCTTGTTAGGGCGTACCGCTTCGGGGAAGATCGCATTCAATCGACCTCCCCGACCGGCGCTCTGCGAACCGCCTGAACCCCTTATCGCGCCGTCTGAGGGGCCGGAGAGATCGCCCCGAACGGCGGCGTTCGGGTGGGCGGCGCTGGCCGGACCGCTGCTAGTCGGGCTGCTCATGGCCGTGCTTTACAGCCCCTACATGGCTTTATTCGCCTTGCTCAGTCCCTTGATGATGGGGGCAAACTGGTTCGACAATCGGCGGCGCGACCGCTCCGACCGCCGACGATCCCGCCGCAAAGTTCAAGCCTCATTGGTCAATTTCCAAATAGCGGCCGAGGCCGCCCACGCCGCCGAAATCCGCCGTCGCCGCGACCTGCATCCCCACCTGGCCGAGGCTGTCAGGCGTATCCGGCAACCCAGCGTTCGGCTCTGGGAGCGACGGCCTGCCCACGATGACTTCATGGCGCTGGTTGCTGCTCACGGCCCCCTGCCGTTCACCCCCAACATGGCCGTCGATGGACCGCAGCCCTCCGAAGCGGTCGCTGCCGCGATCGACCAGCTCGGGCCTCTGCCCGACTCCCCCATCGCCGTGGATCTGCGAGCAGGTCAGCTTCTGGGCTTAGTGGGTCCTCGCAGCGCGACCACGGCGATGGCCCGAGGTCTGCTCATCCAGGCGGCCTCCTTCCACGGCCCGGCCGACTTGGCAGTGCTGGTGGCCGCCGACGAGGTCACCCAGCCGGCTTGGGCGTGGGCGTCCTGGCTCCCCCACACCGTCCACCCGTCCGTCGGCCGATCATGTCTGCTCTCCGATCACCGCTCCGCCGCGGCCGAGATCTCCGCCGAGTTGACCGACGCCTGGACCCAGAAGGGGGACGCCCACTGGCCCCAACTGCTGGTGGTGGTCGACGGGGAGAATCTGGCCACCGGCCGGACACCGCCCCTTCGCCCTCTGCTCCAGGGACTGGCAGGGCCGGTCTGTGCCATCGTGTTGGCCTCCAGCGTCGACCAACTGCCCGCTTCCTCCACCGCGGTGATCGAGGCCCGCGATGCATCCGGCACCGTCAATCTGTCCCAATCGGGCCAGACTTTTCCCTCGGTGCTGGCCACCGGAATGGATCTGGGATTGTCGCGGTCCGCCGCTCGCGGCTTGGCCCGCTACGAAGATCCCGAACAGCCCGGTGTCGATTCGGCCATTTCCGACCGGATGTCGCTGTTCGATCTTCTCGGGCTGCCCGCCCCCGAAGGCGACAACGCCTCGCAACAATTATCCGAAGCCGTTGCTGCTCGCTGGCGACAAGCCGGGCACGCCGACAGCCTGGCTGCTCCCATCGGGGTCGATGGCCACGGCCCGCTGTTGGCCGACTTGGCCGCCGACGGCCCCCACGCGCTGGTGGGAGGCACTACCGGGTCGGGCAAGAGCGAGTTGCTGCGTACGCTGGTGGCCGCTCTGGCCGCGACCTACTCCCCCGAACAGGTCAACTTTGTGCTGATCGACTACAAGGGCGGCAGCGCATTCGACGCCTGCGCTTCGTTGCCCCATGTGGTCGGGTTGGTCACTGATCTAGATGACCGGCTGGCCGAGCGGGCGCTTCGCTGCTTGGAGGCCGAGCTCCGCTACCGCGAGCACATGCTGCGAGATCGCGGAGCAACCGACCTGGCCCACTACCGGTCACTGGCCCAAACGTGGAGCGGACCGACCTGGCCTCCGTTGGCCCGGCTCGTGGTGATCATCGACGAATTTGCCGCCTTGGCCGCCGAACTGCCCGGCTTCATGGACTCGCTGGTCAACGTGGCCCAGCGGGGCCGCAGCCTGGGCATGCACTTGGTGTTGGCCACCCAGCGCCCCGCGGGGGCAGTGAGCGCCAACATCCGCACCAACACTGCGCTGCGAATCGCCCTGCGAGTGCTCGACGCCGCCGATTCGGTCGACGTGCTCGACAGCCCAGAGGCCGCCACCATCGGCCGGCACCGGCCCGGCCGAGCGTACGCCCGATTCGGCCCTGGCGAGTTGGTTGAGTTCCAGTGCGCCCTGGTCACCGGGGTCACTGCCGCCCAGCGAGGTCCCAGGGTCGTCCCCGCCCCCGACGGCATTCCTGAATCCGAGCCGGAGGCCGCTACCGACGATGAGAGCCCCGACGACCTGTCCCGGCTGGCCTTTGCGGTGAACACCGCTTGGGACTGCTGGGAAGGTGTCCCACCCCGCCAACCTTGGCCCGACCCCCTGCTGTCGAAGGTCTCGCTCGATGAGCTGACTGCTGACGGCGTATCGGCTGCCGGAGTGGCGCTTGCACTAGCCGACGACCCAAACCGGCAGTGCCAGTATCCCCTTACGTGGGATCCGACCGAAGGCAATGCCTTGTTCGTGGGCATCCCGGGCAGCGGAACAACAACGGCATTGGGTTCGTTGGCCCTGGCCCTGGCCCGCCGCTACCCGCCCGGCGAGTGCCACCTGTACGCCTTGGATTCCGGTACCGGACAACTGGCCCCGCTGGAGGGTCTGCCCCATTGCGGCGCGGTAGTGAGTCCTGATGAGCGCGACCGAATTCGGCGGCTCATCCGACGGTTGGAAGACGAGCTCGACCGGCGGATGGGCCAAGGTCGGACATCCCAGGAGTCCAGCCGCCCGCTCGTGGTGGCTTTGATCGACAACTGGGGCGGCTTGGCCAAGAGCCTGGACAACGTGTCCGACCTCGCTTTGCTGACTGCGCTGGAGCGGGTGTGGTCTGAGGGTCCCGCCGTTGGCCTGTATCTGGCCGCGGCCGCCGACCAGCTGTCCAAGGTGAATCGGGCTATCCAGGCGGCCACCCCCCAGACCTTCGTGTTCCGCCTGGGCGATCCCGCGCTGTACCGCCAGTGGGGTGTGGCCGTGGAAGACCCGACCACACTTCCCCCCGGCCGGGGTTTCACCATCCCATCGGGCATCGAGCTCCAAGTGGCGGTGCCCGAAGGCGGTCTGGCCCGCGCCGTTGTCGAATTAACTGCCAAACACCCCCGGACTCACGGCCCGCCGCCGGTTGAGACTCTGCCCGCGGTGGTCGACCCGGCCCGCTTGGACCCAGCCTGCCTGAAGGGTTCCCCGGCGTATCTACCGCTGGGGCTGAGCGACGACTCCCTGACCCCGGTTGGGCTCACCCTCTACCCCAGCGAGCATGCCCTGATCTTGGGACCTGCTCGCTCGGGCCGGTCCTCGGCTCTAGCTCTGTTGGCCGCGTTGGCAGCTGACCGCGGCGGGCAGGTATTCGCCCTGGCCAACCAGGAATCGCCGCTGGCCGAAAGCCCCAATGTCAATCTTGTGACCGACGTCGGCGAGCTGCTCACCGCCGTACACGCAGCCGAGCCCCCAACCCTGGTGCTGATCGACGACGCCGAGACGGTAGGCGACCCCGACGGGGCCCTGAAAGCACTGGCCTCCGATAGCCGCCCCAGCCTGCACATCGTGGCCGCCGGCCGTGCCGACCGACTCCGCACCGCCTACGGCCACTGGACCTCCGAGATCCGCTTCTCCCGCACCGGAGTCCTGCTGCAACCCACCCCCCTCGACGGCGACCTGTTCACCATCCAACTCCCCACTCGCCCCACCCTCCCGTCACTACCCGGCCGCGGCTACCTCATCCAAAACGGCCAACCCTCGATCATCCAGCTCGCAAAGCACAGGACAACTTGATGCCGCCACCAATTCGCTTTCGATCACTCAAAGCCGAAGAGCTGCGGTCCATGTTGTTCAAAGCTGGATTTGAAGCTGCGGGTACGAAGCGCAAGAGGGGCTCGCATCAACGACTTCGCCATCCAGATGGCAGAACTGTCACGTTCTTCTTTCACAAAGGGGTGACTGTTGGACCTGAACAGGTCAAACGTCTTCTGGTCGACAAGGCAAGGCTGAACGAGGACGAGATCAGGAGGATATTGTGAACAACATCTGCTCCCCCGAAAGCGAGGAATCCCCGATGAGGGAAGTGAGGGTCTTCTTCAACTCTGAAGAGGGTGCCGACTGGTGGTGCGAAGATGACGGTGACTTCATGGCGGTCGCTGATACCCCCGTACAACTCATGGAGTTGATCAGGACATGGCAAACCAGCCAGGGTATTGCCGACGTGCAACTTGTTCCGGTGGGCGTAGCCTCAGACGTCGTTGCGGAGGAGGTCTTGGTGGGTCTCGCGGCGGACGACTAGGCGGGCGTCGCCGTTGCGGGCGAATACCACGGCGGGGCGGAGGACCTTGTTGTAGTTGGAGCCCATGGAGTGGCCGTAAGCGCCGGTCACCGGGGTGGCGAGGATGTCGCCCACCGCGATGTCGCTCGGCACCCAACCGTCTCGCACCAACAGGTCGCCCGACTCGCAATGCTTGCCCACCACCCGCGCTGCCTTATCGCGTTCGCGGTCGACCGCCCTCGGCAGGAACGTCTCATAGCCGCTGCCGTAGAGCACTGGACGGGGGTTGTCGCTCATGCCGCCGTCCACCGAGATGTAGGTGCGGATGCCAGCCAGTTCCTTGATCGTTCCCACCTCGTAGAGCGTGACCGCGGCAGCCGCCACCAGGGCCCGGCCCGGTTCCACGCTCACCGGAGCGGTGAAGCCGACCGAAGCGCAGGCCTCGGCGATCGCCGCAGCCCACTCAGCAATGGTGGGGGCCGACTCCCCCTCCACGTAGGCCACTCCCAAGCCGCCGCCCAGGGACAGCTCGGGCAGGCCATAGGGCTGGGCGAATCCGGCGATCACCTCCACCGCCCGCTGGAACGAGCTCAGCTCGAACACCTGGCTGCCGATGTGGGCGTGCAGGCCCACCAGCTCCACCGAGTCAGCCTCCCGGGCCCGGCGGATGGCGGCGTCGGCCAGCCCGGTGGTGGCGGTGAAGCCGAACTTGGTGTCGTTCACTCCGGTGGTGACGTACTCGTGGGTGTGGGCCTCCACTCCCGGGGTGATCCGCAGCAGCACTTCGGGGCGGGCGCCGGTGGAGGCGTGGAGGGCGTCGAGGCGGTCGAGCTCGTCAAACGAGTCCACCACGATGCGGCCGACTCCGGCCTCGACTGCGGCAGCAAGCTCATCGGCCGACTTGTTGTTGCCGTGCATCACCATGCGGTCGCCGGGCACGCCAGCGGCTTGGGCCACATATAGTTCCCCACCGGTGGCCACATCGATGTCGAGCCCCTCCTCGTGCACCAAGCGGGCCATGGCAAGGCATAGGAACGCCTTGGAGGCATAGGCCACCGATCCAGCGAAGGCGGCCCTGGCTTGGCGGCACCGCTCCCGCATGTGGTCCTCGTCGTACACAAAAAGCGGGGTCCCGAACTGCTCAGCCAACTCCAGCGTGTCGCATCCGGCGATGGACAATCGTCCGTCGCCGTCCACCGAGGCGTTGTCGGGCAGAAGGTGCAGGGGAAGCGCCGACATCGCCATTCCCCTACATCGACTCCGGCGCGCTCACGCCGAGGGTGCCTAGGCCCGCGGCCAGGCCCACTCGTGCGGCGTCTATCAGCACGAGACGGGCTTGAGTGAGCTCGGGGGGGATGTCGGCTCCCACCACGTAGCAGTCGTGATAGAAGCTGTGAACCGCCGCGGCGAAATCCCGCAGCCATGTGGTTACCCGGTGGGGGGCTCGCTCGCTGGCCGCGGCGGCGATCACCTCGCCCAATATGGAGAGCTGGCGCATGATTTCCAACTCCCGCTCGTGAACCAGCACGCCCAAGTCCACCTGGTCGGCGCTCTGGCGAACCACCCCCTCGGCTCGGGCGCGGACCGCTATTGAGCACACTCGAGCATGGGCCATCTGCACGTAGAACACCGGGTTCTCCATCACCTGGGCGGCGGCCTTGGCCAAATCGAAGGTCGGAGCGGTATCCATCGACTGGAGCAGGTAGGTGAACCGGGCGGCGTCGGCCCCAACCTCGTCGATCACGTCGCGAAGCTCGATGAGGTCGCCAGTGCGCTTGGACAGCCGCACCTCTTCGCCGTCGCGCTCTAGGCGCACCAACTGGGTGACCACCACCTCCAAGCTGGCTGGGTTGCAGCCCAGCGCGGCCATGGCCGCCTTCATCCGGGCGACATACCCGTGATGGTCGGCCCCCCACACGTTGACCAGCAGACCTTGCGAATCGGCCCGTTCGAGCTTGTCGCGGTGATAGGCGATGTCGGGCAGCAGGTAGGTGTACTCCCCGTCGGACTTGATCAGCACCCGGTCTTTGTCGTCACCGTGGTCACTGGAGCGCAGCCACAAAGCACCGTCTGATTCGTAGGATGCTCCGGCGGCGTCGAGCGCGGCCAGCGTGTCTTTGATGGTGCCCGAGTCCACCAGGACCTGCTCGCTGAACCAAGTGTCGAACTCCACCGCCATCGAGCCCAGTACTTCCTGCTGATCGGCGAGAGCCCTCTCCCTCCCCCACTGGCGGGGGTCGGCGTCGGCGGGCATATCCCCAGCCCAGTCGACGATGTACTGGCCGTTGTAGCCGTCCTCGGGCACCGGCTGACCCTCCCGGGCCGCAGCCAGAGAGGCCGCGTACAGCTCCATCTGAGTGCCTCGGTCGTTGATGTAGAACTCCCGCTGCACGTCATAGCCGCACCACTCCAGCAACCGGGCCACCGCGTCGCCGTAGGCCGCTCCCCTGCCGTGTCCGGCGTGAACCGGCCCGGTGGGGTTGGCGCTCACAAATTCCACAATCACCGTGCGGCCCGCGCCCAGGTTCTGGCGGCCGTAGCCTTCGGCACCAGCGGCCACTGCGTCGGCCACCACTCCGTGCAGCCAACTCGGCGCCAGCTTGAAGTTGACGAACCCAGGGCCGGCCACGCTCACCTCGGCCACATGCTCCGGCTGGTTCTCCTCCAGCCAAGCGGCCAGCTCCCCAGCCAACTCCCGAGGGTTGCGCTCTACTCGCTTGGCTACAGCCAGCGCAGCGTTCGACGACCAGTCCCCGTGCTCACGCCGCGCCGGTCGTTCCAGCCCCACTGAGAAGCCAGCAGGCAGGTCAACGCCCGCGGCCACGAGCGCGGCCCGCAGGGCGTCAGAAAGAGAGGTGCGAATATCAGCCATGAACTGGCACATGGTACCGGCGCCCCTCTGGGTATACTTACCCAGTTACTGCCCACGTAGCTCAGGGGATAGAGCACTTGCCTCCGGAGCAAGGGGTCGCAGGTTCGAATCCTGCCGTGGGCGCTTCCGGTTCAACGAACGCGAGTGGCGCATCCCCGCCGACAAGATGAAAGCCGCGACCGAGCACTGGGTGCCCCTCAGCGACGCCGCCCTCGAAGTGTTGGACGAGGCCAAAGGCAACCACGACGGCTCCGATCTGGTGTTCCCCTCCCCCCCCCCCTCAGGCCGGGCCGCCCCCTGTCGGACATGACGCTCACGAAAATCCTGCGCGACGCCGGCCTCGCGGAGCGGGCCACCGTCCACGGATTCAGAGCCAGCTTCCGCACCTGGGCACTGGAGCAAACCGACACCCCCTGGGCAGTCGCAGAAGCAGCACTCGCCCACACCCTCGGCGACTCAACCCAACAGGCCTACATCCGAGGCGACGCCTACACCAAACGCCGCAACCTCATGGACCAATGGGCCCAATACATCCAGCGGCCATAGGCGGGCGGGCTGCCCTGGTGGCGGCAGGAGGGGCGCCGGCGGACCACGCGGCCGGGACTCGGGCAATTGCGGGCGGGGGCTTGGTGGCACTTCGCAGAGTGGGTTTCGGGGCTGCCGACTGGAGGCAGCCGCATTGGCGGGAGGCGCCCCTTCTAGTGGTGGGGCTTTGGGGTAGCCCCAAAACCCCACCACATGACGGGATCCCCTGAAACCCAGTGTTCGCCGCAACCGCCAACCCCTGCTAGCCTCCCCACTTCCCAAAAAGAACCCCCATCACTCGACGCGGTTTCCGATGATCGCCAGCGGGATCGGAAGACACGACCGAAGGACAGACGATTGCAGAGGAGGCCAGCTTGACGCAGCGGGAACGACAGATGGCGCTCGACATACTCTGTGACAACATTCGGGGCGACTACAGCGAAGCCAGAGACGATAGAAGGGCCCTGCCGCGACAAGCCGTGGACAACGCATCCGTAGAGTCGCTGCGTGCCTTTGCTGAGATCCACGAGGAGTTCTCCCGCCTGGTCGGTCCCAGCCACATCAGGACGAGGTACACAGATCAAACGGCAACGGGAGGCTATGGCGTTTCCTACTATCGGGATCCGATCATCAGTAAGAAGACCAACCGAACCAATCTTGAGATTCAGACAATATGCCTCCCAACGAAACCCAAGTGGAGAGGTGTTCTCGAAGTCTATTTCAGCGGTCATGCCCAAGCGCCGGTGGAGTCTGCGGACATCGAGACCAAGGGGCGCCGTGCGGGACAGCCGGTCTACCGCGTGAGGAATGCGCCCACTCCCCAATTCGTCAGCCAGATAATCGACGCGTTCGGTCGCAGCTCAATCCTGAGCTGACGCCGGCGTCCCGAAATAAGTCAGGCAGGAGGGTTTCGGGGAGCGCCTACAGCCCAGTCCCGAGGATCACCAGACCCTCCGGCCATGTCAGGGCCGTTCAGTGCCGTCTTCCATGCTCTGGGCCCCCGCCCGGGGGTTCAGAGGTCAAGGCCGGGGCGATGAGACTCGGGGCCGGCGACGATGTCTCCGATAGTGGCTGCATGGGCGTTGAGGGCACGTTGTGCGGAGTCGGTGACAGCGTTGAGGAAGGCGGCGAAGTCTCGCTGCGAATCTTGGATCATTCCTGTTTGGGTGATCTCTGCCCATCTGTCGGCCAGTTCGGTTTCGTGTTGGTACGCGTTGTCGAACAGGATGTCGAACCAGTCTCGGCCCGCTGTTGAGGGGTGTGCAGCTTGGTGGCGTGCGGTGAACTCGTCGAGGGCGGCGCCGGTGTCTATAGAGGGGTCTTGGAGGAGGCGGTACAGGTCGTAATAGTCGCGTGGGGCGAGGCGGCGCGGGTCTGCAATGCAATCGAGCTTTGCTGCCAGCACCGAAGCCGGCGAGTATCCCAGGATGGGATTGGCAGTGTCGATCTGGGGGATCGGCCCAAGATGGTCCACGGCACAGCAATCGGTGGGGCCCCTGGGTGGCGGCGCGATTTGACGTCGGTGTAGATGACGCCGGTAGTAGCTTCGGGCAGCTCCCAGTAGATGTTGAGCTTGTTGGCGCCCCATTTCGTGTCGAACGCGGTCCCATAAGCCCTCGACGCTCGTATGAGCACTAGGTCGAAGAATTCGTGAATGGCCTGTTTGCTGTCGTCGGCGTGGATCCAGTCGAAGTCCAGGTCCTCTGAGAACCGCCAGTCGTGGCGGTAGCAGACACGCAGCAGGGTCCCGCCCTTGAACACCACCCGCGGGACCCTTTGTTGGCGGGCGGCGATTGCGGAGATGATCTGATGCTGGACCAGATCGGCCGGCTCCCATCGGCTGTGCCGGCTCGTAGGGGGGCTCATGTCGCCACCGCGGCGGCCACGGCGTCGGGGGTGGCCGCCCAGTTGACCATGCGGGCCGTGTCTTGGTGGGCGACGCGGGCCGGGCTGCCGGTGCGGTGCAGCGGCGCGAGGTGTATCCAGTCATCCCCCCGGCGAGCGGCGGAGCCCAGCTCGGCCCACCGGAGATCGACGTCGAACCCCAGGGTGTGCCCTTCCTGGGTCTCGGCCAGTTCCTGCGCCAGAGACGAGATCCTCCGCAGGCCGGCGCGCCACCCCAAATCGCCCGCAACCTCGGCGACCTCACCCGGCGCGCACACCTCGAAGCGGTAAGCCAACATGCGGCCCACATACTCCTCCCAGCGGTGCGAGCGGTGCGGCCACTGCGCACACTCCAACACCGCCCGAGCGGGCGTCGAGACCCAGGTGTGCTCCGTAAGCTGCACCGCGCCCGCCAACAACGTGTCATGGCTCTCCCGCCAGGAAGCGAACCCGAACGGACCAGTGTCGAACGCGATCCCGCCGTCCACGCTGACCTCTGGCTGGCAGATCAACGCCGCCCCCGCCATCCCCAAAGCGGTCAGACCGCAGATACGGCGAATTGCGCCGACGTAGGCCGCCTCCAGCTCCGCCTCCCACTCCGCAGTCCAATGGTGCGACACAGGTCCAGCGCCGACCAACTGCTCGTCCGCAGACGGCCATGCCACACAGAAGTTGCGCCACGTCCCCCGGCGGATCTTCTCCACCCGGCCCACGGCCGCCAACTCCCCCAGCGCCCGCGACGCCGAAGACGGGCGCACCCCGGCCGCCCGCTCGAACTCCAGCGTCGAAAACACCGGTCCCAAACCCCCCAGAACCTCGACAGAGCTCATACCAGAAATATACCAGACCTGATCCGAGAACCATACACCCAACGCCACCCGCATCCTTGCCCCGCAAATATCAGCAGCATCGCTGCATCCCGCCGGCGCCCGCCGATGGCCAAGAGCCGTACTCATGCCCGCCATCATGCAACACCCCGCCGGCCGCGACCGGTCGCAACCCCCTTCAAGACCGGTCGCAACCCCCCGAAACGGGTCGCTAGACCGGTCGCGGAGCCGCCCAAGGCCCCAACACGCCGCTAGGTGCCCTCAAGGGCCAACAGCCGAACAGAACCAGCCAACCAGCCCCAAGGGGCTCAACTACGGCCTGACAGTCCGCGGCCGTGCCCAGAGACCCGCCCCCAAGCGGCGGCGCCCGCAAGTGGCCGGCGCCTCACGGCGGTCCTTGCGACCGCTGCCCGGCTCGACGAGACCAGTAGGCCGCAGCAAACCAGCAAGGCACAACACGGTGGCAACCAAACCCAGCCGGACAGAACTAGCCAAACAGAGCCCCAGGAGCCGAACACGAACAGCCAAGACCGAAAGAGCGACAGTCAACAGCCCAACGCAGCACTAACGCCACGAGCCGACACCCACGACCAGCCGAGACCCCACCCCACAGCGAACAGCGAACAGCGAACGAAATCAGTTCCACACGTTTGCACTGAAGTCCCCGCCATACACCGCATACCCCAACGGCGAATAGCTATACTGTTCAGATGGAGCCGATACGGATACTCAGCGATTCCGAGCTCGCCGCGGCCGAGAAGGAGCTTCGCCGGCGGGAGCGCCAGCGCCGGCTGGAAGGGTCGTCTCAGCTCAGGGATTTGGAGGCGAACTCCAAGGCTGTGACGCAGCTGCAGTCCCGCCTTGACGATGCCCGCGCCCATCGCGCCAAGCTCATTGAGCAGGCCATCAAGGCGGGCCACAGCCGCTTCGAGGTCGCGGACGCGGCCGGGATCACGGTTCGGCGCCTCGACGCCATCCGCTCCTCAGCTGCACAGAGCCCTCGCTAACTGGGCCCGCAAACGCACCCTGACTCAACAACACCGAATCGGCTCCTAGCCGCTGCGCCATAGATCGACGAAGCACCTTGGTGCAGGCCCTGGAACGGGTTTGTCGGAGCCCTCAACAACGTAAATGGGATGCTCGCTGGGCCAGCGCGTTGTTGTCGTTTTATTGGCGCGTATGTACTCTAGGCAGTTGGCTTGGCAGCCAGCGACGGGCCTGGGCGGCCCTGATCAGCACCGGGAGATTTTGCCATGTCGAAAGTTGTGAGAACGCCACCGCCGGCGCCGGGAGGTCTCAGCGAGGAGGCCCAGCAGGTTCTGAATGTCATGTCGGAGTTCGCCGGTGTGTCCGAGTCTCCCAAACACGATGATGATCCGCAGGAATGGGAGAACTGGTCGGCGGCGTGCAACGACATGATCGTCATGGTGCTCGGGGCCCGTGTGCCCGCCGACGCGCCGATTGTGCAGACGGAGTTTGAGCTTGACGGGGTTCGCACGAACGTGTTCACCCCTGGATCGGTGGAGAAAGATGCATCTGCTCCGCTGTACATCGACATACATGGAGGCGGACTGGTGAATGGCGCTGGCGAAGCGTGCGTTGCCTTGACCAAAGGGGGTGCAGTCGAGCGGGACATGGTCACCTGGGCACCGGACTACCGGATGCCGCCGCACCATCCCTACCCGGCGGCGTTGGACGACTTGATGGCGGTGTACCGCAAGGCGCTTGGCGAGCGGGATCCGAGCGACATCTTCGTTGGCGGAGGCTCTGCCGGCGGCAACCTAGCCGCGGCTCTGCTGCTTCGAGCCAAAGACGAAGGGCTGGCCATGCCGGCGGCCCTTGTGCTCTTGACCCCAGAGGTCGACCTCACAGAGTCGGGCGACAGCTTTCAGACGAACCTCGGGATAGACGGAGTGCTTGGCCTTCTCATGGAGTCCAATCTCCTGTACGCCAACGGCCACGATCTCTCCCACCCGTATCTGTCACCGCTTTTCGGCGACCTTCGAGGGTTCCCGCCCACGTACTTGCAGACGGGAACGCGTGACCTGTTCCTCTCAAACACGGTCAGGATGCACCGCGGCCTTCGAAACGCGGGCGTAGAGGCGGAGTTGCACGTAGGCGAGGCAATGCCCCACGGTGGTTTTGGCGGCACTACGCCCGAAGACGGCGAGCTGGCCGAAGAACAACACCGCTTCATCGCTCGCCACCGCCGAAAGACATAGCGGCCCTGACCAGGACACACGAGCGCTTGACAAGGGAGCGTCGGACAGACCCGGGGATTTGGACAATTTTCGTACTTCTGGAGGGTCACAACCAGGGTGTCTTATTAGATCTACAAGTCCTGCCGCGGGCGCCAACGGGATTTGGGTTAGGCCTCGGGTGAATCCCCCGAGCCGAGCTCGTCGGCGATCTCACGCAGACGCTCGACGGCGGTCTCGTCGTCGAGTTCGCCGAGATAGGCGGGGAGTTTGATGCCTACTTGGGCGGCTAGGTCGTGGATGGGGGGCAGGGAGCCGGCCAGGCCGGACAGGAAGTTGGCGGTGCTGTTGCCGGAATTGCCATCGTTGGCACCGGAGTCCCACACCGTGATCTGGTCGATCTTCAGGTTGGAGATAGCCTTGACCTGCTCAGCCACCAGGGTCGGCATCTGCTCGGCGATGAGCAGCAGGGCGGCCAGCTGTGGATTGCCGCCGGCGTTGTCCACCAACGCCCCCAAGCCTTCGGCTCGGCGGGTGAGCAGCGCCAGCAAGCCCAGCGCCTCGGCCTCCATGAGCAGGCGCTGGCCGTCGGCCTCGCCGCCCTTGACCAGCCTGATGCGGTCGGCCTCGGCCTCGGCCAGGGTGCGGACCCGCTCCCTCTCCACCTCGGCGGGCACCACGATGTCGGCTTCCTGCGAGGCCTTGTCACGAGAGGCCCTGGCCTGCTCGGCTTGGCCCTCGGCGGCAAACGACTCCTCAGCGGCTCGGGCCTGGGTGACCCGTTCGGCGGTGACTGCGGCCCGCTCGGCTTCGGCCTCCTGCTGGCGGCGCTCGCCGTCCGACTGGGCGATCACCACTTGGGATTCGTTCTCCCCCTCGGTGGCGGTGGCATTGGCCTGGGCCACCTTGATGCGCCGCTCTCTTTGGGCTTCGGCGGCGCCGATGTCGCCGTCGCGCTCTTGCTCGGCCACCTTGATCTTGGCCTCGTTGATGGCCCGGGCGGCCGCTTCCCGGCCTAGGGCGTCGATGTAGCCCGACTCGTCGGTGATGTCCTGGATGTTGACGTTGATGAGTCGCAGGCCCACCTTGCGCAGCTCGATCTCCAACGACTCGGTGATGTTGGTGATCAGCTTCTCCCGGTCGGCGTTGATCTCCTCGATGGGCATGGTGGCGATGACCACCCGCATCTGGCCGAAAATGATGTCTCGGGCCAGGTTCTCGATCTCCACCAGGCTCAGCCCCAGCAGCCGCTCAGCGGCGTTCTGCATCACGCCGGGCTCGGTGGAGATGCCCACCGTGAACGTGGCCGGCGTGTTGACCCGGATGTTCTGCTGGGACAGGGCGCCTTGAAGCTTGATCTCGATGGGTATGGGGGTGAGGTCCAAAAAGGCATAGCCCTGGATGACGGGCCACACCAGGGCACCGCCTCCGTGGAGGCATCGGGCCGACTGGCCCTCTCCTCCTACCCGACCGTAGATAACCAGTACGCGGTCGGAGGGGCAGCGCTTGTATCGGGAGGAGATCCACAGCAGCGCTATGAGAAGAATGACAATTAGGCCAGCAACAAGGGCTATAGCAGCCATCAACGGGTCCTTTCGGGTCTATCTGGGTATGAGCTACAGGGGTTTGACGAGGACGGTGGACTGATCCACCACCGACACCACGGTGACGCGGGTCTGTGCAGGGAGGTCATCGTCAGAGTTGGTGTAAGCGTCTATCACTCGGAGCCGTCCCTGGATGAGGATTTCGACTTTGCCGGGCATGGTCCGGTTGGCCGGGATGGGCAGGTACACCGTGCCGATGACACCCACCGCGCTCTGGTAGTCGACCGAGCCGCTCTCCTCCATCTGGGCGAATTTGCGCCACATGTAAGCCACGGCGAAGAACACCGCCAGCCCCACAACGATGGCCACGATCACCGAGACCGGGGTGGAGCTGTCCGCCTCCTTCATCAAAACGCCGGTCCAACCGAATGCGAAAAAGAACGCCGTCAGGCTTCGCAGGGACAGAAAACCCGTGCCCGCCCCCTCGTCGTCAAGGTCGATGTCGAGGTCGGATCCGACGCCGAAGCCCAATAGGAGAAGCTGGAGAATGAGAAAGACGCCGGCGATGATGCCGATCAGATAGAAGACCTGGAGGTCGCCGGTCAGGCCATCCCACCAGTCGCCCATCGGATTGTCCTCCCGTCTATCTCGTTGTCTCGCAGTCCTGTACGCAGCCTGGCGCTCAGTCTGTCGCCGGCCTGCGGCTTGGGCCTCAACAATGCCCATCCTACCGGCTTTTCGACTGATCTCCTTTCTGTCCCTCCTTACTGGGCAAATGGCTTGTGAATGGCTGAGTCCCAGGCTGCGCGTGGCAAAGTCTCCACATGGCCGAAGCCAAGGTTCGCTGGACCCACCAGTGGAAGGAGCTCTACGAGGAGGTCATCGACTCGGGGCTGTGCACTGGTTGCGCGGGCTGCGTGATCGCCTGCCCCCACGATGTGATCGGCTACAAGCACGAGCCCGGCCAGTACAAACCCTTTCACCTTGAGGAGGAGCTCGGCCTGACCGACTGCATCCACGGCCAGAAGGGATGCACCTCCTGCACTCGGGCCTGCCCCCGGTTCCGCACCTGGGAGGCCGAAGCCGACGAGCACCTGTTCGGGCGCATCCGCAACGAGGACGAGGTGTCGGGCATCTACAGCGACATCCTGCTGGTGCGGGCCTCAGACGACTACGTGTACGAGGTGGGCCAAGACGGCGGGCTGGTATCGGCCATCTTGATCTGGTGTCTGGAGAACGATGTGATCGACGGCGCCCTCACCTCATTTCTGGAGGGAGGCGACGCCGACGGCTGGAAGGCGGTCCCCGGCCTCGCCGTCAATCGGGAAGAGGTGCTGCGGGGCGCGGGCAGCCGCTACACCTACTCTGCCAACCCGCTGGCCTACCGGGAGGCCAAAGAGCAGGGGCTCCAGCGCCTGGCCCTGGTGGGCATGAGCTGCCAGACATCCATCGGCCCAGTGATGTGGAACCGCAAGGTGGGCAAGGTGGGCCGCCCCATCAAGCTGAACATCGGCCTTTTGTGCTCCAAGAGCTTCGACGACTCCATGTTCGAGGAGCTGTTCTGGGTGAAGTACGGCCTGCCAACCGACCAGATCGCCAAGATGAACATCAAAGGCGTGTTCCAGGTGTGGATGAAGAACGGCGACTACCACGAGATCAACCTCAAGGAGTGCCACGCCTGGACCCGGGAGGGCTGCAACCTCTGCCCGGACTTCGCAGCCGAGCATGCCGACATCTCCACCGGGGGCATCGGCGACGCCACCGACTGGACCCTCACCGTGGTCCGCACCGAACTAGGCCGGGCGGTGATCAACGCCATGCTGGAGGACGGGGTGATCGAGGCCCGACCCGGCGACGACGACCCCGAAGCAGTTGCCCTCATGCACAAGCTGGCCGCCAAGAGCCGCCAACGCTGGCCCGACTGGGCCGAGAGCGCGGTCCGTGTAGGGGTCTGAGTGGGGGTCCGCTGGCTGCTGACGGTTGAGAGCAGCTAGCCGAGACCGGATTCCTCCAGGATGCACTGGCGCATGATCTGGTTCACCTCTTGGGTCAGATCGGCGTTAATGTCGCTGCGCAGGTCGTCGTCCAGCTCTTTGAACTCCTCGAAAGTCAGTGACTCCCTGATCCTGTCGAAGCCGCACTCGCACACATCAACCAGATTCTCCCGCACTTGCTCATCCAGGTCGTCTTGGCCGGCTTCCTCACAGCCGTCGCGAAAGTTGCGCTCGGGCTGGCCAACGTTGGGCTCGCCTTTGTAGTCGGCGGCGTTGTCGTCCCAAGACGTGGGCGCTCCGGAATTGCCGCAGGCGGCTGCCACCAACAACAGCGCGGCCAGCACTGCTAGCAAACGGGCTTTCGTCACGGACCCAACGGTATCGCTCGATTCCCTGAAGTCGCGAACCATTGCCGGCTTATACCCCATCAGCCAGCGCCAGAGACCGGGCGAACACCTCGTCGAGCATGCCTTCGGTGAGCCGGCCGGTGAAGGTGTTCTGCTGGCTCACATGGTAGGAGCACACCACGGTCTGCCCGCCGGGAACGGGTACCTCCAAGCCGTGGGCGAACTTGGGCCGGGGCCGCAAGCCCAACTCGGCGGCCACCGCCCCGTATCCGATGGCTCCCAGAGCCACGAACACCCGGGCCTGGTTCAACAAGGCAAGCTCCCGCACCAGAAATGGGCGACACGCGTCCCGCTCGGCCGGTGTGGGCTTGTTCTGGGGCGGCGCGCACCGCACCGGGGCGGTGATATAGGTGTCGCTCAGCACTAGCCCGTCGTCCATATCGGTGGCGTTGGGCTGGTTGGCCAGCCCCATCCGGTGCAGCGAGGCATAAAGGAAGTCTCCCGAACGGTCGCCGGTGAACATCCGCCCGGTGCGGTTGGCCCCATGGGCCGCCGGAGCCAGCCCCACCACCACGATGCGGGCCTGAGGATCGCCGAAGCCCGGCACCGGCTGGCCCCAGTACGTCCAATCCCGATAGGCGGCCCGCTTGACCGCCGCCACCTCTTCCCGCCAGGCCACGAGTCGGGGACAGGCCCGGCAGTCGATAACATCGGCAGCCAACTCGTCAAATGAATCCACTACAGGCAAGCTAGAGGAAATGGCCGGCGAGACTTGTACACAGGCAGCGACACCTAGAGGCATGGTCCACAGAGCAAATGGCCGCTAAGACCCGCAAACCCACCATGGTGTTGTTCGTGCGCCACGGCCAGACCCCCACCACCGGTGCGGTGTTGCCCGGCCGGGCGCCGGGCCTGCACCTGAGCGACCGGGGACGGGAGCAGGCCGAACAGGCCGCAGCCCGAATCGCCGCTTTGGGCGCCGACCGCATCGCCGCGGTGTACGCCTCGCCCATGGAGCGGGCCCGGGAGACTGCCGCCCCCATCGCCCGGGCGGTGGGCCGACGGGTTCGGGTGCTCGACAGCCTCAACGAATGCGATTTCGGCCGGTGGACCGGACGGCGCCTCAGCGACCTGCGGCGGCGGCGGGATTGGCGCCAGGTGCAGCGCACCCCCAGTGGCTTCCGATTCCCCGGAGGAGAGTCGTTCGCCGAGATGCAGACCCGGATGAACCACGCCGTGCAGTCGCTGGTGGCCCGCCACCCCGGCTCAACGGTGGTGGCGGTATCGCACGCCGACACCATCAAGGCTGCGGTATCGCACGCCTCCGGCGCCCACCTGGACATGTTCCAGCGGATCGTTGTGTCGCCCTGCTCGATCACTGCCATCCTCTATAGCGCCGACGGCCCCCTGGTGTTGGCCGTCAACAACACGTCCGACCTGAAAGCCCTCGTGCCCTCATGAGCCCATCATTCGACCTGAACGACCTAGAGCACTTTACGGTGGGCACCATCGGCCCTCCCGGACAACGGGTCTTCTATCTCCAAGCGGGAGTCACGGGCACGCTGGTGTCACTGAAGCTGGAGAAGCAGCAAGTGGCCGCTTTGGCCGAGTATCTGGCCGGAGCGCTGCGAGAGATCAGCGACGATCCCGATGCCATCATCCCCGAAGCCGACATCGGGCTGATCGAGCCGGTGGAGGCCGAATGGTCGGTGGGCGACATCGGCATCGGCTACAACGATGAGGCCGACCGGATGTTGATAATGGCCACCGAGATGCCTGCCGAACAGGAGGCCGACGAACTGGCCACCGCCCGATTCCACATCACCCGAGGGCAAGTAGCCGGGTTCATCGCCCGGGCCCGACAGGTGGTCGCAGCAGGCCGCCCTCCGTGCCGCTACTGCGGCTCGCCCCTCAATGACGACGGCACTTGGTGTCCCTGCTCCAACTGATGAATCCCACCCAGTCAAGTACCGAGTCTCCGTTTCGCGACCGACCCCCGCTCGGTGATGAGGCTGCTGTCGAGATTCTGGCCACTGGCGAGTTGGAAGTACTGGGGCGCATGCCCTGGAGTTCCAACATGACGTTCTTGGTGGACGTCCACGCCCCCAATACCCCCATCATCCAGGGGGTGTACAAGCCAGTGAAGGGCGAGCGACCCTTGTGGGACTTCCCCGCCGGGCTGCACAAGCGGGAGATCGCCGCCTTCGAAATGGCCGGCACCCTTGGCTGGGACCTAGTGCCACCGACCGTGTTGAGAGACGGGCCGCTGGGCGAGGGATCGGTGCAGTTATACGTGCCCACCGACTACGACGAGCACTACTTCACCCTCCGCGAAGAACCCGCCCACCACCGCTGGTTCCAGCGGCTTTGTGCATTCGACTTCATCATCAACAGCACCGACCGCAAAGGGGGCCACATCCTGCTCGGCCATGACGGGCGCCTCTATGCCATCGACAATGGCCTGTCATTCCACTGTGAATTCAAGTTGCGCACGGTGATCTGGGAATGGGCTGGAGAGCCGCTACCCCCCGATCTTGCCGACGACGTTGGCCGCCTCCTAACCGATGGCCTGCCCCCCGGGGTGACAGACCTGCTCACCCTGCTAGAACGAGACGCCCTAATGACCCGGGCAAGTGCTTTGGTCAGCGAGAACCGCTTCCCCGTCGACCCCAGCGGCCGCCGCCACCCCTGGCCTCTGGTGTAGCGACCGCCCCTGTCGTTCAGCCCCGGGTTTGGAGGGCTTCGATCAGTTTGGGCAGGACCTTGTGGACATCGCCGACTACGCCGAGGTCGGCGATGCCGAAGATAGGTGCCTCGGCGTCTTTGTTGATGGCGATGATGTTCTTAGAACCCTTCATGCCCACCATGTGCTGGGTGGCTCCGGATATGCCGCAGGCCACATAGACGTCGGGCTTGACCACCTTGCCGGTCTGGCCCACCTGATGCGAGTAGGGAACCCATCCGGCGTCCACGATGGCACGTGACGCGCCAGCGGCACCGCCCAGAAGCTTGGCCAAGTCCTCGATCATGGAGTACTTCCCGGCTTCGCCCAGGCCCCGTCCGCCGGAGACGACTATGCCGGCCTCATCAAGCTTGGGGCCGGTGGACTCCTCGGCGAAGCGGTCGACCACCCGGGCTGCTCCGGTGGCGCCAAGATCGGGAACCGGCAAAGCCGACACCGCGGCCGGGCCCCCGCCGCTCTCCTCGGCGGCGAATGACTTGGGGCGAACGAGGAACAGGCCGACACCAGCCGTGCTGAACCGCGTGCTGACGTTGACCGTGCCGCCGAATACCGGCTCGATTCCGACCAATGATCCCCCGGCTTCGTCCAACTCGACGACGTTGGTGATGACCGGCGCACCGAGTTTGACCGAGAGCCGTCCGGCCACGTCGCGGCCATCGTAGGTGGTGCCGAACAAGATCGCGTCGGGAGCGGCGCCTCCCTCGATGGCCGCAGCCATAGCCGAAGCCACCGCAGGGCCGGCCAAACCATCGCCCAAGTCGCCCGTTGCATGGACCGTGGTGGCCCCATGAGCGCCCAGCTCGGCAGCCAGGGGCTCGCCGTCTGTGCCCACCACCGCTTCCACGGTGTCGGCCAGCTCGCGGGCCCTGGTCAACAGCTCCAGGCTGATCGAGGCGACCTTGCCGCCCGATTCCTCGGCATAAACCCAGATGGTTCCCATTTCGCCTCCTAAACGATCCGAAGCTCTTCGAGCAGGGCGATGATGCGCTCGTGGGCGTCGCCCTCGTCAGTGATGATCTCGCCCGCCTCCCGCTCAGGGGCGGGGCTGACATCGGTGATGTCCTGGCCGCCTCCGGCCCAACCCACCTGGTCGGGGCTGATGCCCAAATCGCCGATTCCCACCTGGTCCATAGGCTTGGATTTGGCCGCCATGATGCCCTTGAACGACGGGTAGCGGGGCTCGACCACCCCTGCGGTCACTGAGACCACCGCAGGCAGAGGGCACCGTACCTCGTCGTAGCCGGCCTCGGTTTGGCGCTTCACCACTACCTCGCCGCTTTCAGCTTGGATCTCTTTGGCAAAGGTGACCGAGGGAAGGCCCAGCAACTCGGCCACCTGCTCGGGAACCGTGCCGGTGTAGCCGTCGGACGACTCGGTGGCGGCCAGGATGAGGTCGGCCTGGGCCCGGCCGATGGCTGCGGCCAGCACTCGAGCGGTACCCAGGGCGTCGGTTCCGGCCAATGCCTGGTCGCTCACCAAGATGGCCTTGTCCGCCCCCATGGCCAGTGCCGACCGAAGGCCGTTCACCTCTTCATTGGGAGCCATCGATACCAATGTCACCTCGCCCTCGCCGGCTGCATCGCGCAGCTGGAGGGCCATCTCCACGCCGTAGGAGTCCGACTCGTCCATGATGAGCTTCATGTCCCGCTTGAGGGTGTTGGTCTCCGGGTCGAGCTCCCCTGGATCGGCTGGATCGGGGATCTGTTTCACACAGACGACTATGTCCATAGCGTGCAAGTCTCCCACCACACTTCTGGCGCGCAAAACCAAACGAGGGGGAGCCGCAACAGCCGCGTTTTCTGGTGCCAATGGGCAACAAGTAGCGTTGAGAGCCTGAAAGTCCTCCTCCTTGTCAACCCTCACGCCTCATCGGTCACGGCCCGGACTCAGGTTGTCATCCAAAAGGCCCTGGCCGCTGACCACAAAGTAACTCTGGCCGCCACCCATCGTCGGGGCCACGCCTCGCGCCTAGCCCACGGGGCAGTGGCCGACGGCTGCGATGCCGTAGCGGTGCTGGGTGGCGACGGAACCCTGAATGAGGCCATCAACGGCCTGGCCGGATCCGATGTGGCGCTGGCCCCCCTGCCGGGAGGATCGACCAACGTGTTCGCCCGGACGATAGGGCTGCCCGATGATCCCGTGGAGGCAGCCGCCATGCTGCTGGAGACGCTGGCCGCCGGCCACATAAAGCGAGTTGGGCTGGGCCAGGTGAACGGGAGGTACTTCCTATTTCACGCAGGAGTCGGCTACGACGCGGCCGTGGTCCAGCAAGTGGAGCGGCGAGCGGGGCTGAAGCGGTACGCCAATCACGCCCTGTTCGCTTTCGCGGCCGTGGACACCTGGCTGCGCCACTACGACCGGTCGCGGCCCCGGTTCACCGTCTACCACGCCGACGGCGAGGCCGTAACCGGCCAGTTCGCCATCTGCCTCAACACCAATCCCTACACCTATCTGGGCACACGCCCCTTCAACGTGATGCCCGACACCACCCTGGATGCACCCCTTTCGATGGTTACCATGCGATCACTGCGGGCCAACCGCCTCCTGCGGGTTGCGGCCAGCGCTCTGGGCTACGGACCCCCGGTAATCACCCACCGCCACGTCCACTCCCGCCCTGATGTGCTCACCGCCGTTGTGGCCAGCGACACCCCTTTCCCCTACCAGCTCGACGGCGACTACCTCGGCGAAACCACCCGCCTCGAGTTCCACCACGCCCCCGGAGCCCTTGCCCTGGCCTTGCCGGTGGCGTGACCGTTAACCCTTTCCCAGCGCCTCTCGGGCGATATCGGGGACGTCGGTGATCACGGCGTCGGCGCCCATGGCGGCCAGTTGGGCGATTTGGTCGGGGTCGTTGACGGTCCAGACGTTGACCTCGAGGCCGGCGGCGTGAGCAGAATCGATGAGGGCTTGGCTGGTTGAGGCAAAGTAGGGGTGGATGACGGTGTGGCCGGCGGCGACAACCCGGGCCACCAGCAAGTCGGGGGCCAGCACCTCGAAGGTCAGATACGCAGTGGGAATCCCGGGGTCGATTTCCCTGATCCGGTTGAGGGCCTCCATGTCGAACGACGAGACGATCACCTCGCCATGGTGCTCTCCTATCCCCCACCCCAGCACCAACCCGGCCACCGCGGCCGAAACCTGGTGCTCGGCGTCGTAATCGGGGTCGTTGGGCGCGCTCTTGATCTCGATGTTGACCACAAACTCCCGGTCCGCCGCGGGGTCCCGACATACGTCCATCACTTCGGCCAGTGTCGGAACCCAGCCGGGCAGGTCGTCGTCCTGCAATTCGACGATGGCCCGACCGTCGGGCAGATGGGCGTCGTGGTGAACCACCAGCACGTCGTTGGCCGTGCGCCTCACGTCTAGCTCTACGCCATCGGCGTTCAACCGCACCGCGGCGCGGAACGCATCCAGGGTGTTCTCCCGCTCGGCCGCCGATGCCCCCCGATGGGCGATGACCCTCACGGGACCAATCTTGCCTTTCGGCTCACGAAACCCATACTCACAGCACCAACAGGATTATCAACAATAAACACATTCATCACCAGCCCCTCTTGCCACACCAGTAGACCACCTCTATCCTTATACCCGCGTGATATCCAAGACCTTGCTGGAAAAACTAGAAACCGCAGCCAACGATTGGCGGTGCCAAGCCGCCTGTCGAGACACCGATCCCGACCTGTTCTTCCCGGTTGGCAGCACGGGTTTGGCCCTCGAGCAGATCGAGACGGCCAAAGTGGTGTGCCAAGCCTGCGACGCCCAGTCGGCGTGCTTGGAGTTTGCTTTGGCCACCAACCAGGACTCCGGCGTCTGGGGGGGCACTTCTGAAGAAGAGCGCCGCCCGCTCCGCCGCCGCTGGGTTGCCGAACAGCGCCAAGCGTCCATCATCTTGGCCTAGCTGACTCTCGGGAAGCGGCCCCTAGCAGGGGGATTGCCACCTCCACCACAGTTCCAGGACGATGGGGATCACCATCGCCATTGGCCATGGTGATGGTCCCCCGCAGATCAGCGCTCACCAGGTTTCTAACAATGGCGATTCCCAACCCGTCGGCGCTGTCCACGTCGAAGCCCGGTGGCAACCCAACCCCGTCGTCGGTCACCCGCACCTGAACTCGTTCGCCATCGTTGTCCAGCTCTATCCGCACCTGTCCGCCGGGCGGCTCGGGATAGGCGTGGTCCATCACGTTTTGCAAGCACTCGTTCAGCACGACGGCAAGAGGGGTGGCCACATCGGCAGCCAACTCTCCGGCATCGCCGGTCACCTTGAATTCCACCGGCCGGTCGGGACCGGTCAGCCCCTCCTCCACCATCCGCACCAGCGACCGCACGATTTCCACGAAAGGCACATCGCTGCTGGCGTCGCGCGACAAGATCTCGTGGACGAGTGCTATGGCCCGAATGCGCCTCACTGATTCCTCGATGGCATCCCGGGCTTCGGCGGCAACGGCCCGGCGCCCTTGAAGGCGCAATAGCGAGGACACCGTTTGGAGGTTGTTCTTAACTCGATGGTGGATCTCAGCGATCGTGGCGTCCTTGGACATCAGGAGACGATCCCGGCGGCGCAATTCCGATATGTCCCGCATCAGCACCAATGCGCCGGTCACCTCCCCTCTGCCGATCAACGGCAGGCAACGCAGTACCACAGTGCCCCGGTCACCATGTTGAATCTCCTCAGTCTGGGGCAGGCGGGAGGCGAACGCGGCTCGAATAGCCCGCTGCTCCAGGCCGATCTCCACCAGTCGTCGGCCTTCGACATCGCTGTGGAGGCCGATGCGATGCAACGCCGAGGCGGCGTTGGGGGAGATGAGCTGAACCCGGCCTGAAGCGTCCAACAGCATCAGGCCGTCTCCCACCCGGGGCGATTCCTCGGTCTCGATGTCGTCTACCGGGAATGGGTACTCCCCCTCGGCGATCATGGCGGCCAACCGCCGGAAGAGCTTGAAGTAGCTCATCTCCAGCTCGCCGGGATTTCGCTGGGTGTCGGGATCGAACTCCCGGGCCATTACTGCCACTACCTCGCCATGGCAGCTCACCGGCACGGTCAGGGTGCGGACCCGGGGCTGGTCGACGTGGCCGATGCGCCCGCCGTCGGTTATCCGCCCCTCTCTATAGGCCACGTCCACCAGAGGACGCTGCTCGGGAGCGAACACCTCCCCCACCAAGTTGTTGCGATGGATCGACCGGGCCGTGGTGGGCCGGATCTGTCCGGCAATGGCATAGCTCTCCGCGATGTCGGTCGCCTGCCCGGCGGGCACGTAAAGCAGCAGGTCGGCAAAGGAGATGTCAGCCAGCGGTGCCCACGTGCGCATGAGCCTCTGGAGGTGGTTGAGGCGCGACTTGGCCAGACCGGGGGCCAGTTCCTCCAGGTTCGCCATCAGCCAAGCTTATGGCTCGTGGCGAATCAGCTCCCGAAGCCGATGGATCGACCTGAGGCTGAGGGATCGAGTTCCACGTAGGCCACGCTGGAGGCCGGTACCCCCACCTCGCGACCCCGATTGTCGGTCAACCACAGCATCTCGCCGGATGCCAGCCCCGAGGTGATGGCCTTCTTCACCGTCTCCACATCGGAGTCGGGGTCCAATTCCACCTCGATCTCTTTCTGGCTTCGGATTACCCCGATTCGGACGTGCATGCAATTTCTCCTTGGGCTCGAGCTAGTTGATCTTGAGCTCTGGGCTATAAATCCGCCGGGGTGGAGGGTTGTCCACCAGGTAGGCGGCCATGGCCGTAAACGCCCGGCCGGCCTCAGAGTGCGGGGCCTCTGCCGCGATGGGACGGCCCCCATCAGCTCCCTCCCGCAGTGCGGGCAGCAACGGCACCTGACCGATCAGGGGCACACCGAGCTTTTCGGCCAATTCTTGTCCTCCCCCGGCGCCGAACAGCTCATAGCGTTTGCCATCGTCGCCGATGAACCAGCTCATGTTCTCGATCACCCCTCGCACGCTGAGGTTGACCTTCTCGGCCATGAACGCAGCCCGCTGAGCCACCCGCTGGGCCGCGGGCTGAGGGGTGGTCACCACGTACACCTCGGAGCGGGGCAGGAATTGGGCCAAAGAGATGGAGATGTCGCCGGTGCCCGGCGGCAAGTCCACCAGCAAGAAATCGGGGTCGTCCCAGGCCACGTCGGTGAGAAACTGCTCCAGAGCCTTGTGGAGCATGGGACCCCGCCAGATCACGGCCTGGTCCTCCTCAGCGAAGAACCCCATGGAGATGCACCGCACGCCGTGAGCCTCAGGAGGCACGATCATCTCGTTCACCATCTGCGGAAGCTGGTCGATTCCCAGCATCTTGGGAACTGAGAATCCCCACACATCGGCGTCGACCACCGCGGTGCGATGGCCGGCCGCCGCCAACGCCACTCCCAAATTAACCGTGACCGACGACTTGCCCACTCCCCCCTTGCCAGAGGCGATCAGCATCACCCGCGTGGTGGATCCCGGATCGGCAAAGGGGATGGTCCGGCGCGGCGCTTCGGGGGTGTCGCCTGAGGGAGCCATGCCGGTAGATTACGGCATCGACCCAGAAATCCCTGTGCCGTGACCAACCGCCACTATCTAGACCACGCGTCCACCTCCCCCATCCGACCCGAGGCGCTTTCAGCAATGAACCTTTGGTGGACCGCCGGACACGGCGACCCCTCCCGGATGCACGCTGAGGCGCTCACAGCCCGCTATGAGATCGAACAGGCCCGACAGCAGGTGGCCGACTGCTTTGGCGCCCGCTCCCGGGAAGTGGTCTTTACCAGCGGGGCCACCGAGTCGATTGCCGCTGCCGTGCGGGGGGCATCGCATCGGGGCACCCACCAGGTGATGAGCGCGGTGGAGCACTCGGCGGTGAGGCTTTCGTCCCAGCGGCTACAAGCCCAGAATCACCGGGTCACCATGGTCGGAGTGGACAGCACCGGGCGGGTGGACCCCGGCGACATGGCCGCGGCCATCGGGCCCGACACCGCCGCCATCCACTGCCAGTGGGCCAACCATGAGGTGGGGACGGTGCAGCCGGTGGCCGAGGTCGTCTCCGTCTGCCGGGAGCGCTCCCCCGATGTGCTGATCCATGTGGACGCCGCCGCGGCCGCGGGCCGGGTGGCGATTGACTTTGCCAATATTGGCGCCGATCTGATGTCAATCAGCGCCCACAAATTCGGAGGACCGCCGGGTATCGGGGCCCTGCTGGTGCGCCGCGGGCTGCGCTTGGTGCCGCTGTTGGAAGGCGGCGACCAGGAGCGTGCTCGACGGGCCGGGCTGGAGAACGGCGCAGCCATCGCCGGCTTTGGAGCCGCTTGCGCCGCTCTCGGGGACGGCGGCTTGGAGCAAGAGGCCGACAGGGCTCGAACTCAAACCGACAGAATCCGAGACAGGGCGCAGTGCATCGAAAACGTCGTGCTGTACGGCCATCCCACCCATTGCTTGCCTCACTTGGTGTGTTTGGGCGTCGGCGATGTGGAACCCCAGGCCGTGCTGATCGACTTGGACCGCGCTGGCGTGGCCGCTCATTCGGGCAGTTCGTGCGCCTCAGAGTCGCTGGAGCCGTCGCCTGTGCTCGAGGCCATGGGCGTTGACGCCCATCAATCGCTGCGCCTGTCAGTGGGATGGTCGACCACCGACTCCAATGTGGACGCGGCCATCGAAGCCCTCGAAGCAGCTCTGGCCGAATTGCGCAAACTGCGGAGCTAGCCCAGCCAGTCGAAGAAGTCGGTACCGGCCAACGCGTTGGAGACGCCGTTCAGATCCTCTACGTGCAGGAACTCGAAGCCAGCAGCTTCGGCGTAGTACCGGTCTACGTCGGTGTCGCCGATGTGGATGTAGCGGGAGGCCTCAAACTGGTTGCGCACCTGGTCCAAGTGGTGCTTGCCCCCCACAAAATCCACGTCGATTTCATGGATGTCCCACAGCCGCTGCTGGTCGGAGCGCACCCGGTCTGAGCCGCTGCCGATCACAAAGCCCCTGGCCTTGGCCTGCCTCATGGCCTCCAGCAAGATCGGCCCCGGCGGGTCCCCGCACTCCAACGTGCCATCGATGTCGAATGAGATCAGGATTTAGGCAGGTTAGTTTGCTCGGGAGGGAGGACTCGAACCCCCAATGACGGGACCAGAACCCGGTGTGTTGCCAATTACACCACTCCCGAAAGCAGGGACCAGTGTACTCCCCGGTTCCAACAGGGGAGCAACGCTTAAGGGCAGGAGATTCAGAGCTGGGAGCGGGCCTCTCGCAAGCGGCGGAGGACTTCTTGGCGGGTGAGGTGCTGGACCATGGGCTCGAAGAGTGGGGGGCCTACTGAGCGGCCGGTTACGGCGACTCGGACGGGGGCTTGGGATTTGGAGCGGTTGACGCCGTGGGCCTCGCCGACGGCGAAGACGGCGTCTTTGACGGTTTCGGGGTCCCAGGGGCAGTCGGTGAGGGCGTCGATGGTGGCGTCGAGGATTTCGGGGGCGGCTTTGCCGCGCACCACTGCCTTGTCCCAAGATGCCTCGTCCATGAGTGGGTCGGGGCAAAACAGCCAGTCCACTTGGGGGATGATGCCGTCGAGGGTGCGGAGCTTCTCTTGGACCAGAGGGGCCATGGCGGCGGTCACTTCGGGGCGGTAGCGCTCGGGGGACCAGGGCACGTCCTCGCCGGTCAGGTGGGGTTCGAGGGCGGCTAGGAGCGCATCGGGTTCAAGCTCGCGGATGTAGACCCCGTTGAAGTGTTCCAGTTTGGCCAGGTCGAAAAAGGCCGGCGCCTTGTTCACGTCCTTCAGCCGAAACTGCTCGATGATCTCGGCCATGGGCCGGATCTCCACTCCGTCGCGCGGCCCCCAGCCTAAAAGGGCCAGGTAGTTGGCCATAGCCGAGGCCAGGAATCCCCGCTGGCGGTAGCTCTCCAGCGACACGTCGTCGCGGCGCTTCGACAGCTTCTTGCGCTGCTCGTTCACCAACAGGGGCAGGTGGGCGTAGATCGGCGGGGTGGCCCCCAGTGCTTCGGCCACCAATACCGCCCGGGGGGTACTCGACAGAAGGTCCTCGCCCCGGATGGCGTGAGTGATGGCCATGTCGGCATCGTCCACCGCGTTGGCCAGCACGAAGGTGGGCGAGCCGTCGGAGCGCCAGATCACGAAATCCCCCAACTGGGCGTGGTCCACCGCTACCTCGCCCCGGATCACGTCGTCGATCACCGTGGTGCCCTCTGGGGTCCGGAAGCGCACCGCCCGGCCCTTGGCCATCTCGGTGCCGGGAAGCTCGTTATCCTCGGCGTCGCACAGATAGGCCCGGCCGTCATTCAGCATCTGCTGGACGGCTTCTCGATGACGGTCCCGGCGCTCCGACTGGTAGTAGGGGCCATCGTCGTAGTCGATACCCAGCCACTCCAGATACTCGAATATGGCGTCGGTCAGCTCGGGGCGGTTGCGGCTCTCGTCGGTGTCCTCGATCCGCAGCACCATGGTCCCGCCAGTGGTGCGGGCGAACAGCCAGTTGAACAGCGCCGTTCGGGCCGAGCCGACGTGGAGGTAGCCGGTGGGCGACGGCGCGAACCGCACCCGCGGCAGCTCAGCCGAGCTCACTGGTGGTTCAGCAGATCGGATCGGTCTGCGGCACAGGCAGCCTCGACCTCGCTGGGAGGCATCCGCAGAACCGACTCTGGCACTAGACCCACCAAGTGCCGGGTTTCGGCATAGTGGTGGGGATGGCTGACGCCGGCGAACAAACCCTTGCGCCAGGCCACCAGAGACTCATCGGGGGCGGGGGGCAAGAACCCGAACACCCGGAAGGCCACCTCCAGGTCGGCAGACACCGGCGCCCGCCCGAAGGTGGCCGCCCGCTTCAGTGCCACCCCTACGCAACCGGCGATGGCATCGGCGGCGTGCTCACCGGGGTCCAGCAGCAGTTCGCTCTCGAAGCGACGGGCCAGCCGGAGGGCGTAGCCCTGATCGGGTCCAGGCACACCCAGCCCGGCGCCCATGGGCTGTCCCCCGGTCAGCTCGCCCGGCCGGTCGGCCAGCCACGGCTGGGGCCGCCGGGGCGGCGAGACATAATGACGGTCGGCCACTGCGGTGTCATTGGGGACATAGTCAGGCGCGGCCATTGTCATCCCCCGAACGATTGACATAGTCAGGCGCGGCCATCGCTACCCTCGGCTTTCTTTGTCGGCGCGGTCATTAGATGCACTGGCTTAGCTGTGGAGCAGCCCGTACACCAGGCTGTCCACCAGTGCCTGCCAACTGGCTTCCACGATATTGGTGGACACACCGATGGTGGTCCAAACCCGATCGCCGTTGGTCGAGTCGATGATCACCCGGGTTACTGCCGCGGTCCCCGCCGCGGTGTCCAGCACCCGCACCTTGTAGTCGATGAGGGAGATCGACCGAAACGCCGGATAGCGATCGCCCATCGCTGTCATCAGCGCGGCGTGCAGCGCGTTGACCGGGCCGTTGCCCTCCCCGGTGGCCACCATGCGCTCCCCGCCTACATGGAGCTTCACCGTGGCCTCGGTCTCCATTTCCACCGCCACCTCATTCCAGGCCCTGGCCCCCGTGCCCGAACGGTGCTCGGTGCCCACCTTGAACGACTCCAGCTCGAAATACGGCTGCTTCCATCCCGACGCCCCCCGCATCAGCAGCTCTAAGGAGGCGTCGGCCACCTCAAAGTGGTATCCGGCGTGCTCCAGCTTCTTGAGGGTGTCCACGATCTCGCCGATTGCCTTGCCGTCTAGGTTGAGACCCAGTTCCTCGGCCTTGAGCTCCACCGTCGAGCGCCCGGCCATCTCCGACACCACGAACCGGGTGCCGTTGCCCACCGCGGCGGGGTTGATGTGCTCGTAGGCGTCGGGGCGGCGAGCAATGGCACTGGTGTGAAGACCGGCTTTGTGGGCGAAAGCCGACGATCCCACATAGGCCTGCTGGGGGTCAGGGGTGAAGTTCACCAACTCGGCAACGTGGTGCGACACCGCGGTGAGGCGCTCCAGGCGATCAGGGGGAACGGTCTCCACGCCCATCTTCAGGCTGAGGTTGGCGATGATGGGAACAAGGTTGCAGTTGCCAGTCCGCTCGCCATATCCGTTGATGGTGCCCTGCACTTGAATGGCTCCGGCTCTTACTCCGGCCAAAGCGTTGGCCACTCCGCACCCGGTGTCGTCGTGGAGGTGGACTCCCACCGGGGTGTCAAGGTAGTCGACTACTGCGCCCACGATGTCCTCCACCCGAGTAGGCAGCGAGCCCCCGTTGGTGTCGCACAGCACCAGCCGTTCAGCTCCCGCTATCGCGGCCGCTTCCAGCACCGCCAGACTGTATTCCCTGTTGTCCTGATAGCCGTCGAAGAAGTGCTCGGCGTCGAAGAACACCCGCATGCCGTTGTCTGTCAAGAATCGCACCGAGTCGGCCACCATGGCCACACCCTCTTCGAGGGTGGTCCGCAACGCATCGAGCACGTGGTAGTCCCAGCACTTGCCCACGATGCAGGCCACATCAGTGCCAGAGGCCACCAAATTGGCCAGCGTGAGGTCTTCGTCGGTCCGCCCCTTGACCCGTCGGGTGGAGCCGAAGGCCACCAGGGTGCTGGTCTCCAAGGCCAGCTCGTCTCGGGCCCGGGCGAAGAACTCGTCGTCTTTGGGGTTGGAACCGGGCCAGCCGCCCTCGATGTAGTGGACGCCGAGGAAGTCGAGCTGGCGGGCGATGCGTAGCTTGTCCTCCACCGTGAGGGAGATTCCCTCAAGCTGGCTTCCGTCGCGAAGGGTGGTGTCGTAGATCTCTACCGACTCGGGAAGTGACCGGGAACCGGCCGCCTCAACGGTCGACATGCTCGTTCCAGTGTCGATATTGGGCCTGTCGGCCCCTCACCGCGTCTTGGAACACCTCTTGGATCTTGCGGGTAATCGGACCGGGGTCGCCGATCTCCCGGTCGTCCACCGACCGGATGGGCACCACCTCGGCCGCTGTGCCCGACAAGAAAGCCTCGTCGGCCAGATACAGGTCGCTGCGCAGCAAGTTGTCGGCCACATAGGGGATGCCCAGATCAGAGGCCATGGTGCGGATGGCGTCCTGGGTGATTCCCTCCAGGGCTCCCACCGAGGTGGGCGGGGTGATGATGGTGCCGTCGCGCACCACGAACAGGTTCTCGCCCGTACACTCGCTCACAAAGCCCTGGGGCGACAGCAAGATGGCCTCGTCATATCCGGCCTTCACCGCCTGCACCTTGGCCAGCTGGCTGTTGATGTAGTGCCCGCACCCCTTGGCCGCGGTGGGCATGGAGTTGGGGTCGTGGCGCTGCCAGGAGCTGACCATCAGCCGCACGCCGCTCCTGATCCCCTCATCGCCCAGATAGGCGCCCCACGGCCACACCGCGATGGCCACGTTCACCTCACACGGCAGCGGGTTCAACCCCATCTCGCCGTAGCCCAGGTAGGCCAGCGGGCGGATGTAGCCGCTCATCATGTTGTTCACCCTCACGGTCTCTTTGGTGGCGGCCACCAAATCCTCCACCGTGTAGGGAATGTCGATCTGGAGAATCTTGGCGCTGGCGAACAGCCGGCGGATGTGGGGGGTGAGTCGGAAAACGGCGGCACCCTCGTCGGTCTCATAGGCCCGAATGCCCTCGAAAACGCCGTTGCCGTAGTGAAGCGTGTGGGTGAGCACATGCACGGTGGCGTCCGCCCAGTCCACCAGCTCGCCATCCATCCACACCTTCTCCGTGGTCTCGATTGGCATCGTGCTCAGTTCCTCTCCGTGGCCGGCGCTTCGGTCATAGTGGGACTCACACCCTCTCAGCGATGGCGTCGCCGATCTCGGTGGTCGTCCCGTATTGAGTTGTAGGGTCGGCGCAGGCGACCCGAATGCGGCCGGCAGCGTCGGATTCGCCCAGAAAATCGACCATCATGGCGGCCGATAGAATCGCGGCCGTGGGGTTGGCCCGACCGGTGCCCACAATATCGGGTGCCGAGCCGTGAACCGGCTCAAACATCGACGGCCCGGTGCGATCGGGGTTCAGGTTGGCCGAGGCGGCCAGCCCTATGCCGCCGGAAACCGCCCCGCCCAGATCGGTGAGGATGTCGCCGAACAGGTTGTCGGTCACGATCACGTCGTAGCTCTTGGGATCTTCAACGAAGTAGATGCAGGCCGCATCCACATGGTTGTAGGCGGTGGCCACGTCGAGATACTCCTCGGCCACCTCGTTGAACGTCCGCTCCCACAGATCGCCGGCGAAGGTCAACACGTTGGTCTTGTGGACCAGGGTGAGATGGCGCCCCGGGCGGCTGCGGGCCAACTCGAAGGCGTAGCGCACACAGCGCTCAACCCCGAAGCGGGTGTTGACCGACCCCTGGGTGGCCACCTCGTGCGAGGTGAAGCGGCGCAAGAACCCGCCTTCGCCCGCATAAGTGCCCTCGGTGTTCTCTCGGATCACCTCGAATTCGAAGGCGCCGTCGGGATCCCGGAACGGACGGCGGTTCACGTACAGATCTAGCTCGAAACGCATCCGCAGCAAGAGCCCCCGCTCGATGACGCCGGGGGGCACGTCGGGAGTCCCCACCGCTCCCACGTAGAGGGCGTCCAGTCCCCGCCACTCATCCATGATCTCGTCGGTCAGCACAGTGCCGTCCCGCAGATAGCGAGCGCCTCCGAGGTCGTAAGCCACTGTGTCGAGCTCCACGCCGGCCGCGGTCAACACCTTCAGGCCCTCGGCGATGACCTCAGGGCCTATGCCATCGCCGCCAACAACTCCAATTACGTGGGCCATGGCCCATCAGAATACGAATACCGCCTCTCTGAAAGCGAACACTAAAATGTTCAGCTATGCCAGAAACCCATGATCTGTCTCAGGCGGCCCACGACCGCCTGAGTGCTGAGTTCGAACAACTCACCACGGTCGGACGGGTGGATATTGCCCGCAAGATCGAGGCAGCCCGAGAATTGGGCGATCTGAGCGAGAACGGCGACTACCACGCGGCCAAAGACGAGCAGGGCAAGATGGAGACCCGCATCGCCCTGCTCGGCGCGCTGCTCAACAATTGCCGGATCGTGGAAGCCGGTGACGGCAACACGGTCACGGTGGGATCGGTAGTCACTGTGGCCCACGACGGCGACCCCGACGACGTGGAGACCTACTTGGTTGGATCGATCGAAGAGCGCCATGACGGCCTCGACGTGATCTCGCCGGCCTCTCCGATGGGTTCGGCGATCATGGGGGCAAGGGTCGGAGAAACCCTGTCGTTCGAGAGTCCCGCCGGTGGGACTTCGACTGTCCAAATCGTGTCCCTTGACCGGTAGCGGCGCGCCGGTTGGCCCCAGCCTGCCGCCGGGAGACTTCATCGAACTGCCCAGTCAGGGCGAACTGTTTGTAAGACGGTCTGAGGGGCCGCCGGGTTCGCCCACGGTGGTCCTTTTGCACGGCTGGACTGTGACGGCCGATTTGAACTGGTATTCGGCCTTCGAACCTCTGGCTCAGCGGGCGTCGGTGGTGGCATTTGACCATCGGGGCCATGGGCTGGGCCTTCCCACCCGCAGATTCACGTTTTCCGACTGCGCGTCCGACGTTCTGGCCGTAGCCGATGCCCTGGGCATCGACCGCTTCGTGTGCGTGGGTTATTCCATGGGCGGCGCCATCGCCCAAATGGCCGCTCAGCTTGCACCCGACCGGATCAGCGGGCTGGTTCTGGGCGCCACTTCCACCAACTTTCGGGGCCGGGGATTGCGGGCTATTCGCTTCGCACTGCTTCCCGTGGTCGCCGCCGCCTCCCGTCTGGCTCCCATAAAGCTTCGCTATTGGGGCTGGGAGCAGACCGTATTCAATGTCATCGGCACGAATATCGGAAGGTGGGCCCAAGCGGAGATTCTCAAGGGCGACCCGCAGGCGCTGCTCGACGCCGGCACCGAGCTGTTCAACTTCGACTCGTCGCCGTGGATCGCGGAGCTGCCCATGCCGATCGCCCAAGTCCGCACCCTCGGCGACCAGGTGGTTCCCGACGATCTCCAGCAGCAGCTGTCCGACGCCGTCGACGGCATTAGCGCCTACTCCTATCGGGGAGGCCATGCATCGGTGGTCACCGACTTCGACAGTTTCTGGGATTGCCTCACCAAGGCCTTGGACGCGGTGGGGGTGCCCAGAAGGGACCAGTCTGCGAGCAGTTCATCGTCTGACCCATCCACGTCTGAAGCCAGCCGATAGCCTCAGCCCTAACGCTTGAAACGCAAGAAATCGGAGTGCAAATGGGCCGAACCCTCAGCGAGAAGATCTGGGACCGCCGCGTCGTACACCAAGCCGACGGCGAGCCCGACCTGCTGTATATCGACCTGCACCTCATCCACGAGGTCACCTCACCGCAGGCCTTCGACGGGCTCCGCATGAACGGGCGCGCGGTAAGGCGACCCGACCTCACCGTGGCTACTGAGGATCACAACGTTCCCACCGACAACATCTCATGGCCCATCGCCGATCCCATCTCCCGCCAGCAGGTTGAGACGCTGCGGGCCAACTGCGAGGAGTTCGGCATCACCCTTTACCCGATGGGAAGCCCTGGCCAAGGCATCGTGCACGTGATCGGACCAGAGATGGGCCTCACCCAGCCGGGTATGACCATTGTGTGCGGCGACAGCCATACCTCCACCCACGGGGCATTCGGAGCGCTGGCCTTCGGCATCGGCACCAGTGAGGTGGAGCACGTGCTGGCCACCCAAACCCTCCCCCAGCAACGGCCCGGCACCATGTCGGTAACCGTGGACGGCACCCTGCCGGTGACCTGCACTTCCAAAGACGTGATCCTGGCCATCATCGGTCGCATCGGCACCGGCGGGGGTATCGGCTCGGTTATCGAGTACCGGGGATCGGTCATTCGGTCGCTGTCGATGGAGGGGCGCATGACGGTGTGCAACATGTCGATTGAGGCCGGGGCCCGCGCGGGACTGATCGCCCCCGACGACACCACTTTCGAATACCTGGATGGGCGGCCCCACGCTCCGAGGGGGGCGGCTTGGGAGGCCGCTCTCGATGACTGGCGCAGCCTCTATAGCGATAGCGGCGCTGCTTTCGACAAAGAAGTGGTGATCGACGGGTCTGAGCTGGTGCCCCATGTGTCATGGGGCACCAACCCGGCCCAAGTCGCCCCTATCAACGGCACCGTGCCCCATCCCGACAGCTTCACCGAGACCAGCGGGCAAGAGTCAGCGGCCCGAGCGCTCGAATACATGGGCCTGAAGCCGGGAACCCCGCTGAAGGAGGTCCCGGTGGACACCGTATTCATCGGCTCCTGCACCAACAGCCGCATCGAAGACCTCAGGGTGGCCGCCGCGGTGGTGGAGGGTCGCCGAGCGCGCCCCGGCGTGCGCACCTTTGTGGTCCCCGGCTCTGGCGCGGTCAAGGCCCAAGCTGAGTCCGAGGGCCTTCACGAGGTGTTCAAAGCCGCCGGGTTCGACTGGCGTGAGCCGGGCTGCTCGATGTGTTTGGCCATGAACCCCGACAAGCTGTCCCCCGGCGAGCGCTGCGCCAGCACCTCAAACCGCAACTTCGAAGGCCGACAGGGCAAGGGCGGGCGCACCCACCTGGTATCGCCCGCGGTGGCCGCCGCCACCGCGGTAGCCGGCACTTTCGCCACTCCGGGAGACCTGTCATGAAGCCGGTTCGGACCATCACCGCCACGTCGCTGCCGCTGGACCGCAGCGACGTGGACACTGATCAGATCATCCCCAGCGACTGGCTCAAGCGGGTGGAGCGCACCGGCTTCGAGCAGGGCCTGTTCTCTGAGTGGCGAGAAGACCCCGATTTCGTGCTCAACGATCCCCGTTTTGCTGAAGCCCGCATCCTGGTGGCCGGCCCCAACTTCGGCACCGGCTCCTCCCGAGAGCACGCGGTGTGGGCCATTCAACAGTACGGCTTCGACGCGGTCATCTCCCCCCGCTTCGGCGACATCTTCCGCAACAACGCCACCAAGAACGGCCTGGTCCCAGTGCAGGTGAGCGAAGAAGTGGCCCGCACCCTGCTCGACTTTGTGTCGGCTCACCCCCCCATCAAGATCATCATCGATGTCGAAGAACTCACCATGGTATGCCCTGTCGCCGGCGTTAAAACCGACTTCCCCCTCGACCCCGCCGTTCAGCACCGCCTGCTCAAGGGCCTCGACGACATCGGCCTCTCCCTGGCCCACACCGATGCCATCGCCGCTTTCGAGGCCACTCGCCCCGATTGGCTGCCGTCTCTGTCGTAGCGTCCTACCGGACGGCTCGGATTTCGTTGTCCTGTTTGGAGGACTGGTCCACGTCTCCGAGTGGTCAGGACCGAACCTATCGCTAGCCACAGAGTGTTTCAACCATGTTGTGTTCAACCATGTTGTGTCGGAGGGGACGGCCACCGCCTGAGTAGGGTGCCCAGCATGGATTTTTCCGCAAGTTGGGAACCAAGCGGCGCTGGGGCGTCGTCTTAGCGGACATGATGAAGTTTTTGAAGATCGTCTCCGTCTTGCTCGCGCTGGCTCTGCTGGTCGGGGCTTGTTCGTCCGACACTTCGGATGCTCCGGGGATCACAGGGGGGATCTCAGGCCAAACCACAGATGACGGCACTGGCGAGGCCACCGGGGAGCCAGACGGCACACCGGTGCCGACGGTGGTGCTTGACGACATCGAGCTGTTGTCGGCGCTGCGGAACTTCGGCGATTGCTCCACGCTGCTCGACTATCTGCGGGCCGAAACCATCAGCCGGGTGGGCCCTTACGGCCTTGATGATGGGCCTCGCTTCGGCATCCCCGAGCCATTCATGGTGGAAGAAGCCGAAATGATGGCCGACGATTCTGTGGCCCAGTCAGCCTCGGCTGCTGATGCCGCGACTTCCGGCGGCGGCGACTTCTCTAGCACCAACGTGCAGGTGGCGGGCGTGGACGAGCCTGACATCATCAAAACCGACGGCAACCGCATCCTGGCCGTGGCTCAGGGGCGGCTCCACTATGTGGACGTATCCGGCGACCAGCCCCAGTACCGGGGCAGCGTCGACCTGGTAGGAGAGTCGGGCTCAGGTTGGGGCCAGGAGATCTTCATCCGGGGCGACCGGGCCATGGTTTTCTCCACCAGCTACGCCGACCGGCTGGAACCGGTGGCGGCCAGCGACCTCGAAGGCAACCACGTGATCGCTGAGGACATCATCTTCAGGGGCAGCCCGGTGTCGCTGATCCAAGAGGTCGACCTGTCCAACCCGGCGTCGATGGATGTGGTGTCCGAGCTCCGAGTTGAGGGGAACTACCTCAGCGCCCGAGCGGTAGGCGACGTGGTGTGGATGTCCATGTCCAGCTACCCCGCACAGTTCCAATTCGTGTACCCCAGCGGTCCGGCTGCCGAAGCCGCCGCCGAGGCGGCCAACACGCAGATCGCGGCCACCGCCGACTTGGGCGCCTGGTTGCCGGCCTACCGCTTCGACGGCCCCGATGGCACCCGGGCCGGTCTGCTGCCTGAGTGCGATCAGCTCTACACGCCGGCCGAGTTCGATGGGTTCACCGTTTTGTCGGTGCTGAGCTTCAACCTGGCCGAGCCGCTGGGCACCGGCGACGCCGCCTCGGTGCTGGCTGATGGCCACACCCTGTACGGCTCCGGCCAGTCGCTGTATCTGGCCACCAGCGAGCCGGTGTGGGCCGAGCCCGTCGTTGACGGAGACTCGGTCAGCATCTCAGCGCCCACGGAATGGACCACCGTCGTACACAAGTTCTCGGTGTCGACCGACGGTCCCGCCCGCTATGAGGCCTCGGGCACGGTGGAGGGACACCTCCTCAACCAATTCTCCATGGACGAACACAACGACTACTTCCGAGTGGCCACCACCATCGGCGAGCCGTGGGACACCGAGACTTCTGAGAGCCAAGTGGTGGTGCTCGAGCAACAGGGCCGACGGCTCACCGAGGTGGGCCGCGTCGGCGACCTGGGCCGGGGCGAGCGCATCTTCTCGGTCCGCTTCTCGGGCGACACCGGCTACGTGGTGACCTTCCGCCAGGTCGACCCCCTCTACGTGCTCGACCTCTCCGATCCCATCGCGCCATCAGTGGCCGGCGAGCTGAAGATCCCCGGCTTCTCCACCTATCTGCACCCCATCGGCGATGGCCTGCTGATAGGCGTGGGCCAAGACGCCAGCGACACCGGCCGCACCCGCGGCACCAAAGTGTCGCTGTTCGACGTGAGCAACCCGGCCAACCCAACCGAACTCGACGTGATCGTATTCCCCAACGCCCACAGCGAAGCCGAGTGGGACCACCGGGCCTTCCTGTACTGGGCCCCCGAGGAAATGGTGGCCATCCCCCTCACCCGTTACGACTACGAAGACAACGAAGAGAGCTTCTTCGGCGCGGTGGCCATACGAGTGAACCGCAACGGCGTGGCCGAGCTCGGTCGGCTGTCCCACCGAGAGCAGCAGATCACCTTCGAGGGCTGCCGCCCGGTGGACAACAACGAGCTCGCCCGAGAATTCGCCGGCGAAAGCGAGATCCGCATCTGCCCCCTCGACGCCCCCGACAGCTACGGGAATCAAGGCTGCGAGCCCATGAAGCCGGAATGGGCCCGGGAGGAATGGCCCTCTATCGACATCGCCGACGACGAGAAACTGATCATCTGCTGGATCTGGACCCCACCCATCCAACGTCTACTGGTAATCGGCGAAGCCCTCTGGACGATGTCCGAACATGCCCTCCAAGCCAACCACCTCACGACGTTCACCTACGAGGACCAGTTCACCCTCACTTCTTCTTCAAACTAAGAGAGGGGGCCCAACGTAGACGGGGCGGCGGGCCATAAAATTGGGTCGTGGTGGGGGGTGGCCCGGCTCAGGGCGCCCGCCGCCCGGAGCTTGTCGAGGACGGCGGGCTGGGCCGGGACAGGACCCGCCACCACGACCCCATCAAAACAGCCCGCCGCCCTGCCGGAAGGAAGCTAACCCAAACCAGCGCTTGCCCGGTTCAAGGCGCTCACGATGGCCCGCATTGACGCCGTGGTGATATCGGTGTGGATGCCACAGCCCCATAGCTCCCGCCCGTCCACCAGCAGCTCGATGTAGGCCACCGCCTCGGCATCTGTGCCGCCGCCCCGGGCGTGCTCGCTGTAGTCCACCACCTTGACCGGGGTGTCGATGATCTCGTTCAGCCCGCTCACGAAGGCGTCCAGGGAGCCGGCCCCCTCGCCGTGGACCACCACCTGCTCGTTGCCGGTGGTGAGCCGGGCGGTGACCACCGTGCGGTCGGCACCTCGGGCGTTCTGGGCCGACTCGTAGCCGTTCAGCCGGTAGGGCTCATCCAGATCGAGGTACTCGGTGGCGAACTCGTTGTAGATCTGGTCGGCGGTGATCTCTTCGCCGGTCTCTTCGGCGATCTGCTGGATGACCCGGCTGAACTCGATCTGCATGCGCCGGGGCAAGTCGAGCTGCACCTCGGCCTGAAGCAGGTACGACACCCCGCCCTTGCCCGACTGGCTGTTCACCCGCACCACATCCTGGTAGGTGCGGCCCACATCCATGGGGTCGATGGGAATGTAGGGCACCTCGAACAGGGTCTGGCCGGTCTCCTCCATGGCCTCGAACCCCTTCTTGATGGCGTCCTGGTGCGACCCGGAGAAGGCGGTGTACACCAGATCGCCCACATAGGGGTGACGGGGATGGATGGGAAGCTGGTTGCAGTCCTCGGCCACCCGGCGCAGCCCGTTGATGTCGGATATGTCCAGCTCGGGATCCACCCCCTGGCTGAACAGGTTCATGGCCAGGTTCACCACATCAACGTTGCCGGTGCGCTCCCCGTTGCCGAACAGGGTTCCCTCCACCCGGTCGGCGCCGGCCATGAGCCCGAACTCGGCCGCGGCCACCGCGGTTCCCCGGTCGTTGTGAGGGTGCAGGCTCAACACGATCCGGTCGCGCCGGGCCAGGTTGCGGTGCATCCACTCGATCATGTCGCCGTAGATGTTGGCGGTGGACATCTCCACGGTGGCCGGCAGGTTGACGATGACCGGCTTGTCATGGCCGTCGGCCAAGATCTCCACCACCTCGTCGCACACCCGCTTGGCAAACGGCAGCTCGGTGCCGGTAAACGACTCGGGCGAGTACTCGTAGAAAACCTCGGTACTGGGAACCTGCGACTCCAGCGACCGGCACAACTCCGATGCCTGGGTGGCGATCTTGGTGATCCCATCCATATCGAGGCCGAACACCACCCGACGCTGGACGGTGGAGGTGGAGTTGTACAAGTGGACGATGGCGTCGGCCGCCCCGTCGATGGCCTCATAGGTGCGCTCGATGAGCTCCTTTCGGGCCTGGGTGAGCACCTGGATGCGAACATCGGAGGGGATGGCCTTCTGCTCGATGATCTCCCGCACGAACCCGAAGTCGGTTTCCGACGCCGAGGGGAAGCCCACCTCGATCTCTTTGAACCCGGCCTCCACCAGGGCGGTGAACATCTTCCACTTCCGCTCCGAGTTCATGGGCTCGATAAGGGCCTGGTTGCCGTCGCGCAAATCCACCGAGCACCACCGTGGGGCACCGGTGAGCACCGCGTTGGGCCAGGTTCGGTCGACAAGCTTCACCGGCTCGAACGCCTGGTACTTGTGGATAGGCATTCCCGACGCCTGTTGGGGGTGTAATCCGGTTTTCATGGCATGGCCTCTATTGGAATTGACTCACGAAAAAACCCCCTGCCCTTGCGGGATCAGGGGGTCGGGGCGAGCACCTCTGGGTGCTCGCCCTACAAGAGCAGCAGGTGGGTGTGTATGCGGCTCATCAGCCCAATCCTATGCTGAGATCACAGTGGTTACAAAACACCGGGCCGTACCGATCAGGCCTCAGCCCGGGCCAGGCCCATGTAGCGGGCGGACTGCACCCCGTCGATGGCCACCAGGGCATCGGCCACTTCCTTGGGCACGGGCTGGGGGGTTGCGATCACCATGGACGCCCCCTCCCCGGTAGGCGCCCGGCCCACGTTCATGTCGTTGATGTTGATGCCGGCGTCGCCCAGCAGAGTGCCCACCGCGCCGATAACGCCGGGGCGGTCGTCGTTGGACAGCAAGATCATGTGGGCCGCGGGCGGCATGTGGACGGCGTGGTCGTCGGCCAGCACCAGCACCGGCTCTTGGCGGGCCCCGGTCAGATGCCCGCCGAGGCTGTGCCCTCCGCCCCGCACGGTGAGCAAGTTCACGTGGTCTTTGGATTTGGGCGTGCTGATCGCCCGCACATCCATCCCCCGCTCGGTGGCCATCGTCAGCGCGTTCACATAGCTGACCGGCATGTCCGACACCGCGCTCAGCAAGCCCTTGACCGCCGACATCACCGCCACCGTGCTGTCGGGCTTGCCGATCTCGCCGATGAGCTCCACCTCCAGCACCTCGGGCAGGCGATCGCACAGGCTCCCGAACAAGCGCCCAAGCTGCTCGGCCAGCGGCAGATAGGGCCGCAGCACGTCGGGAACGTTCTTGGCCGGGACGTTCACTGCGGCGGGAACGAACTCCCCGGCCAGCCCCAACAGCACCTGCTCGGCAATGGCGTCGCCTGCTTTGCTCTGGGCCTCTTCGGTGCTGGCCCCCAGATGGGGGGTGACCACCACCGAGTCGAGGTGGAACAGCGGCGACTCGGTGATGGGCTCGCCGTCGAACACATCCAGGGCAGCGCCGGCGATGCGCCCCGATGACACGGCTTCGGCCAGATCGGCCTCGTCCACGATCCCCCCTCGCGACACGTTGACGATCCTCAGGTTGGGCTTGGCCAGCTCCAGCAGCTCCGAGTTGATGAGCCCGATGGTCTCGGGGGTGCGGGCCACATGGATGGTGATGAAGTCGGACTGGGCTATCAGCTCCTCCAGCGACACCAGAGCCATCACGCTGTGGAGGGCCATCTCCTCGGACACATAGGGGTCGCTGGCGATCACCCGCATGGCGAAGCCCATCGCCCGCTCGGCCACCAGCCGGCCGATGCGGCCCAGCCCGATGATGCCCAGGGTCTTGTCGCTTAGCTCGATGCCTTCCCACCGGCCGCGCTCCCAGCGGCCATTGGTCAGCGCGGCATGGGCCTGGGGGATGTTTCGGGCTTGGGCCATTATCAGCGCCATGGTGTGCTCGGCGGCCGAGATGATGTTCGACAAGGTGTCGTTCACCACCAGCACCCCGTGTTCGGTGGCGGTTTCCACGTCCACGTTGTCCAGGCCCACGCCGGCTCGGCCCACGATCACCAGATCGCGGCCCGCCTCGAACACCTCGGCGGTCACCTGGGTGGCCGACCGGATGATCAGCGCTTGGACCCCCGAGACCGCCTCCACCAGCTCGCCCGGGGACATCCCCGTGCGGACCTCCACGTCATGGCCGGCGTGGCGGAGCTTGGCCACCCCAATGTCGGCGATCTTCTCTGCAACCAATACTTGAGCCATCGGTACTCACAATAGACCGCGCTCGGCCACCAGGATAGGACCAGGATGCGACGCCAGAGCTAGAGGCTGCGTCGTGGCGCTAGCGGCGAATGGGCACCGGGGATATGTCATCGGCCAGGGCAAAACCCAATATCTCGGCAAAAAAGGACAACTCAGCCTCCAGCGCAGCCACGATGTTCTCCGCCCGGCGGAACCCGTGTTGCTCCCCTTCGAACAGCAGGTAGGCCACCGGGATTGACCGCTGCTCCAGCGCTGCCACGATCATCTCGGCCTGATTGGGCGGTACCACCACATCTTCTGAGCCCTGGAGCACGATCATGGGCGCATCGAAGTCGTCTACGAAGTGGATGGGCGAACGGGCCTCGTACACCTCGGCTTCCTCCGGGTACAGCCCCACCAGGCTGTCCATGTAGCGGGCCTCGAACTTGTGGGTGTCAGTGGCCAGCGCGGCCAGATCGGCGATTCCGTAGCGGCTGGCCCCGGCGGCGAACACCTTGTGGAAGGCCAGCGCGCACAAGGTGGTGTAGCCACCGGCGCTGGAGCCCCGGATGATGAGCCGGTCACCGTCCACCTCGCCGGTGCGCACCAGATGGCGGGCCGCGGCCACGCAGTCGTCCACGTCGCTGACGCCCCAAAGTCCCTGGAGCGCCTCCCGGTAGGCCGTGCCATAGCCGGTGCTGCCGCGGTAGTTGACATCAACCACCGCGATGCCCCGACTGGTCCAGTACTGGATGCCAAGCTGGAGCTGGCTGCGAGCCGCACCGGTGGGCCCGCCGTGGCCCAGCACTAAAAGCGGCGGGCGCTCATCGGCCGGTGCCTTCGCCCTCGGATTGGCGGGCGGATAGTACAGCCCGTGTGCCTCCGCGTTGTCGGTGGTGGGGAAGCTGATCGGGCGGGGGGCAGATAGGTATGCGGGCTCGACCGCGGCCCGAGCCGGTGGGCGGATGACCTCGAACGACTCGTCGGCCACGTCGATGCGCACCGCGGTGGGTTCCTTGGACGGTGAAGCGGCAATAGCGCACACGGCATGGGGTCCGACAGGGCGGATACTGGCATAAGAGGTCCAGGGCAGATCGAGCAGCACAGGCCCGGAACCATCGGGAGGCATGGCCCACAGTTCGGCCAGCGACCCCCGCATGGCCGCCACCACCACTGTGTTGTCCTCGCACACCGCGTAGCTGGGATCGTCGAACACCCAGGCCGGGCGGTGCATTTCTGCATCGAGCTCTAAGACCGGAACGAGATCGCTTCCTTCCAGTCTGTACAGGCTCCACCAGCCGTTGTGATCGCTCACCACGTAGAGGCGGCCGTCGGGACCCCACTGGGGCTCCACCACCGAGCCCATGCCCGATATCGCGCACTGGCCGTCCACCCACAACTCGGTGTGATCCCAGGGCATGTTGGGATGGTTCCACTGCACCCACGCCAGCCGCTGCCCGTCGGGGCTGGGTCGGGGCCAGGCATAAAAATCAGCCCCGGTGGCCACCATCTCGGGCTCGCCCGATCCGTCGCTGCTCAGCCGCACGATCTGATTGGCCTCCTCCAGGATGCGGCCCTCTTGTCGGGCGGCCCGGGCCGCGTGGTGGTCCTCCCGCACGCACACCGTGGCGTCGCCGAGGGCCCGGCCGTCGGCGTAGCGCCATCCGTGGGCGAAGCCGGGCTCAGGCGTTACCGGGCGGGCTGCACCTTCGGCCGACACATGCCAGAGGCGCCCGTCGGCGTCGTCGCAGGCATACACCCCGTCGGCACCGTCGGGCCACCACGCACCGCCGCCGTAGCTGTGTACCCGACTCCGCACCGAAGCCGAGGTCCACAGATCGGCACCGTCGCACGCCAGTGCATTGCGGCCCGACTCGGCCGGGCGCGACTCGGTCCACCACATCCGGCCCTGCTGGCCCCACACGCTCACCGGCAGAGCGGCACCGACCACCATCGATTGAGCCGAAATCGGCGAAGGCCAACTGCCGTAGGGCAGGGTTGTCGGCTGGGTCACTGCAACAGATCAGCGATGCGGCCGATGCCCTCGCCCAGATCGTCGTCTCCGAGGGCGAACGACAGCCGGGCATAGCCGGGACCGGCGAAGGCTTCGCCGGGCACAATTGCCACCTGGGCCTCCTCCAGAATCCATCCGGCCAATTCTGCGGTGGTATCGGGAATACCGGGACGACCTAGCACGCCCTCAAATGACGGAAACGCGTAAAACGCCCCCTGTGCTTCCAAGCAGGTCACCCCATCGATACCGTTCAGCATCTTGTGCATGGCCCTTCGCCGCCGGTCGAACGCCGCCCTCATCTCGGCCACCGCGTCCAACGGCCCGCTGACTGCGGCCAATGCGGCCCGCTGGGCCACGTTGGAGACGTTCGAGGTCTGGTGCGACTGAAGGCTCACCGCGGCGGAGGCTGCGTCGGGCGGCCCGATCAGCCAGCCCACCCGCCAGCCGGTCATGGCGTAGGTTTTGGCCACGCCGTTGAGCACCAGGCAGCGGTCGGCCAGTTCGGGGACCACTACCGGGATGGAGCTGAACTCGTTGTCGTCGTAGGTCAGATGCTCATAGATCTCGTCGGTGATCACCCACACGTCATTGTCGGCGGCCCACCGGCCGATGGCCTCCACCCGTTCTCGGGGATACACCGCGCCGGTGGGGTTGGACGGCGACACGAACACCAGCGCCTTGGTGCGATCGGAGCGGGCCGCTTCGAGCTGCTCCACGGTCACCATGAACCCGTCACCCGCGGTGGTGGGCACCTCCACGCTGACCCCGCCAGCCAGCGCGATGGCTTCGGGATAGGTGGTCCAGTAGGGCGCGGGCAGCAGCACCTCGTCGCCGGGGTCCAACAGCACGGCGAAGCCGTTGTACACCGCGTGCTTGCCCCCGTTGGTCACCACCACCTGCGACTGGTCCACCTCATAGCCCGAATCCCGCATGGTCTTGGCCGCTATGGCCTCTCTCAGCTCGGGCAGGCCCCCGGCTGGGGAATAGCGATGGTTCTTCGGGTCGTCCACGGCCGCTCGGGCCGCATCCAAGATGGCCGCCGGGGTGGGAAAGTCGGGCTCTCCGGCCCCAAAGCTGATCACCGGCGCCCCTTGGGCCTTCAGCGCCTTGGCCTTGGCGTCCACCGCCAGGGTGGCCGAAGGGGCGATGGCGGAAATGCGCTGGGACATGCGAGCCATGAGCGCAGCTTTTCACACCCCCAACCGCGAGTGGATGTTCAATTGGCACCAAGGCGAACAACGCCATTCAAGCACTCAGCGTCGATATCGTGGAACCCTGTGAGCAGCTCTAATCAAACTCCCGCGATCACCATCCCCTCTGACTTGCTGCCTGAAGACGGCCGCTTCGGCAGCGGGCCGTCTCGGGTGCGCCCTGATGCGGCCGCCGCCTTGGCCGCGGCCGCCGATGGCCTCCTCGGCACCAGCCATCGCAAGTCCACCGCGAAAGACGTGGTCCACCGTCTGCGGGCCGGGGTGGCCGAGTTGTTCTCCTTGCCCGACGACTACGAGGTGGTGCTGGGCAACGGAGGCACCACCGGGTTTTGGGACGCCGCGGTCTTCGGGCTGATCGAAAACCGCAGTCAGCACTTGAGCTTCGGAGCGTTCTCGGCAAAGTTCGCCGCTGGCGTGGCTGGCGCCCCCCACTTGGAGTCCCCGGTGATCATCAGCTCCGAACCCGGCACCCATCCCGAGGCCGCGGCCGACCCATCGGTGGACACCTATGCCCTGACCCACAATGAGACCTCCACCGGGGTTTCGATGGAGCTGCGCCGCCCGAGCGAGGAGGGCCTCGTGCTGGTGGACGCCACCTCGGGCGCTGGCGGGCTGCGCTTTGACCCCACCGAGACCGACGTCTACTACCTCGCCCCCCAGAAGTGCCTGGCCGCCGACGGCGGGCTGTGGTTGGCCTGCTGCTCCCCCGCCGCAGTGGAGCGCATCGAGCGGATTGCCGCCTCCGACCGCTGGGTACCGCCGTTCCTCGACTTGAGCATCGCACTCAACAGCTCCCGTAAAGATGAGACCTACAACACCCCGGCGCTGGCCACCGTGTTCTTAGCCGTACACCAAGTGGAGTGGATCAACGAAAACGGCGGGCTGGAGTGGGCCGCCACCCGCTGCGACCAGTCGGCCGATGTCATCTACACCTGGGCTGAGAGCCGGGATTACACCACCCCGTTCGTGTCCGAGTTGGCCGACCGCAGCCATGTGGTGGCCACCATCGACTTCGAGGGGGTGTTGGCCGACGAGGTTGCCGCTGTGCTGCGGACCAATGGAGTGGTCGACGTGGAGTCGTACCGGGCCCTGGGCCGCAACCAGCTGCGGGTGGCCCTGTTCCCCGCTATTCCCCCCTCCGACATCGCCGCGCTGTGCGGCTGCATCGACTACGTGGTCGAGAATCTGTAGCAATGGACATTGGGGCTGACACCACCGGGAAGCTCTTGGTGGCCACCCCGCTCATCGGCGACGGGAACTTCGAGCGCACCGTGGTGCTGATGCTGGCCCACCAAGAAGAGGGAGCGGCCGGCGTGGTGTTGAACCGACCATCAGGCCTGCTGGTAAGCGACGCCCTGCCTCAGTGGGCCCCGCACTTGACCCCACCGCCCACCATGTTCATAGGCGGTCCAGTGTCCAACGAATCGGTGGTGGCCCTGGCCCGAGTGCGACAAGACCCCGACCAGGGGTGGTGGACCCCGGTGCTCGGCTTGGTAGGCACCCTCGATTTAGAAGCCGACGCCGATGAGGCGGCCCGCGCAGTAGACGGCCTCCGCCTGTTCGCCGGCTACGCCGGCTGGTCCCCCGGCCAGCTCGAGGATGAGATCGAATCCGGCGCCTGGTTCGTAGTCGACGCCGACTCCGGCGACCTCCTCACCGAAGACCCCGGCGACCTGTGGCCCGCCGTCTTGGCCCGCCAACCCTCCCCCATCTCCTGGTTCACCCACTACCCCACCCACCCCAGCTACAACTGACTGACCGGCTCAGCTCAACCTTGATCGGAGGTCGGCGGACAGGCGGGCGATCTCGGCAGGAGGGTTGAGGGAGTCGAGATGGTTGAGGTCGGCGCGGGCTTGGTCGGTTTGGCCGAGGCCGATGGAGAGCCAGGCTCGCCAGAGGCGGGCTTCGGGGTGGTCGGGGACGGCTTCTACTGCTTGGTCGAGTCGGCGGGACCCTTCGGCGGCCTGCTCTTCTAGGCCGGTCTGGATGAGGATCACCCCGCTGTAGGTTAAGGCCCCGGGATGATCGGGGTGATCGGCCAGCACCGCTTGGTACACCCGCAATGCCAGCGCCGGGTCGCCCAGGCTGGGAGAAGTCGGATCCCACAAAGTGCGGGCCGCGGCCACTGCGTCATCGGCGGCAAGTGCTAGGTCGGCCAGAGTCTCAAATTGCTCCTGGGCCTGCAACACAATCTGGCATAGGGCGATATTGGTACGCAGGCCCTGGGTTTCCACTAGCTGGGCGATGAACTCGGGGGGATTGGCCTCGTCGAACGCAGCCAGCTCCCCCGCCGCGCCGAAGCAGTCGCCGGTGCGGTAGAGCAGGATGGCCCGAAACGCTCGGGCATCGGGATAGTCGGGGGCGGCCACCACCGCGTCGGCCAGCACATCGGCGGCCTCGGCCTCCCGACCATCCAAGGTCAACATCCAGCCCTTGTAGGCCAGCGCAGCGGGGTTCGACGGCGACCGCTCCAACACCCGGTCGTAGATGGCAATGGCCTCGGCAATGTCGCCGGACGCGGCCGACTCCTCCGCATTTCTGAGCAGACCCGGCACACTGGTCACCGCGTCGTTGCCGGTGATGGTGTCTCCAGAGTGCCGCGACCCCACCGCCCGACCCAGCAACAACCCCGCCACAACCCCAATCACCACCAGCCCAACCACCACCGCGATCAACCTCCCCCGTCCCCCGCCATCCGGCTGCTCGGGCTGATCCTGATCTCCCCGAAGCGCTTCAGCCGCCTTCCGGGTATAGCTCCGGCTCAGAGCCTGATGATCCTCCGGTTCCAGGTCACCGGCGGCCAGCTCCTCATCCAAGTCATCCAGCGAGTCCAGCCAAAACTCTCGCTCATCATCCATCGCGCCGCTCTCTCATTCCGGCACGAGCAGATTCAACTAAGGAGCGTTCCTCATCCGAAACCTCGTCGCCAGCGGTGCTCTCCCGTCGCCAGCGGCGCAGCGTGACCCCCAGCAACCCCACTCCAACTACCAGGCCCACCACCGGAACCACCCAGACCAACCCGCTCACGCCCGACCTAGACGGTGTCAGAACCACCCAGTCCCCGTATCGCTCGGCGAACCGGGCTCGGATGTCGTCGTCGCTGTACCCGGCCACCACCAGTCGGCCAATCTCGGCTCGAATCTCCCGGGCGATGGCCACGTCCGACTCCACCACCGACTGCCCGACGCACTGGGGGCAGGCAATGGTGGCGCCGATGTCGTGTGCTCTTTCGGCGTTGGTGCGGTCGTCCCGACCGTCCACCACCCCGAACACCAGCATGGTGGCGGCGGCCACCCCCACCAGAAGCCACGACAGGACCACTTTGCGGCGACGGGAGATCACAGGGCGGCCCCTGCGACGGCCGCGGCTCGGCGGCGGGCGACCCCTGCGGCGACGGGAGATCACAGGGCGGCCCCTGCGACGGCCGCGGCTCGGCGGCGGGCGACCCCTGCGGCGACGGGAGATCACAGGGCGGCCCCTGCACGAACCAGCTGAGCCTCGAGCCCGGCCAGGGTGACGCCTCCGGTGAACTTGGACACCACCCGTCCAAGGGGATCCACAAGGTAGGTCTCCGGCACGGCGGTGACCCCGAAATCAATGGCAATGCGACCGGTGTTGGAAATCACGATGGGCCAATCCCCGCCCTGCTCGGCGAAGAAGTGGTCGATGACCTCCACTTCGTCTCGGAAGACCACGCTTACCAGCCGAATATTGGGATCGCCGCGGTAGCGATCATGGAATGCCACCAACTCGGGATGTTCCACCACGCACTGCACACACCAGGTGGAGAAGAAGTTAACCACCACCCAGCGACCCCGCTGGGCGGCCATGTCGAATTCGCCCCCATCCAGCGTCTCCCCGGCAAACTCAGGAGCGAAGTCGGGCACGGGCGGCCCTCTTCGGTCACGCTCAGACACGGCGAACACCGCGATGAGGGCCACGGCCAATACACCGACTGCCAGCACCACCCACCGAACCGTTCGCAGCCGCGGGGGCCTTTCGGACTGATCGGAATCGACGGGCTGGTCGGCGGACGGCGGCTGCTCAGGCAACGGGCACCCCGCGTTCTCGAAGGGGAACTCCCGGCACCGGGGCCGACACCGGCATGGTGGGCGACCTCCGACGGCCGGGAAATGCCGAGAACACCGCCCCCAGCAGCATAATTGCGCCGCCTATCCACAGCCACAGCGTCAGCGGCTGAACGGTCACCCGCACCCCGGCAGGGCCATCGGGCCCGTCGGGCAAGTCCAACACCGCCACCTGGATGTCCCGCACCGGCGACGACTTGGTGCCCGGCGTGCGCACCACTCCCCCGTTGGCGAACCGGCTCACCCCCGGCCGGACCACCGTGCCGTCCACCAGCACCACGGCCTCGGTCTTGACCTTATTATCGAACACCTTCTCCTGGGTGCCCACAAATACGATCTCATGCCCGCTGACGTAGGCCGTCTCGCCAGGGGCGATGGTCAGCTCGCTCTGGTGCAGATAGCTGTTGCTAGCCGCCAGCGCGACCGCCACCACGACCACGCCGATGTGTACCACCATGCCGCCGTTGGCCCGGCCCACCAGGCCCCGCCACCCCTGCCGCCGAGCAGCCAACACCAACTGGCGCACCGCCGCGCCCCCCGCGAACCCGGCTAGACCGAACGCCAGCAACGGGGCCAGGCCCCGAGCCCCTACCAGCAGGGCGATCAGCAACCCGGCCACTGCCGCCCAGCCCGGCCACATCAGCCGCTCCGACAGCCTCTCGGCGGTGGTCTTGCGCCACGGCAGCACTGGGGCCACCGCCATCAAGAACAGCAACAGCAGCCCGACCGGCATCGTCATCCGGTCGAAGAATGGGGTGCCCACGCTGATCCGATCGCCACCGGTCGCTTCCACGATCAGCGGGAATACCGTCCCCAACAGCACTACGAAGGCGAACACCCCGAACAGCAGGTTGTTGGCCAAGAACGAGGCCTCCCGCGACAGCGCCGAGTCAATCTGCCCCGGCGAGCGCAACCGGTCGCCCCGCCAAGCGATGAGCCCCACGGTGACCACCACAATCAAAGCGAAGAACACCAGCAACGCGGGACCCACTGCATCAGCGGAAAACGCATGAACCGAGTCCACCAACCCCGAGCGGGTCAAGAACGTCCCCAAAATGGTCAAGGCGAACGTGGCGCATACCAGCGACAGATTCCACACCCGCAGCATTCCCCGGCGCTCCTGCACCATCACCGAATGCAAATAGGCGGTGCCGGTCAGCCACGGCAACAGCGAGGCGTTCTCCACCGGGTCCCATCCCCAATATCCGCCCCAGCCCAGAACGTCCCATGACCACCACGCCCCCAGGATGATCCCCGCGGTGAGAAAGGCCCAAGCGAACAAAGTCCACCGCCGGGTCTCAACCAGCCACCCCTCCCCCAGCCGACCGGTGGCCAGCGCCGCCACCGCGAAGGCGAACGGCACGGTGAACCCCACATAGCCCAGATATAGCATCGGGGGGTGCACGGCCATCAGCCAGTGGTTCTGCAACAGCGGATTGGGGCCGGGACCGTCGTAGCCCGGCGGCACGTCCACCCGACGGAAGGGCTGGGCCAGATCCAGGTTGGGCCAGTTGAACATCAGCACAAAAAAGAACAGGCACACGATGAACAGCACGGCCATGGCCCAGCCCACCAGCGGGTCACTGAGGCGATGGCGGAATTTGGTGACCACTACCACCAGGTAGCCGGCCAGGATTAGGGCCCACAGCAAAATTGAGCCCTCCAGGGCGGCCCAGAGGGTGGCCACGTTGAACAGCGCGGGGGTGGCGTGGCTGCCGTTTTCGGCCACATACGACACAGAGAAGTCCCGGGTGATGAGGGCCCGCTCCATGGCGAACACCGACAATGCGGCCCCGCCCAGCACCAGCCAGGCGCACAGCCGCACCCGCTCGAGCCGGCGGGCGGCCACCATGAACACCCCGATGGCGGCCGAAGCCATCGCCACCGAGATGCCCAGCACCCCGAGGGTTATGTTCATCGCCGGCGGTCGCCCTTCAGCAATGAACCGCCGTCAGTCATTCGTACTGTCCGCGCTCTTCGGCGTCGTCGATTCGGTCTTGGTTGTCCACCCGGTAGTCGTTGTCGTGCTTTACCAGCATCCGGTCGCTGGCGAAGTACCAGCCGTCGTCGGCCACACCGCCGTAGTCGCTGCTTCGCACCCAGCGACCGTCGATCACCACGGGCACCTCGGGCTGGAACTGGTCGGACACCCCGCCGGTGTGGACCACGTCGGCAACCACCCCGTCGAGGGTCACCGAGAATGCCACCGCCGGGCGTCCGTCGTCCAGAGTCACATCTTGTGGAGACCCGCTGACTGGGGAGCCGATCATCCGGAACCGATCGTCGCCCAACTCCTCCCGGTCCTCCACCGCATCGTCCACCTCGCGGAAAACCAGCGTGGCGTCGGCCAGAACCTTCCACAGCACGAAACCGATCACCAACAGCACCGCGGCCACCAGCAGCACCGGCCCCCACCGGCGGAAGCCTCGGCGTGCGGGCCGGGCCGGTCGGGGGCTCAGATCCATGGCCTCGCCCGGGTCCACCAATTCCTCGGTCGGAGAATCAGTCATCGGGCATCATCCAGCGGCGGCGGTTCTCGGGCACCCTTCGACCCAGCAATCGGCCCCGCATAAGCACCCACCCGGCATAGGCCACCACCGCGCCCACGGTGATGCTCCAGCCGGCAATGAGATAGCCCACATGGGTCATAGCTGCTCCCCCGTCGTATTGGTCTCGCCCGCCTCGGCTCGCCGTTCCTCCAAGGCCTCGTCCACCTCAAGTTGTTCGATCTGGTTCTCTAGGTAGGCCAAGCGGAAGCGGTGCAACAGCAGCCATGCGAACAGCACCATGCCCACCGCAAAGGAGAACGACAGGGTGAACAGGGTCTCGTCGCGGATCTTGCGGGCGGTGAGCGTGGACTGCTGGTGCAAGGTGCGGTTCTCCCACCAGTCCACCGACCGGTTCACGATCACGATGTTGACCGCCCCCACCAGGGCGATCACCGCCGATCGCCGGGCCTTCACCACGGTAGCGGCGGGGATGCGGCGCACAGCCAGGTAGCCGATGAACACCAGCACCATCACCAGGGCGGTCACCAGGCGAACGTCGCCCCACTCCCACCAGGTCTGCCAGGTGGGACGCCCCCAGATCGAGCCTGTCACCAAGGTCAGCACCCCGAATACCACGCCGATCTCCGCAGAGGAGTGGGCCATCATGTCCCACCAGTCGGTGCGCCACCGCAGATAGGCCAGGCTGGCCACAAACGTAAGCCCGAAGCCGGTGTAGGCCAAGATGGCTGACGGCACGTGGACGAACATCAGGCGCACGGCGTCGAACTGGCCCACCACATCGCCTTGTTCGGTGATCCGGGTGTCTTCGGGTACCCAGGCGAAGGCCAGGGCCACCAGCACTGCAAACCCGCCCAGCGTCAGCCAGCCCAAAACTCTCGTCGCCTTCGACGAGGTGGTGGCAGCCACCACGGTGCTCATGCTTCCTCCAAAAGAGCGCCGTAGGTCAACGCTCCGAACACCCCATAGATTGCGGCGAAACCGGCCAGAAGGCCCAACCAGGCCCACCCTTCGGCCCCGGCCACGCCGAACGCGTCCTGAAATGCCCGGGTGGCCCCGATGAGCACCGGGGCCACCACCGGCAACAACAGCACCGGCAACAGGGTCTCCCGCACCCCCAGCCCGGCCACCAGCGCCCCGTACAGTGTGCCCGCGGCGGCCACCCCGGCGGCGGCGGCCAGCCCGGCGCACACCAAGAGGCCATAGCGGTACACCGTCACGTCGAACAACAGAACTACGCCGACCCCCAACAGCACTTGCAGCACCACCAACTGCACGGCGATGGCCACCGCTTTGCCCCCGAACACCGCGATGGGGTCGATTCCCGACAGCAGCAGGCGGTCGGAGGCCCCGTCGGCCAAATCCACCGCAAACGAGCGGCCGATGGACAGTAGCGAGGCCAGCAACACGGTCACCCAGAACAACCCGGGGGCGAAAGTGCGCAATGCCTCCTGATCGGTGTCCAGAGCGAAGGCGAACAGCACCAGCACCGTTACCGCGAACGGCACGATCTGGTTGATTCCCACCCGGGCGCGCATCTCAATCCTCAGGTCCTTGCCCGCGATCAGCCACGCATCACGAAACACGGCGGTCTCCCTCGGTGGAAGCATCCTCGCCGCCTGGCGTATCAGCCGAGTCGCTCCCCTCGCTCACCATTCCGCCCACCACGCTCACCACCCGGGGCTTGAGCACCTGAATCCGCTCTAGCTCGTGGGTGGCCAACACCACCGTGGCTCCCGCCGCGGCCGCGCCGCGAACCAGTACGTCCACCGTGTCGCGCGACTGCTGATCCAGGCCGGCATGGGGCTCGTCCAGCAGCCACAGCTCCGGGCGCCGCACCACCAACGAGGCGATCGAAGCCCGGCGACGCTGCCCTGCCGAAAGTCGGCCCACCCGAGTGTCGGCCAGCCGCCCGGTAAGCGAGAGCCGCTCAATTGCCTCGTCGACGTCGGCGCCACCGGCCCCGGCGGCCCGAGCCCAAAAGGCCACATTCTCGGCTACCGTCAGATCGTCGTAGAGCCCGGTGCGATGGCCCAACAGCGCCACCCGACGCCGCACCATCCGACGCTCATCGCTCAGATCGTGGCCCAGCACCCGCCCCTGGCCCGAGGCCAACGAGCACAGTCCTGCACACAGCCGCAACAGGGTGGTCTTGCCCGCTCCGTTTGATCCCTTGAGCAGAACAACTTCCCCCGGCGAGATGTCGAGATCAACTCCGGCCAAGGCGGGAAACCGCCCTAACAACGTCACCGCGGCCCGGAGCCGGACAGCACTTTCCACAACTCCACTCAGGCTACAGGGGCGCTTTCTGACCGCAGAAACCAAACCGCCCGTAACAGAAATTCCCCAACTGGCCCAGGTCCCGGTGATCGCATCAGAAAATTGCTTGCCCGTAAGCAGGTGCCGCGCTAGGTTTCGCACCTAGCCCTGATGGCCGGGGAGGTTGGAGCTCCCCGGCCTAAGGCTCGCCCTAGCCAGGGGCGAGCCCTGTTCGGAGTATTGCAACAGGGCTTGCCTGTGTCAATATTAGATGACATTCACTGAAATGGGCGCAATTCTCTGCCACCACTCCCTCGCTCGCCCCTCAATGCCATAGCATCGGCGATGTGTTCGCGCTGGTGACCGAGAAGGCGTATGAGCAGCACCGGAGTCACTTCGACAAGTTGGACAACGAAGGGCACGGTCTCCAGTGGCTGCGTCTCGGCGACGACGGTCAGCTACTCGGGCCCCCCGATGCCCACCCGGAGGTGGCGTGGCTGTCCAGCGACTTGTTTTTCGGCGGGATTCTGGACCGGTTCTTCGAGATTGTGGAAGGCGCGCCCGAATTTCGCTGGCTCCAGTCGACCGCTGCGGGGGTGGATCTGGATCCTTACGAGCGACTCATGAAACAGGGCGCCCGGATTTGCAACGCCCACCTCACCGCCATACCCATCGCCGAATTCGTGCTGCGAGCAGTTCTCGACGTGTTCCAAGGCGCCGAGCGCTGGCGGACCGCCCAGGCCGAGGCCCGCTGGGAGCACCACAATTTCCGCGAAGTGTGGCGATCCCGCTGGCTGATCATCGGGCTGGGGGCCATCGGCGCAGAGACCGCCCGCCGGGCCCGGGCATTCGAGGCTCACGTGACCGGGGTGCGCCGCCTTCCCACCGGAGATGAGCCGGTGGACGCCATGATCTCGCCCGCCGAGGTACCCTCTGCCCTGCCCGAGGCCGACGTGGTAGTGCTGGCCACCCCGGCCACCTCCGAAACCGAGAACCTGGTGGACGACGATTTCCTGTCGGCCATGAAGCCGGGAGCGGTGCTGGTGAACATCGCCCGGGGCAAGCTGGTGGACGACGATGCCCTGCTCCGGGCATTGAGCGGTGACGACCTGGCCGCCGCCATCCTCGATGTCTTCAACAGCGAGCCCCTCGATCCCGACCATCCCTATTGGTCTCATCCCAAGGTGGTGCTGACCCCCCACTCCTCCGGCGGGGGGTTCGGAAGGTGGGATCGGGGCGCCGAGCTGTTCTGCGACAACCTGCGCCGATTCCTGGCCGGCGAGCCACTTGTCAACGAGGTGACCTCCGTGCAGTTGCCCACCGACCTCCCCTTCATCACGGGCAGGGACAAGCAATGAGCCCGGATCCTGGAGCATTGGCCGGACTCCGGGTGCTGGACATCTCATCTTTCTTGGCCGCGCCCCAGGTGGCCACTTTCCTGGGCGACTTTGGGGCCGACGTCATCAAGATCGAGCCGCCGTCCGGGGAGGCCTTGCGCCGTATCGGGGCCAGCCGCAACGGGGAGTCGCTGGTGTGGGCCATGGTGTCTCGCAACAAGCGGGTCATCACCTGCGACCTCAACCGCCCCGAGGGCCGCGACATCCTCCGCCAGCTTGTGGCCGAGGTCAACGTGCTGGTCCACAATTACTCCCCGGCCATGCTGGAGCGCTGGGACTGCACTTGGGACCGATTCCACACCATCAACCCCGGCCTGGTGATGGTGTCGGTCAGCCCTTACGGACACACCGGCCCACTGGCCGACCGGCCGGGTGCGGGAACCATGGCCGAGGCCTTCGCCGGGCTCACCCACATGACCGGAGAGGCCGACGGCCCGCCCATGCTCACCTCCATCCCCTTGGGCGACACCCTGACCGGGATATTCGGGCTGATCGGCGCGCTGGTGGCCTGCTACGGCCGGGACGTCAACGGCTTCGGAGGCCAGCACGTGGACGTGTCCATGTATGAGCCCATCTTGACCCTGATGGGCAGCACCCTGGCCGCCTGGGATCCCAACGGCGGCGACCCTCCCCCCGCCCGGTTCGGATCCCGGCTGGAAACCGGCGTCCCACGAAACATCTACCGCACGGCTGACGATCGCTATCTATGCCTGTCGGGAACCACCGACCGCCAAGTGGAGCGCATCCTGGCGTTGACCAGGCGGGACGGCCCCGAAGACCAGGCCAAGTTTGCCCGCATGGCCGACCGCCTCGCTCATAACGACGAGCTCGACGCCCTGGTAGCCGACTGGATCGCCCTACGTCCGCTGGAGGAGGCCGTCGCCGTCTTCGTCGAGGCCCGCATTCCGGTGGCCCCGGTCCACGACCTGCCCGGTCTGCTGGCCGACGCCCAGGTCCAGGCCCGCAACAGCGTCACCATGGTGCCCCACGAAGTACTGGGATCGGTACCCATGGCCACTCCCACCCCCATCCTCAGCGAGACCCCTGGCACCATCGCCCATCCCGGCCCCCCCATCGGCGCCCACAACGCCGAGGTCTACGCCGAACTGCTGGGCTGGAATGCCGACCGCCTAGCTCAAGCCCTAGCCGACGGCCTGGTGTGACTACGCTGCGGGCCGAGATTCGGCGGGGACACCCCGCGCTGACCTGGAAAGGGCAAAGCAAATGACCCCAGAAGAAACAGCCGCCGCTACAGGGATTCCGATTGCGGCTATGGGGCGCAGCTATTTTACGGCCGACGCGGTGGGCCAGGCTCTCGGCGAGGCCGGGTTCAGCGGGATGGCTCGGTATATCGGCGCCAGAGGCGGGGTACTGGGAGACGTGGCATCTGACGTGGTGGTGTCGGGCTTCGCTTTGTTCCACCCGGCCATGATCGAGACGGGCTGGAACCAGACTAAAGAACAGGGGTCGCCCGACGACGCGGCCACCGCCTTCGCCGCCGGTATCGGAAACTGGGCGGCCGACACCTTCAGCCACCTCGACGGGTTGGGCGACTTCGCCGCCGCGGCCCGCGCGGTGATCGACGCCACCGAGCCCATCAGCCAGGCCCTCTACGCCGGCTGGAGGGCCATGCCAGTACCCGACGACCCGGCCGCGGCCACAGGGTTGGCCATCCAGGTGCTGCGGGAATTGCGCTTCGGGTTCCATGTCCATGGCCTGAGTGCCGTTGGCCTCACTCCGGTGGAAGCCATCATCGCCCAGGCCAATCCCCAGCAAGCCCAGTTCTTCGGCTGGAGCGAGCCCTTCCCCGATCCCGAGCCGCTCAAGGACCGGCACCGTCAAGCTGAGGAGATCACCTCAGCCCGGATGGCCGAGGTCTACGAGGCCATCGACGCCGACCAACGGGCCCACGTGGCCGCCACCGTCAAGGCCATCACCGAGATCACTTCGAGCTAGACGTCCAACACCGACAGTCGGCCCCGGGCCTCGAACTCTGCCCTGATGGCCGCCGCATCCTCGGTAACCAGTCGGCGATAGCTGCTGCCGTCGCGCACCCAAGTCTCATCGTCGGATTCCCAGCGCTCTCGACGCAGGGTCCGCTTGAGGATCTTGTTGGTCTCGGTTTGAGGAAGAGTGTCGGCCCAGCGCACGTAGCGAGGCGCCCACTTGGTGCCCAGATCGTCTTGGCCGCCCAGAAATTCGGCGAACCCCTCCGGGTCGAAGTCCGCACCGGGACGGCGCACCACTGCGGCCATCACGTCATCGCCAACCGACGAGCTGGGGACGGCAAACACCGCGGCCAAGTCGATGTCAGGGTGGCGCACCAATATCCGCTCCACCGGGGCGGCCGCGAAGTTCTCCCCGTCCACCCGCAGCCAATCGAAGTTCCTCCCCGCGAAGTACACGAACCCCTCGGCGTCCCGATAGGCCAGATCGCCCGACCAGTAGATGCCGCCGTGGGTGCGCTCCTCGTCGGCCTCCGGGTTGTTCCAGTAGCCCTCGAATGAGGGGGCCGAGGCCATCGACGCCAACTCGCCGATGGCCTCGTCGGGGTTGAGCAGCTTGCCGGTGTCATCGAAGACGGCCAGCGGCGCCTCCTCCCCGGAGTCGGGATCGAGGATCTTGACGCTGTCGTCGGCCCGGCCCAGGGCGTTGGCCGGCGTGTCGGGGGTGCGGCTCACCGCCACTCCCCCCTCGGTGGAACCGTAGGAGTCCTCCACCGGCACCCCGAAGCGTTGGGAGAACCGCTCCAGGTCGTGGACCGCTCCCTCGTTGCCGAACACGATCCGCAAGGTGTTGTCGGCGTCATCGGGCCGCTCGGGGGTGGCCAGGATGTATGTGAGGGGCTTGCCCACGTAGTTGAAGTAGGTGACGCCGAAACGGCGCACATCGGGAAGAAAGCCCGATGCCGAGAACCGGCGCCGGAAAGCGGCGATGCCCCCCGCCGTCAGACACGGTACCCAGCCCGCCATCAGCGCATTGGAGTGGAACATTGGCATGGCCTGGTAGAACACGTCATCGGAGGTCAGCTTGCGCATCTCGGTGATGACCTGGCCGATCCGGGCCAGCCGGGCTTGCGAGCAGATGGCCGCTTTGGGGTCGCCGGTGGTTCCCGACGTGAACAGCAGCAGGTAGGGAGCCAGCGGATCGATGTCCACATCCGGCGGCTCAGCACCGGAAAATGAAGCGAGGCCTGCCCGCCACTCCGAGGAGTCGACGTTCAGCACCCGGCCGTTGGCCGCACCGAGGTGAAGCCCCTCTAGCAGCCCCTGGTGGCGACTCTCAGCAACGATCATGGCGCAATCGGCGTGAGTGATGTCGCGGGCCAGCTCCGCTCCCTGTCGAGTGGGGTTGATCCCAACTACCGCTGCTCCGGCCACCGCAGCGGCGCCCAGCAGCATGGAATACTCCGGCCCATTGTCCAGCAGCGCGCCAACGTGGAACGGCCCTTCCCCCCGACGGTCCAATAGCAAATGGGCCCGGGCGACGCAACCGGCGGTGAACTCTCGATAGGTGTGCTGCTCGTCTTCGAAAACCATTGCAAGGCCGTCATCGTCAATCCGGCTCAATACCAGATCTCGCACGGTGGGGTGTTCTTCGGCTGGGGAGTCCATGGTGGGGATCGTAGACAGCCAAAAGGAGCTAGCTAAAAGGCTGAAGGGTCGAGCAGCACGGGATCAAAGGGCACTGAAGCGCCGGAGGCCATCCCGGTTCCGCTCCGGGCCAGCAGCGAGCGCGACACGATCACCGGTTGGTTCGCCTCCACCAGCAATGCGTAAGAGGCGCCCTCGGTCAAGCGGTCAACCGGCACCACCAAGCGGCTGTGCGGAGCTACCTCTCGGGGATCGAGTTGGGCAATCGGAGTGATCCGGCCGTTGGCAATTGTCGACACGGTTATCAACGCGATGGAGTCAGACGAGGGGTTGACTACTACAAGCTCCACCTCCGCACCATCGGACCGATTCCCGGCGATCAAGTACCGCATCGCGGTCACAGGCGTCCCGGTAGTGGTCGCCACCCCAGCCGGAGATGATGCCGCTGACGCAGCCGCCACGCGCTCGGCCACAATGGGAACCCCGTTGTACACCTGCACCCCAACCCAGAACCCGATGCCTGTAGGCACAGAATTGACTGCGCTATAGGCGAAGGGCTCGGAGGGAAGAGGGTACGATCCGGCCTCTCGCAATAACAGGGCCACTCGCTGCTGGGGCGGCACCGACAGCTCGAACGGCGCCTGCGCACCTCCGAAGTCGGAGCCGTCCAGCCGAATGCTGATGTCGGCGGCCGCTTCTTGGTCGGAGGGGTGTACAACACAATGTGCTCGGCCACGCCCGCATCGGCCGACCCAGTAGAAAACGCCCATTGCGTCTGGGGTTTTGGGATTCCCGGTCCCGCGGTCAACCCCTCCAATCCCTCTGTTCCGTCGAACAGTTGGAGCCTCCCGGCCACGATCCGCCCGGCCTGCGACTCGATGGTGGTGGAAACGGCCGAAAACCGGGGCACCTGGTCGGTGGCGTTCACCACTACCAGCGAGCGAGCTGGCACCAACACCCCCCGAAGCGCCTGAGGCTCGCGGATTCCCTCATCGGTGGAGAAGACAAATTTCACCACGGCCCGGTCGGGAAACGGGTTGAACAAAGTGAAGATCAGCCGAGCATCTCGTCGGGTTGATCCGACGGCGAAATGCCACCCTGTTGACGAGCGAGTGGCACAAGGTATGACGTCAACGCCGGTGGGTCCCTGCACTCTCTGCTCGACCACCGCCGAACCGGAATCGACCTCCACCAGCGCCGCGGTGTATTGCGACTCCACCACGTCGGCCAACCGCAAGGAGGCCTGTGACCTCGCCGGCACGTCTAGCAGCACCTCTTCGGGCGCAGCCGACGGCGACACCGACCCGATCAAAGTGGCCGGGAACACCGATACCACCGCAGTTGCCACTACTCCGGTCGGATTGGCCACGATCACCGAGTGGTCGGCGAATTCGCCCGGCAACGACGTTCCCTCCGAGCAGTACCAAACGCCCCCTTTTGCCCCCGGGCCGGGCGCGGCGCTGGTGGCCTCCTGGGAAACCAGCGCCGCTTCAAAGGACGATTCATCGTCGGCCCTATCGGCCACCGCCAACCCGACGACCGTCGCCAAAGCCACCACTACCAGGGGCCAGCGCATCACGCGGCCGTTCATGGGGCCCCAACCTGTCGATCTGCCCGCCGACGCCCGTCCCCAGTACTGAGTCGGGCCAGTCCTACTGCGGCTACGACCCACAGGCTCGCTTGCACTGCCAGAAGCAGCCGAGTCAGCCCCGTTGCTCCTTCGTCGGGTGCGGGGGCGAGCCCGGCACTGGCCTCCGACAGGTCTAACGCGGTGTTGTGATAGGTGGCGATGCCCGCGGTCAGCCCGCCCGGAGCCAAGTCGAGTTGGCCGTCTAGCGTGTCGAACAGCCACTGAGGAGCCGGGAGCGCCAACTCACCGTAGGGTGCGGGCGCCAGGCGCTCAGCCACCAAGATCGTGCCTATTCCCCACCTAGCGAGCTCGGCGCCCAACCGGTTGGTGCCCGCCTCTGGTGCTCCCAGCACTGCTTCGCCCACTTGGCGGGTTTGGTCGTCCAGCCCGCCGACCCAGCGCTGGGCCACCGTCGGAAAGGCGCGGCTGTCGGAGACCGCGAAGGCCAAATGACCGTCCAACTCCCAACTGCCCAGCGGCAACACGTCGGGATGGCCAAGCCAAAGAACTCGCTGACCGTCCTCTGCCGCACCACCGTTGTCAGAGAACGGGACCACGTCGGTGTAGTCATCGGCGGTCGCATTCCAATCACCGTCAGAGACATTGGCCAGTACCGGCATCATCCCCGCCACCAAAGCGACCATTGCGGAAAAGGGCACCAGCTGCCTCCATCCGAAGCGGTAGCGGCGCACGTCCTTGAAGAAGGCCGCCACACCCATCGCCACCGCGATGGCCAAGCCCACCGCGCCGGGCACCTGCACCACCTCGGGCCGGGGCAGGGGCACCGGTGACCAGTCCTGCTCGGCAACCAGGGCCACTGCCGCGGTTCCCAGATAGAGGGTCCACCCCCGCACTGCCCACGCCAGCCGGGAGTCATGAGCCAGGGCCAGCGGGAGCACCGCCGCCGCCGGCAGGGCCCAGCCGAGCCGGTTGTCGCCGTATGGTCCAGTGTCGAACCGCAGGATCTCCGCCCAGGAGTTGCCTCCGCCGCCTCCGGGCCGGTCCCCCAGCAGCGACGTCAGGTTGTCAGCCAGCCACGGCAGATTCAGCAACGCGGCGACGGCCGCTCCAGCCACCGCTACTCCCACCATTCGGGCCATACCCTCGGGAGTTCCGGCGATAATCGATCCCACTAGCAACCCAGCCAGCACCAGACCCATCACGATCAGCGCCTCCGAGGCCATGGCTGCGGCCAGACCGAATAGCAGCCCCACCGCCAGGGTCTCCCTCAGGAACGAGGGTCGGCGCGTGTCCGGTCCAGGGCTACCACCCACCGCGCCATACGGGGCGAGCCCCGCTCCGGTCAGCACAGCACGCATCAGCCAGGGCACTGCCCCGTACATCAACAGGGCGCTCCATACTCCGTTGGCCAGCGCGTTGTAGGGCACCGGATTTGCCAGATACACCACTAGTGCCACGCCTTGGATCCACAGGGAGTCGAAGGGGCGCATCAGCCGCCACACCCCCAGTGCTCCCAGCGGAACCATCCCGACGATCAGCACCGTGCGAAGAAGCTCAGTTTCCCCGAACAACAGCCAGCTCAGCAGGGTCAGTATCCCCAAGCCCGTGGGGGCGAATCCCTCTTGGCCCAGTCCCACAGGTCGGAATTCGCTCCACCAGCCCCTCAAGAGATCGGAACTCGACCCCAGCCGGGCCAAATCCCCCACCACAGGAATCCCCCCGGATACCAATTCCCGAGCTCCGAGCAATACCAATACCAAGGTGGCGAGCCCTACCAAGACCGACACCCGCAATCGGCTCAACCAGGCCAACAGGGATCCCCGAGGCATGAGCCCGTCTCCGCCGATGCTCCATCTACCTGACAGAAGCGAAACGATGGGCGCAAGACCCCGATCCTGAGAAAGGCGGATATGGGAGTCTCCAACATGGCGTGCCTGGCTCACGGCCTGCCGTCGCCTTCGGATCGACGCTAGCCGGACCATGTTGTGCCCCCACGCTGCACCGATGTGGCGTGCTCGGCCGAGATGCCCCGTGACGAGGGCCGCCAGCATCTCGATTGCCGACAGCATCATCGCCTGGGGAATGACTCTTATCGAATGCCAAGTCCCGTATACCGACAGGAGAGTTCGAATTCGGTGGCGGCGAGCCAGGCGGTCAATCTGCGACTGGGGGATGCGCTCGGTCAGCCGCTGACGATGGCGGACCACTGCCGTTGGGGCCACTCTGGCCCTCGCTCCCAAAGTGCGTGCCCGCCAGCACAGATCAACACTCTCGTAGCAGAACGACATCTCGGGATCGAAGCCCCCGATGGCCCGAAAGAGGTCGCCGCGCACCATCACGCATCCGCCGGACACCGCGAACATGTCCTGGGCCGCATCGTGCTGCTCCTGGTCGAGCTCGCCGCTTTCCACCGTGGGAATCGGAACCCCGGTCTTGTCAACCATGAGGCCGACTTGGAGTATGCGGCTGTCGTCGTCCCAGTCCACAAACTTGGGACCGACAATTCCTGCATTGGACCTGACCGCCTCATCGGCTAGCAACCGCAGGGCGTTGGGGGCCAGTGCCACATCATCGTGACAGAAAGCGAAGAAGTCGGGCACCGGGCCTCCGTCCAGGAGAACTTGGTTGGCCGCAGGACCGAATCCAGGATTGGAATCCAACCGATGAACTACAGCCTGGGGCAGAAAACGCCGCACCCGGGCGGTGGGGTCAGACTCGCTGGCCGTGTCCACCACGGTCACCTCGGCAAGGGGGTGGTCTTGCGCAGCAACCGACTCCAGCATCTCGTCGAACCACAGGCCCGGGTCGTGGCTCACGATCACGACATGAATCCTGAAGTCCGCTTTGGCCTCCATCAGGTTTGTTCGGAGCTGCGGCTGACGAATTCCCGCAGGGCGTCGGCTAGGGCCGGGGCCTGCTCGACCGCATCCGACAGCACGGCCAGCACTGAATCAGGCATGTTCTGGGCCAATTCAACCACCGCGATGCGGACGTCCTCGGGAACTTGATCGGCTAGACCTGAGAGCGCTTCCCGCAGGTCGTCGGGCATTTGTCCGACCAGATCCCGCCGAGCGGTCTGGGCGCGGTTGATAAACAACAGCCCCAGTCCCACTGCGGTGTAGATGCCATTGCGAATGCACTCGACTAGCGGATCTTCCTCCGGCTCCAATTCCTGAGCTGGCTGCGGGTTGCCCACCTCAACACCGTACCGGCCCGCTCCGCAGCAACAGAGGCATGGCGTGCCGCTCGAATCCGAAAATCACCCACCGCTGTCGGACCAAGATTCCCCTGGCACGGCAATTGTGCGCTCCAAGTGGCACACTCGTTGCGATGCGAGCCCTGGTAACCGGGTCGCGGGGTTTTGTTGGCACCCACCTCGTCGCTCATCTGAACGCCTGCGCCGACGATGTGATCGAGGTGGATCGCGTGATCGGCAGCCCTCCTATCGAGGACGCCGGCGCAATCTCCGAGCTGATCGCCGAAACCAAGCCCGACGTGGTGTACCACCTCGCGGGCCAAAGCGACGTGGCCGCCTCCTGGGGCGACCCCGTGGGAACGTTTCAAGTCAACGCAGACGGCACCCTCCATGTCGTGCGGGCCTGCATCGACGCCGGCGTCGACCGCCTTTTGTCGGTGACCAGCAGCGACATTTACGGAATGGTCGACCCCGATGAGCTGCCCATTGCCGAGCAAGCCCCCCTAAGGCCGGTCAACCCCTACGCAGCCAGCAAGGCCGCCGCGGAAATGGTGTGCATCCAGGGTTTTCTGGGCCACGGCCTCGGCGTGATCCGGGCCCGGGCCTTCAACCACCTGGGACCAGGGCAAAGCGAGCGATTCCTGGCCCCGGCACTGGCTGCCCGCATCGCCCGCAACGAGCTGTCGGGCCAATCAGTGGTCCCGGTGGGAAACCTCTCAGCCCGTCGCGACTTCACCGACGTGCGCGATGTGGTCCGGGCATACCGCTTGCTGGTGACCAACGGAGAGCCCGGTGAGGCTTACAACGTGTGCTCAGGACAAGATGTGGCTGTCTCCGAGATCGCCGAGGTCCTGCTGGGACTGGCCAAGACCCCGATGACCCTTAAACAAGACGATGGCCTGTTCCGCCCAGTCGACTTGCCGGTGCAGCGGGGGGACAATGCCAAGCTCAGCAAAGCCACAGGCTGGAGCCCTGAGATCGCGCTGGCCGACACCCTGGCTGACACCCTCGAAGATGCCCGCGGCCGCCAAACAGGACAAACTGGGGACTCCCATGGCTGAGCAACGGCCCCAACGAGCGCTGATCACCGGAATCACGGGCCAAGACGGCTCCTATCTTGCTGAATTCCTGCTCGACAGGGGCTACGAGGTGGTAGGTCTGGTCCGGCGGTCGAGCATGGTCACCTTCGAGCGCATCGCCCATCTCCAGAACCAGATCACTATCGCGAGCGGCGACCTGCTTGATGAGGCCTCTCTCATCGAGGCCTTGCAGCAGCATCGCCCTGACGAGGTGTACAATCTGGCCGCTCAGTCGTTTGTGCAAACCTCGTTCGGCCAAGCAGTTCTCACCGGAGAGACCACCGCTTTGGGGGTCACCCGCCTGCTTGACGCCATCCGCATTGTCGATCCAACCATCCGCTTCTATCAGGCCTCGAGCAGCGAGATGTTCGGCAAGGTGCAGGAGGTGCCGCAAAGCGAGGACACCCCCTTCTACCCTCGGAGCCCATATGGGGTGGCCAAGGTGTACGGCCACTGGATCACGGTTAACTACCGGGAGAGCTACGGCCTGCACGCCAGCTCGGGCATTCTGTTCAATCACGAGTCGCCTCGGCGGGGCTTGGAATTCGTAACCCGCAAGATCACCCACGCGGCGGCCTCCATCTTTCTGGGCCGACAACGCGAGCTGCGCCTGGGCAACCTCGACTCCATGCGGGACTGGGGATACGCCGGCGACTACGTGAAGGCCATGTGGCTGATGCTTCAACAAGACGAGCCCGGCGACTACGTGGTGTGCTCGGGAGAGACTCACTCCGTGAGGGAATTCTGCGAATTGGCCTTCGCCCACCTGGACATGGACTACCGCGACTTTGTGGTGATCGACAAGGCATTCTTCCGTCCCGCCGAAGTCGACATGCTGGTGGGCGATCCCAGTCGGGCAACCTCGGCTCTGGGCTGGCACCGTGAAGTCGGATTCCAGGAATTGGTCGCCATGATGGTGGACGCCGATTTGGACCTGCTCCAGGGAAAGCTCAAGGGGATTTCTTGACCCCTAGCGTGGTCACGCTTGCCGGTGGGGTGGGGGCGGCCAAGCTGCTGACCGGTTTGATCCGGGCTCACCCCCCTGGTGAGCAGCTCGCGGTGGTGAACACGGCTGACGACACCGTGCTGCACGGGCTCCATGTGAGCCCCGATCTGGACACGGTGGTGTACACGCTGGCCGGCGCGGTAAATCCGGAAACCGGTTGGGGCTTGTCCGGTGAGACCTGGCAGGCCATGGACGCTTTGGACCGGTACGGAGGGATCACCTGGTTCCGACTGGGCGACCGCGATCTGGCCACCCACCTGTTCCGCACCCATCGGTTGGGCCAGGGCGCCGACCTGGCCACCGTGACCGCAGAGATTTCCGCCGCATGGGGTCTGAAGCTGGCCGTATTGCCGGTTACCAACGACCGCATTGAGACCAAAGTCACCACCGTCGACGAAGGCGAGATCGGCTTCCAGGACTACTTCGTGCGTCGTCGCCACGACGTAGCCGTGACCGCCATCCGAGTGGCCGGATTGGAGGATGCCGAACCTGCCCCTGGACTCATCGAGGCGCTGGCTAGCGCACGAACGATCATCATCGCCCCCTCCAATCCCATCGTGTCCATTGGGCCGGTGCTTGCCGTGCCCGGTGTTCAACAGGCCGTGGCCGCCCGCCGAGATGCAGTGGTGGCGGTGTCGCCCATTGTGGGTGGTGCCGCGCTCAAGGGTCCTGCCGACCGGCTCATGCGGGAGTTGGGACACGAGTGCTCGGTGGTCGGCGTAGCCCGTCTCTACCGGGATTTGGCCGCCACCCTGGTAATCGACGTGACCGATGCCCACCTCGCCGACGATGTAGAAGCCACCGGAATGACATGCGTCGTGGCCCCCACCGTTATGGACGGCATCGATTCGGCCACCGCACTGGCCCGCACTGTTCTGGGCTGCACAGCCGGGGCATTCCAATCATGAAGCTCGAAATCTTCGGCGTGGAGGGTCTGCCCGAGATTGTGGCGGGCGACGATTTGGCCGATTTGGTCTCCGACGCGGCCGAATTGGCTGACGGCGATGTACTGGTGGTCACCCAGAAAATCGTGTCCAAAGCAGAAAACGCCGTGGTAGCCGTGGACCCCGAAGACCCTCTTTCGCACAAGCCTGTGGTGGAACAGGAGTCGGTGCGGGTGCTGCGGCGGAGGGGCGACCTCATCATCAGCGAGACCAAGCATGGATTCGTATGCGCCAATGCCGGAGTCGACCGGTCCAATTTGGCCGCTGACCAAGCCGCTTTGCTGCCCGACGACTCCGACCGATCGGCCCGGCGCATCCGGGAGGGGATCAGAGCCCGCTCCGGAGTTGAGGTGGGGGTCATTGTCTCCGACACTTTCGGGAGGCCTTGGCGGCGGGGCGTGGCGGATGTAGCCATCGGGGTTGCCGGGATCCGTCCTGTTCTCGACCTGCGAGGTACTCCCGACGCTTCGGGCCGGGAGCTCCAGGTGACCGAGGTGGCCATCGTCGACGAACTGGCCGCGGCGGCCGAGCTGGTCATGGGCAAAACCGAAGGTGTCCCGGTGGCCGTTATCCGGGGGGTCGACCCAGCCTGGCTCGGGCCTGGCAGCGTCCAAGCCGATTTGATCCGCCCCCCCGCAGAAGACCTGTTCCGCTAGACCAAGATGTGGTGTTCGGGGCTGATGATGGCCCTGTTGATTTCAGCATCTGCCTCAACCGTGCTGTAGGGAAGCAGAACAGAGTCCGCTACTCGGGCGCCAGAGGCAACCGCGGCGTGGCCCATTATCACTGAGTTGGCTATCCGGGCGCTGGGGGCGATATCGGCGGTGGGATGGATGTGAGTGCCCCCAGCGAGGGCCATCTGGGCTTCCAGGTAGGCCGCAGGAGTGCCGGCGTCGATCCAGAAGCCGTCATTGGCCACCGCGTACAGCAATCCCCCTTGCACCAGCGCTGGAAAGGTCTCCCTTTCGATTGACGCTGGGCGGTCTTCAGGGATCAAGTCGACCACCGAGGGGTCAAGTACGTACATCCCGGCATTTATCCACCGGCTGGGCGCCTCCTCAGCGGGCGGCTTCTCGACGAAGGCCTGGACCCGACCATCGGGGTCGCACACCACTACTCCATAGCGGGAAGGATCCTCCACCGGGGTGAGGGCAATGGTGGCTGGCGCGCCGTTGCCGCGGTGGGCGTAGATCAGGTCGGCCAACGGGAAGTCGCTGATCACATCGCCGTTGACGGCGACGAACGTGTCTTTGACCTCGGCCATCCGAGCGGCAAAGGCAATGGCCCCCGCAGTGTCCAACGGCTCGGGCTCCACCGCATAGAACAGCTCCACCCCCGCACAGCGCCGCTGGGGATAGGCAACCTCGAATGCGTCAGGCCGGTACCCCAGCGAAAGCACCGCTCGGGTGATCCCCTGTTCGCCCAGCCTCCCCACCACGTGCTCGATCATGGGCCGGTCTACCACCGGCAGCATCTGCTTGGGACGGGTCAGGGTCAGAGGCTGAAGCCGGGTGCCAAATCCACCGACTAGCACAACTGCGTCCATGTCTATGGCCTGCCCGGTTCAGCCGTCGTCTTCCACCCTGACGCCCGGCACGTCCTCTTCAAGGCTCTCATCGAACCCAACCGGTCCCTCGGGCTGAGAGAGGTCGGCCACTAGAGACGGGGACACCCCGAGCAGGTCGTTGACGGTGGGAGGAAGCGGCACCACCGCGTCTCGGGGCGCTAGCGCGATGGTGAAGGCCTCGCCGTCTTTCTGGAAGTGGATGTCGCCGAAATCCTCATAGATACGCTCGTCGGGCTCCGCTTCCACCGCGGTAAGGGCGCTGGACCAGCGCACTATCTGCATCACCGCGGGCTGGCCGTCGCAAACCGCGTCCACCGCGCTGATTACGCCGAACTCGGCAGCAGTAATGCCGTTTTGGTCCATGGTCACGAACATCGCCTCGAAGAACTTCGACATGGTGGCGTCCTCGCCCGCGGCGTTGGCGGTGAAGGGGTGGATGTGGATCAGCCCGTCGGAGTGCGAGTGGATGCCCTCGGGGTCATAGGGATAGCCCTGGCTGTTCCTCCGGCCCTCGAATATGGGCTGGTGGGCACCGCCTTCGCCGTCGGTGCAATCCCACACCGTGTAGGCCGAGTGCCAGTGGTCGCTGAGACCGGGGCGGGACTCAGCGTCGCGCTGGGTGCGGGCGATTGCCACCACCGCGATGCCGATCAAGATGATGAGCACTACCACGGCGGGAAAACCGATGAGCCGGCGCTGCTGTCCGGCCCCGCCCATCGACGCGGCCCGCGCCACTTTTCTAGAACCAGAGGCTCTTGCCACGGCTTACAACGCTACCCGGCCCGAACAGCCAACCCACACCTGTAGCCGCAGGCTGCCCTCCGCTACTTCGCCAGTTCAACGAACAAATCCAGATACCGGTCGGCCACTTCTCGGGGGCCCTCGGCATGCTCGGCGTAGGCCCGACCCCGCCGGCCCATCTCTATGAGCTCCTCGCGGTCCGCGACCATCTCGGCCAGCGCGGCGCAGAAGGCATCGGGGTTGTCGGGATCCACCGTCCGGCCCGCGCCGGAGTCAGCCAGCAATCGCTCCACTTCACTGCCCCGGTCGACGCTGGCCAGCATCGGACGGCCCGCAGCCAACACCGAGTAAACCTTGGACGGCACGCTGGTGGTGCCGAGTCCTCGTCGCAGCAACACCAAATGCAGATCGGCGGCCGCCAACACCTCCCCCAGTCGATCGGGAGGCTGCCAGCCCACCAAATGCAAGTTGCCCAGCCGGTCGGCCGCCGCAGCCACCAGGGAGCGGGCCACCCCGTCGCCGTTCACCACGAACTGCACGTCGGCACGACCCCGGTCGGCGAACCGCTCAGCCGCGGCCACCACAAGCTCTAAGGGCTGGGAGTGACCCAGGTTGCCGGCGTACATCACCACCGTGCTTTCGGCACCGTCGAGCCCCAGTTCGGCCCGGTAGGAGTTGGCCCGATCCGCCGGGTGGATGCGGCCAGCGTCGGCGGTGTTGGGGATCACCACCACCTTGTCCGGGTCTGCGCCGACATCCAGCTTGGACCGCACATTGGCGGCCATGCCCTCCGATAACACAGTTACCGCCGCGGCCCGTCTATACACCCAGCGCTCCAGGCGGCTAGCTGCGGCCGCCACCCGGGGACTGCTTACTACCCCCGTTTCCACCGCCGCGTCGGGGAACACATCCTGCACGTTGAACACCAATGGGGCCCGCCCCCGCCAAGCGGCCGCCCATCCCGCGACGCCGAGGGTGATGGGCGGCGACATGGCGAACACCACATCGCAGCGTCCGGCCGCCGCCACCGCATCGGCACCAGCCAGTGCAGTGAACCCGGCGAATCCAGCCGCCCGAGCCACCAGCCGCCCCTTGTCGGAGGGAAACGGGTGCCAGCGCCGGATCCGCCCCCACGGCTCTTGTTGGGTGCGCACCAGTCTCCCCGTCCATCCTTCGGCTACCGCGTGGTCCTGGTACCAGGGAAGACTGGTAATGATCTCCACCCGGTGGCCCTGGGCCACCCACTGATCGCATAAGGCGGTCATGACCTCCCCGGTGGGGGCAGTGTCAGGCCCATAGTGCGGACACAGCACCATGATCGCCAGCCGGTTCATCGTCCGGCCACCCTGCCGTACAGGTCGCACAGCTCTGCGGCTGGTTCGAGCTCGGCCAGTTCGCGAACCCGGAACGCCCCCGCCTCGCTCAACTCTCGCCGAACCTCGTCATCGCCCACCATCTCGCCGATGACCTCAGACCACTGGGCCTCGTCATCGGGGTCCACCACACGCCCGCCTGACCCCACCACCTCGGGCAGGCCCCCGGCATCGGCGGCTACCACCGGACAGCCCCTTGCCATGGCCTCCACCACCGGGAGGCCGTAGCCCTCATACTTCGACGGGAACACCATGGCCGCTGCCTGCCGATACAGGCCGTCCAGCACGGCTCGGGGGATGCGGCCCAGGCGGTGCCACCGCCGTCCCATCCCAAGCTCGGCGGCCAAGCTGTCCAGCTTGGCATCGAGCGGGCCGGGGCCTCCTGAGACCACCAAAGCCACGTCCACCCCGTCGGCGGCTAAACGGGCCAGTGCCCGCAACAGCACCTCATGGTTCTTGTGGGGATAGGTCACCGCCGGATAAAGCACGAACGGACTGGCCAAGTCCGGCGCCGCCGCGGCCAATGGCATGTCCAAGGCAGCCGAGGCGGCGTCGATGGGCGCGGGAACAATGGTGACCCGCTGGGGGTCCACCTTCAGGCGCTCCACCAGGCGACCGCGGCAAAACTCGCTCACGGTGATGATCGCCTCGGCCCGGCGAACCGACCACGGCAGCATCAACCGCAGGTACAGCCGCTTAACCGAGCCGAACCGCTTGGGATGATCCAAGGGCTGCAAGTCGTGGATGGTCACCACGCTGGGCTTCACGCCCACGAAGGGGACGGTGCCCCCCAGGTGGTGGACTATGTCGAGGCCGCGGCGACGACATTGAGCGGCCAGCCAGGTGTTCTCGATGAGCACCCGCAGCGGTCGAAGCTTCCCCGCCTTCGCCGTCACCACCTCATGGCGCTCGGCCAGCGATGGGTGGGACTCGGCGAACCCCGGCAAAGCGAACAGGGTCAGCCGCACCGGAGCTTCCGGCAGAAAAGCCGACAGGAGCCTGACCGCATACTCCTCGGAACCGCCCACTCGGCCCGACCGCAGCCACAAGAGATTCACCCCCACGGAGATCTTCTGAGCGGTCAACCCGCCAGCTCCTGATAGATCTGCATGAGTCCTTCGGCGGTGCGCGGCCACGTGAACTCAGACAGCGCCCGCTCTCGTCCCTGCTTGCCAAGGCGGTCGGCCGCATCAGGGTCGTCGAGCAGTCCGCCCAAAGCGTCGGCAATCAGCCGAGATCGGCTGGGATCAACCAGCATTCCGGCGGGGCCAGCCACCTCTGCGGTGGCTCCGGTGGCCGATGTCACCACGGGGGTGCCCTGAGCCATGGCCTCCAATACGGGCAGGCCGAAACCCTCGGTCAAGCTTGGATAGCAGAACATCGCCGCGGCCCGCATCAGCGACCGCTTGTCGGCCTCGTCCACAAAACCCAGTCGCCGAACCGAGGTTGGCAGATCTTCGTTCCAGTTCGACTTCCAGCCCTCTGGGCCCACTAGCACTAGTTCCTCGTCAGTTCGGTCCAACATCTGCCACGCCTCTAGGAGCCTGTCCAAATTCTTGCGGGGCTCAGCCGTTCCCACCCAAAGTACGAATCGGTCAGCCAGCTCAAACCGCTTCCGCACCTCGTCGGCCTCTTCTAGCGGCACAAGGCAGTCTTCAACTCCATACGGCACCAACCGCACACGCTCGGCGCCAATCCCCGCCCGCACACAGTCATCCGCGGTGTGCTGCGACGGGCACACCACAATATCGGCCTCGCTGCGGGTCAGCTCCAGCGACCGGGCAAAGAACCGCATGCCCCGCGGCGTGAAGTGATCGGGATGGCGCAGAAACGCCAGATCGTTGACCGTCACCGCCAGCGGTGCTGTCCGGGGAGGCACCGCCATTCCGGTGGCGTGGATCACATCTACCGCACCGGCCGCCCGCTGGATCGAGGGCCAGCGCATCTTGTGCCAGCCCCAATACAAACTGGTCCGGGGCATGGGCAGAGCCGCCACGGGGACATTCGGAGCAAATGGTTCTTCAGGAGGATTCCGGTGCCAGGCAGAAATACCCACCATCTCCGGTGGCGCTGCGAGATGCCCCAAGGCCTCCAGGCACCCGAGGGCCGCTGTTGCCGTCCCCCCCGGCACCCGGTGCCAACACTGCTCCATGGTGATAGCCACACGCATTCCCCCGATTCTGCCAGTTCACGGCAGCAGAAAACGCCGCGAGCGGTCCGGCACATCTGTTGGCCCGCGACCACCACGCCCATCTGGCCATCCCGTAGTGTGAAGCCATATGAGCGGCTTCTGGGCAGGAAAGCGGGTTCTGGTCACCGGAGGCACCGGATTTCTGGGCCGAGTGGTATGCCGACAGCTCAACGATGCAGGGCCCGGTTTGATGGCCGCACCGTCGAGTGCCGACTACGACCTGCGCAATACCGACGACACCAAAAAGCTGCTCTCCGATACCCAGCCCGACGTGGTCATCCATCTAGCCGCCCGGGTGGGGGGTATCGGCGCCAACCAGGAGCGACCCGCCGACTTATATCTCGACAACCTGCTCATGGGCACAAACATCATCGAGCAGTGCCGACTGGCAGGAACCGGCCGGCTGGTGGTTGTGGGCACGATTTGCTCCTACCCCAAGTTCACGAAGGTGCCGTTTACGGAAGACTCCCTGTGGTCCGGTTACCCCGAGGAGACCAACGCCCCCTACGGAGTGGCCAAGCTGGCTCAGCTCGTCCAGCTCCAGGCCAACCGCGACCAATACGGCCAGCAGGGCATCTACCTGATGCCCACCAACCTGTACGGCCCCGGCGACAAATTCCACCCGTCGGTATCCCACGTGATACCCGCCCTTATCAAGAAGTGCGTCGATGCCGTCGAAGATGGCGATGACTGCATCGAGGTGTGGGGTACCGGCACCGCCAGCCGGGAGTTCCTCTACGTGGATGACGCCGCCCAGGGCATCCTGCTGGCCGCTGAGCACTACCAGGGGGCCGAGCCGGTCAACTTGGGGGCCAACCAGGAGATCGCGGTCAAAGAGCTGGTGGACGATATAGCAGTGATCTGCGGCTTCACCGGCCGGATCGAGTGGGATTCCTCCCGGCCCGACGGCCAACCCCGCCGCTGCGTCGACCCCAGCCGGGCCAAAGAGCTATTCGGCTTCACGGCCTCCACCCCGTTCGCCGAGGGGTTGCGCCGCACCTACCAGTGGTATGTGGCCAACCGTCAAGAAGCCGAATCACGGGAAGCGTCGGACACCGCCACGTAGTCGGACCCCACGACCAACTCCACATCGGCGCCATCGATCTTGGCCACCAGTTCGAGAAGCGGTGCGGGCTCCAGGTAGCCGGCCAGCGTCGCCGCCTTGTCCGCGGTCGCCTCGGTATGGCGGACAACGGTGCTGGCCACATTGAACCGGTCGGCGTTGCCCCGGCCCACCACAGAGAACCCGGCCCGTTCCAACTCTGCCTCCACACCGGCCACGGTGCCCGACGGTGTGCCGTTCAACACCCGCACCCGCACTCCGGCCAAACTCCCGGCCTGGAAGAACTCCAGCGCCGGCTGGGCCTCCTCCTCCAACAGCAACAGCACTTGCTTGCCGTCGATGGTGGCATCGACCACCGGAAGCTCATAGCGCTCGATCTGGTCGACTTGAAACGAACGGAACTCGTCGCCCAGATCCACGAGTTGGCCGACCGTGATGCGGTCGTCCAGCGTGATGCTGGGGCTCTCGTCGTCCAGCAATTCGTTGGCCACCCGCCGCAAGGCGAGTGGATTGCGAATGCCCTTCTCCACCGCACGCTTGAGAGTAGCCACCATGAAATCCTGCTGCCGCTGGTTTCGCTCAAGGTCATTCCACACGCCAAGCCGAACCCAGTCGTCATCTTTCGCCGGATCTCCTCCGGCCGCCAAGGTCAGCGGCCGACGGGTCCGCACATAGGCCAGCGCAGTGTCGGGGTCGAGGGCGATCACCCCGGACTGCTCGATTCGAAGCCCCAGGGAGTCATCTCGAATGGGCTGGGCAATCTCTACCGGTACCCCGTCCACTGCGCTCACGACCCGCAGGAACCCGGCGAAGTTGATCTCTACGTAGTGGTGTACGGGCACCCCTAGGTATTCCGACACCGTCTCTATCAGGGTTGCGGCCCCTCCAATTCCCCGAGCAGCGTTCACCCGCTCGCTCCATCCCTTGCCGGCGATCGGCACCCACAGGTCGCGGGGTATCGACAGCATCGCCACCCGGTCGGCCTCGGGATCGATGCGCACCAAGATCACCGAGTCAGTCAGCAACGTGTTGACGTTCCGATCGATGTGAATGGGACTGTCGGGGTCGATTCCGGCCGCGTTGTCGATTCCCACCAGCAGGAAGTTCAATGCTTTTGCACTGCCTTTATCCTCGGTGTCCACCGTTGTTCCCACCAAGTCCAGCGACAGCCCCACCGACACCCGGGGAATCTGGCTGACCTGCGACTTCACCATGCCCAGGCCAACCGCCCCACCCACTGCGACCACAAACACCACCAGGCCGGCCAGCACCACTAGCAGCTGTCCCCAGGTTCTCTTTTTTTGCCGACGGCGAATCCTGCGACCCATTGCCCGCCAGTGTAAGTACACTGCACCCGATGGAGGTGGCGGCAGTTGCCGTGGTGGGACATCACCTGTGTTCCAGGCTGGTCGACGTCACCAACGACTTAGGCGCCTTGGAGTCCAAGGGCTTCTGGGCTGTTGCCATAGATTTCCACGGCAAGGCAGTGTGTGCCCGCTTCGACTCGGTCCGCCCCGCACGCCCCTGGAGGGGTCGCCCCTGGAAGGGAGTCGCGGCCGACACCTGGAGCAGCTCGCTCGACCACGGAGGCTTCACTTCCAGGGTTTCGGTGATTCGGGAGATGATCGCCGCCGGCGACGTCTACCAGGTCAACCTCACTCGCCGCCTCAACGCACCGCTCACCGATCCTGACACCGACATCGCCGCGCTCGGTGCGGCTCTAGCCGACGGCAACCCGGCACCCTATGCCGCAGTCCTTCGTCTGCCCGACCACGGCGTACACATCGCCTCAGCCTCCCCTGAGCGCTTCTTGGAGCGGAACGGTCGGTGGGTGAAGTCGTCTCCCATCAAAGGCACCGCAGCCGACCCGTCGGGCCTGACACCCAAGGATCAGGCGGAGAACCTCATGATCGTCGATCTAGTGCGCAACGACCTTGGCCGAGTGTGCGACTTCGGCACGGTGAGTGTGCCCGCTCTGTTCTCCTTGGAGCACCATCCCGGCCTGGTCCATCTGGTAAGCACCGTTCGGGGGCGATTGGCGCCCGGCTGTGGCTGGCCGGAGCTCATCTACGCCACCTTCCCCCCGGGATCGGTAACCGGCGCTCCCAAGCTGGCCGCCCTCGACGCCATCGATGCCCTTGAAACGCAACCTCGAGGGGTGTACTGCGGCGCGGTGGGATGGGTCGACGCCGACCGCCAGCAGGGCGATCTCAACGTGGCCATCCGCACGCTTTGGATCGAAGACGGGCACCTCCACCTTGGCACCGGAGGCGGTATCACCCATGACAGCGACCCAGAAGACGAGTGGCAGGAAACCGAGCTGAAGGCCAAGCGGCTGCTGGCCGTGGCCACCGGTGAGTACATACCGACATGACCGAGATGCAGACGCCTGCTGAGGCTTCGCCAAAGGCCCGCATCGTGTGGATCAACGGTGCGCTGGTACCAGAGGACGAGGCCCGGATCTCTCCATTCGACCACGGGTGGCTGGTCGGCGACGCCGTATTCGAGACCCTGGTCATCGTTCGGGGCATGCCGTTCGCCGCCCGCCGCCACCTGGAGCGGCTGGCCTATTCGGCCGAGCACTTGGGCATCACCGTTCCCGACGCCGAAGTGCTGCGGGAGGCCATGATCGCGGTGGCCGCCGCCAACGGGCTCCAAGAGGGGCGGTTGCGGGTCACCATCAGCAGCGGCACCGGGCCGTTGGGCAGCACACGCGGCCACAGCCCACCGACCGCTACCGTGGCCGCCACCCCCCAAACCCCCTGGCCCGCCACCACCGCGGTGGCCACCGTGGACTGGACCATCAACGAGCGCGGCCCCCTCGCCGGCCTCAAGACCGTGTCCTACGGCGCCAACGTGCGGGCCCTCGCCGCGGTCAAAGCGGCCGGTGCCAGCGAGGCCATTTTCGCCAACACCCAAGGGCAGCTCTGCGAAGGCACCGGGAGCAATGTTTTTCTGGCCCATCAGGGCCAGCTGATCACCCCGTCGATGGCCTCAGGTTGCCTGGCTGGTGTCACCCGCCAGCTAGTGATCGAACTGGCCGGCGCGGTCGAACGCGACGTGCCCCTTGAGGCGCTGGCTGCCGCCGAGGAGGCGTTCCTCACCTCCACCACCCGCGACGTTCACCCCATCCACGCGGTGGACGGCCATCGCCTTCCCGCCGCCCCCGGCTCCCTCACCCAAGCCGCCGCCCAAGCCTTCGCCCACCTCAAGGCGACCCAGATTGACCCCTGAGGTGTACGACATCTCCAACCACAACCCTTTTCCCGCCCTCCAGAAGCAACGCGCCCCGCTCATCCAGATCCTCGGCCAAACCCTCCAGCACCGATCCGTCGCCTAGCTCCACCGATACCAAACAGCCCAGGGTGGCCGACTCACGGCGCGCCGCGGCCACCAATGCAGCCTGGCCGCCGACTCTTTCGATTCTCCCCATCCAGTGGGCAAAGCCAGCCAGGATCTCCGCCAACATCTCTCGGCGGTCGATCACCCCACCGCACAGATACTCAAGAGCCACCGCGGTCTCGGCAGCTTCGGAGGGCGCAGCACCGGTGCGCACGTTGAGGCCCATGCCCACCACCACAGCATCCAGCCGTTCCCCGGCCACAATCGATTCGGCCAGCACGCCGGCCAGTTTGCGATCGTCCACAACCAGGTCGTTGGGCCACTTCAATCCTGGCTGCACCCCGGCTTTGGTCCTACACGCCTCCACCGCGGCGAGAGCCAACGCGGTGGTCACCAAGTGCGACGCTTCAACGGCAATCTTGGGCCTAGTCAGCACCGAAAACAGCAGGCTGGACTCCGGAGACGCCTCCCAGGTTCTCCCCCGTCGGCCTCGTCCCGATCGCTGGTAGTCGGCCACCAGGACTTTGTCGGGCTCGGCGCCGAGGCGGGCCGCAGCTAAAAGGTCGGCATTTGTCGAGCCGGTCTCGGCAACCCATTCCACTGCAAATCCAGAGACTTCACTCACATCCACGCACCCACTCTCGTATTCCCACCGGCCATTATTCGCGTGTTCCCAAGACTCTCTGCCACCATATTGCCGTGTTGTCCAAGGTACTGGTCGCAAACCGGGGGGAGATCGCCGTACGCGTGATCCGCGCCTGCCAGGAGATGGGCATCGCCACCGTTGCGGTGTACTCCGAGCTCGATCGCAACGCCCTCCATGTGCGCATGGCCGACGAGGCCCACGCCCTAGGAGGCCAGACTGCGGCCGAGAGCTACCTCAACACCGAGGCCATCCTCGACATCATCGAGCGCACCGGGGCTGATGGCGTCCACCCCGGATATGGCTTTTTCTCTGAAAACGCCGACTTCGCCCGGGCTATCACCGCCCGGGGGGTGGCGTTCATCGGGCCCAATCCCGAGGCCATAGAGATCATGGGCGATAAGATTTCCGCCCGCCAGGCCGCCGAGCGGGTCGGGGTAAGCGGCGTTCCCGGCACCACCGACCTCATCACCGACCCGGCGCAGGTGCTGGCCTTCGGCGACGAGTTCGGCTATCCCGTGGCCATCAAGGCGGCCTACGGCGGCGGAGGCCGGGGAATGAAGGTGGTCGGCGACGAGAGCGCGGTCGAAGAGGCCATCGAGTCGGCCCAGCGGGAGGCCCTCAGCTATTTCGGGCGGGACGAGATCTACATGGAGCGCTACCTGGAACAGCCCCGCCACGTGGAGGTGCAGGTACTGGCCGACAGCCACGGCAACTGCGTGTACCTGGGCACCCGTGACTGCTCTGCCCAGCGCCGCCACCAGAAACTCATCGAAGAGGCTCCGGCCGCGGGCATTGACCCCGACGTGTTGGCCGCCATGGGCGAAGCCGCGGTCAAGGTGGCCGCGGGCTGCGACTATGTCAACGCCGGCACGGTGGAGTTCCTCTACGAGGATGGCGACTTCTTCTACTTGGAGATGAACACCCGGCTCCAGGTGGAGCACCCGGCCACCGAGCTGGTCACCGGGATCGACCTGGTGGAACAGCAGATCCGGGTTGCCTCCGGCGAGCCCCTGCCGTTCGCCCAAGACGACATCGAGATCTCCGGCCACGCCATCGAGGTACGCATCAACGCCGAAGACCCAGCCGAGGGCGCCTTTTTGCCGTCGCCGGGGCCGATCACCGGCCTGCGGGTGCCCAGCGGCTACGGCACCCGCTGGGACGGGGGCTATGAGGCCGGAGACGAGATCAGCCAGTTCTACGACAACCTGGTGGGCAAGCTGATTTGCTGGGGACGGGACCGGCCCACGGCCATCGCCCGAACTTTGCGGGCTCTCGACGAGCTTGAGGTGAACGGGGTGGCCACCACCATCAGCGCGGATGTGGCCATCCTCTCGCACCCTGATTTCGCCGCGCTGGCCCACTCCACCAAGTGGGTGGAGGAAACCTTGGACCTCGCTGGCGTCAAGGGCTCGTCGGCCACCGACAGCCCGCCAACCGATGACGAATCCCTGGTGCAGCGGGAAATCGATGTCGAGGTCAACGGCCAGCGCTATTCGGTGAAGATGTGGGTTCCAGAGACCGCCCCGGCCGCAACCGCCGCCGCGCCAGGCGGGTCCAAGCGCCCCAAACGGGTGTCTGCCAGCAAGAGCGGGGGAAGTGCCGGCAGCGGGGAGGTGACCGTGCCCATGCAGGGCACCATCGTGAAGGTGATGGTGGCCGAAGGCGACAAGGTGGCGGCCGGAGATCCCATCGTGGTGCTCGAGGCCATGAAGATGGAAAACAACGTGTGCGCCGAGAAGTCAGGCACCGTGGCGGAGATCAGGGTTGCCGAGGGGGATTCGGTGGGCGGCGGCGACGTGGTCGCCGTGATCGAGTAGTGCTGGAGCCGTCAGCTCAGGGCCAGGCCAGAACCTCGATCATCATCCCCAGCGCTGGTTTCGCCCAACCCGGCGCGGAGACCACCATGCTCGAACGCTGCCTGGAGACGCTCCGGCTGCTGGATCCCCCGCCTCTCGAAGTAGTCGTCGTCGTGGGCGACGAATTCCAGGGAGAACTGCCTGGCCCAAGTGACGGCTTTCCTATCCGGGTAGTGAACCGCGGGCCAGGGGCCTTCGACTTCTCGAAGGCCATCAACTCGGGGCTGTTGGCCTGTCAGGGCGAACTGGCCCTGATGCTCAACGACGACATCGAGGCAGAAACTTCCCACTGGCTCGGGCAGATGGCAGCCCACCTCGAAGATCCAACCATAGGGGCAGTGGGCGCCGCCTTGGTCTACCCCGACCGGTCGATACAACACATTGGCATTGAGATTGAGGAGGCCCATCCCATCCACTCGCTCCGGGGCTGCCCGCTGTCCGACACCTCGGCCCATCGAGTAGATGCGGCCCGCGACGTGATCAGCGTGACTGGGGCCTGTCTGCTGGCCCGGCGGCGAGACCTCTTGGCCGTAGGTGCCCTGTCACCGGTGTTCCCAGCCTCATACGGCGACATCGACCTGTGCTTGCGGCTGCTGAGATCAGGCTTTCGGGTGGTGGTGGAACCCGCATCGATCCTCGTCCACCACGAAAGCGCCAGCCGGGAACCGGTCATCGAGCCCTGGGAGTGGGAGAGATTCGTACACCGCTGGGGTGAGATGACCGATCCATGGCGTCACCTCCGGGATCACCGCCCCGACGGCACCGGCCCTAGGATTCACCCATGACCGCCGACCTGGTCGATGGCGAAGACCTCGAACCGCTTCGCCACGAGATCCTCCGCCTACGCGATCAAGCTCTTGGGGCTGAGGCCGAAAACGAACATCTCCGCGAGCGCATTGCCAATCAAAACGACCGGATCGCCGAGCTTGAAGACCGGGTTGGCGAGCGGGACACCCGCATCGAGGAGTGGAAAGACCGGGTTGGCGAGCGGGACACCCGGATCGCCGAACGGGACGGGCGTATTGCCGAACGGGACGAGCGTATCGCCGAACAGAACACCCGGATCGCCGAACGGGACACCCGCATGGCCGAGAAAGACAGTCGTATTGCCCAACGCGAGACCCGCATCGCCGAGTTGGAGGATGAGAATCGCCGACTGCACGAAGAACTGGACCGCCCGGCCATAGTCCGGCTTGCCCGACGAATTGTTCGGGGATCACGAAACAATGAACAGACCTGACCTAGTTGACGCCAAAAAGGTCAGCGTGGAAATCGAAGCCGAGGCCGAGAAACGGCGCCGCCAAGACCAGGAGATAGCCCGACTCGAGCGTGAGATCGCGCAGGTTTGGACCGACATAGCCCCCGACAGAGACTCTCCAGAAACGGCGAGTGATGAGAGCCCTCTGCTGGACCAAATCGCCAATCAAGCCGCCCTCGATCCCCATGTCCCCATCGGATCGCGCCGGGGGCTCCGGAGCATCAAATGGGTGGTCCGCAAGCTGACTTACTGGTACATGCGGTTCATGAGCGATCAGTTCAATGTGTTCGCCGCAATGTTGGTCCGGCACCTGCGCAACCTCGAAACCCGTCTGGGCCGATTAGAAGGCGCTGCTGGGTATCCGGTCGCTCAGTCTGTTCCGGCCGGTTTGGGGATTGTGAAAAATCCCCCCGAGCCTTCCGCCACTGTGGTGTCCTATGTGGCCGGCTTCACGGGCTCGGGTCCGTGCCTGGTGATTTCGGGAGGGGAGGGTGCCATCGTGGAAGCCATCGGCAATCGAGGGGTCCTCGCGCACGGAGTTGAGCAAGAACCCGACCGGGTGCTCGCAGGGCTCAAGCGTCAACTCGATATTCGAACCGGCGACGTACTCGCCCACCTTTTCGACGCAGAGGACGGGTCATTCGGAACGATTGTGCTCACCGGCGTGGTGGAGACGCTCCCGTTGGCCAACCTGTTGGGAATGGTTGACCAAGCCAGCCAGAAGTTGGAAAAAACCGGGCGGATCATTGTGGCGGTGGCCGATCCTGCGAACCGGGGACGGGTGGATGCGGAGCTCGGATCGGGGCTGGGCATCTCACCGATCACATGGCGCCATCTGTTGGAGAGCGTTGGCTTTGACACCCGATTGGAGCCCTGTCCCGACTCTCGCATCGCTGAGATAGTCGTCGCCCATCGCACCGCCAAGCAGAGCCACCCATGAGCCCCGCGGTTGACCTGTTGATTCCGCTGATGGCCTCGGGAGATGCCACCAGCAACCACACCCGGCTGATTCGGGAACTCCTCGAGGAAAGGGACATCGATGTTCGCATCGTGGTAGAGCGCAAGATCCGGTCGGACAGCAGCACCATCCCCATCGAGAAGTGGAAGGGCGACGCCCAAGTCTCGATTCTCCAGCACTCCATAGGCTCAGAAGTTGCCCAGTCTGTGATCCGCAAGAAGACGCCGGTGGTGCTGAACTACCACAACATCACGCCGGCCAGTTACTTCCAGGCCTGGCAGCCCGAATTGGCCAAGAGCGTTCAACGAGGACGTCAGCAGCTCAGCCAGCTCGCGCCGATCACCCGTCGAGGGATTGCCGACTCAGAGTTCAACGCCAGGGAACTGAGGGGTTTGGGCATCGACGACGTCGTGGTCGCTCCGGTGCTATGGCAACTGGGCAACGGCCCGCAGCCGGCCGACGGGAACGACGAGGCGGTGGATGAGGAAGGCGGGACAGTGCTGTTCGTTGGTCGGCTGGCCCCCAACAAGTGCCAGCACGATCTCATTGCCGCCTTCGCGGTGCTGTCTAGATTCCGGCCCCAATCGCGACTGGTGCTGGTGGGCGACGCCTCACCGCCCCAATACCTGCAATCCCTCAAGAGCCTCGCCCGACGGCTCGACGTAACCGGCCGGGTGGTGTTTGCCGGCAAGGTCTCCGATAAGAACCTGCTCCAGTGGTACCAGCTTTCGGATGTGCTGGCCTGCGCATCCGAGCACGAGGGATTCGGGGTTCCCCTGGTAGAGGCCATGGCCAACGGCCTGCCGGTGGTGGCCTATGACGCGGCCGCAGTCGGCGAGACTCTTGGCGATTCCGGCATTGTTCTCAGCGACAAGCGCCCGGCGACCATGGCCATGGCCCTACACCGGGTGCTTGGCGACCAGCAGCTCAGGACCAGCCTGCGCCACCGAGGCATCGCGTCGGCCCAGCGATTCGATATTTCAGTCACCCGTGAGCAGATGTGGGCCGCTCTCAAGGACCTGCTCGAAGCTGAGGACTGAACCGGAGACTCCCCTCAACGCCTGCGAATACTCCGAGCCAGCCTGGCGATCTTGTTGTGGATCCTCTCCCGCCAGGCCACCCGGGCCAGGCGAGCCCGGGTCTGCGCCAGCTCTGCCTGGCTGTGAGCAAGATCAGATGCAGCTTGGGCCAGCCGAACCCGGGTCGCCTCCAAGTCCTCGGCCAGCTCATTTACCCCGGCCAGCTCATGCGGCCCAACGAGCTCCGCGATCAGCTCCTGCTGGCGGTGGACCAGGTGCTCCATGCGCCGATAGGGGGCCACGGGCGAACTCAATAGATCCATTCGGGACCGGCTTCCAGCATCGTGAAGCTCAGCCAGCCTCACCGCTGACTGGCGGTAGACCCGACGAATCAGATCATCTTCGGCCTGCCGCCATCGCGCCAGCAGCTCGGCATCTATGTCCTCGCCGATCAGCCCGCCCAAGTGTGCCACTAGACGATCATTGCTCCATGTAACCGGCCAAGGCAGTTGACAGCGGGAACTCAGCATGGCTGAGACCGTTTTCCATAGCCCTCTGACGACGGCCAGGCGAACGTCTACTCCCCCGGCAGCCACCCACTCCCGGTCTACGAACTCGAGCCCGTCAGCGGTCACCACGAAGTTGTCCGGCCCTGCATCCAGCCATTCCGGAGGCAGAATCCGACTGGTGTCGACCGGCAGATAGGGATGGGGCGAGGGAACTGAGTCGATGGGGGTCTCGTGAGCAGCCAACTCGGCCCGCCAGGTCCGCAGCAGCTCGGCGACCCCGTCGGAATCGCCTTCCCGGGCGCCATCCAGCAAGCACTGCTCCAGATTGCGTCCGGCGAAGTAGGGCTCCTCGGACACTTCAACCTGGCCTAGCCAGCCTTCAAAGCCGCCCGCCCTGTCTTCAGCCAGCAGACTGCGTTTCATATTCAATCCCTCACCCGAGCTCACCACTTCACCCTGTTGAACCCAGCGCCGTCGGCGATCAGGCGCAACCCGCCAGGCCAGGGCATTCTCGTCGACCCTCTCCCCCACCGCCTCGGGACTTTTGGCAGCCACTATCAAGAACGAGTTGGCGACATCAGGTCCCAGGCCTGCTGCCACCAGGGTCTTGTGGGCCGCCCGGTCATCGGCAACCAGCACTGGGAGGGCGTATTCACTGCTTGTCGGATGGCCAACGATCTGGTCCACCATGTCGGGCGCATCGGTACGCTGGTAGATCTCCTCGCTCAATACCGCTATGGGGAGCTTGTAGTCGGGAAACGGGTACAGCCATTTCTGAGCAGCCAACCCGGCGTCGGCCAGCATCTGGACCAGTTCATGGCGCGACCAGGTGGTCGGGTCGCCGGGGCGGTAGCCCTCCAAACCCACCCAGGGAAGACCCAGATGGTCTTCAGGAAAACCAAGCAGGTACTTGAGCCCCAGGCGGTTCTCAATGGCCAATACCACCACCCCACCGGGGGCGAGCGCATCCACTAGGCCGTCCAGGAGCGCGGCGGGACCGCGGCCCCCGCCTTGGTCGGTGCTGGCGTATTCCAACACCCCCACCGCCAGGACAACGTCATAGGCCCCTCGCCGACCATCGCCCAGTCCGTCTAGCGGGCCGCACAGCACCTCCACCTGATCAAGTCCGGCACAGCGGTAAGCGATCAACTCCGAGCGGGCCATGCTGCCTTCAACCGCGGTTACCGCTGCCCCCCTGTCGGCGCAGATGCGGGTGTTGACCCCCGAACCCGCCCCAACATCGAGCACCCGATCACCCGAGCTGATGACCACTGGGGCCAAAAGCGTTGCCCGCTCAGGAGCCAGGTGATAGGCGGTAGGCCAGTCCCGAATGGCAGCCGCCAACTCGTCGGACCCCACCCGACGGTCATTGACCGCGCAGAACAGCTCCAGCAACTCGCCTTCGGCGCCGTCGGCATACGGCAGCGATTCACCGATGGAGACGATTGGCAGAGGCTCAGAGCTCACTTGCGCATCCAAGCCTCAGTTGCCCGCCTGCCAGTCGCCCTCCAGATTCAAAAGCCCATTGGCCTGCGGGTCGGGCTCTCCGGAGACTTGCAGCCAGAACTCCCGGGCCCGGCGGTCGTAGAGGAATGAGGCATCGGAATCCTGCGCCGCGGCATTGACGTGAAACGCCCCCGTGCGGAACGGGATACGCGGCAAGCGAAACTCCACCCACCCCTCGCCGTCCACCTTGCCCAGTCGGAACCCGCCAACATGGGAGCGGGGCCCGGCCAGATGGAGGTTGTTGTGGTCATAGAACCCCAGCGAGAAGACCGGGTCTTCGATGGGCTCGGAGGCGAAGTAGTGGACCCGGACTATCAGCGGGTCGCCAGAAGCGAACGACTTGGGCCGATGGCCGGCCCCGTCAAAGAACTCCAGATTCGTGATGCGCAGCGGTGTATCCCCCTCATCATCAGGCCGGGGGCGGTGGCCCACCGAGGCCGCCCCCTCGGTGTCGATGGTGTCGAGGTAGGCGTTGACCACGTCCTGCGGATCGCCCGCCGCGGCCAGAAGGCCCCGATTCAGCCATGCCATCTGATCGCAGTTGGCCCGCAGCATCCCCAAGTCGTGGCTCACCAACACGATGGTCACACCCTGGGCCCGCAGCGACTCCAGGTGGCTGAAGCAGCGGAGCTGGAATTCCTCGTCGCCCACTGCCACCACTTCGTCGACGATAAGGATCTCGGGGTCGACGTGGACGGCCACAGCGAAACCGAGCCGAACGTACATTCCGCTGGAATAAATCTTCACCGGGCTGTCGATGAAATCTTCCAGACCGGCGAACTCGATGATCTGCTCTACCCGTTCGTCGATCTGGGCCTTGGGCACCCCCAGCACCGAGGCGTTGAGGTAGATGTTCTCCCGGCCGCTCAGCGCGGGGTGGAACCCCGCCCCCAGCTCCAACAGAGCCGATGTGCGGCCTTGAACCTCAATCCGGCCCTCGGTAGGGCGATAGATGCCGGCCATGATCCGCAGCAGGCTTGACTTGCCCGATCCGTTGCGCCCCACCAGCCCGTACATCGACCCGCGGGGCACTTCCAGGCTCACATCTCGGAGCGCCCAGAACGGCTCGCTGCTCATCCGGCGGAACCGTCGGCCCGATCCCGGGCCCATGCCCGTCCACGCCTCCTTCAGACTAAGGGGCCGGTCTGTGGTCAGCCGGAAGCACTTGGAGACGCCATCGACCACCACTGCGTTGTCGCCCACTGCTACAACTCCTCGGCAATATCGCGGGTTCGGGCCTTGAACATCACCCAGCCGGTCGCACCCATCGCCAGCGAGATCACAGCCATGAGGCCCAATCGAAGCAGACCGGGCCAGTCCAGCCCGTAGAGCAGCTCGCGAGATGCCTCGGTGAACTGGGAAAGGGGATTTAGCCGGATGATGTCGCGTACCGGCAGCCCCATGGCTCGCTCGGGGATCAGCGACAGCGGGTAGACGATCGGCGTTACGTAGAAGAGGAACTGCAAGACGATGGTGGCCAGGTAGCCCACATCGCGATAACGCACGTTCCACACGCTGAGCACCAGCCCGATCCCCAAAGCGAAGATGGTCAACAGCACCAACAGCACCGGCCACAAAAGGAAGGTCCAGCTCACGTTGACCAGGCAAATAAGGATCAGCATCAGGATGGACGCTTCTACGGCTGCTTGGAAGAGCACCGTTAGCAGGGCGGCCACCGCGGGTGCCTCGGGCGGGAAATACACCTTGCCCAGCAGTGACCCAAGGTCCAGCAAAGCGCTCATCGCCCCGGTGATCACCCCGTAGAAGGCGTTCCACATGACCAGGGCACAGAACAGGTAAAGGGCAAAGTTGTCGAAGCGGCCATTGCCTGCCCGAGGAGGATCGAACTTCAACAGCACGCCGAAAACCAGGGCGTAGATGGCCAGCGTGGCCGCCGGATTGAGCATCGACCACAGCCAGCCCAGCACCGACCGCTTGTAGCGCGACCCGAGCTCCCGCTGTACGAGCCGTCCGATCAATTCCCGGTAGCCCCAGATCTCGAGGACGCTGCCTCGGTCGGTCATTGCTCTCATCGCTGCTCTTCGGGGTCGCACAGGTACCCGTACACGCCAGCCAGGTTCTGATCCCAGCGGGCGTGGCGAGCGGCGATGTCGGCTAGTCCTTGCTTGGCCAGTCTCTGTCGGCGGTCGTGGTCGCATGCCAAAGCGATAATCTCGGCGGCCAGCCCGTCAGCGGTCTGGGGCGACCGTATGCAGTTGTCGTCGTGGCGCAGCAGCCAGTCGCCAGCCGGGTTCTCGAACGCAACCACCGCGGTGCCGCAGGCCATCAGCTCCAGGGGCAGGTAGGAGGGGTGCTCAGAGGTGGTGAGGGCCACGCCGATATCGCAGTTTCTATACAGCGGGCCGGTCTCACGGTAGTCGAGCTGTCCCATGTGGGTGATGAGGGAGTCCATGTGCTCGGGGAAGGCCCAAGACCCGGCGGTCACTATCCGCACATCATCGGCCAGTTCATCTTTCACCAGGCGCACCGCCCGAGCAGCTAGCTCCCAGCAGTTGCGCAGATGTCCGGGACGGGCATAGATGAACACGGTTACCGGTAGGTCGGGATCGGGTTCGATGCGGCCGCGGTCGTGAAAGACCGTGCCGTCTACCGCCGGCCAGAAGTGATCGGCGGTCCCGCCGTATCGATCCCGGTAGATGCCGGCCAAGTGGCCGGTGTTGCACAGCCCGTAGAGCCCCAGCCGGTAGCTGTGCTCGGCCAGGGCGTAGAGGGTGCCCGCCGGGTAGAACATGGGCTCGAAATCTTGGATGAGATAGAAGCGGCGAGCTTGGTCGGGGGTGCGAGCTGCGAAGTAGGCGGTGGTCCACATGGTGGCGATGGCCGCATCGGACGGAAGCACGCGGTCGGGGTCGAATGCGAAGGAGTCGTGATAGACGATGGGGCTGTCGGCCAGCGACCGAAAGGCGGCGGCGATCCCCGACCGATACCACCGCTCGTCGTGGTCTACGGGTCCGGCCATCACCATGAAACGGTTCTCCACCCCGTGGTTTACGGCCAGGTGATCGGCCAGTCGGAAAACGGTGTGGATGCCCCCGTAGAACGGGTTCTGGAATTCGGGCACGAACCAATTGACAGTCTTCACCTGTTGGCGACCGCTCACAGCCAGATGGCCTTGTCGCACCGCTTCGGCGAGACCCCGGTCGGCTTCAGAGGCGAACGCCAGCGCATGGGCCTCGCCCGTCTCGTTGCGCTGGTAGAAGACCTCCATCGGACGCCCCAACATCTCAGTTAGCTCCTGGAAGATCTGCGGCTCCTCCTCGCTATGCACCGTCGGTTCGGAGTGCGCCCTGCTGAGATGGGGCGAGAAGTAGGGGTCGCCAGCCATCAGCCACCGCTGATACAGCCAATAACTGGCGAACACGTCGTTGTCGGGTACATGAGATCCCCGGGTGGCCGATTCCTTGTGGGTGATCGGGGTGGCTGCCGAGACCACGTTGCGGTATCCGGCCTGGCGGGCCCGCAGTCCGAGCACCACATCGCTGCCACACAGCTCCAAGCGCTCGTCGAATCCTCCGACTTCCTCGAATACCGACCGGCGTACCGCCAAGCAGGCGCCGGTCACCGCCAGCGTGTTGCGGGTCCAATCGGTGGGACCCATCAGGCTGTCGGAGTGCGGAGCCATGCCCTGGAACAGATGGCCTGCCAGGCCGTTCATCCCGATAATCGCCCCACCGAACTGGATGAGACCCTCATCGTCGACGAGCTGAAGGCCGGCCACACCGATCTCGGGATGCGAGGCCCAACCTATGAGATTGCCAAGCCATCCGGGATGGCCGGGGGAGGTGTCGTCGTTCAAGAACACCAGAATCTCGCCATCGGCCTGGGCCGCAGCCCGGTTATTGACCGCCGAGTAGTTGAACGGCTCATCCCACCAGATGACCTGGAGACTCAAATCCGCAGCCAGATCCTGATACCAATCCTCGTTTGCCGCGCTGTATCCGCCGTTGTCCACTACCACGAGATCAAGGACCGGATAGCTGGCCGATCGGATCAAATCGAACGCTCCCTCTAGGAGCTCTCGATTGTGGCGGGTGGCGATTATCACACTGACGGGCACGGTCTGATCAAACGTCCACACCAAATTGACGCCGCTGGGCCCCGCCTCGGCCCGAGCGGGCCAGGCCTTATGCGACAGCCAGCGGTTCACGAGTTCCAGATGGTGAGTTTCGACGCGGTAGTCGCGGTGATCGGCGGTCTGCAATACCGAGGGCAGGCGGCACACTTGTTGGTCGGAGACATCCAAGTTCAGGAGCAGATCCCACCAGAGCGAGTCGTCGTCAACTCCAGCGTCGCGACAACGCAGAGCGGCTTCGGTTTTCAGGCTGCGGGCCCGAATGGCGAATGCCCGGCCAATGTAGTTGGCACACAACAGGAGATCGGGCGACCACCCTGGCTTGAGGCGGGGCTGGCTCAAGCGTTCCAGATCATCATCGAAGTAGACGCCTTCCGGCATGCCTTCGACGTACCACTCCCAGACCTCGGCCAGATCAGCCAGGTCGTCGTCCCAGTACACCAGGTCCAACCAGGGGTCTCGCCACGCAGCCTGCACAATCTGATAAGCCGCGTCGGGGCGGAGTCGATCGCCGGCCCGCAGTAGCAGCACCAGATCTTTGGGACTGGTTTGCGACAACCGATCGAACTCATCGGCCAGTCCACCCGGTTCTACTTTGACCACTTCGAGCAGACCCCACGACTGGTTCCGCAGCGAAGCCTCAGTTTCGGCTACATCGCCACCATCGTCCACCACCAGCACCCACACCTTCAACGGCCGAGACCACTGTTCATACGATTGCCGCTGAACCTCCAGAATGCTCGGATCGGCCGGCAGCCGGCACCACCAGTCCCGATAGGTCACTCCGGCAGGCTGCCGCTGCGGCGCCGACTCTGGTGCCGACTCTGGCTCCTCCGCCGAATCCTCTGAGAAGACCTCCACGACCACGCTCGGAGACTCTGTGTCGGGCGTTGTCTCGTTGCGGCGCCGGCGCCACTCGGCTCGGATGCGATTGGCCGCGTCACGGGCTTCTCGGACAATCACCATTGCCCCGCCGACCAGCCGTCGGCGGCGGGTGTTCCGGGGCAGTGCTCGCTCTAGAAGACGACGAACCACTACGACACCCTACCTGTACGCCCCGGTTTCGCTTTCACCCGAATGGCCCTCAATCGCCTTGAATACCACGCCGGAAGTCGGTGTGTACTTGATGGCCGGGGCCGAAACTGGGACAATTGCCCGGCGGGCGGCCAACCGGTTTTGGACGTTCTATGCAACCGCAGCGGTCGACGGTGCTAAGCCGCCCTCGCTTAACCCAGCTAATCACCGCCTCATCAGCTCTCGTTGTCGCGGCGTCGCTACTGGTTGCCACCCCGTCTTCCGCCCAACAAAGCCCCAATCCCACACCGGTTCTCATCGTCGATCCCTCGGCCACTGCCACCTTCAATGGAAGCGGCTGGGGCCACGGCGTGGGAATGAGCCAGTGGGCGGGCCTCGCCCGAGCCCAAGCCGGGCAAAGCGCCCAGCAGATCCTGGGCTTTTACTACGAGAATACCGAGTTGGTGGAAAACTACGGTCGCCCGGCCGGCGATCCGGGACCAACGCCCACTCCCACCCCCACCACGCCGGCTCCAATTCCGAGCGCCGCCGCGATACCGACATCTCCTGAGGAGCCAGCCCAGGTGTTGCTGGCCACCACTGACACCACCACCCTCACCCCCGAGGGCCTCAACCGGATCACCGTCGACAACCAGAACATCCCTGTCGATAGCCAAGACGCGGCCCGTCCTCCGGCGGGGTCCCCCATCACCTTCACCCACCACGATGATCACTGGCACATCACCTACAACGGGATCGACATCTGCAACAACGGCTGCATCGGCGACACTGCTCAGCTCCACTTCGCCACCGACACCGCCGTAGCCGTATCCACCACCGGCCGCTCCTACTCCCATGGCCGCATCAACCTCATCGCCGTCGCCGGAGACCCGAACCGCTTCCAAATCACCCTCGACTCCCTCACCGTTGAGAAGTTTCTCGACGACCCCCACAACGACCCTGCTGCACCCACCTCCGCAGACGACCCACCGGAGGACTCGATACAGATCGTGTTGGCCACTTCCGAAGCGACAACACTCACCCCTGAAGGGCTCAACCGGATCACCATCGATGAGGAGAACATCACTCACAGCGGCCTCGACGCGGTCCGGGCACCAGCCGGAACCCCTATCGTCATCGCCCGAGTCGGTGGCCTTTGGCGCATCCGGTACGGCAGTGTTGACATTTGCGGCAACGGCTGCTCGGGACAGACTGCCCAGCTCCACTTCGCCACCGGCACCGCCGTGGCCGTGTCCACCACCGGCCGCTCCTACTCCCACGGCCGCATCAACCTCATCGCGGTCGCCGGTGATCCGAACCGCTTCCGGATTGCCCTGGACTCGGTGACCATCGAGAAGTTTTTCAGCGATCCCCACAGTGCGCTTCCCGCCACTTTCGCGGGCGCACCGCCAACGACTCCAGAGCCGGTGATCGAAGCCCCTCAGCAACCTGTGTACCCTGAAGACGCCATCCGCGTCCACCTCAGCACCACCACCAGCACCAGGCTGACCCCCCAAGGGGCAAATCGCATCACCGTCGACGGCCAAGGCGACATCCAGGTGCCCGCAGGATCCTCAGTGGCCGTCACCCGCCACGTCGGCCACTGGCATTTCACCATCAATGGCTCCGACGTGTGCGGCAACGGCTGCGTTGGCCAGACCGCCCAGCTCCACTTCGCCACCGGCACCTCGGTGAGGGTGTCCAACACCGGCCATTCCTACTCCCACGGCCGCATCAACCTGGTGCCTGCTGGGGGGGACCCCGGAACGTTCTATGTGATCCTCGACTCCCTTTCAATGGAGAAATACCTGCGGGGTATCGCGGAGACGCCCATGAACTGGCCGCTGCCGATACACGAGGCCCAGGCCATCGCCGCTCGCAGCTACGCCAGCGCCACGCTTCGGGAGAGGCGGGCCTCTGGCTCGTGGACCCGGCCTTTCGACCTGTACGCCACGGTTTGGGACCAGGCGTATGTTGGTGATCTCCGGGAAAAGCACGCCGATGCCCCCACCTGGCTGCAAGCGGTGGAGAACACCACGGGAAAGGTGCTGCACCACGGCGGGGCCCCCATCCGAGCGTTCTATTCGGCGTCCAACGGCGGGCACACCGAGCGCAGCGGTTACGTGTTCGCCGCTGATCTCCCCTACCTGTCGGCCAAACCCGATCCCTTCGACATCCAAGGCAGCAACCCCTACGCCGCCTGGTCGCGCTCCTACACCGTGGCCGACCTCAACCGGTGGTTGAACGACCATTCCGACACCGCGGTGGGCCAGTTGATCAGCATGGAGATCTTGGACAACGTCGGTGGCTCGGGACGGCTCGACCGGGCGAGGATCACGATCACCGGCACTTCCCGCACCATCACCATCACCGGCAATCGGCTTCGAAGCCGGATCAACACCGCGGCCCAAGAAAGCGGGAGCAGTCAACTGCTGTCCACCCTGTTCACCTTCTCTGTGCCTCAGGCCACGGTCGACGTCGGACAGGTTGAACCGATAGATCCCGGGGAAACGCCCCCGATAGACCAGATACCTGGGGACGAGATGTTCTACTCGGGCGTTATCAACGGCCCGGACTTCTGTTTGAACCGGAGTCTGGGCGGCCCGATCACCCACCCCTTCGACAGCGACGCCGACGGGATCGCCGATGTGTGCTCCCTGCCCAGCACTCGTCGAGAGGCAGTGGCCCGCCAGAGGGCTCTGGAGCGCCTGGCCTCAACGACGGCAGCGCGGGACATCTTCACCGCCCGGTTCGCCGAAGAATGCCGCTCAGTGGCGGAGACATTTGGCGAACCGGACAAAGAAGCCGCCGACGAATGCCAGCAGTACCGGGAATTCACCGGCAACGCACCGGGAGGGCTCACACCGGCCAACGGTGGAACTGATCCCCAAACCCAGCCGACAGGAGAAGACACCGATAACTACGCCGAGGACAACCGGATGTTCTACTCCGGCATCATCGATGGCCCGGACTTCTGCTTGAACTTCAGCCTGGGCGGCCCTACCACCTACGCGTTCGACAGCGACGGCGATGGCGTGGCCGACGTCTGCGCCCTGCCCCGGACCCGACGGGCCGCAGTGGCCCGCCAGAAGGCTCTAGAGCACCTTGAAAACGCCTCCGACGAGCTGAACATCATCTATACAGCGTTCTTGGACGTGAATTGCCTCGAGGGGCCGCAAACGCTCGGGGAACCCGCCAAAGAGGCCGAAGACGCCTGCCAACCCCACATCCAATTGGGAGCGGCCTAGCCGGTCAGATCGGCTACCAATCTTCTCAGCGGCTCCCGATATTCAGCGGGGAGTGCGAGTCCGGCCAAACCCAGTGCTCGGTTCTCCAATACGGAGTTGGCCGGCCGGGGGGCCGGTCGAGGCGGATCCAACTCAGCCGTGGTAATCGGCTCCACTCGATCGGGGTCATGACCGGCGGCGACCATGATCTCCCGGGCGAACCCATACCAAGACACGTCTCCCTGATTGGTCACGTGGTACAGACCAGGGCGACGGTCCGCACACAACCGCTCGATCACCGCGGCCACATCGGGAGCGAACGACGGCGAGCCCCGCTGGTCGTTCACGAACCTAAGAGCTCCGCCCTCGGCGGCCAGCCGCAACACGGTGCCCACAATGTTGGAACCGCGCCGACCGCACAGCCACGAGGTCCGTACCACAGTGGCCGCCGCACCGGCTTCCTGCTCGCCGGCCAGCTTGCTGGCGCCGTACACCGACTGGGGATCAGGCCGGTCCCATTCGTGATAGGGCTCAGGCTTGTCGCCGGAGAACACATAGTCGGTGGAAACGTGGCACAAATGGACGTCAAACCTGCCGGTGGCCTCGGCTAGATGGCGCACCGCCCAGGCGTTGACCCCATAGGCCTGCTCAGCATCGGATTCGCAGGCGTCAACCGCGGCGAATGCCGCACAGTTGACCAATACATCGGGCCGAACAGAACCCACAGCACCCAGCACTTGGCCGCGTCGTGAGATATCCAGTTCTGTGCGGCTGGCGGCGATGACCTCGTGGCCCGCAGCAGCGAACCGCGCTGCGACGTCTTGGCCAAGCTGTCCGGCTGCACCGGTGACTAAAGCTCTCACGGCCCCTCAGCCCTCATGTTGCCGCTTTCTTGAGCGGTTCCCACCACCAGCGATTCTCCCGATACCAGTCCACGGTGGCAACCAGGGCCTCGTCCAACTCCCTGGCCGGCAACCACCCCAGTTCCCCGATCTTGGCCGCATCCACCGAATAGCGCCGGTCGTGGCCCAGTCGGTCGTCCACGTAGCGGATGAACGATTCGTCTCGACCGCACAACATCAGCAACCGATCAGTCAAGTCTCGATTGGCGAGCTCGTTGCCCCCGGCGATGTTGTAGATCTCCCCCTGCTGTCCTTGGCGCAACACCAGGTCGATGGCCTCGCAGTTATCGTCCACATGACACCAGTCCCGCACGTTCAAGCCGTCTCCGTACAGAGGTACCGTCAGTCCATCCAACAGGTTGGTGGTGAACAGGGGAATCAACTTTTCCGGGTGCTGGTAAGGCCCGAAGTTATTGGTGGTTCGGGTGATGGACACCGGCAGCCCAAAAGTCTCCCAATAGGCCAGCGCGATCAAGTCGGCCCCGGCCTTGGACGCCGAGTAGGGCGAGCGGGGCTCCAGCCGGTCGGTCTCGGCGGACGATCCCTCGTCGATCGACCCGTACACCTCGTCGGTGGACACGTGGACCACCTTGTCCAGCTCCAACCGCCGGGCGGTGTCGCAAACCACGTTGGTGCCGTCGCAGTTGGTGCGCACGAAGGCGTCGGGTCCGACGATGGAGCGATCCACGTGGCTCTCAGCCGCAAAATGGGCCACCGCATCGCAGCCCGCCATGGCTTCAGCCAACCCGTCCCGGTCGCAGACATCGCCCTGGACAAAGGCCAGGCGGGACTCTTGTTCGAGACCTTTCAGGTTCTCGCGGTTGCCGGCATAGGTGAGGGCGTCATACACCACCACGGTGTCGTCAGTGTGGGCCAGCACCCAGCGCACATAGTTCGACCCAATAAACCCCGCACCCCCGGTAACCAGCAATCTCATGCTGAGCCCGAGAGGTCGAACCGGGGAACCAGATGGTCGGGTATGTCCGAGCGGCGGGGGTTGGACTGGTCCCGCACCGACAAAATGGGGATGTCCACCCCCCAGTCGGCGCCAATTTCCGGATCGTCCCAGGCCACCCCGAGTTCGTCGTCAGGGTTGTAATAGCCATCCACCAGGTAGGTGATGGTCATGTCCGACAAAGCGGCAAATCCATGGGCCACTCCAGGTGGTATGTACACCCCCCGGTGGTGGTTCACACCGTCGGGTTCGGTGCCCAGGGGCAGCGCAACGGTGCGCCCGTCGGTAGGCGAGCCTGATCGAAGATCGTGAAGCACCACTCGGGCCTGACCGACCGGCACGTACCAGTAGTCAGCCTGGTGGAGGTGGTAGTGCAATCCCACCACTGACCCGGCCCGTCGGTCGCCCCGATTGGCTTGGATCATCTCCCGGACCCCGGGAATCCACTCCCGCCGGTAGGTCTCCACAAACACTCCCCGTTCGTCACCATGGACATCGGGGGACACGATGAACGCGCCGGAAATCGCCTCACAGGGGACTACTTCGGCCACTGTCGCCAATCCCGTTTTCCGAAGGAGCTGGCACCAGGCGACATGTCTCCTATCCCAATTCCAGATGAGAATGGTCGCCCAGCATGAGTCGGGAAGCCTGGCGGCGCTGCGGTGAACGAGTCACCTGCACGTGCTGGCCGATCAAAGAGTCGGTTATCCGGCTTGTCCCTTCAATGCGGCAGCCTTCGAGGACTACCGAGTGATCCAGTTCGGCGTCGTTGACGACACATTCGTCGCCGATAGAGGTGTAGGGGCCGATGAAGGTGTTCTCAATTCGGGTGTTCGCTCCGATGACCGCCGGTCCGCGCACCGTGGAATTGACGATCTTGGCCCCTTCTGACACCACCACCCGCCCTTCGACCTTGGAGGCATCGTCCACCGCTCCCTCTACTCGCCGAGCCATGGTGTCGAGCACCAGCCGATTGCACTCCAGCAGTGGATCTTTCTTGCCGGTGTCAATCCACCAGCCATCAAGAAGCTGGTGGCTCACCCGGTGGCCGTTTTGGATGAGCCAGTCGATGGCATCGGTGATCTCCAGCTCTCCCCGGGCCGACGGCTCGATGGCCCCCACCGCGTCGTGAATGGAGGGGTCGAAGATGTACACGCCCACCAAGGCCAGATTGGAAGGCGGGTCGGCGGGCTTTTCCACCAGGTTGACCACGTCGCCGTCGGGACCGATCTCAGCCACTCCAAAAGACGACGGATTCTCAACCGGGGTGAGCAGGATCTGCGCTTGGCTCAGGCTGGCGCCCTCTTGCCGCCCCTGTTCAAACTGCTCGACGAACTCAGCCAACCCCTGCTCCAGCATGTTGTCGCCCAGATACATCACAAAGCAGTCGTCACCCAGAAATTCCTGGGCCACGAGCACGCAGTGGGCCAGTCCAAGGGGGGCTTGTTGGCGGATATAGGTCACGCTGACACCGAAGCCGGAGCCGTCGCCCACCGCGTCCCGAATCTCCTGGTGGGTATCGCCCACCACGATGGCAATGTCGGTGACGCCCGCGGCGGCCATGTCCTCGATGCCGTAGAACAGCACCGGCTTGTTGGCTATGGGCACTAGCTGCTTGGCCCGAGTGTGGGTCAGCGGACGCAGCCTCGTCCCCTCACCTCCCGACAGGATCAACCCCTTCATGGTTCACCCAGTTTACGGCCCTCCTGCCAGCTCGGCGACACCGCCCGTTGCCATGGCTACCCCCGCTCTGCGCCTACGCTTGGCGGGTGTCTCCTGTTCATTGGGACCGGGTGGCGCTAGCTGCGGTGCTGGTGTCTATAGCAATCCTGGTTGGGCTGCACGTCCGAGATCACCCGTCTCTGTCGCACATCGACGAGCTACAGCACATGGACTACACCCTCAAATCACCCTTTCATGTGCCCCGCCATGGCGACACCATCGGCACCGAAGCCATGGAGGAAGCCGCCTGCCGGGGCATCGCCTACCCGCTGCGGTTGTCGATTGACGCCCTCAACGACTGGCTGCATCTCACCGGGGAGCGGGGGGTGCCCCAGCTCAGCCCCGCCAGCGTCGTGCAGGTGCAATTGCCCCCCTGCGGGTCACTCCTGCTTGCGCCCGACCAGTTCCCCAACTCTGGACTCAACACCGCTTCTCCCCACCCGCCGGTGTACTACACCGCCACCGCGCTGGGCGGCGCGGTGGTCGAATCCGCGCCCGGCGTCGACAGCCCGGTTACTGGCGCTCGGCTGGTGGGCATCTTGTGGCTCGGGGCCGCGGCGATAGTGCTGTGGTATGTGTTGGGCAGCCTGGGGGCGTCAAGCTGGACCAAGGCCCTTTTGATCGGCTTGCTAGTGGTTTCGCCCACCGTGCTGCACGAATCGTCGATCATCAATCCCGACACAACCGCTCTGCTGGGCGGGGCGCTGGTGCTGGGGGCCACCCTGCGCTGGGAGGCTGGTCGGGCCCCGGGTTGGCTGCTGCCTCTGGCCGCGCTGGTGGCAGTGTGGTTCAAGTTCACCAACTCGGTGGCGGTGGGAGCGGCCGTGATCTATCTGGCGGTGCGGGCCTGGCAGCAGCGGAACAGCCTTACCCGGCGCCAATTTCGTAGCTGGTCGGCAGTTGCGGGGGCCGCGGTCATCTTAACGGTGGCCTCGATCATCACATGGTCATCAGTGCAGGACGCCAGAGGCCACATCTCCGTAGAGCAGCTTCCCACCAACGCCATCTACCAGGTTGACAGCTTCCAGTGGGACAACCTCGGCGACGAGCTCTTCTCCGTGCTCACCCCCCTGCGCGATCCGTTCGTGGCTGACACCCTGCCCCGAGACCTGTTGGAGCCACTCGGCGACCTCATCAACCTGCTGGTCATCGCCGGACTGGGCTCAGTTGCCCTGTTCGCAGCCAAGGGGTCCAATCACCGGGCTTTGGCCGGGGCCGCGGCCGTCGGCATGGTGGCCACCGGGGTGGTGACCATGGTGGCCAGCTACCTGACGCTGGGCATCTACTTCGACACCAACCCCCGATACGGGCTGTCGCTGCTGCCCTTCGCGGTGGCCGCCTTCGTGCCGGCGCTGGACAACCGCCTGATCCGCTGGTCGGTTACTGCGGTGGTGTTGGCCACTGCGGGCGCGGCTCTCGCCGGTGTCGCTGCCTAGTCTTTGCTTGTGACCCCCCCAAAGCTGATCGCCGTGATCCCGGCCTACAACGAGGAAAGCACCGTGGGAACCGTGATCGCCGAGGTCCGGCGGGCCTGCTCTGGCCCAGTAGAAGTCGTGGTGGTGGACGATGGCTCAGCCGACGCCACGGCAAGAAATGCTCGCGCCGCGGATGCGGTCGTGCTGCGGCTGCCAGTCAACTTGGGATACGGGGTCGCCCTGCGTCTGGGGTTCCGCTACGCCGCCAGCCGCCAGTGGGACCACGCGCTGGTGCTCGACGCCGATGGCCAGCACATTGCCACCGAGATCCCCGCCCTGCTGGCCGCCTGCCACTCGGGAGCCGATTTGGTGCTGGGGAGCCGGTTTCACCCCGACTGCCCAACCCCCTATCAGGTGTCCCGCACCCGGCGGATGGCCATGCGCCTGGTCAGCCGAGTAATACGCCATCGCCGGGGAGTGGCGCTCACCGACCCCACATCGGGGTTTTGGGCCATGTCGAGGCCTTGCGTGGAGCTCTTCTCCAAGGAACTTCCCGCAGGGTACCTAGACAATCTGCTCGGACTGTCGATCGCCGCTCGAGCCGGGCTAGCCATCAAAGAGGTGCCGGTGACGATGGCGCCCCGTCAAGGAGGCCGACCCTCGGCTCAGGGGGCGGTGCTGGCATTCCACTACCTGCGAACCCTGCTCGCCGTTTTTATCGGAGGTCGATCATGAGCCTCACTGCCCGAATCGTTTCCGCACTGTTGGCCGCCGTGGTGGTGGCCATCATCCTCAAGCTCCAGCGGCGGGGCGGCATGGGATCCAAGTACGGGCTGTTGTGGATGGCCACTTCGGTGGTGATGCTTGTGCTGGCCGCGGCTCCCGATGTGGCCGATACCGTAGGAGGCTGGCTCGGGGTGGACTACACCCCAGCGCTGGTGTTCATGGCTGCCTTGGGCTTCGTGCTGATAGTGCTGGTGCAGTTCTCGTGGGAACTCAGTCGCTCCGAGCAGCGCATCCAGATTCTCATGGAGGAGGTGGCGCTGTTGCGCCGCGAACTCGAGGATCGACGCGAAGACGAAGACCTAGCCGACGGGGGCGGGGGCGCAGAGGCCGTCTAGTTCTACCACCCGGATCTTGTCGCGGTTCTCCCAGGTGATGGGCTGGTCCGGGTCGGGCCGCAGCTTGTACTCCCTAAACGACATCTCGCTGGCGTCGAATGCCAAGAGCCGGCCCACCAGGGTGTCGCCGTGGCCCAGTATCAGCTTGATGGCCTCCAGCGCCTGGATCGAACCGACAATACCGGGCAGCACGCCGAGAACCCCGGCCTCCGCGCAGCTCGGGGCCATCTCGGCGGGAGGCGGCTCGGGAATCATGTCCCGATAAGTGGGGCCATTGCGAGGGTCGAACACCGTGACTTGGCCCTCGAACCGGAAAATCGACCCGTGGACCACGGGGATGCCGAGCTTCACCGAGGCGTCGTTGAGCATGTAGCGCACCGGGAAGTTGTCGGCCCCGTCCACGATCACGTCATAGTCGGCGATGATGTCCAGGATGTTGTCGGAACCCAGCCGCACGTCGTAGGTCGCCACGTTCACATCAGGGTTCAAGGCGTTGAGCGTCTTTTTGGCCGAGTCCACCTTGCGATCCCCCACCCGGTCGAAATTGTGGAGGATTTGGCGCTGGAGGTTGGAGGCATCCACCACATCCATATCCACAATGCCCACAGTGCCCACTCCGGCGGCCGCCAGGTACAGAGCCGCAGGTGAGCCCAGACCCCCGGCGCCCAGGCACAAGACCTTGGCCTCCAGCAGTTTGATCTGGCCCTCGGTTCCCACCTCGGGCAGCAGCAGGTGGCGGTGGTAGCGGTTGCGCTGGTCTGGGGTCAGCGAAACCGGCAGCGTCCAATCCCGGCCCTCGTCCTTCCAGCGATTGAAGCCACCGTCCATGGACACCACCTGCCGGTAGCCCATCTCCTGGAGGGTCTGAGCCGCAAATGCCGATCGCACTCCGCCCGCGCACATGACCACCACCGCGGCCTCTTTGTCGGGCAGGCGGTTCTCCACGTTGGGCTCAAGATTTCCTCTGGGGATGTGTACCGAGCCGGGAACGGCCCCCTGCTCGAATTCGTCGGGCTCTCTCACGTCGAGCAGCAACGCGCCCTCCGCCAACATCGTGGCCGCGCCAGCCGGATCGGTCTCTTGGATCTCAGACTTGGCTTCTCTGAGCAGATCTCTGAACGTGGACATGGCGACAGTCACCTCAGTCTTGGCAGGGCATCAGGTCAGGTATTGGGAAGAATTTCCCATAAATCCTACCGAGTTAGTCCGATTTTACCAATCCACCCCAATGATCAAAGGCAGCATCTCGCTGATCGAGGCCGGCAGCACAACCGCGGCGAGGCCGTCGAACGGGGTCGGCTCGGCGTTCACGATCACTAACTGGGCACCGGACTGATGGGCGATGGGTACCACGTTGGCGATCGGATACACGGTGAGGGTGGAGCCCACCGCCAGCATCACATCGCAAGCCATGGCGGCCTGCTCCGACCGGTGGAGGTCAGCCATCACCAGGTTCTGGCCAAAAGAGATGGTGGCCGACTTCAAGATCCCACCGCAGATCCGACACGGCGGGTCGGCCTCCCCCGCCCTGACCCTCTCCAGCGCGTGCTCCATCGGGGCAGTGTCCCCGCAGTCGAGGCAGCGAACTTTGGACGTCGTGCCGTGAATCTCCACCAACTTCTCCTCAGAAGTGCCAGCCGCCCGATGAAGGCCGTCGACGTTCTGGGTGATCAGCGTGTGCAGCTTTCCCTGGCGCTCCAGCTCCACCAATGACCGATGGCCCGGGTTCGGTACCTTGCCCTCCCACATCGACCCCTCAATCAGCCGTTGCCAATTGCGTTTGCGCAGTTCGGGATCGGACACATACGACGACAACGTGGCCGTCTTCTCCGCCTCGGGATTCTTGGTCCACAGTCCCTCTGGTCCCCTGAAATCGGGAATTCCGCTGTCGGTCGAGATTCCCGCCCCCGTGAGCACGACAACATGCCTCGCAGGGTCCAGCACTGCTCGCGCCGCCTCGATTTCCTGACCAAGATCTCCGACGGGACGCATAAATTCCCTATCTCCCTCTTGACAGCATCATATGAAAATATGCAAAATACATCTGAATCTTCCCCCCTGCACCTGGCAAAGCAATAGCTGGCAGAAACGATCCTCCCATGACATCCCCCTTCACGCACTCATCCCTATGGATTGAACCTTGGCTAGACCAGGTCACCGAGGAGAACGGCCACGACCCTCGATCAAGATACGCCGAGCAATTCTGGCTCGGTGTTATCGGACCAACCGCGACCTGGTTCCTGCGCCATGTCGCTGACGAGTTCGACAAATCCCCTGATGGGTTCGAGCTTCCTGTAGCCCCCACCGCCCTGCAACTGGGGATCAGCCCCAAAGCCGGGCCTCGGGGCGGCCTGCATCGCACCTTGCACCGCCTAGTAATGTTCCGCTTGGCATCAGAAGGCCACGCCGGCTTCGTTATCCGCCGCCGGCTGCCCCCGCTCAACCAAAACCAGCTCCGACGGCTGCCCGTTCACCTCCAGCGCTCCCACGCCTCTTACTTCCCCCAGCCCAAGTCCGCAGCCTGAGCTGGTCTGCACTAGACAAATGGCGTGGAAAATGACCTGAGAGACTCCTGGAACCGGCTGTGCGACTCCCTAAAGGAATCGGTCGACTACATCTTCGACCCCAAGTTGGGGGTGGATGCCACCGAACAGGCCGAGGGGCTCCGCCACCACCTGCGGATGCTCTTTCTGGCCGTTGACCGAACCCTTGAGAACAACGACCCCGAACACCCCGAACTGGGGTGGACCTATCCCTCCAAATTCGGCCAGGACAATCCCGACGCGCTGTACCAAACTGCGCCCGTAGACCTGAGCCGCACGTACCGCCTCACCGGCCGGATCGACAACGTACGCTACCTGGGGTTGTCGATACTGAATTTCGTCTCCGGCCGAGGAGGCATCACCCAACAGCTCAGCGTCGGCACGCCCGACCTCACCGACATAGGCGGCGGCCGCATCGACATCGTCTTCAGCCCCGACCCCGACCCCGGCGACCACGTCGGCGACTGGTACCAGGTTAAGCCCGAAGTCTCCCGGCTGTTGGTACGCCAGTTCTTCTCCGATTGGGCCACCGAGAGCGATGCCGACCTGTACTTGGAGTGCCTCGATGCCACAGGTCCGCCCGCCCGACTCGACCCCGTTCGCACCGCGTCGCTGATCGATGCGGTGGCCGAAGAGACCAACACCGTCCCCAAGTTCTGGACCGACTATGCGGTGGGCTATCGCGACCGGGGCGAGATAAACACCTTCGCCCACGTCGAGGGGAAGTTCAGCGGGGAAGGCCTCGGAGGCAGCGACCAGCAGGCCTACGGAGGGTGCTGGTACGAGGTGGGCCCCGACGAGGCCCTGCTGTTCGAGGTGATCCCGCCGAACTGCCTCTATTGGAATATCCAAGTGGGCGACACCTGGTTCCAGAGCCTGGACTACGTGAACCTCCCCACCACGTTGAACGACTCCCAAACCCACCTCGACCCCGACGGCGTGCTGAGAGTGGTTGTCTCCCATCAGGACCTCGGCATCCAGAACTGGATCGCCCTGGGCGGCTGCCCCCAGGGAGCACTCACCTACCGGTGGAACAACTCCGACACCGCGCCGGTGCCCACGCTGCGGCTGATGCCGGCATCGGAGATCGGCGGCTGCCTCCACCCCGACACCCCCCGGCTCAGCGCCGACGACCGCGCCGCGCTTGACGCCGAGCGCCGCCGCCACGCCCTGCGTCGATTCACTCGATAGAACACCGGCCCTCGGTCTGCCCGGTTGGAAGCGTCGCGGCTAGAAATAAGCCGTGGACAACGACCTGAGAGCATCCTGGAACCGGCTGTGCGACACCCTCAAGGAGTCGGCCGACTACATCTTCGACCCAGCACGGGGGGCCGACGCATCCGAGCAGGCTGAGGGCCTGCGCCATCAGCTGCGGATGTTCTTTTGGGCCTACGACCGAATCGTGGAGAACAACGACACCGACCACCCCGAGCTGGGCTGGGTGTACCCCTTCAAAGTGGGCCAGGACAACCCCGACGCGATGTACATGACCGCGCCGGTGGACCTGACCCACACCTACCGCCTGACCGGCCGGATCGACACCCTGCGCTACCTGGGGCTGTCGTTGATGGACCACAGCTTTGGCCGAGGGCGCATCACTCAACTCGTCGACGTGGGAAGTCCCGACCTGACCGACATCGGCGATGGCCGCATCGACGTGGTCTTCAGCCCCGACCCCGACCCCGGCGACCACGTCGGCGACTGGTTCCAAGTCGAGCCGCACCCCTGCCGGCTGTTCGTGCGCCAGTTCTTCTCTGACTGGTCGTCAGAGGACCAGGCCGAGCTGTACTTCGAATGCCTAGACCCGTCGGGCCCTCCCAGCCGGCTCGATCCGGTGCGGACTTGTGAGCTGTTCGACGAGTTGGCCCGGGAGGTGGACACCGTACCCAAGTTCTGGACCGACTTTGCCGGAGGTCAGCGCGACCAAGGCCAAATCAACTCCTTCGACCATGTTCCTCCCCACAAGGTGAGTCAGAGCGCCCAGGGGGGAAGCGAAAGGCAGTCTTACGGGCAATGCTGGTACGAGGTGGGCCCCGACCAAGCCCTGCTGTTAGAGGTGACCCCGCCCGACTGCCTGTACTGGAACATCCAGGTGGGCGACACCTGGTACCAGAGCCTCGACTACGTGAACCTCCCCACCACCATGAACGACTCCCAGGCCCGCCTCGACCCCGACGGCGTGCTTAGGGTGGTGATCTCGCACCAAGACCCCGGCATCGGGAACTGGATCGCCCTGGGCGGCTGCCCCCAGGGAGCACTCACCTACCGGTGGAATAGCGCGGAGGTCGCACCGGTGCCTGTGCTTCGGCTGATGCCCGTCTCCGAGATCGCCGACTGCCTCCACCCCGACACCCCCCGGCTCAGCGCCGACGAACGCGCCTCCATCAACGAAGAGCGCCGCCGCCACGCCCTGCGCCGCTTCACGCGATAGCCCATGGAGTACGTGGCCGCGGTTTATCTGATGGCCGCGGTCTTGTTGGGCGCAGCCGGAGCGTCCAAAGCAATCACCCCCGAGCCGACGTCCGCCGCCCTGGCCCGGCTCCAGCTCTACCATCGCCACTGGGCAGTGCGGCTGCTGGGGCTGGTAGAGCTAATCGTGGCCGTCAGCGCCTTCATCGTGGGCGGCATCGTCCCCGCCACCGCCCTCGCCGCCCTCTATGCCGGATTCGCCGTAGTAGCCGCGGCCATGGTCCGCTCAGGATCAGCAGAACCCTGCGGTTGCTTCGGCCGAATAGAAATGCCCGCCACCAGGCGCCATGTAACGATGAACGTCCTAGCCGTCGCAGTCGGCCTGGTGGCCGCCTCCTGGCCCGTCGAGGCCATCGACAAGCTGTTCGACACCCGCCAATGGCTGTTCGCCCCATTCGCTGTGGTCGTGGTGGCCGGGGCCTACGGAGCGTTCGCATGGCTCAGTCGCCCTGCCCCCAGTTGACCTCATCGAGACCACCCTTTTCCAACGCCTAATCCAGGCAGACTCCGAATCGCAGAAGCCACTCCATCACATTGGCCTGCTGCACAGGTTGATTTGCTGGAGTTGTGGCCATGTGGCTTTTGTGGAGCATCGGCAAACCGGCGAGCATCACCGGCGACATCTATGACCCGCAAGCCCCCGCCGAACTCAGCACCGCCCTCTTGGGAGAAGAAGGCTCGCGGCTGCCGGCATGCGGGGTATGCACCCACCTTGCCACCGGCATCGCAACCGCCGCCGACGGTACCTCCTATGTCACCGTGATGATGGCTGGGCGCGATTCCGGCCGTCAGCTCACCGAAGCAGAAATGGCAGCAGCCGAGGCTGAAATGACCGCCCTGGTCAACGAGCTGCGATCCAGCCTCGGGCTGAACACGGTGGCCTACGACCCCGGTGTGGCGGCCGCGGCCCGCCGTTGGTCACAAATCATGGGTGCCGGATTCCACTTCAACCACAATCCCCATGCCGGTGCCGACTACCCAACCGGGTACCGGTTCAACGGAGAGAACGTCGCCCTCAACAAGCTCACCACCACGACCACCGACGCAGTACAGCAATCCTTTGGAGACTTCGCCAACAGCCCCTGCACTACGCGGCCATGGTCGATCCGGAGTCCACCCACATCGGCATCGGCATCGTCCTCAAAGCCGGATGGCTATGGATCACCCAGAACTTCGCCTTCCACCCGTGAATTTCGCGTAGATGCGATGACGTAGATCCGGTTGTTGTGGGGCAGGGCTCGGGCGATGCGCTTGTCGGCGGTGACCAGGGGGCAGTCGAGTCTTTCGGCTAGTGCCACGTAGAGAGCATCGTAGAAGCTGACGGTTTGGCGAAGCTGCCATGCCCGAGCAGTCAACACGCCGTGGTGGGGGTGGCGACGGTGAATCATGCGCTCAGCAAGCAGCCTGGCCGATTCGGCAGCGTTTTCGTCAATTTCGCCCCGCAGGACCATGGAGCGAAGGGCGCTGCCAACCTCGGCATCGACCAAGAACGGGGCGGCCCGCCGACAATCTCGCAACCGCTCTCGCGCCCGGGTTCCGATCAAGTCAGCATCGGCGACCGCGGCAACCAGAGCCGAGGCGTCAACAACTACGGGACTTGGACTCACCGACGTTCGGCATCGAGATCGGAAAGCAAGGACTCGATGTCGAGCCGAATGCCGTGGGCATCAACGAAACGCTCCACATCGCCGAAGAGCGCACCTTCATCAGGCTCGCGGGCCAGCCGCTCGATCTGCCTCTTCATGTACCCCTGAATCGACTGCCCCTCAGCTCGGGCCCGTCGGCGGATGACCTCATAGGCCTCCTCGGAGACATCCCGAATCTGAATAGTCGCCATACCCAAATGTTAGCGCTACAGCGCTTATTTGCAAGCAACTTCCTTCATGGCTCAGTCGGCCGTCGAGGGCGGCTCGAAGTTGACCAGGGCTTCGAGGAGCATACGGACGCCGAAGCCGGTTCCTCCTTTGGCGGTCTCGGCGTCCTCGGAGTCGGTGAAGGCGGGGCCGGCGATGTCGAGGTGGGCCCAGGGGATGCTTTCCTCCACGAAATTGGACAAGAACAGCCCGGCGGTCAGCGCACCGCCGTGGGGGCCGCCGATGTTCTTCATGTCGGCCACCGACGAGTCGAGCTGGGCCTTGTAGTCGTCGGGCAGCGGAAGCCGCCAGACCCGCTCACCGGCGCGCTCGGCGGCGTCGGCCAACTGGTCGATCCACGCCTCGTTGTTCCCCATGAGCCCGGCCACCTTGGGGCCCAGCGCCACCATGCAAGCCCCGGTGAGGGTGGCCAGGTCGACAATGGCGTCGGGCTCGGCCCGGCAGGCCAGCGACAAGGCGTCAGCCAGTACCAGGCGGCCCTCGGCATCGGTGTTGAGCACTTCCACGGTCTTGCCGTTGGCCATGGTGAGCACGTCGCCGGGCCGGGTGGCGTCGCCCCCCAGCATGTTGTCGGTCATGGGCACGTAGCCGGTGACCTTCACCGGCGGCGCCACTGCGGAGATGGCGGCCATAACGCCCAGAACCGCCGCTCCCCCGCTCATATCGCACTTCATGGTCATCATCCCAGTGCCGGTCTTGATAGACAGGCCGCCGGAATCGAACGTGAGACCTTTGCCCACCAGCGCCACCGACCCCTGGCATTCGGCCGCCGGGTCGGGCGCGTAGGACACCTCCACGAACCGGGGCGGCTGCTCCGACCCCCGGTTAACCCCTAGCAACCCGCCCAGCTCGGCCTCGCGGATCGCATCCAGGTCGAGCACAGTTATTTCCAAGCCCTCCCGCTCGGCCATCTCCTCGGCCATCTCCGCGAACCGGGTGGGTGTGAGCGACCCGCCGGGCTCGTTCACCAAGTCGCGCACAAAGCACACCGCCTCGGCCACCCGCCGGCCCCGCTCCAGCGCCTCGGTCACAACCCGGCCCCCTGGGCCGATCACATGCACGTTCTCAAGCTTGTTCGGGTTGTGCTCCGACTTGAATTCGCCATAGGTGTACGACCCCAACGTCATCCCCTCGGCCAAGGCCGCCAGTGCGTCGGCGCTGTCAATGCTCTCGGGCACGGCGTCGAGTACCGACACCGCGATGCGCTTCATCCGCTTGGCCGACCGGGCCAGCGATGCTGCCGCCCGGCGGATCACCGCGGCGGTGATCTTGTCGTCCGGCCCCAACCCGACCACGGCAATCGGCCGGTCTTGCCCCGACACGATCTCTACCTGTCCGGGCTTGGCCTCGAATCCCCGGCCGTCTAGCACCCCCCAGTCCAGCTCGTCGGGTCGCAGGGCGCCGTTGCCTTGGCGAACCCCCACCGCGAGCAGCGCGGCGCTGGCTGGGATTTTTCTGCCGGTTCGAAACGCGATCACCTGGTCTCCTCGGATTGATTCAAGCCCCCGCGATGCTATCTGGCAGGGGTTTGCCGCCCGATGCTTAGTAGCCTCGTTTTCCATGGGTTCCTATGAGGATGCGGCCAAAGAGCGCGTCCTCATCTACGACGGTGCCTTCGGCACCTATGTGCAAGAACAGCCGCTGAGCGCGGATGACTTCGGCGGCCCCGACTTGGAAGGCTGCAACGAGCTCTTGTGCCTCACCCGGCCCGACCTCATCGCCGGGATGCACGATCTCTACCTGGGCCTTGGGGTAGACGCGGTGGAGACCGCCACCTTCGGGGCGTTCGCCGTGCCACTGGCCGAATACGGAATCGCCGATCAGGCCTATGAGATCAACTTGGCCGCGGCCCGCATCGCCAAGGAAGCAGCCCAGGGCCATGCCTCCGACGGGCGACCCCGCTGGGTAGCCGGATCGGTGGGACCGGGCACCAAGCTGGCCTCGCTGGGCCAGATCCGCTACGCCGAGCTGCGCGACGCCTTCGAGGTGCAGGCCCGGGGCCTGCTCGACGGCGGGGTCGATCTGTTCATCATCGAAACCCAGTACGACCTGCTCGGGGCCAAGGCAGCCATTAACGGATGCCGCCGGGCCATGGCCGCGGCGGGGCGGGAGGTGCCGCTGCAAGTGCAGGTCACCATCGAGATGACCGGCCGGATGCTGCCCGGCACCGAGATCGGCGCCGCGCTGGCCGCGCTGGCTCCCCTGGGTCCGGCGGCGTTCGGGCTGAACTGCGCCACCGGCCCGGCCGAGATGGGCGAGCACCTGAGGGTGCTGTCGGAGCAGTGTCCCATGCCGGTGGCCTGCATCCCCAACGCCGGGCTCCCCCAAGTGGTAGACGGCCGCATGCACTACGACGTCGGCCCCGACGAGTTCGCCGACTTCCTGGCTCGGTACGTCACCGAGCTGGGGGTGAGCGTGATAGGCGGTTGCTGCGGCACCACCCCCGAGCACCTGCGGGCGGTGATCGACCGCTGCGCTCAGCTCACCCCAGGACCCCGGCCCGGCGAGCTGCCCCCTTCGGCCGCTTCGATCTACACCGCGGTGCCTTTTGCCCAGGACACGTCGTTTCTCATAGTGGGCGAGCGCACCAACGCCAACGGCTCCCGCAAGTTCCGCGACGCCATGCTGGAGGCCGACTGGGACGGCTGCCTCCAGATCGCCCGCGACCAGGTGGGCGAGGGCGCCCACCTGCTTGATCTGTGCGTCGACTACGTGGGCCGCGACGGCACCGCAGACATGGACGATCTGGCCCGACGGTTCGCCACCGGAGTGGCCGCCCCTCTGGTTCTGGACTCCACCGAGCCGAATGTGATGCAAGCGGGGCTTGAGTGGATCGGCGGCCGGGCGGTGCTCAATTCGGCCAACCTGGAAGACGGCGAGGCCGAGGGATCGCGCCTTGACAGCGTGCTGTCGCTGGCCCGGGAATACGGCGCTGCGGTGGTGTGCCTGCTCATAGACGAGGAGGGCCAGGCCCGCGACCTGGAGTGGAAGATGAGGGTGGCCCACCGCCTCTACCGATTGGCCACAGAGCGCTACGGGCTGGCCCCGTCCGATTTGATCTTCGACGCTCTGACATTCCCGCTGTCCACCGGCGACGACGACCTGCGCAAAGACGGCCTGGCCACCATCGAGGCCATCCGCCGGATAAAGGCCGAGCTGCCCGGCGCCCACACCACCCTGGGGGTTTCCAATGTGTCGTTCGGGCTGAAGCCCGCCGCCCGCCATGTGCTCAATTCCATGTTCCTGCACGAGTGCTTGGAGGCCGGGTTGGACTCGGCCATCGTCCATGCCGGACGGATCATCCCGCTGAACCGGGTAGACCCCCATCATCGGGACGTGTGCCTGGATTTGATCTACGACCGGCGGGGCTCGGCCGGGATTGCTTCGGAGGGCCGGGACGACTACGACCCGCTGACCGAGCTTCTGGCCGCGTTCGAGAACGTGACCGCCACTGCTGCCGTCAAGGAGGACCGCTCAGAGTGGCCGGTGGAACAGCGGCTGGAGCAGCGCATCATCGACGGCGACCGCGATGGGCTGGAAGCCGATCTTGACGAGGCCCTATCGGGCACCCCGGCACTGGACATCGTCAACAACACACTGCTGGCCGGAATGAAGGTGGTGGGCGAGCTGTTCGCCTCCGGCGAGATGCAGTTGCCGTTCGTGCTCCAGTCGGCCGAGACGATGAAGACCGCCGTGTCGTATCTGGAGCCTCACATGGACAAGGCCGACGACACCGGGGGCAAGGGCCGGATCGTGCTGGCCACCGTGAAGGGCGACGTCCACGACATCGGCAAGAACCTGGTGGACATCATCTTGACCAACAACGGCTATGAGGTTCACAACCTGGGCATCAAGGTGTCCATCAGCGAAATGATCGACCGGGTGTCAGAGGTGGATGCCCACGCCATCGGCATGAGCGGGCTTTTGGTGAAGAGCACGCTGATCATGCGGGACAACCTGGAGGAGCTGAACACCAGAGACCTCCACCACCTCCCGGTGCTGCTGGGGGGCGCGGCCCTGACCCGCACCTATGTGGAACGGGACATGCGGGAGACCTACCGGGGCCGGGTGTTCTACGGCAAGGACGCCTTCGAGGGCCTGGCCGTGATGGACCGGCTGGGCGAGTTGCGCCGCACCGGCGTTGAAGACCCCGAATTCGGCCGTCGGCCAGGAGGCCGCGACCTGCCTCGCCGGGCCCGTCGGGACCCGGCCGCCGCTGTCGGCGAAGTCCTTCCCGAGCGGGCCCCCTCGGTGGGCCTCGACAACCCGGTTTTCGAACCCCCGTTTGTGGGCTCGCGCGTGGTCAAGGGCATTCCGGTGGCCGAGATCGCCGAGTACGTGAACGAGACCGCCCTGTTCCGCAACCAATGGCAGTTCCGCCCCACAGACGGCGAGGACGATGCCGCTTTCAAAGAGCGCATCCGCCCCACCATGCGCGAACAGCTCACCTCGGCCACCGCCCAGGGGCTGCTGGTTCCCCAAGTGGTGTACGGCTACTTCCCGGTCAACGGGAGCGGCAACGACCTGGTGGTGTGGGACAGCCCCGACCGAACCACCGAGCTGTGCCGTTTCCGGTATCCCCGCCAGCCCAAAGACCCGTTCCTGTGCATCGCCGATTTCTTCCGGCCCGCCGACGGCGAGGAAGTGGACTACGCCGCATTCCACATCGTCACCATGGGAGCGGAAGTGTCGAAGGCCGCGGGCAAACTGTTCGCCGACAACCGCTACCAGGACTACCTGCTGCTGCACGGCTTGGGCGTGGAGATGGCCGAGGCCCTCGCGGAGTACTGGCACCGCCGCATCCGAACCGAATGGGGCTTCATCGACGAGGACGGCCCCACCCTGGTCGGCCTGTTCCGCCAGCAGTACCGAGGCGGCCGCTACTCCTGGGGCTACCCCGCCTGCCCCGACCTCGAGGACAATCTCACCGTGGCCCAACTCCTAGAAGCCGACCGCCTCGGCATCGAGGTCGGCGAAGAAACCAGCTACCAGTACCAACCCGAGCAAACCACCTCCGCCCTAATCTGCCACCACCCCCAAGCCAAGTACTTCGTCGCCCGCTGAGATGCTGGGCCAGCAGTGCGGTGAGAGGGGATCCTTCGAGTGATCGAACTACAGCCGGCCACACTCTTATTGCAGTTGACCGTCGGCGGGTTGGCGTTTACCTGGCTCACTACCCGCCGCCGGGAGGTTGGGCTGGGGTATGGCTGGCTCATGCGAAGCACCTTTGGGTTGCTGGCCGCCGGCGGAGCCTGGCTGGGCTTCGCCACCGACCCCTTGCCGGTACGCGACTGGACGGCAGTGCTCACAACCGCCGCTGCCGCAGCGGCGTTGGCGGTCTCGGTGGTTCGGCGGCGGGCCGGAGTGAGCGGCCAGCGAGAGCGGGTTGAACGGTGCAGCGCCGAGATCGCCGAGATGACCGGCATCGACCGGGAAGAACAGCGCTTCGACCCCACCCAGCCAGAGTTCCCCCCGCTGCTCGACCTCGTCGCCCCTTCGATAGGGCTGATCGGTGTGGTGGCCGGCGGACTCGACGCCGGAGACCCGGCCGCTTTGGCCGTGGCTCGCACGCTAATCGGGGCGTTTTTCTTGGGGGCGGTAACCGACGCCATGCTTTTGGGCCACTGGTATCTGGTGCAGCCCGGCTTGGCCCGGGGGCCGCTGTTGGAGTTGGTGCGATGGACCGGTTTGCTATGGCTGCCCGAACTGGTGGTGATGCTGTGGCCCACCGGCATGGGGTCGGTGCTCAGCGGAACGATCGACGATGGCTACAACGGGCTGCTGGGCTGGTTTTGGGTTGCCTGCGTGGTGACGACAGCGGGCCTGGTGGTGCTGGCCCGGGCCGCTTTGCGAGAACGCTTCTACTCCGCGGTAATGGCCGCGACGGGACTCCTTTACTTGGGCATCCTGACCGGCTTCGGCATGGATCTGGTCGCCCGAGTGCTGCTTGACACTACATAATATTTATTTGCAATCAGTGGAAATTGTTGTTATTACGGTCTCCATGAGTACCTTTTATCGAAAAATGGCTGGACTAATTGTACAATCTTTGGGATTCTTGGGCTATGGCCACCGAAGAGCGAACCATTCCCGCCTCCCAATTCAGGGATCAATGCCTGCGGCTTATGGATGAAATCAACGAGACCGGCGACACTTTGATCGTCACCAAGCACGGCCGCCCGGTTGCCATCGTCGGCCCTGCCTGCCGAGACAAGGGCAGTCTTTGGGGGTTCATGAAAGGCACCACCCGAATCCTCGGGGACATTGACAGCCCCGCTGTCCCTCCCGATGACTGGGATATCCTCAGCAACCCCGATCGAGTATTAGATCCCAGTTCCGTTCCTTCCACATGATTCTCCTTGACACCAATGTGCTGTTGCGGATGACAGCCGCCGATCCAAAGATCGGTGAGCGCTCTCGGCACCTCATCGACAAGGCCATCCACGCCGACGGTGTTGGTGTTCCCACCATCGTGTTTCTTGAGGCAGCACGTCTCCATTGGGATGAGAGAGTGAATCTTGGAATACCCCCAGGGGATTGGCGCAAAGCCCACATTCTTCGTGGGGTTCTTGAGATCCCCCTCACGGGGGAGATCGCCATCAAAGCTGCGGACCTCTATGCCCGACAAGGTTTCCACCGGGACCCCGGAGACCAGATCATCGCAGCTACGGCCATTGCCGAAAAATGCACCCTAGCTACCACCGACGAACGCATGCTCGATTGGGCAACCAAGACCAATGCGGTCGCGGTGATGGACGCCACTGAGTAGTGGCCTGGCCCGGCAGGTGGTGTGCTTGCTGGTCAGTGAACGGCGACCATCACCGAGGGAAACACATGCGTGGCTGGCTGGAGTTCGATCACGCGTCGATCACGGCCAGGCGGTGATCGGTGGTGGTGAGGTTGTCGGGGCCGTCGGAGGCAGCCACCACGATGTCTTCCAGGCGCAGCCCCCATCGTCCTGGGAGATAGATGCCGGGCTCGATGGAGAAGGCGTGGCCGGGGCGCAACTCCAAGGCGTTGCCCTCCACAATGTAGGGGTCCTCGTGGGCCTCGGCGCCGATGCCGTGGCCGGTGCGGTGGATGAAGTTCTCGCCGAATCCGGCTTCGGCGATCATGGCCCGCCCTACCCGGTCGACGTCCTGGCATGGCTGACCAACCACCGCCGCTTCCACTTGCGCAGCTTGGGCTTCGAAGAGCACATCGTAGGCGTCGGCCAATTCGGCGGGCGGCTCACCCAGGTGGACACACCGGGTGATGTCGGAGCAGTAGCCCACCCCGTCAGCATCCATCATCGTCCCTCCGAAGTCGCACAATACGATCTCGCCCGGTCTGATCACCCGCTCCCCTGGTTCGTGGTGAGGGCTGGCCGCGTTCTCCCCCGCGGCCACAATGGCGAAGTTCACCCGCTGGTGGCCCTCAGCCAACAGCCGGCGACCCAGCTCGGCCGACACCTCGGCCTCGGTCCGCCCCACCAACTCGATATCGCCTGATCGAAGGTCGACAGCCACTCGGTCGGCGGCGGCGGCCGCGGCCCGCAGCGACTCCACCTCAGCAGGGTCTTTCACCGAGCGCAGCGGACTGGTCACCTCCGACGCCCGTCGGAACTCGACCGATGGCAACAGGCGGGCCAAGTCCACCATGAACCCGGCCCATGTGCGGTCTCCAACCGCGATCACCGAGGCCGAGCCGATGAACGAACGGGCCAGCGCAATGGGGTCGTCCGTCTCGTCCCACACCGCCATCTTGAACACGCCGGGTCGCTCTACCACCCGAGGGGCCTCCAGCCGGGGCACGATGAGCCGGGCTTCGTCGTCTCGGGGCACTACCAGCATGGTGAGCCTCGGCAGGGCCATGGCCTCGTAGCCGCAGAAGTAGGGCAAATCAGCCCCCACCGACAGCAGCAGCACGTCCACCTGCTGCTCAACCATCAACGCCCGCATTCGGCTCACACGTTCAGCAAACACTCCGCCAGCCTACCTTTGCACTCTCACCCTGAATCGCCGTACGCCTGTCGGCGCGCCCGACTATTCGGCACTGCCCAAGCGGACCCGCAAGCGGTCGAAGGATACGGCGATGATCAGCAACGCGCCTTCGCTGAACTCGATCCAAAACGTGGGCACACCGGTTTGGATGAGCCCGTTCTCCAGCACATTGAGCACCAGCAAGGCGAGAAATGTGCCGGCAATTGAACCCCGACCACCCGACAGGCTGGCGCCACCGAGAATGATCGCAGTAACCACGGTGAGCTCAAAGCCAGCACCGCCGTTGGTCGCCGCACTGCCCACCTGCGAAACCCGGATCAGCCCAGCCAAGGCGGTGGCGATGGTTGTCAGGACAAACGCGATGAACAGCACTCGTCCGGTACGAATGCCGGCGAGCCGGGCGGCATGGGGATTGGCGCCGACGGCGTAAACCGAGCGCCCATACACCGTGTACTTCAGCAGGAGATGGCAGGAGATGGACACGCCGATGAATATCCACACCGGCGTAGGAATGTCCAAGAACGGGCGACTCACTCCCAGATCGCCGAAGCCGTTTATCCGTATGGTCTGCCCGTCACCGAGAACTTTGGTCAGCCCGCGGAACATGGCCAGGCCACCCAAAGTCACGATGATCGAGTTCAATCCGATCTTGGTCACGGCGAATCCGTTGAACGCGCCAATGGCCAAACCCAAAGCGACGGTGATCACCAGCGCGAGCCCGATGCCCACTCCAAGCCCATACGGCGTCGTTTCGGCGTCGGTGGCAGTGGTGGCAACGGCCATGGTCATACCCATGAGCCCGGCCACCGATCCGACGGAAAGATCCACCTGACCGCCAATCAGCAACACCGTTGCCGGCATGGCAATAATGCCGATCACCGCGGAGTTCTGGGCAATGTTGACAAAGTTGTCAAAATCGAAGAAGTACTCAGAGGCCAGAGAGAAATAGAGGATCAGCCCCACTAGCACGAACAGCAGCGCTGCCGTCTCCGGGAGCGAGGCAATGGACCGGGCCAGCCATCCCAGCCCGCTGGGTGGGGGGACAGCCGTTCTGCCCTCAATGGGCGCAGATGCTTCAGCAGTCTCGGCAGTTTCGTTCATCTCATCCTCCCGCCTGGGTGAGCAGCAAGCTCATTGTGATGTCGTCTCCCGGCACTTCTGTGGTGATGCTGCCCCTGGCTGCGACGTAGGCGCGATCAGCAACAGCTACCACCTCCTCATGATCCGACGTGACGATCAAGATGGCCGCTCCCTCTGCGGCCAGTTCGCGCAGAACCTTGTAGAGGTCGGCACGAGCACCCACGTCTACGCCCCGAGTGGGTTCGAGCAGCACCAGCGCCTCAGCCCCTCGTTCGAGCCAGCGGGCCACCAGCACTTTTTGCTGGTTCCCTCCTGAGAGCTCTTCCATTGGTTGAGAGGCTCGCCCCTTGCTGCGAATGGACAAGCGGTCGTACCAGCGGTCGAACGCCTTCTTCTCGGTGTCGGCATTCAGCAGACCGCGAGAGGCAAGCTGCGACCAGGACGCCACGGCCACGTTTTCCCCCACCGACCGGGTCGCGAACGCCCCCCCGACCTTGCGATCCTCGCTCAGAAAGCCGATGCCTCGATAGACGGCATCGACCGGACCGGCCAGCTCAACCTGCTCACCGGCAACTTCGATCTCACCCGACAGGATCGGCTCCAGCCCAAAGGCACTGCGCCCTATTTCCAGCGCCCCCGATCCGAGCTTTCCGTACAGGGCCACGACCTCGCCTCGGCACACCTCGATGTTGACATCGGTGAATCGTCCGGGTGACGACGCCCGCCGCCAGCGAAGTGCCACCTCTCCACGAACCCCGGCGGCGTCCTCTGGCCGGCCAGTGACGATGTCGTATCGCCCGACCATGGCCGCCACCAATTGACCACGGTCCACAGCATGGGTGTCGGCGACCAAGGCGGCCTCCCCATCCCTCAACACCTGGACCCGATCGGACAGCTCGAACACCTCGTCAAGTCGGTGGGTGATGTAGATGATCGCCTTGCCCTGGTCCCGCAGGCGACGTACCCGTTCGAAAAGCACATCGGCCTCGTGTTGCGATAGCGCGGCAGTGGGCTCATCGAGAATGAGCACCCGGGCTTCGCTGGAGAGAGCCCGGGCAATCTCGACGATCTGCCGCTCGCCCACGGCCAGCGAAGACACGTCTGCCTTGGGGTCGATCTCCGCCTCTAGAGATTCAAGAACATCCTGGGCCAGCTGATTCATCTCTCGCCACTGCACCAGCCCTCGCTTCTGAGGCAGCCGGCCGAGGGCGATGTTCTCGGAAACTGTCAAGGTAGGGGCGTCGTTGAACTCCTGGGCGATCATGGCGATGCCCGCGGCCCTCGACTCGATGGGAGTGAGGACATGGTGGGCCTCGCCGTCGATCAACACCGAACCTGCCGAGGGCCGGTAATCGCCGGCGATGATCTTGACCAGCGTCGACTTGCCCGCTCCGTTCTCGCCGAGCAAGGCGAGAACAGAGCCGGAGCGAGCCTCAAGGTCAACACCCTTGAGCACCTCGACTCCGCCAAACGACTTCCTGATCCCCGCGGTAGCGATGACCGGAGCCGTTGGCACCGCGGATTCGGCGGCGCTCATCAGCAGGCGTTCATCTCAATGCAGCTTGCTACTGACAATGAGATTCGCAATGAGATCAGCCGCAGTCGGTGACCTCGTAGATGTCCTCGATGTTCTCCGAGTTGATGATTTGATGCTCGGTGAACAGGGACCTGTCAACGGACTCCCCGGCGAGAAGTTTCTGAGCCGCGGGAATCAGAATCTCTCCATACCGCTCGGGGAAATACGCCGTGGAGGCCACGTAATTGGAATTGTCGCGGATCTCGCACCAGATGCTCGGATCGGTGCCCTGTCCGGAGAAGTAGAGGTCGCCGTCGCGCCCGAGGGTGCGAGCAGCGGCCAGAGCACCGATGATTCCGTCCTCGTTGATTGCCACAACGGCAATCCGATTGCCGGGCATCGCGGGCAGCAGGTCGGTCACCTGCTCGAGGGCCGTATCAGTGCGGTCGGCGCCGTCGAGGACTCGCTCGTTCACAATTTCGCAGTGCTGGGTGAATCCCGTGCGGTAGCCGCCCATCCGGTCGGTATTGGCCGCACCGGCCGCAGTGGATTCGAGCGAGATATAGCCGTCGTACTCGCAATCAAAGTTGTCCTTGAAGTACTTCCCTATAGCGGCACCGGCCATCTCACCGGCTCCGGCGTTGTTAGCCCCCATGAAGGCCACTTCACAGGGTGGCTGCACAATGTCGATGGCGATGGTGGGTACATCCCCATAGGCCGCGCAGATCTCCGGACTGGATGCCTGGAAGACCTGGAAGTTCAACACCACATCCACGTCACGCTGGCCGAGAAGCTGAGCGCACGACAGGGCCTTGGCCGAATCGACCTCAGAGTCGCAGAACACCAGATCAAGACCGGCGGCGTCAGCTTCCCGCTGAATCGAGTCCGAAACCAGCTTGACGAACGGAACCGAATCTCCCAGGGAGATGTAGCCAACCGTCCCGTCGCCGCCGTCGTCATCGTTGCCACACGCGGTGGCAACCAGCATGAAGACCGCCAGAACGGCGATCACCATCTTGAGGCTCTTCCTCATCGTATCTCCCCTCGTCGCCGGGCTTTCGCCGTGGCTGGAAACGTTTCTAGTCGAAAAACTAGCGGGGGCCGATTGAGAGCGCAACTCGCGTGTTGTGGCCCGCAGGCGGACCGCTAGGGAATCAAAACCGAGCGCAGCACTCTTCCGGCCTCAAGGTCGTCGAGTGCTTCGTTGGCCTCCGACAATGGGCGCTGCCGGCCCAGAAGATGGTCGACTTTCAGCAAACCCGACCGGTGCAAGGCCAACACCTCCCGGATGTCATCGGGCACGAACCCCCGAGAACCGTGCACCGATGCCTCTTTCCAGATCAGGTCCACCGCCCGAATCGAAAACGGGGCCACGCTGGAGCCGATAAGCAGCACTTTGCCCCCGATGCCCACCGCGGCAACGGCCTGGGCATCCACCTCGGCCGACCCCACGGTCTGGACCACGATAGGCGGGCCGCCCGGACCGGCGGCAGCCCGGACTGCATCCACCACATCACCAGCCTCATCGGCCGCAGAAATAAGCACCCGAGCACCGAGCTGTTCAGCCAATTCCAGCTTGGCCGCTGACCGGCTCACCGCGATCACGTCGCAGCCCAGATGCGCGGCCACCTGGACGGCGTTGGACCCGATCCCACCGATGCCGAACACCACCACTGTCGTCCCGGGCTGGACATCGGCGATCCTCACGAGTGCGTGGTACGGAGTGGCCACCGCGTCAGTGAGCACTGCCACTGCGGCCAAGTCGTCATCTGGTTCCACGGCGATGAGATTGCGGGCCGGAACCAGCACCTCGTCGGCGAAGGCACCGTCAAACTCCACCCCCATGCGGCGCACCGACAGGCACATGTTCACCCGCCCTACAGCGCACATCGCACACTCCCCGCAATGCTCGATGTAGTAGAGGGCCACCGGGTCGCCCTCCCGCAGGCCGCCCACACCAAGACCAATCCGGGCCACCACCCCGGCAGCCTCGTGGCCGGGAACGATGGGCAGTACCGAGTCGAAGCCGCCTTTGCGGAGAAAAACGTCGCTGCCGCACACGCCACAGGCCTTGACATTCACAACCACCTGGTCGGGGCCCGGGGTCAGCGGCGGTCGCTCAATAAAATCTAGCGTTTGCCCGTATCCCCGAAGTACAGCGGCCTGCACGTCGTTCCTCCCGGTCAGCCGGTGCCAGGCATCCCAAGTGCTCCGGCATCGGGCAACTCGGGGGTGTCAAAGTTGCTCGACCCGAATCGGTCGGGCTTGGTTCGACCGACCCGGATGTAATACTCGTCGGGCACCTGCGTGGGGTCTTTGAACATCTGCCACTGGCACTTCTGGCGGACGTCGGGATCCCGGTCGGTGTCGGGATACACCGGCGGATCGATCACCCGCACCGGATAGCCGAAGCGGTCGATGGGAATTTCCTCCATCAACACAATGCAATGGGCGCAATAGAGGCAGACCCCTTTGGTGAAGTGGTTCCACGAGGCCTCTTCTGTGGCCACGTCCCAGTTGTAGGGAGGATCCATCCGGGCGGGCGTGTCCTCAATCCAGTCGCCCCGCACGATCCTCTGCCCCGACCCACAGGGGTCGAACCGCAGCACGAACCGGTCGGCGGTTTCCACCAGCTCGAAATCCCCGGTCCGCTCGGGGCCGACAAGATGGCCGCGCATTGCCTCACAAGCCACCAGCATCAGCGTTTCCAGCCCGTCGTCCCAAGGGTGCTGGTCGATGTCGAATTTGTTGTATCGCCACGAGAACAGCGGAACTAGCACCCGCTGGTACATGTCGGCGATGCCCTGGGCCCCATGGCGTTCCTGGATGGCGGACATAAGACCGTAGGTGTGGTCGACATCACGGTCATGCGTCTGCCGCCACGTCTCCTTCATGGTGGCCAGGTTCTCCAGCGCCTCTTGGGGCTGCTCCCGATAGATGCTGGCCAACAGACGGCGCTGCTCGGTGCGATACTGATCCCAGTGACGGTGGGGGTTCCAGTCGCGCCCGTCAGGGCAGGTGAGCTTGGACTGCACATCAGCGTCGATGGCCTCGACCTCCTCTGCCGATGCCCCGTTGTCCCGCAAGAAGCCCCGCAAGTCGTTGACCCACTGGCGATAGAGGCTGAAGCACACGTTGGCCTCGTCGGTGAAGTAGTCAGCCAGGTCGGCTGCGCTGTCCCAGTCTCCGGCCTCGATGCTCTCGGCGATCTTCCGGTACGTCGAGATCTTTTGGTCTTCCCAGGATCCGAGGCGCACCCGTCGTCCCACCACTTCAGAGAACTCGATCCTGGTCTCAGACATCCGGCGGCCCTTCCCGCTTGGTAACGTTTCCAGCGATGAGTATACCCAGCCCATACGAACCGGGCCATCGCCAGCCGGCTGTCCCTCGGGTCGTCGTGGTCGCCCCATACTGGGACTTCTGGGAACCCACAGTGGGACCCGAGCTTCGCGTCGGTCGAGAGCGGCTTCTGGGCACCGTGGCCGATCGTCTTGGCGACTTGGACGTAGAGGTGGTGTGGCAAGGACTCATCGACCACGCCGACCAAGGGACGCGCATGGGTGTTGAGGCCGCCAGCATTGGGCCCGACGCCGTGCTGGTGGTGCAGACGATGGCGGTGCCCCCAACTTACGTCCAGGCGATGCTGGACCACCTCCCCCAGCCCGCAGTGATCTGGGCGTTGCAGGACTCCACAACCATCTCTTCAGAGTTCGACGCCTCTCACATCACGTCATTGGGCGCCACCGTGGGAACGCCCATGCTCACCAACCTGCTGCACCGAACCAGTCGGCCCTTCGAACTTGTGGTGTCTTCCACGGATGATCTAGCCGCAGGCGCGACGGTGGCCGACCGGCTCCGCGCCGGTGCCGTTGCCCGACGGCTCCGGGGCGCCCGTTTGGCCCGAGTGGGCCATCCCATGGACGGATACGCATGCGTGGACGCCGACGACGACGATCTCCGCCGAGCCCTGGGGATGCAGGTGGTGCCCATAAGCCCCCAGGAAGTCCAGGATCGCTACCGGGCTGTCAGCGACGACGAGATCGCCGTTCGACGACAAGACGTGGACCGGCACTTCGCGGTTGGTGCCGACCCGCCCCAAGAAGACCTAGCCCGAACGCTGCGTTTGGCCGCTGCCATGGAGACGCTGGACCGGGACAACCACATCGCCGCGGGGGCCATGAATTGCCACGTATCCGAGATTCGCTTCGGCGACGAACCGGGGCTGACCCCGTGCTTCGGTTTGGGCTGCGAGACCACTCGGGGCATCCCCTGGAGCTGCACGGGAGACGTGCTCACTGCGGTGGCCATGCTGGTGGCCAAGGGGTTGTCCGGCGCCGCCCTCTACCACGAGGTCGAGGCCATCGACTTCGAGACCGGTGAAGTGGCAGTGGCCAACTCCGGCGAACACGACCTGGGATGGACCGCCGCTGGCCAGACCCCCAGCTTCGAGCCCAACCCGTGGTTCGCCCACGACCTCCGAACTGGCTTTCGGGTGGGCTTCGAGTTGCCCGCGGGCCCGGCCTCGCTGGTGGGGTTCGCCCATCAGCCCAACCATCCCTCAGGGTTTGGCCTTGTGGTGGCCGAAGGAGAGATTACCGGCCGTGAGCTACCCAGAAATCCCACCGCCGGGGGCGTCTTCCGATTCACCACCAGTCCGGTGACAGAGGCTTGGACCCGCTGGGCAAGCGCCGGAGTCAACCACCACAGCGCCATAGCCCCAGGGCACTTGGCCCAATCGGTGGCTTCGGTGGCCAAATTCGCCGGGGTGGATTGCGTGGTGGTTTGAGACTGCGACTACCGCGCCTGAGCCGTCGAATCCCTCAAACCGCGGCCAGTTGTATGCCCAGCAAGTCGGCTACCGCACGGAGATCGCCGTGCCGGCTGCCGGGAAGGAGCACCGCATGGTGGGTCGCACCCGCCTGGCACCAGCGCTGGTACGCCTCCGCCACCAGCGCCGATGAGAATCGGAACATGGCGTTGGGCCCCTCCATGCGGTGATGTCGAGAACCCACGATCTCGCCCTCTGCCACCACCAGAATCCAGCCGCCCGCCGCCCCCGATGCCGGGGTCAGGCTCACCAACGTGGCGGGACCCAGGGGCAGCTCGAAAGCCACCGCCACGCCGGGGCCGTTGTCACCGCGGTAGTGGTCTTCGGGCAACAGCCGAACCGTTGATCCCGGCGCCCGCCCTGAGAAGTCTCCCTCTCCTCCATTGGCCACCAGAATCCAATTGCCAGGCAGGTCGAGTTGATAGAGCTCGCAATACAGGGCTGACCCGGCCACCGCCTTGCCCAGCATGAGCGCGATGGCGGTGGGGACATCCCCCGTACACGAGAACGGGCTGCCCCCCTCGCTCAACCGGCTCACCCCCAAGCAGGCGGTTATCCCCACTCCCGGATTCCACCGCAGCGTGGGACCGTGGCAGTTCACCGCCCCGCCGCTTACCTGGCGGGCGTCGCACAGGCTCTCAAGGGCGACGCTCAACCGGCACGACCGCTCCAATACCTCAGGCGAAACCGCTTCGGCATCAGCCGCCGCTCGCACTTCCTCGACCTCCCGCTGCAACTGGGCCTCGGTGACCGCGGCAAACGCCTCCGACAGCTCTGGGGCGGTGATGTCCTCCACCTGCACACCCAGCCGGGCCAGATCGCCCTCGGTGGCCAACACGTCGCTATAGCCGTCCATGGGCTGGCCCACCAGGGCAATCGGCCGCCGCCGTATGGCGGCCACCGCCGCCGCGGCCCGCATGGCCTGACCCAGCGCCCCAGCCAACTCCGGCGAGCCCAACTCCCCCACCGCAGAGGTGAAGGGGCGCTCATGGCGCACCAGCACGTTGGTGAACATGACCAGACCCACCGGCAAGCTGCGTGCGGTTGCCATCTCGGTGTCGTAGTCGTCGGGCACCACCCCGCTCTCTTGGGCACCTAGTACCACTACCGGCACGTCCACCCCGCTCAGAGCTTGTTCGGCCCACGCCGGAGGGGCAGCCATCGTGGGGGAGAACACCACTACGTCTACTTCCTCGCGGGCGAAGACGTCGGCCGCGAGAACGGCCTGGTCCATGCTGTCCACCAGCCCGGGGTCCACTACCTCGCCGTAGCCGGCCAGCATCTCCCCTACCGCAGCGGCATAGTCGCGGCGGGTCTCGCGGAACCCGGCCGGCATGGCTTCCTCGAAGAGCCCGAAGTACACCGAGAGCTGACCAATCCTCACTGCAACCCCTTCCTTGCCTCCCCTTGAGGCCCAGCATGCTGGAATCGATTCTGGCACAATGCCTTCATGCTCACCGCCGGCATTGCCCGAGTGGACATCACCCCGCCCGTTCCCATCGACCTGGTCGGCTATTCCCGGCGGGCCGAGGCGGCCCAGCACATCAGGGCACCGCTGACCGCCACGGCGCTGGCGCTGAAGTCTGGCTCAACAACCGCGGTGGTTATTGCCGCTGACGTACCGTTCCTGCTTCCCGCCCACGCCGATCGGCTGCGTACCAAGATCGGCGATGCGCTGGGCACTTCAGCCGACCATGTCATGATCAGCGTCAGCCACACTCACGGCGGTCCCACCACCCATGCCCACGGAGTGAAGATCGGCGGACGCCAAAGAGAGCGCTCGGCCAATGAACGAGCGTTCATCGACACCTTCCCCCAACATCTCGTCACCGCCGCAGTCCAGGCTGCGGACCAAATGGAACCAGTGCGGGCCGCCGGTGGGGTCGGAACCGTGGACCTGGCCGTCAACCGGCGGGAGAAGAACGCCGAGGGCCGGATGATCCTCGGGTGGGATCCCAACAAACCCGTGGACCGCGACGTGGGCGTGCTGCGAATCGACCGTCTGAATGGGACGACATTGGCCGTGGTGGTCAACTACGCCTGCCATCCAGTGGTGGTCGGCCCCGAGGATCCGGGGGTGAACCCCGACTTTCCCGGTCCCATGCGCGACCTGGTCGAGCAGGTAACCGGTGCCACCTGCCTGTTCTTGCAAGGGGGATGCGGCAACCTGCTCCCGTTGGAGGGCTTCTTCGATCATCCCGGGCCTGAAGAGGCCTTTGGGCGCAAGCTGGGAGTGGAGGTTCTACATGTGCTGGAGCAGATTGACCCGATCGCCAGTCAATTGGAGCGGATCGATTACGGCTCAGTCACCCCTATCGCCCTGCACCGGCGTGTGGCCATCGATCCCCAGCCCGATCAGGAGTTGGCCGTAGTGGGACGAGTCGTAGAACTCCCGCTCAAGCCGCTGCCGTCGCTGGTCGACCTGGAAGCCGAGCGAGACGGCTATCAGCGGAAACTCGACGAGGCTCGAGTAGCAGGCTCCGACCAAACAGCCCTCAACCCCATCGAGTACCACCTCAACTGGGCCGAGGATGCCATCGGCCAGATGCGCCGAGGCGAGTTCTCCTCCAAAGTTCCGGCCTTTCTCCAGGCCTTGAGGATCGGCGACACGGTGATCGCGGCCATGCCCGGTGAGGCGTTCTCGGAGCTGGCCATCGAGGTGAAACGGCGCTCGGCCGCCACCACCACGCTGTTCTCGGCCTATACCAACGGGGTGCTCACATACATGCCTCCGGCTGCGGAGTACCCCAATGGCGGCTACGAATGCGACTACGCCCACCACTCCTACGGATTGATCGAGCAAATCGCACCGCAGAGCGAGCGAATTCTGGTGGAGACCAGCGTCGAGCTGATCTCAGCCACCTGGTGAACGGCCGACACCAGAGAGCGGCTGACGCCAGAGATCACCGCCTTGGCGTGGGCAACCCCTGATCAATCCTGGTGCCACACCTCATCGGCCCAGTACAGGTTGCCGTCGTCGTCGGCCAGGCTGACGATCACTTCCTCGAACCACTTCGACCAGCGGGCGTTGACCTCGGACCCGCCGACCTTGGCGAAGGCGGTTTCGACATCGGGATGGCACTCCACATAGGCGATCACCTGCGTCCCCCGTCGAAACAGGGTGTAGTTCTTCAACCCAGAGGTCTGGATGAGCTCTGCAAGCTCCGGCCAGATCTCGTCGTGGCGCTTCTTGTACTCATCAGCCATATCCGGATAGATCTCGAAGGTAAAACAGGCACGCTCCATGGCCGGCAAGTTACCCGGTGGCTGCGAAACGATTCCAGCGGCATCGGCTTCCGGGCCATTTGCCCAGCCTGGCCCACCCACAGTCAGTCGATGAGGAAGCCGCCGTTCACATCCATGACTTCGCCGGTGATGAACTCGGCCTGCTCGCCGGCCAGAAACAACACCGCGTGAGCCACGTCGGTTGGACGCCCGAGTCGCCCAACCGGAATCCGATCAGCCAGATCGGCGATCCCGGCCACCATGTCGGTGTTGATCAGGGCAGGGGCCAGCGCATTGGAGGTGATGCCCCACGGGGCGTACTCGGTCGCAATGGCTTTGGCCAAGGCCATCACCCCGGCTTTGGACGCGCCATAGGCCGCAGTGTTCTTGGACCCGCCGGTCTTGCCCGCGCTCGACCCGATGGAAATGATCCGGCCCCACCTTCGCTCCCGCATCTGCGGCAGCACCCGCCTACTGCACAAGAAGCACCCCGTGAGGTTTACCGCCATCATCTGATTCCAATCATCCAGCTCGGTTTCCTCCAAAGGTTCGATGGCAAAGATCCCTGCGTTGTTCACCAGGATGTCAACCCCTCCCCATGTCGCCTCCACCAGGGAAAAGGCCGCATCCACCGACGACTCGCTGGTCACGTCGCATTCCACGAACATGGTGCTGTCGTCCCGGTCCAGTTCCAGCCGATCGTCGGGGGAGCGAACATCGAGGAGGGCAACCCGAGCACCACCGGCCAGCAGCGCCTCGGTCACCGCCCTTCCGATCCCTTGAGCGGCACCCGTAACCGCTGCGGTCCGCCCGGCTACGCCCCCATACCCGCCTTTAGGGCTCGAGTTATCCGTCATAGCTTTGCACGCTCCCCTGCTTGCTTCCTACGCTGGAAACGTTACCGGCTCTTTTCAGGAGGCGACATGACGACCACCGAGAAAAAGGTCCGCATCGGTGTCATCGGCGCGGGGTCATGGGCAATCAGCAATCACATCCCCGTCCTGGCTGAGCGGGACGACGTAGAACTGGTGTCGGCAGTGCGTAAGGGACGAGACGCATTGGAGTCGATTGGCGAGCGGTTCGGCTTCTCCCACCTGAGCGAAGACTACCGAGAAGCCCTCGACCAGGGACTCGACGCCGTGGTGGTGGCCAGCCCCTCGGGCCTTCACCACCAACACGCCAAGGCGGCTATGGAAGCGGGCGCAGACGTGCTCTGCGAGAAACCGTTCACCGTTGAACCCGCCGACGCGTGGGACCTCCACCGCACCGCCGAGAAGCTGGGCCGCAATCTGGTGATCTCCTTCGGCTGGAACTACGGGCCATTGGGCATTGAGGCCAAGAGGCTCATGGACGAAGAAGGCGGCGTGGGCGAGATCGAGCACGTCATGGTGTCCATGGCCTCGGGAACCCGAGAGCTGCTCACCTCCACCGGCGGCGGCGGATATGAGGGGTCGGCAGAGGGTTTCGCCCCCGAGGCCGCCACCTGGACCGACCCCGCCTTGTCGGGAGGCGGTTACGCCCCAGCCCAGATCTCCCACGCCATGGGTCTGGCCATGTGGTTGACCGGCGGCCGGGCCCAAGAGGTCTTCGCCTTCATGAACAACCGGGGGGCGCGAGTAGATCTCCACGACGCCATCTCGATGCGCTATGCGTCGGGGGCCACTGGATCGATCAGCGGCGCCAGCTGCCCCGGTCCTGCCAACGCCATCGACGATCCTGACGAACCGTGGCCCCGCCACCAGCTCCAAGTGCGCCTCTACGGTTCCGAAGGACAGCTCATAGCCGACTTGGAGCGAGATTTCCTTTGGCTGTACCGCAACGACGGCCTCGACCTCAAGGTAGACCTGCCCCGCCACGCCGGCCTCTACACCTGCGACGGCCCTCCCGACACGCTGGTGGATTTGACCCAAGGTCGGAATGTGCCCAACCGATCGCCAGCCGAACTGGGAGCCCGCACAGTTGAAGTAGTGGCTGCCGCCGAGCGCAGCGCCCAGTCTGGCGCCGTTGTGCGCGTCAGCAATTGAGGCCAGCTTGCGTATAGGAAAACCCAGCTTGCGTATAGGGAAACCCAGCTTGCGTATAGGGAAATAGCAACGTGCGCATTGGCGTAGACAGCTACTCGTACCACCGGTTTTTCGGCGAGCTGAGGTCAGGCGAGTCCCCCGCCGACGAGAGCTGGACCACCGACGACTTCTTGAACTGCTGTTCCGAACTCGGCGTCGACGGAGTGTCTCTGGAGACCTGCTTTTTCGATGGCGGCGCTGATGCCGACATGGAGTCGCTCCGCCAACGCCTCGACCAGCGCGGATTCGACAGGGTGCTGGCCTGGGGGCACCCCGACGGGCTGGCCATGGGCCTCGATCCTGAAGCGTTCGCCAATGCGCTGGCGTCCGTCGATCAGGCAGCCGGGCTGGGGTGCGGACTGCTCCGCATCGTCGTCGGCACCACCAGCCACTTCGGCCAGGAGAACGAAACCGAAGTGCTCCAACGAGTTGTCCCCCAGGTAGCCAAGATCACAGAGCGAGCCGCCGAACGCGATCTGGACGTGGCCATCGAGACCCACTGCGATCTCACCATAGAATCCGTTGGCTGCCTCATAGAGCAGGTGGCCAGCTCCCGGCTGGGCGTGGTATTCGACAGCGCCAATGTGGTTCGCATCGGCGAGGATCTCTCGGTCGCAGCAGCCGCTTTGGCCCCCCATACCAAGATGGTCCACGTCAAGGATCTCGATCTCCGGTCGTCCACCCCCGGCGAACCCGGAGGCCGATGGCCCGGTGTGCCCCTCGGCCTCGGCGACTTGGACATTCACCAAGCCCTGACGGTGATGGACGAGGCCGGATTTGACGGTTTGGCCTGTGTGGAAGTCGCCGATATGTCCCCTGGCTGGTCAGAGCATGACATCGTGGCCCAGTCTGTGGATTGGCTAACCAAGTTCGCGACCGAGAGGTGCTCATGCCCAGAATGAGAATGAACCAGTCCATCTCCGCGGCCATCGCCGATGAGATGCGCGCTGATCCCGACGTGATCGTATTGGGAGAAGATGTCGCCGTGGCTGAGGGGCCGTTCAAGACATCGGCCGGGCTGCTGGAGGAATTCGGCCCACTGCGGGTACGGGACACGCCGATCTCCGAGATGGGGTTTCTGGGCGCCGCGGTGGGCGCCGCGGCCACCGGGCTGCGCCCGGTGGTGGAGATCATGTTTGTGGAGTTCCTTGGCGTGGCCCTCGACCAGCTCTCCACCGAGGGGGCTAAGTTCCACTACCTGTCGGGCGGGTTGGTCAAAGTGCCGCTCATCGTGCGGGCCTCGGTCGGCGCGGGACTGGGCTTCGGCACCCAGCACTCCCAGACTCTGGAGAGTTGGGTGGTTGGCACTCCCGGTCTCAAGCTGGCCGTGGCCTCCGGGCCAGCGAATGCATACGGCTTGATGCGGGCCGCTATCCGGGACGACAACCCCGTGGTGGTGCTTGAGCCTCGGCGGCTGTACGCCCAGCGAGAAGAGGTCACTGTCGGAGAAGCGGGCATAATCCCCCTGGGCAGCGCCCGACTAGCGGCTGCGGGCCACGACGCCACCGTTGTTGCGCTGGGATCGACTGTCGGTGCCGCGACCGAGGCCGCCGGCGCAGCATCATGGACGACCGATGTGATCGACCTGCAATCGCTGCAACCCTGGGACAAGGACACGGTGTACGCCTCGGTGGCTCGCACCGGACGGCTGGTAACCGTGGAGGAGAACCCGCTTTCGGGTGGATGGGGCGCCGACATCGTGGCCGCAGTGGCCGCGGACTTGTTCGGTGAGCTGAAAGCCCCGCCCCTGCGGATTACCGCCCCCGACGTGCCCGTCCCGTTTGGCAAGGAGCTGGAAGAGCGGTACATGCCGTCATCGGCCTATGTGAGCGAGCAGATCACCGAGCTGCTCGATACCGGTCGAGTGCCTCCCCCGTGGTGGCAACGCGAGGAGATAACGCCATGAGCACACCGCTGGAACGCCGACAGGCACTGCAACAGGACCGCCGGGTCCGCTACGAGCGGATGGTGGAGATCCGGGCTCTGGAAAACAAGGTGCAAGATTTGTTCGACGAGGGATTGGTCCATGGCACCACCCACCTGTGCTTGGGCCAGGAGGCAGTGGCAGTGGGAGTGGCGGCCGCCGCCCGGGTCACCGACCAGGTGACCTGCACCTACCGGGGACACGGCGTGGCCCTGTCCCTCGGGTTGACTCCGGTGCAACTCCTCGGAGAAATCCTGGGCCGGGAAGCGGGATCCATCGGTGGAATAGGCGGCTCTATGCACCTATGCGACCCCGAAATCGGCCTGATGCCCACCTTCGCCATCGTAGGCGCCGGAATCCCGGTGGCGGCTGGGGCCGCGCTAACCGCCCAGGTGCGGGGAACCGACGATGCGGCCATCGCCGTATTCGGGGACGGATCAACCAACATCGGCGCGTTTCACGAGGCTCTCAACCTTGCCGCCATTTGGAAGCTCCCCGTGGTCTTCGTGTGCGAGAACAATCAATACGGCGAGTACAGCCGCATCGAGCTGACCACGCCGGTGGACGACATCGCCTGTAGGGCGGAGGCATATGCCATCGGTGGCATCGTCGTGGACGGACAAGATCCTGACGCGGTCACCGAGGCCGTGTCCGGCGCATTGGACCAGGCCCGCAGCGGGGGCGGACCCACGCTGGTTGAACTCAAGACGTACCGGTACGCCGGGCACTCCCGGGCCGACACTGCCCCTTATCGCCCCGACGGGGAATTCGAGCGCTGGTACGAGAAGGACCCCATTGTCAACTTCGGCCGCCGGCTTACCGACGAGGGTGTTTTGGGCGACAACGGCGTGGACGAGGTCCAAGCCGCCGTTAACGCCCGTATCGACGCCGCGGTAGAAGTCGTGCTGGACAGCGCTCCCGCCCCGGTGGGTGCCATGTTCGCCCATGTGCTGGCGCCCTGAGGAGCAGCACCGTGCGCTACACCATCAAACTCCCCAAGCTGGGAGACACCACCGAGCTGGTGGTGGTCCTCGAATGGCTGGCCGAGGTGGGCGATGCCGTGAATGCGGGAGACGAACTCCTGCGGGTTGAGACCGACAAGGTGGACTCCGATGTCCCCTGCCCGGTCTCGGGAACCCTCGTCGAGCATCTCGTGGCCATCGACGACGAGGTGGACATCGGCGACCCCATCGCGGTCATCGTCTCCGATTGACAAATGCCCGGGACCGACAGACCTCGCTCAGACCGCCGGCCCCGGTTGGGTGGAGGCCCGTTGAATCAGGGTTGTAGGGATCTCAGTGATGAGAGGACCGTCGCCGCCGGCCAGCAGCTTGAGCAACAAACCAGCGGCCGCCTCTCCCATCTGAAGGGCGTCTCGATCGATCACGGTTATAGGCGGCGAGTGCAACTCGGTCAGGGGAACGTCGTCACAAGTCACCAGCGAGATGTCGGCCCCCACCGATCGTCCGGCCGCCTTGAGCGCCCTCAGCACCCCGATAAGCAGAAGATTCCCGCCGGCCACGATAGCGGTGGGCGGGTCAGGGGCAGCCAGCAGTTCATGAGTGGCCTGTTCGCCGAAGGTGGCCGAGAAACTGTCGAATTTCAACAGGTCATCAGGAAGGTAGAGGCCACGGGCCGAGAACGCGGCCTTGAAGCCATGCACCCGCTCTCGAACAGGCCGAAGCCCCGGTCGACCCGATATCAGCGCCACCCGGCGATGGCCCAAATCCAGCAGGTGATCGATAGCAGCCCGCATCCCGTTGGCATGGTCGGACAAAACGGCCGACACCGCGGGCGCCCCGCGCATCTCCCGGTCCACCAACACCACCGGCTCGGACAGTTTGGCCAATTCGGCCAACGTGCCTTCTCGTTCTTCGTCGGCCACAGATAGGATTAGTCCGTCGATTCGCCGCCACCGAAGCAGCCTGATCATGGCCTCATCTCGCTCCGGGTTCCCCTCGGAATTGGTCAACACCATGGAATAGCCAGCCTCGTTCAAGCGGCGTTCGGCCCCCATGGCTATCTCGGCGAAGAGCGGATTGGATATGTCATTGGCGATGAATCCCACCGTCATGGTGGAGCCCCGCCGAAGGCTGGAGGCCAGAAGGTTCGGTTCATAGCCCACGGCGTCGATGGCGTCGAGCACCTGCCTTCTCATGGACTCGCTCACATCTGAGTGGTCATTGAGCACTCGGGAAACAGACGACAGGGCCACGCCCGCATGAGCGGCCACTTCCTTCATGGTGACTTCTTTGGCAGGAGTCGGCTTCGTAACCACTTCATTCATGCCGGCCTCATCGGGATTGGCCATCTCCACCCCCTTTTCAGGCTCGGTAGCGCAAGAGCTTGTTTTCGCAGCATCGACAGTAGCGGGAATGGCATGGTTTGTGTTACTGGAAACGTTCCCAATACGCTGGCTGGCTACACTAGATGAGGTGTCAAGTTCGTGAAGATCGAGCGCATTGAGGTCATTCCCGTCGTGGTCCCGCTTACGGAGACCTTCATGGGATCGAAGTACTCCATGTCGGAGCGAGCAACCCTGATCACTCGCGTCTACACCGACGACGGTGCCATGGGCGAGTGCTACAACGGCGACGAACCCGACACCCACCACAAGATCGCCCGGATAATCACCGACGAACTCCAGCCGCTCATCATTGGGGAGGACCCTCTGCTGGTGGAGAGGTGCTGGGAAGCCATGCTGCCCCCAACATTCGACATCCTCCGGGATCGCAAGCTGGTGGTGATGGCCATGGCCGCGGTCGACTCAGCACTGTGGGACCTGGCCGGCAAGGTAGCCAACCTACCCGTCTACAAGCTGTGGGGCGGCTACCGCACCAGCTTGCCCATCGTGGCCATCGGGGGCTACTACGGCAAAACCGACGCCCAGTTGGCCGCCGAGATGGAGGACTACCTGGAAATGGGCCTGGCCGGGTGCAAGCTCAAGATCGGCGGGCTCTCTCCGGCCGAGGACGCCCACCGGTTCCGAGTGGCCCAAGCGGCCGCAGGTGAAGGCTTCGTGTTCACCGTGGATGCCAACCAGGGCTACACCGTGGTTGAGGCGGTGGAGTTCGTCCGACTCGTCGGCCCTGAGAACGTCCGATGGTTCGAAGAGCCGGTGCGCTGGTACAACGATGTGCGGGGTATGCGCGATGTGCGGTTCATGTCCGGGGTGCCGGTGGCTGCCGGGCAAAGCGAGTTCAACCGCAAGGGCATGGGCGAGCTGATGAGCGCCGGGGCCATTGATGTCTGCAACTACGACGCATCCTGGGGAGGCGGGCCCACCGAGTGGCGCCGAATTGCGGGGATGGCCCAGGTCTATGGAGTGGAGATGGGCCACCACGAAGAGGCTCAAATCGCGGCCCATATGCTGGCCTCGGTACCCCACGGGACTTTCGTCGAAGTGTTCCACCCCACTCGGGATCCGCTGTTCTGGAACCTGATCGCCAACCTCCCCCCCATAGCTGACGGAACGTACGCCGTCCCGTCCGGGCCGGGCTGGGGGCTGGAGTTGGACTGGGACTACGTTGAGCACCACCGCGACGACCAGTAGCCCGCGCCGCGGCGGCGCCGCCTCAGCTACCCCTGGTGGTCTGTCTGTGACTCAGATCCGATAGATGCGCTCGGCGTTGGCCGAAAACAGCGCCACCTGCTCATCGTGTGAGAAATCGGCCACCAGCTCGACATAGGCATCGAGCAGCTCCCGATAGGTGGAGTACATCCGATCCACCGGCCAGTTGCTGCCGAAGAACGAACGCTCCACCCCGAATGCCTCGATGCAGGCGTGCACATGGGGACGAATGCTGTCCACCGTCCAGTTGCCTCCGGCCATCTGATCGCCCATGCCTAAGCCCGAGATCTTCACCACCGCGTTCTCGGCCTCGGCCAGCTTGGCCATACCCTGGCGCCAATTGGCGAAGTACTCGTCATTGCGCTCCTGGGGAAATCCGGCGTGGTCGCAGATCAAGATGATGTTGGGGAACTGGTGGGCCAGATCGGCAGCCTTGCCCATGCCATCCCAGAGAACATCGAGGTCATAGACCAAGTTGTACTTCTCCAACAGGGCGTAACCCCGGTGAAAGGCCGGATCCACCAGATAGTCGCCCTCGCCGAAGTCGCGCAGACCCCGCATATTGGAGAATTCACAGTGGCGCTCAAGGGTGCCCTCTACATCGGGCTGTTGTAGGCGGGCATCACCGGTTATGCCGGTAGGCCACCCGGTGGCATCGGCCATGGCCTGTAGCCACTCGGTCTCATCCACTGGATCGGCTGAGCCTATGGCCGCTTGGACATGGACGATCTTGGTCACGTTGAGGTCCGTGGTGTCAGCTTGAAGTTCATTAACCGTGTAGCTGGTCATGTCCTTCAACGGGCGGATCTCGCCGAGCTGTGGATGTATGGCGTCATCCGCCAGCCAAGCCCACTCCAGCTTGGGATGGGGCCGCTCCCAGAAATGGACGTGTGTGTCAACAAAATCAAGCCTCTCGGCCATGCTGATTCCTCCCAGACAGTCGATTGGCCGTTACCCTACTAAAAACGTTTCCAGGAGTTCGGTGGAAGGAAGATGCAAACCAGACCGCCCCGCGAGTCATGAGCACACCCAAGCCAAAGAGGGCGCTGGTCACCGGCGCGGCCAGCGGCATCGGTGCCGGCGCAGCCCGACGCCTGCTTCGCGGTGGTGTGGAGGTCCTCGCCACCGATATTGACGGCCAAGGTCTTGAGGCACTCTCCGATCTCGGGGCTGTGCCTCTGGTATTCGACCTGGCTGAACCCTACGACAGAACCCAGATCATTGAAGCGGCTACCGGCGTGGACTACTTGGTGCAGGCGGCGGGCATCATTCGCCTGCTGCCCATCGAGAAAATCACGATTGACGATTGGCGTTCCGTGTTTGCCGTGAACGCCGAGGCGATGTTCTTCTTGTGTCAGGGGATCGGCACCACCATGCCGGCCAGCGGCGCCATCGTGAACCTCTCCTCTTCCTCCGCCAAGCTGGCCAATACGACCGAGGCGGCTGTCTACGCCGCGTCCAAGGCCGCGGTCCTATCGATCACTCGGTCTTTCGCCTACTCTTTGGCGCCGATTCCGGTGCGAGTCAACGCCATCTGTCCGGGCATTATCGACACGCCGATGCAGGATGCAGTGCTAGAGCAAGTCTCCACCATCAGAGGAGTCACCCCTCAGCAGCTCTCCGACTTGCGAGAAACTTCAGTACCGCTGGGCCGAGGCGCAAGCCCGGACGAGATAGCCGAGCTCATCTGGTTCCTGCTCTCCGACGGGGCCGGCTACATGACCGGTCAGGCCGTCAATTTCGATGGGGGACTGGTTACCTGGTGAGCACCGAAACCACGAGACGAGGCCAACCATGAAGATCGCCAAAGTCGAGGCCATTCCGATCAGCTACCCCGAACCCAACGACTTCGACGCCATCCGCCATCTGTGCTTGGCCAAGATCACCGCCGACGATGGCACGGTGGGTTGGGGTGAGTCGGTCACGATGTGGCCCGAATCCAGCTTCGCCACAAAAGCGATTATCGAAGGGATGGCTGAACTCCTGGTGGGCCAAGACCCGGTCCATTTGGATGCCATCTACCGGTCTCTCAAAGACCGGGCCTGGTGGTACGGATATGGCGGCGGCATCGCCTCGTTTGCCATCTCGGCCATCGACATCGCGCTGTGGGACCTCAAGGGCAAGGCCCTGGGATGCCGGGTGCTGGATTTGCTGGGCGGCCCGGTTCACGAACGCCTGCCGGCCATTGCCTCCTCACACGCCCACCACGAGTCCATTCCCGATATGGCTGTGGAGGCGACCGAGTGGCTCTCCAATGGTCTACAAGGCATGAAGGTCGGGTTCGGAAAACGGGGCAACGCCCGCCTGGGCTTCGATCACGACCGAGACGTCGCCTATGTCCAGGCCATGCGGGAGGCGATCGGCCCCGGCAAGTACCTCATGATCGATTTGGGCTGGGCCATCAAGTGGGACCTCCCCACCGCCGTCCGACGCACTCAGGCTTTTGATGAACATGGGATCGACTGGATCGAAGAACCTCTCGGCGCCTGGAATCCAGGGGGCTATGCCGAGTTGCGAACCAAGACCGTGGCAGCCATGGCTTATGGAGAAAGGGAGTGGTCCGTCGAGGGGTTCCAGCGGATCTTGGCAACGGGAACCGTGGACGTGGTGGGCTGCGACCCCGGCCGAGCCGAGGGAATAACCGGTTTCAAGAAAGTGACCGAGCTAGTCGAGCAGCACAGCCGACAAGCCAACGCCCACGCGTGGTCGTCGGCCATCGTCTCCGCGGCCAGCCTCGCAGTGAGCTTCTCCAGTACGGCGTGCAAGCTGTTCGAGCTGAAACCGCTGGAGAACCCAATGCAACACGAGTTGGTCCCCGACCCCCTGGTTCATGTGGACGGATGGGTCTACCCGCCCACCGGAGCAGGGCTGGGCATTGAGGTGAATGAGCGGGTGGTAGACCGCTATCGCACCGAAAAGGTCCTGGGCTGAGATGAGGGCATAATGCTGGCGTTGACCGATCGATAGGACAAGAGGGACGGGCAAGGACAGCAGGGAGGAGCAGTTCGATGACTTGGAGTGTGGGAGCAGGACTCGAAGACCGCGGAGTCATAGTGACGGGAGCGGCTGGCGGCATGGGTCGACCGGTGGCCGAGGCTTTCGCCGCCACGGGTGCCAGGGTCATGGCAGTGGACTTGCACCAGGTCGCGGCCGACGAAGTGGTCGACGGGTTGGAGGGATCAGGCCACATGGCAGTCGGCGCCGACTTGTCCGACCTCAATGCCCACCATGAGCTGGTGGACCGTGCTCGACGGGAGTTGGGAGGGGTGTACGTCCTCGCCCACTTGGCCGCCGTGCTGCAACGACGCGACTCGATGGACGAGGTGACCGAGCAAGACTGGGACTTTCAGGTGGACACCAACTTGAAGGCCACGTTCTTCTTGTGTCGGGCCGCAGCCAACGCCATGCGGAGCGCCGGTTCCGGTGGCCGCATCGTCGCATTCACCTCTCAGGGCTGGTGGACCGGGGGCTACGGCGGCTCGGTGGTCTACTGCGCGTCCAAGGGGGGCATCGTCTCGATGGTTCGAGGGATGGCTCGCACCTACGGCCCCGATCAGATCACCGTGAACGCGGTGTCGCCCGGACAGATCAATACCCCCATGCTGATGACCGACCTCGACCCCGAGGTGCTCGAGCAACTCACCGTGGCCACACCGCTGGGCCGCGTGGCCGAACCAGAGGAAATGGCCGGAACGGTGGTGTTCTTGGCCAGCAAGCACGCATCGTTCATCTCCGGCGCCACCATAAACGTGAGCGGTGCCATGTTGATGTACTAACGAGTCCATGAACTTGGACTGAAAGGACAAGCGTGAGCGACGAACCAACCAGCCGGGCGGACGACAACCGTCCAACGCGCAGCATCTCGGGCACAGCTTCTGCACCGGCCACCCACCTGACCTGGTCCGATGCCATCAACAAGCGGGTCCGCACCGGTCCCTGGGCCGACCAGGCGGTGTCCACTACGGTCAAGATCGCCGAGGCCGTCGACACAGGTGACTGGGAGACTGCCGCCCAGCTGGTGGACTACTGGATGGAGGAGGCCAAGGTCGTCCACGTGATCTACCAGGTTTGGGGTCAGGGCTGGGGCTCCTTCCTCAGTTCTGCGGGAGTCAGCAAAGACGATCTGGACGCCGAGACTTCCCGCCTTCGGGAACTGCTGGCCTTCCCCGATGGCGGGCCTTTCGATCCCGAGCCTCGTTGGACCGCACTGGCCCGTCTGGCCGGCGAACTGGGAAACCGGCTGCGGGCCTACGAGATCGATGCCTCCGAAGCTCACCGCCATCTAGATGAGCTTCGGGAGGCCTGGCGCCAGCTTCACGACCGGGGCGCCGATTTTCAGTCGGGGATGCTCAGCTTCGTGGCCAACCGGTTGGGCGAGTCGGCAGTGGGTGACGCCTATGCCCACGTGCTCGCCCCATATCTCAACGAACGCTATAAGCCGTTCGACCTGCGCCAGCAATCCTATGAGGACACCCTGTACCGCAACCTCTACCTGAGTTTTGAGGGTATGCGGGCCCATTTGGTGGGCCTCGACCGCACGGGGGATATGGATGTGACCGAAGACGACGACAAAGTTGTGATCGCGTTCGATCCCTGCGGGTCGGGCAACCGGGGGCAGCGGGGGGATCACGTGGAGGGAACTGGATCTCGCTCCGAGCCGCCCTACAACTTCGGGGTCACTACCGCTGAGCACGACTGGGCCTGGAACGAGAAGGGCGTGTGCTACTACTGCGCCCATTGCTGCTACACGCTCGAATTGTGGCCCGCCCGCCAGTGGGGTCACCCCATTCGGGTGGTGGACTCCCCCCTCTACCCCGAGGAGACCTCCGGCCCCGAGCCCGCAAAATGCACCTGGACCATCTACAAGTCGGTGGAGGCCATCCCCGAAGAGGCCTACGTGCGCATCGGGCTCAAAAAGCCAACCTTAGATGGGCCTGAGCATTAGCGGGCAGTGAAGCCCTGAACATCAAATGGCTAGGGCCTGGGCGTGGGCGTGTTGGGCGTGGTGGGAGCTGCGGGTTAGCGGGCTGGCCTCTACGTGGGCGATGCCCAGCGAGCAGCCGATCGCCCGGTACTGATCGAACTGGTCGGGCGGCACCCACCGGGCCACGGGCAGGTGATTGGTGGTGGGCCTCAGATACTGGCCGACGGTCACGATATCGGTGCCCACCGCGGCGAGATCAGCCATGGTCTGGGCCACCTCGTCGTCGGTCTCACCCATGCCGACGATGATCGACGACTTGGTGGTCAGCCCGGCGGCTTTGGCCCGGGCCAGCACGGCCAGGCTGCGGGCGTAGCCGGCTGAGGGGCGCACCACCCGCTGGAGTCGGGCCACCGTTTCGATGTTGTGGTTCAACACGTCGGGGCGGGAGTCGAAGACCACGGCCAACGCGTCGGGGTCGCCCTTGCAGTCGGGAATGAGCACCTCCACCCGGACTCCGGGACTACGCCGGCGGATGGCGGCAACGACCGCCGCGAACCCCGCTGCCCCTCCGTCGGGCAGATCGTCGCGGGCCACTGCGGTGATCACCGCATACTCCAACCCCATGGCCTCCACGGCGTCGGCCACCCGCACGGACTCGGCCGGATCGAGCTGCTCGGGCTTGCGGGTGTCCACCAGGCAGAACCCGCAGGCCCGAGTGCAGCGCTCGCCGTTGATCATGAACGTGGCCGTGCCCTCGTTCCAGCACTCGTAGATGTTGGGGCAGCCCGCCTCCTCGCACACCGTCACCAGTTCCCGGCTGTGCAACACCGACCGCAGCCGCCGGAACTCGGGGCCGGTGCGCAGGGCCACCCGCATCCACTCCGGTTTACGCCCGTTGATGGCGAGCCCATCGGTCAGCCCAGCCTCGTCCATCCGCGATTGCAGTCGGACCGGACGGCCAGGCACATCGCCGGGTCCCATGCCTCGGCTGAAAGGGCTCAGATCCTCAGGCCGCTGCCGCCAGGCCACATCGGCCCGGTCCGCTCCCCCGCCGCCCCAGCGGTCGGCGGCCCGTGCGGCCACCGCGTCCACCGCCTCTCTCATGGTCGCTCGCCGCCCTTCAGCGGCCAGCGAGGTGACCGCCTTGTCGGAAATACCGCAGGGCACGATTCGGCTGAACCAGTCCAAGTCGCAGTCCACGTTCAGCGCGAAGCCGTGCATGGAGCGGGTCCGGCTGAGGCGCACGCCGATGGCCGCTATTTTGCGGGGGTTCTCGCCGTCGGGGTCCACCCACACGCCGGGGTAGTCGCTTAGCCGGCCACAGCCGGCAAGCCCCAGATCGCCCAGCGCGTCGATCACCAGCTGTTCCACCGAGCGCACGTAGGCCACCGTGTCGGCCATGCCCCCTCCTCGCTTGCCGGGAACGGTCATCACCGGATAGCCGACAAGCTGGCCGGGGCCGTGGTAGGTGACGTCGCCGCCCCGGTCGGTATACACCACCTCTACCCCCGCCTCGACCGGGTCCACCAGGATGTTGGCCTCGTCGCCCCGCAGCCCCAGGGTGAACACGTCGGGATGCTCCAGCAGCAGCAGGTAGTCGCCGCTTCGCTCAAACATGGCCTGCTGGCAGGCGTGGGCGTCCCGGTAGGACACCCGCCCCAGCCATCGAATGCGGAGCGGGCTCATTGAAGGCTCATGGCATCTCGACGTGCCAGTCTCGGGTTTCGATGATCGACCGCATGTGGTCCAAGAATGCCGCCACATAGGCCCCGTCGAAGGCCCGATGGTCCCAGGCCAAGGCCAGCACGCCCACCGAGTGGATGGCGATGGCCTCGCTGCCGTCGGCCGCGGTGACCACCACCGGGCGGCGGCGTATCCCGTCGGTGGACAAGATCGCCACCTGGGGCTGGTTGATGATCGGGAACTGCATCATGGTGCCCCACTGGCCGGGGTTGGTGATGGTGAACGTTCCCCCGGAGATCTCATCGGCGTTCAGTTTCTTGGCCCGGGCCCGCCTCGACAGGTCGGCCACCTCTTCGGCGATCGCCGTCAGACGCTTGCGGTCGGCGTCGACCACCACCGGGGCCAACAGACCCTGGAAGTCGAGGTCGACGGCGATGGCCAGATTGACGTAGTTGTGTACCACCAGTTCGTCGTCGCCTACTGAGGCGTTGATGTGGGGATACTCGTGGATGGCGTCGCACACCGCCCGGGCGATGAACGGCAGGTAGGTGAGGCTGAAGCCGTGCTCGGCTTTGAACTCCTCCCGGTGGGCTCGGCGCACCTGCTCCACCCCTTCGAAGTCCACCTCCACCGCGGTCAGCACGTGGGGCGACACAGTCTTGGAGCGCACCATGTGCTCACCGGTGATGCGGCGGATGTTGCTGAGCGAAACGATGGTGTCCCGTCCCGAAGCCCGAGATGGGGCGGGCGACTGGGTGGGCGGCGGCGCGGCGGGCGGCGGCGCGGCGGGCGGCGCGGGCCGGGAGGCGGCGGCGCGATTCTGGGCGATGTGCCCCTCCACGTCGGAGCGGGTGATGCGACCGCCCTTGCCGGTACCGGAAATCTGCGAGGGGTCGAGCCCGTTCTCGGCTATGAGCCTCCGAACCACCGGCGACAACACGATGCTGCTTCCGGCCGAGGCCGGGGCTTCCTCCGCGGCGGCCGGGGCGCTCACTGATGGTTCGGGCGCGGGGGCAAGCGCAGGTGGCGGCGCAGGGGCAGGCGGCGGCGCCTCAACCGGTGCGGGCGCAGGGGCAGGCGTTGACACCACGCCAGCCCCGTCCTCGCTCAACACGGCGATCACCGCGCCCACCTCCACGATGTCGCCCTCGGCGGCCACGATCTCCACCAGCACCCCCGACATGGGCGACGGCACCTCGGAATCCACCTTGTCGGTGGACACCTCGAAGAGCGGCTCGTCTTCGGCCACCTCGTCGCCCACCTGCTTGAACCACTGGACAATGGTCCCCTCCATCACCGTCTCGCCCAGCTGCGGCATCCTGACCTCAGACATTGAGCCTCCCAAGCTCTCTTTTACCCTCCACCTCAGACATTGAGCCTCCCAAGCTCTCTTTTACCCTCCACCTCAGACATTGAGCCTCCCAAGCTCTCTTTTTCCCTCCACCTCAGACATCGCCTCTCCTCATCGCGTCCATTGACTTCATTATGCTCAGTGCAGGGCCCGGCCGGTGAGCGACAGCACCGTCTCACCGAACAGCTCGCTCATGGTGGGGTGGGGCTGGATGAACTCAGCCACCTCGGGCACCGTGGCCTCCCAATTCACCGCCAGATAGCCCTGTCCGAGCTGCTCGGTCACCCACGGACCCACCATGTGGACCCCGAGGATGCGCCCAGCCGTCCCATCGTCGCAGCGGTCGGCGATCACCTTGACCAGCCCGTCGGTGTCCCCCACGATCATGGCCCGCCCATTGCCCATGAACCGGTGCATCGAGGCGACCACATCGAACCCGGCCTCTTGGGCCGACGCCTCGGTGTGGCCCACAAAGGCCACCTCGGGATGGCAGTAGATGGCCCACGGAACATTGGCATAGTCCATGGGCGAAGGCGACTCCCCCAGCAGGTGCTTCACCACCATGATGGCTTCGGCAAAGGCCACATGGGCTAGCTGCGGGGTTTTCACCACGTCGCCCACCGCGTACACCCCCGCAGCAGAGGTTTGGCAGAACTCGTCGACAGCCACATAGCCCCCATCGTCCACCTTCACCCCAGCCGCATCCAGGCCCAGGCCGTCGGTGAAGGGACGGCGGCCCACGCACACCACCACCGCGTCCACGCTCAGGGCATCGGCACCGCCAATGGCCAACTCCACGCCGTTGCCGTCGACGCGACAGTCGCTCACCGCCACCCCGGTCCGAATCTCGATCTTGCGCTTTTTGAACGCCCGGGTGAGCATCTTCACCACGTCGTCGTCGGCCCCCAGCAGGATTCGGGGCAGCGCCTCCAGCACCGTCACTTGCGATCCCAGATCAGCCAGCATCGAGGCGAACTCCAATCCGATGGCCCCCCCGCCAATGATCGCCGCCCGCTCGGGCAGGTCGGTGATGGACAGCAGCTCGTCGCTGGTCAGCACCCGTTCCCCGTCCACCTCGAATCCGGGCAGAGTCCGGGGCACCGACCCGGTGGCCAAAATCACATGGTCGGCGGTCAGCGTCGCGTCTCCCGACTCCCCGCCCGACACCGACACCGTCCGGTCGGGCCCAAGCGACCCCCACCCATCGAGCACCGTGACCTTGCGGCCCTCCAGCAGCTTGCCCACGCCCATGTGGAGCTGATCCACGATCTTTTGCTTGCGGGCTTGGGCCGCTCCCATGTCCACCGAGGGCGAGCCCGTAGCGATGCCGAACTGATCGGCATGGGCCACCGTCCGGTACACCGATGCCGTCTCCAGCAGCTCTTTGGCCGGGATGCAGCCCACATGCAGGCAGGTTCCGCCCAGCTTCTGCTTCTCCACCAGAGCGACGTCGAGACCGGCGGCGGCACCGTACAGGGCGGCGGCATAACCGCCGGGGCCACCGCCCACTACCACTACGTGAAAGCTGTTGCTCATGGCGATCAGCCTACCGGTGAGCTGGTCACCGCAGGATGAGCACAGCCTGAACGGCGAACGCCACCAAGATGGCCACCCCGCACAGCAAGGCCAACAAAATCAACCGGCGTGTGCTCACTATGTCACTAGCGGCTGCGTCGGCGGCTCCGACGGCCCATGTACCAGCCCACCATCTCGGTGCAGACCACGGCCAGGATGATGGTGATCAAAAGCAAAAGGAACAGCGGCAGGTCCCAGTCCCACCCCAAGAAGTTGACCCGGATGTCATCGGTGTTCTGGGCGATAAAGACGATCAACGCCACTGCGGCCAGCGCGCCCAACACCATCCGGGCGTTGATCTGCCGGAGCACATCCTTGAACGACCGGGATTTAGTCCTTGCTCTCTCGGTGCCCTGATGGTCAATGGGAGGTCTCGCTTGGGGCTCAGACATGTCACAACGCTACCGCGACCAGCACAACGAAGCAGCCCTGATGCGCTCGGTGCGCCCGTACACTGTGTTCTATGAGAATTGCTGTTGCCGGAGCATCAGGGCTGATCGGGACGGCGCTGGTCAGCCACCTCGAATCTTGTGGCCACCAGGTGGTCCGCCTGGTACGCGATCGGGCATCTCGCTCCGACAACACCCGATACTGGAACCCGGCCACCGGCGAGATCGAAGACGACGCCTTCGACGGCATAGACGGGGTGGTGAATCTGGCCGGCGCAGGAATCGGCGATCGCCGCTGGAGCGAGCGTCGCAAGCGCGAACTGCGCCTGAGCCGAGTGGGCGCCACCGAGCTGTTGGTCGAGGCCATGAGCGCGGCCGCGGCACCGCCATCGGTGCTGGTGGCCGGCTCTGCAGTCGGCTTCTACGGCGACCGGGGAGACGAGGTGCTAAACGAGCAGTCGGGGCCCGGCACCGGGTTCTTGGCCACCTTGACCGCAGACTGGGAGGCTGCCGCCGTCGCAGCCGAAAGCTCCGGAGTCCGGGTGGTTTTGGCCCGCACCGGTCTGGTGGTGTCCGACCATGCCCCCTTCCTCACCCGAATGCTGCCCCTGTTCAAACTGGGCCTGGGCGGCCCGCTGGGCAAAGGCCGGCAGTGGTGGCCGTGGATCGCTCTCGCAGACGAGGTGAGGGCGCTGGCCTTCTTGCTGGAAGCCGAAGTCGCCGGCCCTGTGAATCTGTGCGCCCCCAATCCGGTCACCAACCGGGAGTTCACCCGGGCGCTGGCCTCGGTGCTGCGCCGCCCAGCGGCCTTGGCCGTCCCCCGCTTCGGCCCCCAGCTGCTGCTGGGCAGGGAACTGGCCGACGGACTCCTTTTTTCCAGCACCAAAGCCCATCCCCTAGCGTTGGCCAATGCGGGCTTCGAGTTCCGCCACCCCGACCTGCAACCTGTCTTGGAGGATGCCCTGTCATGAGGCCGCGATTGATCAGTGACAGCCGGGTGGTCCCCGCGCCTCCCGGGGAGATCTTCGCCCTGCTGGCCGATCCATCGCGCCATCCCGAAATAGACGGCTCGGGAACAGTGCAGCAGCTCTTGTCCGACCCGGGGCCGATGCAACTGGGATCGGAGTTCAAGATGGCTATGAAGATCTTCGGATACCCCTACAAGATGACCAACACGGTGGTGGAGTTCGAGGAGGACCGCCTGATTGCCTGGCGCCCCGGGGGCAGACACCGCTGGCGCTACGAGCTCGAACCGGCAGACGGCGGCACCCTGGTAACCGAAACCGCAGATTACAGCAGGACCCGCCTGCGCCAGCTCGTCATGATTGTGCACACCCCCAAACGCCTCCAGGCCAGCATCGCCGCCACCCTCGACAACCTCGTCAAGAGATTCTCGCCCTGATTCCTCAAGTTCAGAACAGCCGCTGCTCCTCAACCACATCTTGCCCAATCTCGTCTTGCCCGTCGGCGGCCTCGGTGGCCAGGCGGTCGGCCTCGTTGTTCCAGGGGTCACCGGCGTGGCCCTTCACCCACACGAAGTCGATCTCACGGGCTAGCACCAGCTCAATCAACGGCTCCCATAGGTCTCGGTTGGCCACCGGTTTCTTCTGGCTGTTGCGCCAGTCTCGGCGGATCCACCCTTCCCACCACCGGTCTTGAAAGCAATTGACCACATAGGTGGAATCGCTATACACCTCCAATGGGCCTTCCAGCGCTCGCACCGCCTCCAACACCGCAGTCAGCTCCATTCGCTGATTGGTGGTTCGCGGCGCCGCGCCCGAATCCCGCTGTCCTCCGGGCACCACCCATCCCCATCCCCCTGGTCCAGGGTTCCCTCGACAAGCGCCGTCGGTGTACACCATCGTGGGCTGTTGGCTTTTAGTCACCATCTCATGGTGGCACGATCACCCCAGAGTTGAAAGCATGGTGGCGTGGCCGTGAACTTTTCACACCAACTGCCCGACACCGACCCGGTAGAAACCCGGGAGTGGCTCGACAGCCTCGATGCGGTGGTCAGCGCCTCGGGCGGACAGCGGAGCCGGTACCTGCTGCGCCGCCTCCTCGACCGGGCCGACGAGTTGGGCGTGGGCCTGTCTGGCACGGTGCAGACGCCCTATGTGAACTCCATTCCCACCGCCGACCAGCCGTTCTTCCCCGGCGATGAGAACATAGAGCGCCGAATCCGGGCCTTCATCCGGTGGAACGCGGCGGTTATGGTCGTGAAGGCCAACAAGCGAGCCGATGGCATCGGCGGCCACCTGTCCACCTTCGCCTCGTCGGCCTCGCTCTATGAGGTGGGGTTCAACCACTTCTTCCGGGGCAAGGAAGACGGGCTGCCCGGCGATGCCGTCTACATCCAGGGCCATGCTGCGCCGGGCATCTACGCCCGGGCCTATCTTGAGGACCGGCTCAGCGAGGAACAACTGGACAACTTCCGGATGGAGATCGGCGGCAACGGGCTGTCCAGCTACCCCCATCCCCGGCTCATGCCCGACTTCTGGGAATACCCCACAGTGTCGATGGGCCTGGGGGCAATCAACTCCATCTACCACGCTCGGTTCTATCGCTACCTGCACGACCGCCATATCGAGGACACCAGCGAATCGAAGGTGTGGTGCTTCGTGGGCGACGGAGAGTGCGACGAGCCCGAGACGCTGGGGTCGATTTCGCTGGCCGGCCGAGCCAAGCTGGGAAACCTCATCTGGGTGGTGAACTGCAACCTCCAGCGCCTCGACGGTCCGGTGCGGGGCAACGGCAAGATCATCCAGGAGTTGGAGGGCAACTTCCGGGGCTCGGGCTGGAATGTGATCAAGGTGATCTGGGGCTCGCGCTGGGACGAATTGCTAGCCGCTGATGTCGATGGCGTGCTGCTGGAGAAGATGATGACCACCGTTGACGGCGAGTACCAGCGCTACGCCACCGAGACCGGCGCCTATATCCGGGAGAACTTCTTCGGACCCGATCCCCGACTGCGCAAGATGGTGGCCCACCTCAGCGACCGAGAGCTCGAAGACCTGCCCCGGGGAGGCCACGACTATCTGAAGCTGTACGCCGCCTACAAGGCCGCTATCGAGGCCACCGACCGTCCCACTGTGATCTTGGCCAAGACCATCAAGGGCTGGACGCTGGGCGAGGGACTTGAAGCCCGCAACGCCACCCACCAGATCAAGAAGATGACCACCGCCCAGCTCATGGACCTTCGCTTACGGCTCCACCTGGAAGAGGAGGTTCCCGCCGAGGCCCTCGAGGACGACGCCAATCCCCCCTACTACAAGCCGCCGCCCGGCTCCCCCGAGCACCAGTACCTGATGGCCCGCCGCAAGGAATTGGATGGCCCCCTCCCCATCCGCGTGGTGAACGTCCGCCGGCCCATCAAGCTGCCCGAAGACAAGCTGTTCTCCGACTACGACGAGGGGTCCGACGGCCGCCCGGTATCCACCACCATGGTGTTCACCCAGATGCTGCGCAACATGATGCGAGACGAGGACTTCGGATCCCGGGTCGTGCCCATCGTCCCCGACGAGGCCCGCACCTTCGGCATGGACTCCCTGTTCCGGGAGTTCAAGATCTACGCCTCCCAAGGCCAGCTCTATGAGCCGGTGGACCATGATCTGCTGCTGTCCTACGCCGAGGGGCAAGACGGCCAGCTCTTGGAGGAGGGAATCACCGAGGCGGGATCATTGGCCTCGTGGACGGCGGCGGCCACCAGCTACGCCACCATGGGCGTGCCCATGGTCCCGTTTTATTCCTTCTATTCGATGTTCGGGTTCCAGCGGGTGGGCGATCTGATCTGGTCGGCGGCCGACTCCCGGGCCCGGGGGTTCTTGATGGGGGCCACCGCGGGGCGCACCACGCTGATGGGTGAGGGGTTGCAGCACCAGGACGGCCACAGCCTCCTGCTGGCCTCAACCGTGCCCGCCTGCTGTGCGTACGATCCGGCGTTCGCCTACGAACTGGGGGCCATCGTGGGCTCAGGGCTGAACCGGATGTACGGCAACGGCGGCGGGGAGGATGTGTTCTTTTACATAACCATCTACAACGAGAATTACCGCCAGCCCCGCCGGGCCGACTTCATCAGCGATGAGCACATCTTGTCGGGGCTGTACCAGTGGAACCATCCGCTGGAGGGCACCCAGCAGCAGGCCTCGATCATCTTCTCCGGAACCGCCCACCAGGCCGCCCGCGACGCCCAAGCCGAGTTGGCCGAGCAATACGGGATCGGTGTGGACCTGCTCAGCGCCACTTCTTTCAAGGCCGCCCGGGAGGAAGCGCTCGCCGTTGAACGCTGGAATCGGCTGCACCCCGAAGCTGAGCCCCAGGTCCCAATGGTTACCCAGCGGTTGGGCGGAGGCCGCGGGCCGGTGGTGGCGGTCACCGACTACATGACCATGGTGCCCGACCAGATCTCCCGGTGGGTTCCCCGCCGCTTCATTCCGCTGGGCACCGACGGCTTCGGCCGCTCCGACACCCGCGAGTCACTGCGCCAGTTCTTTGAAACCGACGCCAACAGCGTGATCTCCACCGTGCTGAGCGCCCTGGCCGCCGAAGGCAGCCTCGACCCCGCAGTGGCCAAAGACGCCATCGCCCGCTACGACCTAAACAACCCCCATTTCGACCCCACTGGGTGAGCGGCGGTGTCGCGCTCCCGCTAGGCGGGTTGGAGTTGATTCAGCTCGGTGACGTTGTCGAGGAGGATTTTCTTTTTGGTGGCGTCGTCGAAGCCCTTGTCCTTGAGCTCCACCAAATAGTCCAGCGGCTGGGGCATGCCCTCGATGTGGGGCCAGTCGCTGCCGAAGATCACCCGGTCGGGCCCCATGTAGTGGACCACCTCGGCCACGTCGTCCTCCCAGAAGGGGTTGATCCAAACGTGTTGGCGGAATAGCTCCGAGGGGTCTTCTTTGAACCAGCCGATGCTCTTGTGGGTGGCTTGGCCCAGCTTGCGGAACATGTCGCTCAGAAACTGCGAGCCGTTCTCCACTGAGGCAATCCGCAGATTGGTGAACCGCTCAAACAGCTTCTCCAACGACAAGGTGATCAGGTAGTCGTAGGCGGCCCGCTCGATGTTGTAGGCCTTGATGCTGGGCTTGTATTTGCGCCCCTTGGCCATGCCCGCTGAGGCGAACCCGTCCACGTCGTAGCCGTGGGTGGTGTAGCCGCTGTCGCCGGCGTGGACCACCGCGCAGATGCCCGACTCGTTGACCCTGGCCCAGAACGGGTCGAAATGCTCGTCGGCCGGCGACATGAACCCATCGGCGGTCCACACCGCGGCCGGGCGCATCACGATGGTGCGGGCGCCTCGGTCGATGGCCCACTCCAGCTCTTGGCAGGCCCAGTCCACGTCGCCCAGGGCGATATAGGGGGCGGCGAAGATGGTGTCGCGGTAGGCGAAGCCCCACTGCTCGTCCAGCCAGCGGTTGAACCCCCCGAACAGGGCGCACACCGCTTCGATGTCCTCTTTGATGAGCTCCTCGTACAGCACGCCCAGGGTGGGGAACAGCCAAACCGACTGGAGTCCCTGCTGGTGTACCTTGTCGATCCTCGCGTCCTGGTCGTCCACGTAGTAGCGGGGCAGCGGCTCCCGCTTGCTCAGCATCTCCGCGGGATTTCGGCCCTCGGGGTTGCCCCGGAAGTAGTCGTGCATGGCGCCGGGCAGGGCGATGGGATCCCAGGTGGGGTTCACCACCGCGTGGCTGATCTTGCCGCCCACCAGGTGGTAGCGGCGGCCGTTCACCTCGGCCCACTGCACGCAGCGGGGCTGCATGGCCGGGTCCACATGGCGGGTGAAGGCGTCCGCGGCCTCGTAGTAATGGTTGTCGCAGTCAAAGGGGATATAACCGAGCTCTTCCACGAAACCAGGCTATCGCTGGGCTGTGGGCGGTGCCTGCTTGGACGGCGGTCTCAAGCCCTGGTCGGCCGCGCTACCGTCGGCCCCGTGCCACAGACCCCAGAAACCGAGGCCGCCATTCTCATCGAGGACCGGGAGCGAGTCCGCTACATCACCTTGAACCGCCCCGAGCGACGCAACGCCTTGACCATGGCCCAGCTCGGCCAGCTCTTCGATGCTCTAGCCGACGCCGATGCCGCCCCCGATATCGGCGCCATCGTGATTCAGGGCGCGGGCGGGTCTTTCTGTTCAGGCATAGACCTCGACCCCGACCAGATCGACTTGGACTACGACTCCCGCTCCTTCGAGCAGGAACTAGCCCTAGTGGAGCCATTCCACAGGTTCGAGGAAATGTGGCGACTGCGCACCCCTGTCATCGCCTCGGTCCACGGCTATTGCCTGGCGGTGGGCACCGACATCGCCTTTCACGCCGACATGACGGTCTGCTCAGAGGATGCCCAGTTCGGCTACCCCATCGTGCGGTCCATGGCCTCGCCGTCCACCCACATGTGGACGTATCTGGCCGGGCCGCAGTGGGCCAAGCGTCTGCTGCTGACCGGCGACATGATCGACGGCGCCACCGCGGCCCAGGCCGGGTTCGTGCTCGAGGCCGTGCCCGCCGACGAGCTGGCCGATTACACCCTTGCGCTGGCCCGCCGGGTGGCCACCGTTCCCGCCGACATCTCCGCGGCCAACAAGGCCATCTGCAACAAAGTCCTCGTGCTGATGGGTTACACCATGGCTCAGGAGCTGGCCCGCGAGCACAACGTCATCGCCCACCAGTCCCCCGCCGCCCAAGAGTTCGGCCGCATAATCCGCACCGAAGGCTTCAAAGCCGCCCTCGCCTGGCAAGCCGAGCAATTCGGCTAGCAGCCGGTGGCGGCCTTGAGCACTTGGCAGGCCTCGTCCATGCGGGCGGGGCTGAGCTGGGCGACTCGGCGTCGGAAGGCGTGGCGACGAATGGTGTGAATGTTGTCAAAGCTGACGACGCTTTCGACGGGGACACCATCTTCAACGGTCAAGGGCAACTCCGACGCAATGCCCCGGATCGTGCGGGTGAGCTCGGCAGCAACCACACCTCCGATGCGAGCTGCGACAGGATCGCGTGTGAGGACGAGCACCGGCCGGTCACCGTTTGGGGTTTCGGCGAACCAAATCTCACCCCGTTGCATCGAGCCAGTCAATCCAGTCAGACCAGTCTTCGGCCGGAAGCCAATATTCGACGGCTTCGAATGATGACAGCTCTTCCTCAGTGAGGGGCATCTTCTCGTAAATCTCGGCATCGCGAATTGCCAAGATGGCGTTGATGTGACGACGCAGTGCCTCGCGGAACAACTCCGAGAGGGCGACGTCCATATATTCGGCCGTTTCCCTGGCTCTTTCCGCCTCTTCAGGAGACACCCGGAAGCTTAGCATTGTCATACAGCGACAATCTACAGTATGACATCCTGGCAGACAAGCCCCATCGTCTAATTGCACAGGACGACGCACCCTGGTGTAATTGATTTCTGTTTATTTCATGATGTAGTCATGTCGCATGGGATACGAGTTGTTCGACCTGCTGAGAGAACGATTTCCGACGTCTCAGGAGCGGGGCAGGGTTTTCGAGCGGCTGATGCAATACGCATTCCAGCGTCACCCGGATGTGTACGGGCCGGGGCGCTTCAAGAATGTGTGGCGCTGGATGGAGTGGCCCGACAGGGAGGCTCATGGCTATGGCCCCGACATCGGGATCGACCTAGTTGCCGAGCAGTCCGACAACTGGGGCGGGGGGCTGTGTGCCATTCAGACAAAGTTCTATGACACCGGGTCCATCGACAAACCCGCGGTGGACTCTTTCCTGTCAGCATCAAGCACTGACATCTTCACCCACCGGATCCTGGTCGTCACCTCATCACTGACCGCCAACGCCAAGACGATGGTGTCTAAGACCTCACCTCGCTGCGAGGTCTTGTTCCAGTCCGATATTGAAAACTGGCCGACCGATTGGTCCGAATTCTTGGACACTCCCGAGAGGCTGTCCTTCACCTCGATCCAGTACGAGCCTTTTCCCTTCCAAGCAGAGTCAGTGAGGAAGGTGGTGGACGGTTTTCAAGAATACGACCGGGGCAAGCTTGTGCTTCCTTGTGGAACGGGTAAGTCGGTAGTGGCTCTGTGGATTGCCGAGCAGATGGCTGGTCGAGGTGGACAGGTTCTGTACCTCGTACCGTCGATCGCCTTGATGGGCCAGACCATGCGGGAGTGGGCCCGTCAGCGCGACCCCGCGATTCCCCATCGCTACATCGGCATTTGCTCTGACACCCGTGCTGGCCGCAACGATGAAGACGCCGACATGGCCGAACTGGCTATGCCGGTCACCACCGATCCCGAGCAGATCGCTGAGAAGCTCTCAGAAGACGACCCCGATTCGATGACCGCGGTCTTCTGCACGTACCAGTCGTTGGAGTTGGTCGCCCAGGCCCAAGCCGAGGGCGCTCCCGTCTTTGATCTGGCTCTCTGCGATGAAGCCCATAGAACGACCGGCATCCAAGAATCCGAGAAGGGAAGCGCGTTCACTCTGGTCCACGATGAAGATGAAGTCTTGGCCGACAAACGGCTGTACATGACAGCCACGCCTCGGCTCTACACGGGCCAACTAAAGGCTAAGGCCGAAGAGCACGTCAAGGCTTTCGACGTGTACTCGATGGACGACGAGGACACTTATGGCCCCGAGTTCTACCGGATGGGCTTTGGTGAAGCTGTGGATGGCGGTTATCTGACCGATTACCAGGTGTTGGTCATCGCGGTGGCCGAAGAATTGATGGCCGACAACATGCAAAGCCTGGCCTCGGTCGAGGTGGACCAATCCATCCGACAGATCACGACCCAGGAGGCTGTGAAGTTCGCCGGATGCTGGGATGCACTAGCCGACCCGACGACACGGTCTGCCAAGGACCGGGTCACGGGCGCGATGCATCCGCAGAAGGCAGCCCGCCGGGCCATTGCGTTTACAAACACCATTAGAAACTCCCGCGCGGTAGAGAACTACTGGGGTCCGGTGACCGACATGATGTCCCCGGGTGTGCCAGAGTGGGAGTCGAACTCCTGCAATGCGAAATCCGCCATGTCGACGGGTCCAATAACGCCCTCGATCGGGCTAACACCATCGCGTGGCTTCAGCACGGTGACGACGAGGACGGCTGTCGAATCGTTACCAACGCGAAATGCCTCACTGAAGGGGTAGACGTGCCTGCTCTCGATGCTGTGTTGTTCATCGAGCCAAAACGCTCGCAGATCGACGTAGTTCAAGCAGTGGGTAGGGTGATGCGCCGCTCGGAGGGCAAGCAATACGGCTACGTGGTGTTGCCGGTGCCGGTGCCTTCGGGGTCGAGTTTGGCCGACGATACAGTCCTGTCCGGCTCGGACTTCAAGCAGGTGTGGAATGTCTTGAAGGCGCTGCGATCGCACGATGAGCGGCTGGACGTAGCCATAAACACTGCCGACCTAACCGGAAAGCTCCCAGTGACCGTGATCACGTCGGGGGTGTGCGAGGAATGCGGCACCGCCGGCTGCGAAGGGGGCATCGAGTGCAACGCACGCCTGAAGGTTAGCGAACATGTCCAAGGGCATCTGCCCTTCGAGAACGCAATCGCCTCCAAGCTGGTGGAGGTGTGCGGTGACCGCCAGTACTGGGCCCGTTGGGGCGAAGAGGTAGCCCGGGTCACCGACACGATCACCGCCCGCATCCGCCACTCCATCGGAACCGACCCGATCCTGGCCGACGCGTTCTCCAATTTCGCTGAGGCCATGCGGGCCACGATCGGAGGCCATCTAGCTGAGAACGCCCTGGTCACCATGCTGGCCCAACACGTGGTCACCATCCCGGTATTCGACGCCTTGTTCTCCGAGAGCGGTTTCGCCGACCGCAACCCCATCTCCAAAGCCCTAAATGAGCTGCTTGACGAGTTCAAATCCCAGGAAGTCCATCTTCGAGACGAGACCCGCGATCTAGAGCGCTTCTACACCAGCGTGGAGAACCGCCTACAAGGGGCAACCGACGCTGACGCCCGCCTGACGGTGATGCTGGAGGTGTACGAAACATTCTTCAACAAGGCCATGCCCGACGAGGTGAGCCGCCTTGGCATCGTCTACACCCCAGTCGAGTTGGTGGACTTCATTCTGCGCTCCACCGACGCCGTGCTCCGACAGGAGTTTGGACGGGGCTTGACCGATAGGGACGTCCATATCCTCGACCCCTTCACCGGCACCGGCACATTCATCAACCGCCTGCTTACTCAGAAGGGCAGCGATGGCAAGTATTTGGTGAGAGACGAGGACCTCGCCCGCAAGTTCCGAGGCAACCGGGACACCGGCGAGCCTCCAGAGATCCACGCCAACGAGGAAATCCACGCCAACGAAATCGTGCTCTTGGCCTACTACCTAGCCGCCATCAAGATTGAAGAAGGCTTCCGCGAGCGCACCGGGGGCTACGAGCCTTTCGAGGGAATCGTGCTTACCGACACTTTCTTGATGAATGACGACAGCCGATTGCCAGGGGTCGGCCCCATGGGCCGCAACTCGGATCGGGCCAAGCGCCAGAACAACCTCCCCATCCAAGTCATCATCGCCAACCCCCCTCGGTCAGCCGGCCAAAAGTCCGCCGGCGACGACAACCCCAACATCGACTATCCCGACTTAGATGAGAGAGTGAGGTTCCCCCCTTTTTGTGGAGACATCGTCTATAAGGAGATGCGATGTCTAGACAACGAAGAAGGTTCGATTCGGAGTTCCGTGATGGGGCTGTTCGGATCGTCAAGGAGACCGGCCGTCCGGTGGCCCATGTGGCCCGGGAGCTCGGCGTCAACGAGGGCACTTTGGGCAACTGGGTGCGCCGGGAGCAGGCCGAGCGGGCCGGCGGGCTGTCCGCTGATGAGCGGGCCGAGCTGGCCCGGCTCCGCAGGAGGGTCGCGGAGTTGGAGATGGAGCGTGATGTCCTCAAACGATCCGTGGTCCTTTGGGTCAACGAGGCGACGCGGTGACCGCAGAGTTCATCGCCTCCCAAAGGACCGGCCACGGTGTGCCTCACGCGGTGTCTTGTCGGGCGCTGGGCATCTCGCCCTCGACGTTCTACAAGCACCTGAACCGGCCTGTTACCGCCCGGCAGCTCCGCCGACAGGCGGTCGATGCCGAGGTGAAAAAGGCGTTCGAGGTGTCCGAGGGCACCTACGGGTCGCCCAGAGTGAGAGCCCAGCTGCGCCGAGACGGGCTGTCGGTGTCGAAGACCACTGTGGAGGCCTCGATGGCCCGCCAGGGCCTGTGCGCCCGGCCCAAACGGCGCTACAGGGGCCTCACCAGCCAAAACCCCGGCGCCGCGGCCCCGACGGACCTGCTGAAGCGCGACTTCAGCGCCCAAGCGATCAACCAGAAATGGTGCGGGGACTTCAAAGAAGTCCCCACCGCCGAGGGCAAAGTGTTCTTAGCCACAGTCGAGGACCTGTGCTCGCGGCGCATGCTCGGCTTCGCCACCTCCAACGACTATCCAACCGCCGAGTTGGCCAAACAGGCCATCAACATGGCCGTCGCCACCAGAGGAAGCGATATCAAAGGAGTCATTTTTCACTCCGACAAGGGATCCCAACCCGGGTTCAAGGGGTCGTCGCAACACTTGGGCGTGGGAGGTTTGCGGTGGGTGTTTTCGAGGAGCGTCAGGAGGCGATTCAGGGGTTGCGGGGCAAGATGCGCTCTCCGGGTCGGCCTGGGGTGGGGTCGCGGTCAGAGCGGGTCCGGTTCTGGGATGCGGTCGCGGAGGGGTTGTCGAGCGAGGACGCGGCGGTTGCGGCGGGGGTGTCGGTGTCGGTGGGCCACAGGTGGTTCCGGCAGGCTGGTGGGGTGTCTCCTGGTCTGGCCCCTTTGTCGGGGCGTTATCTGTCGTTGGCCGAGCGCGAGGAGATCGCGGTGCTGAGCGCCAAGGGGCTTGGGGTGCGCGCGGTCGCCCGGGAGCTGGGCCGGTCTCCGTCGACGGTCTCCCGCGAGGTGCGCCGCAACGCGTCGGTGCGGTCGGGGCGGGTCGAGTATCGGGCGTCGACGGCGCAGTGGCACGCTGAGCGGCGGGCCAAGCGCCCCAAGCCATCCAAGCTCGCAGCCAATGAGAGGCTGCGGGACTATGTGGCCGATCGCCTCGCCGGCCAGGTGGAGCGTCCCGGCGGCGGGCCCGTCGCGGGTCCTGCCGTGGAATTCGCTGGCCGCCGCCACGGCCGCCGCGCTGACCGCCGCTGGGCCAAGTCCTGGAGCCCCGAGCAGATATCTGAGCGGCTGCGGGTGGATTTCCCCAATGATGGGTCCATGCGCATATCCCACGAGGCCATCTATCAGTCTCTTTACGTGCAGGGCCGCGGCGCCCTCAAAAAAGAGCTCGTCGCCTGTTTGCGGACCGGAAGGGCGCTGCGCGTGCCCCGGGCCCGCACCAGGGGGCGGGGCAAGGGGTTCGTCACACCCGAGGTGATGATCTCCCAGCGTCCGGCCTCCGCCGACGACCGGGCCGTGCCCGGCCACTGGGAGGGCGACTTGATCATCGGGCTGAACCGCTCGGCGATCGGCACCCTCGTCGAGCGCACAACCCGCTATGCGATGCTGCTGCACCTGCCCCCAATGGAAGGCCACGGCAAAGCGCCCCGAACCAAGACCGGCCCCGCGCTGGCCGGCCACGGAGCCCAGGCCGTCCGCGACGCCATCGCCCAGCAGATCACCCAGCTCCCCCAGCACCTGCGCCGATCCCTCACATGGGACCAGGGCTCCGAGATGGCCGAACACGCCGAATTCACCGTCGCCACAGGGATCCCGGTCTACTTCTGCGACCCCCAAAGCCCCTGGCAGCGGGGAACCAACGAGAACACCAACGGCCTGCTGCGCCAATACTTCCCCAAAGGAACCGACCTCACCCGCTGGACCGCCGACGACCTCCAAGCCGTCGCCCACACCCTCAACACCAGACCCCGCAAAACCCTCGACTGGCGAACCCCCGCCGAAGCCCTCAACCAACTAATACACTCTCCCCAACACAACACTGTTGCAACGACCGATTGAATCCACCCAATACACGGCCGAAGCCTTCGCGAAGGCCTGCCGGCGGCTCGGCATACAGCGCTCAACAGGGCGCACCGGCAACGCTTTGGACAACGCCCCGGCAGAATCGTTCTTCTCCACACTCCAACACGAACTCATCGACCGGCGCCGCTGGACCACAAGAACCCAAGCCCGCCAGGACATCGCCATGTGGATCAGCGGCTGGTACAACCAGCACCGGCTCCACTCCGCAATCGGAATGGTCCCACCCATAGAATACGAACAAGCCAACACCCCCAACCCTCAAAAACAAACTCTCCACGAATAGGGGGGAAGCTCAAGAGTGCGGGCCACCTATGGAAGACGCCTGCGCGAAATTTCGAACAGGCCCGTGGGCGGCACTAGTTCTGCCAACCTCTATGTACAAGCCATCCGCTGGGCATCCGACCGGCTCAACGCGCCCGACGACAACCCCAACCGTCCAGGGGTAATCGCATTTGTCCACCCCAACTCTCTGTCCAATGCCACATCGCTCGCTGGCATGAGAGCCGCATTGAGAGACGAGTTCATCGACATCTACGTGGTCAACCTGCTGGGCGACGCCATGAAGTCGGGAGACGAGTTCCGCCGAGAAGGAGACAAGATCTTCGGGGCAGGGTCGCGCAACGGCGTCCAGATCACCGTGCTCGTGCGCAACCCCCACAAGGACCAGACCGCACCAGCGAGCCTGCACTACGCCCAAGTGCCCGAATACAGCAGACTGCACGAAAAATTCGACTGGCTCACCGACCTCCGAGACGTTACAAGCGACCGTTTCCAGATCGTGCCTGTTACCAAAGGCCACGACTGGGTAAATCTAACTGACGGGACCTTTCAGACACTGCTGCCTGTGTGCTCAACAGCCAAAAAGGGACACAACACTGAAGTGGCAGTTGCTGAACACGCAACTGGCGTGAAAACCAACTGTGATGTTTACGTCTATTCCTTCAGCCGCGAAAAACTGGAATCGAAGATCAGGCAATTGATTGAAGCATACCAACTAGCCAGAGAATCAATGGAACTTGGATCAACGATTGATGAATTAACGAAAAACGATCATCTAGAGAGCATCAAGTGGACAGAAACCCTGAAGCAATCATTGAGAAACGATGAGGACATCTATTTTGACGAATCAAGAATCCGGGAAGTGCTGTACAGACCATTTACCAAAATCTGGTTATACGAGGATGCACGAATCCTCTCAAGAGTCAAGACAATTTCGGGGATGCTTCCGAGAGAGAGAGAGAGAGAGGAATCTTCCTCCCGACTCAAAACAATCGCGGCTCCTTCACAACCCTCGCGACAAATTGCATCAGCGACCTCAACTTCCTGGGCCCAAACCAAGGCGGGGCACGAGCCATCCCGCGGTGGAGGCGATCTTGATCACGGGGACCTCCAACATGACCTTTCAAGCAATAGCGACAGAAGCGATCCCCGACCTAGCAATGATCGCGGGATCGAGGCAGACCCGGACGCTCCCCCGTTGGACGCAATGACCCCCTTTACGTTGTTGGGTGGCTCTGGCCGTGGGAGTGTTGGGGCTGGTTGCTCGCCGTGGCGGGTAGGGCTTTGTCCCCCTGTCGTTTGACGGCTCGGGGGGTGGTGCCGCCCGTTGCGGGGGGCGTCTGGGACCTCTGACAGGGACGTGTCTGCGGGTTGGCCCGCGGGGCTTTGTAAAGTGGTTGAGGCCGAGGCGCCGGGAGCTTCCGAGCAGATTGTTTCCGGACCTGGAGGAGACCGGCATGTCAGAGACCGATTGGGCCGCCGTCGAGGTGTTCGTCGGCGTCGATGTGGCCAAAGCAGACCACTGGGCGTGCGCCGTCACCGCCGGCGGGGAGGAGGTGTTCTCCCGGGCGGTGGCCAACGACGAGGCCGCCATCGACGCGATGATCGAAGACGCCGCCGGGCGCGGGCCTGCGGCGCTGGTGGTCGATGTGACGGGATCGGCTGCGTCTTTGCTGCTGGAGGCGGCTGCCCGCCGGGGCGCGCCGGTGGCCTATGTGCCGGGCCTTGCGATGCGCCGGGCCGCCGATCTGTACGCCGGTTCGGCCAAGACCGACCCCAAGGACGCGTTCGTGTTGGCCGACTACGCCCGCCGCAACTCCGACCGGCTCCAGTGGGCGGCCCCCAGCGACGAGATGTTGGCGCGGCTGCGTATCCTCAACGGCCGAGACGCCGACCTGGCCGCCGACGCCACCCGGGCCTGCAACCGGCTAAGAGACGCCCTTTTGGCAGTGTGCCCCGCCCTGGAGCGCGCGGTGGGCGACCGGCTCGCCAACAGCGCCGGTCTGCGCCAGGCGCTCATCAGGTGGCCGACCCCGACCGCTTTGCGCAAAGCGGGCAGAGCCCGCATCCGAACCGCGATCGCCCGGCGCAACCCCCGCAAGGCCGACGCCCTCGCCGACGCGATCTGGGCAGCGCTCAAAGCCCAGACCATCACCGCGACAGCCGAGACCGCGTGGGGCGAGGCCATCTCAGACCTCGCCGGCGACCTCGACCGCATCTGCGAGCGCCGCCGCCAGCTCGAACAAGACATCGAACAAGCGTTCACAGAGCACCCGCTGGGAAAAGTCCTGACCACCATGTGCGGGTTCGGCACCCGAACCGGCGCCCGCACACTCGCTGAGATCGGCGACCCCCACCGCTTCGACAACGGCGGCCGACTCGCCTCCTACGCCGGACTGGCCCCCACCGACCGCCAATCAGGCCGCAGCCACACCACCCGCAGAAACCGGCGCGGCAACCACCGACTCAAAAACGCCATGTTCCAAGCCGCCTTCACCGCCTCCCAACACGACCCCCACGCCATCGCCTACTACCAAAAGAAACGAGACGAAGGCAAAAAACACAACGCCGCCATCACCGCCCTAGCCCGCAAACGCTGCAACATCGTACTCGCCATCCTCAAAACCCAAACCCCCTACCAACCACCCCTAGACCAAACCGAAAAACTACCCCACGCAGCTTGACAACAACACAGGGACACCCCCCCGCGCCATGCTCTTCAATCTCACGCAGCAACTCCCCTTCGGGATCATCGCCACCGACCAGATCTTCGACCTCTGCGCCACGGGGAGACAGACCCGGGCCGTCCCCCGTCGGAGGCCATCTTGATGGCGGGGCCGTCGAATATGGCGATCTTCGGGGCACTGGCCTCCCTGACTCTGCCCGACTTACACCTGATGGGGCCGGGCCAGCAGACCCGGGCTATGCCCGAGCGGAGGCGATCCTTTTGAGCAGCCCGTCGAACCGCACCCGGTTCGCGGCATTAGCCGTCGGCTTGCTGCCCGACTTGCACGCCGTCGACCCCGCTGGACGGGCCGTGACCCGCTGTTCGCAATAGGAGTTCATATGGCCGAGACTCTCGAGCTCGATCTGGATTTACCCCCCGACCCCGGAGACACCGACAACATCACTGACTGGTGCCTTGAGCAGTTCCACGGCCACTACGGCGATCACATCACCAAAGACGACATTTGGGAATACCTCTACGGGGTGATGCACGCCCCCGATTGGCGGGAGCGGTACAAGCACGACCTCCAGCGCAACCTGCCCCGCATTCCCCTCGCCCCCGATTTCGAGGCATTTCGGGCCGCTGGCCGAACGCTTTTGGACCTGCACGTCAACTACGAAACCGTCGACGAGTACCCAGTGATTTGCCTCGTGGACGGGCAACCCGATGAAGGAGCCGCTGACCCCTCGGCCTACCGGATAGACAAGAAGATGCGCTGGTCCAAGAATGGCAAGGAGACCAACCGGTCAGTGCTGGAAATCAACCACCGCTGCAAGCTCATCGACATCCCCGACAAGGCCCACGATTACACCGTGTCAGGCCGCACTGAGGTTCCCCCCTTTTTGTGGAGACATCGTCTATAAGGAGATGCGATGTCTAGACAACGAAGAAGGTTCGATTCGGAGTTCCGTGATGGGGCTGTTCGGATCGTCAAGGAGACCGGCCGTCCGGTGGCCCATGTGGCCCGGGAGCTCGGCGTCAACGAGGGCACTTTGGGCAACTGGGTGCGCCGGGATGGGGCGGAGCGGGCTGGCGGGCTGTCCGCTGATGAGAGGGCCGAGCTGGCCCGGCTCCGCAAGGAGAACGCGACTTTGCGGATGGAGCGTGATGTGCTCAAACGATCCGTGGTCCTTTGGGTGAACGAGGCAACGCGGTGACCGCAGAGTTCATCGCTGCCCAAAGGACCGGCCACGGCGTGCCTCACGCGGTGTCGCTGCGGGCGCTGGACGTGGCGCCCTCGACGTTCTACAAGCACCACAACCGCCCGCCGACTGAGATGCAGCTTCGCCGACAGGCGACAGACGCCGAGGTGAAGCGGGCGTTCGGCAAGTCCAGGGGCACCTACGGCTCGCCCAGAGTGCGCGCCCAGCTGCGCCGCGACGGCATCTCGGTGTCGAAGAAGACGGTGGAGGCTTCGATGGCCCGCCAGGGCCTCTGCGCCCGCCCCAAAAAGAAGAAGGGCCTGACCAGCCAGAACCCCGGCGCCGCTGCAACGACGGATCTGCTCGGGCGCGACTTCAACGCCGAGAGGATCAACCAGAAATGGTGCGGCGACTTCAAAGAGGTCAAAACCGCAGAGGGACCGGTGTTTTTGGCCACCGTCGAGGATCTGTGGTCGCGGCGCATGGTCGGCTTCGCCACCTCCAACCACCATCCGACGGCCGAGCTGGCCAAAGCCGCGATCAACACCGCAGTCGCCACCCGAGGCGGCGGCATCGCCGGCGTGATCTTTCACTCCGACAAGGGATCGCAATACACATCAGAGGCCTTCGCCGCCGCCTGCCGGCGGCTCGGCATCGCCCGGTCCACTGGAAGAACCGGCAACGCTTTGGACAACGCCCCCGCCGAGTCGTTCTTCTCCACCCTCACCCACGAGCTCATCGACCGGCGGGCCTGGACCACCCGGGCCCAAGCCCGACAGGAAATCACCCTGTGGGTCCACAGCTGGTACAACCAGCACCGGCTGCACTCAGCAATCGGAATGGTCCCGCCCATAGAATACGAACAAGCCACCACCCCCAACCCCCATAAACAAACTCTCCACGATTAGGGGGGAAGCTCAGCACCCCGATTGATTGGGCCATAGACAGCCTCCGACTAAAGCACGACAAGCCTTCCGGCATCACAGACGACCCCAACGGCTGGCATGTCTGGGCCGACGAGCCCTTCAACCTCATCCGCCACCTCCGCCGCCTCATCCACGTCTCCGTCGAAACCGCCCAAATCGTGAAGAGCCTCCCACCCTCTCTCTAGTCCTTCCGGGTCTTCAAATGCTGGTCCAGAATCTGCTAGCGGCCCCTCTTTCGCAGTTCCTCTAAGATTCGGCTGCCGAATTCAACCTTGTAAAGCGCGGATATTACGAAGGCAGGATCGACCTCGATGCCCATCGTGCGCAGGCGATCGACCACCCAGTCATGCCACTCTTGATCGTCGTCGGGGTCGAGAGCGGCGATCACGTGTCGGGTGAGGCTCTCGCGCGTCTCGAATCGCCACGGGTCGCTCACCAGGGATTCAAGCCTGGAACCTGGATGCCAGGATGCATCTCGCACCTCGCCGGTGTCGGGATCCCAGTTGACGGCATGAAGCGTCCCGCTAAAGCCCCGGTCATCTCGCAAGATGACCCGTCGGCCATCGCTGAGATCAGCAAACTCTGTCAGGCTGAGACTTCGCGCCATCAGCTTTGGTCCATCAGGGTCTTCACGAATGGGAAGGTCGGGATGATATGGCGAAGGCTGGGCCCCAACGACGGGGAACTCGGGAACCGCCTGGTCCGCATAGGCCCTATCGTCGTCTTCCCTCACCTCGCAAGTGGCACCCAGAGCCACGACGCTTAAGAAGCCTTTATCGCTCATGGATTGTGACGCTTGCGCGACCGAGTGGCTGACTTCGTGGTGGTGATCAGGTCGTCAAGAGTTTCAAGCATCATCAGAGCCCGGGTAGGTGAATCATCACGAAGCGCGTGTGCCCTTGGGTTTCTCCACGCGGCGACTACGCCCTGGCACAGGAGCATGTGACCACGCTGTTCGCTCTCATCGTTCTTTGATCGGCCCCTGTTAATGCTCAGCAATGGAGCCTTGGGAGAGAATGCGAGGGTCATTAGTTTATCCCCGTCCTCCGTTCTCCCAGTTCTCGTCCTAATGCATTCGCAAAGCGCTTTGACCCCTGACTCCACTGCGTCTGCATAGTGCCTTGTCAGGAAGCGTGACCGAGTTGCCAAGCGCAGGTCCGGATCCGCAATGCGATCGTCAAATTCAGCCTTGAGGTCAGGAGCTTCTTCGTTTTCGACAGCGACCGTCTCTGTCGATACCGGCCGCAAGAGGTCTGAGAACTCACCAACCAGCTTGCGCGCGAGCGAGGCCGGACCCGCCCACCGCTCTTCAGTCACTTCGCGTACAAGTGCTTTGCCATGCTCGAAAAGATCCGATCAATCTGATCGGGAGATGCATCGGCTGGGATGTGGATCTGGATGTCGAGATGGACCGACGGCCCTCCGTTGGTACTGACAGGTGCAGCGGAGGGCTCCTGCGCTTCTTTCTTGAGCGGGATTTCGGCCTTCTTCCCTCGTGAGGACCTCCCTTCATCATCCGTTTTCGTCGATGTCTTCTTCTTTGATTTCCCAGAATCTGCTGCGGGTGGTTCAGGGACTTGCTTGCTTGCGACCATGACATATGTGGATGCCATCTGTCTAGCGTTGGATTCGCCGAAGCCCTGGTGATCGAACCATGTCTTGACTTTCGGAGAATCGGGATTGCCGTCGCTATCTACGAGGACTCCAAGTTCTTCCGGATAGACCTCCTCCAAGATTTCTTGACAGGCTTCATCGTACGACTCGTCTATTCGCCACTTGTTACCCCTAGGGGTCAGAGCACCTTCTTCATCGATGAGCCCAAGTCGCCGAATCGGACTGACTGTGTTGTCGCGGGCACTTCTAGGACTTGACATCTCCATGAGTGCCGCCACTACCTCTGGGGTGAACTTCGTAGACGGGGCTGCCGCTGCTCGGGCTCGCAGGGCAATCCACGCCTTAGTTGTGACTTTTGGAAATGCGTTCGCTGTCATCAGGCTCTCTCTTCGATGTAATTCCATCGATGAGATTACTCCCTACAAGTGACACATTGTCAAGAGACTTTTGGCAGCCACCGAACTCGGGATCACTCAACTTGCCCCGCTGAGAGAAAACTCAAATTCAGAAAACCGTTTCCCAGATTGGCCTGGGAGATCAATTGATATGCATTTCTACTGGTCAAGGACTGCTTTTGGGGATAAGTGTCACTGGTGGTCGGTAGGATCATCCTTATGGATTCCACGTCTATTTCCGACCATTACAAGGAATTTGTCGATTCTGGTGGCTGCCAGCCCGGCGGCGTGTATGTGGCAGGCGTAGACGTGGCAGGGCTGTCGGGAGAAGGGTTGCGGGACCGGCTCAAGGAGATTGGGCGGGCCGAGTCCAAGTTGGGTGCATTCAAGGCCGAGGTGTTGGCCGAGTTGAGTCGGAGGGAAAGCAAGTCGGCGGCCGAGCGTGTAGCCCGTGAGCAGTTGCAGACGTCTCGGCGGGATGCCCAACGCGACGTGGAGGCAGCGGAACGGCTATCAGCGATGGAAGAGACATCGCAGGCGCTGGGCAGCGGGGAGATTCCGGTGGGCCATGCTCGGCTGATCGCCCGAGCCGCTTCGGAAGGGCCGATTGACCAGACGTTCTTGGTCGAGGCTGCTCGCCACCAGGGCTACGACCAATTCGCCAAGACAACGCGCCGCCACCAACAGGAGATGTCCGACGATGACGGCCAGTCGATCCACGACCGCCAACACAACAATCGCACGGCGCGGGCGTTCACGAGCCGAGAGACCGGAATGTTCATCTTGTCGGGCGAATTCGATCCCGTCACCGGGGCCAAGATCGACACTGCGCTCGCTGTCAAAGAACGCGAGCTGTGGAACGCAGAGGACCCCAACGCCCGGCGCACCCCTCAACAACGCATGGCCGACGCTCTGGCCGAGCTGATATTGGAGCCGGAAAAGGGCAAGGCCCAAGGCACCGCGCTGATGGTGGTGGCCGACTACGACGTCATCAACCAAGAGCTCATCAACGCCCGCCTGGCCGACGGCACGCCCATCCCCATGGACGAGTTGGTCCGCTTGGCCTGCGACGCCGACCTGCTGCCCGGCGTGTTCCGGGCCGCCACTCAGGAAATGAACCTGGGGCGCAAGCGGCGCACCGCCTCCGACGCCCAACGGGCCGCACTGATCTACCGAGACAAGCATTGCATCGGCTGCGGGGCCAGCGCCCACAGATGCTTCGCCCACCACGTGCAGTTCTGGCGGCACGGCGGACCCACCGACTTCGCCAACCTGGTACTGGTGTGCAACAAATGCCACCACAACATCCACGACGACAACTGGCAAGTCACCCAACACCCCGACACCGGACACTGGAAGACCAAACCGCCCACCGACCCATTCCCAGCCAACGGCGTTGACTCAACAAGGCCCCTCGAACGCAATCCAGTTCTCAGGAACTGAGATGCGGAGAGTCAGATGAAAAAGGTGGACCTACTGAAGGAACTGCGGCGGATTGCGCAGAAAAAAGGGCTTATGCTTGAGCTGCGGCGCAAGGGCGCCAAACACGAGGTCTGGTGCATGGGCAACACGACATTGACGATCCCCCGCCACAGGGAGATTTCTCGATTCACTGCCGAAGGGCTGATCAAGGACGCAGAAAAGGAGCAGCCATGTCGCTAGCACCTGACACAGATGCTCAACCATCAGTTAGCGACACCCACCACCTCACTGTCATCCGCTCTGGAAAATGGTGGGCGATCAAGGCTGAGAACCTGCCCGGCTGCCACTCACAGGCGAGGCGCCGCGCCAAGATCGAGTCAGCTGCCCGCGACGCCATCGCACTTTGGTTCGACGCTGACGAAGGCGAAGTAGGCCCGCTAGTTGTGAACTTCGCAGAGTCGGACTGAATTCTCGTTCTTCAGCTCTGGCCGTTGAGCAGTTGATCGAGCGCTTGGTGGAAGTGGATTAGGGCTACTTCGTGGCGGCCGACGAGGGTTTCGGTGACCAGGCCTGAGGCCAGGGACTGCTGGATCTTCACGGCTTGGGGGAAGTCCTCGCCGGCGCCGACCTTTTGGTGCAGCTCCAGGGTGCGCTCGTAGTGGGGGCGGGTGCGGTCGGTGACCGGCTCGGGGGTGTAGAGGGTCATGGTGACGTCGGTGTGGTCGACGGCGGTGGGCAAGAACTGGTACACCGCGAAGTGGTCCACGCTGTGGCTCAAGATGGTGTTGGGGGCGATCAGATACTCCACGGTGGCCCGGCTGAGCAGATCCCACTCGTCCTCGGGTACCTCGGCCAGCTCCAGGATCGACTTCTGGCAAGTCTGGAATCGCAGGTTGGGTCCGTACCCCTGGTAGGTCATGGGCTGGGACAGGTAGTAGCGGCCCACCGTGGTGCGGTGCAGCGAGAACACGTGGTACGACTCCAAGAACGTGTCCACCAACAGCTTCCAGTTGCAGGGCCAGCTCGACTCCCACCGGTCGAACGGGACATAGCCGCCCACGCCGAAGTCATCGAGATCTCCGGAGGCGTCGCCCACCAGCCCAGCGGCGTCCACCGGATCGTCGCCCTCAGGCCGCACGAACACCACCCCGCAGGCCTCCTCTACTGACACCGGCACCAGCCCGAGCTGCGACTCGTCGGTCCCGGAGAACCCCTCCCCCGCCTGGGGACGGGCCAGCAGAGATCCGTCCAGCCGATAGGTCCAGGCGTGGAATGGACACCGCAGAGACGATGCTCCCGAACCGCACCCGCTCACCACCGCCGACGCCCGATGGCGGCACACATTGCGGAACCCCCGCAGCACCCCGTCGTCGCCCCGCACCACCACCAGCGGCACCCTGCCGACGGTAAGCGACACGTAATCCCCCGCCGACGCCACCGCCCCCGACAGGCAGGCCACCACCGGGCGGCGGCGGAACAGAACATCCCGCTCGGCCTGCCAGTGGGTCTTGCTGGTGTAGACCTCGGCGGGGAGCACCAGCATGTCGTCGGCCAGCTGCGTGGTGCCCGCGACGTGGTGGTCCAGAAGCTCCCGGATCAGCTCCACCTGGGTCTCGCGGCGCATCCCCGGAGCCTACGCCGGTAACGTCGTCGGGTGATGCCCCGGAACACACAGCCCGCCATTCGGCCTGGAGGCCCGGTATGAACCGCGACCTGTACCTCTACGAGGTGGTCGACGTCATCGGGCAAGGCCAGTACGACTACATGGAGCACCTGTGGCAAGACCCGGTGCTGCGCATGCCGGAGATGTTCGGGCTCCAGGGCGCGTTCTACATCCTGGGAGCGGGCGGAGGGCGCTGGCCCCAGGTCATCAACATCTGGGACATCGGCTCGGAGGGCTGGAAGGGCCTGGCCAAGAACCTCGACCGGCTCAACCTGAAGCGGCGCAAGGCGTTCTACGGCGACTGGTGGGACGAGGCCGCCCAGTGGCGCTCCGGCGGTTTCGACCGACTGTGCGGGGGCGTGCCCGGCAGCCCGAGCACCACCGAGATCGCCGAAGCCGGCATAACCGGCACCTTGTTCGTGAACGAGATCCTCGCCGTGCGGCCCGGCACCCCGCTAGAGTTCCTGGCCGCGGTAGTCGAAGAACGGGTTCCCCTCATGGCCGACTACGGCCACCGGCCCACCGGGCTGTATGAGGTGCTCAACAACCAGCACGAGGTTGTGATGGTGTGGGCCACCGATATCGCCTCCCACATGACCTACCGCCAGAACCGCGACTCCACCCGGGGCCTGTGCGACGAGGGCGCCGCCGATGAGCGGATCACCGCCTGGGAACAGCGCTCGGCCGAATATGTCACCGGCGGCGACACCCACCTGATGACCCCGCTGCCCCGCACGGTGTACGGCCCCGACGATTGGGAGGATGCCAGCCTGGAGAATTGGCTGTCTGCCCAGGAGAAGGAATGATGCCATGACCGACAAGTTCGACCTGACCGGGCGGGTGGCCTTCGTCACCGGGGCCTCCCGGGGCATCGGCGAGGCCTTGGCCCTGGGGCTGGCTGAAGCCGGGGCCAAGATCGTGGCCGCCAGCCGCACGCTGGATGCCTGCCGGGCTCTGGCCGATCAGATCACCGCCTCGGGTGGAGAGGCCATGGCTGCTGAACTCGACGTCGGCCAACTGAACCAGCATCAGCCGCTGCTCGAGGCCATCATGAGCCGCTTTGGCCGCCTCGACGTGCTGGTGAACAACGCCGGGGTGCTGAGGCCTCACGTCACCACTCGGGTAACCCCCGAGGAGCTCGACGACATCTTGGCCGTGAACCTCAAGGGTCCGCTGTTTATGTCGCAGGCTGCCCTGCACCACCTGGCCGCCGACGGGGGCGGTTCGATCATCAACATCGGCGCGCTGGGCGCCTTTCAGCCCATGGAGGGCATCGGCGCGTACTGCGCGGTCAAAGCGGCCATGGCCAACTGGACCACTACCATGGCCCGAGAGTGGGCCAGCCGCGGGGTGCGGGTGAACCTGCTGGTTCCCGGCCCGGTGGCCACCGACATGATCCTGCCCCGCGATCCCGACACCCGGGCCCGGTTCGAGGAACAAGTGGCCTCCGAGACCATCTTCGGCCGCCTCGGTGTCCCCGAAGATCTCGTCGGCGCCGCGGTGTTCCTGGCCAGCGACGCCTCGGCGTTCATGAGCGGCCGCCCGGTGTTCGTAGACGGCGGAATGCTGCGCTGAACTGGGCAATCGCCGTAGGCCGCAAAGGTGCGCTTTTGGCGGGTCGGCACCGGGTAGGGTCGGGGCATGGCCGCTGATTTGGCCCAACAGTTCCTGATTGCGCCATCTGTGCTGCCCGCTGATTTCGCCCGTTTGGGCGAGGAGTGCATCGGGTTGGAGAAGGCCGGGGCCGATCGCATCCACTGGGATGTGATGGACGGGCGATTCGTGCCCAACCTCACCTTCGGCCCCGACGTTATTGCCTCCATTCGACCCCTGGTGTCGCTGCCGTTCGAGGCCCACCTGATGGTGGAAGAGCCCCATGAGCTGGCCCCTCGCTACGCCGAAGCAGGCTGCGAGCTGCTCACCGTCCACGCCGAGGCCTGCCCCCACCTGCACCGCACGCTGGGCGCCATCCGCGAGCTGGGCATGGACGCCGGCGTGGCCCTCAACCCGGGCACTCCGGCATCGGCGGTGGCCCATGTGCTGGACCTGTGCCGGCTGGTCCTGGTGATGACCGTCAATCCGGGCTGGGGCGGCCAGTCTTATATCGCGTCGATGGAGTCCAAGGTGGCCGAGGTGCGGTCCATGATCGACGACGCCGGACACGACGTGGAGTTGGAGGTTGATGGAGGCATCGGACGAACCACCATCGGAGCCGCGGCGGCGGCCGGAGCGGGAGTGTTCGTGGCCGGCAGCGCGGTGTTCTCCGACGAGCGGGGGTTCAACCACGCCATCGGTGAGTTGCGAGAAGCGGCCGCCGCAGGCTGACCGTGCAGATGGTCTGTCGCCGACAGCCGACCGCGGCTGCATTGGCGCTGCTGCTGGGGGCATTGGCGTTCGCCGCCGCGGGGCTCAGCGCCTGCGGGGACGACGACCAACCCAGCTTGGCGACCTTCTGCGAGAGGCTTGAGACCGCCTTTGGACCGGAGGGCGCCTTGGCCTCGGACTACTCCGACGAGCCCAGCGGGGCGCAGGCAGTGATCGATGAACTGGAGTCGATTCAACAGGTGGCCCCGCTGGAGATCGAGCCGTCGCTGGCCGTCATCAGCGAAACGGCCAGCCTCATCATCGGGGTCTTCAGCAGCACAGAAGGCACCGAACTCGATGCGGCCCGACTCGAAGCGAGCGGGACGGCCGCCGCCGAGTTGGCCCGCTACTCCTCGGAGCACTGCGGCCTGGAGTTGAACTGGGAAAGCCCCGTCGTCTTTGTGGATACCGACAGGATTCTCGGCGAAGTGCGGTTGGACGTGCGGGGCTAGCTATCCGGTGAATCTGGAAGGGAAAATCGGCCAGCAGCCGGTCAGAGCATCTCGCCGCGCTTGACGATCACATGGTCGATGATGCCGTACTGCTTGGCCTCTTCGGCGGTGAACCAGCGGTCGCGGTCGGAGTCGGCCTCCACCTGCTCCACCGACTGGCCGGTGTGGGTGGCAATGCGCTCGGCCAGCAGCGACTTCACGTAGGCGTGCTGTTCGGCCTGGATGGCGATGTCGGCCGCCTGGCCCCGAACGCCGCCCGAGGGCTGGTGCATCATGATCCGGGCGTGGGGCAGGGCATAGCGCTTGCCGGGAGCACCCGCACACAGCAGGAACTGGCCCATCGAGGCGCCCAAACCCATGCAGATGGTCCCCACATCGGGGGTGATGAACTGCATGGTGTCGTAGATGGCCATGCCCGAGGTGACCGACCCGCCCGGTGAGTTGATGTAGAGCCAGATGTCTTTTTCTTGATCTTCCCCCTCCAGGTACAGAAGCTGGGCGGTGATGTAGTTGGCGATGTCATCGTTCACATCGGTCCCGAGGAACACGATGCGGTTCTTCAAAAGCCGGTTGTAGATCTCAAAGGCGCCGCGCTCGGGGCTGCCCGGCTCGAACAGGACGGGTTTTGTCATGGCCACAATCGTACCGGGCGACCAGCCCCCACCGGCCACCCGATCCACCGGCAAACCCTATAGTGCGCCAGGTGGGATTTGAACCCACACGGGCTTGCGCCCACAGGGACCTAAACCCTGCGCGTCTGCCTAATTCCGCCACTGGCGCGCAATCGGCAACAGGCTACAGGCCCAGTTGCTCGGCCAACGCCCGAAATGCCCGGCCCCGGTGGGATATCGCATTCTTCTGGTCGGAAGACATCTCGGCAAACGTCAGTCCGCCTCCCCCGTCGGGGACGAATACCGAGTCGTAGCCGAAACCCCGGTCTCCTCGGGGGGCAGTGGCTATGGTGCCGGAGGTCATACCCTCAGCCCTTACTGCGGCGCCATCGGGGAACACCACCACCGCCACCGTGCAGAAGCGAGCCGACCGATCGGCTGCTCCCCCCAGGTCGGCCAGCAGGCGGGCCCGGTTGTCGGCGTCGTCGGCGTGCTCGCCGGCATAGCGGGCCGACCGCACGCCCGGAGCACCCCCTAGGGCGGCCACCTCCAGGCCAGTGTCGTCAGCCACCGCGGCCTGTCCGGTATACCCGCACACTGCCTCCGCCTTCAGACGGGCGTTGTCCTCCAGAGTGTCGCCGTCTTCGACCACTTCACCCAGGTCAGCGGGCCGGGGCAGCAGCACGATCGCCGTTCCCAAGATGGCCGCTATCTCGGCCAGCTTGTGGGGGTTGGCGGTTGCCGCCACCAACCGCGGCGGTTCCTCTGGGGCGAAGCTCAACGGGGCGGGGGCGGATCGGCCAGCAGCAGGTTCTGCCGCTTGATGATCTGCTCGATACCCGATGTGGCCAAGTCCAACAGCTCATGCAGATGGTCTCGGCTGAACGGCTGGCCCTCGGCGGTTCCCTGCACCTCAACGAAGCGGCCCGACTCGGTCATGACCACGTTCATGTCCACCTCGGCGGCCACATCCTCCTCGTAGGGGAGGTCGAGCGAAGCGATGCCGTCGACGACCCCAACCGACACCGCGGCGCAGGCCTCGATCATCGGGTGCTGGTCGATATGGCCCGCGGCTACCAGGCGGGTGAAGGAGTCGTGCAGAGCAACATAGGCGCCAGTGATGGCCGCGGTGCGGGTCCCGCCGTCGGCTTGCAGCACGTCGCAGTCGCAGATCACCTGGCGCTCGCCGAGCTTGGCGGCATCGGTCACCGCTCGCAGCGAGCGCCCGATCAGCCGCTGTATCTCCTGGGTGCGCCCCGACTGGCGGCCCCGGGCCGCCTCCCGGTTGACCCGCTCCGGCGACGACCCCGGAAGCATGGAGTACTCGGCGGTAACCCAGCCCTTTCCCCGGCCCTTCATCCACCGAGGAACGCCGGGATCTACCGACGCGGTGCACAGCACCCGGGTCCGCCCGAACGAGACCAGAACCGAGCCGTCGGCCATCTCGGTGAAATCCCGCTGGAAGACGATGGGCCGCAGCTCGTCCGCTGCCCGGCCGCCGCTTCTCATATCGCTGCCCGCATACTTCTACTCCGCATCAAGAGGAACGGCCTCGACTCTGGCGGGATGAGTCGAGGCCGTTCGGCTGGAGCTGTGCTCCAGCTTGGTGGTGTGGTTTGGGTATGTGGACCCTAGCAGCGCGTGGGGCCTATAGCACATCATGGATAAGAAAAACTGTCTGGTTTGTGATTTTCAAAAACCCGGGTTCAGAAATAGATGATCGACTCGGCTCGGGCCGTTACCTGGTCGATTGGATCGGTCCACGCCCCGGTAGACAGGTACTTCCACCCGCCGTCGGCCGACACCACCACCACCGTGCCCTCGTCGGTCCGTTCAGCCACCCGGGCCGCCCCGGCGAGCGCCGCTCCGGTGGAGATGCCCACGAAAATGCTCGTTTCCTCAGCGAGGCGCCGGGTCCACTCGATCGATTCCCGGGGCCTCACAATGCGCTTGCCGTCTAGTAGCTGGTCGCCGCCCCATTTCTCATATACCGGGGGGATGAACCCGTCGTCGAGGCTGCGTAGGCCGTCAACCATCTCTCCCGCGGGAGGTTCCACTGCCAGCACCTGCACCGAGGGCTTCTGCTCTTTGAGGTAGGCCCCTACCCCCATGAGCGTTCCGCTGGTGCCCAAACCCGATACGAAATGGGTGATCTGGGGGCAGTCGGCGTAGATCTCCGGGCCGGTGGTGTTGTAGTGGGCCCGGGGGTTGGCCTCATTGCCGTACTGGTAGAGGAATGCCCACTCGGGGTTGCCATCGGCCAGCTTCTGGGCCATCCGGACGGCGCCGTTGGACCCCTCGGCGCCCGGCGACCAGATGATCTCGGCCCCGAACACCTCCAGTAGTTGGCGGCGCTCAGCCGAGACGTTCTCGGGCATGACGATCTTGATCGGATACCCCCGAAGCCGGGCGATCATGGCCAGGGCGATCCCGGTGTTGCCCGACGACGGCTCTATTATGGTGCGGCCCGGTTCCAGCGTGCCGTCGGCCTCGGCTTCGAGGATCATCTGGCGGGCCACTCGATCTTTGACCGAACCGGCCGGGTTCACTCCTTCCAGCTTGACGTGGATGGCCACCGACGGGTTCGGCGACAGCACGGTGACGTCCACCATCGGGGTATTTCCGATGAGATCGATGACCGATTTGTGTGTTGTCACTGGCCTCAGATTACCCGTCGACCACTACCGGCTCTTCGGTTATCTCGCCGTCGAGAATGCGGTAGCAGCGCAGCGCCGGCTCAGGATCCTTCAACGACACGATCACATAGAGCAGCGCGCCAAACGGGTCGAAGGCCGAGGCGTCACGCACGTCGGTGGGAGACGGATAGGCGGTGGTGTGGGTGTGGGAGTGCATCACCGCCACCAAGGCCAATCCCTCGTCATCGGCAGTGCGCTCCACCTGGAGGTACTCGGCATCGTCGAGCTGGTAGATCTGGCTCGACTCCGCCGCATTGCGCACTGGAAAGAACCGTTCTACCTGCTCCCCCCCGCCCGGAGCAGCCAACAGCCCACAAGCCTCATTCGGCAGCCCCGAAAGCGCATGGGCGATGACCTCGGCATAAACCTCACCGCTCAACCGCAGCACCCGCTCACCCTACCCTTGCTTCAGGGCCATTCAGCCGTCGCCGGACTTCAAACGCTCGTCAGACGAAAGGCCAGATAGAGCACCAACTGATGCTGGAGGGTCGGCGTCACCGTTCAAGTCGGCGGAGGAGGTCGGCGGTTCGAAATGGGTTTTGACGGGTATCACGCCGGCCCACCAGGGCCCGGCCATGTCTTCAGGCTCGTCAATGGGACCACCGCTACGAACCTTGACCCGCTGCGACGGCGCCTCTGCCTGACTCTATGGTTCAGATTCTCCCATGGCCTGCGAAACTACCTGGATGCCTCGCCTGTTCTTGGCTGTTTTCTTGCTTCCAGTTCAAGTGAGGAGCCCCGAACCTTGAAGCTCGGGTCGGACTCTCGGAATTCGGTTTCGATGAAGACTGTACTTGCCGGTCCTGTGCTGGATGTGTCCGATGACCACGCTCGGATGCACGTTGTACCGCGACGCTGCTTGAAGGATTGCCGGTACGGATGCCGACGTGAATTCGAAACCGCCTGGAAAGAGCCATTCAGTGACCTGGTCGTTTGCCGCTACTTCATCTGGATCACTTTGAGGCTCCATGAGATCGTCATCGATGATCGCACCAGACTGCGTGGTGATATGGCCCAGTGTCAGGTGGGCACATTCGTGCAGCAGCGCGAAGAGCAGGCTGTCGAACCGGTTGTTTCGCGTAGTCAGCCCGATCACTGGCCGCCCATCCGTTAAAAAAGTCACCGCGCCGTCGAGCTTGCCCCCCCGTAGCCCCTCTGCAAACACCAGGGAGACACCACGCTCTCCGAGCAGAAGTGGCAGCTTTGACAGTTCACTGGGTCCATCCCTGAGGATCCCGGGAAGGCTCTCTGCGAGGTGCCCCAGCCCATCAATATCGAACGCCGCGACATCCTGGGAGTCCGCCATCCTACGGACATACGCAAGCCAAGCAACCTGTTCGATTGTGATTGGATCAGCAGAATTGGAGCGCTTCGCCGCCATAGCAAACTGAGGACTGTCATCCAGGTTGCTGATTTCCAGTAGATCGCATACCGCCGACTCAGTGGCATCAAGGTCATCGGTCTCAGGGATCCACCCCCGAGACCGCACCTGGGCCAGCGGAATCCTCTGGCGTAGTCGAGCTCGCCGAGCAACAGGGGTACGTTCATCTTGGCTCGTAACTGAGCGCTGTTCGTACAAGCGATATGCAGTCTGGAGGTTCAACCAAAGCTCAGGTGTGGTGCCGAGCGCCTCCGAGAAGGAAATCGCAGTCTCGGTGGTGATCTCCTTCTTTCCGTTCAGAATCTCGGAAACTGCCTGAACGGGCCGATCGATGATCTCTGCGAACTCAGTGACAGTCCACTCGCGCTCGTCCAACTCATCACGGAGATACTCACCAGCCGGAAAAACCTCAGCAGGAGTGTAGGTTCTAGCCATAATGACGAATCTCCTCCCTAGTGGTAATCAACGACTTCGACGATTACCAGCAAGCGGCCTTCGGCATCGGTCTCAACCCGCAAGATGAGCCTCCACCGACGATTGAGCCGGATCGAATGCTGGCCAGCACGCCTCCCTTGGAGCTTCTCAAAGTGCAGCGCCTTGTAGTTCCGAAGATCGACCTCTGACCCCGCCTGCGCGAGAAATCCCACCTTCTTCCGAAAGGCCTTAACAACATCCGAGCTGAGACTGGGCAGCACGAAGTCGCGTTCCTCGTACAGTCGCCGCAGATCGTCGTCCTCGAATTCCAGCCTCATTCTTCATGCCTTCACCCTAGAGGTGAAAACTCTATCACGCAAGTACCATTTTCGGATTCATTCCGTTACGAAGCCGAACCCAATGATGAACCAACCTATTCCCTCTGCTGGCAAACTTGTGGAATACAACGATCGCCGTGATCTTCGCACCCTCCCTGCACTGATGGCTCGGCTGTTTTTGGCTGTATTTCCACCGGTTGACGTCGTTGATCGGCTGAGTGAGCTAGAGCGGCCAGAGACTTACGGGCTGCGGTGGACGGGGCGAGAGCAGTGGCACATCACGCTGAGGTTTCTGGGGGAGGCGGAGCAAGGCGATGTGGAGGACAGCTTGCGGGGGGTTTCAGGGGTCGGCGACTACGGTGCGGCTTGGGCCGGCCAGCAGGCGGCTTGGGGGGCGGGTACTGGTGCTCTCGGCGGAGGGGCTGGGCGAGTTGGCGGCCGAGGTGAGGACTCGGACCGAGGACATCGGGCAGCCTCCCGAACGCCGAGACTTCACCGGGCACCTGACGCTGGCCCGGGCTCGGAAGCGGGTGCCGGGGACGGCGGTTGGGCTGCTGTTCGAGGCTGAATTCCTAGCCACCGAGCTGTGGCTGGTGTCCAGCCAGCTCCACCCCGACGGAGCCCGCTACACCCGGCTGGGCCATTGGCCGCTGGAGGGAGCGGGCTGAGTGGGGTCTTGCTCAAGACTCCCCGATGAGGGGGACGAATCTCACGGGGCAGAACCTCTTGGAGGTGGTCTCGTCGCCCACTCGGCTGACGAGAGTGAGGTCTTGGGAAAAGGACGGCGGCCCGACGGGAATGACCAAACGTCCGTCATCGGTCAGTTGATCAACCAGCGCCGGTGGGATGTCAGAGGCTGCCGCGGTTACCACCACTGCGTTGTAGGGGGCACCGGGTGGATGGCCCTGCGAGCCGTCGGCGCACACCACGGTGGCGTTGGCGTACTCCATCTCGGATAGCACCCGGGCCGCGGCGTCGGCCAGTTTCCGGTGGCGCTCCACCGTGATCACCGAGGCACCCAGTTCGGCCAGCACGGCAGCCCCGTAGCCCGATCCGGTTCCCACCTCCAGCACCCGGTCGTCCGGTCCTATGGCGGCGGCTTCGGCCATGAGGGCCACGATGTAGGGCTGCGAGATGGTCTGGCCCGCAGCGATGGGCAGTGGATGGTCTTTGTAGGCGTCGCCGGCCAGCGTTCGGGATACGAAGCGGTGGCGGGGAACCTTCCTCATGGCCGTAAGAACCCGCGGGTCGCGAATCCCGCGGCTCTCGATCTGGCGGCGCACCATGGCCAGGCGCCGGTCTTGGTGCCGGTCTTTGGCCATGGCTAATGATGCTCCAAATGCCCCATCTCAGGGGCGGTGAATGAACTATCTCGCCGCGGGAAAGGCGCTGGTCTCCTCCAACGCCGCTTGCAGAGCGTCAGCATCGCGGTTGAAGTCCCCCTGATGCTCGACAGCCTCACTCCACGGCGGTGCGGGAGCCCACCACGGCGGCATCTCAGAGCCGCCGTCGGTGGTCTCCTCGGGGATAAAGGCCAAACACCACTGCCAGGTGCCCCTTTCTTGGCCATCGCCGCATTCGGGATGGCCACCGGGGGGGACGAGGGCATAGGTAAAGCCCGGTCCGGGACCCGATTTCTCTGTATATCGGGGCACGATCCGTCGAGAGTGCGGTAGCCGGGCGGCGACAAACGGCAATGCCAACAGCAACAACACGATGATTGAAGTGACAATCGTTGTCAGGTTCAGTTCTGGCATGTCGGGTGCCTCCGTCGAGAGCAGACTCGGTAGTCTACTCAAGCCTCACAGGCCCCATTAGCCCCACCTGCAACAAAACAGGCTAGCGATCCCCCCGGTTGGGGTCAAAAGAAATTTCGCTATGTTCAGCCCAAGAGCTTCAGACAACGACCACCGACCGGAGGACTTCTCCTCGCTCCATAGCGTGAAACGCCTCCTCAACGCCCTCCAGGGAGATGGTCTCAGACACGAACCTCTCCAGGTTCAGCCTCCCCTGGAGATACAGGTCGATCAGCATTGGGAAGTCCCGGGATGGCAGGCAGTCGCCGTACCACGACGACTTGAGCACGCCGCCCCGGCCGAACACTTCGATCATGGGCAGCTCAATGCGCATCTCAGGATTGGGCACGCCCACCAGCACCACCACCCCCGCCAGATCCCGGGCGTAGAAGGCCTGCTCATAGGTCTGGGGCAGCCCGATGGCCTCAATGGCCACGTCCACACCGTGTCCGCCGGTCATCTCCCGGATCCGCTCCACCGGATCCTCCCGGGCGGAGTTGACGGTGTGGGTGGCGCCGAACTCCCGGGCCCATTCCAGCTTGGTGTCGTCGATGTCCACTCCGATGATGGTGTGGGCCCCGGCTAGACGCGATCCCTCGATGGCCGCGTTCCCGACCCCGCCGCAGCCGAACACGGCAACCGAGTCGCCCCGGCCGACCCCGCCGGTGTTCATGGCCGCGCCCAGCCCGGCCATGACCCCGCATCCGATCAGGCCGGCCACCTCTGGGCGGGCCTCGGGATTGACCTTGGTGGCCTGGCCCGCGGCCACCAGCGTCTTTTCGGCAAAAGCCCCGATGCCCAGTGCGGGCGACAACTCCTGGCCGTCCAACGTCATCTTCTGGGTGGCGTTGTGGGTGGCGAAGCAGTACCACGGACGGCCCCGAAGACACGAGCGGCAATTGCCGCATACCGCCCGCCAGTTGAGGATCACGAAGTCGCCGGGGGCCACATTGTTCACACCCTCGCCCACCGACTCCACCACCCCGGCCGCCTCATGGCCCAAAAGGAACGGGAACTCGTCGTTGATGGCTCCCTCCCGATAATGCAGATCGGTATGGCAGACGCCGCAGGCCTGCACGGCCACCAGGGCTTCACCCGGCCCGGGATCGGGCACCTCGATGGTCTCGATGCTGACCGGCTCGCCTTTTGACTTGGCGATTACGGCTCGAACCTGCTGGGCCATCTGCGGCTCCTTTCGCCCGGCCATCGGCCACTGCGGCCGAGACCATTTGCCGCGAACCTACTACGCACCAAGAGCTGCGATCTCCCGACGGGCCAGGAGTCGCTCAGGTGTCCAGGAAGCGGCTCACTGCGATGCCCGAGCCCACCGTGCCCACGATCGCGCCCAGCCCCACCATCTGGAAGCCCAGCGCCCAGACCCGAGACGGATCGACGGTGAAGCCCCGCAGCAACTCCAGCGAGACGTCGTCGTTGATAACGCTGAAGAAGTTGTTGGTCAGCCATATAAGCGGGATGGCGATCACCCCGCCGATGAGCCCCTGGATGAGCCCCTCGAACATGTACGGCACCCGGATGAACCAGTTGGTGGCCCCCACCAGCTTCATCACCTCGATATCCCGTCGGCGGGAGAACAGCGCCATGCGGATCGTGTTCAAAATCAGCACGGCGGCGGCGACCAGCAAGATGATGGCGACAATGATCACCCTCTGGCGCAACCCGCTGGACAGATCCTCGATGGCCCGGATGGTCTCGCTGGCGGTGACCACCCTGGCCACCCCCGGCTGGGTGCGGAATGCGGCAGCCAACTCGTCCACCCGTTCTGGCAAGGTGTCGGTGGGCTTGACCCGGAATGAGGCCGGCAGCCTTTCGGGAGTGATCACCTCCACCAGCTCAGGCGAGTCACCCAACAAGTCCTGCACCTCGGTATAGGCCTCGTCCTTGTCAACGTAGGTGAACCCTTCAACCTCAGGGGAGTCCACGAGCTGTCGGCGGATGTCTTCTTCCAGCTCAGGGCTGATCTCGGGGTCCACGAACACGATGAACTCCACGCCGTCCTTCCATCGAGACGTGGCGTTGTCCACCGCGTCGCCAAACAGCAGCGCCGCTCCCAGCAGCGTCAACGAGATGGTGACGGTGATAACGGTGGCCAGAGTCAGCGTGATGTTGCGTCGGAAATTGCTGGCCGTCTCCCGCAGGACATAGTCCAATTTGAGGCTCATAGGCTAGTGCCTGCCGATCTGCTCCCGTCACCGAGACCGCTCAAGCCCATCGGCTATTCGTACACCCCTCGGGACTGGTCCCGGACGATCTGGCCTCGGTCCAGCTCCACTACCCGGCGGCGCATTTTGTCGACGATGCTCCGGTCGTGGGTGGCCATCACCACGGTGGTACCGGTTCGGTTTATGCGGTCCAGCAGCGTCATAATGCCCAGCGAGGTGTTCGGGTCGAGGTTTCCGGTGGGCTCATCGGCCAGCAGAATCAGCGGCCGGTTCACGAAAGCCCGGGCGATGGACACCCGCTGCTGCTCGCCTCCCGACAGCTCGTCGGGAAAGTTGTGCATCTTCTTGGACAGGCCCACCAGCTCCAAGATGGCCGGCACCTTGGACTTGATCACGCTGCGGGGCCGGCCAATCACCTCCAGCGCGAAAGCCACGTTCTGGACAACGGTCTTGTTGGGCAGCAGCTTGAAATCCTGGAAGACGCAGCCGATATTGCGCCGCAAGAAGGGCACTTTCCAGCTCGGAAGCTCGCCGATGTCCTTGCCGGCCACGAAGACACGGCCCCGATCGGGCTTCTCCTCTTTGTTGAGCAGACGCATGAACGTGGACTTGCCCGAACCAGACGGGCCCACCAAAAAGACGAACTCCCCCCGCTGAACTTCACAAGAGGCGTTCTGGAGGGCAAGCACCTCGCCCTTGTACACCTTGGTGACGTTCTCCATTCTGATCATCTGATGTGAACTCCGAACTGCGAACCGGGCACTGGCCCCCCTTTGGCGGCCCGGAAAGCTCAATCAACGCTACCACCGCCGCCGCGCACCACTCGCGCACCCTTCCCCTCAAGTCTTTCGGCAAACCCTGCGATTCTCACGACATTCGCCGCCAGCGGAGGTAGGCCTCGATGAGGTCGTCGAGGTCGCCGGCCAGCACGGCTTCCACGTTGCCGATGGTCACGCCGGTGCGGTCGTCTTTGACTTGCTGGTAGGGGTGCAGCACATAGGAGCGGATCTGGCTGCCCCACTCGGCTTTCTGGTAGTCGCCGGCCAGTCCGGCGATCTCTGCTGCCCGCTCGGCCCGCTTCAGGTCGGCGAGACGGGCGGCCAGGATTTGCATGGCTCGGTCTTTATTCTGGTGCTGGCTGCGCTCGTTCTGGCAAGAAACCACGACGCCGGTGGGCAAATGGGTGATCCTCACCGCCGAGTCGGTCACGTTGACGTGCTGGCCGCCTGCCCCCGACGACCGGAAGGTGTCGACACGCAGGTCTTTGTCCTCAATGTCGACCTCGTCGGAGACCTTGTCGAAGAACGGCACCACCTTGAATTGGGCGAACGCTGTGTGCCTCCGGGCGTCGGAGTCGAACGGAGAGATCCGCACCAGCCGATGCACCCCCCGCTCCGACTGCAACAGGCCGTAGGCATTGCGCCCCGAGATGGTGAAGTCGGCCGAGGAGATGCCCGCCCCCTGGCCATCCGACACCGAGTCCACCTTGAAATCGAAGCCGCGGCTCTCAGCCCATCCCTGGTACATCCCCAACAGCATCTCGGCCCAGTCCTGGGCATCGGTGCCCCCCGCGCCGCTGTGGAGCTCGCATACCGCATCGGAGCCGTCGTGTTCGCCGCCCAACAGCGAACGCAGCTCCAGGTCGTCCACCTTGGCGGTCAGCGAGTCCAGCATTTGGGCGATCTCGGGGGTCTGCGACTCGTCGTCTTCTTCAACAGCCAACTGGTGCAAGGTGTCGGCGTCGTCCAAGGCCGCCTCCAACCCGGCGAACATCTCCAAATCCTCCACCAGCTCAGATAGCTCCCTGGTCACCTTGCGGGCCTGATCTGGATCGTCCCACAGCCCGGGGGCAGCCGCAGCCTCCTCCAACTTGGGGCGGCGGGTGATCAGGTCTTCTATGTGCAAGTAGCGCCGGGCTTCGTCCAGTTTGGATCGGAGCAGGGCGAGGTCGCCGGTGAAGTCAGGCACGGGGATTCCCGGAATTGAGCGTTCAGCGCCCGTGGCACTGCTTGAACTTGCGGCCCGTCCCGCACGGACAGGGGGCGTTGCGGGGGGTCTTCTCGAAGTCTGACTTCACAATCGGCTGCTTCGACCTGGGAGCCGACTCCTCTACCACCGCGGGGGCGGCCGATGTGCTGGCCAAGGCCGCCTGGGCTCCGGCCCGGGCCAATGACGGCTGGGTGGACGGGTCGGCCGGGCCCGACTCGGTGAGGTTGCTGGTGCCGGCGTCGTCGGAATGGACCGGGGACTCGACACTTATCTCTACGTGCATGATGTAGGTGACAAAGTCCCGGGCCACGCCGGCCATCATCTGGCCGAACATCTCGAAACCCTCCCGCTGCCACTCGGTCAGGGGGTCTTTCTGGCCGAGGGCCCGCAGGTTTATGCCCTCTTTGAGGTAGTCCATCTCATAGAGGTGCTCGCGCCAGCGCTGATCGATGATGCGCAGCATGATCTGGCGCTCCACCTCGCGCATGGCCTCGTCGCCGACCTGGGTCTCCCTCTGTTCGTAGTGGGCCACCGCTTCGCCCACCAGCAGGCCGTAGAGGTCGTCGGTGGAGGCGGCGTCACCCAACTGATCAGGGCCCAGCTGGGAGGGCCACAACACCCGGATCTCGGTTTCAAGCTGCTCCAGATCCCAATCGGCCGGATCCTCCGATGTGCAGTGCCCGGCGATCACCGCATCGACCGCCTCGCCCAAGTGCTCCAGAGCCTCGGCCCTCAGATCGCTGCCCGACAGGATCTGGGCCCGCCGCTTGTAGATCACCTTGCGCTGCTCGTTGAGCACCTCGTCGTACTTGAGCACGTTCTTGCGAGCCTCGGCGTTCTTCTGCTCCACCGTGCCCTGGGCCCGCTCGATGGCCTTGGTCACCATTTTCGCCTCGATGGGCACATCCTCGGGCAGCGCCTTGTCCATGACCCAGTTCATGGCCCCGGTGGCGAAGATACGCATTAGGTCGTCTTCCAGCGACAGGTAGAACCGGCTCTCGCCGGGGTCGCCCTGGCGCCCGGAACGGCCCCGAAGCTGGTTGTCGATGCGGCGGCTGTCGTGGCGCTCGGTTCCCAGCACATATAGGCCGCCCAGCTCCCGCACCTTCTCGCCCTCGGCGCCGCACTCCGCCTCGTACTTCTCCAGCAGCTCGGCGATCCGGACCTGGCCTTGGTCGCTTTCGAGGTCGAGGCCCTCAGCGGCCACATCGCGGCGGGCCATGGCTTCGGGGTTGCCCCCCAGCACGATGTCCACCCCTCGTCCGGCCATGTTGGTGGCCACGGTGATGGCGTGCAGCCGACCGGCCTGGGCCACAATCTCGGCCTCCCGGAAGTGCTGTTTGGCGTTGAGCACCTCATGGGGGATGCCCCGCTTGTCCAGCACGTCGGCGAGCTTTTCGGAGTTCTCCACCGAGACTGTTCCCACCAGCACCGGCTGGCCCCGCTCGTAGCGCTCCACGAGATCTTCCACCAAGGCGTTGAACTTGCCGTTCTCGCTCTTGTAGATGAGGTCGCCCTCGTCGGCTCGGACCACTGGCAAGTTGGTGGGGATCGGCACCACGTGCAAGCCGTAGGTGCCGAATAGCTCGTTGGCCTCGCTCACCGCGGTGCCGGTCATGCCGGCCAGCTTGTCGTAGAGCCGGAAGTAGTTCTGGAGGGTGATGGTGGCCAGGGTCTGGTTCTCCTCTTTGATCTTCACTCCTTCTTTGGCCTCCACCGCCTGGTGCAGGCCCTCCGACCAGCGGCGGCCATCCAGGATCCGGCCGGTGAACTCGTCGACGATCTTCACCTCGCCCCGCTGCACGATGTAGTCCTTGTCGCGGTGATACAGCTCCTTGGCCCGCAGCGCAGCCTGGAGCTGGTGGACCAAGTTGGAGCTCACCGAGTCGTAGAGGTTCTCCACCCCCAGCGCCCGCTCCACCGCGTGGACCCCTTCCTCGGAGGGGGCCACGATGCGCTTCTCCTCGTCCACGTCGTAGTGGACGTCGCGCCGCAGTCCTCGCACCACGCTGGCGAACTGGTAGTACGTCTTGGCCGCGTCGGCTAAGCGCCCGCTGATGATGAGGGGGGTACGAGCCTCGTCAATGAGGATGGAGTCGATCTCGTCCACGATGCAGTAGTTGTGACCCCGCTGGACTCGGCGATCGGCCGACATCGCCATGTTGTCCCGCAGGTAGTCGAAGCCCATCTCGTTGTTGGTCCCGTAGGTGATGTCGCAGCCGTACTGCTCGCGCTTGAACTCAGAGCCCCGCTCTCCAGGAACCACCAGTCCCACCGACAGGCCCAGCCACCGGTGAATGGCGCCCATCCAGTCGGCGTCGCGAGCAGCCAGGTAGTCGTTCACCGTGACCACATGCACACCCTTGCCAGCCAAACCGTTCAAATACACCGGAAGGGTTGACACCAGGGTCTTGCCCTCGCCCGTTCGCATCTCGGCCGCCCAGCCGAAGTGCAGCGCCGCGCCCCCCATAAGCTGCACGTCGTAGTGGCGCTGGCCGATAACCCGCCAAGCCGCCTCACGCACCACGGCAAAGGCCTCAATGAGCAGGTCGTGGAGATCCTCGCCGTTCTCCAAGCGCTGGCGGAACTCCCCGGTGCGGGCCCGCAGCGCGTCGTCGGACAGGGATTTGGTCTCCGGTTCGAGCGCGTTGATGTCGGGCACCAGGTCTTCGAGTGCCTTGAGCTTCTTGCCCTCTCCGGTGTTCAGGATCTTCTGAAACACGCTCATAGTGCGCCCACTCTACCGCCGCGCCCCCGCCATCAAGTCAGCGGAGACCGCGCGGAATGCACTGCCGACCCTCGGCGTTCGGCACTACCGAAAACCGCTCGCCTGTTCGCCAGGGCTAGCTGGCCCGGCGCTCCCGGGAGTGGTGCTGGCGATCCACCCGGCGGGTCTTGGTGCGCCGGAGCTGGCGCTCCAGCTTGGCGATGGCCCGGTCCAAGGCAGCGAACGGGGTCGGCCCGTTGACTCGGCTGCGGACGTGATAGCCGTGACCCTCCAGGGTGACCTCGCAGATGTCGGGCTCGGCGATGCGGGGGTTCTTCTCCTCGCTGAACCGGACCGTGGCGTGATCGATGCCCGACAAGTAACGGCTCAGCTTGCCCACCTTTGTTCGGGTGGCCTCCCCCAGTCTCTGCGACACCTGAATCCCGCTGCTGCTGATGGTCACATCCATGGCGGCTCCCTTTCGGCTGGGGGTGAGTTGTGAGTTCTTATGTTAACCATACCGGGCGGCTGTGGTGAGGAAGGCGGCGGCGTCGCCCCGGCCACCACCGCGTCCACCCTCTGCGCACCCGCTCTGATCAGGGTTTTCGCCGCGGCCTGAAGAGTGGCCCCGGTGGTGATCACATCGTCCACCACCAGCACGGCGGTTGGGGATGGACGGCGGGGAGCAAAAACGGGAGCCCGGTACCGCTGGCTGCGGCTCCGTCCTGTCTGGCCCGCGGCGTCAACCCTTTTGAGCATTGAGACGACGGGCAGTCCAGCCTCTCGGCCCAGTGTCCGGGCCAAAAGCTCGGCCTGATCGAACCCCCGACGTCGGCGGCGCTGGACAGATGTCGGCGCCCACGTCACTGCGTCCACAACCAGGTCCGGGGGAAGGGCCCCGGCCATGGCTGACGCCAGCCATCGCACGCAGGAACGCTGATTGCGATACTTGAGCCGGGCCAGCAGTTCCCGGCCCGCCCCGGCATAGGCGAAGGCCGCCCACAGCCCGGCCAGCGGCTCAGGCGAAGGCATCTCCCCCACGAACCGCATGTCGTTCGTACACTGTCGGCAAGGCGACGGCCCCGGCCCTCCGCATCCGGCGCAAACCCGCATCAACAACATGGCTGCACAGTAGGGAGCAGCAGTGACAATTTGGCCGCCAGTCGTCAAGCGGTCACAGAGCCGTGCTGCTTACGCCTTGTTCGGTGATGTAGGCGGTAACCAGGTCGGCGGGGGTGACGTCGAAGGCCCGGTTCTGGGCGGCCATGCCCGCCGGCGCAAGCCGGACGCCGCCCACCTCGACCACCTCGTCGTAGGGGCGCATCTCCACCACAATCTCCGATCCCGACGGAGTGGCCGAGTCGATGGTGGAGGTTGGGGCGGCCACATAGAAGGGCACGTCGTGGTGATGGGCCAGCACCGCCAGCGAGTAAGTGCCGATCTTGTTGGCCACATCGCCGTTGGCCGCGATGCGATCGGCGCCCACGATGGCCAGGTCAACCTCGCCGGCAGCCATGAGCGAGCCAGCCATGGAGTCCACCACCAGGGTGGCGGGGATGCCGAGCTGTTGCAGCTCCCAGGCGGTTAGCCGGGCGCCCTGTAGCACCGGGCGGGTCTCATCCACCCACACCGACGGCTGCCTCCCTGCCTCATGGGCCGACCGGATCACGCCCAGCGCGGTCCCCCACCCCACACAGGCCAGCGATCCGGCGTTGCAGTGGGTCAGCACCCGGGCGCCTTCGGGCACCACCGCAGTGCCGTGGGCCCCGATCGCTTGGTTCACCGACACGTCATCCACCGCGATCTGCACCGCCTCGGCCACCGGGTCGGCGGCGGCCAGTGCCCGGTCCACCCCCCATGCCAGGTTCACCGCGGTAGGACGGGTGGCCTTCAGCAGCGAAGCCGCTTCGGCCAGCGCCCGGCCTTGCACCGATGCCAGCGCCACCCCCATGGCCCCGGCCGCTCCCAGCGCAGGCGCTCCCCGAATGGCCAGCACGAATATGAGCTCGCAGAGCTGCTCGACGCTGTGTACATCGACCAGCACCAGTTCGTCGGGCAGCCTCCGCTGGTCGACGAGCCGGATGTGGTCGCCCATCCACTCGATGGTGGGCGGAATGGGGGAATCTTCAATCAGCGGCGACGGCATCACTCCAACCAGCGCGCTCAGTACCGGTAGTGGTCGGCCTTGAACGGCCCTTCGGCCGACACCCCCATGTAATCGGCCTGGTCGGGGGTGAGCGTGGTGAGGCGCACGCCGAGGGCGTCGAGATGCAGCCGGGCCACCATTTCATCAAGCTCTTTGGGCAGAGTGGTCACGTCGGTTCCGTAGGACTCGGCGTTGGCGTGCAACTCCATCTGGGCCAGCACCTGGTTGGTGAAGCTGCACGACATCACGAAGCTGGGATGGCCGGTGGCATTGCCCAGATTCAACAGGCGCCCCTCCGACAAGATGATCACCGAGTGCCCGTCGGGAAAGACGTACTCGTCCACCTGGGGCTTGATGTTGACTCGCTGCACATCGGACAAAGCGTTGAGCCCGGCCATGTCGATCTCGTTGTCGAAGTGGCCGATGTTGCCCACCACCGCCTGGTGCTTCATCCTCCCCAGGTGCTCGGCGCTGATCACGTCTTTGCACCCGGTGGCGGTGATGAACAGATCAGCAGTCTCCAGCACGTCTTCGAGCCGCTGGACTTCGAAGCCCTCCATGGCCGCTTGCAGGGCGCAGATGGGATCCACCTCGGCGACCACCACCCGGGCGCCCTGGCCCCTCAGAGACTGGGCGCAGCCCTTGCCCACGTCGCCGTAGCCGGACACCACCGCGGTCTTGCCGCCGATCATCATGTCGGTGCCCCGGTTGATGCCGTCGATAAGCGAATGCCGACAGCCGTAGAGGTTGTCGAACTTCGACTTGGTCACCGAGTTGTTCACGTCGATGGCCGGGAATCGCAGCGTGCCATCGGCCTTCATCCGGTAGAGCCGGTGTACCCCGGTGGTGGTCTCCTCGGATACGCCGCGAACCCCCGCGGCGATGGCGGTCCACCGCCCGGGTTCGTCGGCCAGCATGCGTCCCAGCAGGCGGCGGATCTCGGCCAGGTCCTCGGAGTCCGCCTCGTCGGGGTCTCCCGCGGTGCCTGCCGCCTCGGTGTCGGCGCCCATGTGCACCAACAGGGTGGCGTCACCGCCGTCGTCCAAGATGAGGTTCGGACCCCCGCCGTCGGGCCATAGCAGCACCTTTTCGGTACACCACCAGTACTCCTCCAGGGTCTCGCCCTTCCAGGCGTACACCGGAACCCCTCGGGGCTCCTCGGGTGTTCCCGTCGGCCCGACGGCCACCGCGGCAGCGGCTGGATCCTGAGTGGAGAAGATGTTGCACGACGCCCAGCGCACCTGGGCGCCCAGCGCGGTGAGGGTCTCGATGAGCACCGCGGTCTGCACGGTCATATGGAGAGAGCCGGTGATGCGGGCCCCAGCGAGGGGCTGGGCGTCGAAATGCTGGGCCCTCAGGGCCATGAGTCCGGGCATCTCGTGCTCGGCGAGGCGGATCTCTTTGCGCCCGGCTTCCGCCAGGGCCAGATCGGCCACTTTGAAATCGTGCTCAAGAGACACGGCAACCATCGCTTTCAGTGTCGGACGTTCAAGGCCAGATTGTCACCGGCGGTGGCCCGCCAGTACTTGCCGGGCAGCCATGATGGCAGGCACCGGACCCGGATCGAGGCCCACCGCGGCGGCCATCTCCAACGAGGCGATCGACCCCTGATACATCAAATCGAAAATCTGGGCCACCGGCCCCTCTCCAGCAGCCTCCACGGTGTAGATCGAGCTCACCACCTCGTCCATCAGGTCGATCAGGACTTCGAAACCCCTCATCACCTCGGGATGCTCGAGGTCGTGGCGCAAGACCACCATGCTGAACACTTGCCGGGTCAGGTCGCCGTGTTGGCCCCACCCGGCGACCTCGTTGTGCAACAGGTCGGGTACCCCCGCGCTGAACGCCGGCGCTTTGGCACTGGTGTTGATCATGTTCTTCCAGTGCCGGGCGGCCACCGACCCGAGTCCACCCCCGCCGTAGACGAGCGGCACCGTGCCCGCGAGGCGACGGGCCATCGTGGTGGCCGGCTCCCGAACCGTATCCCTCCGGCTTCGGATCTGGTCCACCGCAAATCGCACCCACTGGGTGGCTCCCGGGAACAGCCCCATCTGCTCAAGGATGATCATCGGGGCGACGGTGAGCACGCTCAGCCCGGCCCGGGGCGGATAGAGCATGGGATCCACCTCCACCAGCGGTGCACCCCATGAGGTGGCCATTTGGGCCAGTTGGCCGCCCCCGGTTACCGCCACAACCCGCCCGCCGGCTTCGGCCGCCTGAGCCGCGGCTTGGACGATCTCCGGCGTGTCGCCGCTGGCCGACAGAGCGAACACCAGGGTCTGCTCGTCTACATACGACGGGGGCTGATAGCTCTTTACCACCACTATGGGCAGGGGCATGAACGGCCCGGCAGTCACCGACAGCAGGTCGCCGGCGAATCCGCCCGGACCCATGCCCAGTACCAGTACGTTGGCGATCTCTGATCGGTCGGGCAGCCCTTCCAAGTCTTGGGAGCGGTCCAGCGCGTCCAACATCTGCTCGGGAAGCCGGTTGACCGCGGGCCAAATGCCCAAGGTGTCCACTCGCTCGCTCACTGCCCCTCCTCGTACCTGCTCACGGGGTGAACGTGAGGGAAATAGAATCGGACTCCGCCTTCGCCATCAGGCGATCGTGCTCGTCATCGTCCACCGTCTCGGCCTCGTCGATCAACATGTTGGGGATGTCGTCCTCCACCAGGTAGCGGCGGTGCTGGCGGGGGTTGTACAGCGAGTCCTCATCGGGGAAGTAGAGAAGCGGCCCCTTGTCGTCGGGACAAGCAAGGATCTCGAGCAGTCGGGGGTCCAGAGCCATGGCCACAGTCTTACTCACGCAGCGCCCCGATCCCTAGCAGCCATCAGCCGATTTGGGCTCGAAACACCAGGCCGGTTCCGGCAATCTCGTACTCCCCGCTTGATGCCGGCAGCCAAACCGCCTCGCCCCCGGTGATCTGGTGGCCCGCCGCCATTGCCTCGCCAGATGCGCACAACACGATTTCCGGTCCGGCGGCACGACACCGCAGCTCGCCGGCCATTTCGATACGAGTAAGGCAGAAGTCAGGAACCGGGGGACGAAAGGTGAACAACGGGCTGTCGGGGGCCATCGGCAAAACCTGGCCAGCCCGGCAGTCCACAACGTCCAACAGAGCGGGTACATCCACGTGCTTGCTGGTGAGACCTCCCCTCAGCACGTTGTCGCTGTTGGCCATGATCTCGACCGCCACCCCGTGCAGGTACACATGGAGGTTTCCCGCTCCTAGAAAGAGGGCTTGGCCCGGGAGGAGTTGGACCAGGTTCAGCATCAGGGCGATGGCCACGCCGATGTCGCCGGGATGCTGCTCAGCGATCCGCACCGCCCACTCCCGCTCTTCGGGAAATGGGCCCGGCTCACCGCAGGCTGCCCCCACTTGATGGGCAATTGCCGCGCCGGATTCCCGCGGGCGCCCGAGCAGCCACCGCAGGGCGCGGTCCGCCTCGCCCGACTGCAAAAAGCCAATTGCCGGTCCCAGATCGGAGACTCCTAGAGACTCAAGCAACGACGCCGCGGTGCTCATCGGCCGGAACCCGCAAAAGGCGGTGAACGGCTCAAGTGCGCAGATCAGCTCCGGCTTGTGGTTCCGGTCGCGGTACGACCGATGTTCGGCGTCGACAGGAATGCCCTGTTCGTCCTCCGAGTCGAATCCAGCTTGGGCCTGCTGGCGGGTGGGGTGGGTCTGGAGCGACAGCGGCTGTTCCACGGCCAGGATCTTGAGCAAAAAGGGCAGCTCTCCCCCGAATGACCGGGCAGTGTCAGTGCCCAGTTCTCCTTCTGGGTCGTCGGCGATCACCTGGTCGAGCGGCCGGTCTATCCCGCCCCGCCGCAACACCGACGGCGCCCGGGGATGGGCCCCCAGCCACAGCTCAGCCTGGGGTTCGCCGGTAGGGGGCACGCCCAAGATGCGGGGCAGCACCTCTCGCGACCCCCACTCGTAGGGCTGCACTGTTCCGTGCAACACGCCCGATGTGCTCACATGACCAAAATAGGTGAATTCCCGCTCACTCCACCCAGATCAGACTGATCACCGCAACCAGATTGAAGCCGACGTGGGCCCAGATGGCCGGTCCCAGTCGCTTGTAGCGGCGGACCAACACAGCGGCGATGATCCCGAAGGCCATCAGGGCGGGAAACTGGAGCGGCTGAAGGTGTACGGCCCCGAAGACTGCCGAGGAGACCAGCACCCCCGCCGCTGCTCCCCATTTCCGCTCGATTGCCCGCAGGGTCAGCCCCCGGAAGAACAGCTCTTCGAAGATCGGTGCCCCCACCACGACCCCAAGCATGACGAAGGCGATGTCGCCCGGCGAGGCAGCTCGATCGGTGATCTGACGGGCAGCCTCGCTCACGTCGAAATCGAAGAACTGCTGGAACGGCGCATAAATGAGCCATACAACAGCCATTTGGGCGAATACGCCGAACAAGAGCCCTACGGGCACGTCCCTCGCCTTCATCGACAAGCCGAAGTCGCGCCGCACTCCATTTCCCCGAAGGGTGCCGGCCACCAATACGGTCAGCGCAAACCCGCCCCACAGCCCGATCTGGCCCACCGGCAGGGTCCATAAAGGCAGTGCAGGGTCGCTGCGCTCCAACTCCAGGGCGTCGCCCAATCCGTAGCGCCCAACGTACGACCCTGTTCCAGTCTCCCCACCAGTGTCCAGCCCGGTCGCAGCCAATACCGCCACGAATACCACCCCCGCGGCCAGCCAGGAAACCAGCAGGCCGATGAACACATCGGGCAGACCCCACCGGATCTCCCGCCCATTGCTCTGCTTCACAGCCGCCACAAGCCCGCAGCGTAATGGTGACTTTATCACCGAACCCTCGTAGAATTGCCCAATGGCCTCGCCCCCGCCGCCGCCTCCCCCGCCGCCTGAGCGGCGAGACCCCGAGCGCGGGCCGGATCAGCAGCCCGCCACTCAGAGCCGAATGCCCCGCTGGGTGTGGTTTGTGGTGCTGGGGCTGCTTGCCGCCCTTTTGTTCTCCAACGTGTTCAGAGGCGAAGACAAGGGCGAGGAGATCTCGTTCCGGACATTCGTGGAAACTGCCCAGCTCAACCAGATCGAGGAAGCGGAGTACAACAACAACACCGGCGAAATCAAGGGCACGCTGGTCGACGAATCGAAGTTCTACACCACCGGCCCCAATCCCCTGGGCGAGCAAGTCGAGCAGGATCTTCGAACCAGCATTCCGACGTTCGAATTCCACACGCCCAAGACCAGCTTCTGGGTCAGCCTCCTGCCTCTGCTGATCCCGGTCGGATTCATCTTCTTGATCTTTTGGTGGTTCCAGCGCCGGGCCCAGGGCCAGATGAGCGGCATCATGTCCATCGGCCGGTCCAAGGCCAAGACCTACACCACCGAGCGGCCCGGAACCACCTTCGAGGACGTGGCCGGCTACGAAGGAGTCAAACAGGAGATCGTCGAGGTGGTCGACTTTCTCAAGCACCCCGAAAAGTTCGCCCAGATCGGGGCCCGCATCCCCAAGGGAGTACTGCTGGTGGGTCCACCGGGCACCGGCAAGACGCTCATCGCCCGGGCGGTAGCGGGAGAGGCCGGCGTGCCGTTCTTGTCGGTCACCGGGTCGGACTTCATGGAGATGTTCGTCGGAGTGGGCGCCAGCCGAGTGCGAGACCTGTTCCAGTCGGCTCGCAAGATGGGGCGGGCCATCATTTTCATCGACGAGATCGACTCCATCGGCCGCAAGCGGGGCGCCGGGCTGGGCGGAGGACATGATGAGCGGGAGCAGACCCTCAATCAGATGCTGGCCGAAATGGACGGCTTCGAGGCCACCGAGGGCATCGTGATGATGGCCGCCACCAACCGGCCCGACATCTTGGACCCGGCACTCTTGCGACCCGGTCGGTTCGACCGCCAGGTGGTCGTACCGCTGCCGGAGGCCGATGACCGGCTGCAAATCCTCAACGTCCATGTGCGGTCCAAGAAGATCGCCGCCGATGTGGACCTCCCCCTCATCGCCCGGGGGTCGCCGGGAATGAGCGGTGCCGACCTCGCCAACCTGGTGAACGAGGCTGCACTGTTCGCCGTGCGCAGCGAATCCGAGCAAATCCGCATGACCCATTTCGAGAACGCTCGTGACCGGATGCTGATGGGCCAGCGGCGGGAATCCATGGTCATGTCCGAGGAGGAGCGGCAGATCACCGCCTACCACGAGGCCGGCCATGCGGTGTGCGCCGCGGTCCTGCCCCACGCCGACCCCTTGCACAAGGTGACCATCATCCCCCGGGGCATGGCCTTGGGGGTGACCATGACCCTCCCCGAAGAAGACCGCCACACTCTGCGGCGCAACTACCTGGACGACATGCTGGTCATGCGCATGGGCGGGCGCATTGCTGAGGAGTTGGTATTCGGCGTGTCGTCCAGCGGCGCGGCCGACGACCTGGCCGGCGCCACCGAGTTCGCCCGCCGCATGGTGCGGGAGTGGGGCATGAGCGACCGCATCGGGCCGATGGCCTGGCGCAGCGCAGGACAGGTGTTCTTGGGCGATGAGATGATGACCAACCGCGAGTATAGCGACGAGACCGCCCGGGTGATCGACGAAGAAGTGGCCGAGATCTTGCGAACCCAGGAGAACCGGTGCCGCGATGTCCTCTCCGAGCACCGCAACGGCCTGGATCTGGTGGCTAGGGCTCTGCTGGAGCACGAAACCATCTCCGGGGCAGAGGTTGGCCGGCTCGTGGAGGTTGGCGCCGACGGCCCCACCGGCGATCCCCGCGATGTGATCGGGGCTGCTTTGGGCGCCCGAAGCACGGGGGGCACGCGGGGCACCGCAACGACCACCGTTGCCTCTGCGGCCGACCTGGAGGAGCCTGACCCCCCGGAGACGTGGCCCGCACCCTGATCGCCCTGGGGGTAATCGCTGGAGCCCTGGCCGTGGCCTGGCTCTACCGGCGCTATCGACCCTCTACTCCGACGGCGCCGACCTACTCGGTCCCCACCCGGCTGGAGCGATGGGACTTCGCCCAGCCCAACACCGAGTGGCTGCTGGCCGTGTTCACCTCCAAGACCTGCTCCACCTGTGCCGCGGTGATAAAGGCGGCCGAGAGCCTGGCCGATGACGCTCTGGCGGTACAGGAGGTGGAGTTCCGCCGCCACGGCGAGCTGCACCGCCGCTACACGGTGGACGCCGTTCCGTTGGCCGTGCTGGCCGATCGCACCGGCACAGTGTGCGCTTCGGTGGCCGGCCCGGCCACCGAAGCGGAGCTGGCAGCTCTCGTCGCATCGGTTCGCCAACTGCCGGGTACGGTCTAAGCCAGTGAGATCTTTTTCTTGGCCTCCACTCGAATTGAAGAGCCAGTGAGCTTGTCGAGGGATTTGGCGCAGACCCGGGAATTCTTCACCTCCCGGGCGTCTGGCTGGGAGGATCGCCACCCTGACGACGACGTCTCGTTCAAGCTGGCCGTTGACCAGCTGAGGCTCTCTCCCGGCGATGCGGCCGTCGACGCCGGCTGCGGATCAGGTCGGGCGCTGGCCCCCATGCGGGATGCTGTGGGATCCCAAGGCGCGGTTCTCGGCATCGACGCCACTCCGGCCATGCTCCACGAAGCGTCCCGCTTGGGGCGGCAGAACATATCGGTTTGCGCGTTGGGAGATGTGGGCCGCCTGCCGGTGCGCGACAACTGCGTAGCCGGGATCTTGGCCGCGGGCCTGCTTCCCCACCTGCCCGATCCGGTGGGCACGCTGCGGGAAATGGCCCGGATCGCTCAGCCCGGAGCCCGGTTGGCCGTGTTCCACCCCATCGGCCGCCTCGCTCTGGCCGCTCGCCACCAAGAGCGAGGCGCTCACGCCCATGACATGAACATCGACCCCGACCGCATCGGGCCGCTGCTAGCCGAGGGAGGCTGGACGCTGGAGTTGTTGGATGACGGCGAGGACCACTACCTGGCCCTAGCGGTGTGCAATGGCTGACTGGCTGAAGAGCGATTCCGTCTTGTTCGAGATAGCAGACGGAGTGGCCTGGGTGACGATCAACCGCCCCGAGGCCCGCAACGCCGTCAACCAAGCGGTATCAGAAGGCTTGGCTGCGGCCTGGGACCGGGTGGAGTCCGACGACGACATCGCAGTGGCCGTGCTGACCGGCGCGGGCGAAGTCGCCTTCTCAGCCGGGGCCGACCTCAAGGAGATGGCCGCCCGAGCCGAGCGGGAGTTGCCCTCTCACCTCGTCAAAGGCCGCTTGGCCAACGGAGAGGTCACCAAGCCGACCATCGCCGCGGTGAACGGCGTGGCCTACGCCGGCGGCTTCAACCTGGTCATGCAGTGCGATCTGTGCGTGGCCGCCGACCACGCCCGCTTCGGCATCCTCGAGGCCAAGGTGGGCCGGGGCTCGCCGTGGGCAAACCAATTGGGCTGGCTGATCCCCCCTAGAGTGGCCATCGAACTGCTGTGTACCGCCGAACCCATCAGCGCCCAGCGGGCCTACGAACTCGGCTTGGTGAACCGGGTGGTGCCCGCGGCCGAGTTGAGGTCGGCGGCGGCCACCTTGGCCGCGGCAATCGCCGCCAACGCACCGCTCACCGTGCGCGCCGGCAAAGCCATGGTCTGGGCTACCGCCGGGCTGTCCCCGGCTGAGGCGGCGGCGGCGGCCGACGGGATATACCAGCCGGTCTATACCAGTGACGATGCCCAGGAGGGCCCCCGGGCCTTCGCCGAAAAACGCCCACCCCGCTGGCAGGGCCGTTAGCCCAGCGCTTTCAGCAGCTCGCCCAGATTCTGGGGACCTGGGACTCTTGCTCCGGACTCAATCTCACCCACCATCTCATAGACCGCGTCGTTGACCGGGGTGGGTATGCCCAAGCGCAAGCCTTCCTGGCGGACGAACCCGCTGAACGAGTCGATCTCGGTCTTGTGGCCCCGCTCGATGTCGGTGGGCATTGACCCCTTGACCTCGCCCACCTCGGCCGCGGTGGCCTCCCAATCGGCGGCCAGATCGTCTGCTCCCGGACCTCCCGCTCCGCCGACCAGAATGCGCTCGGCGTCGATGCCGCTGACCGGTTCGATCTGGTGGCCCCGCGCCTGCCCCACCGCCACGGCTTCCGAACCGCAGGCCAGGCTCACCCTCCGAGGACCGGGTTGCTCCCGGCAATCTCGGGCTCTGCCTCCGAGCACCGCGTTAACCGGGTTGCTCATGCAGTTCATCACCAGCTTCGACCAGATCGCCCCCCAGATGTTGTCGCTTGCCACAACCTCAATACCCGGGCCCAGCGCCGACGACACCTGCTCCAGACGATCGGTGCGGGTTCCGTCGAGCTCGCCGATCTGAAGCGTGGGTTGCCAGTCAATCCTCACCTGAGCAGGCCCGACCGCTTCGGAGGGAAATAGCACCACCGCGCCGATCACCGGCTCCGGGCCCAACAACTCGGCCAGCAGTGGCTCGTTGACCCCGTTCTGGGCCGACATCACCGTGGCGCCGTCGGCCAGCAGTGGGGCCAACAGCGGGACAAGCCATCGGTTGTCGAATGCCTTGGCCGCGATGATCAGCAGGTCGACCGGCGCCAGCCGAGGCCACTCATCGATGTGCCATGCAGTCAACCGAACCGTTCGCTCCCCGGCCGGACTTGGGCCTGTCAGGTGCAGGCCGTCGGCCCGGATGGCCTCTACGTGGTCGGCCCAGGCGTCGATCACGCTCACTTGCCCGCCGCTGAGGGCCACCTCGCCCGCGATGGCGCCGCCTATTCCACCGGCGCCGGCCACAACCACATGCATCAGCGCCATGCTAGGAATTCTCTATGGCCCTCACCCGATATCGAGATGTGGAGTGGTTCCAGCCCGGGGAGAACCCCGACCCCGACGACACCGATCTGATGAAGGCATGGCTGCACCGGGGGTCGTTCTTCGCCCACGCCATCCGGCTGGCCCCCGGCTATGTGGTGCCACCCCACAGCCACGACCGGGACGAGTTGATGGTGGTGCTGGCCGGCAGCGCCACCCTGGACAGCGGTGTGGTGGTGGAGGCGCCCGACTCCCTGCTTTTGGCCGCCAACTTGGAGTACGGCTTCACGGCGGGCCCCGAGGGCATGGAGTTCATGGTGGTCCGCACCGGCCAAGCCGGCCTGACCATCACCGGATGAGCCCGTCGGCCAAGGACCTCACCCCGCTGGTGCGGCCCCGGTCCATCGCGGTAGTGGGGGCCACCCCTCCGGGGGGCAACAAGCTGGGGTCGTGGGCGCTGAGCAATCTGCTCAAACACAACGTCTCGGCTGATCTCTACCTGGTCAATCCCCGCTACGACACGCTGGTGGAACGGCCCTGTTACCCCGATCTCGGATCGCTGCCCGAACCCCCTGATCTAGTGCTGGTGCTGGTCCCGGCCGCCGCAGCCATCGACGTGCTGCGCCAAGCCGAGGCCATCGGCTCTCAGGCAGCCATCTTGTTCAGCGGGGGGTTCGGAGAGGGCGACCGGGCTGGGTCACCGCTGGATTTGGAGTTGCAGGCGTTCTTGGCCGACACCTCGATGGCGGTGTGCGGGCCCAACACCAATGGAGTCATCAATTGCGTCGACCGGATCCCCGCCGGGTTCCCGCCCTACGCCATGGCCGATGAACTGCCCGTCGGCAACCTTGGCGTGGTGTCGCAAAGCGGTGCTCTGGTTTCATCTCTGGTCGAGCATCTTCTGGGAAACGGTCTCGGACTCACGGTGGGCTTCGCGGTGGGAAACGGCATCGATCTGAAGGTGAGCGACTACGTCCGGTTCTTGGCCGGAGACGGCCGCACCAACCAGATCGTGGTTTATGTCGAAGGCCTGGACGACGCCGACCGGTTCTTCGACGCCGCCGACGCGGCCGCTGCTGCGGGCAAGCCGGTGATCGTGCTTAAGGGTGGCCGGTCTCCTGAGGGTGCCGCCGCGGTCCGCGGCCATATCGGGGCATTGGTGGGCGACTACGACGCCTTTGCCGCCCGCTGCCGTCAGCACGGCATCTTGATGGCCCACGACCTGGCCGAATTGGCCGCGTTGCCCATGGCCCGGGGCCAGTGGGGCAAGCGGGTCGGGGTTCTGTCGTCATCGGGGGCAGTGGCGGGAATCTTGGCCGATTCCGCCCGCCACAACGGCTTTGTGGTGCCTCCCTTGGGTGGCGCGACCCACTCAGCGCTGGGCGAGGCCATGACGTTGGGCGAGCCCCGCAATCCGCTGGACCTAACCGGACAGTCGGTGGTCGACTTCGATCTGATGCCGACGGCACTCGAGGCCATGGGCGACGATCCCGGACTCGACTTGTTAGTACACGGAATGCTGATCGGCCCCGATCGGTCCATCAACAGCCAAGTCGACGCCCTGGTGGCTCAGTGCGAGCGGGGAACGCCTATTGCGGCGTTCAGCGCGCCCGGTTGGCACGCAGTGGACTACCCCAAGCTGCTGGATGCCGCCATCCCGGTGTTCGGCTCAGCCGACCTGCTGTTCCGCTGCCTGGCCGCCTGGCAGAGCCGCACGCTTCAACTGCCTTCGGCCGAAGAGCCACGGCCCTGGCCGGAGGAATCCCTCGACGATCTGCTGGCCGACATCTTGGCTCCCTCCTGCGCACCGGCCGACTACGCCGACGACCGGCCCGCCGCGGTCAAACTTCTGGGTGAAAGCTTGGACCACAAGACCGACCTCGGGTTGGTGGAGCTCAACGTGGCCCCCGACGACATCGCCGAGGCCGCCGCCCGACTGGAGGCCCGCCGCCGGGATTTGGGCTTGGCTGGAGCAACGGTGGTGGCCCAGCCCATGGCCGACCCCGGCGTGGATCTGATTGTCGGCACCAGGGTCGACCCCGAGGCCGGTCCCTGCGTGGTGGCCGGACCCGGTGGCGTGCTCACCGAGTTGGTCGACGACGTGGCCATCGCCCCGGCTCCGCTGAGCTTGGCCGACGCTCACGCCCTTTTGGACGCCACCAAGGCGGGCGCGCTGCTAAATGGCTACCGGGGAGAGCCGGGCCGCGACCGACAAGCCGCCGCCGAGGTCCTCATCCGACTGGGGCACATCGCGGCCCGCCTCCACACGGAAACCGAGATCAACCCGCTCATCGTGCATACTTCTGGGGTCACCGCCGTCGACGTGCTCATCGGCAGCCGCCGCAGCTAAGCGAGTATCGCCCGTACAGGGAGTCACCCATGGAGTTCACCCCCGAACAGGAGATGTTGCGGGAATCGGTGCGGGCCTTCGCGGCCAAAGAGATGCCCGACGGGTTCGCCCGGGAGTGGGACATCAAGGGCGAACCCCCGCTGGACACCTACCAGCGGTTCGCCGACGCCGGATTCATGGGGGTGGGCATCCCCGAGCAATACGGCGGCCAAGGCGGCGGCATCGTGGAGGTGTCCATCGTCTTGCACGAGCTGAGCCGGGCCATGATGTCATTCGCCATCATGGTCTACCGGTCGGCCATCCACGCGTCGGGGGGATTGCAGATCTACGGCACCGGGGAGCAGCGCGAGCGGTTCCTACCCGGCATCGCCAGTGGGCAGTACAAGTTCTGCTTCTCCCTCAGCGAGCCCGACGCCGGATCAGACGCCTTCAACCTGAAGTGCCGGGCGGTGCGCAACGGCGATGAGTTCGTGGTGAACGGCACCAAGATGTGGAACTCCTTTGCCCGCCACGCCGACTACGTGCTGTTGGCCACCCGCACATCCGATGAGCCGAAAAAACAAGACGGCATCACGTTCTTCGTGGTCGACCTGTCCAGCCCTGGCATCGAGATCACCCCCATCGAGACCATCGGCGAGCGGGCCAGCGGCACCAACATGGTCACCTACACCGACGTACGAGTCCCGGCGGCCAACATCCTGGGCGTCGAGGGCCAGGGGCATCGCAACCTTCAGACCAACCTGGAGCGGGAGCGGTTCTCCTCCCTGCCCATCAACTTGGGTCCGATGGAGGCCATTTTGGAGGAGGCCGTCGATTACGCCAACACCCGGGAGCAATTCGGCCAGGCTATTGGCCGCTTTCAGGCCATACAGCACATGCTGGCCGACGTGGCGGTGGACGTGAACATCGCCCGCACGCTCACCTGGGACCTGGCCCGGCGCATCGCCGCGGGCGAGCAGTGCGCCCTTGAGGTGTCGATGGCCAAGCTGTGGATCAGCGAGGCCATGATGCGGGCCAGCTACACCGGAATGCAGGTGATGGGCGGCTACGGCTACACCCTCGACTCCAACATGCAGCTCCACTGGCGCAACGCCCGCCTCGGCACCATCGGCGCCGGCTCCAGCGAGATCCAGCGCAACATCATCGCCCGCCAAATCGGCCTCGGCCCCAAGCCCTCCTGACAACCGGAAAGCTGATTGGCCTGTCTACCGCGGTTGACGGGTCGCTATAGTGGGCATATGTCCAGGGAGCGCACCGGTGCCGAACGATATTTAGCTGAGCGCATGGACGACCCCGAGTACTGCTACCACTTCGAGACTGCCCGGCGCCGAACCGGTCAATTCGACATGATCATCCGCCAGATTGAGCAACGCAGGAACGAGATCTGCTGGAGCTATGAGGAAATGGCTGTCCGTGCTGACGTGGGTCCGCAAGACATTCTGCTGATCTACTCGCTGGAGGAACCCGATCCGCCTTTCAGCACGGTTGTTGCCCTTGCCGATGCGGTCGGTCTCGAATTGGAAGCTCGTCTTCGGTCAGATGTTTTGCTCGATACTGCTCAGGTCAGCTGATCACTCTTCGAGACCTAACGAAATCTGCACGATCGGTCTTAGCCCTAACAGCCTGCAACACGTCCTGGAACTTGGCAGCGACGTCGACGGGCAGGGAACTCAAGAACTCCATAGCAGGCACTGCTTCGCCAGGATCGTCACTCCTGTCCCGCTGGAAGAAGTGAATGAGCCAAGGTTCGTGCCTCTGCCCCAGTCGAGTAGCCATCAGCTTTCGTCAATCTCATATCTACTTATATAGCTAGACATATATCAGAAATAGACGAAAAATCAGAAAACCGGCGCCGCTGAGAACGAGAGATGCCGCGAATGGGGTAGGTAGTGTCACAGCCGTGAGCAGACACTCGGTGCTGGCAGAGTTAGCCCGACGGGAACCGGATGACCTGGCGTTGGAGGACGACTCCCACCGGGTAACTTGGGCCGAGCTGGACCGGCGCACCCAGGCCATCGGCCGATTCCAGGCCATCCAGCACATGCTGGCCGACGTGGCGGTGGACGTGAACATTGCCCGCACGCTCACCTGGGACCTGGCCCGGCGCATCGCCGCGGGCGAGCAGTGCGCCCTTGAGGTGTCGATGGCCAAGCTGTGGATCAGCGAGGCCATGATGCGGGCCAGCTACACCGGGATGCAGGTGATGGGCGGATACGGCTACACCCTCGACTCCAACATGCAGCTCCACTGGCGCAACGCCCGCCTCGGCACCATTGGCGCCGGCTCCAGCGAGATCCAGCGCAACATCATCGCCCGCCAAATCGGCCTCGGCCGCGAGCCAACTTGAGCTATTGGCCGTGGTCTTGGCTGTTTACCGCGAAGGACTGCCAGGGGGGCACCCGGTGGAATGACCCGTCTTGCATCACGGCGACGATTCGCGCGCTGTCCTGAAGGATTGAGATATCGACAGTCGGGTCCCCATCAATGAGCAGCAGGTCGGCTAGTCGGAGCTCCTCGATGGTGCCGACATCGAAACCGACCATCTCGCCGGCGGTCTTCGTTGCAGCCACCAGCACTTCGACCGGCGTGTAGCCGAAGAGATCGACGAAGAGCTGGAGATCGCGCGCGTTGCGTCCGACAGGGTTGTACGGGAAGCCGTAGTCGCCCCCAGGGACGACGCGGATGCCGCGGCGCTTCATCTCGGGGTAGATCCGCTCCATGGACTCGAGACCAGAGACCGCACCCATCCGCTCTGCGGTCTCACGGTCGATGCCGAATTCCTCGGCCTCGTGGATGCGGGAATAGAGCAGCCCCGGTGCCGGCGCCACGAACAGCTCATCTCGATGCTCCTCGAGCATGTCGAGCGCCTCCTCGTCGGCGAGGGTGCAGTGGTAGATGCACCGAAAGCCGGCCCGCACGGCCCGCTTTACCGCCTCGGCAGCCTGGGCGTGGCAGGCCAACCACATGCCCGCCTCGCGAGCAGCCACGCCCACCGCCTGGGCTTCTTCCTCGGAGTACATCAACACGTTGGCGCCGCCAGGGCTGAACCCTTCGTCGCTGGACATGAGCAGTTTGATGGTGTCGACGCCGAGGTCGGCCATGTCGCGTACGTACTGCTGAAGACCCGGAATGCTGCGGTCGTGGGTCGGATCGTGCCCCTCGGGCACGCCCATGATCCCTTCTACGCCTTTTTCCATTGCCGAGGCGCGCAGTCGCGGCCCAGGCAGGCGGCCGTCGTCGATGTGGTCACGTAGGGCTACCTCCATCCGCTCACCGAGCGACCCGGCTGAGTAAGCGCTGGTGAAGCCGGCTTCGAGGGTGATGCGTGCGTTCACCGCGGTGGTGAGGATGTGCTCCTCGATCGGGAGTGCCATTGCGTTGACGATCTGCTCGATCGATGACGGCCAGGTGAGGTGAGCGTGCCCCTCGACCATACCGGGCATGAGGGTGCCGCCACGACCGTCGATGGCCTTGGCCTCGGGAGCGTCGATCGTCTCACTCCCGACGACAACTTGATGGATGCGATTGCCACGCACCAAGACGGAACCCGGGAAGCGCTCAGCTCCGGTGCCGTCGAAGATCTGCACGTTCTCGAAGAGGACGGCACCACCGCCGTGCCGTCCGATCATTTCGCATCTCCCGTGTCAGCGACAAGATCCACCGAGGTGATCCCGACGATGGCACAGATGTCGTCTTCGTCGGACGTTCCTCCGCTGATGCCTATGGACCCGAGGAGAGTCCCTTCGTCTTCGCGGATGAGCACCCCGCCAGCGACCGGGACAATCCCGTGGGGCAGAAGCGGAGCAAGGGAGGTGAAGAACTTCGGCACGGCATCAGCTCGCCGGGCTAGCTCGCGGCCGCCGAAGCCCATGGCGAGACAGCCGTGGGCCTTGCCCATGGCGATCTCAAACCGGCCGATGCCAGACCGCTCGTCGCGCTTGACCACCAGTATGTGCCCGCCCGCGTCGAGCACTACAACCGTCATCGGTGGGAAGCCACGCTCGGCCGCAGCGGCCAGCGCGGCGTCAACAATACGGTTGGCAACCGCCATAGACAGGGCGCCGCTCACACCGGCCCCGAAATCTCGTCGTGCGCCTCGGAAATCCAGTCCGCGATGAGGAACATAGTAGCTGCCTAATGAGATACCAGACACCCCGGTGAACGAGTGTGGCGGCAAACGGGATCAGTATTGTCGATGCGGTGAGCAAACCCTCGAAGCTGTCGGAGTTGGCCCGGCGAGACCATGATGATCTGGCGCTGGAGGACGACTTCCACCAGATAACCTGGGCTGAGCTGGATCGCCGTACCCATGCCATCGGGCGAGGGCTGATGGCCGCCGGGGCCTCACCAGGGGATCACGTGGGGCTGGTGTGCTCCAATCGCACCGAGTTCGTGGAGGTCATGTTGGCCTGCTTCCGGGCCGGGCTGAAGATGACCCCAATCAAGACCAACTGGACGGCTACCGAGATCGCCTATGTGCTGGACGACGCCGGTTCAGCCCTAGTGGCAACCGACTTGCCCGCAGCCCGGGACGCGGCGGGAGACCGGCCAGTGGTATGGATTGGCGACGATTTCAACGCCTGGGTGGATGCCCAGTATCCGAAGCCCTTCCCAGCGGGGGGCACCGGCTATCGCATTCCCTACACCTCGGGTACTACCGGTCGGCCTAAGGGAGTCGAGCGCACACTGGACTCGGAATCTACCTTCGAGCAGTGGTGGGAGTTCTCGGCTCTGGGCGCCCAGGGCTTGGGCCTCCCCCGCGACGGCAAGCACCTCATGGTGGCCCAGCTTTTCCACGGCGCTCCCCTGGCGTTTGCCCTGGGTGCACTGGCCAACGGCGCCCCCATGCGGATCATGGGTCGGTGGGACGCCGATCGGGCGGTGGACGTCATCAACGATGGGGTGACCGCCTTCATCATGGTGCCCACCATGTTCCGCCATCTCTTGGCCTTGTCCAACGAGCGCAAGGCCGAGCTGGATCACTCCTGTCTGGCCACTGTCCTGCACGGCGGCGAACCCTGCCCGGTGCCCTTAAAGCACCGCATGATCGACTGGTGGGGCCCGATCTTCACCGAGTACTACGGATTCACCGAGGGTGGAATGACAATGTGCAGTTCCACCGAGTGGCTGGCCCGACCCGGCACCGTGGGCACCCCCATTGGCGAGTTGGCTATCCAGATCGTGGGTGACGATGGTGAACTGCTGGGCCCCGGCGAACCCGGCACGGTGTACTTCCGCCGACCAGAGGGGCGCTACTTCCGCTACATCAACGCCGACGACAAGACCGAAGACGCCTACAACGACTCCGGGTTCTTCTCGGTGGGCGACATCGGCTACCTCGATGAGGACGGCTATCTGTACCTTTCAGGCCGCAGCTCCGAGGTGATCGTGGCCGCCGGGGTGAACATCTACCCCGCCGAAATCGAAGACGTGGTGTTCGCGGTGGACGGGGTGGCCGACGCCTGCGCGGTGGGCGGGCCCGACCCCGACCGGGGCGAGCAGGTGGTGGTGTATCTGGCCGTGGCTGACGGCTTCGCCGACGACGACGTAATCGCGGCCATCAACGCTGCCTGCGCCGAACACCTGGCCGGCTACAAGCGCCCCCGCCGCTACATCATCCGACCCGCCGTCGACCGCGACCCCACAGGAAAAGTCCTCCGCACCAAACTCCGCGGCGAACTCTGGGACTAGGGCGCTGCCTTCATCAGCGTCTTGATCATCAGGTAGTCACGGTCCGGTCGGCGATCCTGGCTGCCAGGGATGGAAGACATCGAAGCCGGGGGCGTACGTCGCGAGCTTTTGGTCGGGGTTTCGATTGACGAGTGTCCTTCCACGCAAAGGATGGTGAAGGCTGCGAACCTCGTGCTCGACCTCGAAGAGGGGTTCACCCGAGTCGGGGTCGACAATCAATTGGAAGCGGTACTCGCTCTTCTGGATATCCTCAATTATCAGGCTCCGGTCGGCCAACCAGCCATAGGGGTGCGAGAAGTCGGACACGTAGATGGCGATGTGGTGTCCGTCGTAGTCGGCAATAGTTTCGTCGGTCTCCACGAAGCACAGCGACTGATTGGGACCAACCCGCACCTTGCTTGAGTCTTCGGCCATCGCGACATGCGCCCCCATGACTCGCTCGTAGAATCGCCCGATCCCGGCGGCCGAGCCCCGCGGTACCGAGAACTCGATTCCACACATCCCTAGCTGCATCCGTTGGGTCGCTGTGGCCCCATAACAGCGGAATCGATTTCCCCAAGGCCCCACGACCTCGAGGCTCGTTCCTGTGGGGCAAACCTCGAATTCGGTGTCAACCAGTCGGGGCGTCATGGCCTCGAGCCGAGCCTGCATCGTGGCGAGGCTGGGGACCACGACCTCGATCACACCCCGAAGCACCTGGGGTTCGCCGACTGGAAGATGGAACTGCTGCTCGCCCAGGTTTATCCACATCAGGTCCGGACCCAGGTCGATATAGGGGTCCCGAGTAAAGCCGAGAGCGTGGACGTAAAAGAGGGCGGCCATTTCGATGTCCGGAACCTTGACGTTCATATGTTCGAGCAGCACGACGTTGCCGATGTCCTGGAGGCTACGATCGTGGAGAGGCTTGCTCATGAGTTGCTCCTTTGCGATTTTTCCCGCCAGCGCTCTCCGAACGTCTCGAAGTAGTGCAGCGAGTTGGGGTCCTGGAGAGCGCTGGCCGACGCGACCTGAGATGCGGCTGCACCCAGCAAGATTCGCTTCACGGGGACCTCGAGCTTCTTGCCCGAGATGGTGCGCGGGATGATAGGCGATGCACCACTAGCGAGTCGTCGACCATGTCGTGTTCCTCGATAACCGAGTAGAAGTCTGCCGTGCCGAGTCGCACTCCGCCCCGATTGACGCGGTTGCGAGAAAGGCGACGAGGGTCTCGGGAATGTTCGGCAGCAGCGCGACCACGCGATCTCCAGGTCCAACGCCGAGCCGTCGCAGGCCGGCGGCTGCTCTGCGGACCTCCTCGCGCAACTCGCCCAAGCTGAGTTCTTGGACAGGGCGCGTCTGGGACCTCCCGACTGCGGCAACATCGGTGTCACTGAGCCCGTTTCCGCGCAATATATGCTCCGCGTAGTTCAGAGTCGCGCCGTCGAACCACGTGGTGTTGGGCATAGGGCTGCCGCTGATAACCGACCGGGGCACCTGCGTCGCATCGATCTCGAGGTAATCCCAGACTGAGGCCCAGAAGTCACCGGGTTCTTCAACCGACCACCGCCATAGGGCCTCGTAGTCGCCCAATGCCGCCGGTTGGTAGCGCTCAGCGAACTGCCCCATGCGGGAATCCGCCCACGCATCAGGTAGCGGACGCCACACCACGTCGTCAGCGATCGCGGGCGTCTGGCTCATGGGCCAAAAGCAGGGATGCGCACGCCAGTCGCTTCAGTCCAGGCTGTTGTCGATGAGGACCTTCATCGCCCCATCGATCCGCCTATCGGTCACTTCTAGAGCCTTGCCGAACTCGTCGAGGGGATACCGATGGGTGATGATCTCCCCGGCTCGAATCCGCCCGTCGGCAATGAAGTCCAGGGTCGCCTGCATCTCACCGGCCACGGCACGGCTCCCCACCAATTCCAGCTCGTCGAGAACGAGCGGAGCCAGTGAGAGCGACACGTCTTCGATGGGAATCCCTACCGCGGCACATCGTCCACCTCGGCCGAGCATCGACAGAGCCAGCGCAATTGTCTGGGGCGTGCCCGCTGCGTCCAAAACGACATCAGCGCCATGCGGTGCAAGCTCGCGAAACCGATCGAGACCATCTGGCGAGGACGTGTCGAAACCCTCGAACCCGAATTTCTCTACGACACTGAGTCGCGCACCGCGCCCTGCGACGATGACCTTGCTCGCGCCCAGCGCTCTGGCCGCATCTGCTGCGAGAATGCCCACTGGCCCTGCGCCGACGACCGCAACGGTCTGTCCCGTTTCGACGCCGCCCCGATGAGCGCAATGCAAGCCGATGGACGCCGGATCCGTCACCGCGCCGAGGTCGTAGCTCATAGCATCGGGCAATTTGAACACACTCCGGATCGAGTGAACGACGTAGTCGGCATAGGCGCCCTGCGCCGTGTGGCCATAGTGGCTATGGACTTGCGATTGCCCGTAGTTGAGGCAGAGGTTGTAGCGACCTTCAATGCACTTTGGACAGTGCATGCAGCCAGCATGGGACGAACCGGCTACGCGGTCACCAACGGCCCAGCCAAACTCATCCGCACCTTGACCCAGCTCGACAACCTGACCGGACCATTCGTGCCCTGGGATGAACGGATAGTAGGCGGGCCAATTGTCGTAATGGCCCTGCACCATATGGACGTCAGTGCCGCAGATCCCGATTCGTTCGACTCGACAAAGCACTTCGAGCGGGCCAGGTTGCGGATCGGGCACCTCTGCGACCCCGAAATCGTTGGGTGCGCTAAGGACGAGCGCCTTCATGCGTTCTCCTTTCTAAATGATCGCGACCGGATCGAGCATCGATCCGGTTCCGCCCTCGATCTTCGTTGGGAGGGCAATGAAGAGGAATTCGTAGACGCCCTCGCGTGCAATCTCCTCGAGGTAGATCGACTCAAAGAGATAGATGCCTTCCTCGATGAGCAGAAGAGTATGGACCGGCTGCGGGTTGGCAGGCGAGCCAGGATCCGGCGCCGGTTGGACTTCGTAGGTCTCGGTATCGGTGCCGGTTGCGACGACGCCTGCTTCGAGTAGCCATCTGGCAGCGGAGATGTCTGGGCCAGCGGTCCGATGTCGAGCCAGGGCCTCTGGGTCAGGCCATTTCGAAAGGTAGCCGGTACGGATCATCACTATGTCGCCGGGGCGCACCTCGGTCCTCTGGCGACGCTCGACAGCCTGAAGCTCGTCGGCGTAAATCGGTTCACCCGCGGGCAGAGCGTCGACACCGCGATAGCCCGGCACGTCCAAGAGAACGCCCCGAGTGACGAAGTGGGGCAACTTGCTTGCGTCGCCGATCTTGGGGCCCCTGTCCCCTAAGTGTTCGTGGGCGGAGACACCCGCGTACCAGTGGTCGTCGGGCCCTATCGTCATGTGGGCGAGGGCATCGACGTGTGCGCCAGAGTGCGAAGTGCCGCTGGTTACCTCTGCCATATAACCGAGATTGACCTCGTTTACCGGCCCCCAGGGCTCCTCCCCGTCACCGCGCAGCCCCAGCGGCGTGCGATACATCGACACTTGGAACGGTGGATGCGAAGCAAAAAGCGGCATGCCATGAAACCGCGGCAGCGCTAGTGAGAAGACCCGTCCTTGCTGTGGGATTCGCAATGCGTCGAGCAGTGCGTCATTCGTTTGAAACGCCGCAGGCCCGCGTTCTGTGTCGCGTTGAGGGAATTCGTGGTCCATTCGTCTTGCCTTATGTGGTCGAGGGAGACCCGTCGGAACGGGCGGCAGAGGCGCGGAGGGGCGCGCCCCGCCGCCTGTTCCGACGGCGGGTGGTTTGCTACAGGAGGACCATTACCACTCGCAGTTGTTGTCGTCGTCGCAGACCGCTTGCGTAGCGATTGCGTCGATGACCTCGAGCGAGCGAACTGGGTCGAGAATCACGGCGGTTCCCGTTGTTCCGTCGGAGTTGAATGGTGTGTACGCAGAAGTCACGTTGTTTACTCCACCATCGGTGTAGTCACCTGACCCGGTCACACCTTCGTAGTCAACGTCCTCACCAGCTCGGATCAAAGCCAGGCATTCAAGGTATGTGTAGCACACAGTGCCCGGCGCTGAGCCGACCTCCCGCATCGCGGGGGCCCAGTCCGAAGCATTCAATGAGCCGGCGGCTTCAACCGCCAGGGCGGTATGCACCATCACGTCGTAAGTCGAGAAGTGGTAGAGGTCGGTCGCCGGGCCGAATTCATCTCCGTAGCCGGCGGTGCCGTCCCAAGCGTTCGAGAAGAACTCCCAAGCAGGCGTCGAATCGTCAAACGTAAACGCTGCAAAGCCGATGCCCTTCTGGGTGTCGATGACATCGACTCCCAAGGTCGCTATGAACTCCTGCTGAACGAGACCGGTCTCGCCGATCCACTCGAGTGACAGGCCCGCTTCGGCGGCCTGCTTGATGATGGTTCCTGCCTCGACCGGACCCACTTGGAGAATGACAGCGTCCGGATTGAGGTCTGCTATGCGCTCTACCTGTGCCCGGTAAGAAGGCTCCTCAGCGGGCGCGTCTATTCGGTCAAGCACCTCGATGCCGACCCCATCGGCAGCGGCCTGTGCCGCGTTGGCTGCAAGCTGGAATCCCTCCACCTGGGTCGCGAAGATGACGACGGAGTTAACGCCTATCGATTCCGCATACAGGATGCCTGACGTGCCCAGGCCCTCGTCCAAGCCCTGAGCTCGGAAAATCGGTTCCGCCGCATTTCCACCGAGGTTGCCCGGAATTGCCCCGCCGTGGACAGATGGCACAATCGGACTGTCGTTCTCGGCCCAATGCTCAACCATGAAGGGCCGATACGTGCGATACCCGTGGGCAATGCTGACGATGACGTCAGCGTCGTGGAGGTCCAGGCACGCCCGGGCCGCCTGCGGCTCACCGACCGTCCCGAGATCCTCTGACACGAGTTCCCATTCTCTACCTAGAGGCGGGTCCTGGTTGATTACCTCCTCAATCGGGAACCGCACGTCGGCTGTCAGGGATGGTCCTAGCGCGCCGAACTCGCCTGTGTAGTAGGCCAGCTCGCACACTGTCACAGGATCATCGGACATCTCATCGCCCGCGTCAGCGGTATCGCCTGCATCGGCGGCATCGCCTGCATCGGCGGCATCGCCGGTGTCAGCGGAGGAATCGGTCTCCGGCGTCGCGACGGGACTCGCGGCGTCATCATCGTTTCCACAAGCGCTGGCGATCAGCACTAACCCGAAGAGCAGGGCAATCACCTGCATCCACCTTCTGTTTGTCTTCATGGTTGGTCTCCTTTTCTTGACTGCTCGGGCCCCGGAACCGGGCCGCAAGCTCTGGCTCCCCGGGGAGCTAGATCTGGTATCCCTCTCGTAGTAATTCGGTGGTGACAGCGTCAGCGGGCATCGGCTCCGAGCCGACGCCAAGGCTGAGGACCATCACCCGATCAGCGATGCCGAGGGCTTGGGTTGCGTTCTGCTCTGTCAGCACGATTGACACCCCCCGTGTGCGGTGGATTTCGGCGATCTTCTCGAAGAAGAGTTCGAGGTAGAGCGGCGACAGGCCGGCCGTGGGCTCGTCGAGCAGCAACACAGTTGGATCCTGCATAAGTGCGCGGCCGCAAGCGACCATCCTCGACTCGCCACCGCTAAGGTTCCCTGCCCGGAGATGAAGCTTGCCGTGCAGATCGGGAAACGTCTTGAATACTTCTTCGAGGCGTTCCTCGTGAGATCTAGTGCCAAACATCCCGCCGACAGCGAGGTTCTCAAGCACGGACAGATCTGGGAACACCGCGGCTTCCTGGGGCACGTAGCCAACCCCGAGGCGCGCAGACTCCGACGCCGCGAGGTTCGTGACATCGGTACCGTGAAAGGCCACGGAGCCTGTCATGGCTGGTACAAGCCCGGCAAGGGTTGCGAGCAGTGTGGTTTTTCCGGCACCGTTCGCACCCAGCACGGCAAAGATCTCGTGACCGACGGTGAACTCGACTTCGTGGAGTACCGCGACGCTGCCGTATCCGCTCGAGAGTCCGCTTACGGACACTGCCGGCGCCACAGATACGTCGCCGCCTTGGACCGCCGCTTGCTCACGCACTTCCGGCCCCCAAGTAGCTCTCGACCACCGTTGGGTTGGCCCGAATCGTCGCGGGGTCGCCCTTCATGAGGACCTTCCCCTCAGCCATAAAGATCACTTCATCACACAAGTCCCAGATCACATCGAGGTCGTGCTCCACGATCACCACCGACGTTCCCGCGCTGGCGAGCTGTCGCACAGCGTCCTTCACCCGCTCAGTGTGGACTTCGGAAAGTCCAGCAGTCGGCTCATCCAGCAGAAGAACCGCGGGCTCAAGTAGAAGGCAGCGCACAATGTCGAGCAACTTCTTCTCTCCGCCTGAAAGGGCGACGGCTAGCGGATCATCGAAGCCGAAGTAGTCGAGCCAATGTCGGATCTCGTCTTCGTGTCGCTTGCGCACGGCTCGATCGGCCGCCGCAGCGAAGGGGCGCTCATAGCGCGCCTCGGTCACCGCTAGTAGCGCGGAGTCGAGGATGGTGAGGTGTTCGAAGTCGGTTATCACCTGTGTCGACTTGACAACGCCAAGCCCTGCCATCTGGCTGGTGCGAGTGGCAGACAGCAACACATCGCGCTGTCCAGGACGGTTGAGAGTGACCGTACCCCCGTCCAGCGGGATGGAGTGCATGATTAGGCGCATCAGTGTTGTTTTGCCGGCACCGTTGGGACCAAGTAGGCCTTCAACCGGGACAACCCCCAGTTCGAGTTCGTCGACATCGACGACTACCCGACCCGAGAACGACTTGGTGACGTCGCGAACACGGATCTGCGTCCGGGGGAAGTCACCAGTCACCGTGGAGCCTCCGCATGAGCGCAGGACGTCGCATCTGCCCGAGCAGTCCCTGTGGCCGAAATATCAAGACGAGAACGATGGCGGCTCCGAACACCGCCTCGCGGGCTACGGGAAGCGCCTGGGTGTTCCACCCGTCCGGAATCGGGAGATAGAACTGGATCACGATGTCGAAGAGGGCGACAGTCAACAGGACGCCGACGACGGCCCCGAACACCCGAGCCGTGCCGCCGAGTATCAATGCGGCAAGAGCAGCCAGAGTCACGCTGACGTCAAGACTGTTGATCTCCAGCGATCGCACCATGACCCCGTGCATCGCGCCGAGTAGTCCCATGGCGCCCGACGTGACCGTCATCATGCGGAGCCTGGCCGCGGTGGCGGACTTTCCAAGGTTGCGCGCCAGCGCTTCGTTGGCACCAATTGCGATCAGCAGACGGCCGTGAGGCGTGCGGTGGACCCTCCAGGCGTACGCAAAGATCAAGACCACCACTGCTGCTGTAATCAGCAGCCACGTGAATTCGTGGATCTTCACCCGACCGAAATCGTAGGGAAAGCCAAGGCTACCGAGGCCAAGTGCCCCTCCCGTCAACCCTTGTTGCGTCGTCGCGAGGATGACCACGATCGTGGCGAAGCCGAGGGTACCGACGAGGGTTCCGTCGTCGTCGAGATCTGAGATCAACCACCCGACGACTAAGCCAGCTACCGCTGCCATAAGCGTCGCGATCGCCGCACACACGAGGAACTGGTACGGATCGCCGAACGGCCAATCGACCTTCACATAGGCAACGCCGGACGCATACAGACCCACCCCCCAGAATCCCACAACCCCAAAGTTCGCGATCCGGGTCAGGCCGAGTTGGAGATGCACCAATAGGCCAAGCCCCATGATCTCCACGACCTTGAACGCGCCAAAGATGAGGAACGCGTCGAGCCAGTCGAGGTTCATTGTCAGACCTTCGATCCGTCGGTGAGCCGACGACCACGGAACTTGAGCACACCGAGAAAGGCGAGAACGAGGACGAGCTCCGCGTACAGGCTGTTGCCGTATTCCAGTGTGATGCCGGTCAGGGCGATTCCGGTGGCGATGCCTACGACCACGACGCCGAGCAGGCCCCAGTTTCCACCAACCAGCACCACAAGCAGGATCAAGAGGATCTCGTTGATGCCGAGAAAGGACTCCACAGAGGCTCCTGCCCCGTAGAACACGCCAGCTAGGCCACCGCACAACCCGGCGACGAACCAGATCAAGATGGTCACCCGGAGCGGACGAATTCCACTCGCCTGCGCCAACCCCTCGTTACTGGCCAGCGCTCGGATCTGGAGCCCATGGCTCGTGCGCTTGATGAACTGGTACACGATTGTCGTCAGAGCGACAACGCTGGCGAGCGCCAGCAACCGAAACAGGGAGACCCCGACCCCGAATACTTCGATCGTGTTTGGAGGCGGGATGTCAAAGGCGCGTCGGCGATAGCCGAAGACGAACTGCAATCCGTGTTGCAGGAAGATCGACAATCCGAATGAGATGACGATCATCTCGAGGGTGCCCGCGCGCCGTCCCTTGGCAACGCGAAATATGGCGAGATATGTGACGACACTGAGAACACCAGCGAGCAGGCCAGCGGGGATAAGAACCACGTAGAACCCGAGCCCCCACGAATTGTTCATCCAGACCGCGAAGTACGCACCGAGGGTGATGGTCTCGGCATAGGCGACGTTCAACAGTCCGGTGAGGCGGTACAACAGGGCAAAGCCGAGGGCGGCGAGCACTAGCGGGGCGTTTTCGGTCGCGCCCACCACGAAAGTCGTGGCCCAGAAGTCGAACAACGCCGCAAGAACCACAACGACAACTCCGACGACGACGCTGATGGCCCATGCCGGCGAGAGACCGAACTTAGACCAGCCTTTGCGCTCTCCGGATGGAACCACCGTCTCCGGATTCGTCGATGCTTCCGACGTCTGGGAGGTCACGAAAGACATCCGCCCGCGTGATTCAGTTGCAAAGCGGTCGTCGACATCTTGGCCCCCCAGCCCCTCGCTAGTCGATAATCGATTATCGCAAAGACTCAGTGGATGGTCAAGATGATTGCTCGCCGTGGTCGGCTTGAAAGAACATCTTTCGCACACTGAGCTGGTGCGCTCTCGCTCGGCTAGCAGCCAAGTCCGGATCGCGCTGGATGAGTGCCTCAAGGATGCCGCTGTGCTGGGCCAGAATCCCTCGTAGCGGCACGTTGGGAGACGTAAGCGTGATAAAGGTGCGGGCAAACGGCTCGAGTTGTCCGAATACCCTTTCAGCAGCACCGTTCCCCGATGCTCGGACGATGATTCGATGAAATCCGGCGTCTGCCTCAGTCATTCCGACGTAGTCACCAGCTTCGAGTCGATCAGACATGAGCTGATGCGCGCTCTGGAGCGCCTCGATGGTTTCGTCGTCCAGCCGCTCGGCCGCGAGCCGGGCCGCCAGCGCGTCGACTTCGGCCCGCACTTCGCTGACGTCGCAGAGCTCGCTATTGGTCGGCTTTCGGACTCGCGCCCCTCGCCGTGACTCGATCTCAACAAGACCGGCGGCCGCCAAGTCGCGAAGCGCTTCACGGACCGGGGACTGACTTATCTCGAGCTCCTTCGCCAGACGGCTCTCGACGATACGCTCCCCTGGCACGAGCTCGCCCTTGACTATCCGGTCGAGCAGGAGACGCTTGGTTGTGGTCGAGAGAGGTTCGGAACCGAGGACGGAACTGTCGAGGACCATAAGAGGCGGATTCCTGGGTGGGCTTTCGATTATCGATTGCTTCTGGTCATGCTACACCGCGTAGCCGTAAGCGCTCACGAGCCTCCGTCGGAGAAGCAACACTACGATGGACAGCCTCGGCCAGCATTCGGACCCGTTCGACCTGGTCCCGGTTCGCCTCCGCGAGGCGGCCTGGGCCGTCCCACAATGAGTCCTCGAGGCCCACGCGGGCGTTGTCGCCCAGTGCGAGCGAAAGGGCGGCAACACGGATCTGAGCCGCACCTGCGCCGAGTACCGACCACTCGAAGTCGTCGCCGAAGAGCCGTTCAGCTGTGCGGCGTTGATGTATCACATCGTCAACATCGGCTCCCATCCCCCCGAGAATGCCGAACACGGACTGCACAAAGAACGGGGGCTCCACGAGGCCACGGTCGACGAAGTGAGCCAAGTTGTAGAGATGGGCAGTGTCGTAGCACTCGAATTCGAACCGAGTGCCTTGATCTCCGCAGGACTTGAGAATGCGTTCTATGTCCTCGAAGGAGTTTCTGAAGATCAGTGACTTATTGCCTAGATGGGTGCGCTCCCAGTCATAGCGAAACTCGGCGAAGCGTTCCAGCATGGGGTATAGGCCAAAGTTCATGGTGCCCATGTTGAGCGAGGCAAGTTCGGGTGCGAGCTCCAGTGCGGGGCGAATGCGCTCATCAATGGTCATGTGAGGACTACCCCCAGTGGTGACATTGATGACCACCTTGCTCTCGCCGCGGATGTGGTCGAGCAGCTCCCGGAACAGGCCGACATCCTGGACCGGATGACCATCCTCAGGATCGCGCACGTGAAGGTGTACGACCGCAGCACCGGCCTCGGCGGCGCCGATGGCGGCGGTGGCGATCTCACTCGGCGTGACGGGAAGGTACGGCGACATCGACGGGGTATGGATGGCTCCCGTTGGCGCGCAGGTGATGATTGCGGATCGCATCAGGTTTCCTCGAATCCGGGTCCCGGCTTTGACGTCGCCGGGATGTCCCCTGTGTCGGTTTCGAACAAAGAGAATGAGATATCGCCGGTTCGGTCAGCGATAAGGGAGAAGCCGTGGAGGAAAGGGGGCTCACGCGTGTAGACGTTCTCGAATCCAAGCCGAACGGCCCTGAGCACTGGCGAGTGGGTGATGGCGACGATGGTTGCTCCCGCCCGCCCGGCACCGTCGCCAAGGCTCCTGACGAACGACACGATCCGCCGAGCGACAGCGTGGGCGTCCTCTCCGGGCGGATTCGGATGCTCCAGCCAGTAGCCGACCCTCTCCTCGGCGGTGATCAGCTTTCCGAAGAACGGAGAACCGACTACATCATCGGGGCTGATGCCGGGTGCCTGCCCAGCGATTGCCTCGGCCCCCTCCGCGATGTTGACGCGGTGCCCACCGAGGTAAAGGTCGGGGTTTCGGAGGGCAAAGCTCACCGCGGGATCAGGCAGCTCGGGGGAACCAGTCACGCCTCGATAGCCGGCTGCGAACGCAGTTGCCGTGTCGAGGGTCCGTGCCGTCTCTCCGCTGAGCAGGCACTCGATCTCAACGCCCCCTTCCGCGAACCAGCGACCGGCGGCCTCGGACTGGGCAACCCCGAGATCGGTGAGACCCACATCACTGCGGTGGTGGGCGACTTGGCCGTGCCGAAGGAGAATCGCCTGCACGGCGCGGCCTTCTTGAGAGGTCATCGTCGTCGTCCTATCCCATTGTGGCCAGCGCTCACTGGGATTGAGCCTTCTTCCAACGTTCCATGAACAATTCGAAGACCGCGTCAGCGAAGGGCTCGTCGTTGATGAGGTTGTCCATCTCGACAAGTTCAGTGGACGGATCGAGAGTTGAGCGAATGGCGTCGAACAGCGGCGTGATGTCCACCCCGTGCCATTGGCTGCCCTCCTTGAAGTAGTTATCGAGGCCCTGGAGGGGCAGGGCAACTGCTTTAGGCCCAATGCTTTGGTTCACGTGATCGGCCAGATATTCGCCTAGTCGAGTCATCTCGTCGGGGGTCGCGAGCAGCGAGGTGATGTTGGGGTTGTGAAGAATGATGTTGCGCTCAGGGGTGTTGTACTTCTCAGGTATGGTTTCGGGCGCCGCAAAGTTGAAACACTCGATTGCGCCTGGAACCACCACGAGCGGAATGCTGTTGCGAGTCGCGGCCGACATCCGCTCGATGTCGAGACGGAAGATGCCGTCATTCCAAGTGTTGAGCAATTCGGCCAGCGTGAAGTCGATGAGTCCGTCGATGATGCCCTCATCAATGAGGTGCTCCATGCCAGCACCCTCTCCAACGGCATGGAAGGTAACGACCTGGAATCCCTCGGCTTCGAGTTGTTCACGTATCCGCATCACGCCAGGGGTGGTGACCCCGAACATCGAGATGGCGATCAGCGGCTCACCTTCGGTGGCCAGCGCCTTAGTGGCCTCGTATCCCTGAGCCATCCCCGCGATCGATCCTGCGGCATTGGACAGGACCAGCTTGGAGACGTTGTTGATACCGGCAATGTCGGTCACCGCGTTGGCCATGTGCATGTCGGAATGCCCAACATAGGGACGGACGTCGCCCGACGCCATGGTCGAGACCATGAGCTTTGGAAAGCCGAGCGGTAATGTCCGGAAGGCATCGGTGAGGAGGTAGGTGCCGCCGGACCCACCCAAGCCCATCACACCTTGAATTCGTCCGCTCGAAACGAGTTCGCCAAGTACGGTCGCGAGGCCCTCGCCCATGCCCTCAACTGCGGCGACGCGTCCTCCGGCACCTTCGACGCCAGCACGGAAATCAGCGAGGTCGATCCCGGCCGCGCTGGCGACCTCGTCTGCGGAGACGTCGGGGGCGAAGTGCGGAGTTCCGAGGACCCCGCAGTCGATCACCAATACGTCGACGCCAGCTTCGATAAGACGGTCGCGCACGAACTCGTACTCAGCGCCTTTCGTGTCGAGGGTACCTGCGAGGCACACGGTGGTGTTCGGCATTGGTCTGTCTCCTTTGTTGTTGTCAGTTCGTTCATATCGTGAGGTGTCGCACGACTAATCCGGCGAGTCGCGGTTGGCGTCGCGGATAGTGCGCCAGACCCGTTCCGCGGTGATCGGGAGGTCGCGAACCGGTGTGCCGATCGCGTCGGCAACCGCCGCGCCCACGGCGCCTGCTGTGCAAAGCAGCGCTCCCTCGCTGATTCCCTTGCACCCGTAGGGACCGGGACCGTCGTGGTTCTCAATTGATGCAGTCTGCATGTGGAGCGCGACGTCGTTGAAAGTTGGGATCCGGTAGTCGATCGCGCCCAGGTTGAGGATCTGACCGTGATCGTCGTAGAGCATCTGCTCCATAAGACTGTGACCCAGGCCCATGATCGCGGCGCCTTCATCCTGGGAGACGACCTGGAGCGGATTTATCTCGGTCCCCACATCTCCGACCGTTACATGCTTGGTCAACAGGATCTCGCCCGTGGCGCGATCAACTTCGACCTCGATGGCCGTCGCGTTGAATTCGTAAAACGAAGCGTCGCCGCCGAGCGGGTGACCCTTCTGACCCCACAGTCGGCATGTTCCCTGGCCGACGAATTCTCCTCGCAGCCCACCCAGAGCCGTTTGGGCCGCCTCGACGAGAGAGATCGCCCCCGACGGCGTCCCAAGTTGGCCGGGAGAGTGGGCAAGCTCCGACGGTACGGTCCCGGTAGCTTCGGCATACAGCTCGAGTACTCGTATGCGGATGTCTTCACACGCCGCGAGGACTGCGTTGCCCATGAACACAGTCGAACGACTCGCCGATGTTTGAAGGTCGAAGGGCACGGAGTTGGTGTCGCCGCTGATGATGGTGATCAGATCCAGATCGACGCCCAACTCGTCAGCCAGAATTTGCTTCCAGAGCGTCCTGGCCCCCTGCCCCATATCCGACGTGCCCGCATACGCGATCGCACTGCCGTCGTAAAGCAGGCGGACCAGGCTCTGCGACAGACCCGTTGTGGCTCCCGGCTTGATACCGACGGATATACCTCGTCCGCGGCCAGGCGGCGTCGGCTCGTGCCAGCCCATCAGTTCCGCCGCTCTCCCGAGACTCTCGTGCCAGCGGCCGTCCGCACGGGCCTCGTGATCGCCGCGGATAAAGGCCTCGTCGTGCTCTACGAGGTTGCGTCGGCGAATTTCAAGCGAGTCGAGCCCCAACACGCGGGCCCCGGCATCGATCTGGGACTCGGTCGCCCAGCCGACCTGGGGAGCACCGAACCCTCGGAAGGCGCAGCTGGGAACGGTGTTGGTCAGGACCGCACATGCCCTGATCGAAACGCCGGGGATCCGATAAGGCCCGGCACCCACATAGCTGCCTTTGGTCATGACCCGAGGAGCGACATCGGCGTAGGCCCCGATCACAAAGTCGGCATGCATCTCGTGAAAGGTCAGCTCGCCAAATTCTGTGAATCCGGTGCGAGCGTGGATGCGACAACCCGATCGCCGCATCATCTGGAACGACTCTTCGAGCGAGAGAACGAGGCGGCAGGTACGCCCCGTCCGAAGGGCGAGGTACGCCAACAGCGGCTCGTACCGCGGAGTCTGTTTTCCGCCGAAACCCCCGCCAGGATCTGGGGCGATAACCCGTACTCGCGACAGCGGGATCGACCACACGTCGGCGATTGTCCGCTGGAGGAGGTAGGGGTGCTGGACCGGTGAGTGGATCTCCACGCCGCCGTCGTCGGTCGGTGCCGCGACGACTCCGCCGGGCTCGATTGGAAAGTGAGTGACCATCGGAAACGTGTACGTGTTCTCGACGATGGTGGGCGATTTCGCGCTTTCCGAGTCGACGTCGCCCCATGCGTAATCGGCTTGCTCAAGGACATTGGACGAGTTCAGGTCATCGCCGGGTCGCACCGATGGGTCCTGGACCAACCGGGCGTCGTCGGCAAGGGCGGCATCGAGCCCGTACACGCCGGACAGCTCGGTGTAATGGATTACGACCGCGTCGGCTGCGGCGCGGGCCTCATCTGCGGTCTCGGCGACGACGGCAACGACAGGCTCTCCGTGGTAGTTGACCGTCTCGGTCGCGATCACCGGCCGGTCCTGGTGCGAGATCCCGAACCGCGCCACAGGCTGAGGAAGGTCATCGGCGTGGATTACCGCGATGACTCCAGGCATCGCCGCCGCTGACGCAGTTTCGATCTCATCGATTGCGGCGCATCCGACGGGGACCGTGGCGAACGCGACGTGCGCGGCATCGACGAACATGAGGTCGCTCAGGTATCGCTGAGCGCCGGTGACCCGGTCGACCCCGCCGTACCGGAGCACCGGTTGGCCGACCACCCGGTCGGTGTCGTTATGGGAACCCAGGGAGGAGAGACCCAGATTCTCGTCAGGCATCGCTTCGCCTCCTGGCAGCCGCCACCTGGATTGCCTCGACGATCCGCTGGTAGCTGGCGCATCGGCATAGGTTTCCCGACATGGTGTCTCGGATCTCGTCCCGGGAGGCATTGGGATTCGTGCGTAGGAGCTGCTCGGCCGCCATGACCTGACCAGGGATGCAGACACCACATTGAACCGCCCCTGCGGCCAGAAACGCCGCCTGAAGGTCGGTGATGCCGTCCATTGAGAGCCCCTCAATCGTGATAAGAGATCCGCCGTCGGCCTCGGCACCGAGCACGAGGCAGGAGTTGACGAGTTCGCCGTCAAGAAACACCGAGCAGGAACCGCACTCACCTTCGGCGCAACAGCGTTTGGTGCCGAAGAGGCCCAAGTCATCTCGGAGCATGTCAAGCAGCGTCCGATGCGCTGGTACCGTGGCAAGAACGTGTTCGCCGTTCAGCTCCAGAGCTACGGCGACCTCACTTGTGGGGGGCAGAGAGGAAACCGTCAAAACGATCCCCCCTCAGGAGCGGCCGCGGCGGCCTGGACGGCCCGGATGGCGAGGACGCGAACCATTGCCTCGCGATAGTCGCGGGCGGCCCGGACGTCGGAGATCGGCGTTGCGATGGACACCAACGACTCGATTGCCCTCTCAACAGCAGCCGAGTCAGTGAGATCGACGGGTGGGCTCGCATCAGTCACGAGCGGCGTCGGTCCAACACACCCAAGCCCGAGAACGATGCTCCCGACCGCGTCGAGGCCAGCCGCAACACTGACCGTTGCAAGGTCGACCCCTCGACGCCGGGTGAGGCGTTGAAACGCTGATCGATATCCACGATCAGGAATCGGCACATCAATACGGATCACGATCTCGTCTGGGCCGCACCGGGTCTCTCCTGGCCCGACGAAGAATTCAGCCAATGGCATCGTCCGTTCGCCGCCGAATCCGGTCATAGTCACCGCCGAGCCGTAGATGAGAAGTGCAGGGGCGGTGTCGGCCGCTGGTGAAGCGTTGCAAATGTTGCCAATGAGCGTCGCCCGGTTCCGGATTGCGACTGATCCGACGACTCGTGCCGCTGCGCCCAATGCCGGCAGGTTGCCTGCGACGAATGGGTCGTTTGAGATCGCGGCCATCCGAGCAGTCGGACCAAACCGCACCACATCGTCGTCAACCTCGACCGCCGGCGGGAGGTCAGCGACCGACTTCAGGTCAACAATGACGGTCGGGGCGAACGGATCCTTGCGAAGGTGGACGAGGAGGTCCGTACCACCGAGGAGGATTCGACCGTGACCCTCAGCACCAGCCATTACGGCGAGCGCCTCGCTCACCGTGCGAGGCCGGCAATAGGCTGCCATCGCAGGTACCCCCCTTGGCTCCCTGGTGTGATGGTGGGCAATCGATAATCGGTCATCCTACACAACATGGTTCAGTGGTCAAGTGGGCTCTGACGTCTTATTCCCTTACCGCTCCCACAGCAGGGTGTCAGCCATGAACTGGCTCCAAGCGAACCAGAACGCCTGGTGACCCGTGATCTCGTCGCCGTCGGCGTCGATGGCGCGCAACCCGCCCCCGTCTAAGCGGAGCTCCACGCCGCTCAATTCCACCGCCTCGCCAGCTCGCAGCGCGGCAGCAGCAGCCTCCACTGGGAACACCACGAGGGTGCCGTCGTCCAGCACCACACCGAACACTTGATCTTGAGCGCCGAGGCGTTCGTCCACGTCGCCCACCGGGAAGATAGGCCCATGATCGTCGCGCCCGCCCAGTGGGTTGAAGGGGTACACCCGGCCCACCCCGCCGCCCTAGGCAACAATCGTGGTACCGAGATGCGGCCAGCAGAAGCCTGGCCAGCAAACCCTACCGCCCGTGCTTCATTCGTAGCGGTGGCGTCCTTCGTGGTCGACGGGGAGAACGCATCGGTTGCTGCTTCGCGAGCTTTTTCTGGAGCATTGCCATGCGTTTCCGCGGTGGCTTTTCTCTGTCGACCGTGCCCGTTTCCCAGTTCCGCTCATAGCCGCGGGGGCCACGCCACCCGCATCAATCCGCTGGTGCGTTTGGGATGCTGCGGAAGCTATGTCGCTTGTCCGCAGCACTTTTTCGGCTATCTCGACGATCTCGGCCGCTCGCCATACCTGCGTCTTGCCGCTGTTCCCCATTTTCTTGACGATGTTCGCTTTGGCGAGATCGCTGATCCCGCGTCGTATGGCCGTGATGGAGGTGCGGCCTTCCAGTGCTGCGAAGAGCGTGTCAGCGGTGAACACCGGCTGAAAGGGAATCTCGGAGGCGATCTTCCACACCGCCGAATCGTGGCGGGTGCCGCCGAGTCGTTGCAGCCAATCTTCCATCAGCCTCTCTGTGAGGGCGGCCGCTGCGCGGACTTGCTCGGCGGCCTCCTGGGCGCAGTCGGCGAACATCCCGATCCAGGGTTCCAGCGCCGCTCCGCGTTGAGGGTCGCGCGGGGGGCCTTCCCAATGGCTGTGTTGAAGGGCTGCGTAGTACCTTGGCCGATCCGCGAGGATGTTTCTGCTGATCGGCAGGTGTATGGCATCCTGGCCTTGGCCGCCAAACAAGGCGATCGGGATAAGCGCTCGACCTATGCGCCCATTGCCGTCGGGAAATGGGTGAATGGTCTCAAACTGGGCGTGGGTGACAGCTGCCTTCAGGACGGGCGAGTGGCCGCTGTAGTTGATGTAGTCGAGCAGATCGCCGAGCAGCGGCCTGATTTCCTCAGCCGGCGGGGGAACGAACTGGGCCCCAATCGGCCCCATTCCCGACACGGCCGGCGCGCCTATCCATATCGGACCCGATCTGAGTCGCCCGCCGTGCTGCGGGCTGGGAGTCTTCGCCATCAGCGTGTCGTGCAAGTCGCACAAGCGGTCAACAGTCAGGGGTTCGCCGCTTTCAGCGATTCCCAAAGCCTGTTCCAGCATCTCCCAATTGCCCACTGCCGCCCTGCTTGATGGGTCGCCGCCCTCGCCGCCGCTCATCGACATTCCTTCCAAGCTGGTAAAAATGCCTTCGATGGCACTGGAGCTGAGGCTCTCGCCTTGCGCCATGATGCTGTCAGCGGCCCACTGATACGACCTGTTGGCGGTTGTCGTTGCAAGAGCGTCGAGTATGTCCGCATCGGCGGAAGCGATTCGGTCGCGGACGCGGCGACTCAGACTCGGCTCCCATCCGACCAGCGGATGAGGCACATAAGCGCCGTACTCGTGGGCGCCGCCAGGAGGCCACATCCGCGTCACATATCTACCCATGCTTCTCCTTGCCGAAAACCCACATATCCGCCCAGACACACATTATACGCCCACTAAGCGGCAAATAGCCCTCTATCTGGCCCCAAAACAAGGCACTTATGTCGCAAAGTGGGCGTGACGGGGCGGAAAGCGATGGTAAGTCGGCTGGACTCTCCCCTCACTCACCTAGCGAGATCATCAGATCCAGCAGGCGATCGTCTTCGCCAGGGGCGGTGAGCAGGCCGATGCCAACCGACCGAGATTCGGGGCCCGATGATGGCGGCTGACACCTATGACCCGCCGTCAGCTCGCCTGGCCATCATCCTGAAAGACGCCGGCATCATCGCCGACTACGCCCGGAGTCTCGACTCACCAACCCCCTTGCTCGACGCCGCCATTCCCCTCTACCAAGCCGCCGCCGAAGCAGGGCTCGGCGATCTAGACGCCGCAGCCCTGCGCCAGCTGCTTGCAGAGCTCAACTAGCGATCAGCCGGTTGGCCGTCGGCCAGGACCATGAGGTGGTCGACCACTACGGCACCTTTGCCGCGGTCGAGCACAACTACGGGGTTAAGGTCGAGTTCGGTGAGGCGATCCCCCAAGGCGGTAGCCAAGTTTGCAGTGGACATGATCACCTCTACCAGGGCGTCCACATCGGCGGGCGGGCGGCCTCGGGCACCGTCGAGCAGGGGAAAGCCCTTTAGAGACTTGATCATTTCGTAGGCGTCGGTTTCGTCGAGAGGCAAAGGGCGCACAGCGGTGTCGGCCAGCACTTCGGCGAACACGCCGCCGGTGCCCACCATGACGGCAGGGCCAAGCGTGGGATCTCGGGTCACCCCCACGATCATCTCGGTGCCGCCTGACACCATCTGCTGTAGCTCCACTCCCTCGATGGCCGCGTCGGGAGCGGTAGACCGAGCCCGGTCCAGTATCGACTGGGCCGCCTGTTCAACCCCGTCGAGGGTGTCCATCCCCAGCACCACGAGCCCGGCGTCGGACTTGTGGGGGAAGTCGGCCGAGGCGATCTTCACCGCCACCGGCAGGCCGATTTCCGCTGCGATCCGCCGGGCGTCACCAGCCGAGATGGACACTTCGCTGGCCACCAGCGGCAGCCCAAAAGCCCTCAACACCGCCCCGGTGTCGGGCACCGAGGCTCTAAGGGCCGTTTCCGCGTCCTCCGGCACTGCATCGGGCAACGGTGGCCGAACCCGGAATGTCGACCGGTGACGCTGGTAGCGGTGGTAGGCGGCCAGCGCGGCGAAGCACCCCCGAAAGGAGCGGAACAGCGGTAATCCGGCCTCAACCAGCCGCTCGAAACCCACCTCGTCTACCTTGAACGAGTTCCAGGTGGCGATGATGGGCTTGTCCACCTCATCGGCCAGGGCCACGATGTCGTCGCCCAACGGGTCGGTCATCGACGGCACCGCCCCGGTGATGCCGATAACCGTGTAGCCCACCGCTGGGTCATCGTTGATGTCCCGTATCACCTGTCGGCGGATACCTGCCGGTTGCCTCACGATGAATGTGCCCCCGTTGTCCACGGGATTGGACACCGACAGATAGCGGGGAATGTGCCGGTGAAGCTTCTCCTGAGTCTGCTCAGCCAGTGGGGGCGCCGCGACCCTGGCCAGTTCGGCGGCCTCGGCCATCAGCGTGCTCGATCCCCCCGAGATGGAGTACAGCCCTGCACCCTCGGCTACGTTCGGGCCCAGCTTGGCGAATAGGGCGGCCGTCTCCAGCAGTTCGTCGAGGTCGCGCACCCTCACCACCCCGTATTGCTCGAACAGGCCGTCGATCACCGCATCCGACCCCGTGAGATGGCCGGTATGCGACGACGCCATGCGCGACCCGGCGTCGGTGGCCCCGATCTTCAACAGCACCACCGGCTTGTGTTGGGCGTTGGCCGCCTCCAGCGCGGTGCGCAGCTTGTCGGCCGACCGGAAGCCTTCGATGTAGCCGGCGATCACCGCGGTGTCGTCGTCGTAGGCGAAGTACTCGATGAAGTCGCTCACCTCCAGGTCCACCTCGTTGCCGCACGGCACCTGGCGGCTGAACCCGATGCCGAAGTGAACCCCCTGCACGATGGGCCGTCCGTTGTGGCCCGACTGGGTGACCACGCCGATCTTGCCGCCCCGCAAGTTGGGCACCTCGGGCACGGGCTCGAACGCGTTGGTGTTGGTGTTGGGGCCGAAGATGCGGATGTTGTGGCGCCGACCCGCTTCCCCCAGCTTGGCCTCCAGCGCGGCGCCTTCGGGGCCGACCTCGCTGAATCCCGAGGAGAACACCAGGGCGTAGTGGATCCCCGCCGCGCCGCACTCGTCCACCACCGAGGCGCACACCGCGGGCGGAGTGGAGATCACTGCCAACGCCACCGGCACGGGCACGTCGGCCACTGACTCGTGAACGGGCACCGATCCGATCGAGCCGCCCTTGGGGTTGACCAAATGCCAGTTTCCTGCCCCCCACCGGGCGTCCATCGCCCCCCGCAGCGCAGCCTCCGTCTGGCTGCGGTCGACTCCCCCGATCACCGCCACCCCGTCAGGGTGGAAGAACTCCTCTAAGTCGGCTCGACGCTGGGCCATGGGAAACCGATGGTAGTTAGCGGGCACTTCGCACCTAGTGGTGTGTCGCAGGTTTAGCGCCGTGGATTGCGACGGCAGCGGCGTTCCTCGCAAGGCGCACCGACGCTGCCATACTCGCAGCGTACGGCAAGGAGGAGCAACGCAGCGAGGGGCGTCGATGCCTAGCAGGACACGCGCGAATAAACCTGCGACACACCACTAAAGGCAGAACCGACCCGGCACTAGGCTGGCCAACATGGAGATCGGCCACGTCTACGAGATGCCGCCTATGCGGCCCGACGACGCTTACACCACCTACTTCCCCGCCGGAGTGATCAAGATCGGAGTGGAGTACCGCGACCTCACCCCTGAGGCGCTGGTGGAGTACTACGGGGGCGACGAGGCCTACGTAGAGGAGCTGCGCCGTACCGCACCGCTGGGCATCGAGGACCGTGGCGTGTCGCTGCACGTTTTCGACGCCGACGGCCAGTGGGAGTACCTGCGCTTCGACCTGTTCGAGGATGCCCCCCACTACCACTACAACCACCTTGGCGGCGGGCGGAACCACATCATTCCCTTCGACGAGACCGCCCACGGCCCTATCGCCGATTGGGCGGTGGGCAAGATCCGCTCCGCCGAGATCGCACCCATGCTGGCCGAGGCCGGCGGGGCTGAACTGGCAGAGGCTCTTGACCCCGATGTCCTGGCCGATGTGGCCGACCAGGTGGCCGCCTATGCCGCCGAACTCCAGAAACGGCTGGCGGCTGCTGTCTAAGGGCTGGATCTAGCCGGCCAATTCGCCGAAATCCACCTGGCCGGTGATCATCGAGCCCTGGAAGGCGTTGTCGATGTTGACGTTCACTCCCGACACGAACGACGCCGCATCCGATCCCAGATAGGCCAGCAGATTGGCCACCTCGGCGGCGGTCACGTAGCGACCCCCGGCATTGGCGGCCGTCCAATCGATCATGCCCTCGCCCATGGTCTTCTTGAAGTCGGGCAAAAGCGGGGTGTCGATGGGAGCGGGGCAGGCGCTGGCGATGCGCACGCCGTTGGCCAGCATCCCCTTGGCGGCCTGCATGGTGAAGATCTGCACGCACTCCTTGGAGAACATGTAGCCATCGGCCACCACCTCGGGGTGCTCCTCCACCCAGGCCACCGCTTTGTCCCAGTTGTCGATGGACAACAGCTCGGTGATCTCGGCCTGGTGGGCCGGCCAGTTCATCCCCGCGATCGACGCGGTGTTGACCACCGCGCCTCCGGCAGGGATCTTGGGCAAAAGGGCATCGGTCAGCCGCATCAGCCCCAGGGTGTTCACCTTCATCACGTCTTCAGGCGAGAAGGTGGCCGCGATGCCGGCGTTGTTGAACAGCACGTTAACGGGGGCGTCGATGGCCGCGGCCGCCTCGTCCACCGCCACCGGGTCGCCCATGTTGGTGGGAATGAACCGGGTGATCGGCCCCGCGGGCTCTTTGATGTCCAGCGCGGTGATCGACGCGGCTCCCAAATCGGCCAACAGCTCCACCAGCGCGGCTCCCACGCCGGAATAGGCGCCGGTGACCACGACGTTGCGGCCTTCGTAGCTCATGGGGTTGGACATCGGGGGCCTCCTGGGGGTTGATCGGCTGGCGAATTCTACTGCGACAAGTATCGTTGGGGTCACACTGGCGAGCGACGAAGATAGACGGAGGACGCTGTGGATTTGAACGACATGATCCTGGTGAGCGTGGACGACCACCTGTGCGAGCCGCCCGAGATGTTCGACCAACATCTGCCGGCCAAATGGCGAGATGAGGCCCCAAAAGTCATCCACACCAACTCGGGCGACGACGTGTGGTCGTTCAACGGCTCGATCATCCCCAATGTGGGGCTGAACGCGGTAGCCGGCCGGCCCAAAGAGGAGTACGGCATCGAGCCCACCGCCTTCGACGAGATGCGCCCTGGTTGCTACAACGTCCACGACCGGGTCAAGGACATGGACGCCGCCGGGGTGCTGGGCTCCATGTGCTTCCCGTCGTTCCCCGGCTTTGCCGGGCGGCTGTTCGCCAACCACCCCGACAAGGAGTTCGCCGCCGATCTCATCCGGGCCTACAACGACTGGCACATCCACGAATGGGCCGGGGCCTATCCGGGCCGGTTCATTCCCATGGCCCTGCCCATGATCTGGAGCGCTGAGGAGTGCGCCGCCGAGGTGCGCCGGGTGGCCGAGCTGGGCTGCCACTCCATGACCTTCACCGAGAACCCGGCCAAGCTGGGCGAGCCCAGCTTCCACAGCGACTACTGGGACCCGCTGTGGGAGGCGTTCAGCGACACCGGCACCGTGTGCTCCATCCACCTGGGCTCCTCGGGAGAGATGGTTATCACCGCGCCCGATGCCCCCATGGACGTGATGATCCAGCTTCAGCCCATGAACATCAGCCAAGCCGCCGCCGACCTCTTGTGGTCGTCAATCCCCCGTCGCTTCCCCGACATAAAGATCGCCCTGTCGGAGGGCGGCACCGGATGGATCCCCTATTTCATGGACCGGGCCGACCGCACCTACGACATGCACCATCTGTGGACCGGGCAGGACTTCGACAACCTGCTGCCCAGCGAGGTGTTCCGTCGCAACTTCTTAACCTGCTTCATCAATGATCCGGTGGGCGTGGTGCTGCGCCACGAGATCGGCATCGACAACATCTGCTGGGAGATGGACTATCCCCACAGCGACTCCACCTGGCCCAACGCCCCCGAACTGCTGGCCGAGACGCTGACCGGGGTGCCTGACGACGAGGTCGACAAGATGACCCATCTCAACGCCATGTCCTGGTACCAGTACGACCCCTTCGCCCACCGAAACCGGGCCGATTGCACCGTGGGGGCGCTGCGAGCCTCGGCTGTTGACCACGACATATCGGTGCAGTCGATGGACAAGGGCCGCCACGAGGGCAAAGACCGCGACTTGGCCGGGTTCACCAGTCGAAACAAGGGCGTCAACCGCTGAGGCAGCGCTCAAACTGACTGCTCCGGCCTTCGGAGCTGTGCGCATCGGCATCGATAACGGGGGGACATTCACCGACGCGGTCGTGGTTCCTCGGACAGCCGTTCTATGGGGCTGGGGCCACAATGAGGCCAATTTGCGAGGCAGCGGTGATGAGTCGTTGGTCGCCACTAGCGAAAACTGTGTCCATATCGGCAACTGCCTGCGCTGCGGCAAGGTGGACGGCGTCGTAGCCGCGGAGTTGCTGCTCTTCGGCCAAGGCGCCCGCAGTTCGGGCCAGTCGGTCGGTGATCTCGACGTGATCGACTTGGGTACTGAGGTCGTCAAGCAGCGCAACCGCAGAAACAAGCCCTCCTCGGGTCAACCGTCCGAGTCGCTGAGCCCGTGCCAACGCTGCTCGGGCCTCGACGTATAGGAGACGCACGCTGACAGTCCGCGTGGCTTCATTCCAAAGTCGCTCGCAGGAATCAGAATTCGGCTCTTCGATGATCAGGGGGATGAACGCAGACGTATCGAAGTAGACGATCACTGGCGCTGTTCGGCTACGAGGTCGCTCACTGTTCCCTTGCTCTTGACCCTGGAGTGGCCCAATCGTGTCTTCGCCACCTGAGCCGGAATAACCAGCCCATCGTCAATCAGCCGGTCGATGGGTCGGGGCTCATGAAGAGGGACCAAGAGTGCCACTGCCCTCCCGTGATCGGTCACGGTGACCTCGGTCCCTGCTCGAACCGCGGTGAGGTAACGACTCAGATTATCCCGTAACTCTCGAATACCTGCTTCCATGAGATAATTATGGCGCTTTTCACATAAAATATCTAGCCATATTTATTCTGTGGTCGGGCTACCAGCGCTGGCCGCCGGCCACGTTCACCACCAGATCGAGCCGGCCCAGCTCTTTGGCACACCGCTCGACCGCCTCATTTACCTGAGCGGCGTCGGCCACATCAGCCTCCAGCCGCAGCGCCGCCCGCCCCTCGGCCCGCACCGCATCCACTGTGGCGTCCAACGCCTCTGGAGATGCACAGGCCGAACCGGGGTGGCCAACCTCCACCCGGTCGGCGCAGGCCACGTCGGCGCAGGCCCGGGCCAGCCGCACCGCAACCGCCCGTCCGATCTCCGGAGGACACGCCGCCCCCATTACCAGCGCCACCTTCCCCCCGAAGTCATGCATCCCCCCAGCATCCCCCACCGACCCTGCGGCCATCCAGACCAGATGCGGCCCAGCCGCGACATTTAGCTAAAGATCAAGCAACTCCAACAACTCCTCCACTTTCATCTCGTGATGTGATGCGACGCTCTTGAGAATGCTCGACAATGTTCCGACCTTGACGGGATTGTGCAGGGGAAGCACCTCGTGGTGCTCTCCGTTTACCTTGGTCGTCACGCGAACGTGCGAGCCGCGCTGTCGAGTGGTCTGATATCCAAGCCTTTGAAGTGCTCTTTGCAGGTCGGCTCCGCGCACATCGCGCGGCAGCTTCAAAGGACCAAGACCTCGCCGTGAGCAAAGTGCAGGCGGATCAATTTGGGGCGAGCCATTTCCCCGTCGAAATAGCACTCGAAGGCTTCTCGGATGTTCTTGCGGATTTCTTCGATGGTCTTTCCTTGCGTGTGGATGCCGTAACCAATGGCACTGGCGGAATAACCGCCATCCACCTCATCCTCATTGACCTCGAAGACGATCTCCGTCCCAAGTAACGTCACGCTTCGCAACCTACCCTCGAAGGCTTCTTCTTTCAACCATGTTCTCAACCCGCCATTAGGGTGGCGGCGTGCAGGTGGGGGCGGCGCACTATCAGATGGCCGGGGGGATTCACCGGATCCCGGTGCCGGACGCGAGCGGGAACCTCCATGCCGCAGCGTTCGCAGTAACTGGCCCCGACCCGGCGGCGGCACTGGAGGATGTGGGGGCCGAGGTGATGGTGTGTCTGCTCACCGACGCCGAGATTGACATGCGCTTTCCCGATTACCCCGCATGGCTGGCCAATCCTTCGCCTCACCAGGCCATTCACGTGCCGATGGTCGATCAAGGGGTCACCGGCGACGACAACACCCGCGAATTGGTGGACACTATCAACCACCACCTCAACCAGGGCACCGGGGTGATCGTCCACTGCGGCGCCGGGTACGGACGGGCCGGAATCGTGTGCATCTCGGTGCTCACCTCCCGGGGGATGGATCTCGACCACGCGGTGGCCGCGGTGCGGGCGGCCCGTCCGGCGGCCGGCCCCCAGTCCTCAGCCCAACAGGCTCAGATCAGCCGCTTGGCCGTAAAGGGCTGACCTTTTCCAACGGTCACATCAACCGACAGCCATGCGGGCTGAATGGCGTTAGCGCATCTGCGCTCAGTAGATGCCCAGCTCCAAACCGGCGGCCAGGGTCATGCCCAGCTCCCGACAGGCGTTAAGGTGGGCGTCGGCCAGCTCGCCCACGGCCAGCACCGGCGGAGCCACCGCCTTCCATCCCAGGCCGGTGACCAGGGGCTCCACCGCGCGCGCCGCCCCGGTGCCGTCGTTGCCGGCCCGTACGAAAAGCCCATATGGCCGGCCCCGGGTGTGGTCGAGGCAGTCGTAGTACACGGTGTCGAAGAAGTGCTTTAGGGCACCGCTCATGTATCCGAAATTTTCCGGTGTGCCCAGCAGATAGCCGTCGGCGGCCATCACATCGTCGGCGGTGGCCTCCAGTGCGGCTGCCTGCACCACCTCCACCCCGCCGATGTCGGGATGGCTGGCCCCGGCGACCACTGCTTCGGTCATGGCCTGGGTGCCCCCGGTCTTGGTGTGGGAAACGACCAGCACTCGCACTGCCCCGACCGTACTCCTGCTTGGATGGTGATTGAGGCCTAACTCGCGGCCGTGCCCACGTCCATCGAGTCGAACCGGCGGGTGCCCACCAGCCAAGCGGCCAGCCACCCTACTCCCGCCCGGTGTTGGGTAACTTCTTGCCGAAAGGAAGCTGAACGGTGATACCGTACACTTGATGGGTGAAGGTTCGTTCAGTCCGCCACCGCGGACTACGTCAACTGCTCAGCAACGACAACCCTCGGTTTCTTCCACGCGACCTGACCGATCGAGTGCGAAAAATCCTCACGGCTCTGATTCTGGCCAACAGCATGGACGATTTCGCAGCCAATTCTCCTCGTGGGTGGCGAATACACCGGCTCTCGGGGAACCGACAAGACCAATGGAGCGTCTCAATATCAAGCAATTGGAGAATCACCTTTGAAGAAGAGGGTGGCTATATCGACAGATTGGATTTGGAGGACTACCACTGATGCCAATGAACGAAATCGAAATCAACATGACCCCATCGCATCCGGGTGACTTTGTTCGCACTGAGATCATTGAGGAACTCAGCTTGAGCGTTACCCAGGCTGCCGAGATCCTAGGGGTCCGCCGAGCAACGCTGTCCGATTTGTTGAACGGCAAAGCTGCACTCTCTCCTGATATGGCGCTACGAATCGAAAAGGCCTTCGATCTGGGCATGGAGATGCTCCTACGGATGCAGGCATGGTACGACGCCGCGGTGATGCGAGCCCGAGCCGATGAGGTTGACGTCAAGCGCTACGAGCCTGTCTAGTCATGCGAGCCTGGCGTGTTCATCAATACGGGAGGCCGTCGGAGGCGCTGCGGCTGGACGACATCGACGAGCCGGTGCCTGAGCCAGGCAAGATCCGGGTGGCACCCACTCGTACGGTGCTGAACTTCAACGAGATCGACGGCTGCCACGGACGCTACCGCACCGTCAACCCCGAGCTCCCCTACACCTTGGGCATGGAGGTGCTGGGAACGGTTGACGCGGCTGGAGAGGGGGCCGAGGAGTGGCTCGGACGCCGGGTACACGCCACCGCCGAGTCGGCCTTCGGGGGCTACGCCGACAAGGTGATCGCCCAGCCCGACATGGTGTTCGACGCCCCCGAGTCATTGGACGACACCGAGGCGGCCGCCTTCTTCTTCCCCTACCACCTGGCCTGGCTGGGCTTGCACGAGCGGGGTCAGGTCCAGCCCGGAGAATGGGTGCTTATCCACGCCGCGGCCGGTGGGGTGGGCTCGGCCGCGGTGCAACTGGCGGTGGACGCCGGGGCCCGGGTGATCGGCACCGCGGGCAGCGAGGCCAAGTGCGAGCTGGTGCGCTCCCTGGGAGCCAAGGCCGCGGTGAACTACCGCGACGGCGACTTCGCCACCGAGGTGCGGGACATCACCGGCGGGGCCGGAGTCGACCTGGTATTCGACGGAGTGGGGGGCGATGTCACCGAGGCCTCGCTGCGGTGCATGACCCGGGGCGGACGCCTGATGATCATCGGCTTCGCCAGCAAGATCGAGGCGGAGGATGCCGTCGGCCTCCCCCCGAGGCTGTTGTGCTTCGGGCAGGTCTCGATCGGAGGGGTGCTGTTGGCCTATAGCAGCAACCCAGCGGTCTATGGCGGCATGGCCGGGTTCAACATCAACCCACGATCGTTGGGCGACCGGATCCACGACGAGCTCTGCGGGCGGTTGGCCGAGGGTCGGATCGCCCCACTGGTGGGCGGCACCGTGGCCTTTGAGGAACTTCCCTCCGCCCTCGAGCAGATGGAAGACCGCCTCACCACCGGGCGCATCGTGGTGGTCTACTGATCCAAGCCCGGTTCTGGCCCCGCCGGTGGTCGCTTGCCCAACAAACAAGCCAAAATAGGATCATGACCGACCTCGGGTATCTCGCTTTCGACGCCGACAACCACTATTACGAGGCCACCGACGCCTTCACCCGCCACATCGACCCCAAGATGGCCAAGCGCTGCATGCAGTGGGCCGACATCGGGGGCAAGCAGCGGCTGATCGTGGCCGGGCGCATCAACCGGTTCATCCCCAACCCCACCTTCGACCCGGTGGCCAAGCCCGGCATCCTCGACGAGTACTTCCGGGCCAAGACCTCGGCCAGCGACATGCGCGAGGCCTTCGGCGAGCTAGACCCCATCAGCCCCGCCTACCGCAACCGCGACGAGCGCCTGGCCCTCATGGACTCCCAGGGGCTGGGCGGGTGCTTCATGTTCCCCACTTTGGGCGTGGGCATGGAGGCCTGTCTGGAACACGACATAGGGGCCATCACCGCCGCTTTCGGGGCCTTCAACCGCTGGCTCGACGACGACTGGGGCTTCTCCTACCAAGAGCGCCTGTTCACCGCCCTGTATCTGAGCCTGGTGGACGTCGACTGGGCGCTGGGCGAGCTGGAGTGGGCCGTCGACCGGGGGCTGCGGGTGGTGAACTTCCGGGCCTCCTCGGTGCCCGACGGCCACGGCAACTACCGCTCTTTGGGCCATCCCGACCACGACCCGGTGTGGCAGTTCCTCAACGACCACGGCGTGTGCGTGTCGTTCCACTCCGGCGACTCGGGCTACTCGTTCATGAACCACCGCTGGGGGCTCGGCACCGAGACCGAGGCCTTCCGCTACAACCCCCTCCAGAGCCTGTTGTCGCACTCTCCCATCAGCGACACCATGGCCTCGCTTTTGGCCGACGGGGTGCTGGTGCGGTTCCCCAACCTGCGGGTGGCCACCATCGAGACCGGCTCGTACTGGGTGCGGCCCCTCATCCAGAAGCTGGCCAAGACCTACGGCCAGCACCGCTACGCCTTCGACGAAGATCCGGTGGAGACTTTCCGCAACCAGGTGTGGGTGTCTCCCTACTACGAGGACGACCTGCACGAGCTGGCCGGACTGATCGGCACCGACCACATGCTGTTCGGCTCCGACTACCCCCACGCCGAGGGCCTGGCCGACCCGGTGTCGTTCGTCAACGACCTCGACGGGTTCAGCGACACCGACGTCCGCCGCATCATGTGCGACAACGGCGCCGGCCTGTCGCAGTTGGCCATCTAGCCGGACCCGAGCCGGCCGCATCCTCTTCCCCAACTGAAAGGGGCCTCACATGGCCTGGGATTTCGAGACCGAGCCCGAGTTCCAGGAGCAACTCGACTGGACTCGGGCGTTTCTAGATGAGCACATTCTGCCGCTGGAGACCATCGAGCTAGAGGTGACCGACGAGCAGTGGGCCGCGCTGACTGCCCCGCTCAAGCAGCAGGTTAAGGCCCGAGGGCTGTGGGCCTGCCATCTCGACCCCGAACTCGGAGGCCAGGGCTTCGGCCAGGTGAAGCTGGGGTTGATGCACGAGATCTTGGGCCGGTCATCGATCGCGCCGGCCATCTTCGGCAACAACGCCCCCGATTCAGGCAACGCCGAGCTGTTGGCCATCGGCGGCAACGAAGAGCAGAAGAAGAAGTGGATGGAGCCGCTGTTGGCCGGGGATCTGCGGTCGGGGTTCTCCATGACCGAGCCCGACACCGCCGGCTCCGACCCCACCCTGCTGGAGACCTCCGCGGTGCGCGACGGCGACACCTGGGTCATCAACGGCCACAAGTGGTTCACCTCTGGTGGATCAGGGGCCGATTTCCTGATCGCCATGGTGGTGACCAACCCCGACGTCCACCCCTACCAGGGATCGTCGATGATCGTGGTGCCCACCGACACACCGGGCCTGGAGATCGTGCGGGACGTGCCCAACATGCACCACCCCTACCCCGGCCAGTTCGCCCGCCACCCCATGGGCCACTCCGAGGTGATCTACCGCGACGTTCGGGTGCCAGCCGAGAACCTGATCGGCAACCCCGGCGACGGCTTCGTTCTGGCCCAGAAGCGCCTAGGCCCCGGGCGCATCCACCACGCCATGCGCTGGATCGGCCAGTCGCAGCGGGCTCTCGACATGATGTGCGAGCGGGCCCTGTCCCGGTTCGCCCACGGGAGCCTGCTGGCCGACAAGCAGATGGTGCAGGACTTCATCGCCGATACCCGCATCGACATCGCCTCGGCCCGGCTGCTGTGCCTGCACGCCGCCTGGCACATGGACAAGCACGGGTCCTCAGCGTCCAGAACCGAGATCGCCATGATCAAGGTGTACGGCACCAAGATGCTGTACAACGCCATCGACCGTTCCATCCAAGTCCACGGCGCCCTGGGCTACTCCGCCGACATGCCCCTAGAGGAGATGTACCGCAACGCCCGGGCCTCCCGGCTGGTGGACGGGGCCGACGAGGTACACAAAGTGTCCATCGCCCGCCGCACCCTCAAGGAGCACGCCGCGGTAGACGGCCACCCCACCGAGCACATCCCCACCCGCCGAGCCGCCGCCCTAGAGCGCTTCGCCGACCTCCTCGACATCGAGGTCATGAACAGCTAGAGGTTGGCCATTTCAGAGCCATTTTCCGAAGTGCACGACTCTGCATTTCAAGGGTGGTATATTTTCCGGTATGAAATCGCTTAGAAATTCCGAGGAGGTGGTCGAGGGCCTCGGTGAAAAGGTAATTGAAGCTCTTGGGGCTGCCATCCCCCGAACACGGCTTGACCTTGCCAGATATCAGGCGATGCTCCCGGACATCGTTGCAACCTCCAGTTCTCGGGGACTGGCAAATTGGTTCCACGATCGCATTTGGTTCCACGTTGTCTCTGACCTTGAATCCCTCGACAACGCTGTCATTGTCGATAGGGGCCCGACTCGGGAGATCGTTATTGACGGCTCATACCGGATCCGCGTCAAGCGTCATGACAAGAAAGGCCAGATCAGCACCTACCCAACCCAATCTGCACTTGAGTTCCTTTCTCAGCCGCCAGAGCAACTCGTACTCGATGGACTCGCTGAGGTCCACTTGATCGCTGGATACCAGTGGAACCCGACGACTCATGAGATAGGACCAGCTGTCCTGTCACTTCGCGACGGTCGAAACAATGTGATCTGGATGATGGAGCTCCCCAACCTGGCTACTGGTGCCCCAGTCGTTGACATCACAGGCCCAAGAACCCCGGAGATCCCGACTATAGAGTTCCCGAGCAGCAGCGTTGGAGAAACGGAGGTCCGCCCGCAGTGAGCTTGGGGGAAGCAATCGCCACTGCACGACGAGCTCGAGGCTTGACTCAAGAAGAACTGGCAGAATGCCTGAACGTAACCCAGGCCGCTCTTTCCCGGTACGAAAACGACCTTCGAGACCCTACGGAGGAAGCTCTGAGCGAGATCGCCTCAGCTCTGGGAGTTGTACCTGAGTTACTGAATCGAGCTGACCGCATGGAGGGGGCTCTGGCCGTTGGCGCTCACATGCGGCGACGAGCAACTGCCAAGCCGACGGTGTGGCGTCGGCTTGAAGCTCAGCTAAATCTCTACCGGCTCCATGCTCAGCGTCTCTTTGACGAGATCGGCCTGCGCACCGACTTATCTATCCCTGCGCTTGACCCACTCGAGTACGACCCCTCCTCAGCAGCCCGTATCCTCCGGATGCAATGGCGAATGCCGAGCGGACCGATTCACAATCTATGCAACTGGATGGAGGCCGCTGGCTGCCTGATCGTTGTTACAGATTTCGGCACATCTCGAGTAGACGGGCTATCTCAGTGGAGTGGTGCTCATCCGGTGATCATGCTCAACGCATCAGCACCGACAGATCGCCGTCGGCTCACCTTGGCACATGAGCTGGGACACCTTTGCCTTCACAGCCAAGACATCTCTGACGATGTAGAGGCCGATGCCACTGAATTTGCTGCTGAGTTCCTTATGCCAGCAGAAACCATAAGGCCACAGCTTCGTAACCTCGGCCTCGGACGTCTTCATGACCTCAAAAGACTCTGGGGGGTTTCGATGCAAGCGCTGATTGAACGTAGTCATCAACTGGGACTCTTGAGCCCTCGGGAACGCACCAACTTCTATAAGCGGTTCAGCTCACAAGGTTGGCGAACCCGGGAGCCATTGAGTGACGAGTTGGCACAAGAAAAGCCCCGTCTCGCCGCGGAAATTGGCCAAGCCCTGATCGCTCGCGGTCTCACCGACAGCGAAGCCGCCATCATCTGCGGCTTCTCCCCTGACAATCCGGACAACCCCTTCCTTTCTGACGCTTCCCGACTTCGCCTTGTTTGAAGCCCTATTGGAGCTCATGCAAGGCCGGTAGCCTTTCAGCATGTCCAAGCCGCTGGCGCTGCGCTTTCTCAAGTCGGCCAGCGATGCCGGCCAGCTACCCGAGTCCCGCTGCGAGGTGGCGCTGGTGGGGCGGTCGAATGTGGGCAAGTCGTCGCTTTTGAACTCGGTGGCCAACCGCAAAGGCCTGGCCCGCACGTCCAAGGCGCCGGGGGCCACCCGGCTGATCAACATCTTCGAGCTGGAGGGCGAGTCCGGCCGCTGGCTAGTTGACCTCCCCGGCTACGGCTTTGCCAAGGCCCCCAAGGTGCAGCGGGTCGGATGGCAGAAGATGATGGACGGCTACCTGCTCGACCGGCCCACTCTGGTGGAGGTGCTGCTGCTGGTGGACGGCCTCATCGGCCCCACCCCGCTCGATCTCCAAACCGTGGAATGGCTCGAGCACCACGGCGTGCCCCTGCAACCGGTGGCCACCAAGGCCGACAAGGTGAAGCCGTCCCGCCGGGGCGCCCGAAAGGCCGAGCTGGCCAAGGGCCTCGGCGTCGCCCCCGGCGATGTCATCTGGACCAGCGCGGCCAAAGGCCAGGGCATCCCCGAACTCCGAGCCGAGATCGGCACCGCCCTCCGGCTCAATCCCTGAGCAAAAACCCCACCGCGGCCTCCAGCTCGGCCAGCGCCTCGTCGGGATCGACCACCTTTATGGTGGTCATCCCCATGGCCCGGGCCGGCTTGAGGTTCACCCCCAAGTCGTCCAAGAACACACACTCCGAAGGCGCCACGTCCAACGCCTCGCAGGCCATGGTGTAAAACGCCGGATCGGGCTTGCGCACCCCCACCACTGAAGACTCGATAACCACGTCGAACCAGCCCATCACCTCCGCCATCTCCGCCGACCGCTCCGACGATGCCACCGGCGCATAGTTATTGGTCAACAGCCCCGTCTTCAGCCGCTCCGAGCACCGCCGCACCGCTTCGGCCATCGCAGGCCGCAGTTCGCCGCCCAGCCCATTGAGCACCGCCATCCCATCAACCCGATACCCCAGCGCCGCCGCCTCTGCTTCAAACGCCTCGGCGAACTCCTGAAGCCTGATCTCACCCCGCTCCATCTGCGCCCAAGCATTGGTATCCGCATCAGTCGCATTGATCCGCCGTATCAACCCCTCCGGCAGCCCATTGTCCCGCTCATAAGCCGCAAACCCCTCCCAAGGCCCCGAAACAATCACCCCACCCATATCAAACAACACCGCCTCGACCACCGCCTGAGGCTAACCGACCCGACTAACAGTCCCCCGAGCCCATCGCCGGTGGGACTATCTGCGTGCGCTCAGGCCGCGATTCGTCGTTTGCCGGGTTGCTGTGGTGGCGGAGGTGGGAGGCCGAGGCGGGGCGGGGGTTGGAGCGTGAACCGGCCAGTTTCGGGGCAGGGCTCGACGGAATAGCCGCTTTTGTGGACTTTCTTGTGGCAGCGGGGGCACAGCAACACCAGGTTGTCTATGTCGGTGGTCCCGTTGTGCTCCCACGGTTGGATGTGGTGGGCTTCGCAGGCCTGTGGCCTGATGCCGCAGCCTACGCAACCTCGGTCTCTGCGGTAGAGGGCCAGCTTCTGGGCCTTGGTGACCGCTCTTTGGGCTCTTCCCACATAGAGGGGCTGTCCGTCGGCTGAGAAGATCATCGGAACGATCGCCGCATCGCAGGCCAAGCGGCGGAGCTCATCGAGGTCGATGGGCGTTCCGTCGATCAGCCCGGCGCTTGTGAGCCGGCCCTCGATGGCGTCGTACTCGGCTGACATCACGAGTACCGTCTTCTGCGGCCGAACGCCGCCGCCTTCACCGGCAGACTCATTTGCCGAAGCGTCGGCTGGCTGCTGGGTAATCAGCGTGACGAGTGCGTCTGCGTTGCGCTGCTCGAAGGTGCGCACCGGTTCGTAGGCGATGTCGTCACCGAGCATCTTGGTGCTCATGGCCCAAAGGGCGGTCTTGACCCGATCTCCGGCTACCTGATCTAGCTCGGCGTGCAAAACGACCATACCGCCGCTGCCGTCGAACACCTTGACAGAGCGGCGGGCTCTTTGCCGCTCAATGCGGCTCATCCCGTCATCGGCCCGGCGCCGGTCCTCGCTGGCGACGACGGTCTTCTTGAACTCGTCGTGGCCTTGCCAACCGCCCAGCGCCAGCAGCTCTTGTTGGTCCTGCCCGCTTATCGGCACCCGCTTGTGCGATTCTGCGACCATCCCACCCTGATCGGCGGAGATGTGTCCATTCTGCACGGCGCTGAGGACGTCGGGCATGGCCGTGAGCCCTTCGGCTATCTTGGCCAGCTGACGGGCCTTGTGAGCGCTGATTCCGAATTGATGGCACACCGTCGCCGCGGCACTCCGGCCCTCGATCTCTCCGTAGCGGACAACCAGTCCAACGAGGTATCCCTCCGCACGGCGGCGGATCGAGTCAGCCTCCGCCATCAAACCGAGCAACTCCGAAGCACTCGCCCCAGAAAAATCAGGAAACCCAAAACCCGCAGCAACACCGGCTTTGTCATGCCCTTCACTGGGATTTATCCCAAACTCCATACATGCAATTATATCAATCCGAGTGACAACAACCATCCTGAATTAACAGGAATTAGGCGACCATCCGCAAGAGCCGGTTGCCGGTATTGGTGTCGACGTAGGCGAAGCTCTGCGGGGGTCGAAAGCCTCTCGGCTTCGCCCGCAAGTCTTGGAGAGGCACCTTACTGATGAGCGATTGCGGCTGTGCCAGCGTTAGAGCTGTACCTACTTCCAGTCCCTCGAAATAGCGCTGGAACTCTTGGTGGGCCAACGCGCATCGTGATCCGTGCTCGCGCCACAACACGGCGAGGTCGGCAGACTGGACATCCGTGACAATGCAGGTGCCGAGCAACGCCCGTACCGGTGTAGTCGCATACAACAGCGCCCGCGTCGGGACTTCGATCTTCGGCGCCGTGCGCCGGAACTCCACCGTCTTGTCCCCCGCAAGGATCGCTTCGGCGAATCTCGGCTTGAGCGACAGGACAACCATCCGGTCTTGGTCGATCCCACCCACATCCTCAACCATCTCGCCTTAACCCTTCCTCGTAGAGTGCCCGGACACTCTGCTCGTCAACTCGTCGAGTTGTTATGAAGTATCCCCTGGTATTCATGTCGGGGCACAACTCTCTGGCCCTCGATATCGGAACTGGCTCGCGGAACATCTCCGTTTGGCTGAAAAGCAGCGCTGTCGCTACAAGATCACTGCTCTCGCCAAACGGCTTGGCGCTTCTGAGCACCTGCGGCTTGTCGAGCACCCCGCGGGTTTTGGTGCTTGCGAAAAAGGCGGTGTGGGTCTCCCGTGTCGACCTCGTCCAACCACGACATAGCTCGCACGCCCCCCAATGCCCCGCCACCTGAAACCCACCAGATGATCCTTGCGGGCGCTTCAACAAAACTGCGGGGTGCCATGTAGTAGGTATTTTCTCGGGCAGCGGCTGCTCGGGAGTGCAACTCGAACAGCCGCGTCTGAGGCTCCTCATACCCGAGGAGGACGCGGGCGTACTCCGGCTTGATCGGCACCACATAGGACCTGATAGCCCTGCTGAAGACCTTCGACGGCCACGCAAAGCGCTCGTATTCTCGCACCAGATGGGAGTTCAGCCTGTCCCAACCGAACTCGATCAACTCCGGCGGCAAGGCATCGTCAGGGCCGAAGAGATCGGTCCGCACTACCGCCTTCCAAGCTGACCCCTCGGCTCTGAACCCCTCGTCGTGCAGTGCCCGCTCGACTAACCGACGAGTTAGGTCGTCCACTGCGACGGTTGCCGGCCCATCGTTGGCGACGATTGTCCGAATTTGGTGGACCATCTGCCTGGCTGCCGTATAGGACTGCTGCCCTGGAGCACTACGGAGCGCTGTCACCGTGACGCCAGCTTGATCCCGGTACATCGCGGCAATCGCCAGAGGTTCTTCTGAGTCTGTCTTGAGATACTCGATGCGCCCCCCGTGGGCAGTTGAGACGCTGAAACGCTGCCTCAAGCCGCTGGGGCTCTCACCCACATGATGATGGCAGCAGACTGACAGATCGGTGTTCGCAGGTATTTTTGAGACGGCAGACACGACCATGCCCGACGCAGCGATGGCTCGTGTCTGATGGCTGTGATCGCTTCCCAGCGCTTGGAGGCGTAACAAGAAATCGTCCGGCCCAACCAGATTCACCCCTGTCATCTGCCCGATCTGCTCCGCATGCTTGAGGACACCTTCGTCTCGCGTGATGAGGTACGCGGCTCCCCCGGTCACTGCCTGGGCGACTACCCGAAGATCGCCACCTCTCAGAACAGCTACAGACGGATCAGCCTCAAGCAACCCCAAAGCTGCCTGCCATGCCTCATAAGACGGTTCCAGAGTTCGAAACTCGCCCAGTGCGGATTCAAACCTCTCACCCTTGGGTATCTGACCCGACAGTTCAGAGTGACTCTGCACCGTTACTGCCAACTCTGCGACCTCGGCAACCCAGTCTGCGACGAGCGCCCGCGAGGCGAGGAATTCTCGCTGCTCCAAGATGTCCAACAGAACATTGGTGTCGATGGCCGCCAATAAGCGAGCATCTTCCTGTTCGGGTTCCCCAAAAAGTGCCTGAGCTGCGATTGGCCGCCACCATGTGACGAGGGGGTGTCCAGCACGACTGCGGCCTGGCTTCTCCCCCAAGCGCCGAAATCCGAACTCGGGCCACAAGCTGTTCGCTTCGTAGTCCTTGCGGCACGACAGATGGATCCCCGCCCTGTGGGGGTTGCGCTCAACAATGCCCTCCACTAGCTCCCGCGCGATCCCCCTCCCTCGTTGTTCTGAACCCACACAGAGATGGGTGAGTGAGATGTCCCCTGTCCTGATCCTCTTCCTAAAGAGCGCGTAGCCTCTGACCTCACCGTCTTCCGCGAACACGAGCACCCTGCCGTCGGCTGCGGCCTCGTTGATCGCCGAATACGGCAAGATTCCCAACGTCGCACTGCTGGCGTTTCCAAGTTCGATGACCTGCTCGTAGTACGGCGACCCTGGTTTGACTGTTTCGATCACGTTCAATGCCCTCCAATCAGCGTGGCGAGGTCGGGCGAACTCTACCGGGAGGTAACGACACAATTGCCCGCAGGCGGTTCCGGCTGGGGCTAGCCCAAGGAGCTTGCAGGTCACTGTGTTGGGACACCACCTTGGCGCGCCGGCTGGATCGTTCGGCAACGGCTGGTCCCTGTCCTTCTTCGACACGGGTACCCCTATCGAGGTGATCGACCGGAGGGGATTGCTCGCCACCCCACAAACCAAGCTCGCAAGAGCGAGAGGACAGATACACCTCTATCGCCCCTCAATTCGGTAGAGTAGTGCCCACATGGTCCCCGGCAGGGGGGCCAACAACCTATGGAGTTCCCGATGCGGATCTTGTCTTCTGTCACCCCCACCCCCGAGCAGTTGAAAGTCCTCGCAGATGTCAAACCAGGGTTCCGCATCATCAGAGGTGCTGCTGGCAGCGGCAAGACATCCACAGCGCTCCTAAGGTTGCGTGAGCAAGCCACAGTCCGCCTCAAGCGTCGTCAACGTCATAGTCACACCACACCAGTGCGGGTGCTGGTCTTGACCTTCAATAGGACCCTTGAAGGCTACATTTCAGAGCTTGCCAGGCAATCAACACCCAGCGATGATGCTCTGGAGTTGGAAATCAGCACCTTTGGTCGCTGGGCGAGATCGCTGGTCGACGACGTTGAAATCTTGGGTCGCAATCAAGCCTCGGCAATTCTCCGTCCCCTCATTCAACATTTCACAACCTCGCATCAGCACGAGTTCTTCGTCGACGAGGTTGAATACGTCTTGGGCCGGTTCACGCCAGAAGGCCTCTCCAGCTACCTAGAGGTGGTCCGCAGGGGCCGAGGCACTGCTCCGCGGGTAGACAAACCCGTTCGAGAGACCCTGCTCCAAGAAGTTCTTCCTGCGTACAAAGAGGCTAAGGCCAAGCGTGGCGTTGTCGATTGGAGCGATCTCGCCATCTTGGCTTCTGATGCTCAGCCGGATCTGCTCTACGACGTAGTGATCGTCGATGAGGCACAAGACTTCTCTGCCAACCAAGTCAGAGCAGTGAAGCGCCACCTTCAGGACTCCCACAACACCACCTTTATCATCGATGCCATTCAGCGCATCTACCCTCAGTACTTCACATGGAACGAGGTTGGTATCGAGGCTCGCCCTGAGGTCATCCGCACCCTCCGAGAGAACTACCGCAACACTGCCACGATCGCCTCCTTCGCTTTGCCGCTCGTAGACGGCCTTCCAGTCGAAGACGACGGCACGTTGCCGGACTTCACCGCCTGCCAGCGCTCAGGTGCCAAACCGCTTGTCGTCTCGGGCAAGTACAGCGCACAGCTCCGCTTTATGTTCGATCGGCTCACGAAAGACGCTGACTTGGAATCCGAGTCAGTAGCCCTGCTCCAGCCTCGAGGCGGGGGCTGGTTCGACGAAGCTCGGCGGATCTTGCAAGTTCGAGGGATACCGTTCTGTGAGCTGACCCGCGAGAACGAATGGCCATCAGGTTCTGAGGTAGTCGCCCTCTGCACCATCCACTCCGCCAAGGGCCTCGAGTTCGATCATGTGCTGATTCCCGGTCTTAGCCAGCAAGTCACTCCACATGGGCCAGATGCCGGTGACGCCAACCTGGATCGGCTGCGCCGCATGTTGGCCATGGCCATAGGCCGAGCCCGCAAGTCGGTAATGGTCGGCTACAAGCCCGGCGAAGAATCCCGCCTTGTAGGTCTTCTCGACCCCTCCACCTACCACTTTGTTGAGGCGTGACAGCCATGAACTGGGAACCCGAAGCAATCCCAAAGACCGCAGATCAACTACGCCATTCACCAAGCTGCCCCGAGGTGGTCGAAGCTGCCGTTGAGCGGGGCATTACCTGCATAGTGCATTTCACCCGCATCAATCCTGGTCTGGTGGGCATATTGGACAGTTCGGCAATCAAGTGCAGGAGTGACCTGCCTGATGACAAGCGATTGAAGTACGCGTACGAGCCGAATGCGAATTATCGAGGTCGGGACTCCCGCTGGCACGGATACGCCAACCTGTCCGTGACAGGAATAAACAAGCGGATGTTCCGCTCATCCAAAGAGTGGCACACAGAGGTAGATTGGGTGATCCTTGGCTTTGGCCCGGAAGTCCTGGGCGACCCCGGCGTTGTTTTCTGCACCACCAACAACGCCTACCCAGTCGTACACCGCTGCGAGGACTTGCCGGGCTTCGAGCAAATGTTCGCAACAGAAATCCCCTGGGGCTATCAGGGAAGCGTCTGCACCCGGATCGGGCGACAGTCGAACCAGACGACCGATCCCCAAGCGGAAGTCCTCTACCCGTCGGCACTCTCCCTCGATCATCTCCACACGATTACCGTTGGGGATGAGGACACATACGACACCGTGGTTGGCGCCTTGGCCAACTTCCCAAACTACACCCCCTATATCGCCCTCAAGCCGGAGGCGTTCCGATGACCATGACCAATCGAACTCCGCCAGAGCAGGCAGACCTCTTCTGCGAGACTGACAACAACCGGGTCGCTCGAACTCGGAACTCCATGTTGTGGGCCGCATATGGAGATGCGCTCGGATTCATCAGCGAGTTGGTGGACGAAAAAGGCCTCAAGCGCAGAACTCAGGGGGCTCCGCTAGACCGGCTCATGGACTGGAGACGAAGGGTTGGGGGCCGGGGAGGCGTGGACGTAGTGCTACCCGCCGGATGCTGGTCCGACGACACTCAGCTTCGAATGGCGGTAGGCCGCTCGATCGGCAATCACGGCTTCGACGTGGAGACTTTCGCTCGCATCGAGCTTCCGGTTTGGCCGTCCTACGCGCTCGGCGGTGGGCGGGCGTCCAAGGCTGCGGCCAAGAACCTCGCCGCGTCCGGTGCCCTTTGGTACGCCAACACTTTCCCCGGGTGGAGTAACGCTGGAGGCAACGGTGCCGCCATGCGGATCCAACCTCATGTATGGGCATCTGCCGACCTCAACGGCGGCTACCTGCTCGACGTGATCACCGACAGCGTCTGCACCCACGGACATCCCCGGGCCATCGTGGGGGCCTGCTTCCACGCGGCCACCCTGGCCCACTGCCTGCGAACCGGCACCGCCCCGACCTTGGAGGAGTGCGCGGAACTCGCTGCCAATCTGGGCGATGCCCTCTCGCTGATCAAGGGCCATCAGAGTCTCGGCTCCATGTGGGTCGGTCTCTGGGAGCGGGAGAGCGGCAAGCTATTCCAAGAGGCATGGCAGGACACCATTGTCGAACTCTGCGATGCCATCAAACGAACCGCCATTGCTGCCGATGCCACCTCGCCACAAACCGACGCCTACCGAGCAGTCTCCGACCGTCTTGGCCTCGCCGACAAGCGGCAGCAGGGCAGCGGCATCCTCACCACCGTGGCCGCCGCGGCACTCGCCGTGCTCGCGGACAACCCATACGAGGGTTGCGCAGCTGCTGCGAACGCGCTCGGCACCGACACCGACACGATTGCCACAATGGCAGGCGCTCTGCTAGGTGCCTGTGATGCAACCGCCCAACCCTCCGAAGAACCTCTCGACAGCAATTACCTGCTGAACGAGGCCGACCGCCTCACCGCTATCTCCCAAGGTCAGCAAGTGACCAGCCACCCCTACCCGGACACCCTCACCTGGATCGCACCCCAAACCCAAGCCGACGCGCTGGTATCCGAAAATGGACATCTCGTCGTCGAAGGCCTCGGCCCGGTAAAAGAGCAGGATTCCCCACCGTCCTGGGGGCCTCGTAAAGACTTCGCCTGGCAGTGGGTCCAAACCGAATTCGGCCAGACACTCCTCATCAAACGCCGCCCCGAACTCCGCGCTCAAAGCATGTGCAATGCCCCGGAACCTCCTCCTGCACCTTCATCTTCCATCCGTTCCCACAAGCCGGCCAGGGCCAACAAGCAGACATCCTGCCCGCCAAGTGAGTTGCCGCTGGATCGCGGCCTCGACTTTGACGCCGCGGTAAGACACGCCAAAGAGCACATCTCCAACGACAACCAACTTGGTTACACCGTCCGACGCGCCGCCCGAGACGGAACCATCAATGACCTAGTCGCTCTCGTCGCCACTCTCCGCGACGACCTGCGCCGCTGACCCACTCCCGATTCCTGCTGGCCTGACACTTGCCCTCGGTATGCTGGGGCCGTGGACGTGACCGTCACCATTCCTGATGATCTCTACGAGCAGGTGGAATCACTCGCCTGCCGCCAAGAACAGCCCCGCTCAGACCTCTACGCCCAAGCTCTGAAGATGCTCGTCCGTGCCCAAGGCGACCCTGATCAGCTATCAGATGGTCCCAGCAGACCCGAGTGGCTGGACTGGAGCGCCGAAGAGATCACCAGCAACCTCAATGAGTACGCCAGCAAACACGATACCCGCCTCGACTCAGCACTAGCAGAGGCTCAAACCAGAATGCTCTCGGAGAACTGCGAGTGGGAGTGAGGCGAGGCGATTTGCAATTGCGGGCACCCGAGTTCGTTGTAGACGCCGATAACCCTTTTGCAAATGACCGGCTGAATCGCCAACACGATATAAAGTCATTCTGCGATGTGATTCAGAACGCTGGAGAACACGGAGCAATCATCCTGCTTGACGGCCAGTGGGGTTCGGGAAAAACGGCATTCGTCAAGATGGCCACTGCCCATTTGCAAACTCAAGACGCAAGAGTTGCCGAGTTCAACGCGTGGAAGCAAAGCCATACCGAGATACCACTCGCGGATCTGATTGCAGCTATGTCTACACAGATCGACAAATCCAAAATAAAGGCTGTAAAGAAAGCGGCGGGAAATGCACTTGTTCACGTCAGCAAGATGGCCAGTCGTGGAATCGTAGATGTAGATGCCATGAAGAATTCCAAGCCTGAGATCATTGATCAGTGGGAAGGGACCGAAAAAACAATAGGTGAATTCAAGACTCAACTTCAACTTGCAGCGTCATCAGATAACGGTCCTATTGTAGTCATCATTGACGAGTTGGACAGGTGTCGTCCAGACTATGCACTGAAGGTATTGGAAACTGTCCGGCACCTATTCGATGTTCCTGGTCTGGTTGTCGTGCTTGCCGCCAACTTGGAAGAACTCTGCCACACCGTTCAATCCATTTACGGGCCGAACTTCACAGCAGACCGTTACTTGCGCCGTTTCGCCGACCAATATGTGCTGCTAACCAAGCCCGATGAGCAGCATCTCTCTGAGTTCCTTGAACACACCTTGGAGATAGCCGGACTGCATACTCGCATTTCAGCGGCGAACTCGCCTATGGGCACCGATGCAGATGCAGGCAAAGTCCTGCAACTGGCGATTGAAGCTACGGGATGCAGCATTCGCGATCTAGAACAGGCAATTTTTCGAACTGTAACGCCTATCGCTTCTGTAGAGCCAGGTTTTCGTCCTCGTTCTTCTGCTCCGCAACCGACACTCATAGTAGCTGCACTAACAACTCTGCAAGTCATAGCCCCAGATGCCTATCGAGGCATTGTAGATGGAGACGATAATGACGGATTCGCTGCAATTGCTGCAATATGCAGGGTTTTCGGCAAACCATATGAGGATAACATAAACGACTGGCCGTTCACGCCAAGAGGTCAACTCGAATCAATCTTGATAGCAGGTATGAGCACAGCCTCTAGCGGCAAGGTAGCGGAGATAAGTGAGAACATTTCACGAGACTATCAAAAAGCCACGCAATGCAGCGACGAGTTGGCCGCCACGATGGGTAGTCGCATTATCGGTATAGACTTGAGAACCTTCAACTGGGTTCGTCGTTTAGTGTGTTTCCGAGACTATAAGCCATCCACAGGCGAGCAAATATAGGCCAATACAGCCAGCCAGTTTACTTCTGTGCGCACTTGGCCGACAGTGGGAAGCCCTATGGCTCGTCCCACCCATCAGTGTTTTGGCGGTTTTCTCTGGGCGGGGGTTGTGGTGGGGAGATCGGTGGCGGGGATAAGGGGGGAGGCGAGGATGTCGTCTAGGAGTTTGGCGGCGGTGGGGGTGACTTGGACGGTGTGGTCGAGGACGGCGAGGAGGCGGAGGAGTTCGTCGGTTTGGGTCCACTGGGTGGGGCGGATGTCGTCGAGGGGGCTGGACTTGCGGCCCTTGCGGTTCTTCATGCGGTAGCCGAGCCAGGAGCGGAGGACTTTGAGGCCGGAGACTTCGAAGTTCCAGACTTCCAGGCTGACGGGGCCAAAGACTCCCGTGCCGACGATCAGATGCTGAGTGTCGATGGCGTAGGCGAACTGCTCGGGCATAGCCTCCACGGGGTCGATCTCTTGGGCGGGGCCAGCAGGGAGATGGGCTTGGCCGGGTGGCGCGAAGCGTTCGCCCCAGGTGTGGTGCCAAAGCAGGTCGCGACCCAAATCCGCTGCTTGCCGGAACAGGTCGGCATCGGTGGTGACGGGGAGGTGGATGGGGCCAGCACCTTCAGCAAGCTCGTTGGCGAAGTGTTGGCTGAAGGCAGCAGTGCCGCCAAGGGCGTAGGCGTAGGCCAGCAAGTCCTCGGGAGTGACCACAATGCCAAGTTGCTGGCTCAGGGCTTCGAGCAGGCCTTCGGTGATGTTGGCTGCTCGGCCGCTGCTGTCGCGGTAGAGAGGTATGACATCTTTTGCGCCGCGACCGCTGAAGTGGTGAAAGTCAGGTACAAATGGGGTGATTGTGAGCACCGGGCCATATCCAAATTTAGTAGACGTCAAAGTTGTGAGAAAGACCTGGTGGGAACCGCGGACACGCCACATGTCTGGCCCGGCTCGATCAATTAGCCGTTGGTCAGCGATCAACCACTGCCGGTCGAAGCTCCGGTAGCCGTACTGTTCAAGGCGTTCAAATGGGTCCCCGCGATCCAAATGCAGCGCAGATTGCAACTTCTTCGTCCCGCCATGCAGAGGTTTGGGCTCGCTATGGACCTTTTGGCCTGATGGGCTCTCATCAAACAACTCTTGACGCTTGCGTGGCACTGCTGTCAAGAACGCCCGCCATCGGCTCTCAAGCACCTGCTTCGTTTCCGCGATAGGCCATGTTCGGCCGAGTTTGCAACCGGATCTGATCCACGGGAACAAGTCGGTCACCTGCGGCCAGTCGTAGTACGCGGCGTCGCTGCGGGGTGTTAGGTCGTCTAGGCCGATGCCAGTGATCTGTTCATTCACATCATCAAGGGACAGACCGTTTAGTCCTGCCAGCTTTTGCTCCCTGGTGCCTCCGACACGGTGGTAGCGCACGGTGCAATGGCCGGAACGTTCGGTCTGGGTGCGGACACCGACGGCCACGGCGACGGGGGTTTGGATGTCGAAAACGTTCTCTTCCTTTTGGGCACCGCGGCCTTCGCCACCGAGGTCGATGATCCACAGTTCGTCGAATGCTTGGCGCAACAGGTGGCGGACACCGCCCATGGAAATGCCGTCCAAGTAGGACGAGGCGGTGATGAAGGCGACCACGCCGGGACCAGGAGGAAGTTCAATGGCCTGCCAGATGGACCACACCCAGAAGTAGACGTAGTCGTTGTAGACATTCTTCAGGTGAATGCCCAGACCGGCCGACCTCATGGGCTCGGTTACGGCATCCATCAGAGGGACGGGCTGCGATGTTCCCTTGCTTCCCGACCGAGTAGCTGCCCGCCTCTTGGCGGTGTCGGCGTCGAATAACGGCCGGATCCCAGGCACCCCGTAGCGGACCACTCCGCCTTTACGGCGGCCAGTGGTGCCGGATTCTCGCTCTTCGCGGTCATAGGGCGGGTTGCCAAGTACGACGGTGAACCGTTCATGCTCCTTAAGCTCGGAGGCCCGTTCGCCTTCCTCAGCCACGGGGTTGCTCATGGTTTGGAGCTGACCTTGGCGGGGGGTGTGGTCGAGGGCGTCGGTGAGCAGCACTTGGGGGTCGCCGTCGTCCACGCCTTCGCTGTGCAATTCCAGGGCGACCTTGAGGTGGGCGATGGCGTAGGGGCCGAGCATCAGCTCGAAGGCGTGCATCTGGGGCAGGACGTGGTCGCGCAGGTGCTTTGCCCACTCTTCCCGAGCACCACCCGCTCCCAGGAACGACCGCTTGGCTTGGCGGAGCCAGGCCACCAGGAATGTGCCAGTACCGGTGGCGGGATCGACCATCGATACGAACGGGCGATCAGGGCCTATGCCATCGGGTAAGTCAAAGCCATTGCGGTCGGCTACCTCCCGCCAGGTGGCGGGATCGGCAATGCCCATCGGCAAACCGAAGCGGGAGCGCAGCACTTCATCAGTGGCTCGCACGATGAAGTCCACGACCGGCTGGGGCGTGTAAAAGGCGCCAGCGTCGGCTCGCATCTTGGGGTCGTACTTCTTGAGGAACTCCTCGTAGAAGTGGATGACAGGGTCGCCGCCCTTGGCGGTGGCACCGAACTGGTCGAGGATCGACTCTACGTTGGTGTCGCGCAGGTCAGCCACAAGCTGGGTGATCCCGCTGCCGGCCAAGTCGAGGGCGGCGGCCTCGTCGTGGACCTGCTCGAAGAAAGCGGCCAAGAACGGGTTGGCCAGCGGGAGGGCTGAGAAGATGGGCGACGAGCCGAATCCCTCGGGGTCGGTGATCCGGCTGGTGAGGGCGCCGTAAACCAGGGTCTGGGCGCACATGTCGGCGAACTTGGGGCCGTCCACATCGGCCACAAGCTGGGCCCGCACTTCATTCATCAAGGTGGTGAACGGGCCGATCTGCTGGCGGGCTCGCTCGTGGGACTGCTCGCGAGCCAGCACATCTTCGATCTGATCCCGGAGGTCGGCGGCTGTTCGGGCCATGCGATCGGCCAGCCGGGCGGCGTCGCCGATGGCCAAGCCGGGCATCAACTTGAAGGCACTCCGCCAGTCGTGGCGCCACTGGTCGGCATCATTTGTCTCAGTCGGCCACACGAGCGATGGCATCAGCTCCTCGGCCAATCGGGTCAAGTGCGGGTGGGGCGACTGGGCCGGCCGCCAGGCCAGAGACCGGACTTTGGGGAGGCGGTCACCGTCGTCGAAGAAGGCCACGAAGTGCATCTCGACCGCGGGGTCGCTGCCGGTGAACACGATGAAGAGCAAATCGTCTAGCGCCCATGACGGGCGGGTGCCGTTGCCCACGCGGCGCTGGCGGGTGACCAGCGCCTGGAGCAGCCGCCGAAGCTGAGTGATGGGCAGGCGCGGCCCGTCAAACTGCACCAGGAACACACCCCAGGGCTGGTCGGCGGTGAGCGGGCGCATCTGCTGGAGCCTCACGATGTCGCGGAGCTTGTCGGCGGGAATGCCTAACTCGGCAGGATCCCAGTCGTAGGTGAGGTCGTCGAGGCTCTCGTCCTCCAAGTCGGCCCCTTCTAGGGGCCAGCCCAGCTCGTCGCGCAAATACACTGACACTTGGGCGAATGTGCGGATGTCACGCAGCACGTCGATTCGGCGTTGGAGTTCGGTGGGCATCAGTTCAGCTCCATCCAGCACATCAGCTTGGGCTTGGGGGCATCCAGGGGGACGTTTACCTGTTTGAGATAGGTGTCGCGGACATGGCTGAGCACCTGCTTGCGGGCCTCGGTCAGAGTCGGACGATCGGAGGTGCAGCGGCGAGGGGTGTTCGGCTTGGAGCGGATGTACCCGGTGATCTCGCCCGGAGACTCCAACACCGTCTTTTGATCGAGATCCCAGAGGTACCACCGGGCCGGGCCTGCCTCCAGAGTGAAGGCCTGCTGCTCGGCGTCGAGCGCAGGCAATCCGTAGCAGAAGAACACCCCGCGGGCACCCTTGCTGAGCTTCTGGCGACCGGAGAACACTGAGCCGGGGAACCCGTCGAGCCGCTGGGCCAAGTCGGAGTGCTCCCTTATCAGTGCCTGATACTCCAGGTGCATGTCCTCAACCGCAGTGCGGTCGCCCTCGTAGGAGGCGTTGAATTCCCTCAGTGCTTCATAGTTGTCTTCGGGGGTGAGGAGCTTGCGGCCCTCGATGCCCAGGGTCTTGGAGATCAGCAAGGTCTTGCGGGTGACCTTTTCGTACAGGCTGAGCATCTTCTTGAGGTCGTCGGGGGGGAGGAAGTTCCAGAACAGCACCTGATCGCGCTCGCCTTCCAACTCCGGGTGATCGGCGACAAGCCGGGCTTCAACCTCGGGGGTCATGCGCCGGTCAACCCGCCCGATGCGCTGCATGAGCCGAACCGGGTTCCAGTGGATGTCGTAGTTGACGAGCCGGCTGGCGTCTTGGAGGTTGAGACCTTCCGACAGCACGTCGGTGGACACCAGCACTCTGATCTCCCGGTCACCACTGGCGGCCAACTCTGCCGAGCTGCTGGCGTTGTAGTAGGGGGCGAACCGGCGGATGACTTCGGCCCTATTGACTGTTGATCCACCATCAATCTGCTCCACGCCTTCGACGCCCTCGCTCCTCAGATGTCGAGCGACATAACGGGCGGTGTCGGCGAATTCGGTGAACACCAGCACTTTGCGGTCGACCAGGTCCTTGCTGCGCAGCAACCGCGTGAGCTTTTTGAGCTTATCGTCTTGTGCGGGAGTGAACCGGCTGGTGAACTCCAGGAACTGGGAAATCTGGTCGAGGTCGAGGAAGACCTCGCTCAACATCTCGGTGACATCGTATTCATCGCGCGACAGCCGGCTGTCGGCAGCAGCGTCAAGCAGCTCGGGGGGGACGACATCCTCTTCAGCGTCTGCCTCTTCGCCTTCGTCTGCGAACGGCAGCCCGAGTTGGCTCTCGGGGTGATAGCCGATCACCGCAGCGTGTTGGCGCTTCCAGCGGTCGTAGCGCCTCTTCTCCGAGTCGGTTTCGCTGTGGACCTCCACAAAGGCCAACAGCTTGCGCAATAGCAGGTCGAGCGACTTCTCGAAGGCATACACCGAACTCTCGAACCGCTTGAGGAACAAGGTGCGAATAAGGCCTACCACTTGGCGCTGGCGGTTCTCCTCGAAGGGGTCGATGCTGTCGTCGGGCCCGATGTAGTAGGCCAGCGGGTAGTAGATGGCCAGGGAGAAGAGCGGATCCTTCTTCTCAAAAGCCTTCTCGAACAGGTCAAGCACCTCGCCATAGGAAGACCGAATGGAGTACTCGGCCACCTTGGGGGGGCGGCGCTCAGGAAACGCCGACGACTCCCCCTTCTCCTGGATCTGGCTGGCTTTCGCGTAGGCACGGCTCCGCTGCACTACCAGCGCACCGAAAATCTCATCGGCCGACAAGGTTTCTCGAGCCTCGAGAGTGAAGCCCTCGGTGAAATCGACGCCTTCGCCGCCCAGCGATTCCTGCAATTGGCGCTCCATGACGTTGAAGTGGCCGGTGAGATTGTGAACTCCCAGGCTGTGGGCGAAGTAGGCCTCGTTGCGGCGGGTGAACAGCTCGACCATGTGGCGGAAGTCAGCCAGGCGGTTGTTGACCGGTGTGGCGGTGAGCATGAACACCTGCTTGGGACGTGCCGAGCTCTCGAGCAGGTCGTAGAGACACCAGTAGCGGGAGCGGAGATCGGGTCCATCGGGGGTTTCGGGGCGGCGGCCAAGGCGACCGGGGTTGCGGAAGTGGTGGGCCTCGTCGATTACCACGGCGTCGGCCAGCTCTGAGATCCGTTCGAACCGCTCAGGGAAATCGCCGGTGCGGTTCAGGTCGGTGTGGCTGAACACGGTGAGGTTGGAGAAATCGGCCCCGCCGCCGAAACCGCCGATGTGCGAAAGCCACCGGCGCAGGTGCGGTTCCCACACGCCTTCTTTGGCCGCTTTGGGGGCGAAAATAACCACCCGCTTGTTCTCGTGCAGCACCAGGCGCTCCACCAGCATCAGCCCGACGAAGGTCTTGCCCAGGCCCACGCCGTCGCAGAGAAAAGCCCCTCCGTGTTGGCGGGCGATCTTCATCAGCGACCAATAGGCCTCTCGCTGGTACTGGTCGAGGTGGGGGAACATACGCGAGTGGGACTCGTCCCACTCGCCGGCGGTGAGCTCGCGGCCCCGGAAGAACTCATGAAGGGCCTTGGCGTAGACATCGAAGGGGGTGAACTCGGCGGTGTGGCGGGTGATGGTCCGCAGCACATCCTCGGTGACCTCTTCGGCCTGCTCCCAGTGGATGTCGAACCAGTCTTGGAGCTGGGCGACTTCCCGGCCGCTCTGGATTTGAATGTTCAGCTCGACGTTCTCAGTCAGCCCGGCTCGGGTGAAGTTGCTGGAGCCGACTAGTGCCTGGGCCCCGACCACGTCGAACTTGGCGTGGGTGATGTAGGCCTTGGCGTGGAACTTGTCCCGCCGGTACACCCGGCACTCGACCTTGCCCTCTTTCAGGGCCTCGACCACTGCATCCACGCCCTCTAGGAACGGGTTGTCGTCTTTCTCGGTTTCCAGGCTGTCGTCCAGTCGCCCGACCCGGCGCTTGATCGCCTCGGCGAACGCATTGCGGGTCTTCAGGGATACCTCGTCGCCCATGAGGATGCGGATCTTGTCGAGCTGCTGCCACTTGCCGTCTAGGGCCAGCAGTGCCCCGATCTCGAAGAACCCAGTGGCAATGTCGAACGAATCAGCGATTTCAGTCCACTGCTGGAGGTATTGCAGCCCCGTCCATCCCGACACACTGTTGTCAACAATGAACAGCTCCCCACCGCCCCTATCGCTCACGCCAGCAAGCTACCCCAAGGAAGTGACAGTTTCGGAAACAGAGCGTTGATCCATGGGAATCAGCGGGATCGCTGTGGAAAGCGTCCGCTCACGGCACAAAGCCGGGCTGGGCGGCACCATTGGTGTCGCCCAGCCCTGTTGTGTCTGCTACCAGGAGCATCACCAAATGTGAGAGGCCCGCATGGAGCGTACACAGCAGGTTCTAGCAGACAGCATGACCAGGCCGACTTGAATTCTTGGTATTAGCCGCGAGCCGCCGCCCTTACGCGGGCAGCACGAGCCTGCTCGCGCAGCCTGTGTCTGATCTCATCGTGAACATCAATGGCTACATCTTGGCCAACTTCAAGTGACGCAGCCAGGCCAAACCGGACAGGCTCGTCAAGTCTTCCAACCCGAACTCGACAGTCAACGTCGATTGCTAACTCATCATTCTGCGTGTAGCCCGCGGCGTGCTCTCCTACAAGCACCTCATGCAAGATGGTTCCCTTACCGTTGGCGTGGTGATCAGCCTGCTCAGGGCTGACCTTCAACTGATCCCGTGGAGACCCGAATGACAAGTGGGCTACCCGGTACTGCTGAGTTCTGGGCACTATTGGTGAGAGCCAAGCCAATGTGACGGTGAGGCGACGCCAACCCACATAATTCGATAGTGAAGGGGGTAGCGGGAAGCGGAATGAGTGCCGGTGGTCCTTCTTGATCTCACCAGCCCCAATCACACAGGCCCGGGTACGGGCAGCAGTGACCGCCCTTACGGGATCGAGCACTCCAAACCCGAGCATCTGGGTAAGAGCGCGTCGGCGGCGCCTGCCAGTGATGTTGAGTTGCTCCGGCCATCGCCATGCTTCATCAGGCCAAGAAGAAGCATGAACTAGCAGAGTCTTGATCAAGACCGGGTGGTACTCAGGGCCTGGAAAACTCCACCCGCCTCCCTCGAGTTCCAAACGTCTGAGCTCCTCCTCAATCTGGGCTGCCGCCCGTGTTGTCAAAGCAGCCGCATTACTGGTGCCGTGGGTATAAGCGATATTGCCTGTACCAATTCCGTCTCCTGCGGCGGCAACGCGGATACCCGGACCTAGGGCTTGCGTCTCAGCCCTTTCAAGGACTATTTCCGTATCGTCATCGTCGAAGTCAGGTGGTCGGACAACCAGAGCACGACCACCCAGAGTGTGCAGGTCGGGCTTGGGGGAACGACGATATCCGAAGCCGCTCGCCGAATAGGCCGCAATCGAGCCTCTGGACTGCGGGTCGATCACCGTGCCTGGGATAGTCCCGTTGGCACCATCTTCGTGTATTGCACCAACCGTAACCGCGTTGATGGCCTCGGCAGGAGCAAGAAGACCCCGCTGGCGCGCTGTGCGGTACCAAGAAGCTCTGACCGCTTGATCAAGGTCCTCCTGGTCTCCTGCAAGAGCAGACCCTGGAACCGTGAGCTTTATTCCGACTTCATACGAGCGGACAATTGGGTGGTTGCCAGCCGAAACAATGACCAGAATGTTGTGGGCCACCATTAAGTAGTCAACGAGTCGAGCGAGAGGACTCATACGTCTGATGAACGCTCGAGCTGGTTCACCTATGGACAGGTTGACAATTCGGACTGATTTCCCAGCCTGGTTGTCCCTAGCCATAAGCCGCTGAAATGCGGCATGAATGACGTCGACAAGTAGCTGGTCTCTTGGTGTGGTTTCCCGGCCCGAAAGAGATCGGTCCGGCATCAACACCGGATGCACGTAGAGCGGCGTGGACAAAGGGGCGCCCGGATTGTTTAGGTCACCATGGATGATGAGCGAGGCCATCCCGGTCCCATGACCGCGTTGTGATGGGGTGTAGGCCGCTTCTCTGTCGTATGGATCATCGATGACCAGCCGACCGGCAAGAACATCGTGGTTGGCCAGCGGTAATCCGTCGAACAGGGCAACGCTCGGCTCCCCCTGTGGAAGCGCTTCACCCACCGCAGCTTCACCCTCTTCGCTTTCCGCGAGGTTGAACGACATGGGCACAGACGGCGATGCAAACAGAATGTCCTCACAACAAAGTAGATCTATTGCATCGGGGCCTTCCCTTAGAACCAGCTCCACCTGCGAGCGCGGCAGCTCAGCGAGGATCGCGTGGTACTGAATGGACTCGATCACAGCGGAAGTGACCAACGCAGCGCCTTGGGTAGCATCAAGAATCTGCTGCACGCGGACTTGAGCGCTGTTGCGGGCCGCGGCGGCATCTCTCCAGACGAGTTCTATTTCGACCTGAAGCGAATTGAGCGCTTCGCCAAATGCTTCGATCTCTTCCCGCCAACGATCTAGCAGCCCAGTCTCAGTCACTCGATCTTCAGGGCCCCATCGCCGCACGGAATGGAGCAACTCGAACACCTGCTTGAGCGGCGCTAGTCCCCGATCGAACTTGATCCCCTGATCTTGTTGGTAGAGCTCGAACAGTCGAACTAGTTCTTGGACGGCTCTCGCGTTTGCCATCACCAGATACAGCGTCTGCGGCAACCTTCTGGCACTGGGATCTCCGTCTTCGTCCAGATAGTGGAAGTCCTCGTCGGGATCTATGTCGCTTCCGACTAGGTCATCTACGAAGTTAAGACCCTCGACACCTTGAGTGGCTCGGAGGAAGCCGCCGACTGTGCCCACGATTTCGAACACCACAAGGTGCTCTGGGTCGGATGCATCAGTTGCATCTGTCAGCGTTGCCGTTTCTTCGGCCAATGCCCGCTGGAGCGTCTCGAATTGTGGAGAAAGGCGTTCCCCCTGTCTGCCCATTCCAGGTAGACGTGGCCGCGGCGGCCAGCCCCGACTCCCTGTGCCAGTTGGAATACGACCAGCATCCGCCGGACCAAAAGGGAGCAGGGTTCGGGATTCGGGTGGATTCAGCTGCGAGCTTGCTTCTGCCACTGGGTGATTTTGTCCTTTGCGATGGCTCGCAGGTCAGCATCGGGGAGACTGAGCACATAGCGCCGTCGCACGTCGACCGCGAACTCCTCTAACTCTGCGAAGCTGGCTCCCTGCAAGTGTTCGGCCAGTGTGCGGGATGCATAGCCAAGCTCCCCGCCCAGTCGCCGTGCAGTCTTGTTCAGGAACTCTGCAGCTGTCGCCTGGGTTGGTGCTTCGACCGATAGCCGCAGCTGAAAGCGGCGCCAGGCCGCTCGATCGAGCAACTCGCTGTGGTTGGTCGCGCATACAACGATGACATGTGCTGGCAGTCGGTCAATCTGCAACAACAGTGTCGAAACCACCCGCTTGATCTCGCCGGTCTCATGCTCGTCGGCGCGCTCTTTGGCAATTGTGTCGAACTCGTCAAAAAAGAGCACACATCGACGAGTGCGGGCGAACTCAAATGCCTCATCCAACCGGCTTGCAGATTCCCCGAGGTAGCTCGAGACCAGGCCTTCGTACCGGGCAACGTACATCGGCAGTAGCGTCTCCGCAGCAATAGCCTCGGCAATACTGGTTTTCCCATTTCCAGGTGGCCCTGCGAGCAACACTCGATGCCGGGGCTCAATGTTGTGGCTTCGCAACAGCTCGCCACGATGGTGTTCCTCTACCAACTCGCCGATCGCGCCACAGACGGGAGGTGCCAGAGTGAGATCGAGCAACCGGCGCTGCGGCACAACCTCCAGCAATAGATCGCTAACCGACGCGGCTACCGAATCTCGGCCAGGCCGGTCTGCTAGCCCGACGGTGGTAATCAGATTCGAGAGACGTTCGGCAACGAGGTGATGGCTCTTGGCCCGCTCCTCGGCAATTGCTGCTTCGACAAGTGCGCGAAACCGGGCGCGGTCGCCGTGCTGCTCTGCTTCAACTAGATCGATTAGGAGGTCAGAACGGGCCATCAGGTACACCTACCCAGGTCAGTACTACTCTATTCAAGCAAACGACACATCCCCTGATGGCGTCAAAGGCCAACCGTGTTGCGCCCGGCGATCACGCGTACGGAGGAACCCGCAGGGTGAGGGCTGACGCAGCGGGGACGCCGATGAGGGTGAGGGTTAGGTCTTAGGTGAATTGGTTTAGGAGGTGGTCGACGGCGGGTTCGCAGGCGGCGGCTAAGGCGTAGAGGTAGGGGCGGCCGAACATGACGGCATCAGCGCCGAGGGCGAAGGCCGGGGCGAGCTGAAAAGCCATCGGAACAATGCCGTAGCCTCCACCAGCAGGCTCAGTTGCCGACGTGTCGGCTGGCTGCTTGGCAATCGGCAAGATGAGCGCGTCTGCGTCCTCGCCAGCGACCAGCGCTCTTGCATTTCGGAATCAGGCGGGGAGGGTGTTGGCTCCGTATAGCTGAATTTCAGGATCTCGGGTAACGAGCACAAGGTCGTGGACTAGCGCTTGGGCGACAAGCATCCGGTCGAACGGGTCCCGGTGGTGATCGGGCAGAGAGCCGGCCAGTCGGGCGTCGGCATGGGTGATGGAGAGAGGCTCGAAGTCGTCACTTCTCACATCGAAGATGGCGTCATCAACCTCCAGCTTTCCGCGAGCACTCTTGATGCTGATTTCCCAGATGCTGGCCGCACTCACATACACGATGTTGTCGGGATCGGAGATCGCCTCAAATGCCTCGGTGGATATCCTCTGCTCATCGGACCACCACAGCAGAACGTGGGTGTCGAGAAGGAGGTTCACTCCCAATCCTCATTGTCGAAGTCACCTTCGAAAGCAGCAATGATGTCCTCAGGAGTTTCGTGAAAGTCAGGGGCGATCCATATTTTTCCTGCCAGACGGCCCGGCTTGCGAGGTTGTCGAGCCTCCCGGTAGGGCACCAACCGGGCCATGGGCTTGCCGGCCTTGCCCAACACGAGTTCCTCCCCCTCGGCGACCCGATCCAGCAGCTTCGACAAATGGGTCTTGGCCTCGTACACGTTGATCACCATGAAGAGATGCTATCTGTGTTGGTCAGACTAGACCAGACCAATTCACTCAACGCTGGGAGTCATTCATATCCGCCGGCGGACGGCGGTGGGGGTTAGGTCGGTGGCGGCGGGGACGCCGATGAGGGCGAGGGTGCGGGTTAGGTCTTCGGTGAATTGGTCTAGGAGGTGGTCGACGCCGGGTTCGCCGGCGGCGGCTAGGGCGTAGAGGTAGGGGCGGCCGAACATCGCGGCATTGGCACCGAGGGCGAGGGCCATGGCGATGTGGCTGCCCCGGCGGACGCCGCCGTCGCAGATGATGTCGAGGGTGCCGCCCACTGCGTCGGCCACCTGGGGTACCAGCTCCAGGATGGGGGGCGCGCCGTCGAGTTGGCGGCCGCCGTGGTTGGAGAGGATTATCCCGTCAACGCCCTGTTCGGCAGCTATTTGGGCATCGTCTACCGATTGCACGCCTTTTAGCACCAGCTTCCCGTTCCAACGCTCCCGCAGCCAGTCCAAGTCGTCCCACGAGAGCGCCTGGTTGAACTGGTTGTGGGCGAACTCGGCCAAACCCAAAGCCGAGCTGCCGTCGTAGCCCTGTACCCCGGTCAGGTTGGCGAAGGTGATGGGCTCAGACCGCAGGAGCGACCATGTCCAGGCCGGCCGGCGCAGCCCGTCCAATACCGTGTCGGGCCCCAGAGTGGGCGGCAGGGTGAAGCCCCGGCGCACGTCGCGCTCTCGGCGGCCGAACACTGGCGTGTCCACCGCCACCAGCAGGGCCTCGTAGTCGCAGTCGGCCGCCCGCTGGAGCCATTCGGCCACCAAGCCCCGATCGCGCCAGAAGTAGAGCTGGAACCACAGCGGGCCGTCGCTCACCTCTCTGATCTCCTCGATCGAGCGAGTGCTCAAAGTGGAAAGCGAATAGGCGATCCCTTTGCGGGCCGCGGCCCGAGCCACGGCCAGCTCCCCGTCGGGGCACACGATGCGGGTGAATCCGGTGGGTGAAAGGGCCAGCGGCACCGGATGGCGCCGGCCCAACAGCTCCACCGAGGTGTCCAGCTCAGAAACATCCCGCAGCACCCGGGGCATGAACTCCCATTGATCGAACGCCGCAGCGTTGCGCTCCATGGACAACTCGTCCTCAGCCGCCCCGTCGATGTAGTCGAACACCCCAGCAGGCAACCGCTTGCGGGCAAGTTCCCGAAGATCAGCCACCGACGCTGCCCGGCTAAGCCGCCGCCTGGCCCGATTCGGCTCAAACCGCCGAAACCGCGCCACCGACCGCAGCGTCCGGATCATGCCCACGTCACTGATTCAACTACATCTCTGCTCTGCCAGTGGATGTCAAACTCCAGCCAGGCTCTTCAAATGGGCCCGGTGTGGTGCCGAAACCCCCGACAAGCGGCGCCGAAACTCCAGACCGGCATTTACCGCGGCAATCACTTGGCTATCCCAACGCTCGACCTGTTCGCCCAAGCTCTCACTGAACCAGCAGTGCACCTCGTCGGACCACCACATTCGATACCTGCTCCTCGGATCGGTAACCGGTGGGGGAAATCCACCCGGACCCCGCTTGCCAGCGACGAGCAACCGGATGCTCTCGCGAGTGCGTCCAGTTCTAGCAGCAATGTCGGACATGGACAGAAGACCTATCTCAGCCAGTCGGACGACCTTGACCCCGTCAACGGATTCCACGTCGGCAATGGCGGTGAACACTGCCTCCTCAAATGTATCGGCCACCCGCCCGAAATCTAGGTACTGGATGCCGTCAGTCCGCCCGACCAGCGCGTCGTCGCATCCCGCTTCGAACAGCGCTTCTATCACGCCTTCGTCCTGTAAGTCAGGGCCTTCAACAATCATGGTGAACTCATGTAGCAGCATCTCGATCTCTCACTTCCCTACTCGTGCCTGCATCGACTCACTTCGCGACGGAGATGGCGGGCAAAGTTCCCCGAGTTTCGAGGTGTTGACCAGATCGAGACCTGGCAACCGGACCGACTGGCCTCGCCGCAGCGCATGACACCCCAACGATGACCTGACGAGGCAACAAAAACCGACCATCCCGCCTCCTCTGCCTCAGCGAGCACTGCCTCAACCTCCTTGTCTGGATGTCGCCTCCGCGGCATGTTGACAATATACAACGGTGTTGTTTCATGTCAACGCCCAGCCAGCTCCGTAACGACTGCTACCCGCAACGAGTACACAAGTACCATGACCAAGCGATGACCGCCCCCCGCAACGTCCCCGAGAAGCCCAAACTTGAGGGCTTAGAAGCCAAATGGGACGGAATCTGGGAAGCCAACGGAACCTACCGATTCGACCGCACCGCCACCCGGAACCAGGTGTACTCCATCGACACCCCACCCCCCACCGTCAGCGGCGCCCTCCACGTCGGCCACATCTTCAGCTACACCCACACCGACACCCTCGCCCGCTACCACCGCATGCGGGGCAAGCAGGTGTATTACCCCATGGGCTGGGACGACAACGGCCTGCCCACCGAGCGCCGGGTTCAGAACTACTTCGGGGTCCGCTGCGACCCCTCCCTGCCCTACGACCCCGACTTCCAGCCCCCCGACGAGCCCGGCAAAGACCAGCTCCCCATCTCCCGGCGCAACTTCGTGGAGCTGTGCGTGCAGCTCACCGCCACCGACGAGCAGGCCTTCGAGGATATGTGGCGCCGCCTGGGCCTTTCCATCGACTGGTCGCTCACCTACGCCACCATTGACGAGCGCAGCCGCCGGGCCTCCCAGCGGGCCTTCCTCCGCAACCTGGCCCGGGGCGAGGCCTACCAGAGCGAGGCTCCCAGCCTGTGGGACGTGACATTCCGCACTGCGGTGGCCCAGGCCGAGCTAGAGGACCGGGAGCGCCCCGGCGCCTACCACCGTCTGGCCTTCCACCTGCCCGATGGCAGCGACCTGCCCATCGACACCACCCGCCCCGAGCTGCTGGCCGCCTGCGTGGCGGTGGTGGCCCACCCCGACGACCAGCGCTACCAACCGCTGCTTGGCCAAACCATCACCACGCCGCTGTTCAAGGCCGCCGTACCCATGGTGGCCCACGAGTTGGCCGACCCGGAAAAAGGCACCGGTGCGGCCATGATCTGCACCTTCGGTGACACCACGGATGTGACCTGGTGGCGGGAGCTGAACCTGCCGGTGCGGGCCATCGTCGACCGAGGGGGCCGCATCGTGGCCGATGCCCCCGAGGGGATCGACCCCGCTCCCTACGCCGAGATCGCCGGGCGCACCATCCATAGCGCCCAGCAGCGCACGGTCGAGCTGCTCCAAGAATCCGGCGAACTCATCGGCGAGCCCCGGCCCATCACCCATCCGGTGAAGTTCTTCGAGAAGGGCCAGCGCCCGCTGGAGATCGTCACGTCCCGCCAGTGGTACATCCGCAACGGCGGACGCGACCAAGCCTTGCGCGACGCCCTGATCGACAGGGGCCGCGAGATCAACTGGGTGCCCGAGCACATGCGGGTCCGCTACGAGAACTGGGTCGGCGGCCTCAACGGCGACTGGCTCATCAGCCGCCAGCGCTTCTTCGGCGTCCCCTTTCCCATCTGGTACCCGCTCGACGCCGACGGCGAGGTCGACTACGACCACCCCATCGCGGCCGATGAGGCCAACCTCCCTGTGGACCCCTCCTCCGAGGCGGCCCCCGGCTACGCAGAGGACCAGCGTGATCAGCCCGGCGGGTTCACCGCCGACCCCGACGTGATGGACACCTGGGCCACCTCCTCGCTGAGCCCCCAGATCGCCTGCTACTGGGAAGACGACCCCGACCTGTTCGAGCGCACCTTCCCCATGGACCTGCGCCCCCAGGCCCACGAGATCATCCGCACCTGGCTGTTCGCCACCGTGACCCGGGCCCACTTCGAACACGGCGGGCTGCCCTGGTCCACTGCGGCCATCTCGGGCTGGGTGCTCGACCCCGACCGCAAGAAGATGTCCAAGTCGAAGGGGAACGTGGTCACCCCCATGGACACCCTGGAGACCTTCGGCGCCGACGCCCTCCGCTACTGGGCGTCGTCGGGGCGGCCCGGCACCGACACCGCCTTCGAGGAGGGCCAGATGAAGGTGGGCCGTCGCCTGGCGGTGAAGATCCTAAACGCCAGCCGGTTCGTGCTCGGCCAGGAGCCGGCCACCGACGCCCAGCCCACTGAGACTCTCGACCGGGCATTGCTCTCCCACCTGGCCGACCTCGCGGACGACGCCACCGCCGCCTTCGACAAAGGCGACTACGCCCGAGCCCTGGAGGGCACCGAGACGTCGTTCTGGTCGTTCACCGACGACTACCTGGAGCTAGTGAAGAACCGGGCCTACGGCGGTCGGGGCGGGCCGGCGGGCAAGTCGGCCCGCTACACCCTGGAGACTGCCCTCACCGCCTACCTCAAGCTGTTCGCCCCGTTCCTGCCCTATGTGACCGAAGAGGTGTGGTCGTGGTGGCAACAGGGCTCGGTCCACCGATCCGGCTGGCCCGTCGGGGCCGAGCTGCGGGCCGCGGCCGGAAACGTGAACCCGGAAGCTGCGGCAGTGGCGGCCGACGCCCTGCGAGAGATCCGCCGCATCAAAAGCGATGCCAAAGTGCGCCTGGCCACCGCGGTGACCACCGCCACCGTCACCGACACCGCCGAGCGGCTGGCCATCTTGGAGCAGGTGGCAAACGACGTGGCCGATGCCGGGCGCTGTCGTGAGCTGCTCACCGCAGTGGGCCCGGATCTGTCGGTGACCGCGGAGCTGGAAACCGAGACTGCGGCCTAGTGGTCTAGTCATGCGCACATTGGGCCTCGGTGTCCTGGCCGGGGTTATGGCCTGGTTGGTGACAGGATGCGGGGGTGGAGGCGAGACCACAGTGACCGTATACGCGGCGGCGTCGCTGTCGGAGGCGTTCGAGGACCTGGCCACCGAGTACGAGTCCGCCAACCCCGATGTCGACGTGAGGCTCAACTTCGCGGGCAGCGCCCGGCTTGCCGCCCAGATCAGCGCCGGCGCCCGGGCCGACGTGTTCGCGTCGGCCAACGGCGCCACCATGAGCCGGGTCGTGGCCGAAGGGCGCACCGCAACACACCCCGTATTGTTCGTCCGCAATCGACTGGCCTTGGTGGTGCCGATCGACAACCCCGGCAACGTCACTGAATTAGCAGACCTGTCGGACGACAGCTTGGTATTGGCAGTGTGCGCCCCCGAAGTGCCCTGCGGCGCCCTGGCCCAGGCCGTGTTGAACGACGCCGGGATCGACGCTGAGGCAGACACCGAGGAGACAAGCGTGCGGGCCGTGCTCACCAAGGTGACCCTCGGCGAGGCCGACGCCGGGCTGGTGTATGCCACCGACGTGGCCGCCGGCGGCGACAAAGTGGCCTCAGTGCCCCTCGGCCCCCAGATCAGGTTCAACGACTATCCGTTGGCCGCAATCAGCGACCGGGCTGTTGCCGCCCATTTTGTTGATTTCGTCCTCGGTCCCAACGGCCAGGGCATCCTTCGCAGCCACGGATTCGAATCCCCATGACCAACCGTTCCAGCGCCAAGGAGCCGAACAACCGGCCACCGATCGCGGTCTTGGTGATGGCACTCATCGCGGTGGCTGTTTTGGCGCTGCCCCTGGTGGGATTGTTGCAGCGGACGCCGTGGTCTTCGCTGGGGACCATGCTGGGCGAAACCGCCGCTTTGGAGTCCCTCCGGGTGTCGGTGGTGGTGTCGCTGGTGGCCGCCGGAGTGTCAGTGGTGCTGGGGCTGCCCCTGGCCTGGGTGCTGGCCCGGCTGGAGTTTCGGGGAAGGGCGCTGGTACGGGCCATCGTGCTGCTGCCCATGGTGCTGCCACCGGTGGTGGGCGGCATCGCACTGTTCTTCGCCCTCGGTCGCCGGGGGCTAGTGGGCCGGGCACTGCACAACTGGTTCGGAATCGACACCCTCATCGGCACCACCGCGGGCGCGGTGATCGCCGCGGCATTCGTGTCGATGCCGTTCTTCGTGATCACCGCCGAGGCCGGGCTGCGCCAGCTCGACCCCGGGCTGGAGTCGGCCGCCTCCACCCTGGGCGCCGGGCGCTGGACTGTATTGCGCCGCGTCACGCTGCCTCTGCTGGCGCCATCGCTGGCCGCCGGCGCCACCTTGTCGTGGGCCCGGGCTCTGGGCGAGTTCGGGGCCACCATCACCTTCGCAGGCAACCATCCGGGCCGCACCCGCACCCTGCCGTTGGCCATCGCCCAGGCCAACGAGGCCGGTCAGCCCGAGGCGGCCATCGCCATGTCGGTGCTCCTCATCGGAGTGTCGCTGCTGGTGCTCATTGGCCTGCGCCACCGCTGGATCGCCCCCCGACAGCCCCAGCCGCCAAGCTCACAAGAGACTTCACCGCCATGAGCATCCAAGCAGAATTCCAGGCCACCACCGGAGACTTCGCCATCCAAGCAGCCTTCGACGCGCCAACAGGAAGCTGCACCGCCATCGTCGGTCCCAACGGAGCGGGCAAGACCACCCTGGTCCACGCCCTCGCCGGGCTGATCCCGGTGCAACGGGGCAGCGTCGTGTTGGCAGGCCAGTTGGTAGACGAACCCACCCAGAAGATCCGAGTTCCCCCCGACCGCCGTCCCATCGCCCTGCACAGCCAGCACAATCTGCTGTTCCCCCACCTAAGCGTGGTTGACAACGTGGCGTTCGGCCCCCGGTGCTCAGGCCTGAGCACCCGCTCAGCCCGACAGCGGGCCGAGGAGTGGCTCCACAAGGTTCGCCTTGCCCACCTGGCCGGACTGCGCCCCGCCGAGCTCTCCGGCGGACAGGCCCAGCGGGTGGGGCTGGCCCGGGCCGCAGCGTGCGAGCCCGCCGTGCTTTTGCTCGACGAGTCCCTAGCCTCCCTCGACGCCGAGACCCGCACCGACGTGCGCCACCTGCTGGCCGATATACCTGCCACCCGGGTACTGATCACCCACGACCCTGTGGAGACCCGGATACTGGCCGACCAGCTTCTCGTGATGGAGGACGGCCGGATCGTGCAGTCCGGAACCCCCGAGGAGGTGGCCGCCGACCCCCGAACCCCGTGGACCGCCGGGCTCTTGGACGTGAACCTGCTCACCGGCCAGGCCATCGGCACCCGAGTGGCCCTCGACTGCGGGCTCAACCTCACCACGGCCACTCCCATGACTGGACCGGTGCTGGTCACTTTTTCCCCTGCGGCCGTCACCTTGTCAACTGCCGATCCCCACACCAGCGCACGCAATACCTGGGAGGCCGAGGTGGCCCGCATCCAGCCCGAGGGCGACCGGGTAAGGGTGCTTTTGGGGTCCCCGGCGCCCTGCCATGTGTGGGTCACGCCCCAAGCGGTGGGTGAGCTGGGCCTGAGTGCGGGTTCGCGGTGCTGGGCCGCTCTCAAAGCCACCGAATTGACCGTTCGAGACGCCTAGTCCGCGCGCGCCTTCACGCCCTCCTTTTCCCAGTCCCATTCTAAACCCCTGGTCACAGACCTAAGAAGCGACGTCTATTGCGTAATTTCGCAGTTGTAATTACACTTTGGAGACTTCGCGCTGACCGTTGACCGCTGAAAAGCCTCGTTCTCAGGGGGGACTGATGACACTCGTACAGGAGCCACTGGCCGCAGTAACCACAAATGGGGCCGATACCTGCCAAAACGGGGCTGTTGACACCGGGATGCGAGTGCGCAAGCGCAACGGCGAGCTGGAGCCGGTGGACGTCAACAAGATCGTCAACGCGGTGGCCCGCTGCGCCGAGGGTCTGGTGGGCGTCGACCCGATGCGGGTAGCCACCCGCACCATCTCCGCGTTGGCCGACGGGGCCACCACCCGCGAGCTGGACGAGCTGTCCATCCGCACCGCGGCCGGGCTCATCGTCACCGAGCCCAACTACTCCAAGCTGGCCGCCCGGCTGCTGTCCACCTGCATCGACAAAGAGGTCCGCAACCAGAACATCCCCTGGTTCACCGAATCCATCAAAACCGGCCACAGCCTGGGCTTGATCAGCGATGAGACCGCCGACTTCGCCGAGAAGCACGCCCCCGCGCTGAATGCCTCCATCAGCTCGCTGCGCGACCGGAACTTCGAGTTCTTCGGCTTGCGCACCGTGTATGACCGCTACCTGCTTCGCCACCCCGACACCCGCCTGGTGATCGAGACCCCCCAGTACTTCTTCCTGCGGGTGGCCTGCGGCCTGTCGTCCGACGCCGATGAGGCCGTCGCCTTCTATGACCTCATGAGCTCGCTGGCCTACCTCCCGTCGAGTCCGACGCTGTTCAACTCGGGCACCGCCCACCCCCAGATGTCGTCGTGTTACCTGCTCGACTCCCCCAACGACAGCCTCGAGGGCATATATGAGCGCTACACCGACATCGCCCGGCTGTCGAAGTTCGCGGGCGGCATCGGCGTGGCCTGGCACCGCATCCGCTCCAAGGGATCGCTGATCCGGGGCACCAACGGCCTGTCCAACGGCATCGTTCCGTGGCTCAAGACGCTGGACAGCTCGGTGGCCGCCGTCAACCAGGGGGGCAAGCGCAAGGGCGCGGCCTGCGTGTACCTGGAGACTTGGCACGCCGACATCGAGGACTTCCTGGAGCTGAAGGAGAACACTGGCGACCACAACCGCCGGGCTCACAATCTGAACCTGGCCAACTGGGTTCCCGACCTGTTCATGGAGCGGGTGGAAAAGGACTGGCAGTGGTCGCTGTTCGACCCCAAGAAGGTCCCCCACTTCACCGACCTCTACGGCGAGGAGTTCCGGGAGGCCTATGAGGAGGCCGAGGCCGCCGGGCTGTACGAGTGCCAGCTTCCCGCCCGCCAGCTCTACAGCCGCATGATGCGGAGTCTGGCCCAGACCGGCAACGGCTGGATGACGTTCAAAGATGCCTCCAACCTGCGCTGCAACCAGACCGGCAAAGAGGGGCGCACGGTACACTTGTCCAACCTTTGCACCGAGATCATCGAGGTCACCAGCGCCGACGAGACCGCAGTGTGCAACCTGGGGTCGGTCAACCTGGGAGCGTTCGTAGACACCGACGGCGGCAAGATGGATTTCGAGCGGCTCGGCGAGGTAGTCCGCTCGGTGGTCCCCTTCTTGGACCGGGTGATCGACATCAACTTCTACCCCACCCCTGAAGCGGCCAACTCCAATGCCAAGTGGCGTCCGGTTGGGCTGGGCCTTATGGGGCTTCAAGATGTCTTCTTCCACCTGGCGCTGCCGTTCGACAGCGACGAGGCCCGCCGACTGTCGGCCCGCATCTCCGAGGAGATCTACTTCAACGCCCTGTGGGCCTCCACCGTGCTGGCCGAAAAGCACGGTCCCCATCCGGCCTTCTCCGAGACCCGGGCAGCCGGTGGCCACCTCCAGTTCGACCTGTGGAACCAAGAACCCACAGACCCGGACCGGTGGCAGACGCTGCGGGACCGCATCGCCGAGCACGGGCTGCGCAACTCCCTGCTCATCGCCATCGCCCCTACCGCCACCATCGCCTCCATTGCCGGCTGTTTCGAGTGCATCGAGCCCCAGGTGTCCAACCTGTTCAAGCGGGAGACCCTCTCCGGGGAGTTCTTGCAGATCAACCGCTACCTGGTGAACGACCTCCAAGAGCTGGGACTTTGGGACGACCAGATGATCGCCGACGTGAAGCGATCAGAGGGGTCGGTGGCCAGCATCGACCGCATCCCCGACGGTTTGAAGGCGGTGTACCGCACCGCCTGGGAGATTCCCCAGCGGTCGCTCATCGACATGGCCGCCGACCGGGGGGCATACATCGACCAGTCCCAATCGCTGAACCTGTTCATGGAGTCGCCCACTATCGGCAAGCTCAGCTCCATGTACCGGCACGCCTGGCAGGCGGGGCTGAAGACCACCTACTACCTGCGTTCCCGCCCGGCGACCCGGATCAACCAGACCACCAGTGGACCTCCCGATGGCGCGAGCTCCGCTCCGGTACCCGATGCCGAAGCGGTGGCCTGCTCCCTGGAAAACCCCGAGACCTGTGAGGCATGCGACTGATGGCTCTGGCAGAAACACCCTTCCTCGAAGAAGAACTGAGCCTCAGCCAGGCGCCGCAACCGGCGCCTGCGGCCGCACCGGCCAAGGGACGCATCCTTGATCCCGGCTTCAATCTGACGCTTCGGCCCATGCGCTACCCGCAGTTCTACGACATGTACCGCGACGCCATCAAGAACACCTGGACGGTGGATGAGATCGACTTCTCCGACGACCTGGTCGATTTGGAGCGCACCCTTTTGCCCGCGGAGAAGCACCTGGTGAGCCGGCTGGTGGCGTTCTTCGCCACCGGGGACTCCATAGTGTCCAACAACTTGGTGCTGAACCTCTACGGCCACATCAACTCCCCCGAGGCTCGGATGTACCTGTCCCGGCAGCTTTACGAGGAGGCGCTGCACGTTCAGTTCTATCTGACCCTGCTCGACAACTACATCCCCGACCTCGCTGAGCGGGAGGCCGCCTTCGCGGCCATCGACAACATCCCCTCCATCCGCAAGAAGGCCGAGTTCTGCTTCCGGTGGATGAACTCGATGGACGACATCGAGCAGTGCGAAACCTCCCAGCAACGGCGGCAGTTCCTGTTGAACCTGATCTGCTTCGCCACCTGCATCGAGGGGCTGTTCTTCTTCGCCGCGTTCGCCTACGTGTACTTCCTGCGGTCCAAGGGGTTGTTGAACGGACTGGCCGCCGGCACCAACTGGGTGTTCCGCGACGAGAGCTGCCACATGAACTTCGCCTTGGAGGTGGTCAACACCGTCCGGGCCGAGGAGCCCGAGCTATTCGACGCCGAGCTCAGGGAGCAGGTCACCACCATGATCCGCGAGGCGGTGGACTGCGAGTACCAGTTCGCCGAAGATCTGCTGGGCCAGGGCGTGCCCGGCATGTCGGTGGGCGACACCCGTCGCTACCTGGAGTTCGTGGCCGACCAGCGCCTGACCCAACTCGGGCTTCCCAAGCAGTTCGGCTCCAAGAACCCGTTCTCGTTCATGGAACTCCAAGACGTGCAGGAGCTCACCAACTTCTTCGAACGCACCGTGGCCTCCTACCAGGTGGGCGTCGAGGGCGACGTCGCCTTCGACGAGGACTTCTAGAAGATGCTCGTTGCGGTCTCGAAGACCACACGGATAGAATTGGGGTGGACCTGGAGGGAATCGAACCCTCGCGGTTGGATGTCAAGACCGGGCCGCCTCGCCATGAGCAGGCCCACCGCAGGAGCGTAGCTCTTGTACGGGAATATGGTCGAACCGCTTATGGTTCGGCCATATTTCCTTTAATGATCTGAGGGCGACTGAAAGGTATGGAAACGGGACTGCTGTGGTAGTCGATACAGGGGCAATGTGGAGGGCGACGTCGCCTTCGACGAGGACTTCTAGGCCCCCGGTTGAAGCAGCTCCAGCAAGGCAAGGGCCTGATCGGGTTCCCATTCCGACTCCCGGAGCTTGTCCATGGCCGTCTTCAAGCTGGCCACTCGGCGCAGCAGATCGTCGTCGGCTGAACCTGTGCGGGCCTGGCGCTCGAGGTATGTCAGCTCCCGCTGGGCCGATTCGTACAGCAAGATCGCCATAACAACCTGCTGCCCGTGGGCGTTGGTGCGCAGACCTTCGTCCTCGTACACCAGCAGCTCCCGGACGAGCGCGGTAAGCCTCGTCTCGGCCTCATTCAACAGCGCGTCGATGTCCGGGTACTCCAGCAAAGCCTCGAACAATCCTCGGTAAAGGGGATGGTGGAACATCTCGGGCCCGATTTCGGGCCACACCGCACCAGGCTCGTGAGCGGCCAGCCACAGCACTTGGCGCTCTACGTTGTTGGGCGGTGGGGTGTCGGGGCCGCCGTTGGCCCCGTTGCCCTCATAAGCGGATTGGTCCCCGTCATCGGCGCTGCCCTGATAGCCCGTGTCGGCTGGATGGGGGGCGTCTACGGTCTTTGGGCGCAGCGCTCTTTTGGAGCCGCGGCGACGAGTGTCGGCCACCACCCCTCGGAGGTGATCGGCGCTCACCGAACAGCGGTCGGCCACCTCCACCAGGTACTTGTCCCGAATCTCGGGATTGGGGTGTTCGGCCACCAACCGGGCGGCCCGCTCCGCCGCCCGAACCTGGCCCTTCACGGTGCTCAGATCGGCCTCACCCAGCACCCGGTTGATGCGGAAGTCCATGAAGTCCACCGCGCCCTCCACCGCGGCCGCCAGTCGCTCGGGGTCGTTCTGGGCCAAGTCGCCGGGGTCGGCGCCGGGGGGCAGGTCGGCCACTGCCACCTCCAGCTCGAAGGCGTGCTCCCACTGCGAGAAGCGCTCGGCCGCGGTCTGGCCGGCCGAGTCGGCGTCGAAGGCCAGCACGATGCGGGGAGCGTACCGGCGCAGCACCCGCACATGGTCTTCGGTAAGGGCCGTGCCGCAGGTGGCAACCGCCCGGGCGATACCGGCCTGGGCGAAGCCGATCACGTCGGTGTAGCCCTCGCACACGACCACTTCGCCGGCGTTCACGATGTCCTGTTTGGCCCAGTTGAGGCCGTACAGCACTCGGGACTTGCGATAGACGGCGTTGTCCACCGAGTTTTTGTACTTGGGACCATCCCCGCCGGGCAGCACCCGCCCGCCGAATCCCACCGGCTTGCCGCTGGGGTCGAATATGGGGAAGAGCAGCCGAGCCCGGAAACTGTCCTGGATGCGCCTGGCCTTGTTGCGGAACCCCAGACCGGCGTCGGAGAACACCTGCACTGACATGCCGCCGTCGGTGCCCACGCCCAAGTCCACCGCCAGGGCATCCCATTCGTCGGGGGCCCATCCCAGCTTGTACTGGCGCACCACGTCGCCGTCGTAGCCCCGTTCTCTCAAGTAGCGGCGGGCCAAACCAGCATCGGCAGAGGTCAACAGCCGCTGGTGGTACCACTCCACCGCCCGCTCCAGCGCCTCGGTGAGCTTGCCCCGCTTTTGGCGGTCGGCCCCCTCGCCGGGCGACGTATAGCGCAGGACGATCCCCGAGCGACCGGCCAGGCGCTCCACCGCCTCGGGGAAATCGGCGTGCTCCACCTCCCGCACGAAGGTGATGGCGTCGCCGCTGACCTTGCAGCCGAAACAGTGGTACACGCCCATCTCGGCATTCACCGAGAACGACGGGGTCTTCTCGGCATGGAACGGGCAAAGACCCTGCCAGCGGCGCCCGACCCGCTTCAGCTGTACGTACTCACCGATGACCGCGACGATGTCCGTCGCCTCTCTCACCCGGGCCACGTCTTCGTCGTGGATGCCCACAGTGTGAGACTACGCCGAACTGGTGACAGCTTGGGCTGCCGCTTGCTTGCCCATCAGCCGATGACCGCTTGGGCCGCCGTTTGTTGGCCCATCAGCCGATGACCGCTTGGGCCGCCGTCAGCCAGAGCCCGAGGCGATCACTGCATGGGCCGCCGCCAACCGGGCCACGGGCACCCGGTGCGGAGAGCACGACACATAGTCCACCCCCGCGGTGGCCAACATCGCGATTGAGGCCGGGTCGCCGCCGTGCTCGCCGCATACCCCTATCTCTATATTCGGTTGGGCGGCGCGAGCAGCAGCCACCGCGTCGGCCACCAGGCGGCCGACCCCGGCCTCGTCCAAGGTCTCGAATGGGTTGGCCGCCAGCAGTCCGTGCTCCAGGTAGGGGCGCATGATCTTGGCTTCGATGTCGTCTCGGCTGAAGCCGAAGGTCATCTGGGTCAAGTCGTTGGTGCCCACCGACAAGAAGTCGGCGTTGGCGGCGATGTCGGCCGCGGCCAACGCCGAGCGGGGGGTTTCGATCATGGCGCCCACCGGAATGGCCCGGCCATCCAGGCGGCTGCCCACCCCGGCCAGCTCGTCGGCCACCTCGGCGCGAACATGGGCCAACTCGGGACCGCTCACCACCAGGGGAATCATGATCTGAACCTGCGGGTCGCCCCCGGAGGCCATCCGGCGAACCGCAGCCTCGGCCACCGCCGCAGCCTGGGCGCGGTACAGCTCGGGACGCAGCACTCCCAGCCGAGCACCACGCACGCCGAGCATGGGGTTGTCCTCGGCCAACTCGGGGTGGTCGGGAAGAAACTCGTGCAGGGGCGGATCGAGCAGCCGGACAGTCACCGGCAGTCCGTCCATCACCTCCAGCAGCTCGACAAGATCGTTCACCTGGACCTCGACCAGTGCGTCCAGCGACGCACTTCCGCCGTCGGTGATGGCCCGCTGTATCAGCGGCAGCCGCTCCCCCAAGAACATGTGCTCGGTGCGGCACAGCCCCACTCCGGCTGCTCCGAACTCCCTGGCCAGCCGGGCAGAGAAAGCGTCATCGGCGTTGGCCCGCACCGCCAGCCGCCCGCCGCGCAGCTCGTCGGCCCACCCCAGCAGCGTGAACATCTCGTCGGGGATCTCCACCTCGCCCACCTCCGAGGCGCCCAGCATGATCGTTCCCGCCGAGCCGTCCACGGTGATGGGATCGCCGTCGCGCAGCTCCACATCGCCCAGCCGGGCCGCCCCGGCCGCCACGTCCACCGCCAGGGTCTCCACACCCACCACCGCGGGAATGCCCCAGCCCCGAGCGATCACCGCCGCATGGCTGGCCATGCCTCCTTTGGCGGTGATGATGGCCGCCGCCGCCGACATGGCCACCTCATCAGCAGGAGTGGTGAAGGGTCGGATATACACGGCGGGAATGCCCTCGTCGTCGGCATCCAGCACTGCATCCACCGACAGGCACACCCGACCCGACGCCGCTCCCGGCGAGGCGGCCACCCCGTGGGCGGCCACCGGGGTCGACGGACCGTCGGTCATCTTGGCGTGGAGAAGGTGTTCCACGTCGTCGGGGGAAACCCCCAACACCGCTTCGGTGCGGTCCAGATCACCGCGCTCGGCGGCCTGCACCACGGCGACGACCAGGCTGGTCACCCCGTCCGCCTCACAGTCCGAGCTTGGCGTCCAGGTGCTCGGCCAAGGCGTCGATGGGCACCCGGTCTTGGTCCATGGTGTCGCGGTCGCGCACGGTGACGGCCCGGTCGTCCAGGGTGTCGAAGTCCACGGTCACGCAATACGGGGTGCCGATCTCGTCTTGGCGGCGATAGCGGCGGCCGATCGACTGGGTCACGTCGTAGTCGGTCATCCACCGGGGTTGGAGCATGCCCACTACTTCCTCGGAAACCGCCTGGAGCTCGGGCTTTTTCGACAGGGGCAACACCGCCGCCTTGTAGGGCGCCAGCCGGGGGTGGAGCCGCAGCACAGTGCGGGTCTCCCCCCGCACCTCCTCGGTGTCGTAGGCGGCCAGCAAGAACGCCATCATCGTGCGGGTGGCCCCTGCGGCCGGCTCGATCACATGGGGGCGGTAGCGCTCGTCAGCCTGCTGGTCGTAGTAGTCCAAGTCGACGCCGGAGTGCTTGGCGTGCTGGGTGAGGTCGTAGTCGGTGCGGTTGGCAATGCCCTCCAGCTCGCCCCACCCCCAGGGGAACAGGTACTCCACATCGGCCGTGCCGGCCGAGTAGTGGCTGAGCTCATCGGAGTCGTGGGGCCGCAGCCGCAGCCTGTCGGCGGGGATCCCCAGGCCGGTGTACCAGTCCATCCGGGCACCGCACCAGTACTCGAACCACATGGAGGCCTCGTCGGGAGGCACGAAGAACTCCATCTCCATCTGCTCGAACTCCCGGGTGCGGAAGATGAAGTTGCCCGGAGTGATCTCGTTGCGGAACGACTTGCCGATCTGGGCGATGCCGAACGGCGGCTTGTTGCGCGCGGTGTTCAAAACGTTGGCGAAGTTGATGAACATGCCCTGGGCGGTCTCGGGCCGCAGATACACATCTGCCCCGGCCCCAGCCACTGGACCGGCCTGGGTGCGGAACATCAGATTGAACTCCCGGGCCTCGGTGAACTGGCCCCGCTCTTTGCAACTCGGACAAAACTCAGAGTCTTCCAGCTGGTCTTCCCGGTGGCGAGTGCCGCAGTTGCGGCAGTCAACCAGGGGATCGGTGAAGTTGGTGAGGTGGCCCGATGCCTCCCACACCTCAGGAGGCGACAGAATGGCGGCGTCGAGGCCGACCACATCGGTGCGGAGCTGCACCATGGTCCGCCACCAAGCGTCCTTCACGTTGCGCAGCAGCAGCACGCCCAGCGGGCCATAGTCGTAAGCGCTGCGGAACCCGCCGTAGATCTCCGCCGACTGGTACACGAACCCCCGCCGCTTGCAGAGGTTCACCACCTTGTCCATCACATCGTCGCCCGCGCCCTCAACGACATCACCGCTGCTCATGGCCCGCAGGCTACCGGCCCCCACCGACGGGTCTGACACCGAAAACGGCACCTTCCAGAGGTTTGATTGATTTCCGACGAGGTGGACCTCGATGTCTAGTCAAACACCGGCGCAATCGAGGTGTCCCTGTAAACTCGTCAACGGTGCTGACCGAACTTGATCTGCTCGACGCGGCCTGAGCAGGCTCTCGCCGGCACCTTTGCACCCAGGCGTGGCCGAAGGGCTGCTCGAGAAAATCGTCGGAGGCACTTCGCAATGAAGGCGAAAGAAATCAAGCTTCTCAACTTCCTCAAACAATCGCCACAGTTCATGATTCCCGTCTACCAGCGCACCTATAGCTGGACGGAGCGCGAGTGTCGACAACTCTGGGACGACATACTCCGCACTGGGAAGGACAATCAGGTCGCGGCGCACTTCGTCGGTTCAGTTGTCTACATCGAGGAGAGTGTGTACCAGGTTGCGAGCCAACCACCGCTCCTTGTGATCGATGGGCAGCAACGCCTCACAACCACGATGTTGATCCTCGAAGCTCTGGCGAGGCATCTCGGCGATGAGGAGCCAGTCGACGGGTTCTCCGCTCGCAAGCTCCGCGACTACTACCTGTTGAATCCCTTGGAGGAGAGCGATCGACGATTCAAGCTGATGCTCACGCAGACCGACAAAGCGAGCCTGATTGCGCTGGTGGGGCAGAAGCCCCTTCCCCAGGAAGAGTCCCTGCGTGTCGTCGAGAACTTCGAGTTTTTTGAAAGGCAAATTGCCGACCTGGGTGGTGAGGTCGCTCCGCTTTGCCTGGGGCTCGCGAAACTCATGATCGTCGACATCGCGCTCAGTCGAGATCAAGACAATCCGCAACTCATCTTTGAGAGCATGAATTCGACTGGGCGCGAGTTGAGCCAGGCCGACCTAATTCGCAACTTCGTACTGATGGGACTTGAGCCCTCAAAGCAGACGCGGCTCTACGAAGACCAATGGCGACCGATGGAACTCGCCTTCGGTCAGGAGGCGTATGGAACGCACTTCGACGGTTTTATGCGCCACTATCTGACGTTAAAGACTGGCGAGATTCCCAAGCTCGCAAATGTCTACGAGGCATTCAAGGCTCGTGCTCGTGATTCTCAGTTAGAGCAGGAAGGAATTGAAGCCTTGGTTGCTGACATTCGCCAGTTCGCCAGCTACTACTGCGCGATGGCCCTTGATCCGAATCCCGCGGATCGCCTCGGCGAAGCTTTTCGGGACCTGCGCGAACTCAGGGTTGACGTCGCCTACCCATTCCTACTTGAGCTCTATCACGATCATTGCTCAGACGAACTAAACGAAGACGACTTCTACGAGGCAGTCCGACTGGTCGAGGCGTATGTGTTTCGCCGTGCGGTTTGCTCGATCCCGACTAACTCGCTCAACAAGACCTTTGCGACATTTGGGCGTCACCTCAAGAAGGATCGCTATCTCGAGAGCATCAAGGCTCATTTCCTCTTGATGCCGTCGTATCGGCGATTTCCAGGAGATGACGAATTCAAGGACGACTTGCAAACCCGAGATGTCTACAACTTTCGAAACCACAGCTATTTGCTTCGCCGCTTGGAAAACCATGAGCGCAAGAAGGAGCGTGTTCCCATCGGCGAGTACACCGTCGAGCACATCATGCCGCAGAACAAGGATCTGTCGGCGCAGTGGAAATCCGACCTAGGTCCAGACTGGCAACAGATACACAATACGTACTTGCACACTCTCGGCAACCTCACTCTGACCGGCTATAACTCGGAGTACAGCGACCGGCCCTTCGCCGCAAAACGCGACATGGATGGCGGGTTCAAGATGAGCCCCCTCAAGCTCAACGAAGGCATCGGAACACGGGAGCGCTGGGATGAGCGGGCAATCAAGGCCCGTGCCGAATTCCTAGCCAACCTAGCTTCGAAGGTATGGGGGGCTGTGAACTTGCCAGAGGAACAGCTTGCACACTACCGAACGCTGCCGGAGCAGGGACCGGTCAGCACTTACACGATCGAAGACCATCCGAACCTCACCCCAGGAAGCACGTGCCGACCGCTGTTCGATGCCTTCCGCAAAGAAGTTCTCGCGCTGAACCCCGTGGTCACCGAGGAATTCCTCAAGCTCTACGTGGCCTACAAGGCAGAGACCAATTTCGTGGATGTCGTCCCGCAGGCTTACCGACTCTGCCTCTCACTCAATATGAGCTTCCAGGAGCTTCATGATCCGAGAGGCATGGCTAAGGACGTGACGCACATCGGAAGGTGGGGGAACGGCGATGTGGAGGTAATGCTCAGCGACCTAAGGGAACTGCGTTACGTGATGGCTCTTGTCCGCCAAGCCTTGGAAAGACAAATGGGTAACGGCGAAAGCGAGGCATGATCGCCCATCACGAACCGCATCGAGTCGGCTTGGTGCAGGGCTCAGGCTGTGACGGGATCTGGGGCGATGACAATTTCTGGCTCAACGCCTACCAATTCTCCGGCTTCTCGGATCAAGGCCTCAAGTTCTCCGAGGGTAGCGGCGTTGGCGAAATAGGCAGACTCGCCGATGTCGCCTTCAGCTAGCCAATCTCTGCTGCCGTCGTCGTCTCTGGTGATTACGACCTTTGCCATGTCCTGTCCTCCATCTCGATAGTCAGAGTAACGCCTCAATCTCATCGTCAGTCAGCCCCACATTATCAACCAGCATCGCCCGCAAATGCTTGGGTTTCACCGCCCTGCCTCTGTGCAGGGAGAGGATGATCGTCTGCCTGCCCTCTGCCCGCAATAGAACGTGCGAGCCTCTCTGGCGGACCTTCTGGTATCCGATTCTGCGGAGCAGCCGAAGCACCTGATCGGGCTTGAGGGCTGGAAACCGGGAGACCGGAAGCGACATTCTGAGAAAATTATGATCTGTCTCATGGTATGTCAAATAATTTTCGTATATGTCAGGAGTAGGCGCTCGACGCGCGGAGGCGGCGTTCTAGGTGGTGTTCCATGGCGGTGGTGGCTAGGTGCTCTACCTCGCCGGTGGCCGGCGATAGGGGCGCGGCCAGTGCGGCGCTGAGGCTGCCGCCCAGAATCATCCGGATCAGTTCCAGGGCATCGGGCGACAGCGGGGAACCCCGGCGGCAGTTGCGGCACAGCACGCCACCGCTGCCGTAGTCGAAGGAAACCAGATCGTCGGTGGCCCCGCACAATGCGCACCCGCCCACCTCGGGGCCCACTCCGTCGTGGGCCAGGAGCTTGAGGTAGAAGGCGGGCACTACCAGCGGGGAGTCGCCCGCGTCCAGGGCCCGCAGCCCGCCGAGCAGCATCCGGTACAGCGCGCCGTCGGACTCCCGGTCGACCCCCACTCGGTCGACCGCCTCCAACATGGCCATGGCCTTGCCCAGCCGGTCCAAGTCCTCCCGCACCGTCCGGAACTGGTCCACCGACTCGGTCTGGGTCACGATGTCGAGCTCGCTTCGACCCCGGTGGAGCTGGAGTTGCACATGGCTGGTGGGCTCGAGGCGCCCCCCGAACCGACTGCGGGTCTTGCGCACGCCCTTGGCCACCGCCCGAACCTTGCCGTGCCCCCGGGTGCAGAACACCACGATCCGGTCGGCCTCGCCCAGCTTGTAGGTGCGAAGCACGATGCCTTGGTCCCGGTAGAGGCTCACCGCAACAAGCCTCCCACTCCCGGACCCCGGCAGAGGCGCATGGTGCGCCCCTTATCTGACCCGGCCGAAGCGGCGGTCGCGGTGCTGATACTCGGCGATGGCGTCAAACAGATCGCGGCGGGTGAAGTCGGGCCACAGCACATCGGTGAACACCAGCTCTGAGTAGGCCAGCTCCCACAGCAGGAAATTGGAAATCCGATACTCCCCGGAGGTGCGGATGATGAGGTCGGGCTCGGGCATCTCCTGGTCGTACAGATGGCGGGCGATGGTCCGCTCGTTGATCATACGGGCCGGGATCCGCTGGGCGGCGATCTGTCGTACCGCATCCACAATCTCGGCCCGGCCGCCGTAGTTGAAAGCCACCACCAGCGTCATCCGCTCGTTGTCTTGGGTGAGCTCGATGGCCTCATCCATCTCTTTGATCAGGCCTTTTGGCACCCGCCAATCGCGGCGGCCCACAAAACGGATCCGCACCCCCATCTCGTTCAGCTCGTCGCAGCGCCGCCGCAAGATGGTGCGGTTGAAGTTCAGCAAAAAGCGCACCTCGTCATCGGGGCGGTTCCAGTTCTCGGTGGAGAAGGCGTACACCGTGAGCCATTCGATGCCCAGCTCCAGCGCGCCTTCGATCATGTCGAGCAAGGCGTGCTCGCCCTGCTCGTGGCCCTCAGTGCGGGCCATGCCCCGCTGCTCGGCCCAACGCCCGTTTCCGTCCATGACGCAGCCGACATGGCGGGGAATTCGATTCAGATCTAGGCCATGGTCGGACACGCCCACACCTGCACGGTACTCCCCCGCCACCCCTGACTGGGTGCGGGAGAGAGCCATTTCACCCGATGCCCCCGTCAACATCTCCGGGTGGGGGTAGCGTCGGGGTGATGCCAGAAATCGCCGCGGTCGAAGAGGCCCTGGAAGCGGCTGTCTCGTCGTTGGACGGCGGGGGCGAGCGACGCCCGGGACAGCGAGACATGTGTCAGGCGGTGGCCGAGGCCATGGAGTCAGGGCGACATCTGGTGGTTGCCGCCGGCACCGGAACCGGCAAGTCGCTGGCTTATCTGGTGCCGCTGGTTCTGGGTGATGGCCCCTCGGTGGTGGCGACCGCCACCAAGACCCTCCAAGACCAATTGGTCGGCAAAGATCTGCCCCAGCTGGCCGAGGCCCTGGGGCGGCCGGTTCGATTTGCCGTGCTCAAGGGACGTTCCAACTACCTGTGCCTCCAGCGTTTGGACGAGCACCTCACAGACGATCAGCTGAGCCTGGACATCGCCGACGGTCCCAAAGCAGAAATCAAGCGGCTGGCGAATTGGGCGCAGCAAACCGACACCGGCGACCGGGCCGAACTGGACTTCGAGCCCTCGCCCGCGGCTTGGGATGCGCTCAGCGTGTCGGGCCGGGAGTGCCCGGGGGCGCAGCGGTGCCCGTCGGGTCCGGTCTGCTTCGCCGAGAAGGCCCGCCACCAGGCTGATGCCGCCGACATCGTGGTGGTGAACACCCACCTCTACTGCCTGCACCTGTTCAGCGAGACTCCGATCCTGCCCGAGCACGACACGGTGGTCATCGACGAGGCCCACGGCTTAGAGGACATCGTGTCCGACACCGCAGGCCTGTCTTTGACCGGGAGGCGGTTCGACGAACTGGCCCGCAGGATCCGAGCGGTGGTGGCCGATTCGGCCGCGGCGGGCGACCTGGAGGACGCCGGGGTGCTGTTGCGGGAGGCTATGGCCCCGTTCCGCGACAAGCCGCTGCCCGAGCCCTTGCCCGACGAGCTTCAGCGAGTGGCCGTTTTGGCCCGGGGCCGGGTGGAGCAGGCTGGGGTCGAGCTTCGGGCTGTGCCCGACGACGCCCCCGGCGATGTCGGCCCCCGAAAGCTGCGGGCCATACTGTCAGCCGGTGCCCTGGCTGAAGACCTGATCCGGGCGGTGGAGACCAAGCCCACCGAGGTGGCCTGGGTGTCGGGCACTGAGACTGCGCCCGCATGGCGGATCGCCCCCATCCAGTTGGGTGATCTGTTGTCCGAGCACCTGTGGGAGCACACCACCGCGGTGCTGACCAGCGCCACCATCCCCATGAATCTGGGCGAGGTTTTGGGGCTGGAGCCCGATGAGCACCAAGCCATCGACGTGGGCAGCCCGTTCGACTTTGAGGCCAACGGCCTGTTGTATTGCGCCAAGCACCTGCCCGACCCCCGTAACGCCGGCTACGAGCCGGCCCTCCACGAGGAATTGGCTGCGCTCATCGAAGCCGCCGGAGGCCGGACGCTTGCCCTGTTCACCAGCTACCGGGCCATGGATCGGGCCGCCGAGGTGCTGCGGGAGCGGCTGGATTTCGAGATCTACACCCAGCGCGACCTGCCCAAGCCCGAGTTGCTGCGGCGATTCGCCGCCGAGGTGCAGAGCTGCCTGTTCGCTACCATGAGCTTCTGGCAGGGCGTGGACGTGCCCGGCGAGTCTCTGTCGCTGGTAACCATCGACCGCTTGCCGTTCCCCCGCCCCGACGACCCCCTGCTGGAGGCCCGGAGGGAGCGCTACGGCAGCGAGGCCTTCCGGCTCGTCGACCTGCCCCGGGCCGCTACCCGTCTGGCCCAAGGCGCCGGGCGTCTCATCCGCCGGGGCGACGACCGGGGGGTGGTGGCGGTGCTCGACTCCCGGATGGCCCGGGCCGGCTACCGATGGGAACTGGTGCGGGCCCTCCCCCCGTTCCCCCGCACCGCCGAGCGCGACCGGGCAGTGACCCTGCTGCGGACTATCCGCGACGGCGGCTGACGCGACGGCGGCTGACGCGACAGCCGCTACAGATCAGGGCTGGCCATAGACCCCGGCCCGTAGCCGAAGCGATCGAGCATCTCAGGGCGGCGCTGCCAGTTTTTCTCCACCCCAACGTGCAGCTCTAAGAACACGCCCTTGGGAAGCTGGGCCCGGGCCGCGGTGCCCACGTTCTTCAACACCGAGCCCTTCTTGCCGATCACCATGGGCTTCTGCGATTCCCGCTCCACCAGAATCTCCACCTTGATGCGGGGCCACTCCCATTCGGTCACCGCCACGGTGATTGAGTGGGGCAGCTCTTCGCGAGTTGCAGCCAGAAGCTGCTCGCGCACCAGCTCGGCCACCCACCGGGCCTCGGGCATGTCGCGCACCATCTCGGGCGGATACAGCGGCGGGCCGGGCGGCATCAGCTCGCACAGCCGCTCCACAAGGGCGTCCACCCCCTTTCCGGTGCGGGCCGAGGTGGGGAAGTACTCGGCGAACCCCAGCTCGCCGGCCGCGGCCAGCTGGGCCACAACCTTGGAGCGGGGGGCGGAGTCGATCTTGGTCACCACCACAATGGAGTCACCGCTGAGGCGCTCGGCAATGAACCGGTCGCCTCGGCCCAGCGGGCGGGTGGCGTCGATGCACAAACACACCACGTCCACGTCGTCGGCCGCGTCGGCCGCGGTGGCATTCAGGCGCTCGCCCAGTGCGGTTCTAGGCTTGTGGATGCCGGGGGTGTCCACGAACACCACCTGCACCTCGTCGCGGTGCAAGACCCCCCGGATGGCGTGCCGGGTGGTCTGGGCCTTGTCCGACACGATGGCCACCTTGGTGCCCAAGATGGCGTTAACCAGGGTGGACTTGCCCGAGTTGGGCCTCCCCAAAAGCGTCACGAACCCCGACCGGAAGCCCTCCCACGGACTCTGTGGGCCAAGGTCGCCGACTGACTCTTCCGTCGGCATGTCTCCCTGGTCGGCCACGGCGCCCAGACTACCCGTCAATTGCCGCCGCCTATCCCTCGTCGGCGGGGTACTTTGAGCCGATGGCCAGGTCGAAGCCAAACTCGATAAGCGAGCAGGAGCGCACGAAGGTGGTGGCTACCAATCGACGCGCCCGGCGGGACTACGAGATCATCGACGAGTACGAGGCCGGCCTGGTGCTGGTGGGCTCAGAGGTGAAGTCGCTGCGGGAGTCCAACGTGACCCTCACCGAGTCTTACGCTCGCATGGCTGATAGCGAGCTCTGGCTCCAGTCGCTGCACATTGCCCCCTATAGCCACGCCAGCGGCTCCAGCGGACACGATCCCGACCGGCCCAAGAAGCTGCTATTGCACCGTGGCGAGCTGAACCGCATCAAGGCCCGCCTAGAGCAGGACCGCCTGACGATGGTGCCCCTTTCGCTCTACTTCAAACAGGGCCGGGCCAAGGTGCTGCTCGGCTTGGCCCGAGGCCGCCGCCGAGCCGACAAGCGCCAGGCCATAGCCGAACAAGACGCCCGCCGAGAGGCCCGCAACGAGATGGGTCGAGCGGCCAAACAGAGCTGATAGGCAACTCAGTTCTACCCGTCCAACACCTCGAGGCCGAGTTGGGCTGCGGACGCGGCGAGGCGGGTGTCAAAGGTGGCAACGGCGCGGGCGTTGTGGCTGAGCGCGGTGTCGAGAACGATGGCGTCGGGTAGCCGCAACCCGGTTTCGGCCCGCAGCGCCGCCCATCGCTCTGGTGCATCTTCACCGACGTCGGTAACGACAAATGAGGCGCGAAGCCCCTCAGCCGCGCTTTCGAGCACCCCGAGTTGGGCGGGGGCCACCAGGCATTCGGCGAGCGTGACCGGGTGCAAAAGTGCGTCTTCGTCGGCAATCCCCCGATTGATCGCCACCGCTTGGCGATGATGTCCATCGCCGGGGTCGCGCAACGCTACGACCCAACTGGCGTCGGCAACAATCATGCGGGCCAGTCTTGGGATCGGCCGTAAAGAGACGATGATCCAGGCAGAGAGCCCTCCAGCATTGCCCGGGCACCGGCACGAGATGATGGTGTGCGACCGCTTCGAATCCAGTCCAGCATGATGAGCCTGATGAGCTTGGCCCGGGGAGCATCGGGCCACTTCCGAGAAGCCTCATCGAGGACATCGGTGATCTCGTCAGTTTCAGTCACTGAGTAGCGAGGGCGGGTAGTAGGCATCGCCTGAAGTGTAGCACTAGGTGCAGCACCAGCGAAATATTCAGGTTCGAAGCTGTTCAATCCAGCAGTGCGTCGGAGCGGACTCGCCCTTTTTCTGCGAATTCGTGGGCGGGGAGGACATGTTCGAAGAGCTGCCGGGTGCGCTCGAAGCGCCCGATCACGCCGGGCTCAGCCAAATCCGGGGGATCGCTGTCTCACTGGGCCGGTATCATGGCGGGGCACCTTGACAAGAAGTGCACACGGGGCTGATCGGTTTCGACGTTGGGACCGGGGGCTGCGCTGTGCGACCCGAGTTGCTCAGACTCGCAAAACGGGGCAACCAACAAAACGGCAACGACCGTCAACTTCTCGCAGCCTGATCTTTCTGGCCTAGAGAAGCACCGCGACCGGTAACGGCACGCGGGGCCGGTCCACCGCAGCCCGGCAACAGAAGCGGTGGAGACAGTAGGGACAGACCACTGACGGCGGGAAAGACCGCTGACCCCGGGGAACAGTCCCGGTGGCGGGCCCCCTAACGGGGGCCAACCGACCCGGCGACGCAGCTGCCATCGACGCCGCACACCGGGAATGGTCGTATCACAGACAGACACCGCCCAGCGGACGGGGGTTCGATTCCCCCCAGCTCCACCGCTAAGAGTTCCCCCTACATTCCGCGACGCGGCCAAAGCAGCCTACGAGATTAACCTGCCCCGGTGGCGCAACGACCGCCACATCAACTCCTGGTGGCAGAGCTTGGAGACCTACCCCATGCCGACCCGCGGCGACCTGCCCGTGGGCGGGTCTGTCAGATGCTCCCTTGTCAAGCGGCGAGCGTGAGGGGTTGTTTTCGGGTTTGTTCGTCGCGCCACATTCGGCGTATGACGCGGTTGGCGAGGGAGCATCTGACAGACCCCGATCCGAACAGCCCCCGCACGGAACTCCGGATCGAACTTTCTTCGCATTCGTGGCATGACTCTCCTTATAGAGCATGTCTCCACGAAAAAGGGGGAACCTCAGCCGTTGAGCCGTATGCCGGTGTCGATTCCCGACGACATGGAAGACCGGACGCTTCCCAAGGCGACGGGTGTGGTGAAGCTGCCCGCCCATATCGCTTGGAGCCCGCCCTACACCTACGACTTGGACTTCTTCGCCCCACACCCCAACGACGTCACCCAACTGTACGAAGCAGCCCGTGCCGCCCTCGAAGCCGACGGGCTGAAGGTCACCCCCTGGCGGACATTCGCCAAAACTCGTGCTCGTGATCATCAATAGTCTGGGCGCGGGCCCGACAAGGGCCGTCTTGGTAGCTGGCCAGGTCGAGGTCGGGGCGATCTCGTGGTGACCCAGGCCGGGCTGAGTGATGCAGTGGCGGGGGCGTGGTGCTGTTTCGAGCGAGCATCGGAGCTCGAATCGCGTGTGGCTCCTTCGGTGCCTATTCTGTATTTCGGCGATGTCGGCGCTTACTTCGGGTCGCCGTTGCGGGCGGTGACCGTCGGACTGAGACTGCGGCGAGCCTGCTAGCGTGGTCGGTATGAAGCTTGTTTCGCTCCTAAGCGGGCCTCCCCCACCCAGCGGGACGGCCAAATGGGAAACCCGATTCAACACGAAGAGTCCCAGCCAACCGTCCAGAACCGCTATATTTTTATTTTTTGCAGTCCTCTGGATGTGGCCCATGTGGATTGTGGATTCAGTTTATTTTTCCATAGCGCTAATAGTGCCCAGCTACTTCGTGCTCAAGTACGCCTTTTGCCGCTGGCTTCGATACATAGACCACAAGACCGCCGACACAACCCTCTAGACAACCACGCCGAGACGGCCAAGGCTGGGCTTTCCCCCGTTGGTTGGACATTTGTTTTATGCGGCTTGGTTTAGTCGTTGTCGTGTGTGGTGGTTCTCCCGTTCTGTGGGGGTCAGGTAGTCGAGTGTGGAGTGGAGTCTCTGTGTGTTGTAGCGGCCGGTCCAGGCGAAGATCTCGCGACGGGCCTGGCCGCGGGTTGCGAAGCGGCGCTGGGAGACGGGCTCTCGCTTCAGGGTGGCGAAGAGCGCCTCGGCCACGCTGTTGTCCCAGCAGTTGGCGGCCCGGCCTGCTGATTGGCGCATCTGGTGGCGGCCGAGAAATCGGCGCTGAGATATCGCGGATCCCTGTCGGAGTGGAGTATCACCCCTGCGGTGCGGTGGCCCCTGGAGGCGGCGGCTGTGTCGAGGGCGTCGGCGGCCAGGCGGGCGGCCATGTCGGCTGACATCGAGCAGCCGATCAGCCTTCTCGGCCCGGCATCGAGGACGGCCGCGAGGTGCAGCCGACCCTCGGCGGTGGGGACATGGGTGATGTCGCCCGCCCACACCGCGTCGGGGCGGCCGGGGCGGAAGTCCCGTCGCACTGGGCCGGGCGGCGCCTGCTGTGCGGCGCCATCGCGCCTCCAGCGGGGCCTGCGGCGCTTATAGACGCCGCAAATGCCGTTGGCCCTCATGAGCCGGCAGACGCGCTTGTGGTTGACTCTGCGGCCACGGCGGCGCAGCTCCGCGGCCACCCTCGGAGACCCGCAGGCCCCGCCGGAGGCCGCGTGGATCTGTTCGACCTCGCCGATCAGCCCGGCCTCGGCCAGATCCGCGGGACTGGGCCCCCGCGCCTGCCGGGTTGACCAGTCGCAGAACGCCTGGCGGCTCACGCCGGCGGCCCGGCACGCGGCTGTGGTCGGGAACCCCTCGGCCCTCCGGGAAGCGACCCGCCTATAGCGGGTCACTGCCCCCACTCCTGCACCCAGAAGGCCGTCGCCCGCTTGAGCAGCTCACGCCCCCGTCCGCAGCTTCGAGCTCTCCCGGCGCAACCGCACCAGCCAAGATCGCTCCCCGGTCGCCAACCCCGGTTCCTCCCCGCGGTCGACGCGGGCCCGGCGAACCCAGTTCCCCAAACTCGTCGCCCCGACGCCCAGACCACGGGCCACACGGGCGATCGGCCGGTCCCCGCCTGACACCAACGCCACCGCCCCAGCCTTGAACTCCTCGGCGAAACACCGCCCGGCCCTGCCCGGCGGCCTCGTCCGCCGGCACAGCCGGCATATCCTGATCAGTCATAAGACATGATCCTTCCCGGCCCACAGCACTCGGCCGCGGACCCTCAGATCACGCCCGATACACAAAATTCCTGACAGTCCCGCGGGAAATTTCGTGGGGGCAACTTCATCGCCGACGACCGAAACCACCCCTCACCAACGCCAATGAAGACTATGGTTGAGCGATGGACGCAAAGCCTAACTGGTGGCTGGTTGCTTGGAGTAGCGCTGCTGCTGCTGGGCTGATTGGTCTAGCCCATTTGTTTGAGTCTCAGGGTGTGGGGGCTGGATACGCCCTACTTTCAGCACTTGGGGTTCTTTTCACTGGGAGTTGGCTGGTGTGGATGACTGTTGGGGGTCTGAGAGCGTGGCGTTCTCGATCCGATGTCAGATGAGGACGAGGCCGCTGCCGCTGTAGTCGCGGAGCTAGAGGGTCTTCTGGTCTCTGCGGAACGGGTTCGGTTGGCAGTGAGCGAGCTTGTGAGGTTAGCAAGTGTGCGCCGGGCTGTTCGGTACTCCGGGCTGACTCAGAGGACTGTTTAATGATCCTTGTCGGGGAAGATCTCATCTTGGAGCGGCAAGAACGCGCCGCCGGGGACCACCGGAGGTTGCCACCTGCTGCCGCCCCATCAAAGTGGCGACCATCTCCTGGCACCACTCGGAGTTGGTCGCGAAGACCTCCGAGTGCGTGTCGATGCGCGACTCAATCTTTCTCATCTGCCGTCCGGTTCTAACAGACGCACCGCTACGTCGCTTCCCCGAGGCCGAGCTCTTCGACGGCCTGCTCGCGGAGCCCGACCCGCTCGCCCGCGGTCAAAACCCCGGTCCGTCCAGCGGCGCCCCCGCGCACCCAGTTGCCCAAAGCGCCCTCACCCACACCGACCTCCCGGGCCACAAAGGCCACCGGACAGCCGGTCTCCTCGACGATCCGAACAGCCCCCGCACGGAACTCCGGATCGGACTCTCTTCGCATACGCGGCATGACTCTCCTCATAGAGCACCTCTCCACGATTAGGGGGAACCTCAACTCATGAACAATCAGGGCTAGTCCGCAGCATCTATTGGAAGATCTATTCCCTATTGTTTTGAACTTGCAAAACAGGGCATAATGAGACGGTGAAGGAGTCCGAGACTTCAGCTGCGATCCAATGGATCACTGCGATGGGGCCCAACTCGTGGTTCTGGGGTCACCAGGTTCCCGCCCCGCCCCATATCGCCCAGCCCGTTTTGTCGAGAATGTGCAGAGACGAATCGCTTGGCTTGCACCGTGTTGTCCGCGGGCTCTATTGGTTGGGCTTTCCCGAGGACCACGATTTCCACGGCATCGGCCCCAATCTCGAGATCGGCGCTTTGATCTACGCCGGGCCGGGGGCAGGTCTGGCCCGCTGGAATGCGCTGAACAGGCTCGGGTGGACGCTCCAGTGCGACCCCAAGGCGTCTGTGTCTGTCGTGGAACGTCGGTTGCAGCCTCTCGATCCAACTGTTCGCTACTTCACAAACATGAACCGAAGACGCGAGTTCTTGTCATGGGCAGAAGTCACGATGCTCGAGGCTCTCGCCATGGTTGCCTACACCGAGGAGCCGTGGGACGACTGCCTGGGAATGTTGGAAACAGGCGTGTCTGCCAGCAGGCTCAAATGGGACTCGCCGATCAGACCCGATGCCCTGGTATGGGCGGCGGAAACCGAAGGCAAGGGCGGCGAGGACACGATGCGCAGGGCCCAGGAAGCCTCCAAGGCGCTGCCGGTGCCGTGTTGAGGCCGTTGTTCAGTGGCTAGGCGGCATTGCGGGTCGCAGAACACATCCGACGGGAAATCGTGCAAGAATCCCGCCGGCTCTTGTCCCCACCCGGCCCACCGAAAAGGCAGCGGGCAGACTCTGACAGTCGAGGTGCCGGCCCCGCCTCCAGTGGATCTCGCCGGCGGCCTTCCACTTGTCGGGTCCGAGTTCCTCGGCCAACCAGGCGTAGTTCCTGGTTCGCCAGGACTTGCTGGAGAACCAGGGCAATTCGAGGCCTTGGGGGAGAAGGTCAAAGCGGGTCTCGGCATCGCTGCCCGGGAGATTGTCAGGGACTACTGGTTGACCGCTTGCCTCTTCGGCATCGTGTCGAACAGCCCAGGCGGCCTGATGTTTCGCGGAATGCGAAACGACGAGCTCTTGGCCCAATGTGCTTTCGCGGGCGGCACATCGCTCGTCTCCGCATGGGCGATCACGGAGCGGTATTCGGAGGACTTGGACCTGCTTGTCCTGACGGCAGAACACGAGCCCACGAATAGTGCTGCCAAAAAGGCGCTCAGCAAGCCCGCAGACTGGGTGGCGGCTTCTCTCAGCCTCTCGAAGGACAAGATCGACACGCAGCACATGGGGAATGTCGGTTTCAGGCGGTCGCACCTGGAGATCGGCGGCGAGCGGGGTTTCTTGAAGATAGAGACGACGGTTGAACCTTTTGACGACGCTCTCTTCAGAACGCGTCCCGTCACCTCGCTGATGGGAAGGTTCGCTTCTTCCGAGGACATAGCCCGCTATCCCGAGCTCGGGGGATTCGAGATCCCCTGTGTCGTGCCTGGTTACTCTGCTGCCAACAAGTTCGACGCCCTGCACCGACGAGCTGAGGATGGGAAATTCGACGAGCTGATCCTTAGAGGCCGCGATCTCTACGACTTGGCTCGCATCGCCTCTTCAGAACATGCCAGCGATGCACACGAACTCATCCCGTTGGTGGCCGAGCGGTCGTCTGTGTCGCCTGGAGATCGGCCGGATTTCCCCCGCCCCCGAGGCGGGTATTGCAATAGCGCTGCATTCCAGCCCGATTCAGAGCCTTGGGCAGCCCTCAAGAAAGGCTACCTGGCAACTGCTGATCTCATTTGGGGAGAAGCGCCCTCGTTTGATGAAGCTGTTGAGATGGCGGCCAGTCTCGACGGCTGACCGGTGATTGCAGATCAGTTCCCAGTTCGGAAGGGTTCTGCAATCACGCTTGTCGAACCCCTGCCCCTTCGAGTCTGCTGTTGCCGGCGCCTGAGGAAAGAGGCAGACAAGTGAGCATCCCCCCCTTTACGTTGTTGGGTGGCTCTGGCCGTGGGAGTGTTGGGGCTGGTTGCTCGCCGTGGCGGGTAGGGCTTTGTCCCCCTGTCGTTTGACGGCTCGGGGGGTGGTGCCGCCCGTTGCGGGGGGCGTCTGGGACCTCTGACAGGGACGTGTCTGCGGGTTGGCCCGCGGGGCTTTGTAAAGTGGTTGAGGCCGAGGCGCCGGGAGCTTCCGAGCAGATTGTTTCCGGACCTGGAGGAGACCGGCATGTCAGAGACCGATTGGGCCGCCGTCGAGGTGTTCGTCGGCGTCGATGTGGCCAAAGCAGACCACTGGGCGTGCGCCGTCACCGCCGGCGGGGAGGAGGTGTTCTCCCGGGCGGTGGCCAACGACGAGGCCGCCATCGACGCGATGATCGAAGACGCCGCCGGGCGCGGGCCTGCGGCGCTGGTGGTCGATGTGACGGGATCGGCTGCGTCTTTGCTGCTGGAGGCGGCTGCCCGCCGGGGCGCGCCGGTGGCCTATGTGCCGGGCCTTGCGATGCGCCGGGCCGCCGATCTGTACGCCGGTTCGGCCAAGACCGACCCCAAGGACGCGTTCGTGTTGGCCGACTACGCCCGCCGCAACTCCGACCGGCTCCAGTGGGCGGCCCCCAGCGACGAGATGTTGGCGCGGCTGCGTATCCTCAACGGCCGAGACGCCGACCTGGCCGCCGACGCCACCCGGGCCTGCAACCGGCTAAGAGACGCCCTTTTGGCAGTGTGCCCCGCCCTGGAGCGCGCGGTGGGCGACCGGCTCGCCAACAGCGCCGGTCTGCGCCAGGCGCTCATCAGGTGGCCGACCCCGACCGCTTTGCGCAAAGCGGGCAGAGCCCGCATCCGAACCGCGATCGCCCGGCGCAACCCCCGCAAGGCCGACGCCCTCGCCGACGCGATCTGGGCAGCGCTCAAAGCCCAGACCATCACCGCGACAGCCGAGACCGCGTGGGGCGAGGCCATCTCAGACCTCGCCGGCGACCTCGACCGCATCTGCGAGCGCCGCCGCCAGCTCGAACAAGACATCGAACAAGCGTTCACAGAGCACCCGCTGGGAAAAGTCCTGACCACCATGTGCGGGTTCGGCACCCGAACCGGCGCCCGCACACTCGCTGAGATCGGCGACCCCCACCGCTTCGACAACGGCGGCCGACTCGCCTCCTACGCCGGACTGGCCCCCACCGACCGCCAATCAGGCCGCAGCCACACCACCCGCAGAAACCGGCGCGGCAACCACCGACTCAAAAACGCCATGTTCCAAGCCGCCTTCACCGCCTCCCAACACGACCCCCACGCCATCGCCTACTACCAAAAGAAACGAGACGAAGGCAAAAAACACAACGCCGCCATCACCGCCCTAGCCCGCAAACGCTGCAACATCGTACTCGCCATCCTCAAAACCCAAACCCCCTACCAACCACCCCTAGACCAAACCGAAAAACTACCCCACGCAGCTTGACAACAACACAGGGACACCCCCCCTTGGCCGGTCACCTCGATTATGAGGTATCCATGTCTTCGGTGGAAAAGGGGAGGCCACCGGGCGGGGCCAGGCGGCGTTTCACCGAGGAGTTCAAGGCTGGCGCGGTGGCGTTGGTGTCAGGCGGGGACAGGCCGGTCGGCAGACACACCAACAGCGGCCAGCGCCGCCATCATGCTCGTTCCCCGCCCGCCCATGAGCGCCAACTTGACTGGTCTCCCAAACCGACAGACAAGGGGACGATTTGCCTCTCCTTCGACGGGCTCCAAACCGGCGAAACTGCAACTACAAACCACTGTCAGCTACGCCGGGTCAACTGGACACACATCGCCTGCAAAGTCCAATCTCTGGACCTGCCTTTCTGGAGTGGATACTGCATCCGAGATCTGACAGAAAAGCGATCTCTCAGATGTGGGGACATCTGAGGGGAAGAATCACTTGAAGCACACAATAAGTACTGTGACCTGGTATTTCTCCAGACCTTCGATTCCCCCCAGCTCCACTCCGTATGTCTTCCCTGCTCTCGGACCGGCAGCTTCAGGCCTCAGACCTCGGTGGCTCGCCAGCAGTACCAGGCGGCGACGCTGCGGTAGGGGCGGAAGGGGTGGCCGAGGGGTTCTAGTTCCTCAGCGGTGGGGGGCTCGGTCCAGCCGTGGGCCAGGCCGTAGCCCTTTCGCACTCCGAAATCGCCCACTGGCCACACGTCGAGGCGGCGCAGCGAGAAGATCAAGAACATCTGGGCGGTCCAGGTCCCGACTCCCCAGACCTGGGTGAGCTGGTCGATCACCTCCTGGTCGGACAGTCGGCCGAGTTTGGCCAAGTCCAAAGAGCCCTGCTCGCAGTGGGCGGCCAGATCCAGCATCGCCCGGGTCTTGGCCCCTGACAACCCAGAGCGCCGAAGCGGTTCCTCCCCCAACGCCAGCACGGCATCGGGCGCCCACTGCGGAGTCTGCTCCCGCGCCCGCCCCCAGATGGCCCCGGCCGCTTTGCCGGCCAACTGCTGATAGGCAATCTCGCGGCTCAGCACCTCGAATCGCTCCCCCACAGTGGGCTTGGGCCCAAAACGGGCCGGCCCGAACCGCTGCATGAGCCCGGCCATCACCTCTGAGGCATTGCTGAGCGCCCGGCTGGCCTCGGTCAGGCTCACGCTGCCCACTTCCTGCTCCTGTGCAAACTTCGACCTGAGCTGAAAGCTCAGGTCTGTGAAGAGGCGGGAACCGGCTTCACGATCACCCGGGCGATGCGCCGGCCGGTGACCCGCTCCACCAGCAGCTCCCATCCGTCCACTACCAGTGTTTCCCCTTCTTCGGGCACATGGCCCAGGGTGTTGAAGATCAAACCGCCCACCGTGTCCCAGTCGCCGTTGGGCAACGGCGCGTCCAGTACCTCGCTCAGCTCGTCTATGGGCACCCGCCCGTTCACTCTCACCGTGCCGGACGATACCCGCTCGATCATGGGCTCCTCGACATCGAACTCGTCGACTATCTCGCCCACCAATTCCTCAATGAGGTCTTCCAGCGTGACAACTCCAGCAGTTCCCCCGTACTCGTCCACCACAATGGCGATGTGGAACTTCTCGGCCTGCATTTCCCGCAGCAGAAGGGAGATGCGCTTGGTCTCGGGCACGTAACGGGGATTTCGGGCCACCGCCACGGCAGGAGATTCGGCGCCCTGCTCCCGCTCGGCCCGCATGAGGTCTTTGGCGTGAACCACGCCCACCACATCGTCGATGCCCCCGCCGTAGACCGGCACCCTGCTGTAGCCATGGTCGATGACGATGCCGATTGCCTCTCCCACTGTGTGCCGGTCGCTCATGGCCACTGTGTCAGTTCGAGGCACCATCACCTCTCGAACCACCGTGTCCCCGAATTCGATGATCTGGCCGATCAGCTCGCGCTCCTCGGGTTCGATGGCATCGGACGCCTCAGCCGCCTCGGCCATGGCCAGCAGCTCCTCCTCCGAGACTTGCGGCGACTCCCGGCGCCAACTGGCCTGCACTAGTCGCCGCAACAGCCCGATTCTGCCGAGGACGCTCATGGCGACCCGGCCTGAGAACCAGCAAGGGAATCGGTAGCCGATGCCAGCGCGAGCAATTCCCGCTCCCTTTTCTCCATCTCCTCAGCATCCACGCCGTCCATGTGGTCGTAGCCCAGCAGATGTAGGGTCCCATGCACAACGAGCAGGGCCAGCTCATCGTCGACCGGCCTGTTGCGGACTGCGGCGTTGGAGGCAGCCACCGATGGGCAGATCACGACGTCGCCCAGCAGGCGGGGTTCGTCGGCGGCACGGGGAGCGCTGCCGTCGTCCGCGCCGAAAGCGAGCACGTCGGTGGGCTGGTCGATGCCCCGGTGGGCGGCGTTGAGAGCGGCAATCTCATCGGCGGCCACGAACGACAATCCGGCCTCCCAGGGGGCGTCCACCCGCTCTTCGGCCAACACCCGGTGCAATAGCGCTGACCAGCGCGGTTGGGACACAAGCAGGTCTTGCTGGCGGTCGGACACTACGACCACCTCTCGATCGGAGTCGGAATCCGGGCGTCTAGGGCCCGTATCTCCGTCGGCCATCACTGCTGGGCCCGCTCGTAGGCGTTCACAATGTGGGCCACGATGGGGTGGCGGACCACATCGCGAGAGCTCAGATGTATGAACGACAGGCCGTCGATGCCCGTCAGGATATTCTCCAAGGAGACGAGTCCGCTGCGGCCACCCTCCACATCCACCTGGGTGACGTCGCCGGTCACCACTGCTCTGGAACCGAACCCGATGCGGGTCAAGAACATCTTCATCTGCTCGGGGGTTGTGTTCTGGGCCTCGTCCAAGATGATAAAGCTGTCATTGAGCGTGCGGCCTCGCATGTAGGCCAGCGGCGCGATCTCTATGACCCCCCGGTCGATCAAGGACTGCACTTCCTCGGCGTCGAGCATGTCGTAGAGGGCGTCGTAGAGCGGGCGCAGATACGGGTCGACCTTGGCAATCATGTCGCCGGGGAGGAACCCGAGACGCTCCCCTGCTTCCACCGCGGGCCGGGTCAGAATGATCCGCTCCACGGTGTGGGCCTTCAGCTCCCGCACTGCGGTGGCCACCGCCAGCCAGCTCTTGCCGGTGCCGGCCGGTCCGATGCTGAAGGTGATGATGTTGCCCCGCATGGCGTCGACATAGCGGCGCTGGCCACCAGATTGAGGCCGGATTACCCGGCCTCGGCTCGATCGCAACACGTCGGTGTCCATCACTCCCGAGGGGCTCTCGTCTGCCTCCACCATCTGGATCGCCCGGCCCAGCGTACGGGAATCCAGCTGGTGGCCGCCCTGCACGAGCAGAACCATCTCATCGAATAGGCCGGCGACCTGGCTGGCACCTTGGCCCGACACCGTGATCCGGTTGCCTCGCACAAAGATGTCGGCATCGGGGAAAGACTGCTCGATCTGGCGAAGGTGCTGGTCGCGCTCTCCCAAAAGGGCGGCCATTAGCCCATTGCGCGGAATGTCTATGGTAACCGGCGCTGCGGTGGTCATTCAGGAGTCGGAGTCTGCGTCGCCGTCGTCGGCGTCATCACCACCCGCATCGCCACCGCCGGTGGGAACAGGGTCGGGATACAGGTGGCCGAGTGTGCCGGGCTCGATTCGGCTGCGCTCGATGAAAGCATCCACATCAGCCTGCTTTACCCGGATCACACGACCCATTCGATAGGCGGGCAGACCCCCCTCGTTGATGAACCGGTACAGCGTCCGCGTGGTGATGCCCAGCCGCTTTGCCGCAGTCTCGGTGTTCAGCCACACAATTTGGGCGTCGCTCATCTACCCATACTCTATCCTGTTCCTCCGCCCATCTTCCCTAACTATTATTTGTTACCTCATATTTCTTGGTCCGTCATGGCAACCGCCCCTTTTTTTGGGACTTTCAAATAGCCTCACTCGGTGGTGAAGGGTCATTGGCGTGGCGCAGCATTTGTACCGCGCTGACTATGAGCAAGATGGCGAACAGGATGGCCGACAGACGAGGGCTCAGCGCGCTGGCCCCTAGTGCGCCCACGAACGCCGAGGCCAACCCGGATGCGCCGACCACCAGCGCCGACTTGGGGTTGATATTGCCAGAGCGCCGGTTGCGCAAGGTGCCGATGATGGAGGTGGGAAGGATCACCAGCAACGACGTGCCTTTGGCGGTGGGGTCCACAAATCCGAACAGCAGGATCAAGGCCGGAATCATGATTACGCCCCCGCCCACCCCCATGGTTCCCGACAGCAGCCCGGTGGCCAAGCCGCAGGCAATATAGGCAATGGCCAAGGCGGCGGTGATGTCGCTATGGCCGTCGGTGTCGGGGGCGACAGACAAGAAACGGGCTGCGGTGGCCAGCAGCAGCAGGGCGAAGCCGATCCGAAGCGACCGAATGGGAACTTTGTCGAGCAGCGAGGTGCCAACGGTGACCCCTACTGAGGAGCCGGCAAATATAAGCAGACCGGGGAGCAAGGCCACCGAGCTCTCCAGCAGGAAACCGCCCAGCGCCGAAGCGGAGATGAGCACCATGGCCCCCAGTGACGTGCCATGGGCCCGGCGCTGCTCCATCCCCAAAAGCAGCACCATGCAGGGGACCATGAGGATCCCCCCGCCGACCCCGAACAAACCCGACAGGAAGCCGGTAGCCACCCCGACCCCGACTGGCCCCCACTTCGAGTTGTTCATGACATGCCGATGATTGCAGTGTCAGGGGCTATAACAGCATTCACTCGGCGGCTGCTTGCTCACGCAGCACGTACTTGAGCACCTTGCCAGAGGCATTGAGCGGGAGGGCATCGGTGAATCGCACCCGGCGCGGCACCTTGTAGTTGGCCATTTGGTCGCGGCACCAGGCGATTATCTCGGCATCAGAAGGGTCGGCCCCGGGGGCGGGCACCACAGTGGCCACCGCCATCTCGCCGAGTCGGTCATCAGGCACCCCGATGACGGCCACTTGCCCGATTTGGGGATGGGTCAGCATGATGTTCTCGATCTCAGCGGGATAGGCGTTGAACCCACCCACGATGAACATGTCCTTCTTGCGGTCGGTGATGTCAATGTTCCCGTTGGCGTCCATCACGCCGATGTCGCCGGTGTGGAGCCAGCCGTCGGCATCTATGGTCTCGGCGGTCTGGATGGGATCGTCCAGGTAGCCGAGCATGACGTTGTAGCCCCTTACCACGATCTCACCGGGCTCGCCCCTAGGCAGTTCATTGCCTTTGTCGTCGGTGATCTGCACCTCCACGTCGGGTATGGCTCGGCCCGAGGTGTTGGCGATGGTCTCGGGGTCGTCGTCGTGGCGGCACATGGTGGCGATTCCCGACGCCTCAGTGAGCCCGTATCCGGTGACGATGGTCTCGAACCCCAGCCGGGCCCGCATCTGGAGGATCATCTCCACCGGGATTGCTGCTGCCCCGGTCACCGCCAATCGCAGGGTTGACATGTCGAAGCTGTCGAGGTCGGGGTGGTTGAGGATGGTCTGGTAGATGGCCGGCGGGCCGGGGAGCATGGAGATGCGCTCCTGCGGTACCCGGGCCATCACTGCGGGTACGTCGAACACCGGATGGGGGATGTTGGTGGCCCCGGTCATGAGGCAGGCCAAGATGCCCGAGTTGAGGCCGAATGCATGGAAGAAGGGGTTGATGATCAGGTAGCGGTCACCGGCCCGCAGGCCGATCACCTCGCACCACGACTTGAAGCCCCGACAGATTGCGGAGTGTACGAGCATGGCCCCTTTGGGCAGGCCGGTGGTGCCCGACGTGAACATGATGTGGCAGAGATCGTCGCCGCTCACCGCAGCGGCCCGGGCGTCGCCGTCGGCCTCGGTGACCTGGCCGGCCCGACCCATGAAGTCGGTGAAACCGGTCGTCCCCTCAGGCACGGTGCCGCGCAGAATCACGATCTCGTCGAGGCCGTGGCCACCGTCGGCGTCGCGCAGCAGGGCCACGTAGTCGGTGTCGAGGAAGTCGGTGACGGTGAACAGAATGCGGGCCCCTGATTTCTGGAGGATGAAGTCGGCCTCCCGGCCCTTGAATCGGGTGTTCACCGGCACCAGAACACCGCTGGCCAAGTGGATTCCCAGCCCGGCCACCACCCATTCCCAGATGTTGGGGGCCCACACTGCCACCCGATCGCCGGGCTCAATTCCCGAGGCCATCAGCGCCCGGGCCGAGGCTCGAATACGGTCGCGCAACTCAGGGAACGTCCAGCGCACGTCGCCGTCCACCAGCGCCTCCAAATCGGGGAACCGACGGGCCGCGTCGTCAACCAACTCGCAGATTGTGGTCCACGATCCTTCGGACATGGCTGCGACCCTAATTCACTGCTTTCGGCTCAACGGAGTTGGCCGGCTAGTCGGCGGATCGGACAGCGCCTTGTTGGATGAGCTGGGCGATTTCGTCGGTGCTCAAGCCGAGATCGTCGGCCAATACCGAGCGGGTGTCCTCGCCCAGTCGGGCGGAGCGGTGGGTGACTCCCACGGTGGCGTCGCTCATGGTGAACGGTTTGGCCGGCACCGGAATGCCGGGGCGGATCTCGGCTATGAGACCCCGGTCGGCGGCCCAGTCGGTTGCCGCGAGCTCGGCTACCGAGCTGATGCGGGCCGCGGGCAGCGGTTGGCGCTCAACTACTTCGGCCAGATCCTCGTAGGTCGAGAAACCGGCCACCAGACCTCGCAGCACGGCAAGGGCCTCTTCTCGAGTGGGCTGTTCGGGGCAGTCGTCGACATTGCCTCCTAGAGCGGCCACCCACCGGGGCAACATGGTTTCGGGATTGCCGATCAGCGACACCGCCTGGCCGTCGGCGGTGCGGGCGACGGCGTAGTTCCAGGTGTCGAAATCCCTCAGCCCGTCGTAACCCGAAATGTCGTTGCCCGCCTGGTCGTTGGCGTAGACGAGGGTCTCGGCCATGGCGATGTCGAGGTGCTGGCCGGTGCCGGTGTGCTCGCGCTGGTAGAGCGCGGCCAGCACCGCGGACACCGAGATGAACCCGGCGTAGAGGTCGCCGTGCTGGTGGATCTCCTGGAGGGGCTCGGCCTCCCGCAGGCGAGCGGCCAACTCGATGGTGCCGGCCACGGCGTGCATCATGGGTGCGTGGGCTCGGCGATGGGTCCACGGCCCGGTCTGGCCGAATCCCGTGATGGAGCAGAACACCAGCCGGGGGTTGCGGGCCGACAGCTCTTCATATGACAAGCCAAAGCGGGCCATGACCCCGGGTCGGTAGTTCTCCAACAGCACATCGGCCCGGTCGGCCAACGCGGCCACCAGCTCGGGGGCACCTTCGGCTTTGAGGTCGATGCAGATATTGCGCTTGCCCGCGTTCATGTGGCTGAACGTGACCCCAATGCCGTCGGAGTCCACGGGCGGGACCGGACGGGTGAGGTCGCCGGAGGGGGGCTCAACTTTGACGACGTCGGCACCTAGGTCGGCCAGCACCCGTCCGCAGATCGGCCCGGAGAAGATCCGGGTAAGGTCCACCACTCGGATGCCGTCCAGCGGCCCGCCGGTCATCGCCGACTAGCAGCCACAGACGCGGCCGTGCCCGACCCGCCGCCGGTGGGGCAGCCGATCGGGCACGGCACAGTCTTTATTGACTCAGATGGATTAGCGACCGGGATCGCCGTAGCAGACGAACGGGTGAGCCACCACGTAGTCGGCATCCACCACCTGCACCATGCCGGTGCAGTCGGGGGCAACCACGTGGTCGGCCGGCCACTTCACCGGGCCCAGGCCACCGGACTGCTGGGTGGACTCGAAGCCGTCGATGTTGACTGCCTGGTAGAAGCTGGCGGTGTTCAGGTCTTCACCGGCGGCGGCGATCATCTGGATCATCAGGTCAGCCGACCAATAGCCCACCAGGCTGCCGAAGCCGGGGAAGGCCCCAACTGCTTCATAGTCGGCCAGAAGCTGTTGGATGGCAGGCTCGGAGTCGTCTAGCGGGGGCACCTGGGTCACGGCGTAGCCGCCCTCTAAGGCCTGGCCCAAGTCGGGGCTGGACCCGGGGAGACCGGGAACGTAGGTCAGGTAGTCGGCCACCGGACCCTCATATCCCGATGCGGCGATGGTCGCCTTGAGGGTGATGGCTCCGGCGAAGTCGGTGGACAGGATCACCAAGTCGGGGTCGTGCTCTAGCACCGTGTTGACGAATCGGGTGGGATCGGTGATGCCCCCTGCGGTTTGGGTGGGCACGAAATCGTTGAAGGCCAGCTTGCCGGCCCACAGATTCTCGTACAGCGCATGGCCGGCGCGGCCGGCGTCGTCGTCACTGTTGAAGATGCCGACCACGATGTCCTCGGTGCCGAAGAAGTCGTACCAGATGTTCTGGACTGACACGAGGGGATCAGCACCCTCGACCCCGAAGGCAAAGCCGCTGAGGCAGCCGTTGAACCCGAAGCCCCAGTCGTTGGGCGCGCAGAAGCCGGGCATAAATCCCCAGCCGGTGAATGGCACCTGGTTCTCGGCCAGGTAGTCGGTGGTCTGGGGAAGCGAAACCGCCGAGGTGACCATGATGCCGAAGACCTCGTCGTTCTCCACCATGCTCCGGGCACCCTCGAAGTTGGTCTGCGGATCGCTGCCGTCGTCCTTGTACTCGACCAGCTCGACCGACCGACCGCCCGGCAGCTCGCCGTCGCGGTTGGCCCGCCCGAGACGGGCGTCGATGCCGTCGGTGAATCCGCCGTACAGCGCATCCTGGGTCATCGCACCGAGGCGAACTGTGTCGTCAGTGACGCCTCGGGTGGAGGGCTCGAAGTCAATCTCGTAGGTGAAGGCGCCCCACATGCGGGAAGTCGCCATCTCCTCATCGTCCATCGGCTCGGCATCATCCATAGGCTCTTCTTCATCGTCCATGGGCTCGTCGTCGTCCATAGGCGCCTCGTCGTCGTCCATGGGCTCGGCGTCGTCCATAGGCGCCTCGTCGTCGTCCATAGGCGCCTCGGTGGCCTCAGGCGCAGGCGGGGGGGGGGCTGCTCCGTCGTCATCGTCGTCGTTGCCACAGGCGACAGCCACCAGCGTCAACGCGGCCAAGAGCGCGAGAAGCTTGTGCAAAAGTAATCGTCTCATTTCCCCTCCGATAGTTGGATTGGCGACATAGTAGGCCAAGTGCTTTCGGCTGTCACTCTGAGCCGGTCAGTCTGAATTGGCGGTAGCCTCGCCAAGATAGGCGGCATCGAGCTGGTCGTGGTCCACCTCGGAGCGGGGGCCGTGCCAGGTGATGTGGCCCAGGCTTATGAACGCCACCGAGTCGGCGATCTCCAGCACGTCGCGGGCCTTCTCCTCCACCAAGAGCAGGGCCACACCCCGCTCCTTGAATTCGATGAACAGCTCCAGGATCTGGTTCACGATCAGCGGAGCCAGCCCCAGCGACGGCTCGTCAGCGATCAGCACCTCGGGAGGATGGGCCAACAGCGGGGCCAGGGTGAGGATCTGCTGCTCGCCCCCCGAGAGGTTGCCAGCCAACTGGTTCTGACGCTCTCCCAAAATGGGAAACCGCTCGCAGCACAGCTCGCGATCTTCCGGGTCGGGCAGCCAGAGCTGCATATTCTCCCGAACGGTTAGCCCGCTGAAGATGCCCCGCGCCTCTGGGGCCAGGACTACTCCTCGACGGGCTCGGCGATGGCTGCGCAACGGCGTGATGTCTTCCCCGTCCAATCGAATCTGGCCGTGGGTGACCGACAGAAGGCCGGAGGCCACCGCACAGGTGGTGGACTTGCCCGCGCCGTTGGGGCCCAACAGCGCGGTGATCTCGCCCCGGGGCACCGACAGGTCGATCCCGTGAAGGGCCTCCACGAGCCCATAGCTGGCCCGCACGTTGACGAGTTCCAACGCCGGCGGATGGTCGCCGACGTACCGGTCGCCCGCTTCCTCGGCGGTAACCGGCCCGCCAGGCTCACCTGGCTCGACCGAAGGGGCAGCCGCAATGCGCTCGGGCACCGGACTGGCATCGTCAATCCCAACCTCTCCCCGCCACACGGCCAGCCGCTTTCGCCAGGCGTCGCGCCGAGCGCGGTTCTGGGCCGCGGTGAACGCCAAGATGCCATCGGGCTCGCGGGCCAGCTGCATGGCACCTATTCCGAACATGAAGGCGGTGATGTTGCGGGCTTCGTCGTATTGGTCGAACCCGTCCCAATCGATGGGGTACCACGAGTACACCCGGGCCAGGCATATGAAGGCCAGCACCGCCAGCACTCCGAGTATGGGCGGCGAGAACGGCAGCCCGACTTGGCGGTCCCGGATAGCGGTGGCAACCGCCGCCGCCCCGAAAACCGACGCCACCAGCACCACGTGCCAAGACTCCATCCACTCCCAGTGCCAACCGGTGCCGAATGTGTGGCCGCTGGCCGCCACCATGATGCCGGCCATCACCGCGGCGCCGGGCCGGCGGATACCGACCAAGACCACCACGGCCAGCCAGAACAGGCCGGCTTGAGTCGTCGCGGTGAATGGGGTCACATTGCCGATGAACGTGGCGAAGAACACCCCGCCGAACCCGGCCAACAGCGCGGAGAGGGCAAACACCGCCAGCTTGGTGCGGACAATCGAGTGGCCCGAAGTGGCCGCGGCGGGTTCGGAGTTGCGCACCGCGATGATGGCCCGGCCGGTGACCGAGCGCTGGAGGTTCCGCACCAACCAGGCCGCGGCCAGCACCAGAATCACCAGCAGCACCGCAAGAGATTTCTCATCGTCGAAGTCGAACGGCCCGAGTTTGGGGCGGGGGATGTCCCACCCTTTGGTGCCTTGGCCGTTCTTGAACCAGCTCCACTCGAACAGCACGCGCTCGCTCATGAAAGCCAGCGCCAGGGTGGCCAGGGCCAGCGGCAAACCACCCAACCGCAGGGCGGGAAGGGCCACGACCACGCCGAGCACCCCGGCGATAATCACGCCCACGATCAGCGCGGGAATGAACGGCAGCCCGGTCTTGTCCAAGATCAGACCGGCGGTCATGGCGGCCATGGTCACGAATGCGGCTTGGGCTAGGCTGACCATGCCGCCAAGGCCGGTGAGCAGCACCCACGACATGAACACCAAGCCGAAAGCCAGGCCGGTGACCCACAGCCCCAACCAGAACTGGTCGGCGAAGACGAAAACCTGAAGCACGATAAATACCGCGCCCAGCACCCAAGGCAGGCGCACTCGCCATGTTGGGAGGTCGTTGGTGTAGTCGGTTGCCGGAGGAGCGTCGGCCACCACCCCACTGCGGCGGGTGCGCTCCCGGGCCATGAACAGCAGCCCCACCAGCAGCACCACAAAAGGCACCGAATCCTTGAAGCCGCGGATGTCCTGGGCGAAAGTGGCGTACTTGCCCACCAAGCTGGTGACCACACCCAAGGCCACGCCACCGGCAAACGCCAGCGGTATGGAGCGAAGTCCGCCCACCACCGCGGCCGCGGTGGCGATGAACATAAACACGTTGTACTGATTGGACTCAAGGGAGTTGAACACCGGGGCACCGACCACTCCGGCTAGCCCAGCCAGCATGGTGCCGATGATCCACGCGGCCGACGAGGTGAACGACTCGCTGACTCCCCGCAATCCGGCCAAATCGGGACGATCCACCACTGCCCGCATTTGGAGTCCAATACGGGTGTGGCGCATCAGTACCCACAGCACCACCGCGACAACTACCGCCACTATCAGCACCGCATACTGGTTGCTGCTGATGCGCAGATCGAAACTGCCCAGGGGTCGGTAGGTATAAGTCTCGCTGGGCACCTTCCACACCCCGGGAGTGAGGAATACATAGTCGGTGCTCCGGAGACCCCAATCCCACGTCTTGGTGCCCAAGTCGACGATCAAATCGGTGAGCGCGGGCAAGGCCACCAGAATCCCGATGGTGGCCATGACCTTGGCCGCGTCCGTTGCCCGGGCTAGGGGCCGGAATACCGCCACGTTCAGTAGCTGGCCGAGCAGCGGGCAGAACACCAGCACTACGAGGAAGAACGACAGCAGTCTCATGCCCAGGCTCTCGATGCCCAGGGCATTGATGAGTTGGAAGTAGAGCACCGCCGAGGTGTAGGCGATCCCCCCGTAGGCCAGGTTGAAGATGCCGGTGGAGGTGTAGCTGAGCGTGAGCCCAGCAGCGATGAGCGAGAAAATGGCGCCGGTAATGGCCCCGCTCACTAGCAAATTGATGAACTCGCCCACCCGACTATTTCCCCCTCAACTATTCGACCTGCGCCACTCTAGTGGCCTGCCTCGATCAGTACATTCGTTGGCCCGACCGCTGCCGGGCAACCCCCAACCCTGATCAGTACATTCGTTGCATGGACGACGTGTTGTTGGAGGACCTCGCCGCGGAGCATCAGGTGTTGGACGACCTGGTTGCATCCCTGTCACCGGAAATGTGGGCCAAACCATCGCCGTCGCCGGGGTGGACGCTGGCCCACCAGATCCACCACCTCGATGTGAGCGAGGGTGCCGCCTTGCTGGCGCTTACCGGCCACAGCGATCAAGTGTTTTCCCCCACCGGCCGCTGGCCCGACCGCCCCCTGCCGAACGACCCCGCCCAAGCGCTGGACAACTGGCGGGAGTCTCGGGCCGCCAGCTTTGAAGCAATGGCCGCGCTGGACGCCAAGGCCCCCGTGATCTGGGGCAACGGCCCCATGACCTGCCGCTCCTTCGCCACCGCCCGGCTCATGGAGACCTGGGCCCACGGCCTCGACTGCTTCACCACCGCGGGCATCGAGCCGACGGACACCGACCGTCTCCGCCATGTGGCCCACATCGGCTATCGAGCCCTCCCCTACGCTTTCCAAAGCCAGGGAGTAACCCCGCCCACCCCGCTGTCAGAGCTCCGCCTCGATCTGGATTCGCCCTCCGGCGACACCTGGACCTACGGCGACGAAACCGCGTCCCAATCCATCTCCGGCCCCGCCTCCCACTGGTGCCGAGTAGCCACCCGCCGCATGGACACCGCCGACTCCGACCTCATCGCCACCGGCCCCCTAGCTAACGAAGTGTTAAAGGTAGCCCGCGCTTACCTATCCGACGGAGCAACCCCCTAACCAACAACAACCAGTCGATTGCTCGGGCTATGCCGGTAGGCGGGGCGGCGGGCCAAAAAAAATCGTGCCAAACTAAACCATGACCGCAACCCGAGATCAGCTCCGAGTAATCGACGTCGACACGCATTTGACCGAGCCCCACGACCTGTGGAGCAGCCGGGCTCCGGCGGCCTACGCCGACCGGCTGCCGAGGGTGGCCGATGTGGACGGACGGCCCCACTGGATCCTCGACGGGGAGCCGCTGGGTTTCGCCACCGCCAGCGGCGTGGTGCGCCCCGACGGCAGCAAGGCGTTGGGCACCGACTTCTTCGGCTGGACCATCGACGAAGTCCACCCCGGGGCCTATGACATGGACGCCCGAGTGGAGGTCATGGATGAGCTAGGCATCCACGCCCAGATCATCTATCCCAACCTGGCCGGCTTCGGCAGCCAGAAGTTCGGACAGATCGAGGACGTGGAACTCAAGCGGCTGTGCGTGTCGGTGTACAACGACGCCATGGCCGAGTTCCAGGAGAACTCCGGAGAGCGGCTGTTCCCGATGGGGCTGATCCCGTGGTGGGACATAGAGGGTTCGCTGGCCGAGGCCGAGCGCATCGTGGGCCTGGGCCTGCGGGGCATCGTGATGTGCAGCGATCCGCAGCTGCGGGGGCTGCCCGATCTGGGCGAGGAGCCGTGGCGGCCGCTTTGGGAGTTCTGCTGCGACCACGAGCTGCCGGTGAACTTCCACATCGGGGCCAGCGAGAGCTCGATGGGCTGGTTCGGCACCTCGCCGTGGCCGTCGCAGGGCGACGATCAGAAGCTGGCCATCGGCTCGGCCATGATGTATCTGACCAACGCCCGGGTGCTGGCCAACCTGATCTTCTCCGGCGTGCTGGAGCGGCACCCGACGCTCAAGATCGTGTCGGTGGAGTCGGGCATCGGATGGATCCCGTTCGTGCTGGAGTCGCTTGACTATCAGATGGACCAGCTCCGCACCGACGTGCAGGCCCAATTCAGCCTGCGGCCTAGCGAGTACTTCAGCCGCCAGATGTACGGCTGCTACTGGTTCGAGGACCTGTCCCCCGACCTGCTCATCAACCAGATCGGCCCCGACAATGTGCTGTTCGAGACCGACTTCCCCCACCCCACCTGCCTGTACCCCTACGGCCTCGAACAAGCCTCAGATGCCCTCAGCGACGTCGACGACGATGTAGCCCGCAAGGTGCTCCAAGACAACGCGGCCGAGCTGTACAAGATCGCGGTTTAGCTAGCTGGATAAGACTGCCCAAGTACTCGCAATTAGAGCCTGCGGCACGTATTTGTGGGAACACTTGGGGATGACAGGACCCCGTTTCTTGGTCCACTGGTTTGAGGGTTTTTTCGGGTTGTTCTTCGCCCATTGGTCTGCGTGATTCACTGCCAGGGGCTCTTGGGGGTCGGCGAAGTAGACGGGTATGTCGGTTTCGGCGGTGAATGCGGCGTGGGCGGAGAGTTCTTTGCGCCGGAGTTCCTATACCGTCGAATAACGGGTTGTCCTCATCGGGCGCTGCGGCTATCGCGAGCGGCAGTTCCCGCTGTGATCCCTCGCCAATGCGCAGTATGCCTGCTTGCGGGGCATCCACTTTCTGCAACGGACGGAACCGGTGGAAGAAGAACCTGCCTTAGTGGCTAAGGGAGTCACACGGATAGGCGATGAACCGCCTAGGCCGTCTTGTTGCCCACCTGATTCTTGAACGATTATCCGTTCAGGCACCAATTCCGTCAATCTGGCCACGTTGTTGCCGTAATCCAGGTATCCCGCCAGTGTCAGCCTCCGGTTGACCCCCTTTGCGGTCTCGTAATTGTGTCCAGACTGCCGTGCAACATCGGCGATCTTGCCTTCTCCCCCGATCTCCACTAGCCCTGTCAAATAACGCTGCTCGGATTCGGACAGGTCATAGAAGGCCGGCTCGCTTATCCTCTCATCGAACTTCTCTTGTGCAAGCCTCACGGCCTCGCCAGCCACAGCAGAGTCGATGGTCTTTTCGGGCGCGTTTGCGATGTTCCACGCCATGTGTCCGACCAACTGAAGTTTGAAAGGTGAAGTTCCAACGCTCTCAACAGCAAGGCGAAGCGCACTCTCCGTGATGTCCCCGCCAGAATCCCGTATTGGATGAAGCAGCCCCTTGGCCACATCTGCCTTGGAAAGGGGGGGCATGTCATACTGTTCGCACCTTCGGAAAAACGTCATCTTTTTGTCCTGCATCACCGTATATTTCATTTCCAACAAACCAGCGCCCAGGAAAGCTAGGGGGAGCTCTCCCCGCCTGGTGATGTGCTGCAGGTCGTTTGAAAGCCTCCGACCCTCGTCCCCGTCGACTGCGTGAAGCTCGTCCACGGTTAGGAGCACCGATGTGTCTTGCCTGTGTGCCTGCTCAGCGAGATACGCCAGTTGTCGTCGCAATCCCATCGACCTGCCATCTGGACGGGATTCCGTTTCCGATACTCCCCCCTTGAACGGCCCCAGGTCGACAGCCTTTGTCCTCGCAACCGCTCTCGGGTTGCCCAGTTTGCCCAAATCCAATTCAGGATATCTGTCAGGCAATGCGTCGATTTCGTCCTGTATCCGTCCCAAAAGGCCGCTAGTGCTGGCGTCCAAGGACAAAATCAGCCAACCATCTGATGCCGCACGATCCTCTATCTCGGTCACCGCAACGGTTTTCCCCGATCCTCGCACCCCCATCAAAACCCCGGTGTAGCGTATGTCCCTCGGACCTGTGGCCAACCCCGACCCAAGATCGGCTAGCAGGTCGTCTCGGCCCACCAGCATCGAGGGAAGCTGGCCGAATCCCGGCGAAAAGGGATTGAAGTCTGTCTGGCCTAACGCTGATGGCTTGCCGCCCACAACCCCATAATAGCGCACTAGGACACCCACATCGCACTAGAACACCCACATCGCACTAGAACACCTGGCGGCTCACTAGCGCACCCGAAGCCGGCGGCAGTCGCGCCCTGCTCCCGCGCAGGATCAGCGGGACTTGGACGCGGCGATGATCTCGTCGGTGAGCGATGCATGCATCCGCTGACCCTGGGGAGCGGTCAGCATCCGGCGCACATGGCCGCTCGCACTGGCAAGGCGTGCGGCGACCACTTCCGGTCCAGCACCGAGGCGGCGGCGACCAATTATGCACCAGTACCGTAGCAGGTCAACTGTGTTACGGTGCTGTGGCAGATCAATTATGCCACAATACCGTCGCAAGCCGGCTTGGAGGTTTTCAGTGTCCGAGCTCTTTCTGGGGTTCAACACAGTGAAAGGGCTGGGCGACGAGCTCCGCAGGCTCCGCATTGATGCAGGCCTCACGCAAGCAGCACTCGCTGAGAAGGCAGGCGTGTCGAGGCGCTGGGTTGGCAGCGCCGAGAAAGGCCATGTGGGAGGCGAGATAGGCAACCTGATGATGGTGATCCGAGCGCTGGGCATGAAAATCGTCTTCGAGCGCGACCCCTGGGCGGACTGATCGGTGCAGCAGGAGCCAGTCGCCGTATTCATGCACGGCGAAGCCGCAGCGAGGATCGCCCCTGACGGGAAGGGAGGCGGTTCGCTCCGATATGACGGGGCCTATCGCTCCAACCGCGATGCGGTTCCGCTGTCGCTCTCGCTGCCCATGAACGTGCAGGATCACAGCCCAGAGGCCACAGCGTCGTGGATTGGCGGATTGCTGCCCGACAATCCGCGCGTGTTGGAACGGTGGTACGCCAATGAGGGAGTTTCGCCCCCCACTCCCCTGGGGTTGCTCAGCACCCGAGTGGGGTGAGACTGCGCCAGCGCGGTTCAATTCGTGCCCGAGGGCGCCGAGGCGGAGATGGCTGGGAGCGCGTGCACCAAGAGGATGCCTGTCAGGCGATGGGGATGCATTCGCACCTCAAACACGAAGCGCAGGGCGGCCCTGGGATAGCCCAAATGGGGGACTTGATCAGAAGAAGCTCTGCCAGGCCCAGGGAGGACATCGAGTCGTTTCGCGACATACTGCTGTACTACTGGCTGATTGTGAACAGGGATGCCCACGCCAGGAACTACAGCTTTCTGATTGAGCCAAGCGGTGTCAGGTTGGCGCCGATCTACGATCCCGGGTCGGTTCTGCCAGGTGCGCGAAAAAGGATCGGCTCGTATGAGCTTGCCATGCGCTTCGGAAGAGACTTCACCGTTTACAGATCCCACGCCAAGGATTCTTTGTCCACGCTGTCCGCCCATTTGCGTGCCAGACACGGCGACACGCTGAGCAGGGCTGAAGAGTTGGCAGCAACCATCGTGGACTGCGCCGAGAAGTCCATCGCCGCCCTGCCCGTGGCACACCAAACGCCGCAGATGGAAAGAATGCTTCAACGGCTCAACAAGCGCTCAGGTGAATGCCTCAAGACGGTTCGAGCAGCTAGAAGCATCATTTCCGCTGCCAACAGGAACAGGCGCAAGGGGACAGGCCAGGCGGAACACCCGCCGACTTGCAGATTCGCCCCGAGGGGAAGCAATGAGCGCTCTCTGCCCACGCCTACAAAGTCAAGCCCATAACTTGTAGGTCCCAAAATATTCTGTGGTCCGCCTGGGCACCATATCTGCGAAAGCGCGGGAAAGTTTGTGCGCTAGTTGGGGATTGTTGCGGGCCTGGCTGGCAGCACCGAATTCGCTAGAGATCCTCGTAGTCGATCCGGTCGCTGCGCTGGGGTTGGCGGCCGGTGCGGAAGGGGCTGAGGGGGGCGTCTACCAGTAGGAAGCGATGCCAGCCCTCTACCAAGTGATCCACCCCGGCCTGCCACTGGGCCAAGCCTGGGTCAGTGCGCTGGGCCTTCTCGAAATCGGCCCATGCCTCCCAGGTGGGGATGGCCCACAGCAAAAAGACCTCGTCGTCGGCCACCATGGCCGTCTCCCACGCTCCGGCCAGCTCCCAGCCGAAGGGCTCATAGGCCGCGGCGGCGTCGGTGCGCACCCGCTCCAAGAACTCGGGCGACGCCCCCCGCTTGAGGGCCACTTGCTCGTGGGCGTAGCACTCGCCGGTGACGCCGTCGGCGCACAGCTCCTCGATGGTTCGGGTCCAGGGTGCGGGCACCAGCAGCCGGTCGGTGCCCGAGCGGCGGTAGTTGGCCGCCTGGGCCCACCACTTGGCCAGCTTGGGATCCTGCATGCCGGCGCCTTGGCACTCGTGGCGGAACGAGGTGGCCATGCCGTCCCAGCCGTCCTCCTCCCACAGGTTCAGCACCTGGGGCCACCCCCTGGTGGTGCCCACGATGCCCCACACCCCGTAGCAGAGTTGGTGCCGCTCGTCTTGGGCTATGGGCGACCAGTTGGCCGTCATGTGGTGCATGTAGTTGGCCCGGTTTTGGCCGATGATGTCGATGAACTCGTGGATGTAGAGCTTGTGGTTGGCCACGGTCAGCCCCTTTCGCCGCGGTTGAAGTCCGGGGTGCGCTTGTTCAAGAATGCGTCAACCGCCTCCCGGTGGTCGTCGGTGTCGAAGGTGATGGCCTCGAGGGCGAAGGCTAGGTCGTAGAGGCGGTTCACCCGGTCTTCCAACTCCTTGTTGCAGAGCCGCTTGTTGAACTCGATGGCGTGTCGGGGCCCGGCCGCCAGCCGCTGGGCCATGGCGACCGCCGAGGCCAGAACCTCGTCGGTGGGCACCACATGGTTGACCAGGCCGAATCGCTCTGCTTGGGCGGCGTCGAGAAGGTCGCCGGTCATGAGCAGCTCCTTGGCCCGGTTGAGCCCCGCCAACAGCGGCCACAGCACCGCTCCCCCATCGCCGGCCACCAACCCCGCGTTCACGTGGGGGTCGCCGATCCGGGCGGCGTCGCTCAGATAGACGATGTCGCAGAACAGCGCCAGCGACGCTCCCAGGCCGATGGCGTGCCCGTTGACCGCGGCCACCATCGGCTGGCGCACCCGCAGCGCCCCACGGGCGATGTCGATGCCGTCGTCGAGCAGGTCGGGGCGGCCCTCGGGATAGCCGGTTTCCAGGTTCTCCTCCATGACCGCGAAGTCGGCGCCCACGCAGAAAGAGCGGCCTGCGCCGGTGAGCACCACCACCCGCACCTCGGCGTCGGTGGCTATGCGGCGGTACAGATCCCGCAGGTCTAGGTGCATCTGCTTGTTGAGGCCGTTGCCCCTATCAGGCCGATTCAGCGTGGCGGTGAGCACCCCAGAGGAGTCGATCTCGCTGGTGATGGTTTCCAATCCGTACCGGTCAGCCATGGCGTTAGCTTCGCACTTGGCCGGTCGAATGGGGAAAGCTAGGCAGATGCGAGCTTGGGTGGTCGAAGGGTCGGGAGCGCCGGGAGAGGTGCTGCGGTTGACCGACAGGGATGCGCCCGACCCTCGGGAGGGGACGTTCCAGATGAAGGTGGGCGCGGTGGGCGTGGGCCTGCCCGACGTGTTCATGTGCCGGGGGGTGTACCCGCTGGGGCCGTCGGAGGGATCGTTCACCCCCGGTCAGGAGGTGTGCGGGACGGTGGCGGAAGCCGGCGAGGGCGTCGACCTCGACGTCGGCCAGCGGGTGATGGCGGTCACCTCGTTTCAGACCGGCGACGGCGGATTCGCCGAGCTGTGCCTCGGGCTGGGGAGCTCGGCTTTCACCGTGCCCGGCTCCATGGACGACGCCGCCGCGGCCGGATTCCTGATCCCCTACCACACTGCCTGGATCGGCCTGGTGCGCCGAGGCAAGCTGGCGCCGGCAGAGACCCTGCTGGTGCTGGGCGCGGCCGGGGGCACCGGGGCGGCGGCCTGCTCGCTGGGCGCGGCACTGGGTGCCCGGGTGATCGGGGTGGCCGGCGGACCGGAGCGCTGCGAGGTGGCGGCCTCTTTCGGCGCCCACCAGACCGTGGACCACCGCGATGGCGACATCGCCGTCGCGGTCATGGAGCTGACCGACGGGCGAGGGGTGGACGTGGTGTACGACCCCGTGGGGGGCGACGCCTACACCGCCGCCTCCCGGTGCGTGGCCCGCGACGCCCGCATCGTGCTCATCGGGTTCGCCAGCGGCGAGTGGGCCCCGGTGAACGTCCGTCACGTGGTGCAGCGCAACTACTCGGTTGTGGGGGCCATCCCGTCCCGCTACAGCCGCGAGGAGCGGCTGGCCGACCACCGCGAGCTGAGCGCGCTGTGGGATGCGGGCAGCATTGCGTCAGTGGTGACGGCTTCTTATCCACTGGAGGAACTCCCCGAGGCCATGAGGGCCTTGGAATCCCGTGAGGTGATTGGCCGGGTGGTTCTGGACCTCTCGTCGGGCTGAGCCTGCCCAGAAGCCGGCGAGTATTCTGCGGACCACAGCCATATAGGAAGGAACACCGTGGAGTTCGCCATTTTCTTGCAGGGATCGCCTCGCCGGGGCGGGGCCCGCAGCCCCTACTGGGAGCATCAGTCCTTCGAGAACGAACTGGAGATTGTGCGGGTCGCCGACCAGCACAACTGGAAGTACATCTGGGTGAGCGAGCACCACTTCTTGGAGGACTACTCCCACACGTCGGCCAGCGAGGTGTTCATGGCCTACTCCTTCGCCCAGACCTCCCAGATTCACATGGGGTCGGGCATCTTCAACCTCAACCCCATCGTGAACCACCCCATCAAGCTGGCCGAGCGGGTGGCCATGCTCGACCACATGAGCAAGGGCCGGTTCGAGTTCGGCACCGGCCGGGGGGCGGGCAGCCACGAGATCGGCGGCTTCGGCCTCGACCCGGCCGATACCAAGGCCAACTGGGACGAGGTGATCTGGGAATTCAAGAAGATCTGGGGCAGCACCGCCTACTCCCACCCCGACGGCGCCGCCTTCCAGACCCCCGAGGCCGGCACCTGGGGCGCCTTCAACGTGCTGCCCAAGCCCTACTGCCACTCGCATCCGCCCATGTGGGTGGCCGCGGGCAACACCCCCACCTATGAGAAGGCCGCCCGCCACGGGCTAGGCGTGCTGGGGTTCAACGTGTCGGCCATCTACGACATGGCCCCCCACGTGGAGGCCTACAAGAACGCCATCGCATCCGCCGAGCCCGCCGGCGAGTACGTGAACGACAACGTGATGATCGCCAACGGCCTGGTGTGCCTGGAGGACGGCCAGGAGGCCCGCCGGGTGGTGGTCGAGCAGATGCAGCTCAGCTACCTCCAGTCGCTGGTGTTCAAGTACCACGACACCTTCCCCAAGCCCGAGGGCCTGCCGGTGTACCCCGAGCTGGTGCCCGAGCCCACCATCGAAGATGTGGAGGAGCGCATCGAGGCTGGCTTCCTGCTGTGCGGCGACCCCGACGAGGTGCTGGAGCAGGTGAAGCGCTATGACGAGATCGGCTGCGACCAGGTGTCGTTCGGCCTCCCCATCCAGCTCGACCATGAGGTTTGCCTGGAGACCATCCGGCTGTTCGGCACCCACGTGATCCCCAAGCTGGACAAAGACCCGCTGCACCGCAGCACCCGCCAGCGGATCGAGCACGGAGGCCCGCTGGAGATGACCCCCGACCCGCTGTACGAGGTTCCCCGGGCCGAGGAACTCAAATAGTCGGGCAATGAGCGATTCCGGCCCCGACATCCTGGGATTGAGAAGCGACCGGTCTGAGCTGAGGGAACCGCTGGCCAGATGGCTAGCCGGCCGGCTGGGTGCCTCCAGTGTGGACGTCGGCCCCTTCGAGGTTCCCTCGGGGGGCTATTCGGCGGAGACCCTGCTGTTCGACGCGGCCATTGATCGAGGTGCCAGCTCGACTGTCGAGCGGTTTGTCGTCCGCCGGGAACTGCCCGAGCCGCCGGTGTACCCCCAGCAGGCCCCTGGGGAGCTGGACATGGAGGTGGACATCCAATACCGGGTGATGTCGGCGGTGGCTAACCACAGCGATGCCCCCATCGCCCCTCTGATCGGCTACGAAGCCGACGACTCTGTGCTGGGCGGGCCGTTTTTTGTAATGGGGTTCGTGGACGGCGAAGTCCCCCGGGAAGACCCCATCTACACCAGCGCCGGATTCTTCTTTGATGCGCGGCCGGAACAGCGCCGCCATCTGGTGGATCGGGGACTGCGGACCATGGCCCAGATTCACGCCATCGACTGGCAGGCCGTCGGCCTCGACTGGCTGGTGGCTACCGGCGATCGTCCAAGCACCGCTACCCAGGTGCGGATCTGGCGGGACTACTCCGACCGGGAGCTCGATGGCCGAGACCACCCGGTGCTGGAGGCCGGGTTCGCCTATCTCTACGAGAACATGCCCTCCGACGACGGTTTGTGCCTGAACTGGGGCGACGGGAGGCCCGGTAACATCATCTGGCAGGACTTCGAGCCGGCCTGCGTCACCGACTTCGAGGCGGCCTGCATCTCCTCGCCGCTGGTCGACCTGGGGTGGTGGCTGATGTTCGACCGGTGGTCGCACGAGCACATGGGCAACCAGCCCCGCCTAGATGGCGAGCCCACCCGGGCCGAACAGCGCGATCTGTATGCCGCCCACGCGGGCCATGACCCAGGAGACACCACCTGGTACGAGGTCTTTGCCGCGGCGCGCTACACCGCCATCGTGGTGAGGGTGATGAACCGCACCGTGTTGCGGGGCGAGATGCCCGCCGACAACCCCTTCTGGCTGGAGAACCCCTCCAGCGACTGCCTCAGAGCCCTGCTAGACGAGCTCTGAGCCCGGTCGGCCAGCGGTGGGCTAGCTGCCGACTACCCGGTCGGTCTGCTCGCGGTATTCGTAGATGAGGCGGACCAGCCAATAGCGCATGAAGCGCTTGAACGAGCTGATCGTGATCATCACCAGGCCGATTAAGGTGAGGCTGAGGCCGAATATGGCCGAGACCACCAGGTCGATGTGGTTGGACTGATGGAGATTGCCACCCTCGGTGTCGTAGGGCTTGCCTGTCAAAAAGAAGGAGACCACGGTAAAGGCCAAGCCGACAATCGTGAGGATCAACCCGAGACGGAAGACCCAGCGATCGGGATTGGCCCGGCCACCGGAAGCCCGGAGCTTGCTCACCTCTTGGTGGAACTCGTCCAACCGGCTGTTGTCGCCCGGGGCGTCGGTTGTGTCACTCATCGTTTTCTCCTCAGGACATGCCTAGATAGGCGGCGGTCAATTCTTCGGCGATTTCTTCCGGTGGTCCAGTGCGCTGGATGCGTCCGTGGAGCATGATGGCGGCCTCATTGGCCACACCCAAAACCGCCTGGGCGAATTGCTCCACGATCAGGATGGAGAGGCCCGCCTCAGCCAAAGTGGCCACCTGCTCGTACAACTCCTCCACGATGATGGGGGCCAACCCCATGGACAGCTCGTCCAGCATCAATATGGCCGGGTTGGTGGACAGCGCTCGGGACATGGCCAGCATCTGCTGCTCGCCGCCCGAAAGGGTCCCCGCCATCTGGTTTCGGCGCTCCTGCAAGCGGGGGAACTGGGCGAAGGCCCGCTCCTGGACCTGTTTGTAGGACACGCCTGCGTAGGTGGACATTCTCAGGTTCTCGGCCACTGTCAGGTTGGGGAAGATGCCCCGACCCTCGGGGATCAAACACACCCCGGCCCGGGCCAGGCGGTCGGGGGAAACCCCGTTCACCTCGTGGCCGTCGAGCAGAACCGAGCCGGCGTGGGGCTGGATCTGGCCGCTAGCCACCCCCAGCGTGGTGGTCTTGCCCGCACCGTTTGGCCCCAGCAAGGCATAGACGGTTCCGGGCATGACCCGGAGGTCCACTCCGTGGAGCACATCGATGGTGCCGTAACCGGCCCGGATGCCCACCAGCTCCAGAAGCGGGGTCGCCGGCTCTGCGCTCATTCGTCGGCCCCTGCGTAGGCCCCTCGGAATTCGTCGCCGCCCAAGTAGGCGGAGCGAACCGCGGTATCGGCCTGCACCTCAATGGGTGTCCCCACTGCGATGATCTTGCCGAAGTCCAGCACATGGATGCGGGCGCACACCCCCATCACGAAACTCATGTCGTGCTCCACCAGCAACACCGCCAGGTCGTTGTCCTCGTCGCCGACCAGTCCCAGCAGCATTTGGCCGATGGCTGTGGTCTCTTCTTCGTTTAGGCCCGAAGACGGTTCGTCCAACAGCAGCACCCGGGGCCGGCAGGCCAATGCCCGGGCCAGCTCCACCAGCCGGGCACTGCCGGTGGGCAGCGTTCCCACGGTCACATCGGCCACATCGTCGAGGCCCACCCGGCCCAGCATCTCGTGGGCCACATCGCTGACCCGCCGGTGCTTCCACTTGGCGCGATGGTTCTTCTCCACCGCCACCCGCACGTTGTCGAGCGCGCTCAGCGTGTTGAACGCCTCCAGCTTCTGGAAGGTGCGGGCGATGCCCATCTGCGACCGCTTGGCCACTCCGGCTCGGGTGATGTCGACACCGTCGAATCTCACCTTGCCGCTGGTGGGGGGCAGCAAGCCGGTCACCACGTTGAACAGGGTGGTCTTGCCCGCGCCGTTGGGGCCGATGAGGCCGGTCACCTCGCCAGGGTCGATGTCTACCGATGCGTTGTCGAGGGCCACCACGCCGCCGAAGCGCATGACCACTTGCTCAGCTTCGAGAAGCGCCATAGCCCTCCTTCGGCACGACATCGTCCAAGATCTCCAACCGCCGGTCGATGGCGATCACCTCTTCGGGGGTGAACGGCCGCTCGAGGCCCAACTCTCCGATCTCCGGCTCGCGCTTTTGGGCGTTCTCCGCGGCAATCTCTGCCCTTGCGTCCTTGCGCCACGGCAATATGGGCGAGAAGCCCCGTCCCATCTCGAAGATGGCCCCTCGGGGGTTGAACACCATGCCGAGCACCATCAGCCCCGGCCCGTACGTCGTCATGATGTCGAGCAGAGTCACCAGGAAGTCGACGTTGCCGGCGTCCTCCAATCGCTGGCCAAACCCCTTGAACAGCGGGATGAATATCAAAAAGATGCCGGCCATGGGGATGGAGACCCCCGCGGCCGCCACCAGCAGCACGATGTTGAATCCGATGAGCAGGTCGAATCCCTGGACGCTGTCGACGTTTCCCGACACGGTGGCCCAAAACACCCCGGCGATTCCCGCCATGGAAGCCGACACGGCGTACACCACAACTTTTGTCCAGACCACCGGGATGCCCAGGGTGGCCGAAGCAGCCTGGGAGTCGTTCATGGCCATCCATCGTCGGCCGTATCGGGATCGCCGCAGCAGGACCAGCGCGTACACGAATATGGCGAAGACGCTTACCATCACGAGGAAAAAGCCCCGGCGATCGTCGAAAGTCACGCCAAAGAGCTCGATGTGGGGGAACTGCCGGCCGGTGCCGATAATGGGCATGACCCACGGATGGGGGAAGAAGATCAGCGACATGGCCTGGGCGAAGGCCATGGTCATGAGCGCCAGATAAAGACCCCGCAATCGTGCGGCAGGAAGGGCCACGAGGGCGCCCAGGGGGGCACAAAGCAAACCCACCACCAGAATCCAGTAGCCGTTGCCGGTATCCCCGGCCAGCTTGAGGTAGACGAATGCACCGAAACCGGCAAAAGCCAGAGGAGCGAAGTTGATCTGCCCGGCCCAGCCGATCAACGGAACCAACGACAAGCCGATCAAGGCCAAGGCCATGGCCTCATTGGCCGAGTTGAGCTCTCGGCTGCCCCATGACCCGGGATCCCAACCGCCAAAGTCCAGCCAGCCGCCGGAGAACATCACTGCCAGCAGGATGACCACCCCGCAGCCAATGAGGCCCTCCCACCACTTGGTGTAGCGCTCGTGGCGGCGGAGGTGATGGGCCAAACGGCCCACCTCTAGGCGAGCCTGGGGCAATGCGATGACCACGAACAGCAGCAACAGCGGTGCGATGGAAAGGTGGGCGAAGCGGAAGTCGGGCCCGAAATCCAGCCAAGCCCCGGTATGGGCCCGCAGCAGTCCGATCAACATGGCCCCGACCACCGCGAGCGGGAGGTTCCTCAGCGCGCCGAACGCGGCTGCGGCGAAGGCGATTATTACCACGTTGTTCAGGGTGGCCGGGTCGAGTCCCAGTTCGGGAGCGATGAGAATGCCCCCCAGCGCCCCCATCATGGAACCCAGCGCCCACGAGGTGGACGACACCACGTTGGGCCGGGCGCCGTTGAGGGCAGCCAGTTCCCGGTTGTCCACCACCGCCCGCATGGCGGTGCCGATACGGGTGCGACGCAGCAGAAAGCGCATGGAAACGGCGATGGCAATGGCCACCACGAACACTATGAGCCGGTGCCAGGGAAGCTGAGAAGGGCCCAGATCAATGCCGTTTTCAATACCGAGCAAGTACGGCACCCGGCGGGGTGTGTCGGCCTCCCAGATGTCCCCTACCACCGAAAGCAGCAGCACCATGATGGCCACTGTGACCATGAGCTGCACCACCAGCGACGCGGTGCGAAGGCGCCTCATGATCATGATGTCGAGCACCACCCCCAATGCGGGGGCGAACAGCCCCACCACCACGAACAAGGCGAGGATGGAGTGCCAGCCCCGGTTCACATGGAGTTCCCAGTAGAAGAAGGCGGCGAACACCCCGATGGCGCCCTGGGCGAAGTTGAACACCCCAGTGGTGGTGTAGACCACCACCAGTCCGGTGGCGTACATAGCCCATAGGGCCCCCAAGAAGAGCCCGATGTAGGTGGTGACCAGGAAGGTCTCGCTGGTGACCGGGGCGCCCTTCCAGGTGAACACGGCAAGGATCACCGCCCCCAACATCCCCAGGGCGACGGCAATCGCCACCGAAAGGCGTACCCCCAAGATCACAAGAGCTCAGCCGTTCCCGGTCTCTTCGCCTCGAAAATTCCGGCTAGCCGCCGAACTCGGCGCCCCAGTCCCGGGTCAGGGGAACCACATTGTCGGCGTTGCAGTCCAGTTCGCCCCGCTCTGCGGGATGCACCCGGACAAACTCGTTGTTCTGCACCTGCATCAGCATGAAGCAGGGCATGATGTTCTCGGTGGTGGAGAAGTCAGCAGGGCCCCACCAGCCGTTCACATCGAAGGATGTCAGACTGCGGGCGCCGTCCAGTACCGACTGACGGGTCAGAGCGTTGGGGCCGCCCTCGGCCACAATTCCGTTCACGACCTGCTCGAAGAGCACGCCGTCGGCCCACGAGCCCGCAGCCCAAGCCGGCGGGAACGGGTCATCGATGGCCTCTATGAAGTCGGCCAGCTCTTGGTTGGTGTCGACCTCATCGAACGGCAGGAACCAAATCCACATGTAAGTGTTCTCAACCACATCGCCGGCTTCAAGGAAGCTGGGTGTGTAGCAGGCCAACTGGCACATCCAGATCACGCTGTCGGCGTCCAGGCCTTGAGCTTCGGCCTCACTGCGCCACTTGATCATGGACTGATCGTCAGAGCCGGAGTAGGCAAAGTTGGAATTGTTGTCCCGCATGATCTGGATGAAAGCGCCATATTCTGACTGGGTGGTGAAGCCGCTGATACCGGGCTCCCCGTCAATGACAACGCCGATCTCCTGGAAGGACCTCACCTGGGGCATTGACGTGGCGATGGTGGAGGGCAGATCGGAGGGAATCAAATACACACCGTTGAGCTCTGAAGTCACGTTCTCGAGGAGGTACTGCACATGGCCAACCTGACTCTGCACGGCCCGGTCGCCGGTGCCGGCGTAGGGGCACTCGCTGTTGGGCCGGCTAGTGGCGAACGTCACGACCGAGCACTGGTGCGGCGGCTCGGTGGTGATGTAGGCGAAGTCGGGCACGCCGATCTCGTTGCCCTGGGCATCGGGGCAGCTCTGGAGATCAGTGGTGTCGAGGGCGAACAGCGCCGTGGTGCCGACCAGGGCAAACGCGTCCTCACAGGCCACCAGGAAACCGTTGGTGGTCTCGGTGGGGTTGATGGCCGAGTCATGCTCGAGCACCTCGATCTGGCGGCAGGCCAAACCGCCTTCGGCGTTGACATGGTTGGCCCAGGCCTTGACCCCGTCGATGGAGCCTTGGAACAGGCCGGGGGACAGCGGGGAGCCGACATCAGCCATAACCAACACCGTGATGGTGTCGGAGGTGATCCCGATATCGGTTGCCTCGAGGTCCGCGGCTTCGCACGGATCGACTTCCGGTTCCTCAGTGGCAACCGGCGCAGGGTCGGACTCGTCCATGTCGTCGTCCATCGTGTCATCCATGGAGTCGTCGTCCATGTCGTCGTCCATCGACTCATCCATGGAGTCGTCGTCCATCGAGTCGTCGCCCATGTCGTCGCCCATGTCGTCGCCCATCGAGTCATCGGGTGCCTCGGTAGGTGCGGGATCGGGTGCGGAAGCACCTGGGTCGTCGTCGTTGCCGCCGCACGACGCGGCGACAAGGGCGAACACGGCCAACAGACAAATGAGCCAACGGAAGTGCTTCACGTTTCCCCCTTAATAGGACCGGCGCGCTCCCATACGGCGGCCGGCGATATGACGGATGCCATTGTTACCCATCGCACCCCTAGCTCGCCATCTACAGGGAGAATCCGCACTCGTAGCCTGGGTGGGCGCGGAGGGACTTGAACCCCCGGCCTCTTCCTTGTAAGGGAAGCGCTCTTGCCATCTGAGCTACGCGCCCGGTGCGGTGGCCAGATTAGACCGGCACCTCGGCTTCTCCCGCACCAATAGCGGCAGGATCGTCGGCGCCGAAGGTGCGCCGCTGGGCCAGAACCTCGGCCAGCAGCGGCGGAGTGGCTGCGACCACCGGGGAGCGGGTTTCGGACAGATCGCCGGGCAGAAGGGGCCGTCCCCATGCCTCGCCCATCGCCACTCCGGCCTCGGCGCACACCAATGCGCCGCCCAGGTAGTCCCAAGTGGCATGGCCTTCAGGAGTGCAGTCGATGTAGGCGTCGACAACGCCCTCGGCCACCGCGCACAGATCCAGGGCGATCGACCCCAGCACCCGGTACTGCTTCCAGCCCAGGTGCCGGGGCGGCAGATCGGTCAGCCCCACCGTGGCCGTGTCAAGGGACTGCTGAGAAGTAGGCCCCGAGCCTCGGCGGTGGCCTTCCTCTTCAGGCGGCGCCAAGGGGCGGCCGTCGGCGGTAGCCCCTTGGCCTCTGACTGCCCGGTAGGACTTGCCGCTCACCAGGTTCTGCACCAGGGCGGCCAGCATCCCCTCGGAGTCGACCGCGCACAGGCTGGTGGAATACCACGGCAGGCCCCGGGCGGCGTTGGACGATCCGTCCACCGGGTCGAGCACCACGAGAAGCTCTCGACCCGCGTCATGCGATCCCGATTCCTCGCTGTACACCCCGAAGCCGGCCTCGGCCAGGACTTCTCGGGCCGCCTCATCGGCAGCCACGTCGAAGCTGTACTGACCCTCACGGGCACCGGTGAGCGTCCAGCTGTCTATTCGGGCCACAACTTCGGCCACCGCCGCTGCCGCCCGGTCGAAGGCCGCCAGAATCTCGTTGCCGTCCACCGGATGAAGCTAACCGCTATCGGATAGCCAACACCGACAATTTCGTGGTTCAGACCTGGTTCGCCGGCATTGCCCCCTATGGCCGGCAACGGGTAGCCAGAACAGCTTTTGCTGTGGCAGTGTGGGCTTCTTGGCTGTCGTCGATATCGCCACTTTCATCGCCGATCTCAAAGACCACGCCGCTGATCACGGCTTTCATGTCCACGATGATCGACATTTCGTGGAGACCTACTCCATGCGCCAGGCATGGGAGGTGGACCTGCACCCCTCGGCGGCCTGCGGCGGTCCGTTAGACGTGCATATCACCCTGGAGGTGGATCCCCGGGTGATGCTGAGCTTCGAGGACCACGTGATGGAGCTGCCCGAGGGGGTGGAGCCCACCGAGGACTTCAAGCTGCCCATGGTGGTTTCGTGGAGCTTGCCGCCGCTGCCCGACGGCCCCGACCTGCTGCTGCTGGCCACCGACCTGGCCGGCATAGGGGGCATGGAGCTGCCCCTCGACGTGTCGGCCCTCGATGCCTACGCCGCGGTGATAGACGCCCCGGAGCGGAGCATCTCCATTACGTCCCGGGTGGAAGTGTCGATCAGCGGCATGTTCACCGGCCAGGAGTGCCTGGGGGGCATATTGCCCAAGGTGGCCGAGATCAGCGAGTTCTTGCTGGATCGGGCCCCCGCCTGGCTGGGTGAAGGCCTGAGCTAACTCTCGGCTAGGCCGGCTTCTGCCCCGCCTTCCCCTTGCGGCAACCCGGTAACGCTTCGGTAGCATAGTTAACCAATGATTCGCCGGCTGAAAATCATCGTCGCGCCGGAGATCGCCGGCAGCGCTCGGGGCTGGCGCTACTTCCCGGGCCAGGTCTTCATCGTGACGGTGGCCGCTCTCATCTACTTCGGCGTGCGGATGCTCACCAAAGGAGCGGAGGTTGCGGCCTTCAAGAACGCCTACGACCTGCTGACTTTTGAGTCCACCCTGGGCCTGGACCTGGAGGCATGGTCGCAGTCGGCAGTGCTCGACTACCACTGGATGGTCACCTTCTTCAATTGGGTGTACATCTGGCTGCACTGGCCGGTGATCATCGGCGCTCTTTTGCTGCTGTACCACTACAACCGGGATCGCTACACGCTCATGCGCAACGCCATGATCGTCTCCGGTGCGCTGGGGCTGGTTTTCTTCGCCTTCTTCCCGGTGGCACCGCCCCGGTTCTTCGACGGTTTCACCGACACGGTCACCGAGCTGTCCACCTCCTACAAATACCTCCAGCCCCCTTCGGTGGTGAACAAATACGCCGCTTTGCCCAGCTTCCACGTTGGATGGAACGTGCTGGCCGGGGTGGTGCTGTTCCGCAGCACCAAATCGATCCCGGTGCGCATCTTCGCGGTGGCCTCTCCTTTGCTCATGTCGATCGCGGTGGTGCTCACCGGCAACCACTGGGTGATCGATGGCTTCGTGGGCACCGCGCTGGCCATGATCGGCCTGTATGTGGCCCACCGGCTGGGCTGGCTCACCCGCCGCTGGCAGGAACCGGCCGCCGACGAGGGTGCAGATGGTGCCGATGAGCTGGGGTCGGCCGAAACTGGCCCAGCGAAGACCGCGGAGCGAGTGCTGGTATAGGTGGGCCCGGCGGGGATCGAACCCGCGACCGAGCGATTATGAGTCGCCTGCTCTGACCACTGAGCTACGGGCCCGCCGACATCCTAAAGGCAGAACCTGCGCAACTGACACTGGATTGGCTCCGGGGGTGAGACTCGAACTCACAACCTAGCGGTTAACAGCCGCTTGCTCTGCCGGTTGAGCTACCCCGGATCGACCAGAGATTTTACCCCGCCACCAGGCTGGCTCACTCATCCAATTCGCTGGCCAGCACCGAAATTCGCCCCCATCACTCATCCAATACCACCGCCAGCACCGAAATCACCACCAAGGGGACGCCCAGCCACTGCAACCCGCCGAGCTGCTCGTCGAACAAGAACCAGGCCCACAACACCGCCAAGGCCGGAGCGACCATGTTCATTAGCGTTATGGCCCGCAGGGGCACGTAGCGGTGGCTGTAGTTGACCAGCAGGTGGGCCAGCCCGGCGGTCACCGCCATAGTGCCGGCCACCCCCCAGCTCCAACCGTCGGCAATGAACAGGGGATCGAACGACAACAGCGCGATGGGCAGCATCAGCACGGTGGCGATGGTCGACCATCCGGCCTGGTACTCCAGGGCGCTCAAGTGGGTACGGGCCACCCTGGAAGCCACCAGGTAGCCGGCGAAGGCGATAACGGCCACCACCGCCAGCACATCGCCGGTAAGCGATCCACCCCCGGACTCCTCCGGCCGGCCCAACAGCACCAAGACCATGCCCGCGATGGCCACCGGTGTGGCCGCGATCACCCGGTAGCTGATCTGCTCTTTGAAGATTCGGCTGGCGGCCCACAAAAGGAAGATGGGAGCGGTCGATCCGATGATCATGGTGTTGGCCACCGTGGTGGTCTTGATGGCGGTGAAGAACGTGGCCCCGTTGACGGTGAACACCACCCCGCCGGCCAGAGAATGGCGCAGCACCCGGCGGTCGAGTCGCCCTCCCCGCATGTACAGCGCGGCCACCGCCCACGCCGCGGCCCCGAACAACCGCCAAAACGCGAACGGCAGCGCCCCGAACTCGTTGTCGCGCACCAGGATCGGACCCCAGCTGAACAAGAAGATGCCGGTAGCTGCGGCCCACATCCCCAGGCCCATCCGGGCTTGCGGCGCGTCGGGGGGCACCGTTCCCGGTTCTGAGGCAGAAGCGGGAGAGCTAATTGGAAGCCGACGCGATCAGACTCAGGACTGTGTTGGGATCTAGGGGCTGGCGGTTGGGGTACACCCCGAAGGGGGCCAGGGCGTCGGCCACCGCGTTGAACACCGCGGGGGGCGCCCCGATGGCGCCGCCCTCTCCGGTTCCCTTGTGCCCGCCAGGGGTATCGGAGGGAACCACCACATGGCCGGTCTCCAAGTCGGGCACATCGGCGGCGGTGGGTACCAGATAGTCGAGGAAGGTGGAGGCCAGCGGATTGCCGCTGTCGTCATATACCGCGTGCTCATACAGCACGCCGCCGATGCCCTGCACCACTCCCCCGGCGATCTGGCCGTCTACCACCATGGGGTTGATCAGCACTCCGCAGTCCTCGCTGACCACATAGCGCAGCAGCGTGATCTTGCCGGTGCCCGGGTCGAGCTCGCAGGTGCAGATGTGGCAGGCGTTGGAGTGAGTGGAGGGCGGGGCCTTGTAGCGGGCGGTGTGCTCGAGGCCGGCCTCGGTCCCCGGCGGCAGCGCGTCGGAGTTCTGATAGGCGGTGGCCGCCACTTGGGCCATGGTCATCGACGCTGCCGGTGTGCCCTTGACCGAGATCACCCCGTCGGCCACCTCCAGGTCGTCGGCGGAGGCCTCCATGAGGTGGGCGGCGATGGCCACCACCTTGTCCCGCACGCCCGATGCTGCCGCCCGGGCCGCGCTGCCGGCGATGACCGCCGAGCGGCTGCCCCCGGTGCCGAACCCGTAGCCGGAGCCGTGGCCCTGATGCAGGGTGACGTCTTCGGGGCGTACCCCGAGCTCGTCGGCCACTAGCTGCGCCATGGTGGTCTCCAGGCTCTGGCCGTGCGAGCCGGTGCCCATGAACACGTTGACATGGCCGTCGACCTCCACCCGCAACATGGCCGACTCTGTTCCCAGCGGCCCCATGCCCATCGACGTGGGCTCTATGTATAGGGCCATGCCCAGGCCCAGGTAGCGGCCCTGCTCTCGGGCCGCGGCCTGCTCGGCCCGGAACTCGTCGTAGCCGATCATCTCGGCCGCCTGCTCCAGGGTCTTCTCAGGCGAGATGGTGGTCTCGAAGTACAGTCCGGTGGACACCTGATAGGGCAGGTCTTCGGGCTTCAACACGTTGCGGCGGCGCAGCTCGAGCGGGTCCATGCCGATCTCCCGGGCCACCCGGTCGATCATCTGCTCGCGCGCCACGCTCTCCATCTGCCACGGGCCCCGGTAGGCCCCCCGGCCGCAGGTGTTGGTGTAAACCGTGCGGGCCCGCCAGCTCACCGGCCCCATCCGGTAGGGGCCGGGATACAGCATGGTGGCCATGGCTCCCGGAGTGGCCGGGCCGCCCAGCGGGTAGGCGCCGTCGTCTTCGAGCTGGTCCAAGTCGGCGGCCAGAAAGCTGCCGTCCTCCCCCACCGCCATCTTCACTGTCATCTGCTCGATGCGGGCATGGTTGGAGGCCAGCAGGTTCTCCCGCCGGTCCTCGATCCACTTCACCGGGCTGCCCAGGAGCTTGGCCACCACCAGAACCGCCATGTCCTCGCGGCCCAAGAACATCTTTTGGCCGAAGCCGCCGCCCACGTCGCCGAAGTGCACCACCATCTTGTGCTCGCCGATGCCCAGCACCCGGGCCCCGACAAGCTGCAACTCGTGGGGGCTCTGGGTGGAGGCCCATACCTCCATCACCCCGGCGTGGGGCTGCCAGGAGGCCACGATGCCCCTGGTCTCCATGGGCACGTTGGTCTGGCGGTGCTGGTGCCAGGTCTCGGTGATGGTGTGGGCGGCGTTCTCGAAGGCCTCTTCGGTGGCGGGGTTGGGCACGGGCAGGTCGTGGGCCAGGTTGCCGCCGAGCTCGGGGTGGACGTGGTGTTCGGATTCGGCCGCGGTCTCGTAGTCCACCACCGCATCCAGCGGCTCGAACTCGACTTCGACCAGGTCGAGGGCGTCCTCGGCGATGTAGCGGCTCTCGGCCACCACCATCACATAGGGGTCGCCCACGAAGCGCACGTCGCCTTCGGCCAGCATGTTGGCCGGGGGCGCGGGCGACTCGGGGGAATGCAGCGACGCCCGCAGCGAGTCGTTGTAAGAGTTCAGGTCGGCGCCGGTGTACACCGCGTGGACCCCATCCAGGGCCTCGGCCGCGGAGGTGTCGAGGCGGGTAATGGTGGCCCGGGCCAGGTCGCTGCGACCGAAGGCCGCGTGGAGCATGCCGGGCAGCACGATGTCGTCCACATACCGGCCGTGGCCGGTGACCAGCCGGGGATCCTCCAGCCGCTTGACCGACTGGCCGACGTATCTTGCGGCGGCGGCTCCCTGAGTCATGATTCATTTCCCTTCATGACAGCGGCGGCTTGGCGGGTGGCGGCCACGATGCCCTGGTACCCGGTGCAGCGGCACAGGTTGCCGGAGATGCCGTGGCGGATCTCATCGTCGGACGGGTCGGGATTGGCCTCCAAGAAGGCGGCCACCGACACCACGAAGCCGGGAGTGCAGAACCCGCACTGGAGGCCGTGGCAGTCGCGGAACGCCTCCTGCACCGGGTGGAGCGTCTCGTCGTCGGGGGCGAATCCCTCCACGGTGGTGATGTCGGCGCCTTCGGCCTGCACCGCGAACAACAGACAGGAGCGCACCGCCTCGCCGTCCATCAGCACGGTACACGAGCCGCACACCCCGTGCTCGCAGCCCAGATGCACGCCGGTGCAATGGGCCTGCTCCCGCAGGAAGTCGGCCAGCGTGAGCCGGGGCTCGCCCAGCCCTCGGCGGGTTTGGCCGTTGACCGTCATCGAAAGGGGGATCGGATCAGCCATTGCCAGCCTCCGTGGTCACTTGTGCCAGTGCGTTGGCCAGAACCCGGCCCACCAGAGTGGACCCGGCCGAGCGGCGGTATTCGACGCTGGCATGGACATCGCCGATGGGGTCCATGTCGTCGGCGGCCAGGCGCCCGATCTCGGCGGGGTCGGCGTCGGACGCGTCCAGCCCCATCAGCGCCGCCTCCACCGATGAGGCCCGCAGCGGGATGGGGCCCACGCCCAGCATGCCCACCGCGGCGCGGTTGATGCGCCCTGAAGCGTCGGTGCCGATGCCCACCGCGGCGCCGGCCAGGGCGAAGTCGCCGCTGCGCCGGGCTATCTCGTCGAAGGCGAACCCCGCCGGCTGTTCCCAAGCCGAAAAGCGCAGGGCCACCAGCAGCTCATCGGGGGCCACCGCGGTCATGAACGTGGACTCGAAGAACTGGGCAGCCGGCACCTCCCGGATGCCCGATGCCGACGCGATCTCGGCCACGCCGTCGAGGGCCAGCATCACCGCGGGGTACTCCGAGGCCGGGTCGGCGTGGGCGATGGAGCCGCCGATGGTGCCCCGGTTGCGGATCTGGAAGTGGCCGATGTGGGGGGTGGCCAGGTAGACAAGCGGCACCCGTTCGGCCACCGCGGCGTCGGTTTCGACCGCGGCCTGGCGGGTCATGGCACCGATGCGGACGCCGCCGTTGTCGGCCGACACGCCGAACAGCTCGTCCACCCGGTTCAAGTCCACGATGTGCTCGAAGCGGGTCAGGCGCATGGCCAGCAGGGGCACCAGGCTCTGGCCGCCGGCCAGGGGCTTAGCGTCGTCTCCGTGCTCGGCCAACAGCCCAACCACGTCGGCCACCGTCTCAGGAGCGTGGTATTCAAAAGGAGCAGGTTTCACCGCCGAGGACTCTAGCCCGACCAGCCAAAGGTGTGGCAGCCGTAGCTGTACCGAGTGCCTGCAAGCCACATGCTTCTGGCAGACTTGAGCGATGGCCGACGTCGCCGAAGCACTCCGCAGCTATTGGAACGACCGGGGACCGGTGTGGGTCGAGTATCGGGAGAGGCTGGACGCCATGCTGGCCCCCCTCGGGGAGGCCGCCGTCGCCCGGCTGCATCCCGACCCCGGCGAGCATGTTCTGGACATCGGCTGCGGCACCGGCACCACCAGCCTGGAGCTGGCCCGCCTGGTGGGTGCCAGCGGTCACGTGACCGGGGTGGATGTGTCGGCCCCCATGGTCGATGAGGCCCGCCGCCGGGCTGCCGGCACCGGTTTGGACAACACCTCGTTCGTGGTGGCCGATGCGGGGGTCCACCAGTTCGAGCCCCGCCACTACGACGGCGCCTTCTCCCGCATGGGGATCATGTTCTTCGCCGAGCCGGTGGCCGGATTCACGAACCTGAGGCGGGCGCTGCGGCCCGGCGGGCGGTTGAGCTTCGTATGCTGGCGCTCGCCGAGTGAGAACTCCTGGGTCACTGAGCCGGGGCAGGCGGTGGCCGAGGTGCTGGGCCCACCGGCGCCGATGGACCCCGATGCCCCCGGGCCGTTCTCTTTGGCCTCGGCCGATCGAATCAGCTCGATCCTCACCGGGGCCGGGCTGGTGGACATCGACATCACCCCCCATGACCTGCCGCTGAGCATCGGCGACGGGAACACCGATGAGCTGGTCCGCTACTACATGGACCTCCTGCCCGCCACGGCCATCCCCCACAACGCCGAAGTACACGTGATCGACCGGGTCAAAGCGGCCCTCGGCGCCATGGTCGAGCGCCGCCGCACCCCCGAAGGCATCACCATGGGCGGCGCCGCCTGGCTGGTCAGCGCCCGGGCCTAGCCTCTGGCGGCCTGAGCTTGGACCCTGGCCGCCTCTGTCTGGCGGCGGGCGCTGCGGCCGGCGATCACCGACCACACCACTACCAAAACGGTGGCCGCGGCCATGTATCCGTGCATCTCCCGAAGCCCGATCTGATCGGCCAGGGCGCCGAGCGGGAACGCCACCAGGCTCTGGGCGCTGAACGCGATCATGACCAGGCTCTGCACCCGGCCGTGGTACACCGGCTCGGCCAAGATGAGCGACATCGACATGTTGGCGGTTTGGAATGTGGTGGCCGCGCCGCCCAGGAAGAAGAGCACCGGCAGCGCCACCAGTTGATTGGGAGTGACGGCCAGAACACCCACGCCAACCGCCACCGTCGCCAAGCTGAAGACCCGCAGCCGCCAAAGCAGGCTGTTGTCGCGCATACGGGCCACTTGGAGGGCGGTGACGGTGCCGCCGAGGGCGTTGGCCCCCTGGAGAATGCCCAGCCACAGAGCTCCCACGCCGAACACGCTCTCGGTGAACTTGGGCAGAAACGCCATATAGGGCATGGCCACCAACAGCATGAGCGCGGTGGAGATCACCACCACGCGCAGATAGGGCTGCCGCGCTACGTAGGACACCCCTGCGGCGATCTCTTCGAAGGGACTGTTGGCCTCGCGCTGTCGAGGCTGCGACTTCGGCAGCATCAGCACCGGGATCGTCCCCACTGCGGTGAGGCCCGCGCTCAGCAAATAGACCCCGGCCAGCCCGAAACCGGGAGTGTCGGCCAGTACCCCGGCCAAAGCCGGCCCCACCGTCTGGGAGCTGGCCACGGTCAGCTGGGTGAGCGAGATGGCGTTGGACAAGAGCTCGCGCTCGACCACCTCGCCGGTCATGGCGATCCGGGCCGGCCCCATGAACGCGAACGACGACCCCTGGATCAGCGCCGTGAGCAACAGCATCCAGAACTGCTCCAGGCCCAACACCACCATGATCCCGAGCCAAAGGGCACTGAGGGACAGCGAGACGTGGGAGCCGACGATGAGCGCCCGACGGGGGAAGCGGTCGGCGGCCACCCCTCCGAACGGGGTGACGGTGACCATGCCGATGCCGAAGGCCAAAAGCACCAGGGCGAAGCTGGAGTTGCTGTCGGTGAGCTGGATGGCCAGCCAGCCCCGGGCCAGGATCTGCATGCCGACCGCGAGGAACGCCACCAGCCCCGACCACCACAACAGGGCGTATTCCCTATTGGACAGCGACGCGAACATCCCGGTTGTCGAGGCGGGGGTGACGTCGCTCACGCTGCGACGGTACTGGCCTTCAGCCTCCGACGCGGCACTTGCCGGCCCGCGTCAGCTCACTCGAACAGCGGAACGCCCTCGGCCGCGGCCGCCTCGTTCAGATGTCGATCCAGGCTGGCCAGCTCACAGCCCTCCCGAATCGCTAGCGCCAAATAGCTGGCATCGTAGGCAGTCAGGCGATGATTCCGGGCCAAGTCCATGACGTCCCGGTCGCCGGGCTCGCCCGGACAGCGAATGGGAAGACGGCGAAGACGGGCCATGGAGGCATCGGCGTAGGCCTCGTCGATGCGCCCCCTCCGCTCTGCTGACAGCAACAAATTGCGCAATTCATCCCAGAACATTCCCGGAACCATTGCCGAGTCTCGCCCGAGACGGTCAAGCGCCCGATCAGCGGCTGCCGCCGCCTCGTCTGGGAGTATCCAAGCCGCTGCGACGGAGGCATCGGGCACAAATGCCATCAGCGCTTGTGCCCCTCATGGCGCCAAGACAGTATCTCCGAGGTAGTCACCGACTGCTGCCTCGACCGTTCCCGACGCATCGTCTCGCGCAGCTCGGCGACCTCTTGCGCCCGGTCGATGCGAGTGACGTGGGCTATCGGCTGGGACCCGCGGCAAATGACCAAGTCCTCCCCAGCCTCCACGTAGGCCAATAGAGCCGAGAGGTGGGTTTTTGCCTCTCCTATCTTCACCAATCGCGCCATGTTCCTCCTGCTCTTCAACTTTTCCTGTATCGAATCGAATTTGCCAACGGGCTCTTGAAGCCAATCGGGCATGGTGCCCGCAAGAGAAGGCTACCAACTTGACCAAGTACTTGGTCAAATATCTTTCCGACCTCCAAAGAGGCACCGCCGCATGCTCTGCCGTAGCTTCAGGCCATGGCTGACTCCAATACCGCTGAGGAAACCAAGGCCGTGCTGCGGCGGTGGTACGACGAGATGTGGGGAGCTCAGAACCCCGAGCTGGTGCCGGAGTTGGCCGGGCCGACCTACGTGCGCCACGAAATGGGCGGCACCCGGTCGGTGACCGCCGAGGAGTACCAGCAACAGGTGGCCGCGCTGTGCAGCCAGGCCGAGTTCACCGACCTGCGCTACCGCCTCATCGCCGAGGACGACCACGTAGTGGCCATCGGCTCCTGGAAGGTGGACGGCAGCCAGTGGGACTGGGTGCAGGCCTTCCGGGCCGAGAACAACAAGCTGGTGGAGACCTGGCTGTCGGGCATCGGCTTCGAGTCCAACTGGGGCCCCGAGGTGATCCGCCCCTGATTGCCGGAGGAAATTCACGCGGGATTCGCGCCTGCGTTGACAGGGGGAAATCTCGGTGTGGAAGAGTGTCGCAGACGTCGAGCCGATTCGGTGCCAACCGGTAAACGTCGCTTTTGATTCCAACATGTCAAAGGAGCCGGCTGGTGAGAGTTCGACGGATGGTGTGGGCGTTGATCGCGCTAGGGCTTGTGACCGCGTTGTTGGGAGCAGTGACGGCCCAGGCCCAAGATGACGGCGAGGGAGCTTCCGACGGCGGTGATCTGCAACTGGTGATCCTGCACCACAATGACGGCGAGTCGCAGCTGGTGCAGGCATCGTCTGATCTGCCCGACTACGGCGGCGTGGCCCGATTCGCCTCGCTCGTTCACCAATTGCGATCCCAGGCTGCCGACGACGGCGCCGCGGTGATCACCATCTCATCGGGCGACAACTTCTTGAGCGGCCCCGAGCTGTCGGTGAGCCTGGATGACGACAGCCCCTTCTACGATGCGCTGGCCCTCAACCTGATCGGCTACGACGCCTTGACCATCGGCAACCACGAGTTCGACCTGGGCCCCGACCTCTTGGCCCGGTTCATCGCTGAGGCCACCACCGCCCCATTCATCAGCGCCAACTTGGACTTCTCCGGCGAGCCGGCGCTGGCCGCGCTGGTGGACGAGGGCCGGATCGCCCCGTCAGCAGTGGTGGAGAAGCAGGGGCGGCGCATCGGCATCATCGGCGCCACCACCCCTGAGCTCACCTACATCTCCAGCCCCCGCAACGTGGCGGTGATGTCCAACGTGGCCGAGATCGTGCAAACCGAGATCGACCGGCTCACCGGCGACGGTGTGGACATCATCGTGTTGTCCACCCACTTGCAGGCCCTGAGCGGCGAGACCGACCTGGCCGCCCAGCTCACCGGCGTGGATGCCATCGTGGCCGGCGGCAGCGGTGCGCTGCTGGCCGACGACAGCACTGCGCTGTTGCCCGGCGACGGCGATCCCTACGGCTCCTACCCGCTCACCGCCACCCTGGCCGACGGTTCCAGCGTGCCTATCGTGACCACGCCGGGCGACTACACCTACGTGGGCCAGCTGATCCTGAGCATCGACGCCGACGGCAACGTGACTGCCATCGACGAAGCCAGCGGCCTGCGCCGAGTGGCCGGCGGCGAAGAGGCCGACGCGGTGGCGCCCCACCCCGACGTGGTGACCCAGGTGACCGAGCCGGTGGCCGCCGCACTTGAAGAGCTGGCCGCCTCCCCGGTGGGCACCACCGAGGTGCCCCTGGACGGCCGGCGCTCGCCGGGCATCCGCACCCATGAGACCAACCAGGGCAACCTGCTGGCCGACGCCCTGTTGTGGAACGCCCAGCGGCTGGCCGCCGACTTCGGCGTGCCCGAGCCGGTGGTGGCCATCCAAAACGGCGGCGGGATCCGCAACGACTCGGTGATCCCGGTGGGGCCGGTGAGCGAGCTGGAAACCTTCAACATCTCCCCGTTCGGCAACTTCGTGACCGTGATCGAAGACGTGTCGGCTGCCCAGATGAAGGTGATCTTCGAGAACGCCGTGTCCCGGGTGGAGAGCTCCAGCGGCCGCTTCGCCCAGATCGCGGGCATGACCCTGGCGTACGACCCCGCGGGCACCCCCCAGGAGATCGGCGACGACGACACCATCACCACCGAGGGCACCCGGGTGCAATCGATCACCCTCGAAGACGGCACCGCTCTGGTGAGCGACGGCGCCGTGGTGGACGGCGCCCCCTCCATCGCCCTGGTCACCCTCAACTTCTTGGCCAACGGCGGCGACCAGTACCTGTTCGGCGACGGCACCCGCACCCACCTGGGCCTCACCGACCAGCAGTCGCTGGCCGCCTACATCAAAGACGGCCTCGGCGGCACCATCGGCGCTGCCCAATACCCCGAAGGCGGCGAAGGCCGAATCACGGTCGCCACGGCTGATGACATGGACGACATGGATGATATGGACGACGAGGTGGAGGAGATGACCGGCGACATGGATGACATGGACGACGGCATGGCCGGGGAAATGGATGGCGAAGAGCTCGCCGCCACCGGCGTCGAGAGCCGCCTGCTCCTCATCATCGCCGCCGCCCTAGTCATGGCCGGCCTCCTGCTCGCCAGCCTGTCCCGGCAGCTCAACCCCGCCCGCCGTCAGAATCCGCTCAATCCCTAGAGGATCCGCCATTTGGCAGCTCGAAGGGGGTTGAGCGAATTTGCCCTAGCCCCCGTCGTGCTCTGATGCGGGCTTGGGCCTGCCTGGCGGATCTGGATCGGATTCTGATGGACTGCCGATGATCTCGTGGTGGAGATACCGGTACAGATCTTGTGCTCTGTCCCTGAGGTAGTCGAGCACGCCATCATCATCACCGAAAACTCGATCTGGTTGAAGCGGACCAGGGTCTTCCAGCAGTTCGACAATTCTCATGATGTCGCGGCTGGCGGGCGTAGTTCCGTACCAGCGCATATGGAACAAGATGCCGTCTTCGAGCGAATAGGGGGATAGCTCATCTATGGCCTTAATGTCTATGTAGTCGCGGAGCTTCGGCCGATACAGGATGACGTCCAGCTTGGCTGCCAGCAGGTCAGGCAGCGACCCCACTCTCATGCCAGTCACAAGGATCGGGGCCCTCAAAACGGTCAAATGCCCCACCTCTGGTCGGGGCTGCGGCCGGAAAACCTGAACGGCGACACCGTCAATCCGGGCATCAAGAACATCCGCCCCCGCGCTGAGAGTTTCGACCCTCTTGCCCGGTGCGATCTGGACGAGCTTGCCTACGAGGGACTCGCCGGAAAAGGGCTCGAAAGTCATGTAATCCAAGTCGAATGAGATCCTATGGTTCAGATGTATCGTCAGCGCCGTCCCCCCCATAATCGACCCTTCGATCCCTTGGACGGCCTGCGCCAGTACCGGCCACACCTCGATCATTTCCGCCGGGAGCACGTCGCGGTAATCGCCGATCTCAGGCACGGCCGCTCCTGGTCTCGATGGCGGCGTCAATACACGCGGCGAGATGACCCGTGTCGTACCCGCGCATTTGCCGGCACTTTGACAGGGCACTCACCGGAAGCGCATTGAGCGCCCACTGCCTCGCGGCCCGGTCGGGACCGTCGAGCAATACCCCGGCCACGTAGTCGGCATGCTCAGGGAGCTTGAGCTCACCAGCTTCGGAGCCAGACCAGAACACCCACCAGAACTCCGGCGGAACCCGAACAGGACACTCCCCGTGCTCGCTTGTTAGCCATCTCGGCAGATGGGCCAACGCCGTGACGCATTCCTCGGTCAAGGTCAGGAACCACAGATCGACGTCGAGAGATTTGTACCCCCAGGGGATGCTGGCTGTCTCCTTTTGGGCGTACTCGTCCTCTGCAAGGCGACCCAGGCATCTCTGGGCGTGCCTTTTGGAGATGCGCGCCGCATCAGCCACCTCTTCAGCCCGAACGCCCCGAGGCCTGTCGCGCAGCACCGCCAAACACGCCCGTTCGGCTGGAGTCATATCGACGGTCGGATCGTCCTCGGCGGCGAGGTAGCCGGGCAGCCGGGACCGCTTCGCGTGAGAGGGATCGGGATCTTGGACCAGCAGTGCCCGGAGGCGATCTTCCCCAAGGGGTTGCCTCGTCGCCTCCAAGGCAGCCAGCACCCGGCCAGCCGTGGCCGACGACACTCCGAGCATTCGGGCAAGATCAGAGCGCCGGCCTTCCCAGCGCACTGCCGCGGCAACCCACCGGCCAGCCCCGATCCTCGATCCGTGCAAGGCCGTTCCGGAGGTAACGGTGAAGTCGCGGCGGCACCCGCGACACCGCCATCTCAAAGGCGGCACCCCCGACCTCACAGCTACTTCGCCAGATCCGCAATCAGGACACCGGGGACCGTCCGGCCAGCGCAAACCGGCTATCTGCCGCTCAGCAGCGAGATCGTCGAACACCTCCCCATCAAGCAGCGACACCGGTCCCGTCACCCACCCAGAATAACGCAATGGGGTGCCAACTTCAAAAATATCCACTGGATCCAAGGATCTCCCTTGAGGCCCGCAGCGGTCAGGGCGCCAGCGCGGTGATGGGAAGAACGGTCGTCCCGTCGGGGCGGTCGTAGCCGTAGCCGGTTGCGGTGATGATGAGAAGTTTGGAAGGTGCCCCCACCTTCTCGGTGTTCACCTTTTGTTTGAGCCTGAGCAGAGAGCTGGCGGCCTCTTCGATCCATTCCTCGCCGCCGAGCTTGGCCTCAACGGCCATCCACCGGCCATCACGGGTCTCAACGATCACATCAGCCTCGAGCTTGTCGCTGTCGTGGTAGTGGTAGACGCTGGCATCGTTGCGCTGCCCATAGATGCGAAGGTCGCGCACTACCAGGGATTCGAACAGGAATCCGAGGGTTTTCAGATCCGCTAGCAGCCGGTCTGGCGTTGCACCGGTGGCCGCGGCGGCCAAGGAGGGATCTGCAAAGTGCCGCTTGGGAGAGCTGAGAAGCGTCGCCCGAGACCGAAGATGGGTAGACCAATGAGGCAAGTCCTCCACGATGAACAGACGCTCCAACGAGCGGACATACTCAGTTGCCGTCGTGCGGTTGAGGCCCCGCTCGCCCGAGGCCTCTCTGGCCAACTTCGTGAATGAGGCCATGGTGGCGATATTCCGGCTGGCGGAGGCTATGAGCCGTTCAACCCCGGCGGGATCGCGCACTACGCCGTCGACCGAGGAAATGTCGGTGCGGCATATCTCGCCGAGGTAATTGCGAAGCAAGAGCTGGGCTTGTGCGACCGGCTTGTTGAGGTGCCGAGGCCAACCGCCGCGGCAGATGGCCTCAACGACATCGGCAAAGGATGCCTCGGGGCGATGGACTGCTACCCCATCCCCGTCGAGAAGCGACTTGAGCGAAGCCTCACCGGTGCTCTCGCCCGTTTCGAGGAGAGACATCGGGCGCATTCGCACCCGACCGATCCGGCCGGCCCCGGAATGCCTGGTGATTTCGTCGACGGGCACCGCAGAGCCGGTGAGCAGAAATCGGCCGGTGCGCTGCCCCTCGTCACAAGCGTGGCGGACCTGGTTCCAAACATCGTCGGCGAGCTGCCACTCGTCCAACAAACGAGGCTCCTGCCCGGCCAGCACGTAGCCCGGCGCCGTCGCAACAGATCTCCGGGCATTGAGGTCTTGGTCGAACAGCACCTCGCTCTTGGCGAAATTGCGCCCGCTCCACGTCTTGCCGCACCCCTTCGGCCCCTCGATGACGACAGCCGGCATGGCCGCGAGCGTCTCAGCAATTGCCTCGTCGCTGACTCGCGAGATGTAGCCCTCAGGCGTAAGCGTTGCAGTCATTTCGATTTCCAACAGGTGCCGGGATAATTCTCCATCCTACAGTTTCTGGTGCTTATAGCCTACACATTCTGAGATTCTCAGCCTACAGATTCTGATTTGAGTGCCCTGCTTCCGGGGTCAGCGCTTCGTCTATGGGTGCGAAGCCGACATCTCCCGCCATTCCGACTGGCTCGGGAAACAAGCTGACTAGTCGGAAGTAGGTAGATCCGGAACGGCTTCCTTCCGGGGCCTGCGAAGAACAGCACCTAGAGCTGCGATCAGGAGATCGGCTATAGCGGTGACAGCACCCGTTACGTCATGTCCCTCATAAACCAAATACGAGGCGGCAGCCAGGCCTGCCAACACGACAACCGTTCCTAGCCGCATGAGGTTGTCGGCCAATCGGCCTGTCATGTCAAGGCTCTTCGACTGTATGCGCTCCAGATGGGCTGCCCTGTTTTCAGCCATCGTGACGATTCGGTCAGCGGCCCCTGGGAGCACTTTCTCATAGTGCTCCAACTCCGCAGGATCGGGTATTGGGGCTCTTCGGCTGTAACGAACCGCCGTGGTCTGTCTGATGACCTCCGGCCCTACTTCGCTCTCTTGTTCAGGAACAACGTCGGCATCAACCCTTTCGGGCCTGCCCTCGGGTTCTTCAGCCACTAGCTGCGGGCAGCAAGCTCAGCAGCGGATTGGCCCATGGCCCACCGCAAGTCATCGCCCACGGATTGCCAAGCGTCTGCCAGACCTTCTTCAGTCGCATCCCAAATGTCTTGACTCGGCACCGGGAGATCTAGACATCCAGCAGCCCGATCTCGCGCTTCAGCTATGACATCCATAGCAGAGACAAGCCTATTCGACATCTGAACCTCCTAACGTTCCCGCGCAATCAGTCTATGCTCAACCTGAGACAGCAACACAACGTGACCACCATGCGCCGCCGAGCTTGGCTTCGACGGCCATCCACCGGCCATCACGGGTCTCAACGATCACATCAGCCTCGAGCTTGTCGCTGTCGTGGTAGTGGTAGACGGTGGCATCGCTGCGTTGCCCATAGATGCGAAGGTCGCGCACCACCAGTGATTCGAACAGAAACCCGAGGGTTCTCAGATCCCCTAGCAGCCGGTCCGGCGTTGCGCCGGTGGCCGCGGCGGCCAAGGAGGGATCGGCAAAGTGCCGCTTGGGAGAGCTGAGAAGCGTCGCCCGAGACCGAAAAGGCAAGGACAGCGCCCCGATGCACTCGTCATAGCCGGCCTCCATCTACCGGCGATTGAGGTGTCTACCGCACAATACATTTGTGCTACAATCTTGTCGGTGAGCACGACAACAACGGTCCGTCTCAGCGACCAGGAGCGAGAGCTGCTTGCTGAACTTGCCGATGAGCACGGCGGCCAATCAGGTGCCATCCGACAGGGCATCCTCCTCCTAGCCCAACAGAAACACCGGCGCGAAGCCCTCCGCGAGTTCTTGGACGAGTGGGCTGAAGAAACAGGACCGCCGAACTCCGAAGACATCGCGGAGATGCGCCGCCGCTACTTCCCTAAGTGATCCTCGACGCGGGACTTCTCATAGCAGTCGACCGCGGCGAGTACACCGCCCACTCCTTCCTGTCCGCCACATTGCAGGAGGGTGCTGTGCTGCACACGACCGCTCCAGTTGTCGCCCAGGTGTGGCGCGACGAAAGCCGACAGGCCCGGCTCGCCAAGTTCCTCGGAGCAGTAGAGGTACACGATTTCACCCTTGCCGATGCCCCAATAGTGGGAGGACTGCTCCGCCGGTCCCAAACCCCAGACGTCGTCGACGCCCATCTCGTGGCCCTCGCCCTCCGCCTGTTCGACGGCATTCTCACCGCCGACACCCTCGACTTCTCCGCCCTCACCTCCCACCTCGGCCCCAGAGCCCCACTCATCCATCACTGGCCATAGCCGGACACCCACCTCGGCGGACTGGGTTTCGGAGAAACTGTCATAGCCCGATGCCATTATCTGAGGCCCCAGCGGGACTACCGTCAATAACAGCGGTGCAATTCCCAAACAGCCCCTTAGGAGATGGCGTGCACGAGGTTTACCTCGACTACAACGGGTCGGCACCACTCGACCCACGGGTGGCCGAAGCGATGATCCCTGCGTTGCAATCCGGAATCGGCAACGCATCATCGGTTCACCGTTTCGGGCAGCGCCAAGCAGCGGCCGTTGACAGTGCCCGCGAACGCGTCGCTGCACTTGTAGAGGCCTGCCCATCAGGGGTGGTCTTCTGTGCAGGGGCCACCGAAGCGAACAACCTGGCATTGATCGGACTGGCTGAAGGCGCTCCGGCTGAGCGAAACAGAATCGTGATCTCGGCGGTAGAGCATGCCTCAGTGCGCGAGCCAGCCCAATGGCTGCATGAGCAAGGAAAGGCCAAGGTGGATGTGGTCGGGGTGACCCAAGGCGGATTCGTCGACCTCGATGAACTTGACTCGCTGTTGGGGCCTGACGTTTTGGCCGTATCGGTAATGGCTGCCAACAGTGAGACTGGGGTTTTGAACCCATTGGATGAGGTAGCGGAACGGACAGCCAGCGTTGGAGCTGTGTTTCATTGCGATGCCACTCAGATGCTGGGACGACTGCCATTGTCGCTGGGTGATGTAGAGATCGACCTCTTGTCCATGAGTGGTCACAAAATCTGCGGTCCAGGAGGCGTTGGAGCGCTAGTAGCGACGCGCCATTCGCTAGCTCGCCTTCGGCCAGTTATCCATGGAGGAGGGCATGAACGGGGTCTACGGTCAGGATCGCTGAACGTTGTCGGGATCGGCGGGCTTGGAATGGCCGCGGAGTTGGTAGCCGAGGAACGTGATGCCGAGTCTGCTCGGGTACGCGCACTGAGGGATCGGCTGTTGAATGGTCTCAGATCCGAGCTAGCAGGGGTTCACGAAAACGGAGATCCGACTCGACGCCTCCCCAATACGGCCAGTGTGCGTTTCGAGGGTGCTGATGCCGAGGCGGTTGTCTTCAATATGGATCCAGTAGCCGTCTCCACCGGATCAGCTTGTAGCTCGGGCGCAATCGAACCTTCCCACGTGCTCTTGGCCATGGGCCTTTCCCGCGACGAGGCATTCGAGTCAGTCCGTTTCAGCTTGGGACGGTTCACCACCGAAGCCGAGATAGACGCCGCCATTCGACAGGCCGTCAAGGCAGTGGACTATGTCCGCGCCATGACAGGAAGCGACGACTGATGCGGTTAGAAGACGCAGCTCGACCGACCTTCGCTCGCCATGAGACTTTCCATCCCCGGTATGGATGGTTCCGGAAGGCTTTCGAGGCGGCCTCGGAGAATTCGGAGGCCTTCACCGATCCCGATGCCACCGTCGAGTTAGGCGTTGGAAAGAACATGGTCAGAGCAATCCGGTTCTGGGGGTTAGCAGCCAAGCTGATCGAGGACGACCCCAATTCAGCCAACAAGCGAGCGCCTGGCGTAGTCCCCACGAAGTTCGGTGGAATGCTGTTCGACACAGAGACCGGTTGGGACCCTTATATGGAAGACCCGGGAACTCTTTGGCTGCTGCACTGGAAGCTCTTATCGCCCCCTTGCCTGCTTCCGGTGTGGTGGGTGGCATTCAATGAATTCCACGCGGTTGAGTTCGATGTAGAGGAATTGGAACTGGCCTGCTCGGGTGGAGTCGATGCAGCCTCTAGCTGGCAAAGTCCTCACCCGTCCTCATTGCGCAAGGACGTAACCGCTTTGATGCGCACTTTTGCGCCGGCCGAACGCACTTCTCGCACCAGTATCGACGACATTCTGGACTGCCCACTACGAGAATTGGGCCTGATCACTCGGTCACAGGCAACAGGGAGGCACCGATTCGCGATTGGGACCAAGCCCACTCTTCCATCAGCCATAGCTGCCTATTCGGTTCTTGACTACATCGCCTTCACCGATCCCGGGGCCAACACTGTTCTATTGAGCCGCATGGCTAATGAGCCTGGAGCCCCAGGGCGAGCTTTCCGACTGACCGAATCCGAATTGGCCGAGACATTGCGTCCCGCTGTGGAGTTCCTAGCCGACGGCGACTTGTCCCTTGCCTCGCCTGCTGGTGCTGCGCAACTGGCTTGGAACGGCGACCCCTCGAAACTGGCCGCTTCCATGCTCGACCGCTACTTCAAAGCGGACTTCGACACTGCACGGGCACAGATGACCGCAATCCCCTTGAGCGCTGGAGTTTCGTGATGACGGCATTATCAGAATTCGTCAGGGTGAGCGAACGTTTCGCCCGCTCGTCCAACCTTGAGAGGGATACGGCCCGGGTGGAGCCCTTGGAGGGCTATGTTGTCACCGCTCGAGCACTCGATGTCGTCCAGAGAGTTTCTTCTGCTGCTACCTCTGGCCCAGCTGGTGGTGCCTGGTCACTTACCGGCCCGTACGGATCGGGCAAGTCTTCGCTCGCTCTCCTGCTCGACGCTGCGTTCGGTCCTGCTGGCCAAACGCGCGACGCCGCCTTGGCATTGCTCAACTCAGGGTCGGATACAGGTCTCCAGGTCGAGGGGGCCCACTCGCATCACCGGACCGAACAACGCGGTTTCCACCGGGGAATGGTGACCGCCTGCCGCGAGCCGCTCACCCTCACGGTGCTGAGGGCATTGCACACCGCGGTCTGTCGCAGCTATGGCAAGATTCCACCAATCCGCAGCTTCCCGGCCGCCAATGTCCTTAAGCAGGCATTTGAAGACGCTGAAGCCTCTGTCCTCGACCCCCGCCGCAGCGGCCCATCTCCGGCAGGACTGTTAGAAGTCGCACAGTGCTTGGCCGCAGACGGACCGCTGCTGCTCGTGTTCGATGAATTTGGTAAAAACCTCGAAGCCGTCGCAGACAGGGCCGCGACCAGCAGCAGCGACACAGATCCTTACCTGCTACAACAGCTAGCCGAAGCCGGACAGGGCCACGGCTTGCCAATCTTCATCCTCACGCTTCAGCACCAGTCGTTCGACGACTACCTGTCTGCAGTGGAGATACCCAAGCGGCGGGAGTGGGCCAAGGTTCAAGGCAGGTTTGAAGACGTCGCCTATGTGGAGTCGCCCGCGCAGACCCGAGCACTCATCGGCTCGGTATTCGCGGTGGACGACGAGAAGTTGCTCAGCCGCATCCAGAGGTGGGCCCGACCCCAATCCAAAGCAATGCGATCTCTAGGAGTAGCCGACCTCGCCGATCCAGCAGTCGCAGCTTCCTGCTGGCCTTTGCATCCAGTAGCTGCTGTAGTGCTATCGGAGCTGTGCCGGAGGTATGGACAGCACGAGCGAACGCTTTTCTCATTCCTGACTGGTCAAGAAGTGGCTGGCACAAACGGTTTCCTCGCCACAACTGACCTTCCAAGTCGAGGCGCTCCCCCAGTGCTGGGCCTAGACGCCGTTTACGACTATTTCGTCGGAAGCGGAGGGCTAACAGCTACGACCGCCGCGTCAAGCAGCCGGTGGATCGAGATCGCCACCAGGCTGCGTGACGCACACGGACTCTCGGATCGTCAGCTGCGGGTCGCCAAGACTGTGGCCATGCTGAATCTTGTGTCCACCTCAGGCACGATTCGAGCATCTGAGCACGTCATGGAGTTGATCGAACCGGGTACCGGTGAGATCTTGGACGAGCTATGCGAGAGCGGGATCGTGACCTACAGGTCATTCTCCGATGAGTACCGAATCTGGCAAGGAACAGACGTAGACATCAGGAGTCTTGTCGAGGAGGCTCGGCTTCAAGTTCAGCGGCGGGGAATCTTCGAAGTGATGTCATCGATGAGCGACCCTCAGCCGGTAGTGGCTGCACGTCACAGCGCCAAGCACGACTGCCTTCGCGTTTTCTGCCAGCGTTTCGTGAGTTGCAATGACAAGGCCGACCCGTTGGATGCCTTCTCTCCTTACGATGGCCAGGTCTTGCTCGTAGTAGACGGCGATCAGCCACCGCCCTTGGCCAATATCCCAGTAGGAGGCGCAAAGCCCACGGTTGCTGCCATTCCGAGAGTGGAAGACATGGCCGGAGTAGAAGAGGCTGCTCGGGAGCTGGTCTCTCTGCAAAGAGTGCTTCGAGACTCGGTAGTGGAGTCTGACTGGGTAGCGCGCCACGAGATGAGCGAGCGACTGGCCGCGGCCCAGGTCGCCTTTGAACAGGCGGTGTTCATTGCCTTCTCCAGCGGGTCATGTCGATGGGTCCTGCTCGAGGGTGATGCTGAAGAAGACCTTCAACCCGGGCGAGGCAGTTCGGTGCTTTCCGATGCCGCTGACCGGGCCTACCCGAGCACGCCCTCGATTCCAAACGAGATGATCAATCGCACTCACCTCACCTCTCAGGGTGCCAAGGCTCGGCGAATACTGATCGAGGCGATGATTGAGCACGGATCAGAACCTCTTTTGGGTTTCGAGGGGAATGGCCCTGAGGTGGCCATGTACAGGGCCGCCCTATCTCACACTCGCCTGCACCTTCGCGAGAAGATCAGCGGACAAATGGCGTTCAAAGCCCCAAAGGGAGGAGAGGCAGCCAAGAAGCTGTTGCCGGCTTGGAAGGTGCTTGAATCCGAGTTCGATCGGGCTCAACGTCGGAGAGTGAATCTCAATGACATCATCGCCTCACTGCAATCCCCACCAATAGGGATGAAGGCCGGGATGATTCCAGTGATGATCGTGGCCGGTCTCCTCACCCATCGAGATGTGATCGCCATCTATGAGCACGGCACATTCCGACCGCAACTCACTGCTGACATGGCAGAGCGCATGGTCAAGAACCCTGCATTCTTCGAGATCAAGCACTTCGCCAATTCAAGTGGCGCCCGAAAGCAGGTGGTGAGCGCCTTGGCCGAGCGGCTCGGAATCCAAGATCAGGCGCAAACCCGAGGGGCTGCACCCAACCTCTTGGTAGGAAACGTGCTTTCTGTGGTGAGCAACCTGGTTGCTAGGGTCCGGAGGCTGGACAACTTCACTCAGCGTACTTGCAATCTGCCTCCCACAGTGGTGACTGTGCGCGAAGAGCTACTGAGAGCCGTTGAGCCTGACGATCTTCTCTTCGTGTCCTTGCCCGAGGCTTTGAATCTGTCCCCCGTGCAAACCGCCGACGACAGCTACTCCAAGGCCAAGTACCTGGCAACAGAAGTCTCAGATGCGTTGGAAGCGCTGGAGGCCACTAGTAACCGGCTGCTCTCTGAAGCCTTGGTTCTACTGATCGCATCGGGAGGGGGATCCAGCCGAGAAGCTGTCATCGAGCGAGCTGCTTCACTTGATCCCGAAGTCTTGGACTCGACTATCCGCCCGTTCGTCTTGGCCCTTGCCAACGATGGAACCGATGACGACCTGGCCTGGATTGCGACCATCGCCACCGTCGTGTCCCAAAAGTCCCCTGCCGAGTGGACCGATGAAGATTCGGGCCGATTCCGAAGGACATTGCCCCAACAAATGGCGGCGTTCGAACGCTTGCTCGCCCTCTATGCCGAACCACACGCTGGACGCGAGGGTAAGGACATCGATTGCGCCCGAGAAGCATGCGACCGCCAGCAGCACGATGAATGCACTGCTACACCCACCGCGCTGAGTGTTACAGTAACCCGACCCGACGGACGAGAACACGCCCGATTTGTCAACATCCAGGCAGACCTGCGGGATGATCTAACCGAAGTGCTGGACGAAGCCATGGCAAAAGTCGAACTCATGGTCGGATCAGGCGAAAAAGCCCAACAGGCCTTGTTGGCGCTGATTGGAGAACGGGTGCTGGAGGGATTCAAGGATGAGTGAACAGACACAGGCAGTTGACGACGTCCGACACATCTGTGGCATCTCCGGAGGCAAGGACTCCAGCGCACTGGCGGTGTACCTAAAGGACAGCGTGCCCCAAATGGAGTACTTCTTCTGCGACACCGGCGCCGAGCTACCCGAGACCTACGAATTTCTGGCCCGCCTCGAAGTGATCCTAGGTAAGCCAATAGCCAGATTGAACGCCGAGCGGGGATTCGACCACTGGTTCGAGATCTTCAGAGGTGCGCTACCCTCCCCCCAAATGCGCTGGTGCACCAAGAACATGAAGATCAAGCCACTAGAAAAGTGGATCGGCGACGACCCAGCAATCTCCTATGTGGCCATTCGAGCCGACGAGGCCAACCGCAAGGGCTACATCTCCACCAAGCCCAATATCGAAAGCCGCTTCCCCTTTGTTGAGGACGGTATCGATCATGCAGGCGTAATGAGAATCCTGGATGACGCCGGAATCGGCCTCCCTGCCTACTACGAGTGGCGCACAAGGTCCGGTTGCTACTTCTGCTTCTACCAGCGCAAAGCCGAATGGATCGGCCTCGCCGACCGCCATCCCGAACTCTTCGAACGTGCCGTGGCCATCGAGCAGAAAGTCCTCCAGGACGCCGGAGTGTCCGGTGACGCTGACTTCAGCGACCAGGCCATGAAGGGCCGCCAATACACTTGGTCAGGTGGTGAAACGCTGGTCCAACTTAGAGCACGACGAGACGAAATCCTCGAACGCCATGCAACTGCTATGAACCGCAACGCCCAATCCCGCCCGAACCTCCCTCTAGTAGAGTCCCTGGCAGAAGCGCTTTCTGAAGACGACGACAGTTCCCCGTGCACAGTCTGCGCAATCTGACGTGGTAATCAGGAATTCAGCTTCGCGGCTGAGGTTTTTAGACGACCGAAAGCCGACGTGGCGACGGCCAGATGACGAGGTTGTAGAAGAGGTCATCATCCCTGCGCTTCAAGTCTCAGATCAGTTTGAGTGCATGGTTGGATACTTTGGAGGTGCCGCGCTAAGAGAGTTGTCACACGGGTTGGCGGCGTACATACTCCGAAGTAACCAGCCGCTGCGCTTACTTGTCAGTCCCGTGCTGTCCGAGTCCGATCAGGAAGCGATTCGCCTGGGAAATAGGACCCCAACTGAGGCTCTCACGGACGCGGCCAAAGCATCTTTTTCCGATGAAACGGCGCTTGCCAGCGCATTGGCGCAACACACGCAACAGTGCTTGGCCTACTTACTCGCAACGCGCCGTCTGCTAATGAAGATCGTGCTGGTACGGGATGCAAGATTCCATCTCAAGGAATGGATATTCCGAGCAGGCACGGATGTCGCAGTGCTTTCAGGTTCGGCGAACTTTACTGGCCAGGCTCTTTTGGGAAACGTCGAGCGACTGAATCTCCAACGCAACTGGCGTGATGGAGATAACGAAGCCGCGTGCCGCGACGCGGTCGACGAATTCGATGCCTACTGGTCGAACTCAAAGCCACATGCAGTGGCCGTCGATCTACCATTGGCACTTCAAGAGGGCCTAATAGAGTCCCAAGACACTGCTCATCCCCCCACCGAGGCCGATTACCGCAAGGCGCTAGAGCTCGAGGGCAAGTTGCACAGGAGCGAGCTTGCGAGCGCAGTCGAAGCCAGTCCCGGTCGAGGCCATTTTGCCCCGCCAGCTGATTTGGTATGGGAGGCAGGGAAATATTCGCACCAAGGAACTGCGGTACTTAGGTGGGAGGCCGCAGGTAGACGCGGAATCCTCGCCATGGCTACTGGCTCGGGAAAGACAATCACCGCCCTGTTATGCGCTTGGCGTCTCTGGCGAGAGCTTCGACGCCTGGTAGTGGTAATAGCTGCTCCAACGCGTCCGCTTATCTCTCAGTGGGCCGACGAGTGTCGAGACTTCTCGCTTGTCCCCTTTGTGGCAAGTAGCCAACTTGGAAGACGACGTCTACGGGAGATCGACGAGAGGCTTCAGCAACTGGAATTTGGAGAAAGCGGAATTGAAGTTCTGATTGTCACGAATGACTTCCTGAACGATGTCGAGTTCCGAGAGCTCATCGACCGGCACCAAGGGCCATTGATGCTTGTCGCAGATGAAGTCCACAACCTAGGCGCTGGCGCTTTCCTAGCCACACCACCAAAACAGGTCGACTACCGCCTAGGGCTATCAGCTACCCCCGAACGACAGTACGACCCTGACGGCTCGGTTCGAATTAGAGAGTATTTTGGCAATGACGTATTCGAGTTCAGCCTTGGCGACGCCATCGGTCTTTGCCTTGTGCCCTACGACTATCACCTTCACCTAGTTGATCTGAGCCACGACGAACTTGAGAAGTTCAGGCAGCTAAGTGACAAGATCCGTCGTCTAGCTCGTGCCATTGGGCGCGACCCGAGCACGGAAGACGAGGAACGTCTCCAGGTCCTTAGGAACCAACGTCGGCTAGTCCTGGAAGCCGCGGAGGGCAAGCTTGGAGTTCTCAAGTCGCAGCTCTTGCAGAATTCTACAAACCCCATCGAACACACGCTCATCTATGCGACGGACAAGGACCCCGGTCAGCTCGATGCCGTAAACGACATCGTCCGCGCGGTGGGCTTGCGGTTCCATCAGGTCACCGCTCACGAAACCGGAAATGCAAAGCTGGTTGACTCGGTGCTGGATGCCTTCCGTGGTGGATCCCTCAAGATCCTCACGGCCAAGCGTGTTCTCGACGAAGGTATCAACGTCCCTGAGATTTCGACTGCGATAATCCTTGCAAGTACCACTGTCGAGCGTCAGTGGGTTCAGCGTCGCGGCCGAGTACTGCGCATGTGTCCTGCAATTGGAAAGGAACACGCGACTATTCATGACTTCCTTGTTCTCCCTCCCCCTGGAGAGCCCAGGGACGACGATGTCAAGGGCTTAATCGCAGGTGAACTAGCAAGGTGTGACGAATTTGCGAACCTAGCACGGAATCGCGCCTCCAAGGGAGGGCCAAGAGACGTACTACAGGATATTCGTCTGGAGCATATCGTATGATTGCCGGGCCAGATGGAGGTAAAGGGAATGACAGTTACCCAGCAGAAACTACTTAAGGTGTTGCGGGACCAAGTCGACCACATCGACGAGACTGACCGGGTCCCCGGATACCGAAGGGACCTTCTCGAGACGCTGGCCCAGATCGTCGTCCTCGAAAAGGAGCACCTCGAGGCGAGAACACAGATCCAGAAGAAGATTAACGATAAGGCACAAGCATTGGCCACGATTCTGCTCAAAGATGGTTGGGAACCGTCCTGATGATCAAGCTAATCCACGCAAGGATCCAGAATTTCCGGCAGCTCCGCGACATCGAACTCACTTTTGCACGAGATTCGGAGAGCCCGCTCACGGTAATCCGTGCCGAGAACGGCACTGGGAAAACAACCCTTCTCACGGCACTCACGTGGGGGCTCTTCGGCGATGAGGCTTTGCCTGGAAGGAGATCAACGTACCGAATACATCCTCTCGATTGGAAGGTTGAAAAGGACGGCAAAGTCTGCGCAATCGAAGTCACCATTAGGTTCGCCACCATCGACGACGAAACCGGCATGGAACGTACATATGACCTGCTTCGCACCACAAGCGAGCGGCCCGCGGACTCCGGGACCTTCGAAGTGGACGGGTCTAACTTAATGCTCTTTGAACAGAAACCCTCTGGCGACCAACCTGTGCCCAATCCCAACGCTTTCATTGCCAACCGGGTACTGCCAAAGAGCCTCAAGGATGTGTTTTTCATTGATGGAGATCGTGCGTTGGCGTTCATCGAGGCGACCGACGAACGCTCAGCAAAGCGTGAGCGGGTAGAGCGGGCTGTGAGACAGCTACTAGGGCTGGACATCCTCGAAGAGGCGGACCGCCATGTCGATGTTGCCCGTAGGGAGGCAGTTTCTGCAGTTCGGAGAGACGCTGCCGGTACCGATGTTGAGCAGTTTGCAATAAGAGAAGCTGATCTCACTGACCGGTTGCAGAAGTTAGAGGTTTCCAAGGAGCAGATCGCCGATGACAGGCAGGCGACGGACATACGCAAACGTAAGGCCAACGAAGCCCTGCGCGAAGCGCTCGCAGCTGGCAGTGCGGATCGTCGACAGCTCGAGTCCGATCATGTTGAACTAACTACGCAGCTGGAAAATGAGCGAAAACACCACACCAAGCTTGTGCAGCGGCAACGTGCGCTCATAAATAGCTCTGACACATATGTACGTGTCGGCAGGGAGCAAATTCGCCAAGCAGGAACTTTGCTTGCCCGCCTGGAGACTGAGGGGATCATCCCGGATACCTTGCCTGAGGTCGTTCGAGATCGGCTCAACCGCGAGAAATGCATATGCGGGCGGGATGTTTCGGAAGGAACAGACGGGCATGCCGCCCTCTGTGAGTTGCTAGCCGAAGTTGACCAAATGGAGGAGAGCCACGAGATACTGCTTCACCTCAGCACTGCAGCAAGGCACCGTGAGAGTACTACTAGAGATGATGACGAACCAGGCTCATGGGTTGTGCAGGCCCAGGAGTCACTTGCCGACGTTGTTAGGTGCAGTCAAACCCAAAGCCGGCTCGAAAAGGAGATCACCGAGCTGCGAACGAAGATCCGCGATATTCCGGAGCAGGACATTAGCGAACTCGAACGAATGCTGACTGCTGAGGAAGCTGAGGATAAGCGCCTCACCGGTGACGCTGCGAGAGTTTCCGAGCAGATTCGGACGACTAGACAAGAACTAACGGCAATCATCAAAGACCGGCAGACAGCCCAGAAGAAGGTGGAGAGATACCGACGGCGGCTAGCTGAAGAGGTGGCTGCAAATGACTTACTTGCCGTACTCCGGAGCACTGTCGAGACGCTAGAGAGCGAAACGGTTGACGAGGTGAGCTCCGCGATGAGCGAAATTTTCCTAAAGATGATCGTGGCTGATCCTGAAGCCGGTGGACTCATCAATCGTGCGGAGTTGACGCGCCAACATGACATAGTCGTGTATGGCTCCGACAATCAACGGCTGGACCCGGACAAAGATCTCAGTGGGGCCCAACGCAGAGCTCTAACGCTTGCCTTCATTCTTGGCCTGGTTCGCGTGAGCGGCGTAAGCGCTCCCAACGTCGTAGACACGCCCCTTGGGATGACCAGTGCCTTGGTCCGAAGATCGTTGCTCGAATATGCCGCTGACAACTCAACACAGCTAGTCATGTTCTTGACCGGAAGCGAAGTGCAGGGTGTAGAGGACATTCTCGACAACTACGCAGGACGCACCTACACCATGACCTTCAGTGACCACTATCCCAAGCAACTAGTCAACGACCCGGGGACTGGTCGCCTTGAGACATTGCTATGTGACTGCGACTACCACTCCTCTTGCCACCTCTGCGAACGAAAGGCCACGGTCTAGGCATGTCCATTTCTCAAGACTTCAATCCCTTTGCCAACCAAGCGGTTCATGTCCCGAAGGCCTACCACGAAGATCTAAGGCTATACAGCACTACCTTCGTCTCAGAGGACGGGGCGTCCAAGGACGTCGAAGACGCACCCTTCAAGCGGTACGTTGACTATTGGCTACTCGCAGCAGCCGTAGGTGCCTCTCAGGGGGAATTCATGACTGTCGAGTCTGCTGAACGACATGAATTCATAACGGGTGTCGTGTTCCAACGAGATCTGGCCACGATCGAGTTCCTGTTCTTGTTGGCAATAGCTCACTCTGGCGATCCTTTCGTAGTACGAGACCCTCGACAGGTCTTGGACATCGCCGAAAGCTACGCCGCCGCTGGAATCCCGCTTGTCAAGGAGATGATGGAAACAGGCCATCTTCCGGCACTACACAACTTGACCCGAAGCCTGGTGAAGACATTGTCGGGCAGTGACCGCGAACCAAGTGCCCAGGCGAACTAATAGAGAGTTTCGAAGCGTTTCCAGATGGCTGATGGCCTTGACCTGTAAAGGGGTTTAATGAGACGAGAAACAAGTGAGTGGACGGTCCGGATGTTGGCTGACCTTCAAGGCCGCATCAACACTGAAGCAGAGTACCAACGTGGTGAAGTGTGGTCCGTTCCCCAGCAGCAGCTCTTGATTGATTCGATCCTGCGCGGATTTGACCTCCCAAAGATCTTCCTGCGCAAGTTGGCCGACGGGTCAGAAAGGTTGTTTGACGTTGTCGACGGAGTCCAGCGACTGACCTCCATCTGGCGATTCATGTCGAATGAGTACGCTCTCTCACGTAGCTATTCATACCCTGATCTAGAAGCGGTCAGCGGCAAGCGCTGGTCTGAACTTCCGCAGGACGCCAGGGACCGACTTGAGTTCGCCAAAGTCACTGTGACAGAACTCGAAACTGAGAGCGAAGATGATATTCGCGAGTTGTTCCAGCGTCTCCAAAAGGGCGAACCACTCAACGCAGCGGAACGGAGGAACGCGATGTCGGGACCCGTTCGGGACTTTGTTGCCGAGGTGCTCGCAGAGCACCAACTGTGGTTTGAAACGGCGCTCCGTAGAAGCCGATATGGATGGCACGAGATGGCGGCAATTGTGCTGGCTCTTGTCATTGCTGGTGGACCAACAGGCCTCAAGGGAGCTGACCTGCTAGCGCTTTATGAGAAGGATTCTTTCGATCCAGACGGCCCTGTAGCAGCGCGAACCTTGGACCTTCTAGATCGTCTTCAGGCTATTGCAAGCGTTGAACGGGGAGTGCTCCGCACTCGCTGGGGCGTTGTTGATCTCCTGTTGTCAATTATGCGGCTTGAGTCCGACGGGATTTTGGCCGACCCAGCGGACGTGATGAGGTTTTTTCGGGTCTTCGAAGGTGAACGCCGCGAAGGGGCTGCCGAACTCTCGGACCTTCGCAGCACAGTCATGGGTCTAGCCGCAGACGAAGTAGCTGAGGAGGAACTCGACCTCCCGAAGATTGAGATTGACATGCTCACGTATCTAAATGCATTCACGCGAGAGGGAGCGTCAGAAGCTAACGTGGCGGCACGTGCCGAAGTCATGACAATTCGTCTCCGCCGCTTTCTACAGGAACAATCCTGATGCTAGGCAGGGCCCCCTGGACCGATCTCGTGTTTGGGAAGGTCACCTTGGCGACTGCCACAATGGTTCTTGCTGTTGCAGGCTTGGTTGGTGGCGAGGCCAGACCATGGCCATGGATTATCGGAAGCGCAGGGTTTGTCGTCCTGCATACGGCTATCAACGCGGCGCGAGATAGGAACATCGTTCGTAGGCTTGGCCGAGAATACGACCGTGTCCAGCGTAGAGCAGTACAGGTGGTTTCAGACCTTGGACAGATTGCGGGCAATCAGTTCGGCCTATGGATGGTCGATCTCTATCTGTGTGAATCGAACTGGTCACTATCGTTGCGCCGACCATTCATTCTCCGAGAGCGGATCCTCTCCCGACAATTGTCGGTATCCCTGATTGATGCGCGACATCCTCCTCCGTCGACTGACCTCCAATCGGGGATACACGGAAAGTGCTTTCGGGACTCCAAGCCATTATTATGGGCTAATGAGGCGGTTTATGGGACAACCCCAGACAATGCTTGGACAGCTTTGGAACCACTGACAAATGATGAGCTGTCAGAGTCATACGGTGTATTGAACGTCTCCCCTCTGGTCGACCATGTGGGCAAAGGATGCATCGGCGTGTTGGCCATTCACGTCGAACCCGAACGGGAAGTCATCCATAAGGCTCTTGGGACACTCCGCACACCAGAAGGGCGTCACAGGCTCAACAACGCGTGCGTCGAACTGCATGGCCTTCTTGTCCGGTGAGTCTGGGTGAATTGAAGGGTTCATCAATCTGCGCAAGTCGCTGTCAGCCGGTTCACTACCCAAAGCTAGAGTCCATCTGTTCAACAAGGGCAGCGGTACCTTAAGCATTGTGTCGCTCCATTAGCCGAGACGGTCTCAGCGGAATCTCAAGAATCTAGCCAGACCTCCAGCACAGCAACTCCCACATCAAGAAGCTGTCACTCCCATTGGTAGACTTGTGACATGGATTTTGGGGCTGTGACCTGCGGGAATGGTGGGGGCGGGGTTTGTGTTGAGGCGGTTGATGTGGCCTCGTTGGACGATGCGGGGTTGGATGCTCGGCTTCGGTTGATTGGGCGGGGGCGGAATCGGCTGGAGGGGTTCTTGGCTGAGGAGGAGCGGCGGCCGCTGAGGGTAGACGCTATTGGCGGATTGCGCCTGGAGCGCTGGCCAGTGTCAGCACTCAGCCATGGAACGGAGGGCATCGCACATCTGTCTGCGGCCTTGAAAGTCAAGTTCCCCCAGTTGTCGAGTCAAGACGGATCTTGACACTGAGGTGAGATTGTCGAAGGTGGCCACGCTGTCGTACCTAAGACCTACGCTGGGGCCGACGGGCACGCACGTTGCAGCCGAGTGAAGCGTCCTCGTCACCGGAGCCACCACCACCTTGTTCAGATTAGAAATGGCCCAATCTCGAGAAACCAATAATGCAGGTCGAGCCTCGTGGTCGGGTTGCTCCATGAGCCATATCTCGCCTTGCTGCATCATTCTCCTGGCCAGTGGTCTCCCCAATCTGGTCGAGGCCGGGGAGGGCCTGTGCCAATGGGAATTCCCTTTTCGATGGCCACATCCTTGGGGATTAGCTCGTTGTCCTCAGTCCACACCCACGGTTCAGCTTGGACGAGGGCCCTTGCGGCGGCGAATCCTGCTGCAATCTCGGCTTCTGTCTCGGGCGGCTCGCGTTCAAACTCGGCGATCTCCTCGTCGATGCGGCGGGATCGGCGTACGGCTTTGTCCAAGCGCTCTACGGCTCGGCGAATTGCCTCGGGGCGAGTGACCCCGACCTCTTCAGCCACCAGGCGGCCGATCGCCTCGTGTTGTTCATTGCTGAACTTCAGCCGGATTCTGGGGTTGGCCTCGGTTCGATTCAGGGAGGGACGGGACGGACATTGGCCAATGGGGACTCCCTGCTCTTCGGCTTCCTGTTCCGGGATGCACCGACCGTCCTCAGTCCACACCCACCGCTCGCGTCCGGCTAGTGCGATTTCCACGGCCATGGCCGGGATCTCTTCGTGCCCAAGCTCGGGTTGCTCGCGATTGGACTGTTCGAACTCCAGCTTGATCCGTGTCCGGCAAATGGCCTCATCGAGACTCTCCACCGCCCGGCAGACCACCTCGGAGCGGGGCTCCCCCACTCCTTCAGCCACAAGGCGGTCGATCGCCTCAATCTGCTTCTTGCTGAACCGCACCAGTACCGGTGTTGCCACTTGAAAAGTATGCCCACATCGAAATCCGTTCAGTCAAACATATTTCATGGAGGTTCAGATAATTTCGATTCCACAGGGTAGGCGGTTGGGATTTGTGTTCGAAGCCTTCTTTAACTGTCGGCATGACAACTTAGATTGTCAGATAGACAATTAAGATTGTCAGATAGACAACCAACAGATAGCATTTCCCGGTGCAACAGGACTCCTTGAGCAGTGAGCTCCAGTCTCAAGTAGATCGCGCAGTTGATCGCCTTCGCATGGCGGGTACCGACCTCCAGAATATCGAAGTGAAATCAGGCGCGGGAGGCCTGCCAAAGTCGGTAGCCGCATCAGTTTCGGCTCTTGCCAATGCTCGAGGCGGACTCGTCATTCTTGGGCTGAGCGACGGTGATTTCGTGCCAGTGCCCATCGATGCGAGAAAGCTTGCCAACGACCTCGCTTCGACTTGCGCCAACGAGCTTGAGCCCCCGATCCGAGCAGATATCGACATAGCTGAAGTAGATGAGCAGCCTGTGGTAGTCGCGATGGTAGAGGAGCTGCCTGCTGGACGAAAACCCTGCTACTTGAAGTCGAAGCGGCTCGAAAGCGGATCGTATATACGTACCCATGACGGCGACCGCCGCCTGAGCCTCTACGAGATCCACATCCTCATGTCCGGGCGAGGACAGCCTCTCGACGACATTGCAGTCGTGGACGGAGCAAAGCGAAGCGACCTCGACGAGAACCTTGTCAGCGCTCTCCTCAGCCGTATTCGAAGCCGACGGGGACCGGCGATCGCCGATCACAGCGACGACGATATCCTCCGCATTCTGAGCGTGACCGCTGGAGAGAATTCCGAGCCTTCCATCACACTTGCGGGAATTCTGTCACTGGGCCGATATCCTCAGCAGTTTTTCCCCCAGCTCAATGTGACCTTCGTGGCGTACCCAACAGTAACCGGCAGGCCAATGCGAAACGGTATCCGCTTTCTCGACAACGTTCCCATCGACGGGCCGATCCCCCTGATGGTCGAACAAGCTCAAGCCGCTGTACGGCGCAATACCACCCGACGAGCTGAGGTTACCGGTGAAGGACGCCTCGATCTATGGGAGTACCCCGACGAGGCGGTACGGGAGACCGTGGTGAACGCTCTTCTGCACCGGGACTATCACCCCTCCGCCCATGGAACCCAAGTAAGGGTCGAGCTCTATCCCGATCGGCTCGAGGTTGTGAATCCTGGAGGACTCCACGGCCAGATTAACCGCGACCTCCTCTTCGCCAAACCGGTCTCCTCATCCCGCAACTCTCGACTGGCCAAGCTGCTTGAAGACATCGAGATTCCCCACACCAATCGAGCGGTATGCGAAAACCGAGGGTCGGGGCTGCTGGCCGTTGCCGCTTCCCTATATGAGGCAGGACTCGACTTACCGGTCCTCGAAGACCGAATCAACGACTGTTCCGTGACCATTCGAGGCCGCGCCTACCTCGCCGAGAACGAGGCCGCGGCTTCGCCCGGCCCGCTCTGGCCCATTCCATCCCGGCACAGCGATGAACCCTCGACCACCCGCAGCAAGATCAAAGAACTGCTCAGCGAGGGTCCTCTCTCGACCGGAATGCTGGCAGACAGGCTCGACGTCTCCAGACAAGCGGTGCTCAGGTGGATGCGTATCATGGAGGAAGAGGGAGAAGTAGAGCCGACAGAAATCGTACGGCGAAGCCCGCGAAACCGCTGGCGGCTCGTGGTCTCAGATCCGACGGCATCCTAAGACCGACAGGGGCACGCGCCAGTGGCCCCCCAATTTGAGGTGGCTCAGCAGCCCATGGGCTGGAGTTCGTCTTCTAGGCCTTCTTCTTCTCGTACCAGGTTCCAGCCGAAGCGCTCGGCTAGGGCTTCGCGGCCCTCGTCGGGGCCGCTGGCGATGATCTCGTCGCCGGCATAGAGCACGGCGCTGCCCCGGGGGCGGTACATGTAGCGCCCGGCCCGGCGGATGGCCAGCACGGTGAAGCCGGGCTCGATGTTGAGGGCCAGTTGCTTCAGCGAGGCGCCGTCGGCGCCGCTGCCCGACGCCACCGGGAGATCTACCACCACCTCGTCGGAGTCGCCGAGGGCGATCTCCAAAATGGGGTGGACCTCTTCGCCTTGTTCTACCAGCGAGATCATCTGGCGGGCCTGATCGCCGATGTCCTCGGCGGCTTGGCCCAGATGCAGCAATCCCCGCAGCGGCGCGGGGTCGATGTTGTTGGCCGCGGCCCGCAGCACCCATAGCTCAAGCTGGTGGTTCATCTCATCGAGGCGGCCCTCCAACAGCCGCACCTGGGCGGCCAGGCCCCGGTCGTTGAGCACCAGCGCCGAGTAGGCAAGCCCCACCGCGGCCTCCGACAGGTCCTTCATCTCCACCAGCACGTCCACCGCCCGATCCAGATCGGAGATCCACGGATCCTCAGGGGCAATCGGCTCCTCCCACATGGGTGCGGCGGCCAGTTGGTGCAGCCTCATGATCCCCGCGGGCGAACCCCGCAGAAACAGCACATCTCCGGGCATCATGAGCTGGTCGCCGCCCACGTCGGTGATCCAGCTGCGGTCCCGGCGTATGGCCATGACCCGCATCCCGGCCACCACGGGCAGCTCCAGGTCGCCGAGGGGGCGGCGCACCATGTGGGATCCCTCGTGTACCACCAAGCGGTGGGAAATCTCCTCGGCGCTGGTCATGTCGGCCACCAGCTCAGCGGGGATTCCCAGGCGGCGGGTCACGATCCGGGAGATGTCCACCGCGTCGTTGGCGATCCGCTCGATGGCGCTGATCACCTGGAGCACCGACGACATGCCGTCGGCCTCACGGGGGTGGCGAACGGCCAAGATGCACACCGCCCGCATGCCCTGCACCAACTCGGTCATCTCGATCTCGAGCTCGTCTACCTCGGTGGCCATGTCCGGGTCGCCGAAGTACAGGGCGGCATAGGCCAGATCCACCATCAGCTCGGAGAGATCCTTGGCCTCGGCGAGCATGGCCCGAAGATTGCGGGGTTTATCGTCCATTGTGAACTCCCTCCAAACTAGCCATTGGCAATTCACCCTGCCCCTATCGCCTCGATGGCGAACACCAGGGTGAGGGCCCCTACCAGATCGAGCACCGCGGTCACCGTCGGGATGCCGACCGAATCGGGGTCGACCCCGAAGCGGACCGCGGCGATGGTTCCGTAGTAGGCCACGGCCACCACCACGACCAAGGCCAAGACGCCCCCGACCAGCGCCACCCCCACCAGCCGGCCCAACCCCGGCCCCGCCAGGTCCACCACAGATCCCGCTCCATGGGAGACCACGGCCAAAAAGGCGAACACCGGCAGCGCCAACCCCACAGTCACCCCCACATCGCTGCGGGCCCGCCGCTGGGGCACAATCGAGGGGCCGATCAAGCCCAGGTGCAGTTTGCTCGACAGCCGATTGGCCAAGATGCCCCCCAACGCGCCGGCGGTGGCCAAAAAGCCTGGTATCAGCACCAACAGCACGGGGCGGTCGGAGAACACGTCGAACCGGTTCTCCACGGTGACCCCGGCCATGAGCGACAAGAACCCGGCCAGCACCAACACCGGCATAGACTCCCGCAGCACAGTGCGCAGCAGCGGGGCCTGCGACCGGACGGCGGCCACCAGCGACCCCACGGTGGCTGCGGCCACCACTGCGGCCACCACCGGGGTCACCACATCGTGGCGCACCAGATAGGACGCCAAGATGAGTGCGGGCAGGGCCAGCACGTCGCCGGCTGCGGTCACCATGGGGGCGGTCACGTTGTCGGGATCGAGACCCCAGCGAACCGACGCGGTGGCCATGCCCAGCGTCACCAGCATCACGAAGACCGAGGCCAGCGTGCCTCCCACCACCGAGATGACCACGTAGTCGGCCACGCCGATGGCGTTGTCCACCCCGAGATTCGACGCCGCCGCCGAGGCCAGCAAGGCCAGCACCAGCGACAGCACGAGGGTAAGCACCATCGATGCCCACACGTTTTGGCCCACAACGCTGGACGATCGCAGCGACAGGCGGAACGTGCCGGTGTGGATGGCGGTGCCCAGCCGGCTGCCCAGCGCCCCGAAGATCTTCCCCGGCAAAGCGATGGCCGCCGGCACCAGCAGCAAGAGTCCGGGCAGCTCGGCCAGTCGCTCGTGGCTTCGGCCCAGCACCACGCCGGCGACCACGCTGGTCACCGCCAGAATGCACAACGCCCCCAGCGACTGGCGCACGCCCCGGGGATCGGGGCCGAGCAGCCACACCCGGGGCAGTCGCAGCTGTGGATGGCGCCGGTACCCCACCCCCGCTATCCCGCCGCGGCCTGGCCCAGCTGGCGCAGACGGGCCTGGCAGTGGTCCCAGGCCTCCCGCAGGATGTCGGCCACCGGGCGCACCTCGTCGATGCGGCCCATCACCTGGCCCCCGAAGGGGACGGCCACGTCCATCTGCCCGCCGAAGTACTGGTCCATAAGCCGGTCGAGGCCCGGCATCTGCACCTGGTCGTGGTGCTCCATCTCGGCGGTGAGCTCAGTGCGCAGCGCCCGCATGCCGGGACGGCCGAACCGGTTCAACAAAACGGTGTCGGTCTCAGCCGCGTCCACCACCGCCTGCTTCCAGTTGTCGTGCACCGGCGACTCGGCCGACGACAGCATCCTGGTGCCCATCTGCACCCCGTCGGCCCCCAGGGCCAGCGCCGCGGCCATCGACACGCCGTCGCAGATCCCGCCCGCGGCAATCACCGGCACATCAACCGCAGCCACAACCAGCGGGGTGAGCACCATGGTGGACGATCCGTGGGGGTTCTTGAAGCCGCCGCCCTCCACCCCTTCGACGATGAGGCCGTCAACCCCGGCGTCCACTGCCTTGAGGGCCCCCCGCAAGGTGGGCACCACATGGAAAACAGTGACCCCAGCGTCTTTCAGCATCGCGGTGAACCGGTTGGGGTCGCCCGCCGATGTGGTCACGAACCCCACCTCATGTTCGATCACGAAATCGATCACCGCGGCGTCGGGCACCAGCAGCTGGGCGATGTTCACACCCCACGGCCGGTCGGTGAGGTCGCGCATCTTGGCGATCTCCACCTTGATGTCGTCAAGCTGCCCCGAAGAGGTCTCGACAATGCCCATGGCGCCGGCGTTGGACACCGCTGAGGCCAACTGGGCTCGGGCGATGTAGCCCATCGGGGCCTGCACCACGGGGATGTCGATGCCCAACAGCTCGGTGATCCGGGTTCTCATGGCGCCAGCATCACCGCCAGGCGCTCCTGGTGCGAAATCCGAATGCGGGCCGGGCAAAGTCGTCGGCCACCCAGACAGTGGATTCGGCGAGCCCGGTGCGAGCCCTGGCCCAAAATCCTGGGCAGCGAGCCCGCCGGCGTCATCTCCGGCGCTCCTGGCCCAGGCCGCGGCGGCGCATGATCTCCCGCAGAACCGGGGGCAGCGGACGGCGCAGCGGACGATGGAAAAGGGGCAGGCGGTGATAGGGCGACGGCCGGTCGCTGCTCCACTTGCCCGGGGGTGCCGAGGTGATCGAGGCCAGTCCCACCAGGCAGGTGTCGTAGTTCACCCGCCAACCGGCATAGTCGCGCCACGCCTGCTCCCGGTCGGCCACCACCGGAACTCCAGCCTGCTGAAGGGTTTCATAGGTTTCGTGGAACTCGTGGCGGCGCACGGTTATGGGCGCGGTGGGATCGGGATCGGGGTCGTAGTCGATGGCGAAGAAGTCGGCGATGTTGCGCAGCGCCACATAACCGGCCCGGATCATGAACGGCGCCGAGGGCGAATGGGGCACCGCCACCGTCGACAACATGATGGCGGCGGCGTCCAGCACCGCGCCCGCCGCGGTCACCCACGACCGGTTGGAGCGCACCGAGCGGAAGTAGGCCAGCGCGGGATAGGTCTGGTGGGTCTCTTCGAGCTGCACGAACCAGTGCTCCCACTCGGCCCACGCCTCATCGACAGACTCGAGGGCGCCGGTCTCATGGGCCAAGATGATCAAGGCCTCGGGAGTCGGGGGGGTTCCCGCCCTGATCTCCAAGCGGCCCACCGCCACCTCCCGGGCGCTGAACGCGCTGTACATCGTGGGCAAGAAGCTGATCAACAGCGCCACGATGCCCAAGCCGATGAGCGCCTCGCACACGGCCAGGAGCAGGCTGAACAGATCCTGCGTCTCCCGAAAACCCAAGGTGGTGAGCGACGAGCCGCTCAGCACCAGAGCCGCCTGGTAGGGACGCACATTCAGCGACCAGAACATCAAAGAGAACCCATAGGCGACGCCCGACGCCCACACCAAGGGCAAAATCATGAGGGTGGTCGGGGCGTAGCGGGCCAGCAGCGCGTCGCGGGCTTCGTACGACTTGCGGCGCCGGGCCAGCACCGAGAACAGCAGCCCCATGCCCACGTACAGGAAGCGGATCAGCAGGCTGCGCTCGGCTCGGGGCACTACCACCGTTTGAACGGCGGCCATGAGCGTGCCAATAGCGATCAGCGCGCCAATGGCGAACACAAACCCCTCGGACACGCTCATAGTGGCCACAGATTACGGGAAAGCCGCCGCCGGCGAGCCCAACCAAGAAATACCGCTCGCACCAGCAGCCAAGCCCGGGTCCCGTGATGATGGCTACCGCTACTGTTCAGCCATGGCGAGAATCCAGATCGGCCCCGAGCTCACCAACGATGCCCCGGTGGGAACCGCGATCGGAGCAGTCCCGCCTCGGCGGACTCCCGTCGAGGTGCCCACTCATCGGTATATCTCTCCCGAGTGGGCCGAGTTGGAGATGGCCCATGTGTGGCCCCGGGCCTGGCAGCTGGCCTGCACGTTGGATCATGTGCCGCAGCCGGGCGACTGGTTCGAGTACTCGGTGGGCAATTTGTCGGTGCTCATCGTGCGGGGCGACGACGGGGTGCTGCGGGGGTTCCAGAACGTGTGCCGCCACCGGGGCAACGTGCTGTGTACCGGTTCGGGGTCGGGACTGACCGAGCTGCGCTGCATCTACCACCGCTGGAGCTGGACGCTCGACGGAAAGCTGCGCGAGGTGCCGTCGCGCCGGGGCTTCGGGGCGCTGCGCAACGACGACTACCCGCTGTTCCCGGTACAGGTGGGCACCTGGGGGCCGCTGGTGTTCGTGAATCTGGACCTCGATGCCGAGCCCCTCGACGAGTACCTGGAGGCCATTCCCGGCCTCCTGGAGTGGGCCGGCATGGACGAGTACGCCTGCGCGTATGACCTCACCGTGCCGCTGCCGTGCAACTGGAAGACCCTCATCGAGGCGTTCAGCGAGACCTACCACGTGCAGGGCATCCACCGGGAGATGCTGCCCAGCTGCGACGACGTCAACTCTGTTAACCGGCTCTACGGCCGCCACGGCTCGCTGCACCAGCCCTACGGAGTGCCCAGCCCCCGGCTGCGCAACGGGGCCACCGACCAGGAGATCTGGGAGTCCATCATCGTTACCCAGGGCGCCCGCTACGGCCAAGACTCCGAGAACCCCGGACCGTGCCCGCCGATTCCCGACGGCGGAAGCGTGCGGGACGTGCTGGAGGAGCTGGTACGCGACCAGACCACGCAGAAGGGCCTCGATCTGGGCAGCTTTGATCAGTCGCAGATGCTGGACCTGTTCCAGTTCAACCTATTCCCCAACATCACGGTGATCGTGATGTGCGACAGCATCACCGTGCTGCGGTCCCGCCCCGGCGACACCCCCGACGACGCCTTCATGGACTTGCTTCACCTCGACCGCCGCCCCCCGGGCACCGAGCGAACCAAGCCCATGCAGGCCACGATCCCCGCCGAGGAGGCCTCAATGAACCTGGTGTTCGACCAGGACCTCTCCAACCTCCAACGAGCCCAACGCGGCCTGCACCAGCCAGGCCTAGATCACATCGTGTTGAGCCGTGAGGAAATGCGGATCATCAACCTCCACTACAACCTCGAAGAGTTCATCGGCATCAGCGAGCTCTCTCCTGAGGCTGCGGCCGAAATCGAAGCCCTCCGCGCCCAGCCAGCCGCCATCGGCCCCATGGCCAGCCAATAGAGATACTCGGTTTAACCGAGTGTTCAATACTCGATTGAATAGAGTGTCTAATACTCGATTCAATAGAGTATACTGGCAAGGTGGATCGAAGCCCGTTCCCCTACCATGGCCCGCTGCAAGCCGATCAGGTTTCTGGACGAGAAGCCTTGGTTGTCGACATTGCCCAACGCATCACAGATCGTCGACTTACTGCATTGGTCGGACCCCGCCGCTATGGCAAGACCAGCTTGTTGAAGCGGGTTGCCGCCGACCTTCAAGCAGTCGGCCCTCAGCCGGTGTGGATCGATCTCTATCAGCTGACATCCATGGCCGACTTGGCCAGCGCGGTAGACCGCGGTCTCGCCACCGTTGTTGGGCCAGTGCGCCAGGTGCTCGACTCCATCGCCAGCGGCATGTCGTTGAAGATCGGCATGTTGGGCATTGAGCTTTCGCGGCGGCACCGCCGAGAATCCGATCCTGGGCTGTCATTGCGATCTCTCCTTGAAGCGCTGGTGGACACAAGCCAGCGCCATGACATATTCATAGTGTTCGACGAGTTCTCCGGCATCGCCGGAGTGGAAGGCGGCGCGGGGGTGCTGAGGACCGAACTGCAACATCATTTCCAGTCAATGGGCATCGTGTTCGCTGGTTCAGAACCCTCCGTTATGCGGACACTGTTCAGCGATCAGACGCAGCCCTTTTTCGCCCAAGCCGATCTCGTGGAGGTCGGCCCACTGGCCGATGACGCACTATTCCGCATCGTTGAAGACGGGTTCGCCCGCACCGGTCGGAGTACCGGCGGCGTGACCAGCCACATCGTGGACTTTGCCAAGGGGCATCCCCAGCGGGCAATGCAACTCTCCGACGCCGTTTGGAGGCTCGTCGAACCTGGTGGTACCGCCGACTCGCAGACCTGGGGGCGAGCCCTTGCCAATGTGCGCGCCAACGTGGACACGGGATCAGAGCGCATCTTCGGATTGCTTCCGACAGGGCACCAGAAGACCCTCAGGGCGGTGGCTTCAGCCGGGAGCATTTACGGTCGCCATGCCCAACTGCTCAACCTGCCGACAGGTACCGCTCGGGGCGCATATGAGGCCCTGGTAGGCAACGGCCTACTGCGACACCACGAAGGCCAACTCGTCGTTGTCGATCCCCTACTCGCCGATTGGCTCTGTCGCCGATTCCCTTTGTGATCCTCGCTGGGAAACAGATGAGCCCACTGCCGTTGCTTTGCTTGTCCAATTCAATCATGGCGTAGGTACGGAACTACCCCGGATACAGGTCGTCCATGGTCCAGGAGATGACTTGGCGGGTGGGGTCGGCGACCTCGTGGAATGAGGGGGCGTAGCCGGCGGCGGAGATGAACCAGAAGGGCGAGTTCGGGGCCAGGGCCTCTTTGGCCCAGCCGAGGCCGCTGTCGGCTAGGCGCTCCAATGCGGCTACGTGGTCGAGATAGGTCTTGGCGTCGGCGGGGCGGGTGCGGAACTTGACTGAACCGGTGACCATTGCGCCGTCGAGGGTTCGGCCAGCCAGGTCAATCTCTATCTCGCGGCGAGACCGGTCGCGACCTGCCCATCGGCCCCACTCGGCTACCGCGGGCAGGCCCAATTCGGGTCCCCAACGATGACAGGCTTGGCGGGCGACATCCTCGAAGGCATGGCGGCCCACATAGGAGGGGAATACCTCGGGTTCGATCCGGACCCGCCAGGCGGCTTCCGGGCCGAGCACGGCCACGGCCGACTCGGCGGGCATACCGATCCCGTAGTGGAAGCGAGCCGCTGGGTCGGCAAGCCGGTACCGCACCCCCCGCTTGGGTGAAGCCCCGAAGTTGACATCCCGCACCAGATACGACATGTCCTCAAGCTGGCCCACAACCCGCTTCAGCGACGTGTCGGCCTGCTGGCCCATCGATGCAGCGACCTCCCCGACGGTGCGGGAACCCAGTCCGATGCTGGCCAGCACGGCCCGGTATCGGGAGGTGTTGCGCAAACCCTCCTCCTGGTCGATCTCGGTGGCCAAGCGAGAGCGGACCACACCGTGGGGCGAAAGGAGGAGATCGGCGATGTTCTGCCCCACCGGGCAAGTGTCATCAACCACGGCCAGATTTGCCGGTAGGCCGCCGAATGCCGCGTAGGCGTGTACCCGATAGCGCGGGGAATAGCGGGGCACCATCAAGCCAGCGTCGTAGTAGTCGAACGGCTCAAGCGAGAGCGTGGCATCTAGCCGCCCGTAGAGCGGCGACCCGCCCATAGCCAGCGCCTGCATCGTGCGAACTGCCGACCCGGAGAGCACCACCAATAGACCAGCCGAACGAGACACGCCTGATTCCCACACCGCGTTCAGCTCTGAAGCGACCTCGCTCAATCCGCTCTCTCCGTCGGCTAGATACTGGAACTCGTCCAAGACGATGACGATGGGCTCGCTGGAGCGGAGGCCGAACAGGGTCCGGAAGGCCGTGCGCCATGTGGGATGGTCTTCAATTCGAAGCTCTTGGCCCGACCAATGGGACGCTGCTTGCAACAGCGCCTGCCGATTGATCGCCGGGGTCGTGGACGAAGCCGAGTAGTACAGCACCTGAGCTGAAGGCCACAGCTTGGACAGCAGGAAGGTCTTGCCCACCCGGCGACGCCCGTGTACTAAGGCGAGCGAAGGCGCGTCCCGTTTGAGGAGGGCTCGCAGCTTGACCGCCTCTGCTTCCCGGTCGATCAACGGCATCGTCGGCATATTCCCTTCCCAGCCGTAGACTAATACGTTAGTAGACTAATACGTTAGTAGACTAATACGTTAGTAGACTAACTACGGCGTTGGCGGGCGATCTCGAAGCAAAGCACCGCGGCGGCGGAGGCGACGTTCAGGGATTCCACAGACTCGGCCATGGGGATGGATACCCAGAGATCGACCGCCGCAGCGTCTTGGTCGAGGCCGTGGGCCTCGTTGCCAACTACCAGGGTTAGGGGGCCGGTGAGGTCAACTTGATCGCAGGGGTCGCCCTGACGGGGGTCGGTGCCGATGCGTTCCCCTACTGGTGCTTCTACGGCCAGAGGGATCCGGAACAACGCGCCGGCCGAGGCCCGAACGGTCTTGGGATTCCATGGGTCCACTGAGCCGGGACCAAAAACTACTGCTTGGGCGCCAGCAGCCACCGCGCTGCGCACGATGGTGCCGGCGTTGCCGGGGTCGGCCACTCCGGCCAGCTCAACCACGAAATCCCCGGTGCCCAAGGGGGCCAATTCGGGGATTCGGGCAGTGGCCATAACTCCCTGGGGGGCAACCACGGAGCCGATCTTGGCCAGAACGCCCTTTGCCACAGTCCACTGGGGGGCGTCTACGGCAACTCCGGGATCCACCCCGGGCTCGACAAACACGTCCACCAGTTCGATACCCGCATCCACCGCTTCGGCCAGCAGACGCGGACCGTCGATCACGAACTTGCCGGTTACCGTGCGATCACGGCGCTTCTGGGCTAAGCGGCGTAGATCCGCAACCCGGGGATTTCGCGAACTGAGCAGCCCTACTACCCCACCGAGGCGGTCTCGGCCTCGGCTTCCAAGTCGTCGGCGGTCTCGGCCTTTGCGGAGGCTTCTGCCTTTTCGTCGGGTGCTTCTGCGTCGTCGGCTCCGTCGGCCTCAGGCGCCGCCCCGGCCGCAGCCTTGGCCACCTCGACCAGTGCAGTGAAGGCCGCAGGATCGTTGACGGCCAGCTCGGCCAAGATCTTGCGGTCGACCTCCACGTCGGACAGCTTCAGGCCGTTGATGAACCGGCTATAGGTGGTGCCGTTTTGGCGGCAGGCGGCGTTGATGCGCTGGATCCACAAACGGCGGAACTCGCCCTTGCGGGCCCGGCGGTCCCGAAAGGCGTACTGGCCGCTGTGCAGCAGCTGCTCGTTGGCGCCCCGGAACGTGCGGCTCTTGTTGCCGTAATACCCCTTGGCCCGCTTCACCACCGCCCTGCGGCGCTTGCGGGCAGTGACGGCGCGCTTGACTCTAGCCATCGTGTGCTTCTCCTTGAATTCGAATTGAACTCGTGCTCGTCGTGTCAGGCCCTACAAGCCCAATTGTCGCTTCACGGCCGGGGTGTCAGCCGAGGACACCGCGGTCGGGCCGCGCAGTTGGCGCTTGCGCTTGGGGGCCTTCTTCTCGAGGATGTGGTTCTTGTAGGCGCTGCGGCGGCGAAGCTTGCCGGTGCCAGTGGTCTTGAACCGCTTGGCTGCACCTCGGTGGGTCTTCATCTTGGGCATATCAGTTTTCTGCGCTTTGGGGAGCAGTATCGGTTGCCGCGGCCTCTTCGACCGGTGGGCGAGCAGACCGGGCGGCCTGCTTGCGGGACTTCTTCGTCGTCACCGGACCAAGCACCATGACCATGTTGCGGCCGTCCAGCCTCGGATAGACCTCGACTTTGGCCACTTCTTCCACCTCGGCCGCGATGTCATCGAGAATGCGCCGCCCCAATTCGGGATGCTGCACCTCGCGGCCGCGGAACATGATCGTGACCTTTACTTTGGAGCCATCTTCCAAAAACCCCCGCACCTTGCGTGTCTTGGTCTCAAAGTCGCCGGGCCCGATCTTGGGCCGGTACTTCATCTCCTTGACGACGATGTTGGTGCTGTTTCGCCGGGATTCCTTGGCCCGCTGCGCGGCCTCGTACTTGTACTTGCCGTAGTCCATGATCCGGCAAACTGGCGGGTTCGCCTTGTCGGCGACCTCCACCAAATCCAGGCCGGCATCACGGGCCATGTCCAATGCCTCAGGCAGCGGGCGAATGCCTACTTGCTGCCCATCCTGACCTACGAGCCGTACTTCTCGAGCTCTGATCCGGTCGTTGATCCGGGGCTCAGCATCTACCGAAGCTATGGCCGATCACCGCTCTGCAATGCGCATGTTCCTCTCTCTCGACTCTTGGGGTTGGCACGCTGGGATTAATTCCACCCCGCTTGCGTACCGGAGTTGCGGGGTAACAGTATCAGCGTTGGGGGACAATCACGCCAGACGAGGCGAAAAGGAGCAGAAGAAAGAAATGAGCACACTATGGACGCCTGGTGGCGAAGTACCGGTAGACGACGGGCGGGGAGGGTCAGCAACCCCGCCGCCGCAAGGCGCGCCCGATCAGATCGACGACCCGCTGGCCGGGCTGAGCGATGAGGAGCGAGCCCAGGCCGAAGAAATGGCCCAACAGCTCACCGAAGCCAGGGAGCAGATCGCCAACACCCCGGCTTCAGTGGTGGTGGGCAACCATGCCATGGGCCTCTATGAACTGGGGGCCATCCACCTCAGCCAACAGCCGCCCAACTTGGAAGAGGCCCGACTGGCTATCGACGCCCTAGGGACGCTGGTAGAAGGGATGGAGGGCCGACTCGGCGAGCACGAGGCCACCCTCAATGAGGCCCTGCATCAGATTCGCATGGCCTTCGTGCAGGTGTCGCGGGCGATGGAAGGGACTGCTGAGGGGGCTGTGGACGGCGAAGACAGCGACAACGAAGACTCCGAGCTCTAGAGGGAGGCAATCCCGGCGGCCTCCCACACACCCCGGTGGCCGGGCGCCAGCCAGAAAGTCACCTGGGCCGCTGCCTCTATGCTGCGGGTGCCATCGGCGATCGCGGTGCAGTGGAACGGATACTCGGTGCCGCCGACGGCGGCGATCACTCCCCAGCCGGTGGCGGCGTCGAAGCTGGCCACGCGGCCAACCATTGAATTGCCGCGGGCTGTCAGGCTCAATGGACGATCTTGGCCAGGGGCAGTTCGATGATGTCGCTGGCCCCGGCGTCGCGCAGTTCTGGGATCAAGACATTGATGTCGATCTTGGGCACCACCGTCTCCACCGCGTAGCCGTGGCCCCCGAACAGCTCGTTGACGGTGGGCGCTTTCATGGACGGCAGCAGGTCGATCACCTTGTCCAGGCTGGCGGCCGGCACGTTCATCTTGACCAGCACCTTGCCCCTGGCCTCCAGCACCCCTCCCAACAAGGTGTGGATCTGCTCCATGGCATGGCGCTGCTCGGGGTCGGCGTAGCTGGTCGGGTTGGCCACCAGCTCGGTGTAGGACGTGAGGATGGTGTGGATGATCTTGAGGCCGGCGGCCCGCAGCGCTCGCCCCGTCTCGGTGATCTCCACCACCGCATCCACGATGTCGGGGGCTTTGGCCTCGGTGGCCCCATACGAAAGGGCGATGTCGGCCTCGATTCCCAGCTCGTCGAAGAACTGCTTGGTCAACGCGGGGTACTCGCTGGAGATCTTCACCCCTTGGGGAAGATCCTCGGGGGACTCCCACAGCGAGTCGCCGGGCACCGCCAACACCATCCGGATGGGCCGCGAAGTGTTCTTGGAGTATTGGAGCTTGCCCAGCGACACCACATCGCTGCCCGTCTCCGCCACCCAGTCGCGCCCGGTGATGCCCAGATCGAACAGCCCATCGGCCACATATCGAGGGATCTCCTGAGGGCGGAGGATGCGGACCTGGTTGATGCGAGGGTCGTTGATCGTCCCCTTGTAGGCCACATCCGAGCTGCGATGCACAGGGATGTCGGCGGCGTCGAAGAGCTCTAAGGTCGCCTTTTCCAACGACCCCTTGGGCAAAACCAACGAGAGCATGTACCAACGCTACCGGGCTGCAAGTCTGGGACAGGTATCAATACCCGGTTCAGCGGGGGAGCAAGTCGATGCGAAGATCTGGTCCAAGCTCGGTCACCGCGTGGATCTCGCCTCGCCACAAGTCTGAGACCGAGGCCGCCCCCTGGCCGGTGAACATCGGGCGAGCGTCGTCGCCGCCAAACAGGGCCGGAGCCAGATACACGGCGTAGTGGTCCACCAAGCCGGCCCGGTGGAATGCAGCCGCGGTGGCCGCGCCTCCCTCGACGAGGAGTTGGGTCACCCCCCGCTCCCCTAATTCGCCAAGCACCTGCTCTAGCGGCCCATCCATCTCCAGTGCGGGATGAATGCGGGCATCAGGCGGGGCGGAACCCAGCACCACTCGCAGCGGCTGGCCGACGCGGGGAGCCACCCCCGATGGGGGCTGCCAGTCGCGCACGGTCAAAGCGGGATCGTCGGCTCGCACCGTGCCCGCCCCCACCAGCACCGCGTCGCTCTCGGCTCGAAGCCGATGGGCGTCGATGCGGGCCTCTGGGCCGGTGATCCACTGGCTGGTGGTATCAGGGGCGGCGATGCGTCCGTCCAAGGTGGCGGCCAGCTTGAGTACCACCCAGGGCAGCCCAGTGCGACGGTGCTTGAGGTAGGGGGCGAGCAGTTCGGTCGCCTCTGCGGCCCGCACTCCTACTTCGACTGCTATCCCAGCCTCTCGGAGCGCAGCGATGCCCTGACCAGAAACCGCGGGATCGGGATCCTCGATGGCCACAACCACCCGAGCGACCCCCGCGGCGACAATGGCCTCGCTACACGGCCCGGTGCGGCCCTGGTGGTTGCAGGGCTCCAACGTGGTGTAGAGATCGGCGCCCTCAGCCCGCTCGCCAGCCGCATCCAGAGCATTGATCTCGGCATGGTTGCCACCCGGCACCGACGTAGCCCCCATGCACTGGTATTCGCCAGCGTCGATCACGCACCCCACCCACGGGTTGGGGGAGGTCACCAGCCGGCAGGAGCGGGCGGCCTCCAGGGCCAGATCCATCATCTGATCTGGTCGACGCGGGCTTGAGGTCAATGCTCAGTCGGTTCGTCGGCCAGCAGTCGCAGCGCATGGGGAATGACGTCGAGCACCGCGCCCAGACACTCCACCGACCCCTTGGGAGAGCCGGGCAAGTTCACGATCAGCGCCGCGCCCTTCGTGCCGGCGATGGCTCTCGACAGCCGCCCGAACGGGCTCACCAGCCGGGCAGCCTCAGCCAAGCCGTCGGCCCGGCGCTCCAGCACCGCGGCGGTGCCCTCCGGGGTGAGGTCACGGGGGCCGAATCCGGTTCCACCGGTGGTCACGATGAGGCCGGCAAATCCGTCGGACATTCCCAGCAACGCATCGCGTACCGACTCGACGCCGTCCTCCACGGCCCGGCGCTCGGCAATGTCATAGCCCTCGCCGGTAAGTATCTCCACAAGGGCGTCGCCCGAGCCGTCTTGGCGGGTGCCGGCGATCACACCGTCGGAAACGGTCAGGACTTTCGCCGCCAAACCAGCTGTCTGATGGTCAGCCATTGCGGCAGATTATCTGTCCGGGGTTCGGTACTTGGCGACGAACATCCCATCAGTGCCGTGGTCTTGAGGAAGTAGGAGAGCCCCGCGGGCTCGGGGGCGCCAGCGGTCATCAGGATCGACGATGGGAACGGGTACAGCATCGGGCTGTTCTTGGGCCATCACGTCGTCGATGGCTGCCGTCTCAGCGCCGGTCATGGTACACACGCTGTAGATCACCACTCCGCCGGGGCGCACCAGGTCGAACGCGGACCGAACCAGGTCCGCTTGGAGACGGGCCAAGCCCTCCACATCGCCAGATTTCACCCGCCAGCGGGCATCGGCCCGGCGACCCAAAACGCCCAGCCCTGAACAGGGGGCATCAACCAGCACCCGGTCGAAGGATCCGGGGCGAAACGGCGGGCAGCAGCCGTCGGCGGCCACTACTCCGGCCAAGGAAACTCCCGTCTTGGCCGCATTGCCCGCCACCAACGAGGCCCGGTGTCGCCGACGATCGGCAGCCACGACGGTTGCCGGATTGCTAGCCAGCGCGGTGGCCTTGCCTCCGGGACCGGCGCACATGTCCAGCACCCGCTCCCCGGGCTGAGGATCGACAAGCTCTGCCACCCATTGGGAAGCGAGGTCTTGGACATAGCCGTCTGACCGGTTCGTGACCGGTGCTGGACAATTCATTCGCTCCAGGGCAGCATGAGCCAAAGACACGCCGATGTCATGCTCAAGCCGCTCCACAATCCAATCCGGATAGCTCAGCCTGACCGCCTCGGTAGGCCAGGCCAGCTCCAGATCGGCCACCCGGCGCAAGACGGCGTTGGCGAATCCCCGTAGGCGGCGGGGAACAGCTTCAACGGTCTCGCTCACCGCGGCATAGGCCGGGATATCCATCATGTGGAGCTGATACGCCCCAATCCGCAGCAGATTGCGAGTGTTGAGGTCGGGCGGGTCGGACACGAAGCCGTCGATGAGGTGGTCCAAGGCCCGGCGCATGCGGGTGGCGCCGTAGACCAGTTCGGTAATCAACCCGGCATCGCGTTCGGGCAGTTCAGCCGACGCCAACACCAGATTGGCGTAGGCGCCGTCCCGCTCAATCCGGTCGAGGAGATTGGCGGCAACGGCTCGGGCGTTCCCCGAAGCCTGGCCCGACTGGGCGCGGCTCACGATTCGAGCCGGTCGCCGGGAACGGGACGGGCCCCCCGGAGCCAGTCCTCAGCGGCTTGCCGGGACTTGCCCTCGGCCTGTACTTCAACCAGGTGAAGCTGGCCGTCACCGGTGCCGACGACAGGTCCGTCGAGCTCCCCCGGAGGCTGTGATCCCTCCACGACGCAAGCGGTCCAAATCTTCAGGTTCTTGCCCTTCCACGTCGTCCACGCCCCGCCGACCCTCACTTTTCGGCACAACAGCTCCGCGGGCTGTTCCCAGTCAAGACGCAGTTCATCTCGGGTGATCTTTGCGGCGTAGACCGGCTCGCCCTGCTGGATTTCGGGCCTGCCCAAGCCCTCACGCAGGGCATTGACCAGCATGGGCACTGCGGCAGCAACCATCTCTGCTCGCAGCGACGCCGCGGTGGCATCGGGAGCGATGGGTACTTCGACTCGGCGGTACACCCGGCCGGCATCGAGTCCCTCGGCTACTTGCATCAGGCACACCCCGGTGGTTTGGTCCCCGGCCAAGATGGCCCGCTCCACCGGAGCTGCCCCCCGCCACCGGGGCAACAGCGAGAAGTGGACGTTTACCATGGCCAGCCGGTCGAGCACATGGGGCTTGATGATCTGCCCAAAGGCCGCCACCACCCCAAGGTCGGCATCGGCAGCCAACGCGTCGTCCACGTCGAAGGACACCGGGATGCCCAAGCTCTGAGCAGCGGCCTTCACCGGGCTCTGGGTGGGAACAGCCCGCCGTCCTCGGCGTTTGTCGGGCCGGGTAACAGCCAGAACCACTTCGAAACCGGACGCGGCCAGCGCTTCCAGGAAGGGCACTGCCTCAGTGGGAGTGCCGAGGTAGACGAGCCGGCGTATCTCAGCCGGCGGGTCGATCACGGCAATCCCAGCCCGCCGCCAGCAAGTGGTCGATCACGGCAGCGACAGCCCGTCGCTGGTGCTGGGGGGAAGGCTCGGCCCGCTCATCGCCCGCTGACGCAGGATGCGCTTGGCCTCGCGGCGCTGGTCCTCGTCTAGGTAGTCGAGCAGGATCTTGCCCTCTAGGTGGTCCAACTCGTGCTGGAACAAACGGGCCTCAAGATCCTCTGCCTCGAGGCTGACCTCGTTGCCATCGAGGTCGTACGCCTTCAAATGGATGCTGCGGGGGCGGACGATCTCCCACGACAGCTCGGGCACCGACAGGCAGCCCTCGTTGTAGGTCCACTCGCCGTCGCTGTCGGTGATCTCCGGGTTGACCAAAACGCCGGGGCCATCGCCGAAGTCGTACACGAAGAACCGCTGCGACACCCCAACCTGCGGAGCAGCCAGCCCGATGCCCGGGGCCTCGTACATGGCGGTGAACATGTCTTGGCAGAGGTCGGCCATTGCCCCGTCGACGTCGGCCACATCTTCGGCCACGCGCCGCAGCACCGGGTCGCCATAAACCCGTATCCGCAGTGAGGCCATCGATTCAGGTTACCGTCAATCCGTGGGCGACTCGCATTACTTCAGCGCCTCACCCGGCGGGAAACGAAGACCGGGAACGGTCGGTCTGCGGGTCGGCGATCTGGATGTCGAGCTTGCCACCGACCGAGGGGTGTTCGCGGCCGATGAGGTGGACTTTGGCACCCGCTACCTGCTGGCCGAAGCGCCCCGACCGCCCCAAGACGGGCCAATTCTTGACTTGGGCTGCGGCTACGGGCCCATTGCGGTGCCGCTGGGCACCTGGGCACCGCAAGCCCCGCTGTGGGCTATCGACGTGAATTCCCGGGCCTTGGAGCTGTGCCGGGCCAACCTGGATCGCCATGGCCGACCCGATGCCGCAGTGTGCCACCCCGACGAGGTGCCCAACGACGTGTACTTCGCGGCCATCTACTCCAACCCGCCCATCCGCATCGGCAAAGCCGCCCTCCACGAGGTGCTAGCCCAATGGCTGGGGCGCTTGGCCGACGAAGGCCGGGCCTATCTGGTGGTCAACAAGAATCTGGGCTCCGACTCCCTGGCCCGCTGGCTCAACCAACAAAGCTGGCCCACCACCCGTCTCAGCTCCCGCCGCGGCTACCGAATACTGGAGACTTTGCCTCGCCCCTGAGACACATTTTCATATATACGGGCTATAGTGACGATGCTTCCCCCGAAGAACATCCAACACGAAAGACAAACAAGCATGGATGTTTCATCAACTGTCATTCTGAGCGTTTACGGGGCAAGCGTTCTCAGCATTGTCGGCTTCTACCTGAGGCGCTTTGAGCGCCGTCTCGACAGTCTCGAGGCCAACATGATTCGCTCCCTTGAGCGCATTGACAACAGATTCGAGCGGACCGACGACAGGCTGAACAACCACGGAGAGCGGATATCCACTCTCGAGGGCCAAATTCTCGAATAGGGCTAGATCGCTCTGATGGGGTCGACGTCGATGCGGAGTCTCCCGCTGGGGCGCTCTGTGGCGGCTAGGGCGTTGCAGAGGGTGTCGTAGTCGGAGGCTCGCAGGTAGAACTGCCCGCTGGGGTCGTAGGCGATGCGAATATCCAAAGGATTGCCGAATCGCTCTATGAGCTCCGGTGCGGCCGGGCCGGAAACCACCGCGATGGCCCCGTAGGGGGGTAGACCCAGCTCTTGGCGGCGGTCTCGCTCGGCGCGGGCCAAAAGCGCGGGGTCGGCCCGGAACGCGGCCACCACCGCAGGGTCTTCGGGCAGGCGGGTCTGGAGCAGTATGCGCCCGCCGGCGGTACGGGGGCCTGTGATCCGGGCGGCTCGGGCGATGAGGGACAGCGCCTGCTCCCGGGCTCGGAACCGGGGAGCCAGCAGTTCTTGATCGAGCTCCAAGAAGGCGACCACGTCGAATGGCCGGCCCAGATGCAGCACTGCTTCGGTGCCGACCACGACCCGGGCAGTGGCCGGGCCCCTATGGCCGCCGCCGGTGACCTCGGCCACCGGGGTCTGGATCAGCGCTTCAACTTCCTCGCGAACCCGCTTCACCCCAGCCCTCAGGTTCTTCATCCCGGTGCTGCCGCAGTCGGCGCACACCAGCGGGCGGGCGTGGTCTCCGGCCCGGCACTGCAATCGCCCGTCGTCACCCTGGCGCATGGACGAACCGCACTCGGTGCAAACCGCCAACTCGCCGCAAACCCGGCAGGCCAGCAATAGCGACCGGCCCAGCCTATTCAGCACGCATGCCACCCGGCCGCCCTCTCGCAGGGCATTCACCAGCGCAGGCGAATAGAGCCCGGCCCGGGCCGGATCCTCGCACCGGCGATCCACCACCTCTACCTGTGGCCAGCCGTCGCGCTCAGCCCCCCGAGACAGGCGCAGCAAGGGTTTGGACCGTAGCGCTTCCAAGCTGGGCACCGGCGACAACAGCACACAGGGCACCCCCGCCCGGCGAGCCCTCTCAACAGCCACATCTCGGCCGCTCCAGGTGGGGGCAGACTCCGAGCGGTACGACTCGTCGTGCTCGTCGACTACGAGCACCGCGGCTAGGTCAGGGGTCGGCGCCCACGCGGCCGACGTCGTGCCCACCACAGTGGCACCGGCCGCGGCTGCGGCCCAGCCGTCCGGGTAGCGGGTTGCCCACGCTCCCTCCCTCGCCAACCGCCTGGACAGCTCATCAGCTCGGTCGTGATCGGGCACCAAGATCAGCGCCTGGCCTCGGGCGGCCGCGGCCAGGGCTACAGGCAGCGGGTCGTCTGAAGGCCCCAAACGCAGGGTACGGCCCTCGCCCTCGAACAAGTCGGCATGATCGCCTGTGGACACCAGCCGAGTGCGCTGAGGACGTGGCAGGACGGCCACCATTCGAGGGGGCGAGGCGGTCCGCAAGTAGTGGACCCTGCGACCAGCCCACCGCCAGGCGGCCCACCCGCTCAGCTCGATGAGACTGAGGTCAGGTCCCAGGCCGCTGAGTTTGGCCAGGGGCGCGAGCTCCACTCTTTCGGGAGGCTCCACTTCCACCTCGGTGATCCAACCGCCCACCCGGCGACCATGAAGCACCACCCGCACCATCGCCCCAACACCGAATCGGGGATCGTCGGCCCAGCCTTGAGGAACCGTATAGGTGAACTCGCGGTCAATTGCGACAACGTCGGGAAGAACCCGGACGTGCAACTACTACAGGCCCAGCGCTGAGCGGAGGTCGTCCACCCGGTCGGTGCGCTCCCAGGTGAACGTGCTCTCGGGGCTGCGCCCAAAGTGCCCGTAGGCGGCCGTATTCCGGTAGATCGGCCGCAGCAGCTCCAAGTCCCGGATGATGGCCGCGGGGCGCAGGTCGAATATCTCGCTCACTTGGTGGCTGATCTTGGCCGGGTCCACCGCTTCGGTGCCGAAGGTCTCCACCATCACCGACATTGGACGGGCGATGCCGATGGCATAGGACACCTGGACCTCGCAGCGGGAAGCCGCACCGGCGGCTACCACGTTCTTGGCCACCCAGCGAGCCGCATACGCCGCCGAGCGGTCCACTTTGCTGGGATCCTTGCCCGAGAAGGCGCCTCCGCCGTGGCGGGCCATACCTCCGTAGGTGTCCACGATTATCTTGCGTCCGGTCAGCCCGGCGTCGGCCACCGGGCCGCCCCGCACGAACTTCCCGGTGGGGTTGACGAGCACTTCGTAGTCGTCGTCGCGGAACTGCTCGGGAACCACCGGGTCGATGACCTGTTCTTTGAGGTCGTCTTTCATCTCGTTGAGGTCGGTCCCGTCGCGGTGATGGGCCGATATCAACACGGTGCTCAGGCCGACCGCCGTAGTGCCCTCATATTCGAAGGTCACCTGGCTCTTGCCGTCGGGCCTCAGATATGGCACTGAGCCGGCCCGGCGGACCTCTGCCAGGCGCTCCACCATCCGGTGGGCGATGTGGATGGGAAGCGGCATCAGCTCGGGCGTCTCGTCGCAAGCGAAGCCGAACATCATCCCCTGGTCGCCGGCACCCTGCTCCAGCGGGTCGAGCCTGTCCACTCCCTGGGCGATGTCGGGAGACTGGTCGTCGATGGACACCATCACACCGCAGGTATTGCCGTCGAAGCCGTAGTCCTCCCGGTCGTAGCCGATGCCGATGATGGTGTCGCGAACCACCCGGGGGATGTCGATATAGCCCTCGGTGGAGATCTCACCGGCCACCACCACCAATCCGGTGGTCACCAATGTCTCGCACGCCACCCGGCTGCCGATGTCCACGGCAAGCAGGGCATCGAGCACCCCATCGGAGATCTGATCGGCGATCTTGTCGGGATGGCCGCCGGTGACCGACTCAGAGGTGAACCGATAACGGGTATTTGACCACTGGCTCATTGATTCTCCTGCTTGCCTGTATGGGCGTCTCGGTCGGCCATCACGAGGTCGAGCACTGCTTGGGCCACTTGGCGCTTGGAGCGCAGGCCAACCGGGTGGATTCGGCCGTTTGAAGCTAGCACCAGCACTTCGTTGGTGTCGTAGGCAAAGCCGGTGTTTTCGGCCGTGACATCGTTGGCCACGATGTAGTCGGCCCCTTTGCCGCTCAGCTTGGCCGCGGCATTGACGGCCACATCACAGGTCTCGGCGGCGAACCCCACCAAGATCTGGCCTTCTGGCTTGGACCCCCCCAGCGCAGCCAAGATGTCGGGGGTGGGCTCCAACTGGATGGCGGGAACTCCGTCGCGCTTTTTGAGCTTCACGCCAACCGGTTCCACCGGGCGGAAGTCGGCCACCGCCGCCGCCATGACCACCACATCGGCCGCCGCCGCCGCCGCTGCGGTGGCCGCGGCCATCTGCTCGGCGGTGTCGACCTTCACCACGGTTGCGCCCGGAGGTACGGGGCGGTCCACGGTGGTGACGATGGTCACCTCGGCCCCCCGGCTGACTGCCTCATTGGCAAAGGCATAGCCCTGCTTGCCCGAGGAGTGGTTCCCGATATAGCGCACTGGGTCGATGGGCTCCCGGGTGCCCCCTGCCGTTACCACCACTGACAGACCCGTCATGTCGAAGCGTTGGTTCTCAGCGTCAAGTACCCGGCCCACCGCAGCCACGATGTCGGCCGGCGAGCTGAGTCGTCCGGCCCCCTCGTCACCCCCCGCCAGCCGCCCCGATTCTGGCCCCACCATGTGGACGCCCCGCTCGGCCAGTTTGGCGATGTTGGCGGCCACCGCCGGGTGCTCCCACATCTCGGTGTGCATGGCCGGGCAGACCACCACCGGGGCCCGGGTGGCGATAAGAGTTGCGGTCAGCAGGTCGGAACTGATGCCGGCGGCATAGGCCCCGATCACCCGGGCGGTGGCCGGGGCGACCAGCACGCAGTCGGCCGTCTGGCCCAAGGTGGTGTGGGGAATGGGATCTTCCTCGTCGAACAGGCTCATGCGAACCGGCTCAGAGGCCAACGCGTCGAAGGTGGTACGGCCAATGAACCGGGTCGCACCCTTGGTGAGTACCGGGATGACGTGGGCACCACCTTCCATTAGCCGACGGCAGACCTCTACCGCCTTGTACGCCGCGATCCCCCCGCTCACGCCCAGCACGATGCGCTTGCCGGCGAGCGAATTCATGGGTCCGTCAGGACGCTGAGTCCAGATTGGACCCTTCCAGATCAGCCTCGCCAAGATCAGCGTCGCCAAGATCGGCGTCGGCTTGTTCCAGATTGGCTTCGCCGGTAGGGATCATGGAATCGGCCGAGGCCTCCCCATCGGTGACCTCAGGAGGATCAGTGGCGAAGATCTTGTCGGACGCGATCTCCTCGAAGGCAATTGACAACGGCTTGCGGGACATGGTCAGAACCTGGGGTGGGACCATCGCCCCCAAGCCGTCGCCGAGTTGGCCGAAATAGGAGTTGATCTGGCAGGCCCGAAGTGCTCCGAGCGTCACCAGGCGGAACTTGGAATCGGTGCGGCCCAAGAGCTCCTCAATGGTCGGATACATCATGGTGTCGTGTTGTTCAGACATCGGTGCAGACCTTTTCTTGCGTGCCGTCTATTGCGTACAGCCTTCTTCCCACAGGAACTGGGAAGAGCGCCTAAATGTTATCAGGGCAGGCGGGGCTAATCGTCATTGTCGCCCCGCTCCTTGCGGGCTTCCTCAACCACAGCAGCGACCGCGGCCACCGCTTCGTCGAGGCTGTCGTTGACCACATGGATGGCGTTGAGCTCATAGGCCTTGATCCGCTCGGAGTCGGCCAGCGCCAGCCGCTTGGCGATATGGCTCTCGGGATCGCCCCGGCCCCGCAGCCGGGATTCCTGCTCCGCAGCCGAAGGCGCCTCGACGAAGATGCACAGGGCCTCAGGACGACTCTCCCGCACTTGGGCCGCGCCCTGGACGTCGATTTCCAACAACACATCGCAGCCCGCCGGCGGATCAGGTTGAGGCGTCCCGTAGATATTGCCGGCGATCTCCGCCCATTCCACGAAACCCCCCTCGGCGACCTTGGCCCGAAACTCGGCCTCGTCGGCAAACACATAGGCTGTCTCCGGTTCGCCGGGGCGGCGGGGGCGCGTGGTCCACGAGCGACTCAGCCACAATTTGGGATCCTCGGCCACAAGCGCGGCCGCGATCGTCCCTTTGCCGACCCCACCGGGGCCGGACAATACGATTATCAGAGGCTGATTTAGTCGCCGCAGCGTGCGAGCAACGAGGCCCGTTGCTGATCGCCCAGCCCGCGGATGCGACGGCTATCGGCAATGCCGATCTCGTCCATCATCCTGCGAGCCCGAACCTTGCCCATGCCTGGAAGCGACTCCAGGACGGCGAGCACTTTGGTTCCGGCGACCACGTCATCGGTTTCCGCCTGTTCCAGCAAGTCGGAAAGCGAAATTGACCTCATCTTGAGCTTGGCCTTGACGTCGGCACGCTTGCGGCGCACCTCGCCAGCCTTGGCCAACGCCGCCTGGCGCTGCTCTGCTGTCAGTTGTGGGGGTCCTGCCATTACACCATTGTAGTTTGGACTGCAAGTCTTGTTGGGGATATGGGCGAGATTGTGGCTAGCGGTGGCTGATGCTGTGGGCGACGATCCGAGCCTCGGCAGCCATTTCGGCCAGCGACCTGGCCAGATTATCTGAGTGAACGGTCAATCCTTGAACGCCGGCGGTCACGGTCCGGCCGATGACCAAGATGGAGGCCCCGGCGGCGATGGCGGCCTCGGGAGTGGCCACGCTGGCCTGATCGTCGTGGCTTGAGCCAGGAAGGCGGATGCCGGGCACGACGCGCTTCAGCCCGGGCGCGACTGCTTCGACAACCCCGATATCAGCGGCTGAACAGATCACCCCGCCGCAGCCGGCGTCTCGGGCCAGCGCCACCCGCTCTTCGAGCACATCCCGAGACCGGTTTGCGTCGCTGGTCAAAATGGTCACTCCCAGAACTTGGGCCGACCCGCCGCTGCCCTCGGCCAGACCCTCCACTCCGGCCCGCAGCACGTCGGCTCCGCCGACGGTGTGAACGGTGAGCCAGCGAACCCCAACTCGGCCCAGCTTGGCCGCGGCCCGGCCCACCGTGGCCGGGATGTCGTGCAGCTTGAGGTCGGCGAACACCTCATAGCCCCGGTCGATCATGGCGGTGATCGCGGAAGGGCCGGCAGTGGCGAACAGCTCGAAACCGACCTTGGCAACACCCATCGACGGGTGAACGGCGTCGGCCATCAAACAGGCCATGTTCAGATCGTCCACGTCCAACGCAATGGCCAAGCGGGGATCGCGCGTCCTCTCACTCATGGGCTGCTCCAATCAGCTCGTCTATTCGATTCACGCCGTGGGAGGCGCACCAGCGATCCAGCTCCCGCAGCACCTTGGCCGGGGCCCGGGGGTCGGCGAACGTGGCAGTGCCCACCTGTACGGCGCAAGCGCCGGCCATAATCATCTCCACCGCATCGGCACCCGAGGCGATCCCGCCCACTCCGATGATGGGCACCTCGGACATAGCGGCATGCACGTCGAAAACCGACCGCACCGCCACCGGGCCAATGGCCCGGCCCGACACCCCGCCCCCTCCTCCGCCCAGCAGCGGCTTGCGGACCTCGGTGTCGATGACCATGCCCAACAAGGTGTTGATGAGAGTCAGAGCCTCGGCGCCTCCTTCGACCGCGGCACCGGCGATTTCCACCAAGTCGCCGGTGGCGCTCAGCTTGGCCCATCGGGGAAAGCCGCATGATTCAGTGGCGGCCAGCGCGGCCTCGGTCATGGCCGCGGAGTGGGAGAACATGCGGCCCCGATCCTCCAGATTGGGGCAGGATACGTTGACCTCAACCGCCACCACGGCCTCCAACCCCGGGCCGTCAGCGGCGGCTAGCAGGTCGGCGGCGGCCGCGTAGTCGTCGAGGGAGCGCCCCCAAATAGATATCACCACCCGAGCACTGGCGGCGGCCAGCACCGGCAGCTCTTCGACCAGCCATCGGGGCAGCCCGGGGCCTTGCAAACCCACGCTGTTGATCATCCCTGCGGGAACCGGGTGGACCCGGGGCGCAGGGTTGCCTCCCCACTCATAGGGGGCCAGAGACTTGACCACCACCGCGCCCAGCTCGGCGTAGTCCAGATATCGGGCCAGCTCAGCGCCATGGCCAACTGTGCCCGAGGCGGTCATCACCGGATTGGGCAACCGAACCGAGCCTAGGGCGGTTTCCAGCTCTGGCCTCTGGAAACCGCTTCTGCTCATAGCTCGAACGCCAGCTGATCGCTGGTCACACCGCGGTGGTACTCCTGGAGGGTGCGAACCCGGAGCTGGTGACGGGCCCAGTCAGCCATGCCGTCGGCGGCGGCCAGACCGGCTGAGGCAGTGGTCAGCAGCGAGACTCGGTTTCGACTGGCCGCTCGGCGGATGTGGTCGCCATCAGCCCGCGATCCCCGGCCCCTTGGGGTGTTGACCACCAACTGCACCCGACCGCTGTCGATCAGCTCCACCACGTCGATGCCTCCCTCGCCCACCTTGGCCACCACCTCGCCCACCGGGACTCCGGCCTCGGACAACGCGGCGGCGGTCCCAGACGTGGCCGCAATGGCCAGGCCCAAGGCGGTGAATACCCGGGCCATCTCCACCCCGGCTGCTTTGTCGCGGTCAGCCAGCGACATCAGCACCGTGCCGTGGGCGGGAAGCGGCGCCCCGGCGGCTATCTGGCTTTTGGCGAAGGCCAGGCCGGGACGCAGGTCGATGCCCATGACTTCGCCGGTGGACTTCATCTCCGGGCCCAAGATGGCGTCGGCCTCGGGGAACTTGTTGAACGGCAGCACCGCCTCCTTCACCGAGATGTGATCGCCGCTGGCCCGGCGGCCCAACAGCCCCTCCTGGCGCAGATCGGCCAGGCTGGCCCCCATCATTACCCGGGTGGCCACCTTCACCAGAGGCACTCCGGTGGCCTTGGCCACAAACGGAACGGTGCGCGATGCCCGGGGATTGGCCTCCAAAACGAACACCTGGTCGGCCGCGCCGGTTCCGTATTGCTTCACGGCGAATTGCACGTTGATGAGCCCGACCACATCCAGTGCGTGGGCGATGTCCTTCACGTGGCGCTCCAACAGCGCCACGGTGGCCTCGGAGAGATGGACCGGCGGCAGCATGCAGGCGCTGTCGCCGGAATGGACCCCGGCTTCTTCCACGTGCTCCATAACACCGCCGATGAGCACTTCGCCGTACATGTCCCGAATGGCGTCCACATCCACCTCGGTGGCGTCCTCCAAGAACCGATCGATCAGCACCGGCCGCTCCGCCGACAAGCCGCCCTCCCGGCCCAATGAGCCGGACACGGCCATCTCAGCCATTGCGTCGCGAAGGTCGTCGTCGGTGTAGACGATGACCATCGCCCGGCCCCCCAGCACATACGACGGCCTCACCAGCACGGGGTAGCCGATGCGGTCGGCCACCGCCAGGGCGTCATCCACGGTTGCTGCGATGCCCCCGGCCGGTTGCGGGATGTCGAGTCGGGCGCACAGGGCACTCCACCGCTCCCGGTCCTCGGCCAAGTCGATGCTCTCAGGGCTGGTGCCCACCACCAACCCCTTGGGCAGCACCCCGGCCAGCTTGAGCGGGGTCTGACCGCCGAGCGACACCACGATCCCGGCAATGCCGGGGCCGCCCGCGGCCTGCGACGACCGGAGCTCGGCGTCGATCACATTGTGAAGGTCCTCTTCGGTGAGGGGCTCGAAATAGAGGCGGTCGCTGGTGTCGTAGTCGGTGGACACCGTCTCGGGGTTGCAGTTGACCATGATGGTCTCGTAGCCGGCCTCTGACAGCGCGTAGCAGGCGTGGACGCAGCAGTAGTCGAATTCGATCCCCTGGCCGATCCGATTCGGACCCGACCCCAAGATGATGACCTTGGCCCGATCAGAGGGCTCCACCTCGCAGACATCCTCATAGGTGGAGTAGTGGTAGGGAGTCTCGGCCTCGAATTCGGCCGAGCAGGTGTCCACCGTCTTGAACGTGGCTTCCACTCCTGCGGCGACGCGGGCGGCCCGGACCTCGGCGGCCGGCACACTCCAGAGATAGCCGAGCTGCTCGTCGGAGAACCCGAACTGCTTGGCCCGTTTCCACGCCCGGGCCGACATGGCCTCGAAACCGCACTCGGTCAACGCGGCCCTTTCCTCGGTGATCTGGAGGATCTGATCGCAGAACCACGGGTCCACCTTGGTGGCCGCGAACAGCTCATCCACCGTGAGCCCCCGCCGCAGCAGGGCCTCGAGCTGGAAGATCCGCTCGGGAGTGGGCACCGCGGCCGCAGCCAAGAGATCTTCGTCGCCAAGAGTGTCGTAGGCGGCCTCGGCCGGATCGGCGTTGAGGCCGTGGCGGCCCAGCTCCAGCGAGCGCAAGCCCTTTTGCAGCGACTCGGTGAAGGTCCGGGCAATAGCCATAACCTCCCCCACCGACTGCATCTGGGTGTTGAGCACCCCGGATACCCCGGAGAACTTCTCAAACGCCCACCGGGGCACCTTGGTGACCACGTAGTCGATGACCGGCTCGAAGCAAGCCGGTGTCTTCTCGGTGATGTCGTTGGGTATCTCGTCGAGGGTGTAACCCACCGCCAGGCGGGCGGCGATTTTGGCGATCGGAAAACCAGTGGCCTTGGAGGCCAGCGCGGATGACCGAGACACCCTTGGGTTCATCTCGATGATCACAAACTCCCCGTCGTCAGGATTAACCGCAAACTGGATGTTGGAGCCGCCGGTTTCCACTCCCACCCTGCGGATGCAGGCGAAGGCCGCGTCCCGAAGCACCTGATACTCCACATCCGACAGGGTCTGGGCCGGGGCAACGGTGATGGAGTCGCCGGTGTGGACCCCCATGGGATCGAGGTTCTCGATGGTACACACCACCACGCAGTTGTCGGCCCGGTCGCGCATCACCTCCAGCTCGTACTCCTTCCACCCGGCGATCGACTGCTCGATGAGGATCTCGCTTATGGGGCTGGCCGCCAAGCCGTGGGCGGCCATCTCCCGACCCTGCTCGGGGGTGTGGGCGATTCCGGTGCCGGTGCCGCCCAAAATGTAGGCCGGGCGGATGATCACCGGCAGCCCGATGCGCTCCATGATCTCTATCGCCTCATCCAGGGTGTGGGCGGTGGCCGAGGGGGGCACAGGCAACCCGATGTCGATCATGGCCTGGCGGAACTTGGCCCGGTCCTCAGCCGTGGAGATGGCGCTATGGTTGGCGCCGATCACCTCCACGCCGTATTTGTCCACCACCCCCGACTCAATCAGCTCCATGGCCAGATTCAGTGCGGTCTGCCCGCCCAGGGTGGGCAGCAGCACATCGGGCTGCTCTCGGTGGATGATGCTGGTGAGCACCTCGGCGCTGAGGGGCTCCACATAGGTGGCGTCGGCGAACTCGGGGTCGGTCATTATGGTGGCCGGATTGGAGTTGGCCAGCACCACCCGGTAGCCCTCCTCGCGCAGCGCCCGACAGGCTTGGGTGCCGGAGTAGTCGAACTCGCAGGCCTGGCCGATCACAATGGGACCCGACCCGATCAGAAGAATCGACTCGATATCGGTCCGCCTAGGCATAGGAGCCATCCATGAGTTCGTCAAAGAGTTGGAAGAGATAGCGGGAGTCGTGGGGGCCCGGACCGGCCTCGGGGTGGTATTGCACGCTGAACGCCGGCACGTCTCGGCAGCGCAGGCCCTCCACGGTGTGGTCGTTGAGGTTGATGTGGGTGATGTCGGCACCGGGAATGGAGCTGTCGGCCACGCAGAAGTTGTGGTTCTGGCTGGTTATCTCCACCGCGCCGGTGGCCAGGTTGCGCACCGGGTGGTTGCCCCCGTGGTGGCCGAAGGGGAGCTTGTAGGTCTCCCCGCCCAACGCCGCGGCCAGCAGCTGGTGGCCCAGGCAGATTCCGAATATGGGCACCTCGCCCAGCAGGGCTGAGATGGTGTCCGCCGCGCCCGCAACGGCGGTGGGATCGCCGGGGCCATTGGACAAGAACACCCCGTCGGGCTGTCGGGCCAAGATGTCGGCCGCAGCCGTGCTGGCCGGCACCACCTCCACCTCGGCGATGGTTCGCAGATGGCGGACGATGGTGGCTTTGAGCCCGAAATCCAGGGCCACCACCCTGTGGGGCAACTTGCCGTCGTCTCTGGTGCTGGCAAAATGCTCAGACTCGGGTCGGGTGACGGTGGCCACCAAATCGATCCCGTCGGTGCCGGGCTCAGCCGCGGCCGCAGCCCGCAGGTCGGACTCTGAAGCGGTGCCAAAAGCACCGGGCATGGCGCCGGCGTCGCGGATGTGGGTGGTGAGGCGCCGGGTGTCCACTCCGGCGAGGCCGGCGATGCCTTGGGCAACCAAGAACGCCTCCAAGTCGCCCGTGGAGCGCCAGTTGGAGCGGCGGCGGGCCATGTCCCGCACGATCACTCCCCGGCAGAACGGGCGACGGCTCTCGTGGTCGGCAGGGGCAACGCCGTAGTTTCCTATGTGGGGATAGGTGAAGGTTATGATTTGGCCGGCATACGACGGGTCGGTGATCACCTCTTGATAGCCGGTGAGCACGGTGTTGAACACCACCTCGCCGGAGGTGATCCCACCGGCTGGCTCCGCGCCGGTGGCCTCGCCTTCAAACACCTCGCCGTCGCTCAGCACCAACGCCGCGGTTCGGATCATGGCGTCGACTCCGAAGCAGTCGCTCCTGGCCTTGGCATCAGGATCATGGTCGCATCTCCTGGTCGACCAGCACTGCCCGTCCCCCGACAATGGTGTGGCGCACCCGGCCGCGCACTTGGCGCCCGCCATAGGGGGTGTTGCGGGAGCGGCTGGCCAGGTCTTCGGGGTCGACTGTCCATTTCTCCTCAGGGTCGAACACGCACAGGTTGGCCGGCTCGCCGGGGGCGATGGGGCCGCCGTGTGCTCCCTTCACCCCGGCTATGGCCGCGGGCCGCCAGCTGAGCAGCCCGACCACCTCGGCGACGGGCAGGTCCAACTCGGTCAGCGCCAGAGCCAGGGCAGTCTCCAAGCCGAGCATCCCCGGCGGCGCCTGGTCGAAGGGCATCTCCTTGGCGTCGAGCGTATGGGGGGCGTGGTCGGTGGCGATGGCGTCGACCGCCCCGTCGGCCAGCCCGGCGCGTACCGCATCTCGATCTTCGGCCGGGCGCAGGGGCGGGTTGACCTTGAACACCGGGTCGTAAGACGCGCAATCTTCGTCGGTGAGGGTGAAGTGGTGGGTGGCCGCCTCGGCGGTGACCGCCACTCCGGCTTGGCGGGCGGCCCTCACCATGGCGATAGAACCCTCGGTGGACAGGTGCTGGAAGTGAACGGAGGCTCCGGTGAAACGGCTGAGGGCGATGTCCCGCATCACCATCAGCTCTTCGGCCTCGGCCGGAACTCCGGGAATGCCCAGGCGGCTGGACCACACGCCCTCGTGCATGTGGCCCCCCGCAGCCAGGGAGTCGACCTCGCAGTGCTGGGCCAGCACCACCCCCAAACCGGCGGCGTACTCCATGGCCCGGCGCATGAGACCGGCTTCTTGCACCCCGTTGCCGTCATCGGTGAACAGGCGCACTCCCAACGCGGCCATCTCGGCCATGGGGGCCAGCCGCTCTCCTTTGCGGCCCACGGTGATTGCTCCGGAGGTGTACACGTCACACGGCGCCCCGCCGCCCAGCGCCAGCACTTCCTGCACCACCGCGGCGCAGTCGATGGGCGGGTTGGTGTTGGGCATGGCCACCACCGCGCTGAACCCGCCCCTGACTGCGGCCCACCCCCCGGTCTCGATGGTCTCGGCCTCCTCGGCCCCGGGCTGGCGCAGGTGGGTGTGCAGGTCCACGAAACCGGGGGCCACCACGCAGCCGGCGGCGTCCAATACCTCATCGCCCGACAAATCGTGTCCGACGGCGGCAATTCGGCCGTCGTCCACCACCACATCGGCGGAGCGCTGACCGATCTCGTCGACCACCACTCCGCCCTTGATGACGGTGGTCATGAGGCTTCGCCTTGGGGGCTCAGGTCGGGGTCGGCCGCCAGCAGGAGGTAGAGGACGGCCATCCGCACCGCCACCCCGTGGCGGACCTGCTCGTTGAGGGTGGCATTGGGGAGGTCGAGTACCTCGGGGGCTATCTCCACCCCGCGATTCACCGGTCCAGGATGCATTACCAGTGCTCCGGCGGGCAGGCGGGCGGCCCGGTCCACAGTGAGGCCCCACTGGGCGGTGTACTCCCGAAGCGACGGCAGCAATGCCTCGGACTGACGCTCATGCTGCACTCTCAGCCCGTACACCACGTCGCAGTCGCTGAGCACCGCGTCGAGGCTGGGGCTGACGTCCACCGGCCAGGAGTCCACCGCGGGGGGCAGCAAAGTTGCGGGTGCCACCAGGGTGACCTTGGCCCCCAGAGCGGTAAAGGCCATCACGCCAGAGCGGGCCACCCGGGAGTGCTTGATGTCGCCAAGGATGACGATGCGCCGGCCGGAAACCGAGCCGAGCCTGTCGCGGATGGTGTAGCAGTCGAGCAGGGCCTGGGTGGGGTGCTCGTGCCATCCGTCCCCGGCGTTGATCACGCTGGCATGAGTCCACGCTGCGGTCTGTTGGGGCACCCCCGCTGAGCGATGGCGAACCACGATGGCGTCGGGTCCCATGGCCGAGATGGTGGCCACGGTGTCGCGCACCGACTCCCCCTTGTTGACCGAGGAGTTGGACACGCTGAAGCCCATGACGTCGGCAGACAGGCGGCGGGCAGCCACCTCGAACGAGAGCCGGGTTCGGGTGGAGTCCTCGTAGAACAGCATGGCCACCGTCTTGCCCCGCAGGGTGGGCACCTTGGGGATGGGTCGCTGGGAAACTTCGGTGAAGTGGTCGGCCAAGCGGCACACCTCGTCTATGCCCTCGGCTCCCAGATCGTTGATCGACAAAAGGTGCTTGGGAGGGAAGACCGTCATTTCACAATCTCTCCGAGGTCCACGCCCTCGCGGTGGGCGTCCACCATCTCGGCGCGGCGAGTGGGCAGGTTCTTGCCTACGTAATCGGGACGGATGGGCAGCTCCCGGTGGCCTCGGTCCACCATCACCGCCAACTGCACCGTCCGAGCCCGCCCGTAGCTGTTGAGCGCATCCAGTGCGGCCCGGATCGTTCGGCCGGTGTACAGCACATCGTCAACGATCACCACCGCGTGGTTGTCGAGGTTGAACGGGATCTGAGTGGGCGCTTCAGGAAGCAGCGGCCGCAGCCCGATGTCGTCGCGGTGAAAGGCCACGTCCAGAGTCCCCAGAGGGGGACGTGACCCCTCGATCTCATTAAGCGCGTTGGCGATGTCCTCCGCCAGCCACACTCCCCCGGTTTGCAGGCCCACTATCACCAGACCGTCTAGGCCGTGATTGCGCTCGATGATCTCGTGGGCCATGCGCCATGTGGCCCTCGTGATGTCCTCGGCTTCCATCACCCGGGTGCGGGCAATGAAAACGCCCCCATAAGGGGGCGTTCGCCGTCGCTCGCGTTCAGCCAAACTCGGGTTCCTCCATGTCCGTATGGGCCTCGCCGGACCCACTTCACGGGTGTTCTGGGAACTATACACCCGCCGGTGTTCAGATCGGGGATGGTATTTCTAATCGCCCTGAGATGGGCGAACAATGGTCGCCACCTGCGACAACAGGCCGTTGATGAAGCCGGCGGAGGCTGTCGTCGAGTACTCCTGGGCCAGTTCCACTGCTTCGTTGATGATGACTGCCACAGAGATGTCGGTGCTGTGGGAGAGCTCGAAGCTGGCCATGCGCAGGATGGCCCGATCCAGCGCGGGCATCCGGACCACCGGCCAGTTCGCCGAGAACTCCTCCAAGCGGGCGTCGATCTCCTCCTGGTGATAGGCCACCCCGGTGACCAAAGTGTGGGCGTAGGGATCGAGGGGCAGCTCGAGGGAATCAACCAGCTCGGCCATGTCGATGCCCTTGGCTTCGGCCTCATAGAGCAGGCCCAGGGCTCGCTCTCGTACTTGCCGCCGCTGTGATCCGGCGACCAATCGATCTGGGGTGTTCATTGGTCGCCGAAGCTCAGGCCCGGCTGATGTACTCGCCGGAACGGGTGTCCACCTTGATGCGCTCGCCCGGATTCAGAAACAACGGCACCTGCACCACCAGACCGGTCTGGCAGGTGGCCGGCTTGGTGGCCCCCGACACCCGGTCGCCCTGTACACCGGGCTCGGTCTGGGTTATGTCCAACTCCACCGCGGCGGGCAGGTCGGTGCCCACGATCTCAGTGCCGAACATGCCGAGGATCACCGAGTTGTTCTCCACCAGGTAGTTGACTGCGTCGCCCAGCACATCGGCACCCACGTGGAGCTGCTCATAGGTCTCGCTGTCCATGAACACATAGCCGTCGCCGTCGGAGTACAAGTACTGCATTTCCCGGCGGTCGATGTTGGCTCGCTCCACCTTCTCCCCCGCCCGGAACGTGCGCTCCAAAACGGCGCCGGTGCGGGCGTTCTTCAGGGTGGTGCGCACGAACGCCCCGCCTTTGCCCGGCTTGACGTGCTGGAACTCGACCACGTTGAACAGGCCGTCGTCCAGGTTCAGCGCCATGCCGTTCTTGAGATCGTTGGTGGTGATCGTGGCCATGGCCAAAGTCTGGCCCACAACGCCCTAACTGGCCACAGTGGACAGCAATGACCCCACAAACCCCTCTCAGGCCACCGCGAGCGTCTTGGGCGAGCAGGTCAGCCGCCGAGCGCCTTCTTCGGTCACCACCACGGTGTCCTCCACCCGGGCGCCGCAGATGCCGGGCAGATACACGCCGGGCTCCACGGTGACCACTTGGCCGACCTCAAGCGGCTCGGTGGCCGCAGCCCGCACCCAAGGCTGCTCATGGATGTCGAGGCCCACGCCGTGGCCGGTGCCGTGGACGAACGCATCGCCCCAGCCGACGGCGGCGATCCGCTCCCGACAGGCCTTGTCCACCGCCGAGATGGGATTGCCGGGCACCACTTGCTCCACTCCGAGCTGCTGGGCGTCTCGAACCGTCTCGAACACCTTCTTGGGCTCGGCATCGGGCTCCCCCACTGCCATGGTCCGGGTCATGTCGGAGCGATAACCGTCCACCACCGCCCCCATGTCCACGATTACCAGTTCGCCGGTTCCGATTGGGCGATCGGTGGGTCTGATGTGGGGCAGGGCAGCATTGGGGCCCGAGGCCACGATGGTGGTGAAGGCGCTGCCGTCGGCCCCCAGGCTGCGGAAGGCGGTGTCCAACGCCAAGGCCACCTCTTTCTCGGTGGGTCCCTCGGCCAGCAGCGGGCGTACCTCGGCCAGCGCGCCATCGGCGATGGCGGCGGCGGTGGCCATGCGGTCGATCTCGCCGTCGTCTTTGATCTGGCGGCATTGCTCCACCACACCGGTGGTCGGCACCAGCTCGGCGGCGCCGAGCCACTCGGCGTACTTGCGCTGGTCAGCCCAGCTCACCGAGGCCGCCTCCAAGCCGATTCGGCTCACCCCGGTGGCTGCTGCGGCCAGTATCTCCTCGGGGGCGTCGTTGGTGATCTCGATTCGCACATCCACTTCGGCCCGGCTGGTTTCAGACTCGGCCTGTTCGGCGTAGCGTCGGTCGGTGATCAGCACCAGCTCGTCAGGACCAAGCCAGACCAGACCGGCCGAGCCGGTGAACCCGGTTAGGTAGCGGACGTTGACCATGTTGACCACCACCAAGGCATCACAGCCTGCGTCTGCGCCCGCGGCCCGCACCCGATTCGTCCGCCCGGCCACATTCATGGGGACAAGGCTTTGGGAAGTCTCAGGCTCAGTCATCCCACCAGCCGTGCGACCGCTTCGACAGCCAGCTCGTAGCCGTGGCCACCGAAGCCGACGATGGTGCCGGTGGCCACCGGGCTGACCACCGAAGTGTGGCGCCACGGCTCCCTGGCGTTGGGGTTGGACAGGTGCAACTCCACCACTGGACCCTCGAAAGCAGCCAGCGCGTCGTGGATGGCCCAGGAATAGTGGGTGAACGCCCCGGGGTTGATGATGATGGCCGCACACCGGCGGCGGGCCTGGTGGATGTGGTCGATCAAGACAGCCTCGTCGTTGGACTGGTGGTGCTCGATGGCGAGCCCGTGGCGTTCGGCGGTGGCGGAAGCGGTGGCCACATGGTCGTCAAGGGTGTCGGTGCCGTAGACCTCGGGCTCCCGGTCGCCCAGCAGGTTCAGGTTGGGCCCTGACAGGAGAAGGATTGGCTGGCTCATCTTATGGTCTCCAGTGTCTCTCGCAGGACGGCAGCATCCAGCCCAGTCACCGGCTGGATGCCGTCGGGGCCGTCCAGCATGAATGTGACTCCGTCCACCGCTTTTTTATCCCGGCTGAACAGGCGGACAAGGGCATCCGCATCGGCCCCGGCCGGTAGGCAGACGGGCAGGTCGTAGCCGCCGACCACCCGGCGGTGCTCGGCCACCCGCTCCGCGTCGATGCGCCCGGTGCGATGGGCCAGTTCGGCGGCATAGACGAGGCCGACCGCCACCGCCTCGCCGTGGCGGAGGTCGTATCCGCCGTCGGCCTCGAGGGCGTGGGCCAAGGTGTGGCCGTAGTTGAGGATCGCCCTGCGACCCGACTCGCGCTCGTCAGCGGCCACCACTTCGGCTTTGATCTCTACGCAGCGGGCGATGCGCTCGGTCATACCCAGGGATTCCAGGTCGGCGTCGGCGATGAAGTGGTACTTGGCCATTTCCCCCAGACCCGATCGCATCTCTTCGGGGGGCAGGGTCTCAAGCGCCTCGGTATCGCACAGCACCGCGGTGGGCTGCCAGAACGCGCCCACCAAGTTCTTGCCCTCGGGCAGGTTCACGCCGGTCTTGCCCCCGACCGAGGCGTCGATCTGGCCCAACAGGGTGGTGGACACATACACCACCCGGATGCCCCGGTGGTAGACGGCGGCGGTGAACCCGCCCAGGTCGGTGACCGCGCCCCCGCCCACGGCCACCACTGCATCGCGGCGGGTGAGCCCCCACTGGGCGAATTCCCGGCACAACTCCTCGACTGCGCCAAGCGTCTTGATGTGCTCGTCGTCGTCGGTGATGAACACCCGGTGCTCAACGCCAGGGTCCACGGTGATGCCTGCCTCGGCCACTGCCGCCTGGGTCACTACCGCCACCCGGCTCACATCGCTGGGGACGACCTCGGGAAGACGATGGCGGACGCCGGGGCCGACCCAGACTTCGTAGGAGCGATCTCCCAGCTCAACAGGGACCCGGATCGCCTGATCCAAGGCTGGTTCACCACTCATCGTGCCGACACTGGCCGGGGCCAGACTCGCTTGATCTGCTCGGCGACCTGTTCGGTCTCCAAGCCGTCCACGTCGATGATCTCATGGGCCGTCTCGGCGTAGAGCCCAGTCCGAGCAGTGCTGATGGCGGTCAGCTCACCAACTGGATCGTCGCCCAAAAGCGGGCGGTTCTCGCCTGCACGGACCCGCTGGCTCAACGTCTCGATGCTGGCCCGCAGCCAGCACACCCACGCCTGGTCCCGGAGCATGGCCCGGTTCTCGGCCCTCAGCACCGCTCCCCCACCGCAGGAGATCACCAGCGGCTGCGAAGAAGACAGGCACTCAGCCAGCTCAACCTTCTCTAGGTCACGAAAGCAATCCTCTCCATCGGTCTCGAAGATCTCAGGTATGGATCGCCCTTGGCGCTCCTCAATAGCCGCGTCAAGGTCGACAAACCGCAGTCCTCCAGACTGCGCCAGCCAGAACCCCACCGTCGATTTTCCCGACCCCATCATCCCAACGAGGGCCACATGAGGCTGACTGTCCACGCCGCGATCCTACCGGGGGAAGGTTGGCGCTCAGATGGCAGTTAGACGGCTTAAGGTTTCGTGACGGTGGCATCAGCCACAATTCTCGTGTAGGAGCATTTCAACCGGTGGCGGGGATGGCGAGGGTGATGGCGGCGGCAGCGAGGGCTATCGAGGGGGCGAAGGGGAAGACGGTGGGGCGGGGGTTGTCGGGGTCGGCTAGGGGGTCGGGTAGGAGTTCGATGCCCCACTTCCGGATTCCCCACACGAAAATGCCCATGACCGCCCCTAGAAGCGAGGCCAACCCAAAGGCGAGCAATACAGACAGCAGCGATTGTCCGTAGCTGGCACCCATCCAGCCGAGAACCAGACCCACCGGCAGGGCCAGCTTCACGTCACCCCATCCGAGGCTGCCCCCGGAAAGCACGAAAAGCACGAACATGATGGCGCCGTAGAGGCCAGCGGCGGCCGCGGCTTGCCCGATGGTCCCCGGGCGATCCCGCAGCAGGGAAATGAGGGTCACCAGAGACAGCAGTACCGCCAATGCCGGGAAGACGATGGCGTTGGGTATGCGGTATTGGTAGAGGTCTACCGTGGTGACCCCCGCCAAGGCCACAAACAGCGCCCATACCGGTACCACATCCCAGGTCGTGCCCATAACACCGCCGGCAGTGCCCAGCGCGATGGCGGTGAACGACGGGACCAGCACCCGCAGGGAGCGGCTGTCGGGCACTTTGAAGCCCCACAACAGCGGCAGAAGGTAGCGGCCGGAGACGGTGCCGATGGCCACACCGGCAATGACCATGGCCGCGGTGCTCATCGTCCCCTGAGCGCGGAGGTGGCCGCGGCGGTCATGGCCTCGATGGGAGGCTCGGCCCCCGTCCAGATTCGCACGGCGTGGGCGGCCTGGTGAACCAGCATCCCCACTCCGGTGGACGCGGGCACACTACGGCGGTGGCATTCGGCCAACAGCGGGGTCTGGAGCGGGTTGTATACCAACTCGGCCACATGCTGGCCGGCATGGAGGAGGTCGGGATCGAGGGGCAGGTTCCCGGCGCCCTCGGTTTCAGCCATCCCCACCGGGGTGGCGTTCACCACCAAGCGGTACTTCCCGACATCGGCCAGGCCAGCCGTGGCGCCCACCGATCCGGCCAGGGCCGCGGCCGATGCCGCACGATCAGGCCGGCGGGCGATCACCGCCACCTCCCCGACCTCTCGGCGAGCCAACTCAGCCACCACCGCCCGGGCCGCCCCTCCTGCACCCAGGACCGCGCAACCGATATCCGCCAACTCCACCCCATCGGCCAGCAGCGCGTCGCAGAATCCAGCACCGTCGGTATTGTGGCCGATCAGCAGCTCCCCGGCGCGGGCTACGCAGTTCACCACGCCCAGGGCCGCGGCCGCTGGACTCAGCTCGTCCACCGCGGCAGCCACGTCAGCTTTGTGGGGCATGGTCACCGACAAGCCGACCATGCCCCGATTCCGCATGTGGCGCAGCGCCCGTCCGGCATCTCCCGGCGCCACTTCAAAGGCGGCGTAGACCCAGTCCAATCCCAATTCGTCGAATGCGGCCTGGCAGATGACCGGAGAAAGCGAGTGGCGAACAGGAAAGCCGATCACCCCGGCGGCCACCTCAGTGTCGGGGTCCATCCCGATGGGGATCAGCACCCCAGATCCCTTTCCCGGCAGATGGCCACCGCGGCCTGGTGCTCCTCAAAGGTGTTGCTGAAGGTGTGGGCGCCGGGCGCAGGGTCATCGGTGCGGACGTAGAACAGCCAGAAGCCGTCGGCGGGGTTCAAGGCGGCCTCCAGCGACTTCCGTCCTGGGGCGGCAATGGGACCGGGCGGCAGTCCAGTTCGGTTGTACACGTTGTAGGGGTTGTCTACTTGCAGGTCCGCCAGGTTCAGCGGTTCAGAGGGCTTGTTCACCGCGTAGCGCACCGCGGCGTCGATTTGGAGTTCCATGCCAAGGCCCAGCCGGTTGTAGACCACTCGGGCAATCTTGGCCCGATCCTCGTCGATGAGGGCCTCTTTTTCTATGAGCGAGGCCACTATGACTGCTTCGTACGGGCTCACCTGCACAGTGTCGGGGGCGGCTTCCAATCCCGCCTCGGAGGCCACCGAGTCGAATTGCTGCACCAGACGGACGACGAGAGCGGCCTCGTCCTCGGAGGTGGACCCATCGAGCAGGTAGGTGTCGGGAAACAGCATTCCCTCCAATGTGCTGTTCGCCGGCTGGAAATCGGACCGCACCGGCGGGAAGGCAATGGCTCGGGCCAAGTCCTCGGCGTCGAAGGTGGGCACCTGGGCCAGTAGCTCAGCTTGTATCTGAGCCAGGGTGAGACCCTCGGGCAAGACCACTCTGAACGCATCTTCGGCCGGGCCGGGAGCAGGTCCGGCCAACAGCACGTCTTTGGCCCGCCATACCGACATGTTCTCGCTCAAGACGTAGTTCCCGGCTTGGAAATCGCCCGCGTCCTTGTAGCGAAGGTAGTAGCGGAACACCGTGGAGTTGGCCACCACCCCCTCGTCTTCGAGGATTCGAGCGATGTCGTTGATTGACGCCCCCTGGGGGACGTTGACCACCAGCTCTAGACCCTCGTCACCAGGAGGGTCGAGCCGATCATCGATCCAACCCTTGACCAACAGCGTGGCAATCAGCACCACCACTCCCATCAGGCCCAGCAAGATGACGACCCGGGTAAGAGTCGAGGTTCTCCGAGGCAACCAGTCCCAATCCTCTTCTGTGCTCATGAGGAGTCCAGCCAGCCCTGCACGGCACCACTTCTCATGGTTGTGCCTCCGAGCTAGTGCTATCAAGCCAACCCTGGAGAATGACCGATGCGGCCACCATGTCCACCCGTCGGCGGCGGGCCTTGCCGCTGAGGCCGGCCTCAGCCAGCGCCTGCTCGGCGATGACCGTGGTCAGCCGTTCGTCATAGGTCAAAACCGGCACTCCCAGCGCCGACCCCAACTGCTGGGCCTCTTGCTCGGCGCCGCGGGCGGCCGGACCGGCGCCACCGTCCAAAGACAGGGGCATACCCACCACCACCACACCGGCCTCGTACTCGTCGACCAACTCCGCGATCGCTTTGTGGTCGCGCTTGCGGCTGCCGGATCGCTCGAGAACGGTCAACGGCGTGGCCACTAGGCCCTCAGAGTCGGAGACCGCCACGCCGATGCGGCGCTCGCCGAGGTCGAGTCCCAGCGCTCGGGCCACGACTATCCCGCGATGCCAGCGGCGGCCCGCACTTGCTCAAGGGCTTCTTCTAGCCGCGACGGATCCCGGCCTCCGGCTATTGACAGTTTGGCGTCGCGCCCACCGCCACCGCCGATGGTGGCGGCCGCTTCGGCGATCAGCTCGCCCGCGTTGAGATCGCAGTCGGAGGCCACCGCCGCCACCAGGGCCGCGCCGCCTCCGTCGGGAGCAGCCCCGAGCACCACCGCGGCCACCCCCGGGCGGTCCCGGGTGGCAATGGCCAGGTCTCGAAGCTGGCCCCGGTCCACGCCCTCCACGGCGGCCACCACAACCCCTCCGACCGCATGTTGGGCCAAATCCCCCGACTGGTCGGACGATGCCGCCCGGCGCAGTTCGGCCAGCTCGACTCGGAGGCTCTTGATCTCAGCCATGCGCTTGTCGGCGCCCACCAGCAGCTGATCAACGGGAACTCCCAATCGCTCGGCCGCCTGAGCCAGCACCTCCTCGCGCTCGGTGAGCATCTCCACCGGACGGGTACCACACACCGCCTCAATGCGGCGGATGTTGGCTCCGATGGAGCCCTCAGAAACGACCTTCACCGGGCCGATGTCCCCCAAGGCCCGCACATGGGTGCCCCCGCACAGCTCGGTGGAGTGCGGCCCGGCCTCCAGCACCCTTACCCGGTCGCCGTATTTGTCGCCGAAAAAGGCAATGGCCCCGGCCTCCGTGGCCTCATCCATCGAAGTCTCGTAGTGGCGGGTCGAGGAGTTGTCCAGAATGTCGGCGTTGACCAGGCGCTCGATCTCGGTGATCTGCTCATCGGTCAGCGCCTCAAAGTGGGTGAAGTCGAAGCGCAGTCGGTCATCGGCCACCAGCGAGCCCTGCTGTTTGACGTGATCGCCGAGGGTCTCCCTCAACGCCCAGTGCAGCAGGTGGGTGGCAGTGTGGTTGCGCCGAATGGCGGCCCGTCGGTCGTCGTCGATTGTTGCGATAACTGTCTGGCCGACGGTGATCTGACCGTCGATGGCGCCCGTGTGATGCAAGTGCAGTTCAGGAACCACGTAGGTGGTGTCGGTTACCTCGGCCCGGCCGGTGGGCGAGGTGATGGTGCCGGTGTCGCCCACTTGGCCACCGGCTTCGGCATAGAACGGCGTCCGGTCCAATACGATCCCGTCGTCGGTGACGGCCAGCACCACGGCTTCAGCAGTTTCAAATTCGCGGCCCACGAAATCGGTGAGGCCGTGCTCGGAGGCAAGAGCGAAATAGGCCGAGACGTCGGCCGATGTGCGGTGTCGGGCATCGAAGTCCTCCCGAGCCCGGGAGCGCTGGCTCTCCATGTGCTGGTCGAAGCCGGCCCGATCAACCGCCACTCCCCGTTCCCGGGCCGTCTCCTCGGTGACCTCCACCGGGAATCCGTAGGTGTCGTGCAGCAAAAAGGCCAGGTCGCCGGGGAGGGCCTCGTCTTCGCCCAGGCGGTCGATGGCATCGTCCAAGATCTGTGATCCCTGGGCGAGGGTGGCCCTGAATCCCTCTTCCTCCCGGGCGACCACCTCGCGAATAAAGCTGTGGTTGGCCGCGATGTCGGGATAGTCGTCGCCCATGATGTCGACCACTTTGTCCACCAGCTTGGGGGTGACCACTTCGGTAACCCCCACCAAATAGGCCCGGCGGATGGCCCGTCGCATGATGCGGCGCAGCACGTAGCCCCGATCCTCGTTGGAGGGGAACACCCCGTCGGAGATGAGGAAGGTCATGGTGCGGGCGTGCTCGGCCAGTATCCGCAAGGTGACGTCGCTGTGCTCGGCTGCACCCAGCTTCACCCCGGCCACCGCCGATGCCTCGCCCACCAACTCGGCCATCTCGTCGATGTCGAACACCGATTCCACCCCTTGGATCAGGGTTAGTATCCGCTCTAGGCCGGCTCCGGTGTCGATGCTGGGCTTGGGCAAAGGGACCTGGCCGTCGGATCGCTGGTCGAATTGCATGAAGACCAGGTTCCAGAACTCCAAGAACCGCTCGTCACCGCCGTGGGCCGGACCGCCGTCGGGGCCGAACTCCGGCCCCTTGTCGAAGAAGATCTCCGAGCACGGTCCGCACGGCCCGGTGTCGGCCATGCGCCAGTAGTTGTCCTCGTCCATCTGCTGGATGCGGTCGGGAGACACCCCGGCTACGTCTCGCCAGATCTCGGCCGCTTCGTCATCGCTTAGATGGACGGTGATCCACAGCCGGTCGGGATCGAAGCCCAGACCCTCGGTTACGAACTCCCAGGCCCAGCCGATGGCCTCGGTCTTGAAATAGTCCCCAAAGCTGAAATTGCCCAGCATTTCGAAGAAAGTGAGATGGCGGCGGGTGCGCCCGATCTCGTCCAGGTCGTTGTGCTTGCCCCCGGCCCGCACGCATTTCTGGACGGTGACCGCCCGAGAGTGGGGCGACGTCTCCTCCCCCAGGAAGTAGGGCTTGAACGGCACCATCCCGGCCACGGTGAACAACACGGTGGGATCGCGGGGGATGAGGCTGGCCGACGGCAAAACGGCATGGTCCCGCTCGCCGAAGAAAGACGTGAACGCGCTGCGGATGTCCTGAGCTCGCTTGGGGGTCAATGCGCCGCCCTCACCGGCCTCGGGAATCGTCGTCGAGAGCCCGACGGGCGATCTCGGCCCGATAGCGCCTAACCGCGGCGGTGCCCTCAGCCAGGGCAGCCCGGGCCTCGGAAACGGCCGCTCGGGCCCGGGCACCGGGGTCGGTGCCCGCTCGTCTGGGGGCTGGTCGCCGGGTGGCCTGGCGCAGCTTGCGGCGCACATAGGACGCTCCGGCCGCTCCGGCGCCCGCTCCCGCGGCGAACCAAACGAGCCGCTTGGCCATCAGCGGGTCTCGCTTTCGGGTTTGTCGTCTCGACGGCGCTTCATCTGTTGGCGGATCTCCTTTTCGGCACCGTGTTGCGAAGGTTGGTAATAGCGTTCTTCCTCAAAGCGATCAGGGCGATATTGCTGGCTCACCCAGCCCTGAGGATCATCATGAGGATACACGTAGCCTGCGCCATGCCCTAGACCGGACGCCCCCTGATAGTGGGCATCACGAAGGTGGGTGGGCACCTCGCCGCTGCCGTCGCCTGCGTCGGCTCGAGCCCGGCCCAGCGCAGTGGTGACCGTGTTCGACTTGGGGGCGGTGGCCAGATACACCACGGCATGGGCCAGGTTGAGCTGCGCCTCGGGCAGCCCGACGAACTCCACCGCCCGGGCAGCGGCATCGGCCACCACCAGGGCCTGAGAGTCGGCCATGCCGATGTCCTCGGAGGCCAGTATCACCATACGACGGGCGATGAACCGGGGATCTTCTCCCGCCTCCAGCATTCGCGACAGCCAATACAGGCCGGCGTCGGGGTCCGACCCCCGCAGGCTCTTGATGAAAGCGCTGATGACGTCGTAGTGCTCGTCGCGGCCATAGCGGACCGCGCTGGCCCCCAAGGCGTTCTCGGCATCGTCCAGGGTGATTCGGGGCGGGTCGTCGGAGCGGGCCGACGCCAGGGCCACCGCCACCTCCAAGCTGGTCAGGGCCTGGCGGCCGTCCCCCGCGGCCTGGGTCGACAAATGGGCCAGGGCGTCGTCGTCGGCTTCGGCCCCCTCGGCTCGCAGCCCTCGGCGCAGCAACTCCGCCACCGCATCGGGTTCAAGGGGCTCGAGGCGGAACAGGGTGGAGCGGGATCGCAGCGGCGGGTTCACCTCGAAGTACGGGTTCTCGGTGGTGGCCCCGATCAGCGTGATGAGCCCGGACTCCACCGCGGGCAAAAGGGCGTCCTGCTGGGCACGGTTGAACCGGTGGACCTCGTCGAGGAACAGGATCGTGCCCTGATTGTGCTGGCCCAAGCGGTCGCGGGCCGACGCGATCACCTCCCGCACGTCTTTGACCGTGGCGGTCACCGCCGAGAGCTGGACGTAGGCCCTCGCCGTGGTGCGGGCCACCAGCCGGGCGATGGTGGTCTTGCCGGTGCCCGGCGGTCCCCACAAGATGGCCGACGACAGCCGGTCGGATTCGATGAGGCTGCGGAGCGGCTTGCCCCGGCCCAGCAGGTGCTCCTGGCCCACCAGCTCATCAAGGCTGCGAGGGCGGAGCCGATCGGCCAGCGGCGCGGACTGCGCTAGGCGCTCGGCAGCGGCGGCGGCAAACAGGTCGTCGCTCATTGGGAGTCCGCGGGACCGCTCACCCGGTACTCACTTCAGCCGCCGGCGCCCATGATCGTCGCTCTTCGCCACCTGGCCCGGCTGCTGCTCACCCGTCAGCGGGGGGTGGAAGAACGCGCAGGCCCAGCTCGTCCAAGTGACGGTCAGAAATCGGGGTGGGCGAGTTGGACAGCGGGTCGGCGCCCGACTGGGTTTTGGGGAAGGCGATCACCTCTCGGATGTTCTCCTCTCCGGCCAAGATGGCCACCAACCGGTCGATGCCGAAGGCGAAGCCTGCGTGGGGAGGGGCGCCGTATCGGAAGGCGTCCAGCAAGAAGCCGAACCGCTCCTCGGCGTCGGAGTCTTCGATGCCCAACGCACGGAACACCGCCCGCTGGATGTCGGGCCGGTGGATCCGCACGCTGCCCGAGCCCAGCTCCCAGCCGTTGAGCACCAGGTCGTAGGCCTGCGAGCGCACCGCCAGCAGTTCCTCGCCCGAGCCCTCCAGCAAGCCCACATCGTCGGGATGGGGCATGGTGAAGGGGTGGTGGGCGGCAATGGGCCGGCCCTCATTATCGATGGACTCGAACAGCGGGAACTCGGTGACCCAAATGAAATTCAGCCCACCCTCGGTTATGGGCGGTCGGCCCAGCTCCAGTCGGAGCAGGCCCAAGATGTCGCGCACCTTCTGGCGGCGGTCGGCGATCAAAAGCAGCAAGTCGCCGGGCTCTGCGCCCATAGCCGGCCCCAGCGCAGCCTGCTCCTCCTCCGACATGAACTTGGTCAACGCGCCGTCGAGGGCGCCGTCGTCACCCACCCGGAACCAGGCCAGGCCCTTGGCCCCCCATTGCTGGCATTTGCGGGTGAGCTCGTCGATGGCGTTGCGCCCCAGGCTCTCGCTGCCCCCTTTGTGGTTTATGCCCTTGATGCATTCCACCTGGAAGACCCTGGCCTCGGTGCCCTCGAACAGCCCGGTCAGCTCGACCAATTCCATTCCGAAGCGCACATCGGGCTTGTCGGAGCCATACCGCTCCATCGCCTCGGTCCAGGTCATGTAGATAGGGGCGTCGGGACGGGCGCCGGCAACTGCCTCCACCGCGGCGGCCACCGCCTCGGTGATGAAGGCCATCACGTCGTCTTGGCCAGCGAAGCTGGCCTCCGCGTCGAGTTGCATGAATTCGAATTGCCGGTCGGCCCGCAGGTCTTCGTCACGGAGGCAGCGGGCGATCTGGTAGTAGCGGTCGATGCCCCCCACCATGCAGAGCTGCTTGAAGATCTGGGGCGACTGGGGCAGGGCGTAGAACCGGCCGGGGTGAAGCCGGGACGGCACCACGAAATCGCGGGCCCCCTCAGGCGTGGAGGCCACCAACATGGGAGTCTCGATCTCGGTGAAGCGCTGAGCCTCCATGGAACGCCGGATGGCGCTGTTCACCTTGGCCCGCAACTCCAGGTTGCGCTGGAGCCGCTCCCCCCGCAGGTCGACGTAGCGATAGCGCAAGCGCACGTTCTCGTCCACCTCGGTGCGGGAGTGCAGCGGAAACGGCGGCGGCTCCGCGGCCGACAGCACCTCCACCTGGCAGTCGCCCACTTCGACCTCCCCGGTGGCCAGCTTGGGGTTGGCCGTGTCTTCGGGGCGGGGCCGCACCGTGCCGGTGACCCGCACCACATACTCCGAGCGCAGATCGTGGCGCTCGTCCACCACGCACTGGACCACGCCGGTGCGATCCCGCAGATCGATGAACGCCAAGTGCTCCCCGTGCTCCCGGCGTCGGTCCACCCAACCGCACACCGACACCTCCCGGCCGACGTCATCGGCGCGCAGTTCGCCGCAATAGTCAGTTCTCATGGCGTGGTTCGCCCCCATAACCCCACACTGAAAAGCCGGTTCTGTCTCATCGTGGTTGTCTCATCCCTTCGAACACTTGGCGCAAGATGGTCGCGGTGCCCGATGCTACCGCCGCCTTGCAATCGCTCCCCATCCTCCCGACATCCCACCTGCCTGCGTCCAGCAGGGTTCACTGGCCTATGGGGGGTCGATTTGCCCGAATATCGCTTGGGTGATCTGCGGTTGACGTTGTTGCCAATACTCGGCTATCTCATTTGACAGGTCTGGTCGTCCGAGGCTCTCGGAGAGCCAGGGATCATCAGCAACGTCGGCAAAAGAGCCCAATGCCCGGACAATGTGGTACACGCTTTGGTGATCCTCTTCCACCTGGTAGCGCTGGCAATACCATTGGAGCATCGTCATCGCAGGTGTGTTCGCCGCGGTTTCAATGCACATTAGGTCGTAGTAGTCGCGAAGCTCTCCCCGATCGCCGATCACCTTCAGCTTCGATGCGACCACATCCGGGAACGAGCCCACTATCATCTCTCCCACTGCCGAGCCCGCTTCTAGCCGCTGCTGCCCTTCAGCCCGCAGAAACTGGAGCTTCACCCCGCCAAAAGTGCAGTTAAGGGTTCCCTCTGCCCAGTACTCAGCTTCCACCTTGCCCCAGTCCTTCATGCGATCAAGCAGGGCCAAGGGATCAAATGGCTCATAGACGAAGACGTCCAAATCCTCAGACCGGCGATGGTTGAGGTGGACTGCTAGGGCCGTTCCCCCCATGAGCTCCCCAGATGGCGGGGCCAAAGCCCCGACCGTGTCCCACACCTCGAGCATGGCCGCGGTCCCGATGCCGTCAGGCGCGGGCATCTAAGGCGTTGACGATCAGATCCCGGGTGACGGGCTTGGTGGAACGCAGCGTCAAACAGTATTCGAGCGCCTCGGTGGGAAGATGCACCGAAGCCCACACCGCCGCGTCCGGCCAAGGCCCGTTGAGCATGCGGCTAGCCACATACTTATTGTCGTCGGGAAACCGAAGAAGGCTCGGGTCTGGATGGTTCCAAAACGACTTCCAGAATCTCTCAGGCACCTGCTGCATCCCAACGCCAATTCTACCGCGTGCCTGCTAGCGGTTGGGCTTGGTGATGTCGAGGACGACGACGGATATCTTGCGGGCTTCGTCGGGGGTCAGGTCTTGCCCGATGCGTTGCTGTAGCTCCTCGGCGGTTGCGGGCCGGGGGCCATGTGGCGGGGAGGTGGGCTTGTGATCTTCTCGGCCGAACCAGAGCGGCATGTAGATGCCGTGACCGCCGGTGGCGGGATCGGTGGTGTAGCGGCTGATGAGCTGGTCGCGATGCGCCGTCCACAGGTCGGGGTGGGTGTCCTTCTTGAGTTCGATGGGTATGTTGTGCCCGCCGTGGCTCACGCGGATGTCGGCGCGGGTGCGGCCGGCGTAATGACCTTCCGGCACGGCATCAACACCAGCGGGAAGCTCTTTTTGAAGCAGCGCTAGAAGTGCATCCCGACAGGATTCTTCGGTCTTTGGATCGGTGGGGCGGCCATATTGGTCTTCGTTCCAGAACTGACGCCACAGATTGCTGCTGTTGCCTCGTAGGCGACGAGATACCTCGTGCAGCTTTTCCTTGACCAACGCGGCAAAGTCCGCCGCGTTGGCGGGCAGGGTGTTGCTGAGAGTGCTTTGGACCTGCTCGATGCTGGGGTGGGCATAAGAGGCATCTCCGAAGAGAATCCTCTGGCTCTCCAAAGTGCGCTGAAGAAAGTCGTGCCAGGCAGCTAGCTGCGCGCTTTCTATCAGGCTCGTCAGCGTCTGATGGGCGTCGCTGCTGGTTAGAGAACCAAGATGCCTGATCATGCGGGCGATTCGGTCGCTGGCAGCCATTTCCAGGGTCTCCCATCCGTCCGCGAAAAGCGGCCCGTAGAGCCGGCCCAGCATCTGGATGACATCCCTCAGCAGTGCTGGCTCCGAGCACTGGCCCATGACCGAACCCCCGCGCAGGAACTCGGCCAGGTGCCTGGTTCTCTCGTCGTTGTCGCCGATGAAATCCCGGAGCGCGTCCCGATACTGAGACGGTGAGAGCAGAGCTCCGGTGGTCAGCCACCGCACTTTCTGGGCATCAGTGGCGCTCTTGGCCTCCAGCTTCTTTTCGACAACAGAAGTCAGCGCGGCCCGATCGGGAAATTGCAAGGCTGGGCCTAACAAACGATCGAGCAAAGACAACTGCGTGCTGGGGGCGCGAACGGGAAACGCCCGCAGAAGCCGGACCCTGGTGTCGTTGACTCGGTCGTTCTGGCCCTCAATTCGGTCCAAGTCATATAGGCCCGGCGGGTTGTCCTCCCCGGCCTTGAGCGCGGCGACGGCGCACCGGTAGAGCAGGTCGAACACCAGATCGGGATCCTGGTGCAGCCAGCGGTCGTGGCACGGGGCGGTTGCTTCATGTCTGAGGGTGTCGGGGACGCAGTAGCGGATGGCGAGGATCTTGCGCCTCTGGGCATCGTTGAGCACGTCCAAGCGCGATAGCGGTCCGGCTTTGAGCAAGTCGAGGCTGGCCAGCACGGGATAGGCCAAGAAGTGGTGGCGGGATTCGGCGTGAAGCGAGATCGTCTTGTCGGCCTCGGGCAGGTCGTCTCTGAATGCCGTCTCCCGCAGGGCTTCGAGAACTGCATCGGCTAGTTCGGTATCACCGCCGAGAAATTCGCTGATGCGGTCCCGCGGGCGCGCGTGCTGGTCAACTTCAATGAGGAGCCCAAAGTACACTTGGGCCAAGAAGTTCAAGGCGCTAGGAGCGGCCCGGTTTTGCTCCAGGTCTTCTTGTCGTGAACGCACCTCCTCGGCCCACTCAGACTGCCGCTGGTGCTTCTCTTTCTCGTATTCGGCCATGCGTTCTCGCTGCTCACGGTCCCACGCGACGTGCTCTTCTTTAGGAGGTGGGGGATTGCGCAGCTTCTCAAACAGCGCGGCCAGCCTGTCGTTGCCCCGCGTTCGGCGTTCCAGATCCTCAAGCGTGATGCCCTCTCTGATGGCCGGGTCATCCAGGGAGCGGAATGCCTGTTTGAGCAGCTCTTCGGACGCGAATGGCTCGGAGTCGCCCAGGTGAAGTGACATGTCTATGCACCAGAGGCCGAAATCGGCGGGAGGATTGCTCCGATGCAGGGCGTTGCAGAGCCAGTACTGGTACAGCTCATGCCGCTCGTTGGTTTCGTGTCTCCTGATCCAGGTCAAGAAAACGGATTTCTGAGTCTCGGGGCGAGCCTCCAGCCAATCTTTGATCCTCTGTGCCACCTCACTGTTGCCGGGTGGCCATGCTCGTGGCGGTCTAGGGGTTTGCGAGCGACTCGGTGCGTTCAGCCAGTCGAATAGGCGGGAAGGCTCAAGCTCATCTCCCCACGCCTCCAGCCCCCGGTCGAGTAGTTCGAGGGGCAGGTCCTCGAAGCCAGCCTGCTCCAGTGCCGAGATGACCTCCGACCCATTTCCGCACAGGGAATCCAGCAGTTCCGCAATGTGGTCGTCGTCGGACTGTGTCAAAAAATGGGAATGCCAGAACAGCATGAAACGCCCCACGTAGTCACGGCGATTCCGAGGCAGGACGTAGCCCCAAATCTGTGACGGGGGAAGGTGGCCTGGATAAAGGCGCCGCAGCAGGGTTCCGGACAGGTCATCGTCGGGGTCGGACAACGCCAGCGTGCGGAGATCGTCGAGAAGTCGGAGCGCAGAGCGAGCTTCGGGGTCGCTGTGGGCGACCACGCGGAGGTACACATCCAGCGCCAGCTTCCTTATGAAGGGGGACTGCTTCGGATCGCGCACAATTGCCTCGACATCTGGCTCGAGATCGTCGAGCAGGTGCAACCTGGAGAGATCGGCAGCAGCGAGCACGGTCAATATGAACTCGATGATCCGGTGTCTGTCTTCTGCCGGATCGAGGTCGACCAGCAAGCCCCTTATGGCAGCCACCGTGTCCTCAGAAACGAGCGACCGGAATGCCCAGGCGGTGGTGTCTCGGAAGTCATCGACCCGTCCGTCGCGCCGCTCATGGCCGAGCAATGGCCCGCTGGCCGTGAATCGGGCCAGTGATTCCAGCAGGCACTTCTTGTCATCGGCGGAGAAGTTGCCGATGTCCCCGTAAAGGCCCACACCCACGGGGTCGGCGTCGATCAACAGGCTCCGGGCCTTGGGGGAATGGGCCGCAAGCCAAGCGGAAAGGCCCCGCAGGGTGGTAACCACCCGATCATCAGTCGGCCTAGTCAGCAGGGCTACCACCCTTAAGGCCGGCAGCCCGTTGTCGATCAGTTTTGCGAGGTAGCGACCGGCTAGGAATTCTCCCAGATGGCGGTGGGCAGGGCAGTGGCCGTGTTCGCCCGCAGCGGTGAATAGCCTTGTCCTCAAGGCTTGCTCCCAGTCGTCTCTCGGCGGCAGGACAGGCAGCTCATCAAGCAAGTGAATCGGCATCGAAGTGCCATCCTCACCGTTCGGCGCAGACGCAAATCCCTGAACATCGGCAAACAGGTGCAGCACGCACAGATACCCGGCAGCATCCAAAACAGCGTCTACGGGTGTGACTCCAGCGCCAACGAGATGCTCTTCGTTCTGCTCTGCGGCCATCTGTCGGCAAGCCATCTCAAAAGTCCCCCGGCGGCTTTTCGGCCACTCGCCGCTGTATGCCACCACATCAGCCAGCAGCATCAATGTCTGCGGGTTGCCCAGCAAACCGCTGAGGCCTTGCCGCTCAGCCTGTTCCATGAACTCCTGCGCGTCACTGGCTCCAGGACGCGCGCCCAGTAGATCCGAAATATCGCCATCGCTCAGGGGATCGAGCCGTAGAACGGCGACCTGCGAATCAGGAGACACGGCTTCCAAGTTCCGGAGATCGTTGGCCCCGAGCCAGTCAGCCGCGCGGCACGAAATGCGAAAACTTGGCATCCCAAGCTGGTCGAGCCGACCGCGGATCTCGTCCAAAGGAGACCGCTGGTCGGCGGCGCCGGCCCGCACCTCGTCGAGCCCGTCGATGAAGAGGGTCTTGCCGCTCCACTCGGGGTGGGAGTCCACCGAGAACGTAATGAAGTCTCTGGCGCTCACATACACGGCGGCATCGCCCAGCGCGGCTTGCTCCCGGTTGAACTCGGTCGTCTTTCCTGAGCCGGGATCGCCGAGCAGCACATAGGCAGACCTGTTTCGGAAGTGCCCGAGTGGTTCTGAGATTTCAGCAGCGACACTGGGGCCGACTTCGGAACAGGTGCGGGCGATGTAGACGCTCATGTCGGATCGAACCAGTGGTCGGGGGGCAATATCAAGAACTCGTGGAGAGGCACGCCGGAATCTCCAACCACGACGATGCTGCGCGGTCGGAAGCGGCTTTCGAACTCTGCCAGGCCCCGAGCCTCGACATGGCCTTGTCCGCTCTTTACCTCGACTCCGACGAGATGCGGCCCGCGCTGGAGCACGAAATCGACCTCGTGCCCCTTGTCGCGCCAGTATTTGACCTCGGTCCTCGACGAGGCGGCGTTCAACAGGTGAGCGCCCACACAACTCTCCGCCAGCCGGCCCCAGTGCGAGCGATCAGCCCGGGCCTCATCGAAGCTGTACCCGCATACCGCCGACATGAGAGCGGTGTTGAGCACATTCAACTTCGGCGTGGGAGCCTTGGTGGACGCCGGGCGATTGGTCAGCTTGGGCAATCCGGCAATCATTCCCACCCGGGCGAGGAGCTCCAGGTACCGCGTCAGGGTGGTTGTGTTGCCTGCCTCCTGGAGATGGCCCTGCAACTTTGTGTATGAGACCTGTTGGCCGGAGTAGCGGGCCGAAAGGTTGAACAGCCGCTTGAGCAGTTCGGGCTTATCCACCCTGACCATCGACAGCACATCGCGCTCGACAGAAGGCCCGATGAGGGCACTGCGCACATAATCGCACCACCGGTCGGGATCGTCGATCCTGGCGGCGGTGCCGGGGTAGCCGCCGAAGTAGACGTACTCATCGAGGCCGAGGCCGAACGCCTCCGACATCTCGGCAAACGACCAGTGCGGAAAATGGATCGGCTCGAACCGCCCGGCCAGGCTCTCGTGCAAACCCTCCTGCATCAGCAGCGGCGCAGAACCGAGGATCACAACATGCAGAGGACAGCCCTTTATCCGGTCGGCGTCCCAGAGCCCCTTTACCACCTCCGACCATCCATCAATCCGCTGAATCTCATCCAAAACCAGCACGAAACCCCTCGGCGAGCGCATCGCCTGATGGCGGCAGTTTTGCCAAACATCGGCGAGGTAGCGGGCATCGGGCCGGGATGCCGCGGGGGCCCAGACGCTCGAATCCCCCCCAGGGAACTCACGTTCGGCCTGAAGCAGTGTCTCTGGTGTGTTGTAAGAGGGCTCTAACGCCTCGTAGCGGTATTCCTGCTCTATAGCCGAGAGCGCTTGGAGCACCGCCGTGGTCTTGCCGGTCTGGCGCGGACCGAAGATCGCGATGATGGTCTCGGGCTGCTCCGACAACCTCTGAATAAGGGTTCCCACCTGCGCCCGGCGAAACGCGGCCATGCCGTCAGCGTAGCCGTGTTAGTGACACTCCTGAGCAAGTTTGTTCAGCAGCGTAATTCTCTGTGGGGGAGATACATGACGGTCAGGTGAGTCCGAGTTTGGCCTGGCCGGTGAGGGGTTGGTGGGCGACGAGGGTCCACAGCCAGGCCTGCGTGGATACCGTCGCTATAATTGTCAGCCTCTATAGACCACAATGTTTGATGATGGTCACTGCACCTATTTCTATCCGACTGGCAGCTTTTGTCGCGGCAATAGCTCTGGCGCTGTGCTCAGCATGGGTGCCGGTTGGCGCGTCGGCTCAGGAACAGCAGCCCACCCTCCAACACATCGCCGAGCGCGACGGGCTCATCTCGGCCCAAGAGGCGCTGTTGAACGCCTACCGCTGCCGATTCAACATCGACACCATCGTGGTGCTCGGTGGATGCGCAAACGGCGCGCCCGCCCCCTCCGCTGAGCCGCAGATGCCGTTCTCGGGCACTCCCACATGGGCCGAGGTCGCCCAGCGCGACCGGCTCATCTTGTCGCAAGAATCGCTCTTGAACACCTACCGGTGCCAGTTCGGCATCGACGCCAGCGTGGTGCCCGGCGGATGCACCGACGGGCGGCCCTCGTCACTACCCACCGACCCGTCGTCTTGCGACTTCGCCGATCACGCCGCCAACGCCGTGGAGTCGGTATGGCAAGTGCAGACCGGGCAATCCCTCGGCACCGCGTTCCACTTGGGGACCGCCGCCGACCGCTCCTGGTGGCTGACCGCCGAGCATGTGGTGCGAGGGTCGCAGACCGTCGAGCTCACCCACTCGAGGGCGAGCTATTCGGCTCGGGTGGTCACGGCCGACCGCGCCAGCGACATCGCCGTGCTGTCCACCCCGACGGGCCCGGAGGCGACCCTGGAATTCGGCGGGCTGTCGGGGGCAACTCCAGGGTCGCCGATCTTCTCCATTGGCTACCCGTTGTTCCAGGCATCCACGCCCGCGGTGTCTAGAGGAGTGGTGTCGCGAGTCTTTGACGACCCCGAACTGGGCCGAATCCTCCAAACCGATGCTTCGGCGAACCCCGGCAACAGCGGCGGCCCCATGCTGAACAACTGCGGGAGAGTGGCCGGCATGGTGGTCAGCAAGCCCGCTGCCCAGGGCTCTGAGGGGATCAACTATTCGATCACCGAGCATGCGCTCGAGGCCGCGCTTGCCGCGGCTCAAGCCGACCCCGACCAAGTACCAGCGCCGCCTCCGACGCGCAAGCCGGAGTTGGGCGAAGGCACCCCCGACCGGGGGGAATGGCAACAGGGCCAATACAACAACGGAGGCGACTATCTGTGGTATGTCGCCTACAGGGATGAAAACAGCAGCGGCGCGATCATCTACGAGTTCCCCTGCGGCGAGAATTACTGGAGCATCGCGTTGTGGACCCCGACATGGTCCGCGGGAAGGTTCTTACAGCAGGGCTATATCCGAATTTGGAATGCGGCTACCCCTGGCCAGGCCACCCTCCACCGGGCCGACATCATGCAGCACTTCGCTGACGGAAACTCCCGATTCGTGCTCCACCAAGAGTCCTCCGAGACCATTTCGGACAGTCCCGCCGCTCCCTACCGCCTCTACATCGAGCTGCTCGATGTGCGCCAGGAGCGAGGGGCGCTGCTGTCGATTGTGAGGTCGGCAGAATCCGACCAAGAGCTTCAAGAAGCCCAAGGCCGGACCCGCCGCCAAGTCTCCTGCTGAGACTCCAAACAGCGGGGAGCAGAGAGCCGATCACCCCTTGGCCAGCAGCGCGGCCAATTCGTCCGCCACATTGCCCCTTGCCAAAGCGATTTGACCCCCGCCCAAGCGCAGGTCGCGCACGGTGACGGTCTCCGCAGCCAATTCGTCCTCGCCCACCAACAGGGCCAGCCGTGCACCCGACCGATCAGCCACCTTCATCTGAGCCTTCATCGATCGGGCATCGAACGCCCGGTCGGCGGCGATGCCGTTGCGACGCAACTCGAAGGTGAGATCGCGCCCGGCGTCTCCGCCGGTCACGTCCACCACGAACACGTCAACGGCCGCGGCGGCATCAGAGAGGGCGTCCTCAGCGTCGGCGGCCAGCAGGATGCGCTCTATGCCCGCGCCGAAACCCACACCGGGGGCGGGCTTGCCGCCCAGCGACTCGGCCAGCCCGTCGTAACGCCCCCCACCGCCGACCGCATTCTGGGCCGAGGTCAAAGCACCGGCCATGAACTCCCAGGTGGTGTGGGTGTAGTAGTCCAGACCCCGCACCAGGCAAGGATCAATCTCATAGTCAACCCCCAAGGCGTCCAGCCCGGTCTGCAACCGGTGGAAGTGGGCGGCGGCCTCGTTGGAGAGCTGGTCGGTGATCAGGGGAGCATCGGCGGCCACGGCCATGGTGCGCTCCCGCTTGGAGTCCAGCACCCGCAGCGGATGTTCGATGGCGTTGGCCCGGTCGGCCTCGTCCAACTCCCCCACCCGTTGGCCCAGCCAGGCGGCCAATCGCTCAGCGTAGGCCACCCGGTCGCCGGGGCTGCCCATGGAATTGAGCCGCAGCGACAATTGGCCCAATCCGAGCGCCCGATAGAAGTCGTGCTGGAGGGCGATAACCTCCACATCGAGGTCGGGATCGGCCGAGCCGATGGCCTCCGCCCCCACCTGGTGATGCTGGCGGAACCTCCCGGCCTGGGGCTCTTCGTAGCGAAAGCACGGCGTGAGATACCACACCTTCCACGGCACGGTGGGCCGATGCTGGTTGAACGCCCGCACCACCGACGCAGTGCCCTCCGGGCGCAGGGCCATGTGGCGATCGCCCTTGTCGAAGAAGTCGTACATCTCCTTGCGCACCACCTCGGTGCCCTCGCCCAAGCGCTGGAACACCCCAATGTCCTCAAACATGGGATTTTGCACCAGCCCATACCCGGCCCGTCCGAAAACCTCGGCAAACACGGCGACCAGCGTCTGCCAGCGGTCCGACTCGGGCGGCAGGATGTCGCGGGTCCCCTTGGGCGCTTGGAACATCTCAGCCACGACCCCCGATGCTACCGGCGCACTGCGACGGTTCCCCATCCCCCGGCCGGCGCATCGGTCATGTGCCGACTACCGCGAGGCCCAGAGATCTCGCGGCTTGGGCTTGGCGGTTGTCGAATGTCAACAAAGTGGTCGAGAGTCCGGCGCGGACGGCGGCAGCAAGGTGGAGTGCGTCAAGCGATCGGCACAAAGTCTGCTCGGCAATCCTGGATGCCTCATTGCAGGTGGCCGCATCCAGACTCACCAGCGCGAACGAATCCAGATCGGTGAGGAACTGTCTCTTGGCGGCGGAGGCATCGGAGGAGTCGAGCAGGCGGGAGAGGTTCCGCCTGACCTCGACCTCGGTGAGCCTTGAGGTCACCAGCACTGGATCAGCCACCATCAACTGCTCGGCGGCATCAGAGTCGTGCTCTGCCACGTAACGCTTCAACAGCGCGCTGGAGTCCACGTACAGGGTCACCCGCGGTCCTCATCAAGGAGATCGAGAACCGACTGATCGGCCCGAAAGCGCTGAGCCGGGGCCAGCCCCACACGTTTGGGGGGCTCGATCCAGCCCTCGTCGACTCCCCGCTCCACTGCCGAATATCCCGTCAATGGCCCGAGCTGGGCCACCGGGCGCCCCCGATCAGTGACAATGACCGGCTCTCCCTTGGCCGCCCGCCCGATGAACTCCGACAGTTTGGCCTTCAATTCCCGCACGCCGACTTCCATATAGTCACCATACAATGTAGATGTGACTACATCAACGAGCCATCAATTGCCGGAGGTGGCGGGGAGAACTCGGTAGGCGCTGTAGACGGAGTCGATTCCTCGGATGGTGCGGAGGAGGGCGTCGAGGTGGGATCCGTCGCTCAGCTCGAAGTCGAACCGCATGACCGATATCTGGTCGGCACCGGTACGGGTTTCGCAGGCAAGGATGTTCACCGATCCGGTGGACAGGGCGTTGGCCACGTCTCGCAACAGGCGGGTGCGGTCGAACGCCTTGACCTCGATGGTCACGCAGTAAGTACTGGTGCGCTCGGCGCTCCAATCCACATCGATGAGACGATCCCCCTGCTCGAACGACAGCGACACCGCGTTGGCGCACTCTGCCCGGTGCACCGACACCCCCCGGCCCCGGGTTACAAAACCGATGATCTCGTCGGGCGGCACCGGCTTGCAGCAGCGGGCCAAGTTGACCAGCACATCATCGAGCCCCTCCACCTCCACCGGCTGGTCGGTTTGGCGGAGCAGCACCGAGGTAGAAGGGACCGCGGCCAACTCGTCTTCCCCATCGCCTTCTGCTGACGGCTCTACCCTCATGCCGGCCACCCGCTCGGCCACCGCTTTGGCCGACACGTGGCGCTCTCCCACCGCGGCAAACAGGGTGTCGAGGTCGCGGTAGTTCATGTCGGTGGCCGCCTGCACCAGCTCATCGCCCGACAAAATCTTGGCCACCGGCAACCGCTCTCGGCGCAAGGCGGCCGCCACCGTGTCGCGGCCGGCCTTGATGGCGTCCTCCCGCCGGGCCTGGGCGAACCATTGGCGGATCTTGTTGCGCGCCCGGTGCGACGCCACCAACCCGAGCCAGTCCCGAGACGGCCCCTTGTCGGCCACCTTAGAGGTGAAGATCTCCACCATGTCGCCGGGTCGCAGCTCTCGGTCGAGGGGGACGAGCTGGCCGTTGACTCGAGCCCCGATGCAGGCATGGCCCACCTCGGTGTGGATCGAATAGGCGAAATCGATGGGGATCGCCCCCATGGGCAACGAGACCACTTCGCCCTTCGGGGTGAACACCTGCACCTCGTCGTGATCGAGGTCGGTTTTGAGGTTGCTCAAGAACTCGGCCGCGTCGGAGGTCTCCTGCTGCCAATCGATAATGCGGCTCAGCCAAGCCAGATCGTCGATCGTCGCGCCCTCCTTGTAGCTGTAATGGGCGGCCACCCCCTGCTCGGCCCGGGCGTGCATCTCGTTGGTGCGGAGCTGAACCTCCAGCGACTTGCCCCCCGGCCCGACCACCGTGGTGTGCAGCGACTGGTAGAGGTTGAACTTGGGCATGGCGATGTAGTCCTTGAATCGCCCCTGCACCGGCTTCCAAGTGGCGTGGATGGAGCCCAGTGCGGCGTAGCAGTCCCGCACCGAGTCTACGATCACCCGTATGCCCACCAAGTCGAAGATCTCGTCGAAGCTGCGGTCTTTGGTCATCATCTTCTCGTAGATGCTCCAAAGGTGCTTGGGGCGGCCGGTCACCTGGGCCTGGATCCCCAGTTCGGCCAATCGGGCGTCAACGCTGGTCAGAACCTGGGTGAGATACAGGTCTCGTTCTGGCGCCCGGGTGGCCACCATGCGATCGATCTCGGAGTACCGCTTGGGGTGCAGGGCGGCAAACGCCAGATCCTCGAGCTGGAGTTTCATGTCCTGCATGCCCAGACGGTTGGCCAACGGGGCGTAGATGTCCATCGTCTCGCTGGCTACGCGGTGCTGCTTCGCCAATGGCAGCGCGGCCAGCGTCCGCATGTTGTGCAGCCGGTCGGACAGCTTCACCACCAGCACCCTCAGATCCTTGGCAATGGCCACCAGCATCTTGCGCATGGAGGCGGCCTGCTCCTCTTCCTGGGTGTTGAACTTGAGCCGGTCCAGCCGGGTGACGCTGTCCACGATTGAGGCCACTTCACCGCCGAAATGGTGCTCGACCTCGGAGAGGTCCATGGCGGTGTCTTCGATTGCGTCGTGCAACAGCGCCGCGATCACCGACACATCGTCCAAGCCCAACTCCACCACGATGTGGGCGACGGCCAGAGGATGGGAGACATACGGCTCGCCAGACTTGCGAAGCTGTCCTGAGTGGGCATTCTCAGCGAGGCGATAGGCCGTCTCAATGCGGTCTGCGGTGCCGTTGGGGTAGCGCTCCAGATAAGCGGCAAGCAGTGGACCGGCGTCCTGGCCGGGCTGATCCACCCAGGGCGATGACCGTTCTGTCAGCGTCACCCGTCACCCCCAAAGCAGAACAGCGAAATCACCGGACAGTCGGCGTCGACTTCTATTTTCTCCCGACCACTCAGAAAACCCAACTCGATTAGAAAAGCCACGCCAGCCACCGCTGCGCCTGCGGAACTGACGAGCTCGACCGCGGCGGCCGCCGTGCCCCCGGTGGCCAACACGTCATCGACGATGAGCGCTCGCTGTCCGGGGGACAAAGCGTCGGTATGGGCCTCCAGCGAAGCCGTGCCGTACTCCAGTTGATAATCGACCGCCCGAGTGTTGTAGGGCAGCTTTCCCGGCTTGCGGACGGGCACGAATCCCAGTCCCAGGCGGTAGGCCACCGCTGCGCCGAGGATGAATCCGCGCGCCTCCACACCCACCACTCGGTCTGCTTGAGTGTCGCTGAAGCGGTCGGCCATCTCATCGGCGGCCCAACGGAAGGCCTCAGCGTCGTCGAGCAGCGGAGTGATGTCTTTGAACAAGATCCCTGGCGTGGGGAAATCAGGGATATCCCGAATGAGGCTCTCTGGCCATCCAGAATTCACTGCCCCCAACCCTACCCGCCCTCCAGTTTGGGACTAGCGCCGCTTGCGCTTGCGGGGCCGGGGCGGAATGACCGTGCCGGACCGCGCAGGTCGGGGCGGCATGGCCGTGCCGGACCGCGCAGGTCGGGGCGTCGAACTACTGGGAGCGGCAGCCGGTCGGGACGGCGACGGGCCCACCGCCACTTCTTCCACCTCGTGCACCGAGGTCCCCCGCGACTGGGCCCGGGCCTCCAGGCGCTCCCGCAGCTCTACGAACTCAGGTTGGCGCTCCTTCATCCAAGAAGCTGCCGGAGCGGCCACGAACAGCGATGAGTAGGTGCCCACCAAAAGGCCGATGAGCAAGGCCACCGCGAATTCGGCCAGTGTGACCGCGCCCAGCACCAGCGTGCCGATCAGCAGCATCGACAACACCGGCAACACCGAGGTGATGGTGGTGTTCACCGAGCGCAGCAAGACGGTGTTGAGCGCGGCGTTCATGATCCGGGTGTAGGTGGCCCGCCCAACCAACGTGGAGCGCCGCTGGTAGTCGCGGTTCTTGTCGAACACCACCAGGGTGTCGTACAGGGAGTAGCCCATGATCGTGAGGAAGGCGATGACGGTGGCCGGGGTCACCTCGAACTGGAACAGGGCATAGATGCCCACAGTGATGACGATGTCGTGGGCTACCGCCAGCAGGGCGGCCACGGCCATTCTCCACTCCAGCGTTAGCGTGATGTAGATAGCCACCACGATGAGGAATACGATCAGCGCCCGGATGGCCTTGTCGGTAATCTCGTCGCCCCACGACGCGCTGATGGAGTTGAAGCTGATGTCGTCTAGGCCTTGGCCGGTGAGCCTGGCCAGTGCCAAGGACACCTCGGCAACGCTGGTGGCGTCGGTGGCGTCCAGCTCGGCCCGAACCCGCAGCACGTCCCCGCCCACGAACTGGATCTTGGCGTCGGCCTGGCCCACATCCCTAAGGGCGTCGCGCACGTCTGCGGTGGACACGTCGGGCGCGGACGCCTCCCATACCGTGCCCCCCTCGAACTCGATTCCCAGGTTGACGCCCCGCACCAAAAGAGCAATGGCGCTGATGAGGATCAGGGCCGCCGACACCTTCAGGGTGGTTTTCCAGAGATCGGGAAAGTTCACCTTGGTCTGGTTGCGCCACAGGCGCTGGAGCCGGCTCATGATGCCTCCGCTCCCAAGGGAACGGCCTCTTCCCTAGTAGGCAATCCGAGTCGGTGGGGATGGGCCATAAGGCTCGGCGACCGCGACATCAGCTGAGCGCAGGGTCGCAGGAAGTAGTAGGTGGCCACCAAGTCGAGCACCGAGGCCAAGCCCAGCATGAGGGCGAATCCCCGAACCGATCCCGCTGAGAGCCAGTACAAGATGACCGCGGCGATGAGCGAGGCGAAGTTGGCCCTGAAAATGGTCCGGAACGCCGCCGAGAAGGACTGCTCAAGTGACGACCGCAGCATGCGGCCGGTGGCCACGTCTTCTTTGAGGTGCTCGAAGTAGACCACGTTGGAGTCAAGCGACACGCCGATGGCCACGATCAGGCCGGTAACCCCAGCCAGGGTCAGGGCCAAGTCCTGGGTCTCGCCCAGCCAGGCCACGATCACCCACAGCAAGGTGGCCGATACGCCCAGGCTCAACATGGCGACCAGCCCCAGCAGGCGGTACATGCCGACCATGTACAGAAACACCAGCGCCAGCCCGACGATCCCGGCGATTACTCCCGCCCGCAGGGCGTCGCCCCCGATGGTGGCAGAAACAGCCCGACTGGTGCTGTCGCTTTGGGGATCGGTGGGGTCTTGGAACTCGATGGGCAGGGCGCCATAGCGCAGCACGAGGGCCAGATCGTCGGCCTCCTGCTCGGAGAACCGGCCGGATATGACCACTTGGCCGTCAAAATTGGCCGCGTTCACCACTGGCGCCGACCGCACGTTGCCGTCGACCACTATGGCCAGCCGGCCGCGCCCTTCCGCCCCGGGCGGGCAGTAGGCGGTACCGGAGAAGCACTCGATGGCGATCTCGTCGAATTTGTCGGCCCCGCCATCGCCACCCTTGAAGGTGGCGTCCACCACAAACTGGTTTCTATAGGAGCTGTCAGCCCCGGAGAGACCCGCACCGGTCAGGGCCGACGGGCCGAGCAGCAGCCGCCCGGCCACCACGCCGTTCTCGTCCCGCTGGGGTAGGACTACGAAGCGGTCGAGTTGGTCTTCGGCCGATGTCGAGGTCTCCAGGCCGTTGTAGTCGATCCCGGTGGGGCATGGGGCCATCCCCCGGTCGTCCAACACAGGATCGGGCAGCGCCGGTGCCGGCGGCGCCTCGGCATTGGATTCTGGGTCGGAGAAATTAAGCGGCTCGGCAAACAGGTCGGCGCACACCGGTCGGAAACGCAGCTCGGCGGTCTGGCCCACCACGTCGATGGCCCGCTGCTGATCGCTGATGCCGGGAAGCTGGACCACCACCCGGCCTCCCTGGCGGGTCACATCGGGTTCGGCCACCCCGAGTCCGTCGATGCGGTCGCGGATGATGTTGACCGCGGTGTCCAAGTCGCCTTCGGTGATGGCCACCGGGCGTTCGGGGTCGTCCACCGGCACCAACACCACCTCGACCCCGCCCTTCAAATCGAGGCCCAAAAGGGGTCGGTTGCCCACGGCCAGCGAGGCCGCCAGCAACCCAGCGGCTAAGGCCAGGATAAAGACAAGGGAAACCAGCGAACGGCGGCTCATTGACGCTGGAAACGAGAACTAGGCGTCAGCGTCGTCGCCATCGACGTCGGAGTACACGATCTTGTTGGCAATGGTCTCGCGGCTGATCTTGATCTCGACACCATCAGATATCTCAATGAACACGGTTCCGCCGTCGAAATCGGTAATCATCCCGTAAAGGCCCGAAGCGGTGATTACCTCGTCGCCCACATCCAGGGAGTCGAGCAGCGCTCGCAGTTCGCGCGCCTTGCGCTGCTGGGGGCGCACCATGAAGAAGTACATGGCGACGAACATCAAGAGCAGAAGGAGGGGGATTTCCAAGGCTCAGAACTCTATCGGAAGACCTAGCCGGGAGACGACTCGGCGGGTCGGGCCCACGCCTCGGCCACCCGTCGGCGATGCTGGTCGAACGTGCCGGCCTCGATGGCGTCTCGGGCTGCGTCCATGAGAGCCAGCAACCAGGCCACGTTGTGGAGGGTGAGCAGGCGGGCGGCGGAGGGCTCGTCCACGTTGAACAGGTGGCGGAGATAGGCCCGGGAGTAGCGGGCGGCCGGGCTGGCCGGAAAGCGGGGATCGATGGGACGGTCGTCGGTGGCGAGCGACGAGTTGCCCATGTTGAGGCGGCCCTCTGAGGTCAAAGCGGTGCCGTGGCGGGCCAGACGGGTGGGCAGCACACAGTCGAACATGTCTACCCCCATCGCAACGCACTCCATCAGCCCGATCGGGTCGCCCAATCCCATGAAGTAGCGGGGCTGATCGTCGGGCAACAGCGGGGTGGTGGCCGACAGCGCGGCCATCATCTGCTCTGGAGGCTCCCCCACCGATAGCCCGCCCACCGCGTAGCCGTCGAAACCCACCTCTATGGTCTGGGCCGCGCTCTGCACTCGCAGGGCGGGGTCGATGCCGCCTTGGACGATGCCGAACTGGTTGGCCCCTGCGGCGTGCCCATCTAGTTCGAGGAAGCGGCGTCGGGCTCGAACGGCCCAAGCCGCGGTGCGGTCCACGGCCTGGCGCAGCACGGTGCTAGGGGCGTCCGATGGGGGGCACACGTCGAGTGCCATCTGAATGTCGGAGCCGAGCTGGAGCTGCACGTCAACCACTCCCTCGGGGGTGAATAGGTGGGTGGAACCGTCGTAGGTGGACTGGAAAACCGCACCCTCATCGTCCACTTTGGGGTCGAGGGAGAACACCTGGTAGCCGCCGGAGTCGGTGAGCACATGGCCCGACCAGCCGGTGAACCCGTGGACACCGCCCATGCGCTGCACCACGTCGGGTCCGGGCCTCATCATCAGGTGGTAGGTGTTGGCCAGCACCACCGCAGGTTTGAGCGCTTCGAGATCGGAGGTGTCGAGGGTGCGGACTGCGGCCCGGGTGCCCACCGGCATGAAACACGGCGTGGTGAACGAGCCCCTTGGGGTGGTGATGCGCCCTTTGCGGGCCTGCCCGTCTCGGGCCAGCACATCGAACTGGAGGGTCATTGTTCAGGATTTCTAGTGCAGAACATTGCATCGCCCAGAGAGAGGAAGCGGTAGCCCTCGCCCAGGGCGGTGGCATAGAGGTCTCGCCAGCGGGGGCCGACGAACGCGGCCAACAGGGCCAGAAGGCTGGACCGGGGCAGATGGAAATTGGTGAGCAGGGCATCCACCACCGCGAACCGGTGCCCCGGCTTGATGAACAGGTTGGTCTGGGCACAGGCCGATCCGGTGGACGCCGCCGACTCCAGCGCCCGCACCACTGTGGTTCCCACCGCCACCACCCGCTCCGCCCGGACGCAGGCGGCCAGCGTGGCCTCGGGGATTCGGTACGTCTCGGTGTGCATGACGTGGTCTTCGAGGTTCTTCGTCGTCACCGGGGTGAACGTAGCCGTGCCCACGGCCAACTCCAGCGCACACACCTCCGCTCCGGCCTCACGGCAGCGGTCCAGCACTGCTTCGGTGAAGTGCAACCCTGCGGTGGGCGCGGCGGCCGACACCGGCCGGTCGGCATACACCGTCTGATAGCGCTCGATGTCGGCCAGCTCCTCTGTGACGTAGGGCGGTAGTGGCACCTCCCCGGCTCGATCCATGAGATCACCGGGGTCGACTGTGGGCTTCACCCAGCGCCGACTGTCGTCGCCGATCCGCTCCCCCACCTCCATCACCGGCCGGTCGTCAAATCCGCCAGCTCTACCAGACCCTCCCGATCCGTCGAACCACAGCTCGGTGCCCGGCGGCACTCGGCGGCCCGGGCGCACCAGCGCGCTCCACCAGCCGTCGTCGCCCGGTTCCAGCAGCACAACTTCAACCTTGCCCCCAGTAGCCTTGCGTAGATGCAGTCGGGCCGCCATAACCCGGCTGTCGTTCACCACCAGCACATCGCCAGGGCCGAGAAGGTCGGGCAAATCCCTGGTCAGGCGGTGCTCGGGCGGAGCAGCCGGCCCTCGGTCCACTAGCAGCCGAGAGCTGTCCCGGGGCTCGGCCGGCTGCTGGGCGATAGCGGCTTGGGGCAGCTCATAGTCCAGTTCCTCGGTCCGCATGCTCTGTTTCTATCCGACTGGCACCCGTATCCCGAAAACTGTCATACCCGCCCGGTAGTTTGGGGCTGATGCTGGTGATGGGGATCGACCCCGGTTTGTCGCGCTGTGGCTATGGCGTTGTCCGCCAAAAGGGACGCGTCACCGAGGCAGTGGCCGCGGGCATCATTCGTACCGTCAAAGACGACCCCATCCCCCGACGCCTCTATGAGCTCCAAGTCGAGCTGGCCGAGCTGATGGACACCTACCGCCCGGATGCGGTGGCCATCGAGCAGGTGCTTTTCCAGGTCAACGTCCGCACCGCCATGGGGGTGGGCCAGGCCAGCGGCGTGGCCATGGCCACCGGGGTGGGGGCGGGTGCCGAGGTGTTCGAGTACTCCCCCACCCAGATCAAAAAAGCGGTCACCGGCTGGGGCGGTGCCGACAAGAATCAGATGGGGCAGATGGTGCAGACCCTGCTGCGGCTGCCCCAGCCGCTGAAGCCGGTGGACGCCGCCGACGCCATTGCGGTGGCCCTCTGCCATCTGGCCCATGCTCCTGCCGCGTCCCGGATCCAGGCTGCGATGTGATCGGGCTGCTGAGGGGCACGCTGGCTCTGCGGGACACCGACGAGGTGATCGTGGAAACCGCCGGCGTCGGTTACCGAGTGGCCGTCTCGCCCGACACATCGGCCGCTCTGGGAGAGCTGGGCCAGGAGGTGCTGCTGCACATCCACCACCACATCCGAGAGGACGCCCAGACCCTCTACGGGTTCGACACCCCCGACAAGCGCCGGGTCTTCGAGGGGCTCATCTCGGCTCACGGCGTGGGGCCGGCGATGGGCATGGCCATCATGTCGGTATTCGGGCCCCCGGAGCTGGCCGGGATTCTGGCCACCGACGACATCGACGCGTTGTGCCTGGTGCCCGGAGTGGGCAAGAAGACCGCGGCCCGGCTTTTGGTGGAGCTCAAGTCCCGCCTCGACATCGGCGACGTGACCACCGCAGTGGCATCGGGCCAGCCGTCGGGCGAGCAGCCAGCCGATGCCCGCAGCGTTGTCCGCCAAGCACTGGGCGAGCTGGGCTACAGCGCCGAGGAAATCCGCGGCGCCATCGCCGCCTTGCCTCCCGGTGACGACTCCTCCGCCCTGCTCAAAGCGGCTCTCCAGCATCTGGCCTCGGGGTTGTGAGCAGGCCATGAGCGAGAGGGAGGAGCTGCTGGCGGGGACCCCGCTTCCCGAAGACGCCGCGGCCGAGCCGGGTCTGCGGCCCGCCCGCCTCGACGAATTCGTGGGCCAGCCCGAGCTGAAAGAGCACCTCCACATCATCTTGGGAGCGGCCCGAGCCCGGTCCCAGCCAGCCGACCACCTGCTGTTCGCCGGACCTCCGGGCTTGGGCAAAACCACGCTGGCCCACATAGTGGCCAAGGAGATGGACGCCGGGCTCCACATCACCTCGGGGCCGGCGCTGGAGCGGGCGGGCGACCTGGCCGCCATCTTGTCCAAGCTGGAGGACGGAGATGTGCTGTTCATCGACGAGATCCACCGACTGCCCCGCATTGTCGAAGAGGTCATGTACCCGGCCATGGAAGATTTCAACGTCGACATCGTGCTGGGCAAGGGCCCGGCGGCCCAGTCGGTGCGCCTCGATCTGGCCAAGTTCACCCTGGTAGGCGCCACCACCCGCACCGGCCTCATCACCGGGCCGCTGCGCGACCGGTTCGGCCTGGTGTCGCGGCTCGACTACTACACCGCCGCCGATTTGGAGGCCATCATCGCTCGGGCCGCATCCATCCTCGACATACAGATCGACACGGTCGGAGCCGCGGAGATCGCCTGCCGGGCTCGGGGCACCCCCCGCATCGCCAACCGGCTGCTGCGCCGGGTGCGGGACTACGCCGAAGTGAGGGCCGACGGGCGCATCGATCAGGCCACCGCGGCCGCCGGGCTGAAAGTGTTCGGCGTGGACCCCGCTGGCCTCGACAAGATCGACCGGGCCATCTTGTCGGCCCTGTGCGAGCGGTTCGGCGGCGGACCTGTGGGCTTGTCAACCCTGGCCATCAGCGTCAGCGAGCCCGCCGAAACGGTGGAGGACGTCTATGAGCCGTTCCTCATCCAACAGGGCCTGCTAATGCGAACCCCCCGAGGCCGAGTAGCCACTCCAACCGCCTGGCAACACCTGGGCCTAGTCCCCCCAGCCAACGCGGCAGATCAGTCCAACCTCTTCGACTGATCTGTCTAGACGAAGAACTGTGCTGCCAGAGTGGCCCAAATAGTGAACATACTGGCGATCAGAGCCATCACATAAACACGAGTTTGTTTAGCAATCTCGGCCCGCAACTCGGCCCCCATGACTCTCAGATCATCCTTGGTGGCAACCTGGTCGCGGCCCTCGGGCAACACGCATTTCATCAGCGTCTCCGCAGGTCCCTCGCCAATGGTAGCCACCAACTGGTTCACCAACTCCGTCCGCTCAATTTCACCAACCAACGTCATTCGATCCCCTCTCTTCTCTCTACAAGACTTAGAAGGGAACCCTTTGACGCTTGGCAGCGAAGCCGATTCCGACTGCAACTTGCACCATACCAACACGTCTTGCACACGTCAACCACCCGTTTTCTATATTCCCTGGTGAGAAAGAGATGTCAACCCGCAGCAGCGGCTTGGAGGATTTCGTCGGGGATGTCGAAGTTGGCGTAGACGTCTTGGACGTCGTCGTGATCGTCGAGGGCGTCGATTAGGCGGAGGGCCGACCGGGCGGCTTCGGCGTTGTCGACGCGCACCACCGAAGTGGGCAGCATGGTGGAAGACGCCGACATGAAGGCGATTTCCACTTCAGCCAAGGCGCCGCGCATGGCCGATAGGCCAGAGGGGTCGCAGGTGAGACGCCAGGTGTCGCCCTCGTCGGCCAAGTCCTCCCCGCCAGCGTCGAGGGCGGCCATCATCAGCTCGTCCTCGTCCACTGAGCGATCCAAAATCACCACCCCTTTGCGCTCGAACTGCCAGGCCACCGCGCCCGGCTCGGCCAGCGATCCCCCGTTGCGGGTGAACAGCGTCCGCACCTCCGAGCTGGTCCGGTTGCGGTTGTCAGTGAGTGTCTCCACATACAGGGCCACGCCGCCGGGGGCATAGCCCTCATAGAACACCGATTCGTAGGACACCCCCTCCAGCTCGCCGGTCCCCCGCTTGATGGCCCGCTCAATGGTGTCCAGCGGCACCGAGTTGTCCCTGGCCTTTTGGAACATGGTGCGCAGCGTGGGGTTGGCGTCGATGTCGCCGCCCCCCTCGCGGGCGGCCACTTCTACCTGGCGGATGAGCTTGGCGAACAGCTTGCCCCGCCGCTTGTCGGCCGCCCCCTTGCGGTGTTTGATGGTGGCCCACTTGGAGTGTCCTGACATCTGCTCTCCCTATTCCTGTTCCACGAACATGCGGTGGATTCGATCGTCCTCGACGAGTTCGGGATGGAACGACGACACCACCATCGAGCCCTGGCGGCACAGCACCCGCACTCCGTCCAACGAAGCCAACACCTCCACGTCCGGGCCCACCGACTCGACCACCGGGGCTCGGATAAACACCCCGGGAAAGGCCGAATCCCAACCCTCAACCTCGATCGGCGCGTGAAACGACTCCGACTGGCGGCCATATCCGTTGCGCCGCACCGACGCATCCACGGCCCCGAAACAGCGCTGGCCGGGGTAGCCGTCCACCACCTCGGCGGCAAGAAGGATCAACCCAGCACAGGTTCCGAGCACCGGCAGGCCGTCGGCCAGGCGGTCGGCCAGCGGGTCGGCCAAGCCGTTGGCGTCCAACAGCTTGGAGATGGCGGTGGACTCCCCACCGGGGATGACTAGACGGTCGACACCGGCCAACTCATCAGGGGTGCGGACCTGGACCGCGGTCACCCCAATTCGGTTGAGAACCTGCTCATGCAGCCCGAATGCGCCCTGAAGGGCCAAAACCCCGACCTTCACCCGGGGGCTCCGGGTCTAGGGGCGACGCCTCGACCTGCTGCACGCTCAGCCCTGCTACCAGCCGCGGTCGGCCAGCCGGGTCTCGAGGCTGTCGATCTCCAGACCGGGCATGGGCTCGCCCAAGCCGCGGCTTACCTTGGCCAGGATGTGGGGGTCGCGGTAGTTGGTGGCCGCCTCCACGATGGCCTTGGCCCGGGGCGCCGGGTCGGCGGACTTGAAAATCCCCGAGCCCACGAACACCGCCTCGGCACCGAGCTGCATGACCAACCCCGCGTCGGCCGGCGTGGAGATGCCCCCGGCGCAGAACATGGGCACCGGGAGCCAGCCGGTCTCGGCCACCTCCCGCACCAGCGGCAGCGGAGCCTGCAACTCCTTGGCCCAGTCGAAGAGCTCGGCGGAATCAGCCTGGGTGATCTTGCGGATGTCGCCGATGATCGAGCGCAGATGGCGGACGGCCTCCACGATATTGCCGGTGCCAGCCTCGCCCTTGGAGCGGATCATGCACGCCCCCTCGGAGATGCGCCGCAGAGCCTCTCCCAGGTTGGTGGCCCCGCAAACGAACGGAACGGTGAACGCCCACTTGTCGATGTGGTGGGACTCATCCGCGGGGGTCAGCACCTCGCTCTCGTCGATGTAGTCCACATCCAGAGCTTCCAGAATCTGGGCCTCCACGAAGTGGCCGATCCGGGCCTTGGCCATGACCGGGATGGTCACCGCCTCCTGGATGCCGGTGATCATCTCGGGGTCGCTCATGCGGGCCACGCCGCCGTCGCGGCGGATGTCGGCGGGAACCCGCTCCAAGGCCATGACCGCCACCGCCCCGGCGTCCTCGGCCACCTTGGCATGTTCAGGGTTGACTACGTCCATGATGACGCCGCCCTTGAGCATTTCGGCCAGTCCCCGCTTGACCAGAGGTGTCCCCGTCTCGCGGCCCGTCATCGACTCAGCAGCCATGAGCGCAGTCTATGGCCTCCTGCCATGAGATCGCGATGTCAATTGGCTCTAGTGGTTAGCGGTTCTTGAGCAGGTTCTCGGCGAAGTCCTGCACCATCACTAGGACATCACCCCCGGGCAGAGCAATGAAGGTCTGTCCGGGGGTGAGCCGAACTGGATCTCCGCTGTTGTCGGTCACCTGCCACGGCTGGGCGGCCGAGGGGCGGGTCCAGCGGCCCCGGATTAGGTGGCCGTCGGTGAACACCAGGGCGACCCCGCCTTCAGGATCGACGGTGATGGCTTCCGGGCAATAAGAACAGGCCGCGCTGCCGGTGTAGCGGGTTTGAAGAACCACCACGCTGGCGGGGGTCACCTGGACGGGGTCGACATCGGGGTTGGGGCTGCCGTTGGAATGGCGAGCCATGTCCACATGGGGGGTGCCATCCTGCCAGCGGGCCCAGCCGCCGGCCTCGGCGTCCCAGACGAAGTGGGCGATGACGCCGCCAAGGTAGCGGATCTCCACACCGGGAACCGGCTCAGCGTCAGATGGAAGGGGCTCGCCTTCTCTGCGGTACTCGAAGAGCGGCTCGGGGGCCGTCAATTCGCTGGGGGCGTTGTCCCAGATGGCCGAGGTGGCGGTATACAGGTTGAAGGGCGCAACCCGGTCTCCCACCCGCCAGTAGCCCGACGGCAAGTTGTCCCAGCGCAGCTCGTAGAGCTTGTCAGCGGCCTGGCCCTGGGAAATCTCCCGCAGCACTCCAGGGTTGGCCCCTGAATGGCCGAACACCGGCTGGCTGAAATTGGCCAGGAGGTCGGGGTCGGAGCTGCGAGCCGACCGCACCGGGCCGAGCGATTCGGCCCCTTGGCTGTGGAACACGGCCATAAGACGGGTGATGGTCTCCACCCTTACTTCGATGAGTATGTCGGCCTGGTTGATGCCGGACTGCGGGCGCCCCACGCTGCTGGTGCCGATCTTCACGGCCAGAGCGGGCCGACCCATGATCGACGGATCATCCAGCAGCTCCCCGGTGAGCGGCTCAGTGGGCCCCGGCGGTGGTGCGGGCGTGGCCGGAACTGGCTCGGATTCTCCATCGCCTTCTGGCTCCTGGGTCTCAGAAGTGTCGGGGCCGGGGCCGGGGCTGCCGGAATCTACGGCACCATTTTCCCCATTGGCCGGCGCCTCCTCAGGGCCGTCCACCGGTTCGGGTTCGCCGCCGTCTTCAGGGCCGGTCGTGGAAGCTGGTGTAGAAACCGCAGTGCTGGTTTCGGCGACCCCATTTGCGCCACTGCCGTCTTCTGCACCGCCGCAGGCTGCCGCCACCAGGGCAACGGCGAGGAGTGCAGCAGCTCTTCCCCATCGTCGAACAGGGCGTCGGGCCGCGGCCACCTGTGGCTTCAAAGCTCGTTCAGCGCGGCGATGCGAGTTTCCAGCCGGGGATTGCGGACGGCATCGGTTGTGCCCCAGTCGGGCTCATCGATCCACATGTGAAGCGCTGCCACCGTTGGCGATGGTACCTGAGGGGCTTGGCGAGAAAGTGTCATCAGCGCAGACAGCAAGCCGGGGGGATACCGGGTGAGCGACACCGCCTCGAAGTCGGCGGCGATGCCCCGACCCTCGGGCAGCACCCGATCCATCACCCGGCGGCGCAACCAGCCGGTGGCGCCCAACGGCCAGGCCACCAGCACTCCGGCCAGGGTCTCGAAGGCGGCATCGCCCCGGCGGATTCGGCACAGGTGATGGGCCAAGAGCCCCTCCAACTCGATACGCTCGAGATGCTCCACCGCGCCAGTGGTAATGACGATGGCCGCGTGGGCGGGAGTGCGGGCCGCGGCCAAAGAGTTGACGGAGCCGGAGTGGATGATCCGAAGCTCGGGGGCGCGGATGCCGTGGCTGAGGCACAGGCCCTCCAACACATTGTCGAGCACCTCCTCGACCTCGCCGCTGGGCCTTGTTGTGCGGGTGAGGCGCAACAGCAGGCGCCATGCCATCAGGTGCAGCCCGATGGCAGCAACCACGCCGACAACCACGCCGGCCACCAAACCCACGAGCCAGGGCAGGCCCACCAAGGCGAGCACCACCAACACCACTGCGCCGACAACCACTCCGAAGGCCCCTAGTACGGCGGCGGATCGTTTTTGGGCGGTTTTCACACGACCTCCTCATCACGTCGGGTCTCTTGCAACGGGCGCCGGGGGGAACGGACCCGGCGGCGGGCGGCCAGGTCGGTATAGATCTCGACATAGCGCTCGGCCAGGGTGTCCATGGAGAACTGACGGGCTCGATCCAGCCCCGACGCCACCAGGTTGTCGGCGGTGTCGTGATCGAACAGCACCCGCTTGAGGACGGCGGCCAGCGCGGCGGCATCGCCGGGCGCCGACAACAGCGCATCGCGGCCGGGACGGGCCACGATGGCATAGGCGTCGAGGTCGGAGGCCACGATCGGGGTTCGGGCCGCCATCGCTTCGAGAAGCACCACTCCGAACGACTCGCCGAAAAGCGACGGTGCGCAGAACACGTCGGCCCCCCGCAGGCGGGCCTGCTTCTCAGCGTCGGAGATCCGGCCCAGCCATTCCACCCTGGGGTCGTTGCCGGTGCGATCCCTCAGGCCATCGGTCTCGGGACCGTCGCCTCCCACCCACAAGCGCACCTCATCGGGCAGGTATTGGAGGGCGTCGATGAGCACTTCGAGGCCCTTGCGAGGCTCGTGGCGGCCCACGAAGAAGATGGTGGGATAGGGCGCGGCAATAGACTCGGCTGAGGGGGCGTCGAGCTCCACCCCGTTGAACACCAGCTCGTATTGGCCGCCCAGCTGCTCTTGGGCCAGCCGGCGGGCGTCTTCAGACACCGCGCAGCGATAGTCCAGGCGGTTGGCCACGGCCTGCACGATCGGGCGCAGATACTGGTAGGCGGTGCTGTGTCCGGCCCGGTGGAAGGTGCCGAGCAGCGGAGCCGACTTCATTACCGCGGCGGTGTTGGTGGGGCCAGGGGCCAGGGGCTCGTGGAGATGGACGACGTCGAATCGCTCATCGCGCAAGACCCGAATCGTGCGGAGCTGGGCGGGGGGGTCGGGGGCCAGCGGGGCGATGGAGCCGTTGGCCGCGGTGGGCAGGCTGTTGCCCAGCGGGGTGACCGACTCATCGAGCGGGGGGCCGTCGCAGGGGGCCAGCACCCGGGCCTCCACTCCCATGCGGCGCAGCGAGCGGGCCAGCCCCATCACCTGGCCTTGGACTCCGCCGGGGATGGTGAGGCTGTAGGGGCAGACCAGCCCGACCCTCACCTGAGCTCTCCTTGATGGGAAGAGGGCTCATCTTGGTGAGGCTGCCGGTCGACGCCCTTCCGTTGTTGGCGGAATCGGCGTAAAGCTTCTTCATCGCTGGCCCAGTTGGACTGCATGAGGTGCCACTGCTCGGGGGCGGCGCGGATCAGCTCTTCGAGGGCCAAGGCCAGATCCTGGGTGACCCGGGTGACATCGTCCCGCAAGCGGCCCTGGCGCTCGGCGAGCACCGGAGGCATCACCACGGCTCTATGGTTGGGACCATCTTGGTAGACCGCGGCGGGCAGAATCGCCGCGCCGGTCCGCAGGGCGAGGGTGGCTGGGCCACCGGGCAAAAGCGTGCGCTCTCCGAAGAACTCCACCTCCACCCCCCCGCGGCCCACCTGCCGGTCGGCAAGCAGGCACACCACCTGCCCGGCCCGCAGACTCCTGATGAGCACCGAGACCGCCTCGGGGCCCAGCGGCACGATGTCGATGCCCATGCGGCGCCGCTCCTCCACCATCCAGTCGAACAGACGAGCCGGCTTGAGCGGCTCGACCACCGAGATAACCGGGTAGCCGGGGATGCGGGCCATCCAGGTGCCGGCCCACTCCCAGCCCCCGAGGTGGGGAAGGGCCAAGATCGGCGCGATACCGGTGTCGATGGCCTCTTGGATATGGTGAAACCCCTGGTGGGTGAAACCGGAATCCACCTCGGCATCGTCGAGGTCGCCGAGGCGGGCACCGTCGAACCAGTACCGGGCGTACGACTCGAACGACAGCCGCACGGCCTGGGCCAGGGCGGTGCCCTGCAACTCGGGGCCGCACACCCTTTGGAGGCGGCGCTCGGTGATGAAGCGGCGCTCGGGCAACAGCCGATACGCGGTGCGGCTGATGGCCCGGGTCAGGGCTGCCCCCACCGGCTGGGGCAGGCGGCGGGCCAGGGCGGCCCCGCTGCGATACAACAGCACGTCGGCCGAGAGGCGGCGGGTTTTGGCCAACGGCGGTAAAGGAGCGGTCTGCTCGGCGGTGTCAGTCATAGCGAGGAACGGGACCCGGCCTGGCGCCAGACCTTGGTGAATCGGTACAAGGCGGTGCCCGCGGTGAGCCCCAGCATGGCCCACAGCACGGGTATCAGCACAAAGCTGAAGGCCAGTCCGGCGCCCAGCACCACGAACCGCTCGGCGCGCTCCATGAGGCCCCCCTTGGCATCGAGCCCCAGCGACTCGGCCTTGGCCCGCTGATAGGAGACCACCGAAGCCGTGGCCATCAGTGCCACCGGCAGCATGAATATCTGGCCGGGCTCGTTGGCGCCCAGGTACCAGGCCACCCCGCCGAACAGCAGTGCGTCGCACACCCGGTCGCTGACCGAGTCGAAGAAGGCGCCCCGATCCGAACTGGTGCCCGCAGCTTTGGCTATGGGTCCGTCAAGGGCGTCGGGAAGCCCGGTGAGGATCAAAAGGACCAGGCCGAGGATCAGATGGCCGCGGCCGATGACCACCGCGGCCGCCGCGGCCATGGCAATGCCGAAGGCGGTAACCGCATCAGCACTGATGCCCATCCGACACAGTACGGCACCGATGGGATCGAGCCCTCGATTGACCGCCGAGCGCCAATTCCCATCGAACATGTGGCCCCTACTCTACTTCTGGGCCAGACGAGAGGTCACCCCAGTCTTCGGGATTGGGCTGCACGAGCTGGTCGATCACCTCGCCGGTGATGCCGTCTACGAACACCAGCCCCCGCTGGTCGGGCTGGGGCTCGTTGGAGTAGAGCAGGATGCGCCATGTAGGGCGGCTGAACCAGCCCCGCCACCCCATTTGGGCCGATGCGTGGCCCACGGGAAAGCCCACTGCGCCGATGGCGATCACCAACGCGTCCGACTCGTCGACCTTCAGCTCCTTGCCGCACACGAAGCCATAGACGGCAAAGGCGGCCAAACCGATAGCCGCGCCCAAAATCCCCCCGTTGACCAGCGGACTGTCGCCCCCCACCGCCCAAACCACCGTGCAAACCACCGCGGCCGACAAGTAGATGATGGCCGGAATCCGCCGCCGGCTGTTGTTGGGAAACAGATAGGGGCCGACGTACTCGCTGACGTTCAACTCTTGGGGAAGCTCATCGGTTATCTCCGCATCGGACACGGTACGAGGCTACTGGCTGGCCGTCCCGCATAGGACATAAGGGGTGGTGAACGCAGTAGATGCTGTATACGATGTTGCCGGTGGAGCAAGAGGGAATTGAACCCTCCCGGCGGGGTGCTAAGGCCGGCCGGCCCGACCACGGGTTGCCCCATTGCGAAGGAAGCACTGCTGCCTTCTGGGGCCGCACCGGACCTGCACAACGGGTCCGGTGCGGTCCAGTTCAATATATACTGAGATATACTGAAACTGAACTTCACTAAAATTGCGTGGGCCCCTGGAGGGCGTGAGCTTCTAGGGTTGTCCCGATATGGCTGAGATCAACGTCACTCTCCCCGACGGCAGCACGCGCTCGATTGGCTCGGGGACCACCGCGGGCGACCTTGCGGCTGACATCGGCCCCGGTCTGGCCAAGGCCGCTCTCATCGCCACCGTCGACGATGTGGAGGTGGACTTGAGCGTGCCGTTGGCCGACGGCCAGCAGGTGGCGATCATCACCGCCGACAGCGACGCAGGCCTGGAAACACTGCGCCACTCCACCGCCCATGTGCTGGCCCAAGCCGTGTTGGAGATGTACCCCGGGGCCACCTACGCGGTCGGGCCTCCCATTCAAGACGGGTTCTACTATGACTTCGACTTGCCTGATGAGGCCACCATCAGCGACGACGACCTCGATGCCATCGAGGCCCGGATGCGGGCGATCATCGAAGCCGACCAGCCTTTTGAGCGCCACGAGGTGTCGGCTGCCGAGGGGCTCGAGCTGTTCGCCGACCACCCCTACAAGCGGGAGATAATCGAAACGGTGGCCCTGGCTTCCGAATCCGATGATGCCGGGCAGTCAGCTGATGAGCTGGCCGACGAGGTGGGCGGCGACGGCCAGATCAGCTACTACCGCAACTCCGACTCCTTCATCGACCTGTGCCGCGGCCCCCACGTCCCGTCCACCGGCCGGCTGGGGTACTTCAAGCTGATGAGCGTGGCCGGGGCCTACTGGCGCCGCGACGCCGGTCGCCCCTCCTTGCAGCGCATCTACGGCACGGCCTGGGCAACCCGCAAAGACCTGGCCGCCCACCTGCACCGGCTGGCCGAAGCCGAAAAGCGCGACCACCGTCGCCTGGCCCGCGAGCTAGACCTGCTGTCATGGCCCACCGAGCTGGGCCCGGGCCTCGCGGTGTGGCACCCCAAGGGGACTGCGGTGCGCCGCGTCATCGAGGACTACAGCCGCAGCCGCCACGACGAGGGGGGCTATCAGTCGGTGGTCACCCCCCACATCGCCCGCTCCGAGCTGTGGGAGACCAGCGGGCACCTGGACTTCTACCGGGAATCCATGTACCCGCCCATGGAGTTGGACGGCGCCTCCTACCACCTCAAGCCGATGAACTGCCCCTTCCACCTGCTCATCTACAAGAGCAGCCAGCGCTCCTACCGCGACTTGCCCATTCGACTGTTCGAGCTGGGCACGGTGTACCGCTATGAGCTGTCGGGGGCGGTCCATGGCCTGATGCGCATCCGAGGATTCACTCAGGACGACAGCCACATCTTCGCCACCCGGGAGCAGGCCCCCGCCGAGATCGCCTCGTTGGTGGCGTTCGTGCTGTCGGTGCTGCGGGCGTTCGGATTCGAGGAGTTCGAGGCCCGCCTGGCCACCCGACCGCTGGAGAAGTCGATCGGCGAGGACGCCGAGTGGGATCTGGCCACCGACGCTCTCCGCGAAGCGCTGGAGGCCTCCGGGCTGGAGTACGATCTGGATGAGGGCGGCGGCGCCTTCTACGGGCCCAAGATCGACATCGATGTGCGCGACGCCATCGGGCGGAGCTGGCAGCTCTCCACCCTCCAGGTGGACTTCCAGCTACCCGAGCGGTTCGGCCTCGAGTATGTGGGCCCCGACGGCCACCGCCACCGCCCGGTGATGATCCACCGCGCGCTCATGGGGGCGATCGAGCGCTTTTTCGGGGTGCTCATCGAACATTGCAGCGGCGCCTTCCCCGCCTGGCTGGCCCCGGTCCAAGCCGCCATCTTGCCGGTGGCCGCCTCCCACGCCGAATACGCCGCCGAGGTGCAATCCCGCCTGAGCGAAGCCGGGTTCCGAGTGGAGGTGGCCGACGCGCAAGACCCGCTGGGCCGGCGCATACGAGCGGCCAAGCTCCAAAAGGTGCCCTATGTGCTGGTTGTGGGCGACGATGACGTGGCCCACGGCACGGTAGGGGTCAACGCCCGGGGAAGCGACGGCGACGAGCGGGGCGTGCTACTGAGCGACTTCGCCAATCGACTGAGCGAAGAAGTGGCGGACCATCGCTGATGCTTGAGCGCTTGTGGGCCCCGTGGCGCAGCCGCTATGTGGCGGGTATAGCCGCCACAGGCGCGGAGCCGGCAGAGGCCACCCTGTTCGAGCAGATCATGGCCGCTCCTGAACCCGATGAGGAGACCGGCATCTTGTGGCGGGGCGATACCTGCTTCGCGGTGCTCAACGCCTACCCGTACGGCAGCGGCCACCTCATGGTTGTGCCCAACCGGCCAGTGGCCGATCTGGCCGACCTCAGCGATGCTGAGAGCGATGAGCTGTGGGCCGCAACTCGGGCCGCGGTGGCCGCCATCCGCCGGGCCTACAGCCCCGACGGCGTGAACGTGGGCATCAATCTGGGAGCGGCCGCCGGCGCCGGCATACCCGGCCACCTCCACGTCCACTGTCTGCCCCGCTGGCGGGGCGACACCAACTTCATGACCACCGCAGCCGATACCAGAGTGCTCCCCGAGCCTCTAACCGAGTCATGGTCCAAGCTGAGGGATGCTTGGGGGGAATAGGGAGCACACAAACGGGGGGCATGGTTCGGTATGGCTTACAGCCGGACGCCCAGCAAGGCGGCTGCGGGGGTGATTGCGCCGGCTGATGCGGCTTCGTCGATGGCTGCTACTGCTGAGGGGGTGTCGAGATCGTCGTCGAGGCAACCCCGTACCCGATCGAGGACCGCGTTGGCTGCGTCTGGGCTGCCTTCGGGCGCGGCTTGCCAGGCTTCGAGGCGCCCGGCGGCAGTGGGCATGAGCGAATCGTTCCACTCCCAGGAATCGCGGTAGTGATGGGCCACTATGGCCAGGCGGACAGCCCGGGGGTCGTACTCCTTTAGAAGGTCGGAGACGAACACCAGGTTGCCCAGCGATTTGGACATCTTCTCGCCGTCCATCCTCACCATGGCCTGGTGCATCCAGTGGCGCACGAACTGCTGGCCGGTGACCACTTCCGACTGGGCCGTTTCGCACTCGTGGTGGGGGTAGACCAGATCGGACCCGCCCCCGTGCAAGTCCACGGTTTCACCCAGCTCTCGCATGGCCAGAGCCGAGCACTCGATGTGCCAGCCGGGGCGGCCCGGGCCCCACTTGGAGTCCCAGGCGGGCTCGTCGGGGGCCGACTTCTGCCATAACACGAAATCGAGGGGGTCGCGCTTGTTGGGGTCGTCGGGGTTGCCCCCGTGTTCGGCGGCCAGGGCCAACATGGCATCCCGGTCCAAGTGGCTGATTTGGCCGAAGCGGTCGAAGGTGGAGATGTCGAAGTACACCGACCCTCCCGACTGGTAGGCGTGGCCCTGGTCTAGCACTAGGCCGATCATCTTGCGGATATCGGCGATGGCCGAGGTGGCCCGGGGCTCCGACCAGCACGCCAGCATGTCGAGGGCTTCCATGTCGGAGTCGAACCGGGCAGTCTCGGCTGCGGCCAAGTCCAGATAGTGGACGCCTATCTGCCGGGCTTTGCGGAGGATGTCGTCGTCCACATCGGTGATGTTGCGCACGCAGCGGGTTTCGTGGCCCCGGTCGCGCAGCCGCCGCTGGAGCACGTCGTAGGCCACATAAGTGGCGGCATGGCCCAGGTGGGTGGCGTCGTATGGGGTGATGCCGCAGGTGTACATGGTTGCCACCGGTCCCGGCTCGAACGGGACCACCGCTTGGCGGGCGGTGTCGTAAAGGCGCATCGGCCCTGCTGGGGATGGGGCAAAAGGCGGGGAGGGCATGGCCGCCGGGGGCTCAGCTGTCTTCGGGGCCCAAGCCGGTGAAGCGGACCGCCGCTCGGGTCTTGTAGCGGACGTTGAGTTGCAGCAGCACCGCGGTGAAAGCCTCCACCGGGCTGGCGTACGACAGCGCACCGGCGTCGAGGGCTCGGACGCCGGGGAGCTTGTTCATGATCTCCATGGTCGTGGTGGTGGCCTCGGGGTGGTCGGAGCACACCAGCACGTCGCAGTCCACCGGCCGATTGAGATCGCCCAGATCATGGGCCGGCAAATGGTGCAGCGCTCCGGAAACTAGGGCCTGGGGCACCGCGGCCTGCACCGCGGCGGCGATCGAGCCCCTAGACGGCACCAGCGGCTGGAACTCCCGGCCCATCTTGGCCAGAGCGTTGGCCATGCTGATGACCACCTTGTGTGCCAGCTCATCGGCCACTGTGGCCGCGGTAGATGCGGCGGCGTCCCACGGGGTGGCCACCACCACCACGTCGCAGGCTGCGGCACCGGGGTTGGCCGCACCGGACAGGGGGAGCTGATGGTCGGACCACTCGGCCTTCAAGCGGTCGCAGATCTCGGCGGCCCGCTCAGCGGAGCGCGACCCCATCACGGTGTCGAATCCCACCGATGCCAACCGAACAGCCAGGGCTCTGCCCGCCGGTCCTGTGCCTCCGAGAACACCAATCCGCATCGGCCTTACGGTATAGGAGGTGCACTCCCGATCCCACATAGGACAATGCCAGCCAGCCGAGGGCGAGTAGCCTCCAACGATCATGGGACTCCTCGACGGGAAACGGATTCTGGTGACCGGGGTGCTAACCGACGCCTCGCTGGCCTACGGAATCGCCTCGCTGGCCGCTGATGAGGGCGCAGAGCTGGTGCTGACCGGCGCGGGACGGGGCCTCAGCCTCACCGAGCGAACCGCCCGCAAGCTGCCGGGCTCGCCGCCGGTGCTGGCCTTCGACGTGACCGATCCCGACCATCCCGCCGCCCTGCGGGAAGCGCTGGCCGATCAGTGGGGATCAGTGGACGGGGCCGTACACGCCATCGGCTTCGCCCCGGAGGTGTGCCTGGGCGACGACTTCATGGCCGCCGAGTGGGACGACGTGAAAGTGGCCCTGGAGATCTCGGCCTACTCGCTGAAGACCCTGGCCGAGGTGGTGGTGCCGCTCATGGACGACGGCGGCTCGATCGTGGGGCTGGACTTCGATGCCACCGTGGCCTGGCCGTTCTACAACTGGATGGGAGTGGCCAAAGCGGCCTTCGAGTCCACCGCCCGCTACCTGGCCCGCTCGCTCGGCGACCAGGGCATCCGGGTGAACCTGGTGGCCGCCGGTCCCGTGCGCACTATGGCCGCCCGCTCCATACCCGGCTTCGAGGTGTTCGAGGACTCCTGGGCCGGGCGGGCGCCGCTGGGCTGGGACGTCAAGGACAGCTCGTCGGTGGCCAAGGCCGCGGTCGCGCTGCTATCTGACTGGTTCCCCATGACCACCGGCGAGATGGTCCACGTGGACGGCGGCTATCACGCCATGGGCGCCTGACGGCGCCGCCCTGCTAACTCCCGGCAAGGGGGTGGACGAAGTCGTCGGCGAAACGGTTGATGGCGTCACGGTAGGCCGTTGCGTTTTCCAAAAGACCTTGCCGGTTGTCGGTGCTGACGTCCTCGAGCTCTGCCCAGGGCAGGGCGTACAGCCCGGTGATGCCCAGCTCCTCCTTGGCCCGGCGGTAGAGATCCAGCGACGGAGGCTCGTAGAAGCCGGAGATGATCTCGAAGTGGTCGTCGGCCCGACCCTCTTCGGCCAAAAGCGTCCGCAGTCGGGCGACGATGCCGGCCAGCGTGTCCCAGTCGTAGGCATTGCCCACCCAGCCGTCGGCATGGCGGGCCGCTCTACGCAGCGCCGGTCCCGAGTGCCCTCCGGTATAGATGGGGATGGGCTGGTCGGGGGCTGGGCCCATCATCATCGGGGGTATGTCGTAGAACTCGCCGTGGAACTCCACCCAGCCCGGCTTCCACAGCTCCCGAAGGGCCTCGATCATCTCGTTGGTGCGGGGGCCGCGGTTGTCGAAATCTTGGCCCATCTGCTCGAACTCCTCGCGCATCCAGCCTGCGGCCATGCCCAGCGCCACCCGGTTCTCGGAGATCACCGCGGCGGTGGACACCTGCTTGGCCACAGCCAGGATTGGGCGGTTGGGGGCGATATAGATGTTGTTGGAGAAGTGGAGTTGCTCGGTGGCGCCGACCATGGCCCCGATAGTCACCCAGGTGTCGGGCCACGAAGTCTCCGGATCCCAGATGGGCCGGCCGTCCTCATATGGCGAATAGGGGTAGGGGCTTTCGAGGTCTTGGGGATAGAAGATGTGATCGGAGAGCACCATCCCGTGGTACCCGGCTTCATCCACCATCCGGGCAATGGGCACCAGCTCGGTGCTCTTCATGAACGCGGTAACACACCAGAATTTCATGCCGCCCATTATGGCCCGTCGGGGCGGTCGGTCTCGTCGAAGAGATCTCCCACCAGCACTTCCAGCACATCTTCGAGGGTGACTAGGCCCATGGTGCGGCGACCGCCCTGTCGGATCACGGCCAGATGGCGCCGACTGCCCTGCATCAGCGCCAGCGCGCCCTCCAGGGAGGTTTCCTCTTCGATGGCGGGCACAACCCGGATCAGCTCGTCGCCCAGGGGCTGCGACGCCCGAGCACTGGTGGTATTGAGGAGATCCTTGGCGTGGACAAACCCGACCACTTGATCGGGCGAGCCGTTTTGGACCAAAACTCGGGAGTGGCCGCTGGTATTCATCACGTCGAGCACCTCGCTTGTCGTGGCCTCCCTCTCAACGGCCACAATCCGCTCGCGGGGCACCATCACGGTATGCACCGGGCGGCCAGCCAGCTCGAGCGCGCTGGACAGCAGCGACCGGTCGAATTCGTCCAAGAACCCCTCAGCAGCCGAGTGCTCCACTACGGCGGCGAACTCTTGGGGAGTGCGGGCCGTGGGCAGCTCGTCGACAGGCTCCACGCCGCACAGGCGGACCATACCCCGGCTGATGCGGTTCAACAGCCCGATGAGCGGGCCGAAGATGATGGCGTAGAGGCGGTTCACCGGGGCCAGCCACATGGCGGTGCGCTCGGCCCCGGCCAAGGCCACGTTCTTGGGGACCATCTCCCCCAGCACCATGTGCAGGTACACCACCAGGGCCAGCGACACCGCGAACGAAATGGTGTGCAGAACCCCGGAGGGCAGATGGACGAACGACTCCACTGCCCGCTCGATGAGGCGGGCTACGGCCGGCTCGGCCACGAAACCCAGCCCCAGCGACGCCATGGTGATGCCGAGCTGGGCACCGGCCAATTGCCGGTTGAGGTCGCTCATGGCCGTCAACGCCATCCGAGCCCGGCGGTTGCCGGCCTCGGCCAGCGGCTCTAGGCGGGATCGCCGGGCGGTGATGAGCGCGAATTCCACCGCCACAAACCCGGCATTGGCCACCAGCAGCACTACCGCCACTGAGAGGTAGAGCGCAGTCATCGATCGGGCCGATCTGTCAAGACTGGATGGCCAGTGGTCACCCGGCGCAAGCGAACGGCGTCGACGCGATGCCGGTCGACCGACTCGACCTGGAACTCCCACCCTTGATAGCGGAACACCTCGCCGGCAGAGGGGATGCGCTGAAGATGGTCCAAGATGAAACCGGCCAGGGTCTCGTAGTCGCCGTCGGGCACCCGCAGCCCAGTCATCTCCTCTAACTCGTCGGGATGGATGCCCGCCTGCACAACCAGCTCCCCGGCATCGCGGGTCACCACCGGGGGCTCGGTGTCGTCGTGCTCATCGGCGATCTCGCCCACGATCTCCTCCACCAAATCCTCCTGGGTGACGATGCCTGCGGTGCCGCCGTGTTCGTCCATGACCACGGCCAAGGGGCTGCGCTGGGATCTCATGTCGAGCAGCAAAGAGCGCAGGTCCCGGGTCTCTGGCACTATGAGCGGTGCCCGCATGATTTCAGCCACGGGGGCGTCGGCCCATCTCTCATAGGGCACCTGGTACACGTTCTTGACCAGGGCTACCCCCACCACATCGTCGATGTCGGTGCCAACGACCGGGAAGCGGGAGAACCCGGTCTGGCCTGAAAGCGAGACCAAATCGGCAACCGACTGTTGGTGCTCAATGGCGCTGACCGACACACGGGGCACTAGCACATCGGCGGCGTCTCGCTCGGTGAAGCGAATGGCCCTGGTCAAAAGGCGAGCCCTCGATGGCCGCATCGCCCCCTCTTGGCCTGAGGATCGGATCAGCCAGGCCAGCTCCTCGCGGGAGCGGGCCTCGCTGAGTTCTTCGGCGGGTTCGATGCCCAGTCGGGTCACCACCCAGTTGGCCGAGCCGTCGAGCAGGCGTATGAACGGCCCGGCCACGGCGGCGAAACCCTTCATGGGAGCGGCTAGGCGCATGGAGGTGGGCAGCGGTCGGGCTATGGCCAGGGTTTTGGGCACCAGTTCCCCCAGCACCATCTGGACCACCACGGCAATGGCCAGCGCCGCGGCGATGGACAGGCCCTCCGCGGCACCTCCGGCAATGCGGTCGGCGGCGGGCTCCAGCGCGGCGGCGATGGAGGGTCGGGCAATGAAGCCCAACGCCAAGGAGGTGACGGTGATGCCGAATTGCGCCCCGGAAAGCTGAAAGGACAGGGATTTGAGCAACGACAACGCGGTGCGGGCCGCCCTTCTGCCCTCGGCTGCCAATCGCTCTATCCGAATTCGATCCACTGCGATCAGGGCGAATTCGACCGCCACGAACAAAGCGTTTGCCGCAATAAGCAGCCCGGCGGCCAGTAGGCCCAAAGCCGTCGTCCAGTCCATCAGCGATCGTTTTTCCTGGTCATGGCTTGGCAGTGGCCAAAATCTTTAGAGAAACTAAACATGTGAGTCTCAAACAATCGCCGTCTCTAACCGCATTGGACGCGGCTCAGGCGGCAACCCGCCTCGCGCGCCAAGTGGCGCTGGCGCTGGGAGACTTGGACCTCTCACCCTCCCAGTATCGCCTGCTTCTGTTCTTATCGGAAGGAAACGCCGCCGCTTCGGCGGTGGCCGGTCGGCTGGCCGTGAGCCGTCCCAGCGTGACCGCGCTGGCCGACGGGCTGGAGCGAAGGGGCCTGCTCCAACGCAAATCCGATCCGGTTGACCGCCGAATAGTAGCCCACGAGCTGACCGATGCCGGACGGGAAGCGCTGGCCGCGGCCGATGCGGCGGTGGCTGAGCGGATTTCCGGGATCGCCGCCCATCTCAACGCTGACCGGGCTGATCAGGCGCTGGAGGGGCTGGCGCTCTGGAACGAGGCGCTCACTTTGGCTCGGGGAGGGCAGGTGGCTCAACAGTGACCGCGGTTGACGTTGGGCCAGTCGACACTCCCGAATTCGAGCCGGTTGCGGTAAGGGCCGAATACGCCCCACCGACAGTGGGCATTGACCCTGACCAAACCAAGGGTTGGATGAAGCGGCTGCTGCCGCTGGTGCAGGCCCACCGGCGAACCCTGGTGATCGGCGTGGTTACCGGCGTGTTCGCGCTGGCCACTCAGGTTGCCGTGCCTGCGGCGGGCCGCTCGGCGGTGGACGCGGCCATCACCGGGGACCGCCGGGCACTGTGGATCGTGGCGGTGCTCATTGCGGTATTCGGCGTCGGACGGCTGGTTTTCGGCGGGGTGTACCGCTTTTATCTGTTCAAGCTGGGCTGGAACGTGGAGACCGATCTGCGGGCCATCATGTACGAGCACCTCACCCGGCTGTCGTTCTCCTACTACGACCGCACCCAGTCGGGGCAGGTCATCTCCCGGGCCAACAGCGATATCCGATCGGTGCAGCTCCTGCTGGCCTTCGGGCCGCTCATCAGCATGAACGTGCTGATGTTTGTGATGGCGCTGGGGTTCATGGTTTACATCCACCCCTGGCTGGCGCTGGTGGCGCTGGCCCCGCTGCCCGGGGTTTACTGGTTCGGCCTCAAGTTTCGCAATCAAGTGTTCCCGCTGTCGTGGGTGACTCAGGCCCGCATGGCCGATTTGGCCACCATCGTGGACGAGAACGTAAACGGCACCAGGGTGGTGAAGTCATTCGCGGCTGAGAAGCGCCAGATCGCCCTGCTGGGAAGGTCGGCTCAGCGAATCCAGTGGACCAACGTGGAGATCGCCAACAGCCGGTCTCGCTGGAACCCCATCATCGAATCGCTGCCCCGTCTGGGCACCGCCATGGTGGTGCTGTACGGCGGCTGGCTGGCCATTGAGGGCGTGGTGTCCATCGGCACGCTGCTGGCGTTCAGCGCCTATGTGATCATGCTTCAGGTGCCCTTCCGCATGGCGGGCTTTGTGTTGATGCAGGGCCAGCGGGCCGCGGCGGCCGCCCAGCGGATCTACGAGATTCTCGACGAGGTGCCCGAGATCATCGACTCCCCCACCGCGGTGGACATCGTCGAGCCCCGAGGCCAGGTGGACTTCGAGGACGTCCGCTTCGGCTACAACCCCGAGACCCCGGTGCTGGAAGGCTTCACCCTGGGTATCGAACCCGGCGAGCGGGTGGCCCTTGTGGGCCGCACCGGTAGCGGCAAGTCGACGGTGGCCCGATTGCTGGACCGGTTCTATGACGTTGACGGCGGATCGGTGTGCATCGACGGCACCGACGTGCGGGACGTGACCCTTCGCAGCCTGCGCCACACCGTGGGGCTGGTGTTGGACGAGCCGTTCCTGTTCTCGGCATCGGTCCACGACAACATCGCTTACGCCCGCCCGACTGCCTCCCGCTCCGATGTGGTGGCCGCGGCCACCGCCACTCAGGCCCACGGATTCATCTGCGAGCTGGCCGACGGCTACGACTCGGTGGTGGGCGAGCGGGGCTACACCCTGTCTGGCGGCCAACGCCAGCGAATCGCCATCGCCCGGACACTGCTGGCCAACCCCAAGGTGCTGGTGCTGGACGACGCCACCAGTGCCATCGACGTGACCGTGGAGGAGGCCATCCACAAGGCGCTGCGAGAGCTCATGGCCAACCGCACCACCATCATCATCGCCCATCGCCTGTCCACCATCAGCCTGGCTGAACGGGTGGTGGTGCTGGACGATGGCCGGGTGGCCAATGTGGGCACCCATGCCGAGCTGTTGGCCACCGACCCCCACTACGTGGAGATCCTGGCCCGCCACAGCGACGACGAACCTGACGGAGCGTCAGGCAATGGCGACGGCCGCGTCGGCCAACGGCTTGGCAGCAATTTGCCCGGGTTGCCCCGAAGCGGCGATGCACCCTGGACTTTCGGGGGCGGTGGCTGATGGGCTGGGGCGGGTACTTCGGAGGCCCCCAAGCCCAGAGCGCGGCTCGCGACGCGGGCTTGCCCCATGCCGGGGTGCCCGGCAATCTGCGGGTTCAGGTCGAAGAGGTGCTGCGCACCGAGCCCGAGTATCCCCCGGTGGAGGTGGACTTCAGCCACCGCCAGCCCGCTGATCCGCCGCTGACCCTTCGCACCCTTTTGTGGCCCCACCGCCGGCAATTGGCGGTGGCGCTGGTTTTGGTGGTGGTCGAGTCGGCGATGATGCAGTCGGGCCCGCTACTGGCCCAGCTGGGCATCGACCACGGCGTCAGCTCCGGCAACCTGCGGGTGCTGTTGATTGTGGCCGCCGTGTTCTTGAGCACGGTAGTGGCCCACGCCTTCAGCTCGTCTCTGCGCATCCGCTACACCGGCAAGCTGGGCGAGCGGCTCATGTACTCCCTGCGGATGCGGGTGTTCTCCCACTATCAGCGCCTGTCGCTGGACTTCTTCACCAAGGAGAAGGCGGGAGTTCTGATGACCCGGATGACCAGCGACATCGAGGCCCTGACCGTGCTCTTCCAGGAGGGCATGGTGAATTTCGCGGTTCAGGGGCTGGCGCTCACCGTCATCACCGCCGTGTTGTTCTATCTGAACCCGCTTTTGGCCGTGCTGACCCTGTTGATCGTGGTGCCGGTCACATTCCTGCTCAGCATCTGGTTCCGGAAGGTGTCCGACCTGTACTACGGGCTGGTGAGGGACCGCATCGCCGAGGTGTTGGCCGACTTGCAGGAGAGCCTGTCGGGCATCCGGGTTATCACCGCCCACAACCGCCGCCGCCACAACGTGGTCCACCACACCAACGTGGTCGGGCGGCACAAAGACGCCAATCTGGCCGGTGTTCGGGCTGCGTCCATCTACGCCCCTACTACCGAGGCCATTGTGATAATCGGCCAGGCCATCTTGCTGGTGATCGGCGGAACCATGGTGATCAACGGCAGCCTCACCCCCGGCGAGCTGACCGCCTTTGTGCTCTACCTGACGTTCTTCTTCGCCCCCATCCAACAGCTTGTTCAGCTCTACAACGGCTACCAGCAGGGGCAAGCCTCGGCCAAGAAGCTGCGCGAGGTGCTGGAGAACGAGCCCTCGGTTGCTGAGGCCCCCGATGCGGTGGACCTTCCCCCCATCGAGGGGGAGATCACCTTCGACCGGGTGAGCTTTGGCTACGACGACGACACTCCCGTTCTGCACGACGTGAGCCTGAGGCTGGCGCCGGGTGAGAGCCTGGCCGTGGTCGGGCCCACCGGAGCGGGCAAGTCCACCGTGGCCAAGCTGATCGCGCGGTTCTACGACCCCCAGCAGGGAACGGTGTGCATCGACGGCTGTGACCTGCGGACGGTGACGCTGGCCTCGCTGCGCCGCCAGCTTGGGGTGGTGCCTCAGGAGCCGTTTTTGTTCTACGGGTCCATTCGGGACAATGTGGCCTTCGCCCGGCCCGAGGCGTCGATGGCCGAGGTGCTGGAGGCCTGCCGGGTGGTCGGGTTAGCCGAGCTGCTGGAGCGGCTGCCCGACGATGTCAACTCGCAGGTGCATGAGCGGGGGGCGTCGCTGTCGGCCGGGGAGCGGCAGCTATTGGCCCTGGCCCGGGCGTTTTTGGCCCGTCCTCGGGTGCTGGTGCTGGACGAGGCCACTTCCAACCTGGATTTACGGTCGGAGTCGAAGATCGAGGCCGCGTTGGATGTGGTGCTGGAGGGGCGGACGGCCATCATCATCGCCCACCGCCTAGCCACCGCCATGCGGGCCGAACGGATCGCAGTGGTGGAAGACGGACGGATCACCGAGATCGGCACCCACGACGAGTTGGTGGCCCAGGGCGGCCACTACGCCGAGATGTACGCCACCTGGATGGCCCACACCAACTAGGCGTGATGACCGAGGCGTTGGCGCTGCGGCTGGCCGGGGTGGGTTTCACCCGCGACAAGCGGCCCATCTTGGCCGACATCAACTGGGAGGTGGCCGCCGGCCAGCGGTGGGTGGTGCTGGGGGCCAACGGCAGCGGCAAGACCTCGCTGTTGCGAATCGCCGCGCTGTATGAACACCCCACAATCGGCACGGTGGAGGTTTTGGGCCGGCGATTGGGCCGGGTGGATGTCCGACATATGCGGCACTTGGTGGGATTCGTTTCCCCCGCGCTGGCCCAGATGCTGCGGCCCCACTTGAGGGCGGTTGAGGTGGTGATGACCGCTCGCCACGGCGCATTGGAGCCGTGGTGGCACGACTACACCGACGACGACCGCGAGCGGGCGGAGAAGCTGCTGGAGCAGGTGGGCGCCGGGGGGCTGGGCGAGCGCACCATCGCCACGCTGTCGTCGGGCGAGCGCCAGCGGGTGCAGATCGCCCGCAGCCTGATGACCGACCCCGGCCTGGTGCTTTTGGACGAGCCCGCCTCCGCCCTGGACTTGGGCGGTCGGGAAATGCTGGTGAGCGACCTCACCGCCCTGGCCAACGACCCTGCCGCCCCTCCCCTGGTGATGGTCACCCACCGCACCGAGGAGATCCCCGCCGGCTTCACCCACGTCCTCCTTCTGCGCAACGGCCAAGTGCTGGCCCAGGGACCCCTCGAGGATGTGCTCACCTCCGAGTCCCTGTCAGCCTGCTTCGCCCTCCCCCTGGAACTCGAACACCGCCACGGCCGCTGGCACTCCCAAGCCTGTCCTTGATCTGTTTGCCACCTAAATGGTGCGTTTAGCTGCCCTTGCACAAGGCGAATATGCAAATTTACACCTATTTCATGTATATTCATGTGAATTTGATTGTAGCGAGTGACACGGAATGGTAGAGTCAACGACGTGTTCAGAAAGTTGCTCCAATGAGCATGTTGGCGGACCGCCAACCGGGAGCCGAGGTCTACTATCCGGAGGGACCACAGGTGCCCGAAGGCGACATGCAAATGCGCCGTCGAATCGAACTGGCCGTCGCACTGCGCAGCTGGGTTTCCGAACACCACCCCGAAGCCTGGGTGTGCTGCGACATCAACATCTATTACCGCGAAGGCGACCCGCGTGTCGTGGTGGCCCCCGACGTGGCCGTAGCGTTCGGCGTGAACATACCCGCAGTTGAGAACAAGACCACCTACAAGGTGTGGGAAGCAGGGGCTGTCCCTTCCTTCGTGCTGGAGATCGCCTCGATCAACACCTACAAGGTTGACTTGAACGAAAAGCCCGCCAAGTTCGCCGCCCTTGGCGTCTCCGAATACTGGCGCTTGGACCCCACCGGCGGAGACCTGCTCGGTACCCCGCTGGCCGGCGAGCGCTGGCACAAAGGCCAATGGGAGCCCATCCCAGTTTCTGTCGAATCGCCCACCGGCAACGGCATTCAACTACGAGGCCACAGCGACGTACTCGGCCTAGACCTATGCTGGGCCCCTCCCAAACTGCGCCTCTACCACCCCGCCACCTCCACCTGGCTCCGAGACCACGAGGACGAAGCGGCCCGCGCCGACGCCGCCGAAGCCCGAGCCCGAGAAGCCGAGGCCGAACTAACCGCCCTGCGCCGCCACCTCGGAATCTCTTCGACTACCCACAGCCCTAACGACACATAGCAGCCCACCCCGATTGGTCTCCGAGCAGCTCTCAATACCGCCCAACAGCCACCGGCGCAAAGAGGCTCGAACGTATCCTGCTACCTGGCCAGATCGCCCTGTTCTTCGCATGATTCCAAGATCAACTCAACCAACGCATCGGCCCTTCGCTGTTGAGGTGTCCGCGGAGCAATGGGATCTTCGTTGCGCCACAGTTCCTCCTCTTTAGCTGAAAGCGCCGCGGCGACCTGGGCACCGGTTTCGGGGTCGAACTCCCACGTGAAGGCATACATCCCGTCATCGCCGACCTCGCAGTCCGCCTGTAGCCATACCAACCCCGGAACTTTCATGACCAGTGTTCCTGAGACAACTCAACGGCCACTGGCATTCCCAGGCTTGTTGACGCTGGCGTTGTCTGTCCTGCTACACTGCCCTCCACTTCCCCCATGTGCTGAGAACTCCTAGGAGAACTCATGGAGCAAGCAATACTCGCCATGCAGGGGGTTGCTCTCGCAATGATTGGGAGCATCGTCACACTGATGCTCTATCTCGACCGCGGTCGCCGCGCCGACATCGCGCAGCTCAGAACCGAGACCAACGAAGGTTTCAAAGAAGCGCGGGCCGACATCGCGCAGCTCAGAACCGAGACCAACAAAGGTTTCAAAGAAGCGCGGGCCGACATCGCGCAGCTCAGAACCGAGACCAACGAAGGTTTCAAAGAAGCGCGGGCCGACATCGCGCAGCTCAGAACCGAGACCAACGAAGGTTTCAAAGAAGCGCGGGCCGACATCGCGCAGCTCAGAACCGAGACCAACGAAGGTTTCAAGGTAGCCCGTACCGAGAATGCCAAGCTCAGCGACGACATGAACGACGGCTTCAAGCACGTCCACACCCGTCTGGACAAGCTCACTGATGTCGTCATGGACCTGTGCCGGAGGGTGGGCCTCCTAGAGGGCCGAGCCGAAGCCAGGGAGACCAGACCCGAAGACGCCTAGTAGCTGCGGCTAGCCGTCCTCCGCCAATCTGTCATAGAGGGGGTGTAACTTCGAGAGATGGAGTCTGTCCGGCGTCGGCAACCGACGGCCACCTCTCATTTTGGGGCAGGTCGGCGGGAGGGGCATGATGCCTCCGCGTTCTACGACCGGTTTCCGGTTCCAGAGATCAGCGAGGATGATGAGGTTTCCCCTCCAGCCTGCCGCGACCAGCTTTGGGTGGGCGACGCCCGCAAGATGGACGTCTTCGGGCAGGTTGCCGACAACTCAGTGGCGCTGGTGGTCACCTCTCCGCCCTATTTCGTGGGCAAGGAGTACGAGGAGGCAGCGGGCAAAGGCCATACTCCCGCCGACTACGTGGACTTCCTCACCATGCTCGAAGAGGTGTTTGCCCAGTGCGTGCGCAAACTGGAGCCCGGAGGGCGTATTGCGGTGAACGTGGCCAACTTGGGGCGCCGCCCATACCGCTCCTTGTCGGCAGACGTGATCGCCATACTCCAAGACCGCCTGGGGCTGCTGCTGAGGGGTGAGGTGATCTGGCAAAAGGCCAAGGGCGCCGGAGGTAGTTGCGCATGGGGCAGTTTCCAGCGACCGGGCAACCCGGTATTGCGAGATCTCACAGAAAGGGTTGTCATCGCCTCGAAGGGGCGCTTCGACCGGGCGGTGCCCGCCGCCGAGCGTTCCGAGCGTGACCTGCCGTCAGAGGGTACCGCTTATGTGGATGAGTTCATGGAGGCCACTACCGACGTGTGGGAGATACCCACTGAGTCGGCTAAACGGGTGGGCCATCCTGCGCCGTTCCCGGTGGAGCTGCCCCAGCGGCTGATCGACCTCTACACCTATCGGGGCGATCTGGTGCTCGACCCGTTCATAGGCGCGGGCACCACTGCGGTGGCCGCAGTCCGCACCGAACGCCACTATGTCGGCTTCGACACCGACGCCGACTACATCGCCCTGGCCAATAAGCGAATCGCCGACGAGCGAGACCGGCTCGAACAGCCCGCCGAAAAGCAGCAGTGGCGAGTTGCCGTCACTCCATCGGCCAGCAGCCCCGAACCAGAGTGGAGCGACGACTTCCAGGTTCGGGCCGGACAACAAGGCCGCAAAGCCCAGGAGATGGCCCAAGAGGTTCTCAAGCAGAGTGGATTCCGCGATATCCGGGAGAAGGTTCGCTTCCCATGCGGGGTGGAGGTGAACTTCGAGGCCGCCGACCATGACGGCCAGAAGTGGCTATTCGACGTGTCAGGCGCCTTCACGGTCACCCAGCGCCCTGGGCTACGGCGAACAGACACGCTGTGGAAGGCACTGGGCAAGGCCGCTGTGCTTCACTCTTACGACCCAACCATCCGTCTCGTTCTGCTGACCACCGACCGGCCCGCCCCCAACAGCTCCGGACATCGAGCCCTCAAAGCCGTCACCGGCCCCGACAAGCCTGTTCACGACGTGATCGGAATGCTTGATCCTGGCGACGTGGCCCGCTTGCGCGACTTGGCCCGCGGTCAAGCCTGATCTAACCGCAACCTCTACAGCGAGATGACTTGGCCGCCTTGGTGGGAGGTTTGCCAGCGGAGGGATTTGCGCTCGGCGAATCCGATTCCGCCGTTCATTATGAGCGCGATGAGGGCCAGGATGAACACGATGGCGAAGGTGTCGCCGTAGGAGAGTTGGTTGGCCGCGGTGATGAGGCGCTGGCCGAGGCCCCGGCGGGCCGAGAAGATCTCGCCGAACACCACCGCCAGAACCGAGATGACCGCCGACAGCCGCAGCGCGCCGAACACCGCGGGGGTTATGCCGGGCAGCGTGACCTTGGTGAACAGCTGGCGCTGGGATGCACCCATGGTGCGGGCCACCATGTCGAGGTCGGGATCGACTAGGGCAACCGCGGCCTGGGTGGGGACCTGCACGATGAAGAAGACGATGATCACGGCCAAGACCACCTTGGAGGTCTCACCCACGCCGTAAACGATCAGGATCAGTGGCAAGAAGGCGATCTTGGGCATGGCGTTGATGATGACGATGAAGGGCCCCACCGCTCTGGAGGCTCTCTGGAAGCGCCCAAGAACGATGCCGACGAGAAGCCCAAGAATCGACCCGATGGCGAAGCCGAACAATGCCTCTTTCACCGTGACCCAGAGATCCTGCCAGAAAAGCTTCTCGTGGTAGATCTGGGTGAAGTACTCCCAGGTCTCTCCAGGGCTGGCCCGAAACGTCTCGGGCACGTTGGGGAACGGCTGGATGCCGAAGATCGAGAACGCGTCCCAGCCGTTCCAGACGACCTCGTAGTGCCATAGCGCCCAGATGCCAAACAGGATCGCGATCCGCAAGATCTGGACCGGGATGTCGAGGCGGCGCAGCCGATATCTCCAAATGGACTCGTGGGGGATCAGCGCCTCCACTTCTTCTTGGCTGAGCGCATCGGCCAACCCGGCCTGGTCGGCCATGTCGGCTTCCCGTGGCTCGTCGACGTCAGACGATCTCACCGCGCAACTCCTCCCAAATCTTGTGCTCTGTCTCCCGGAACACCGGGTCGAAGCGGAGCTCGTCGATTACCCGAGGTCGGGCCAGATCGACAATGGTGTCCGACTTGATGCGGCCGGGACGGGCGGTCATGACCACCACCCGGTCAGCCAAAAGCACGGCCTCTTCGAGGTCGTGGGTCACGAAGATGACCGTCTTGTGGGTCTCGTACCAGATATCCAAGAACTCCGACTGGACGGTGAGCCGGGTTTGGGCGTCGAGAGCGCCGAAGGGCTCGTCCATGAGCCAAAGGTCGGGATCGATGGCCAGCGTGCGGGCGATGGCCACCCGCTGGCGCATGCCCTGGCTGAGCTGGGATGGGAACGAGTCGGCGAAGCCCTCTAGGCGGAGCTTGGCCAGCAGCTCCATAGCCCGGTCACGCCGCTCGCTTCGGGGCACGCCCCGGAACTCAAGGCCGAGCTCGACGTTGCGACGGGCAGTGCGCCACGGACTCAGCCCCGAGCGAGCCAGCATGTAGCCGATGTCGTCGCTGGGACCGTCGACCCCCCCCCCATGGCGAAGGACCGATCCCCGGGTGGCGTTGAGGATCCCGGCCAGCATGTTCAAAATGGTGGTCTTGCCACAACCGCTCGGCCCCACCACGGCCACGAACTGGCCCGCCGGGATGGAGAGATTGATGTCTTGGATGGCGAGAACCGGCTCGTCTTTGGGGTGATCGCCCCCGAAGATGAGGGTGACATCCTTCAGTTCGACCGCTGGATTCACAACGCCACCATCTGGGTACCTTTGCTAGCCCCCTCCGGTCGGGCGACCTGAACAGCCGCCCGACCGGAAGAAGAGTTGGCTACGGGGAAACCGAGAACTCGCTGAAGTCCTGGGCCTCTTCGAGGATGCCTCGTCCAACCGCGTAGTCCACGTTGTTCTGGAGCCGGGCGGGCTGAAGGGCACCGTTGAGCGAGAAGATCCCGACGTTCTTGTTGAGGATGGCCTCGGCCAGCTCGCCCTGCACGCCAAGGAAGTCATCCATTACCTCCAACACCTCAGCACGGTTGGCTGGATTGCGTATCCAGTCCATGGTGTTGCGCATCGTCTGCGCGTAGATGGCCACCGTGTTGGGGTTGTTGTCGAAGAACTCGCGAGATGTGGTGTTTACCAACGACGGCCAGTCCAATTCGCTCGGCCCGTGCCCGTCCCGCAGGGCGAATGGGGAGTATGCGATTCCATCAACTACCCCCTGGCTCAGACCGGGCTCGAAGGTGATGGCCCAGTCCACCTCATCGGACGACAGCGCCGCCAGTGTGGTGCCTGACAGGCCGGTGGCGATGTAGGTGGCGCCATCGGGATCGAGTCCCGCGGAGTCTATGAGCTGGCGGGCGATCTGCTCTGCCGCCACGCCTCGGGCTACCACGCCCACCCGGGTGCCCTCAAGCGCCTCCATGGTGCACTGCCAGTCGCCCTGCTCGCAATCGATCTGGCCGAAGTTATTGCTGACCAGGATGTCGAAGAAGTGCTTGTCGGCCAACTGCTGGAACATCACAACGTCGAAGCCGGCGTTACGGATCCCCAGCATGTTGTCGGGGGTGTTGATGACAAACTGGACCTCTCCGGCGATCAGCGCAGCGGCATTGGCGGCACCAGAGGGACACTGGATGAACTCGCCTTCCACCCCGCGCTCCGCCAAGAAGCCCTTGATTACCGAGATGTGGGCGACCATGCCGTTGAAGGAAGCGGCTGTGCATATCCCGACATTGGTCGTCTCCGGCACCAAGGCCTCGGGCAAGATCACGTCGATGCCGGGGCCTACGGCGAATTCGCCGAATTCTTGGGCTTCGGTGAGGATGCCTCGGCCAACGGCGTAGTTGACGTTGTTGGTGATCCGCACAGGGTCGAGCTCAGCGGTGACGGTCATCGAGCCGATATTGCTATCGAATATGTACTGGGCGACGTCGGGTTCGAGGCCCAAGTGGGCGTCCAACTCTTCCAGGACCGCGTCCTGGTTGGCCGGGTCGCGCAACCATGCCATGGATTCGAGGATCGCCGCCCGGTAATTCAGGACGGTATTGGGATTGGCATCCCAATAGGAGCGGGCGGTGATCATCACCGCGGACGGCCAGTCCAACTCGGTCGGACCATCGCCGCCCCGCAGCCGGAACGGTGCGTAGCCGATGCCATCGAGCTCGGCCCGACTCAAGCCGGGCTCAAACGTGATCGCCCAGTCCACCTCGTCGGACTCCAGCGCGGCCAGCGTTGTGCCCGCCAAACCGGTGGCGATATAGGTGGTGTCGTCGGGGTCGAATCCGGCGGAGTCCAATAGCTGCCGGGCGATCTGCTCGGCGGCGGCACCTCGGGCCACCACACCCACGCGAGTGCCGTCAAGCACAGCCATGACGCACTCCCAGTCACCCTGCGGACAGTCGATCTCGCCGAAGTTGTTGGACACCACGATGTCGAAGAAGTGGTTGTCGACGATCTGGGCGAACATCACCACGTCGAAATCGGCGTTGCGGATGCCCAGCATGTTGTCGGGGGTGTTCAGCGCGATATCAACCTGGCCGGAGACCAGCGACGCGGCTTGTGCCGGACCGGAGTGACAGGCCACGAAATCGATCTCGAATCCCCTGTTCTCGGCAAAGCCCTGATTGGCCATCACTTTGGCGTAGATCTGGGTGAACGACGGCGCGTCGCACACCGTGACGACGGTGTCCTCGGGCGGGCCGATCTCCTCTATGACAACGGCGTCATCGTCCGGGCCGCCACTCGGCTCATCTGACGGCTCGTCGCTGGGCTCGTCGCCCGGCTCATCAGATGGCTCATCGCCGGGCTCATCCGACGGCTCGTCGCCCGGCTCATCAGATGGCGCCGACGGGCCGTCGCTGACGCCGGGGTCGTCATCGTCATTGCCACAAGCCGTGGCAACCAACGAGAAGGCCAACAAGATGGCGAAGAGTGAAAACAGCCAGGAACGCTTCATGTATCCCCCTCGGACATGCGCTTGTACGCAAAAGACAGGCCGTTAGTTCACCACTAAATGTTCGGAAGCGCAAGAAACTCGGGTAATTGCGCCGCTACGCTCCCCACAATGTCGGAAACGAAGCCTCCCAACATTCTGCTGCTGGTGTCTGATCAGGAGCGCCAGCGCGACTGGCTGCCGCCGGGAGTGCCGCTGCCCGCCCGTCAGCGATTGTTGGACCAGTCGCTGGAGTTCCGCCGCCATTACACCCACACCTCGCCTTGTTCGCCGTCTCGGGCCACCCTGTTCACCGGGCTGCACATGGAAGAGCACGGGGTGACCGAGAACTCCAGCTATCCCAACAACACCCAGCTCTCCACCGACATCCCCACCCTGGGAACCCGGCTTCGAGAGGCCGGCTACCGCACCGCCTACAAGGGCAAATGGCATCTCGAAGCCTCAGCCGAGCCCGACATGGAGGCCTACGGCTTTTCTGATTGGACCGGCAACGACATGGCCTTCTGGGGGCTGCCCGGCAGCGGCACCGAGTTCGACGAGCCCATCGCCGCCGATTCGGCTACCTGGCTGCGCGATCAGCGACACGCCACCCAGCCATGGTTCTTGACGGTGGGGCTGGTGAACCCCCACGACATCATGTGGTTCCCGCTCGACCAGCCCTGGTTCTGGGAGCAAGAGCCCGACTATGTGGCCCAGAGCCGGGAAAAGCTGGACCGGCGCAAGTGGGGCCGGGCCACCAACCTGCCGGCCTTCGCCCACGAGGTCGAGCGGTGGTGTACCGAGCTGCCCGAGAACTTCGACGACGACCTGCACACCAAGCCCGAGGTCCACCGCCGGTGGCTGCTGGAGATGGAGCGCAACAGCACCCCGGGGCCGATGGACCCCGGCGACCACGACATCTGGCTGCGCCAGTTGGACTACTACGTAAAGCTCCACCAGCTCAGCGACCAGTGCCTGGCGACGATTTTGTCTGCGCTGGACGACATCGACCAGTGGGACGACACCGTGGTGGTGTTCACCTCCGACCACGGCGACCAGTGCGGATCCCACGGCCTGCGCTCCAAGGGTCCGTGGAACTACGAGGAGACGATGAGGATCCCGCTGTACCTGTCGGCGCCGGGGCTGACCGTGCCGGGCACGGCCACCGAGTCGCTCACCAGCCACACCGATTTGGCGGCCACCATTTTGGAGCTGGCCGGGGCGGACGCATCTGACCTGCCCGGCCAAAGCCTGAACCCGTTGTTCGTCGACCAGTCGGCGGTGGTCCGCGACCACATCCTGTTCGCCCAGCGGTGGCCGTGGTACCTGGGGGTGGAGAAGGTGCGCTACGCCTCCTCAGGGGTGTTCGACGGCCGCCACAAGTACTGCCGCTACTACGGCATCGGCGGCGGAGTCAGCAACCTCGGGGGGTCGCTGGGCGACTCAATGCTGTTCGGCCCCGATGCCGGCTTCGACGACCACGACCACGAGTGGTACGACCACGACGACGACCCCCACGAGCTGGTGAACCTGGCCAACGACCGCAGCCGGCGCAGCGAGCTGCGGGAGCGGTTTGAGATGTTGAAGGAGCTGGAGGCGGCCGAATACCGGAGTTAGCGCATTGGAGTCATGACCATCCCCCGGTTTGCGGAGGAGTCCGGTCAGTTTGCAGCGTTCCCGTCTATTTCGTCTAGTGCAAACGGTGCGCTGCGACATAGCGACGAGCGCGGGTATTGCCCTCAGCGCGTACCAAGCCTGCACTCGCCAGTTCGTTGAGGAGTAGGCGCGCCGACTGTCGTTCCTCGCCCAGCAGCCGGGCGGCTTCAGCGGTCGACAGGCTGCCCCGGCGCGCCAGTTCGTCGAGCACTAGCTCTCGGCGGCGCCTGCCCGTCGATTCCTGGGAGGTCCCGGCGCGTCTCACTACCTCGTCAGAAAGCTGGTATTGGGTTCCACCGCCGCGCCCGACCCGGTTGAGCAGTCCATGATAGAGAAGGTGAGCAAGGGCGGCATCGATGTCCACGTCGGGCAATGCCTCTGCGAAGTGCCGCTTGGCCGCCTCGCCCCTTCTCCTGACTTCTATGAGCATCCTCCGATGGACCCCGGAGCCGGCCCAGTCGCCAAGCATGGCCAGCCACGCCTGCTCCTCAACGTCCACAAGAAACTGGCTGCGCAGCGTCACCTTTACCGACACGTCGTTCGATTCGAACTCGGGTGGATGCATCAACCGCTCTTCCATGCCTTGGTACATGCGGTCGACGCCCTCGCCGAATTCCTCCACAAGCCCCATTTCGCGCAGCACGCTCATCAGCCTGCGGTTCCGACTGAAGTGCTCGACGCGCATGTTGTCCACAGTGATGTGTCCTGGCAACGAGCCTGGACTGTGGAATTCAATCCGGTCGTCCCACAGGGTGATGTCGACCGTGGTGCCGTCGAGTCCATAGTCGCGATGAGCGAGCGCGTTCAGCACCGCCTCCCGCACTACTGCTGTGGGGTATTCCGGGATCGTGTCCCGAAACATCCCCGTCACAACCTCATAACTTCTTGTGTGTCGGCGGACGAAGGCATCGCAACACTCCACGACGCTGATAAGCGGCCCGAAACACTCTTGGTCGTCCTCCACTGGTCCGGGACCGGGGCCAATGCCGGACCGTCGGCGCAAACGCACCGATGCTGCGGGCACATACCGGCGCGGATCCTGTGCGAACAGCACCGCTGCCGCGGTGAGCACCCCGGGGTAATCGCCGTTCGATCCGTCACTTGAGTACTCAGCCAAGTGCAGATCGGCCAAAGCCCGAGCCAATCCGGCATGGTCGACCGCAGGCCTCCCTAGACAAGCAAGCAGGCTGTTGACCGAGTCGAGATCGAAATCCAGCGGGTCGAACAGGTGGTTCAGCGGTTCCTCTTCGGCAGCACGGCTACAGCGATCTCTGACGAACATCGCCAAAGCGTCACCCTGAAGCGGCTGCGAATCGCCCCCGACGCGGCGTAGCAGCCGGCCATCGGGCGTGGTCACGATGCGGCCGCGGATTTCCGGCACTTCCACGGCAACCAACTCGAATTCGCCCACACTGAACGGCTTCAGCTTGACTTGAATGTTGCACTGGTTGGCGTAGCGCGTGATGCGGTCCTGTGTGCGCTGACTCAAGGGGCATCCGACAATCTCGCGTCGATCGTCCTCATCGCCCACCCCGAGGATCGCGATACCGCCGTCGGTCATCGCCATCGCCGGGAGCAGTTCCTTGAAGCTGTCACCCGGCCCGCCCTTGAAGTCGAGCGTCTCGTGCTCGACCGTGCCGACAAGTTGCCAGAACGCCTCGGCAGACAGGCTATTCGGGATGTCTGCGAGGCGCAGCGGCGACCGGGCCATGCGGTCAAGCCTAGATCTTCGCGCCTTCATTCTTCAATCTTCTCTTCACAATAGCACCAATTCAGCATTGATTATAGAAGATTGCATAATCTTCATGCGAACAAGGCTAAAAACTGATATTTATGAAGAAGATTGTTGAATCATCTCCGGTAAAGCCCGCTCCACGGTGAACGCCAGCGACCACGGCAGGTCGAACATGGCCCGGGTCCGCAGAATCCGCTACCGCTGCACCACCACCGCCGCGGTGAACTGCGCTGTAGTCCCCAGCTCCCCGAGCGTCGTCCCATACCTGTCCGCGTCGTAGCCGAACCCGTCCACGGCCTCGACCCGCAACCCCTCCCGCACCAGCGGCCCCTGGCGCACTTTGCGCGCCCCCGCCTCAACCACCGCCCGCACCGCCGACGCCGGCACGGCGGTCGGTTTTGGTGTGGGGACCGGGTTGGGCACGGCGTCGGCGATGGGGAGGGGTGGGTGTGGGCCACGGGGCGGTCCTGCCACTGGTAGTTGTACACGTCCTCGGTGACGGTGTAGGGCTTGGGGCAGTGCCTGTAGGGCCCCCACGGGGTCTCATGGACCTGACACGGCGGTTTCACCGTCCGGGTCCGCGTGAACGGCGCGACGCGCACCCGCACCCGCTCAGTCTGCTCATGGGCCGACACCGGCGACACCGATCCAGACCCCAAAAATGGCCTACACCAGGCAAAACACCGAAAACCCGGGGCTCGGGGCGCTGAGACAACCCAACCCGGCCAACCGCCCGAACGAGCATGGACCCGCCACCGACGCGCCCGCCCGAACCGGCCGCCGACAGCCCGCCCGCGAGGACCGGCCGCCCCCGCCCACAACACCCCAACAGCGGGGCGGCGGGCTACTCCAGAGCCATGCCGAATTCGCGGAACTCTTCTAGGAGGACTTCGTCGACGTCGGGGGCGGGGGGACCGGGGGTGTAGGTCACTTGGTGGAGGGTACCGGTGTAGGAGAAGGTGCCGTGGCGCTGGTAGATGTCCCACGAGACCGGGGAGCGCCGGTTGATGCCGACGTCGATGCCCTGCCAGGGCAAAAAGCCGATCATCTGCGGGATGCCGGAGAGAGTGGATCCGACCTGGCCGTCGGCGCCCACTGAGGCGTTCCAGATGCGCCCGCCGGGGGCTTGGACATCGAGCACTATCTGCTGGTACTCCCCCGACAGGCCCATGGGATCGGCGGTCAGGTACCGACCGGAGCTGTTGACCACGAAACACAAGGCGTCGTTCTCGATGTAGAGCACATAGCCCGACGCCTGGCTGCCGTGGGCCACCAACACGCCCTGGTCGCCGGGGCGGTGATGCAGGTCGACGGTGACGGTGAAGTTGCCGCCGGCGATGAGCCGGGACGACCGCAATCGCTCCACGGTGGGCGATCCGGGGAGAATCCGCAGTTCGCGGGTGAGCTTGGCGTGTTCGGGGGGCTTCAACGTGCGGAACAGCCCAGAGGCCTCGTCGAGCGGGAAAACCCGGTTGCGCCAGGCGGCCTCCTCCCAGGCCTGCACCAGCTCGTCTAGTTTCTCGGGCTCGGCGTCGGCCAGGTCGTTTCGCTCGTTGAAATCGTCGGCCAGGTTGAACAGCTCCCAGCGATCGGAGCTGAACGGGGTGTGATGCTCGTGGAAAATGGCCGCCGACCAGCCGTCTCGATAGATGCCCCGGTGGCCGATGCACTCGATGTACTGCTCGGTGTGATCGGAGGGGGCGCTGGGATCATCCAGGGAGGCGGCAAACGACACCCCGTCGGGAGCGTCGGAAGCCTGCCCGTGGCGCTCGGTGGGGACGTTGAGGCCGAGCAGGTCGGCCAGGGTGGGCATGAGATCGGTGATGTGGGTGTACTGGGGGCGCAGCTCCCCGCCGATCGCCTCGGTGCGGGCCGGCCACGACAGCACCATGGGCACCGAGTGGCCACCCCGGTGAGCGGTGATCTTGTACAGCCGGAAGGGGGTATTGCAGGCCATGGCCCAGCCCCGGGGATAATGGGGCCAGGTGGTGGGACCGCCAATGACGTCGGCCTCGAGGGCCTCAAGTTCGAACTCGCTCACCGGCGGTGATGGCCTCGCCCCGGTGCCGCTGTGGGTGAAATACGAGGTGCTTCCCTGGGCCCGCCCCTCTCGGGACGCGCCGTTGTCGCTTGTGAAGACGAAGATGGTGTTGTCGAGCTGGCCGAGAGCCTCCAACTCGGCTCGGATGCGGGCCACGCTCTCGTCGATGGACTCCACCATGGCGGCGTACACCTCCATATAGCGGGCCATGACCCGGCGCTCGTCCTCTGAGTAGCTGTCCCACGCCCGCACGTCCTCGTTGGGCTCGGGGTTGCGGGGCGGCAGTTGGGCGTCGGGCGGGACGATGCCCAACTCCTTCTGCCGGGCCAGGCGCTCCTCGCGTAGCTGGTCCCAGCCCTTGTCGTAGTGGCCCCGATAGCGGGCGATGTCGTCGGCCTTGGCGTGCAGCGGGGCGTGGACCGCACCGTGGGCGTAGTACAAGAAGAGCGGCTTGTCGGGGTCGGTGGTCTTTACGTCGCGGATCATGCGGCAGGCCCGGTCGGTGAGATCGTCGGTGAGGTAGTAGCCCTCGGGATACTCGTCTACGTGGACGGGGTTGTTGCCCTCATACAGCTGATGGGGGAAGTGGAAGTCGGTGAGGGCTTCCAAGAACCCGTAGTACTGGTCGAAGCCCCGCTGCAATGGCCACGAGTGCGTGTCGCCGGCCACCGAGAGGTCGGATTCCAAACACAGATGCCACTTGCCCACCGCCATGGTGGCGTAGCCGTTGTCCCGCAACATCTCGGCCAGCGTCGACTGGTTGTGGGGCAGCTCGCCGGCGTAGCCGGGAAAACCGGGGTTGGCGTTGGCCACAAACCCCATCCCGGCATGATGGGAGTTGAGCCCGGTCAGCAGCGCCGCCCGGGTGGGCGAGCACAGCGGGGTGACATGGAAATTGGTGTAGCGGACCCCGGTGGCCGCCAACTCGTCGATGGCCGGGGTGGGTATCTCCGAGCCGAAACAGCCCAGATCGGAGAAGCCCAGATCGTCGGCCAGCACGATCACGACGTTGGGAGCATCGGTCGGCGCTGTGGGGCGGGGCGGCCACCACGACTCTGAAGTGGCGACGATCTTCCCGATCTTCCCCCCGAACCCCGGATAATGCTCCTGCTGGCGCTGATCAGTCATCGATTCTCCTTGGTCGTTTGCGAGAGTAGGGGCTATTCCAAACCCATTCCGATTTCGCGGAGTTCGGCTAGGCGGACTTCTTCGGTGTCGGGGGCGGGGGAACCGGGGACGTAGGTCACTTGGTGGATGGTGCCGGTGTAGGGGAAGGAGCCGTGGCGCTGGTGGAGCGACCATGACACCGGTGAGCGGCGGTCGACGCCCACGTCGATGCCCTCCCAGGGGATGAAGCCGTAGATCTGGGGGATGTCGGTGGCGGTGATGCCGGTGCGGCCGTCGGCGCTCACGGTGATGTTCCAGATGCGCCCGCCGGGGGCGGCGACGTCCAGGATGATCTGGCGGCACTCCCCCGGCAGGTCCATGGGGTCGAACACCATCGGCTGGCCGCCGCTGTTCACCTCGAAGTGCAGCGCGCCGTCTTCGATGTAGAGCACATAGCCCGAGGCCTGCCCGCCGTGGGCAACCAGCACGCCCTGGTCGCCGTGGCGGTGGTGCAGATCGACGGTGACGGTGAAGTTGCCGCCGGCGATGACCCGAGATGCCCGGTAGCGCTCCAAGGTGGGGGTGCCGGGCAGGATCCGCAGTTCACGAGTGAGCAGCTCATGCTCAGCGGGCCGGAGGAGGCGGTACAGCCCGGTGCCCTCGTCGAGGGGGAAGACCCGGTTGCGCCAGGCGGCCTCCTCCCAGGCCTGCACCAGCTCAGCCAGCTTCTCGGGCTCGGCCTCGGCCAGGTCGATCCGCTCGTTGAGGTCTTCGGTCAGGTTGAACAGCTCCCAGCGGTCGGTGCTGAACGGGGTCATGAACTCGTGGAAGGCGGCCGCCGCCCAACCGTCGCGGTAATAGGCTCGGTGGCCGATGCACTCGTAGTACTGCTCGGTGTGGTCGGAGGGGGCATCGGGGTTCTCCAGCGTGGCGGCGAACGACACCCCGTCGGGGGCCTCGGAGGCCAGCCCATGGCGCTCGGTGGGGATGTCCATACCTAACAGCTCAGACAGGGTGGGCAGCAGGTCGATGATGTGGGTGTACTGGTTGCGCAGCTCCCCGCCGTTCACCGCGGTGCGGGCCGGCCACGACAGCACGAACGGCACCGAGTGGCCACCCCGATACGAGGTGATCTTGTACAGGCGGAAGGGGGTATTGCAGGCCATGGCCCAGCCTCGGGGGTAGTGGGGCCAGGTGGTGGGGCCGCCGATGGCGTCGAGGGCGTTCATCTCCTCTTCGCCCACTTCCGCCGACGACATCGCTCCGGGGTTGCTGTAGGTGAAGTACGAGGTGGTTCCCTGGGCCCGGCCCTCTCGGGAGGCGCCGTTGTCGCTGGTGAACACGAAGATGGTGTTGTCGAGCTGGCCGATGGCGTCCAGCTCGGCTCGGATGCGGGCCACGCTGTCGTCGATGGACTCCACCATGGCGGCGTACACCTCCATGTAGCGGGCCATGACCCGGCGCTCGCCCTCCGAGTAGCTGTCCCACGCCCGCACGTCCTCATCGGGCTCGAAGTTCCGGGGCGGCAGCTCCGTGTCTGGCGGCACCACTCCGAGTTCGATCTGGCGGGCCAAGCGCTCCTCGCGGAGCTGGTCCCAGCCCTTGTCGTAGTGGCCCCGGTAGCGGGCGATGTCGTCGGCCTTGGCGTGCAGCGGGGCGTGGACCGCACCGTGGGCGTAGTACAAGAAGAACGGCTTTTCCGGGTCGGTGGCCTTGACCTCTCTGATCATGCGGCAGGCCCGGTCGGTGAGGTCGTCGGTGAGGTAGTAGCCCTCGGGATACTCGGCGATGTCGATGGGGCTGTTTCCCTCGTACATAAGGTGGGGGTGGTGGAAGTTGGTGAGGGCCTCGAGGAATCCGTAGAACTGGTCGAAGCCCCGCTGGAGCGGCCACGAGTGGTTGTCGCCGGCGATCGACAAGTCGGTTTCCTTGCACAGGTGCCACTTGCCCACCGCCATGGTGGCGTAGCCGTTGGCCTTGAGCATCTCGGCCAGCGTGCACTGGTTGTGGGGCAGCTCGCCGGCATAGCCGGGGAAACCGGGGTCGGCGTTGGCCACAAACCCCACCCCCACATGATGGGAGTTGAGCCCGGTCAACAGCGCCGCCCTGGTGGGCGAGCACAGCGGGGTGACGTGGAAGTTGGTGTAGCGCACCCCGGTGGCGGCCAGCTCGTCGATGGCCGGAGTGGCGATCTCTGAGCCGTAACAGCTCACGTCGGAGTAGCCCAGATCGTCGGCCAGCACGACCACCACGTTGGGAGCACCATCCGGCGCAGTGGGGCGGGGCGGCCACCACGACTCGGAAGTGGCCATGATCTTGCCCACTGTCCCTTCGAACCCGGGATAGTGCTCCTGCTGGCGCTGATCGGTCATCGGTACTCCTTGTTCGACCCGTGAGGCTACATACAACGTCGTATGGTGTGCCGGTGATGAGTGAGGAAGCGATATGAGCGGCGAGCGAAACCGGCGGTGGGTATTGCGGGCTCGGCCGGAGGGCGATATCACCGCCGACGACTTGGAGCTGACCGAGCTTGCTGTGCCCAAGCCGGGTGAGGGCCAGCTGCTGGTGCGGAGTGCATTTTTGTCGATGGACCCCACCCATCGGATCTGGATGAGCGATATCGACGCCTATATGCCCCCTATTGAGGTGGGAGAGCCCATGCGGGGACGGTCTTGGGGCACGGTGATCGAGTCGCGCCATCCGGATTTCCAGCCCGGCGACGTGGTCACTGGCGGGCTGATCTGGGAGGAGTACTCGCTGCTGGACCGGGCCGAGCGCATCCCCATGGAGCTGGGGTTGCCCCTGGAGGCGTTCACCAGCGTTTTAGGCCCCACCGGCATGACCGCCTACTGGGGTCTGCTGGACATCGGCGAGCCCCGTCCGGGGGAGACCTTGGTGGTGTCGGCGGCCGCAGGGGCCACCGGCTCGGTGGCGGGCCAGATCGGCAAGATCCAGGGCTGCCGGGTGGTGGGGGTGGCCGGCGGGCCGGAGAAGTGCCGGTTCGTGACCGAGGAACTGGGCTTCGACGCCTGCGTGGACCACCGGGCCGGCAACCTCGATGAGCAGTTCCGGGAGGCGTGCCCCGACGGGATCGACGTGGACTTCGAGAACGTGGGCGGCGACGTGATGGACGCCGTCCTGGGCCAGGTGAACAACCACGCCCGAGTGGTGCTGTGCGGGCTGATCTCCACCTACAACGCGGAGGGCGACTGGTGGTCGCCCCGACTGTTCCGCAATATCTTGTTCCGGCGAATCAAGGTGCAGGGCATCATCGTCACCGACTATTTCCATCGCTTCGGTGAGGCCCTGCCCATCCTGGCCCAGTGGGTACTCGACGGCCGCATCCGCTACCGGGTGGACGTGGTGGACGGCATCGAGAACGTGCCCCAGGCGCTGTCTCGGCTATTCGAGGGCCGCAACATCGGCAAGCAGCTTGTGAGAGTTTCGGCCAACTAGCGTGCCAGCCATGACTCCCGAGGATTTGGTTGAGATCGAGGCCATTCGCCAGCTCAAGGCCCGGTATTTCCGGTTCATGGACCAGAAGCGGTGGGATGAGTGGGAAGACGTGTTCTGCGACGACGTGGTGATCTCCACCCCCGACGACACCGGGTCGGACTCCGACATCCACGGCAATAAGGCCTTCCGGGTGTATCTGGAACCCATCTTGGCCCCGATCATCACCACCCACCACGGCCACATGAGCGAGATCAGCATCGACGGGCCGAATACCGCCTCTGCCGTGTGGTCAATGGAGGACCACCTCGACTGGCCGCCGGAGAGCGGCGTGGGCCAGATGTGGGGCACGGGCTGGTACGAGGAGACCTACCGCAAATGCGACGACGGCCAGTGGAGGATTGCGTCGCTGCTCTTGCGGCGGCAGCGGGTTGAGGTTGAGGGGAATCGGGTGTTCCCGGCGGAGCGGCCTACGGGATAACGATCCACCGGGGTCGGCGGGTGCCGTTTCCACGGGGGCCTGACGCAGAAGCGGATCAGGTCAGACTACGGAAGTCACTCCGCATCCTTCCTCGGTTGACTACTCCAGCGCCATACCGATCGTGCGAGAGTTGGCTTCTTCTACCTTGTCCATCAGTTCGAGGTAGGCGAGATCGAGACGGTATCGGCGGTAGGTTTCCATGGTTTCAAGGAAGCGGCAGCCCCATTGCTGGTCTTGGGGGGCTTTGGGCCATGAGACGCAGCCTTCTACATAGGTGATGACCATCAACGAGCCGTCTAACTCGACCTGGTTGTCGTGAATGAGGTGTCCGCACAATGTGTCGGTATGCATCCATTGAGCCAAGGCCGCCCAGTCGGCGCGGAGAGTCACTTGGCTGTCCGCGCCAGCAGTTTCGATGATCTGCAAGGAACCGTCAGGATTCAGCCTCAGCACGGCTTCAAAATCGCCGAACGGCGAGTTGTGGGCTTGCAGGCAGACATCGACTGTTCCGGCGGTGTAGTTTTCGAGTCCGGGCCGGTTGACCGAGCCAACCCCGAACACGTCGGTGGTTCTCCCCTCCATCTCTATTTGTGTGTGGCAGGCGACCTCCGCAGCGGGAATAAGGCCCAGCAGGTCGCCAACGTCGCAACGGGAGGTTCGCACCAACACCAAATCAGCCGACGGCTTCGCCCGCCGCGGCACCCATGCAGCCAGCCCTTTCTCGTCGAATATCTGCTGGTGGACGAACCGCATTCCTTCTGTTGCGACGATTCGGTGCTCTACGACGAGAAGGGGCTGTTCGGGAACACGTGACAACTCTGGTATCTGCTCGAACCACCCGGGCACCGGAAACTCAAATGGGGGGAATTGCATCCAGAACCGTGTCCAATAGCCGCTGGCGGGGCAGGGCCAAGTCGTAGAAGTCCGCCCCCACCCCGTTCAGATACACGGCCACGCTCGCCCTCCTGGTCGGGTCATAAAGAGCCGCGCTGTTCGCCAGTCCTCCGGCGTGACCCACCGATCCCGTACCGGCAAGCCGGGAAACCCCCTGCCCACTTCGCCTCCCGCCGCAATACAGAGTCGTACCTGAGCGGGCGGTCGTCGGCCAACAACCCGTTCAACAGTCCAGGCGTGGGCAGCCCCCGAACGCGCTCCCCGGCCATGACCCTTCCCACCGCGGCGAACAGTCCAGCGGCTCCGCGCATGGTCGACAAAGCGCCGAGCGCCAAACGTATCTCGCCGATCTGGCACGGCAATAGCTCAGATAGTACCGGCAGCCTCGCAATCGGCAATCCCAACACCGGCACGCTCACCCGATTACGAGCCGCCAAACCGCGACCAGCGCTGATGATGATGTCGTCAGTCAACCCGAGCGGCCCCAACAACTCCTCGGCGCAATATCGGTTCGCCGTTTGCCCGCTCACTTGTTCGATCACATGCTCGACAATCAGACCCCCCGCCATCTCGCTATAAGCCGGACCGGAACTTCTGATGACCTGTTCCAACAACGCCGGTCTGCCAGCTACAGGAGTCATCCTCCACACGGTTGCCGTGGGCTCTCCCAGCCCCGCATCGTGGCAACAAAGCCTCCGATACGTCAGCCCCCCAGGACACCACGACGGCAACTCCACAACCTCATCGAGCAGATCGTCAGGCCCGCAGCCCGCATCCTCCAATACCCGGCCCAACAACAAATACGGCAACGGCTTCAACAAGCAATACACATTGTGCAAATGATCCGAAGTCAACTTCTCTCCCCAACCCGTCTCACCCACTGCCACATCCGCCACCAACTCCCCATCACACATCGCCGCAATCTGCCCGCCCGAAGCAAAAATTCCCTCGCGCACAACCTCCGACAAGACCTGTCTGGCAAACCCAGTTACCCCATGCCCAAGATCAGCAGCCGTCAGCCCAGCCACGCGATGCCCACTCAGACTCGAACCACTGAGGAGGGGAAGCTCCATGCCAGCCCACACGGAAGCCCGCCGATCACCGACCTCTCCGATCCAGAAACCAAACCAAAGCCACGACTACCCCGATCCACGCCGCAGCCAAAATCAACCCCAAGGAAAGAGGCTCAACCCATTCCGCCAAAGGGACCGCCCCGACAGGAGCTAGATAAGGGAGTAATCTGACGACGAACTTGGGCGACTTCTTAGCCGCTTCTTCACCGCCCGCATCGCCGGGATTCTGCGGCTTGGCTGCTGCGTTCATGAGAGTCAATCTAACTCTGGCACCTAGCCTGCCCAGCACCAGTAGACCGGGGACCACGGTGATTGGAATCGGCCAGAAATACTCCGACGCAACCACGGCCAGCCTATTTCGTGCTGCCAACACTGGACTGGCCACCGGTATTGGTCTGACTGCTGCTGGAAGGCGGGCCATTGCTGGATTGTGGACTGCCACTAGCCGGCGAGCCGCTGCTGTATCGGTTCGAAGGGCTGCTACTGGACTGACTACCTCTATTGGCCACCGTCCCACCCGCACGCGGCACTTGGTTCAACCCTATATTCGTGCCAAGACCAGCAGCACCGCCAGCCACAGAAGAGATACCCCGTTGGGCAAGAGATGAGAGGCCAGCGCGGGTGGCTTGACCAGCAACCGGTCTGGCACCAGGCCCAGCAATTGGGATCAATCCTACTCCAATTCCAACTAAAGTGCTCGTGACAGCGCGCCCTGTCTCGGTCTCCACTGCGAGCCTGCCCACCTCGGCCCCCCCTGCATATTGGGCTTCACTGCGGGTCTCTACAGATCTGCCATAACTCGCTAGCGCGCTCTGCCCAGCGTCGGCGACGGCCCCAACTCCGGTCTGCACCCCACTGGCGACGGCCCCAGTCGCGGTCTGCGCTGCGTCGGCCACGGCCCCGGCCGCCTTCTTCGCAAGATTCCCCACACTGGAGAAAAAGCCACCCGATCCTGAGCTGCTGGACTGGCCAGAATCGCCTGAGCTGTCAGATTGGCCAGAATCCTGCGGCGGTGTTGGGCCTGGATTCGGCTGTGGCTGAGGCTGTGGTTGCGAATCTGCCTGGGATTGATCTTGGGCCGCAACCACGGGGGCATAAGCCACAAGGTTAACTGCAATCAGAGAAATACAAACGGCCACGAACAACAAACGCTGCTTCATGGCAACTTTGTATATTTTCCCCCCCCCCCCCCTCTTGTCAAATTGAAACAGATGAAGAACTACTCATTTGCCTAGTAGAACAACGATCCGCGATCGCTCTTGTAACGCAATATATGCATTTTACCAGGCAAAATAAGGACACCCGGCTGGCAGTGCAACTTCCACAGCCTGTCCTTGCCCCAGACTCCCTATCCACCAGTCAAGCCGCCGAATCGACCACAACCGCGACACGCACAAGGGTCCCAAAATGGGTGTCGCCCAAACTGCAAATGCTCGAATGCCCAGGAATCGGTGGTGCAGTCCAACCCTTGTTGCGACGGCACCCTCCTACCCCTACTCGTTGAGGACTATCGCCATAACTACGCCTTCGGTCACAGAAAGCTGGGGTGAGGCGTTGGTGGCTTGGTTGCTGACTCCTCGACTGGTGAGGGGTTCTAGTAATTCGTCGTTGAGGGGCCAGGATAGGCCGGTGGTGGTTGCTCGGGCTGGGCCCCCCAACGCGAACAAGGAGACGGTGGCACCGACGTCAACTTCCAGGGTGCGATGGCCGTGAGCTACGACTGCCCGAGCATCGCCGAGCCAGGCCTCGATGTCGACTCCGGACCATTGGGGGGAGGCCAGGACGCTGAGATTGCCGATCAGGTGGTCTAGGCGGCCGCCGGCGGCGCCGATGACGATAATTCGGTCGGCGAGGCGGGCGGCTAGCCCCAGGGCTAGCTCCAAGTCGGTTTGGTCTTTGTCGGGGGGGTGGCGTTCTATGCGGGTGCCGGACTGTTCGGCGGTGGCCAGAGCTTCGGAGGATACGGAGTCCATGTCGCCCACTGCTACTGCCGGCGTCAGCCCGGCGGCTAGGGCGTGGTCTAGGCCGGCGTCGGCGGCCACCACTATTGGGTCGGCGGGGAGGCGGGCGATTTCTTCGGGGGCTGGGGGGTCGCCGCCGGCTACCACCACCACGGTGACGGCTGTCGACTCGGGCTCGGGCATCAGAAGGGGCGGGTTATGGCTCGGGTGGGGCCGAAGTTGTGGAGGCCGCCGGCGTGGAGATTGCCCAAGCCGCCAGCGCACATAACGATCACGTCGGAGGGGTGCTCCACGATGTAGGCGGTGCCGTCGGGGCTGATTCGGTCGCGCTCGGCCAGCCACTTCTTGTGGGTCTCGGGGAACTCGGCGACCTTGTGGCAGGCGTTTCGCCACAAGGCCTCTTGCACGTCTTCGATCGTGGGGTAGGCGGCGGCCAGCATGTCGGCCCAGGGTGGGGGCACCACCACCAAGACCTCGGCCCCCCAATGGGAGATGTAGGCATTGGTGCCCACATAGGCCAGCGACTGGCCGATGACCCAGGCCAGCGATCGGCCGTCGTCGGCCGCGATGTCGGCGATGTCCATGGTACCGATGGCGCCGTAGACGGTGACCGCGTCGCCGCTCACCCCCCGGCGCTCGGCCAGCGGCGGCCAAGGCGACCGCTCCTCCCACTCCCCCATCACCAACCCCACCACCCGGGCGGGCTGGCCCAGCACGCACTTGGAGGTCTCCCCGGCTACTTGGCCGCCCACATTGCGCATCACCAGCCGGATGGCCCGGCCAATGGCCGGCGCGGCCCCGGCGGCGCCGCCGAAGCACCCAGCCTCATAAGGCAGGTTTAGCCGGTTGCGGGCCGGGCCGTTCACAAACAGGCAGGGCACCACCGAGCTGGTGGTGGTGTTGAGGGCGAACAGGTCGAACGGTCGCTCGGCCATGGCCTCCAGCGCAGCCATCATCAAAGGCATGGCCTCGGGGGCGGCCCCGGCCATGCAGGCGTTGACGGCCAGCTTCTCCACCGTGCACCAGGCGTTGGCCGGCGGCACCTCCAACAGCACCGAGTCGGACGGTCGGCCGGCAGCGGCTGTGAAACGGGCCACGCGCTCAGGGGTGGGCGGGATCAGGGGCAGGCCGTCGCCCCAGCCCTGAGCCGTGGCCCAGGCCATGAACTCCGCGGGGTCGTCGGGGGCCTCGACCTGCCCGTGGGGTACCTCAACCTGCCCATCGCCAATGGCGTCGCCGTCAGGGGCCATCTACGCAGGCACTCCCAGCGAATCCAGCAGCGATGGCCAGTAGTCGTGGGCAATCTGGCGCACTTCTGGCTCGGGACGGGTGTCCAGCGGGTAGGGCAACACGCACTGGCGCAGGCCGGGCCGCTCCATGTTGCGGGCCATGATCTCGGCCAAGGGCACAAACTCCTCGGTTACGACGGCGACCGCCGTCTTGTCCTGGGCCGCCACCGCAACTGCGTCGTGGACGGTCCAGGATGTGCAGCTGCCTCAATTGCCCAACCCAACGATGGCGATGTCCACGTCGGTGGCGAAGTTCTCCAACTCCACTAGCACGGCGTCTTCGAGCTTCACGTCCTGGCGGGACTCCGAGCACCACGGCACCACCTCGGCCCCGGCGGCCTCCAGCTCGCGGGTCCACTCATCGACGGTCCACAAAAAGGAGCGCCAGGTTAGGTCGTAGCGGATGCCCACTCGCTTGCCGGTCAAAGGACCGGCATCGGGGCCCCGATCGGGGTCAATATCCGGTGGAGCAGCCTTCGGATCCAATACCAGCATGGGTGCAGACTACCGGCCCGTGCTGCTCTAGCCGGTTTGAGAAATGCCTACCGCCCGGTGAAGTCGGGAGGACGGTCTTGTTCGCGGGATTCGGCCCACTCCCGGAAATCGGCTGAGCGGGACGACAACTCCATGGCGAAGGCTTCGTCGCCCAGGTGGGCCTCCAGGCTGCGCCCGGAGCTGCGGTGGATGAGGGTTTTGGCCAGACCGACGGCCACGGTGGCCGAAGCAGCCAGCCGGCCAGCCAGCGCGGCGGCCTCGGCATCGACCTTGTCGGCAGAAACCGCCTGGTGGATCAACCCCCATGCGGCGGCCTCGGCCCCGGAAACTTCCTCGCCGAGCATGAGCATCTGCTTGGCCCGGGCCACACCGGCCAAGCGAGGCAGCAGCCACGACGATCCGCTGTCGGGGGCAATGCCCATGGCGGTGAACGGAGCCCTCAGACGGGCATCGTCGGCCGCCACCGCGAAGTCGGAGGCCAGCGCCAGGCTGAGTCCCAGCCCAACGGCCCACCCCCTTACTGCACACACAATGGGGACCTGCACTTCCAGCATCACCGGGATGAGCCGGTTCACCAGGTAGGGCATGCGCCGGGAGATGCTGCCCGGTCGGGGCCGGGAACCGCCGCCGGCCCGCCCGGCCAGATCGAAGCCGCTGCAAAAGTTGTCACCGCTAGCGGTGAACAGCACCGCCCGGATCTCCTCGTCGGCGCTGGCCGCCTCCAAGGTGTCGATCAGGGCCAAGACGATGTCGTCGGTCAGCGAGTTTCGGCGCTGGGGACGGTCAAGGGTGAGGGTCAGCAGCGGCGGCGCTGAGACCACTTGCAGCCCTTCGGGCGGCGTCGGATAGGGCTTCATGCCCGGCCCAGGCTAATCAGCTAGCGACGAGCTCGGCGGCACCGAATATCACCGAGAACCTCACGCACCAGATCACCACCGTGGAGTAGACGTCGAGGTCGAGGTCGCGGGGGATCTCGTAGTTCTGCGAGCCCACGTTGCCCTTCAAATCGCCCAGGTCCACAAAGTCGTCGTCGAACTGTCCGGCAGGGGCGTCGGGGGGCGCAGTGCTCAAGTAGACATTCAGGTCGGGGCCGTTGTCGGTTCTGAAGTCCTCGAACCGCAGGAACCGCTGGCCGCTGCCATCGCCCAGCACTTCTGCCAAACCCTGGGTGGGGTGGCTGCGGTTGATGAACGAGCCCGAAGCCTCCACCCTCACCTGGGGCATATCGGGCATCGTCTCCTCAACCGGTTGCTCCTCGGGCATACCGAGCTCTTTCATGGCCTCGTCCATCTCGGCGACGAGCTCCTCCGACATTTCGTCGCCCGGCATGGAACCCACTGCCACGGTGGGCGAGGCGGCGCCGGGTTCAGAAGCCGCGGCTGTGGCCTCCGAGACCGGGGTGCCCGGGTCGGCTGCGGCAGGCTCGGCCGCGGTGGGCGCCGCCGCGGTTGGCTCGGCCGCGGCGGGCGCCGCCGCGGTTGGCTCGGCTGCGGCGGGCGCGTCAACTTCGGTGTCGGCCACGGCACCGCTGTCGAACACCGGACCAGCCTCGTCCACCTTGTCGTCGATGAAATAGGTCTGGAAGGCGAACCAGAAGAACACTGCCCAGATCAAAAATCCCAACAGGGCGGCAAGTAATACTGCGAGCAGCACCTTGGCCCGGACCGACAATGCCTTCAACCAGCCCCACAAGCGGGATATAAACCGTTTCATACCCCCCAATTTACGGGAAGATACCTCAAAACACAGATGACGACTCCCGTCTAGCAACGCGGCATCTCTCCTTCTGCCGCGACAGACTGGCGAGATGGGCTATGAGACGCTGATCGTGGAGCGCAAGGGTCGGGTGGGATGGCTGATCAACAACCGCCCCGATCAGCTCAACGCCATGAACTCCCAGATGCGCGAGGAGTTCGCCGAGGCCTGGCTGGAGCTGGACAAAGACCCGGAGGTGCGGGTGATCGTCCACACCGGAGAGGGCCGGGCCTTCCAGACCGGGGTGGACGTGGTGGAGCTGGCCACCGACGGGCAGGGCATGGAGCGCTACCGGGAGTCGGTGGAGAAATTCGACCTGCACTTCACGTCGTGGCACCAAAAGGTGCGCAAGCCGGTGATCACCGCAATCAACGGCATCTGCTGCGGGGGCGGGTTCCACTGGGTGGCCGACGCCGACATCGTGATCGCCGCATCCGACGCCCAGTTCTTCGACCCCCATGTGTCGGTGGGCCAGGTGGTGGCCCTTGAGGCCATCGCTCTGCTGAAGAAGATGCCGGCCGAAACGGTCATGCGCATGGCGTTGATGGGGGCCCACGAGCGCATGGATCCCCAGCGGGCCTACGAGCTGGGCATGATCAGCGAGATCGTCGATCCGCCAGAGCGCCTGCGGGAGCGGGCCGGCGAGATCGCCGAGGCCATCGCCCGCAACTCCCCCTCAGCCATGGCCGCCACCAAAAAGGCCCTGTGGGATGCCCTGGAGCACGGCCTCACCGACGCCAGCAAAACCGGCGCCTTCCACATGACCGGCATATGGGGCCACCCCGACCAAGTCGAAGGCCCCGCCGCCTTCGCCGAAAAACGCGAACCCGAATGGGCCCCTCTGGACACTGCTTAAGCTAAAAAAGTACCTGTGGGAGCGGCGGAAACCCCTACTCCTCTCTGACGGCGGTCTCGGTCCGGGCCCTTAGCGCGTGATGGCGGAAGCGGACGCGGCCTTTGGCGGTGGTGCTGATGGCACCGGCGGCGATGAGGCGGCGGCGATAGGTGCGGGCGTATTGGACCGAACGCTGCAACCTCGCGGCGATGTCAGCCATTGACGAATCGGGCTCGTCGGCAAGCATTGCCGCCAGAAATCGTCTGTCCATCGGCGACAGCCGGTTCCAGATCGGACCGGCGATCTGGTCCACCATGGCAGTCTCAGCCACCACAGCCCCCGCTCGAACATTTGCCAGGCTGATCGAGGCATCGGGGTTGTCGCGCATCTCCCACGAGTGGAAGCCGACGAGCTGGATCATATAGGGGTAGCCGAGCGCCAAAGACGCCGCTTCGGCCAAGGCGTCGTCGTCAATTGCGCTGCCGCGGTCGACGATGGGCTGCCGCAGCGCCCGCCTCGTCTCGACGGCATCGAGCAGGCCGAGCCGGGCGCGAGAACAACGCTGGAGGAATGTCATATTGGGGTCGGCCAGATGCGTGTCCTCGACGAGCGGCAGGGCGGCCGCGGCGAACGCCATCGGCCGCTGCCGACGACGCGTAACGATCTGAACAGCTGATGCGACGTTGCGCACATCGTCTCGGTCCACATCATGCAGTTCGTCCACCGTTATGAGGAGCCCGCCACCCCTGTCGGCCAGCAGCTCTCCGAGGTCTTCCAGAACAGCAAGCAGGCCAGAGGCCGGATCGATCCCCTGCGGACCTGGATCGAGCGACACGCCGATGCCCATCATGCTCACCGAGCTCACTCGAGTACTCCCGCGGCCTTTTTGCATCTGCGCGAGATATCGCTGCGCTTCACTCATGATCCGCACAGACACCGGCTCCGCCGATGCGGCAGCAGTGATGAACATCCAGCCCCGATCGGCGGCCTGGGCTTCGAGGACGTTCAACAGCGCTGTCTTGCCCGTACCCCGGTCGCCGGTAACCAGCAGCGTGTAATCCGGATGGGTCGGCCCGGTGTCCAAAGCATCGGAGAATCTTCCCAACACCTGGTCACGCCCGGCAAGCAGCGGAGGAGTGCTCCCAAACGTCGGCGAGAATGGGTTGTTGGTTGAGGGTTCGCCCATGAAGCAGATTTTATCTCCCCGCTTCGTCTTTTCGCTTTTATTCGTCTTTTCGCTTTTATTCGCTCTGTAGTAGTTCGATACGCGTCGAATGGTGAACGCTTGGCGCAGGCCGGCCCTCAGTAGCGCTCGAAGCGGGCGTTGAGCTTTGACATGTCCTCGTGGTCGGTGGTGAGGATGAACGTTCCTAGGCTTTCTGCGACCACGGTTAGGTGGGCGTCAACCACATCAGAGGTGTCGGATTCGGCGAGCCTGAGCCCCACGCCCACTGACTCGTCAAGGGCGTGAATCTCGAAGTAGCGCAGCGCGCGGGACAAATTCGCCTGCCTTGCCGGCTCTCGCCAGACCTGGGCGAGCACCGGGTGGGTGGTGTGCAAGTCATCGCCGCGCCCGGCGGCCCGCTTGATCAAGGCCCACAGCCGGGAGTTCAAGTTCTCGCTGTCGAGGATCAGCGGGCCAGCGTCAACGATCAACGATCAACCCCCTGGCGGTCGAGAACAGCATCGGCCCACTCGAGATGCTCAGCGCTGATGGGGCCCTCCTCTGCCTCCCACGAATCAATCATGTCGAGCATCGCCTGGCTGCGGCGCCGGCGATTCACCTCGGCGAGCAAAGACCGCTTGATGGCCAGCGTCTTGGTGCCGTCCAACGCCACCAGCTCGGCAAGGGCAGCCTCCATCTCCTCGTCAAAATTGATGGTCGTCTTCGTTGCCATATAAATACGGTACTTTATCCGTATATATATGGCAACCTAAGCAGGCCGCTTTCCGGCAATGGTCTAGGACCGCCCAAATCTCACATTGCATGACAGTTCTTGTATTGCACGGTGGATTTTCAAGGATAATATGGTCAGATGGCGCTGATTGACCGGCCGCTGGACGCCCGGAACTTGCGGGAGGCGGTATCGCGGGCACCGGTGGCGTTGCTTACCGGTCCTCGCCAAGCGGGCAAGTCCACCCTGGCCCGCCAGTCCATCGCATCGTCGTCGCAAGCCTTCTTTGACCTTGAGGACCATCGCGACCTCGCCCGTTTGGCTGAGCCTACGCTGGCGCTCCGCGACACCGGCGAGACGATCGTCGTCGACGAGGCCCAGCGGATGCCCGATCTGTTCCCGACGCTGCGGGTCCTCGTCGACGAAAATCGCCGGCCGGGCCGCTTCGTCGTGCTCAGCAGCGCGTCGCCGGAACTAACCGGACTGGGCTCGGAGTCACTGGCCGGCCGGGTCACCTTCGTGGAGCTGGGAGGCCTGCGGCTCTCCGACATCGGCGGACACCGTCTCGACGACCTCTGGCTGCGCGGCGGGCTGCCCGAGTCCTTCGCCGCCTTGACCGACGAGGCATCGAACCGCTGGCGTGACGACTACATCTCTACGTTCCTCGAGCGCGACCTCGCCAATCTCGGCTTCCGTTTCCCGGCTACGACGATGCGGAGATTCTGGACGATGCTGGCCCACTTCCACGGGCAGACCTGGAACGGCGCCCGAATCGCCCGATCGATCGACGTGTCGGAATCCACCATAAGGCGCTACATCGACGCGCTCACCGACGCCCTAGTGGTCCGCCAACTGCCTCCCTGGTTTGCCAACATCTCAAAGCGCCAGGTCAAATCGCCCCGGGTCTACATTCGCGACTCGGGCCTTTTGCACTCGCTGTTGGGTATCGCCACCATGGTCGACCTCGAGCGCTCGCCGATGCTCGGCGCCAGCTGGGAGGGCATGATCCTCGATCAGCTCCTTGCCAGATTCACCCCGGCCCGCCCCGCCTACTGGTCGACCCACGGAGGCGCCGAACTCGACCTGCGGTTGGAGATCGACGGTCGAGTCCTGGGATTCGAGATAAAGCGCACCGCCCGGCCAGCCGCCTCCAAGTCGATGCACAGCGCTCTGGCCGACTTGAACCTCGACCACCTGTACGCCGTACACGCCGGCCCCCACAGCTTCCCCCTCACCGACCACATCACCGCCATCAGCGCCACCGACCTCCTCACCAAACAAGACCCGCTCGCCGACCACACCAATTGAAACCCATCACAGCCAGCTACATCCAAGGGGCGACAACCACGGATGAAAATAGAGAAGGCACCGCAAGAGCCTGCTAAGGATTAGTGCTCATGGGAACGATTATCATCACCGGATCAGCGGGCGGAATCGGCCAGGCCACTAGGGAACGGCTGGTGCGAGACGGCCACGAAGTGATCGGGGTGGACATACGCGATGCCGAGGTCATCGCCGACCTTTCCACCCCCGAAGGGCGCAACGCGATGATCGGCGCGGTGGCCACCGCCACTGGAGGACGCATCGACGGACTGGTGGCCGGCGCGGGCATCACCGGTCCCGAGCCCGAGCAGGTGGTATCGATCAACTACTTCGGTGCGGTGGCCACCGTTGAGGGGTTGCGCCCGCTGTTGGCCCAGGGCACCGACTCGTCGGCCATCGCCATCAGCTCCAACTCCAGCACCACACTGGTCTCTCTGCCCGAGGGCCTGGTAGAGGCCTGTTTGAACGACGACGAGGACCAGGCCCGGGAGCTGGCCGGCACCGATCCGAGCACAGCCTACGCCACCAGCAAACTAGCCCTGGCCCGCTGGGTGCGCCGCACCGCCATCGGCACCGACTGGATCGGCTCGGGTATCCGGCTCAACGCGGTGGCCCCCGGACTGATCGATACGCCATTGGTTGCTGAGAACATGGACATGATCATGAACCTGGGCGACGTCTACCCCATCCCCATAGGGCGACCGGGGCGGGCTGCGGAGGTGGCCAACCTGCTGGCCTTCCTTCTGTCCCCCGACGCCAGCCTCTTCTGCGGCTCGGTGGTGTTCATGGACGGCGGCAGCGACGCCGCCCTAAACGCCGACGCCTGGCCCGCCGTCAACACCACCGCCGACCGCTGGCCCATCGGGGACTGACCGCTCCTCGTCGAAGCTTCAACTCCCTATTCCTTCCGCTGGCGTTTTTGGATGCGGGCCCATTCGTCTCTTAGGCCGACGGTGCGGTGGAACAGGTCAGGGGTGTTGGGGTCGCGGGCGAAGTAGCCGAGGCGCTCGAACTGGACTACCTGGCCGGGGGCGATGTCGGACATGGCCGGCTCGAATTTCGCTCCTTCGATGAGCTGGGCGGAGTCGGGGTTGAGCGAGTCCATGGGGTCGGTGCCTTCGGCGCCGGGGTGGGGGTCGGTGAAGAGGCGCTCGTAGAGCACCGCCCGGCCGTCAAGAGCGTGAGCGGCCGACACCCAGTGGATGGTGGCCTTCACCTTGCGTCCGTCGGGGGCTTGGCCTGAGCCGGTTTCGGGGTCGTAGGTGCAGCGAACCTCGGTGACGTTGCCGTCGGCGTCGGTGTCCACCCCGGTGCAGGTCACGAAATAGCCCGACCGCAGCCGCACCTCGCGACCGGGGGACAGCCGGAAGAATTTGGGAGGCGGATCGAGCATGAAGTCGTCGTGTTCGATGTAGAGCTCCCTGGTGAATGGCACCTGCCGGACCCCGGCCGACAGGTCTTCAGGGTTGTTGCCCGCCTCCCGAATCTCCACTTGGCCCTCGGGGTAGTTCTCGATCACCAGCCGCAGCGGGTTGAGCACCGCCATCCGGCGCAGCGCGGTGGCATTGAGCTCCCGGCGCACGAACGACTCCAGCAGCTCCACCTCCACGGTGCCGTCCACCCGGGCCACCCCCACGTGGCGGCAGAACTCCCGGATGGCGGTGGGGGGGAACCCCCGACGGCGAAGGCCCCGCAAGGTGGGCATGCGGGGGTCGTCCCAGCCGTCGACATGGCCGTTGCCCACCAGCTGCAAGAGGCGGCGCTTGGACAAAGCGGAGTGGGTGACGTTCAAGCGGGCGAACTCGGTCTGGCGGGGGCGGTCGCCGGGTAGGTCGAGGTGGTCCAAGAACCAGTCGTACAGCGGGCGGTGGGCGTCGAACTCCAGGGTGCAGATGGAGTTGGTCACCCCTTCCACGGCGTCGCTCTGGCCGTGGGCCCAGTCGTAGGTGGGGTAGATGCACCACTGGTCACCGGTGCGGTGGTGGCTGGCGTGGCGGATGCGGTACAGCACCGGGTCGCGCATCAGCATGTTCTCGTGGGCCATGTCGATGCGGGCCCGCAGCACCCGCTCGCCGTCGGCGAACTCCCCTGCCCGCATCCGCCGGAACAGGTCCAGGTTCTCCTCGGGGGTGCGGTTGCGCCACGGGCTGTCGGTGCCCGGCTCGGTAAAGCCGCCCCGATTCTCGGAGATGGCCTCGGCGTCCTGGTCGTCCACGTAGGCCAGCCCGGCCCGGACCAGATCCTCGGCCCACTGGTAGAGCTGCTCAAAGTAGTCGGAGGCGAACAGAGTCCCTCGGTCGGACTGGTAGCCCAGCCAGGAGATGTCCTCCTCGATGGCGGCCACGAAGTCGGACCGCTCGGTCTCGGGGTTGGTGTCGTCGAACCGGAGGTTGCAGGTGCCGCCGAACTCGTCAGCAAGGTCGAAGTTCAGACAGATCGATTTGGCGTGGCCGATGTGGAGATAGCCGTTGGGCTCAGGGGGAAACCGGGTCTGCACCCGACCGCCGTAGACGCCATCGGCGATGTCCTGGCGGATCAGGCTGCGGATGAAGTCGCTGCGCTCGCCGGGCTCGTCGCCTCCCGTGCTCCCGGCGGTGCTCATATCCACCATCCTTGACCGATTTCGCGCCGACCGGCAACGCATTATCAATGGCAATAGCGCGAAACTGGGACATGGCCTATTCGATCATCGATGTCGACACCCATATCACCGAGCCGGCCGACACCTGGACCAGCCGAGTGGCCGCCCGCCACCGCGACCACGTTCCCAGAGTCGAGGTGATAGACGGCCGCCAGATATGGCTGTTGGGCGATGATCGCGTCGGTGCGGTGGGCCCGACGGCCCCCGCGGGGCGGTCGAAGCCCATGCCCGACTCGCCCGCCGGCTACGACGAGGTACACCCGGCGGCCTTCGACGCCCAGGCCCGCCTCGAGCTGATGGACCAGCGCGGGGTGTGGGCCGAGGTTCTGTACCCCAACGTGGGCGGGTTCGGCGCCCAGAAGTTCTTGTCCATCGACGACGCCGAGTTGAAGTACGAGTGCGTCCGCGCCTACAACGACTTCCTGTCGGAGTGGTGCAGCGCCGATGACCGGCGACTCATCCCGTCGATGGCCACCCCGTTCTGGGATGTGGACAATGCGGCGGCCGAAGTGCAGCGATGCGCGGCGCTGGGCTATCGGTCGGTGAACTTCACCGGCGAGCCCCAGGTGTTCGGCCTGCCTTATCTGGGCGAGTCGCACTGGGACCCGTTCTGGTCGGCGGTGTGCGACTGCGACATGGTGGTGTCGTTCCACATCGGCAGCGGCGAGTTCAATTGGGACCACAACCGGGTAGAACGGCGAGGTTTCGCCGAGGCCTACGCTCTGCAATCGGTGGACCTGTTCACCAAGAACGGCATCCAGGTGTGCGATCTGCTGCTGTCGGGTGTGCTCCCCCGCTTCCCCAAGCTGAAGGTGGTGTCGGTGGAGTCGGGCATCGGGTGGCTGCCATTCATGCTCGAGGCGGTGGACAACCAGTTCGTGGAAGGCGGCGGTATGAATGACCGGCCCGAGTTCGACCGGCTCCCAAGCGAATACTTCACCGGACAGGTGTACACCACGTTCTGGTTCGAAGAGTCCGCTCCCCAGGACTTGCTTGGCGGCCGGATCCCGCTGGACAACGTGCTGTTCGAGACCGACTTCCCCCACCCCACGTGCTTGTACGACAACGTTGAGGAGAAGATCGCGGCCAGCCTCGGCCACTTCTCCCCCGAAGACCGCCACCAACTCCTCTGGGGCAACGCCGAGAAACTGTACCGAGTGGAGTCGCCCGCCTAAATTCCTGCCATGAGCGAAAACTGGGACCGGCAGGCTGATGTGGTGGTGTTGGGGATGGGCGCGGCCGGGTGTGCGGCGGCCATCGCCGCGTCCGATGAGGGGGCGTCGGTCATATTGCTGGAGAAGATGCCCGAGGGCCGAGAGGGGGGCAACACCCGCATCTCCGGTGGGATCTGGTTCAACAGCCTCGACCCCGACGGGATGGCCACATACCTGCGGTCGCTGTGCGGCCCCTACACGCTGCCTGAGGAGATCGTGCAGGTGTGGGCTGCCGAGACCTACAAGAACACCGAGTGGCTGGAGAGCTTGGGAGTCACTCCAGGCGTCCACGCCGACTACAAGCCCGAATATCCCGAGATGCCCGGCGCGGAGTTCTATGGCGGCTACCTGGGGGTCAACGGGGAGATGGGCCAGCAGCTTCTGTGGAAGGCCCTTTCGGCCGTGGTGCGAGACCGGGGCGTGGAGGTGCTGCTGGACTCCCCGGCCCAAGAGCTGGTGACCGACTCCGATGGCGCAGTGACCGGCGTGGTGGCCACCTCTGGCGGCCAGCGGTTGCGGGTGGGTGCCCGCCGGGGCGTGGTGCTGGCCACCGGCGGATTCGAGAACAACCCGGAGATGGTGCGCGACTACTTGCAGCTTCCCGGCTCCCCGGTGTGGGGCTCGCCGGCCGGCACCGGCGACGGCATCAAGATGGCCCAGAAGGCGGGGGCCGATCTGTGGCACATGGACAACATGATGGCCGCCCTCGGCTTTGCCGCCGACGGGTTCGAGTCGGGGATGTACGTGATGTTCATCTTCTCCATGGGATTCATCTGCGTGGGCAACGACGGGCGGCGGCCCCACAACGAGATGCCGCCCCAAGGCCACGGTCACGGCCTGATCGACGGCGACTACGAACTGTTCCAGCGCCGGCCGCTGCACGTGATCTTCGACGAGGCCACCCGGCTGGCCGGGCCCATCTCGCCGCCTCGGGAGATCCTGCCGGTGGGGTGGAACCTGCTCATGGAGGGCTATGAGTGGAGCGCCGACAACTCCGCTGAGATCGAGAAGGGCTGGATCGAAAAGGCCGACACCCTTGCCGACCTCGCTGACATCTTGGACATCGACCCCGAGGGGCTGGAGGCGTCGGTGGCCTCATGGAACGACGCCTGCGCCGCCGGGCACGACCCGCTGGGCCGCCCCGCGGCCACCCTGGCCCCGCTGGCCACGCCCCCCTACTACGGCTTCACCTCCGCCCCGCTGTTGGGCTGGACCAACGGCGGCCCCCGCCGCAACGAGAAGGCCCAGGTGCTCGACCCCTTCGGCAAGGCCATCGGCCGCCTCTACGCCGCCGGCACGGTCAGCTCCACCTACAGCCGGTGCAAAGACGGCGGCTTCCACATCGGCGATGCGCTGGCTTTTGGCCGGGTGGCCGGCCGCAACGCCGCTGCCGAGGCGCCTCGATAGGCCCAGCCTGATCTGGCCTATGGCCAGGCACGCCAAGCGGTGATGTCGAGGGCGATGACCGGGCCGGGAGGACGGGTTTGTAGGTACTGGGCGTATTTGGCGGCCAGCAAGTCGAGGGCGTGGTCGTGCTCATCGCCCTGAACTAGCACTCGAGCCGTGCAGTCAACTCGGATCCACCACAGCTTCGACCAGTCGTCGTTGTAGCGGTCCACCAGCAGACAGGCCACCGGATTGGCGGACAGGTTGTCCAAGCGGCGTAGCGCCAGGGTGGACTTGGGCTTGGCGTCGATCGCGGAGTACACCACATCGCCATCCAGCGCGAAACAGCACGGCACTGCGTGGGGGCGACCACCGCCGGTCACCGTGCTGAGCACCCCGGATCGCGCCTCTCGTACCAGCCGCCGCATTTCGCTGCCATCCATTTCCAGACTCTACGGTGCTCAGCCTTTGGCCACTCCCCTGCTCGCGGCTGCTGGCAGGCTGGCCGGTCGGCAAAGATCCCGGCAAATCTCCTGCTCCGGCGAGCACAACGCCACCGGAATCTTCCAAATTGCTTGGTTTGCCAACTTTTTGGCTAAAATTGGCCTCCTAGAAATACTGCCTATGGATCAGGGGGGCCTCGGCGAGGGCCGGGGCCGAAGACTCTGGAAGGAATCAGACGCCACAAGAGACGTCAGGGAAATTCTGGCCGGGGAGCCGTTTAGGCGAATTCGCTGCCTAGTCCCCAACCAACGGGTCGGCTGACCCGACCGCCACTGGATGCCTGTCACTGTGACCGTCGCATGCCCACGTTATGCGCACAATCCGCTTGCTCAGTTTTATCGTCCTGTCTGGCTTGGCCTTGGTTGCCGCCGGAAGCCGGATCGACAGCTACGACCACTTCGGCGTGGAGCAGTGGCGCCCGCTGGTGGAGGAGATTTTCCCGGCCGACGAGGTAGACGACGTGCTCTCGGTTATGGGCTGCGAGTCCCATGGCAACCCCAACACCCGCTTTCTCGAGGAATGGGGGGATTACTCGCTGGGGCTCATGCAGATCAACGAAGGCTGGCTCACCGGGTGGAGTCGGCCGGAGTGGTCGATCCTCTCCCATAACGGACAGCCCGTCGATCTCACCGATCCAGCCACCAACCTGCAAGCCGCCAAGTTCGTCCGCCACTACGAAGACGTCAACGGCCACCCCCCCTGGTCGCAATGGGCCTGCCAGCCCGACTGAACGAGGCTTTGGCCCGGCTACCATAGGGCGTGTTGTTTGTAGGTATATACAACGCTGATGGGGGGCTTGGCGGCGAGCTGCGGTATGTGGCCGGCAAGCTTCTGGGGCGGGGCAAGTGCGCACTGTGCGACATCACCCACGGGTGGAATCCGATGGGGTCCAAGAGTTGGAAGCAGGCATGTGCGGTGTCAGACGTCGAGCTCGAGCTCTTGCATCGAAACGAGGCCACCGCTGAGCAGCTTGCCGCCTCTTCTGGGTTACCCGCCATCCTGCGCCGCCGCGACGGGCAGTGGAGCGAGGCAATCCCGGCATCAGAGATCGCCCAGTACACGGGCGCCCCCGACGCATTGCTGGAACGCTTGGACCAGCTCTAGCGCTCAGCCGGTTGAGAACGGAAGGTACTCGTAGCGGCGGGTCGACCAGCCGCCGGCGAAGCGGGCGGTTTCCTCGTCCACCGAGTAGTCCGGGAACCGCCCCAGCAGCTCTTCGAGGGCGACTCGGCACTGGAGCCGGGCCACCGACGCGCCGAGGCAGTGGTGGGCGCCGTAGCCAAGGGCCACGATCTTGTCGATCTTACGATTGACGTCGAGCTCGGCGGCGGTGGGGCCGAACTCCCGTTCATCCCGGTTGGCCGACGCGAACAGCAGCAGCACCTTTTTGCCCTCGGGAATGGTGACGCCGTGCAGCCTCACGTCTCGGGTCAATGTGCGGGCCAGGTTCTGCACCGGCGAAGTAAGACGCAGCAGCTCCTCCACCGCGTTGGGGATCGCCGACGGGTCGTCGATCAGCAACTGGCGCTGTTCCCGGTGGCGGTCGAGCAGCACCGTTGAAGCGCTGAGCATGCCGGTGACGGTGTCGTTGCCGCCGGTGATCATGGTGAAGATGAACCCCACGATCCACATGGCCGAGGCGACGTCATCGCCCACCTGCACCAGGCCGGTCACCAGGTCGTCGCCGGGATCGATCTTGCGGCGCTCAATCAGCCCGGTGGCATACTCGAACAGCTCGAGGAACGCACTCTGGTTCTGGCCATAGGCAGCGGTTGACTCGGCCGTGGCCTGCACGATGCGCTCGGTCCACCGGTCGAACAGCACCCGGTCTTCAGGGGGTACGCCCAGGTAGTGGGCGACCAGGTAGCTGGGCAGCGGCTTGAACAGGGCTTGGACGATGTCGACGTTGCCGGCGTCGGCCACCGCGTCGAGCTTTTCGGTGATGAACGCCCGCACCAGGTCCTCCACCGGGGCAACCTGCCGGGGGGTCATGGGCCGGCTGACCAACCGGCGCATGGCGGTGTGCTCGGGCGGGTCCATCATCACGATGGGCCGGGCTTTCTCGTCGAAGCTGGCCATGTCGTCGGGGGCGGTGGTCAAGCCGTTGGCCGACGAGTAGGTAGCGGTGTCTCGGGCCGCGGCGAAGACGTCGTCGAACCGGGACAGCACCCAGAACTCGCCGTCGCCCACCTCGTGGACTGGGTCTTGGTCGCGCAGGGCGCGGTAGTCGTCCCACGGCTCAGCCCAGGTCTCGCCGCTGCGGTAGGCGAATTTGACCGTCATCGGCTCAGCTCAGCTCGAGGCCCTCTAGGGTGCCGTCGTCTCGCCATGCTTTGAGGAGCTTGAAGAACTCCTGGGCGCCGCCTCCGTAGGTGCCGCCGAACCAGCCGGGGCCGTCGTCGGGCTTGCCCTCGTTGTTGTAATAGCCGGGCGTACACGACTCCAGGAAGCCGGCGCGGCGGTAGGCCGATTCCATTATCAGCCGCACCCAGTCGGACTCGGCCTGCTCGGTGGGCTCCACTACCTCGGCGCCCGCCGACAGGCCCTGCTCGACGATGTAGGCCACATGCTGGCTCTGCTCGTTGTAGAGCTCGGTGAAGTTGGGCGAAACCCCCGACTGGATGCCGCCCATGTGCAACAGGTTGGGATAGCCCCTGGTGATAACCCCGTGGTAGGTGGACATGCCGTCGGCCCACCGCTCGCTTAGGGTCACCCCGCCCCGGCCGTAGATGTCGCAGTTGGCCCGGTGGGAGTAGTCGGTGCCCACCTCGAACCCGGTGGCGAAAATGAGGCAGTCCAGCTCGTACTCCTGTCCGCCAGCCACCACGCCCCGAGGGGTGATGCGCTCCACGCCCCGGCCGTCGGTGTCCACCAGCGTGACGTTGTCGCGGTTGAAGGTGGGCAGGTAGTCGTCGTGGAAGCAGGGCCGCTTGCAGAACTGCCGGTAGTAGGGCTTGAGTGCCTCGGCGAGGCTCGGGTCTTCGATCAACTCTTCCACCCGGCGGCGGATCTGCTCCATCTTCTGGAAGTCGGCCATCTCCATGGCCTCGGCGATCTCCTCGGGGGTGCCGAGGCGGGTGCCCTCGCCCAGCGCGGTGAGGTTGCGCAAGATGTCGGTCCAGCCGTCGCTGACCAGATCCTCCTCCTGCATGCTGCCAGCCACGATGTTGCCGAAGTTCTCGATGCGGTGCTGCTGCCAGCCGGGCTCCAGCGACATGGCCCACTCGGGGTCGGTGGGCCGGTTGCCACGCACGTCGATGGACGACGGGGTGCGCTGGAAAACGAACAGGTGCTGGGCAGCTTCGCCCACGTGGGGAATGCACTGCACCGCGGTGGCCCCGGTGCCGATCACCCCGACCACCTTGTCGGACAGCTTGGTCAGGTTCCCGTTGGTGTCGCCCCCGGTGTAGTCGTAGTCCCACCGGCTGGTGTGGAACGAGTGGCCCTCGAAGGTGTCGATGCCGGCGATGCCCGGCAGCTTGGGCCGGCTGAGCGGTCCGATGGCCATGATCACGAACCGGGCCCGCATCCGGTCTTGATGGTTAGTGTGCAGAACCCAGCGGTTGTCGGCGTCGTCCCAGTGCATCTCGTGGACCCGGGTGCCGAAGCACACGTCGCGGTACAGGTCGAAGTGGCGGCCCAGGGCCTTGCAGTGCTCCAAGATCTCGGGCCCGTAGGAGTACTTCTCCTTGGGCATGTAGCCCATCTCCTCCAGCATGGGCAGGTAGATGTACGACTCGATGTCGCACTGCACGCCGGGGTACTGGTTCCAGTACCAGGTGCCGCCGAATTCGGCCCCGGTCTCGATCATCCGGATGCTCTCCACCCCGAACTGGCGCAGCCGGGCCCCGGCCAAAAGCCCGCTGAACCCGGTGCCGATGATGACCACGTCCACCTCGTCGGTGAGCGGCTCACGGGTGATCCCGGCTTGGGCCGGGTCGTCCAGATAGCGGGAATACTCGCCGTCCATGGCGATGTACTGGTCGTTGCCCTCGGCCCGGAGGCGCTTGTCTCGCTCCTGGCGGTACTTCTCCCGCAGGGCATCGGGGTCGAAGTCCATCCTGGTGTCGGAAGAGAGAGTGTCGCTCATAGCTCACTACGATAGAACTCATGACCTTCGAGGCCCGATTCGACCTGAGCGATGTGCATTGGACCCACATGGAAGGGGGCCCGGAATACGACTATCCCATCGAATACGACGTGGCCGTGCTCGGCTCACAGCCCGAAAACGGGACGCTTGACCTGCTGGTTCGCTTCGCCCCCAACTCCCATTGCCACTTACACCGCCACGTGGCCGCCACCCGCACGCTGGTGCTCCAAGGCGAGCACCACGTGTTCGACATCGAGCCCGACGGCGAGACCATTCACAAGATCAAGCCCGCCGGCACCTACGGCCAGAGCCCCGGCGGGGAGATCCACATGGAGCGGGGCGGACCTGATGGGGCCATCGTGCTGTTCAACCTCCACTCCCCCACCGGCGTGCTGTTCGAGTCGCTCGACGCCGACCACAACATCTCCGCCGTATCCACCATCGAATCGATGTCCGAGGGCCCCCTCATGGGGGGCTGATCCAACCCTGGCGGGGCCGCGAACTCAGCTTTGGGCGCCGAACCAGGTGTCGTGGAGCCGCTGGTAGACGCCGTTCTCGATGAGGTCCAACAGCGCGAGGTTTATGCGTTCGCGCAGCTCGGCGTCTTCGGCGCCGAGCATTAGGCCGTACTGAACCCTCTGAAAGTCGGATCCCACCGTGGTGACCTCTCCGGCGCCTTCGCTGGCGGCGTGGAACTGAAGCACGGGAGCGTCGAACACCACAGCATCCACGTCTCCTGCCAAAAGGAGCGGGTAGGCGTCGTCGATGTTGTCCACCAGCACCGGGCCCACCCCGATGGAGGGGAGGTACGTCTCCCCGGCCGAATGGGTGGCGGTGGCCACCCGCTTGCCCGACAGGTCTGAGGGGCCGGAGATCTCCGATCTCAGCTCGTTCACCGCCAGCGACGAGGCGATGGCCGCAGTAAAGCTGGCGAATACCAGGGTGCCCAGGCCAATCCACACCAGAGCCAGGGTCCGTCCCCGTGTCCCGCGGGCCACTTTGTCGCCGTACCCGACAGTGCTCATGGTGACCACCGACCAATAGAACGAGTCCCAGATACCGCGCCGGTACGGCACTGCGAAATCCGGATTGTGATTGCGCTCCAACAACCAGATCAGGTGCGCGGCGACCAGCACGGCCACCCCGAACACAGCCAGCAGCCATGGCAGGTCTGAAGACGCGATGGCATCGAAGAAGGAAATAATCCGCTCCCAGATACTCCGCGAGGAATCGTTCTGCACAAGGATGGTCAAGCCGGAGTCGAGGACTGGATGGGAGAAGTCCACCACCTCCTCTCGAGACCCGGTGATGGCCACCCCTCCCAAACCGAGCCGGGCAACGCCCCTGTCTATATCGTCGATCTGCTTGGCAGTGGTGTCTACCGCATAGATATCGACCTCCATGCCCAGCTTGGCCGCCACCAGACGCACCAGCTCCACCTCGAAGCCGCTGTAGGTGCGATTCTCATAGATCACGAAAGGCGGCAGCGCCCGCGCCGCCACCTTCAGGGTGCCTCCGGGCGCGGTCCCATCCACGGAGGGCGCCTCAATCCCCACTGCGTCGGGATCAGCGGCGGAGATCCAACGATTGACCAATGCCAGATTGGCCGCCACCCACTCCTCGGCATGGCGCCGTATGTCCGCGGGGTCGCCGCCAGTGGTCACCATGCGGACGTTCTGATCGGAGATGTCCAACAGCGGGATGACCACCTGTTCCAGCAGGCGGCGGACGGTCGGATTGGCGTTCAGGAAATCGGTATTGGCCACAGCTCGGATGTCGTTGGGGGGCCAGCCGGTCTGGCAGGGGTCGTTGGCGCAGCCGGGAATCCCGGCGATAATCGTCTGGTCGAGCGATGAGGCTTGGTCCGGGAGCAGCGACGGGAACGGGGTCTCCAGCCACACTACGTCTGAGCCGGGAACCAGCTCGCCAACCGTCCAGTTGGGTGTCCATGTGAAATACAGCACCGGCTGCCCTGCCCGGTAGCGGTCGATGGTCTCGGAAATCAGGGGGGAATAGTCGCCCTGCACATGCTCCACCGTGCTGGTGAGGCCGTAGGCGTCGAGATGGTGGTCGATGGTGGCCGCGCAGGACCATCCGACGTTGCAGCCCACTAGGTCGGCCAGGCCGTCCCCGTCATGGTCGAACAGCTCGGCTGCCACTGGGTCAGAGAGGTCGCCCAGATTTGAGATCCTGTGGGAATCAGCGGTGGCGACATCGACGAAATAGCCCTGCAACGCCCCGTCGTCCACAGCAGTGCCGACCACCGATACCGGAGCGCCGTCGGGGATAAACACATCATGGGAGGGAAACCAGCCGTTGGCCCACAGATCCACCTCACCCTCGGCCACCGCCGCATAGAAATCGGCGTTGTCCATCGTGGTGGGGCCGTCCACCTGATAGCCCAGCCGCTCCAGCAGCAGCCGGTAGACCTCCGCCTGGAACCACCCCGTGTCCCAGGTTGCGCGGGCCATGCGAACCCGGGGCGCGTCATCGGAACCGTCCTGCGCGGCTGCTATGGCACCCAGGGGCAACGACAGCGCGCCCAGCACCAGAACCAATAGGGCAACCAGCGCTCGGCGGAGAGAAGGATGCACTATCACTCAGTTTGTCGGATCAGCCCCTTGCGGTTGCCAGCCACCCGTCGACGGTGTCGCGGTTGGCTTCGATCCAGGCGGCAGCATCGGCTTTGATCTGGGCCTCCGAGTAGCCCAGTTCTGCCTCGGCCATCGCGGCGTTTTGGGAGGCGATGTCGGCCAGCGATATCGACACCACCTCCAGCAGGCGGCGAATGTCGTCGTTGTCGTCGAGGAAGTCCTCGTTGCCAACCGCACGAATGCTGCTGACGGCCCAACCGAGGTTGCAGGGATCAGAGGCGCAGCCCCGCAGCCCCCGAACCTCGGTGTTGCCTTCCTCGTCGTCGAGGGCGGGTGACTCGAGCCATACGACTTGGTCTCCCGGCGTGAGCACCTGGTAGGTCCAGTTGGGTGTCCAGGCATAGAACAGCACCGGCTCGCCAGAGGCGACTTTGTCCCTTACCCCTGCGACCAGACTGTTGTAGTCGCCGGAGACCTGCTCCACGTTGGCGCCCCAGCCGAACTCGCCAATGTGGGAGTCGATGACAGTCTGGCAGCCCCAACCGTCGTTGCATCCGATCAGGTCGGCGAGTCCGTCGCCGTCTTGGTCGAACATTCGGGCCACTGATGCGTCAGCAAGCTGGCTCATGGAGGTGATCCCCCTAGCGTCAGCCGTGGCCTTGTCGATCATGTAGCCCTGAAGCGCTCCGGAGCGCACCTGGTAGCCCACCGGCTCGATGGGCAAGTCGACGGACTGGCCGGTGACCAGCTCGCCTTCTAGGTAGATGTCGTGCAGGGGGAACCAGCCGTTGACCCACAGGTCGAATTGGCCGCTGGCCAACGCCGGGTAGAACCCGTTGGGATCGCGGGTGTTCTCGGCCGGGTCGCTTACCTCGTAGCCCAGTTCTCCGAGGAGTTGGGCATAGATGGCGGCCTGCATGTGGCCGCTTTCCCAGTTGGCCCGGGCCATCGTCACGGTGCCGTCATCTTCGTCGGTTCCGCAACCCGACAGCACCAGCGCCATCGCAGCCAGTACCGCAATGAGGATTGTGGCTGTCCGGCCAAAGATGCCTCGCCCGTTTTTGTCTCGAATGGTCATTGTGGGGCCTCCTCTTGTCTCATGTCTGAGCCAACTGTGGGCCCTGCCTCAAGCCGGGACTTCACCTGCTCGATTAGTCCGCTGTGTTGAGTGCGGAAGAGTGCCTCGTCGTAATGGCTCTCCAATAGGTCCAGCTCCTCGTTGAAGACTTTTCTCAAGCTCCACAACATCACGAGAAGTATCAAAGCGAAGGGAAGACCGGTGGATACTGCTGCGGTTTGCAAGGCCGACAGGCCCCCGCCGAGGAGCAGGACCACAGCGACGGTCCCCTCCATGACCGCCCAGAACACCCGCTGGGGTTTGGGCGAGTCGAGCTTGCCGCCCGAGGTGAGGTGATCTACCACCAGAGACCCGGAGTCTGAGGAGGTCACGAAGAACGACACCAGCAGCAGAACTCCGATGAGCGACACGATTTCGGTGAGCGGGAACGCCTCCAGCATGTCGAACAGGGCGGTGGCCACGTTGTTGTTGACCGCAGTGGCAACGTCGCGCTCGCCGGTCAGCTGCAAATCGATGGCCGCGCCGCCGAAGACCGCGAACCAGGCGAAGCACAGCAGCGAGGGCAGGAATATAACGCCGGTCAGAAGCTCGCGCACAGACCGTCCCTTGGAAATGCGGGCGATGAACATGCCCACAAACGGCGACCACGATATCCACCAGCCCCAATAGAAGATGGTCCACCCGGCTTGCCAGTTGGTACCGGTGAAGGCCTCGTTCCAGAAGCCGAACTCGGGCAGGATTTGCACGTAGTAGCCGGTGCTCTGGACGAACAACGAGAGTATGAACAGCGTCGGGCCAACCAGGGCCACGAACAGCAGGAAGGCCCCCGCCAGGTATATGTTGAGCTGGCTGAGCCGTTTGACTCCAGCGTCGAGTCCCGCGACCACCGAAATAGTGGCCAAGCCGGTGATGCCGGCAATAAGCAGGATTTGGAAGCCGGTGCCGTCGGGCAAGTCATAGAGCTTGTTGAGCCCGGCGGCGGCCTGTTGTGCTCCGAGACCCAACGAGGTCGCCAGTCCGAACAGGGTGGCCACGACGGTCAGGGTGTCGATGGCGTTGCCCCAATTCCCGTAGATCCTCGGCCCGAGAATGGGATAGAAGATCGAGCGGAAGGTAAGTGGGAGGCCGCGGTTATAGGCGAAAAAGCCCAACGCCAGCGCCACCAGCCCGTAAAGCGCCCAAGCGTGTATGCCCCAGTGCAAGAACGTGGTGGCCACCGCAGCTTTGGCCGCTTGCCCTGTGCCCGGGTCGACATCAAACAGCGGCGGCGGCGACGCCAAGTGGTAGATCGGCTCGGCCACGCCCCAGAACATCAGCCCGATGCCGATGCCCGCTGAAATCAGCATCGCATACCACGCGCCGGTGGAGAACTCCGGACGGGCGTAAGGGCCTCCAAGTCGTATCTTCCCGTACCGGCTGAACGCGAAGTACAGCGCCACAAACAAGAAGATGTTGAAGTCGATGACGTAGAGCCAGCCGAGTTTCTCGTTGATGAACGAGAGGACCTCGCCGAAGACGTCGCTGGCCGTATCCTGGAAGATCAGCGTCCAGCCGATGAACACCAGCAGGAACCCGGCCGACCAGAAGGTGACTTGCGGATGGATGTCGAAGCCGAACCGGACAATGTTCTTGTCGCCAGGCTCGCGATCGGCTACCTCCGGGTAGAAGTCGATGTCGGGATCGATCTGGAGACCCTGGAAGGGCTGGCGGTTGCGGATGGCATCTTCCCGCCGACGCTCCTCCTCCTCCTCCCAATCATGCAGCGCCAGCGTGGCCTCCGTGAGATCGACGTCGGTGTCATCAGGGCTTCGGTGGATGCGCGGATCCCCCGACGCCGTGGTGTCTGCGTCGTCCATAACGGTCCCCCCAATTTGCTTTTGATTTACCAGCGACGCCCCGATGTACGGTCAGTTTGGATGGATTCCCAGAGTTTCGGGGCTAGCTAGCTCACATAGGGCGCTACCTCAACCCCAATCTCACTATGGGGTTCGGTCCTCCTGTTCGCCGCCATGAGCAAGTTGACCAATTGCTCTAGCTAATTTCTACTCGCAGGACCTGTCAGCGTCAAGAGACAACTAAGTGTCGAGGTCTTAGCCGGTTCCGTCGACCAGGGTCGCGGTGACCAACCTATCGGCCTTATCAGCCGAGTTGATTAGACCCGCGAGTGTCAGCGCGCCACTACTCGCAGGTGACTTGTTGGTTGCGCAGCCCGTCGCGTGGTTTCGGGGACTGTCCGCCGAGGTGTCCCGACGACAAGACGCATCGGGCGCGTGCTCGCGGCATCCAGGCGTTGCATCGAGAAGCCGGTCGAGGTTCGAGCAGGGAAGCGTCGCCTGATGTGTGCATCGCTTCCCTGCTCGAACCTCGGATCACGCGGTCCGGTCACCTAATCTACGACCATCAAAAAAATTCTCTGCCTAGTTGCGATCGCCGCTCTCATCAGCACCATCTCGACCTCACCGTCTAGCGCGCAATCAGGCTTCGTCGTTACCGAGGAGATCGTCGCAGCCGCAGAGGCCCATCGCCACCACAACCAACGTCTTGCAGAATGGTCCGAGCCAGGAATGATCGAGGAAGTCAACTCCTCTTGGGCCTGCATAGTCGGGTCCTACCATCACACATGCACGACATGGGTTTACACCGACGGCACCCAATACACCTGTCCGACTTCAGGCTGCAACCCATTCGACCTGCTCCCCGACGATCGGGAGCCCGACAACGCACCCGACCTCCAAGAGCTGGTCGCCAACCCGCCGGCCACACTCGAAGAAGCCCTGCTGCTCATCACCCGGCTAATAGCGCTTCTTCTTACCCAAAATTGACCTGCCGGGAACAGCGCTTACGACGCTGACGCCGACGACAGCCGACGATCGGCCTTCAGGACTGGTTGAACGAGGCGGCGGCGTCGCCGGGACGCAGTACGAAAAACTCCATACCGTCGGGACCGCAGGTGAACGAGTACTTGTGGTTGGCAGCCAGGATCACCGAGTCCTTCGGACCAAGCTGTGCCGAGGGGCCATCGGCGCCGTCGGGCCACACCTCACAGCCACCCGACACCACGATCAGAAGCTCGTTCTGGTCGTGGCTGTGGGGCGGGACGTGATAGCCGGCGGGCATGGTGGTGTACTGGCACCAAAAACCCCCCTCTCCCCGGGCCACGTGCTTGCGCCCGGCACCCATCTCCTTGGCCTTGGCAATCAGCTCCGCGGGAGCATCGGGGTTCTTGGACTCGTCCACCCAGTCGATGTCCTCGAAGGGCAGGATTCTTGGTTCGGTGCTCATGTGGCTTCCTCCATTATTGAGCCGGTGGGCATTATTGGCCCGGTGGGCCGTGGACAAGTTTCGCGAACTCGGTGGCGAACAACTCAGAGGTGCCCGACTGGTGGGTGGCCCGCCATTGCCGCCACGGGCACACATCGTCCCAGCGATGCAGCACCCCGAAGTCCAAGTCGGCGATCACCAGGCCCTCGGTGTCGGAGCCCTCGGCATAGATGTGGCTGAAATCGGGGAAGTGGGGACCGCAGATGAGGCTGTGCCCGGCATAGTTGGCGGGCAGTGCCCCGTCGAAGCTGTCCTCCAGGCTGTCGCCGGCATCGATGCCGCTCACCTGGTTGGCCGAGATGGTGAACACGAAGTTCTCCTGTCCCCGGGTGGCGGCCACTCGGCGCATGGACTCCACCTTGTCGGGCCCCCCGGCAAACGCTGCGGTGGGGTTGACGATGATCCGGGCGCCCTGGAGGGCCAGCAGGCGGCTGCCCTCGGGGTTGAGCCAGAAGTCGTAACAGATCTGCACGCCGATGGGGCCGTAGCGGGTCTCGAACACGTCCAGGCTGGTGCCGGGCTGAAACGACACCCCCTCGGTCACGAACGGAAGCGAGCCCAAGTGCAGCTTGCGGTAGGTGCCGATGATGCCTTCGGGCCCGATCACCGCCGCCGCGTTATAGAGGGCGTCAAGGTCGTCGGAATCCTGCTCGATCATGCCCACCACCAAGTACACGTCGTGCTCCGCGGCCAGGCCCGCTAGCGCCTCGGTCGATGACCCGGGCACGGTCTCGGCCAATGACCGGTGCAGCCCGCACGGCCCGCCCAGGTGCTCGCAGTCGTCACAGTGGATCGCCCCGGTAAGCGCCTCCTCGGGGAACACCAACAATCCCACTCCCACCTCGGCAGCCTCGGCTATCCAGCGGGTCATCTTGTTCAGATTGGCCGCCACATCCCCCGGCACCGGTGTGAAATCCACCGCCCCCGCCCGCAGCCGAGTCTGATAGCCGGAGTATCGCTCAGGAATCACGGTCGTATTATCGCTTGTCTGCACCAAGTCAGTCTCCGCCGGGTGAGGTTTTGGCCGCGGGGCGGACTTTGGGGGCATCCTTCCAATGAGAGACGCCGTGCAGCCTCAGCCACCAGGAAGGCCTCAAAGATGCGGTGCGCTGCCGTATGCGGCCCTAGTGTCGCGACCGCCTCGAACCGATCTCAGGAGCCCTCATGACCGAGTCCCATTACATCGACACCGCCGGCCTTCGCTTCCACTATCTGGCTGCCGGCGACGAGAATGCGCCCCCGGTGGTGCTGCTGCACGGCTTCCCTCAGACCTCCCACATGTGGCGCCATCAGATTCCGGTTCTGGCCGAGCACTATCGGGTTTACGCCCCTGACACCCGGGGATACGGCGGTACCGACAAGCCCCGCATCCGGGTCACCCGCGACCTGTTGGCTCGCGACATCGTGGACTTCATCGACGCCCTGGGCATCGAGCACTGCTCGCTGGTGGGCCACGACTGGGGCGGGATCGTCGCCTTCAAGGCGGCCCTGGAGTATCCCGACCGGTTCACTCGGCTGGGGTTGGCTGACACCCTGTGCTCAGTGTGGATCCCGTGGGGCATCCACGGCTACTGGTTCAAGTGCGAGCCGGAGGCCGAGCAGTTCTGGGAGCAACACGCCAGCGAGTTCATCAACTCGATCTTCGGCGGAATCGAGGGCAGCTACGGTCCGCCGCCCCACTCGCCGTGGAAGGCCCCGGTCACCGACAACGAGGCCCAAGACCCGGGCCGGGCAATGGCCGACTGGGACCCATCCAAGCACTGGAACGCCGACGACGTGGAGCACTATCGGGCAGCGTTCGAACAGCCCGGATCGCACTTCCACGCCGTCTCGTACTATCGGGATGCCCTGCCGTTCCACCTCCCCGATGCCGACGGCAACCTGGTGTACCGAACCTCGGCGCAAGTGGCCGAGATGTGGAACCACCCCGGCTTGCTCTTCAGCCATCCCGACTTCGGGGTGTTCCCGGTGTTCGGCCCTGAGGACCTCGGCCGCACTTACCCCCATCCCGCGCTGTACCTCTACTCGGCGTTCCTCATGCCCCAAGCGTTCGAGGACGGGTTCCCGGCCGACGACCACATCCCCCACGGCAACCCCTACGCCGACTCCTTCGCGAACCACTTCCCCGACTATCGGGCCCGCGCCGCCGGCTGCGGCCACTTCATTCCCGAAGAAGCCCCCGAGCGGACCAACGAGGTGCTTCTAGCCTTTCTGGCCGGCGAGATCTGACGAAGGCCGGCCCAAGGATCATTTGCCCCTAGCCGCGTTGGAAACGACGGAGGCGCAGGCGTTGCCGGTGTGGCGGTTTCGTGCCAGTAGCCCCTAGCCGCGTTGGAAACGACGGAGGCGCAGGCTGTTGGTGACAACGAACAGCGATGACGCCACCATGGCGACGGCCGCGAATATCGGCTCCAGAATCCCAGCAGCGGCCAGGGGGATGGCGGCGGTGTTGTAGAAGAACGCCCAGAATAAGTTGCCGCGGATGGTGTTCATGGTTCGCCGGCTCAAGGCGATGGCGCTGGCCACCAATCTCAGGTCGGACGACATGATGGTGAGGTCGGCTGCCTCGGCGGCCACGTCGGCGCCGGTGCCCATCGCGATGCCAATGTCGGCTTGGCTGAGGGCCGGGGCATCGTTGACGCCATCGCCCACCATGGCCACCCGGCGGCCCTCGGCTTGCAGGCGGGCGATCTCGGCGGCCTTGCCGTCGGGTCCGACACCGGGCACCACCCGGTCGATGCCCAGCACGTCGCCGACGGCCTGGGCCCGGCGGGGATGGTCTCCGGTCAACAGCACGGTGTCGAGCCCCAAAGACTTGAGCTCGGCCACCGCGGCGGGGGCGGAATCACGCAACCGGTCATCCACGGCGACCACTGCTTCGGCTACCGACCCCCGGCCGACCAGCACCGCCACCCGACCCATGGCCTCTACCTGGGCCGCAGCCAGTTCCACTGCCTCGGGCACATCGTCGAATAGATCCCGCTTGCCCACCTGGACCTGAATGCCGTTAACCGTGCCGACCGCCCCTACGCCCGGTCGATTCTCGAAGCTGGTCACCGATTGCCAGCCGTCGCCCGCCTCAGAGATAGCCCGGCCGATGGGGTGCTCGGACCGAGCCTCAACCGAAGCGGCCAAGGCCAGCAGCTCATCGGGGTCGCCCCCCGGAGCGGCAATCTCGACCACCTCCATGCGGGCCTCGGTCACGGTGCCGGTCTTGTCGAACACCACGGTGTCGAGTTGTCGGGTGTCCTCCAGCATCTCACCACCCTTGACAATGATCCCGAGCTGCGATCCCCGCCCAGTGCCGACCATCACCGCCAATGGGGTGGCCAAGCCCAACGCACACGGGCAGGCCACGATCAGCACCGCCACCGTGGCGGTGAACGCTTCGGACGCGGGCTGTCCGGCAGCCAGCCAGCCGATCAACGTGGCCACCGCGATCACCACCGCGGCGGGAACGAACACCGACGAGATCCGGTCAGCCAGTCGCTGGATGCGAGTCCGGTTGGTTTGGGCTTGCTCCACCAAACGCATGATCCGAGCCAGCATGGTGTCGGCTCCTACCCCGGTGGCCTCCACCACCAGCGATCCGTTGGCGTTGACCGAAGCTCCCAGCACGGCATCGCCGGGACCGACCTCCACCGGGACCGGCTCCCCGGTGACCATGGATATGTCCACCGCGGATGCGCCTCCGACCACCACACCGTCGGTGGCGATCCTCTCACCCGGCCGCACTATGAACTTGCTGCCCACTTGCAGGCTGGCCACCGGCACGTCGGTTCCATCCTCTAGTCGGGCTTCCGGTGCGACCAGCAAGGCCAGAGCCCGCAGGGCGTCACCCGACTGCCTGCGGGCCCGGCTTTCCAAATAGCGGCCCAGCAACACCAACACCACAATCACTGCACCGGTCTCGAAATAGAGGTGCCCGTTGCCGACCTGAGCAGCCAGCACCACCGTGGACCAAATCCAAGATGACGCCGTGCCCACCGCAACCAAGGTGTCCATGGTGGCGGTCCGGTGGTTGAGCTGGGCCCAAGCCCGGCGATGGAACCCCCAACCCGACCCGAACACCACCGCGGCAGCCAGCACCGCGACCAGCCAGTCCGATGCCCGAAAGCCCAAGTCGAAGGCCAGGCCGTCGGCCATTGTCAAAATCACCACCACCGCGCCCATCGCCGCCGAACAAATCAGTCGGCGCAGTTCGTCGGGCTGAACGGGGCGCTCATCCATCAGTCCACCGGAGAGGCGGGCGGCGTATCCAGCGGCAACCACTGCGGCCTGCAATTCGGTATCATCGACACCTTCATTGCAAGCCACTGAAGCTCGGCCAGAGGCGTAGTTGACTTGGGCCTCGACCACGCCAGCCACGGCGGTCAGGCTCCGTTCGATCCGCGCGACGCAGGCCGAGCAGGTCATGCCCTCAACAATGAGCGTTGCCCGACGCATTGCCACCGCTTCAGCTTACGGTTTTGCGGGGAGAACTATTCTTGAACCAACTCGATGAGGGTGCCGCAGGCGCCTTTGGGGTGGATGAAGGCAACGGTGGTTCCCCGAGAACCAGGTCGAGGCTCGGCATCAATGGGGGTGGCCCCGGCCGCAACCATGGAGGAGATGGCCGCGGCGCAGTCATCCACCCGGTAGCCGACATGGTGCAGTCCTTCGCCTCGCTTGGCCAGGAACTTGGCAACCGGCGAGTCCTCGCGAGTGGCCGCGGTGAGCTGAATATAGGATTCGGCCACCTTGATCAAGGCCTCTTCTACGCCGTCGCTTTCTACAACCTCGCGATGGACCACGGAGGCGCCGAAAGCCGTCTCGTAGAAGGAAATAGCCTGCTCTAGGTCGTGGACCGCAATGGCGATGTGGTCGATCTCAGTGAGAAGCATGGCCCGGGAATTATAGGCCGAAACTCAGCCCGCGACTCCTGTTGGACCCCATGCTCAGGCCGCTTCTCGCTGAGCCGATTCGGCTTCGAACGCGGCCCAGAGTCGGTCTCGCACTGCTTCGGCGTCGATGCCATCCAATTGATTGGCCACCACCACGCCCTCGACCATGTCTGCCAGCACCGCGACCCAAACCCGGTTGCGAACCATTACCGCAACTGTGACCGAGCCGTCGCTGTGGCGAGCCAGCGTGCGGCGGCGGCCTAGCTCTCGGGGAGGGCTGCGAAAGCTGGGCATGACCAGCCCTTGGCCCTGCACCGCCATCCCAAGTTGCCGAGCAGCCTCGGCGAACGCCAGGCACCGGCCCGTGCTGCTCTCTTGCTGTCGGTTCTCTCCTCGGATGACCCGCATCCCCTGGGTCCCTGTCCCCTTGATCTTGTCGATCTCCTTGATTTCCTTCATGCACCCATTATCTCGGGGGGTATGACAGTTTCTCCCCCACAAGTCAGTTCGGCTCGCCTAATCCAGGTTGAGGACTTTGGTGCGGCCGCTAATCACCCACCACAGAGCGGTGGCGGCCAACATGACCCCGGCGCCACCCACCGCGACGCGGGGGCCGATCAGGTCGGCCAATGCCCCTTGCAGCTGAACCCCGAGGGGCAGTCCCGCCAACAGCGTCATCAGATACAGGGCCAGAACCTTGGCCCGTAGCGCTTCTTCCACCTGAAGCTGGATCACGGTATTGAGGGTGGAAGCGGTCGCGATGTGCGACGCACCCAACACAGCCAAGGCAACCACCGCCAGCCAGTAGTAGGGAGACAGCGCGAACCCCAGCAGAGCCACGCCGTACACCGGCCACCCCAAGCCCACCAGGCGGCTGCGGGGAATTTGACTGCCCTTGATAGCAACAAACGGAGTGTTGAGTATCGCCCCGATCCCGCTGGCCGCAGCCAAGATGCCGTACTTCGTCTCGCCAACGTGGAAGACGTCGTTGGCAAAGATCACGACTAGGTGGATGATGGGCTGGCCGAAGAAGGCAACCACGCCGGCGATCAGAATGGCTCGCCGGATTCCGGGGTGATCGGCGGCATAGCGCACCGCGGCCGCGGCGTCCTTGAAGATGTTCGGGCGACCACCCCCGGCTGGGGCCAGCCGGGGCACCCGGATCAGCGCCAAGACCAACACCGCGGGAACGTACGTCAAGGAGTTGACCAGAAACGACCATCCGGGCCCGCCAACTGCCAGCACCAAGCCTCCGACCGCGGGGCCGACTGCCCGGGAGGCATTGAACTGGGCCGAGTTCAAGGTGACCGCGTTCAACAGCGCCCCCCGGGGAACCAGCTCGCTGACGAACGCCTGCCAGGCGGGGAGCTGGATGCCGTTCACACACCCGTTCACCACTCCGAGGGCGACGTAGGCCAACGGTCGGTCCACTCCGGCCGCCCACATGGCCGCGAACCCCAGGGCGATCAGCGATTGGGCGGAGTTGGTGAACATCAGCATTACCCGCCGGGGGAAGCGGTCGGCCAGCGCCCCTCCCACCATCCCCAAGCCAACGGCCGGCAGCGTCTGCATCATGGCGGCCAATCCGACCCAGGTCCCGCTGTTGGTCAGATCCTCGATCACAAAGGCCAGCGCGAGCATCTGCACCCACACACCGGAGTTGGAAATGAGAGCGCCGGATAGGAATAACCGGTAATTCTGATACGACAATGCCCGGCTAGCGCGTCGAGGAGGCCGGGAATTGGTCACTGGGCCAACCTAACCGCTTTACCCTATTCTCAGGACATGGCTCTTGTGCTCATCGACATCGATGGCGGCGTCGCCACCGTGACCCTCAACCACCCGGAGGTTCGCAACGCGGTCAGCCTGGACATGAACCAAGAGCTCGGAGCCGCCTTCGACAAATTGGAAGCCGACAAGTCGGTGGGTGCGGTGGTGCTCACCGGCACTGCCCCGGCCTTCTCAGCGGGGGCCAACCTGAATGAGCTGCTGGCCGCCGACAACCCCAAGAGCCTGAACACCATCTACGCCGGGTTCCTGCGAGTGGCCCACACCCCGCTGCCCACGGTGGCCGCGGTGAACGGCCCGGCGGTGGGGGCGGGGATGAACTTCGCACTGGCCTGCGACGTGATTCTGGCCGGAAGCTCGGCCATGTTCGAGAGCCGGTTCCTCCAGATCGCCATTCACCCCGGCGGAGGCCACACCTGGCGGCTACGCAACATCTGCGACCGCCAGACGGCCATGGCCATGGTGCTGTTCGGCGAGTGGCTCGACGGACCCAGAGCCGCCGAGATCGGACTGGCCTGGAAATGCGTGGATGACGATGCGCTGCTGGAAGAGGCCCTCCGAATAGCCCGCCGGCCGGCCCGGGTCCCGCGAGAGCTCACCCAGGCCATGAAGCAGACCATCATCGACATGGGGTCGGTCACCGACAGCGCGGCCGCGGTGGCCCGAGAAGTCGAGCCCCAGGCCTGGTCGATGACTCAGCCCGAGTTCAAAGAGCGGGTGGCGGCCCTCAAAGAGGCCATCAGCAAATCGAGCTAGCTCATCCAGCCGGCCACCAGCTCGGGACCCCGCTGCTGCCACTCTTCTGAGGTAATGGCATAGCGGACGTGGTCTTCCCTGCGGCCGTTGATCTCCAGGTAGCGCAAGGCGACCCCCTCGTCGCGGATGCCCAGTTTCTCCACCACCCGGCGACTGGCCTGGTTGCGGGGGATGATGTTGATCTGCACCCGGTGCAGCCTCAGGGTCTCGAAGGCGTAGTCAAGCACCACCACCAGGGATTCGGGGGTGTACTCCCGCCCGGCATAGCGATGGTCAATCCAGTACCCCACATGGCCGCTCTGGAACGGGCCCCGCTGCACGCCCGAGAGGTTCATCTCACCCACGAGCCGCCCCTCAGCAAACACTCCGAATCCATAGCCGACATCCATCTGGCGCTCCCGGGCACGAGCACTGCACCGAGCCGCGAAAGCCAGGCGGTCTTCCACCACATCGGGCTGGGTGCTGGACGGCGCCGGCTCCCACGGCGTGAGCCACTCCCGGTTGGCCCGCCTCACCGCCTGCCACTCGACGAAGTCGCTCTCCACCAGCGGACGCAGTTCCACCCGAGACCCGCGAAGCACCTGCCCATCCCGAGTACCCCGAATCCGAGACCAAGTCCGCACCACCCGCAAACCTACTCAATCGCTCTCCCCCCAAACAGAAGAACGTGCGGCAAGACGGTAGGCGTGGTGGTGGGTGGCCCGGCTCAGGGCGCCCGCCGCCCGCAGCTCTGCGAGGACGGCGGGCTGGGCCGGGACAGGCCCCGCCACCACGCCGGTTCGCTTATCAGGCACTCAGTCCAGCAAGCTCAAAACCATTCCATCGAGGATGTCCGACTCCGACACCAAGCAAGTATCAAATTCAAAGTGCCGCATGATCTTCACCAGAATGGCCATGCCCCCCACGATCACATCGACCCTGCCAGGCTCGAGGCCAGGATTGAAAGCACGATCGGCCCGCGACTCGGTGGCCAGGGTGCGAAACACGTCCTCTGCCGCAGCCTTGGTCAACTCGAAGTGGTGGACTTTGTCCCGGTCGTAGTCATGCAGCCCCTGCTCCACCGCCGCGGCGGTGGAGATGGTGCCGGCCAGTCCCACAAAAGTCCGGGCTTGACGGGCAGCGGGCATTTCTCGGTCGACATCGTCGAGGTGGGCACCGGTGACCGACAGGCAGGCGTGCAGCTCCTCGGGACGGGGCGGGTCGCTGTGGAGGTATTTCTCGGTAAGGCGAACACAGCCCACGTCCAGCGATATGGCCGCCTGGCACACCGAGGTGCCCACGCTCAGCTCTGTCGAGCCTCCCCCCAAGTCGACCACCAGAAACGGCCCCATCGCCGCATCGAGTTCGGCGGTCGCCCCCCGAAAGGAGAGCTGACCTTCAGCCAGTCCGCTGAGCAGCTCTGGGCGGATGCCGACCACGGCCTCGCCGGCGTCGAAGAACTCATCGCGATTGGCCGCGTCCCGGGCCGCCGAGGTGGCGGTGATCCGCACGGCCTCCACACCGTGGCGGTCCATCACCTCCCGGTAGCGCCGAAGGCAGTCCAGGGTGCGCTCAATGGCCCCCGGCGCCAGACGGCCGGTCTGGTCAACCCCCTCCCCCAGCCGGGTGATGGTCATCAGCCGATCGAGCGTTTCGACCCCACCCCGACTCACTAGCAAACGGGTGGAGTTCGTGCCGCAATCGATGGCGGCCACCACCGGTGGGCTCACGTTGAAACCCCGGCGCCCAACTGCTCAGCCACCCAACGGCCCACCGGATCGTCGCCCCCGGCCAAGAACCAGGCGTAGTGGGCATGGAGGCACTTGACGCCCCTGCGAGTGCCTCCAACACCGGCCGAAGGGCGGTGACCCGAATAGTCGTCGGGTATGGCGGCATCCCGATCGGCGGCGTAGCGGCGGTGGGCCTCGGACAGTTCACCGGAGTCGACGGCGGCTTCGGCGCGGCGCACTCCCCCGGCCGCTTCCAGTCGGCTCACCCGTAACACATCATCGGGCCCCACCAGCCAGTATCGAGTGGGCATGGGCGTGCCGTCATCCAAGAAGGGAGCGTTGCGCAGAACCCGGGGCGTGCCGTCTTCGGCTCGAACCACCACCTCATAGGAACCCCGGGGGGGGCGGCCCAATAAGGCCTCGACCGTTTCGTCGTCTCCCAAGCGAGGGGTCAGCCCTTCTTCTTCTTCCTTCTCTTGAAGAGCCTGCGGACGATCCACAGTGCGGCGACGACCCCGGCGATGGGGCCGAATTTCTTGGCTACTGGCGGGCCGGCTACGTCTAGCAAATCAACCGCCTCGGGTTCGGGGCCGGACACTGTTCTGTTGCCGGACTCTTCGCCAGAATCACCCTCTGCTGTGGAGGCTTCGTCTGAGTCGGAGGCTGAGAGCATGGCTTCCAGATTATCGGCGAACTGATCCATGATCTTGGCGCTTACGTCGGGAATCAAGTTTCGGCCGATCTGGGCCACCTTGCCGGTGATCTTGAGGTCGGTGGTTACCCCGACTTTGGTCCGGTCGTCGTCCAGCGCCTCCACCGTGGCGGTGATGTTGGCGCTGGCGTTGCCCTGTCCCCTGGTCTCGCGGCCCTCGGCCAAGATGACCACCTTCATGGCGTCCTCATCGCGCTCGACAAACGATGCCTTGCCCTTGTATTGGGCGTTGACCGGCCCAACCTTGACTTTGACCACGCCCCGGTATTCTTCTCCCTCGATCTCGGTGAGCATCGCTCCCGGCAGGCAGGGAGCGATGCGCTCCACATCGTTGAAGGCGTCCCACACGTCGCTTGCCGACGCATTAACCTCGATTTCGTTGCTCATTTCCATGCTTGCAGGTCCTCCAGGGTGTCAAAATCCACCGGCTCTCCGGGACAGGATACTTCCCTAACCTGCTTGGGCCTCATTTGCATGAGCAATCTGGCCCCCGCATCCCCGCTGGTGGGCAACAGCAGCCAAACCGCCGCTCCCAGCTTCACCGGGGGGCTGCGGCGGCCCCGAAAAACGGCGGTAACCAGATCGCCCTCAGCTTCGGCCACCGTCTGCCATGACTCCGCCCCCACCAGGGGCTGGTCGCCCAGCCCGATCACCACCGCGTCGTGGCCGTCGTTCTCGGCGGCGAACACCCCAGCCCGCAGAGAGGTCGCTTGGCCCAGTTCCCAAGAGTGGTTCTCCACCAGAATCACCCCGTCGGGAATCAGGTCGCGCAACTCCACCGCACCGCTCACGATGTACACCTCGTCGAATTCGGCCTCCAGCGCGGCGCCGAGGGCGTGCTGAACCACGGTCAGGCCCCGAAAGGGCGCCCGTAGCTTGTGGGTGTCGCCTCCGAACCGGGTTCCGGCACCGGCGGCCAACAAGATTCCGGCGATGGTCATGGCCGCTCCGTCCCAATCCGCCCGGTTGCAGCCGTCATGGCCCGAATACCTCGCCGTTGGGGTGGAACGCGGCCCAAGCGAACCAGAACTCATTGGTGTGGGCCACCGGCTCAAGCCGGTTACCGGCCAGCTCGCCCTCGACCGCCTGGCCGAGCACGTTCCAGGTCGAACCGGTGCGGTCGTCGGTGAACCGCCCATCACCCGCCGGGGTGAACTCCAGCGGCTCGCCGTCCACCCGGCGGTCGAAAGCCAGTGCCGCCCCCACATCCGCGCCCCCGGCAGTGGTGGACGAATCCAGCGCGTCGGCGGTTCCCGGCGACCACAGCACCACCACCGGAACCCCGGCCACGGCGTCGTTCAACGCCCCGACGGACTGCACCACGCTGAACGGGTAAGCCTTGTCGTGGCCCTCCACCGTCACTCCGACGGTCCTCTCCAGCGCGGGATAGCGGTCGTCCAGAATGGAGGAGTCGAAGAAACCGGGAATCGGCGCCGACCGGGAGGTGTACTGGATGTAGGGATTGCGGCCATAGCTGCTGGCAGGGCTACCAGGCGGGGCCAGCACCACGCCGTTGGGATAGCCCTCCTTGAAATCGTCCCACGACACGATGGCCGACGGGATCACGTCCAAGCGGTGGCCGGCGTACGCCCCCACCAGGCCCTCACCGCCGATCTGCTGCCACAGAGACTCGGTGACGTCGTCCCACATCACCAGGTCGCTGTTGCGGAGCAAGCCCGAAGTGCCGAATCGCAGGCGCTGGCCGTCCACCACCGGGTCGAACACCAAGGCGCTGTTGCACAGCGGGCAGTAAGTGACCAGCACCGGATGGCCGTCGATCTCGTCGTTGACGATCTCATGGACGATTAGCATGGCCAGCGGATAGAAGCGGGCCGCATCCGCCAATACCAGCAGAAGGCCTGGTTCTGGGTCTGACCAGCCGGCCTCAGAAGCCGGGTCGAACTCGGGGTTGTCGATGGGCGTGATGCGGTCGCGGATGGGAACCACCTGGATGCCGATCCGCAACTCATCGAGATCGATGGTGCGGGTGGACCAGTCGGTAGCCCAGCCACGCGAGACGTAGGACAGATCCCCGGTGGGGCCTGCGCCGCCGGTGATCACTTGGGGTGTGGGCGGGAGATCCGACTCAGGCGTCGAGGTGGCGGATAGCGGAGCGGGGACAACGGCCGCCGCGGGCCCTGGCGCGGCTGCGGGGTCAGGCGCCTCTGTGGCCTCGACAGCACTCGTGGCCGTTGGCGCGGTCGGCGCGGCTGTAGGGACGGCCGCCGGATCGGAGCTGCCGCAGGCTGAGAGTGCCAGCGCCGCCGCAACCAGCGCGGCGAGGCGCTTCATCCGGCAGCCGGTGGGCGGTGAATGGGGCCTTCGCTGTCGCGCAGTGACGGAGCGTTGTGGCCGGTGCGGTTGGCGATGATCTCAGCGCACACCGAGATGGCGGCCTCCTCCGGGGTGCGGGAGCCGATGTCCAGCCCGATGGGGGCCATGAGCCGGTCGATCCCCTTCTCATCCACGCCCACTTCGCGCAGCCGCTCCAGCCGGGTGGCGTGGGTGCGACGGCTCCCCATGACTCCGATATAGCCCACATCGGTGGCCACCGCCCGCTGCACCGCGGGCACGTCGAACTTGGGGTCGTGGGTGAGGATGCACACCGCATCGTGGGGGCCGAGGCGGTCGCCGTAGATGTCGAACACCTCGTCGGGCCAGGCCACTATCACGCGGTCGGCCATGGGGAATCGCTTGACGGTGGCGAACACCGGGCGGGCGTCGGCCACGATCACGTTGAACCCCAGCAGCTTGCCCGCCCGGGCCAGCGCGGCGGTGAAATCCACCGCTCCGAACACCAGCATGATCGGCGGGGGTGAGAAAGACTCGATGAACACCGACACGTCGGTCTCCCGGGCCTGCCCCTCGGCGCCGTAGTGGCGCACTCCTGTGCGGCCAGCGGCCAGCTCCCCTATGGCGTCGCGGCTAACGATCCGGTCCAGCTCGGGATGGCCGAGGGTGCCGACGATGTCGCCGTCGGGCTCCACCACCAGCTTGGCCCCGGCGTTGTGGCCCTCGATGACGGTGGCCAGCGCCACCGGACGCTCATCGACGATGGCTTCTCGGAGCCGTTCGTAGAGCTCGGCCACCGCTACCAGTCCAGAGGTTCGATGAACAGATGGATGGTGCCCCCGCAAGTAAGCCCCACCGCAAAGGCCTCGTCGTCGCTGTAGCCGAAGCTGACCATCCGCCGCTCGCCGGTTTCGAGGATGTCGAGGGCTTCGACTACCACCGCTCCCTCCACACAGCCGCCTGACACCGATCCGACCACATCGCCCGTGTCGCTTACCGCCATGGCTGCGCCGGGGTCGCGGGGGCCGGAGCCCTCCACGTTGACCACTCGGGCCAGCGCCACCCGCCGGCCTTGGGCCTGCCAGGCATCCAGATCGGGCAGGATCTCCTTCATACTGCGACACCGATATTGGGGATGGGCCCGGCGAAGTCCCGGTCGTCGCCCAGCACCACGGCAAGGCGCTCTAACGAATGCAGCGAATGGCCCTCGATAAAGTCGTCGACGTGGGGTATGGCCGCAGCCATGCCCTGAGCCAATGGCTGGTAGCCGGGAGTGGCCTTCAGCGGATTCACCCACACGAGTCTATGGGTCACCCGGTGCAATCGGGCCATCTGCTCGGCCATCACCTCGGGGCTGCCCCGATCCCAGCCGTCGCTCAAGATGACCACGGTGGCCCCTCGGGCCATGCCGCGGATGCCCCATGATTCGTTGAATTCGGCCAGGGTGTCGCCCAGGCGGGTGCCGCCCGACCAATCGCTCACCGCATCAGCGGCCTCACTTAGCGCCCGGTCGGGGTCACGCGACGACAGCTCCCGGGTGATACGGGTCAGACGAGTGCCGATGGTGAACACCTCCACTCGGCGTCGGCCTACTACTGCGGCGTGGACAAAGCGGATAAGTGCTCGGGCGTATGACTCCATCGAACCGGAGATGTCGAGCAGCAGCACCACCCGGCGAAGCCGCTCGCCCGGCTCGGTATACCAGCGCCGCACCGGCTCGCCGCCGCTGCGGATGGCGGCCCGCACTGTGCGGCGAAGCTCGGGGTGCCCGGCGGTTCGATGGGTGCGACGGCGGCGGGACCGGCGGGTGCCGCCGATGCGGGTCATGGTGGCCATGAGACGGTGGGCCTCGTCGAGCTCGTCGTCGTCGTAGTCGGCGAAGTCTTTGTCGCGCAGCACCTCGTGGCGGCTCCACCGCAGCGTGAGGGTTGGATCACCGGGGTCTTCGTCGCCCCCGTCGTCTTCGGCATCATCGTCGCCGTCGTCGTCCACCACCAGGGTGATGGGCTGGGTCACCTCCATCACCGGGGTGGCCACCAGATGCTGTCCGCCGTAGTAGGCGTCGAATATCTTGTCGTAAAGCTCGATGTCGTCGGGCTCGGTGACCAGGGTGGCCCGGCCCGACCAGTACACCGAGCTGCGCTGCTCCAAGCCCACCGCACCGAGGGCTTGGTAGTAGTTCACCGACGACCCGACGGCCACATCAATGCCCGCGCCCCTCAGCGCATTTACAAAACCGACCGCCAGCTCGTCAACCTGCACGCGCGATGGCCTGTTCGGGAATCAGCGACGACATGGCCTGCTGGTCAGCAATCATCCGGCTCGCGCGATGGCCTGTTCGATCAGGCCGCCGATGCCCTGGTCGACCACCCGCTGTTGGTCTTCCCGGTACTTGAGCACTGAGCCCAAGCTGGCCTGGGTGATCTCCGGGGTCAACTCGGTCGCCCCAAGGCGGCCCAGGGCCAAGCTCCAGTCGATGCTCTCGGCCACGCCGGGCGGCTTGTACAGGCCCAGCTCCCGAAAGGCGCCCACCGCAGCCGCCACCTGGCGGGCCAGCGGCTCGCCCACCCCGGGCGCCCGGCGGCCGATGATGGCCACCTCCCGCTCGAAGTTGGGGTGCTCCACCCAGTGGTACAGACAGCGGCGCTTGAGGGCGTCGTGGACGTCGCGGGTGCGGTTGGAGGTGATGATGACCCGGGGAGGAGTGACGGCCGCGAACCGGCCTATCTCGGGCACGGTCACCGCATAGTCCGACAGAATCTCCAGCAGAAATGCCTCGAACTCGTCGTCGGCCCGGTCCACCTCGTCGATCAGCAGCACCGGGGGCGGGCCCTCAACCGCCGCTATAGCCCGCAGCAGGGGGCGCCGGATCAAAAAGCGCTCCGAGTACAGCTCGTCTTCGAGGGCATCCGCGGTCTCCCGGGTGGCACCACCGGTGGCCTCTGCGGTGCGCAGGTGCAAGAGTTGGCGGGAGTAGTCCCACTCGTACACGGCTTGGGCCACGTCGATGCCCTCATAGCACTGGAGGCGGATCATCTCTCCGCGGGTCCATGCGGCCAGGGCGTTGGCCGTCTCGGTCTTGCCCACGCCGGGCTCGCCCTCCAAGAGCAGGGGGCGGTTGAGGGTCATGGCCAAGAACACGGCCGTGGCCAATCCCTCGTCGGCCAGGTAGTCGCAGCTTTTCAGCCCGTCGGCCACCTCGGCGGCCGAAGAAGGCTGGGAGCCCAGGTGAGGAGAGTTAGCGTCCAGCGGCTTCGAGCGCCCGGCGGGTGAGCACCCGGGCGAGGTGCTCGCGGTACTCGGGACCGGCGTTGAGGTCAGATGGCGGGTTGGTGCCCTCGGCGGCCGCTTCGGCCGCGTCGGAGGCAGAGGCGCCCCCGGCCAGCGCAGCCTCCACTCCGGGGGCCCTGATGGGGGTGCTGTCCATATTCACCAGGCCCACGCCGGCGCTGCCGTTGGCCACGATGGCTGACACGCCCACAATGGCCCAGTCTTGGGCCCGGCGGTTGAACTTCTGAAAGCCCCACGTGGCGTCGGGCATCTTCGGCACCCGGATCTCGGTGAGCAGCTCGTCGTCGCCCAGGGCGGTCTCCAGGAACCCGGTGAAGAAGTCGTCCACCGCGATCTCCCGCTCGCCGCGCGGTCCCCGAACCACCAGGGTGGCCCGCATGGCCAGCATCACCGACGGCAGGTCAGACGCCGGATCGCCGTGGGCGACGGAGCCGCCGATGGTGCCCCGGTGGCGCACCTGGGGATCGCCGACGTGGCTGGTGGCCTCGGCCAAAAGCCCGGCCTGAGACTGCACCAACTCGCTGGTCTCCACGTCGCGGTGGCGGGTGAGGGCGCCGATGGCCAGGTGGTCGCCAGCGTCGTTGATGTAGCTGAGGTCGTCGAGGCGACCGATGTCCACCAGCACTGCGGGGGTGGACAGCCGCAGCTTCATCAGGGGCAAAAGCGAGTGGCCCCCGGCCAGCAGCTTGGCCTCGTCGCCGTGCTCGGCCAGCGCGGCCAGCGCCTCTTCGGCCGACCCGGCCCGGATGTAGTCGAATGCCGCAGGAATCATGACGAGGCCTCCGCGCAGTGCAGAACAGCTTTGACGATGTTGTGGTACCCGGTGCAGCGGCACAGGTTGCCCTCGAGGCCGATGCGCACCTCCCGCTCGGTGGGGTCGGGATTCTCATCCAGCAGCGAGACCGCGGCCATGACCATGCCCGGCGTGCAATATCCGCACTGAAGGGCGTGGCACTGGCGGAACGACTCCTGCATGGGATGGAGCACGTCGCCGTCGGCCAGGCCCTCGATGGTCAAGAGGTCCTGCCCGTCGGCCTGCACCGCCAGCATGGTGCAAGACTTGACCGACTCGCCGTTCACATGGATGGTGCAGGCCCCGCACGAGGAGGTGTCGCACCCGATGTTGGTGCCGGTGAGGCCAACCACGTCGCGGATGTAGTGAACCAGCAGCGTGCGCGGCTCGACATCGTGCGTATGGCTGTCCCCGTTGATGGTGACCGAAACTTCCACGGCATCTCCCTAGTCGTCTTCCGGGTCCGCGAGAAATCTAGTACACCCACCCCCTCTCAGGTCACGCCGGAGGCCACAACCGCCCTCTCAATCTCCGCCAGCAGCAGTGCCCAGAAAGGGATGCAACCAGCCTGCAACGCATTATGGCGATCGTTGGGCAGCCCCGACCCGCTCACCGTGTTCTGGGAGCTCGAGCCCGGCACCGAAATCCGACCCCAAGCCTCCTTGCCCAACCCCGCCGATGGCCTAGACGACAGCGAGACCTTCAGCGCGTTCTTGGACGCCGCCCGTTGGGGCGCGGTGGCCGCAGCCGATCCGACTGCGTTCCAGTCACCGTTCCGGGCCGGCATTGAGATCAAGGACCCTTCTGTAGTGATGCATATTGGCCCTTCAACGACCGGGCAACCCCTGGAAATTGGCGTACTGCACGATAGTGACGAGACGGTGGTCATCCACGCCATGGTCGCAAGACGTAGCCTTTTTGAATGAAGGAGAAGAAGTTGGATAAGGACCGCGAAGAATGGCTAGCCGAGAAGCTGGCCGCGTTCGAAAAGTGGGCAGATGAGGTCGACCCAGAAGACATCAAACCAGCCCCATTGGAGTCGTTTGCGGTGACCGCAAAATGGATCAATCAATTCGAAGAAGTCAACGAGGCCCTGGCCCAAGCAGTTGCCGATGCCCGCTCTCGCGGGCTCTCCTGGTCGCAGATCGGTGAAATTCTGGGAGTCTCCGGACAGGAAGCGCGCCAAAAGTACGGCACCAGAGTCCCGGCCCAGACTCCCTCGTAGAAGCAGGCAAAGCCCGTCAGATCCGCAAATGAAAAACTCTTGCTGTTTCGTCGAAGCTGACTCTACATCTCGCAAGTACAATATTTTGGACAGCAGAGTTATACTGCCAGTGTGGACCACGAAGGGCGCATAAAGGAGATCACCTCGGAGGATGAACTCGGCAGGGCGATCAGGGAACTGCGCCGTGCTCGGCGCATGGCGCAGCAAGAACTGGCAGAGCGCGCTGGTGTGTCCCGGGGGTGCGTCAGCGGATTGGAGCGGGCGGCCCATGGGACCTCTACTACAGGCTTGCTGGCGGTGCTTGGCGCGCTCGGCTACGAACTCGACCTGCATCCTCGGGCTGTGCAGTCTGACCTCGACGAGTACGTGGCGTCGTTTGCAAGGCCATGAACGGCGAACTGGCCGTTCTGCTGGCCGGCGAGCTGGCCGGATTCGTCCGCGCCGGCAGGGAACAAGCCTGCTGGTTTTCCTACAGCGCCGACTACACCGGCGGCCGGGAACGTGTCCCGCTTTCTTTGACCGTGCCGGTGGCCGCCGGGCGGTATGACATCTTCAACTGGATGGATGGGCTGCTGCCCGCCCTGCTGGAGGTCCGCGGACAGTGGGCTGAGCGTTATGGGGCCGCATCCCTCAACCCGATGGACATGCTCTCAACCCCTATCGGATGGGACTGTGCAGGGGCGGTGCAGTTCTGTGGGCCAGATCGGCTCAGCGAGCTGAGTTCCAGGCCGCAGGACAGAATCGAGATGAGCGAGGCTGAACTGGCCCGGCACCTTGAATCCGTCCGCCTCGGCGCGTCCGGCGCTGTTCCAGCCCAGTGGTGGGTCCCCTTCAGCCTGGCCGGTGCGCAGGCGAAGACCGTCTTGTGCCGGGCTGTCGGCAAGTGGGCAAGGCCGACCGGCGGGAAGCCCTCGACGCACATCTTCAAGGTGGCATTGTCCCGATTCCCCGACAGCGACCTTGTTGAGCATGTCTGCATGAGCACCCTGCGCCGGGCGGGTATCGCAGCAGCACGCACCGAGATCGTCTACGCCGGCGATGAGAGGGCGATCGCCATTAAGCGCTTCGACAGGAGAGAGGTCGGCGGGAAGCTGGTGCGAGTCCACCAAGAGGATGTCTGCCAAGCCCTTGGCTTCCCCCCGCATCTCAAGTACCAGCGCAACAACGGGCCGAGTCCCGCTGATGTGGCTCTGGTTCTCAGAGAACCCCAGACCGACTCTTCCAGTGCTTCTCGATTCTTCGACGCCCTGGTCTGCAACTGGCTGCTGGCCGCCCCCGATGCCCACGCCAAGAACTACAGCCTGCTGTTCGACGGGCCCGACACCGTGCTTGCCCCGCTCTACGATGTGTGCTCAATGGCCCCCTACCTGAGCAGAGGGCAAGAGATCGGCGACATTGCACTCGCCATGAAGATCGGACCTGCGTGGACAGTCGGAGAAGCCACCAGCCCGCAGGCCTGGCTGGAATGCGCCGAAGAAGTTGGGCTGGACCCCCGCCAAGCTATAGAGAGGGCAGAGGAGCTGGCAGAAACAATCCCCGCGGCGCTGTCTGACACACTCAACGAGATGCCCGAACAGGTCACCGCCAGCCCGAGCGTGGCCCTGCTGGGCGATCTCGCATCGCCTCCGGCCCGTATCTGGAGCCGATTCGAGCCAAGCGATTCAGTTGGCCTGTCGGGTCTATCTGCGGCGACTCCGGGAAGGAAGAAAAAGACAAGATGCCCGCACTTCGGACGACGCACAGGCAGGAGGTGCATCCGCCCTTATCGGCATACGGGCCAGCACCGATACCGGTAAGTCGCGGCTGCCCCCCTGCGGCGGGGTCGCTCCCAACCAGGTCGGGGAAGCCAAGGAATGGGTGGAGGCTCAGAGCAGCAAGAGCAAGGGCTTTACCGCTACCTCGACCGCGCTACCGTCGTCCCCACGCTCGGCACTCCGGATCTCGCGTACTTCAATCGCTAGGCGCGCGCGGGATTCAGTCTTCAGGCACCCTCATATAGACGTTGAAGGTCGACGAGCTCTACATCGGGACGGGTGCGGGCGGCGGCGGTCAACTCCGGGGTGAACCCTTCGGCGGAGAACAGCAAGCGTTTGGCCGAAGGAGAAAGGGTGACCCCAGCGCGGCCTGCCAGGAGGTCGGCCAGTTGGTCCAGGCGAGTCAGGGCACCGACGTCAAGCCGGTAGGCCTTCGCCTCGCCGACCACTTGGATTACCTTGGTCTTTCCCATTTGCTCGCCCTGCCGGAGCGCGACCACGTCCAACTCGAATGCCTGGCGTCGACGGCGGTCATTCACCTGCACCGAAGCCGAAGTGCCGGCGGGGCCGCCTAAGGTCTCCTCTGCTGCATAGCGGTCTGCCCACAGGCGGCAGATCGACTCAAAGTGGGGGACGACGACCTGAGAGCGGTAAGTGGCATCTGCGTCGGACCACACGTCGAGCGCATGGCGGTCTTCCAACTCTGCCCGGTGCCGTCGGTTGATCAAGTGATGGAAGCGCACAATCGGGTCGGCTATCCGATAGACCGGTCGCCGATCGGCCAAGAGGTCCTCGTGGCGGACCACGAAACCAGCGGTGGTCAACACCCCTAGGTGGTGGCTGATGTCATTGGACGCCCTGCCCAGCGCTTCGGCAATCTTGGCCGGTGATGTCCGCCCGTCGGTCACTGCCTGAAGCAAGGAATAGTAGGTGGCCTCGTCGGTGACCCGGGGGTCTTCACGCAGCAGATAGTCGTCCTCCCGGAACAAGACATGCGACGGATTCAATACCGTGGCAGCCAGCCATTCAGACAGGCCCTCACGACGAGTTGGAATCCCGGCACCGGCAGTCAGATCTTTGTAGCCGGCAGCCCCGCCTACCACGGTGTCCACCGAGAACGCGGCGGCAATGTCATCGATCTCCCAATAGCCGCGAGCCTGCCGATAATCGAACGAAGCTAGTGGAATGTCCAGCGTCGCTCGGCCGCGCAGGGGCGATGTCCCGCTCAATATTTGGGTCATCACCGACATTGCCGACCCGCACAAGACAATACTCACCGGCGCTGTCCACCCCTCAGCCAGGCCCCCGGCCGCGGTCTCGTCCATCACGGCCTGGAGCGCTGAATCCAGCTCGGGGCTGTTCTGCTGGAGGTAGGGGTACTCGTCAATCACCAACACCTGCGGCTGCGTCCCGCGGGCACCCATCACACTTGCTGCCTGCTCCATGGCGTCGCTCCAGTCCCGAAACGGCTGAAGCGGCGCCCATTGAAGCTGCCGGCTGAGGCTGTTGGCGAACCGGTCCAGAGCGGGCCTGCGCTCCTCGCGCAGAGCCAAGTGGTACACCCCGCCCACTGCCTCCACCAGGCGGCGCAGCAGATAGCTCTTGCCATAGCGGCGTCGTCCATACACAATCCCCAGCCGAAGGCCCGGCCGCGGCGACAAGACGAAACGCGACAGGTCTTCCCACTCAGCCTCGCGGTCGTAGAGACTCCCGGGTCTCGCCGGCGTGTCCACACGCTGTCCTTCTATTTATATAAGCTTACTTAATACAACTGCACTTATTATAAATGCAGTTCACTAAATTGGCAACAGTTAGCCAACCTAGGCGGGGCGCCAGGCGAGGAGGGTGAAGGGACCTTCTTCGTCGGTGTGGCTCTCGAAGACGATCTGGATGGGTTGGCCGGGGACGGGGACGGCGTCGCTTTGCCAGGTAGCGGGCAGGCAGAGGTCGTCTTGTTCGTCGAGGCGGCCTAGCACCACGGTGTAGGGGGAGGCGAACCCGGGCAGGAAGGCGTGGTGGTTCACCACCCAACTCTCCACGGTGGCTTGGCCCGACAGCGGCGTCCAGGTGAATTCGAAGGAGGCGCAGCGTCCGCACATGGCCCGGGGCGGCCACCGCCACGCCCCGCAGCCGTCGCAGCGCTGCAACTCGAAGCGGTGCTGGTTGATGCGCTCCCACCACGGTGCCGAGTCTCGCTCGGGATAGGGCCGGGGCTTGGGGGCTTGGTCGGCGGGGTGGTCAACGGCGGTCATCGTTCCCAGACTGTCACAATCCCGACCTAGAGTGAGCCGGGGCCAGCCAAGATCGCTGGACACCAAAGGATTGAGAACAACACCAGAGATGTCGATAGAGCGAGCAACGGCTTTTCAGCGGGCAAGTAGGACGCTGATGGCCTCGGTGGTCCCCACTTCGGCCGCCATGGCCTCGGGATTCGCGGCGGCCGCGGTGCTGGCCAAGGAGATCACCAACAGCGAGACGCTGGCCGCCCTGGCTGCCGCCATGATGCAGGTGGGAAGCGTGGTGACCACGGTTCCCCTGGCACGCCGGATGGCCCGTCTCGGCAGAAGGCGGGGCATGGTCGCGGGGTGGTCGATAGGAACAGTCGGGGCCACGCTCGCCTTCTTGGCCGCATTGGCCGACTTCTATCCCCTGTTGGTGGTGGGAATCATCGGCATCGGCGCCGGCAACGCCACCAACTTGGCAGCCCGATTCGCCTGTGCCGACCTGGCCCCAGATGACCGCCGGGCCCGAGCCATCGGGATGCTGGTGTGGGCCACGACGTTTGGAGCAGCACTGGGACCGACCATCGCGCTGGGTCCCGCAGCGGCAGTGGCCCGTTTCCTGGGCCTTCCGGAGCTGTCCGGCCCCTACCTGCTGTCATCCATTCTCTTTGTCATCGGCCTAACCACCACCCATGTATGGCTGCGCCCCGACCCACTGGAGGTGCTGGGCACGGTGGGCAAAGCCGCTGCCCGTCCGGCACCGTTGCGTGTGGTGGGACGCCGAATCGCCACCGTGCCCGCCGCCCGGCTGGCGGTGATCGCCATGCTCATGGGCCAAGCAGTGATGGTGGGGGTGATGACCATGACCCCGCTGCACATGAACAACGGCGATCACCAACTCCGAGTGATCGGCTGGGTGATCTCGGTCCACGTCATCGGGATGTTCGCCTTTTCGCCAATCGTGGGCTGGCTCGTCGACCGAATCGGCCCTTACCTCATGGTCGGGCTAGGTGGTGTGATTCTGTGCATCGGCGCGGAGACCGCCGCTCACAACAGCGCAGAAGACAGCGCCGGGATGTTCGCCGGCCTCCTTCTAGTGGGTTTGGGCTGGAGCTTCGGGCTGATCGCCGGGAGCGCGCTCTTGATCGGCGCCTTTTCAGTGGACCAGCGGGTGGAAGTACAGGGGGGTGCTGACCTCTTGATGACCGGTGGGGGGGCGATAGCCGGTTTGTCCTCAGGCGTGGTCATGGAGCGATTCGGCTTTCACTCGCTGAGCCATTGGGCCGGGCTCAGCGCCTTGGTGCTGGTGGCGGCCGCGGCCGCGGCCTGGTACAACGCCCGCCTCCGTCAAACCGAGCCGGTCAGCTATCGCGGCGCAGGATGATGGCCGAGGAGTTGCCGGCCACATAGCCGGGCTGGCCGGTGGACATGGCTACCTCCGCATTAGGCACTTGGAAGCGCCCGGCGGTGCCCCTGATCTGGCGAACAGCTTCGTGCAGGTTGTTGAGGCCGTGGACATAGCCCTCCGACAAGAACCCGCCGTGGGTATTCACCGGAATGCGGCCACCGGGGGCGGTACCGCCGTCGGCGATGAACGCGGCGACCTCTCCTTTGGGGGCAAATCCGTAGTCCTCCACCTGGACCAGCACCAGGTGGGTGAAGGCGTCGTATAGGGAGGCGTACTGCACGTCTTCGGGGCCGACCCCAGCCATCTCATATAACCGGCGGGCCATCTTGGCGGCAATCGAGGTGGTCCAGTCGGCTTGCACCCGATTGCTGTGCATCATGTGGCCACCGCCCCAGGCCATGCCCGAGATCAGCACCGGGGGCTGGTGCAGGTCGCGGGCCCGCTCCGTGGTGGTGACCACTACCGCAGCGGCCGCATCGGTTTCCAGGCAGCAGTCGAACAACCGGAACGGCTCCACGATCCAGCGGGAGGCCAGGTAGTCGTCCAGGGTCATGGGGGCCCGCATCATGGCCCGCTCGTTGTGTACCGCATTGGCCCGCTGCTGCACGGCGATACGGCCAAGATCCTCTGATGTGGTCCCCCATCGGCTCATGTGAGAGCGGGCGAACATGGCATACCACTGGGGCGGGGTCACCCAGCCGATGGGGTGCTGGTACTGGGTTTCCACGATGGCCGGCGGCGGACGGCCGGTGCCCCCCATGCGGTGCTCGGAGCGGGCGTTTATCGCCCGCCACACCACGATGTGGCGGGCGTGGCCCAAAGCAGCGGCGTTGGCGGCATGGCCCACCACCGAGTGCGAGGTGGAGCCGCCGCCGAACTGGTCGCAGTACCACGACAGGTCGTCCACACCCAGGCATTGGGCCACGATGGATGCGGTGACCGAATCTTGCACCTGATGGCATGCCACCCCGTCGATGTCCTCCCGGCTGAGCCCAGCGTCTTCGATGGCGGCCATGATGGCTCGCAACGCCAGGGTGAGCGTGCTCACCCCCGAATTCTTGGACAGCTCGGTGATGCCGATTCCGGCAATGGCCGCCTTGTCGCGAAATGGGTGCCCGCTCACCTTCGCGAGACTAGGGCGCTACCGCTAAGTTCAGCGGCGTGAACGACTATCCCATCCACGTTGGCAGCATGCTCTTCACCCTGGTGGACCCGAATCCGGGCCACGAGAAGGAGTACAACCGCTGGTACGAGCGAGACCATTTCTACTCCGGGTGCATGATCGGCCCCTGGATGTTCGCCGGTTCCCGCTGGGTGGCCCCCCGGGCGCTCAAGAACATGCGAATCACCGACGGCAGCGGAGAGGTGTCGCAAGCCGGCGATGGCTCATTCCTCGCCGTGTACTGGGTGCTCGACGGCCACGACGAGGAGCACTGGCAATGGGCCAGCGACCAGGTTCACTGGCTGTACACCAACGACCGGGGGTTCGCCGAGCGCACCCACCGCCACACCATCTTGGCCGACGTGGGTTGGGCCGCCTACCGCGACGACGACCCGGTGCCGCTTGAGTTGGCCCTCGACCACGGCTACGCCGGAATCGGCGTGGTGGCCATGGACCGGGCCGATGGGGTGAGCGAAGACGAATTGCACGCCTTCTTGCGGGACAAGGCCATGCCCGAGATGATGGCCGGCTCGCCGGTGGCCATCGGCTCGACTTGGAAGCCCCGCCAACGCGACGACATCACCTCCAACTCCCCCATGGACCTGGGCTCGGGCACCGGCACCGAGGCCCGCACCCTCCAGATCTTCTTCAGCGATGAGCAGCCCGACGGCTGCTGGGACGCCTTCGCGGCCTACGTCGATGCGGTCAATGGCTCAGGCCTGGCCAACGTCTGCTGGGCCGGGCCCTTCTACAAGACGGTGGTGGGCACCGACACCTACATCGACCAGCTCTAGCAGCCCTACTGGAAAGAGACGAACGCCGGGTAGGGCGTAAGAGCCAGCACCTGCTCGGGGTTGGCGGTGGGGATGTCCTCGTCGTAGAAGTTCTTCCAACCCCAGTAAAACTGATCGGCGTCGGCTTGGCTGGTCAAGAGGTTCCAGGTGGTGTACTTGGCGGTCAGCGGGCCTTGTCCGTCCATATGGATCAGCACCGCCAACTCAGGGGGAGTCTCGACCAGATGGCGGTTCGTGATCATCTGCAATCGGAACTGGTGAAGGATCAGCAACTTTTGGGGAAGGGCTTGTTCGCGGACGATTCCGGCCAGCCACTCGACAACCCGGTTGATCTCCGCCGCGTCCACTGTGCCGATCTGGCGCAGGTGGACTTCGTCGGGCCTGAGCCTCCACTCCGGATCCAGGGCAAGTCCGACATGGGGAAGGCGAAGGAACTCCTCGTAGATCTTGGCCTGCGAAAGGTAGTCGGATCGTCCCGGCTGTAGATCCAGCACCACGTACATATCGTTGGCGGCCGCTAGCTCGACCCAGGGCCTGATCACATCCCGGGTGGTCTCAGCCGAATAGTCCCCGTCCGCGCCGGCACCGGCCGAGGCAACGGTGGCAATGATCTCGAAGGTGGGCAGCACCACTGAACCGTCGGCGTCGTAGCCCTCGGCGATGGACCTGAGGCGTTCGACGCCCTCATCTGGACTCTGTTCTCCCAGCACTCCAAGTCCTGGACCCGACGGATGGCCGTAGATGGCCACCAAGCGGCGGTCGAACCCGGCATCGAACATCAACAGGCCGCCCCCGGGTATTTCATCGCCCCGTAGGATTACCTCCAACTGCCAGGCCGCGTCGTCGCTGAATTCTGAGAGCAACTCCACCTGGGAGGCGCTGGAGATCGCATTCCGAATCTCCGGGGACAAGGCGCGGAGATCACCGGACAAGGCGAACACCCCAGCACCGATTTGGTGGCCGAGAGCTGTCAACGGCACTGCCTGCTCAGCATTGTCGACCAGCCACAAGCGGCCATTGGACAACCCTTCGGGCGAAAATGTTGCCTGCTCATCAACCGCGATCTGCTCGAAGGCGAAGTCAGCCAAGGCATACCGGAGGACATCCGCGCCAAATCCGGCTGTCACGATGCGCTCCGGGGCGAGACGCCCGAGCTCGCCCATCAATGGGATATCGAACCACGGGCCAACTAGCAGCAGCGGGCCTCGAATACTGCGGGACATCAGCGTGGAAATAGCCGCGGGATCGTCAGCGAACGCCAGACCGACCTCGTGGGCACAGTCATACATGGCCTGCGATATCTCGATGCTGGTCACCGCAAGAGACGTGTGGAAAACCTGAAGATCGTCCGGGATCGAAGGAGAGCAATCGCGCTCAGGCTCGACGGGCTCCGCAGTTGCGGTGGGATCGGGAGACGGTACCGGCTCGGGAGACGGTATCGGCTCGGGAGCCGAAGTGGCGGACGCAGTGAGGGTAGGGCTCGATTCGGAGGGAATTGGAGTCTCAACGGGGCCAGTTGGCTGGGATTCTGGTATGTCCGCCGAGCTTTCTGAGCAGGACGGCACCAGCAGCAAGACCACCAAGAGAACAACGAATCGACCGGGCAATTGACAACTCCCAGTCGGAGGCTAGCCGGACCGCCAGCTGATTTTGGGTCACCCCCTGACCTGGGGATTTACCCCCTTTCGGCCCACCAAGCATTGAGCCGGGCCTCGGTGGCGGCCCGGTCGAGGTCGGGCTCGGCCCGTTTCAATTCCAAAAGGAACTTCAGCGCGGCGCCCACCTCGGGGCCGGGCCCGATGCCGTAGCGCTCCATCACCTCGTTGCCGTCGATCAGGGGACGCTCGGCGGCCCGACGCTCTTCTTCGGCCAGGCGGGCGATCCGAGCCTCCAAGTCGTCGACATGGTGCTGGAGGTCGGCGGCCTTCTGGCGGTTCCTGGTGGTGCAGTCGGCTCGCACCAGCTCGTTCAGATAGCCCAGCAGGGGGCCGGCCTCCCGGGCGTAGCGGCGCACGGCGGCGTCGCTCCAGCCATCGGCATACCCCTTGAATCGGCCCGAGAGCCGCACCAGCTCGCTCACGTCGTCCACCACCGGCTCGGGGTAACCCAGTTCGGTGAGCCGCTTGCGGGTCATGCGGGCTCCCACTGCCTCGTGGTGATAGAAGGTCACTGTGCCCCGCTCATAGGAGCGAGTGCGGGGCTTGCCCACATCGTGGAACAGCGTGGCCAGCCGCAGAATCAGATCAGCGCGGGTCTTGGCCACCACCGCGATGGTGTGAGCCAGCACGTCTTTGTGGCGGTGGATCGGGTCTTGCTCCAAACGGAGCGCGGGCAGTTCGGGAACGATCTCGTCGGCGAGGCCGGAGTCAACCAGATGCCACAGCGGCGGTGCAGGGTCGTCGGCCAAAAGCGCAGCCGACAGGAGCTCCCTGCGCTCGTCGACGGTGGTGGCTACCGCTCCTCCTTGAACACCACGTGCTTGCGGGCCACGGGGTCGTATTTCTTCAGCTCGATCCGCTCCCGGTCGTTGATCCGGTTCTTGGTGGTCACGTAGGTGAAACCGGTTCCCGCGGTGGACTTCAGCTTGATAATGGGACGCTTGTCACTGGCCATCGGCTCTACGCTTTCGTCGACCTGGATGTTGAGTACATGCCATCCCTGTTGCCAATCATCGCGATTAAACCTTCTCTCCGCGTTGGCGCATCTGGGCAACCACTTTTTCGATGCCGTGCTTGTTGATGGTCTTGAGACCCTTGGCCGACACATTGAGGGTCAACCACCGCTTCTCCGACGGCAGCCAGAAGCGATGCTTGTGCACATTCGGGTTCCACCTGCGCCGCGTCTTGCGGTGCGAGTGGGACACGTTATTGCCGAAAGAAGGGCGACGACCGGTCACTTGGCAGACCTTGGACATAGATTCCCATGTTACCGGCCCGGCCCCCGCCACCGGCAAGCGGTTAGGCCCACTCGGTGACCATAAGTGCGGTGGCCGGACGGGATAGGGTCGCCGCCATGAAACTCGGACTGGTATGGGGATATTGGGCCCGCGGAATACCCGAGGGCTTCGTACCGCTCACCCAGGAGGCAGAGCGGCTGGGCTACGACTCGGTGTGGACCGCGGAGTCGTGGGGCTCCGACGCCTTCTCCCCGCTGGTGTGGTTGGCCGCCCACACCGAGCGAATCCGTCTGGGAACCGGCATCGTTCAGCTCGCCGCCCGCACCCCCACCGCCACCGCAATGCACGCCGTCACCGCTGACCACCTGTCCAACCAGCGCCTCATTCTGGGGCTGGGAGTGTCCGGCCCCCAGGTGGTGGAGGGGTGGTACGGCCAGCCAGGCAACCGCCCCCTGGCCCGCACCCGGGAGTACGTGGAGATCCTGCGGCGGGTGTTCGCCCGCGACGGCTATCTGACCTTCGAGGGCGACTACTACAACCACCCCTACAAGGGCGAGGGAAACACCGGCTTGGGCAAGCCCCTCAAGATCATGACCCATCCCCCCCGGGCCGACATCCCCATCTTCATCGGCGCCGAGGGTCCCAAGAACATCGCCCAGACGGTGGAGATCGCCGACGGCTGGCTGCCGCTGTACTACTCCCCGTTCCGCCCCGAGGTGTACGCCGATTCGATCGCCGGGCGCTCCGAAGACTTCGAGATCACCGTCCACACCACCATCAAGGTCACCGGCGACTCGCCCGAGGAGTTGGCCGAAGCGCTGTTCCCCACCAAGGCCTCGCTGGGCTTCTATATCGGCGGCATGGGAGCCAAGGGCCAGAACTACCACACCAAGCTGATGGCCCGGATGGGCTTTGAGGACGAGGCCCACCACATCCAAGACTTGTTCTTCGAGGGACGCCGGGAGGAGGCCATCGACGCGGTGCCCGACCAGTTCGCCGACGAGATCTCCCTGGTGGGCTCCCCCGAGCGGATCCGCGACCGGCTTGCGGGGTGGGAGGAGAGCCCGATAACCGGCATCAACGTGGGGGCTCGCAGCGCCGAAGAACTGCGCACAATCGCCGAGGTCATCCTCGGCTAGCCCAAGGCTGGAATAATGGCCCCATGAGCGAACCCATCACCTTTTACTTCGACCCGCTTTGACCATGGTGCTGGCAGACAGCCCGTTGGGTTCGTCAGATCGAAGACGCCGGTGAGGTGAGCGTCACCTGGGGTCTGTTCTCGTTGGCCATCGTCAACTGGGACAAGCCCATAGACGAGTTCGACCCCGACCGGGGCGTAGGGGTGCGCTCGCTGCGCACTGCGGTGAAGGCCCGTGAGGTGGGCGGCAACGACGGCATCGGCGCCTACTATCAGACTATCGGCCACCGGGCGTTCGACTTGGTGGAGTCGGTGGACGAACTAGACACCATCCGGGCCGCCGCGGTGGATGCTGGGTTCGACGCCAGCCTGGTGGACGACGCCCTGGCCGACGACAGCACCTGGGAGACGCTGAAGTCCGAGCACACCATCTTGTGCGATGAGACCCGCAGCTTCGGGGTGCCCACCATCCGCCTGGACGGCGGGCAAGGCCCGGCGCTGTTCGGCCCGGTGATCAGCAACCCGGCCGAGTCGACAGAGGAGGCGGTGGAGCTGTGGCGCCACGTGCGCTGGCTCACCGCCTACGACAACTTCGCCGAGCTCAAGCGCGACCGCCTGCCGCCCGACCTGGAGGCGTACAAGCGGAGGTACAGCGACGACGGCTGACGCCTCCCCAGTTGCGGCTGCCCCTCTGATCGGCCCTAGTCGCCCCCTGTGGCGGCGGCGGGGGGCCCGGTGGTTTGCTGCCGCCATCGTGGTCATCCAGCTAGGGCTGGTGGCCAACGGCTACCGGGATCCGCACAACTACTTCGCGTTCCAGCCGTTTAACGAGTCCAGCACCTATGCGGTGGAACTTGTGCGAGTTCTGCCCGACGGCGAGCGGGTGGCGGTGCCCAACGGCCGCTGGGAGGGCTACGACTGGGATGAGCTGATCGGCTGGCGGGCGTTGCAGGGTCCCTGGCGCCAGCGGCACGCCTTCTCCGGGGTGGACGCGGTGGTGGACTACCTGGACCACGCCCTGGACTGGATGGCCGACAACACCCCCAGCGACACCCAGACCCTTTACCTCGAGGTCACCGTCACCTACTACCGCAACGCCCGCGGCCCCAATGTCACGGTGATCCGCAGCCACGACAGAGAGCTAGGCGGCCCATGACTCCTACAACTACTCCCCCTACGACCGGCGATTGGCGAACCCGGCGCCGCCGGTGGCTCGACGAGGTGTTCGACCAGCCAGCCAGCGTATGGGCGGTGGCTGTGGTGCGCATCGTGCTGGGGCCGTCGGTCATCTGGCACCTGCGTCCGTTTCTGGCCGACGCTCTCGACGGCATCACCTACCACGACGTCTTCCAGCAGCAGTGGTGGCCGTGGGTTCCCAACGCGCCCGCGGGGCTGTATGTGGCGCTGCTGTGGATCGGCGTGGCCGCCGCGGTGCTGATGACCGTGGGGCTGTGGTCGCGAGCCGCCACCTGGGTGACGCTGGCAGTGGTGGCCTACAACTTCTTCTTGTCGGAGACCCACTTCCGCCACAACCGGGCCTTTTTGATCATCCTTTTGGCCGGGGTGGCCCTGTGCGACAACGGCCGAGTGCTGTCGCTGGACGCCCGCCGCCGCCAACCTCTTGATGACCGGGCCCTGGTGTGGCCGGTGTGGCTGCTTCGATTCGAGGCCGCCGCAATTTATTTCGCCTCGGGATTCTCCAAGCTGATCGACCCCGACTGGGTGGGCGGCCGGGTGATGCACGACCGCACTCTGCGCTACCAGGACGATGCCCGCGACGTGTTGGGCGACACGCTGGGCGATCCGATTTTGGAGGTGTTGACGGCCCGGGCCTTCCAGTGGGTGCTGTCGCCGGTGGCGGTGGCCACCGAGCTGTTCATCGCCTTCGGGATCTGGTTCCGCCGAACCCGATTGGCCGCGGTGTGGGTGGCGGTGGCCTTCCACGTGGGCATCGAGGTGAGCGCCCAGGTGGAGGTGTTCAGCGTGATCGCCATCGGCGCCCTGGCCATTTGGGCCATTCCGTCTACCCGCGACCGCACCCTGGTTACCCCCAGCCGTTGGGTGAGGTGGTTCGACTGGATGGCCCGGTTCGACATCACCGTGGTCACGGGGGCATCGTGGCGCATGGTCGATCGCGACGGCACCGTGCTGGAGGGGCAACAGGCCCGCCAGTTCGTGCGGACCCGGCTGCCGGCCACGTTCTTGATCTCCCGGTTCTGGCGATACCCGTGAGGGCAATGACTATCTGGCGGCCTTCGGCCGGGGGCGCAAAACGGCGAATCGTTGCGTGGCTGGTGGTGTGGGTGGTTGCCGCCGGGCTGCTGCGGGTGACGCTGGCCGCGCCCGAGGTGTGCCCGCAATACACCCCCGGCGACGGCCAAACAGCCATCGACGCCGGGGCCGACTGGATCGTCCGCACCCAGGAGCCCTCCGGGCGCTACCTGTACGAATACGACCGGCGCACCGAGTCGGCGGTGCCGGGCTACAACCTGGTCCGCCACGCCGGGGGTACCATGTCGCTCTACCAGCTGGCCATCGCCCAGCAGGGCCAAAACCATCAGGTAGTGGAAGCCGCTGATCGGGGCATGAACTACCTGCTGGAACGGGCAGTGGTCACCAGCGACGGGGGCATGGGACCGGCGCTGTCGCCCCGGGGCCCGGTGAAGACGGGAACTGCTTCGCTGACTCTGGTGTCGCTGGCCCATCGGCGCATCCTCACCGGCGACCCTGGCTTCGACGACGAGATGAGGGCGCTGGGCCGGTTCCTCATGGGCCAGCAGCTGCCCGACGGCGGGATGCTCAACTTCTGGGATCCCAAGACCGGCGCGCCGGTGCCCGGGCAGCGGTCCCGATTCGCCACCGGGGAGGCCGCCTGGGGATTGGCCTTGATGCACGAGGCCTTCCCCGGCGAGGGGTGGGACGCCCCGGTGTGGGCCATCATGGACTACCTGTCCACCGAGCGGGACGAGCTGGAAGAGTTGTGGCCCCCGCCGTGGCCCGACCAGTGGGCGGCTTACACGCTGGGCGAGATGGCCGAGTGGGGCCTGCAAGAGCACCACCTCGATTACGCCCAGCGCCTGGCCGGGCGTTTCGGCCAGATGATCCGCTGGGACGCCCAGCGGGAGGGCATCGCCGAGTTCACGCATCTGCCCATGCCCCGGGGCGGCGGCTACGGCACCATCCTGGAGGGGCTGGGCGCGCTGGAGTGGCTGTGGCTCAACGAGCCCCGCTTGGCCGAAGCCCCGCTGCGAGACCGTCTGGAGTGCGGGGCGGCCCGCTTGGCCGAAGCCCAAGACGCCGACGGCGCTTGGTACTACGACGACCTAACCAGGGTGGACGACCAGCAGCACGCCGTCTCCGGCCTGCTGATGGCCGATGCCAGTTTCAACCTCGGAGGAAACAAGCCATGAAAGCGAGACGACCATGAGCGGACTCGGACCGGTGATGTTGATGGTGTTGGCTGCGGCCAACCCAGCCGCGGGAGCGCTGAGCGTGGCCTGGCGCCCCTCCAACCGGGACCAGTGGCGCCCCCGTGTGGCACTTGCCGTGGCCGCGGCGGTGGGCGCACTGTGGGTGATCGCCGCCCTGGCCGAACCAATCCTCGACGCCCTGTCGGTAACGACGGGCACCTGGCGGCTAGCCACCGCGGTGCCGTTCGCAATAGCCGGGGTGCGGTGGATGGTTTTCCCCGCCCGACCGGTAACCGATGAGCCCCGAGCCGGGACTCAAGTAGCCCTCATCGCCCTCACCGTCCTGTTCACCCCCCAGCTCGTCGCCGTCGTCCTAGCCACCGCCGCCCACGACGGCACCCTCCGCACCATGGCCGGCGTGGTGCTGGCCGCCGCCCTCACCGCCGCCCTGCTCTGGTTCCGAGCCACCCCCACCCCCCTGCTGTCGGTGGTCGCCCGCCTCCTCGGCGGCATCGCCGTAGTCCTCGCCATAACCCTAGGAGTAGACGGCACCCAAACCATCTGATCCGCTAATAAATTGCAGATAGCTGTGGTATTCGAATGCCCGTGGTGCTCGCAGGTCAGCCGCCTGGAGAAATTGCAGATCTTCTGCCTAGTGGCGCGCTTGGTTGGTCATTCCAGGCGTTCTACGATGAGGGCGTAGCCGCCTCCAGACCTATCCAAGTATTCATGGACCCGGACGATATGCTCCCCAGTGCTTTGAGCTGTGAATTCAATTAGGGAATTTAAGCTGTTATTGAGGACTGTGACTTGCCCGCTATCGTCATTGTAGAATTCGTCACCAACCGGAGAGACAATCGTGACGACGGTGTCGACAAGAACTGAGTCAGTGCTTACTGAATATACTTCACCTTCGTTCAAAAACAGCCTATACACATCGATATCGTAGTGGTAGTCGAACAGCCCGAATAGAGTTGTTTTGGAGCCCACACTCCAGCCATCCATGCCTACCGTGTCGGTACCGTCGTCAGGGTCCTCATAGGGTTGCAGAGGCACCGAGCTGGTCAGGTCAAAATCGTAGCCCTCTACTTGATTCGAGAAACTGTCAACCACAACGAAGTACCTGCCATCCTCGAGCAGCTGAAAGACTAGAGTCTCTTTGCCAGTGTCGGTCTCGTCTGCTATGGCGAGCACTCCGGCTGAGCCTGTTATTGCAATTACGCCATCTGCTGGTCCGTCGATAGTAATTGTTACTTCCGCTCCCGCGGTACCTGTGAATGCGAAAGCCTGATGTCTAGTGGTATCAACCTCAAACGAAAACTCGCCGTGCGAACCCGATACTCCGCGGTCGTAGTCTGAATTCACTGATGCTACTGATTCCAAGAGTTCTCTCAATATATCGGCAATATTACTAGCCGAGACGGCGAGTCCGAATCCGGCTTCGCTGAAGCTCCAGTTCGAGATGCCGACTACCTGGCCTCGGTTGTTGACCAATGCTCCGCCGCTCTGCCCTCCGGCGATGGCTGCATCTGTCTGAATCAAGGTCAGGTCGTAGGTATCCCACTGGCGGAACCTATTCAGGATGCCTCTGGTGATCGAGGGTTGTGGAAACTGTCCCAATTCGCCTGGATAGCCGATCAGAAATAGATCGCTACCGGGTGACATTCCCTCCTCGAATGGGAACACCAAAGGCAAAGGCGGCGCGTCAAATGCGACCGGACCCAGGAGAGCGACATCAGCCATAAAATCGTACGCGACCACCGGCACCTCCTCAAATACGGTGCCGTCAAGGAACACAACCCGGGCTACCTCGTGAGGCCACACCAGGTGGAAGCTTGTCAGCACATAGCCGCCTTCGAGCAATAGCCCGCTTCCTGCGCCAGATCCGGATGTAATACGAGGTATCGAAGGTGTCAGCCGCTTATAGATCTGGTCAGCAGCGAGCACTTGCCCGACCGGCTGGCTTCCGCCTTCCGGTTGCACACCCGGGGTTCCGTTTTGGCACCCTCCCGGGACGATCTGAGTGTCGACGCCGAACAGGCACCGATAGGCATTGAGCAGTGTCTCCTGCGCGGCAATGAGCTGGTCGCGAGCTGAGACCTCGCTTGCAGTGGCCATGCCTGCAAACGACTCAGGCTGGGAGGCAAGTTTCGCCGACACTTTGTTTTGGCACCCTCCCGGGACGATCTGAGTGTCGATGGCGAACAGGCAGCGATAGGTATTGAGGAGCGATTCCTGATTGAATATCAGCTGATCGCGCAAAGAGATGTCTGCACGACTCGCTGTTTGAGCTCCAGCCGCATTCGACATGGAAAGCGCCACGACCAAGAACAGAGCCATCGCGACGAGGCATTGGACAGAAAAAATGCGGAGTCTAGGAAAACTCTCCCAGATCCCCCTGCGCATTGGCGATGCAGGGAAACTCTTCATTCGGGCATAGTGGCATAGCAATCGCGAAATGTCCTGTCAGCAAGTCTGTCATTTGACTCCAGCTAGACCCTCGAAGGGGCCGGCAAGCTCAACTGGTTTTGACAGCGAGTGGAGTGTAGGCCATCTCAGCTTTGGCGGAACTCTTGGAGGCCGTCGGACGGGGTCCAGGTCTCGATCACCAGTTGTTGTCCCTCAACGCGGGTCAGCGTGGCGCGGGAGATGCGGGTGGTGAACAGGGCCATCGTGTCGTGGGGGTTGTCGATAGGCAGACGGTGGCCTCCTACGAACAGGGCAACTTCCTCGGGGGTGGCGGCCACCGCTAGGCCGTCGATACGGGCGTCGCCGAGGGTCAATTCCTCGGTGTCCGGCGAACTGTGCAGCGAGAACCTCGGGTCGCGTAGCAAGTCCGCCGCCTTGCGCGAGCCCGGCATCATCCCCAGCCACAGGTGCCCGTCGCGGATGGGCACCTCCATACCTGACAGCCGGGGCGACCCATCCCGGCGCAAGGTGGCAAGCACTGCATGAATATGGCTCTCGAACCGCAGCCGGATCCGCTCGGCCAGCTCAGGGGCCTGCACCTCGAACGACTTCCAGGCAACTGGCATTGCCGCGCCCATCAGTGCTGCGAATCTGTCGCCACCCCTAGACATAGGAGTTCGGCCACCAGCATTTCCACAAGGCGGCGTGACAGATTCTGGTCGAGAAGCAGCCTCACGCGGGAGTTGCAAGACGCCGCTCGCGCAGCGCGGCGAACTCAATGGCAGCTAGGACATGCTGCTCGCTCAACTCAGGGAAGTCGCCAGCTATCTCTGACGGCATCATTCCCGCGGCCAAGTAGTCCAGCACATCGTAAACCGCTATCCGCGTGCCAATGAAGCAAGGCTTGCCGCTGCGAACACCGGCCCGCGTCTCAATCACCCTGGTGAGCTCCACAAGAAGAAGCATATCCAGCAAGCCGGATGCAACGAAACGACATCCTCAACAGCCCAATCCGATGGCGATGAGACGGCCTTGAGGAGTGGACCGCACCCAGACGATCTGAGTCACTAGTTCATTGGTGGCCCCAGCGGCTGGCGACTATTCGGTCCCTTTCTTGGGGATCGCCCACTGAGACCGTGGAGGTTGGGGTTCTGAGCCAGAAGATCCCTTCTTCGCCTTTGCGCTCAAGGACTGGAAAACCTGATGCGTCGATGCTGATGCGGGCGAGATGATCGCCATTGATGGTGTGGAACTGCCAGGTGACCAGGGGCATGACCGCATCACCTAGGCGGCTACGAATCAGGTTTTGCAGGTGCTGGCCCCATAGGTCTTGGTCGCCTCGCTCGCCACGCTTGGAGAAGGTGGCGTAGTCATCCTCCAGGCCATGGACTGAGCCGTCGTCGGCCACGCCGACGAGGAGGGTGCCGCCGTATTCGGAGTTGGCGAAGCCAGCGATGGTCTTGATCACGGCGTCCTCGGGGATGCCTCCCTTTCGCTGCTCTCGAATATCCCAGCGGAGAGTGGTCTTGTACTCCAAGAACAGCGATTCTCGATCTGGCCCGAGTAGGTCGCCGATGGGGCAGGTCCGCTGCCTAGCAACTGCGGCGCGCTTTTGGACGTTGACGGCGAAGATGTCCATCACCTCGGCTTGGAGCTCGTTGCTGTCGAGGTAGGCGTAGATGAGGTCGCTGTTGCGGTCGATCCGCGACAACAGGGCTTTCTCGTAGCGTGCGGGGAAGACGTGGGTACGGAACGTGTCTTCGTCGTTGTTTACCGCTTGGTTCTGAATTTCCACGTCCGAGATGAGATCGCCGGCGGCGGCCTCAAACACCAGGCGGTCTTCCTCGGTCCAGTCGGTTCCGAAGCGCTCGTTCAGGCGGGCGATGATCTGGGATAGGCGCTCCTCCTCGGGGTCGCTAAGCGGACCGGTCCCGGAGTAGATGGTGGCAACTTCCCCCTCGCCATCGGGCAGCGAGATTGAGCCCTCAAACCCAATTTCATGCCGTAGGTGGGTGAGCTCCACCTCTGTGCCCAAGTTGATGCTCTCACCGGGGTCCCGATCCCGGATGAGCATGGCCAGCGCACGGCAGAACAAATAGTCGCGCTCCAACTCGGGGTTGCGGAACGGCACGACCAGCGACAAGAACCCGTACACCCGCACAAATCGGGCCAACGAATCCCGGAATGCATCCGGGTCGTCACCGTCCAACGCCCGGAACCGGTCGACAGCAGGCTGGAGGGCGGCATCGATCTGGGCGTGGTTCCCCTCCCCCATCAAAAGCGTCGCCGCCCGCTGCATCTCGCCGGTGTCGAGAATGCCGAAGTCATCGAGCTCGCGCCGGGTGTCGAACAACAGGTTCGGATCGGTCGGCGGGGCCACGGTCTTGCCGTGGTACACCGCGAACTCCTCGCCAATCTGTTGAGCATCATTTACGAAGTCGATCACGAAGGTGCTCGACTTGTCGGGGTGGATGCGGTTGAGCCTCGACAGGGTCTGCACCGCGGCCAAGCCGGTGAGGGTCTTGTCCACGTACATGGCCGTCAGCTTCGGCTGGTCGAAGCCGGTCTGGAACTTCTCGGCCACCACCATGATCTGCCACTCGTCGTTGTCGAACCGATCCGCGGTCTGGGACTCTGGGAAACCGTTGGCTTTCGACTCAGTCAGCCCCTCTACTTCGCTGGAGAACGCCACCAGCACGCCGAGGCCGTAGCCCAGGTTGTTGGCATAGCTGCGCAGCGCCTCCCACATCCGCACGGCATGAGGCCGCGACGAGCACACCACCATCGCCTTGGCCTCGCCGCCCACCTGACGGGCGATCTTGGTGCGGTAGTGCTCGACGATGATCTCCGCCTTCTGCGCCAGGTTGTCGGGGTGAAGGGTCACGAATCTGGCCAGCGCGGTGCGAGCCTTGCCGGTGTCGTACTCGGGGTCGTCGAGAATTGCCTTCTCCAGATGGAAATACTGGTTGTAGGTCAGGTAGCCGGCCAGCACATCCTCAATGAAGCCCTCCTCGATGGCCTGGCGCATCGGATACAGGTGGAATGGCTCGTGTCGTCCGCCGTAGCCGACCTCGCCAAACAGCTCCAACGTCCGGCCCTTGGGCGTGGCCGTGAACGCGAAGAACGACAAGTTGGGCTGGCGGCCGCGGGCGGCCACCGCCTCGGCAAGCAGCGTCTCGATCTCCCCCACCTCCATATCCGTGTCGATCTCGGGCTGAGCCGAGCCCAGCGCCCGACGTAACTCCCTAGCCGCCTCGCCGGTCTGCGATGAGTGGGCCTCGTCGACGATCACCGCGTAGTTCCGCTCGGGCAGCGACTCGATCTTGTCGAAGATGAACGGGAACTTCTGCAATGTGGTGACGATGATGCGCGCCTGCTCACCGGATAGCGCCGCGGCGAGCTGCGCCGAGCTCTCGTCAATGCGCTCCACCACACCGAGGGTTTGTTCGAACTGGCTGATCGTGTCCTGAAGCTGGCGGTCGAGGACAACGCGGTCGGTAATCACCACCACCTTGTTGAACACCTGGGCGCTGTCGTCAGTGTGCAACGACGACAGCCGATGTGCCAGCCAGGCGATCGAATTCGACTTGCCCGACCCCGCCGAGTGCTGCACGAGGTAGCTGTGGCCCGCCCCGCGCTCTTTAGCATTGGCTTCTAATCGCCGCACCGCATCCCACTGGTGGAACCTCGGGAAGATCACCTCCGGGCGGGCCCTTGAGCCACGGGAGGGCTTCTCTACATGGATGAAGCGGCCCAGAATGTCCATCCAGGCATCGCGCGACCACACCTGCTCCCACAGATACGCGGTGCGGTGCCCGTCAGGATTGGGCGGGTTCCCTGCGCCCAGGTTGTGGCCCCGGTTGAATGGGAGAAACCGGGTGCGGGTGCCAGCCAGACGGGTTGTCATGGCCGCCGATGCGGGGTCGACCGCAAAATGCACCATGCCCAGCCGGCCAAGCGTTCTGTTGTTGTGGGGCCGGTTGGTTCGGTACTGGGCAATGGCGTTCTCGACGGTCTGGCCGGTGAGCGGATTCTTCAGCTCAGCCGTGGCCACCGGTATCCCGTTGACAAACAGTCCCAAGTCAATGGTTCGGGACGTATCCGGCTCAAACGGAAGCTGCCGGACGACCGACAACACGTTCGCTTCATACCGCTGGGCCAGCTCCGGCGTCAGCCCTTGGGCCGGCTTGAAGTACGCCAGCCGGATCTTGACGTTCCGGTCCACCACCCCGTGGCGCAGAACTTCCACCGTTCCCCGCTTGTCCAGCTCTGACGCCAACCGCTGCACGAATCCCGACTGCGCCTGGTTGGGATCGCCCCCGTAAGCCGAATCCACCAGACGCTCCCACTCAGGCGCCTGCGACGCCCCGATGAATTCGAACAAATCAGCCGTGTCCACCCCCGCCTGAACGTCAAATTCAGGCGGTTCACCTCCGGCACTTCCGACTTTGACCCGTCGATAGCCCCCATGCTCCACCAGCCACGATGCGATGTGCTCCTCAAAAGCTGCCTCAACAGCAAGCATCAGCCGTCACCCCTCATGCGGTCGAGACATCCCCGACACCTTATGCCGCGCCAAGGCCCGCATCCCGTACTCCGCTAAGGCAGGATGCTGTGATCTCCAACACGATTCCACGTCGCTGCGCCAGGGAGGCAGTACGCCCACTTTGCAAAACTTGCAAAACGCGGTCAGGGGCCAAGGCGTGTGGCCATGCATACAGCCGGTTAGGATGGATGACAGGCGAAAACACTTAGGAGGTTTCGTTGGGCGCGGCTAAACCGCTCCTCGATCAGATCTGCGCAGGCGACTACGGGCTGCTCAACGAACTCGTCGAAGCTGTTGAGGAGGTCGCTGCAATTGAATACAGCTCAGCCTGCGAGAAGAGTCCTGCCCACGAACCGGTTCCTGAACGCGCCAGTCTCGAGACCCGTCTAGTCCAGGACTTCGTGGAGTTTGTGATCGCACGGCTGGCCCAGCAGGCGGGCTGCACCGGCACCCGCCTCGACTCGATGGACAGCTATATTCACAGCAATCGTGCCCGGGAGTTGCTAAACCGGGTGCTTCCAGCCCAGCCTTAGCCCGTAGGAGGTCACCTCTTGAACTTCGAGCAGCTCGAACTCCCAGGCGTCAGCGACGCGCCCGTACCGGTTCCAGCGCTCAGCGAACCTGAGGAAGCCTGCCGGTATCATCGCCACGGCCACGCGGTGCACGCAATGTGGGTGATGACCCATACTTTCAACGTGAGAAAACCGCTGCGGACTCGGCTGTCTCTCAAGCTGCCGCCATTGCCGCCTCTCAACTTGGAGATGCGCCGGTACGACCCCCCTAGAACCAGCTTTGTCTACAAGCTGCCCGTAAACAGTTTCGCCGACCTGTGCTCAACGCTGGAGTTCGACAACGCCAGAGTGGTGAAACAGCTCACCGCTGGGTTTGGCGCGGCGATCGAACAGCACCACCTCGAGTCTGCTGGCAGCGATGGGCGAGGATAAAGGCTCCAATAGCGACCCCGAACGGCTGGTGGCACACGAGGTCTCTCCGGCCGAGCAGCCGCATGGGGGCACCGAGGAAGTCGAGATCACAGCGACCCTGTCGCAAGCACCACTCCCGCACCCCGAGATTTACGGGGAGTTCGAGCGGCAAGTCCCTGGCACAGCCGAATGGCTGAGGGAGACAGCCGGGAAGGCGATAGAGAGCGAAAGGGCGAACCGCCACCAGTTGCAAATAGAAGACCTGCGGCTGGAACATAAAGGACAGAGGCTCGCCACCACGGTGAACGCTGTGGTCAGCGCACTAGTCCACATGTTCATGTTCTCGGCGTACGTCGCCATCGGATACTTCGGAACAGCCTGGTTCGGCCTCTTTCTCGGGGTACTGCACCTCTTGTTGAGCAACGGAGTGGACGTCGTGAAGCGCCTAGCCAAACGAGTGCCAGACGACCCCAGTTAGCCCAGACGCAGTACGCAGCCTTGTCAGGGGCGGGGAACCGGATTCGGCTCCAGTCCCAGACTCACGAGCAGGTTGCCCAAGGCGTCGGCGGTGTCGTCGAAGTAATTGGAGTGGGTGACCTTGATGGCGTCTGTGGATTCAGCACCAAGCAGAACAACCTCCACACGGGGATTGTCCCGGTACTGCTCCTCGCGCTCGCTGTAAGCCTTGAGGGCTTGAGCGGTATTGCGAAACTCCTCAAGGCTGATCTGCTTCCTCGCGTCGTGGTCAAAGGTGATCAGAAAATCAATGGTCTTGCGCTTTCCCATCAGTCCTCCTCGACTCCTTCATGCAGAGACCTGACCGCTAGGCCGAACACTGACACGATATCCAGAGAAGGCGCCTAGCCCTGCGCGCTCTGTGCTTGGCGCAAGACGTCACCAGCGCGCTTCAAGCTGCCCAGGGAACCAAAAGGCGGAATAGGAGAGCTAGCCAGAGGTGCGGCCGCTGCGGCGCAACCGGATTGCCGATAGAAGTGCCTCATCGCTGTAGTACCGCACGGCGATTTCATCCTCCGGCACCATGAGGCCGCTACCGACGCTGGCATCAAGCTCCGCAAGCGTCACGGGCTGCTCAGTAATGGCTGAGTCGGTGCCAAAATCAGGCATGGGTTTGGTCCCTCTAGGTGGTGCGTAGACCCACCTAGGCTAACCCCATAGTGGGAGGATTTGAACGCGTGCCGGAGACACGCCCACCTAGAGCACAGTTTCGACTCGAACCAAAGAGCAGGTGTGTGCCTCTCTTACATTCCGAAGTTCTCCCAGACCAATAGCCGTCTCGAGGCTGTCGCCTGTCCCCTTCAGCGGCAGCCGCTAGAGGCACCTCGCGGTCGTAGTCATGAGAGGAGTCCTGCATCTTGGAGGTCGAGACGGACCTTTGGGATTCGGTCGCGGTAAAGGCTCCACTTCTGGGATTCGTGTTGGATATGTCCAATGACAACGCTTGGATGCACGTTGTACCGCGATGCTGCTTGCACGACTGCCGGCACCGAGATCGATGTGATGTCAAAACCGTCGGGGAAGAGCCACGCAATGGCCTGCTCGTTGGCCGCCACTTCATCGGGATCGCTCTGGGGGCCCATCAGGTCGTCGTCGAGGATCGCACCAGACTGCGGGGTGATGTGACCCAGCACCAGATGGGCGCACTCATGCAGCAGAGCGAAGAGCAAACTATCGAATCTGTTGTTTCGCGTTGTCAGCCCAATCACGGGTCGACCATCTGGGAGGAAGGTCACCGCGCCATCGAGCTTGCCCCCCCGAAGCCCTTCTGCAAAGACCAAGCAGACACCGCACTCCCCGAACAGTGTCGGAAGCCTCACCAGTTCCCCGGGACCGTCTTTGACGGTCCCGGGGAGGCGCCCTGCAAGTTGCCTCAGCCCTTCGATATCGAATGCAGCAACATCCTGGCCTTCAGCCATTCGCCGCACATGCCCAAGCCAAGCAGCCTGCTCAATGCTGATTGGATCAGCAGAATTGGAGCGCTTTGCTGCCAAGGCAAACTGCGGGCGCTCATCCAGATTGCCGATTTCCAGTAGGTCGCACACAGCCGACTCGGTCGCGTCGAGGTCAGCTGCCTCAGGGATCCATCCCCGAGACCTCACCTGGGCTAGGGGGATTGCCCGCCGGAGCCGAGCTCGTCGAGCAACCGGGGTGAGATCGTTTTGGCTCGCGGTTGATCGCCGCATGTGCAGGCGGTACGCGGTCTGGAGGTTCAGCCAAAGCTCAGGAGTGGTGCCGAGTGCCTCAGAAAAGACAATCGCTGTCTCGGTGGTGATCTCCTTCTTCCCGTTCAGAATCTCCGATATAGCCTGAATCGGGCGACCGAGTATCTCCGCGAACTCAGTGACCGTCCACTCACGCTCACTCAGCTCGTCGCGGAGATACTCGCCAGCGGGGAAAACCTCAGCCGGAATATAGGTTCTAGCCATCTTGATGAATCTCCTCCCTAGTGATAGTCAACAATCTCGACGATGACCAGCAAGCGGCCTTCGGTATCGGTCTCAATCCGCAGGATGAGCCTCCATTGGCGATTGAGCCGGATCGAATGCTGGCCAGCACGCCCCCCTCGGAGCTTCTCGAGGCGCAGCGCTTTGTAGTTCCGAAGATCAGACTCAGACTCAGCCGCCGCAAGAAACCCCACCTTCTTCCGGAAGGCCTTCACAACATCCGAGCCGAACCTGGACAGCACGAAGTCCGGCTCCTCGTACAGCCGCCGCAGGTCGTCGTCCTCGAAAATCAATCTCATACTTCACATCTTCACCCTATAGGTGAACATTCTATCATTCAAGCATCTTTTTACAGCTTCTCCGCGACGAAGCCCAACCCTCATGGGAATGAACCTATTCCCTGCACTCACCAACTTGTTGAGGAGGACATTTCCCACGGTCATCGACCCCGACCAATGGGCGGCCTACGCCGTAAGAGTTTTCTACACGCTCTCGTGCGACAGCCTCCTTCGTCACCCACACCGCATGCCAGCGCGCAAGTCGCGGCCAAGCAGTCGGTGGCGTCTTTGGTTCGGCGTCGGCTGGAGCGCGGCATAGACACAGGGCACCGCTGTCCCCAAGCAGGTCGCCGAGGACCACACCGCTGGCCCCCCAGTGGCGGACCCCCACGGCTACCCCAAACCCCACCACCTGATGGGACGCCCCCTTCGGTGAGAAAAAGGGCAGGGCGTTCATCGCATCAGTCCCTCGGGATAGTACGGAATACCACCTAGCAGCAAGGTCAGGGGCTGGGAACCGGGTTCGGCTCTAGTCCCAGACTCACGAGCAGGTTGCCCAAGGCGTCGGCGGTGTCGTCGAAGTAGTTGGAGTGGGTGACCTTGATGGCGTCTATGGATTCAGCACCAAGCAGAACAACCTCCACACGGCGGTTGTCCCGGCACTGCTCCTCGCGCTCGCTGTATGCCTTGAGGGCTTGAACGGGATTGCGAAACTTCTCGAGGCCAATCTGTTTCCTCGTGTCATGGTCGAAGGTGACAAGGAAGTCAATGGTCTCGCGCATTCCCATCAGTCCTCCCCGACTGCTTGATCAAGAGACCTGAATGCCAGCGGATATGTTGGTCGAATCATAATATTTCCTGATATACTGTGTATTTTCAATACGACAGGAGCTCCACCCGTCCCATGACGTCCCCAATCACCCACCCGCCCCTGCCATGAAGCAAACCGTCGGTTAGGGTTGCTCATGGTCGCTGCCGTATATGAATCGACCACTCCGCTCGGGTTCAGCCACCGACCGGATCTGGCGGCCACTGCCACATCGAGAGACCTTAGGTCCGCACCGAGGCACCGGTGGTTCTATTTTCCACATAGCTACTCGTACCGCCTGGTCAACATGGTTATGGATCACTGGGACTTGCCTTCGGACGGCATCGTTGCTGACAATTTTTCGGGTTCGGGGACGACCTTGGTCGCCGCACGAGAGCGCGGTTTGACCGCGCTGGGCTTCGATCTGTCCCCGTTGGCGGTCACCGTAGGGACTGCGAAGATCGCGTCGTACAAACAGCTGACGCTTGAGCGTGCCTTTCGTCGGATCATGTCCGCACCACTGGATGACTCGCCTCAGGTACCCGATCGGCTGTCGCGGGCCTTCACCGACGCAGAATTGCAAGAGATTTTCACTCTCCTCAATCCGATCCGCACGCTACGGGGCGCATCGCGTTCCTTTTTTGTCGTGGCACTCTTGTCTGCTGTACGCGAATTCAGCAGAGCCGTTCCCGACGGCGGGTGGTTTCGATGGCAGGAGTGGCCCGATCGCAGCACGGAGATTCGGGGTGCTTTTGAAGGCACGATGTCCCTGATGATGGCCGACGTGCAGGCTCTCAACTGGTCGGAGAATGAATGCACGGCAACGGCGCGTCGCGCCGATGCCCGGCAGCTCCCGATCAGTTCGTCTTTCGTCGATGGCCTCATCACTTCCCCTCCCTACGCGAACCGCCACGACTACTCCCGCGTCTTCCATATCGAGTTGCTATTACTGGGAGAGGCCGAGTCGGATGTCACGAAACTGCGGCATCGCTCCATCCGCTCTCATGTGGAGGCAAAATCGCCCCGCGGGTTCAAGCACCTACTTGAGGCATACAAACCACCCTCGCTGCTCAACGAGACTCTCCAAGCGCTACCTCCGAATGCCGACAAACGTGTCAAGCGGTTTCTGCGGGGATATTTCCAGGACATCTACCTCTCTCTCATTGAAGTTGCCCGTGTTCTTCGGCCAGGCGGACGCGCCGCCTATGTGGTCGGAAACGTCAGGCATGCTGGTGTGATGGTCCCCGTCGATGAGATAACGACCGAATTGGCCAAACAGGCAGGGCTGGAGTTCGAGATTGCCTGGATAATGCGAGAGCGGGGAAACGCGGCCCAACAGATGGGACGATACGGCCGACAGGCTTCCCGGGAATCGGTGGTCCTGTTGTCGAAGAGAGCCAGCCCGTGAACCTCTGGATGCGCTGGCTCGACTTCCGGGCGCTTCGGGACCTTCTCCTCCTTGTTGCCGCGCACCCAGGTGGCCTCCGGGCCAACGAACTCGAGAAACTCGCCACCGACGAGAGTGTTCTCCTGCGCCGTGACGGACGGCCTTATGCGAGAAGCATCCACTACCACCACCGGAGAACCCTGGAGAGACTGGGCCTCCTAGAGAAGCAAGACCGTCGCTTCATGCTGAACCATCAGAGTCCGGAGATCAGCACGCTCACCGCCCAGACAATGATGCGCAAGGAGTTGCAGCCATCCGAGAAAGAAGCATTCGCGAACGCCGTCATCCGAAACAAAGACTGCTGCGAAGTATTTCTTAGGAACTTTCTCCCAGCGGAAAAAACCGTCTGCGATGTCACAACATTCGTAGAGCGGGCTGTCCCCGTCGAAATCGTCATCCAGTCTGGGTTTGAAAGGCCAAACAGCCAGAACAGCAGCCAGCAACAACATGCTGACCCCTCCCACTCGAAGCGTGTGGCGGTTCGTCCTGTCGGGGCCACTCACTGGAGGTACCAAGACGGGGCCGCTGCTGTACAAGCGATTCACTTTGGCCTTAGGTCGTGGTGCGTAGACCAACTGGGCTTCCTGGACATCGCGTGCGGAGCGAGCGGGACCTACACCGTCTACCCCAAGTACATTGTTAGACGGCGCACCGATCGAGAGTTGGCAGCGGAAATGTTTGCAGGCCTCGAATTCACTGGCGACTGGGCGACCGTTCGGGTGCCTGATATCTCCCTTGCGACCGGTATCAAACAGCGTGTCTCCGTCAACCAGGCCAAGGGGGTGCTCGCGGATTGGCTGACGGACCATCCCGACCTTGTCGCCGGAGTGCCCACACGCGTGGGGTTCATCACCGCGGGTCTGCCTGAAAGCCAGCAGGCCCTAGCCCTCAGGGGCTACCTACGCTCAGAGAGCGGGGCCTACCTGTCTCACCTCCGCATCCATCGGATGCTTCGCGAACACGTACAGAACGGAGTCCTATGACCATGACCGACACCGCTGCCCAGCTTCAACGTCTCGGCCTTTCCCGCAATCCCTTTCCGCCTGCGACCACCGGCACCGGCCTTCTCGAGGAACTCTCCCTCCCGGAGCGTTGGGAGACCGACCTGCGTAGGCGGATTGGCGAGCTTGCAGAGTCTGAGGGAGACAAGGCACTGGTGATTGAGGGCGGGTACGGCGCCGGCAAGACGTTTGTCCTCAGATGGATTGAGGCAGAAGTTCTTCCAGGACACCGCATCAAGCCATTTTTCTTCGAGAATCCTGGAATCGCATTCTATGACTTAGCCAACCGCCTGATGCGCCAAGTGGGGCGTTACGAGGTGGCCAAGGCACTCTGGGAGATGCTCTATCCGGACAGCCCAGAAGACCGTCGGACACTCTTTTCCCTAGAGTTCGGGCAGTGGCTCGCTTCTCTCAACAACCGAGCAAGCCGCAACAAAGCCATCCAGTCACTTTCGACAGCCCTGGAGAGTCAAGGGTTTGCAGAAGATGAGGAGATTTTGAACAAACTCTCGCGGCTCATTGTCGAGACTGGGGAACGCCCTTACTTTGAATACCGAGACTTCGTCCCTCGCGGCACTCGGTCATTGGTCGCTGAACAAGAGGAACCGAATTACTTTCAATCCCTAGTAAGAATTCTGGGCAAAATAAGCAATGCCGCTGGCATTGCGTTCTTACTCGACGAGTTCGAAGACGTTGCACTCGGTAGGCGCCTCAGCAGAAGCCAGGCAGCGGCCTACATCTCCACTCTGCGTCGACTCTTGGATGTCGCGCAGCGCGAAGACTTGTGGGTCATTCTGTCTACGACTCCTGAAGGGCTCGCGAGAACCAGCGAACTCGACGAGTCCCTTGTGCAGCGTTTCAGCCATCCTTACCGCATCCCCGAACTCTCCCGGGATGACGCAGCTGGGATCGTCGCCCGGCGCCTTGAATCAGCACGAGTCGACGATAGACAGGGCCTCTGGCCGTTCTCTGACGACGCCTTGGACGGGCTCCAAGAAACGAGCCGCTCCAGTCCGAGGCGATTGATCAAGATCATGTGGCACGCCACTGGCCTGGCCGCCATGCGCGGACAAAGCCCTCCGCTTACCGGGGAGTTGGTTCAGAACGCGGAGGCGGAACTGCTCTCTGGAGCACCCAAGGCATGACCGGCCTCGGAAATTCTAGTTCTGACTTTCAACCTAGCGCTTTTCTGGACAGCAGTGTCTTGGTCAGCCTGTTCCATTTCTGGGATACCTGTGAATGTGCGAGTGTTCAGCTCGACAAGGTGCAGAACGTGGATCACCTCTTGAAAGCACTCAACTCCGCCGATGTGGCTACAGACGCTTTGAGGGCAACCGACTCCGAAGCGGTCAAACGCGGCATGCTGTCGTTCCAGAACCTCAACATGCCCGATCCAAATTACCTCTGTTTCTCATCTCAGGTCTGCTGGTCTCAGGCACACCATGTGCTCTTGGAGGCCCGCGGCCTTGAGCACTTGATACGCCAAGGAATACCGCGCAGCCTCCGCATCAAGCGCCCCCAAGCGCTGTACCGCAGCTCCTTGCAAGCGCCAGACTATGCCGAGTTGGAGGACCGGATGGAGGCGTTCCGCAACACGCTCAAACAGGACTTCCACCTCGATGTGATCGATGCAGAGGACCCCTCTGCTGGCTTCGGCATAACAGCCAGTGACATCTGGGAGAGTGCGCATGTTGTCTGGTCTCATATCTTGATGGAAATAATTGACGCCTATGTTTGCGCGGCAGCCGTACGTTTGGGTGCCGATGTCTTTATGACACAGGACTACGCCCTAAGAGACGTATTCAAACAACTTCGAGAGCCAGACGAAGATTGGATGGTAACAGCAAGAGCCTTAGAAGATGCGCTCGGAGTAGAGAAACTCAACTTGCCAAGACCTCTCACTCCTGCAAGCGCACTGGTTTAGATCTTATACTCGAATCGCAGCCAACGCGCCTTCAGCTGTTTGTCAACACGCTCTACACTAAGATCCACAATCGACATTGGCCGGCTGTTTACGGGCTCTACGCGTCTGAGCGGGGACGTCGGGTTCTGATTTTTGTGGCGGGTTGAGTGTGGCCGGGTTTTGTCCGGTTGCAAGCAGGATTCGTAGCCGGTAGTTGGCGAAGCTGCGGAGGCCTCTGGCGGATCGTTTGACGTCTTTGATCTTGGCGTTGGCGGCTTCGGTGCGGCCGTTGTGGGTGCGGGTTCGCGCGCAGGTTTCGATCTCTGTTTTCCAGCGGTGGAGGGTGCGGGCGAGCTTGTGCAGCTCGGGTGCGGCTTCGGGTGCCCGGCAGTATTCGATGGCCTCGTCGAGGCGGGCGGCGGCCTGGTCGGCGTCGCCGGTGAGGAGCAGTTTGCGGGCGCCGTAGAGCGGGTCGCCTTTGCGGCCCCGGTGGCCCAGGGTGTCGTTTTGGGTGCGGCGGCGGCACTCGTCGAGCGCCTGGTTCGCCAGGCGCACGATGCGGGGACGGGTCCGACGCGAGCTGCGCGTCGGCGGCCGGCACCCCTTTGGCTTTGAGGCCGCGGACCGCTTTGCGGTAACCCTCGTGGGGGTCGCAGCACACCACCTCGACGGCGGCCATCTGCTCCCGAGGCCGCATCTGCGCCCATCGTTCCAGGTCAGCGGCGTCTCTGCCGTCGAACACGTCGATGACCTGCCCGGTGTCCGCGTCGACCGCGGCGGTTATGAACCGGCGCCTCCGGAACCTTGTCGCGGAGCCCATGACGGTCTCGTCGAACCCCAAGCGGGCCGAAGCGCCGACCCTGCCCGGGTCGCCGGCCGCGTGTCGCAGCGCCGGCTCGACCGCCGACCACACCGTGTGCCATCCCACGCCCAGCTTGCGGGCCAGCGAGGCGACCGACGCCTCCACAGCCACCAAAGCGCCCACCGCCGCCTCCACGGCCCTGCTGGTGAGCACCCTGCGCGGCCCGGCCAGCCCGGACTCCTCGGTCCATGTCCTGGCATCGCACTCCCCGTCAGAGCACGCCCAGACGCGCTTGTTCCACAGCACCCTCACCGGCATCCCGCCGGCCGCCGCAGCGTCGCGCAAAACAACCCTGCGCCGACCCTTGGACCGAGCCCGGAGCCCGCACGCACCGCAGAGCACAACCCGCCCGCCGGGCGACTCCACCTCCACAACCAACTCCCCGGCCTCGACGCGCTCAGCGACCACCGCCAACCCGAACGCGCCGAAACCCCCAACCGAACTAGCCTGAACCACCAGGGGCCTCCTGACTCTTGGACTATCTGACAGTCACAAGAATCGGCGAGGCCCCCCACCTAGCGGCGGACCCCCACAAACACCCCGATCCCAGCTTCAACGCGAAGAGCCTGTATCTCTCGGAGAATACGGCAACACTACAAATTTCCGACCACGCACTCGACCAGTTTGAAATGGTCTTTAAGGCACTCAATAGGCTCTTGTCCGAGTAACTGTCAATTCACTTTCTGAGGTAACATGCTTCTTGACCTCCACCTCAGACGCCAGACTCAAAAACTCACCACAGGTACTGGCTTCTTGCCGGTCACTGTTGCTGTTATCAGTGCTTGTCTCCGTTCATACAAGAGTTCAATCTGCTTTCGAAGGCTCATAGTGACTTGATTGATTCGCTTCCGCTCTGTGTCTATCAACCGTACAATTTCTTCTTGTTCTCTCAACGGTGGCCAGGGAAATCGGTGCTCCCGCAGTTTTTCTCCAGTGAGATGAACGATCGTTGCTTGATTGCCCTCCACTTCAAATACACCAAGCTTGGCAGCAGCCCACAAGCAGTACATTAAGTAGCGCGGGACATTTTCGCCTAGAGGCCTAACTCGATGGAGTGCCTTTTGGAAAAATATCTCACTGTCATGATTCCAGACGGCAGAACGACCCACTTCTCCTCCTTCACATACTAGAACATCTCCCATTCTCAATCCGCATCTCTGCCTATCGCTGGCATCAAATGTCATTGTGGGTAGATCGTCGAGGTCAAAGTGATCCCATCTGACGTTTGTGTTCTTTATATAGGGATACTGGTCTGGTCCAGAGGCAGCCTCCGAATTCAACATCTTTCCTAACTGAGTTGTATGGAATGCTCCAAGCCAAGGTGTTCCGAAGTGCTTGGGAATATCTCCAAGCCAGCCTATTCCTGAGGATTTGGCCAGGACGTCTGGCGATGTCAGTGTGCCGTTTATTCCATCAAGAATTGTTGAATTAATATATTCGTCAAAAAGTTCGACTAGGCGGCTTTTTTTGGAGACTAAGGAATCGATGCGAGAGGTTTCAATGTCGAGATAGTCAGCGACTTGTCGCTGGATAGATAAAGAAGGAACTGCTAATGGAATCGTTCCTAAATCGTCAGCCGATAACTCAAGAAATGTTGAACCTTGACCATAAGACCGCAATTGTTCGGTCATGGTTGAGAGTTGATATCTAAAGAAGCGGATGTCAGCCTCTCTTATAGGCACCATTCCCTTGCAGCCTTGATTGAATGCCGTCGCACTCGTCGTCTCTACGACATACCCTATCGGCGCACGTGTTGACAAGATTATACTGCCTCCTGGCACCCCCCTACTTCCCGAGTATAAACCTTTAAAGGTAATTGATCGTTGCGTAGAAGATATCTTGTTTCCGTTGTATCTTGCTAGGTCAATTGGGGTCGCCCAAGCTACTTCACTACCCCAATTCTCAAGGTCTGATGTGGGGGTTCCTCCATTTATGATGCGGAACAGGCGGCAAGCCGGAATAACGGGAAAGCTCACTCGGCCATCTCAAGTAGGAGTGACTGAATCTCAGCTTCCAGCGACCTGATCTCGGTGTCGATCTCTTGGAGAGAGCGAGGCGGTATATGAGTAAAGAAATGCCGAGTCAAGGGAATCTCGTAGCCGATCTTGGTTTTGTCGGTGTCGGGCCAGGCGTCGGGGACATAGGGGTGGACTTCGGCTTCGAGGTAGTCACTCATGGCTGAGTTGTACTCAATTGTCTGGAGGCGGGCGATTGGATCGGCCTCGAAGGTCACGGCCATCGGTGGTAAGGGCACGTGTTCTTGGTCTCGTAGGTCGGGGTCGGGTTTGGGGGTGCCATCTCGGTTGGTGACGGCGGGAGCATCAGGATCGCGGATTGCGAGGGCCGCGGTGATTGCTTTGACGATGGCCACAGGTTTCTTGCCGATTGCTTTCAGCAGGGCATCCCGCGCGGCTTGTTGGGCATCGGATTCTGTGAGGTAAACCTCGCCTTGGTGGGCTCGAAGCTGGTCAAGTAGGGCCTCGCGTTTATCGTGGTCGAGATCGGCGATCTTCTTGTCTGCGGCGACGGCGGCCAGGGAGTCGCCGGTAATCTCCCAGCGGAGCCGAAGGGGACGTTCGACGGTGATGCGGAGGAAGCCGAAGCTCTCGTTGGAGAAGATCTTTACCTGCGGGCCTTCCTCGAATGCTCCGTAGAGGCGGGCGATCTCGTCGATCTGGTCAACTGAAAGCTCCTTGCGCTTCTGACCGAGGCTCTTGCCCATCTTGGTGAAGAAGTCGCGGGCGTCGACCAACTGGACTTTGCCGCGGCGCTGCGGGGCCTTGCGGTTGGTAACCACCCAGATGTAGGTGGAGATGCCGGTGTTGTAGAAGAGTTGGTCGGGAAGGGCGACGACCGCCTCGAGCATGTCGCTCTCTATGATCCAGCGGCGGATCTCCGACTCTCCCGAACCAGCACCGCCGGTAAACAGGGGCGAACCGTTGAACACGATGGCTAGCCGGGCACCGCCCTCTTCGACACGCTTCATCTTCGAGATCATGTGCTGCAAGAACAGGAAGCTGCCATCGTTGATACGGGGCAGCCCGGCGCCGAAGCGACCGGCGAAGCCCTGGGTGGCGTGCTCGTCTTTGACCGTGTCGGCCACCATCTTCCACTCGACTCCGAACGGTGGGTTGGCCAGCAGGTAGTCGAACCGCTCGCCTTGGTGCTGGTCGTCGTCGAAGCTGTTGCCGAACTTGATGTTGGAAGCCTCCTGGCCCTTGATCAACATGTCGGCGCGGCATGTGGCGTAGGTCTCGGCGTTCACCTCCTGGCCGAACACCATCAAGCGGGCCTGCGGGTTGAGGTTGCGCAGATGATCCTCGGCTACCGACAGCATCCCGCCGGTGCCGCAGGCCGGGTCGAGCAGCGTCTTCACCACGCCGGGCTTGGTGAGCAGTTCGTCGTCTTCCCGGAATAAGAGGTTCACCATCAGCCGAATCACCTCTCGGGGGGTGAAGTGCTCCCCTGCGGTCTCGTTGGAGAGCTCGGAGAACTTCCGGATCAGCTCCTCGTAGAGATAGCCCATGTCGAGGTCGGACACTGACTCGGGGCTCAGGTCGAGATCGGCGAACTTCGACACCACCAGGTACAGCAGGTTGCGGTCGTCGAGTCGGTCGATCTGCACGTCGAAGTTGAACTTGTCCACAATGTCGCGGGCCGACTCGGAGAACCCCGCGATGTAGTTGCGCAGGTTGGCGGCCACGTTGTCGGGATCGCCGAGCAGCGTCGCGAAGGTGTGCCTGGAGGTGTTGAAGAACGGGTAGCCCGCGAATTTGGCCAAGAGCGGATCGCGGTTTTGGAGTGTGTCCGGCAGCCGCCCCACCGCGGCCAGCACTTCCTCCTTGGTCGGCTCCAGCACGCAGTCCAACCGGCGCAGCACCGTCAGCGGAAGAATGACCCGGCCGTACTCCGACGGTTTGTACACGCCGCGCAGCAGGTCGGCCACCGACCAGATGAACGCTGCGTGGTTGTTGATTGTCTCGCTCTGCATCTGACTCCAGCTAGACCCTCGAAAGGGCCGGGAAGCTCAACTGGTATTGACAGCGAGTGGAGTGTAGGCCATCTCAGCTCTGACGAATCTCTCGGAGGCCGTCGGACGGGGTCCAGGTATCGATCACTAACTCTTGTCCCTCGACGCGGGTCAGCGTGGCGCGGGAGATATGGGCGGTGAACAGGGCCATCGTCTCTTGTGGGTTGTCGATGGGCATTCGGTGGCCGGCTGTGAACAGGTCAACTTCCTCGGGGGTGGCGGCCACCGCTTGGCCGTCGATACGGGCGTCGCCAAGGGGCAATTCCTCGCTGTAGTACCGCACAGCAACCTCATCCTCAGGCACCTCTGGACCGCTGCCGACACTGGCACCAAGCTCCGCAAGGTCAAGTGCTGGGATTTGGGGCCAGCTCTAGCCCTTGACTCACGAGCAGGTTGCCCAAAGCATCGGTGGTGTCCTCGAACGCCCCAGCTTCCCAACGACCTGGCCGCCCTCATCGTGGTGCCTGGTAGTAGACAACGGTAGCCTGCGAGCAATGAGCAAAGCAGAGCTTCGGCTTGTCGTAGACAACCTGGGGCCGGTTGAGCATGGTGAGGTCTCCTTGCGGCCTCTGACGGTATTCATCGGCCGGAACAACACCGGCAAGACCTACGTCGCGCAAGCCCTGTACGCGTGTCGGCAGGCGGTGCGAAGTATTATGCCCCGGCCTGCCGAGGAGCTAGGCGACGATGAGGGGGTGGCTTTGGAGGCGTTCGCTAGGGAGCGTCACGATGCCCTGGTCAATGGCGGTATTGCAAGACAAGGGCTTCCAGCCCAGTTACACGATTACGTCGCCCGAGCGCTCAGAAGCGGACTCGAAGACGCCGGGCGTGAAGTCTCGCTTAGGTTGAAGGCCACTTTCGGCGTAGATGATTTGACGCGCATCACCTCTTGGGGCAACGGCGAGGGTCTTCGATTTGAAGTGAGGAGCTCAGAGGTAGGTGGTGCCGATAAGTGCCTGTTCGGCAGCGGAGGAACAACCGCGCCGGTCGGCAGGGTTCTCCGTGAGCTGGAGATAGATTGGACGGAATTCGATGAATTATTCCCGCTGCCGACACTTTTCGACCAAGAAATTGGCCGCGATGAGCTAGCTAGCCTCTATGGACATCTTGCGTGGATTGTGACGCAAGGATACTGGCACAGTTTTCTCATAGATGCACGTCTTGGCGGTAATACTCACTATCTTCCAGCAGGTCGCTCTGGGCTTCTGAATGCATGGACAGATGTCGTGAAGCTGCGCATTCAACTAGAAAAGGAACGTTATGGGCTGCCCTCGTTTGCAGATCCATCCCTAGATGGCGTCGCCCTAGACTTCATCATTTCGCTAGCCGATGTCCTCGGACACGGCTCCCGGCGCCGGTTCCGTCCCTATAGCTTCTTCGGCTCGGAACGACCATCTGAACAAGATGCCCTCAAGCCAGCCATTTTGCTGCTCAAGGTGCTCATGGAAGGAACGATCAGCCCAGAGTCAGATGGCGAAATCGTCCCGACGCTTGCATATGAGCAGGACGGCCACAGCATTGCCATACGTCATGCCTCTTCAATGGTGGCCGACATGGCACCGTTGGCCATCTGGGTAGAGCGACTGCTCGCGCCCGGCGATCTGTTGATTGTGGACGAACCAGAATCACATCTACACCCTGAGGCCATCCGATTGATAGCGCGCGTACTCGTTCGCTTGGCAAATTGCGGAGTTCAAGTCGTATGCGCGACACACAGCTCAATACTCCTCAATGAAATCTCGAACTGTGTCCTGCGCCACGAAACCTCGACGTCAACATCAGATGAGTTGACGCCCGCCTATACCCCAGACGATTTTCTGGCGGTGGACGACCTTGCCGTCCACCGCTTCGTGCGGGACGAAGCAACAAAATTGGTGACCGTAGAACAAGTCGAGGTTGATCCCCAATGGGGCATACCAGAAGATGAGTTCGTCAAGGTGGCAGAAGACCTCACTGAAGAGTCTGCCCACTTGATTGGCTTGCTCGATTGACCAATTTTCAAGCAATCCAACGCCTGCATGCCGATTGCGGTTGCGTCGCGCGGACCGCCTCTGCGGAGTTCGACGAGCCGGTCACAGTGACCTACATGGGCTGTCGCCTATTGGTCCTTGGGCTTCGCCTAGTGATTGAATGTGATGAGTGCTCGGCATTCGGCTCAAGCGATCCGAAGCCAGACTTGCTCATTTTGCGAAAAGCCCGAAACGGCTACGAGTGGCTGGTCGTTGAGATCAAGACAGTCATGGACAGGGATGCGATTCGGCAAGTTCAATCCGGAATCGACAAGATCGCCGATAGCCGGATGTTCTCACCATTCAGTTCCACCAAGTTCGCCGCCCTGTTTGCCAACAAAAAAGCCAACCGAACCGCCAACGTGGATGTACTGCGCAAATCTTTGAAATTCCAAGGCCGCCCTGTCCCTTCCCGAGTAGAACGCTGCGGCAACAACAAGCAACTTTGAACCACCCCTGACAGTCGGGAAGCTCAACCGGTTTTGACAGCGAATGGAGTGTAGGCCATCTCAGCTTTGGCGAAACTCTTGGAGGCCGTCGGACGGGGTCCAGGTATCGATCACTAACTCTTGTCCCTCGACGCGGGTCAGCGTGGCGCGAGAGATGTGGGCGGTGAACAGGGCCATCGTGTCGGGGTTCTCCATGGGCATCCGGTGACCGGCCACGAACAGGTCAACTTCCTCGGGGGTTGCCGCCACTGCTAGGCCGTCGATGCGGGCATCGCCGAGCAGCAACTCTTCGGTGTCCGGCGAACTGTGAAGCGAGAACCTCGGGTCTCGTAGCAGGTCCGCCGCCTTGCGTGAGCCTGGCGTCATCCCCAGCCACAGATGCCCATCACGAATCGGGGCCTCCATCCCCGACAACCGAGGAGACCCATCCCGACGCAACGTGGCCATCACCGCATGAACATGACTCTCGAACCGCAGCCGGATCAGCTCGGTTAGCTCAGGAGCCTGCACCTCTAACTGCCCCCAGGGAACGGGCATCGAATCGCTCACTGGCACCACGCTAGATGGGGAGGGAGCTAGGTTGAGTCAAGGCTTCAGGGCAGTCAGGGGCACGACGGCGATGCCGTCGTCGGTTTGGTAGCCGTGGCCGAATGCGGTGAGCACGATGAGGCGGGCTGGCTCTCCGCGTCGGGTGGTGTCGATCTGTGAGCGGATGGCGCGAAGCGATTCCATGGCCGCGGCGATTGATTCCCCGCTGCCGAGTTTGATCTCCACGGCGGCCCATTGGCCGTCCAGCCCCTCGATCACAGCATCGGCCTCAAGATCATTCGAATCGCCGTAGTAGTAGAGGTGTGCGCCCAACGACTGGGCATACACCCGGAGGTCGCGGATGGCCATTGATTCGAACAGCAGCCCCATCGCCTCCTTGTCTTGGGCAACAGATCCTGCCGACGCGGCTAGGGCGGCGACGGCCAGTGCAGGATCGGTGAATAAGCGCTTTGGGGTTTTCTTCAGACGGGCCGAAGATCTCAGGTGGGTAGTCCACGCCGGAAGCGGCTCTAGCACGAATAAGCGGGTCAACTCGTCCAGGTAGGCCCGAATCGTGGAGCGTGCCGGCCGGCTGCCCTCTTCCCCGGTCATATCCTTGATCAAGGTGGCACAGGAAGCGGTTGTAGCCTCGTTGCGGGCGAGAGACGCAAGCAATGCCCCCACCAGCTGAGGATCGCGCCTGACACCTGACACCCGGGAGATGTCGGTGCGGGTGATGTTGTCCAGGTAGTCGCGCAGGCGGGCTTGGGCGGTGTTCGCCACCATCTTGATCATGCGGGGCCACCCTCCCCGACAGATCAGGGAGGCAACGCTGCTGTAGGTCTGTTCAGCATCTTTCGCCAAACAGCGCCCGCCTTCCAGCAATGAGGCCAAGGACACTTCCCCGCTGGAATCCCCCGACTCCCACAGCGACATCGGCCGCATCCTCACGCGGGCGACTCGTCCGGCACCAGAGTGCTCAGTGATGTCGTCGGGCGGATTCTGCGACCCGGTGAGAAGAAAATGCCCGAACCCGCCTCGCCGGTCGCAGGCATGTCGCATCGGATTCCACATGCCTCGGATGAGCTGCCATTCGTCGAGCAGCCGGGGCTCCTCCCCCTCAAGAATTGAGTCCGGGTCCACCTCGGCGGCGACGCGCAGCGCTTCGGAACCGTCCAAAAACACCTCGCTGTTGGCGAATCTCTGACCGGTCCACGTCTTGCCGCAGCCCCGCGGCCCTTCGATCAACACAGCAGGCGACGAGGCCAGAGCCTCAGCAACCTCGTGGTCTACCACGCGGTCCAAATAGTTTGGGTTGCTGGTGTCAGGCATGTCCACTCCCGTAGTGAGAATACCCTCGAACTCCACTTTACAATGATTTGACACTCCATTTTGCAGCACTTTTACACTCCACTTTGCAGTGGTTTAACTCTTGGATGCTGCCCGATTCCCATCCGATGGGCGTAGGTTGGGTTTGTGCGGTTGGAACGGGCCGTTGGGTATGGGGCGCTGGCGAGCAGCGGGGTTCTCATTGCCCATGCATTCGGCTACCTGACCGCCTACTCCAGCGCTGCCGGCCGCAGCATTGCGTTGGCCGGTCACGCCTATTTCGGCCCCGCGGCCTGGATAATCATTCCGCTGGCCTCGCTGCTCATCGCCGCGGTGGTGGTCCGGGCCTCAGCCCGCGCCACGACCACCAGTTTCCGGCCACGGACGGTGGCTACCGCCACCATGTTGGGGTTCTTCGCCCTGAGGTGCTGGAGCGGGTGCCGGCCGGCGAACACCATGCGGTATTCGGCGAGCCGGGCGTTTTGGCCGGTTTGGCCCTGTCGCTTCCGGTGGGTTGGGCGCTGGCCAAGCTCGCCCGTGGTCTTGAGCACATCGTTGGCGCCGTCATCAACGCTCCCCGGCGGCGCTGGTCTCATCAAGTGGTGCTGGTGGCCCCGGCCGAGGCATTGGCGGTGGCCATCGGAGAGTTCTTCGGCCTGCTCCCCTCGCCTCGCGGTCCTCCCCGTTTGCGTGTTCTGACCATCTGACCTGAACACATCTCAACGAGAGGAGCCCAATGAGATCAACCCTTTGCACGCGCTTGCTGTTCGGCCTTCTGGCCGCTCTGAGCTTGTTGGCCGCAGCCTGCGGCAACAACGACGATTCCGTATCGACCCCGCCGACCGGGGCCCCCGCAACCACCCCGGAGTCCGCTGGAGACGACACAAAAGACATGCCCATGGACGACAGCACCGGTGGACACGACCACGCCACGTTGATGGAGGTCGACTACGAGCCGGTGCCGACCATCGAGCTAAGAACCCACCTCGACCCATCGTCAGGGGTCAATCTCGAAGTGATCACCACGGGATTCACCTTGGCCCCCGAGCGGGTCTCCACCGAGCCCATCGACGGCGAGGGGCACTTCCACATATATGTGGATGGGGTGAAGCTCAGACGCCTATACGCGCACTGGGCCCACGTCGACCTCCAAGAACCCGGCGACTACGAGATCCGGGTCGAAATGTCAGCCAACAATCACGCCACATTGGCAGTGGGCGGCGAGAAGCTCGACGCCACCGCCACCGTCACCATCCCAGGCACTGCTGAAAACTCCATCGGCGACGACTCCGAGCCAGCGCCCGCACCTGATGCGGGCACCGCCATCGAGTTGGAGGTAGCTGGCGGCAAGCCGGTTGGCGGGGTGCAGCGCCACCGGGTCGACGCCCGAGAATCCGTCACCATCACCGTGGTTGGCGACACCGCCGACGAGCTCCACATACACGGCTACGACCTAGTGGTGGGGTTCGCCACCGGCCAGCCGGGAAGCATCACCTTTGAGGCCGACATCCCCGGCACCTTCGAGGTGGAGACCCACCACCACGGCGACCTGGTGATGGAACTCCAAGTGGGATGATCCCTTTGCGGCCACGCTGAACGCCGTCTCGAATCGAATGTGTCACTGGCGTCAATAAGGTTGTCCTGTGTAGTTGCCGCGAGCTTCGCACGGGTGCCCCATGAGGGTTGCCTGCGTGCTGGCCACGCATTTGAGGGCGAAGGTGGAGATGAGCCGGCATCGCCATCTGGCCGACAGGCCCGTGTTGACCGTCGGCGGCGAGGACTCTGGTGGTCGATCACTTCCCCGCCGCGGTTGGGGTGAGGGAGGGCATGACCCTGGAAGAGGCGATGTCGCACCACGCCGGGGCCGTGGTGCTGGACGCCATATCCCTGGAGGCTCTGTTGGTGGCGGTGGAGACCCTTTTGCTGCGGGCGTTCGCCCGACCGGAGGTGAATGGGCGCCACGCCGGGTCGGCGCATTTGCTGTGCGAGGCACCGGGCTGGCCGGCGTGGGAGCACAGTGCCCGGTTCAAGCAGCCCGTCGGCGAGTGGGAGCGGGCCTCCGAATTGGTCCGGCACCGGTTGGAGGCCGACCCGGCCCGCCGTCCCGTCGAAGATGTGACGCTCACCCTGTCGGACTTCACCGGCCAGTCGGTCGCCCAGCTGACGCTGCTGAAGGACGCTCGCCGCGACCAGCTCGGGCGGCCTGGTGGAGGCTGACCGCCGGCTGCGACCGCTGATGGGAGGCGGCCATGCCCTGTATCGGATTGCCGGGGTGGCGCCGTGGCATCCTGTGCCGGAGATGCGGTTCCTCCAGATGCCCATCGACCCGTCGGTCCAGGACATCATCAGGCCGCTGCTGACGCCGCGGCCGGTGGACGTGCGCGAGAGCGCCGACGGCGAGCCGCGGTCGTTGCGGGCGGGCCAGCACTGGAGGGAGGTGTCCACCAACGACGTCTGCTACCACTTTGCAGAGTCCGCTGCTCCGATTCCATCCGACGGGGTAGGTCGCCCCCGGGATCCCAAAATGGGCATGCTGAACACCGTCTGCAATATCCACCCCTTCGAGGAATGACGCTAAAGGAGAAGGCAACTCAATTAGCGTTGTTTCGTCTCATGTCAGAGTGGTGCCGCCGTCCCCATCGTTTCGCCGCCTTTGTCGGGGGATGCGTGGCGCTTGTCTTGTTGCCGTCTTATTTGACCAGTGAAGCTGCTCCCAGCGAGGCCGGTTCGCTTTTGACTGAGGTCAGCACCGCAGCCTCCGGGCATGGCCCTTCGCCGGTTGGAGATGTGGAGGAGGCTGCCGTGGGGGTAGGTACCGGCCTTCTGTCGGCATCTGAAGGTGGAATGGGGTTGCCAGCAGTCCCAGAGGCCGAGGCCACAGCAGGGCCTGAGCGGGACTGCTCGCCTCGCCTTGCCGACGGTTTTCGGGTTTCGGACATGTCGCCTGGGGCGGCGAGCATGGAGATTTCTCGGGCCGCATTTGCCTGCGCCCTCGAGGTTGGCCTGGCGTTCGCCGATGATCCTGCGGCGATATCCGTCCTGGTGTCACGAGGTATCCAAGGTCCGCTGCTGCTAGCAAGTTCTGGGTTCAACGTCGCGCTGGTGAATGAACTCGAGCGTTTGGAACCAGAGCTCATCGTGACCGCGGGAATCGACGAGCGGCTGCTCCGCTATGCGCTGCCGGAGTTCGCAGTCGAGCAGCTTCCAGTCGCCGATGGCGCTGGCTCCCTTCCCGAAGGGGCCTCCTTCGGCCGGGTGTGGATTGTCGGCGACAATGTGCCGGCCGAGCCTCTGTCAGCCGTTGCCCGCCAGATCGGTGTGGGAGTGGTGGCGGCAACCGGCGACCTGCGGGCTTTACCGCCCTGGGCACGCGACGCGATATCTGGGGCTGCTGTGGTAGAGGTGCTCGCAGACCTCGGCGAGGACGCTGCCTGGCAGCTCGATGCTGTCCGGCGGGGCGATGAACTGCCCGGAGGCGGGCTCTTGCTGTTCGAGGCCGACGCAGCGAGCCCTGTCCGCCGCCTGCTCGCCGCCTACGGCCACCCGTCGACGTCAGCGCTCGGAATACTGGGTGAGCAGGGCCCGGAGGAGACCGTCGAGCGCCTTCGAGCAATCGCCGAGGGCTACGACGCGGACGGATCGGCAGTGCTGCCCGCCTTTGAGGTCATCGCCACTGTTGCCTCAGCCTCTGCTGGCGCTGACGGGGATTACTCGGGCGAGACCCCCAAAGACGTGATCAGGCCCTGGGTCGAGGCGGCAGCCGCCAACGGGGTGTACGTAGTGCTGGACCTTCAGCCGGGGCGATCAGACTTCCTCTCGCAGGCCAAAATCTACGAGGAGTTCCTCCGGCTGCCCCATGTCGGACTCGCCCTGGACCCCGAGTGGAGGCTGAAACCCCACCAGGTACACCTGGCCCAAATCGGTACCGTCGACGCCGCCGAGATCAACCAGGTTTCCGACTGGCTTGCCGGGATTGTCCGTGAACAGGCGCTGCCTCAAAAGCTGCTGGTCATCCACCAATTCCGCCACTCCATGATCACCGATCGCCAGCGAATCAACACTACCCCAGAGCTGGCGGTGGTGATCCACATGGACGGCCAAGGCCCTCTGGGCGCCAAGTACGACACCTGGAACGCCCTCACCGGCCAACTCGATGCCGACCGGTTCCATTGGGGTTGGAAGAACTTCTACGACGAGGACACCCCTATGGCCACCCCGGAGCAAGTGCTGAAGGTCACTCCTGCGCCGGTGTTCGTATCGTTCCAATAGCCCGCGTTATCGAGTCAGCACGAGAAGCTCGTCTATATCTGGCACGGCGACAAGGGCTGCCAGGCGGTCGCGGAGTTCGCTGGTCTTCTGCTGTCCGAGTACCGGAGTTGCCTGGGCGTCGAATTTTTTCCGTAGCCTGGTGGCCTGCTCGGTGAGGTCGGTGCTTGGTCGGCTCGCGTCGTGGGTTGCCCGCTGTTCGCCTCTCATCGTCTGGGCATTAACGGCCGTGGCCATGGCGTGAAGCGACTCGTCGGGTTCAACCACGACTCGGGGTATGAAGGCTTGCACGTCTTGGCGGTTGATCGGGCCGTCCTCGAAGGTCGCCGCCGCTGCGGTGTCGAAGCCGTTTATCAGCAGGGCTTGCGTGCCCCGGAGGCTGAACTTGGCCTCCAGCCCGGTGGTCGGTGAGGCAATGCCGCAGACATCGAGGATCGAGGGGTTCACCCTCAGCGTGATCTGTTCGACGTCGCGGGCCTCGAGGCCCTGGTGGAGAAGCAACGAGGTGGCCTCAATGCCGGCATGGGTGAAATGACATGCCGCATGGAATTTGAACACGGTTCGGAGCACGGTCCAGTCGTCGGCCCACCGGTTGATCCGCGACTGATCGAGGTCTCCCGTGCCGGCGGCCTGCGCCAGGCCCTGGTTGCCGTCGATGGCGGCGGGATTGGCGGTGTATCCACGCGCCGCCAGCCGGGCGGCCAGCAGCCCGCGTTCGGCCGCCGCGCCCGGATGCAGCGGCTTGGCCATGGTGCCGAAATTGGCCTTCAGCCCGGCTGCGCCGCTGGCGGCCAAACCCATCGCATGGCCGAAGCGATCGGCATCGAGACCCAGCAGCCGGCTGCATCCGGCCGCGGCGCCGAACACCCCTATGGTGGAGGTGGTGTGCCACCCCTTGGCGTAGTGCTCTGGGCCGATCCCGGTGCCGACGCGGGCCTGGATCTCCGATCCCACCACGTAGGCCGTGAGAAGCTCGGCGCCGGTTCGCCCCCCGGATTCGCACAGCGCCAGCAAGGCCGGCACCACAGGAGCGCTCGGGTGGCCCCCCATGACCGCAGACGAGTCGTCGAAGTCGAGCGCGTGGCCCGCCGCCCCGTTGATGAGCGCGGCCCGCAGCCGGTCGGCTCGCTCCGGCGACCCGATGAGGGTGTGCTGCTCTCGACTGGATGCAAACTCGGCCCGCAGGATGGCTGACAAGGGCTCTCGGCTGCCGGCCAGCGCACAGCCGAACCAATCCATGATGCTGTGTGCAGCCACTTCAGCCACTTCAGCGGGAACGTCGCCAATGGCGAGGGTGCCGAATCGGTCCCAAAAGCGGCCGGCTAACTCGCTCATGAGCCGAACCCCTGCCTCACTGCGGCCAGCCGATCGACGCTGGCGTCGAGGTCGTATACGACGGCGTCGTCGAAGCCCATGCCAGCCAGTAGGTGAAGGCGGTCAATGGTGGGGCCGACGTCGGCGCCGACCCCGATGGTGGTGACGATGGCTCGCCGGCCGCCTGCCTCGCGAAACCTGGCCAGCGCGCCGGCCAGCTGGTGATCGTCAACTCGGGCCCCAGATGCAATCCAGCCCAGTGCCTCCGCCGCAGCGCGCTCAACCCACTGGCCCCGCCACCCGGCAAGCATCAGGGTGGGCTTGCCCAGCACCTGCGGCCAGGGGTGGAGATCGCGCCCATCGGCTGCTCCTTCTCCCACGAATGACCGGAGTTCGCGCCACTGCCGGTCGAACTCGGCGAAGCGCCCACTGTAGTCGCCTCCGAATGCCTCGAAGTCGTCGCGCGTCGAACCCGGCCCAACCCCGAAAAGCACCCGGCCCGGGGCCAAGACCTCAAGCGAGAAGAGCCGGTGGACCACCTCGGCGACGTTGCGGATTGGAAGCTGCATGATCCCGGTGCCCAACTCGATATTGGTCGTGCCGCTGGCAGCAACGGCGAGCGCCATCAGCGGATCAGGCAACATGAATCCCCGGCCCACCGCGTCGAAGGTCCAAATCGACGAGTAGCCCAACTGCTCGATGGTCTTGGCCGCTCTGATCTGGCTGTCAGAGCGCAGCGGACCGCCCGAGAGGTCGGTGAACGGGAGGGCGATACCGAGCCGCATGTCGGCTACCCGAACCGCCGGGCCATCGAGGCCCCTTCAGTCGATGAGCCCGCACTGGCGGGCCCGGTCGAGGGTGACCTCGAACAGCCGGGTGGTGGCGGCGTCGATCATCATGCCCTTGTAGTTGGCCGCACCCTGGCCTTCGGCTTCGGCGGCTCGGACCGCGTCCACCACCCCCTGCGCCTCGGCGATCTCCTCGGGGCTGGGGGCGAACACCCGGTTGGCGATCTCGATCTGGCTGGGGTGGATGCACCACTTGCCCAGCCCACCGAGCATCGAGAACGTGGCCGCGCTCTTCTCGTAGCCTGCGGGGTTGGCGAAGTTGGCGTACGGCCCGTCGATGGCGTCGATGCCTGCGGCCCGGCAGGCGACGATCATGCGGGTGCGGGCGTAGTGCCACACGTCGCCGGGATAGCGCAGGGCGGCTTCGCCATCGGTCACCCCGATGTGGCCGAGTCGCATCCCCTGGCTGGCCGACAGGTCACCCACCCCCAGGGTGAGCGCCTCCAGCCGGGGACTGCATCGGGCGATGTCATCCACCGTCTGTATGGCCTCGACTTCTTCCACCAGGCATTCGATGCCGATCCGGCCCACCTCGAGGCCCAGTTTGTGCTCGAGCTGGGTCAACATGTCGTCCACGAACCACACCTCGCGGGGCCCTTTGATCTTGGGCACCATGATCACGTCGATGTTGGCCCCGGCGCCGGTGACTACCTCGGCGATGTCGTCGTGGCACCACTGGGTGTGGACGCCGTTGATCCGATAGGAGCGGATCTTGTGGCCCCAGTCCAACTCGTTGAGTCCAGCGATGATGTTCTTGCGGGCGCCCACCTTGGCCGACGGGGCCACCGCGTCCTCAAGGTCGAGGAACACCATGTCGGCATCGCTTCGGGCCGCCTTGGCGATCATCTTGTCGGAGTGGCCGGGAGTGGACAGCTCAGACCGCCTCACCCGGTTCTTCTTGGCTCGTTCGTAGCTGCTCATTCGTTCTCCTCAACCTCGAGTTCGGCGATAACCTCGTCGGTGTGCTCGCCGAGCTTGGGAGCGGGGCGGTACACCCCGGTTGGCGATTCGGCGAAGCGGATCGGCGTGTTGGGAGTGATCACCGGCCGGGCCGAGCCGGGGTGGTCCACCGCTACCAGCATCTTGCGGGCCCTCACCTGCTCGTTGCGGTGCAGGTCGGTGGCATTGTTCACCGGCCCACAGGGAACCTTGTCGGCCAAAGCGTCAACTACCTCGGCCTTGGTGAGCTTGCCAGTCCATGCGGTGATCGCCTCTCGGACCTCTTCACGGTGAAGCACCCGCCGCCGAGAGCTCTTGTAGCGGTCGTGGTCGATCATGTCCTCCCGGCCGATGATCCGGCACAGCCGCTCCCAGTGCCGGGGGCCGGGAGCGGCGATGGCCACGAGCCCGTCGGCGGTGTCGTACAGCTCGAACGGGCACAGCGAGGGGTGCTCGCTGCCGCGGGGCGCCTGGATCTCCCCCGTGTAGGAGTAGCGCCAGGTCATCGACTCGCACAGCGCCATCAGCGAGTCCACCATCCCCACGTCCACGAACTGCCCCTCGCCGGTGCGGCGGGAGTGGTGGAGCGCGGCCAGAATGCCCGACACCATCATGGCGGCGGGGTACAGATCGCCCACACTGGGGCCGCTGGCCACCCGGACGCCGTCTCGGGTGCCGGTGTAGCTGACCAGCCCCGACATCGACTGGGCCACGATGTCGTAGGCAGGCCAGTAGGTGTAGGGCCCCTCACCGGTCCGGGGATCGCCGAAGCCCCGGATGGCGCCGTACACCAAGTCGGGCTTGCGCGCTCGCAGCGCCTCATAGCCCAAACCGAGGTCGTCCATGACCCCGGCCCGGTAGTTCTCCACCACCACATCGGCCGTCTCGACAAGCCGCAGGAATATCTCGACGCCGGCGGGTTCTTTGAGATCGAGGACGATGCTGCGCTTGTTGCGGTTGTTGCTGGCGAAATAGCCGCCGAAGAAGTGCTCGTCGTCGGCTTCGGTATGGGGGCCGATCAGCCGGACGGAGTCACCGTGGGGCGGCTCCACCTTGATCACGTCGGCGCCCATGTCAGCCAGGATCATGGTGCAGAAGGGGCCGGCCAGCGCCTGGGTGAGATCCACGATGCGTACATCGCCCAGCGGCCCCGACCGCTCGGGAACCATCGCTGCGGCGTGCTCGTGGGCGGTGAGGTAGCTGCCGGATTCGTCGCGGACTGTGGTCACTTCAGCCCCCAGTGGCTGCGGCGCTTGACCAGCACTAGCCGCTCGAGCTCGCACACCACATCGCCGTGCTGGTTGGCACCCCAGTGCTTGAATCGGACGATTCCGGCGTCCTCGCGCTCGGGGTCGTCGGCAACGTCGAGCACCTCGGTGTAGGCGGTGATGGTGTCGCCGTGGTGTACCGGCTTTTTGAACCTCACCGCGTCGAGGCCCAGTTCGCATAGCGCGTTCTCGGCGGTGTCCTGGCTGGCCAGCCCCACCGTCATCGACCCGGTGATCAGCCCGAACACCAGCCGGCCGTCGCCGAGGGGCGAGCCGGCCATGACCTCCTCGTTCCAGTGCGACTGCGCCGTGTTCATCACCTGCTTGGAGATGTAGTTGTTCTCCACCTCGTCAATGGTGGCCGACCGGGCATGGCGCATGCGCCGACCCACTGCGAAGTCCTCGAAGTAGTTGTCAGATCCCGTGAGTGTTGAGGGTGCGTCCATGGTGTTCGTCTATCTCAGGGGGGTTGGCGGCAGAAGGTGGTCGGAGATGATGCGCTGCATGATCTCACTGGTGCCCTCGAATATCTTGGTCAGGCGGGCGTCGCGCCAATAGCGCTCGATGGGGAAGTCGGTGGTGTAGCCCGCGCCGCCGTGGATCTGGAGCGCCTCGGAGGTCACCCTCTCCGACATCTCCGATGCCAGGTACTTCACCATCGCCCCGCTCATATCGGACTTCTCGCCGGCATCGGCGTTGGCCGCCACCTGGTACATGAGGGCGCGGCACGCCTCCACGTCCGATGCCATCTTGGCGATCTTGAACCGGGTCACCTGGAAGTCGCCGATCGGCCGGCCGAACTGCTCCCGCTGCTGGGCATAGCCGATCGAGTCTTCCAGCGCCCCCCGGGCGAGGCCGATCGACCGGGCCGCGGTGTGTATTCGGGGCGTGGTCATGCCCGCCGCAGCCCGCTTGAACCCCGTGTCCTCGGCCATCTCGTCCCGCTCCGCGCCCACCAGGCAGTCATCGGGCACGAAGCAGTCGTCGAACGAAAGCTCGAAGGTGCGCCAACCGTGGTAGCCGATCTTTCGAATAGGACTGCCCGACACACCCTCGGGAAAGCTCCCCGGCGCCTTGTGGACCGCGAACTGGCGGATCCCCGAGTGGCGCTTGTCGGGGTTGTAGGGCTTGTTGCGGGCCACCACCAGGATGCAGTCGGCCTGGTCGGCGAACGTACACCACATCTTCTGGCCGTTGAGCAGCCAGCCCCCCTCGGCCTTGGCAGCCCGGGTCCTCACCGAGGCGATGTCCGACCCCGCACCGGGTTCCGACATCGCGAAGCACCCCAGCCACTCCCCCTTGGCGGCGAGCGGCAGGTACCTCTCCCGCTGGGCGGGGTTGAGCGACAGGGCGATTCCCGAGCGGGCGATGATGCTGGCCACGCTCATCCACGCCCTCGACAGCTCCTCGGCGACCAGTGCGTACTCGAACACGCCCAGGCCCAGCCCGCCGTAGCGCTCCGGGACCATGATGCCGAAGAACCCCAGCTCGCCCATCTCCTTGCGCAGTTCACCGGGGATGAGGCCGTGCTCGGGGTCGAGCCGGTTGGCGATCGGCAGCACCTTGTCCATGGCGAAGCCGCGGGCCATCTCCTGGATGGCCTCCCGTTCTTCGGTGCGGTAGGGCGCCGGGATCGGCGGGCGGGGGTCGACCAGGGTGCGGGGCACCGTCAATCCCGCTCGGGCCGACGCCGCTTGGCCACGAGGTTGGTACGCCGGTATTCGAGCACCAGATCGCCTCGCTGGTTGCGGGCCTCGGTGTGCCAGGTGACTATCCCAGCGCTGGGCCGGCTGTCGGACTCCCGGGCTTCGAGCACCCGGGAGCCGGCCGTCAGTGTGTCGCCCGGATACACCGGCTGGTGGAACCTCACGCCCTCCATTCCCAAAAACGGCCCACCTCGCTCACTCAAGTCCTCCACTGAGAGGCCGACCACGGTACACAGCACCAGCATCGGGTTCACCACCACGTCGGGATGGCCGTGGGCTCGGGCAAACTCCGCGTTCAGGTGCATAGGGTTCCAGTTGCATGTTGCGGTGGAGAACAGCGCATTGTCGCCGTCGGTTATGGTGCGGCCCCAGTGGTGATCGAACATCCGTCCCGCCGGGAAGTCCTCGAACTGGTGGCCGTGGGAGACCACAGGGAAGCTGTCGAAATCAGGCTCACCCATCCACCCCGACGCTAACAACGAACACCCTGCACGACAAGCAGCCCCTGGCTTCGTGCTGCCCCCATGCCCAACCGCCACCGACGATGCCGTAGAGGATGCGCCTCTCCTTGACAATCGTGCCTTCGCGGTCAACCATTGGCCTGTGACCACCGAGGCCGTAGCGGCGCACGAGGCGCTCCATAACAGGATCCTGGAGGTAGCCCGAACGCTCACCGAATCCGAGTGGATCGCGCCGTCGGCGTGCGCGGGGTGGCGAGTACGCGACGTGGTGGCCCACATCGGCGCCGGTGCCCGCAACCTGATTGACCCGCTTCCGGTGCCCGACGAGCGGCTGCCCCTGCCATCGGTGCGCGAGCGGGAGCACGATGTACACGTGGACATCCGCCGAGACTGGCCGATTGGCGATGTGCTGGAAGAGCTGGAGGTTTACGGCGCCCAGCGGCTCGCTCGGCTCGGGACCCTCCAGGAGGAGCCGCTGGCCTCCACCCCGCTGGAGGTGCCCGGCTTGGGCACCTACCCGATGCACGCAGTGGCCAACGGTCTGGCCTTCGACTGCTTTTGCCACCTCTACCACGACATTGCCGCGCCGGGCGGCCCCGTTCAGCGAGAGCTGCCTGCGCCCTCGCACGAGGAACTGTACCCAGTGGTGCAGTGGATGATGTGGGGGCTCCCCCAGATGCAGGGCCCTGAGCTCGACGAGTCGCTCACCTCGCCGGTGACCATCCGCCTGACCGGCCCCGGCGAGAGCACCTGGACGGTGTACCGCCCCGACCCCGAAGGCGGTCTTGTGGTGGAGGAGAGCGGGGGCGGGGACGCGGCGGTCACCTCCACTGCTTTCGCCTTCGTATCGTGGGGAACGGCCCGCACCCCGTGGCGCTCGGCCTGCGAAACAGAGGGTGACGTCGCCCGCATGTCTGGTTTTTTGTCCACGCTGAACATCGTCTGAGCAGCATCAACCAAAAGGGGGTGCCCAATGGCGCTCAAACCTGGCGACATCAACCTCGCCAAACAGGACGACATCGCCCGTTTCGGGGCAGCGCCCTACGAGTACTTCGAGGTGCTGCGCCGCGAGGCACCGGTGTTTTGGAACCCACCGCCTGAGCCCCAGAACCCCGGATACCTCCCCTGCCCTGGCTTCTGGGTGCTGTCGAAGTACGAGGACGTGGCCCTGGCCTCCAAGGACCACGAGCGGTTCTCGGCGTGGGAGAACTCCGTGCTGTGGACCGACGTGCGCCGGGAACCTGCGCAACTCGCCAGCCAGCGGGCGGGGCTCATGGGCATGGACCCGCCCCAGCACACCCAGTTCCGCCGCCTCATCCAGCCCGGGCTGACCCCCCGCAAAGTGGCCAACCTGGAGTCCTTCATCCGCGAGCAGGCCCAGGAGGTGATCGCCGAGCTGGCCGCCAAAGACCATGTGGAGTTCGTCTTCGACGTGGCCGCCGAGCTGCCCATGATCCTGTTGTGCCAGCTCATGGGCGTCCCTCAGGACAAACGCCACGAGTACATGCGGCTGGGCAACAAGGCAGCCAGCTTCGAGTACAACCCGCAGTTCCAGCAGGACATCTTCGACCTCTACCTGTTCCTCGACGAGGTGGTGAAGTCGCGCGGCGACGCCCAAGACGACACCATGTTGTCCAAGTACCTGTACGGCGAGGTGGACGGACGGCGCCTCGCCAGAGACGAGATCACCCAGTTCTTTTTGACGCTGTCCATAGCCGGCCATGAGACCACCCGCAACACCACCGCCCACTTCGTGCGCCTGATGGACGAGCACCCCGACCAGAAGGAACTGCTGCTCGGCGACCTCGACGGCCGACTGCCCAACGCAGTGGAAGAGGTGCTGCGGTTCTCCCCGCCCGTGATGCAGTTCTGCCGCACCGCCACCTGCGACATCGAGCTTCGGGGCGTCACCATCCCCAAAGACGACAAGGTGTATTTGTCGTACATCTCGGCCAACCGCGACGAGGAGGTGTTCGACGAGCCGAGCCGCTTCGACATCGGCCGTGCCAACGCCGACACCCACCTGGCCTTCGGCACCGGGCCCCACTTCTGCCTCGGCGCCGCGCTGGCCCGCACCCAGCTCCGGGGCGTGCTCGGCGAGCTCTACCGGAAGCTGCCCGACATCGAGCTGGCCGGGCCGCCCACGCCCATGAACAGCGTCTGGTTCAACGGCATCAACGCCATGCCCTTGAACGTCTGTCCGGTTTCTTCCCACTAGTGAGCCCGAGCCCGCCCAGTGCCGAGGCGTTCGCGGCGGCTTGTGCCGCCGACGGCGAGACCGACACCGGCCTCACTGCGGTACACATCATGAACGGCGAGCACGACTTCTCCGGCACCGTCGAGGCCGGTCTTGAGGCCCACCAGGCCATCGCCGGATCGACGCACACGGTTATGGAGGGCGTAGGACACTTCCCGATGCAGGAGAACCCTGCCGCGTTCATCCGCTACCTGCTGCCCGTGCTCGACCAAGTAGAAGCACTGGCATGAAAACCGCACTACCAGGGAGGGCGCCATGGCCATGCTCGTAGAGGGAAGAACGGTGGTGGTAACCGGCGGCGGCAGCGGCATCGGCGCCGCGCTGGCGGCGGAAGCCGCGGCCCGGGGCGCCTCGGCAGTGGCCGTGGCCGACTTGGAGATCGAAGCCGCCGAAGCCGTAGCCCGCTCCATCGTCGACAACGGCGGCGCCGCCCGGGCCTATCACTGCGACGTCACCAACCCCGAATCGGTGGGCGAGCTCGCCGACGCCGTCGCCCGCAACCACGGGACCCCCGCCCTGGCCTGCGCCAATGCGGGCGTCATGGCCCCCCTTGCGCCCCTGCTGGAAGCCCCCTGGGCCGATGTCGAGTGGACGATGAGGGTGAACGTCTTGGGCACGCTCCACACTCTTCGGAGCTTCGGAGGCCTCATGGCCACCGGCGCCCAGCCCGGATGGCTCATGGCCACCGGCTCAGAGCACTCGGTGGGCGTCCCCCACCTCCACGCCGGGGCCTACACCGCATCGAAGCACGCCGTTTTGGCTCTGTGCGACGTGCTCCGAGGCGAGCTGCCCCAACATGTTGGCATCAGCGTGGTGTGCCCGGGACTCACCTCAAGCCGGTTGTGGGACTCCACCCGGCACCGCCCCGGAGAGTATGGAGGTGCCGCCGAGAGCGATCCGATGTCTGGGATGCTCATGGAGCAAAAGGGCATGAGCGCGGCCACTGTTGCCCAGAGGGCCTTCGACGGGGTGGCCGCAGGACGCTTCTTGATCCCGACCCACTACCACATCCGGCACTACGCCCAGAAGCGGGCCAATGAGTTGGACGAAGCCTTCGACCTCCTCTCAGAGACCGACACCGCTGACTACGACCTCGCCACCGTTGTAGCCGAATTCCTCTCAGAAGCCACGGAGTAGTCGGGGCTGTTTGTCGAGGAACTTCGCCTCTGCTTGAATTTCCTAACTTCCCTCGGGGAAGCCCTGGTTCTGGAACTGATTCCAAGTCGGCCAGACCTGGGGAAGCTCGTGGGCCGTCAGGCCTTGGTCTTCGAAATCGATCTTCGTTCTGACGATCTCGTCCACCACCCCCCAACGGTTGTAGAGACGCCGAACGAAGTACCACCGGCCACCTCGCCGTTCGTAGGTATCCCAGTATTGAAGGTGTCCGACAACCCAGTACCCGTCACGCTCCACTTCGTCGCGGCAGTAGACGACGCCGGTTGCATGGTCGGCGTCGCTGAAGCTCAAGATGTGATTGGCCACCAAATGGATGGTCCGACCGAGCTTGGCCAGGGTCATGGTCATCCAGCGCTTGAGCTCGTCTCGCCCATAGAGCCGCTTTCCGACCCGGACGTCTTCTACGAACAGCTCGGCCAAGGCATCCATGTCGCGGCTGTCGACGGCAAGCGCGTAGCGCATCGGCAGCTGTTGGATCTGCTGGGCCGATCGCAGGTGGTCCAGCTTCTCGTCGGGGGTTGAGGGCTGCCATTCCTGGTCACCAGCGCCTGGAAAGGTCGCTGTCATGAGAGCTTCTCGCCATCGATAGCTTCCTGTTCTGAGGGCGCCGAAGACGTGGCAATCGCGTCGCCGAGCTGTTCTCGCACCCGGATCAGGGCATCGATGAATTCGGCGCCGCTCCCATCGCCGAGGCCTACCGTGGCGTGGGTCCCGCCGGCATCAGCCCAAGCCTCGACCTCGTTGCCAAGGTCGCCGGCTTCGCCGAGGTTGGCCTGGAACCCGATTGTGCCGGGGTCTCGGTCGGCCTCGGCGGCCCTGGTCCTGATGAATTCGTTGCCCGCTCGCGACAGGCTGGTGTTGCCGGCCCACATGAATCCGTCGCCGATCCGAGCGCAGCGATCCTGCTGAACCCGAGCGAACCCGCCGAACCAAATGGGAACGGGCCGGTCGAGCAGGGGGTTCAAACCGGCGCGGTCGATCCGATGGTGGTCTCCAGCGAATTCAAGCACCGGCTCGCTCCAAAGGCGGCGCACAACCCTCACCTGTTCTTCCAGGCGAGAGCCCCGGGTTTGGTAGTCGGTGCCCAGGGTCTCGTACTCGACGTAATTCCAGCCGCTGCCGACGCCCATCCGCAGACGGTGATTGCTGAGAATGGCCAGCTCGGCCGCCTGCTTGGCGACCAGTGCCGTCTGGCGCTGGGGCAGGACCAGCACCGAGGTGACCAACTCGATGCGCGTTGTAACGGCAGCCCAGTAGGCGAACAGTGTGAAGGGCTCATGAAAGACGCTGTTCTCGTCGTAGATTCCGAGTTCGTGGAAGGGGGGATCCCGCCGGTCGTGTGGTGTGCCGAGAACGTGGTCCACACATGTGATGTAGTCAAAGCCGAGCTCCTCGGCAACCACTGCGAAGTCTCGCACCACGCCGGGGTCAAAGCCGATCTGCTGCTCGGGCAGGTGGACGCCGATCTTCATGCGCTCGTTGCCTTGTGACGGGGGAAGCTCTCCAAACCAGGCCCTTCTGGTCGCCGCGGATCCTCGGGAAGGAGCTCTTCGACGAGGAATGTCGGAATGGGAAGTGCGTTCGGATCCAGAAACGTCATTCCCGCAATCTGGGCTGCCGGCCGGACACCGTGAGATGCCAGCTTGGCCACGGAATCAGCCAGGTTGGCCACGCGCAAACCCTGGGCATGGAACCGATTGCGGGCGATGTGGCCGCCCCACACTTCCCGAGATGTGCCTTCGGGGGGCATCGGGAACAGCAATAGCAGGCAATCCCCCAGCGACACGATTGCGCCAATCTCGTCAACGGCGGCGCCCTCGGAAACTCTCAGCACCTCGGTTGCGAACAAGCCGGCCAGCCGGGCGGCCACGTCGGGAGGGTCGTCCACCACCGCGGTGACGAATGCGTATTGCAGAGCCGGAGCCAGCGGCGCCTTGATACCGGGCTTGAGCGGGTAGCCCCAGCGAGGATCGTCGTCGGTGTGCCGGCTGGCCCATTCAAGCAGCAGGCCAGCGGTCTCTTTGGGCTTGGAAAAGAAGATGTGGTCGTCGATCCAGACTTGCGGGGTTACGTGGAACCGGGCAAGCCGCTCAGCGGTGGCCTCGGCGTCGTCGACTTGCACTGCGATGGAATGCATCCCCCCGCCCCACTTTTCCACGAAGTTCCTGACCGGTGATTGCGCCCCCGCGGGGGCGCCCAGTTCAAGGGAGTTGTCGCCCAGCCATATCATCCCGCCGCGACGGCCGACCCCAGGTTCCTCAGAAGTGGTCTCGTGCATCACTGTTGCCCCAAACAGGCGCTGAAGCGGTTCAAGGCATTTGTCGTAGTCGGCGACCATGGCCGTCGTGTGCCAAAGCATGCTGATTCCAGTCACGAGCAACGCTCCCTCACGGTCACCCTTTGAACAGGCTCGACTCGATGGCACCTAGAGCCTCGTCGCTCGGACCCTCCCATACCACTCGCCCGTGGTCGAGCACGACGATCCGATCGCAGAGGCTCAAGGCATGGGTGGCGTGTTGCTCAACCACCAGCAACGAGGTTCCTGCTTGGCGAATCGAATGGAGAACCTTGTACACCTCTTCGATGATGATGGGGGCAAGACCCAGGGAGAGTTCGTCGGCGATGAGCAGGCGGGGCTCTTCTACCATTACTCGGGCCAGCGATAACATGCGCTGCTCGCCGCCGGAGAGGGTGCCCGCGAGCTGACTCCTTCGCTCTCCCAGCCGGGGAAATATCTCGAAGGCACGGCTGAGGCCCGACTTGACTCCCGAGCGCCCCAAGGCTCTTCGAAATGACAGGGCAAGGTTCTCTTCCACCGTGAAGGTAGCGAATACTGATCGCCCTTCGGGGGCATGGGCTACGCCGGCGCGGGCAAATTTGTAGGCGTTCTCGCCGCCCATGTCCACGCCATCCACAACAACGGTTCCCGCCGAAGGGGGCAGCAGCCCTCCGGCAACCCGGGCCACTGCGGTCTTGCCCGCCCCGTTTGCACCGAGGAGGCCGATGGCCTCGCCCGCGCCGATGCGGAAGGACACGTCGAACAGGGCGCGGAAGGGCCCATAGGAGGCTTCAACCTCGGTCATCGCGAGCACCGGGGGCGGGGAGACGTCGGCGCTCATGCTTCCAACTCGTAGGTACCGAGGTATGCGGCGCGCACCGCGGGGGAGGCGAGCACCTCAGCGGTGGTTCCGGATGCGATCAAGGTGCCGAACTCGAGCACGTAGCTGCGCTCTGTGAACTCCGCGACAAGCTCTATGTCGTGCTCTACCAACAGCACAGAGAACCCGCGCTCGGCCTGTATTGCCTGAAGCGTTGCCGACAGCGAGGCAGTCTCCTCCAGATCCAGACCTGAACTCGGCTCATCTAGGAGCAAGAGGTCGGGGTTGGTCATGAGCGCCCGCCCCACCTCCACAAGCCGACCCTGGCCAAGGCTGAGCGTCTCAATGGGCTCATTGCCCAGGTGGAGCAGCCCAAGAAGTTCGAGCACCTCGTTGCACCTTTGAATCTCTTCAGGCCTTGGCCGCCCGAGTCCCAGCAAGTCCTTCCAGAATGACCCAGAACCATTGCATATCCGCTCGGCGATCAAGAGGTGTTCCATCACCGTGGTCTCGTCGAACAGCTCGATTCGCTGAAACGTCCTCCCTATGCCGGCGCGGGCGCGGCGACTCACGGGAAGCCCTTCAAGATTCTGGCCGTCGAACCACACCGCCCCCTTGTCGATCGGGAGGATGCCCAAAAGACAGTTGAAGAAGGTTGTCTTGCCGGCGCCGTTGGGGCCTATCAGCCCAACCCGTTCGTTCCGGTCCACGGTGATGTTCACGTCGCTTAGCGCTTGGATGCCGGCAAAAGCCTTGGAGATCCCCGTGGCCTCCAGCAAGGCGCTCACGAATCCGCCTCCAGCTTGTCGTCTGCAACTTGTGGCGCAGGGTCTTCGGCGGCGCCTTGGCCGCTCTTTGGCGCAAGGTCTTCGGCGGCGAGGCCTTGTGGTCCGCTTCGTTCGGCAAGCGGATATTTCTCGAAGAGACGGGCATCGAGTCGTGCCGTGGATCGCCGCTTGCCGAACTCAAGCAGCCCCTCTGGATGGCGGGCGAACTGAATGGAGGCCAGCCCAAACAGCACGAACCGCCACTTCGGGGAGATGGGGAAGAGCCCGGGGATGCGGTCCTCCGATCGCAAGATCCATCCGAGGAAGGTTCCTTGGAGGATGACCGGAGGAAATAGCGAGAACGCCGCGCCGGCTTGGATGGCGCCTTCAACGGTTCGAGCGCTCAAAGAGACGACCAGCACCAGCCAGAACAGCGCGGTGGCGGGCGCAAAGTTGTTCGAGTAGTTGACGTTCTCCTGATGCATCGAAAGCATGGCGCCGCCGAGTCCGGCGATGAAGGCCGAAACAGCAAAGGCTGCGATCCTTGCCTGCGCCGAGGAAATGCCGATGGACTCTGCGGCGACCTCGCTTCCCCGCAGCACTCGCAGTGTACGCCCAATGGTTCCCTCGCGAAGTTGGATGACGAAGAACGACATGATGATCAACACGATGACCGCTAGCACGAGAAACGACTTGTCGTCGCCGAAGTCCCAGGGGCCGAGTTCGGGGCGGGGCACGCGGGTTCCCTGCAACAGCGACGTATCGCCGCCGCCCACCCACGAGAACTTGACGACCACCGAGTCGAAGAAATAGGCGAAGGCCAGCGTGGCGATGGCCAGCCATACGCCGGCCAGGCGCAACACTGGTATGGAGACGAGCACCCCCACCCCGCAGGCGATTAGCGCGCCGACAAGGGCGGCCAATAGCACAGAGGTATCCCAGCGGTCGGCCATCTGGAAGACGGTGAAGGCGCCGATCGCCGCGAATGTGCCCTGGCAAAGGGATATCTGCCCCGCAAATCCGGTGATGACGGTGATCGAGAGATAGATGGTGGACAAGATGACCGCTTGGGTGATGAGGAAGAGCCATCGAATGTCGGCCTGGGTGAAGGCCACCCAGCCAAAGAGAATGAGAAAGCACAGGGCGAATGCCCGAACCCCGATGGTCAAGTAGGGGTGTCTGGCGTGGTTGGCGGGCACCGGCGGCGGTGGGTCTACGCCTGCCATCGGGTCGGGAACATCGCGGGCCCGCCGAATCTCGGGCCACAGCACCAATATCCCGAATAGCGCCACGAATGGTATCGCCGGCGTGAGGTTGTCTGAGAAGGGTTCTAGCCAGGTGAACGTCTCAGCCCAGTCGGGCACGAAAGTGTTGAACACCGCAGTGAACCAGCCCAATGCCAGTCCGCCGACAAGGGCGCGGGGCAGGCTCACAAGGCGGCCAATCGCGGCGGCGGCCATGGCCACAACCACCAGGTTGAAGAAATCGGGGGCGATGAGGGTGTTGAAGCGAGGGGCGATCAGCACACCGGCCATGCCGGCGAAAGCGCTGGAGAGGGCCCAGGCGAATGCCGATACCCAGTCTGCCCTGATTCCTGCCATCTCGGTCATGCGGGGGCTCTCCACCACTGCTCGCATGGCCAAGCCGATGGATGTGTAGCGGAACAGGGCGCCCAAGAGCAGCACCCCTGCGAGTGCCACAGCCATCTGAGTCAGTTCGTCGCGACTGAAGGGGTAAACGCCAAAGGGGTCGTAGAAGACGCTGGCGCCGCCCGAGACAATGCCGGTCGGAGTGCGTCCCGCCACGGGCTCATACCCAACGACGAGTTCGAATATGGCGGGTAGAGCCACATTCAACCCGATGGCAACCACGAGTTTGGCAACTGCGCTAGCGGTGCGAAGGCTCCGGAAAATCACCCGCTCCAGAATGAGGCCGATGAGCGGGGCGACCACGAGGACAGCTAGCAGCAACGCCGGAGCAGCGTGCCAACCCCATTCATTCTTGGCCTGGAAGTAGAGCGCGGCCGAAATGTAGGCCTGGGCGCCGAAAGCCAGGTTGAAGACTCCCGACGTTTTGTACGTCAGGACGAAACCGAGCGCCACAAGGGCGAACACCGTGCCTGGAGGTGTGCCCTGGAGAATCGCCCTGAAGAAGTCCTCACCGGCTGAAGCAAGGATCACTTATGCGTCCTTACTCGGGAAGGGCACTGCCGCCAGGGTTCAAAATCAACCGAAGTTGGTCGGCTCGGGCTCGGCCCAGTCAGGCGTCGAATTGTCCCAGCACAGGAAGGGCGAGTCTGACTCTGCTACCAGTTCGAACGCACCTCCCTGTATCCACACCATGGCCACGCATTCTTGCGATGGGCCGTTGGTGAGACGATCCTCGGCAGTGGGGGCCAAGTGCTGGCGAGACCAATCGATGGGACTGACCAGGCCGTCGGCGGAATACGAAGTCAAATGGGTGTTTGTGGCCTCAATCAACGATTCGCGATCGAATTCAGGCCCTGCGGCCTTCAAGCCCTGCACGAAAAGGTCGGCGTTGATCCATCCGAATATTGTCTGCTCAGATACCGGACCGCCGTGCCTCTCGGTCCACTCTAGAAAATCGTCCACTGCTGCTAAGCCACTGGTTTCAAATGGCGCGAAGGTTACGGAGACAAGGTCTCCGTCGAATATATCTCCCGCTTCGGCCACGAAGTTGTGGTCGTAGCTGTTGGGATGGTGCATGGTAATTTGATCGCGTACGCCCTGTCTCACCAGTTCCTGGGCAATGGTCTTCATGGCGTTCAAGTCCAAGCAAGAAGCGATGAAGTCAACACCAGCTTCAATCATGTCGGTAACTTGAGGCCCGACACCGTTTGGCACGCCGAATGCTATTTCGTCATTGACGTATACCGTCTCAGCACCGATGTCGCTGCCGTATAGGTCAATTGACGCTGCATAAGTGTTGGCGCAAACCTTGGAGTTATCGGATATGCCGTATCCCAGTGCTGCCACCCGGGTAGCGCCGGCAATCTGTGCCATGTAGGGAATATGGCGAACGGTGCAGTTTGGGCATGAGGGAGCAGGAACAGGGAAATTAGACATCAGGCCGTTTGAGATCGCGGCGTGAGCACCCCAGTTGTAGGCCGGCACTCGTGCTTCGTCGAGGCTTTCGAATCCGAGGGCCAACAGGGTGGCCACGAATACGGCCAGGGAGTCCTCTTCGGCGATTACCTCCAGAGAAGTGGCCTGGTTGTTGAACAGCTCATCGTCGAGATGCTCTCCGATCACCAGTTCACGGCCATAGAGCCCGCCTTGGCTGTTCATCATGTCGAAGTAGGCCTCGATGCCGGTGGTGTAGCAGTCAAGGATGCAGGTTCCCAGTGGGTTGTTGGACTTGGTGCCGATCACGGCCACGCTGATCTCAGCGTCATTCACACCAGGCACACCCTCGATCGGGATGAACACATGGCTGTCATCCGGCTCTTCCACTTCGACTGGTTGCTCATCGGAGGCGTCGTCTGCGCTGTCGTCGGTCGATGGCGCTGCGGCGTCGTCGGAGGCGTCGTCGGTCGATGGCGCTGCGGCGTCGTCTGCGCTGTCGTCGGTCGATGGCGCTGCGGTGTCGTCTGCGCTGTCGTCGGTCGATGGCGCTGCGGTGTCGTCGGAGGCGTCATTGGTCGATGGCGCCGGGGCGGTGGTGCTTGGTTCGTCACCGGAGTTGCCGCATGCGCCGGCGACAAGGGTGAAAACCAGCAGCAGCCCAAGCACACGGTGAATCTGCTTCCCCATATTCCCCTCCCACGCCTCAGATACGCTAGATCGGCTTAGGGAACCCTACTCAAGATTTGAAATGAACTTCAACAACACCAGGCCGTGACGGTTCTGGCATGGCCCCTGGCCCAAACCGGCGACACGCCATTAGCGGGCCCCGGCCATTCTCTCCGCCAGCGTCACGGCTGTGACGATTCCGTCGTCGTGGAATTTCCCGGTGCCGTAGCTCACCAGGCTGATGTCGACGTCAGTGGCCTGGGCTCTCAGCGCCCCGACCGTGCAATCCTCTTTGGGGATGTGGGCAAACGGGTCGAACGAATAATTGCGCATCGCGTTGAGATGGGTGATGCGGTTGACATCGTCGTCGGGAAGGTCGGAGAGATAGCTCATCACTTCTTCGGGAGCATTCGGCCACGTAGAGTCAGAGTGCGGATAGTCGCACTCCCAGTGGATGTGGTTGAGATTGAGATGATGGCGTATCTCCATACCGACGGCATCGTCGATGAAACAGGTCAGAATCTGCTCGTTGAACACTTCGCTTGGCAGCTGATCGCCGAAATCCTGGTTGGTCCACCGTTTGTGATGGCGATATGTGTAGTCAATTCGTTCCAAGAAGTACGGGATCCACCCGATCCCGCCCTCTGAGAGGGCAAACCTTAGATCGCGGAACTTGCGCAGCACCGGCGACCACAAGAGGTCTGTCGCGCAGAGCACGATGTTCATCGGTTGCAGGGTAATCAAGGTGTCTATCGGAGCATCTGACGCCGTGCTGACCAGGGTGGAAGAGGAGCCGATGTGGAGGTTCACCACAGTGCCGGTGTCGCAGCAAGCGCTCCAGAATGGGTCCCAGTGGTCGGTGTGGAATGAGGGCAGGCCCAGCTTCTCGGGGTTCTCCGAGAAACTCACCGCGTGACATCCCTTGTCTGCGGCCCGGTGTACTTCGGCAGCCATCAAATCCGGGTCCCAAAGCGGGGTGATCACCATGGGAATCATCCGACCGGGATGGCGACCGCACCAGTCGTCGATGTGCCAATCGTTGTACGCCCGGACGAGCTCCAAAGCGATGTCTTTATCGGGACACGAGTAGAAGAGCTGACCGCAAAATCCGGTGAGGCTCGGGAAGTTGAGGGAGCTGAGCACACCGTTGACGTTCATGTCCCGTATGCGCTCATCGATGTCGTAGCAGCCGGCGCGCATCTGGTCGAACGAAGTGGCATCGAGTCCGTACTCCTCGGGAACTCGGCCCGCGACGGCGTTCAGTCCGACATTGGGGAGTGCCTGGCCTTCGAACATCCAAACGTCTCGCCCGTTTTCCAGCTGGGTCACGAACGGAGCGCTTTCGCTGGCTTGTTTCGAAAGCCGGCCCTCGAAGAGATCAGGAGGCTCGACAACATGGTCGTCCACACTGATCAGGATTAGTTCGTCGATGTCCATTGTCCACCCTCTGCGGGTTTGTCTGTGATGGGCTTCACCACTCGGCTTGCATGTCTCAAATGCCCCAGCGACGCTGAAACCCTAACATTGGAGCATCAGAGCCGCGCAGGGTGAACCATCTACAATCACGCCAGCACCCCTAGAGCCTGCCCGGGATTGAGCAAGGAGAAATCATGTCCGACTACGACTTCATCACGTATGAGCAGCTCGATGGCGGGAGGGTCGTGCGGATATTGCTCGACCGTCCAGACACCCGAAATGCCCAGAACCGCGGGCTGCTGGTCGAGCTCGACGACGGGTTCCTTCGGGCCGAGCGGGATGACGATGTCCGCGTGGTGATTCTCGGCGGGAACGGGCCGATGTTCTCGTCTGGTCACGACATGGGCTCGGCCGTGGCCCGCGAGGAGTTCGCCTCCCACCCCACGCGGTTCATCCACGGCGGCAGTCGAGCCGGGGCCGAGCGAATGATGCTCCAAGAATGGCACTACTACTTCCAGAACACGTTGCGATGGCGAAACCTTCGCAAGATCACCATTGCCCAGGTCCATGGGCCCGTGTTCTCTGCGGGACTGATGCTGGCTTGGTGTTGCGACTTGATCGTGGCAGCCGACGATACGACCTTCGCCGACGTCGTCGGCACACGGCTCGGGATGGCCGGGGTCGAGTACTTCGCCCATCCCTGGGAATTCGGCCCCAGAAAGACCAAGGAGCTGATGCTCACCGGGGACTCGCTCGATGCCGATGAGGCCCACCGCCTCGGCATGGTCAGCAAGGTATTCCCCCGCGACGAGCTCTTTGATCGAACCGTCGAGTTCGCCGAGCGAATCGCAGTTGTCCCCACCATGGCCGCGATGCTGGTCAAAGAGTCCGTCAACCAGACGATGGATTCCATGGGATTCACGAACGCGCTGCAATCCTGCTTCTCGATACACCAACTCAATCACGCCCATTGGGCCTCGATGTCCAACGGCAAGCGGCAAGTCGGTTTCGCCGAGTTCGACGAGGGGATCCAGGATTGGCGCACGGCGCCGCCGGTGCAAGCAGCCCAGAAGTCCGCGGTCGGCGGCGCGGCCCACGACTGAACAGCCTGCGGAGGCCGCGGTCGCCGGCATCGCCTCAGGTCCCCTGGTCGGTCGGGAGTGTGAACGCGGCCGGCGCATCGAGCAGTTCTCGCATTCGGGAGAAGACGTAGTGCTGGCCGATGATGTCCATGGTGATGTCGCTTGCGCTCTTGGCCTGGCGTAGCGCTACTGGATCTTTGGCGGCGACCTCCCGGGCGAAAGCGAAGGCCTCTTCGTGGAGTGTGTCGACGTCTGGGTAGATCCGATTGACCTGCCCCAGGGCGTGCAGCCGCTGAGCGGGCAGCCGGCCGCCGCTGTAGATCATCTCCTTTGCCAGCCGGGGCCCGTAGAACCAGGTGTGCAGATGTGACTGGATTCCGCCGATCCCCATGTTCGCCGTCGGATCCATGAAGAATGCGTCTTCGGCGCAGAAGATGATGTCGCAGGGCCACACCATCCTCTGGCCTCCGCCGATGCAGCCGCCGTGTACTGCGGCGATGGTGGGCTTCATGGTTTCCTTTATCAGCCGCATCTCATCGGGAGGCGACAACTCGGCGGCGCCTTCGGACGCAGGCACCCGGTCGCCCATGTTGGCCCCAGCGCAGAAGTGCTTGCCCATGGCCCGCATGAGCACGGCTCTGGTCTGGTCGTCGTGGCGAGCAGCCTGCCAAGCGTGTTGAAACTCCACCAGGAAAGCAGCGTCGTATACGTTCAGCGGCCTGCGGTCGAGCGTGATGATCGATACGCCCTCACGGGCTTCGTAGGAAACAAGCTGGCCGCTTTCAGGAGAGGACATCAGGCCAGGCAGGGGGCGAGATAATCCTCCATGTTGTCCCTCATGATGCGGCGGGTGATGTCGTCGCTGAAGCTCGAGAGCTGCGAGCCCGCATACTCAGCCGGGCGAGCGAGACCCTCGCCGTGAGGGAAATCGGAGCCGAACACCAGTGGCTCGACACCGATCTCGGAGGCGACACGCTCGACGTTTTCTTCTGGGAACGGGGCGACATAGAAGAACTGCTTGAAGATCTCCGACGGCCGGGCATCGAGCCGACCCGTCTCATGCCAGCGGGCCTTCCGGCCCATCATGAAGGCGTGGTCCATCTTGCGGAGGGTATAGGGAAGCCACACAGTGCCTTGTTCGGCCAAGAGCACCTTCATGTTCGGGAATCGACCGAAGAAGTTGTGAAGCACCAAGGCTGCCGTCAATTCGGCTGCTGGGCGGTCTCCCCAGTACATGACCCACTGAAACGCGTCGAAATCGCCGAAAGTGGTCTCAGGGTCGTATGACCAATCGGCCCCATACTTCTGGTAGTCGGTACCGCCCAAATGGGCCGCATACCGGACCCCGGCCTCGTTCGCCATCGACCAGAACCGGTCGTAGACGGGGTCGGCGACTGAGCGACCGCCGAATGGGTTCTCGGCACCGCCGTGCGCGTGTCCAGACTTGGTCTGGATCATCATGGCGCCTTGGCCGATAACGGTCTCGAGTTCTTTTACCGCCAAGTCGGGGTCGGCCAGCGGGATGTAGGGAGGAAGGAACATGCGGTTCTCCGCGTTGAAACCGGGCTCCTCGTACATCCAGCGGTTGAAGGCCCTGGCATTGGCGTACAGGGCCGGGATGTTGTCGGCAAACTCGTATTCGATGTTGTGAGCAGCCGCTGGGAACATGACGGCCTTGTCGATCCCCTGCTCATCCATGAGCGCTAGGCGGAGATCGCGATTGCCGTAGGCCTCGGACTTGTTCTTGAACTCGGCCATGAACTCCTGGCGCTCTTGCTCTGAGAGGCCCTTCAGGGGATTCAGCCGGTTCAACAGCATACCCGGCATGATGTTCACCCCATCGCCCGCCTCGCCCTCGTCGGGCCGCGAACTCGAAGCCTCAATCGCCGGCTCGTCCCCCAGCATCTTTTGGAGCTCGTCCTTGGAGAAGGTTATCTGATTGGTGTTGAACTTAGAGGGGGCCCCTGCGAACAACTCGATGCGCTCGCCGTCGGGGCCGGTCACGAGCCGGATGGCCAGATCTCGGTGCTTGGGGTCGATGTAGCGCTCGAAGCAGTCCTTGGGCTCGTTGAAGTGGTTGTCGGCGTCGTTGATCAGATAGTCCAAGACACGAGGAGAAGGTGCGGCGGTCATGTTTGCCCCCTTGCGGCCAATTTCAGCTATACGAAGTATAGTAAAACTACTATACGAAGTATAATAGACGCGGTGCAAGGTCGATTCCAGTGCCGCTGACCCGCGAGCGGCCCGCAGCCGCGGCCACCCCCTCCTCCAACGGGTTGGCCGCCCTTCTGCTGGCCATACTTCTGCTCAGCGCGGGGCCGTCGATCCTGCGCAGCGCGGAGTCGGCGGGGCTGGCCTTCGCGGCGTGGCGGATGGTTCTCGGCGCGGCCGCCTACTTTGTCGTCTTGAAGATGCGAGGCGGAGGTCTGAGCCGCACCGCCCTGCGCAACGGGTTTTGGGGTGGGGTGGCGTTCGGCGTCAGCATTGCCCTGGGATATTCCGCTATTGCCAACACCAGCATTGCCAATTCTCAGATCATCCTCGCGCTGAGACCAGCCGTGGTCCTATTGGTCGTGGGCCCGCTGTTCAGCGACAAGATCCGCCTGACGTCGCTGGCCTGGACATGTCTTGCCATCGGCGGGGTAGCCATCATGGTGACTGGCGCGGGCGACAACAGCGGCAACTCCCTCTTCGGAGACATGCTGGCCCTGGGGGGCATGCTCGCGGGCACGGCTTTTTTGGTCTTCAGCAGGAAAGCGAGAGACCATCACGACGCGTTGACCTATAGCACGGCCATGACCATCGTGGCTGGGGCCGTGCTCCTGCCGGCGGCGGCGGTGGCGGAAAGCACGCTGGCACCCCTGCCGGTGGCGTCGGACTGGCCGCGCGTTGCGTTGATGACCGCACTGCCCGGACTCGGCCACGTCCTCACCAACTACAGCGTCGGATATGTAAAGCTGCATGTGGTGAGCAATGTGAATCTGCTCCAGCCTGTGCTGACTGCGGTCGTGGCATGGCTGACGGTGGACGAGCCCCTGGTGGCCGCACAGATCGTCGGTATGGCCGTAACCGTCGCCGCGCTGTTCCCACTGGCCCGTGAAGAGCAGATGAGGCTGCGCCAATGACCCGAGGGGCCAAGTCAGCGCAAGGGGATGCCGCCACTGCGGCACCCCCTCTGGCGGGAGTGCGAGTCTTTGATCTCAGCTCGCCGATCGGCCCCTACTGCGGGCGCCTGCTGGCCGATCTTGGGGCCAGCGTGACGCTTATCGAGCCGTCCGAAGGTGATCCATATCGGCGCTTGGGCCCGTTTCGAGATGGCTTGGCCGACCCGGAGTCCAGCCTGGCGTTCGGGTACTACCACGCAGGCAAGACGAGCATGGTCCTGAACCTGGACTCAGAAGTCGAACAGTCGAGGCTGGCCGCCCTGGCCGCCGAGGCCGACGTCATCTTGATTTCTCCAAGCGCTCGACGGCCCCTGTGGGGCTTCAGTCCCGAGACATGTGAGCTGGCATGGGCGCCTCACGACGCAGTCGTATGCTCAATCACCCCTTTCGGCATCGGCGGGCCCTACTGGCACCGGCCCTTCACCCATGCCACATCGTTCGCCGCAGGCGGGCAGATGGGCGAAATGGGGGTGGCGGATTCGCCGCCTGCCGCCATTCCGGCGGAGATCCACTGGCATGGCGCGTCGGCTCACGCCGCGGTGGCGATCCTGGCTGCCCTGGCGGTGGGCAAGGCCGCCCGAGGCCGGTTCCTCGACATCTCGGCCCAAGAGGTGGAGGCGTTCCAACTCTCCGCCATTTGCGCGTATCACGCGCAAGGGATAATCCCGGGCCAACGCCATTCAGGCAAGGTCACCCCGCCCAGCGGATTGTGGGAATGCGCGGACGGGCGCATCGACATCGCGGCCTACGCTGACCACCACTGGCCGGCCTTCCTGGAGATGCTGGACCATCCTCCCGAGCTGTCCGAGCCCTCGCTGGCCGATATGGCAGTACGACGCCAGATCTTCGACGGCCTGATCCCGGTGATCGAGGGAATCGTGGCCGGCTGGGATCGCGAACATCTGTTCGAGCGGGGCCAGCGGGCGGGCCTCCCCGTGTGCCTGCGCAACACCCCGTCGGAGTTTGTGGCCGACCCTAATCTGGCCGAACGCGGATTTTGGGCTGACAACTGCCGGGCCGGCGGTGCGCCATTCACCGCCCCGGGCGCGCCGATTCTCGCCGATCCCTGTTTGTTCCGACCCGCTGAACCGGCGGCACCGCGAGCGGGGAAGGGAGCTGAACCGGCGGCCGGCGGGACAAGCGCGGTGGCCATAGCCTCATGTTCGGGCAACGGGCACGACAGGCCCCTCGAGGGCTTTAGGGTCCTGTCGCTGGGCGCCTACGTCGCTGGAAACGTGTGCGCCCAGATCCTCGCCGGAGTGGGAGCGGACGTGGTCAAGGTTGAAAACCCAAATCGGCCAGAATCGCTGCGCGGCGGGGGGTACAACGATGGTGCCCATTTGGCGCAAGAGCCGTCGGGGTTCACCAACACCCCTTTGAACGCCTATCTGTCGAGGGGCATGAAGAACGTCGGCTTGAATCTGTTCAGCGAGAAGGGGCAGCAGACACTGAAAGACCTGGCGGCCAACTGCGACGTGATCATCGAGAACTTCGGCGGCACCGTGATGGCGGAATGGGGTGCCACTTTCGATGAGCTGCGCAAGCTCAACCCGAAGCTGATCATGGTCTCCATGTCAGGGTACGGACGCACCGGGCCGAGGGGGTCCAGCAAGGCCTACGCCTCAAACATTGCCAGCCATACCGGCCTCAGCGAGGCCTGGTGGAACTCCGGCACCTTCACCGACTATGCCGCCGCCGTTCACGCAGCCCTCGCGGTGCTCGCCGCTCGAATCCAGGTGGCGTCGTCTGGAGGGGCCGTTTATGTGGATGCCGCCCAAACCGAGATATTTGCGGCGATGGCGGCCCGCATCTACCTGGATCCCCTGGTCAACGGCGCAGAATCAGCCGTGCAGGAAAGCCCCGCCGAGGGAGCGCTGTTGACCCGCCTGGTGCGTTGCGAGGGCGACGACCGATGGGCGATCGTCGAGATAGAGGACATCGACCAGTGGAACGCGGCGTGCGCAGTGGTGGGTCGCCAAGACCTGGAAAGGGACCCGTCGTCGAGTGCCGGATCAGACGCCGGGGAACTGGCCGAGGCGATCGACGAGTGGGCCCGGCGACGCACTCCCCGATCGGTGGGACATGTGATGGCCAGGGCGGGTGTGCCCGCGGCCAGCGTCGCCAACGGCGAGGAGGTCTATGACGACCCCCAGCTACGCAGCCGCAGCTTCTTCGAGGACGTCCACCACCCCGATCTCGGCCACCTAGTGCTGCCCGCCCCCCCGCAACGGCTGTCGGAGACACCGGGAGCGTTCCTTGCTGCCCCGGCACGGCTCGGCGAGCACTCAAGCGAGATTCTCGGTGGATGGGCGGGTTTGTCCTCGAGCGAGATCGACGATTTGATCGCAACCGGGGCAGTGTTCGACGCGGGCGCCGTCCAGCGTTGAGCGGGGTATTCTGATCGCCGTGCCAGCTCCCTCAGAAGGCCAAAGGGCGCCGCTGTCGCGCCAGGCGATCGTCGAAGTGGCCATGCGGCTGGCGGCAACCGACGGCATAGACGGGGTCACAATGAGGTCGGTGGCCGCAGAACTCGGCGTCACGCCGATGGCGCTCTACTACTACGTGCAGAACAAGGAAGAGCTCATAGCCCTGATCGCCGCGGAAGCCAGTGCTCAGGCACAGGCGCTCTCCCTAGGCAATGCCGGCTGGGAGGATGCCCTGCGCCAATACTTGACGTCGCGCTGGTCGAAGATGCGCTCTTATCGCGGTCTCGGGGCGCATGTGATCTCGCTGCCCAACCTGGGAACCGAGCGGGAGACCTATATGCGGGGGGTGAAGTTCTTCGAGGAAGCCGGTTTCCCGCCGCGACTGGCCCGGTTGGCGTGGCCGTGGGCCCTCACATACCTTCATGGCCGCCTCAGCGTCGACGCCAACTTGGACCGGGAGGAGGCTCGCTCCATGGGGATCGGCGACATCTCCGCCAGCGAACATGTTCAGTTCGGCGTAGACGCCGTAGTGGCCGGCCTCCGCTCTATGCTCGATGGAGCGACGGCCAACGATATGCCCCCAGGATCGGGCTGACGGCGCCGCCCCCGATCACACCAGCTTCGTCGAAGCGTCCACGCCCAGTAGTCCGGCCAGGTTGCCGCCCATGATCTTGGCGACCTCCTCGTCGTCGAATTCGGCGAGGTCGTCGACATAGCTGATCGGATCGGCCATGCCCTCCGGGTGGGGGAAGTCCGAGCCGAAAAGGACGTTGTCAACGCCCACCAGATCGGCCAGCTCCCTGGGATCCTCCTCGTGGAACGGATGCACATAGACGCATCGCTTGAACACGTCTATGGGATCCTCTTCGAACGATTGCGGATGGAGTTTGTAGGCGTTCTCAAGAGCAGCCAGCAGAGGGCGGACCCAGTTTGCTCCGTTCTCCACCGGCGCGATCCGAATCCTAGGAAATCGGCTGAGCATGCCGTGGCCGATCGCCGATGCAACGGTGTCGAATACCGGCCGCCCGGCCTCCTTGACGATGGCGGCGAACCCTGTTGACTCGGCGAAGGGAAGGAACTCCGAGCTTTTCTGGCCCTCCCAATCGTTGACATAGCGGGCATACCCGCTGTCGGAGGAGTGGAAACCCACTAGGACCCCCGCTTCTTGCACCAGCTCCCAGAAAGGGTCGTATTCGGGCAGCGCGAATGAGCGGGGGCCTTGGAATCCGGGCACCGGCGCCGGTCGCACCAAGACGACCTTGGCACCCCGCTCAAGTACCCATTCCAGCTCGGCGATGGCCCGGTCTAGGATCGGCAGGGTGATGACCGGGGTGGGATATACCCGGTTGTCGAAGTTGAAGCTCCACGTCTCGTACATCCAGCGATTCAGCGCCTCAATGGTGGCGTGGGTGGCCAGCGGGTCGTCGCGAAGTCGCTCCTCGATGAGGCTGGCCAGCGTCGGCCACATGAGCGAGCGGTCGATCCCCAGTTCGTCCATGAGCTGCACGCGGGGCGCCGGTTCGCGGTATGCGGGCAGCGCGTCGATGGCCTTGCCCAGTATCTGACGGCGGGTCTTGTTGCCTGTGTTGCCGTTTCTGAACCATTCCTCTTGGGCACCGGGCGCTGCGACCTTATCAAAGGTGGGATTCGGGATGTAGTCGCTGATCTGGCCCTTGACCGCGATCTTGGTCCGACCCTTCACCTCAACGTATTGAATGACTCCGTCGTAGGCGGGGTCGAGGTGCTTGGTGAGGGAATCGGTCGTCTCGTAGAAGTGATTGTCGGCGTCGAACACGGGAAAATCAAGCTGTCGCGTTGGCATGATGGCACCTTGCTTTAGGCTGGAAGACTAGGCAACTATAACCGGCGCAGGTGTGGATATCCGAGGGTGACTGAGGCGCCGAGGGGCCGAGCGGAGGAGCGTTCATGAGAATCGATTTGGTCGTGCCGAATCACGCCTCATTCGGGCCGGATGCCATCATGTCGGCGCCCGATCTCGAGGAGATGGGGTACGACGGGCTGTGGTTCACCGATCACGTCGTTGGCTACGAGTTCTTCAAGCCCGTATACGGCTCCTACTGGCTCGAGGCGTTGACGGCGATGACCCATGCTGCTGCGATCACGGAGCGAGTCCGCATAGGCGCCGGGGTCCTTGTGCTTCCGTACCGCGACCCTGTATATGCCGCGAAGGTGCTCACCACCATCGACGTCTTGTCCGGTGGCCGGGTTGATCTCGGCGTGGGAACCGGCTGGTGCCGGGCGGAGTTCCAAGGCCTGGGGCGGGATCACGTATTTGAGAGAAGAGGGGCGTATACCGACGAGGCGCTCGAGGTGATGCGCCTGTGCTGGGCCTGCGACCGCGACGAGGAGCTGGCTTTCGAGGGCGAATTCTCCAACTTCCGAAAGCTGCGGTTCAACCCGGTGCCGATGCAGGGCTCGCATATCCCGCTGTGGATCGGCTCACGAGGCCACGGCAGAGCGCCGCTCAGGCGAGCCGCGAAGCACGCCGACGTATGGCACCCGACCGGCCTCGACCTCGATGAGCTGAAGAAGGGCAGCGGCAAGCTCGACGAGATCGCCGGCAGGCACGTTCCCGTCAGCGCCCGACTGAGGAAGGCGGAGAGAGGAACCGCCGAGCTGGCCGAAGCAGTGGCCGCTTACGCCGACGCGGGGTGCATCCAGATCGCCATGGACCTCCAGAGCAAGACTCTGCCGGATTTCATGAGCGACGCCGCGGAGTTCCTCGACTCCGTTGCCCATCTCCAAGGCGCCGCCTAGCCGGCTTCGACGAAGAGGTCCTGAACCGCGGGCATGCTGACTTTCAGCGAGGAGGTGCGGGGGAGATCCTCCACGACGCGAAACTCTGCGGGGACCATGTAGGCGACCAACTCGGCGCGGCAGTGCGCCTCCAGTTCCCCAGCAGTCGGCGCCGCTTGCATGGAGTTTGGAATCACCGCGGCCACGGGCACGGCACCCAGCCTCTCGTCGGGGAGGCCCACGACCGAGGCCTCCTTGACTTTTCCGTGTTGCTCCAAAACCCTCACCACGTCGGTGGCCAAGATCTTGAATCCGCCGCGGATGATGGCCGAGTCGGCCCGGCCGGCAATCCACAAGAACTCATCCTCGTCGAGCCTGCCCAAATCGGCGGTGCGCTGCCAGTCGGGCTGCTCGCCGGGCGGTGTGGCGGGGGTGCGAGCGAGTATCTCCACCAGTCCGACCTCACCTGCGGGGGCAGGCTCGCCCGTGGACTGGTCGACGACGCGTATCCGCACTCCGGGCCGCGCTTTGCCCACGCTCCCGATCTTGGAGGCGCCGAAGCGCTCGTGGTCGGCAAGGGTCCACCCGGCGCCGTTGCCGGGAAACTCAGTTGCGCCGTAAGCCGGCAGCACCGGAATCCCGAAGGTCTCCTCGAACTCCCGCTCCAAGTCGACCGACAGCGGCGCGGTGCCCGCCGTGACACCCTTCAGGCTGGCGAGATCATCGGGGGTGACTTCTGAGTCGAGGAGCATGCGCATGGTGGTCGGCGCCAGCATCGCCATGCGAACGCCGTAGGTCTTTACGACCCGCGCCCATTCAGACGGCTCGAAGGTCTCGAGCAGGCACAGCCGGCGCCCCTCGGTCATGTGCTCGATGGCCCGCCACATCCCGCTCACGTGCTCAACCGGGGCCCAATTGGCGATGATGCCGCGGCGCAAAAGGAGTTCCGGCTCTTCCCCGGCTCGCCGGTTGGAGGGACCAGCCATCAAGCGGGCAGCGCCCAAGACCGAGTCTTTGAGGCTCTGGGCGCCGAACGCGATTCGCTTCGGTGGACCCGTGGTCCCGCTGGTCAGCATCTTCACCGCGATGCCCCCGTCGCCGGTTGCCGCCGGAGGATCGAAGCTAGGGTTTGCGAAAGTGCTGAGTTCGGCCCGGTCGATGGCGATTCCAAGTGCCCCGCTCCGGCCGATTGCGGCCTCCAACTCGGGGCTGGCCAGATCGCTGCGGTCGACGATGACCGCGGGAAGGCGCAATTCGACTATCTCGGCCTCGGTCCGCGCCGCCGGCTGCCGAGCGTTCATGGTGACGATGGTGCCGCTGCTAGCAAGAACGGCGGCCATGGCGTGGATGTGGTGGGGACGGTTGCGAAGGAGCATGCCGAACTCGGTGCCCGGCCCAAGCCCCGATTGCCCGATGATCTCCTCGAGTTGACTGATGCTCGTCGCCATCTCCTGCCAGGTATGCCAGGCACCGCCTTGCTCTATCGCTTCGGCGTCCGGTTGGAGAGCCGCTACGGAGCGGATCCGCTCGGCCAGGGTGAGTAGTGGGCTCAACGGTCTTGTCTCCTTCACCTGCTTCTGACTGTCTCAGCTATACAGCATATAATGACGTGTGCGCGAGAAGGGCCAAGAGCCAAGCGGCACTGGCATCACGACGATTCCCGAGTTGATTTCGCATGTCGTGTACCGACATGGCGACACAGCGCTCATCGAGAGCCCAAGTCAGTCGCTGACCTACCGCGAAGTCGATGCGATGTCGGCAGGCGTCGCCCGAGGTCTGCTGGCCGAGGGAGCAGGCAAGGGAACCAGAGTGGGACTGCTGATGCCCAACTCGCCGGAATGGGTCGTGAGCTGGCTCGGCGCCCTCCGGGTCGGAGCTCTGGTATCGGGAGTAAGTACTTTCCTGAAGCCGCCAGAACTCGAGTGGGCCCTTCGCTATGGCGACATCGACACCCTGTTGATGGTTGAGGGCTTTCTTCGCCAGGATTTCGCGGCATCTCTTGAGCAGTCGTTTCCTGAGCTGCGAAGCCAGTCAGGGGCAAGGCCCCTCCGGGTGTCCAGTGCTCCGTACCTCCGCTCCATCTGGGTCAGCGGCAACAGGCACCCATGCTGGAGTCGAGGATCAGTGGCAGAGCTGGCTGACCGGGGCGATGCCCTCAACGATGCGGATGAACAGTTTCTGCGAAGTGTCGAGGCTGAGGTGAGTCCAGCGGATCAGGCCATCGTCATCTTCACTTCGGGGAGTTCGTCGCACCCCAAAGCGGTGGTCCACACCCAAGGATCAATGGTGCGGCACGCCGACGCGATCAAGTCGTACTGCACCTGTGAGCCCGGCGAGCGGGTGGGCGTCATCTCTCCGTTTTTCTGGGTGGGCGGCATGCTCACCGGCTTGTTGAACACGATGCTCTCCGGCGGCACCGTGGTTCTTGCCGACGCTCCCGATCCCACTTCCGTGCTGGAGATGATCCGCACGCGAGACATCGACTACCTCATCTCCGCAGCCGGGGCAGTTCGGGCCATCGCCAGCCATCCCGAATTCCGGCCCGAGGACTTCCAGCGGCTGCGCCCCTCGCGGGCCCGTCAGGCCCGCCTGGCGTTTTTCGGACCGCAACCCGACCACTCCCTCGACCTGGTGCCCGATTCCCTCGGGATGACGGAGACATTTGGCCCTCACAGCGCGGAACTGCCCGGCACGGTGCTCCCAGAATCGCTGGCCGGTTCCTTCGGCCGGCCCGTCGGGCTGGCAGGAGGGGGCATCGAGCGCCGAATCGTCTCACCGGAAACGGGTGAGGAGGTCCCAGCAGGCGAGCAAGGGGAGCTCTTGATACGCGGGTACTGCATGATGCAGGGGTACTACAAGAAGGAGCGGGAGGAGACCTTCGACCGCGAGGGATTTCTCCACACCGGCGATCTGGCTTCGATAGACGCGACCGGGCATCTTTTCTTCGCCGGGCGGCGCGATGAGGTGATCAAAACCTCCGACGCCAACGTGTCATCCCTCGAAGTGGAGGCGGCGCTGGAGGAACTGCCAGAAGTAAAGGAGGCCGCCGTTGTCGGCCAGCCCGACGAGATCGCCGGCGAGATCGTGGTGGCCTTCGTGGTCACGGCCTCCGAAGGCGCCATCGATGAAGGCGCGATGCGCGAAGCTCTGCGGGAGCGTCTCTCCAGTTACAAGGTTCCCCGCAGGATTTGTCGGATTCCAGCCGAGGAGGTTCCCCGAACCGATGCCGGCAAGATCGCCAAATCGCAACTGGCTAAGCGCATGGGCGAGTTGCTTGAACCGGTCTCGGGTGAAGCCGCGCCTCGATCATGACTTGGCCTTCTCGGCCTCGAGCATGGCGGCAAGGCGGAGTCGATGGTCTCGAATGGTGCCATGGGTAACGGCCCCGAGGGTGACGCGCCGCAGGTAGAGGTGGAGATCGTGTTCGAAGGTGACGCCGAGTCCGCCGTGGATCTGGACGCAGTCCTGGCAGAGTTCGGCGCCATGGTGGGCGATGTAGGATTTCGCCGCGCTCACAAGCTCGGCGGCATCCGGCAGTTCGCGCTGAACGGCCCGGGTGGCCGCGTTGGCGAGCCCGTGGCTGGCTTCCAACCAGCACTTCATGTCGGCGAAGCGATGCTTCAGCTCTTGATACGACGCCAGAGGGCGACCGAACGAATACCGGTCAAAGGCCCATTCAAGCGTCATCTCGAAAGACCTCTCCATCGCCCCCACCATCTCGTTCAGTTGGATCGCCAGCGCGACCTGAAGCTGCCACTCGAGGTCGTCGCCGACGGCGCCGGGAGTCCCGACGACTCCTGAGCGCGGCACCGGGGTGTGGTCGAAAACGACTTCGGAGAAGCGCCGGGTCAGGTCGACGCTCTCAAGCGGCGTGATAGTAATCCCTCCCGCGTCCCTCGGCACCAGTACCTGGGTGATCCCGGCGTCGGCCCGAGCGGAGACCAGGAAGTGCTCGGCGTCGCAGCCGTGCTCCACGGGTGATTTCCGGCCGACCAGGGCAAAGCCACTGCGGTGAGGGACCAGCCGAGCGGCCACGGCGCTGAAGACATGATTGGGGGCGGGCTCAGCATGGCACCATGTGGCAATCCCGCCGTTGAGGACTTCGGACACGACCGTGTCCCGTTGCTCGGTAGTGCCGCGGCGAGACAGCGCGGCGGCCACCACGTTGGCCGACAGGAGCGGCCCGGGCGACGCCTGTCGCCCGAACTCATGGGCGATCAAGGCGAGGTCGCTGAGGCCGTCGCCGCTGACGCTCCCGCCGCCTGCCGCCTCATCGGCCAACAGCGCAGTCCAGCCCAGCTCGGTTCCTTTGCACCAGTAACCCGGGTCGTGGCCGCGAGGGTGGTGCCGCCATTGTCGAAGCTGGGCGGGCGCGGCCTGCTCGCTCAAGAAGCGGCGAGTGGTGTCCCTGAGGAGCTCCTGTTCATCACTGAGGGCCAGCTCCACGGGACTCCTACTGGGAGGTCTCGTTGCGGGGCACGTCGCGAAACGCGACGTCTCTGGCGATGCTCGGCTCACGGGGCATTCCCAAGACCCGCTCGCTTACCACGTTGCGGGCCATTTCGGTTGTTCCTCCGCCGATGCTGCCCCGCTGGCGCATCAAGAAGCCGACTCCGGGGCTTGTCGAAGCTGTGCCCGGCGGCCAAGTCGCCGCGGCGGCCCCCGCAATCTCGAAGGCGATGCTGGCCCGCCGCGACTCGACCACGCCGCCCATCAGTTTGACCAGAGACGCCCCCTGGTCATTTAGCGCTCCGCACGAGATGGCTTCAGCAACCCGTTGGCGCAGGTGATGGACCGCCAGCGCCAAGCTCTGGTCCTCACCGACCAGCTCCCGGGCGGCGCTGTCGTCGAGTCGCCCGACTTCTAGCGCCAGGTCCAGCAGCGTTGACCGTTGCAGCCCTCGGCGCGTGCCCGAGGGCCGGATGACATAAGGCGTCGACCCGAGGCTCCGCTCGTGGAACATCCACCGGCGACCCACGGTCCAGCCGTCGTCGATTTCGCCCACCCGGTTGGCGTCGGGAATCCTCACATCGGCCAGGAACTCCTGGCAGAACTCCCTGGAGCCGTTGAGCATCTCGATCCTGTGGATTTCAACACCGGGATGGCGGAGGGGGACGATGAACACGGTCAGCCCCCGATGCTTCGGCACATCCCAGTTGGTGCGGGCCAAGCAAAGGCCCCAGTCGGCGAACCAGGCGCCGGAAGTCCAGATCTTCGAGCCGTTCAGCACCCATTCGTCTCCGTCTCGGACCGCGGTGGTCAACGCGCCTGCGACGTCTGAGCCTCCGGACGGCTCTGACAGAAGCTGCATCCACACTTCCTCGCCCCTGAGCATGGCCGGGATGTGCCGGGCCTTTTGGGCCTCGGTCCCGAATTCCAAAAGAACGGTGGCGCAGGGGCTGAAGGTGGGAATCTGGATTCGGTTGGGATACTCATAGGCATCGAGTTCTTTGGTGAACGCCTCTGCGTGATCCGGGGTGAGGCCGAGCCCGCCGTACTCGACCGGAAAGCAGATGCCGGCAAAACCGCCGTCGAAGAGCCGGCGCTGAAGCTCGCGATGGTGATTCACCAGGGCCAGTTCCTCTTCGTCGGTGGGGTCGTGGCCGGCCGCCGACGGCTCAGGCCGGGGAGGCATGTTGTCGGCCAGCCAGGCCCGGGCGCGCATGGCGAAGCTCTCTACTCCCTCGCTGTCCATGGCGGTCATGGACCCTCCTCGGCATCGACTGCGGGTCGGCTCATCTGACCTCGAAGTCGCCTCCGCGTCCAGGTTCGAAGTCGGCCTGATCGTCGCGGGTGAGCTGGGCGTAGTGCAAAGGGATCGCCCGACTGGCGCTCACGCTCATCTCCAAGGAGTCCCAGATGGCCTTGACGGTGCCCTGGACGGCGAGCGGCGGCTTCGAGGCGAGACGCCGGCCGAGCTCGTGCGCCCGAGGCCATAGCGCGCTGCGCTCCACAACCTCGCTCACCAGCCCCATCTGGTGGGCGCGCGGCGCGCTCATCCGCTCGTCCAAGCCGAACAGCGCCATGCGCATCACCTCGCCGAATGGAAGGCGGCGAAGTAGGGCGGCGGGCTCGAGCGCGGCGATTTTGCCGTACGACGTGTGGGTGTCGAAGAACGTGGCGTCGTCCGAGCAGATAATCACATCCACCTCGTTGAGCCAATAAAAGGCGCCGGCGGCCGCCATCCCGTGTACGGCGGCGATCACTGGCTTCCAGACGCGGTTCTGTCGGGGACCGAGCGACAAACCGGGATCCTCCTCTGCCCACATATTCGGATGGCGCTCGCGGCCCGCCTTGCGGTCGACCCCGGTGGAGAAGGCGCGGTCGCCCGCGGCGCGCAGAACGACCGCTCGGATGGAGTCGTCGGTGCGACACCGATTCCAGATATCGGCAAATTCATCGAGCATCGTCTGGTTGAAGGCGTTGAGCGCATCGGGGCGATTCAGGGTGATCGTCGCGACGTGATCGTCGGCCACCTCAAACAGCACAGTCTTGAATTCGGCCCTCATCTTTATGGCTTCCCCGCGTTGCCCACTGGAGATTCCCACGGCACAGTCGCCCTTGTCCAGACCACAACTGTACAGTGTATAGTAACCGATGTGAAATGTGTTCTAGCCTTTCGCTCTGTCGCGCGGCAAGGAACCACATGACGTTCTCGCTCACCACCGAGCAAGAGGCCATTCAGGCATCTGCCCGTGCTGTTTTCAAGGACAAGTCCCGCACCCGCGACTGCTTCGACGGCGGTTCCTCCCTCGACCGCGACCTGTGGGATGCGCTGATCGCGGTGGGAGTGTCCGGGTTGGGCCTCGGAGAATTGGGGGGCGGACTAGAAGCAGGGCTCATCGAGATGGCCTTGGTTGCCGAGGAGAGCGGCCGTGTGGTTGCCGCGGTGCCGTTCCTGGCCACAACGGTCATGAGCGGCACACTTCTAACCGAGGTGGCGAGCCCACCCGCGATGGAGTTGGCCCAGTCGATAGGTTCGGGAGACAAGATCGTTGCCACTGCGGTGTCTGGCCGCCGCGATGCCCCGAGTGCTTTGACCGCGGACCGGGCACACGGCGGCCAGTGGACCCTCACCGGCGAGATTCCCTTCATTGTGGGCGCTGAGCTTGCCGATCAGCTCATCGTGCCCGCACCGGTGGACGACGTCCCTGCCCTATACCTTGTTGATGCAGCGGCCGAGGGCGTTGTGGTCACCGAGCTCCCGACACTTGATCCCACCCGGCGGGCCGCCTCCGTCGCAATGGATGGCGCTGCGGCCCTGCGCCTCGATGAGGGCGTCGACGTTGCCGAGCTGGCCGATCGGGTCATCATGCGCGCCGAGGTGATCCTTGCGGCCGAGGCGTTGGGCGCCGCATCCGCGGCACTGGAGAGGAGCGCCGAGTATGCGCTCAACCGATCGCAATTCGGGAGGCCCATTGGGCAGTTCCAGGCGGTCAAGCACACTCTGGCCGACATGCTCGTCGATGTCGAGAACGCGCGGTCGGCGACCTACAACGCGGCGTGGGCGTTCGACGAGCTGGGCTCAGGGGCTGGTCTCGACGTGGCTATGGCCAAGGGATTGGCCACCGAGAACGCGGTATCGGTGATCAACCGCGCCATTCAGATCCACGGTGGCTTGGGGGTCACCTGGGAGGACGACTTGCACATCCTGCTGCGCCGGGCGAAATCGTGTTCTCTGCTGCTGGGCGATCCGGGGGAGCAGTTCGAGCGCATCGCGGCTGCCCTGTTGGACGGCGACGGCATCGCCGATGGCTCGCCATGACCCGCGAGATCTACTCCGAGCAAGACGAGGCTTTCCGACAGGAGATCCGCTCTTGGCTTGGGGCCAACCTTCCTGAGGGCTGGGGCACGAGAGACTTTCGCCTGCCGCGAGATCGCGTTGAGCGAAGGGAGTGGCTCCGGTGGTGGCAGGCCAAAATGGCGAAGGATCGCTGGGTCGCCATCCACTGGCCGGAGGAATTCGGCGGCCGCGACGCAACCCTGACGCAGCAGATCCTGTATCACACCGAGATGGCGGAGCATCGCGTGCCGGCCATGATCGGCCGGCGGGGTTTGAACATGGCGGGCCCGACGCTGATCGTCCACGGGACCCAGGAGCAGCAAGAGCGATTTCTCGAGAGGATTCGGTTTGCCGAGGACTTGTGGTGTACCGGGTTTTCAGAGCCCGACGCCGGGTCTGACCTGGCCAGCCTCCGCACTCGCGGCGAACTCGACGGCGATTCGATCGTCGTCAACGGGCGCAAGATCTGGACTAGCGGCGCCCACTACGGTGATTTGCTGTACACGCTTGTGCGCACCGATTCAACCGGGGACAAGCATGAGGGAATAACCTGCGTGGTGATCCCGCTGTCGGCCGACGGCGTCGACGTGCAGCCGATCCGCAGGAACAATGGCACGTCGGAGTTCAACGAGATCACCTTCGACGACGTGCCGGTGCCGGTCGGCAATGTGATCGGGGAGATTGGAGACGGATGGCGCGTGGCCCGCACCTCGCTTGCGCACGAGCATTACACCCATTTCGTGCCGTCCCAGTTGAACTTCGCCAAAACGCTGGAGGAGATCATCAAGCTCGCCAAGTCGACGAAGGACGCAAGCGGGCGGCCCCGCAGCGAGCTTCCCTGGCTGCGAGAGCGCATCGCCCGCGCCTGGGTTGCCACCCGCCTGGTGCGCATCAACGGAATGCGCAACATCGCCAAGATCGTAGAGAGCGGCGTGCCGGGGCCGGAGGGCTCCATCATGAAGCTGTTCGGGCAGGAGGAGGAGAAGAAGCTCTACGAATTGGCCCTAGACGTGGCCGGCGAGCGAGGGATCTTCGACCGCGGCGCGCCGCTGGCTGCCGACCGCGGAAAATGGGGGTTCGGCTACCTGGGAAGCCGGGCGGCCACCATCGGCGGCGGGACGAGCGAGATGCAGCGCAACACGATCGCGGAGCGAGTGCTGGGCTTGCCCCACGATCCGTAGCTTCCCCGCGACCAGGAAAGGCAGGACACCATGGCTGAGCCCGGCGACGACGCTCAAGACCGGCCGGTATTCGGGAAGATAACCGACTATGACATCGAGCGCCTCCGCTCTGAGGTGGGGGTCCCCCGTCATGGCCGCACGACCCGCCACGACCCGAAGCCGACCGAGGCGGGCATCTCGCACTTTGCCTTCAGTTACGGGGACGATAATCCCCTCTGGCACGACCCCGCCTACGGTTCGCTCACTCGGTGGGGAGCGACGATCGCCCCGCCGACATACATGAGCATCACCGGCCAGTGCGACATACCCAAGCCGCCCAAGCACACGCGAACCGAGCCCGCTCCGCTCAAGGGTTGCGGCGAGTACGCGTCCGGGTTGAGCTGGGAGTGGTTTCGGCCCGTTTACGCAGGTGACGAGATCTGGTACGAGCCCAGCATTTGCGGGGTGGAGGTCAAAGAGGGGAGCAGGTTCGCGGGAGGCAGGACCGTGGTCCGCACTAGCCGGGAGCATTACGTCGACCGGGCAGGGCAGACGATCTCCAGCCATGAGAACACCTTCGTCATTGCGGAGCGAGGCGGGTCGCAGAACAAGAACGAGCACCGCGACGTGGTCGCGGCCACCTACACCGACGAGGAAATCGCAGAGATCGACGCCCTGTATGCCGCCGAGGCCCCACGGGGAGCGGAGCCGCGCTGGTTTGAAGACGTGGAGGTTGGCGAGCGCCTTCAGCCGCTGGCCAAGGGGCCGCTAACGGTCACCGACATCATCGCCGAGCACCTTGGGAGGGGCATGGGCCACTACGGGCACGGCCCTCTCAAGTACTGGTGGTTGGGACGCCAGAGGATGGCGGGGTTCTACACCAACAATTCCCAGGGCATCCCCGACGTGGTTCAGCGGCTGCATTGGGAGGATGAGCGCGCTCAGGAGATCGGCCTTCCGCTTGCCTACGACTACGGCGACATGAGGGTCAACTGGCTCTGCCACCTCGTAACCAACTGGATGGGCGACGATGCCTGGCTCTGGAAGCTCTCGTGCAACATCCGCCGATTCAACTTCCTCGGCGACTGGCACAAGATGGAGGGAAAGGTGACAGCCAAGCGGATGGAGGCCGGTCGGCCGGTGGTCGACTTGGAGCTCACCGGAACCAGCCAACGCGGCTGGGTGACGTGCTCTGGTCAGGCGACGGTGGTGTTGGCGTCAACCGGACACGGCCCGGTGAGGCTGCCGGACCCCCCTCGGCCGCTGTCCGAGCGGGCGGCGGCAGCCGCAGTGGAGCGCAGCGCCCGACGCAGAGCCGCGACCCCCTAGCGCGGCCAAAGCGCAGGCGAGGCGGCTAGGTCGAGGGGTTCCAGGCGTCGATGATCGCCTGTGTGGTAGTGACGGTGGCGAGCATCTTGAGGGTGTTGCCCACCATCACATAGGTATAGCCGGCGGGTGTTCCAGCGATCGCGTCTTGCGGCACGACGACCTCGTAACTCCGGTTGACCAGGTCCATCACGGTATTGGGGATAGCGACGTTGGCGGATATGCCGACGACGATCACGTTCTCGACCCGCAGGGTGCGAAGAACCGGGTCGACTCCGCCGTCAAAGATGGCGCTCATTCCGTGTATGCGGGTGAAGGTCAGATCTCGGGGGTCCGGCCCGAGGGCGGGGATCAGCTCGGCACCCTCCTGAAGCCGGTCATCTGGAGGCAGTGGAGCGTCGGGGACGACTCCTCTCAGCTTGTAGAGCGCCACATTCGTGTTTTGGCCCAGCAAATCCCGCCGGGCCAGCTTCAGGCAATGGGCTACGGGAACCTCAGCTCGGCGCGCCGCGGCAACGAGCCGCTCAATCTCCGGCAAGACCCGTTGGGCTGATTCGGCCAGCGGCCCTTTGGCCAAGTCGCCGACCCGGTTGCGTTGCAGTTCTACGGTGAGCAGGGCTGTGGATGCGGGATTGACAACGCGGCGAATGTCCATCGGCATGGCGGGTTCCTATCCGGGTAGCGTGGGCTGATCTGATGAGCGCTCGTTGATGGCTGCCCACACCCGCTGTGGGGTGTAGGGGGGGTCGAGATGAACCACTCCGAACGGGGCCAATGCGTCGTTGACCGCGTTCTGAACGGCGGCCCAAGAACCGGTGGTGCCGACCTCGCCTATGCCCTTGGCGCCGAGTGGATTGTTGTCGGTGGGGGTCACGGTGTGGGCTGTTTGGAACGACGGGAACTCAGCCGCGCTGGGAAACGCATAGTCGGCGAACGTGGTGGTCAGAGGGTTGCCGTCGTCGTCATACAGCATCTCTTCGAACAAGGCCTGGGCGATGCCGCCCAACATGCCGCCGTGGACCTGTCCTTCGGCCAGCATCGGATTCAGAATCGTTCCGCAGTCGTCCACCGCCACGATCTGGCGGAGGCCGACGGCGCCGGTTTCGGTGTCGATCTCGACCACTGCTATGTGGCTGCCGAACGACACCGTCCCATCTTTGGTTTGTTTGAAGCCCGGAGCGGCGGCGAGTCCGGGATTGCTGAGGCCGGGCCGGTTGGCGAACTCGGCCAGCTCTTTCCAGTTGACGGCCGAGGAAGGAGACCCGCGAAGGCAGAGGCCCAGCCCGCTTCGGTCGGGGGTGATGTCTGCTGGGCTGGCTTCCAGCATCTCGGCGGCGAGCTCTGTGGCCTGGCTGAAGACTGCGTGGGCCGCATTCAGCACCGCGCTGCCGCCGATTTGGGCTGATCGCGAGCTTCCAGTGCCGCGCCCCCGGGCGACACTGGCCGTGTCGGCGTCGACAACCGTCACGATGGCCGGCTCGATGCCGAAGACTTCCGACACGATCTGGGCATAGACGGTGTGGTGGCCCTGGCCGTGGGCGGCCGTCCCGACCCTGACTTGGAAGCGCCCGTCGAGGTCGATTTCCAGCGACGCATTGTCGGAGTTGAAGCCGGGGACTGAAGCCGACAACTCGATGTAGCAGGCGACGCCGATGCCGATTTGGCGGCGCGCGGAGCCCTCTCGATGGTGCTGTTGCTCCCTTCTCAGCGCCTCGTAGCCGATGAGGCTGGCCGCTTCATCGAGCGCGGCTACGTAGTTGCCCGTGTCGTAGATCGTTCCGACGAGATTGTCGTAGGGAAAGGCATCCTTTTCGATCAGGTTGCGGCGCCGGAACTCGACCGGGTCGATGCCGAGGCGGTTGGCCAGCAAGTCGATGCTCCGCTCGATCAACCCGGCCGCCTCGGGGCGCCCAGCCCCGCGGAAAGCCCCAACCGGTGCGGTATTGGTGCAGACGCCGCGGTGCCGGTAATCGACATGGGGGATCTTGTAGGGGCCTGGAGACAGCCTTCTCGTGGTGGCCGCGATGCCGAGATTCACTCCTGGGTATGCGCCGAGATCAGCGAGGGCGTCAACGCCGAAACTGGTGATGCGTCCGTGGTCGTCGGCCGACAGGGAGATGTCGAACACCTGGCTCCGAGCGTGCATTTCAAGCAAGTTCTCGGTGCGGGACTGCACCCATCTGACGGGCCGTCTGAGCCTGAGCGCCGAAGCGGCGGCGATCACATATTCGGGAATGGCAGTTGTCTTGCCGCCGAAGCTGCCCCCGACGTTGGTCGACACAACCCGGATCTGCTCAGGTTCGAGTCCGAGGTGGCGGGCGAGGCCATCTCGGACCATATGGGGCATCTGCGTGGCTGCCCACAGGGTGAGCGTGTGCTCTCCGGCCACCTCGACGGTGACCGATGCTCCCTCCATCGGCGCGCCGGCCATGCGGTGGTTGCCGAGACGGGCCCTGACGGTGGTATGCGTGCCCGACTCTTGGCCTGCGGCAAGGTGCTGGTCGATGACGATGTTCGTTCCCGCCTCAGGGTGTATCGCCAACGCGCCAGGGCGCGCCGCCTCCCCGGGATCAATGATGTGGGGGAGGGGCGCATAGTCAACCTCTATTAGAGCGGCGGCATCGATGGCGTTGGCCTGAGAGTCGGCAATGACGACCGCGACCGCCTCGCCCACGAAGCGGACCACATCTCGGGCCAGCGCGGGCCGGAGCCAAAATTCGCTCAACATCTGGTCCATCCCCGGAGGCGACACTGGGTCTAGGTCTAAGTCGCCGGCGCAGAAGGCTGCGACCACCCCTGGAGATGCCACGGCCCACGAGATGTCTATGGCCGAGATTTGGGCGAAGGGATAGTGGGATCGGCAGAACGCGGCATACAGCAGGCCTTCCACCGCAACATCGCCCGAGAACCGGGCCTCGCCGGTCAACAGCGCTTGGTCTTCCACCCGGCGAGGCGATCCCCCGATACCCAAATCACGATCCTGCCTGGTCATTCAGGCACCATACAGCGACGGCACCGGGAACGAACTGCCTCGTCGATGAACGGAGCTCACGCTTGCCGGCTGCTCTCGAGGGCGTTGAGCACCTTGTCGGGAGTGAAGGGAATGTCGCGGAGCCGGATGCATGCGGCGTTGTAGATGGCGTTGCCGATGGCGGCCGGAACTCCGACGATTCCGAGCTCGCCGATGCCCTTGGCGCCGGTGGTGCCGTACCAGGGATCGAACTCGTCGATCCAGATGGCCTCGATGCTGTGGATGTCGGCGTGGGCGGCAATGTGGTACCCGGCAAGGTCGCCGTTGACAATGTGCCCGTAACGGGTATCGAGGTACGCCTCTTCGAACAGAGCGGCCGAAATGCCCATCGTGGTGCCGCCGATCAACTGGCTGCGGGCGGTCAGGGGGTTGATGATCCGACCGGCAGCGTAAACGCCGAGCATCCGGTCAACCCTGACCTCGCCGGTGACGGTGCTGACCCGCACTTGGCTGAAGTGCGCTCCAAAGGCGTGGCGCGATTTCTTGCGCCCCCCTCGAGGGGCAAAGCCGGTGGCCTTGGCCCTGGCCCCGTCATTGGGGTTTGCCCCATGCTTGCTGCGGAATCTCCGTGCCGCCGCTTCGACGGCCGCCCCCCATTCGCTTGTGCCCATGCTTCCTCCCGCCGCGAACGCGAACGGTCGCTTCGAGTGGCCGATGTCGGCATCGACGATGTCGGCAGACACGCCAAGGGCATCAGCGGCGATCTGGGGCAGAACGGTCCACGCCCCTGTTCCGAGGTCGGCACCTTGGAGTTCCACGATGTAGCGGCCGTTTCGATACTCGATGGCCGCCCGAGATGGGATCAGGTGGTGATTGGGGTACGTCGCGCTGGCCACACCCATGCCCAAGAGCCACTCCCCGTCGCGCTTTCCGCCCGGCGAGGGCCGGGCGCCCCAGCCGAACTCGTCGGCGCCCTTTTGGAGGCAGGCAACCAGATTACGGGTGCTGAAAGGGCGGCCGGTCTCGGGATCGACCTCAGGCTCGTTTCGAATGCGGAGCTCGATCGGGTCTTCGCCGACGGCGATGGCCAGCTCGTCCATTGCCGTCTCAAGGGCGAACATCCCCGTGAAATCGCCAGGCGCCCGCATGAACATGGGAACGCCCACGTCGAGCTTCACGGCATGGTGAACAGTCCGCCGGTTGGGGGTGGCGTACATAGAGCGCGTCGGCGTGACGGTCTGCTCGATGTATTTCCGGATTCTCGCCGTCGGCGCCCAGCTCTGGTGGTCGATGGCAGTGAGCTTGCCGTGCTCGTCGGCGGCGAGTTTGACGGACTGATGGCTGGGCGGTCGATAGCCCACGGTGCGGAACATCTGCTGTCGGGTCAACGCGTACTTCACCGGTCGCCCCCGGAGCTTCTTTGCGGCCAGGGCGGCCAGCACAATGTGAGAGTGGGGCAATCCCTTGGTGCCGAAAGACCCGCCCACGTAGGGGCTGATGATCTCAAGCTGATTGGGCAGGAGTCCCAGCATGGGGGCGAGCGTGCCGATGTGGACGGGCGCCGCCCCCTGATTCGAGTCGTAGAGCGTGAGCCTAGGGGCGCGGGGGCTCAGCCGGCGCGGTCGATGCCAGATGGCGATTATCGGATGGGGCTCGATGGGGTTGTGGTAGTGGGCTGAGCTTGTGTACACGGCCTCATGGACGTGGGCAGCCTCGCTGACCGCAGTCTCGACATCGCCGATTTCCTCTTTTCCGGGGCCAACTGTGGGAAGGCGCCGGGGCACAAAAGTCTCGGGATGATCGGGGGAGAAGGCGGCGTCGAATGCAGCTTCTTCGTAGGCCACCTCCACGAGGCTCGCTGCATGGCGGGCAATGGCGGGGGTCTCGGCCACCACTGCTCCGATGAACTGCCCCCAATAGTGGACTTTGCCGGATTGCAGTATCCACAGGGAGGGGTCTGTCCGCACTCGAAGCCGAGGGGCGTTCTCGTGGGTCATGACCATGAGCACCCCGGGAAGCGATTCGGCTGCGGCGGTATCCAACGATTTCACTCGACCCTTGGCGATGGTGGCCGAGAGAGGAAACAGGTATGCCGGGTTGTCCACGGGTTGTTCGTAGGCATACGGCGCAGTGCCGGTCACCTTCAACGGCCCGTCCACGCGGGCTCGCGCCTCGCCGCCGGGACCGACGAATACTTGGTCGCGGGCTGGTTCGGACACGCCAGCGGACGTAGCGTTGACGGTCGCCGCGGCGGAGCGATCCTCGGTGAGCTCGGAGAGGACCGCAACGATGGTGTTGCGGAGCTGCGGAATCTTGTACGAGTTCTGGCGCCCGGGTCGGGCTGCCGCCAGTTCGGCGTCGGCCGCGGCCCGAAACGAGTCAGCGGTTGCGGGCGCGCCCCGCAGGGCCTCTTCGGCGGCGCGGGCCCGGAACGGCCGATGCGACACCATGCCCAGCCCCAGGCGCACGTCTCGCACGATCCCGTCGGCAACGTCGATGGCGGCAGCCACCGACACCATGGCGAACGCGTAGGACGCTCGTTCTCTGACTTTTCGATACCGGGATCGAGTGGCGAAGGGCAGGGGAGCGATCTCCACCGCCACTATGAGCTCCCCCTGTCCCAGGTTGGTGTCCAGATGAGGGGTGTCGCCCGCCGGACGGTGGAAGTCGGCAAGCGGAATCCTGCGCTCTGCGCCTGAGGACACGGCGACCACGGTGGTATCGAGCGCGACCAGCGCAGTGCAGAGATCTGATGGATGGGCGGCCACGCAGTGTTCAGTTGTCTCGAATATGGCGTTGTGCTTCCCAAACCCCTGCACCGCGGCACAGCCGGTGCCCGGGCTCCGCTTGTTGCACGGGGTAGTGAGGTCTTGGAAGTAGACGCAGCGAGTGCCCTGCATGAGGTTTCCGGCCGTGGTCGCCATGTTCCGCAGCTGACCCGAGGCCCCGGCGGCAATCGCTTGGCTGAGAAAGGGGAACCGCGATCGGACGAGGGGGTGGGCCGCCATGTCGCTGTTGCGCACCAACGCCCCCACGCTGATCGAGCCGTCGGGCAGTTCCGTTATCTCGTTTAGACCAAGACCGCCTATGTCGACCAGCTTCCCGACGGATCTGACTCCCAGCCGCAGGTGGTCAACGAGATTTGTTCCCCCGGCCAGGAAGGCCCCGTCGTCGCCCACCAGCTCGAGAGCCTCCCCAATGCTCGCGGCCCTCTCGAACTGGATCGGCTTCAAGGCCGCATTCCCCCTTGGTCGGCCACCATGGCGATGGCGGCAGCGATGTTGGTGTACGCGCCGCAACGACACAGGTTCCCGCTCATTCGCTCGCGTATCTCGGCATCGGTGAGAAGAACCCCCGTTTCGGCCACGTCGATGGTGACGTGGCTTGGAGCACCTTGCCGAGCCTCTGAGAGCATGCCCTCTGCGGAGCAGATCTGCCCTGGCGTGCAGTAACCGCACTGGAGGCCGTCGCATTCGACGAATGCGGCCTGGAGGGGTGAGAGGTTACCGACCGCGCCGAGTCCCTCAGTTGTCGTCACCTCGGTGCCGTCGCAGGAGGCGGCGAGCGCCAGACAGGAGAGGATCCGGCGCCCATCCACCAGTACCGTGCATGCTCCGCACTGACCGTGGTCGCACCCCCTCTTGGCCGAATTGACGCCCACTTCGTTGGTGAGCGCGTCCAGCAGGGAGGTGCGGGCGTCGAGCGTCCCCTCCCACCTCTCGCCGTTTATGGTGAGACGGACATCCGCCGTCCATCGGGGCCTGTCCGCATCCTCCCCCATCTGAGATGCCGGCTGCGGGTGATGCATAAGGTGGAAGTGTAGTTTGAGCTGAGTTTGGGCCACGCTACGCGTGTTGTTCTGAGCAAAACTGTGCTTCGAGCACAGCGGTAACTTCGGCGCGGTTCACCTTGCCGCTTCCAATCCACGGAAGCTCGTCCAAGTCGTCGACGAAGAGAAGATGGCGGGGAACCTTGTAGCTGGAGAGTTCTCGCCGCGCGTGTTCCCCCAGGCTGGCATGCGACACTCCGCTCTCTGGGGCGCGCACAACGAGTGCAGCGACATCCTGGCCGCGCTCGGGGTGGGCCACGCCGTGAACGAGCGCCATCTGCACTCCTGGGTCGGACTCCAAAACGAGCTCCACCTCGCGAGGCGACACGTTCATGCCCGATGTCTTGATCATCGTCCCCAGCCGGCCCTGGAAGTAAATGTGTCCGTCGGCGTCGATCGAGGCGCGGTCACCGGTTGGGTACCACCCACCGGGCAGAAAGGTGGCCTCCCGCTCCACCTTGTACAGGCCCTGCATGACCCCATGGCCGCGAACCAACAGCTCGCCCCACTCGCCGGGACTGGCTTGGATACCGGTTTCGGGGTCGACAATTCTTCTCTCGAATCCCGGGACCGCCGGCCCATACGACCCCCGCTTTTCCGGGGGGAGCGCCTTTCCCTCCATGTCGAGCGAGTGGGGTCCAAGCGTTTCTGTCATGCCGAGCCCTTGGGCCTGAAACTCTGGCTGGGCGCGTTGGCGCTCCGGCGACAGCAGGCGCTTGTCGCCGACGCGGCGCAGCGGCGAAAGGTCGAAGCCCCCCGACTCGGGGGCCTCGGCCATGGCCGCGCTCACATGGGCGAATCCAAGCACATGAGTGCAGCGTTCACGCTCCAGCGTGGCCAGGGCAGAGAGTGGGTCGAAGCGGTCTTCGAAAACCAGCGTGGCCCCGGCATGCATCGCCACGCCAAGCGAATAGACGAACCCCCCGACCCAGAACAGCGGCATCGACGTGTAGATCACATCTGAGCGACGCACATCCCGCCGCCCGGCGATGCGGTGGCCCTGGGTGACAATGGATCCCTGGGTGTGCAAGGCGCCTTTGGGCTCGGCCGTAGACCCAGACGTGTACAGCAGCACTCCGGGGTCCGCCGGGCATACTTCCCGCTCGACCGCGTCGAGGTGAGCATCAGAAGTCTCGTGTCGGAGGGTCAAGAGATCGTCGACAGTCCCGGCCCAAGGGCGAGAAGTCTGGCCTAGAACCCAGACCGAGCGAAGGTAGGGGTGCGATTCCACCCTGATTCGAGCACCGGAGCCCCCGAGCTCTGGTGCTGATTCTTCGAGATAGTCAAGGTAGTTGTGGCCAAGGTGCTCATCGACGGTCAAAAGGACCTGAACGTCGGAATGCCGCAGAAGCGCTCCCAGCTCACGGGACTTCAGGTAGGTGTTGAGGAGAACCGCAATCGCGCCGACCCGGCTCGCCGCCAGCCAGCTCACCACCCACTTCGGAGAGCTGGAGGCCAAAAGCCCCACTCGGGAACCCTTGCCCACACCGGCTGAGATCAGGCTTCGCGCCAGTTCCCGGCTGGCCTGGTCGGCCTCTGCGTAGGTGATGCGCTCGTCGCCCAATACCACGAAAGCCAGGTCGGGGTGTTGGGACACGCAGTGCCCCAACAGAGACCCAACCGTTGGTCGAAAAGCCAGTTCGCCAGGCCGCTCCTCGGTCATCGGCGAGTCCTCCCCTCAGCCCCGCCTAGTCCCGCACCGCAGCACCCGCAGGGTCGCATCTATGTCTAGTTCCATTATCGTCCAACGGCTGTGCCTGCCCCTGAGGGCGTTGAGAACTACTCCACTGTCAGGGTCTCAGTCCAGTCGATGTTGAGCTCCCTGACGGCGAAGCGCCACCCTTCGTCGAGGCGGGTGAACTGGTCTAGGTAGCGGATGTACATGACAAGGTCGGTGGTGGGGCCGCCGTCATCGGGGACGCTCAAATGGTGGGCGATGCAGTAGGTCTCCCCGGTGGCCGAGTCGCCGTTGACGGCCGTCTGCTGCTGGCCGATGAAGTGAAAGGTGGACTTGTACCGCAATCTGGAGATTGTGCGGGCAATCTGTTCGCGTCCGATCAGCTCTCCGCGGACATTGTCGCCAGCCGAGCGATCCACCATTCGAAGCACCCCGTTGGGTGCATAACAAGCGGCAACCCCGTCGGGATCCTTGCGATCGACGCATCGGGCGTACTCGGCAGCGAGATGGGCCAGCGCATCCTGATCCCTCATGCCCGAAACCTACCACCCTGCACCGCCGCCACTCCCGCCGACGCGGGCACGTCTCCGATGCGGAACCACGACCGGCGGTAGTGCCGGGTTCGGGGGTTGGTTGTCAGTCCTCCTCAGCCGCATAATGGAACCGAGATGTGTGGCCGGTACAGCATCACCGCCAGCCTGGAAGAGCTGGCCCAGCGATTCGATTTCGACTGCGACCGAGACGACTTCCGCCCGCGCTACAATGTCGCTCCCACCCAGCAGGTGCTGACCGTGGTCGGCGGCGACACCCGTCGAGCCGGCTTCATGCGCTGGGGCCTGATCCCACCGTGGTCCAAGGACGGCCCCTCCAGCCGACCCCTCATCAACGCCAGAGCGGAGACGGTGGCTGAGAAGCCCTCCTTTCGAAACTCGCTGAGGCGGCGGCGGTGCCTGGTGCCTGCCGATGGCTTCTACGAGTGGCAGAAGGTGGACAGCGACAAGCGCCCGATGAGGATCGCCATGCGATCGGGCGTGCCCTTCGCCTTTGCCGGGCTTTGGTCAATGTGGAGGAGCCCGGAGGGGGACTCCATCCCGTCATGCGCCATCATCACCACTGAGGCCAACGACCTGCTCAGACCGATCCACCACCGGATGCCGGTCATCCTGCCCGAAGAGACAGAGGACTTCTGGCTGGACACTGACTTGGACGACAGTGTGGCGTTGTCGCAGCTCCTCGAGCCCTATCCCGACGATGCTTTGGAGGCCTACGAGGTGTCGGGCCTGGTCAACTCGGCCTCCAACGACGTCCCCGAAGTCACCAGTCCAGTCCAGTGAGCATGAGGTGGCCCCAATGAGAACCACTTTTCGAGGCCAATATTCCCGGCATCTTCGAGGTGGAGACCCACCACCACGGGGACCTGGTGATCGAGCTCCAGGTGGGATGACGCTGGCGTGACCATGCTCAATACCGTTTTGGCCCACGGGGTGGGGTCGCGGGGCGATCTGCCCCTGCCGTTCTACCTGTTCGGCATCGGCGCGGCCGTGGCCCTCATGGCCACCTTCGTCAGCTTGAGCTTCTTCTGGCATCGGGCTTGGCTGCCGGCGGCCGCAACGGGCCGGAGTCTGGGCATGGCCTTCGGCCGGGTGCTGGATGTGGTGGCGGTGCCGGCCCGTTTGGCCTCATTGGCGTTGTTCGTGCTGGCCCTGGCCAGCAGTGTCAGCGATTCGCAGGTCGGGAGCCAGCGGTTCGGGCCCCTCACGGTTTATGTGGCCCTGTGGGTGGGGACGGCGATGGTGGCCGCGGTGTTCGGCGACGTGTGGCGGGTGCTCAGTCCGTTCGAGACCATCGCCTCGGCCATCGAGTGGACAGCGGGCAAGTTGGGCCTGCCCCAGATCGACGATACCGGCGAGATTCCGGGCGGCTACTGGCCTGCGGTGGTGGCGCTGTTCTGGTTCTTGCTGTTCGAGCTCTGCTACCACGATGGAACCACCAACTCCGCGGTGGGCGGGGCCATGATCGCCTACACGGTGGGGATGGTGGGCGGATCGGCGGTGTACGGGCGGCGCTGGCTGCGCCAAGCCGACGGGTTCGGGGTGCTGTTCTCGCTGCTGGCCAAGATGTCGCCGCTGTACCGGGACGACACCGGGGCGGTGCGGCTGCGGGCTCCCCTGTCGGGGCTTACGACCCTTGCCCCCCGCATCGACCTTTTGGCCGTGCTGTTGTTGGTGCTGGGGGGGACCACGTTCGACTCGCTGGCCGGCAGCACCCTGTGGCCCGACCTGGTGGGCACCCACCGGGGCTGGACCGCCACCGGGATCAACACCTTGGGGATGGTCATCGTCATCGCCATCATGGCGGCGCTCTACTACCTGGGGTCGCTGGCCGTGGGCTGGTTCACCGAGCAGGGCGCCTCCGAGGTGGCCCGGCGCTATGCCCACTCCCTGGTGCCCATCGTTTTGGGCTACACCGTGGCCCACTACTTCTCGCTGCTGGTGCTCGACGGCGGCCAGAACTTCCTCCGCCTGCTGTCCAATCCGTTCGACCGCGGCTCCAACTGGTTCGGAACCGCCGACTGGGCGGTGAACTTCTTCCTGGTCTCCACCGACGCCATCGCCTGGGTGCAGTTCTTGGCCATCGTCATCGGCCACATCGCCGCGGTGCTGGTGGCCCACGACCGCGCCGTGGAGACCAGCGACGCCAGCGAGGCCACCTGGGCCCAGCGCCCCATGCTCCTGGTCATGGTGTTCTACAGCGTGGCCGGCCTCTGGCTTCTCCAGAAGGCCTGAGCGAGCACGACCGAGACGCACAATCTCGGAATACAGTGGGGCATGGCAGCACAAGCCGAACTGGTCCACCTGAAGAACGACGAGCCGCTCGAGCACGTGCTGGAGGTGCTCGACGCCGACGGGGCGGTGATCGTGGAGCAGTGCTTCAGCGATGAGGTGATCAGCCAGATCCTCGCCGAGCTGATGCCCTATGCGGAAAAGCCCGACTCCAACCGGACCCACATCAGCCCGGCGATCGCTGCTTTTTTCGGCGAACACACCCGCCACGTCACCGGGCTGGCCTCCAAATCGCCCACCTTCGTGGCCGAGGTGCTGTTGCACCCGCTGATGCTCGACGTCGCCGACGCGGTGCTGGGGCCCAACTGCGCCGACATCCAGGTGAACGTGGCCCACATGCTGATGGTGGGGCCGGGGGCCCAAGCCCAGTTCCCCCATCGCGACGAGGATGTGTGGGTTCACATGCCCCAGCCCAGCCCGGAGATGGAGCTGTCGTCGGTGACGGCGCTGTGCGATTTCACCAAGGAAATCGGCGCCACCCGGGTGGTGCCCGGCAGCCACCGCTGGGAGATGGACCGCCAGCCCGAGCCCCACGAGTTCGCCGACGCCGAGATGCCCGCCGGATCCCGGGTGATCTACCTGGGATCGACCATCCACGGGGCCGGCACTAACTCCACCGAAGACCAGCACCGGCCCGCCTTCCACCTCAGCTACATGCTGGGCTGGCTGCGCTCTGAGGAGAACAACTGCCTGGCCACACCCCCCGACATCGCCCGCACCCTCCCCCGCCGGGCGCAAGAGCTGCTGGGCTACGACGTCCACTACGCCATCGGCGACGGCGGCGGCTACCTCGGTGCCCTCGACATGAAGATCCCCGCCGACATGCTCGCATCGGGAGAGCTCTGATCGCCGTCGGTTTTGGTTACTAGGGATGGTCTTTCACGCTGTCAACAGCGGAATCCAGACGATTCCGTCGACGTGCTCGAAGTGGCTGTCGCCCGATACGAGGTCGGCGCCGGTTTCCATGGCATGGGCGGCTACCCAGACGTCATTTGTGGGTAGGGGGCGGCCCTTGGCTCGAAGGGTTGTTGCTATTCGGGAGTAGCGGTCGGCAGTTACCGAGGTCACCTCCACAAAAGTCGAATGCGGGTTGTTGAGCACGGAGCGAAGATCGGCGGCGTTTTGCTCGAAGCGCGACCCGCGGCGGAAGCCGTAGAGGAGCTCACCGACGACTACGGCGGAAAACAGCAACTCCTCAGCGGCCCTCACAATCCCAGCGGCCTGCTCGTGTCCCCGCATGAGCAGGGAGTATGCGTTGGTGTCCAATAGTGCCCTCACGCCCAAGCGTCCTCGTCAACGGTCTCGAGATCCTTGAGGGCGGCTTCAAACTCGTCGGCCTCCTGCGCGGTCCAACTGCCGATCAGATGGTCGAGGGATGCCCCCACCGCCCAAGGCCGCTCAACATCCTCACTCAGCCCCGCGCCGCGCCGAAGCAGCTTCAGCGCAGCTTGATTGAGCGAGATCTTCTCGCGAGCGGCGAGTCGGCGCATTGCCGCCCCCAACTCATCGCCGAATCCCCGAACGGTGAGCTGGTCCATCCTGGCCTCCCTTGATGACTCATTAATGAGTCATTATACCTCAAATTATGAGTCACCAACTGCCTGTAGTGCGTAGTGGCTCCGACCAAGTTCATGCACCTACGGATGTATTGCAAGATCACAAAAGAGCCCTCCCGGCAGGATTTAAAAATCTGCTGCGTGCAATTGCGCCCAGGGAACCAGACTCTCCTCGCTTCGCTTCTGGATCTGGTCACCTCCGTACACCGCAATCAGATCGCACGAGTGCTGGTCTTGAAGGTGGGTTGCAACCCGTCGGGCGGTCTTGAGAAAGCTGGTCGACGGGGTGGCAGCGGATTTTGCCTCTATCAGGGTCACTCGCTCTGGATGCTCGACGACCAGGTCGACTTCGGTCCCGCTGCGATCGCGATAGAACGACAGGCCCCGGGTCAGACCTTGATGCGTACGCTGCTTGGCAATCTCTGAAACGACCCACGTCTCGAATATCGGACCCCTGAGCGGGTGCGAGAGGAGTTGCTCGGGGGAACGGATGCCCAGTAGGTGGCAGACGAGACCAGTGTCGTAGAAATGCAGTTTGGGCATTTTCACCAGCCGCTTCCGGAGGTTCGCGTGAAACGGTGGGAGCAAGTACACCACGAAGCTGGATTCCAAGATGCTGAGCCAGGCCTTTGCCGTCGGCTGGGACACCCCGCAGTCATCGGCCAGCGACGACAGATTGACAAGCTGCGCGGTGCGACCGGCACAAAGCTGGACGAACCGTGCAAACGCTGAGAGGTCTCCCACGTTCCGCAGCGTTCGCACGTCGCGCTCGAGATAGGTGGCGATGTACGAGCCGATCCAGTCGGTTGGATCGAGGCCACGGTCGTAGATGCGGGGATAGCCCCCGGTGATGAGCACCTCCTCCAAGCCCTGGGGGTAGCGGGAAAAGCGGATTGCCTCGCCACGGCTGAGAGGCAGTAGGTGATGAACGGAAGTACGGCCAGCCAGCGACTGATTGACCGACTCAAGCAGAGAGAAATGCTGCGAGCCGGTGAGAATCCAGCGCCCAGGTGCCGGATCGGCGTCGATGAGACCTTGGAGATACGAAGGTAGGTCGGGTGCCCTCTGTACTTCGTCGATGATCGCCCCTCTTGGGTACTGGGCCAAGAATGCCCTGGGATCATCAGTCGCAAACGAACGAACATCGGTCGCCTCCAGGCTGACGTAGGGATGGTCGGGAAACACCGACCGGCAGAGAGTGGTCTTCCCGCTCTGACGTGGACCCGTGAGTGTGATCGCTGGCGCATTCCGCGCCGCTTGCTCCAGTCTCGTGGCCTGGTCCCGGTCGATCATCATGACCTCAAGCCTAGCCAAAGGTGGCTGATTCAAAATTCGATTTTGAATCAGCCACAAGCGCCCACGGCAGGATTCGAACCTGCGACCTTGGACTTAGGAGGTCCCTGCTCTGTCCTGACTGAGCTACGTGGGCGGGCGCGTTTAGCCGCGTGAAATGGTTGCGGATGGCATTTTAGGTGGATTGGGGTGGTGAGTCGTGAGGCATTGGCTGCTAAACGAGGAGTCTGACGGTGCTGACGGTTGTATAGTCAATGCGTAACTGTCAGGAGGATTGCCGTGGTGGATGAAGCATCGGGCGGGAGGGCTGCCTCCGCTGTGTCCGGTGATGCCGGTCTTGAGGAGATCGGGGAGCTGATTCGCAACTACGTCGGTTCCCCAGAGCATCAATACGACGCCCATTATGTGATGGCCCGCTTGATCATCGACTGCGTCCCGGAACCAGACGGTTGGCTGGATGTCGCCGCTACCGTGGCTGCCCAGCATTCCGCCTTTGAGGGCCGCGAGCACCATCTGCGCAGTTGGCTGGCACTGCTGGCATTCCAAGACGAAATATCCCGCCAGGTCGGCGGGAAGCCGCGCAATGTGCTCGATGAGGCCGAACACCTGGCGATGGTCCAAGTCAAGCTCCGCGGCGAAGCAATGGCAGCAATCTGGCAGGTGCCGATGCTCGAGCCGAAAGATACCGCGGTGGCATTGGGGGCGAAGGCGACGAACCGGGAGCGGGTGCGACAGCACCGCGAGCGCTCGTGGCTTTTGGGATTGCCGTCGGGCCGCGGCTACCTGTACCCAGCTTTTCAATTCGATCCGCTGCGGCGAGATGTATTCTCCGAAGTCCGCGCCGTCAACGAACTGCTGGGCGCGGCTGGCGACCCGTGGGGTGTGGCCTCGTGGTGGATCTCAAGAAACGCCCGTATCGACACCGCCCCTCTGGAGCTCGTCGGCACCGACCGATCTGAAGACCTGCGAGCTGTGGCTGAAGCAGCCGTAGAGCCAGTCGGATAGTCAGGGATTGTCGCCCGAACAGCAGCCGCCCCCTAGGTATCGGGGAGCTCCGCACCGCCTTGTGCTGCGGGAGGGCACAACCCTCACGCGAATTCACAACTCCTTGTTCGGTTCTGCCGAATTCAACCCGACGGTGGCGAGCAGTTCTTTTGCCGGCGGTCGGTTCGACTCGACGCCGGGCGACGAGTATGCGTACTTGTATGCCGCCGACAGCGACGCCACCGCCATCAGCGAGACACTGCTCCGCGACCTCCCCGCGGACGACCACGGTGCCCGCATCCTCCACGAATCACGGCTGGCTGGCCTACGCATTGCCAGACTTGAGGCAACTTGCGATCTACCCCTGGTAACCCTCCGATCCGGCAAAGACCTCGCTGCCATCGGCCAAGACACATGGCTGGCTACGGCACCGCCTTCCCAATTCTCATCAACCCAACGATGGGCCTCCGCAATCCGAAGCTGGGCGCCGTGGGCCTATGGTCTGACATGGCGCTCGAACCGAGAACCCGATGGCTTCGCCTACGTCTTCTTCGGCGACCGCTGCCCCGACGGATGTTTCCAAGAGGACCGGAAGAGCCTGACCCTCCCGCCCCAAGACCGAACCCTCAACACCGGAGCAGCCCGCCTCTACATCGAGCAGATCCTCACCACCTACCGCGTCGTGCTGATGCCCTAACCCCGGCCCTAACACCACCTGGGCACCATTCGATATAAACCCCTAACTTGCGACTGCTTGTGGCTTGCGCGCCCACGGTCGGGAGGGAACAACGCGGTGCCGTCGCCGTCCACCGTGCCGGTAGTGCCTTCTGGTCATCTGCTGAGTTCTATCTGTAGTCCCTACCGCATCGATGCGGGGCCTTCTACCCTGCCTTTCAGACGTAGTCCTCGTATTTGTCCAGGTGGCGGACGGGGCGGCTCAGGGCGTCTTTGCGGAAGGGGTCGCCGAGCTCCATGGTACACATGGCCTCGATGACGGTGGTGCGGCCCCCGTTCATCTGGGCGTCGATCGCCCTGGCCAGCGCCGGGCCCACCTCCTCGAGCTCGTTCACCCGCACGCCGTCAGCGCCCATGGACCGGGCCACCTCCGACCAGTCCTCGCCGCCGTCGAGCTCGCCGGCCACGAACCGGCGACCGTAGAAGTCGACCTGGTTCTTCTTCTCCGCGCCCCACTGGCGATTGTGGAACACCACCGCGGTCACCGGGATGTTGTGGCGAACCGCGGTCATGGTCTCCACCATGCTCATGGCCCACGCCCCGTCGCCGGCGTAGGCCACCGCGGGCCGATCCGGCGCGGCCTTCTTGGCCCCGATGACAGTGGGCAGCGCGTATCCGCAGTTGCCCCAGCTCATGGCGGCGAAGAACGACCGGGGCTCCTCGAAGCGCAGATAGCTGTTGGCCACCGAGTTGATGTTGCCGATGTCGGTAGACACCATCACCCGCTCGGGCATGGCGTTCTCCAGCTCGCGCAGCACCTGGCGCGGGTGCATCCAGTTGTAGTGCTCTTCAGCGGCCTGTTTGATCATGTCCACGCTGAAGTCATCAGTCTCGTGGATCCAGTCGTCTAGCTCGGCCTCCCAGTCGGCCTTGTCGTCCGCGATCTCAGCCGCCCGCTGGGCCTGGGTGGCATCGCAGGCCAGCTCCCGGCCCTCCAAGCGCTGAAGGAGCGCAGTGGCGGCCGCGCCGGCGTCGCCGCAGATGCCCACGTCGATGCGCTTGACCAACCCGAGCATCTTGTTGTCGGCGTCCACCTGGATGATCTTGGCCTCGCCGGGCCAGTAGTCCATGCCGTGCTGGGGCAGCGTGCCGAACGGACCGAGCCGGGTGCCCAGCGCCAGCACCACGTCGGCCCGCGAGATCAGGCGCATGGCGACCTTGGAGCCCTGGTAGCCAAGCGGCCCACACCACTGGGGATGCGACGCCGGGAAGGAGTCGTTGTGAAGGTAGCTGTTGACCACCGGGCAGCCGAGCCGCTCGGCCAACGCCACCGTCTCGGCCATGGCGTCGCCCATCACCACCCCGCCGCCGGAGATCATCACCGGGAAAGAGGCCCCGGCCAGAAGCTCGGCGGCCTCGTTCAGGGTGCGCTCGCCGCCCGGGCCCCGATCCAGGCGCTGCGGCGCGGGGATTTCCACGTCGATGTCGCCGTAGAAGCGGTCGCGGGGAATGTTGAGCTGCGTCGGCCCCATCTCGGAGAGAGCCCGGTCGAAGCATCGGCCGGTCAGCTCGGCCATGCGGTGCTCGTTGTTGACATGGCCCTGGTACTTGGTGAACTCCTCGAACATCGGGAGCTGGTTGGCCTCTTGGAAACCGCCCAAGCCGATGCCCATGGTCCCGGTCTCGGGGGTGACGACCACCACCGGGCTGTGGGCCCAGAACGCGGCCGCAATGGCGGTCACGCAGTTGGAGATGCCCGGCCCGTTCTGGCCGATCACCACCCCGTGGCGGCCGCTCACCCGGCTGTAGCCGTCGGCCATGTGGGCCGCGCCCTGCTCATGCACCACCGGCACCAACTCGATGCCGGCCGGTTCGAATATGTCCATGGCATCCATGAAGGCGCTGCCCATGATGCCGAAAATGGTGTCGACGCCGTGGGCGACCATCGTCTCCACGAACGCCTCGCTGGGGGTCATGCGGGCCATAGGTTCATCCTCCGTTGAGTGAGAATCCAGGTACAAGAGAAAGATCAGAGCGCATAGGCAGCAGGGTTGGGTTTGAGCGGGCGGGAATACCAGAGCGGACGACGCAGGCCGCCGGGTCCGGGCGCCGGGCGGGTCTTGGCCAGCCACTCTTGGTAGGCCTTGCGGGCCTCGGCGGTGTCCACCACCACGTCGCCCGGGGAGTCGCCGGGCTGAGCGGGCGTCACCCTCACCCGCTGGTGCCAGCACTGCATGCCCGATACCGGATCAGGCTGCACGCTGAACGTCAGGTTCTGGTGAACGCCGGTATCGCTCCACCAGATCCGCTCGGTGTCGCCATCGGCGCTGGCATGGCGTTCTGGGCGGCCTCGACGGCTGAGCCGCCACAACGTGCCGTCGTTAGTGATGTCGGCGTCGCCACCGGTCCACGAACCGCCGCTGCCGGAATCAAGGCGCCAGCGGCCCATATGATGCGACGCCGCCACCACGCCGGGGCGGATGCCCTCGGTGCGCCACGCTCCGATCACGAAATGGCCGATCCGGGTGGTGATCCTCACCAGGCCGTTCATCTCGATGCCCAGAGCCTCGGCGTCGGAGGGGTGGATCCACAGGGGGTGGCGATGGCTGAGCTCTGATAGCCATTTGCTGTTGGCCGACCGGGTGTGGATCAAAGTCGGGATGCGGAACGTGGGCAGCAGGATGCGCTCGTTGCCGGCAAGGTCGAGGTCCTCCCAGTGTACGTGCGACGGAATCCACGTCGGCGTGGCGTATTCGGGCCACCCCCAGTCGGCCAGCGTCTCCGAATACAGCTCCAGCTTGCGCGACGGGGTGGGGAAGCCCTCCTTAGGGGTGCCGTCCACCTGCACCGCCGGGGAGCCGTCCCCCAGGCCAGCCAGCTCCAAGCCAGCCAGGTCTTCAGCCGAGCCCGACCAGGTGCCGGGAGTGCCGGAGCGGCGGTAAACGCCCGCTTCATCGAGGTGGCAGCCTTTCAGCTCGTCAGGATCCACCGCCCGCTCATACGGCAGGTACATATCTCCATCGAGGGCATAAGCGCCCCGGTCGCGCATGAACTCCAACGGGGTCTGACCTGCCGACTCAGCGTCGTCGGCCAAGCCGGGAACCGCCGCGAACATCGACCCGTAATACTCATCCACGCTCATCGGCGTTCCGGGCCGCTCAATGCTCTCGAACCAGCGGCGGATGCCCATGGAGCCGTCGGGGTCGATGCGCCAGGACAGATCGATCCAAAACTCGTTCTCCTCCCACACCTCGCCGGGATTGAACTCGTGGGTGCGCGACCCGTTGTCCACCTCGGCGCCGCGAATCTCGGCGAAACGGCGCAGCACCGGCTGTCGGAATCCGATCCAGCGCCCGGCGTGAGTCTCGAAGCTGGCCACGTCGTGGCGCTCGGCGCCCACTCCCATGGGCAGGACGTAGTCGGCGAACGTGGCCGTCTCCGACCAGGTGGGCGTGAGCGCCACATGGCAGGCCACCTTTTCGGGGTCTTTGAGCGCCTCCAACCAGCTGAAGCCGTCGGGATTGGTCCACACCGGGTTGTAGACCCTGCTGAAGTACACATCGAGGCGGCCTCGACCCTCGGCCAGGAAATGGGGCAGCAGGATCGACATCTCGTGGTGGGCCAGCGGATACTCCCGGGGCCAGCTCAGCTCGTTCCACTGATCGAAAGGTGGGGCACCCGGCGGATGGGGCGCCTTGTACTTGTTCCAGCCGTTGCCGGTGGTTCCCCCCTCGGTGCCCACCGAGCCGGTGAGCACGTTGAGGAAGAAAAGGCACCGGGCCGTCTGCCAGCCCCCCAGGTTGCCGGCGGCGGCGGCCCGCCAGTTGTGGGAGGCCAACTTGGTGGGGTGAGCGCCGATGATCTCGGCAATCTCGATGATCTGAGCGGCGGGCACGCCGCACACCCGTTCGGCCTCCTCAGGGGTGTAGGCGGCATAGTCATCGAGCAGCGCGGGGCCCACCGACTCGAATTCCACCGGCCGGTGAGGGTGGCTCTCGCGCAGATAAACCTCCCAGTTGGTCCAGCGCCGCACGAAGTCGCGCTCCCAAGTTCCGTTGAGCACCAGTAGCCGGGCGATGGCCAGCAACAAGAAGGGCTCGGTGCCGGGCCAGGCCGGCAGCCAGTAGTCGGCCTTGGAGCCGGTGTTGGACAGACGGGGGTCGACGCAGATCACGGTCGCCCCCTGGCCTTGGGCCTCGATGATCCGCTGGGCGTGGGGGTTGAAGTAGTGGCCGGCCTCCAGGTGCGACGAGATGAGGAAGATCACCTCGGCGTTGGCGAAATCTGCCGACGGGCGGTCGTGACCCATCCAGCTCTGGTAGCCGATGCGGGCATTGGAGCTGCACACGTTGGTGTGGCTGTTGTGGCCGTCGATCCCCCAGCACTGGAGCACCCGCTCGGCAAAGCCGTCCTCGCCGGGACGGCCCACGTGGTACATGACCTCGTTGGGACGGCCCTCGGCAATGGCAGCGCGGATGCGGCTGCCGATGTCGTCGAGGGCTTCGTCCCAACCCACCCGCTCCCATTGCCCAAAGCCCCGCTCTCCGACCCGCCGCAGCGGATGCAAGATGCGCTCGTGGTCGTCGATCTGGTTGAGCATGGCCGGCCCCTTGGCGCAATTGCGACCCCGGCTGGCCGGATGCAAGGGGTTGCCCTCGATGCGGTCGATGCGCCCGGTGGCGTGGTCCACATGGCACACCAGCCCGCAGGCGGCCTCGCAGTTGAAGCAGGTGGTGGGCACCAGAGTGTGACGGCGCTCCACCCGGCGGGGCCAGGCTTTGGCGTCCAGCGACACGTTGTCATGCCACGTCTCGTGCGGAGGGTAGCTGTGAAGCTCGGTCATGGAGCGATCACCGTGCAGTCACCACCGCTACGACAGCGGGACGGACTGTCCCGCCCGCACGAAGCTGTCCTCGTAGAACCACATGCCGGCCACCGCCGCGATCCCGGCCACCGCCGCGGGCCACGATCCGGCATCGGCGACGAGCCCGACGATTACCAGCACCGCAGGAATTACCAGTCCAAGCGCCACCCCGCCGACCCAGAACCGCCGGGCGTACCGACCCCGGGTCATGGCCGCTACCGCCGCCTCGACGTCGGCTGTTCCCCGCGACAACAGCTCGGCCGCCACGAGCCCAGAAGTGGCCAACACCCCGCCCAGCAGCGCCCACCGCACCGCTTGGGGGTCGGGTCCGTCCACGGCGAGCTCCATGACCGCGTAACCGGCCCCGCCCGCGACCACCGCCTGGGCCAAAAGCGTGGGCCCCAGCAAGGGTGTGAGCCACAGGCTGCGTCCTTTGCACTGGGCGAACAAGAAAGCGGTGTAGCCCGCAGTGGCCGCGGCCAGCAGGGCAGCCGGCCCGGCCAGCACCTTGAGCGCCGCCCCCGACTCGACCACACCAGCCACGAACCACGCCGCGCACACCGCGGCGAAAGCCCCGAGAACCACGGCGCCTTTGACCAGCCAAGACCGGGGGTTGGCCCGAGTGATGAGGTAGTAGAACCGAGCCGGCTGGCGCAGATCCCCCACCAGCAACACGCCGGTGGCGGCCAAGAACACCCCCGCCACCACCGGTGGCACCACCCCCACCACAGCCTGTTCGCTGCCGTGTCCGAGCATCACCAGCAATGCGGCCATCGCCATGAATCCCGCAGCCACCGCCTTGGTAACGAGGTAACTTGACACCTTCGCCTTCCAAGTCATTTCGTGGGCCGTGGTGTAGGCGGTACGGCCCACGACCCCGTTGCTGTCAGGTTCCACGGTGGGATGCTGGGCCGTGGTGTCGGCCCAGATCATCCCGTCTTCGGCGATAGCGGTGCGCAGCGGATCAAGCGCCGCGGCCTCCGCGCCCCGATAATGCACTTTGGGCTGCGTCTTCTTCTGGGGCGCCCGCACCATGGTTTCAGTGGCCGCGATCATCTTTGTGATGTCGTCGCCTGGGTTGTCGAGGTCGGCCACCTTGATGGCATGGGTGGGACACACCACCACGCAGCTCGGTTCAAGGCCCTGCTCAATGCGGTGATTGCAGAAATTGCACTTGTTGGCTGTGTTGGTGACCGGGTTGATGTAGATGGCGTCGTAGGGGCAGGCGTTCATGCACCCTTTGCAGCCGATGCAGTTGCCGTCGTCGAAGTCCACCACCCCGTTGTCCGCCCGAAACAATGCGTTGGTGGGGCAAATGGATATGCACGGGGCGTCGTCGCAGTGGTTGCACCGCATCACCGAGAAATGCCGGTTGACATCGGGAAACGTGCCGGTCTCGATGTACTTGACCCAGGTTCGGTTGACCCCCAAAGGCACATCGTGCTCGGCTTTGCACGCCACGGTGCAGGCATGGCAGCCGATGCAGCTCTCGCTGTCCAGGAGGAACCCGAGTCGGGTCACTTGAGGCCCTTTGTGCTCATCGGAGGATTACGGGAGAGCCGATGGATGCCTGCGCACAGCAGTTGAACTAGGTGCTCAAAGGTGTCCTCGGGATCATGAGGCAGGGGGTGGCCGTCGCCCGACTCGAGATGGCTGAACCCGTGGAATGCGCTGCGCAGGGCGCGGGCCGTGTGTACCCGGTCTTCCTCGCTGAGGTCGTAGCCCCGCAGGGTTTGGCCCAGAACGGCCAGCACCCACTCCACCGCAACCTCAAGCTCGGAGTCTCCGGCACACGGGCAGCGATCGGTGGCCGCATAGATGCCGGGATGGTCGCGCACCGTCTGCCGCCAGGCGTGGCCCACCGCGGCCACCGAGTCATCACCCGAAAGGCCGACCGCGGCGTCGGCCAGCCTCTGGGCCAGGATCTCCCGACCCCGCAGGCTGAGGCTGCGGAGCAGGTCGTCGTAGCCGTCGACGTGGCGATACAGGGCCGGTTGGCGCACGCCGAGCTCGTCGGCAACCCGGGTAAGGGTCAACCGGTCGAGCCCCTCGGAGTCGGCGATGCGGGCAGCGGTGGCAATCACCTTCGCTCTGTCCAAGGGCGTGCGCGTCGTTGTCGAACTGCTCTGACGTCGATTCACGTTCCCCTGCCCTCTCTGTTCGTCCTCGTTCCATGAGGCCGTCCGACCGGCAAGTTAGCATCTATAGCGTTCCTGTTAGAGCTAGCTGACATCAGATGAAATCCACCGCATATTCCGGTTGGAAATTTGGGGTGCGTCGGTAGGCTGATCGACAGTGGCCGAGAACGCCGTCGGGTGGCTTGAGAAGGACGACGGCGGAGTCGTAGGCGGTCCCCTAATCGAGGCTGGGCCCACGGGGCGCGGCCTCGGTGCGGCCCGCGCGCTGCTGGTGGGAATGCTGTTCATTCAGGTGGGCGGCGGCCTCCAGGGAGTGCTGCTCGGCGTGCGAACCGAGTCGGAGGGATTCGGCCTGGCCGTCAGCGGCATCGTCATGGCCAGCTTCTTCTTCGGATTCTTGATCGGGACCCGCCTGGCCGAGCATTTTCTGGCCGCGGTGGGCCATATCCGGGTGTTTGCCGCGTTGGCCTCGATGGCCTCCGGCGTGTCCATCCTCCACCTGTTATGGATCAACCCCACTGCGTGGGCCCTTTTGCGGTTGGTATTCGGCGTGTGCATCGCCGGCGTCTTGGTGGTGGTGGAGTCATGGCTCAACGACATGGCCACCAACGCCACCCGGGGACGACTGCTGTCCATGTACATGGTGTCGTCGATGGGCGGGCTCACCCTGGGCCAGCTGCTGCTGAACGGAGGCGACCCCGAAGGCTTCGAGCTGTTCGTGATCTCCTCGGTGCTCATCTCCGCCGCGCTGGTTCCCATCACGCTGTCGGCTACCAGTGCTCCCCCGCTGACCGTGCCCGAGCCGCTGTCGCTGCGCCAGCTCATCTCCCTGGCCCCCACCGGGGTGGTCACCGCCTTCTGCGCCGGCATCAGCCACGGCGCACTGCTGGGGGTGGGCGCGGTGTACGCCGCTTACGAGGGACTGCCCACGAGCCGGATCGCGCTGTTCCTGGTAGCGGCCACCGCCGGGGCCATCGCCTTCCAGTGGCCTATAGGGTCGCTCTCCGACCGGGTGTCGCGTCGAGCAGTGATCTTCGCTGCCGCCGCCGCGGCTGCGGCCATCGCCGGGATCCTGCCGTTGGTCGAGCCGGGATCAGCGTTGTCTCTGGTGCTCGTTTTCTGCTTCGGCGGTACCACTTTCCCGCTCTATTCGCTGGCCATTGCCCTTACTGGCGACTGGGTGCCTTCGTCGCAGTTGAACGGCGCCAGCGCCGCGTTGGTGAGAACGGCCGGGGTGGGGTCGATAATCGGACCGGTGGCCGGCGGGGTGGTCATGTCTTTGACCGCTCCGTGGACCTTCTTTCTGGTGCTGGTTGGGGCCCACGCGGTGATCGTGGCCTATACCGGGTGGCGGATCGCGGCCCGAGACGGCATCCCGGTTGACCAGCAGGGCGAGTGGGTGCCGTGGCCCACGCGGGCGTCGGCTATGGCCGTGAACTTGCTGCGCCGCCCGCCACGAGCCTTCTCGAGAAACGGCGGATCTGGCCCCGGCAAAACCGCTTGACCAATTACCTATAGCCAGTTTCAAATATTTTCCCTATATTCCATGTATGCCCACTGTGGGAATGGATGCCGAGGCGGCCTTTGACCTGGCCATCGACTACCTGGCCGCGGCCGACGAGATCGACCTGCGGCGCCAGCGGTGGGCCGCGGTGGCGGCCGAGGTTGAGTATTGGCTGGGGGGCGGGCAGTATCCGGTGGAGCTGTCGCTGGGCGGGATCGCCCAGCAGCTTCGGGTCGACTCTGGGGACATCTCCCAGCGGGCCCAGATGATCCTGCTCGGCCCCGAGGGGCTGAACCTGGCCCTGTGGGCCATCGAGGTTCTGCGGGACTCTCCCAAGGCGTGGGGTGGCGACCACATCGTGTCTCGGCGCGACCTGGAGAGTTTCGTCACCCGGACTGACGAGCTGGGAGAGGCAGCCCGGATCTTGCTCACCAACGCCAGCCTGCTCACCATGCTGGACACCGCCAAGAACAACCGCGACTACCTTGCCAGCCCCGTCGAGGGGTTCCACGCCAGCGGCGGCGACGGGCGCATCAGCCTCGACGACCTTGACGCCTTCGAGGCCAAGATGTCGGCCTACACCACCCTGCTGCCCTACCTGGCCGCCATCGACACCGCGGCGCAGGGCGATCCGACCAAGGCCGACCGGTTCTTGTCCAGGGCCGACTTCGAGGCCATCGCCGCCGATGCGAGCCTGCCCCCGGAGGTTCGGCAGGCGGCCGCTGCGGTGATCGCTCACGGGGCCTACCACCGCAAAGAAGGGTTCGGCTGGGACGACGTGGGTTTCTGGGCCATGGAGGCCGCCGGGGTGCTGCCGGTGGTGGGCGAGATCGTGGACACCACCCGGGCGCTGTATGCGCTGAGCCAGGGGGACTGGAAGTCGGCGTTGATGTTCGGCGCGAGGGTGGCAATGCCCCTGGGTACGGGCAAAACCCTGAGTGCGGCCCGGGCCCTGGTGGAGATGGGCCGCCGCCGGGCGTTCAAGGAGATGCAGTACTACACCATCACCCAGACGGCAGATAAGGCCAAAAAGAAGGTGACCAAGACGGTCCGCAAGAAGGCCACCGCCAAGGCCAAGGACACCTATCAAGACTGGCGGGACGACTCGCCCGCTGGTTTCGAGTACCTGTCATCTGTGCCCCGCCCGTAGTCTTGTCGCATGGTCTCGGAGCTGTTCGACGCCGAGAGGTGGAAGCCGGTAGAGGGGTTCGACCTGTCCGATGTGACCTATCACCGCGCCGTCGATCAGGCCACGGTGCGGATCGCCTTCGACCGGCCCGAGGTGCGCAACGCCTTTAGGCCCCACACGGTGGACGAGCTGTATCGCACCCTGGACCACGCCCGCATGACCCCTGACGTGGGCACCGTGCTGCTCACCGGCAACGGACCGTCGCCGACCGACGGCGGCTGGGCATTCAGCTCGGGCGGCGACCAGCGCATCCGAGGCGCCGACGGCTACCAGTACGCCAGCGGCGACACCGCCGACACGGTGGACGGCGCCCGCACCGGTCGCCTGCACATATTGGAGGTTCAGCGGCTCATCCGCTTCATGCCCAAGGTGGTGATCGCGGTGGTGCCGGGCTGGGCGGCGGGCGGAGGCCACAGCCTTCATGTGATTAGTGACATGACGCTGGCATCGGCCGAGCACGCCCGCTTCAAGCAGACTGACGCCGATGTGGCCAGCTTCGACGGCGGCTTCGGCTCGGCCTACCTGGCCCGCCAGGTAGGCCAGAAGCGGGCCCGGGAGGTGTTCTTCGTGGGGAAGGCCTACACCGCGGCCGAGGCCTACGAGATGGGCATGGTCAACGCGGTGGTGCCCCATGCCGAGTTGGAGCAGACCGCCCTGGAGTGGGCCGCAGCGGTGAACGCCAAGAGCCCCACCGCCCAGCGCATGTTGAAGTTCGCCTTCAACCTGATCGACGACGGCCTGGTGGGCCAGCAGGTGTTCGCCGGAGAGGCCACCCGGCTGGCCTACGGCACCGACGAGGCCGCCGAAGGCCGCGACTCGTTCCTCGAGAAACGCGACGCGGATTTCTCCCAGTTCCCGTACCACTTCTAGTTCCGGTTCTGGCTCGAGGCCTGGTTATGACCACGACTTTTCGCGCTTCCCCGACGTGCGATGGGAAACGCCGGCCTGAGCGAGGCCCGAGATTGCGTCCTGCGATCCGACGGCGCGCATTGGCTGGGCTCCGTGCATGACCAGTACGGTTCAGGCACAGGCCAAAATACGCTGACAGTGGGTCGGCATGGCCTTGTAACAAAGAGTGGTGTGAAATGCAGAATCGGGTTAATGCCCTCCCCTTCCCTCGGAGCCGTCGGGCGGTGTTCGGTGCCCTCCTCGCGCTGCTGACAGCGGCCGCGGCGGTGGTCGCGGTGCAGCCGGCCGCGGCACATGACACTTCCCCCCAGCGGGTGGGGTTGTACATGAGCGGCGGCTCCAACAGATTGGTGAGCGAGGGCAGCTCGTTCACCGTCACGGCCGAGCGCACCAGAGGCGGTAACCACAGCTAGCACACGGGGACCGCGCTGATCGTTCCGATCCAGTTCAGCCCAGCGGGAGGCGTAGCGGCGGGCCGTTCGGCGTCGGCTGCCGATCTGATGTTTCCGGCGTCCATCACCATTCCCGCCGGTGCGACGACCGCCTCGGTCACCGTTCAGGTTGTCGACGACAACATCGCGGAAGAGTTCGAGCGGGCCGCGATCGTGCTCGGGCACCTGCCGAGAGGGTGGCATCCGGCGCCGCATCGACTTCCACCCACCCGCAACCCTGACCCAGACGATCCCGGTAGCCCAGGTGTGTACTTCGACATCGCGCCCAGCGACGTTGCCGACATCGGCCGCCTGCGGTTCCGGGTGTGTGAGAGGGCGGACAACAGTTGTCCGGTGGGCGGCGACGACGGCTGGGTCGAGACCACGACCCCATCGCTGACCCTGCAAGAAGGCGGTCCTCCGAAGTCGTACCAGTACCGGCTGACCCCGGCGCTCACTGCGTTCCGTGAGGTTGAAGTGTCACCCGGCCATTCGAAAATCCCTACGAATGGAATTTCTGTCGACCGCGATCGGCTGATCTGCGTGGGCACCGCCGATCACTCAGTACCTCCCCTGAGCACTCTCACTGTGCTGCCCGGCGACGTACCGTCGCAGTGCCCGCATCGGCCGAGGTCCTACGGCGGGGATCAGATCGACACATGGCGCACGGTGACCTATCGCGCCGGCTCGGACGCGGACTCCTCGGACCACAGCGTGACGGTGCGGCACCGGACGCTGGCCCGGATTACTGGCCATCCATATGCGGGCCACTACTACCAGGACCCCTCCGGCGAGAGGTGGCCGGTGCGGCTCAACATTATCGATGACGACCGCCCGGACCAGGATGTGGAGTTCAACGGCAACGGCAGCGGTTGGATTGCGATGAACGACGGCGGAGGAGTGGATTCAGCGCTGCCTGACGTGCTCGTCCCGGGCCAGACGTATTCATTTCAGGTGCGGCTGCGGGACCGAACCTCAAGCGCCCAGCGGGATGGGACGCACTTCATCAAGCTGCGTTCCCATTCGCATGCCAGAGATGTGAGAATGTCGATGACTTGGAATACCGGGGCCGAGGACGCCCAGTGGTATCAGCGTTTGGACTTCCGCTTTGACTCGACATGGCAGCGGACCTACACGGTTCGCGTGCATGTCGCGGCCGACGCTGCGGCGGGCAACGTGATGTTCGAGGAATACACCGATCCCGGTTTCTGGAGCCGAGCAGCCGATCTTGGCAGTCAGAATCACCGTCACCACTTCTACGGGGCCGTGGCGCGCATCGAGCCCCACGTTGCGGACCGCCATAGATCCCACAACGCGCCGGTCGACAACGCTCCGCTGATAGCGGAAGTCAATGGGCACATCACCAATTTCACGAGTTCGGGCAATACGGTTGCCGTCCGCGACTGGAATCTGATCCTGGATCGGCTCGAAGGCCGGCCAGGCATGCGCGACAGTGACATCCAGGTGTGGTTGAACACCGCGCGCTTCCGTAACTGGCAGGACGCCATCACGACGCTGCCGAAGGTGCAGACGGCGTTGGCCGCGGCCGGACTGCCGGTCGCTGACGACGACGATGGGCCGATCAGTGACTCCGACGATGCGCCGGTCAGTGATTCGAATGATGCGCCGGTGGGTGATTCGAATGATGCTCGGCTTGACGAGGCGGCCCTGGTTGCGGAGGTGAAAGCGCATATCGCGGATTTCACGAGCCGGAATCATGCGAACGGTGTCCGTGATTGGAATCTGATTTTGGATCGGCTCCAGGGCCGCACCGGTATGAGCGACGCGGACATTGCTGTGTGGCATGAGAGGTCGGTCCGCCATGGCTGGCAGGACGGCGTCACGACGCTGCCGAAGGTGCAGGCCGCGCTGGCGGCACCGCAGCCGGTCGTTGTGCCGGAGGTGAATATCACCGGTTCTGTTGGCGGAACGGAGGGTGCTGATGTGTCGTTCACGGTGAGCGCGGTTCCGCCGCCGGCTGCCGATCTGGCGGTGAGCGTGGCGGTGTCGGCTTCGGGCGATTTCGGTGTGCTGACGGGTTCCCATACGGTGACGATCCCGGCGGGGCAGTCTTCTGCGACGCTGACGGTGTCGACGTCTGATGACTCGGTGGACGAGCCCGACGGTTCTGTGACGCTGACGTTGAACAGCGGCGGCGGCTACACGGTTGGTTCGCTGTCGTCGCAGTCGGTGCAGGTGCTCGACGATGACGACGCGCCGCAGGTGGCCGCTCCGGTGGTGAGCGTCACCGCTGGCGCCGGTGTGGCTGAGGGCGGTTCTGCGTTGTTCACCGTGAGCGCCGATGCGGCGCCGGCTGCGGACCTGCCCGTGAGCGTCACGGTCGCCGCGTCGGGCGATTTCGGCGTCGTGACGGGCTCTCGCACAGTGACGATCGCGGCGGGCACGACCAGCAAGGCCTTCTCGGTGGCGACGTCTGATGACTCGGTCGACGAGGCTAACGGTTCGGTGACGGTGACGGTGGTCGACGGCGCCGATTACGACGTGGGCACTGCTGTGGCGACGGTCAGCGTCGCCGACGACGACGACCCGCCACCGGAGAACGTGCCCGACACCGATGATGTCCCCGATCAGAACTCCGTCGACCCCAATCAACCGGTGGAGGTGCCCGACACCGACCAGGTGCCATTGGACGGCGATGCGTGCACCGGCAAGCCGACGGTGGCCGCGGCCGACGCGACCGCCCCACGCGGCGACGACCTCGAGTTCGTCATCAGCCTCGACTGCACATACAGCAGCGATGTCGACGTGTACTACACCATCGCCCATGGCCTCACCTACGCCGACGGAGGCTCAGTGACGATCAGCAGCGGCGACACCACCGCAACAGTGCTGGCCCCGACCATCGGCGCCAGCGATGTGGGCCTGTACTTGGTCTGGGTCACCGAAGTCACCAACCCATCCGGAATCTGGGCCTACGGCACCATCACCGACTAACGCTCCTGCGTGCTTCTGCATCCTGCTGGCTGATCTACCTTGATAGCTGGGGCTATGCGTGTTGTATACTGACTTTTGCGTACATCTGTGTACGGCACGGCAGGGACGCGGCCGGTGAGGATGACCGGGTCGGCGTGGGCTTCAAGCAAGGAGCGGCTAGTAATGCAGCATCGAATCGATTCCCCCCCTTCGGCTGAGGGCATGAAGACCACACGGCGCGCTGTGTACAGCGTTCTCGTCGCGTTATTGACAGTGGCGTTGGCGGCGGCGGTCGCAGTTCAGCCGGCCGCGGCCCAGATATCGGAGAGTGACATTCAGCGGGTGGGGTTGTGGTTGAACGTTGGCCGCAACGCACTGGTGAGTGAGGGAACGACGATCACGGTCTCCGCCAAACTGAAGAAGACGAACAACACGGGGAAGGCGCTGAGCATCCCGATCCGTCATGTCCCAGCAGACGGCGTGTCGGCAGGCTGGTCGGTGTCGGCCGACGATCTGAATATGCCGTCATCCATCAGCATTGCGAACGGTTCGAAAACCGGCTCAGTCTCTGTCACGATCGTCGACGACGCCGCTCGGGAGGAGTTCGAACGGGGGATCATCGAAATGGGCCAATTGCCGCGTGACGTGTATAAGGCCCTGCCTAGCCAAAACCTCGGCAGCCGGTCTTTGTATTTCTGGATCCGGCCCAGCGACCACTCCGACCTCGGCCGCATGATGTTCCGAGTGTGCATGGCCGCGAACAATGCGTGCCCGGTGGACGGCGACACCGGCTGGGTCGCGACCACGACCCCGTCGTTGACCCTGACCGAGGGCGGAAGTGCGCAGTCGTATCAGTACAAGTTCACTAGGCCCGACACTCGATACCACGAGTTGGAAGTGCTCGCTCGCAGCGGTGGGCGGTTCTTCGAGGGGAACGCTGACCGTGACCGGCTCACTTGTGTGGCCAGCGCCGACCACGCGCGATACCCCGCGTCGTCCTTGACTTCCTTTGCTGTGTTCGGCTCTGACTCTCCGAGCTACTGTCCCCATCTGAGGAACGTCGTGAGCTGGGACGAACTCGAAACGTGGCAGACGGTGACCTTCCAAGCCGGCCACGATTCTGACACCTCGGACCACGGCAGGACGGTGAGGCACCAGATACTGGCCAGGATTACTGGCCATCCCCATCAGGGCCACTTCTTCCAGGACCCCTCCGGCGAGCAGTGGCCGGTGACGATCACCATTACCGATGACGACGCCCCGGACCAAGACGTGCAGTTCTCCGCTGGCCCCAACGGCTCGACCTGGATAAACATGAACGACGGCGGAGGAGTGGATACAGCGCTGCCTGACGAGCTCGTTCCGGGTCAGACGTATTCGTTTCGCGTGCGGCTGAAGGATCGAACCCTTCCGGCCGATCAAACGCACATCCTCACTCTGCGTTCCGAGTCGCATTGGCGGGATGTGAAGATGTCGCTGATTTGGAACACCGGGGCTGAGGACGCCCAGTGGTTCCAGCGTTTGGACTTCAAGACCAGCTCCAAACGCAATCGGGTGTACACGGTTCGCGTGCATGTCGCAGCCGACGCTGCGGCGGGCAACGTGGTGTTCGACGAGTACACGCCGCCCGGGTTCTGGAGCCGAGCAGCCGAGCCGAGCACTCAGTGGAACCGTCACTACCAGCGGTCAACCGTGGCGCGCATCGGGCCCGCCTCCGACGATGCGCCGATCAGTGACTCCGACGATGCGCCAGTCAGTGACTCCGACGATGCGCTGGTCGGTGATTCGAGCGATGCTCGGCTTGACGAGGCGGCGCTGATCGCGGAGGTGAATGCGCATATCGCGGATTTCACGAGCCGGAATCATGCGAACGGTGTTCGTGACTGGAATCTGATTTTGGATCGGCTCGAGGGCCGCACGGGAATGAGCGACGCGGACATCGCTGTGTGGCTTGAGAGGTCGGTCAGGCATGGCTGGCAGGACGGCGTCACGACGCTGCCGAAGGTGCAGGCGTTTTTGGCGGCCCCGCAGCCGGTGAGTGTGCCGGAGGTGAATATCACCGGTTCTGTTGGCGGCACGGAGGGTTCTGGTGTGTCGTTCACGGTGAGCGCGGTTCCGCCGCCGACTGCCGATCTGGCGGTGAGCGTGACAGTATCGGCTTCGGGCGACTTCGGCGTGCCGACGGGTGCGCATACGGTGACAATCCCCGCGGGGCAGTCTTCCAAAACGCTGACGCTGTCGACTTCTGATGACTCGGTCGATGAGCCCGACGGCTCGGTGACGCTGACGCTCAACAGCGACAGCAGCGGCGGTTACACCGTTGGTTCGTTGTCGTCGCAGTCGGTGCAGGTGCTCGACGACGACGACCCGCAGCAGGTGGCCGCTCCGGTGGTGAGCGTCACCGCCGGGGCCGGTGTCACCGAGGGCGGTGCCGCGTCGTTCACGGTGAGCGCCGATGCGGCGCCGGCTGCGGATCTGCCCGTCAGCGTGACGGTTGGGGCGTCGGGTGATTACGGCGTGGTGACGGGCTCTCGGACGGTGACGATCGCGGCGGGCACGACCAGCAAGGCCTTCTCGGTGGCGACGTTGGATGATTCGGTCGATGAGGCTGACGGGTCGGTGTCGGTGACGGTGGCCGACGGCGCCGACTACGACGTGGGCACCGCCACCGCGACGGTCGCCGTCGCGGACGACGACGACCCGCCGACGCCGGTGGTGAGCGTCACCGCTGGCGCCGGTATCACGGAGGGCGGTTCTGCTTCGTTCACGCTCACGGCGGCGGCGCCGCCGGCGAGCCCGATCACGGTCAGTGTGACGGTCGCCGCGTCGGGCGATTTCGGAGCGGTGACGGGTTCGCGGACGGTCAGCATCGGCACCGGCGGTTCTGCGACGTTCAGCGTAGCGACCTCCGATGACTCGGTCGACGAGGCCGACGGGTCGGTGTCGGTGACGGTGGCCAACGGCGCCGATTACGACGTGGGCACTGCTTCGGCGACGGTCAGCGTCGCCGACGACGACGACCCGCCGCCGGTGCAGGACGTGCCCGACACCGACGACATCGCGGACACCGACCAGGTGCCCGACACCGATCAGGCGCCGACATGCGTGGGCAAGCCGACGGTATCCGCGGCCGACGTGACCGCCCAGCGAGGCGACGACCTCGAGTTCGTCATCAGCATCGACTGCGCCCACACCAGCGACGTCGACGTCCACTACTCGGTAACACACGACGGCAGCCTCTACATAGAAGGCGCAGGCACAGCGACCATCAACAGCGGCCACACCACAACCACCGTCACCATGCCCACCACCGGCGCCACCAACGAGGTCGGCATATACCTCGCCTGGGTCACCGAAGTCACCAACCCCTGGGGAGTCTGGGCGTACGGCACCATCACCGGCTGACGGCCAACAGCACCTGCTCTTGTGGTACGTGCCGAAGGTTCTCCTCGGTCAGCACGTTCACGAACAGGGCGCTGCGAGGTCGCCGTCTGGCTCGCCTCTTCGGGCGACCACTCGTAGTCGGGCCCGAAATCCTCGCCCCGGCTCCACGGCACGAGCGTGTGGGGATGCCATTCCTTTCAGGGACCGAGGAGTGCAGCGGGAATGACGCCGATGCCGTCAGGTCGGCGGTATGCGTGCGGTCCGGTGGTGATAACGGCCGCATCGAGCAGCCTCGCGCCGATTCGATCGCGGAGCCACGTCAGGTGCCCGATGTCGTGATCATCGACCGATGAGGTCAGCTTGACTTCGAGCGCCACGATGGCACCATCATCGCGTTCGATGATCACGTCGACCTCATGCTGGCCGCCTTGTGTGCGCAAGTGAGAAACCCGGGCCCCTGCCGCTTGAGCGTAGGTGCGGGCCGAGAGCGTGACGAGGGATTCGAAGAGCGCTCCGAGGAACGGCCCGTCGCCGCTCCAAGAACGGCGAGCTGCGAGCAGGCCGTCGACGTCGACGCCGACGAGACGTGCCGCGAGCGCGGGATCGGCCATCTGGTGCACCGGTGCTGAACCCAAGGCCCGCAGGCGGTTGCGAGTGGGCATCCACGCCGGGACCGGTTCGATCATCCAGAGGTTCTCGAGAGCGGCCCGGTACGGGCCGACAGTGGTGCGTGCCGGTTTGTCGTTCTCGCCGGGCGTGGCGGCGTCGCGAATCTTCTCGAACGATGCGGTGGTAGAGGTCGCTGCGGCATAGGCGGTCATCCAGCCGCGAAGCTGGCCCCGGTCGCGAAACGTCCTGCCGAAACCGTGAATGTCGTGCTCGATGATGCGGTCGATGTAGCCATCGAGGAGGCCGCGCCTGACGCGAGGTCCCTGGGTACGGATACCGGGGAATCCTGAGGCGGTGATCTCGTGTGCATACTGCTCCACCCCAATCAAGGTGCTGCCCCCAAGCTCCTGCCGATCGCCGGTGAGCAGTGCCTCGAGGCTGACCGTCGGTGTCTCGATGCCGCGCTCCGCCAGTGACATCGGCCGCATCCGCACCGTGATGATCCTGCCGGCGCCGGTATGGGTGGGCATCTCCGCCGGTGCCGCCGAGCCGGTAAGCAAGTATCGGGACTCCGACGCATTTGTGTCCACGGCTCGTCGCACCAAGTCCCAGGCACCGGGGAATCGCTGCCATTCGTCAATGAGCACAGGAGGTGTGCCTTCGACGACGCGTCTCGGGGCTGATCGCAGCACAGCGAGCTGATCGGGGTCGTCGAGTCGGTGAACCGTCACCGCACGGCGCAGTGCCGTTTCGGTCTTGCCGACCGCACGCGGGCCTTCGATCGACACGGCGGACGCGGCCGACAGCTCGTCGAGTTCGACGTCGATGACCCGATGGAGATACTCGGCCATGAGTCGTAATACTACAATTACTACGGCGCTAATGATGCAATTACCACTATATTTATGCTGCAATTCCGCGCATTCGCGCAGCCGAGCAAGCTGGCCGGCACTTGACGGGTTCGGTGGGCTACGCGTGGGCGTGCAGGGCGGCTGCGTAGTTGGCCGAGGCGAATTCCCAGTTGGCCAGGTGCTCGACATCGGTCTGGACGATGCGAAGCGCGCCGGGCCCGGCGCCGGCCGCAGCCGTGTCGAACACCAGCCAGCCCCAACCTGAGGCGAAATTGCCCACCGGTGCGGCCGCGAACTCGTCGCGGAAGGCGTCCACGCTGCCGAAGCTCGCTGCCAGTGCGGCTGCGAGGTCGCCGCCTGGCTCGCCGCCGCCGCCCGGCGACATCGAGCGCCAGTAGAAGTCGTGGTTCCAGGCCTGCGCCGCGGCGTTGAACAGCTTGTTGCCACGGTCGCCGGGGCCCAATGAGCGCACGAGCGCTTCCAGCGAGACATCGGCGTGCGCAGTGTCGGCCGTCAGCTCGTTCACCGTCTCGACGTAGGCGGCGTGGTGCTTGCCGTAGTGGAAGCTGATCGTGCGCTCGCTGATGTGGGGTGCCAGCGGACGGCGATGCGTGCACCGGCAAGCCGACGGTGTCCGCAGCCGAAGCGACCGCCCAGCGAGGCGACGACCTCGAGTTCGTCATCAGCCTCGACTGCACATACAGCAGCGATGTCGACGTGTACTACACCATTGCACATGGCCTCACCTACGCCGACGGAGGCACAGTGACGATCAGCAGCGGCGACACCACCGCAACAGTGCTGGCCCCGACCATCGGCGCCAGCGATGTGGGCCTGTACTTGGTCTGGGTCACCGAAGTCACCAACCCATCCGGAATCTGGGCCTACGGCACCATCACCGACTAACGCATATTCGCCGACGGCGGCTTCACCCCGCGAGGTAGAGCTAACGTGACAATTTGCAAGTACTACCTTCAATTTGTGCAGATCTGAAGGGAGTGCGACTTTTAACGGAAGTGGGGGTTGTCCCAGCTCAAAAGTGTGGCACAATAGTGGCCATGTCGACTGAATCGCTGCGGACCGTGCGGGATCGCTTCTCTGATTTCGTTGAGAGGGTTCATGGCCAACATGAACGCATTGTCATAACCCGCAATGGAATGCCTGCCGCGGTGCTAATGAGTCCGGAAGACCTCGAATCGCTGGAGGAAACGCTGGCAATCCTGGCCGACCCAGACGCATTGGAAGGGATCGCTCAGGCCGAGCGTGAGGTTCTTAAGGGCGACGTTGTTCGCGGCGAGGAGGCCCTCAGAGCGCTTCGGTCGCTGTGAATGCGGAACGGTACCGGATAACGGTCTCTCGCTCCGCGGCCACCGCGATCGCCGAGCAGCTTCCAGAATCTGTCGCTTCAGCTGCAATCGAGTTGATTTCAGGCCCTTTGGCTGAGACGCCCCGTAGAGTCGCAACGCCGCTACGAGGCGATCTTGAGGGATTGTGGGCCGCGCGTCGTGGCACGTTTCGAGTTGTGTTCCGGATCGACGAAGGTCGCAGAGAGATCGTGGTGCTGCGGGTGGCTCACCGCCGACACGCATACCGGTCCTTCGGGAACTGAAACGCTGGCTTTATCCCCGCGGGTGATCTCCTCGGCGGCTGTCACGGGGTCAGGGGGTGATGGTGGCTGTGGCTTTGGCTGTGTTGTTGGCGGCGCCGATGAGGTACACGATGTGGAACTCGATGTCTGCGTCGATGCCCGCGGTGGGGACGTTGACGGTTGCGCCGGTTTCGCCGCCTTTGATGGTGATGGTGATGACGCTGCCGAGGCGGCGGTCGTGGGCGACGGCGTAGTAGACGGTGACGTCGCCCGTTGAGCGGCAGCTCAGGCTGATCACGAACTCGAGATCGTCGCCTTGGCGGGCGGTGGCGTCGGCGACGGTGACCCGCGGCTTGCCGGTGCATGCCGCTATGGCGGGCTCGGGGGGCGGGTCGTCGTCGTCGAGGATCTGTGCGGTCTGTGTTGCTTGCTGGCCGACCTCATAGCCGCTGCCCGCGGCGAGGGTGGCGGTGATTGACCCGTCGGGCTCGTCGACGCTGTCGTCAGTTGTGGCCACCGTCAGGGTGACCTGGGTATCGCCTTTGGGGATCGTGGCGGTGCGGGTTCCGGTTGCGGCGCCCCAGTCGCCTGCTGAGGCGATGTTCACGGCCACGTCTAGGTCGGCCGCGACCGGCGCTGACGCGGTGATCGTGAACGTGGCGCCGGTGCCCTCGGTTCCGCCTGCGGCGGCGGTGATGGTGACCTCGGGCGGCGGCTCGTCGCTGTCGATGATGACGACGGTGGTCGAACCGTCGGCCCGCTCAACTCCGTCGGGCCCCCACGAGATGCCCAACGTCACCCCCTCGGTGCTGCCGTTCAGCGTCGGCGCCCGGGTGCCGGTCCCATAGGACACGGTGATCTCGTGGTCGTCCCAGTCGCTGTCATCCACAGCCGTCAACACCAACTCAGCACGCTGATCACCCGGCTCCAACACAACACCGTGATCACCCGGCCCGAACCTCACCTCGAACTCATTCGCGAACACCGCATCGGGATCGTTGAGGTCGCGCATCGTCCAATGCGTGCCCTCATCGCCGCCGGTCACGCTCAACGGCACCGTGAGCGTCTCCCAAGACCGCAAAGCACGCGTCGGGGCGATTCTCAGGTGCGCCTGATTGTCATCGCCGGCGCCGTCCTCGGCGATCGACCTCGCAAAGAAGATCATGTACACCGTCAACGGATCCACATCATCATCAGACACCGCCACCAACGCCTCGCCGCCGCTCGCCGACACCGTGTACCCCGCATCCGCGCCCGGAGCGTCCAACGTGACAGTGACCGAGCCGTCAGCCTCGTCCACGGAGTCGCCGACCGTCGAGATGGTGAGCGTCGCGCTGCCACCCGCGGGGACGTTTACGGTGCGCGCCCCGGCCGTGGCCCCGTAGTCGCCCGCCGCAGTAACCGTCACCGCCACCGGCACTGCCGCCGCGGGGGTGGCGGTCACCGTGAACACCGCGTCGGCGCCCTCGGTGACGTCGCCTGAGGCGGTGACGCTGATCTCGGGGATCACCAGCGGGGGGTCGTCGTCATCGAGAACCTGCACCGTCTCCGACGCCAGCGGGCCGACTGTGTAGCCGCTGCCCGCCACCAAAGTCGCGGTGACGCTGCCGTCGGACTCGTCGTCGCCGTCGTCGGTGGTGGCGATGGTCAGGGTCGACTGGGAGGTGCCCGACAAGATCGTCACCGTCCGCGTTCCGGCGGTGACGCCGAAATCGCCCGACACGGCGACCGTCACACTCACGTCGAGGTCTGCCGCCGGCGCCGACGACGCCGTCAAGGTGAACGTCGTGGTGCTGCCCTCGGTCCCCCCCGAGCTGGCCGTGATGTTCACCACCGGCGGCGGATCGTCGTCATCGGCGACGCTCACCGTCGCGGTGCTGCTCGTGCCCACGTCGTAGCTTGCGCCGTCAACCAGCGTGACGGTCACCGACCCGTCCGCCTCGTCGACCGCGTCATCACGAGTCGCGATGGCAAGCGTCGCCGACGCGCCGCTGAGCACCACCGTCCGCCGCGCAGACGACACCGCGAAATCGCCGCTCTGGGAGACATCCACCGCGACAGTGACCGGGCTCGCCGGCGCCGGCACCGCAGAGACCGTGAACACCGCGTCCGCTCCCTCAGTGACATCACCCCCAGCGCTGACACTCACCACCGGCAACGCCTCCACGATGGCACCAGTCGCTGTAGGCCCCCTGAACACATTCGCCGCGCCCGGCGCCCACACCACTTTCAGCAACACCTCAGAAGAACCGCCAACAGGCACACTCGCCGACCCCCACGTCACCCCCGCAGCAAACCGCACCGACCGAGTCGAACCGGTAATTTCGCCGTCACGCACGAGGTAGTAATACGCCACCACCGAACCAGACGCACGACAACTCAAACTGAACTTGAACACCAAAGTCCCACCCGGCGCCGCGCTCGCATCAGCCACCGACAACACCGGCCTGCCGGTGCACGCAGGCACCTCCACCAGCTCCGGGTCAGCCTCGGGCTCAGGCTCGGGCTTGACCACCACCGGCAGCGGCGGATCGTCATCATCGGACACCGCAACCGACGCCGAACCCGCAGTATCCGACACCGTGTAACCCGCATCAGCAGCCGGCGCATCCAAAGACACAGTGACCGAACCGTCAGGCTCGTCGACACTGTCACCGACAGTCGCGACCGTCACCTTCACGCTGCCAGACAGCGGAATCGTCACCGTCTGTGAACCAGCCGTCGCCCCGAAGTCGCCGACCGAGCCCACCGTCACATCCACATCAAGCGCCGCAGCCGGCTTGGGCACAGCCGTCACCGTGAACTGAGCAGCAGAACCCTCGCTCACCCCGCCGCCCGCCGACACCGACACCACCGGCAGCGGCGGATCGTCATCATCGGACACCGCAACCGACGCCGAACCCGCAGTATCCGACACCGTGTAGCCGCTGCCGCCCAGCACCAGCGCCGACACCGCACCGTCCGCCTCGTCGACGTTGTCGTCGACCGTGGGCACCGTGAACGACACCGAACCTCCAGACGGCACCCCTACCGACCGCGAACCGCTCAGCACACCGAATTCGCCTGATTCCGCGACCTTCACCTGAACAAACAGCATCCCCGACGGCTTGGGCGACGTCGACAACGTGAACCGCGCCGCGCCGCCCTCGGTCACCCCGCCCCCCGCTGAGACCGACACCACCGGCAGCGGCGGATCATCATCATCGGACACGGCCACCGAAGCAGACCCCGCAGCAGTAGACACGGTGTAACCCGCACCAGCAGCCGGCGCATCCAAAGAAGCAGTCACCGAACCGTCGGGTTCATCCACACTGTCACCAGACGTCGCCACCGTCACCTTCACACTGCCCGACGCCGGCACCGTCACCGTGCGGGAACCGACCGCTACGCCGTAGTCGCCGACCGCGCCCACCGTCACTTCCACATCAAGCCCCGCAGCCGGCTTGGGCACCGCAGACACGGTGAACACCGCGTTGCCGCCCTCGGTCACAACACCACCGCCGCTGATGCTCACCTCCGGCACCGGCTGAGCCACCGTCGGCACACCCGCGACCTTCAGGACGAACGGACCCGTCGTGCTTTTGGTGTTCCAGTTGATGTAGTAGCTGGTGCTGCGCTTGGTGGTGGCTTCGATCGTGTAATCCCCGGCAGGCAGGCTCCTGCGGATCTGGACTGTTTTGATCCATGGACAGGAGAAGCAGTAAGGGAATGTGGCCTGCCTCAGCCAAGCTCCGTCCTTTTGGCCTGATCCGCTCCGCAAATAGAGGTGCGGTGGTACGTACGGCGTCGAGAGATCGATCGTCACCGTGGACGGCTTATCCAAGGTGAAGGTGTAGAAGCGGGCGCGGTGGCTGTCGCCGCGTTGCACCGAATTGCAGGAATCGGTGAACTCTGTCTCAAACTCGCCGCTGCCGGTCAGCGCCGACACGCACTCATCGCCCGGCACCGGCGGCGGCAGCGAATCCTCGTCATCGGACACGGCCACCGAAGCCGATCCGGCCGACGACGACACGGCGTATCTCGGGCTGGCATCCACCGTCGCGGTCACCGAGCCGTCAGCTTCGTCAGCGCTGTCGTCGACGGTGGGCACCGTCAGCGAACCGCTGCCTGCCGTCGACACCGTCACCGCTTGCAGACCTGCCGTCACGCCGAAGTGGCCCTGCTTGGTCACCTTCACCCATACGGTAAACGGCGCCGATGGCGGCGGAGTCGCCGACACCGTGAACACCGCGTCGCCGCCCTCGGTCACATCGGCACCGGCCGCGATGCTGACCTCCGAACCCGACCGGACCAGCGTCGGGATGCCCTGGACATCCAAGGTGAACGAGCCGCGGACGAACGCCTCGAATGGTCGCGCCGAGATCGTGTAATCGCCGGCAGGCAGGCTCATGGTCATGCTGGCAGGCGTTCCTTTGCGGCCAGTGATTTGCTGCTGCTCCACGGTGCCTCCGCGTCTCGTGTCACCGCCCCGCCGCAGTTCCAGACGGGTTGTGAACTGCGAGGCGGTAGACAGCTTGATCGTCACGCTGCTCTGCTGGTTCAGGGCGAAGCTGTAGTAGCGCGCAGACACGTCATCGTTGCCCTCCTGGAGGCAGAACTTGTCCCAGGTCCCTTGGACGCTTCCGCTGCCCGTCAGCGCCGTCGTCGCACAGACGTCAGCGAGCGAGGTGAGGCCATCAGAGGGCAGCAAGGCCAAACCGTGGCCCCATGTGCTGTCGGCGCCGGCGGGGCCTTGATCTGCTGCGTTGGTCTTGAGGTAGTCGGCTGTCTGTTGGGGGGTGTAGGCGGGGTGGCGCTCAAGAACCAGCGCGGCGAGGCCCGCGACGAACGGCGCCGACTGGCTCGTCCCGCAGAAGCTCCCGATTCCGCCTCCTCTGCGAACGGGCACGCAATCAAGGCCGACGATGTCGGGCTTCGTGCGGCCATCAGGCGTGGGGCCGCGGCTGCTGTAGGACCTGATGGCAAATGTGCCGTCCCGCTCCTTGTCGGCAGCGCCGACCGCCAGCACCCCCGCACTGGAGCTGTCGCCAGGACTCGAGATGCTGCCGCCTGCGGTGTAGTGGTCGATCTGGTTCGACGAGTTGAAGACCATGAACTGCACCCACGAAGGGGTTGCGCTGGCAGCCTTCTTCTTCGCGTAGACCCAGTAGTAGCCAGCCTGCGACACCGGGAGGTACATGCCCTCCCACGGGTAGTGCAACGTGCCGCCGTTCTGGATGTCGGCGCTGGAGCCGACGACGGTCTGGGTCCCGCCGACGGTGGCCGAGTAGCGCACCTCGAGGTCGAGGTCCTTGGCCGAACCGCCCCAGGAATCGTCCCAGCGCATGTTGACGAAGACCCGAGCGGTCGCGGACAAAGCGAACATCTGGGCCTCGTCGGCGGTGGCGCCCGACCCGGACCACTCGTGGTAGCCGTCGTCGTCGGAATCGGCGAATGCGCCCTGCCAAGCCTTGCCTGCATAGTTCCCAGCCGAGTTGACCCACACGATGCCGTTGTCCGAAGCCCACTTGGCCGTGCTCAGCGGGCTCGGCGTGACCGGCGTGGTGCCGTCGGCAGCACCGTGGAACGACCAGGACACCGAGTGGACGATGACCTTCACCCCCTGGCCGTGCATCCACGCCACAGCGCTCTGAATATCGGCCCACGTGTACGGGTTGGCGATGTACAGCTCGGAGTCGGGAGCGATGTCCATCAGCGACTGGGCGACTAGTGTGCCGTGGCCGTCGCCGCGCGCAGTGTCGCAGTTCGCCAGATTGGCGGTGGGCGCGCCGACAGCGGTGTAGCAGCGGCCGATGACGGTCGACGGCAGCTCGGTGCCGCGCAGGGCACGCAGCCCGGTGAACCCGTCCCTGGAGGTGGCGCCGCTGGCGGTATCGATAACGCCGACCTTCACCCCGTCGCCGGTGAACCCGTTCAGATGCCACAACGCTGCACCGTGATCACGGGCCAATTCGGCGCTGATGGCCTCCAACTCGGCTTGGTTCTTGAACGGCTGCGGCATCTCGCGCACACGCGACACGCCGGTCTGCTGCGCGAGCGGGGCGAGCAGCGCGGGCGGCACATACACCTCGAGATAGTCGCCCACCACGTTCGCCGGCGTCACGCCGTTGCCTGCGAGGAAGTCCACAACGTCGGTGCGGTTGCCGTCCAACTGCACCGTCAGCAGCAGCGGCTCGCCGCCCGATGCGGAATTCGTGCCGTCGGTCGGCGCCGCACCGCCCGACGCAGCCTCGCCGGCGCTGTCGGCGCCCGCCGCGCTCGCGACCGCCAGCTCGCTGAGCTGCGAGCCCAGATTGGGGTACGCCACCTCCGCCGCCGACCACCCGTCACCCGGATCGGGACCCAAAGAACCCTCCGGCCCCAGCCCATCGGACTCCAAGCCATCGGCGACATCGCCGACGCTGTCAGGCCCCTGCTGACCTCCAGGCGGCACAGGATTGCCGGCGGCGGTCTCCGCAGTCGCCGGCGGCGCCACGGCCGCCACCAAGACCAACGACACGACAACCGCGACCACAGACCGGAGCACGGCAGCTCGCCTGCCTCGGATCACCGGGGGGGGGGAGAGATGGCACCAGCATCATGATTTCAGACAATACTAAAAAGCCGCTCCGAGTGAGCCACTCTGGATTCTGTGTAGTCCGACCACACCAGCACGGACATCGCCGTCGGCGTCACCACTCTGACTCCTTCCATGTCATTTCGGGCACGTTCACTACGACCGCGCCGGACCGAGCCGTTCCTGAATTATCTCAGGTTGCTCGTCCATCGTCCAGCAGTGCCACGAGAACTCACGCTGGACCCAGGCGAAGGCCACCTGCGGCAGTCCGGTGCGCTCTCGGATCGCCCGAACGTCTGGCTCGGGAATCTCGATCTCGTGGACCACGAAGCCTGCCGCAACCCATCGATTGCTTGGAGTGTGTCAGTCGGTGATGGTGGCTGTGGCTTTGGCGGTGTTGTTGGCGGCGCCTATGAGGTACACGATGTGGAACTCGATTTCTGCGTCGATGCCCTGGGTGGGGACGTTGACGGTTGCGCCGGTTTCGCCTTTGTTGATGGTGATGGTGATGACGTTGCCGAGTTTTCGGTCGTGGGCGACGGCGTAGTAGACGGTGACGTCACCCGTTGAGCGACAGCTGAGGCTGATCTCGAAGTGGAGGTCTTGGCCCTGTTGGGCTGTGGCGTCGGCGACGCTCACCCTCGGAGCGCCTGTGCAGGCAGGGACTGCGGGCTCGGGGGGCGGGTCGTCGTCGTCTGCGATGTGAGCGGTCTGTGTTGCTTGCTGGCCGATGGTGTAGCCGCTGCCTGCGGCGAGGGTGGCGGTGATCGACCCGTCGGGCTCATCCGCGCTGTCGTCAGTTGTGGCCACCGTCAGGGTGGCCTGCGATGCGCCTTCGGGGATCGTCACTGTTCGTGTGCCGGTGGTTGCTCCCCATTCGCCGGTTGAGGCTATGTCCACGCTCACGTCGAGGTCGGCGGTTGCGGGTGTCGACGCAGTGATGGTGAACGTCGCAGCCGTGCCCTCAGTTCCGCCTGCGGCGGCGGTGACGTTGACCTCGGGGGGCGGCTCGTCGCTGTCGACGATCACCACGGTGGTGGACCCGTCGGCGCGCTCGACGCCGTCGGGGCCCCACGAGATGCCCAGCGTCACGCCGTCGGTGCTGCCGTTCAGCGTCGGCGCCCGACTGCCGGTCCCATAGGACACAGTTATCGCCTGATCGACCCAGTCGCTGTCCGGCACAGCCGTCAACACCAACTCAACACGCTGATCACCCGGCTCCAACACAACACCGTCAACACCCGGCCCGAACGTCACCTCGAACTCATTCGCGAACACCGCATCGGGATCATTGCGGTCGCGCATCGTCCAATGCGCGCCCTCATCGCCGCCGACCACGCTCAACGGCACCGTGAGCGTCTCCCACGACCGCAAAACACGCGTCGGCGCGATGTTCAACCCCGCCTGATTGTCATAGCCGGTGCCGTCCTCCGCGATCGACCTCGAAAAGAAAATCATGTACACCGTCAACGGATCCACATCATCATCAGCCACCCCCACCGACGCCTCGCCGCCGCTCGCCGACACCGTGTACCCCGCATCCGCCGCAGGCGCGTCCAACGACACCGACACGCTGCCGTCGGCCTCGTCCACGGAGTCGCCGGCAGTGGGGACGGTAAGCGTCGCCGTCGCCGCGTCCGCCGCGAACGTCACCGTCCGCGAACCCGCAGCCACACCCCACTCGCCGACCGCGGAGACCGTCACGCTCACCTCGAAAGCCGCAGACTTCGGCGGGCTCGCGGTCACCGTGAACACCGCATCAGAGCCCTCGATCACGTCCCCGCCAGCGGTAACGGAGATCTCGGGGATCACCGGCGGCGGGTCGTCGTCGTCGGTTATCGGCGCGGACTGCGACGCCTGCGGGCCGACGGTATAGCCGCTGCCCGCAACCAGTGTGGCGGTGACTCTGCCGTCGGGCTCGTCGTCGCCGTCGTCGACCGTGGCGACAGTGAGGGTCGCCTGGGTGGCGCCCGACAAGATCGTCACCGTCCGCGTTCCGGCGGTGACGCCGAAATCGCCCGAAGCGGTGATGGCCACGGCCACATCGAGGTCGGCTGCCGGTTGCGGCGTCGCGGTGATGGTGAACACCACATCTGTGCCCTCGGTGCCCCCCGAACTGGCCGTGATGTCCACCTGCGGCGCCGGGTCGTCGTCGTCGGCAACAGCGACCGTGGCGGTCTTGTCAGCGCCCAGGTCGTAGCCGGCGCCGTCCACCACAGTGGCGGTCACCGACCCGTCGGCCTCGTCCGCGCTGTCGTCAGCGGTCGCGACCGAGAGCGTCGCCGTTCCCGAGGTCGGGATCGTCACCGTGCGGGCGCCGGTCGTAGCGCCGAAGTCCCCGGCGGACGACACCGTTACATCGACCGCTATCGGGCTCGCCGGCGCGGGGGCCGAGGTGACGGTGAAGGTCGCGCTGTGGCCCTCGGTGACGTCGCCGCCGGCGGCGATGGTGACCACCGGCGGCGGGTCGTCGTCGTCGGCGACGCTGACCGTGGCGGTGCTGCTGGTGCCCACGTCGTAGCCGGCGCCGTCGGCCAGCGTGGCGGTGATCGACCCGTCGGGCTCGTCGATGCTGTCGTCGCGGGTCGCGACGGAGTAAGTCGCCGTGCCGTTGCTCAACACGAGGGTCCGCCGCCCCGACTGATAGGCGAAATCGCCGGTCTGGGAGACGTTCATAGTGACGCTGATCGGGCTTGTGGGTGCGGGGACCACGGTGACGGTGAATGTCGCGGCGGCGCCCTCGGTGATGTCGGTTCCGGCGGTGATGCTGACGACCGGCAGGGTGTCGGTGATGGTGCCGATTCCTTTGGGCTGCCCTAGGGCGTTGGCCGCGCCCGGCGCCCAAACCACGCTGAGGAAGACCTCGGCGGCGTCGGCGGTGGGCACGCTCACCGTCGCGGACGTGTCGCCTCTGGCGAACGTCACCGACTCGGTGGGGGACCAGTCGTCTCCGTACGCGACGAAGTAGTGCGCCGTGATGCTGCGGCTGTGGCGGCAGCTCAAGCTGATGACGAACTCGAGGTCATCGCCCCGCGCCGCGGCGGCATCAGCCACCGACACCGTCGGCCGGCCCACGCACACCGGCGGCCGGTCGTTGTCGGCGACGGTGATGGTCACCGGCCCGCCGAGCGCGAGACCTCCGGCGACGCCGGAATGGGTCGGCGCTCTTATTCCGGTGCCGAACGCGAACGTGATCGGCCGGTCGAACTCGGCGTCGTCGTCTACCGCCTCGAACCGCATCACCGCCGTGCGCCCGCCCGCGGTGAACTCCACCGCGGTGGCGCTGCCGTAGCCGGTGCGCGCCACGCCCGGCCCGGCCGGGTCGCCCAGCCGCCAGTCGCTGCCCGGCACGCCCGACACCGTTATCGGCACGCTCACCATCTCGCCGGCTCTGAGCGCCCGGCTCAAAGCGATCTCGAAATCGGTGGCACCGCCGTTCTCAGACACCGACGCTGCCGCCGCCGACAACGAGACCGCCACCGGCACCGGGCCTCCGTCGTCGTCGGCCACCACGACCGCCGCCGTGCTGGTGGCACCCAAGTCGTAGGCGAGGCCGTCGACCACAGCTACGATCACCGACCCGTCGGGCTCGCCGAACGAGTCATCTGTTGTCGCCACAGACAGCACAACGCGGCCCGACACGGGGACCATCACTGTCCGCGGGCCGGTTCTGACCCCGAACGCGCCCTGCTGGGCCACCGTCACACTGACCGCCAGATCGGCCGACGGCACCGGATCGGCGGTGAGGGTGAACTCCGCCGCCGAACCCTCCGCGACATCAGTGCCCGCGGCGATCGACACCCGAAGCCTCGCAACGTCGTCGTCGAACACAGCCACGCTCGCTGTCGCCGGCGTCGGCGGCGTGTAATCGGTGCCCGCGACGACCGCCACAGTGACCGACCCATCAGGCTCCCCAGCCGAGTCATCGTTGGTCCTCACCGACAGCACCGCGCGGCCCGACGGCGGGATGGTGACCGTCCGCACACCGGTCGTGACGCCGAACGCGCCCTGCTGAGCCACCGACACGCCCACCGCCAGATCCGCCGACGGCCTCGGAAACGCGGTGAAGGTGAACTCCGCCACCGAACCCTCCACGACGGCGGGGCCCGCCGCTATGGAGACCACCGGGGTCGACTCGTCGTCGTCGACCCTCAGCGAGACCGCCGCCGGGTCGGCCACGCCGTTGCCGCCGCTCGCCGCAGCGGATACCTCGAACGTCTTGGCCGCCGACCCCGAAAGCTCGTACACGTCGTTCTGCGACGCCGCGAACGCCACCGGCCCCGAACTCGTGGTCGAGCCCGCCGCGATCGTCAACACCGCCGGCGAGCCCAGCCACCCGTCGCCGGCCACCGCCGGAGCGATTGCCGCCGCGGACAAGTTGAGTGTCACATCCTCAGACGACAAGCCGCTGAGCTGCGCGGTGATCGCCACCGAGCCGCCCTCGACCACCGACGCGCTCGCTGCATGCAGAGTCAATGTCGGCGGCGGATCGTCGTCTTCGATCGTCACCACAACCAGCCCCGACGCGGGCCGATACCCCAGCGGCAGAGCGCCCAGCCTGACCGCGAACGCCTCCTCCCCCTCATGCACGACGTCTTGGGCGATCGAAATCCGGGCGGTCGCCGACGACAAGCCCTTCGGCACCGTCACCGACGCCGGCACCGAGTAATCGGCGCCCGCCGAAGCAGTCACGCCGGCGAACGCCAGCGGGACCACCAGATCCTCGGTCGGGGCCGGGCCGCCCACCGACACCGCCACATCCACGCTCCCACCCTCAGCAACGCTCCCCGCCGAAACCGACAAAGAGACGGGCTCCGTCGGCCCGCTCGTGTGCCCCGTCACCTCGACGCCCCACGAGCTGATGACCTCCCCGAAGCTGTCGTCGCAGTGCACGGGGTACCTGAATCGGCTATCGCTGCAGTCTGGCCAGGTCGGCATGTGCTGGATTCTCAGCTTCCACGTGCCCCTCGCGTTCTCGCCCAGATGGCGCGACGACCCGAAATCGAACGAGCCCCGCAACGAGCACCGGCCCGCTTTGCAATCGCTGTCTTCCGGCGCCAGGAGGGATTCGGCGCCCGACGGGGATACCAGCATCCACCGGTAGTCGCGGACGTCCGAAATGTCGCCGGCGACAGTGACCTTGACGTGCTCGGTGAAATCGATGGCCGTCTGCAAATCCAAGGCCAACTCGATCTCATCGCCGCGCCCCGGCAACGAGACATCGCCGGTGTGCGAAGCCGCGTACGTCTGCATCGGGGGCAAAAGCGTCCAGCCCGCCGCCGCAGCCACCGCGGCCTCGGCGTCGACCAAACCGAAGCCGTACCTGTAGTTAAACAAGTACACCTCGGCCCCCGGCCCTGTCGAACTGTACTTCCGGGCGCCGCTCATCCAGCCCGAGTCCTGCGCGTCGACTATGCGCGCCGTGTCGGCCAGGATCACCTTCACATCCCGCCACGTCAACTCGGCGTTCACGCTGCGCATCAACGCGATCACCCCAGACACCATCGGCGCGGCTGCGCTGGTCCCGCCGAAATGGGCGGTGTAGTGATTCTGGCTCACAGGCGCCAAGATCCCCGCCTGGCCCCGCTCCCTTGCCAGCCCGCACACCCAAAGACTAGGGCCCTCCTCGGAGAAATCTGCCTGTATCCCCGCCGAGTTCACCGCGCACACCGTGATCATGCCGCGATGGTTGTTGGATGCCTCCAAGGCCTCCCAGTAGCGTCCTGGACGAGTGCTGTCGCGGCCGTTGCCGGCTGACGTCACATGGGAGGTCCCCTTGCCGCCGAACCCCTGCTCGAGGCTGGTCTCCAAAGCCCGCTGATATATCGAGCCAGCCGGAGAGAGCCCCTGGCTAGGACGATCGCCATAGCTGTGGTTGGCCACCGCTACCGTCGCCTTGTTGAGCGTCAGCGCCTCGGCCCTCTTCGCCGAGGAATAGCAGTTCAACAGGTTGTAGTTCACCAGCGTGGCCCGGGGCGCGACGCCGCGCCCGCCCACCGCGTTGTCGCGGGCACCCACAACCCCCGCAACCGCAGTGCCGTGAGTCACGCTCTCCAAGTAGATGTGGTAACACATGTTCCTGGTCCGCGCGTTGTCCACGTTGTCGACGAGGTCCTCGTGGTTCGGATTCCAGACAGTGTCCACCACCGCCACCGTCACCCCGGCCCCCATCGTCGTGGACCACACATCGCCGATGTTGATATCGATCCTCGGATCGCTGACTCGCACCGGCACCCAATACGGGGAAAACCGGAAGTCGCCCGACGCGTCCAGGTGCCACTGGCAGCTCGACAGCTCGTCGGGCCAGGGGTCGGTGTATGCGTTGCACCGGCTCCTCGCATCCGCCGTGTGCCAGGTACAGCCCTGGTAGGCGACCGAACAGTCTTCCGAGGCGACCGACGAGACCTGCCCCATCTCGAACGGCGTGAACGTATTGGGAACCGCGGCCTCCACACCCGGCTCGGCCGACAACGCGTCGGCCAGGCGCAGCGATTCGGCGTCCGACACCGTCTTCACCAAGAACGCGTTGGGCAGCTCGCCCAGCGGCGACACCCGTCCCGGCGCGACGCCGTGGCGGCGCCACACCGCCTCGATCGCCGGCTCGCCCACATGCGCACCGAACAGCACGTTCACTCCACCCACCAAAAGATGCGGCTGCCCGGTGTCGGACACAAACCAAGTGCCCGGCCTCGCCGCCGCTCCCGCCCCCGCCGCCGAAGCCCCCGACGCGTTCCCAACCGCCCCCGGCGCATACGCGCTCGCCGCCGACGAAGCCGCCAACGACCGGGCATCACCCAGCTCCGCCACCTCCGACTCATCCAACAACCGCAACGGAACCTCACGACCACCGTCCTGCATGGTCCAAACACCGTCGGGGCCCACCAAATCCAAAACCCCCAACTCCAAGACAGCCTCGCCCAGCCCCGGACCGCCCAACCCGTCCTCAGGCGCCAGACCGTCCTCGGCACCGAGCTCCCCGCCCTCGCCATCCAACGCGTCCCCGGCACCGAGCTCCCCGCCCTCCGGCGGCGGCGCCTCAGCCCCGGCAGCAACAGGCTCGCCCCCGGCGGCAAACGCCGGCTCAAGCTTCGCCGGTAACGAGGACTGCGCCGGATCGCCCACCGCAGGCGCGCTGTGCAGCGCCCCGCCCAAAAGCGCCAACACCAAACCTCCAGCCCCCAACCGCAACGCCAAAACAGACCCGAGGCCCCGCATACCCCTCACCGCAAACACCTTAGACCAACCCCAAAACCCCTGCGCAGAGGGGGAAGCTCAGAACCTCAGGCGACGTTGAATAAGGCGGCGGCGTTTTCGCGCATGATTTGGCGCTGCTCATCTTGGGGACGGTTTTCGATGAGGGTGACGAAGGAGTTTGGGTCGGCGATACCTTCGGGGTGGGGGTGGTCGGAGCCGAACAGCACTTGGGTGGCGCCGATGCGGTCGGCTAGAGCTTCTACGTCGTCTTCGGGGTAGGGGGACACGAAGCAGCACTGCTTGAAGATCTCGCTGATGCGCCCTGCCGGGCGTCCGGCGGGCCAGGGGCCGAAGCGGGCCATGCCCTTCTTCTTGTCCATCAGGGTGAGCAGGTAGTGGACCCAGTCGGAACCGTTCTCGATGCTCAGGAAATTGAGGTTGGGGAAGCGGGCGTGCATGTTGCCGTACAGAAGCGCTCCGAACGTCTCCATGATGGGGCGGTCGCCGTGGAGAAAGGCCCACTGGAAGGCAGACATCTCCCGAACGTTGGCCAGCGGGTCGTCGCCCATGCGAACGGCCAGGTCGCCGTAGCGCAGATCGGAGATGTGGAAAGCCACCGGGATCTGGGCCTCGTTGAGGCGGGCCCAGAACGGGTCGTAGTAGGGGTCGGCTATCGAGCGGCCCTCGCCGCCCCACGGACAGGGCCGCAGATGCACGATGCAGGCCCCGGCCGCCAGCACCCGGTCGAGTTCTTCGATAGCCCGCTCCCGTTCGAGCAGCGACAGCAGCGGCGGGGTGAACAGGCGGCCTTTGTGTACGTAGCCCCAGTCGTCCTCCAGCCACCGGTTGAAGGCCCTCAGGTTGGCGTAGGTCTGCTCCACGTCGTCCACCATGTACTCCTCCACCGACACCCCAAAGGTGGGAAGCAAGATGGCCCACTTCACGCCCTGGCTGTCGAGCAGGTCGAGCCGGGCGTCGGGCTGCTTGTAGGCGGCCAGCATGTTCTCAGCGGTATAGGCGTCGCCCCAGCTCAGGTCGGGGTTGTCCCGCTTGGCCTTGAACATCTCGTACATGGAGCCGGGCGCGTTGGTCTTGTCGAACTTCACGTGCATGAAGTTGTAAGGCCGGTCCCCCACCATCACCTCCCACTCCCCGTCGGCCCCCTGGCTGGCGGTAATGGCCTTGTCGCGGAAGCGGGACTCAATGTGACGGCTGAAGCAGTCGGGCGCTTCGTAATAGTGGTTGTCGGAGTCGAACGTGCGGTAGCCGAGGTCGGCCATGGGGTTCAGCTTAGGTTCTGGGTGTGGTGGGCAGCCCAGCGGCTACTGGATGCCCAGGACTAGCACGTCGATTGTCAGCGCGACGGCGAAGTGGAGGGCGGCGCCCAAGTACACCGAGCCGGTGCGGAGGCTGAGGAAGCCGAGGACGGTGCCGGCCACGATGGAGCCGAGGGCTTCGGCCAGGGGCTTGGTGAGATGGATCATCACGTAGGGGATGAGGGCGATGAACATGGCCATGGCACCGAAGCGGCGGGCCAGGCCGTGGACCAGTACGCCCCGAAAGAAGAATTCCAGGGCTAGGAACTGCCCGGCGTACACCACTTGCCAGATGTAGAAGCGGGGCCAGTAGCCGATGCCGGGGGGCGGCTCGTAGAACGGGTAGGTGTCCTGGAATTCGCCGTTGAAGCTGGCCGCCACCACGAATGGCACCAGCATCACGTAGAGGCCCAGATAGAGGGGCGCGTGGCGGCGAAGCTCGGGGCCGGCCTTGAGACCGAGGTCCCGTAGGCGGGTGCACAGCACGAAGCGGGCCACCAGCACGGCGGGCACCACGTATACCACCCAGCGGAACAGCCCCCAGTACATGCGGCGGTTGAACCCGGCGTGTTCGGATTGGCCCAGGGCCCGCTCGAATCGGTCGGACAGCCCGTCGAGGGCCACGCCGTCGAGGGTGGCGGTAAGCCAGTCGGTGGTGGATGACAGACCGCCGTAGCGGATGGCGATGACGGTGCCGATGGCCAGCAGAATCAGCACCACCGCGTTGCGGTCCACCTCCCCCTGTGCCGGAGCCGCGGCCCGTATCCGGTCGCCGATCCCGCTCATCGCCGGGAAGTCAGGCTCACGGAGTTAGGTACCACCCGCCGGAGATGTTGATCACCTGGCCGGTGATGTGGGCCGACTCGTCGCTGCACAAAAAGGCGATGGTGTTGGCCACGTCCTCGGGCTCGGCGTGGCGGCGCAGCGGGGTCTCCTCCCTAAACGGCTCGTAGTACTCGGCCTGGGCGTCCACCCACTTCGACCGAACCAAGCCGGGAGCCACCGCGTTGACCCTGATGTTGTAGGGACCGCCCTCAATGGCGGCTCCTCGGGTGACCTCATTGAGGGCGGCCTTGGCCGCGGCGTACGGCCCCTCCCGACCGTTGCCCCCCAGATAGGCCGCAACCGAGCTCACGTTCACGATGCGCCCCCACTGGCGATCCCGCATCGCTCCGATGGTGCGCCAGATCAGCCACCAGCAGGCGGTGAGGTCCACGGCGATGACGTTGTCCCAGTCGCCTGGGTCGTAGTCGAAGATGCTGCCCTGCACGTTGATCGCTGCGCTGTTCACCAAGATGTCCACCGACCCCATCTCGGCATACACCCGGTCCATGGTTTCGGCCATCAAATCCCGGTCGCCGATGTCGGATACTGCGGCCATCACCGGCACGTCGTAGACCTCCCGCAGCGCCTCGGCCGTCTCGTTGGTGCGGCGCTGGTGGTTGTCCAGTACCACGATGCCCGCCCCATAGGAGGCCAGCGTCCGACACGTCGTGGACCCAATGGCAGCCCCCGCCGCCCCGGTCACCAGCGCCACCCGCTCGGCAAACTCATTCTCCGCAGGCACAATGACCGCCTTTCTGGCCTAATCTTTGTTGTACGGTACCGTACAACAAATGTAGGATTCATGGAGCACACCAGTAATCCCGAGGTACCCAGCCGATGAGCCAGCATGATGGAAAAACCAGCAGGGTTCAACATGAACAGACAGGAGTGTCTCGCGTCGTCCCGGGAAACCAATTCCGCGCCCAATTCTCCTCCATGGTGGACTGGGTGCGCGACACCGGTGAGCCAATCGTGCTCACCCGCTATGGGGAGCCGGTTGTCCAAGTTGCCCCCCTCGCACAGACCAACACCCCCGAGACGCTGTTGGGATTCGGCAAAGGGACTCATAGCGTTCCCCCTAGGTTCGATATCAAGGCCGAAGACCTGTTCGAGGAGTGGGAGAGCGACTTGCTGGCGACCTGGGACGGCCAACCCGACTCCACTTTTGGCGAATGATCCTTCTGGACACCAATGTCCTCTTGCGCCTCTATGCCGGCCACGACGCAGACTTGGCCCCGGCTGCGACGAGGCGCATCGACCAGGCCAACGCCCGCGGCCAGGTAGTCATATCCCCACTGTCGTTCTTTGAGATCGGAGTGCTGAACCAGAAAAAGCGGTTGTCAGCGGAGATCGATATTGCGCTGTTGTGGCTGTCAGCTTCAACCAACGGCATCAAAGAAGCGCCTCTTGCCATTCCGGCCGGTATCCGCGCTGCCTCGCTCCATGAAGAAGGCTTCCCCACCAGCGACCCCATCGACCGCCTGCTCGTCGCCACTGCCCTGTCCGAGGGCTGGGAGATGGCCACCATCGACCGGGCCATCCTCACTTGGAACGGCCCCCTCCAAACCCTCGACGCTCGCCCCTGACCTCATTGCGCCGTAAGACGGCAGCCCCAAAACAGGTGTGATCAGCGGTTGCGGGCGTGGCGTTTGGCGGCGGCTACGGCGGTCATGGCTTCGGTGAAGCGGGTGAAGGTGGGGAGGTTGGCGTTGAGGCAGGTTTGCTGGATGCGGGCGGTGATGTCGGGTGGGGCGCAGTCGAGGTTGCGGAGGACGAGGGATAGGCGGGTTTGGGGCCACTGTTTGGTGGCGGCTGCGGTGGTTTCGATGATGGGGAAGAGGCGCTCGATGCCGTCGCCGGCGTAGCTGAAGAAGGCCTGGACGTTGGTGTGGACCACAACGTCGGGATAGGGCTGGACATTGAGGATGGGGTCGAGGGCTTGCACCAGCACATCGGGCGCCGACACCGGGCCGAAGCCGATCTCGATGGGGTTGCGGACGCTGGCCCCCACGCCGTAGCCCAGATCCTTGAGGGCCTGCTGGCCCTGCTCGCTCACCGGGGTGGTAACCAGGCCAGCCCGGTCGGCGGCGTCGGTGCCCAGCACCGAGGCGCCTCCGCCCACACCCAGCACCAGGGTGTCGGGGTCGTCGCCGATGTCGGCGTCGGCCCAGCGTTGGAGATAGGCCACCGCAGAAAGCAATTCCTCGATGGTGCCCACGATGCTTATCCCGGCCGACGCGCTTATGGCGTCCCAGATCCGGTGGTCGGCCACCAAGGCCCCGGTGTGCGAAACCGCCGCTCCCCTTCCCTGGGCGGTGCGGCCTCCTACCAACATCACCACCGGCTTGTGTCCCTTGGCCTCTTGTAGGGCGTTGTAGAGGCGGCGGCCGTCGCGGGGATCCTCCAAGTACATGCCGATGATGTCGGTGTCGGGATCGTCTACCAGCCACTCCAGCAGCTCGCCGGGAGTGACGTCGATGCTGTTGCCGACGGTACACAGCTTGGACAGACGGATGCCCCGGATGGCTCCAGCCTTGACCATGTCGCCGGCCAGCCCGCCGCTCTGGGAGATCATGGACACCCGCCCCGCCTCGGTTGGGGCGTTGCGCAGGAAGGTTTGCCGTCCGGCCGGGGCGTAGGCCCCCAGGCAGTTGGGGCCGAGCACCCGCACCCCCGACTCTCGGGCCGCGGCGACCAGCTCGTCTTCCAGATCGGCCCCCTCAGCGCTGGCCTCTCGGAACCCGCCGCTGATGACGTGGACGAACTGGGCCTTGCCCGCCGCCCCTCGCACCAGATCAGCGCAGGCCGCCGCGGGGACTGCACCGACCACATAGTCCACTTCGCCGTCGATGTCGGCCACCGATGGCACGGCGGGGATGCCGTCTACCTCGGATGCTTTGGGGTGGACGGCCCAAAGCGTCCCCGGCCCCCAGCCCAGCTCCTTGTAGGCAGTCAGAAAGGTGTTGCCGAAACCGGGTCGGCTGGTGGAAGCCCCGGCCACCGCGATGCCCCGGGGGGCGAACAGGGGGCCAAAGTCGGTTTTCGGCCGCTCGGGGTGCGTTCCGGCTGGTGCTTCCCGGGTAATGAGCCGGGCGTCCACCGCGATTGCGCCGTCGGGGGAGGCGATAACCGGATTGCACTCCAGCTCGGCCAGGTACGCGCCTATCTGGGCGGCTACCCCGTCGGGTCCGGCCACGGCCAGCAGCAGCTCGATGAGGGCGCCGATGTCGGCGGCAGGCTGGCCCCGGAACCCGGTCAGCAGCTCGGCCCCTTTGAAGCCGGTCACCATTTCCTCGGCATCGGCTCTAGAGATGGGGGCCAGCCGCAGCACCACCTCGTTCAGCACTTCGGTGAGCGTGCCGCCCAGCCCGAGGGCCGCCACCGGTCCGAACGGGGGCCGGTCCACTACCCCGACCAGCAGCTCGACCCCGGCGTCGGCCTGCTCCTCCACCAGGAAACCGTCGAGCCGACCTCCGGCCTCGGTCACCGCCACCGCCATCTCCGCCGCCTCAAAGTTCAGCTCATAGGCCGCCACCCCCAGGCGCACCGCCCCCACGTCGGACTTGTGGGCCAAACCTTCGCCATATCCCTTCAGCACCAGCGGCTCAGTCAGTCCATGACCAACGACCAGGTCAGCGAGCACCGACGGGTTGGCAATAACCTCGTCGACGGCCACACTCACACCCATCGGAACCGCTACCCCCGCCGCCGCCAACTCCTCCTTGACACTGGGCTCTGGGACGATCATTCCCGGCACCACAACAAGGGCCACCCGGTTGAGGACATCCCGCGAGGGCGGGGGGTGGCCGGGTTCAGGGCGCCCGCCGCCCGCAGCGCCAGCGAGGACGGTGGGCTGGACCCGGACAGGACCCGCCGCCCGGAGGCTGCCAATTGCCCATGAGGGTGGCCCGACTTCCTATTCATCCCAGTCGGGTGAACACCCGGCGGGCGGTGCCGCCGAGCAGGTTGGCCCGGGCCTCGTCACCCAGATCCACCTCAGATAGCTGGCCCAGGGCGTGGCGGTGGCCCACGGTGGGAAAGCCGGTGCCCCACAGGCACTTGCGCCGCCCGGCGCCGTTGATGAACGCCACCAGCTCGGACGACCAGTGCCGGGGCGGGTATACCGAGGTGCCCAGATACACGTTGGGGAACTTGAGGGCCATGGCGATGCACTCGGCCACCCACGGCCAACCGGTGTGCGACAGCACAAAGCGCACACCGGGGAAATAGAGGGCGGGCCGGTCGATGCCGATGGGCACACCGCACTCGCTACCCATGAGCCCGCCGGAGGTGCCGGCCTGCATGACGAAGGGCACGTCGTGGGTGGCGCACAGGGCGTAGTAGGGGTAGTAGTCGGCGTGGTCGAAGCGGCGGTCGAAACTGTGGGTGTGGGTGTGCAGGCCCACGCACCACGGCTGCTCCAACATGGCGGCGGCCTCGGCAACCCCGGCCATGCCGGTGCGGGGGTCGATGGACCACTGGCCCAGGAACCGGCCGGGGTGGTCGGCGGCCAGCCGCTCCAGATCGTCGGGCTGCGCCGCCACCAACTCGAAGTCGGTGGCCTCGGGATGGGCGGGCCAATGGGTTACGGGCAGGATCACCGCGGCGATGCCCAGTTCGTCCATGCGGGCGGCCATGGTGTCGGCGTCGCAGAAGGAGTCGGTGTCGTCGGTGCGGACCTTCACCGCGATGCCGGTGGCCTCCAAGGCCGCGTTCCACACATCGACCTGTTCGGGGAAAAACCGGTTGCACCAGTAGTCGATGGCACCATCAGCCAGTGAAGAGTCGGTCATGGCCGCTCGTCCTTGAACCGCACCAGCTTGGCCGCGGTGCCCATGCCGGTGAGCCCGTCCAACTCGCCGGGGCCAACCACCTCCGCGGTCATCCGCACGCTCATGGCCTCCTTGATCCGGTCTTCCACCCGCTCGGCCACCGCACCGAACTCGTCGGCGGGGGCGTCGCTGGCCACCATCACGATCATCTCGTCGCGGTTGCCGGCCCGAACCGCCCGGCAGAAGAAATCCTCGGTCACCCCAGCCACGTCGCTGATCACCTCGCCGATGGCCTCGGGCCACACGTTCACCCCCCGCAGCTTGACCATGTTGTCGCCCCGCCCGGCGAATGGGCCCATGCGCCTCAGCCACGAGCCGCACTCGCACTGGCCCGGCGGGTACAAGAACGACAGGTCCATGATGTTGTAGCGGAACTGGGGCGAGCCGGTCTTGTAGATCTCGGTGATAACCAGCGCCCCCTGGGTGCCGTCGGGCACCGGCTCGCCGGTCTCGGGGTCCACGATATGCACCACGAAGCAGTCCTCGAAGATGTGGAGTTGGCCGTTGCGCAGCGGGCACTCGATGGACACGTTCTGCACCTCGTGGAACCCATAGGGCTGGGCCGGGGTCACCCCCCACACCTCCTTGACCCGCTCGGCGTCGCCGATGTGGCCGCCGGGCAGGGCCCGGATGTTGAAGTCGGTTTTGGGGTCGAGGCCCATCTCCACCGCGGTCTCGGCCATCTTCAGCATGTAGTCGCCGGTGGTCAAGATGGCCGCCGCCCCGTACTCATGGGCCAGCTCCACCTGCTTGCGGGTGGAGGTCACGTTGCCGGTGCCGGTGGTGAGGACCACGCAGTTGAGCCAGCGGTACAGCGCCTCGTCGAAGGCGTGGGCCCCGTTATGGGTGGAGTAGGCCCAGGCGTTGACCACCACGTCGCCGGGGCGAATCCCCTCGGCATACAGCGCCCGGGCCATGGTGATGGCCCCCACCTCCCGGTCCCAGGCGGTGTAGAGGGTGGGCCGAGAGCGTCCGGTTGTCCCACCCGACACGTACAGCCGCATGGGCTCGTTGCGGGCGTCTTCCAGCCCGATGCTCTGGTAGTCGCCCAGCGGGGGATTCTCGTTGATCGACGCCCGGATGTCGTCCACGGTGTAGGCCGGCGCCCGCCACAGGTCATCGAGGGTGCGGAGCTGGTCGGGGTGGAACCCGGCCGCCTCCCACCGCTTGCGGAAGAACGACACCTGCCAGGCCCGCTGAGCCCGGTCTTGGAGACGCAGGAGCTGCTTGCGGGCGATGGTGTCGGGATCTTCGAAGAATGCGGTCTCGAAGTACTCCGGCGGGGGCGGGAACAGGCGCTCGATGGCCTCGTAGTCCAACTCGTGCGGGCGGCGCATCCCTGTGCTCATAGGCGCAACCCCGCATCCATTGACCCATTCCCCGTGCTCATAGAACTGCCACGGTACCCGCGACGGCAATGGCGGTGACAGACCGGCCGCACCGCCGATGCACCACACCACAGTCGGCCACTAGCGTTTCGAGCGTGAAGATCATCTCGGCCGATTGCCACATCAACGAGCCGCCCCACGTGTTCGAGCGGGTACCCGAGGAGTACAAAGACCGCATTCCCCAGATGATGCCCGCACCCGACGGGGGCGACGGCTGGTCGTTCGACGGCGGGCCGCCCAAGCGCAGCTTCGGCATCGAGGCCATGGCCGGGGTGGCCAAGGAGGACTACAAGCTCTCGGGCATGAAGTTCGAGGAGATAATGCCGGGCAACTACGACGGTACCGCCCACTGCGCCGACATGGACCTCGACGGCGTGTGGGGGTCGGTGGTGTACCCGGCCAACTCCATCTTCACCTATCTGGAGCCCGACCGGGGCCTGGCCGTGGCCTGCATGCGCTCGTACAACGACTGGGTGCTCGACGAGTTCCAGGGCGCGGCCCCCGACCGGCTGCGGGGCCTGCCCATGCTGCCCACCGAGGACGGCATGGACATCACTTTGGCCGAGGTCGACCGGGTGATGGAAAAGGGGGCCAAAGGGCTATTCGTCCCCGGGATGCCCACCCGGCCCTACAACGACCCCTACTACGAGCCGCTGTGGAAGGCGTGTTCAGAGCTGGACGTGCCGGTCACCTTCCACCGCACCTTCGGCGGCAAGCCGCCCGACTCCGACTGGGACGAGCTGGTGGAGCAAAACGTGTCGGTGCCCGGCATAGTGAACCGGTTCTTCAGCGCGGTGCGCCCCCTGACCTACATGATCTTCGCCGGCATCTTCGACCGGCACCCCAACCTCAAAGTGGTGGCCGCCGAGGTGAACTACGGCTGGGTGCCGTTCTGGTACCAGACCATGGACGACGAGTTCCACACCCAGGCCGCCTGGTCGGACTCCCCCATGGAGCGGGCCCCCAGCAGCTACCTGGGCACCAACGTGTTCGTCACCGGCCTCGACGACCACAACGGCCACATGCAGATGCGCAGCGGCAACCAGACCCTGGTGGACATGTCCATGTGGTCGTCCGACTATCCCCACTCAGTAACCCTGTGGCCCGACAGCCGCAAGATCATCGCCGAGCTGGTCGACGGCATGACCGAATCCGACACCCAAAAAGTCCTCTACGCCAACGCCGCCCGCGTCTACAAGTACAACTGACCACTGGGGGTTTCAGGGCAAACCGGCCTTCTTGCCAAATCCACCGCGCCCTCGCGAGAGCTCTCAACATATAGAATATCATTCTATTTTAGTTATTGTTAATAATAATCACTGTATACTGTGTTGAACAGGTGAAATAATGCCGCAAACAGAAAGGAGGCGCTCGACATATAATGAATACAGCTATTCATACAATGCAGGAGGTCGAGACGATGCCGCTCGGATATGTGATGAAGGTGTCGGCCAACGGGCAGGTTTCCATTCCGGCTGAAGTCCGAGCCCGATGGAACACAAAGCGAGTAGCGATCGCCGATATGGGCGACTACATCGTGATAGGGCCGATGTCAGAGAATCCCCTCGACGAACTAGTGGGCAAGTATCCCGGCCGAGGGCCTTCAACCGACGAAATGCGCCGCATGGACCGAGAAGAGGACGCTCGCTACGAAGAGGCTCGTGAAGCGGCCCGTAAAACCGGCGATAGTGGTATTTGATAGTACCTCGTATCCGCGATCAGGCCTTACGGTACGCGATCCCATCTGCTATCATTCTTTTGATCAAGTCTACAATCTCCAAATCTTCTTGTTGACTCCAATTTAGAAGATGATCAAATTCAATGATTTCCTTTTCCCCTTGCCAAGTCATGTCTAGCCGTCTAATTGGAACAGTTGCCACATGTTCATATGACCTGTCTGGCATAGCCCAGTAGCAAGACTTGCAGACTTCGACTACGCGCTCTTCCCAGTTTGGACAGGCTTCGCATTCCCATGATTTAGCGCGGTTCATGGCTGCGCTGACCGGCATGAAATCAGCTACATCAAAAGGCTGCTTGGGGTCCCCTAAAATTCTATATGGGATTCTGTGATCTATTTGAATTTCTCTGGGAGAAGTAACGGCCCGGGTGAAGACGTCAATTTCCCCATAGTGTTCAAATACCTCGTTACGGAATTTCTTTGATATCGCAATCCTACCTATAGACGTTTGATCCAATTGGTCCAAGTCATTGGGAAATCTGTAATGGCCAATCTGCTTGCCGTCTATTGTCCTCCTTACGGTTTCAAGGGGAATACCACGATCTCGCACATCTGCTGCTGCCCGTGGCGGGTGCTCATACCCTAGTTTTGACAGGTCAAGTGTCGTAATGAATCCATTTTCAAGAATATGTTCAACCACTACTCTGCTTCGGCCAGTGGTTCTTGCGATCAACTCTTCAACAATATCGGAAGTCAGATCGTTGCGTGTTGGACCCTTAACTTGCTCTGGCATAGCCTTCTGAAGCAAAATCAATAGCCATCTGATCAGCACCATCATTTTCCTCAGTGGGGGAACTAACTTCCAGGAACGGAGAAAGATATAGCGCTTCTACAGTTTGCTCATCCCTACCTTGCAATGTTGAGGTTGTTGAGCGACCAGCCAGAATTTCAACTCGCTCAAGTCCTAGTCCAGAAGGAAGTGGTTGGCCGTAAGTCTTTTCACCTGTTCGACCATCATATGACAGCAGAAAAGGTACTCTTTGGTCATTCAAGTGACTCAGAAATTCCTCAAATTCATTGCGGCATATCGTAGACACATATCTTGAGTCTCTTTGCTTCGATACCCCTTCATAAGGTGGATCCATATACCATACTTGGCCTGGTTCATACCTATAGACTAAATCGCGATAATCAATGGATGACGTGTATGTACATGACTTCATAACTGCAGAGATTTTCCTAAGACGTCTAGCCAACTCAGCTGGCCGTGTACCTAGCCGGCGATTATCGGGACTTTGATTAAATTCTCCTACTGAGTTGTATCGAATTGCACCCTTTACTGCCCTGGACAATAAATAGAGCAAATCAGCTGGTTCTGGATGACTATTGAACCTCTTCCTTACAAGACCGTAGTGTTCCTTCGGGTCATACTTTTGAGACTCCCATGTTGCTGTGTATTGTTCGATCAGATGTTCAGTATCATGCAGTATCGCATTCCACAAGTCAATGAGCGGTTCGTTTGCATCATTCAACCATAGAGAATTGACTTTGCCTTCTATGACAGCTCTAATTGATACTGCGGCAGATCCAGCAAATGGCTCCACAAGCACCGAATAGCTGCGCATATCTAGTTTCGAAAGGATCGCAGAGGCAATAACCCGCTTAGATCCCTGATATTGGAACGGTTGCGGCGCATCATTCCGGCGCATAATCGTACATTCTCCATACTCATTTTTTGAGGGTGGCAGTGAGTCAATCTCACCATACCAGCGTGCAGTGACGCTTCCCGGTCATTGGTGGCGGCGGTCTTCGAAGTCGGCGGGGAGGTCTATGGGGGGGTCGGGGAGTTTGGTGATGTTGCGGCTAGCGAGGAAGGCTTCGAAGCCCTCGGGGTCTGCGGCCCAGGAGGCGGCGTCGCCCATCATTACCTCAAACAGCTCTACGCCTTCGGGGCCGGCGACTAACGGGCCTAGGGCGGCGCCATGCGGCAGTTCGATGTGGGTGCCGGTGGGGCAGTGGACGTCGCCGCACATGAGGTCGCCGCTCAGCACGTACATCACCTGGGGGGAATGGTGGCCGTGGCGGTGGACGATCATGCCCGGGTCCCAGCGGGCCCACATCGACAGGTACTGATTGCCAGCGCTGCCGAATGTGAACCACTTCTCCCACACCGACTTCTGTCCGTCGGGGTGCATCTGGGTGCGTACCTGCTGGGTGGTCAGGTCCTCGTCGTTTAGGTGGCGGAAGATAGGCTCCAAGCCGGGAACCTCATGGGGCGACGCCATCGCTCAGCTCACCCCGGCGGTAACTTTGGGCACGTAGTCCGAGGGGTCGTAGGTGTAGGTGGTGGCCTCGATGAACTCGCTGGGCAGGTAGCCCTCGGGGAACCGGTACAGGTCAAGCGAGTTGTCCCACAAGATCTTGCGCTTGGACTCGTCAGAGATCTTGGGCAAGTCCAAGAACGACTGCACTGCCAGCGGATACTTGGAGTCGGGGTGGGGGTAGTCGCTCTCCCACACGATCTTGTCGTCGCCCAACTCGTCAATCACGTGGTACACCAGGTACTCGTCGGGTTCCACCGAGATGAAGCAGTTGTCCTGGAAGTATTCCTGGGGCGACTTGGTCAGCCCCGGCTTCTCATAGTCGCCCGACAGCTCGATGTGCTCCTCCATGCGCCACAGCCACCACGGCAGCCAGGCGCAGTTGGCCTCCATGTAGGCCACCCGCAACCGGGGGAACCGCTCGAAGACTCCATTGCAGATCATCGACAGCATGGCCATCTGGGCCTCGTGGGGATGGCAGACGGTGTGCCACTCGGTGAAGGTCTCGAACCGGTCGGCGCCGGCCGAGGCCCCGTTGTGGCCCATGAAGTCGTGGGTGGCGAACGCGCAGTCCAGGTCTTGGAGCAGCTCGTACATGGGGTCGTAGTAGGGGTCGCCCAGCATCCGCCGGTTGAACATGTTGGGCCGGGCGAAGAAGCACCGGGTGCCCAGGTGGTCGTAGGCGTACTGGATCTCCTCCACCGCCCGGTACACATCGTTCATCACCACCGGCCCCGAGGCGATGACCCGCCCGCCGGACATCTCCCGCATCTCCTGGCCCCAGCGGTTGTAGGCCCGGCACATGCCGGCCTGGAGCTCGGGGTCCATGCCGTCGGACCACAGGTCGTATCCCGGGCCGTAGATCACCATGAAGTCCATGCCGTCGAGCGGCATGGCCTGGGCCACCGCGTCGCCGGGGAAGCCGTTGTCCACCACGGCCTGGCCGTACTTGGCCCGCATGTGGTCGTAGGTCCAGTTCACCGCCTCCATGAAGTCGCCGTAGATGGTGACCCGGCTCTGGGTATAGCGGCCGTCCACGGTGGCGGGCCGGAACGTCTCGCGACCGGGGACCTCTTTCCAACCCACCCGGTGCTGGAAGCGCTTGTCCAAGAACCGCTCCCACAGGTTCTTGGGCTCCACCACGTGCCCGTCAGCGTCGAAGACCTTGTACCCGTGCCGCATGTTTAGCTCTCCTCAAATACAGGCGTTGCCAAATTTGTCTGCCCACAGTATTTCAACTGCACGGTAGGCGTTAGCAGACAAGCTGGCGAACCCACCCCGCCATCGGAGACCTACTATTGCCCGTTCCCTATGTTCACTGCTTCTGACCAACGGACGCTGGGGGCTGTCGCCGTGCAGTTCTTCGTGAATGGAGCGATTTTCGCATCGTTCATTCCCCGGCTGCCCGAGATCCGAGACCGAGTGGACATAAGCGTGGCCGAGGTCGGCCTGCTCATGTCGATCGCGGGAGTCAGCGGCTTGGTCGGCAGTGCGGTGGTCGGTCCAGCCGTCAGCCGCTTGGGAACCCGGCGGGTGATGCTGGCAGCCGGCACCCTCACGTCGCTATCGCTGCCGGTTATCGGAATCGCCCGAGCGCCGTGGGTGCTGCTGGTGGGTTTGATCGCCCTGCAAACCTTCGACGTGCTCATGGACGTCGCCATGAACATGCAGGGATCGTGGCTGAGCGCTCGACGGCACACGCCGGTGATGACCCGCCTGCACGGCCTGTGGAGCCTCGGGACGGTGATCGGAGGAGTTTCGGCCTCTCGAATCGCCGCGGCGGGCATCTCGGTTTCCACCCACCTGGTGTGCGCCGCGGCGATCTTGCTCGTAGCCCTCGGTTTCGCCAGCCGGAGCTTGCTCCGAGTTGACGAGCACCCCGGCAGCGGCTTAACCGATGGGGCCAAACAGGGCAGCCCTGGGAAACGACGGGCCTCGCCGGTGCTTATGGCCTTCCTGTTGGTCGGCTTCTTCTCCATCGCCTTCGAATCAACCGCCATCGACTGGGCCGCGTTCCGGCTGACCGACGACTTCGCGGCCTCCACCGGCGTGGCCGCCCTGGGTTATGTAGCTGTCGCCTCGGGTATGACTGCTGGCCGATTCTCCGGCGACTTCATCGCAGCCCAAGTGGGGGGAACCCGACTCCTCAGCATGTCGATCATCCTGACCGGCGTCGGGCTGTCCGCCGCGACCCTCTCGCCCGACCAAACTCTCACCTTCGGCGGATTCGTCGTCACTGGCCTGGGGGTCGCCAATTTGAGCCCGATTCTCTACGACACCGCGGCCCAGCATCCCGGAAGGCCGGGTGCCGGCCTCGGAGCGCTCACCGCCGGACTCCGAACCGCCAACCTCACCGTCCCCCTCCTGGTCGGGACGCTGGCCGCCACCCGCCTGTCGGTGGGCAGCGCAATCGCCTTCGTTACCCTCCCCGCCGTCATCGGGTTCCTCGCCGTGGCCAACCTGATATCGCGTGTTCGCAGCCGCGCGCCGGACCACTAGCCAGACGGAATCAGATAGCAGACGGCTTCCTGGGCCGACCGCACATACTCGGGTTCGGTGTCGGGAGGACAGGGGGCACCCAGGGGCACCCAGGAGACCAGCTTGCCATCGTGGGGGTGGTCACAGCCCACGGTGATGAGGGTGGTGGTGCCGATGAGGAAGCAATCCCCCGGCTCGGGGCGCGACACCGACACCGGAGCCAATGTGGTGATGGTGGTGGAGTCGGAGTCATCGGTGGTCGAGGCGGCGACAAATATCAGCACGAGCGCCAATGCCACCAAAGCGGCCGCGGCCAAGCTGATCCAGCGCCAGCGGATGCTGACAACCTCAAGGGGCGGGCTCGACGCCTCGGGAGGTGGCGAGCTGGCCGACGGGCGAGTGGGACCGCTGGGGGGTCGGGAAGCGCTGGCCCGAGGTCGCGGGCCAGCCAGGCGAGGGGCGGCCCGAGCCAGTGTGCAATCGTAGGCAGCTCGCGACCGGAGATCGCCGAGAACCTGCCAGGCCTCGTTGACCGCTCGCATCTGCTCGGAATCGCCCGACGGACGGTCGGGATGCCAGCGGCGGGCCTGGCGAAGATAGGCCCGGCGAATGGCGTCGGCTTTGGCGTCGGGGTTTACGCCCAAAACGTCGTAGTGGGACCGTCCCGGCATTGCCCCTTAGTCAATCATCCAAGACACTGAGGGAGCTGTCAGAGCTTGTCATGTTCCGACGCTAACCGCCCATCGACTCGGGCCCGCTAGCCGCTGAGGGAACCGACCAGCGCGTTTAGGGGCCACAGATCGGGAATCTCGACCGGCTCAGGTGCCAGGGGCAGCATGGCGTAGGCCTCCTCGCCGGGATACACCAGGTTGTACTCCGAGCGGGCCAAGCGCTCGATCTCCTCGGGCTGATTCAGTACCTTCATCCGGGACCGGAGGGCATCGTTGTGCTCATACAGCGCGTCCAGCTCGGATTGGACCTCGGCGAGGGCCGCACTTTGGTCCAGGTACGTCCGGGTGGGGAACACGGCGTAGAACAGCGTGACAAGGATGACGAGCACGATCACCAGCGGGACCACCGAGCGGCGCAGGGCAATCACTGCCCGGCCTCAGTTGCCGCCGCCAGCGCGGCCCCGCCTCGGTATGCGGCGGCTTCGCCCAGCTCCTCTTCAATGCGCAGGAGCTGGTTGTACTTGGCCACCCGGTCGCTGCGGGCCGGAGCGCCGGTCTTGATCTGGCCGCAGTTGGTGGCCACGGCCAAATCCGCGATGGTGGCGTCTTCGGTCTCGCCCGAGCGATGCGACATCACCGAGGTGTAGCCGGAGGCGGTGGCCAACTCCACGGCCTCCAGGGTCCGGGTGAGCGTCCCCACCTGATTGACCTTCACCAAAATGGAGTTGGCCACGCCGAGGTCTATCCCCCGGGCCAGCCGCTCGGTGTTGGTGACGAACAGGTCGTCGCCCACCAGCTGCACCCGCCCGCCGAGGGACTTGGTGTGCAGTGCCCAGCCGTCCCAGTCGTCCTCGGCCATGCCGTCTTCAATCGACACTATGGGGTAGGCATCGCACAACTCGGTCAGATAGGCGGCCATGCCGGCGGAGTTCAGCGACCGGTTCTCCCCGGCCAAGCAGTACTCGCCGTCGGCGAAGAACTCAGTGGAGGCCACGTCCAGGGCCAGGGCCATATCCTCGCCCGGTTTCAGGCCAGCCGCCTCGATGGCATCCACCAGCACCGCCACCGCGGCCTCGTTGGAGTCCAAGTCGGGGGCGAAGCCGCCCTCGTCGCCGATGCCGGCCGACAGCCCCCGCTCCACCAGCAGGCGGCGCAGGTGGTGATAAGTCTCGGTCCCCCATTGCAGGGCCTCGCGGAACGAGGCCGCCCCCACCGGCACCACCATGAACTCCTGGAGGTCGATGTTGTTGGCCGCATGAGCCCCGCCGTTGAGCACGTTCATCATGGGCACTGGCAGAACATGGGCATTGGCCCCGCCGATATAGCGAAACAGCGACAGCCCGGCATCGACGGCCGCAGCATGGGCGGCAGCCAGCGACACGCCCAGTACCGCGTTGGCCCCCAAGCGGCTGAGACCGTCGGCGCCGTCCAAGTCGATCATCGCCTGGTCGAGGCCCCGCTGGTCGGCAGCATCGATCCCGATCACGGCACCGGCGATCTCGTTGTTGGCCGAGGACACTGCACCGGCTACGCCCCGGCCCAGATACCGGTTGCCGCCGTCGCGCCGCTCCACTGCCTCGTAGCGGCCGGTGGACGCTCCGGATGGAACGATGGCCCGACCGGACACGCCGGATTCCACCGCTACCTCAACCTCAACCGTAGGGTTACCCCTGGAGTCGAGTACCTCTCTGGCGACTATGCGTTGGATCGCACTCAATTGCCGGATCTTTCAGAGTTTTTTGGGCCCATAGCCTGTTGCTGATGTGGCTGAAGTTGTAAAAGTATATGAAAAAAACCGGAAATACTAGAGGTAGCAATAAATTACTAGGAAGAAATTTCATGGGCGCGAACTTGCTCTCCGACGGCGTTGGCGAACCCTCGGAGCTCTGACTCGGCATCCAAGCCAGCCGCCTGAGCAGCCAAAACGGCGTCGTATAGGCGTCCCGCCACCGTGGCGGTATCCACGTGGGGCTCCACCCCCACCGAGCGGGCCTTGTGAATCACCTTGTCGGCGAACAACAGCGCGGGGAGCCCGTTGGGGATGCCGTCCATCACCGAGGCCCGGCCCTTCTGCTCCCGCTTGATGGCCTCCCAGTTGACCAGCACCTCGCCGGCATCGCTGGGGTCGGAGCGGTCTGAATCCGGGGGGCCGAACACATGGGGATGGCGGGACTTGAGCTTGTCGTGGATGCCCTGGGCCACATCGGCCAACGTGAACTGGCCGGCCTCGGCGGCCAGCACCGAGTGGAACACAATCTGGTAGAGCAGATCGCCCAGCTCCTCCTCCAGATCCTCGTAGCCCGACAGGCTGTCGGGATCCACCCTATCCAGGGCCTCGAGCACCTCGTAGGTCTCCTCCAGAAGATGGCCCCGCAGCGACTGGTGGGTCTGCTCTTGGTCCCAGGGACAGCGGCGGCGCAGCTCGGTGGCCAGATCGGCGAACCGAGCCACCTCCCGGGCGATGGGCGTACCCAACTCGGGCACATACAAAGACGTGAGGTGATCGGGTTCCACCGCGTGGTCGAGGTCGGCCCAAGCCACCTCGAACACCCGCTCCTCGGGCAGACCGAGTCGCTGCAACACCACCACTGGCCGGCCTGCCCCGTCGGCCGCCGAGCGGTCGAAGGAGGCCAGCGCGGCCAGTTTGATATCGCTCAGCACGTGAGCGGCGTCGCACTGGGCCACCAGCAGCGGCCCCCGCTCCCCGGCGGCATCCACCGCGAAGCGCCGTCCATCCACCAACCGCACCCCAGCAGCCAGGGGATCGACCTCAAGCCGTTCCCACGCCAGATCGGCGAACGACAGCCCGGCCAATACCTCCAGCTCCATCTTGGGCACGGCACGCAGCAGCTCCACGGTGCGCTCGGCTACCAGCGGCGAACCGGGCACGCCGTAGAGCACGTCACCGTCATCGCCCCCAGCGCAGGCCGCAGCCACCAACCGGTCCACTATGGCCTGGTAAACCTCTTCGAAAGAGGAAGCCTGCTCATACACGTCGTCGAACGACTCGGCCGGATCTGCCGTCACCGCGGCCGGGTGGCGGCGGGTGCGGACGAAGCGGCGGCGGGTGCGGACGATGGCGTCGAGCACCTCGCTGGTGATGAGCTCGGGGCCGGCCGGACCCAGTCCGGCAACGATTACCCTGGCCATTTCGACTTCTCGATCACGCGACTTTCCTTATCACGACTGATCATGACGCTGCGGCCTCGGCGGGCGGGTCATCGGGAACCAAGTCGAGCAGAGTAGCGATGACGGTCTCCACCGCGGCCGCGGCCGATTCCACCGGTAGGACAAGCAGTCCGGCCGCTTCGTGGTAGGTGGCTTTCGGGTAGAGGCGCTCCAAGCGGACCCGGCGGCTGGGCTGTAGCTTCAAAGAACTGATCCGGGCCACCCACTTCGGGCCGCCGAAACCGGGACCCTTGACCACCGCTACCTCCCGCACCCCGGTGCGCAGGCACTCGCACCGCAGCCGGGCCACCTCCAGCAGCACCTGGGCCACCTCCGGGACCGGCCCGTAGCGGTCGACCCACTCGGCGGCAACGTCGTCCACCTGTTCGGGGCTCTGACAGTCAGCCACCCGCCGGTAGGCCTCGAGCCGCAGCTCCTCTTTGGGCATGTATTTGGCGGGGATGGCCGCGGCCTGGGGCAGGTCGATCTTGATTTCCACCGGCTCAGGGGGAGTCTCACCCTTCAGCTCGGCCACCGCCTCGGTGACCATCTGGCAATACAGGTCGTAACCCACCGCGGCGATGTGGCCCGACTGGCCGGTGCCCAGCATGTTGCCCGCCCCCCTGATCTCCAGGTCGCGCATGGCGATCTTGTATCCCGATCCCAGCTCGGTGGCCTCGCCGATGGTCTTGAGCCGCTCATAGGCGTCCTCGGTGATCACCTTCCCCTCGGGGGTGAACAGGTAGGCATAAGCCCGGGCCCCGGCCCGGCCCACCCGGCCCCGGAGCTGGTGGAGCTGGCCCAGCCCCAGCAGGTCGGCCCGGTCCACCACCAGGGTGTTGACGGTGGGCATGTCGATGCCCGACTCGATGATGGTGGTACACACCAGCACGTCGTAGGCCCTCTCCCAGAAATCGATCACCACCTGCTCCAGGGTGCCCTCGTCCATCTGGCCGTGGGCCACCGCGACGCGGGCCTCGGGCACGAGCTCCCGCAAGTCGGCGGCCACGTGGTCGATGCTGGCCACCCGGTTGTGTACGAAGAACACCTGGCCGTCACGCAGCAGTTCCCGGCGGATGGCCTCGGCTACCGGGCGCTCATCGTAGGAGCCCACATAGGTCAATATGGGCTGGCGGTCGGCGGGCGGCGTGTGCAACAGCGTTAGGTCGCGGATGCCGGTGAGGCTCATCTCCAGGGTTCGGGGAATGGGCGTGGCGGTGAGGGTGATCACGTCCACATCGGCCTTGACCGACTTGATGGACTCCTTGTGGGTGACCCCGAAGCGCTGCTCCTCGTCCACCACCAACAGCCCCAGATCCCTAAAGGCGATGTCCTCGGACAGCAGCCGGTGGGTGCCGATCACCACGTCCACCGAGCCGTCGGCCAACCCGCTCACTACTTTTCGGGCCTGGCCGGGCGACAAGAAGCGGCTCAGCGCCTCGACCCGGACGGGATAGCCGGCGAACCGCTCGCTGAAGGTCTGATAATGCTGCTGGGCCAAAAGCGTGGTGGGCACCAGCACCGCGGCCTGCGCGCCGTCTTGGACGGCCTTGAACACCGCCCGTATGGCCACCTCGGTCTTGCCGAAGCCAACGTCGCCACAGATCAGCCGATCCATGGGCAAGGGTTGCTCCATATCGGCCTTCACCTCGCCGATGGCCTTGTTCTGATCGGGGGTGAGCTGGAAGCCGAAGGCCGACTCCATCTCCGATTGCCATGGGGTGTCGGGGGAGTACGCCCGCCCGGGAGTGGTAACCCGACGCTGATAGAGCACCACCAACTCCTTGGCGATCTCGCTTACCGCCGAGCGCACCCCGCTCTTGGCCCGCTGCCAATCGGCACCCCCCATCTTGCTCAGTGAGGGAGATTCGCCCCCGGAATAGCGGCGCACGGCATCCACCTGGTCGGTGGGCACGTAGAGCTTGTCGCCGCCCCGGTATTCCACCAGCAGGTAGTCCCGGCTCACCCCGCCTATAGACCGGTTGACCATGCCGCAGTAGCGACCCACGCCGTGGTGGCGGTGGACCACGTAATCGCCCGCGGCCAGATCGTCCAACTCCGAGGCCGACGACTGGCGGGGACGGATGCGCCGGTGGGCCCGGCGGCGGCCGGTAAGGTCGGCCTCGCCCAGTACGGCCAGCTTGGAGTCGGGCAGCACGAACCCTCTCTGGATGGGGGCTACCACCACACAGCCCCCGGAGTGGGACACGGCGCCGAAACCAGCCTCTGGGGCGGTGTGAACCGGGAGGTCCACCCCGTGCTCGCGCAACAGCGACGCCGATCGGGCGGCCGATCCCTCTCCATCGGCGGCCACCCGCACCTGATACCCCCCGGCCAGCAGCCGGGACGCCTGAACCACCGGCGCCGACGGATCGCCGATGGCCGAGGCCCACCCGCCTACCGCCACCACCGGGGTCGACGGGCCAGATGGCACCGCGGTCATGGTCCACACTGGCGAGCGGCATGCGGCTAGTAGCCGGTCGTAGTCCAGATGCAGCCGGGGGAACTCCTCACCGGCGGCTCCCCAAGTCTGGGCCAGCGCACCGGCCAGATCGGCTTCTTCGGCGGCGATGTCGGCGGCCCGATCCCGCAGCCGGCCCGGCTCTAGCAGCACCACCAGCGCGCCGGCGCCGAGACGGTCGGTAACGATCTCGTCGGTATCGGTCAGCCACGGCAGCCACGACTCCATACCGTCGAAGAACTGGCCCTCGGACAGGCGCTCCCACTGCTCACGTCCCCAGGGACGGGAGGCGACCAGTTCTTCCGCCGCGGCCCGAACGGCCGGCACCGGCCTCACCTCCCGGGCGGGGAAGATCACCGCTTCATCCAACGGGTTGGTGGCACGCTGGTCGGCCACGGAGAACTCGGTGAGCCGGTCCACCTCATCGCCCCACAGGTCGATGCGCACCGGGCTGTCGGCGGTAGACGGGAATACGTCGACAATGGAACCCCGCACCGCGAACACCCCCCGGTGCTCTACCTGCACGTCGCGCCGATAGCCCCGAGCGGAGAGAGCTTGGGCCAATCGCTCAAGATCTATCTGATCGCCTCGGGCCACCGTCACCGGCTCGGCGTCGTCGGAATCGAACACCATGCGCTGGAGCAGGGCCCGAATCGGGGCCACCATCACTGGCGGGCATCTGGCCGGGTCGTGTAGTTGCCAGATGGCCTGGCAACGCCGCCCCATCGTCTCCACCCCAGGACTGACCCGCTCGAACGGCAGGGTCTCCCATGCCGGGAAAAGGGCTGCACCCCCGTCGAGCATCGCCGATATGTCGCCGGCCAGTCGCTCTGCGTCGGCGGATGTGGGGGTGGCTACCACGATCGGTCGGCGGCCGTTCAACTCGGCGATGGCCGCCAGCACCGCTGCCTGGCCCGACTCGGCCACCGCCAGCGAGGCGTCGCGACGCCCCAGCACGCCAACCACCGCCGGCTCCGAGGCCAGCAGCCTTCCGATGCCGGCCAGGCCCGGCCCAGCAGCAACAACCGCGGTGGCGGCCATCAGTTGAACCTGTTCATGACTGTTTCGACCGGATGGTCGAGCAGGGCCAGCGCAGCTTCGGCCGCCCGCTCCACCGCATCGTCGAGCAGATCCCTATCGGCTTTGCCTGGCCGCTTCAGCACATAGTCGGCACCGGCTCGGGGGTCGGGGGGCTTGCCCACCCCGATGCGTATGCGGGTGAATTCAGCGGTGTGGAGGTGGGCCCGGATGGACGACAGTCCGTTGTGCCCGGCCAATCCCCCGCCGTGCTTCACCTTGATGCGTCCCGGGGGCAGGTCAAGCTCGTCATGGATCACTACCAGTCGGTCCCGGTGGTCGGCGATGCTCCAGCGGCGGACCAGGGCTCGGACGGACTCACCGGATTTGTTCATGAAGGTCTGCGGGAAAGCCAGCACCACACGTCGGCCATCCACTTTGATCTCCGCCGCCAGTGCGGCTTCGCGGCTCTTGCCCAGCGAATGCCCGTGGCGATGAGCCAACAGCTCTACCGCCTCGGCCCCCACGTTGTGACGGGAACCAACGAACTTGTCACCTGGATTGCCCAATCCCACGACCACGAGATCGGCAGGGGTGTCGGAGTGCTTCTTGCGGGATCGCCAGCGGGAAGGCACGGCGACAGGCGCCGGACGGCTTAACCTTCGGCTTCTTCGGAGGCTGTTTCCTCGGCCGCTTCGTCAGCATCCTCGGAGACAATCGGCTGGCCGTCTTCATCCAGCTCGACTTCGGCCTCTTCATCGACCTCGGGCTCTTCGATCTGCATGGCCGCGGTCGAGGTGCTGGCCACTGCTTCCTCAGGATCGCCAGCCAGCTCTACACCGTCGGGCAGCTCAATGTCGGCTGCCCTCAGCGTGTCGCCCATGGTCATATCGCTGATGTCGATCGCCAGGTCGTTGGGAATGGCCTCGGGCTTGGCCAGCACTCGAATGCTGAACGCGGCCTGATCCACCACGCCCTCTTCGTTGGTCACTGCGGTAGCATCGCCCTCCAGCACCACCCTGACCTCAACCTCTACGGCGACATCGGCATCCACCCGGATGAAATCCACATGGATGACCTCGTTGCGAATGGGGTGGTGCTGCAACTCCTTGACCAGGCCGAGCTGGTGGTCACCGTCCACCTCCAAGGTGAGTAGGGCGTTGAGACCAGCATCGGTGTTCAACGCCGACCGCAGGTCACGGGCATCCACTGCGACGGCAACCGAATCCCCACCCATTCCGTACACCACGCCAGGTACCCGGCCCTCGCGACGCAGCCGGCGGGACGGACGGGTCCCCAGTTCACGCGTAGTGTCGGTCTTCAAGATCAGGTCAGCCATAGCGCAGCTAGAAATGCTACCCGCCCCCGGCCAGAAACGGCCAAGAGCTAAGAGAGGTTCTTGCCGCCGAAGATCTCGGAGACGGAGGTGTCTTCGAATACGGCGTCGATGGCGTCGGCGATGATCCTGGCCACCGACAACACCTCGATCTTGTCGATCTGCTTCTCGGGCGATAGGGGCAGCGTGTTGGTGACTACCACCTTGGAGATCACCGAGTTCTTGAGCCGGTCGATGGCTGGGCCGGAAAACACACCGTGGGTAGTGGCGGCATAGATGGTGGCCGCCCCCCGGGCCGCCAGCGCGTCGGCCGCGGCCACGATGGTGCCGCCGGTGTCGATCATGTCGTCGATGAGCACGCAGGTGCGGCCCTCCACGTCGCCCACCACCTCTATGACCTCCACTGCGTGCTTGACGTCCATGGCCCGGCGCTTGTGGACGATGGCCAGGTCGGCGTCCAGTTCGTTGGTGTAGCGCTCGGCCACCTTCACCCGACCGGCGTCGGGCGACACGATCACCAGGTCGCCGTCGATGTCCTTGAGGTAGTCGACCAGCACTGGCATGGCGGTCAAGTGGTCCCAAGGGCCGTCGAAGAATCCCTGGATCTGCCCGGAGTGGAGATCGACGCTCAACATCCGATTGGCCCCGGCGGTGCGGAAGGTGTTGGCCATCAGCTTGGCGGTGATGGGCTCACGGCCCGCGGCCTTGCGGTCTTGTCGGCCATAGCCGTAGAAGGGGCACACCGCGGTGATCCGCTTGGCCGAGGCTCGCCGGGCGGCGTCCACCATGATGAGGTGCTCCATCACGGCGTCGTTGATGGAGGCATCGCCATGGGCGGTGTGGCTCTGGACGATGAACACATCGGTACCCCTCACCGACTCCTCGAATCGGCAGTGGATCTCCCCGTTGGCGAAGTCGGCGATATTGGGCTCGACCAGCTTCTCGCCGAGGGAATCGGCGATCTCGGTGGCCAATTCGTGATTGGCCCGACCCGAGATGATGGCCAACTTCTTCTTGGTAACCAGTTCCATGGATTCAGGCTCCTTTTGTGGAAGCGGGCGGGATCTGAGCACCGGGCTCGAGCGTGATGTAGGCCCCCACTTTGGCATCGGCGCCTATCTCGGCGTCGGTAGCCGAGACCGCCTCCACCACCGCTCGGGGACCGACAACACAATCCACCAGGTGAGTATGGGGGCCGATGACGGCACCTTCGCCGATCACCGTCTGGCCCCTCAGCACCACACCGGGGTGGATGACCACATCGGGGGCCAACTTGACGCTCACGTCGATGTAGGCGCTGTGGGGCGCCATGATGCGAACGCCGGCGACCATCCAGTTGCGGTTGATCCGCTGGCGCATCTCCGCCTCGGCAAAGGCCAACTGCTCGCGGTCGTCCACTCCCTGGGCCTCGGCCCCGTCGATGGAATACGACCCCGAGTCGTGGCCCGCGGAGGTCAGCACCTCAACGGCGTCGAACAAGTTGTACTCGCGGCCCGAGTCGCTGGCCGACAACCGGCGCAGGGCTGGGGACAGCAGGCTGCGGCGGAAGCAGCAGATCTCGGTGTTCTCCTCAGCCGCGGTGGCCACCGTGGCCACCGAACCGGCTAGCCGGTGCTGAGCGGTCAACCCCCGCAGCGTCTGGCCCTGGATGAGCGGCATATCAGCCGAGATCACCAACACGTCCTCGTCATCCACGTCACCATCAAGAGCCGTCAGCCCCAGAGCAGCAGCATCGGCTGTGCCCCGCTGCACGGGCTGCTCGATGAAGTCGATCCGCAGGTCGAAGGCCTCCTCGGTGACGTGCTTGGCCACCTCCTCGGCGCCGTAGCCCACCACAACGGCCACTTGGCGGGGGTTGGCCGCAGCCAAGGCGTCGATCACATGCAGCAGCATGGCCCGGCCGCACAGATCGTGGAGGGGCTTGGGCCGCCCCGACCGCATGCGAACGCCCCGGCCCGCGGCCAATACCACCGCAGACAGGGGCAGGGGCGCAGACAGGGGCATGGGGTCAGCCGTCATACCCTCGGCGGGCTAGCCCGCTCTCGACATTCACATCTGTATTTCTAGCGCGGCTGGCGAGGCAGGACTCGAACCTGCAACCTCCTGGTCCAAAGCCAGGCGTTCTGCCACTTGAACTACTCGCCAAAGAGCCCTTTGCTTTGCAGTCAACAGGCACCAATTGCAGGCTACTTCATCCCCACCAAGTGAACTCTGCGGTTATTGATGAGGGCACTCACCGGGCTAGCGTGGTCGCACCATGGGATCGTTGATCAAAAAGCGCCGCAAGCGGATGCGCAAGAAGAAGCACAAGAAGATGCTGAAGCGCACTCGCTTCCAGCGGCGGGCCCGCGGGAAGTAGCTTCCCCCCTCCCCCACTTCGGCTCTATTGGGGCTGAGCAGGCACGGTTCGAACCACGATTCGACCGTCGCCCGGATAGTTACCCCCCACGAACCAACTAGAGCCGCTGCCCGCCAGCCGCGCCGTCTGCCCGGTGACCTGTTCCAGCGCTCGGCGATACTCGTCCAAGCGGGGCTCCACCTTTAGGGCGGCCGGCTCCAGATCATTGCCGTTCGCTCCCTGCGGTCCTCCCATCTCGTCCCAGCATCGGTAGACCTCTGGAGTTGAACAGCCGAACGGGGGGATGAGCAGGGTGAGGGTTCGTGGAGTGTGCCGCAACGGCTCAACGATCTCGCCGATGCCCTGGACGCGGGCCCGCCCGCCAACCAGGCAAAAGGGAACATCGGCGCCCAATTGCGCCGCTCCCTGCACATCGGAATAGCCGGCCCAGCGCAAGATTGCGGCGGCATCAGCCGATCCCCCACCCAGTCCAGCCCCCAACGGAATCCGCTTGGTCACGGTGACCCGGGCATCGCGTCCAACCAGGGCCAGCGCCCGGGTGATGAGGTTGTCGGCCGGATCGATGTCGGCACTGGCCCCAACCGATACCCCTTTGCCCGGCTCTATCTCCAGGGCATCGGCTAGGTCCAAAGACGCCATCTCCGCATCGATCAAGTGATAGCCGTCAGCCCGCACCCCGGTTATGCGCAGCGAAAGGGTGAGCTTGGCCGGAGCGGCCACCGTGGTCATCAAGACGAGGTTACGACAGCCAACTCGGCCCATTCGTCGAGGGTGAGCTGTTCGGGGCGGGCGGTTGGGGGGATGTTGGCCTTGTCGAAGCAGTCGGGGGTGAGGTGGGCGGCGAGGGAACGGCGCAGCATCTTGCGGCGCTGGCCGAAGGCGGCGCGGATGAGGAAGAACAGGCGGTCGGGGTCGGCGGTGGTGGCTGGCTCAGGCCGGCGTTGCATCCGCACCACCGCCGACAACACCCGGGGCCGGGGGTAGAACACGGTGGCCGGCACCGAGCGGACGATGCGGGGCTCGGTATCGAGCAGGTCCAACAAGAGGGGCGGTCGGCCTCAACAAGCCAGCACCCGTTCTGCCCCATCGCCCGCCTGGGAACAATGTCGTGGCGGGCCAGCAGATTCCGCAGCTCGCTTCGGCTAGGGGTCACAGCACCGACTGATCGGCTGCTGCTCCGCCCGCCCTGCCAATCCACACCCGGTCAGAAATAGCAGGCATCCCTATCGGCATCGCCCGCAGAAGGGACACACATCCGAAGTCGTGCTAAAAGCAAACCGGGCGACCTCAGAATCGCCGGTTATTGGGGATAGGAAGCCTTGCGGAATCTATGTTCTGCTGCTTGTACTTCTTCAGCCTCGCGGGGAAGAAGGCGATGAGCCGCCACTTGGACCGGAAGGGGTTACATAGTTTCCGGTGATAGCAGGGCTACCGCTTTCAACAAAGCTGGAGTCATGGGTAGGACCCACCGTGGACCCACTTCCCCCTCCCTTGCCTCCCCGGACCGCTTCTAGTTCGTCGTCGCTCAGCTCGCGCTCGGGAGCCCCCGCGTCGTTGACAGGTCCAGATTCAGGCTTCTTCGTCTTGCTCATGTCGTACCTCCATGTCGCTATGAAAATGTTAGAGCGAGTTTAGCCGCGGCAGCAAACGCCGTGGTTGGGCCACACCGGAGAGTCTTACAGCAGTTGGCGCTGCACCAGCTCTCGGAACGGTCCAGAAGCGGCCAGCAGCTCGTCGAAGCCGCCGACTTGAGCCACCTGACCTGAGTCAAGCACATATATCCGCCCCGCTTGCCGGATCGTCGACAGGCGGTGCGCGATCACAATGCGGGTGATGTCCAGCCTCTCGATGCCGCCCATCACCTTTGCTTGGCTCGGGGCATCGAGCCAGCTTGTTGCCTCGTCGAAGATCAGGATGCGCGGATTGCGCACCAATGCGGCCGCAATGCGGATGCGCTGGACCTGGCCACCCGAAAAGATGCTGGCCCGGTCGCCCACCTGGGTCATCATCTGCATCGGCATCTCGGCTATGTCGGTGTCCAGCGCGGCCAACCGGGCGGCCGTCCACGCGTCGTCGAGGGTTAGATCCTCGGCCATGCCGATGATGTTCTCCGCCAAGCTTCCCGGTTGGAGCGCGCACTCCTGGGGCACGACGCCGATCTGACGGCGCACCGAACCCACATCCAGATGGCGCAAGTCGCGGTCGTCGAAGTACACCGCGCCTAGCTCAGGCATTTCGAGGCCCAGCAACAGCCGCACCAGCGTGCTCTTGCCCGAACCCGACGCACCCACGATGGCCACAAACTCGCCGCGACGAGCAGACACGGTCACCTTGTCGAGCACAAGCGGCGCATCGGGAGCGTAGCGGAAGCTCACTTGATCCACGACCACGTCGCCCTCGATGCGAACAGGGATAAGGGTCGCGTCGCCCCGCTCGGGCACCGCGGCGAGCACCGGGGCTATCTGCTCATAAGAGGTGAAGGCCTCGGCTAGCGAGTCGATCGCCCGGCCCAGACCGGCCACTGCGGCGTACAGGGTGAACGACGCGGTCAGCACCACCACGAAGTCGCCTGCGGAGATGCCGTCACCCCGGCTGATGGCCACGGCGCACAGCAAGGCCGCGAACCCGAAGGGGAATGCGGCGCCGAACGCCGCGAGATGCTCGTTGATGCGCGAACCGCGGACTTCGGCAAGCTGCTTGTTGCGGTACGCCTCGGCCCACGAGGCAAAAACCGCCGATTCCGCACCGCAAGCACGGATCTTGGCGATCCCTCCGATGAACTGGAACAGGCGTCCCGACAGCGTGCGCACCTCGGCATGCCAGCGGCGCTGATGAGGGATCTGCGCCAGCCCCAACCCGACCGTTACCGCCAAGGCTAGCGCCGTCATCGCCACTGCGGTGGTGGCGAGCACGGTGTCGTAGAGGTACAGCACGCCCAACGTGGGCAGAAGGAACACTGTCGACGCCACCACGCTGGCGACGGCACCAGACACCAGGTCGCGCAAATGCTGGAATGTCGCCATGCGCACGGCCAACTCGCCCGCGATCGTGTCGCGGAAGAACGGCAGAGGAAGCGCTAGCAGTCGATCCCACGCCGCCGCGCTGAGGCGGGCGCCGACGCGGGCCTCGACGCGCATTGTCATAGCGCCCCCGAACACCGCCAGCACCGTCCCGGCGACGCCAAGCACACCCAGCGTCAAAAGAATCGCGGCGACGGCATCGGCGCGAGCGAACGGCAGCGCCCAATCGGTCAGCGAGGCCAACGCGATGGCGGGGGCTTGGGCCAACAAGGCCGTGAGCAGTCCGGCCACGACGAACCTGGTCAGGTCGACGCCCGCGCCTCGGCGTGCAACACGCAGCAGGTCGCGCACAGCGATAGGCCGGTCGTCGCGCAGCTTCGGGTAGAGGGCCCAGGCGGTGTTGGACCATTGCCCCGCAGAATCGGCGCTCACCCGCCGGGCGCGGCCATCGGCGCCGATGGCCCGGTAGCCGCGCAAGCCGGGCAGCAAGGCGACGGATTCGCCGGTGTCTTGTCGATACCCCAAAAGCGCGCCGCTGTCGGAGCTCCACCACCGGTCTTCGGGGGCCAGGCGCACGCGCCGGGCCCGCAGGCCTGATGCCTCGACCACCTCCTCCAGCGTCAGCGGCGGGGCCGTCGCCGGGCGACGGGGCTCAGTGAATTCGATGCCGCTGTGGCGGCCGATCCGTTCGAGTGCCGCCATCAGATCCGACCCGGGCGTGGGAGTCACAGCGCTCCGCTGCCGAGGCGCCGAGACAGAATCCAGCATGGTTCGGGCGCGCTCGCGAGCCATGCGCCGGTGAGCAGCCCGGGCGGTTTGCGCGTTCACCTCATCGGCCAACCGCAAGCGTCGGTTGAGCACTTCGGCGCGCATCGCTAGCCGAGCAAAGTCGTCGAGCGCCCCGAGCAGTCGTCCTTCGTCCGCCAGATGCACCGAGGTGGTGATGTGCAGCCTGATGACGTCTTCGGGTGCGGAGCTAGTGAAGCGCTCTGAGTGCGCGCCCGCAATGACGGTGGCCCAGCTGTCGGCGGTGAGCGCCATCGCGCGCAGACGGTGTTCGTCGTCAACAGGAAGGGTCTCGGTGCCGAGATAGGCGAGATCGAACCCCGTTTCGGCGGTAGGACTGCAAGCCCACATAACATCGGGTCGCCGCGCCGAGATCACGCTGTCTAGCGTCACGGTGACCGCGTCTTGAGCATCAATCAGCGCGGTAGAGGGCGGGCGGTACTCGAAGTCGGCGGTGACGGCGTCGGCAAAATCAGTGATCCACTGGTCGGCTTGGCGGGCCAGCTCGGATAGTTCCCCGCGGACTGTGCCGCCCGTGCTGATCCCGGACTCCGCGGCACCAGCGCCATTGGCCAGTTCATGCAGACGGGCCGCTTCGATCCGCAACAACCGGGTGTCGGCCAGACCTTTGGCCACGAGCATGACCGGGCCGTCGAGCCGCGGAGTGCCGAACACCAGCCGACCCTCCTCGGCGCGCAGCAGATGCTTGGCAGCCGCCGCGATGTCTCCGCCTTCTTGCTCGTAATAGAAGACGTCGAGCGCTCCCTGTTCCACGAACCAGGCCGCTGCCTCGCCGTCGAGCCGGATCGGGGTATTCGCCGCCGAGGCGGTCGGCGCTCCCACTCGGGCTGCAAAGGGGGCGAGCCCCTGTGACGGTGGGTGGCTCATGGTGCTGCACCCGGTGCGCTGCTTGTTGTGCGAGAGGTCAAGCCGTCGGCGATCGTCGCGCAGCCGCGTGTCATTGCCCGGCAACCAACGAGAAATAGAGGCCCTCGCGGTCGGCGACCAGTTCGTCATGGGTTCCCCGCTGGATGGGGCGACCCCGGTCGAGAACCACGATCTCATCGCAGTCGCGGATCGTCGCGAGCCGGTGGGCGGCGATGATGCAGGTCATTCCCCGTCGCCGCAGCGCATCATCGATCTGGTGTTCGACAACCACGTCGAGCGTGCTGGTGGCCTCGTCAGCCAGCAGCACCGAGGGGTTGAGCGCTAGCGCCCGGGCGATCTCAAGCCGTTGGCGCTGCCCGCCGCTGAAGTTCTTCCCCCCCTCGGCCACCATCGCGTCGAAGCCTCCGACGCGTTCCATGATCACGTCGTGGATGCGCGCATCGCGGGCGGCCGCAATGAGCTGGTCGTCGGCGACGGCCGTGTTCCACATCGAGAGGTTGTCGCGCACCGACGCGGCAAAGAGGTGAATCTGCTGATCTACCGACGCCACCGAGGCGGCGAGCACCTCGCGGGGGATGGCGCGGCGGGGCGCTCCGTCGAAGAGAATCTCGCCACTGTCGGGCTCGAACTGCCCGCCTATCAGGCGCAGCAGCGTGGACTTGCCCGAGCCGGTGGGACCGACGAGAGCCACCCGCTGGCCGGGTTCGATGGTGAGGCTCAGCTTCTCGATCAGCGGGGAGCGTTGCGGGTCGAAGCCGAAGGTGACCTCTCGCAGCTCGACCTCGCCGGCGAGGCGCAGCCGGCCGGCAAACGTGGCTACCGGGCGGCTGCGGTCGTTCGAGGGCTCGGACTCGTCGCCGGGCGCCAGGGGATCCTCGGGCGCGTCGAGCACATCTTGCACGCGCTGGAGGTCGGCGTCGAGCATCATGAAGGCATCGGCGAACAGCACGAAGCGCGCGATCGGCGCCATGAAGGCCGCGGCCAAGGTGTAGAAGGCGATGAGCGACCCGGCGCTGAGCTCGCCGGTCGCCACCTGCCATCCGCCGATGCCCAGCACTATGATCGCGCCGGCCATCGAGAACAGCCTCGGCATCGCGCCGATGACGTAGCCCAGCTCGGCGAACCGCTGGCGAGCCGCCAGCTCGCGCGCCTGCTGACCGCTCCAGCGCACGAAGAAGTCGTCCTCCGATGCCGTCGCCCGGATCATCTCCATGTCGCGCAGCCCAGCCGCCTCGATGCCCCCCATGGTCGCCTGCTCGTGGCGGAGCTGCCGCTCGGTGTCGGTTCGCAGCCGGCTGAGCGCCCAGGTGAGCGCCACGTTCGCCAGAGCGACCGCGCTGACGAGCGCGGCAAGCACCGGATCGAACGCGAACATCACCGCGACGAGCACGAGGCTTGAGACAAGTTCGATGGCGATCCACGCCGCCCCGGTGGCAGCGCCGACGGCGACGGCGTCCACCAAATGCACCCGCGATGTGAGATCCCCGGTGAAGCGATGATCGAAATACTGCGGAGGCAGGCGGAACAGGCGGCCCAAGAAGCCCTCCGCCCCGCTCACCGCTAGTCGAACGGCCAGCTTGCGAAACATGTACTGCTGGAGCCACACCAGCAAATACATCAGCGTGCCGGCCGCAACCAGAGCCCAGCTCAGAGGTGTGCCCCAGCCGGGCGCGGCACCGCCCAATACGCTGTCCACGAACAGGCCCAGCAAAATCGGCAGTGCGGCAACCGGGACAGTGGCCAGCAGCCCGACGAGCACCGAGAATACCAGCGCGCCTCTGGCGGGGGCGAGCCATGGCCACAGCTTGCGCACCAGCCCCGGGGGCCGTCCGCTGGCCGGGAAGTCGCCTTCCGGCTCGGCCTTGAGGACGATGCCCGTGAACGCCCGGTCGACGGTCTCGGGGCTCACGCTGTGACGGCCGTTAGCGGGATCATTCAGGTAGTACCGGCCACGGCGAACGCCTTCGAGCACGACGAAGTGATTGAACTCCCAGAACAGGATGGCCGGAGCATCGAGGTTAGCCAAGCCGTCTGTGTCCATGCTCCATCCTGTGAGTTTCAACCCGTAGGCGCGACCGGCGGCCACGATGTCGGCTGCGCTCGATCCGTCGCGGGTGACCCGGCACGCGGTCCGCAGATGCTCTATGGGGATACTGCGCCCAAAATGGGCGAGAACGATTCCCAAGCAGGCCGCACCGCATTCGGTCGCGTGCATCTGGGGCATGACCGGCGTGGAACGAACGCGTCGAGGTACGAGGACGGTGCGTGCCATCGGTCCTACTTCAACTGCGCCCGACGAGCCGGTCGATCGGCCTGTACGAGCCGGTAACGACGCGGGCCGAGCATTCGTAGGCTGAACGGGACAGCGCAGTGGCGACAGCGAACTCAGGGGGGGGGGCGGTGAATTCTGCCGCCGCGGAGGCCACGCTGAGGGTCGCCGGCCCAGAGGCCCCGTAAGGTGCCGCAGCCGACACGGTGCCATCGGCGGCGGCAGAACCGTTGAGCGGGGCAAACGCCTGATGCGACGCGCCCACGGCGACCACTAAGGCATCGGCGATCACCGCGTCGGGGGCGCCGGCGATTGTCAAAGCGACACTGGTCTTCATGCCAGCGCGGACGCGTGACGATTCGCGGCCCAAGTTGACCACGACCGTCGGCGGCCCTTCATCGGCCTGCTGCACCTCGGCCACCACTGCTCCGGCCTCCACGGACACGCCGGCGAGCAGTCGGGATGTCGACAGCAGGCCGGTGGCGGGACTGAGGACCAAGGTGCCCGCCGTATCCATGTCGGCGAGAGCTTCGGCTTCGGCGGCGGCAGCGACGGTCTCGGGAGCGCCGGGATGCTGCGCCTCCAATGCAGCCGCCCGAGCGGTGGCCAGTTCGGCCGCCAAGCTCAACTCGGGGGCCGCGAGCCGGGCCAACGGATCGCCAGCGGCCACCTCGTCTGCCGGCTCGGCCAGCACCTCGACGACAACACCTGTCGCCGGGGCCACGACGAGGTGCCGGGCACCGCTTGCTTGCAAGACACACGGCCCGCTGACGCCTGACTCCAAACGGCCGACGACGCTCCAGACCAGCACCGCGATCACCGCGGCCGCGAGCACCACCAGCAACAGCCACTCATGCGGCAAGCTGATACGCAGCACGCCGTCGATGGGAGCGACACGACCGCGTTGCTCATAGGCCCGTTGGCGGTAAAGCGCATCCGGCGCATTCGACTCTAGATCGGGGCCACTAGATTCCAGGCCAGGTTCATCCGGTGCCAGATCAGGATCTGGCTGCGGCTTCGACTGCTGGATCTTCTGATGCTCGTCGTCCATGTGAGTGGGCCTGCATCCTAATCGTGGATGGTCGGCGGTTCAGGCTGGGGATAGCGGCCGGGTCATGAGCCGAGCCGGTAGCAGGTCGAGGCGTCCTGCCAGGTGTGCTCGGCGACCTGTCCTATGGCTGCGCTGTGGGCCCGCGCCAAGGCTTCGCCCACCAGGGGCAGGTTGGCCGGGGCGTTGGGCTTGGCCGGAGCGGCGACCGCAGTCATCAAGACGAGGCTACTGCAGCCAACTCGGCCCATTCGTCGAGGGTGAGCTGTTCGGGGCGGGCGGTTGGGGGGATGTTGGCCTTGTCGAAGCAGTCGGGGGTGAGGTGGGCGGCGAGGGAACGGCGCAGCATCTTGCGGCGCTGGCCGAAGGCGGCGCGGATGAGGAAGAACAGGCGGTCGGGGTCGGCGGTGGTGGCTGGCTCAGGCCGGCGTTGCATCCGCACCACCGCCGACAACACCCGGGGCCGGGGGTAGAACACCGTGGCCGGAACCGAGCGGACGATCCGGGCCTCGCACCAATAGGCAACTTTAAGGGTGGGAATCCCGTAGGCCTTGGTGCCCACCGAGGCCACCAGCCTCTCAGCCACCTCCTGTTGGACCATGAAGGTGAAGGTCTCGATGCGGGCCTCGGTATCGAGCAGGTCCAACAGCAGCGGGACGGCGATGTTGTAGGGCAGGTTGGCCACCAGCGCCCACCGCTGGTCGGCGGCGCCGAGCTTGGCCCGCCAATCTCGGGTTGTGGCGTCGGCGTGGACTATCTCCACGTTGGGAGCATCGACCACCTCGGCCAGTGGCGCCAGCATGTCGCGGTCGGCCTCGACGGCCAGCACGTGGTCAACCTCGGCGGCCAACGCCACAGTGAGCGACCCCAGGCCGGGGCCCACCTCCACCACCGATTGGGCTTTGGTGAGCTCGGCGGCCCGGACCATGGCCCCGATGGTGTTGGGGTCGACCACGAAGTTCTGGCCCATGGCCCGACTCGGAGAAAGACCGTGGCGATCGAGCAGGTCCAGAACCTGGGTGAGAGTGAGGGTCATAGCCCGGTGTCGCCGGTGAGCTGGACTGCCAGCAGCACCAACACCGCAATGCCCAAAAGAACCAGGGTCAGGCGGGCCAAGATCGGCGATTGCGGAGGCGACGGCACGGTCAGGGTTCGAGCCGGTAGAAAACCGACGCGTTGTCCCAGGTGTGCTCGGCCACTGCCTCGGGGGCCACCCCATGGACCCGCGCCAGGGCTTCGCCCACCAGGGGGAGGTTGGCAGGGGCGTTTGGCTTGCCCCGAAGGGGCACCGGGGCCAGGTACGGCGAATCGGTCTCCACCAGCATGCGGTCGAGGGGGCAGAGCCCGGCCGCGGCCCGCACGTCGGCGGCGGAGGGAAAGCTCACAATGCCGCTGAACGACAGGTACGCCCCCCGGCCCAGCGCGGCCCGGGCCTCGTCAACGCCGCCGGTGAAGCAGTGGAACACGGTGTGTTCGGGCACCCCGCACTCGTCGAGGATGGCGAAGGTGTCGTCCCATGCCTCCCGGGTGTGGATCACCAGCGGCATCCGGTGCCGGTGGGCCATCTCGATCTGGGAGGCGAAGACCGCCCGCTGATCGGCAGGCGGTGAGTGGTTGTAGTGGTAATCGAGCCCGCACTCGCCCACGGCCACCACCCGGTCGGATCCCAGCAGTTCCTCGATGCCGCCCAGACCGTGGCGGGCCTCATGGGGATGGACCCCCACCGTGGCCCACACCCGGTCGCTGGCCGCCGCCTTGGACACCGCAGCAACCGACGTTGCCGCATCGGTGCCCACGTCGATCATGCGCTCCACCCCGGCATTGGATGCCTGGGCGACCGTGGCCTCGAGGGTTTCCAACTCCAGATGGCAGTGGTTGTCGATCCAGCGCACCTTCAGCCTTTGAGGCGGGGAAACAAGGGATCGCCCTCAGCCACCGGCAGCCCGCCGGGATACTGCCCCCAAACAGCCGCGGCGGGCAGCCGCTGGTCGAGGGGGGTGCCGCTCAGGCCCAAACGGGCCCAGGCCGACTCGCAGGAAGTGGGAATGGCCGGGCTGGCCAGCACGCACACGATGCGGAGGGCCTCCAGGGCGTTGCCCAGCACCGTATCGACGAGGGGGCCAGGGTCCATCTTCCACGGCTCGGTGGCCTGTAGGTATTCGTTGGTTTCGCGGATGAGGCGCCAGGTGGCCTCCAACGCCACCGACGGCTGGAACCGGTCCCAGGCCGCCGCGGCGTCGGCGTACACCTGCGCGGCCACGTCGGCCAGCGGGTGGTCGGGGTCGGGGGCGGGGCCGATCCCGCCGCATTTGGAGTGGACCAGCGTGGAAGAGCGCTGCAACAGGTTGCCGAAGTTGTTGGCCAGATCGGTGTTGTAGCGGTGCTGGAGAGCCTCGTGGCTGACCTCGCTGTCGGGGCCGAACGGCGTGTCCCGCAACAGGGAGTAGCGGAAGCCGTCCACGCCGAAGTCTTCGATCAGATCAGCCGGGGCGATCTGGTTGAACGCCGACTTCGACATCTTCGCCCCACCCACCAGCAGCCAGCCATGTACGTGATAGCGGGGCAGATCCTCAACTCCGGCGGCCAGCAACATAGCCGGCCAGTAGACGCAGTGAAAGCGGATTATGTCCTTGCCGATGAGGTGGCGAACCGACGGCCACCATGTGGCGAACCGCTCCTCGTCGTGCCCGTAGCCCGCCGCAGTGGCGTAGTTGGTGAGGGCGTCATACCACACGTAGAACACATGGCCCTCGGCCCAGGGCACCGGGATGCCCCAGTCGATGGAGGTGCGGGTGATGGAGATGTCCCGCAAACCGCCGCGGATGATTCCCAGGGCCTCGTTGCGATACCCCACGGGCGTGATGTTGGCGGGGTTGGACTCGAACCACTCCAACAGCGGCTCCTCGAACTCGGAGAGCTTGAAGAAGTAGTTCTCCTCGGTCATCCGCTCCACCCGGCCCGACTCGACGTCCTCGGGGGTCACGTCTTCCTCGGAGACATAGGCCTCGTCGGACACCGAGTACCAGCCGTCGTAGACCGCTGAGTAGATGTAGCCGTTGTCGTAGGCCCGCTGCATGAGCGTCTGCACCGCATGGTGGTGGCGGGGTTCGGTGGTGCGGATGAACTCATCGTTGGCCACCCCGAGCTCGGCCCACGCCTCCCGGAAGCGCAGGCTGGTACCGTCGGCCTGCTCCAAAGAAGACAGCCCGTTGGCCTCCGCCGCCCGCTGCACCTTCAGCCCATGCTCATCAGTGCCCGTCAGGTAGAACACCTCTTCTCCCAACAGCCGATGCCAGCGGGAAACAGCGTCACCGTTCAAAACGGTGTAAGCGTGGCCGATGTGGGGGGCGTCGTTGACGTAGAAAATCGGGGTCGTCAAAAAATAGCGCGACACCGGCTCAGACTACTGCCCAAGGCCGACTCAGCCCGATTGGGCTGCCTCCTCGCGCTGGGCACCCTCCCCGAACATCTCGGCCGAACGGCGGGCCAGCTCATCGGGGGGGACGTCCTCCACGTGGGTGGACACGTTCCAGCGGTGGCCGAACGGGTCTATGAACTGACCGCCCCGATCGCCGTAGAAGTGGGTCTCCACCGGCCGCTCGGCAGTGGCCCCCAAGGCAACGGCTTTGGCAAACGTGGCATCGGCGTCTTCCACGTACACCATGACGGTGACCGCAGTGCCGCCGACGGCCTTGGGGCCGACTACATCCATCTCGGGATACTCGTCGGACAGCATGATGACCCCGTCGCCGATGGCTACCTCGGCGTGGCCGATCTGCCCGTCGGGCATCGACATTCGCATGCGCTCGGTGGCGCCGAACACCTCAACCAAGAAGTCGATGGCCGCAGCCGCGCCGTCGACGCACAGGTATGGGATGACGCGGGGATAATCGTCGGGAATGGGCTGAACTTCGCTCACTTGGTCTCCTAGGACAGCCAGGCAATGCCGGGAATCTTGAACGGAGTCAGTCTGCCAGACTCATCTGGTACACGGCTCGTCGGGACACGCCGAGAGCGGCAGCCACCGCAGCGGCGGCATCCCGCCGGGACAGACCGTCGGCGAGCCGCTCATTGAGTGCCGCCCTGATTTGGGACTCAGACGGCGGCGCAGGATCGGGGCAACCGGCCACCACCAGCACATGCTCGCCTCGGGGCTCAGCACCATTGGCCCGGGCGACGGCATCGTCCAGAGTGCCCCGCCACACCTCCTCGTGCAGCTTGGTCTGCTCCCGCACGATGGCCACCATTCGATCGCCGCCCAGGGCAGAGGCCAGATCGCCCAGGGTGCGGGCCAGCCGATGAGGGGCCTCGAACAGAACCATAGTGCGAGGCTCTTGCGAGAGCGCATGGATGCGGTCAGCCCTATGGCGGCCCTTTTTGGGCAGAAACCCCTCGAAGCAAAAGCGCCCAGTGGGCAAGCCGCTCACCACCAGCGCGGCCAGCGCCGCCGACGGGCCGGGCACAGCCTCCACCTCGCATCCGGCGTCGAGGACTGCCGTGACCACTTTGGCTCCTGGATCGGAGACCGCCGGAGTACCGGCGTCGGTGACCAAGACCACGGTGTTGCCGCCGACCACCAGGCCAGCGATCTCGGCCGCACCGGCCGCCTCGGTATGCTCGTTCACCACCAGCAGGCGGGGCGCGCTCACCCCGGCATGGGCCAGCAACTTCCCGGTGCGGCGCGTGTCCTCGCAGGCCACAACGTCAGCCTCGGACAGCGCCTCGACAGCTCGTGGGGACAGGTCGCCCAGATTCCCGATTGGGGTGGCAACCAATACCAGCCTTCCAGCCATGCTTCCTCCCCGGACGCAGGAGCTTGTCTATCCCCTCTCTTTAGCAGTCTGCCTCACTTCCAGTCGGTCTCCCGGCATTAATCCCCAGCGGGCAAACGAGCCGGCTTCAGCCTCCAGCACTGCCCGAGCCCGCAGCACCGGCAGGCCGATCCGGTGGCGGCCCATGGTGACCATCTTCAACACCACAAAATCACGATCCAAGTAGGCCACATCAATGGGAAAGCGCATTCCCAGGGTGTGAACCGAGAGGGCTGGTCGCAGCAGCAAGGCGCGGTCGAGTTCGTCGCGCCCCAGCAACCCCACGGCTCGCTCCCGCCAGCCGGTGGCGATCTCCAGTGTGGCCAGCACCCGGTCGTCGCAGACGAGCCACGCCATACCGTGATTTTCCAACCCCGACGGCGATTTTTCAAGAGGAATTTTTCTTCTGTTTAGACACACCGAAGACACAGGCGTGTTCAAGAATAGAAAGGATGGTTCCGGATTTGAGGGATTGGCTATCCACGGGAGATGTCACACCCCCGGTCTAGGCTGACCGCATGTGCGATGAGGTATGCGCAGGGATTTGACCCATGACCCGACTCTACGACCGACCAATAGCAGCCAAGAGGACAGGGCCGCTGTACAACGCGTTCTCCTACCCGACCAAGATCGACCCCGAGGTCATCGGGGTGTTTATCGCGGCCCACACGGTTCCCGGAGACACGGTGCTGGATGTCTTCGGTGGCAGCGGGACAACCGGAATTGCCGCGGCGCTATGCGATCGGCCAACCGGCCGAATGCGACATCTTGTGCAAGAAGCTGGCCTTGAGGTTGTTTGGGGGCCGCGGACCGCCTACGTCTACGAATTGAGTCCTCTTGGTTCGCTTGTAGGTGAGGTCATGAGCAGAGCCTGTGATCCGGCAGTGTTTGAAGAGGCAGCCAGGCGCGTTCTTGCTGATGCCTCTTCCGAAGTCAGCGGGTGGTACGAAGCCAGCCAAAGTGATGGAACCCCTGGCCGAATCCGATATGTGATCTGGTCGGATGTGCTCAAGACGCCTTGTTGCGCACATCAGCTATCCCTCTATGATGCAACAGTTCGCCACGAGCCCGCCGTTATCAGGTCCGAGTTCATCTGCCCAGGTTGTAAGCAGTTTGTATGGGTAGTCGACTGCGAGCGCATCTGTGAAACTGTGGCAGACCCGCTGACAGGCGAGACCGTGACACGGAGGTATAGAGTCCCGGCGCGCATTTACGGGAGAACAGGGTCAAAGACTTGGGCACGCGAACCCACTACGACGGACCTAGAGGTCTTATCTAAGGCTTCGTCTCCTCCTAAGGACTGGGTGCCCCAGGATGAAATCTTGTGGGGAGACCTGCACCGGTCAGGATACCACCAAGGAATTGGACGGTTTCATCACTTCTACACGTCTCGAAATCTCGCAGTGATGGCCCGACTATGGGCACTCGCTTCATCAGAAGTTAACTTGGAAACTCGCAAGGCGCTCCAACTCTGGGTTTTGTCGTACAACTCTTCTCATTCCACTCTCTTGACTCGAGTTGTGGCCAAGAAGTCTCAGAAGGATTTGGCGGTTACTGGCGCCCAGAGCGGCGTGTTATATGTCAGCGGCCTCCCGGTTGAGAAGAACATTCTCGACGGTCTGCACCGCAAGATAAAGACGTTCGCAGAAGCGTTCGCCCTAACCGCAGATAGCAGCAGCTCCGTGAACGTTATATGCGGCTCTTCAACCTCCCTGGAGTTGCCAGACGACTCAGTCGACTACATCTTTACCGATCCTCCCTTTGGGGGATATATTCCTTATGCCGAGATCAACCAGTTGAACGAAGCATGGCTCGGACGCTTAACGGATAGGACACAAGAAGCGATTGTCAGCCCTGCCCAGGACAAGGGCGTCTCAGAATATTCGCGACTCATGGCCGAGGTGTTTTCCGAGGCGTCACGAGTACTGAAGCCCGAGGGTCGCGCCACTGTCATTTTCCATGCCTCGCAGCCGGGGGTATGGAATGCGCTCGGTGATGCATTTCAAAACAACGGCTTGTCAATTGAGGCGTCGAGCGTGCTGGATAAGCAACAAGTCTCCTTTAAACAGGTGGTCTCTGAGGGCGGTACGAAAGATGACGCGGTATTTCTTCTAGCTCCCCAGAACAAGGAAGCAGCAGAGATGCCAAGCCCTGGTACAAGAGACATGGACCACCAATTAGATTTGGCGATAAGCGAGCTCCAACACGCAGCAACAGGCAATCTCGAGGAACTCACGCCACGACGAATGTGGTCGAGATATGCCACCTCTTGTCTACAAGAAGGATTGCGGATCTCTATTGATGCACCTGATTTCTATGCAGTTCTTGATGCCTGCCGAAACAGTGCTGACCAGCCCGCCGTGAGTGGTGTCGAGTGAAAGCGCCCGATTGCGCTGCTGGACTTACCAATGATGAGCGGAAGCGACTCGGCCAATTCTTCACAGGGACGCGACTTGCCCGGTCCCTTGCTGCGCTGTCGAAGGCGCAATCCGTTGATTCGATCCTTGACCCCATGGCTGGCACGGGAGACATGTTTGTAGCGTGTTCCGAGGTGGGTGCATCTCCTTCAATTCTTGGAGCAATTGAGTTAGATCCAAATGCTGCCCACACCTGTCGGATAAGAACGGGCAATTTCGGAGCTGAAGTCCGCATCGAGGTCGGCTCGGCTTTCGAACCACGCTCATGGCTCCCCTTGGCCGACCCTTGGGACCTTGTGATCACGAACCCTCCCTATGTTCGTTATCAGATTGGCGGTCCCGCTTTGGCTGCGGGTGTCGAAGTGCCTTGTGCAGGTGAGGTCCGGAATGGGCTGGTGGAGATCCTTGAGGCGAGCGACGCGCTAACTGAGTCAGAGCGGAATGTGCTTGTCTCAGCTGCGCAGAGCTATAGCGGACTCTCTGATTTGGCAGTTCCCTCTTGGATACTTGCCGCGTCGAAAGTATCGATCAACGGCCGCTTGGCAATCGTTGTTCCTGACACTTGGCTTTCTCGTGACTATGCCGCTCCAGTTCTTTGCGTGCTGCGACGGCTATTTGAAATCGAATACGTCGTTGTTGACGCCGATGCATCTTGGTTTGAGGATGCCATCGTTCGAACAACACTCGTGGTGGCACGTCGGGTTCCTGACAAGAAGACCGCACTGGGGCCTGGACGCCATCTCGTCGTACATGTACCCAGAACGACTGGAACTCCCCGAAGCATCGTGGGTGCTGCATTTCCGGGCATGGATCCCGAATCTGAGTTTGCGAAGTGGGCAAGTTCGGAAGAGCACCCCACTGCGACACCGCTCGTTTCGGAATGGTCAGATGAGCTCGAGCAAATTGGATGCCTAGAACGTGCAGCCATGCGACACCCTTGGATGGCCCCCGAATTGTCTACAGCTGGCCAAGGAACGGTGCGAAGGCAACGATTGCCCGAAAGAGTTGGAAACATCGTGGGAGGCACAGGTGGGGAAGAGCTTATTGACCTAGCAGGTCTAGGTTGGGTCGTCGGCCAAGGTCTTCGGACGGGTGCTAACGACTTCTTCTATGTCGAATCAGGACCCGGCGGCACCTATCGGTCGCCGCTGCTACCCGGAGAAGATCTCCGTCTCCCCCCTGAGGTCGTGGTGCCCTCGATAAGAAACCAGGCTGGGTTGACTGGCATCGGCAGCACTGCCGTAAGGCCACAAACTGGCGTACTCGTGCTGGATGGGTGGGCAATGCCCGAAGACAACGAGAGAGCAGGCACCAAATTACGCCCGATTTCTGGCGACCTAGCACGTCTAGTGTCGGCAGGAGCAAGCGCAAGGTACCGGCGAAAGGGTGTGGAACTGGCCCTCCCAGAACTTTCGGCCGTGCGGACGAATGTCCGTATTGGACGCTTTTGGTATCACCTGCCACCATTTGCGCCGCGTCATACTCCTGTCCTCTTTATTGCACGGGTAAACGCAAGGAACCCGCGCCCTTTCCTAAATCGTGGGACATTTGGAATGTATGTCGTTGACGCGAACTTCTCTACCCTTTGGCCTGATCAATCGACAGCAAGATCTCTGTCTCATATGGCGCTACTGGCCCTGTTGTCTAGTTCTTGGACTAGGGCAGTCTTGGAGTCAACTGGCACAGTCATGGGAGGAGGTGCCCTCAAGCTGGAAGCAACCCACCTTCGCCGCGCTTTCTTTCCCCAACCCGATGGAAGCACGGAGGTTGTCTTGGCTGAGCTCGGCGAGTCGCTCTCAACTGGGGGGCCAGAGAAAGAGACTGGGGCTCAGATCGATGAAGTCATTGAGAGTCTCATGGGATTCACACGAGCAGAGACGTGTTCACTGCGCGCGCTCGCCTCAGACCTGCTGACTAGGCGGGTTCCAGGAACTGGACCGCAGACGTGACGAAACCGCCGGTCTCAGATAACCCTCCCTTCTACGACGAAGCAGCAGCAATCAACTTGATTTGTAAACTGGGTGAGGTCCGCGGAAGGCACGAAACCGTTGTCAGGCAAACGCTTGTCGCCGGTTTGTCAGATGTGTTTCCCGCGGCAAATCGCCCTTGGTGGGTAGAACGGCACATCCGAGGGGCCGAGCAGCACTTGACATTCTCAGACCAAGGGCAGACAAGCGGCTACGCCGACAGTGTGGTCGGGTCAACGGCGATCGAATACGAAGCCAACCTGAACGACATTGAACGATTCAAGGCCGGAAAGCACCAAGTCCATCAGTACTGTGCTGGGCTCCTAAACACTGGTGCCGACCCGTCAAAGATCAGAGGCATCTTGTCGGACGGCATCGAGTGGCATGCCTATGAACTCGTGAACACTCCAGTCAACGATCTTGGCGACTACTCGGTGCTAGACGTTGAGCTCAAAGAGATCGGCACCACGCTTGACTGTCACACATGCGATGCAGCAACGGCCCGAAAGCTCGTTGCCTTTCTTACTGAGCATTTGGGGAGGGAAGGGACTAGACCATTAACTGCTATTTCGGTAGCAGAATATCTTGGATTCGACGGAGGTTTTGGACGCAACTACTTGAAGGCTTTTGAAGAAATAGTCCTACATGCAATGGCGTCGGACAAGCAATCGGCCGACTTGATCGAACACCTATGGACTTCCTTCGTCTCTCATTTGTCCGTCGACTCAGGTGTACCGTCGTTCGATATAAGCACATACACTCAAGAATTCTATCTAGCAACTCTTGCCAAGCTGATGTGTGCAAATGTGATCGCTCGTCAGGCACTTATGAGCGAAAAGGAGGAATTGGACTCCATATTATCTGGGGCATCATTTGAAGCGAAGGGTCTGCATCGTCTCGTAGAACATGACTATTTTGGATGGCTAGCTTCTTCAGTGTACTTGGAACAATTGCGGCCATTTGCTCAAATGATCCAAAAAGATCTAGCAGCTTTCGACTTCACTCGTCCTCCAGAAGCCGACTTGTTCGGTGAGCTAGTTGCAGTTCTGACCCAGCGAACTCAGCGGCAACTGCTCGGACAAGAATGGACACCAAAGTTAATTGCAGATGAGATGGCAAGAGCCTTATTTGATCGGCTTGAGGACGGGATCCCGCCACGTTTTGTTGACATGTGTTGCGGAAGCGGTTCGATGTTGGTAGCAGTCACCGATAAGACTCGCGAATGGTTGGCCGAGATGGGAATTACTCCAGCAGACGATGACTATCTTGACTACCTCGTAAATGCCTGCGCTGGCTTTGATATCGATCCTCTAGCCGTCATTTTAGCAAAGATCAACTGGGTTCAAACGAATCGCGCGGTGCTCGAACCCCTAGACGGCTCACGAGTAGTGTCGCTACCCGTGTACCACGCGGATTCTCTATTTTCAGTGTCGCCTGTTTTTGAAGATCCAATGGACTCATTGGATCCCTCCGCTGATCTTAGTCTGCACCTTTTTGACACCGAGATGAAACTGCCTCGATTCTTATTGCAGCCAGAACGGCAGACTCTGTTTGATCTTCTCCTCGATGGCGCACATGGTTTATCTCTAGAACTTGCAAGTACACCACAGCAGAGTCCAGATGCGGGATACATCGACCAGATACTCGACGACGCACAGGTGGGGACATTAGACAACCCTCTAGACCTAGATGAAATTAAAGCCACCCAAGAATTCTTGAAACTTCTGATACGGAAGCTTGCTGATTTCAAACGCAATGGCCGGGATGGGATCTGGACGTTCGTGATTAGGAACGCGTACAGGCCAGCTTTAGTAGCAGGTCAATTCAATGGGATAATTAGTAATCCTCCTTGGTTATCCATGAGCAAAATTGGCAACAATCCCTTCGCTTCAGTGCTCAAGAATAAGGCTGCAAGGTATTTACTTGAACCACCCGGTTCATCATTCCCTCATCTTGAGATGGCAACTGTGTTCCTAGCCTATTCGATTGAACATTACTTGGCTGATGGAGGCCACATCGCCTGCGTTCTCCCAGACACGATCCGAACAGGAGGGCAGCATCTTCCATTTAGGACCCAGGTTGCACCGCAGCAGGAAACCCAGCGGCGGGTTGAGCTTCGACTTGACGAAATGTGGACTGTCAAGCGCGGCACATTCAAGAATCGTGCCGTTATTGTATTAGGAGCGAAGGCAGCACCAGTTGACATGACCGAAATTCCAGGACAAATGGTACCACATCCAAATGTTAGTCTCCCACATTATGTGGTTCGGGCTGGTAATCGTTTAGTTTGGTCTGCAAGTCCTCAAGGAGACGGGGTCGCTGGCACCTATCCCCCTGGCTTTGCAACCCAGGGCGCTGACATTATGCCACGCAAGCTCGTATTTTTTGACACGACTTACACTACAGGAGAGCGTTTCACTATCTCTTCCATTCAGCGAGAATCGCCGAACTGGTTTCTTTGGAATGATGCAAAAAAACATGTTCGCTTTCAACCAACAGCCAGAACCCTTCCAGGTCGGTATGTTCATCAAACATACCTTTCAAAACATCTTGCACCGTTTGCCTTGGCTGACCCAAGTCTAGCAGTATTGCCGGTTACCTATCGCGAAGGTTGCTGGACTGCCGCTTCGCCAATGGAGATGAGCTTAAACGCACAGGCTAACGCACACTTTGCAGCAATTATCGAAGAAAGTGATTTTGATTCTCTAGCTAGCTTTTGGGAAAAGGGAATCAACTGTCGTTCGAAATTGAGACTTCAATCTGCAGCCATTGGTGCATGGATTGCAGTATATGGAGCTGGGGGAGGGATTCCTGCAGCTGCATATTTCAAAATTGTTGACGAGAAACCGCCGATAATTGATCAAACTCTTTACTGGACGGAATGCCACTCAGAAGATGAGGCCGTCTATTTCTGTGGTGTGGCCAATAGCCAAGCCCTGCTCTCAAGAATCGCCAATTTGATGCCGGCGGGGGAGTTTGGTGATCGACATCTACACACCCTGCCAACTCGCTTTATGCCCGTGTTTGACCCAACTGACTTTCGGCACTTGGACGTCGTTGAATACACGCGTACGCTCATCGCAGAATTGAAAGAGCTAGCTGATCTCAACCCGACAGTTGCTTCATATTTGAGTACCGAGATTGAGATGAAGACCCGTCGCAGGTTACTTAGGCAGGAGCTTCAACGCCTTGATTCTTACCACGGTTACGCGAACGCCTGTGAAACCCTTTTTGACTACACATTGAAGCGAAACTCCATAACGTCGCCGTCGGCCACCGGGTAGTCGCGGCCCTCGGTGCGCATCACACCCAGTTCTTTGGCCTTGGTCCAGCCGCCCGCTTCCAGCAGCTCCTGCCAGCCGATCACATCGGCCCGGATGAAACCCCGCTGGAAGTCGGTGTGGATACGGCCGGCGGCTTCGGGGGCGGTGGCCCCCATGCGGAAGGTCCAGGCCCGGGTCTCCTTGTCACCGGTGGTGAAGAACGTCCGCAATCCCAGCAAGTCGTAGGCCGCGTGGGTAAACCGGCCCAGGGCCCCCTCGCCCAAGCCCAAGCCGTCGAGCAACTCCACCCGCTCCTCGGCGGGGAGTTGGGCGGCCTCGGCCTCGAGCTGCACACACACCGCCATGACCCCGGCCCGGCCGTCGAGCTCGCCAGCCACCGGCTCGATCACCTCATCGGCATCGTCGAGTTGGTCCTCGCCGATGTTGACCACGGCCAGCACCGGACGGTTGGTTAGCAGAAAGCTCTCCCTCAGGTCGGATCGCTGGTCGGCTGCCAAGTTGCTGCGGTACAGCGGAACGCCCTCGCCCAATACCTCGGCTGCGGCTTCCAGTGCGGCCACCTCCGCGGCCAGAGACCGGTCTTGGACGGCGGACTTGCGCCGTTTGACCAGCCGGTTCTCCACCGACTCCAAATCGGCCAAGGTCAGCTCGATCTCCAGCACCCGCAGGTGCTCCAGGGGATCGGTTGGGCCGGGCACATCGGGATTGACAAAGGCCCGGAGGAGGAACACCACCGCGTCCACCTCCCGAATGCCGGCCAAGAAGCGATTGCCGAGGCCCTCGCCCCGACTGGCCCCCTCCACCAGGCCGCCGATGTCGGTGAACTGCACGCTGGCCGGGGTCACGGTGCGGGATTCGCTGAGCTCGGCAATGGCGCCCAGTCGGGGATCGACCACCTTGGCCACCCCGACGTTGGAGCTGGTGGTGGCAAAGGCATACGGGGCGGCCAACACGTCCGACCCGATCAAGGCGTTGTAGAGAGAGGACTTGCCGGAGTTGGGCAGCCCGACGAACCCGAAGCGCTCCACGGGTCGTTCACGCTAGCGGCAGCCGGTAGTCTTTCTAGTGGTGTGTCACCGAAATATTCGATCGTGTCCTGCTAGGCATCAACGCCCCTCGCGGCGTTGCGCCTCCTTGCCGTACGCTACGGGTATGGCTGCGTCGGTGCGCCTTGCGAGGAACGCCGCTGCCGTCGCATTCCACGTCGCTATTTCGGTGACACACCACTAACGACGCGGAGGTTCGAATGTCGAAGCGCACTCAAAAACGCAAGGCCCGAGCGCGGCGCAAGAAAGCCAACCATGGGCGAAAGCCCAATGCCGGCCGAAACAGCTAAGCCCCAATCGCCCCCGCCATCTCTGCCGGACGCAACAGCTAAGCCCCACCCTCCTTCTCCCCCTGTCCCCGCGGGGACGCTGATCTACGACGGCGACTGCGGGTTCTGCACGGCGACCGCCCGTTGGGCCGATCGCCGGCTGAGCGACGGCTACCAGGTGGTCCCCTCACAGCAGGTCGACCTTGATTCCCTGGGCCTGACCGACGACGACGTGGCCCGCTCGGCGTGGTGGATCGCCCCCGACGGCGCCCGCTGGGACGAGCACCGCAGCATGGCCGGTGCGCTCGGGGCCATGAGCGGTCCCTGGCCCACCATCGGCCGGCTGCTCACCCTGGGGCCAATCAACCCCCTTGCTCGCTGGGCCTACCGCCTAGTGGCCAACAACCGCTACCGCATCCGCTGGCCGGGCGCCGCACAGTGCAGTAGGCAGTAGACACCCGCCTCGCGCCTGCTGTTAGACCGCGGCGACCTCTTCGACTTGGAAGTCCTCGTATTCGGTGCCGGTGTCCACCCAGTCTTCAAACTCGATGACGTGGATTTCCTCGAACCGTCGCCGCAACCAGCCGTCGCCGGCATCTAGCAGGCCCAGCTTCTTGCAGTTGGGCACGATCTTGGAGAACAGGATGTTCTGGAACGGCTTCTGGTCGGCGGGCAGAGAAAGGAAGTTCTCAACCATGGGCCGCACCGGCACGCCCATGCGTTCCCACACCTCTTGGGACAAGAAGCGGTCGCGCATGCGCACCGCGGCCTCAAAGGCGAACTCCTGGCGCTCGCGCAGCTCCGCAGCGGTGAGCTCGCTGTAGAACTCCTGAAGGCTGAGCACGCCGAAGGCCACATGGCGGGCTTCATCAGCCATCACATAGCGCAGGAGCTTCTTGAGCAGGGGCTCGGGGGTGAGCTGGTGCATGAACCCGAACGCGGCGAGGGCCAACCCCTCCACCATGATCTGCATGCCCAGGTAGGTCATGTCCCAGCGGCTGTCGTTGATGATGTCGTCGAGGAGCAACTTGAGGTGGACGTTGATGGGATAGGAATCGCCCAGCTTGGTGTCGATGTACTTGCCGAACACCTCCACATGGCGGGCCTCGTCCACCACTTGGGTGGCAGCGTAGTACTTGGCATCGATCCACGGGACGGTCTCGACGATCTTGGCCGTACACAACAACGCCCCCTGCTCGCCGTGGAGGAACTGGCTCATCCGCCACTTGAAGGTCTCCAGGGAGAACTCCCGCCACTCAGCCTCGCCCCAGCTGTCGGTGGGCAGGCGGCGATTGTTCTCGCGCTCAAACTCATCGCGGCTCGAAGACTCGGTGAAAATGTTGAACGCCTCGTGGGGATCCACCTCGATGGACCAGTCCAAGTCGGTCTGGGCGTTCCACTGCGATGTCTTGGCCTTCTCGTAGAGGCGCTCCAGCTTGGGCCTAGCCCCCTTGGCGTAGTCCCAGGTGAACAGGGCATCGCTGTTGTCCTGGACCGCATGGATTACCGAAGTGACATCGCTGTTGGTGCGGGAGATGTCGATGATGGTGTCGATGTCGTTGACGTCTGAGCGTCCGATTATCTCCTCATCGGTACGAGTGGTCAGGGCCATGCGTTCCTCCTCTGCGGCATATGGCAACGCGGCCTCTCGGAATGATACTGCCGACAGGCCGGAATGAGGCTTCGGTCACTCCAGGGAGTTCAAACCCTCGATGACCACACCGGCGGCCGCTCCCCCGTCCACCGGCAGGTCGATTCCGGTGATGTGGGACGACTCGTCGGAGGCCAGAAACAGCGCGGCGGCGGCGATGCACTCCAGGGGCACCTCGCCGGGTATGCCCCGATTATCGGAGTAGGCCGCGGTCTGGTCCATGAACGACATCATCTGGTCGAACCACTGGGCATACATAGCGGGATTGCCGCCGGCGGGGCACACGTTGTTGACCCGAATGCCCGACCGGCCCAACTCCAGGGCGGCACAGCGCATCAAACCCCCAAGGCCGAACTTGCTGGACCCGTAGGCGGAGATCCCATTCATGCCGATCAGTCCGTCAATAGAGCTGATATTGACGATCGAACCGCCCCCGGCAGCCCGCATCGGCCCGACCACCGCCCGCATGCCCAAGAACGGCCCGACCAGGTTCACATCCAGCACCTGGCGGTACTTTTCGCCCGAAGTGCGCTCGATGGGCCCCATGTGCAAGATGGCGGCGTTGTTGACCAGCACGTCCACCTGGTCCATGCCGCTCACCACCTCGTCCCAGTGGGCCTCGTTGGTCACGTCCAGTTTGACGATTCCATCCCCATCGTCAATATCGGTGGCCACCACCAAGGCTCCTTCATCCCGGAACATCTGAGCGATGACTGCTCCAGTGCCCCGAGCTGCGCCGGTAACGATGGCCGTCTTTCCTTCGAGTCTTGACATGGCCATACCCTAGACACTTCGAGGCTTCTCGAACTCGCTGGATGACTCAGCGGATGTCTCAGCACTGGGCTAGCCTCTGGAGTCCTACCGACTGGCATCTGACGGAGGGGTTCCGATGCGTAAGAAGTTCCTGCTACTACTCGCTGTGCTGTTGTCATCGGCCTTGGTGGCCGCTGGCTGCGGCAACGACGACGACACCGACTCGGCGCCCGCGCCCACCGAGGCACCCGCCCCCGAACCAACCGAAGCCCCGGCGCCCACCGAGGCACCCGCCCCCGAACCAACCGAAGCCCCGGCGCCCACCGAGGCACCCGCCCCCGAGGCTCCTTCCGGGGCACTGATCACGCTGGATGAAGAATGCGCGGCGTGGGGTGGGATTCAAGCCCCCGACGGCTTCCGGGTGAACATGGTCACCGACATCGGCAAAGTCGACGACGGCACCTTCAACCAGTTCGCCTATGAGGGCATGACCGCCGCCGCCGAGTGCTTCGGCATCGAGGACACCAGCGTCATCGAAACCGCCTCAGAGGCCGACTACGACGCCAACCTGAGTACCTCGGCCAGTGAGAGCCCCGACGTGCTCATCACCGTGGGCTTCCTGCTCGGCACCGACACCATGGCCGCCGCCGAAGAGAACCCCGACATCAACTACATCGGTATCGACCAATGGCAGCCCGAGTATCCCGCCAACTATGTGGGCGTGCTGTTCAACGAGCATGAGGGCGGCTTCATCGCCGGTGCCCTGGCTGCCTCGTTGAGCGAATCAGGCGTGGTCGGCGTGGTCGGCGGGCGCGAAGACGTGCCCCCGGTGGTGAAGTTCGTCAACGGCTACGAGGCCGGCGCCAAGTACGTCAATCCCGACATCCAAGTGCTGTCGGTGTACAACGAGAGCTTCACCGATCCGGCCAAAGGCGCATCCGACGCCCAGCAGTTCATCGGCGACGGCGCCGACGTGATCTTCGGTGCCGGTGGCCCCACCGGTTCTGGGGGCGTGAAGGCTGCGGCCGAGTCCGGTGCTTGGGGTATCGGCGTGGACCAGGACGAGTACTACACCACCTTCAACGGCGGCTCGGCCCCGGGCTCGGAATATTTGGCCAGCTCAGCCATCAAGCGGGTGGACCTGTCGGTGTTCCGCAACATCGCGGCCGCCATCGAGGGCACCTTCGCCGGTGGCGTGTTCGTGCTGACTGCCGAGAATCTAGGCATCACCTACGCCCCGTTCCACGACGCCGCCATCAGCGCCGACGCCGCCGCCAGTGTTGAGCGAGTGCGTGCCGGCCTAGCCGATGGCAATATCACGACCGGAGTATGCGGTATCGACGGCCTGTTCTTAGGCGAGGGTTCGGCCTGCGACTGACCGATTGATCAGCGAAAGCCTGCCTTTGCTGAGACCGCAGCCGCCTGAGATGGCCGACACGCGAGACAGCCCTGAGGGCGCAGCAAGTTCAGCCTATGGGTAGGCGGAGTGCTTGATCCGCATGGCTCTGACAGCCTCGGCAGGATCGTCGGACAGCACGAGCGCTTCGCCTACCAGAACAGCGTCGTATCCAGCGTCGCGCAGTTCGGCGACTGTGGTTCCGCCGTTCACGCCTATGCCCGACGCTGCCACTTTGATCACGCCGTCGGGCAGGTATGGCGCTAATTGCGCTGCTTTGCCGTAGTCGACGGTGAATTCGGAATTTTCGGGCTTGTAGCGCTGGTTCACGGCGATCAGGATGGCCCCAGCGTCCACGGCGACTTGGATCTCCGCTTCGTCCCTAACCTCAACCAGCGCGTCCATCCCCAAATCGTGGGCTGCTGAGAGCATGTCGGCCAGGTTGCCAGGTTCAAGGTCGGCGACGATGAGCAGGACCGCGTCCGCGCCCATCTCCGCTGATTGCCTCACGTCTTCCAAGCTTCTGAGGAAGTCCTTTCGGAGGACTGGCACGCCCGTGACCGCTTCCTTCGCAGCCCTGAGATCATCGGCACTCCCGCCGAACCGCTCCTCGTCGGTGAGAACTGAGATGCCGACAGCGCCGCCCCTCTGGTATGCCAATGCCTGAGATGCTGGATCGAGCGTGGTGTTGATGTCGCCGCGAGACGGCGAACGGCGCTTGATCTCAGCGATCACAGCAATGGTATGGGCCCGGCAAACGCAATCTCGGAGGGCTTTGGAGAACTCTCCGCGAGCAGGCATCCGTTCGACAGGTTTGGGCGCGGCCATCTGGGTTGCAACCACCTGAGATCCCCTTTCGCTGTGACCACGGTACTCTAGATTCTGGTCGCCTCGTAGCTGAAACTGGGCAGCATGGGCTGCGGGAAGCTCGATGAGCCTCCCATCTTAGGTTCCGAGTTCCCTTGGACGCGGCCCGAGCATCGGGTGCTGCCGCTTTTCGCGTCCCGCAGGTCTTCCATGCCGTAGTCTGGAAGGCGCATGGCTCAGGCAGGCAACAGCACAGCGATACCTGTGCTGGAAGTAGAGGGCATCACCAAGACATTTCCGGGGGTGGTGGCCAACGACAACGTCAGCCTGACTCTGAACCAGGGCGAGATCCACTGCCTTTTGGGCGAGAACGGCGCGGGCAAGAGCACTCTGATGAATATGGTGTTCGGGCTTTTCCGACCCGATAGCGGAACCATTCGGGTGCGGGGCGAGGAGGTGCATTTCGAGGACTCGGGCGAGGCCATCGGCCAGGGCATCGGCATGGTCCACCAGCACTTCCAGCTCATCCCGGTGTTCAGCGTGGCCGAGAACATCATCTTGGGCAACGAGGTCACCCGAGGCGCGTTCCTCGACCTGGACACCGCACGCCGCCAGATCGACGCCCTGGCCGAGCGTTACGGACTAGCCGTGGACCCCGACGCCATTGTGGGCGAACTCTCGGTCGGCGAACAGCAGCGAGTGGAGTTGGTGAAGGCCCTATTCCGCGACGCCGACATCTTGATCCTCGACGAGCCCACTGCGGTGCTCACCCCTGGCGAGGTGGATGACTTCTTCGAGGTGGTAGAGAGCCTCACCGGGCAGGGCAAGTCCATCATCTTCATTACTCACAAACTGCGCGAGGTACTGGCCGTTGCCGACCGCATCACGGTGCTGCGGGCTGGCCAGGTTGTGGGTGCCACTACCGCAGAAGGGGCCACCCAGCAATCACTGGCCAATCTCATGGTGGGTCGCGATGTGGTGTTCCGAGTGGAAAAGGCCGAGCCCGATCCAGGGAAATCAGTGATCAGAGTAAAGGGTCTACAGGTCACCGACGACCGGGGGGTGGAGACGGTCAGCGGCTTCGACGTGGAGGTGAGAGCCGGAGAGATCTTTGGGATAGCCGGGGTAGAGGGAAACGGCCAACGGGAGCTGGTGGAGACCATCTGCGGCATGCGCCCGGCAACCGGGGGGCGGGTGGAGATTCTCGGCCAGGACACCACGAACTGGAGCCCCCGCAAGATCAATCGGCTGGGTGTGGCCCATGTACCTGAGAACCGCAGCAAGCACGGGGTGGTGGCTCAGTACTCAATCGCCGACAACCTGGTGTTGAACCGCTATAACCATCGCAAGTTCTCCCAGCGCGGGGTCCGCAACACCGCGGCAATCAACGCGGAGGCGAAGGAGTTGGTCGAGCGGTTCGACGTCCGCACCCCTGGGGTGGACGTAGCCATCGACACCTTGTCGGGCGGCAACCAGCAGAAGGTGATCGTGGCCCGGGAGCTAACCGGCGACCTTCGGGCCCTAGTGGTGGCCCAGCCCACCCGAGGTCTCGACGTGGGTTCCATTGAGTTCATCCACCGCAAGATCATCGAGTTGCGCGACCAAGGAGTGGCTGTGCTGCTGGTGTCGGCCGAGTTGGACGAGATCTTGTCGCTGTCCGACCGGATTGGAGTGCTCTACCGGGGCCGGCTGGCGGGGACGGTGGAGGCGACCGAAGCGACCCGAGAAGAACTCGGCCTGCTCATGGCCACTGGGACGCAGTCGTGAACGGTGCAGGAAACGCCAACGCCGGTGTCGGCCGAGCGGCCGGCCAATTCCACCGCTTCCTCAACGAGGTGTGGCGGCTCCAACCGCTCTATGTGTCGCTCTACGCCATCTTGTTGTCATTTGTGGTCGGCGGAGTGCTCATCTCCATCATCGGAGTGAACCCCTTCACCGCCTATTGGGCGCTGCTGCGGGGCATGGTGGGTGGAGGCGACGAGATCGCGGGATCGGTGGCCCGATCAGTACCGTTCATTGGATCGGCCTTGGCCTTGGCCTTCGCCTTCCGGGCTGGCCTGTTCAATATCGGCGCCGAGGGACAGCTGCTGGCCGGCGGGGTTACCGCGGCCTTTGTCGGGGCGCTGTCGTGGATGTCTGATCTGCCCGGCATTGTGGCCATCCCTCTGATCCTCATCGCCGGCACCTTGGGCGGCGCCATCTGGGGTGGGATACCGGGCGTGCTTCGGGCCAAGACCGGGGCCCATGAAGTGATCAGCACCATCATGCTCAACTCCCTGGTGCTGTTCGGGGTCCGCTGGATGGTCAACTCCCGCGATCCGGTGGTGTTGCGGGACACCGACAGCACCGTTCCCCGCACCGAACCCATCTCCGACACCGCAGTGCTGCCCGAGCTGGTGGACAGCCAGCCCAATCTTCACATGGGGCTGTTCGCCCTGGTTGGAGTTTGCTTCGTGGTGGCCTTCGTGCTCAATCGCACCACGTTTGGTTTCGAGGTAGGCACCGTGGGGTTGAACCCCCACGCCTCCCATTACGCAGGGATCAACGTGAACCGGGTGATCGTGGCCTCCATGGCCGTGTCGGGGTCGTTCGCCGGTCTGGCCGCGGCCTCAGAAATATCGGGCACCAACGGCTTCTTCCAACCGGGCACCTTTTTCCTGATGGGCTTTGACGGCATCGCCATCGCCTTGCTGGCCCGCACCAATCCGGTGGCCATCATCGCGGCCGCCCTGTTATGGGGATCGATGCTGTCGGGGGCACCGCTGATGCAGCAGGAGGCCGACGTGTCCATCGACGTGGTGCGGATAATCCAAGCGATGGTGTTGTTGTTCGTGGCCGCTGACGCCATCGTGCGCTACCTGTTCCGGGTGCGCGAACTCGACCAGGGCCCGTTCAAGGCGACAGCAGCCAAGGGGGCGGTGTGACCACCGTCGAGCACGCCGCCGGTGTTGCCGGAACCTCTGGTAGGGCTCGTCTGGATCGCCAGTCGGTGACCGGGCTGGTGTTCGGGCTCTTGGGAGTGGCCCTGATCGTCGGAGTGGCCCCGGCTATCAGCAGTTCTAGCCGGCGGTTCAACTTCGAGCCACCACCCGATCCGGCGGGAATCGGATTCCATCCCCCAACGTGGGTGATCGCCATCGGCGTGCTGTTCCTGCTCACCGCCGCCTTGGGCTTCGCCCCGCCCGAGGCCCGGCGGTGGTCCAGCCCAGCCCGGCTGCTGAGTGCGCTGGCCGTGATCCCCTTGGTGCTGGTGCTCAGCCTGGCCCTGTCTGACAACCCCAGCACCAACATCGTCAACCTGTTCAATCAGTCGCTGGTACTGGCCACGCCGCTGGCCTTGGGGTCGATGACCGGGCTGTGGTGCGAGCGCTCGGGCATCATCAACATCGGCATTGAAGGCACCATGTTGGCCGGCGCGGGCATTGGCTACATGACCTACGCCACCATCGGAGATGCCCAGTCCACTTGGTGGCTGTGGTTCTCGATCCTCATCTCAGTATTGGCTGGCGGACTGGTGGCCTCCCTGCTCGCTGTGTTGTCCATCCGCTTCGGTGTAAACCAGATCGTGGGCGGAGTGGTGATCAACCTGTTCGCCCTGGGGCTGACGGGATTCCTGCGCTCAGAAGTGATCGTCAAGAGCGGTATCACCACCGGGGTGGGAACTTCGGAATTCGGCCTGCCGCTGCTGTCGTCCATCCCCGTGATAGGCGATCAGCTTTTTCGGGGCAAGCCCATCTACTGGATGATGTATCTGGTGGTGATCGGGACCTGGGTGGTCATGTTCCGCACCCCCTGGGGACTGAGAGTGCGGTCTTGCGGGGAGAACCCCCATGCGGCCGAGACGCTGGGAGTGAACGTGGTGCGGGTCCGCTACCAATCGGTGATCTTGGGCGGGTTGATTGCCGGCTTGGCCGGGGCTTGGTTCTCCATGGAGTCGCAGGCTCGTTTCGAGGACAACATGACCAACGCTGCCGGGTTCATTGCCCTGGCCGCGTTGATTTTCGGCAAATGGACACCCTGGGGGGCATTCGGAGGAGCGTTGTTGTTCGGCTTCTCTAGGGCGCTGGGAACCCGTCTTCAATCGCTGGATGTCGAGGTGAGCGGCTTCGGGATCCCCAGCGAGTTCCTCCAGGCCCTTCCGTTCGTGGTCACGTTGGTGGTGGTGGCAGGAGCAGTGGGAAGGTCAATACCCCCCGCGGCGGCGGGCCAGCCCTTCCGACGAAGCAGCTAGCCGGAAAGAGGCCAGATGAGCGCAACGCAGGAGATCCCGTGGGACGAGCTATGGGCCGCGGCCCGTAAAGCCTCGTCGGGGGCATACGCCCCGTATTCGAACCTGTCGGTGGGAGCGGCCGCCCTAGCCGACGACGGCCGGATGGTGTCGGGGTGCAACGTGGAGAACGCCTCTTACGGGCTTACGCTGTGCGCCGAATGCGGCTTGGTGGGCGACCTGCACCGCACCGGAGGAGGCCGCCTCGTGGCGGTGGCGGTGACCGACGGCGACGGGAACCCGCTCACCCCGTGCGGGCGCTGCCGCCAACTGCTCTATGAGGCGGGCGGAGCGGGCTGCCAGGTGAACGAGTCCCATACCGTGGGCGAGCTGCTACCCGGCGCCTTCGGCCCCGACGACCTGCCGTGAACTGTTCTGACTTGCGTATCGCCCAAACTCTTCGCTTCCAGGAGCCAGCGTGAACGCCGTTGATCTCATCGTCGCCAAGCGCGACGGCAATGAGCTGAGCGACGAGCAGGTCAGCTGGTTCATCGACGGGGTCACCTCGGGTGCCATCCCCGCCGAGCAGGCCGCCGCGCTGCTCATGGCCATCGTGTGGCGGGGCCTGTCCGCCCGGGAGCTGGCCACCTGGACCGCGGCCATGATCAACAGCGGCCAGCGGCTGGACCTGTCGAGCCTGGCCCGCCCCACGGTGGACAAGCACTCCACCGGCGGGGTGGGCGACAAGGTGTCGCTGGTGCTGTGCCCGCTGGTGGCCGCCTGCGGGGCGGCGGTGCCCCAGCTCTCCGGGCGAGGTCTGGGCCACACCGGGGGCACGCTCGACAAGATGGAGGCCATTGCGGGCTGGCGGGCCGCGCTGAGCCACGACCAGTTCCTAGCCCAGCTCCAGGATGTGGGCGCGGTGATTGCTGCGGCCACCGCCGATCTGGCCCCGGCCGACCGGGTGCTGTACGCACTGCGGGACGTGACCGGGACGGTGGCGTCGATCCCGCTGATCGCTAGCTCGATAATGTCCAAGAAGATCGCCGAGGGCACCTCGGGGCTGGTGCTGGATGTGAAGTTCGGCTCGGGGGCGTTTCTGCCCGATCCGGCTATGGGTGAGGAGTTGGCCCGAACCATGGTGGGGCTGGGCCACGCCCACAGGGTGGACACCGTGGCGCTGCTCACCGACATGGATCAGCCGCTGGGCCTGGCCGCGGGCAACGCCCTGGAGGTGGCCGAATCGGTCGAAGCCCTGGCCGGGGGCGGCCCTGCCGACTTGGTGGAGGTGACGCTGGCCCTGGCCCGAGAAATGGTTGACCTGGCTGGTTTGGATGCCGACCCGGCCGAGGTGCTGGCCTCCGGTCGGGCCATGGACGCTTGGCGGGCCATGGTGGCCGCGCAGGGCGGCGACCACACTGCTGCGCTGCCCACCGCCCCGGTGGTGGACCATTGGACGGCCCCGGCTGACGGGATGATAGGCCGCATCGACGCGCTGGCCGTGGGGGTGGCTGCCTGGCGGCTGGGCGCGGGCCGGGCCCGCAAGGAGGACGACGTGTCAGCGGTGGCCGGGGTGCGGTTGCGCCGCGTCCATGGCGACCGGGTGGCCGCTGGCAACGTGATCGCCGAACTGCACACCGACGACCCCTCCCGCCTGCCCGCCGCCCACGAGGCTCTTTCGTCGGCCCTGACCCTCTCCGACACTTCTCCTGAGCCTCGCCGCCTGATCGCCTCTCGGATTACCTAGCCTTAGGCCAGTGATTCACCCAACAATCGAAGAAGTACGGGCCGCCCCCAAGGTGTTGCTGCACGACCATCTGGACGGAGGCCTGCGCCCGCAGACGGTGGTCGAGCTGGCGGCGGAAACCGGCTACAGCAACCTGCCCACCACCGACGCCGACGAGCTGGCTCGCTGGATGGTGAGAGGGGCCAGCCGGCTGGATCTCACCCTTTATCTGGAGACGTTCGCCCACACCGTGGGGGTCATGCAAACCCGCGATGCCCTGGAGCGAGTGGCGGCCGAGTGCGCCGAAGACCTCGACGACGACGGCGTGGTCTACGCCGAGGTTCGGTTCGCCCCCGAGCTGCACACTGAGGCCGGGCTGAGCCTGGATGAGGTGGTAGAGGCCGTGGTGGCCGGCTTCGAAGCGGGCAGCGCCAACCGGAACATCCGCATCGGGACCCTGCTCACCGCCATGCGCACCGCAGCCCGCTCCCTGGAGATCGCGCAACTGGCCGTGCGCCACCGCGACAAGGGCGTCGTCGGCTTCGACATCGCCGGGGCTGAGGCCGGCAACCCCCCCACCCGGCACTTGGACGCCTTCCACCTGATCCAGCGGGAGAACTTCCACTTCACCATCCACGCCGGTGAGGCCTACGGGCCACCGTCCATCTGGGAGGCGGTGCAGTACTGCGGCACCGAGCGCCTGGGCCACGGGGTCCGCATTGTGGACGACATCGACCTCACCGCCGACGGCACCCCCAAGCTGGGCCGCCTAGCCGCCTTTGTGCGGGACCGGCGTATCCCGCTGGAGCTGTGCCCCACGTCCAACGTCCATACCGGGGCGGCGCCCTCCATTGCCGAGCATCCCATCAAAGTGCTGAGCGACTTGCGGTTCCGGATCACGGTCAACACCGACAACCGCCTCATGAGCGCCACCTCCATGACCCAAGAGGTGACGCAGCTGGTGGATGAGTTCGGCTTCAACTGGTCTGACATCCAGTGGCTGACCATCAACGCCATGAAGAGCGCGTTCATCCCCTTCGATGAGCGGCTGGAGATCATCAACAAGATCATCAAGCCTGCCTACGGGCCCCTCGCCCTATAGGGGCAAAGCCAGCATGATCGATACAGTCGGGCTCGACGCTGACGACACCCTATGGCACAACGAGTCGATCTTCGTCGACTACGAGGAGCGCATGGCCAACCTGGTGGCCCGCTATCTGCCCAATGTGGACTTTCACGAGCGGCTCATCGAACTCGAGCGGCACAACGTGTCCATCTTCGGCTACGGCATCAAGGGGTTCGTGCTGTCGATGATCGAGACCGCCATCGAGGCCACCGAGGGCCAGATCACCGCCGAAGAGATCCACACCATCGTGGGCTGGGCCAAGGAGATGCACGCCCATCCGGTGGAACTGCTCGACGGAGTGGTCGAAACCATCGAAGACCTGGAACACCGCTATCGCCTGGTGCTTATCACCAAGGGCGACCTGTGGAATCAGGAGACCAAGATCGCCGCCTCCGGGCTAGCTGACCACTTCGAAGCAGTGGAGATCGTGGCCGAAAAAGACGAGGCCACCTACACCCGGCTGCTTGAGCGCCACGACATCGCCATCGACCAATTCGTAATGGTGGGCAACTCGGTGCGCTCCGACATCGAGCCCGTGGTCGCCCTGGGCGGCCGGGGCGTCCACATCCCTTATCACCTCACCTGGGATCTGGAGCACGCCACCATCTCCCCCCACAGGAGTTGGGTGGAGCTGTCCGACATCCGCCAACTCCCCCCCTGGCTGGCCAACCAGTAGCCACCGCTGGGGTCTGGGTCAATCCCAGCCAGCGTCCAAATCGAATTCGAGTTGAACAAGTTCTACAGCACCGTCCACGGCAAGCCGACCGACAACCGAGAACCGGGGGACGAGCATGCCAGCCGCAACGAGGAATCGATAATCCGAACGGCCCGGGAACAGCTCAGGAAGATCGTCGAACGAAACCGCGAAGTGCTCCACGATGCGCAGCAACTCATAGGTCTGGAAGTCGATTGCAGAGGCCTGCCCCTCGGGCCCTCGCTCATCAGGAAGGGCTTGATCAAGGTCTCGGAAGAAGTCAGAAGTGACCCGGACGACCCTGCGGGTGGCGCTCAACTGGAACTGGAGGCGTTGAGTCGCTTGAGAAGACGGCTACGCACCCGGTCCAAGAACTCTGGGGGGATGTCATCGGAATTGGTCACGATGCTGGCCTGGAACGCAGCATCCTGCTCAGCGGGGGTGAGCTTCTCGAACTCTGCTGCCGTCCACATCTTTGGAGCCACGATCTCAGTATAGAGAATCGGTATCGCGATCCAATACCACGACGATCTCCACCGGTTCGAAGATCTGCAAGTCCTAAACCATCAAGAGGTGCGGTCGCCGAGGCGGTCGGTGCTGGGGTCGAAGGTGGGGAGCTGGTGTTGAACGGCGCCTTGGTGGGCGGCCAGCTCGTCGTACACGATCGCTTCCACCTCTTCCCAGGTGGTGGCTCGGGGCGGATCCAGGTTTCGGTTGTAAGGCTGATCGAACACGATCACGGTTCGGCCCTCGGACCTGAGGGCTTCGATGTTGTGGGGGGCGTCTTCGATGTAGACATGGGCGTCCACCGCGGTCTTGCCGCCCACAAAGCACAGATCGCGATAGGGGATCTTGGCTTTGTCTAGCCACTCTGCGGTATCTCCCGCGGCGATGGCGTGGTCCCAGTTGGTGTACAGCCGATGGGTGATAATGCGGATCCACACCCCAGCCTCCGACAGCCGCCACAGGGCCTTCGAGGCGCCGGGCATAGCCGGCATGTCGGCCAGCATTCGGTGTTCCTTCACCGCCCGGCGGTGGTAGGCCTCAAAGTCCCCGTCCTCAAAGCCCCACTCCTCGAAACCCCAGCTGCAATCCAGGGTGAGCGACTCCTCGGGCACGCCCTTCTCCTGGGCCACGATCTTGCGGAAGGCCACGGTGTGCTGGGCGCACACTCCGTCGAGGTCAACGCCGAAGACAAAGGGCCCAGGGCTCATCTTCCCTTGGGGTGCCAGACGGTCTTGGTCTCGCAGAACGCGTCGATGAGATAGGGGCTCTGAGCGGCCTCATCAGCCCATTGCCGCTCAGCGGCCGAGGCGCTCACCACCCGGGTAATGGTGGCCGCCGCCTGTCGGGCCGCGTCGGCGACCAAGTCGGGGCCGCAGCCGCTGAGGTCTAGTGCGTCCACCGCCACATGGCCGGCCAGCGGAGGCACCAGCTCGTCGCGATGCCCGGTGATGATGTTGACCACCCCGGCGGGGACGTCGCTCAGGGCCAACGTCTCGGCCAAGGTGATGGCCACCAGCGGACAGCGCTCGGAAGCCAACACCACCGCGGTGTTGCCCGAAACGATCACCGGGGCCAGCCGGGACACCAGCGGGATAAGGGGCGGCTCGTCGGCCGCCACAATCCCCACCACGCCGGTGGGCTCGGGAACGCTGAGGTTGAAATAGGGACCAGCCACCGGGTTGGCCCCGCCCAGCACGGTGGCGAACTTGTCGGCCCAACCGGCGTACCACACCCAGCGGTCGATGGCGGCGGCGGTCTCGGTAGCCGCGGCTGCTTCGGTGCAGCCTTCGCCTGCTCGTAGAACCTCGGCGCAGAACTCGTCTCGGCGGGACTCCATCACCTCGGCCACCCGGTACAAGATCTGGCCCCGGTTGTAGGCGGTACGACCAGCCCAGCCCGTCTGGGCCGAGCGGGCCGCCGACACTGCGTCGCGCACGTCTTTGCGGGACCCCTGGACGGCGTGGGCCAATAGCTGGCTCCCGGCTCCGACTACCGGGTACGACCGGCCCGACTCGGAGCGCTCAAACGCTCCGCCGATGAACTGCTTGTAGGTCTTGTTGACCGACAGCCGACTGCTCATGGCACCAACTCCACGTAGGGCAGCAGCCCCGCCCGGCCGCCCTCGCGGCCGTAGCCGCTCTCCCGGTAGCCACCGAACGGGCTGGCCGGGTCGAACCGGTTGAAGGTGTTGGCCCACACCACACCGGCCTGCATCCGGTCGGCCATCCACAAGATGCGCGACCCCTTCTCGGTCCAGATGCCGGCCGACAATCCATACGGCGTGTTGTTGGCCTTGGCCACCGCCTCCTCCGCGGTACGGAAGGTGAGCACCGACAGAACCGGCCCGAAGATCTCCTCCTGGGCGATGCGGTGGGCGGTAGACACGTTGGTGAACAACGCGGGCGGGTGGAAGAAACCCCGCTCGGGCAGCTCGCACGGCGGCGTGTACAACTCGGCCCCCTCCGCCACCCCTGAGGCCACAAGCTCGGTAATCCGGTCGAGCTGGGCTTGGGAGTTGATGGCCCCGATGTCGGTGTTCTTGTCCAACGGGTCGCCTATCCGCAAGGTGTCCATGCGCCGCTGGAGCTTGCCCACCACGGTGTCAGCCACCGTTTCTTGCACCAGCAGGCGGGATCCCGCGCAGCACACTTGGCCGCCGTTGAAGTAGATGCCGTTGACGATGCCCTCGGTCACCTGGTCGAGGGCGGCATCGTCGAACACGATGTTGGCCGCCTTGCCCCCCAGCTCCAGAGTGAGACGCTTGCCGGTCCCCGCCAACTCGGCAGCGATCCCCCGGCCCACATCGGTAGACCCGGTAAACGCCACCTTGTCCACGCCAGGGTGTGCGACCAGGGTGGCGCCGGTGGCGTCGTCGCCAGTGACAATGTTGACCACGCCGGGGGGAAGCTCGGCGTCGCGCAGCACCTCGGCCAACAGCAGCGCGGTCAACGGGGTGGTGGGCGCCGGTTTGAGCACGGCGGTGTTGCCGCAGGCCAGTGCGGGGGCCAGTTTCCAGGCTGCCATCAGCAGGGGAAAGTTCCACGGAATGATCTGGGCGGCCACTCCCAGCGGCTTGGCTCGGCGACCGCTGAAGGCGTAATCGAGCTTGTCGGACCAGCCGGCGTAGTGGAAGAAGTGGGCCGCGGCCAGCGGTATGTCGAGATCGCGGGACTCCCGAATGGGCTTGCCCCCGTCCATGGTCTCCAAAACCGCGAACTCCCGGGCCCGCTCTTGCAGCAATCGGGCCACCCGATAGAGGTACTTGGCCCGCTCGGCACCGGGCAGATCGCGCCAGCCCCCCTCCCAGGCAGTCCGGGCCGAAACCACTGCCCGGTCCACATCGGCGGCGTCGGCCACACCAACCTCGGCCAGCGCCTCCCCGGTGGCGGGATTCACAGTGGCAGCTAGCCGACCGGCGGCCGGCTCAACCATCTCGCCCCCTATGAACAGCCCATATTGCGAGGCCAGATGCACCGGGGCAACCGATTCGGGGGCAGGCGCGTATTCCAAGCTGAAGCCACCTGCTGGCGCCACCTCGTGGCCCGAAGTTGAACGGTCAGTCAACGCTGAAGTCCTCTCGCCGTTGGTAGCGGCCGTCGCCGAGCTTGGAGCGCTGCATGAGCACATCGTTGAGCAGGCTTGACGCCCCCAGCCGGAATCGATCAGGCGTCAGCCACCCCGGACCAAGCGTCTCGCCCACGATCACCAGGTAATGCCAGGCCTGCTTGGCGGTGCGAATGCCCCCGGCCAGCTTCAGCCCCACGGCCCTGCCCGTCTGCTCGGCCATATCCCGGATGGCCTCGGCCATACACAGGGCGGTTGGCGGAGTGGCGGAGGTACCGATCTTGCCCGTCGAGGTCTTGATGAAGTCGGCTCCGGCCACCATGGCCAGCATGGACGCCCGCCTGATCTGGTCGTAGGAACCCAGCTCGCCGGTCTCCAAGATCACCTTGAGGTGGGCCGACCCGCAGGCCTTTTTGGCCGCGGCGATCTCGTCGTAGGCTTTCTGGTACTTCCCAGACAGAAACGCCGAGCGGTTCAGCACGATGTCCACCTCATCGGCTCCGGCGGCCACCGCCCAGGCGATCTCGGCCAAACGAGCCTCAAGAGGGGCTAGGCCAGCAGGGAACCCCCCAGCCACACTGGCCACTGCTACCGGGCTATCGGCCAGTGCCTCGGCGGCTACCGGCACCAACTCGGGATAGACGCACACCGCGGCCACCGGGGGTACCGACCAGTCGAATGCGTCGGGACGGCGGGCGCGGGCACAAAGAGCCTGGACCCGCTCAGGGGTGTCCGCGCCCTCCAGGGTGGTTAGGTCCATTACCTGGATGGCCAATTCCAGGGCGGCCGACTTGGAAGAGGTCTTGATCGACCGGGTACACAACCCGGCAGCCCGCTGCTCCAGCCCCACCGCGTCCACGGGAGTAATGCGCACCCCGGCCACAGCGTCGGCAATCCCGGCAGGGGCCTCGGCGGCCAACAGATCGCTCACCCGCTAAAGGATAGGGCTGGGCCTCAACAGTGGGGCATTCAACAGAGGTGTCTATGGTGAGGCCATGGACGTCACGGTCGTCGATCACCCGCTGGTGCAAGCTCGCCTGACCGAGCTGCGCCGAGCCGAAACCCCTTCACCGGACTTCCGGCGGGCCCTCGATGACCTGAGCCAGATGCTGGTCTACGAAGCCTTGCGAGACCTTCCCTCTACATCTGTGGGAGTCGATACACCGCTGGCGCCCACCTCTGGGGTGCGTATCGACAGTCCCCCACTGCTTGTACCGGTGCTGCGGGCCGGGCTGGGAATGCTGGACGCGGCCCGCAAGCTGCTGCCGGAAGCCGCGGTGGGATTTCTGGGGGCGCGCCGCAACGAAGAAACGTTTCAGCCCGAGCCCTATCTCAACACCGTGCCCGATGATCTTGGAGGTCAGTCGGTGCTGGTATTGGAGCCAATGCTGGCCACCGGCGGATCACTGGCTTATGTCTGCGGGCGGATTGCCGCAGCCGGGGCCGGACAGATCACCGCAGTGTGCGTGCTGGCTGCCCCCGAAGGCGTGGCGGCTCTCGATGCCGCTGCCCCCGGCGTGCGACTGGTCACAGCAGCGGTCGACGATGGCCTCAACGAGCGGGCCTACATCGTGCCCGGACTAGGCGACGCGGGCGATCGCCAATTTGGACAACTCTGAAGATCTAGTGGTGTATCGCTAGGGATCAGCCCGGTCCGCCCAAATCGGTGTCGTAGGCGCTAAACACCAAGTCGACGGCGTGGTGGTTGAGCTGGTCCACCTTGTGGACTATGGCGGCCATCGACCGATGCAGGCCGGGGTCGGGCACCTGGGTATGCAGCCGCTGGATTTGCTGTTGCACCGAGGCCTGGAGCTGAACCTGCTCAGAGCGGATCTTGTTCACCTGGGGCACCAGCCGGGGGGCCAACTCGATGCAATCGTCGTAGAGCCCAAGATCGCAATCCGAGCAGAATCCGGTCAGTGCCCGACTGAGCTGTCCAAGCTTGTCCTCGAGTCTCTGCACCCAGTCATCGGGATTCTCAGCGGGCATTCCCTCTGACAGCAGCTCTTGCAGGCCAACTCCTGCCTTGCTCAACTCATTACGCCAGTCGGTGTTTTCCCCCATGGCGATCTCCTCGTCATCATGTGGGAACGACCACACTGTCGCTCTTGCTTTCAACCTCAGCATAGGCCCGTCCCAGCGAGAAGCGCCAGAGGACTTTGGCGAATTTTGCGTAAACGGCCAGAAATGCCTAGCGGGCCGAGGGGCGCAGAATGTCGCCGGGGTGGGTGTCCACGCCGCTCTGGTCCATCTCGCCGTCGCGGCGGATAGGGGTGCCGTTCACCAGCACATGGGTGATGCCCACCGAGGCATCGGCGGTGAGCCGCTCGGCGTTGGCGGGAAAGTCCCGAATCCGGCGCAGCGGTCCGGGCGCCACGGTGTCGGGGTCAAACACCACCACGTCGCCATACGCCCCCTCCCGGAGGTAGCCCCGGTCGACCAAATTGAACAGATCGGCCTGGACGGCGGAGAGCTTGCGCACCGCCTTTTCCATGGGCATGAGCTCGCGATCGCGCACCCAGTTGCCCAAGAAATCCGTGGCCTGCGGCGCGTCGCAAAGCTGGCCCACGTGAGCGCCGGCGTCCGACAGTCCCAGCGTGCAGCCGTCTTGCTGCAACAGCATGGCCACCCCTTCAGAGTCGTCGTTGGCGATGATGCAGCTGATCCGGGTGTTGAGGCCGTCGACCACCGCGGTATCGAGCAGCACATCTAGGGGGCGCACCCCCTGCTCTTCGGCCACATCGGTTAGCCGCCGCCCGACCAGCTCTGGCCGGGCGGAGGACTCAGCGATCTGGAACGTCTCCCACCGGGGCCGCATGGCCTTTTGGTGCTCGAATGCCTCCGCCGTTCGGTTGCGCCAGTCCTCATCGTCGTAGGCCTTGAGCCGGGCGTCCTGGTCCTCGCTCATCAAGGCGGCGAACTCGGGGTTTACGTTGAGGGTGAATGGATCGGTCATCACCATCTGGAAGGTGAGCGGTCGGGGGGTGACCTGGGGCCACACCTGTATGCCCTCTTCCCATGCTTCCCGGTTGCGGGCCGCGCTCTTCACATGATTCCCATTGGGGAAGGTCAACAAAGCGCCGTAGGTGAACGGCACGCCCACCTGAGGCTGCAATGTGTACAGATCGTCGATGCCCACCTGCTCGCCCGGAGCTACCGACACCACGCCTCGCCGCTTTTGGCCAAGCACCCCGATGAGCGACTCGAACTCGTCCCGAGTGGCGAATCGGCTGGGGATGGGAAGCCCATCGGCCCCCCGATGGGTCATGGCAAAGCTGGTGGCCAGCCCAGCCGCCCCCGCGTCGACGGCCTCGGCCACCACCTCCACCATTCGGGCCACTTCTTGTTCGGTGGAGGCTCTCTCGTATGCCTCATCGCCGATCACAAACAGCCGAAGGGCGGTGTGGCCGATGTAAGCGCCGAAATTGAGGGCGATGCCTCGGCGGGAGATGGAGTCCAGATACTGGGGGAACGTCTCGAAGTCCCAAGGGATGCCCTCGGCCAGACTGTCCACGTTCATGTCCTCGACGTTCTCCAGCGTGCGAGCGATGAGGTCTTGGTGGCTGGGCCGAGTGGGCGCGATGGAAAAACCGCAGTTGCCGGCGATCACCGATGTCACCCCGTGGTAGCACGAGGGTGTGAGCGCCGGGTCCCAGAACACCTGGGCGTCATAGTGGGTGTGTATGTCGATAAACCCTGGGGCCACCACTTGGCCGCTGGCGTCCAACTCCACCTTGCCCGACAGCCCCGATCCGATCTCGCTGATGCGGTCCCCGGTGATGGCGACATCGGCCTCACGTCCCGGCCTGCCTGAGCCGTCGACCACGATTCCACCACGGATGACGATGTCTGCACTCATGCGTCAAAGTCTCCCACGCCAATCTCGAACTTGCCTGTTCGGGCTCCGGAATGCACCACTGCGCCCACGTCGATCACCCGGGGACCTTGGCGCACCACCCGCAATGAAGCGGTCTGGCCAGATTGCAGGCGACGGCTGCGCTCACCGTCGAAGGCCAGCAGGCACGGCCCCGCCACTTCGACCGGGGCTTCCAATTCCAGATGCTCGCCTCGGGCCAAGCCGACCGTGGTGAACCACCCCGGGGCCAGAGCGGCCCGCACCAGCCGAGGGGGGTTCTTGCTGGGGGCTATGAACTCCAGCACCACGCCGCGGTCCTCGCCGGAAGTGCAGGGCAACACCGTGCCGGCCAGGCCGCTGAACCCGATGGCCGACGGGTCGGCCCGGGTGAACACACCGATCTTGATCGTCTCAGGGTCGAACAGCTCCAGCGAGCCCACGTAGGGGTCGTCCACCGCAACCGCATCGATCAGGGCAAGATCGCTGTCGCACACTTCGTCGTCGCCGCGCACCTCCACCGCCACAACCTTGGCCCGGGTGGAATGCGCCGCAAGATCCACGGCACCAGTGGCGATGAGCCCGGCGGCCACTCCGGCCACAGTGGGCTCCACATGGAAGGGGAAGGCGTTGTTGGTGCCGGTTGAAAGAGGAATCAAAGGGGCGTCGGGCCAACCCAGCGACAGCGCCCTGTTGGTGCCGTCTCCCCCCAAAGAGACCACCGAGCCGCACCCGGCGCCCCGCATCGCCAGGGCAGCATCCACTGAATCCCGCTCGTTGTGGTGCAAAGGCAGTTCGAGAAACTCCACTTTCAGGGGCAGCGAGAGATTCTCGGTGGCCCGCCTGGTGATGGAAAACGGGTCCCGGGTCAGCACCACCACCTCGGCGCCCGCCTCGGCTGCCCCGTGGATGAGGCGACGCAGGATGCTGACCTTGTCCTCGATGGTGGACGAGCCCGCACTGGTGAGCAGGCGGCGCACGTCGCTGCCCGATCGGGGGTTCACCAGGATGCCGACGATGGACACTTCTCCATGTTGTCAGCATCAGCTGAATGAGTGGTCATCCGCCTTTCTCTGGACACCACGGTGACCATCTTTTTTAATTTCGGAGCGCGTTGCCTATTGTTGTGGGCCACTGGCAGTAGAGGAGGTGTCGCCATGCGCCGGGCACAAGTGTTGGTAGTGGTGCTGATGTTGGCCGTGTTGGGCGCGGCCTGCGGCGGTGGAGGGGGAACAAGCTCGGAGGAGCGCCCGATAGGCGCCGACTCCGAAGACCTGGTTACCCCCACCGTCGAGATCCAGGTCCCGACCCCGCCCCCGACCCCCACACCGACTTCAACCCCAGAGGCGTTCATCTACGTAGTACGGGAGGGCGACACGCTGGGCAGCATCGCCGACGAGTTCGGCATCACATGGCAGGAGATCGACGCGGTCAACGAACTGGAGAATCCCAATGTCTTGAGCATCGGCCAAGAGATCGAGATTCCCCAAGACGCGCCGGTAGTGCTCAACAGCGACGGGACCGTCCGTCCCGGCGAGCGCACCCACATCGTGGTGGAAGGGGACACCCTGCTAGACATCGCCCTCCAGTACGGCAAGACGCTGGGTGAAGTCCTTGAGGCCAACAACATCACCGCGGCCAACCTGATCCAGGTGGGCCAAGAGCTCATCATCCCGCCCGAGGAGGAAGAGGGCACTCCCTAGCTCGGCCCAATGTCCCAGCCGCCGGCTGAGGGGCAAGCTGTGGATATCCACTATTCCGGCTGACCGCGCTTCTAGTGTGGGTCGCATGGCCGCTCCGGCTCGCACATGGCTATTCGCGCCAAAGGCAAGACGCAAAGCCACGATGTGGTGTCCTCGGTGTGATGTCACCTGGTGGGGTACCGCTCGCGACACCTGCTGGTCGTGTCGCCAGCACACCGCCACCACCCCAGCCCCGACCGCCAATGTCCGCGTGCTTGCATCCAGCACGGTCGGCGAGTCGTGAGCGCTGGGCTTGCCATTCCAGCAATCATCATCCTGGGTTGCGCTCTGCTTGCTGGCATCGTGGCCATGGCTACCCGCAAGAAGCGAGCGCTATGGGACATCTTCCCCGGCCCAGTTCCCGAGCCTGATGCTGAAACTGTCCTGAACAGACCCGAGCTATTCGACATAGGGGCCGAGTATTCCTCGCCAGAAGGTGACTCCACCGACGATGCTGCTGACAACGCGAAGCCGACGCTCGAGTTGGTCGATAGCCCAGCAGAGGACTCCCCAGCCGTCGTGGACATCTCCCGTTCCAGCCAAGAAATCCTGGGGCTATGGCACCGGCGTTTCGAGGAGACAGTGTCAACCTGGATCGAGAATCACCAGGAAGTGCTGGCCAATATCAGCGCATCAGGACTCCAAGTCGATCTGGGCGAGCGTGACGAGCACTTGGCCGGGCATGAAAAGCTGGCCCCGAAGATGCGAGAGGCCATCGCCAGCCATCCCTCACCGGTGATGAGAGCCGAACTGAGCGCCATGCACGTAGCCGGAGAGGCGACGGCGTTCGCGGTGTTCAAGGGCGACTATGAGACCGCCCGTCGCCAACACCTCATCTACGTGCAGTACCGGGATGAATGGATTGAGCGGCTCCGCCAGTTCTCCGAAGAGCCCATGAGCAACTTGCGAGCGGTCATGAACACCGACGAGTTCGAGTTGGAGGAGATCCGTGCCGCGCTGGAAACCGCACTGATCGAAACCGAGGAACCCGAAGATTCCGAGCCCCACTTCGAGGCTCCGATATTGGTTAGAGAAGACTCGGACACAGCTATCCACTTCGAAGACCATCCGACCGAAACCCTCGAGGTGGTCGGCACCCCCGAAGACACCACCGCGGACCTCGAAGGCGGTCACCTCCGCCGCCTCCGCCGCCGCCTGTTCGCCCCCAAGACCCCCCAAGACGAGGTTTAGCAAACCAAGCCGCTACACCAAGTCGGGATCACAGATGACTTCGACGAGGGCGGGGCCAGGGTGCGAGAGGGCGGTTTGAAGGGCATCGTCGAGTTGGTCCAAAAGAGTTACTTGGAGACCGAGGGCGCCGCAGAGGTTGGCGTAGGCCGCGAAGTCGGGGTTGTGGAGGGCGGTCTGCCACACATCCCAGTGGCCGGCCCGCTGCTCTTTGGAGATTTTTCCCAGCTGGGAGTTGTTCAACAGCACGTGGGTGATGCCCATGCCGTATTTCACCGCGGTGGTCAGCTCCATGGCGTATTGGCCGAACCCGCCGTCGCCGCTGACGCTGACGATCGGGCGGCGGTCGCCCACTGCGGCCCATGCCCCCATCGCCGCCGGAAAGCCGAATCCGATCGATCCCAGATAGCCCGACATGAGCACCGACTGGGCCTGGGTCTCGAAATACCGGCCGAAGGAGTAGGTGTTGTTGCCCACGTCCACCGCGATCACCGCATCGGTTGGGCACAGCCGGCTCATCGAGTCGAACACCGCGGCAGAATTGACCCCTCGGCCCCGGTTGTCGACCAGCCGGGACGCCTTCTCTCGCCGCCAAATGGCCCACCGCTCAGCCACCTCGGCCCGGTGGTCACCGCACGAAGCTCCAGCGGCCAGCCGATCAGCCAGCGCTCGGGCGGTCACCCCGACATGGCCCAGCACCGGCACGTCCACCGGATGGAACCGACCCAGCGCCATCGGGTCGTAGTCCACCTGCACGATGGGCTTGTAGGGGGCGATCCCGGTGTGGTTGGAGAACGACGCTCCAAAGGCCACGATCAAGTCGCTCTCGTTCATGAACCAGCTGGCGATGGGCGTTCCCGAGCGTCCCATCACCCCGCAGCCCAGTGGGTGGTGGTCGCTGATCTGGCCCTTGGCCTTGAACGTGGTGGCCACCGGCACACCCAGTTGCTCGGCCAGGGCCACCACCTCGGCCGTGTCGAAGCGGGTCCCCGCGCCCAGCACGAACAGGGGACGTTCGGCGGCCGCGATGGCTGCCACCGCGGCGTCAAGCGCCTCGGGGGACGGGGGCATCTCAGGACGAACCAGCCTCCCCTCGGGGCCGCCCGACGCGGCACCATCGGCTGAGGGTTGCACCTGCACCTCGTCGGGCAGTACCAACAGGGACACGTCGCGCTGCACCAGCGCGGTCTTGCAGGCCAAGTTGGCCAGCTCGGCGTGGTCTGACCGGGCCGACACAGTCTGGTTGTAGGCAGCCACATCGGCAAACGCCCCCTCCAAGTCCACGTCTTGGAATGCGCCCCGGCCTCGAACCGACGAGGGCACCTGGCCGCACAGAGCCAGCACCGGGGCCCGGTCTACCTTGGCGTCGTACAGCCCCGTCATCAAGTTGGTAGACCCTGGTCCGGCGATGGCGAAGCATGCGGCCAGCTCGCCGGTGAGCTTGCCGTAGGCGGCGGCTGCGAATGAGGCCGCCCCCTCGTGGCGGATGCCGAAAAAGCGCAGGTCGCCTCTTCGCTCGGCTTCTCGCAGCGCGTCGGCGAATCCCAGGTTGGAGTGGCCCACCATCCCGAACACGGCCTGCACACCCCAGTTCACCAGGGTCTCGACCATCACGTCCGACACTGTGCGCACCCGGGCCGCCTCGGCCGGCAGCGCCACGTACACTCCGTCGTCGCGCTCCTGCACCGGGTAGCAGGCGGGGGCGTCGTCGAACCCCTCCGGCGGGGAGCCGTCGAGAGGGTTGTAGTCGTAGCCATGCCACGGACAACGCAGCCAGCCGTTCTCAATCGACCCCTCCCCCAACGGCCCGCCCTGATGGGGACAGCGATTGTCCAAGGCGCCGTAGGCCCCCTGATAGCAGGAGACGGCCAAGCTGTGGCGTCCTACAGTGACGGTGCGAACCCGCCCCTCAGGCAGCTCACCGAACTCCAGGATCTTGTGCCATCCGCCAGATCGAGTCTTGTCTTGCATCAATAGAACCCTACGCCTCCCGATGGCGATTTCGATGGGCAGGAAATAATCCAGACCTCTTTAGTCAGGTATTGCCGCGGCGGATAGGGTAGACAAGACTTCTTCCCACAAATCTCAGTTCAACAAGGAGCCTCAAATGGCTATTCGACTGGGCGACACCGCCCCTGATTTCACCGCCGACACCACTGAAGGAACCATCTCCTTCCACGAGTGGAAGGGCGACTCCTGGGCGGTGCTTTTCTCCCATCCCAAGGACTTCACCCCGGTATGCACCACCGAACTGGGCTACACGGCCCGGCTGGCCGAGCAGTTTGCCGCCCGCGATGTGAAGGTCATCGGCCTGTCGTGCGACACGGTGGATGACCACGTCGCCTGGTCGCAGGACATCGAGGACACCCAAGGCATCCGTCCTAACTTCCCGATGATCGGAGATGCCGATCGCGCGGTGGCCGACCTCTACGACATGATCCACCCCAACGCCAGCGACACCATGACGGTGCGCTCGGTGTTCGTGATCGGCCCCGACAACACGGTCAAGCTCACCATCACCTACCCGGCCAGCACTGGTCGAAACTTCGACGAGGTGCTGCGGGTAGTCGACTCGCTCCAGCTCACCGCGACCAAGAAGGTTGCCACGCCGGTGAACTGGCAGCACGGCGATGACGTAATCATCGTGCCCGCCCTCTCCAACGAAGAGGCCGCGGAGCTCTTCCCCGACGGCTGGGACGAGCAAAAGCCCTACCTTCGTGTAGTCTCCCAGCCATAAATTTCAGTATTTCCACCAAGGAAATACTGGCCTACTCCGAAGGGGTGCTATCTCCATGAGCGACGCGTCCACTCTGGCCACCGACATCATGGCCGCTGCCCGAGCAGTGGGAGCGATGAAAGTCTACGGGGCGGGGGAGACCGAAGTCAGAGCCCTCGACGGGGTGGACATCACCTTCGAACAAGGCAAGTTCACCGCCATCATGGGCCCGTCGGGTTCGGGAAAGTCCACGCTCATGCACTGCATGGCCGCTCTCGACAATCTCACCGAAGGCCAGGCCTTCATCGGCGACACCGACCTGAGCACCCTCACCGATAGAGAACTCACCATGCTGCGCCGCGATCGGCTGGGGTTCATCTTCCAAGCGTTCAACCTGATCCCCACGCTGAACGCCATCGAGAACATCACCCTGCCCATGGACCTGGCTCGTCGCGAGCCCAACCAAGAGTGGGTCGACAGCGTGATCGACACCGTGGGGCTGAGAGATCGACTGACCCACCGGCCCAATGAGCTGTCGGGAGGCCAGCAGCAGCGGGTGGCGGTTTCGAGAGCACTGGCCAGCCAGCCGGAGATCATCTTTGCCGACGAACCGACCGGGAACCTCGATTCCCGGTCGGGTAACGACGTGCTGAAGTTCATGCGCGATGCGGTCGACGATTTGGGCCAGACCATCGTGATGGTCACCCACGACGCAAAAGCGGCATCGTATGCCGACCGGACGGTGTTTTTGGCCGACGGCCTTCTCCAAGGCGAGATGCTCAACCCCACCGCCGATCAGATCCTCGACTACATGAAGATCCTGCAAGTGGGCCAGTTCGTTCGGGGCATACCAGAGGGGGCCACCATGGAAGAAGTGCTCGAATACATTAAGGACTTGGACGACTGAGTTTGGACACCGCAAGGTCACCTTCTCTTCGACACTCGTGATCTGGTAGTCAGCCAATGACACTCCTGCGGTACAGCCTCCGAAGCATCGCCGGTGTCAAGGTCCGCTTCGCCCTCACCACCCTGGCGGTGATCGTCGGCGTGGCTCTCACTGTCGGCGTGCTGATCTCCACCGACGGCCTCCGCGCTTCCCTCAACAGCCTGTCGGTCAAGATCTACGAAAAGTACGACTTCACCGTCCGAGCCAAGTCCGACGTCGGCGAGCGCAACGAGGGTGTGCCCCTGCTTCCGATGTCGTTGAGCGATGAGCTCATGTCGATTGACGGGGTGGAGGTAGTCACAGGTTTGGCGCAGGAATTCAACGTCGTGGCCATCGACGGCGACGGCAAGGCCGTGGACCCCGGCCAAGGCAGACAAATGGGATACGGCTGGCCGGAAGCCGAGGAGCTGACCACGGTCTACCCCTATCCAGACGGGGTCAGCCGCCGTCCCGTCGGACCCGACGAATTCGTCATCGACCACTTCACCGGCCGGGAGAACGGCTTCGTCATCGGCCAGCGATACGAAGTGGCCACTCCCGCCGGCACCAGGGAATTCGAGCTAGTCGGCTACATGTACTTCCTCGATCCCGAGACCCGCATCGCGCTTCAGACAGTCTCCTGGGACATGCCTACCGCCCGGCGGCTCTTGCACGATGGCAGCGGCTACGACCTCATTCACGGGAAGCTGTCGCCAGGGGCAACGTACGATGAGGTGTCCGCAGCGATCAGTGCCCGCCTCGGCCCCGGCATCGAAGTCGTCTCCCAACAGGAACAGATCGAAGAGAGCAACGCGGAGTTCGACAGCAACATCAACCTGATGCGGAACCTCTTGTTGGCTTTCGCCGTCATCGTTTTGATCATCTCGTCGTTTATCACTTACAACACCTTCACCCTGGTTATGGGCCAGCGCATCAGGGAGTTGGGACTGCTGCGGGTTCTGGGCGCCGGTCGGCAGCAAGTGGCCCGAGTCGTGGGTTTCGAAGCCCTGTTGGTCGGGATCGTGGCCACAATCTTGGGGTTTGGTCTTGGCATCTTGGTGTCTCTGGGCATACGCAGTGCACTGGACAGCGCCGGTGCTCACCTTCCCGAATCCGATGTGATCATCGGTGGGTGGACGGTTGTTGCCGCCGTGGTCATCGGCATAGGCGTCACCATGATCACCGCCATCTGGCCAGCTATGCGGGCCCGCCGGGTGACGCCCATGGTGGCGCTGGCCGACGACGCCGAGATCGACCCCTTCAACCGGCGTCGCGCGTTGCTTGTGGGGGGGGCCGTCAGCGGGGCGGGAGTCATTCTGCTGCTAATTGGCCTGTTTTCCGACCTTCCCTCCTCCGAACTCGTTCTTCCCCTCGGCCTCGGAGCGCTGCTGATGCTGCTGGGGGTCAACATCGCGACCCCGTCGGCAGCCCGGTCGATGTCGATGGTTCTGGGGTGGCCGGCCGACCGGCTGTTCACCGTCAACGGGCGGTTGGCCCGGCTGAACGCGGCCCGAAACCCCCGCCGCACGGCCACAACCGCCTCAGCGCTCATGATCGGGCTGGCCATGGTGTCGCTGGTCACCGTGCTGGGGACTTCCTTCAAGCAGACCCTGAACAGCCAGCTTAAGGACTCCGTCCAGGCTGATTGGCTTGTCTGCACCGGCACTTGCAACACCGACCAGGGAGGGCTCGCCACGCAACTTGGAGCGTTCAGCCCGGAGGCTGCTGAGATCTTGTCGGCGATGCCCGAGTTGGAATCGGCAATGGCCTTCCAGTTCCGCGCCGACGGAGTGCGCACTACCGATGGCGAACAGCGCCGGGCGACCGCAACCGTGCTCAACTCGTTCTCCCGTCATGTCAGCCCGGACATCGTTGCCGGCAGCTTGGAGGCAGCCGGCCCCGGCGATGTGCTCGTCTACAAGGACTTGGCCGATGATCTGGACGTCGGTGTGGGCGACCGCATCGACCTGGAGTTCCCCGGCAAGCAAATCATCTCCTTCGACGTCGTGGCCCTTCACACCGAGAAGTCTGTTGTCGGCCCCTTGGTGATTGATTCCCGCGACTGGGCCGACCTCGGGCTAAGCCCCCAAGTCAACCTGGTGACGGCAACAACCGACCCGGGTTACACACCGGAGCAGGCTCGGTCCAGCATGGAATCCCGCCTTTCCGGGTTCCCCCAAGTCAAGGTGAAGGACCAAGCCGAATACCGGGAGTCCAGGGCCGCCGAAATCGACACCTTGCTGATCATCATCAACGTGTTCTTGGCGATCGCGCTGCTCATCGCCGTGGTGGGCATCGCCAACACCATGGCTTTGTCGATATTCGAACGGACCCGGGAAGTGGGCCTCCTGCGGGCCATCGGCACGGCCAAGCCCCAAGTCTGGGGAGCAATCTTCTTGGAGAGCATCATCGTGTCCGTTTTCGGGGGGCTGATCGGAGTCGCTACCGGCGTGGTCGCCGGCTCACTCGCGGCGGCCGCCTTCCCTAACGACTTGATCGCCAGCCCGTCGGTGCCATGGTTGACGCTGGTGATCTACGTGGTGGTGTCGGCCGTGGCCGGAATGCTGGCCGCCTTTTTCCCCGCCCGGCGGGCCAACCGCCTAAATGTGCTAGAGGCCATCGCGCACCAGTAAGAATTGGCCATAGGCCTCATCCGCTACGCCCTCAAGAGCATCGCAGGAACCCGCGTCCGGTTCCTGCTCACCACGCTGTCGGTACTGATCGGCGTGGCCTTCACCGTCGGCGTGTTCGTCACCACCGACGGACTGCGCTCCACGTTCGGCGACCTGTCCGAGGATATATACCGAGGCGTTGACCTGTCGGTGCGCTCACAGACGGAGTTCGGAGATCGAGAGCTGAATGCCCCGCTGGTAGATCCTGCCCTCCAAGACGCGGTGCGGTCGATCGACGGAGTAGCGGCTGCCGACGGCGGGATCTTCGAGGTCAACGTCATCGCCATCGACGCCGACGGCGAGCCGTTGAGCAGCATCGGCCCACCCCAGATGGGGGTGGCCTGGCCTACCGATGATCTGCTCAGCCAGATCAGCGTCTGGCCCGACGGCATCAGCCGCCCCCCCCGTGGACCCGACGAATTCGCCATGGACGCCGGCACCGCAGCCGAGCACAACTTCGATATCGGCGAGCGCTACCGGGTGTCCACCCCCACCGGCACCAGGGAATTCACCCTGGTGGGGCTATTCCGCTTCGGGACCGGCCAAGACGCCACCGTGGGCGCCCAGATCATGGCGTGGGATGTGGAGACCGCCATTGATGTGCTGCACAACGGGGGCGGCCTCGACTCCATCGATGTGCGCTTAGAGCAAGGCGCCTCCGTGACGGCGGTGGCCGCGGCCATCGCCGATGCCCTGCCCGACAACGTGGAGGTGGTTGCCAACGAGCAGCTGGTGGAGGAACAGGCCGACCAGTTCAACGAGATCATCGGCTTCTTCCGGAACTTCTTGTTGGGGTTCGCCGTCGTCATCCTGGTGGTGTCGTCGTTCATCATCTACAACACCTTCACCATCCTCGTCGGCCAGCGCATCCGGGAACTGGGACTGCTGCGAGCGCTGGGGGCCAGCGGCAACCAGGTCACGTTCATGGTGATCGGTGAGGCGGTGGTGGTCGGACTGGTCGCCACCGGACTGGGCCTGGGCCTCGGAGTGCTCATCGCCCTAGGCCTGGAAGCCATGTTCAGCGCTTTGGGGGCCTCCCTCCCCGACACCCCCATCATCATGAAGTGGTTCACCGTTGGCATCGCGGCCGCAGTGGGGGTGGGGGTAACCGCTGTATCGGCCATCTGGCCCGCGCTGCGAGCCAGAAAGGTGACGCCCATGGCCGCGCTGGCCGCCGATGTCCGGCTGGGCGTTTCCGACATTCCCCGCGCCCCCCAACTGGGAGCACTCCTCTACGGCCTGGGGCTGGTGGCAGTGGTCGCAGGAATCATCGAGCAGTCGACTTGGGTCATGGTAGGGACCGCTCTAGGAGGATCGGTACTCCTCTATACCGGCGGCACTCGCATCCACCCCATCGTCGGACGGGCGTCGGTGCTGATTTTGGGGGCCGTGCTGCTGCTGATCGCCGTCGTGGCCAATTTCTCCACCGGCGACATCTTGGTGCTACTGGGAATGGGGGCGCTGCTGGTATTCGTCGGGATGAACTTGGTCAGCCCGATCTTCGCCAAACCCGCCGTCCGATTCCTGGGGCGGCTGACCCCATTGCTGGTGGTGTTGGGCATTCCGGTGATCCTCCTCATGGGGCTCGGAGCGCTCTTGTCAGGCCGAGGCCGGCTGTGGAGGAGTTGGGTGAGGGACCTGTTCTTCGGGATCGGCTGGCGCTTGGCCCGTCAGAACGCGGCTCGCAGCCCCCGGAGAACGGCCAGCACAGCTTCGGCCCTGATGATCGGGCTGGCCCTCGTCTCCATGGTCACGGTGCTGGGCCAATCGTTCAAACAGACCCTGGCCGATGTCTTGGACGATGCGGTCAACTCCGATTGGCTCATCTGCGTGGGCGGCTGCAACGACCCGTCCGCGGCTTTCAGCCCGCTGGCCACCCAGGCCATGGCCGAATTGCCGGAGATGGAGTCGGTGGTCTCATTTAGATTCCGACCTGACTTGGCTCGATCCACCGCCACTGAGGAAGTGCAGGACATCGGGTCGACCGATCTCGATGTGATTGGCCGCCACATCGACCCTGACATCGTTGCGGGAACCACGGCCGGGGCAGGGGCTGGTCAGCTGCTCCTCCATGACGACGAGGCGGAAGATCTCGGGGTTGGAGTCGGTGACGACGTGGAGTTGGAGTTTGCCAACGGGCAGCTCATTTCTTTCGAGGTGGCGGCGATCTTCACCAACAACACCGTTTTGGGCGCCTGGGTGATTGACCACACCGACTGGGACCGCTACATAACCGGCACCCAAGACCAGTTCATCTCGGCGATAACGGCCGAGGGCACCACCGCAGAACAGGCCCGGGCCGCATTGGAAACAGTCACCGATGACTACCCCCAGCTTGAAGTGCGCAACCAGACCGAGTTCCGAGAGAACCAGGAGAGCCAGATCGACACTTTCTTGGTTGTGGTCAACGTGTTCTTGGGAATCTCTTTGGTCATCGCGCTCATTGGCATCACCAACACTTTGGCCCTGTCGGTGTTCGAGCGAACCCGCGAGCTGGGACTGCTGCGGGCGGTGGGGATGTCGCGTCTACAGACTCGACGCATGATCCGCTGGGAGGGCGCCATCGTGGCGGCCTTCGGCGGGATCATGGGAGCGGCGATCGGGGTGCTGTTCGCCGGGGCGGCGGTGATTGTCATCCCCGACAGCTTCATCTCGGCGTTCGCCGTCCCGTGGTTCACGCTCATCGTCTACATGGCCGTGGCCGCCATCGCCGGGGTGCTGGCCGCATATCTGCCCGCCCGCCGGGCCAGCCGCCTCAACATCTTGGACGCCATCGCCTACGAATAGTCGAACTGCGACAACTGGCGCCCCGGTTACGCTGCGGACATGCAAGACAGCGGCGAATGGCAGGCGCTGATCGCTCACCGAGAGGAACTCGACGGGGTTCACCTGCGCGATCTGTTCGCCGCCGACCCCAGCCGGGGCGAGCGGTTCTGTGCCGAGACCGACGGGCTCCTGCTGGACTACTCAAAGAACCGGCTGACCGAAGAGACGGTCGGGTTGCTGGCCGCTCTGGCCGATGGGGCCGGACTGCGGGGCCGGATCGAAGCCATGCTCGATGGCGACCCGGTGAACACCACCGAAAACCGCCCTGCTTTACACACCGCTCTACGCCAACCCGACCCCCGGCCCGAAGTCCGATACGAGCTCGATCGCATGGCCGCCTTTGCTGCTGATGCCCGCAGTGGACGGTGGCAGGCGGTGGTGAACATCGGCATCGGCGGATCGGATCTGGGGCCGGACATGGCCACTGCCGCGCTGGAGTCATTGGCCCATCCCGATTTGGACGTGCGCTTTTTGTCCAACGTCGATGGTGCCCATTTCCGTTCCGTCACTCGAGACCTGGACCCGGCCCGGACGCTGTTCATCGTGGTGTCCAAGACGTTCACCACCACCGAGACCCTCACCAATGCCCGCACCGCTCGGGCCTGGATCGCCGACGCAGTAGGCATCAAACGGGCTGGCGATCACTTCGCCGCCGTCACCGCCAGCCCCGCCAAGGCCCAAGACTTCGGCATCGACGCCGGAGCAGTGTTCGCCATGTGGGATTGGGTGGGTGGCCGCTATTCGCTGGGCTCGGCGGTGGGGCTGAGCCTCATGATCGCCGTCGGTCCCGGTGCCTTCGCCGAGATGCTGGCTGGAATGCACCACATCGACGAGCACTTCCGTTCCGTCCCGTGGGCCGACAACCTGCCCGCCCTTTTGGGGCTGATCGGCATTTGGAACCGCAACTTCTGGGGTTGGCCCACCTATGCGGTGCTCCCCTACGCCCAAGAGCTGGCCCTGTTCCCCGCCTACATCCAACAGCTCGACATGGAGAGCAGCGGCAAATCGGTACGGTCCGACGGCACCCCGGCAGATGTCGCCACCGGCCCGGTGGTGTGGGGCCAGCCCGGCACCAATGGCCAGCACGCCTTCCACCAACTCCTACACCAAGGCACCGACATCGTCCCGGCAGACTTCATCGGCTTCTGTCGCCCCAACCACGGTCTCGACGAACACCACAACCTGCTCATGGCCAACCTGTTCGCCCAAGCCGAGGCCCTAGCCTTCGGCGCCCCCGACACCGGCGACCCCCACCGGAGCTTCGGTGGCAACCGGCCCAACACCGTCATCCTCGCCGACCAGCTCACCCCCCGCTCGCTGGGCCAGCTGGTAGCCCTCTACGAGCACAAAGTGTTCACCCAAGCCACCATCTGGGGCATCAACCCCTTCGACCAATGGGGAGTAGAGCTAGGCAAGACCCTGGCCACCACCATCGCCGCCGACCTCACCGGCGCGTCCGAGCCCGACCCCGCCCGCGATTCCTCCACCCAATCCCTCATCAACCGCTACGTCGGCCGCCGATGATTTTCCGAGGCAACACAAGCCGGGCGGCAGGCAAAGGGGGTGGAGAACGGCATCAGGACCGTATAGGGTGCTATGTGGAGCTAGAGGGGATCGAACCCTCCCGGCCAGGTGTCAAGTCTTCACCGGCCCGACCACGGGTAGCCCCATGATGGAGGAAGCTCTGCTGTCTCCTAGGACCGCACCGGGCCTGCACAAAGGGTCCGGTGCGGTCTAACTCAGCATACATGGAAATGTACTGAGAATGAATACACGACCACGCGGGAGCTCGAGGATCGTCGGGCTGAGAGGGTGTCCGCTGGCACCGACCGCTGAACCTGATCCGGATAACGCCGGCGAAGGGAGATGATGATGAGTGAGAGCACCAACGGCGACGCGCATTCCAGCGAAGCCAGCCAAAAGCCCCCTCGGGAGAAGGTGTACGTCACCGGCGCCCGGCCCGATGTGCGGGTGCCGTTCACCCAGGTGAACCTCACCGAACCGGAGCCGCCATTTCTGCTGTACGACACCAGCGGCCCCGGCTCCAACCCCAGCGTGGGGCTGCCGGCGCTGCGGCTGGGCTGGATCACCGAACGTGACGACACCACCGAGATCACGGGCCGATTGGCCGATCCGCGCGACGACGGCCGCAAGGCCGTCCGCACCGGCCAAGCCTCCGACCCGTTCTTGGGTGAACCTCGCCCCATTCTGCGGGCCAAAGACCGGGCGGTAACCCAGATGACCTATGCCCGGCGAGGCGAGATCACCCCAGAGATGGAGTTCATCGCCACCCGCGAGCGGCTCGACGCCGAGCTGGTGCGCTCTGAGGTGGCCAGGGGCCGGGCCATAATCCCGGCCAACGTGAACCACCCCGAATCCGAGCCCATGATCATCGGGCGCAAGTTTTTGACCAAGGTCAACGCCAATATCGGCAACTCGGCGGTCACGTCGTCGATCGCCGAAGAGGTGGAGAAGATGACCTGGGCCACCAAATGGGGGGCCGACACGGTGATGGACCTGTCCACCGGCTCCGACATCCACACCACCCGGGAGTGGATCATCCGCAACTCGCCGGTGCCCATCGGCACGGTGCCCATCTACCAGGCCTTGGAGAAGACCAACGGCCAGCCCGAAGAGCTCACCTGGGAGATCTACCGCGACACGGTGATCGAACAGGCCGAGCAGGGGGTGGACTACATGACCGTCCACGCCGGGGTGCTGTTGCGCTATGTGCCGCTCACCGCCGAGCGCACCACCGGGATCGTCAGCCGGGGCGGCTCAATTCTGGCCGCCTGGTGCCTGGCCCACCATCAGGAGAACTTCCTCTACACCTATTTCGATGAGCTGTGCGAGATCTTCGCCGCCTACGACGTGGCCTTCTCGCTGGGCGACGGGCTGCGACCGGGGTCGATCGCCGATGCCAACGACACCGCCCAGATGGCCGAGTTGGAGACCCTGGGCGAGCTGACTGGACGGGCCTGGGCCCACGACGTGCAGGTGATGATCGAGGGGCCGGGCCACGTGCCGCTCAACAAGATCAAAGAGAACGTGACCCTGGAGCGGGAGTGGTGCCAAGACGCCCCCTTCTACACACTGGGTCCGCTGACCACCGACGTGGCCCCGGGCTACGACCACATCACCTCGGCCATCGGGGCGGCCAACATCGGCTGGTACGGCACAGCCATGCTTTGCTACGTGACCCCCAAGGAGCACTTGGGGCTGCCCAACCGGGCCGACGTGAAAGACGGGGTGATGGCCTACAAGATCGCCGCCCACGCCGCTGATGTGGCCAAGGGCCATCCAGGGGCGCAGGAGTGGGATAACGCTTTGTCGAAGGCCCGGTTCGAGTTCCGCTGGGCCGACCAGTTCAACCTGTCTCTCGACCCCGAGACCGCGTTGAAGTACCACGACGAGACCCTTCCGGCTGAGCCGGCCAAAACGGCCCACTTCTGCTCCATGTGCGGACCCAAGTTCTGCTCCATGAAGATCACCCAGGACGTGCGGGACTACGCCGCCCGCCAAGGGGTGGACGAGTCGGTGGCCATCGAGTTGGGGCTGAAGACCAAAGCCGACGAATTCCGGGACAAGGGCGCCGAGATCTACTCGGCTGGGTCTTGAGATTGGTCGTGCCCCGGTTGCACGTCATCGCGGATGGGGCCCCTCTGGCCGATGCCGCCTTGCGGGGCGGTGCGCCCGCGGTGCAGGCGCGGATCAAGGGGGCCGACGACAGCGCAGTTCTGGCCGAATGCGAGCGCATCGTGGCAGCGGCCCACGCTGCCAACGCCACGGTGATCGTGAACGACCGGGCCGACATCGCCTTAGCCGCCGGGGCCGACGGGGTCCACGGCGGCGCCGAAGACCTGCCGGTGGCGGTGCTGAGGCGCTTGGTAGGCCCCGACCGGCTGGTGGGGGGCACCGCCCGAGATCCCGACACCGCCCGTCGCCACCAAGCCAATGGCGCCTCCTACGTGGGAGTGGGCCCGGTGTACGCCTCCAACTCCAAGACCGGACTACCCGATCCCCTGGGACCGTCCGGGGTGGAGAAGGTGGCCGCTGCGGTTGACATTCCGGTGATCGCCATCTCTGGCATCACCTCAGCCCGAGTGTCCGAGCTGCTGGACGCCGGCGCCCACGGCGTAGCGGTGATCGGCGCGGTAGCCCACGCCGCCGACCCGGCCGCGGCCACCGCCGAGCTGCTGGAGGCCCTGGGTGGCTGACGTTTCGGCGACGCCCGATGTCATCGTCGTGGGTGGCGGCATCATCGGGTTGTCCGCGGCCTGGCAGCTTCATCGGGGCGGCGCCGAGGTGGTGGTGCTCGACCCTGCGCCGGGCACCGGTGCCAGCCATGCGGCGGCCGGAATGCTGGCCCCCATCCACGAGGCCTACTGGGGCGAGAGCCACATCTTGCGGCTCAACCTGGCCGCCAGCCAGGCGTGGCCGGCCTTCGCCGACGCCCTGGGCGCCGATGTGGTGGACTACCGCCGTAACGGAATGCTGATGGCGGCCTACGACGCCGACGACAAGGCGCTGCTCGACAACTTGGGCGACCTGCACGAACAAGAAGGCCTGCCGGTGGAGCGGCTGCGCAGCCGGGAATGCCGGTCCCGCGAGCCGCTGCTCGCCCCCGGAGTCCGGGGCGGCGTGTACTCACCGCTTGACCACCAGGTGAACCCCCGTCGGGTGGTGGCAGAGCTGCTGAACCGGGTGCCCACCATCGCGGCGTCGGCCACCGAGGTAACTCGCAACCGGGTGCTGGCCGACAATGGTCAGGCGATGGCCTGCCAGCAGGTGGTGGTAGCCGCCGGGGCGTGGACCGGCCGACTGCTGGACCTACCCATACGGCCCATCAAGGGGCAGATCCTGCGCTTGAGCGGCCCCGAGGGCCTGTTGCAACTACCGGTGAGGGGGGTGGTGCGAGGGTCGAGCGTGTACGCGGTGCCCCGCAGCGACGGTGAGATCGTGGTGGGCGCCACCCAGGAGGAGCAGGGCTTTGACACCCGGGTAACCGCAGGCGGCACCTACGAGCTGCTGCGAGACGTGTTGGCTCTGCTTCCGGGCCTGAGTGAGATCGACCTGGTGGAGACGTGGGCCGGCCTGCGCCCCGGCGCCCCCGACAACGCCCCGATCATCGGAACCGGTAACGACGGCATCGTCTACGCCACCGGCCACTACCGCAACGGCATCCTCACCGCGCCAGTCACCGCGGCCGCGGTGGCCGCCCTGGTGCAAGGCCATGAGCCGCCGGTGAACCTCGCTCCATTCAGCCCCAATCGGTTCGGTGCCAAACCACATGACCAGGCCCCCGGTCCCGAACACCTCAGCGAGGTGCCAGCATGATCGTCCCAAAATGATCGTGATTGTCAACGGGGAAACCCAAGACGTGCCGACAAACTGCACCGTGGGAACGCTGGCCCCCAACCAGCGAGGGGTAGCGGTTGCCGTCAATCGGGAGATCGTGCCCCGTAGCCGGTGGAGCGAAGCCCTCTTGGCTGAGGGCGACCGAGTAGAAATACTTGAGGCGGCCCAGGGAGGTTAAGTGGGCGACTCGTGGACTGTGGCTGAACGGAGCTTCACCAGCAGGTTGATCACCGGCACCGGGGGCGCACCCAACCTGGCCGTGCTGGAACGAGCACTAGCCGTATCAGAATGCGAACTGGTCACGGTGGCGCTGCGACGAGTGTCGCCTGAGGCCACCGGCTCAGTGCTGGATGTGATCGACCGTCTCGGCCTCGACGTGCTGCCCAACACCGCTGGATGCCACACCGCAGCCGACGCCGTGCTCACTGCCAAGCTGGCCCGGGAGGCATTCGAAACCGACTGGGTGAAGCTGGAGGTGATCGCCGACGACGTCACCCTTTTGCCCGAGGGCATCGAACTGGTGGAGGCAGCCGAGACTCTGGTGGACGACGGCTTCACCGTGATGGCCTACACCAACGACGACCCGGTGCTGGCCCGGCGCCTCGAAGACCTGGGGTGCGCGTCGGTAATGCCGCTGGGTGCGCCCATAGGGTCGGGGCTGGGCATTCGCAATCCCCACAACATCGAGATGATCGTGGAACAGTCATCGGTGCCGGTCGTGTTGGACGCCGGCATCGGCACCGCCTCCGACGCCGCCCTAGCCATGGAATTGGGCTGCGACGCGGTGATGGTGGCCTCGGCCATCACCCGAGCACGCGACCCCGAGCAGATGGCCATCGCCATCCGGCTAGCCGTCGAGGCTGGGCGGAGGGCCCGGTTGGCCGGTCGGATACCCAAGCGTTTCGGCGCCGAATCCTCGACCTCTATCCAGGGCCGTGCCCAGTTCTGACCACCGGCGTCCGTTTAGCCCCAAGCGGGCGCTGGGCTCGGAGTTGCTCGTGCTCACCGATGTGGTGGTGAGCGCTCCGGCGGTGGTCTTCCGGGCCAAAGACCACCCACCGCAGATCAGGCGCGAGCTGGCCAAGCTGATGAGAGACAAAACCGACTGCCTCATCCTGGCCTCGATGATCGACCCTGTGGCCGACGGGGTACACCTGGCCGGATTCGATCGCTATCCCAAGGTGTACCAGGGCATCGTGGGACGGTCGTGCCACGGGCTAGACGAAGTGCGCCAGGCTGAGTTCGAAGGGGTGAACTACGTGACCATCTCCCCCGTGTTCGAAACCCAGTCGAAACCTGGCTACGGACCGCCGCTGGGACTGGGCGGGCTGAGCCGAATCGCCCGACAGGCCCATGTTCCGGTATACGCCCTGGGGGGAATCGGCCTGGGTCGGGTGGCCGCCTGCCGGGATGCCGGTGCAGCCGGTGTGGCCGTGCAGGGGGCAGTGGCCCGCAGCCCCGATCCCCAAGAGACGATCGCCGCCCTCTTGGCCGAGTGGCAATCATGACCAACCCCCCAGTAGCGCTGACCGTGGCCGGGTCGGATCCCTCCGGCGGGGCCGGAATAGCCGCCGATCTCACCACTTTCGCCGCGCTGGGAGTACACGGGACGGCGGTGATCACCGCGGTGACCGCCCAGAACACCGTCGGGGTGCAGGGGGTACACCCCATCCCCGCCAACTTCGTGGCCCAACAGCTCGACTCGGTGCTCGACGATCTGCCGGTGGCCGCGGTCAAAACCGGCATGCTGGCCAACGGGGAGATCATCGCCGTTGTGGGTGACTACGCCGCGGCCGGGCGGCTGCCCAACCTGGTGGTCGACCCGGTGATGGTGTCGTCTACCGGCGAGCGGCTGTTGGACGCCGGGGCCGAAGCCCTGTACCTGGAGCTGCTCAAGCACGCCACCGTTGCCACTCCCAACGCCCGGGAGACCTTGGTGCTCGGTGAGGTGGGCGAATTCGACGAACCGACCCATCTGGCGGCCCTGTGCCCTGGTTGGTTCGTGATGACTGGAGAGGTCACCGCCACCGAGTGGATACACCATGACGGTGGGTGGAGTGAGCTTCCCGGCGAGGTGATCGATACCGCCAACGACCACGGCACCGGCTGCACTTTTTCAGCTGTGGTGGCCACGGCGTTGGCGGCGGGAATGGCGCCCTTGGATGCGATCGTGGGCGCCAAAGACTTTGTCCGCCACTGCATCGAACGTTCGGCTGAATGGGACTTGGGCGCCGGCCGTGGGCCGGTGGCGCACCTTATGGGGCCAGAGTTATAAGCGTCAGCCCGTCGGATATGGGCAGCATCACCTGAGTGGTGCGGGGGTCGGCCACGACATGGAGGTTGAATTCCCGAATGTTGGCGGTGTCGGGGTTCTCGTCGAGGTCGGCGTCGGGATCGGCTACCCGGCCGCCCCACAGCACGTTGTCCACCAAGATCATTCCCTTGGGGCTGAGCCGGCGCAAGATCTCCTCGTAGTAGACCTTGTATGACCGCTTGTCGGCGTCGATGAAGGCCAGATCGATGGGCGGATCATCGGGCAGGGCGGCCAAGGTCTCAGCCGCAGGGGCGATGACCGCGTCGATCCGATCAGCCACCCCGGCCCGCTCCCAAAATGGCCGGCCAATGTTCACCCACTCGTCGCTCACGTCGCAGCACAGCAGCCGGTCGCCGGGGGCGAGTCCACGGGCGATGGACAGGGCGGAAAAGCCGGTGAAGGTTCCCACCTCCACCGCGAACCGCACATCGAGGAGACGGGTGAGCATGGTCATAAAGGCGGCCTGCTCGGGAGCGACCTGCATCCGGGAGATGCCGCCCAACTCGACGGTTACGTCGATCAGCTCTTGGGCGATGGGGTCGATGCCGGCACCGTGGGCCACCAGGTACTCCTGCACGTTGGCGCTGAGGCCAATTCCCTTGGGCGTCATGGCTATGCCCTTCCCAGCACAGAGTCCACTGCGATGATGATGGCCCGGCGGTCGGCGCCCCGGTCTTTGGCCGGGCTGTAGCGCTCGCCGTAGCGGACCACCGCCTCGGCGCACTCGTCGGGATCAGCGGTCACCGTGGCGTGGCCCTCAAGGGTGACCCATCTACCACCGTCCACCTGGCACAGCGCGGCCCGCCCTCCCTGTGCCGCCTCCAGCAAGCGCACCTTTTTCGCCCCTGACCAGGTGATGATGCGGGCAGTGGCGGTGTCGGGATCCCAGGTGAACCCCACCGGGGTCACATGGGGGGTGCCGTCGGGGCGGAGTACGGTGAGCGAGGCCAGATGGCGGTCCCGAAGGAAGCCGTTTATCTCGTCGGTAAGGTTTCGGGGGTCGTGGGCCATCGGCTCAATCCTTGGTTGGCAGCAGCGGTTCGGGCAGCGGGCGGGCGTGTACCACCACGAGGCGCTGGGTGGCCCGGGTGATGGCTACATAAAGGGCCCGCATTCCCTTGGGGAGCTTCTCGCAAATGTCGGCCGGCTCCACTACCAATGCGGTGTCCACCTCAAGTCCTTTGACCAACTCCACTGGGACGATGGTCACCTGAGACTCAAGGCCCCGCTCATAAACCAGCCCGTGGTCTACTTGCGCGTCGGTCAGCGCCTTAGAGATGGTGTCGACCAGCGCGTTGTGGCAGATCACAGCAAGGTTCCCGTTGGCCAACGCGCCGAGTTCCTCAGTCACTTCACCGACGACGGCGCCAATGAGGCTGGTGTAGCCGGTTACGCGTCCCTGGCCGTTGCCGGAGGCAATTCGCTGGCCGTCGACGGGAACAAGTTGGGGGGGCTGGCCCTCGGTGCGAATCGATCGGGGCGGAATCAGGCCGGGAATGGCCGCATCAAGCACATGGGCGGCCACTTCCATGATGGGCTCAGGCAGGCGATAGCCAATGGTCAGCTCGGCAAATCGGGGTTCCTTGTTGCCAGGCAGGTGCTCGACCACGCTGTCCCAGGAGTCGTGGCCCCACGCTGAGGTGGCCTGCGCAATGTCGCCCACTACGGTCATCGACCCGTTGAGCGAGCGGCGGCTGATCATCCTGAGCTGCATGGGCGACAGATCTTGGGCCTCGTCCACCACAATGTGCCCATAGGTGCGAACCGCATCGGCATGCCTGTGGCCGGGACGAGGACCCAGCAGCGCCAAGGCCTCATCGAGGAGGGGGGCGTCGTCGGCCGTCCACACCACTTCGGAGGCGTGGGCGGTCCGGGGCCGGTAGAGCAGGTCGGTTTCGTCGGGGGTGAGCACCGATCCGGCCGCGGAGCGCAGCAGCGCCGTCGAACCGAACAAGTCGTGAAGAAAGTGGGTCGGGGTGAGTACCGGCCACATCCACTCCAGGGCCTCACGCAGATCGACGCTGCCGTGAAGCCGCTCACGCACCGTCTCGACGTCGGGGGCGGGGCTGTCGGTGCGGGCGCCGCTTTTGGCCAGGCATTTGTACATCTGCTCTTCGACGTATCGGCGGGCCCGATTGTGGGTACGGAACCGCTTGCGGGCTTGGCGCACGATTTCTGCGCTCTGATCCACGGTGAGTCGAAGCCGCCGAAGACCAAAACCAACCGTCACGTCGGCGCGCAGCGGACGCTGGCGGTCGCGGCGGGCTCGGCGCAGTACCGAGATCATGCGCAAATCACCCTTGATGCGGGATACCCGAGGGCCGTCGAGCCCTTTGACCCGGGTGCCGGGCAGCAGGTCGGCCAACATCGATACCTCCACACCGGCCTCGCCCAGCGACGGCAGCACCTGCTCGATGTAGGTGAGGAACAGGCGATTGGGGCCGAGCACCAGCATCCCCTGGCCTTCCAGGGGGAAGCGGTGGGTGTAGAGCAGGTAAGCGGCTCGGTGGAGAGCGGCCACCGTTTTGCCCGTGCCAGGGCCGCCCTGCACCACCAGCACGCCGGGTAGGGGAGATCGGATAATGGCGTCCTGCTCGATCTGGATGGTGGCCGCCGCATCGGCCAGGCGACCGGTGCGCCCGGCCTCTAGCCCGGCTCGCAACGCGGCCTCCCCCACCAGGGGCAGGCGGCCGCGGCCGTTGTTCTCACCAAAGTACTCGTCCTCAACCCCCAGCAGCTCCTGGCCCCGGGTGACGAAATGGCGGCGGCGGGACAGGCCCATGGGCTCGCCGCCGGTAGCCCGATAGAAGGCCTCAGCCGCCGGGGCCCGCCAGTCGATGGTCACCGGCTCCTGATCGTCGTCCCACACCGCCACCCGGCCCACATAGAGTCGGTCGCCGCCCTGTTCCTCGGCCCAGTCGAGGCGTCCGAACACCAGCGAGGAGTTGCCAATATCGAGTGCGCTGAGGCGGGTGCTAATCGAGTCCCAAATGATCTCCCGCTCGTAGCGGGCCTGGTGGGTGCCGCCGGCGCCCACCTCCACCATGTCTTTCAGCGACAGCGCTCTCTCCCGAGCCGATTCGAGGGCTTGGTGGGCCTGATCGATGTATGTCTGCTCCGCGGTGTGATCGGGATGAATCGGAGGCTCCTCAGACTCAGTGCAAAATCAGCGAACGTTCAAGCCTAGTACGTCTTTGCCCGATTAAGAAGTGACGGGTTCGCCAATCTCTTTGAGGGCGTCGCCGATGGCGGCTCGCAGGCGGCGGGCCAGGGACGGCGAAAGGTGGGCTACCAGCCCGTAGCCGGCCTGGCCCACTTCCTCGACGGTGAGAACCACCCGCGGGATGGCGTCTTCGTAGTCGTCGGCGATAGCCACCGCCCACGACACCGGAGAGAACTCATCGTCGTCTCCTGGGGGGAGATCGGCGGGGTCGAATGGGTAGTCGTCGATGGACCTGCGCACTCTGTCGATGCTACTGGGGGTCGATGGTATCGGGAGCTTTGGTGATCGGTACGGTTTGGGCGTGGCTGACGGTGCTGCCATCACCAACGATGCTTTTCTGCGGGCGTGTCGCGGCCTGCCCGTCGAGCGGATTCCGGTGTGGTTCATGCGCCAGGCGGGGCGGTCGCTGCCCGAGTACCGGGCTATTCGGGGGGAGGGATCGATGCTGGAGTCCCTGGCCCGCCCCGAGGTGGCCACCGAGATAACCCTCCAACCGGTGCGCCGCTATGGGGTGGACGCGGCCATCTTGTACTCCGACATTGTGGTTCCCACCCACGCCATCGGGTTCGGGGTGGACATCGTGCCCGGAGTGGGGCCTGTGGTGGAGCAGCCGTTCCGGGAAGCCCGAGATCTCGATCGTCTGCGCCCGCTCGATCCCGAGGCCGATACCCCCTATGTGCTGGAAACGGTACGAAATCTGGTAGCCGAGTTGGACGTGCCGTTGATCGCCTTTGCCGGGGCGCCGTTCACGGTGGCCTCCTATTTGGTGGAGGGAGGGCCGTCTCGCTCCCATGCCCTCACCAAGCAGTTGATGCACAGCGATCCCGGACTGTGGGCCGCGCTGTTGGAACGCTTGGCTGACCTCGCCATCGCCTCCATCGGCTCGCAGCTCAACGCCGGGGCCTCTGCTTTTCAGTTGTTCGACTCCTGGGCGGGGGCGCTGGCCCCCGATGAGTATCGGCGGTTCGTGCTGCCGGCCAGCGAGCGGGTGTTTGCCGAACTGGGCGCTAAGGGGACGCGGGCGCCGGGTATCCACTTCGGGGTGGGCACCGGCGAGCTGCTGGAGCTTTTGGCCAAGGCCGGGGCCGACGTGGTTGGGGTGGATTGGCGGGTACACCTGGACGATGCCCGGGAGCGGCTCGGACCCGACGTGGCGGTGCAGGGCAACTTGGACCCCGCCGTGGTGCTGGCACCATGGCCGGTGGTGGCCGAGCGGGCCACCGACGTGCTGGACCGCAACGCCAGCCAGCCCGGGCACGTGTTCAACCTGGGCCACGGCGTGCTGCCCGAGACCGACCCCGAAGTGCTGGAGCAGGTGGTCGAGTTGGTTCACGGATACAAGGCTGCTCAGTGAAGGCATCTCCGTGAGAATTGCCGTAGTCGGCGCGGGCATCACCGGGTTGGCCGCGGGCTACGAAGCCGTCAAGGCCGGGGCCGAAGTGGTGGTGTACGAGGCTGCCGAGCGGGCGGGAGGCCGGATTCTCACCTCGGAGTTGGCCGGTCAGCTAGTGGACGAGGGACCCGATGCGTTCTTGGCCCGGGTGCCGTGGGCGGTGGAACTGTGCCAAGAGCTGGGATTGGACGGTGGCCTGGTGTCGCCCGCCCAGCGAGCCGCGTTCGTGTACTCCCGAGGGGCGCTGCGGGCGATTCCCCAGCCCAACGTGCTGGGGGTGCCGCTGGACTTCGATGCCTTGGCCGCTTCGGGGATCGTTTCCCCCGACGGCGCCGATCGGGCTCGCCAAGAGCCCGATTTGGCCGGGTCACCGCTGGTTGGCGACCAGTCGGTGGGCGAGCTCGTGCGGCGTCGGCTGGGCGACGAAGTGGCCGACCGGCTGGTAGACCCGCTGATCGGGGGCATCAACGCCTCGTCTATCGACGACCTGAGCATGCAGGCGGCGGTGCCTCAGTTGGCCGAAGCCGCGTCTGGCGGCTCCAGCTTGGTGCAGGAGCTGCGTCGGCTGGCCGCGTCTTCAACGGCCGACCCCGGCGCGCCGGTGTTCTACACCCTGGCTGATGGCTTGGAGCGGCTGACCGAGGAGCTCAGCGACCAATTGGGCGATGGGTTGCGACTGTCGTCCCCGGTAGTCGATTTGGAAGATCTGAATGCCGACCAGGTGATCGTGACCCTGCCTGCGCCCGCGTCTGGTGCTCTGGTGGCCCCGGTGTCGGCATCCGCCTCCGGTCTACTGCACAGCATCGACTACGCCTCGGTGGTGCTGGTGTCGCTGGCCTTCAACAAGGCCGATGTCGGCCACCCCATGGACGGCTCGGGCTATCTGGTGCCCGCAGTGGAAGGGCGCACCATCACCGCCTGCTCGTGGGCGTCGAGCAAGTGGGCCCACCTCGGGTCGGCCGAAACAGTGGTGCTTCGGGTATCGGCAGGGCGGTACCGCGACAATCGGGCGATGCTGATGGACGACGATGCCCTGTTGAGCGCGGTGCGAGCCGACCTGGCGGCGACGATGGGCTTGAACGCCGAGCCCCACATGGTGCGCATCAGCCGGTGGGAGCAGTCGCTACCCCAGTTCCGCCCCGGCCATCTGGAGCTGGTGGCCGACATCGAACGGGCGCTGGCTCGTGATGCCCCCTGGTTGCAGGTAACCGGAGCGTGGGCTCGGGGCTTGGGGCTTCCGGCCTGCATCCACCAAGGCCGACAAGCCGCCCGGACCAGCCTGTCCGAAGGCGCAATCGCCCGATGAGCAGCCCACGACTCGCCGTATGGGCCCGCAAGAGCCGTTGGACCGCGGCGGGCTCCTTGGCAGCCGGCGGGCTGGTGGCGCTGTCGATGCCTCCATGGGGATGGTGGCCGCTGGCGCTCATCGGCCTATTGGCCTTCGAGCGTCTCATCGCCAACCAGCCGATCGGGGCACGAGCGTGGCGGGGGTTCGGGTTCGGGGCAGGCTGGCTGTTCCCGGCCACGTTCTGGATGGTCGATTTCACCCTGCCGGGGTATCTGGCGGTGTGCGTGGTGTTCTCGGTGCTGTACGGCCTGGTGGGGACGGCCAGTCCGTCGGGCCGCAGCCGATGGATGGCGCTGCCCGGACTGTTCGTGCTGGCCGGGGCCATCCGGTGGCGGTGGCCGTTCGGCGGGGTGCCGCTGGCCACCCTGCCCATGAGCCAGGTGGACACCCCATGGGCCACCACCGTGAGGGTGCTCGGTCCGTTGCTCCTGGTTGGGGTGACCGTGGCCCTGGCCATGGTTCTGGCCGCGGCACTGGAGCACCGATGGCAAGCCGCATTGGCCCTGGCCGTAGTGGTGCTGGGTTTCTTGGGCTGGGCCGCATTGGCCCCCCGAGGCTCGGCCATCGAAACCATCGACGTGGCCGTGGTCCAGGGAGGCGGGCCGCAGCGAACCCGGGCCGCCAACACCGAGCCAGGGGTGGTGTTTGAGCGGCACCTAGAGGCCAGCCAACTAGTGCAGAAGCCGGTGGACCTGGTGGTATGGCCCGAAGACGTTGTGGACGTACACGGCCTGTTTGCCAACAGCGAGGAGCGTCTCCGGCTGGCTGAGCTGGCCCAAGAGCTCAACGCCACGCTGGTGGCCGGTGTGGTCGAAGACGTATCAGCCACCGAGGCGGCCAACTTCGCCGCCGTTTTCGCCCCCGACGGAACCATGCTGGGCCGCTACGACAAGGTCCGGCTGGTGCCATTCGGCGAGTACGTGCCCCTGCGGTCGCTCATCGAGCCATTGGCCCCCGACTACCTGCCAGCCCGAGACATGCGCCGGGGCGACACCCCCGCGGCGCTGGACACTCCGGCGGGCCGCCTCGGGGTATCCATCAGTTGGGAGATCTTCTTCGAGGATCGAGCCCGAGACGCCATCGGCAACGGCGGCGAAGTGCTGCTGAACCCCACAAACGGGGCCAGCTATTGGCTCACCATCGTGCAAACCCAGCAGATTGCCAGCTCCCGACTACGAGCCTTGGAAACCGGCCGCTGGGTAGCCCAGGCCGCCCCCACCGGATTCAGCGCCTTCATCGATCCCGGCGGCAACGTCCACCAACGCACCGCCGTCTCCGAGCGCAAGGTCATCCACGCCGAAGTCGAGCTCCGCACCGGCCAAACCCTTGCCACCCGCTCCGGCCCCTGGCCCATGCTCGCCATTGCATTGGCCGCCCTGCTAGCCGCCTGGCTGGGCCACCAGCGCAGCACTACCCCACCCGCCAGCAGCAAAGCCCGCTGACTAAACCTCCACCATCAGCGTCACGGGGCCGTCGTTGGTGAGTTCTACGGCCATCATGGCGCCGAAAGAGCCGGTGGCTACGGTGGCGCCTAGGGTGCGGAGCTCGGCGACCAAGTTGTCGATCAGGGTGGCGGCTTGGTCGGGGGCAGCGGCGGCCAGGAACGACGGACGGCGACCGCGGCTGATGTCGCCGTAGAGGGTGAACTGGCTCACCACCAGCAGCTCGCCGCTGGTGTCGGCCACCGACAGGTTCATGTGGTCGCTCTCGTCGGTGAAGATGCGCAGGTTCCACAGCTTGGAGGCCATCTTCTTCACCGTGTCGGCATCGTCGTCGTGGGTTACGCCAATGAGGCAGCACAACCCGGGGCCGATCTCTCCGATGACCTCGCCGTCTACCCGAACCCGGGCCTCCGCGGCCCGCTGCACCAGTGCTCGCACGGGGCAAAGATAACCGCTATTCCCAGAGGCTGAGCATTTGCCAAACCCACTGAATTCCGAAAGCCTTGTGGGGTTATGGTCTCGGCGGATCGCCCGCTCAAAATCGCCCTTTTGTCGTACCGGGGCAAGCCCCATTGCGGCGGTCAGGGGGTGTACGTCCACCACCTCAGCCGGGCACTCACCGACCTGGGCCACCATGTGGAGGTGCTGAGCGGACAGCCCTATCCGGTATTGGACGACCTGGTGCCGCTGCACCAGCTCCCCAGCCTCGACATCTTCAACGACGCCCATCCCGGGCGCATGCCGGGGTTCTGGGAGATCAAGACTTGGGCCGATGCTGCCGAAGTGGGCTCGTTCATGACCGGCGCCTTCTCGGAGCCGCTGGCATTCTCCATCCGAGCCTGGCAGTTTCTGCGCTCCCGAATCGGGGATTTCGACCTGGTACACGACAACCAGTCGCTGGGCTACGGGCTGCTGGCCATCGAACGCGACGGGCTGCCGGTATTGGGCACCATCCACCACCCCATCACCGTCGACCGCCAACTAGAGCTAGAACACGCCCGGGGCGCGGTGGAGCGGCTGGGCAAGCGGCGCTGGTATTCCTTCACCCGGATGCAGTCCCGGGTGGCCCGCCGGCTTCACCGCATCATCACCGTGTCGGAGTCGTCGCGCGACGATATCGCCCGAGACCAAAAGGTGCCGCGCCGCCTCATGCACGTGGTTCCGGTGGGCGTGGACCCCGAGCAGTTCCGCCCGCTTCCCGGCGTGGACCGCCGCCCCGAGCAGATCATCACCACCGCCAGCGCCGATGTGCCCATGAAGGGCCTGCGCTACCTGCTCGAAGCGGTGGCCAAACTCCGCACTGAGCGGGATGTTCGCCTCATCGTCATCGGCAAGCCCCGCGAGGGGGGCACCTCGGCTGAGACCATTGCCAGCTTGGGTCTAAGCCAGGTGGTGGAATTCATCTCCGGGGTGCCCGACGAGCACATCGTGGAGCTGTACGCCACCAGCTCGGTAGCGGTGGTGCCGTCGCTGTATGAGGGATTCTCGCTGCCCGCCATCGAAGCCATGTGCAGCGGCACACCGCTGGTGGCCACCACCGGCGGGGCACTGCACGAGGTGGCCGGCCCCGACGGCCAAACCTGCGTGTCGGTGCCTCCCGGCGACAGCGAGGCATTGGCCGCCGCACTGAGCCGGGTTCTTGACGATCCGGCCATGGCGGCCCGCATCGGTGCAGCCGGGCGGGAGCGGGTGATCAGCCGATGGAGCTGGCACCGCACCGCGGAGCAAACGGCAGAGCACTATCGGGCGCTGCTAAACGAGTGGCAGCCTGGCCGATAGGCACGATTACCGGCGGCGGCTTTTGAATCAGCCATGTTGACTGTTGACTACGACCGCCTGGGGTTGCAGCCGGGAGAACGGCTGCTCGATTTGGGATGCGGGTTCGGGCGCCACGCCTATGAGGCCGCTCGGCGGGGGGCCCAAGTTGTGGCCTGCGACCTGGCCGCGGCTGAGTTGGCCCAAGTGCGGGCCACATTCGCGGCCATGACCGAATCGGGGGAGCAGTACCACGGAACGTGCCAGGCCGCTCAAGGCGACGCCACCCGTTTGCCGTTCCCTGATCAGTCGTTCGACCGGATAATCGCCTCTGAAGTGCTTGAACACGTGGACTCCGACGATGCGGCGCTGGCCGAGCTGACCCGGATCCTGCGCCCCGGCGGCGTGCTGGCCGTGACCGTGCCCACCTGGTTTCCCGAGAAAGTGTGCTGGGCGCTGTCCGATGAATACCACGCCCCCAAGGCCGTCGGCGGCCACGTGCGGATCTACCGGCGCGGCGAACTCCGGCGTCGGCTCCGTCGGGCCGGCCTGGCCCCCTACACGGGCCATCATGCCCACGCGCTGCATAGCCCGTATTGGTGGCTGCGGTGTGCGGTCGGCCCCAACCGAGACGACCACCGGTTAGTGGCGGCTTATCGTCGGCTCTTGGAATGGGATATTGTTCGCCAACCGAAAATCACTCGAATAGCCGAACGGGTCCTGAGTCCAGTGCTGGGCAAAAGCCTGGTGCTTTACAGCCGGAAGCCAGGGTCACACAGTCCAAGGGAGACCGAGCTTGTCGTCGCCTGAATCCCACAACCAGAGGGAAACTGATCTCGCTGTGCCTTCCCCAGCCGGCGTTTTGTCGACCTCCGATCTTGAGCTAACGGCCGACAGCATCGCCGAGTGGCAGCTTCCCAACGGCATGATCCCCTGGTTCCCCGGTGGCCATGCCGACCCGTGGAACCATGTGGAAGCGGCCATGGCCCTTTCGGTAATGGGTCGCCGGGCCGAAGCCGAGCGGGCCTACCAGTGGCTGGCGGACAACCAGCGTCCCGATGGCTCCTGGCACCAGTACTACGTGACCGACGGTGTGGAGCAAGACAAGCTGGACGCCAACTGCGTGGCCTATGTGGCTGCTGGAACCTGGCACCACTACCTGTGTACCGGAGATCGGGCCTTTTTGGAGTCGATGTGGCCGGTGGTACAGCGGGCCATCGACTTTGTGCTCGACTTGCAGCTCCCCCGAGGCGAGATCCGCTGGGCCCGCCACGCCGACGGCACGCCGTGGTCGTTCGCCCTGCTTACCGGCTCGTCCAGCATCTGCCACAGCCTGCGGTCGGCCATCGCCGCCGGCGAAGAACTGGGCAACGAGCGGCCCGATTGGGAGCTGAGCGCGGCCCGGCTGGCCGATGTGATCCGCACCCAGCCCGACGCCTTCGCCCCCAAGCACCGCTGGGCCATGGACTGGTACTACCCGGTTCTGTCTGGCGTGGTCACCGGCCAAGAGGGCCGCACCATGCTGGCCTCCCGTTTCGACCGGTTCGTGATGGACGGCCTCGGGGTGCGGTGCGTGTCCGACAAGCCCTGGGTGACCGCGGCGGAGACCTGCGAGTGCATCATCGCCCACCTGGGCGTGGGCCGACGCGACATCGCTACCGAGATGTTCGAATGGGTGCAAGACCTGCGGGCCGACGACGGCTCCTACTTCACCGGAATGGCCCACCCAGAGAGGGCCCACTTCCCCGCCGACGAGCGCACCACCTATACCGCCGCCGCCGTCATCCTCGCCGCCGACGCCCTATCCGGCGCCTCCCCCGCCTCCACCGTATTCTCCAACCACCGCACCCTCCCCGAACTAATCACCATCGGCTGAGGCCCGGGCGGCAGACCTTCAGGTCTGAATCAGACCTCTCCGTGTCGGGCAAGGATGTTCTTGATTCGATTACCGCCGAGAAGGCTCACTTGAGAACCGGTGAACCACTTATCTTCATCAAGAGGGAAATGGCTGCTCATGTGCTCACACATGATGAGGCCAACTGCCATCACGTTGCGGTTGACTTTGCCTTCGTTACGCTGAGCCTCATACCACTGCTCAATGTCAGCATTGAGCAACTCGGCGACACCCTCTGCGTTCACACAGCAGCCTTTGCGGCGACTTCGCAACCCATCGCCGCTGAAGCGGGCACCAGCGCATGTTCAGCGAGCCATTCGATCACTGGCACACAAACTGCATCACCGAAGCCGAATAATGCCTGGGCATCGGTGACCGCGGAGTAGTCGAATTCATCAGGAACGCCCTGAAGGCGGGCATATTCGCGCGGCGTCATCCATCGTGCTCGTACTCCGCCCGGTGAGACTTCGACGACTGCCTGGCGAGAAGAACCCCCTCGCGCCGTCCGAAGGCAACCTGAGATGTCGTCCGAGCGAATTTCCCACACTGGCACCCCGTTGCGAGTCCGGCGGTAGGCGGTGCGCCATTGGGTGATTCCGTCTTGTCGAAGTGAGTCCAAACGACTTTGATGAAGGGGAGAAAGCGATCCCATGAACTTCCCAAGCCGATCGCCGTCCCACCACTCCCCCTCGTCAGGACCGAGATGCTCCACCACATCGCTGAGGCGGCCGGCACCCTGAAGAGGCACAGGCACAGGCATTTCTTGAAGCATGAGATCTTGGTTGGCCTTGGCAAACGCGGCCACCGACTCTGAGCGCAGCGGTCCAGCCATTCCCAATGCGGCACTGCCCAGTCGTTCTATTGTGCCGATGATGAACAAGCGGGGCCTTGACTGAGGAACAAACCAACTTGCATCCACTGTCAACACATCACAGACATACCCCAACTTGTTGAGTTCAGCGATAGATACCCGCAGGTCTTCGCCTCCCCTGGATGACACGTATGACGACACATTCTCAACCATCACCACGGGCGGGATTCGCTCGCCCATCTCTCTTAGCACTCGGGAGAACTCGAAGAACAGCCCCGACTGCTCGCCGTCCAACCCTTTCCGATTCCCCGCGAGCGACAGGTCCACACAGGGGAAGCTGGCCGTCGCGATGTCAACTTTGGGAACCGAGCACCCCTGTACATCTCGAATGTCACCCAACACATAGTGAGCAGAGTCAAAGTTGGACGCGTACACCGCATGTTTGACCGGCTCGATGTCGTTTGCCCACACTACATCGATGCCCGCCCGCTCCATACCAGCCCTCACCAGACCAATCCCGGCAAAAAACTCCGCTGCTGCCAAATGCCGATACGAGCGCACAAAATGACCATAGCCGTGGCCAGTGACAGTTACGGGGACCGCCACAACGAGGACCACGTCGCTACTATCGGCCCATGAGTGGGCTGCCGGAGGGGTCTTGGGCTTCCTCGGAGGCGACTCGGAAGTCGATGCAGGGGAACCGGAGCCGGGATACCAAGCCGGAGCTGGCGGTGCGCTCTGCGGTACACCGCCGGGGGCTGCGGTACCGGGTGGCGGCTCGGCCGTTGCCTGAGCTGCGGAGGACAGCCGATCTGGTGTTCCGCAAGGCCAAGATCGCGGTGTTCGTGGACGGCTGCTACTGGCACGGCTGCCCCGAGCACCACACCCAGCCCTCCACCAACCCCGAGTACTGGTCAACCAAGATCACCGGCAACATCGCCCGCGACAAAGACACCGACGCCCACCTCACCGAGGCGGGCTGGACGGTTATGCGCTTCTGGGAGCACGAGAACCCCGAGTCCGTGGCCGACGCAGTGGAGCAGTCGGTACGAGCCGCCCTAAACCGGCGCTAGCCGCGAAAGGCGCTGCAAGAGTTCCAACCTGGCCTGAAGATCCTTGTCCTCGGCCCACCGAGGCATCTGTCACAATAGAAGTGAGCATCCTGCAAAATAGAAAAATAACCTCTTCAAAACAGAATTCCACGCTAACCTGCATGACGGTGCTGGAACGGAGGATCGCAAACGGCCGACACGGCTCGCTGCTGGAGCGCCGCCTCGCCGCCTACCCGGCGGTTGCGCTGGTAGGGCCTCGCCAGTGCGGCAAGACCACCCTCGCTCGGTCGCTCGGAGCCCGCTACTACGACATGGAGCTCGAATCCGACCGCCTAAGGTTGGATCTCGAGTGGGCGGAGATGGCCGAAGGTGGAGATCTCGTAGTCATCGACGAGGCCCAAGCAGCCCCGGAGATCTTCCCTCGCCTGCGCAGCACCATCGACGCAGACCGTCGCCGACATGGGCGCTTTTTGCTTTTGGGGTCGATCTCGCCGTCACTCATGAAGAACGTCTCGGAGTCGCTCGCCGGCCGTCTAAGCGTGGTGGAGCTGACGCCGATGTCGTGGCTAGAGCTGCCCGGCGAATGCCGCGAGCGGTTGTGGCACTACGGCGGCTTTCCCGACGGCGGAGTGCTCGACGGCAGGGGCTTTCCCGACTGGCAGCACGATTATCTGAGCCTGCTCGCCCAGCGCGATCTACCGTCCTGGGGACTACCGGCCACTTCGCGGACTACCCAGCATCTCTTCGAGCTATTGGCCACATCACATGGCCAGCAGTGGAACGCCAGCGAGACGGGCCGCGCCCTGGGCCTCTCCTACCACACGGTGAACTCCTATGTGGATTACCTGGAAGGAGCGTTCTTGCTCAGGCGCCTACCGGCCTACCACGCCAATGCACGCAAGCGACTCACCAAGCGGCCGAAGGTGTACTGGCGCGACAGCGGCCTACTACACAGCCTGTGGGGAGTCGGCGACGCCTCAGAAGTGGCAAGGCAACCGATGGTGGGCGCGAGCTGGGAAGGACATGTAATCGACCAAGTGCTGACAGCCTTGCAACAATCCGGGACGCGCTACAGCGCTTCGCACCTGCGCACCGCTGACGGTCGCGAGATCGATCTGATCTTGAACGTCAGGCAAGAACTCTGGGCCATCGAGATCAAGCTCACCACCAATCCCAGCCGATCTGACATGGCCCGCTTGAACGAGACGGCCGATCTGATCGGAGCCCACCGGCGGTTCCTGGTGACCCGAAGCCAAGAGACGGCCAGCACCGGCGCTCAGACCGCCTGCAACATTGCCCACATGATCGCTCAGGCAAGCGAACCGCAGTGAGCCACCAATCCATGCCCCCATCAGTTACGGGGACCAACATGGCGAAGACCCCGCCGATACCATCGGCCCATGAGTGGGCTGCCGGAGGGGTCTTGGGCTTCTTCGGAGGCGACTCGGAAGTCGATGCAGGGGAACCGGAGCCGAGGCACACGTCACCCGGATCCAAGAAAGGGATCCGGTCAACTAATCATATGCCGCCAGTCGTTCAAGAAGAGTGTCGATCATCTCGCCAACAGGGCGCATGTCGTCAAGTTTCTTGGTGATCTTGTATGTGACGTTCTGGTCCTGCGCCATCATGACTAAGCGTCCCGCTAGGCCGTCGTTTACTTCGTCCTTGTGCCAGAGGTTGAACACGATCTGCTCCGGACATATCCCGAGACACAGCAGAAAGGAATAGTTCCGGTCCAAACGGACGTGGTTGAACTGGAACGTACCGTTCACGCCCAATGATGCGGTCTTGACCTCCGTTCGCTGCCCCTCGATCACCATGTCGATCTCCGATGTTCGGCTGCCATTACCGATCTTTAATCCCGCGTTGCCTAGATATCGGCGAATGAACTCCTCACCAATCTCGCCTCTGTTGGTGTTGCCCAGCATCCTGTATCCGATGAGCGGCGAGTCCGCCCAGATGTCCTCTGGGCTGTGTTTGCTTATGATGCTCGCCAGAAGTTCTACGGCATCCATCAGGGCGCTTCCCATATTCGCTTACTGCCATTGGACTTCCAGAAGACCAAGAAGTACGAGTGGTTCTTCCGTGCGTGAACTTGCTTGACCGCACGGCTCACGCCGGGCCGATTCTTTCGCATCACCACGAACAGGTCTTCGGCCACGAAACCCATCTGTTCGTATGCCTGCATAATCTCTACGTGGGTGAACCGCTGCCGGTTGGAGCACACTTCGTCCTGACACTTCACAATCAACACGCCCTTGTCACGGAGCACTCTGTGCGCTTCCGAGCCAGCATCCTCATACAGTGAGAGCACGGCTTCGTGGTATTTCTTGTTCGTCCTGTTGCCTGTCCCGTTGTTCCGGTAGTGGCGCTCAAACGCTTGGTGCGCAGTGTGCGCTGTCCCCCCCGGTGAGTGCATATACGGCGGGTCGAGCACAACACAGTCGATTTCGCCATCGCTGTAGGGAAGCGCCCTACAGTCGGTACCGTTCTGAATGTCCGTCGCCAGTAATTGATACATTCCATTTGGAACGTTCCGCCAAAAAACGCCTTTACCGAAAGTCACGTCAGCGACAACACTGCGCGGCGCCACGTACAAGTCCATTATCCGCGGGAACACGTCGTCGTTTCCCTCGGCGTATGCGCTGAACACTAGGTCGTTGGTTGGCACTCCGTTGCGCACGCGACGTGCTGACGCCTCCTGGACGAACAGGCTGTCGCTCTGAACACTGCTCATGTTGCCATTTCCTCCTTCATATTGCGAGCATCGGGCCGTCTGAGATCAGCTGGCCTCACCAGACCAATCCCGGCAAAGAACTCCGCTGCTGCCAAATGCCGATACGAGCGCACAAAATGACCATAGCCGTGGCCAGTGACAGTTACGGGGACCGCCACAACGAGGACCACGTCGCTACTATCGGCCCATGAGTGGGCTGCCGGAGGGGTCTTGGGCTTCCTCGGAGGCGACTCGGAAGTCGATGCAGGGGAACCGGAGCCGGGATACCAAGCCGGAGCTGGCGGTGCGCTCTGCGGTACACCGCCGGGGGCTGCGGTACCGGGTGGCGGCTCGGCCGTTGCCTGAGCTGCGGAGGACAGCCGATCTGGTGTTCCGCAAGGCCAAGATCGCGGTGTTCGTGGACGGCTGCTACTGGCACGGCTGCCCCGAGCACCACACCCAGCCCACGATTCCGCGCAGACTCGGCAAACTAGTAGTCGAGTTCGAGGCTCTGGGCTTCGGCGGTGAGGTCGTCAGCAGCTTTTTTCCGTCTTGCATCATCAGCGCCCTTGTAGCCGAGTAGTTCTGTAAGCAGGACTCGACGTCGGTTCCCCACTCGTCGATGAGGTATTTCGCCTTCGTCGAGGAGCTTCACGAGGTAGGGCCGAGACACGTTTAGGAGATCGGCTGCCTGTTGCGTGGTGAGCTCCGCACTTACAGGCACCACGGTGACCGCGTTTCCGTTGGCAATCTCCGCCAAGATGTCAACAAGAAGCCTCAGGGCATGGCCTGGCACTTCCAGGGTGGTGCCGTCGTCGGACGCGGTCAGAACCACAGAGGAAGTTGCAATTTCTGGTCGCCCGCGCAGATACCGCTCTAGCGAGTCGACTGCTACTGCTGCCTGAACAGCCGTTGCTTCGTCGGGAACAGCGAGATGATGATCAAGAAGGGCGGTGGTAGCCATTTTTTGTCCTTAAAACATCTTTGCGAATGACCACAGCAGCGCTTGCCCATAAGCGCGAATGCGGTCTCTCCACAGTGGTGTCACTTTGAGGCTAGCCCGTATTCGAAATATCCGCAACGGCACCGAGCAAAGCGCAACGAACTTTTGGCACCCTACAAACCACCTGTGACACATTCTTCACCCCGTATATCTGGCCATTCAATATGGCAGCGCTAGCAGCGGAAGCGGAGGGCTCGGGATTGGCGGCGGGTGGTGATTTGGGCGGCGCGTTGGTCAGGGTTGAAGCGGGTGACAAAGTCGGGTAGGTGATGGTCGATCTCGGCGAAGGGGACCACTAGGCCTTCGGGAGTGGGCATGGTGGAGCTGAGCACCCAGCGGAAGGTGATGAGGGCTTCGGGGCGGCCTTCGGTGTCGAGCCAGTTCTGCACCCCGGGGTCGTGGTGGGCCACCACGATGCGGAACCGGCCGTCGGGGTCCACCGCGATCTGGGCGTTGTTGAGGCTCACGGTGCGGTTGGCGAAATCCAGCGACTCGAACCAGGCGTAGCTGTAGAGCATGAACGACCAGTACTGGGCTTCGGGCACGTAGCAGGTCACCACTAGGGCCTCGTCGGGGGCCAGTTTGTAGGAGCAGCCGCCGTAGCCGATGGCGTCGGCCCCACCGGGTACCGAGCGTGGGCCATAGAACTCGTTGGGCGGGGCAGCCCGGCGGCTCCGCTCCATCCACTGGTTCCAGAATACCAACGCGTCCTCAGCCCAGGTCATGGCCCGATCCAAACCATCGGCCAGATCACCGGGATCGAGAGGCGAGGGGCGCTGTCCCTCGCTCCCCAGCCTCTCGATCGAGAACCGCCCCGGCTCGTCGACTCCCCAGTCCACGTTGTACTCCCGCACCGAGATGTGGTCGGTGTGGTCGTCGATGGGCAGCCAGTTGCAATCGTGGGGAGTGGCGCTGGCCACAAAGCTGAAGCCGCCATCGGAATCGACGGCGAAGTCAACGCTGGAACGCTCGGCGGTGATACCCAGTTGGTTCTGGTGCATCTCGCCATGGGCGCTTTGGATCACAAACATTGATCCAGGCGGCAGCCGCCCTGTCACCCGGTAGGAATGCTCGGCACTCACGTGGGCCCGCCAATAGGTGTTGTCCACATTCGGGCCGCCCCAGCGCATCACGTCGTCGTTGTGGCGGTACATCACGGGGAATTCCCGGTCGCAGAACTCAACCTGTTCGATCCACCCCTGCATCAGCAACCCCCCCAAATGCCGGTAACCCTCGGCCCGGTCCACCGGACCGCTGGGAAAATCATCGCCCAACAGCCGGTCCCCCGCCATTTTCAATCGGTCGCAAAACTCCCGCCACGCCTCGCCCGATGCCAACTTTTGCTCGTTATCCACGCTGCAACAGTAGTGAATAAGACCTCAAATTGTGACAGCCATCTAGGCTGTAGGTATTACCAAGTACCATGGACAAGCAACCCCTGATTCCTGGAGTCCAAGTGGTTGAGCACAATTGGGGAATCAATGATCCCCCAGCCAATAACCACGCCCTTCCCAGGATGTTCAAGGAGCCAGAAGCTCCAATGTGGGCTTTTTTGCCAGCAATTTGGCCTTCCGACAGGCGTATCTGGATACCAGCTGGGCCATACCAGACAATGACATACTGTTACTACCCTGCCGCTGATAGGTCAGACACGCATAAGCGCACGAGAACACAAGATGAACAAACAGAAATTGACAACGACATTGATTCACTGCTCGCTGAGGCGGGCATTACGCCCCGACCAAGAGGACGCGTTCATTACTTGGAGATTCCAACAGGGACTTCTGGCCTTAAAGACATCCTTGAATCGATTACTGCTCGAGCACACGAGCAAGGAGTTGAGCCACGCTGCCATAAAGCGTTCGTTCTAGTTGCTATACAAGTGATCGAGGAGTGTTTCCGTTCCACCGAGATGGGCTGATCTCTTAGATGCCGGGGGCGTGGCGGGTGAGGACTCGTAGGGAGCCGGTGGCGGGGAGTTCGGCGAAGGCGCCGGAATCCATGGCCCGGCAGTAGATCTCGTAGGGGGGGCGGCCGCCGTCTGCCGGGTTGGGGAACACATCGTGGATGGCCAGGCGGCCGCCTATGGCCACGTGGGGCACCCAGTTCTCATAGTCGGTGTGGGCCGGCTCGGTGCCGTGGCCTCCGTCGATAAACAAGAAGGCCAGCGGGGTGGACCAGTTTTGGGCAATGGGCACCGAGTCGCCCACCAGCGCCACTACGCTCTGCTCCAACCCAGCCTGGTAGACGGTGCGACGGAAGTGGGGCAGGGTGTCGATGAGGCCGACCTCAGGGTCCACCAAGTCGGGCTCGTGCCATTCCCAACCCGGCTGGTTCTCCTCCGAGCCCCGGTGATGGTCGAGGGCGAACAGCACCCTGCCTTGGGAGTGGGCGGCGTCGCCCAGATACACCGAAGACTTGCCGCAATAGCTGCCCACCTCAAGCAGCGGGCCGTCTACGGCTAGGTCACAGGCCGCCTGGTGCAGAGCCAATCCCTCGTTTGGGGGCATGAACCCCCGGGCCGCCTCAGCGAACGCCAGTCGAGTGGGATCCATCGTCGGCCATCTCCTGGTTTGGCTCGGACGGGCCGCCGTCCTCCAGCGGGGTGCCGAACAGGTACCGGTCGCACACCGCGTACTTCACCAGCCACACCGTGCCAAAGGCCCCCACCGAAGCTGCGGAGATGAACCAGCCGTTGTTGGTCACCGCGTCGACCAAGCCCACGGTGAGCGACGAAAGAGCCAGCCCGGCCAACGAGACCAGCCAGAAGGGCAGCACCTCGCGGCCCCACCGGCTACGGCCGTAGCGGTCCCACACCCACGAGCGGTTCAGGTGGTACACGGGGATGTTCGCGATCAAAAACGCCACCAAGTTGGAAACCAACCCCGACCAGCCGAACAGGTCGTAGCACACTCGCAGAATGGTCTGGCCCAGCACCACCCCCACGGCCGATGTTCCGCCGTAGCGCAGCAGGCGCGGCCAGTTGTCCATGACGTGGGCGCGGACCAAGACAAGGAGTGACATGGGGGCAATAAGCGTAGCCCAGCGCCTGCGGGATTCGTCATAGCTGAACCGGACCCTCGGCTGAGCAGCAAGGAGGGATCGGGGCAAACGGTAGGATCAGGCGGTCATGCAGGCAGAGGTAGACGATCTCATCAAGCTGCTGGATCTGGAGCCCATCGAGGAGGACATCTTCCGGGCCATCAGCCCCCAAGAGGATCGCCAGCGGGTGTTCGGCGGGCAAGTGGCAGGCCAGGCCCTGGTGGCCGCCACTCGCACGGTTGAGGATCGCTCGGTCCACAGCCTCCAGGCCTACTTCATCCGGCCCGGCGATGTGGCTGCCCCCCTGGTGTATCTGGTGGAGCGGGTGCGCGACGGGCGCTCGTTCACCACCCGCCGGGTGACCGCCATCCAACACGGCCAGCCCATCTTCGCCATGTCGGCCTCCTTCCACAAAGAAGAGGAGGGGTTCGAGCACCAAACCGACCTGCCTGCGGGCATTCCCGATCCCGAAGACCTGGAGCCGTTTGTGTGGGAGGGGTTTCCAGTGGATGACGAGGGCCGAATGGTCCGCCCCATCGAGCTGCGCTACGTGACAGGTTCGCCCGCGGAGCGAGGCCAGAGCCGAGAGCCCCGCTTGCAGGTGTGGCTGCGGGCCACCGGCACGCTGCCGGCCAACCCGGTACTGCACACCTGCATGTTCACCTACGCCAGCGACATGACGGTGCTGGACACCGCCACCAAGGCACTTCCAGTGCAGGGCAACGAGATCGACATCCAAGCGGCCAGCCTGGACCACGCCATGTGGTTCCACCGCCCGCTACGCATGGACGACTGGATCTTCTTGGACCAGGTGTCCAACTCGGCCTCCAACGCCCGGGGTTTGGCTTGGGGCACGGCGTGGAACCGCACTGGCGAGTTGGTGGCCTCAGTGGTTCAGGAGGGCTTGATCCGGCCGCTGAGAAAGCAGCCATGAGCATTGTTGGGCGACTGCTGGCGGTGATCGCCGCGGTCTTCCTGCTGGCCACTGCCTGCGGGGGCGACACCGGCAACGACGTACGCGTTCTCACGCCTTCAGGCACAGCGACGGCCTCAGGCAGTTCCACCTCCGGCTCGGACCCCGAACGCCCCACGCACAGCCCCACGACTCCCCCCAAACCCAACCCCACGCCCGCGGAGCGCGCCGATGTTGCTCCCACAGCCGAACCCATCCCCGAACAGAACGGGAACGACATCGCCACCCAGCCCGAGCCATCACTAGTGCTGACTCCGGTGGTGTCGTTGCCCGACCCCATAGCCCTGGTGGCCCGACCGGGTACTGGCAGCGGCACGGGAGATCTATACGTGGCCACCCGGGCTGGAATGGTGTGGTTGCTCAGTGCTGACGACGACGAGCCTCCCGAATTGGTGTTGGACATCGGCGAACTCACCACCATCACCAATTGTGAGGACGGGCTGCTGGGCGTTGCTTTCTCCCCCGACGGCTCGAGCCTCTACGTCCACTACACGAACCTGAGCGGCGACAACCAGATCGTGGAGTACCCCATGAGCGGGCAACGGGTCCGAGGCGACCAAGGCCGGGTGGTCCTGAGCGTGGACCAGCCGTTCTGCAACCACAATGGTGGCCATATCGCCTTTGGACCCGACGGCTACCTGTGGCTTGGCTTCGGCGACGGAGGTGGGGCCAACGACCAGTTCGGCCACGGGCAGAATTTGGACAGCCTGTTGGCCACAATCGTCCGCATCGATCCTGAGCCCGACGACGAGGCCGACTACGCCGTTCCCGCCGGCAACCCGTTTGCTGCCGGAGGGGCGCGACCTGAGATCTGGGCCTACGGAGCCCGCAACCCGTGGCGGTTCTCGTTCGACCGGGCCACCGGCGACCTGTGGATCGCTGATGTGGGCCAGAACGACTGGGAGGAGATCCACGTTCTGCGGGCCGCCGACGACTGGGTGCCGGGGGCCAACTTGGGCTGGCCGCTTTACGAGGGCAACGAGCGGTTCTCCGGTTCCGCCACCCCCGACGATCTGGTGTTCCCCGTCCATGTGTACGACCACGACCTGGGCTGCTCGGTCACCGGCGGCCATGTGTACCGGGGCTCGGCCATTGCCCACTTGGCGGGTGCTTACGTGTTCGGCGACTACTGCGCCGGTCGCCTGTGGGCGCTGACCATTGACGACCAGGGAGTGGAAACCCGAGTGGAGCTTGGCCTGTCGGTGCCGCAGGTCACGCTGGTGTCGTTCGGCGAGGACGCCTCCGGTGAGATCTACGTGCTCAGCTTCGACGACACCGTGTACCGCCTGGAGCTTGCCTCCTAGCCTCTAGCCGGCTTCGTACCAGCCAGAGGCGATCAAGATGTCGTCTCGCTTCAAGATCCAGGTGTGCTTGGTCTCCTGGTTGCCGCTTTGGGGGTTGAGGTAGGTGTAGTCCACCCACTTGCCCGTCTCGGTGGCGGTAACCATCTCCTCGGCGGCTTGGCGGCCCTCGGGGGTGGCACCGAGAATCTCGAGAAGGGTCATACCCACGTTCTCCGGAACCGTGGGATAGGCCAGCACCACGCCATTGAGGTCGACCGCGAACCCATACCACTGGCCGTCCACGCTGGGGGGATCAGTGCTGTCGGGGGAATTCAAATGGTCGATCAGGGCACCGCGCCCGTTGCTCTCATAGAACCACACCGCATCTTCGACGAATGTGCGGGTGTAGGAGCCGGGCTCAGCTTTGGTGGGCCGGGGGATGGGATAGGAGTCCTCGTACCAGCCCGAGACGAAAACCAAGTTGTCCCGGCGGATGGCCCATGTGTGCTTGGTGCCGCCGGTGTCGGTTTGCGGGTTGTAGAACACATAGTCCACCCAGTGGCCCGACTCGGGCGAAGCCTTCAGCAGCGGACCATAGACGTGGCCGGTTATGTCCACATTGTCGCCCGAGTTGGTGCCCACCCGGGAGGGAATGGTGGCGTGGGCCGCAAGAACGCCCGTGTCGGCATCCATGATGAACAGGTACCACTGGTCGTCGGCGCCGGCCTCGTTGTTGTAGTAGTCGATAGTGGCTTGGGCACCGGTTTCGTCGTACCGATCCAATGCCTGCTGCACATACCACTTGGTGTATGCGTCCCGCTCGGTCTTGGGGGGCGGTGCTGTTGTGCCATCGTCATCGCTGCCGCACGCCGCGGCCAACAGGCTGAACACCAGCAACAACGCCACCGCAGCGATGATTGCCCGAATCCGGCGAGTAACCACGCTATGAGCCATCATGTTCCTATGAGAATGAGCGGGGGCGAGGCCTTAGTCAAATCGCTGGTGGGCGAGGGCGTCGAGGTTGTGTTCGGTATCCCCGGCATCCAGCTCTATGGGATTGTGGCCGCGTTGCGAGACGAACCCGGCATCGAGATGGTTACCACCCGTCACGAACAGGCCGCCACCTACATGGCCTACGGATACGCCCGAGCGTCGGGCAGGCCCGGAGTGGCGTTGGTGGTGCCCGGTGTGGGTGTCTACAACGCGGCGGCGGGGTTGGCCACCGCCTATGCCCGCTCGTGCCCGGTGCTGCTGATAGCGGGACAGATTCCCCGAGGCCAGTTGGGCAAGAACCTCGGCGGCGTCCACGAGATCGAAGACCAGGTCGACATCGTGAAGCCCATCACCAAATGGCGACAGCAAGCCCTCACACCGCAAGCGATGCCGGGGGCCGTCACCGAGGCGTTCCGACAGATGCGAACTGGTCGTCCCCGCCCGGTTTACCTCGAAGTCCCTCCCGATGCTGGGGTGGAGCGAGACGACGTCGAATTGCGGGGGCCTGCTCCCATTTCACGAATTATGCCCAGTTCGGAGCAATTGGAAGAAGCGGCCTCGGCCATCGCACAATCCCAACTCCCTTTGATCGTTGCCGGCGGCGGAGTGGCGCTGTCAGGCGCTGAGCAAGCACTCCTTGGGTTGGTCGAAGCATCCAACATCCCGGTGATTACTTCGGGGGGCGGCAAAGGGGCCATTCCCGACAGCCATCGGTTGTGCTACGGCTCATGCGTCAGCCCTGGCGGTGAGCGCCACGAGATGAATCAGTTGCTCGACGTCATGAAATCCGCTGATGTGGTCATCGGCATAGGAACACGCTTTTCTCTGGGCAACCCTGCCGGGGAGCCGTCCACGCTGGTGAACATCAATATCGACGACTTCGACCTCACCCGGATACAAACCAACACCATCCCCCTGCACGGCGATGCCAAAGCGACCATCGACGCTTTGCTGCCGCTGCTCATCGAGGCCGGGTGCCGGGACCGCCCGTCTCCTGCTGAGGCCGTGGCCGCGGCCCGCCGGCTGATTTCCTACTACGACATCAGAGACAAGGAGCCGCAGTACCCCATCTTGGAGGCGCTGCAACGGGGCACTCCCGATGACGCATTCACCGTGTGGGACGTGACCCAGTTCGGCTTCTACTCCCGCACCCACTGGCAGGTGAACCAGCCGAACACCTACATCGACTCGGGCTACTCGTTCAATCTGGGCTACGCCTTCCCGACTGCTCTGGGAGCAAAGATGGCCCGACCAGATCGCCCGGTGGTGTGCGTCACCGGCGACGGCAGCTTCATGTTCAACTCCTCTGAGCTGTCGACCGCGCTCAAGTACGGAATCAACGTGGTCACCGTGGTCTTCAGAGACGATGCCTACGGCAACGTGGCCCGCGACCTCGACGACTTCTTTGCCGGCACTTACGGCACCGACTTGGCCAACCCCGATTTCGTTAAGTTCGCCCAGTCGTTCGGCGCCATCGCCATGAGGGCCAACGACCCCATGGACCTCGAAACCCTGGTCCCGGCGGCATTGGAGCAACAAGCACCGGTCGTCATCGATGTACCCATCAGCCACATTCCACTGACCCGCCCCAAGCAGATCGAGCATGTGCCCAAACTGCCCTGGGCCCATCCCCAAGATTGATTGATCTCGCCTTTACTAGTGGGCGTAGAGCCTTAGGTTTAGCCAGGCGTCGTCGGCGAGGGTTAGGAGGGGTTCGGGGTAGATGCCGAAGGCCAGGGTGAACAGCACCACGATGGTGATGGCCACCGCAGGGCCTCTTGGGATGTGCAAGCGGGGGGCGTCGGGGTCGGGGGCGTCTAGGAACATGGCCACCACGATCCGCAGGTACAAGAAGGCGGCTACCACTGCGGCCAGCATGGCGATGACCGCCAGCCAGAAGGAGCGGGCGTCTACCGCCGCGGCGATCACCTCGAACTTGGCCCAGAACCCGGCGGTGAACGGAATGCCGGCCTGCGATAACAGCAGCACGGTGAAGGCCGCGGCCAAAAGCGGGCGGCGGGAGGCCAGGCCCCGGAGGTTGTCGAGGGCAGTGCCCTCGTCGCCGGGGCCGCTCACCACGGTGACCACCGCGAAGCTGCCGATGGCCATGGCCGCGTAGGCGGCCAGGTAGAACAGCACGCTGGAGACGCCGTCGTCGGTGGCGGCCTGCACGCCGACGAGGATGAACCCGGCATGGCTGATCGACGAGTAGGCCAGGATGCGCTTGACGTCGGTCTGGACGATGGCCATAAGCGAGCCAACCGCCAAGCTGGCGATGGCCAGGCCGAACACCACCGGCTGCCAGTCGTCGGCCACCTCGCCGAAGCCGGCGAAGAAGACCCGAAGCAGGGCGGCGAACCCAGCCGCCTTCACCCCGGCGGCCATGTACGACACCACCGGTGAGGGCGCCCCCTGGTACACGTCGGGGGTCCAGGCGTGGAACGGCACGGCGGCCACCTTGAAGCCGAACCCCACTAGCAGCATGGCCATCCCGGCTAGGAGCAGGCCGTTGTCGCTAAGGCTGTCGTTCCCCAGAATGTTCTCGATGTCGGCCAGGTTGAGCGATCCGGTGGCCCCGTACACCAGGGCGATGCCGTAGAGCAAAAACGCCGACGCGAACGCCCCCAGCAAGAAGTACTTGATGCCCGCCTCCTGCGACTCGGCTCGGCGCAGGTGCATGGCCACCAGCACGTACACCGCCAGCGACAGGATCTCCAGGCCCAAGAACAGCACGATGAGGTTGTTGGCCGAGGCCATGGTGATGCCGCCGGTGGCCGACAGCATCAACAGCACGTAGAACGCGGGACCGTCGAGGCTCTCCCGGCGCAAGAACCCGTCGGCCACCAGGGCGGTGAGCACCACGGTGCAGGCCAGCAGCACGATGATGAACACCGAGAACCCGTCCACCCCGATGGAACCGGCAACAACAGAATGGGGGCCCCATTGCCAAGCCCGGATCCACACCGGAATGGCGGTGGCCAGCACCGCCAAACCTGCGGCCACCGTCCAGGCCGCCGGGAACCACTTCGGCAGCCACCGACCGGCCACCGACACAATGGTCAACAGCACCACCGCGGCCCCCGCCATCACCAGATGGGGGATGAGCGGCAGCCACTGGATATCCGGGATGTCGGCCTGGGCGAAGATCGAGAGCATCAGTGGCCCTCCCCCTCGTCGCCGCCGTAGTCATCGGTGAGGGTGCGGAGCTCTTCGAAGCTGCCCTCGGACCGGTCATCCACGGTGGGCGACTCGAACCCCTCTACTTGTTCCATGTGCTCTATGAGCGCGTTGACGGCGGGCTCCATCCGCTCGATCACCGGCTTGGGGTACACCCCCAGAAACACGATGAGCCCCACCAGCGGCACCATGACCAGCTTTTCCTGCCAGTTGAGGTCGGGCATCGACCGGTTGGCGTCGTCGGGGGTGCCGTGGAACACCCGCTGGTAAGCCCACAGCAGATAGAGCGCAGCCAGGATGACGCCGGCGGCGGCCACCACCGCCCACCAGCGGTGGGCCACGAAGGCCCCGGCCAAGATCAAGAACTCGCCCACGAAGCCATTGAGGCCGGGCAGGCCCACCGACGACAACATCACCACGGTAAACACCGCGGCCAGCACCGGGGCGGCCTTTTGGAGCCCGATCATCTCGGAGATCTGGCGGGTGTGGCGGCGCTCGTAGATGAACCCCACCAATAGGAACAGCGCCCCGGTGGAAAGGCCGTGGTTGACCATCTGGAGCAGTCCGCCCTCGATGCCCTCGGTGTTGATGGAGAAGATGCCCAGCACAATGAAGCCCAGGTGGGCAACAGAGGAGTAGGCCACCAGGCGTTTCAAGTCGCGCTGCATGGTGGCCACCACCGCGCCGTACAAAATGCCGATAACTCCCAAGGTGAACAGCAGCGGAGCAAAGTAGCGGGACGCTTCGGGGAATAGATACAGGCCGAAGCGGACCAGCCCGTAGGTGCCCAGTTTGAGCATGACGCCGGCCAAAATCACCGACCCAGCGGTGGGGGCCTCGGTGTGGGCGTCGGGCAGCCAGGTGTGGACCGGGAATATGGGCACCTTCACCGCGAAGGCCAGGGCGAAAGACAGGAATATCCAGCGGGCGGTGATGGTGGGCAGTTCGCCCACACTGTTGGCCAACTCCAGCAGGTTGAACGTGACCACTCCGCCGGTTTCACGAGCGGCAAGCAGCGCCAAGGTCAGCATCCCCACCAGCATGAGGGCCGAGCCCAGCATGGTGAACAAGAAGAACTTGGTGGCCGCATACTTGCGGTTCTCGTGGCCCCACGAGCCGATGAGGAAGTACATGGGGATCAGCACGACCTCGAAGAACAAGAAGAACAGCACCAGATCGAGCGACAGGAACACCCCTAAGCAGCCGGTTTCCAGCACCAGCAGCCAGATGTAATAAGCCTTGGCGTCATGGGGCGGGTCGCAGGCCACGATGGCCAGGGGGAACAGCACCCCGGTGAGCACCACCAAGAACAGCGAGATGCCGTCCACGCCAACGTGCCAGGAGATGCCCGCTGAGCCGATCCACTCGGTGAGCTGGGTGAACTGGAAGTCGCCATCGTTCTTATCGAAAGCGGCCATCAGCCACAGGGTGAGCGCACCGGTTGCCGCCGATGTGGCCACCGCCACCGGCTTGAGAGCGGTCAGGCGAGAGGGGGCAATGAGCGCGATGGCCGCGGCACCCACCAGGGGCAAGAAGATGATGACCGGCAAGACCATCGAGCCGTCCATCAGAACCCCGCCCGCGAAATGAACCAGGCCAACAGAGCCACTGCACCGATGGCGATGCCCAGGGCGTAGCTGCGGACCAGGCCGGTCTGCGACGACCTCAGCTTGGTGCCGGTGCGGCGGACCAGGGTGCCGGTGGCATTGACCGCGCCGTCCACCACCTGCTCATCGAACTGGGTTGTGCGCTCAAAGGCCCGGCGGCCGGGACCGCCCATGAAGTTGGTGACGACCTCGTCGACGCGCCACGCCCGAGCCAAGAACGGGTGCTCGATGCGGGCCGGATCGATCCGGCGGCGGATGTAGACCGCGGCCCCGGCCGACACCCCGCCCAGGCTGCCGATGATGGCCACGATGGCCAGCACCCACTGGGTACCCCCACCGAAGGGGAGATGGCCCTCGTTGCCGAACAGGGACGGCTTCAGCCAGTTGCCCAAGAAGTGGACATCGGAGGCGAACGGCAGGTTGATAACTCCGGCCACCATGGCCAAACCCGCCAACAGCACGAGGGGAACGGTCATGGTCCACGGCGACTCGTGGGGATGGCGGTGGGGCAGGGCGTGTTCAGTCTCTTCGTCAGCCTCAGCCTCGACTTCTTCATCGGTCCAGCGGCGGGGGCCGAAGAAGGTCATGAGCACCAGTCGGGTCATGTAGAAGGCGGTGAGGATGGCGGTGACAAATAACAGCAGCCACAGCACCTTGTTCTCGCCGTAGGCGTAGGCCAGGATCTCGTCTTTCGACCAGAAGCCGGAGAACGGCGGAACCCCGGCGATGGCCAGCCAGCCAGCCACGAAGGTCATCGAGGTGATGGGCAGCAGCCGGGCGAGGCCGCCGTAGCGGCGGATGTCCTGGTCGCCATCCATGCCGTGAATCACCGACCCGGCCCCCAAGAACAGCAGCGCCTTGAAAAAAGCGTGGGTGACCATGTGGAAGATGGCGGCCACATAGGCCCCCGAACCCACGGCCACGAACATGAACCCGAGCTGGCTGACGGTGGAGTAGGCCAGCACTTTCTTGATGTCGTTTTGGGCCACCGCGATGGTGGCGGCCATCAGCGCGGTGCCCAGGCCCACCCACATAATGAGGTCGGGCACCCAGCCGTGGGCCGCGGCGATGACCGGGTTCATCCGGGTGAGCAGATACACCCCGGCGGTGACCATGGTGGCGGCGTGGATCAGCGCCGAAACCGGAGTGGGGCCGGCCATGGCGTCGGGCAGCCAGATGTGCAGCGGGAACTGGGCCGATTTGCCAGCCGCGCCCACCAATAGCAGCACCACGATGGCCGACGCGGTGCTGGCCGCCACCCCGTTTTGCTCGAGGTCGAAGAAGATCTCGCCGTACTGGAGCGACCCGAAGGTCAAAAACGCCAAGAGCATGGCCACCAAGAAGCCCCAGTCGCCCACCCGGTTGGTGACGAATGCTTTCTTGCCGGCCGAGGCGTTGGCCTCGTCGGTGAACCAGAACGAGATCAGCAAATACGAGCAGGCCCCCACGCCCTCCCAGCCCAGGAAGGTGAGCAGCAAGTTGTCGCCCAGCACCAGCATGAGCATGGAGAAGGCGAACAGGTTGAGGTAGATGAAGAACTTTGAGAAGCCCTCGTCGCCGTGCATGTAGCCGATGGAGTAGAGGTGGATGAGGGCCCCCACCCCGGTCACGAACAGGGCCATGGTGATCGACAGCGGGTCGGCCAGAAAACCGATGTCCACGGCCAGCTTGCCGGCGGGCACCCACTCGAACAGGGTCACCACGATCTCCCGCTCGCCGCCCTCGTGGCCCAACAGCCCGATGAACACCAGCAGGGTGGCGATGAATGAGCCGCCCATCATGGCGGTGGCCAGCCAGCCGGCCCGGGGCTCGCCCAAACGGCGGCCCAGCGCCATGAGAATCAGCACCCCGGCCAGGGGGAAGGCGGGGATCAGCCAGACCAGATCGACGAGGGTGCTCATTTACCTGTCCCTGCGTATCCGATGTTCTCGGCAATCCATCGACTCATGAGGCGCTATCCCCTCAACGCCGATAGGTCGTCGGCGGTGGCCTGGGGGCGGCGGCGGTTGATGGCCGCCACGATGGCCAACCCCACCACCACCTCGGCGGCGGCCACCACCAAAACGAAGAACACCGACACCTGCCCGCCGATGTCGTTCAGCTCCCGTCCGAAGGTGATGAAGGTGAGGTTGACGGCGTTGAGCATCAGCTCCACGCACATGAACATGATCAGCGGGTTGCGGCGCACCAAAAGGCCCACCGCGCCGATGGTGAACAGGGCGGCGGCCAAAATCAGATACCAGGAGGCGGTGACCATCAGTCGTCCTCCGCGGTTTCCTGGGCTTCGTCGCCGCGGGCCATGCGGCGGGACATGACCACCGCGCCCACCACCGAGATGGTGAGCAGCGCGGCGGTGGCCTCAAAGGCGTACACGTAGTCGGTGAACAGCACGTCGGCGATCTGGCGCAGGTTGGAGTACTGGCCGGTGTCGGTGATGTCCGACTTCAAGATCCCTACACTCAGCGAGCCGATATCGCTGGTCAGGAGGAAGACCACGGCCAGCCCGAAGGTGCCCAAACCCACGATGGCGGCCAGGGCCCGCTGGCCGGTGATGGGCTCCACCGACAGGTCTTCGAGCCGGTCGACGCCCAACAGCATGATCACGAACAAGAACAGCACCACGATGGCGCCGGCATAAACGATGATCTGCACCGCGGCCAAGAAGTGGGCCTCCAGGTTGAGGAACAGAACGGCCATGCCGAACAGGGTCCCCACCAGGCTCAACGCGGCGTGAACCGGGTTGCGGGCCAATACCACGCCCAGCGCCCCGGCCAACACTATGGCCGCGCACACAATGAAGACGGCGGTCTCCATCAGTGATGGCCCCCCTGGTCGTCATGGTCATCGTCGGTAGCGTCGGCGTCGGCTGAATCCTCCTCCGACTGGCCCCGCTCAGGGGAGCGGATGCCGTAGCCCAGCTCGCCCGACCAGGCCACCTGGCCCTCGTAGTCGGCCCGCCCCGACGGGGATGTGGCCCGCACCCAGGCCGAGGTGTGCTCGTCGTCGCCGGGCTTCCAGTCCTCCCAGGGGAGTTGCTGGGGCCGGCCGTCGTCGCCCACCACCAGCTCGTCTTTGGTGTAGATGGCGTCGGAGCGGTTGGTGAACGAGAACTCGAACAGCTTCGACTCGGTGATGGCCTCGGTGGGGCAGGCCTCCACGCACAGATCGCAGTGGATGCACCGCAGGTAGTTGATCTCGTACACGTAGCCGAAGCGCTCGCCCGGCGACACCGGATCGTCGGGCGGGTTGTCGGCCCCCCGCACGTAGATGCAGCGGGCCGGGCACACCCCGGCGCACAGCTCGCATCCGATGCACTTCTCCATGCCGTCCTCGTAGCGGTTCAGCACGTGGCGACCGTGGAAGCGCTCGGGCTTGGGGCGCTTCTCGTCGGGGTACTGGGTGGTGACCACCCGGCCCGTCTCGGTGCCCTTGAGCAGCTTGCGCAGGGTGACGGCGAATCCCCGGAGGTATCCCATCATGCGAATCCTCCGTGGGGGTCGAGTTCGCGGCGTTGGCGGGCGCTGCGCAGGGCCAGGGCCAGCAGCCCGGCCAAAGCGGCCATGATGGCCAGTGCCACAATCACCGCGGCGGCCCGGTTCCATCCCCGGTCGCCAGCCACGTCATAGGAGGCCAACACCAGAATCCAGCCCAGCGACAGGGGGATGAGCAGCTTCCAGCCCAAGTCCATGAGCTGGTCGTAGCGGAAGCGGGGCAGGGTGGCCCGCAGCCATACGAAGGCGAACAGGAACAGCATCAGCTTGATGAAGAACCACAGCAAGCCCGACAGCCAGCCCACCGTGGTGAAGTCCGGGCCGTTGGGACCGCCAAGAAACAGCGTCACGATGATGGCCGACATGGTGATGGTGTTCATGAACTCGGCCAAAAAGAACAGGGCGAACCGGATGGAGCTGTACTCGGTGTGGAAGCCGCCGACCAGCTCTTGTTCGGCCTCTACCAAATCGAACGGGGGCCGGTTAAGCTCGGCGGTGGCCGCGATCAAGAAGATCACCATGGGCACCACCCAAGTGACCCACAGGTTCCAGTTCCACACCGACTGCTCGGCCACGATCTGGTTGGTGGACAAGCTGCCCGACTTCAACAGCACCGCGGCCAGCGACAGCCCGAGCGCCGCCTCGTACGACACCATCTGAGCCGAGGCCCGCACCGAGGCCAACAGGGGATACTTGGAGCCCGACGACCAGCCGGCCAGCATGACCCCGTAGACGGCGATCGACGACATGGCCAGCACCAGCAGGATCCCCACCGGCGGGTCGGACACCTGGAGGAGGGTCTCGTGGCCGAACAGGGAGACCCGGCCGTTGCCGCTGCTGAAGTCGCCCCCCACGGGGACCACGGCGAACACCAAGAAGGCGGGCACCAGCGACAGGTAGGGGGCCAGCTTGAACACCAGCCGGTCGGACTGCTCGGGGACGAGGTCTTCTTTGAAGAACAGCTTGATGCCGTCGGCCAGCGTCTGGAAGATGCCGAACGGGCCAGCCAGATTGGGACCGATGCGGTTCTGCATGTCGCTGATGAGCTTTCGCTCGAACCAGATCATCAGCATCACGCCCACCAGCAAGAAGGCGAAGGCCACCCCCACCTTGAGCAAGGTGATGAGCACTTCAGCCAGGCCAACGCCGCCGTCGTACAGCGGATCGAGGCCGAACACGGACGGGCCGAGGACCGCGGTCATCGGTTCTGACCCCCCTGGAGCAACAGGTAGACCATCATCGGGTTTGGATCCTCAGGTCGGTGACCACCGCATCGGGATCGAAGAGGTCTCGCACGTCGAGGTCGGGGTAGTTGTAGCCGAACGCCGCAGTGCCTCGGGGGACTCCGGGGTCGGCCACCACCGGCATGCCCATCTCACCCACATGGGAAACCACCTGCACGTCGGTGCCCGATTCAACGCCGAGACGAGAGAAGTCATAGGGGTTAACGACCAGAACGGCGGTGGGCGCCAGTCCGGCCAGCGAGGCCACGTTTTGAACTATCGTGCCCCGGTCGTACATGCGCCGCGACGACACCAGCCGCAGGCTGTAGGCATCGACCGGAGGCAGCGGGGTGGGGTCTTCGGGCGGAGAGAAGGCAACGGAGCTGTCGCTGGCCACCACCCCGTCTTCGGAGGCGACGATGGCCTCTAGGGACAGGCCACGGTGCGACGGGGCCAGCCGGGCGATCTCGTCCCACACCTCCTCGGGGCCGCCAAGGCCGAAGTCGGCGCCTAGTTGGCGGGCCAGCTCGGTGGCGATGGCCCAGTCGGCCCGGGCGGTTCCGGGTGGAGTGACGATCTGGCGCTGGGCGGTGATCCGGCCCTCCAGGTTGGTATGGGTGCCCCGGCGCTCGGCGAACCCGGCGGCGGGAAACACGATGTGGGCCATGGCGCTGGAAGGGTTCAAGAACAGATCGGAGGCGACGATAGTGCCCACGTTCTTGAGGGCTTCGTCGGCCAGCCCTCGGTGAGGGAAGTCGCCCAGCGGATCGACACCCAGCAGGATCAACACGTCGATTTGGCCTTCGGCCGCAGCTTGCAGGATGCCGCGGGCGTCGGCCCCGGCAGCGGTGGGAACCGAACCCCACGATTCGGCCAGGGCCGGTCCGCCATCGGCCAAGGTGGTTCGCCCCGGCAGCAGACCGGGGGCCAAGCCCATGTCGAGCGCCCCAAGCACGTTGCCCCGGTGCAGGGCGGGCAAGAAGGCCATGCCCGGCCGCCCGCCGGCGCTCAGCAGATTGGCGAACCCAATCAGCTCGGCAACGGCGTCAACGGTGAATCCGGCTGACTCGGCCAGCGAGGGGCGACCCAAGATCACGGTGACAGGCTTGTCGGCCCGGTTGGCGATGGCCGCCGCGGCGCCCGCGACGTCGGCGGCGGGGACCCCTCCGATGTCTCCATCGGGTCCGGGCTCGATGTCGCCGCCCACCAGGGCGGCAGCCACGGCCGCGGCCTCACCGGGACGATGGTGCAGCCGGAATGCGGCCATTTTGCTCAGACCGGAGGCCCGGGGGGTGAGCTCGATGAGCTGAACGCCGTCGTTGACTATGGCGTGGCGGAGCCGCAAATAGAGGGTTCCCTGCTCTTCTTTGGGATCAGGGGCCAGCAGGATGACCGTGCCGCCCGGGGTGCAGGCCCGATTGACGGAGGCCCGGGGCAGACCGAGCACGACTTCGGCGGGCAGGCCGTCGCCGAGCTGGGCGTCGACGTGGTCGGTGCCGATGACCCCTTTAGCCAGCCGAGCCCAGGCGTACTGGTCTTCGTTGGTGAGGCGGGCGCCCCCTAGCACCGCCACCGATTGGGGGCCCTTGTCGGCCACCGCGGCATTGATGGCCTCAGCGGCCTGATTGAGGGCTTGATGCCATGAGGCCTCCACCAGCTCGCTGCCATCGGGGTCGGGTCGACCCAGTGGTGTGCCCCGCACCAGCGGGGTGCGCAGCCGCAGCTCGCTGGCCATGCCCTCGAAGGAAAACCGGTCTTTGTCGGTAAGCCAACCCCAGTTGACCGCGTCGCTGTCCACCCCCTGGTAGCGCAACACCTGATCGCGGGAGGCCTGCACCACCACCCGGTCGCCCATCGGATTGGGGTAAGTGGACTCCACTTCGGTGAGGTCCCAGGGGCGGGCCTTGAACCGATAGGGCACCGCGGTGAGGGCGCCGACCGGGCAGATCTGCACGGTGTTGCCGCTGAAATAGGAGGAGAAGGGCAGGTCGGGGAAGGTGTTGACCTGGGTTTGATCGCCCCGGTCTTGGAAGGTGATGAGCGGATCGCCAGCCACCTCGTCGGCGAACCGGGTGCAGCGATCGCACAGGATGCAGCGCTCCCGGTCGAGATACACCACGTCGTTCACCGGGATGGGCTTTTCGAAGTGGCGCTTCTCTTCGACGAACCGGCTCTCGCCGGGTCCGTAGGCCATGGTCTGGTCTTGGAGGGGGCATTCTCCGCCCTTGTCGCACACCGGGCAGTCGAGGGGGTGGTTCAGCAGCAAAAACTCCAGCACCCCGTCTTGGGCTTTGCGGGTCTGATCGGAGGTGGTGTCCACCACCATGCCCTCGCTCACCGCCACCATGCAGGAGGGTTGCAGGGCGGGCCCGCGCCCGGCGTCGATGTCCACGATGCACATGCGGCACATGCCCACCGAGCTCATCCGGGGGTGGTAGCAGAAGTGGGGGATGTAAACCCCGGCCCGCTCGGCGGCAGCGATGACCCACTCGCCGGGTCTGGCCTCCACTGGTTGGCCGTTGACGGTTATGTTCACCACTGCTTCGGACTCGCTCATGACGCGACCCCCGAAGCAGTGGAGACCAATACCGGGGTGGCGGGAAGATAGGCCTCGAACTCACCGCGGAACCGCTCGAGGGCCGAGGCGATGGGCGAGACGGCCGACGGACCCAGCGGGCAGATGGTGGTCTGACGGGGGGGCCAGTTGATGCCAGGGCTGATGTTGTCGCACACGTCCATGAGTAGGTCAAGGTCTTGGGGACGGCCCTGGCCGGCCAGGATGCGGCTGAGGATCTTCTCCAGCCAGGAGGTTCCCTCCCGACACGGAGTGCACTTTCCGCACGACTCCCGTGCGAAGAACCGCACCACGTTGTGGCAGGCCTTGACCACGTCGGTGGTGTCGTCCATGACCACGATGGCCCCTGAGCCGAGCATGGACCCGGCCTGGTCCACGGTGGTCTTTTCCAGCGGCAGGTCTAGGTGCTCCTCGAAGAACCACGGGGCCGACGCCCCGCCGGGGATGAACGTCTTGAGGGTGCGGCCGGGACGCATCCCGCCGGCGTAGCGGGGATCGAAGATGATGTCGCGGAAGGTGGTGGTGCCGAAGGGCACCTCGAACACGCCGGGGGTGGCCACGTGGCCCGAGACTGCGAACACCCGGGTGCCGGTGGAGTTGTCGGCCCCCATGGCGGCAAAGGCGGCCCCGCCGTTGGAAACGATCCACGGGAGATTGGCCAGGGTCTCCACGTTGTTGACGATGGTGGGCTTGCCGTACAGGCCGATGGACGCCGGGAAATAGGGGGGCTTGAGCCGGGGCATCCCCCGGTTTCCCTCCAGGCTCTCAATGAGGGCGGTTTCCTCCCCCACTATGTAGGCCCCGGCCCCCCAGTGCAGGATGATGTCCACCGAGAAGTCCTTGGCGCCCAGCACGTTGGCCCCCACGTAACCCGCTTCGTAAGCCTCGTTGAGGGCGGCGGCCAACCGCTCTTGAGCGTGGGCCATCTCGCCTCGCACATATAAGAAGCACTGCGACAGGCCCAAGGCGTAACAGGCGATCAGACAGCCCTCGATTAGCTGATGGGGGTCGCGCTCCATGAGGAGGCGGTCTTTGTAGGTGCCGGGCTCGGACTCGTCGCCGTTCACCACCAGGTAGCGGGGCCACACTCCCGGCGGGCAGAAGCCCCACTTGACCCCGGCGGGGAACCCAGCGCCGCCCCGGCCCAACAGGCTGGCGGTGCGGACTTCGCCGTGGACATCGGCCGGCGCCATCTCCAAGGCCCGGCGCAGACCGGCATAGCCTCCGGTGCGCTCATAGCCGGCCAGGGTGTGGCCGTCTTCCACGCCGAAGCGGGAGGTGATGATCCGCAGGTCTTGGGCCGCAGCGGTCATGAGCCTGCTCCGTTGTCAGACGGGTTGCGGGCCATCCAGTCGGGTTCGCCTTGGCTGTCGGGGGGCGACACCCCGGCCCGGCGGTCGTCGCGTATGTGCTGGCGTACCTTGGCCAGGTTGCCATGGGGGGCGACAGTGGCAGTCCCGGCCCGCAGCTCACCCACAATCTCGTCGAAGTCCTCGGTGCTGACCTGGTTGCGGTAGCGGTAGTTGACCTGGAGACAGGGTGCCTCGGTACAGGCGGCGATGCACTCCACGGCTTCTAGGGTGATCTTGCCGTCGTCGGTGGTCCCCCCGGGTCGCACCCCCAAGGTGGCCTCGGCGTGGTGGATCAAGTCGTCCGAGCCCAGCAGGTGGCAGGAGATGCCGTTGCAAATGTTGACCATGTAGTCGCCCACCGGCTCCCGCTTGAGCATCTCGTAGAAGCTGCAAGTGCCCATCACCTCGGCGGGGGTGACGCCCACCAACTCGGCGATGTGGGCCATGGCATCCTCGGTGACGTAGCCGTCTTGTTCTTGGGCCAAGTGCAAAAGCGGGATCAACGCGGAGCGGGGCACCGGGTACCGGGCGATGATCTCGTGGGCGATGGTGAGGCTGTTGGCGTGGAGGCGGGCCATGGCTAGCGGTCCACCTCTCCCATGATGGGGTCAACCGAAGAGATGATGGCCACGGCGTCGGCCACCATGCCGCCACGCATCAAGTGAGGCAGGGTTTGCAGGTTGACGAAGCTAGGGCCCCGGATGTGCATGCGGTAGGGCACCGCGGAGCCGTCGGACACCATGTAGCAGCCCAACTCCCCCCGAGGAGACTCCACCGCGGCGTATACCTCGCCGGCAGGCACTTTGAACCCCTCGGTGAAGATCTTGAAATGGTGGATGAGGGCTTCCATCGACTCGTCGATACGGGCCCGAGGCGGCGGCGTCACTTTCTTGTCCTGCACCCGGTAGTCACCCGAAGGCATTTGGTCGAGTATCTGGGCCAGGATGCGGATGGACTCCCTGATCTCATTCAACCGGATGGCGTAGCGGTCGAAGCAGTCTCCATAAGTGCCCACCACCACGTCGAAGTCCAGTTGGTCGTAGGCCAAATAGGGCATGTCCCGGCGCAGGTCCCAGGCGTAGCCGGTGGAGCGCAAGATCGGCCCGGTGACGCCCAGAGCCAAGCACTCGGCGGTGTTGATCACCCCGACTCCCTGGAGCCTCTCCCGGTAGATGGGCTGGCCGGTGAGCAGGGTGTCGAACTCGTTGAGCCGAGCGGGCAGCTTGTCGATCAAGGTGAGCACCTCATCGCGCCAGCCGTCGGGCAGGTCGGCGGCCACTCCGCCCGGACGGATGTAGTTGTGGTTCATCCGAAGGCCGGTGATGGTCTCCAGCAGGCGCAGGGCCTCCTCCCGCTCCCGCCAGCCGTAGATCATCATCGACACCGCGCCGATGTCCATGCCGTTGGTGGCCTGGAACAGCAGATGGGAGCTGATGCGGTTCAGCTCGCACATCAGCATCCTGATCCAGGTGGCCCGAGGGGGGAGCTCCAGGCCCAGCAGCGCCTCGGTGGCCATGGAGAAGGCCAGCTCGCTGAACAGCGGAGCGGCGTAGTCCATGCGGGTGACGTTGGTGGGGCCCTGGAGGTATGTGAGGGTTTCGGCGGTCTTCTCCATGCCGGTGTGGAGGTAGCCGATGACCGGCTTGGACCGCATCACGGTCTCCCCCTCCATCTCCAGCATGAGGCGCAGCACGCCGTGGGTGCTGGGGTGCTGGGGCCCCATGTTCATGACCATGCTGGTGTCGCTGGTGCCGGCTTCGGCTTCGAGCCGCTCGCCGTCGTCCTCGCCGATGCGGAGCACCGCGCTGTCGTCCCGGCGGCGAACGGCCTCGTCAGTGGCGGTTTCCACCATGGCCTCTGGCGCGCTCATCGGGTGGCCTTGAACTGGACGGGAATGCGCCCCACCGCGAAGTCCTTTCGCAGGGGGTGGCCTTCCCAGTCGGGGGGCATGAGGATGCGGGTGGGGTCGGGATGGCCCTCGAAGACAATGCCGAACATGTCGGCCACCTCGCGCTCCAAAGCCTCAGTGCCGGGGTACAGGTCGAACAGGGTGGGCACGGTGGGATCGTCGGCCGGCACCTGCACCCGCAGCCTGATGCGGCCCGGCGCGGCGTGAGAGATCAGCGTGACCACCAGCTCGAAGCGCTCGGGGGTTGCCTCTGGAGGCAGACCTGTGCGGCCGGGGTGTTCCAGGTAGTCCACCGCGGTCACGTCCAAGACCGACACATAGCCCTCATCGCGCAATCCGGCGACCGTCTCGACGAGCTGGTCGCGGGGCACATGCAGCACCGAGTCGTTCATGTACGGATGACCACGCCCGTCGATGTCTGGCCGTCTTGCTGGCTCACGGTGAGGTTGGCCCCGGCCCCGGTTTCCTCACGACGTTGGGTGAGTTCTCCGCTGGTGATCTTCTCGTGAAGGGTCAAGATGGCGTGCATCAGCGTCTCCGGGCCAGGCGGACAGCCGGGGGCATACACATCCACCGGCACTATCTGGTCGACCCCCTGCACGATGGCGTAGTTGTTGAACATGCCCCCGCTGGAGGCGCACACCCCCATGGAGATCACCCACTTGGGCTCCATCATCTGGTCGTAGATGCGGCGCAGGATGGGCGCCATCTTCTGGGACACACGGCCGGCCACGATCATCAGATCGGCTTGGCGGGGGGAGGCCCGGAACACCTCCATGCCGTAGCGGGCCAAGTCGTAGTGGGCGCCCCCGGTGGCCATCATCTCGATGGCGCAGCAGGCCAAGCCGAAGGTAGCCGGCCAACAGCTCCGGGCCCGCGACCACTTGACCAGATCCTCGAGCTTGCCGGTAACGAAGTTGTGGTCGACCCCTTCGAGACCGCGGTCTAGGACCTCCTTGGGATCTCCCACCAGCGGCAGTTTCATGCTGCCTCCCCCGGAGCGCCTCGTCCGTCTAGGCCTACCAGGCGGATGGTGGTGTCGCTGGTGCGGCGGGCCGACACTTGGGGATCACGCCGCCCGATGGGGCGAGACGGCCCCCAGTCGAGGGCGCCGTTGCCGATTAGGTAGACGAATGACTCGAACACGGCCAGGGCGAATATCCCCATGGCCACCAGGCCAAACAGCCCAAGCCCCCGGTAGGAAACCGCCCAGGGATACAAGAAGATGATCTCGATGTCGAAGACGATGAAGATCATGGCGATGAGGAAGAATCGGACCCCGAAGCGCTCAGGTGCGTCGGTGCTCTCCTCGACCCCGCACTCGTAGGGGGCCAGCTTGACCTTGGTCTGGCGTCGGGGGGCCAGCAACCGGGAAGCGCCGAAGCTCAGGGCGGCGAATAGCACGGCCAAGACTCCGAGGGCGAAGATCGGCAGGTATTGGCCGGTCATCGCGGTCTACCCCCCCAAAGCGATCATGGGGCCTCGCCCTCGCCCTCCAGGCGACGGCGGACTTCCAGGTCGCGGGTGTGCAGCATCAGCAGCGACGCCAAGAACAACAGTCCAGAGCCGATGGTCACCAGGATACCGGGCAGCCGGAACCGGCCCAGGTTGCGCCGCAAGAGCACCGAGACGACCGATTCGTTGGGATCGACCTGGGTCGGGGGTGGCGCCTGGCCAGCCACCGGAGGCTTGTACTGCGAGCGCTGGACCTGCACCACCGTGTAGTTGGTGGGGTGGCGAGGCATGGCGCTGGTGATGACCTTGTTGCTGACCCGCTCCCAAACCCCGTTGTTGAGCCGGTCGGGCTTGCCCCCCTGCTGGTAGGCATCTAGCACCACGAAGGTGTTGCTTTGGGAGTCGGTCTCGCCAAAGCCCAGATCGGCTTGGGTGAGATAGTCGCTGGCCGCGGTGATGGCCTCTCCGGCGGCCTGGGTGGTCTCCAGGTTCCAGTCGCCGAGTTCTAACCACCCCCTGTCCTCGACCTCTTCGATGAGATCGGGGTGAACGCCCTTCAGCTCGCTCAAAGTCAGATCTTCGTTGCGAATGCGCTGCTCTTCGACCAGGCGCTGCACCTCGGCCTCGAGCTTTTCTCCGCTGCGCTTTCGGGGGTCGTCATCGGCCAGGGCGTCGTGGAACGCGTTCAATTCGGCACGGATGGCATCAGCGTCTATCGAGTCCAATTCGGCCTTTTGGCTGCTGTCGCCCAGAACGCGAACCACTTCGATGGCCTTGGGCAGGCAATTCTGGTCGCCGAGTTGGGCGCAGGTTTTGGGGTTGGGCAGATCGTCGAGGATTCCCGGGGGCGGGTTGGCTTCGTTCTCGGTCACCGAGGGGTTGCCGATGTGGATGGCCTGCACTTCCCAGGTGGGGCGAGCTCCTTGAAGCCCGATGCCGTACAAGGCCCAGATGAAGGCCATCATCGCCGTCCACCCGAAGATGGCCGAGATGGCGATGAGGGTGCCGAGGCGGAAGCCGGTGTTGGTGGAGATGATGAGCCACACCGATCCCATGAGGATGGCCGCGCCCAGCAGCACCACCAGCAGACCGCGGATCTCATTGTCGAACGAGATGGCGCCGAGAGCGCTTGCTGCGGAGAGAACCGAGCCCATGCTCACAACCCCCGCTCATAGGCCACGATGTCGGCAATTTGTTCGGCGGTCAGCGTGCCGGGCCGGGTGCCGGGCCGGGTGCTGCCGTCTTCTAGGGTGCAGAACCCGTGTATCGGGCTGCGCTCACCGGAGTCCCGGTCGCCCACGCAGACGCCGAAGGCCGGCATCTGGCCGCCGCCGTCGCCCTGGCCGAAGTTGCCGTAGCCCACTCCCTCCTCAGAGCCGATCATGACAAAGCCGGCGTGGCCCTCGGCGCTGTCGAACTGGCGAATGGTGGCGCCGTTGGTGAGGTTGGGACCGAATGCCCCGCCGCCGGGAATGTAGGCGGGGATCAGATCGCCAAGCTGGGCAACGGCCTCGGCTTCTTCCGGAGAACCCCTGAGCAACACAACCGGACCGGCGCCGGGTTCTTCCTCAGGGCCGGTGAACTGCCACGAGTCTCGCGGGGTGTGGCACCGGGCGCAGCCATAAACCCCGTTGTTGAACAACAGCTCGCCCCGCTCAGCCGATGCCAGATTGCGAATGTGCTGGTCGCTGATCTCGCGAATCTCCTGCTCTATTGCCGCCATATTGCGGGCGGCCGCTTCCGCGGCAGCTTCGTCGGCCCCCGCAGTACTCACCGCGTCCTTGGCCGCAGAAAGCCGATCATCCAATTCTGGGTTGGCGGCCAACACTTCGTCACGCACTTGGTCGATGAGACCGTCCCGCACCTCTTGTTCCACTTCATCAGGGTCGAGCTGGATACTCTGGATGTATTGGATGAGCTCGTCCACCTGCTGGGTGGTGAGGGGGCCGCCGCCGGGGGCGCCCCAGGGCTGCATGGGGGTGGGAGGCCGGCCGTAGTTGAGGATGTGGCGCACCTCTTCTTCAGAGAAGCGGTAGAGAGTGGTGGTCAGCGCCGGGACATCCCACTTGATGGCGGCCACAAAGTTCCCGCTGTCGTCGGTGATGGTGTGGTCGGTGGTGCCACCGAGACCTCCGCCGCCGTGGCAACTGGCACACCGTTCCTCGAACTGCTCGCTGCCTCGGCTGGTGAACTGCCTCCGGGAATCCTCCAAGTATCCCTGTTGTCGGCCTGGCTCCCCCAGCCAGTACAGGGGCAGGGCCACACCAATGATGACCAGGGTTACCAGCCCGCTGACCAAGGCGAGGTCGAGCTTGGAGGTTTCCAACTCCTCGTCGCTCAAGTAGGGCTTGCGGTTGGGGGCCAGCTCCACCTCTGAGCCTCTTTCGCCCCGCCCCGCCCACAACACGTTGTAGATGAGGTAGATGGCAAAGCCCACGATGGCGACGACCGCGATGGCCATGCCCAGGTTGCGCTGGGTTGAGGCGGCAAGAAGGTGCATCAGTGCGATGCCCCCCCAAGACAGCTCGGCCCTTCAGGCTCCTGGCCGGTGGTATTCACCCCGATGGGGGGGCCTTGGATGACGGTGCCGGTGCGGATGATGAACTCCCCTTTGGCGTTCACCGACATGGCAAACCGGTCCATGCCCCGAGGGGCGGGCCCGCCCCGCTTCTCCCCCACCTGGTTGTAGCGGGAGCCGTGGCAGGGGCATTCGAACCACTGCGAGGTCTCACAATTGGGCACCCGGCACCCCAGATGAGGGCACTTCTGGAACAGGGCAACCAGCCCTGCCTCCATGCCGGTCAGCTCCGGAGCGCTGTAGGTGGCCTGCGCCTTGGGCAGGGCCGCAGCCGGGTACTCGGTCACCCAGGCCTTACCCTCCGGAACGTAATAGAAGCCGTTTCCCTCGCCGATCTTCGATTTCACATCGTCGACCAGCCCGACCTTCACGTCGGCGCCGAATCCGGTGACGAACGGCGGCCACAGAAACGCCACGCAGGCGGCCCCGAAGCCGGTGAGGCTAAAGCCCATCATGGCCACCGTGCTGCGGTTCAGGAACTGGCGGCGGCTCACCCCGACGGCGCCGGGGTCGGGCGGAGTCCACTCCTCCACCGAAGCGTCGGCGGCCTCCACCAACTCGGTGCCCGCGGTCTGGCGGGCCAGCACCGCGGCCCGCTCCACCTCTCGCCCGGTGGGGGCGTCGGCTGCTCCGGCAGGGTCGTCTATGTCCACCCGCCCCCGGTCCCGACGACGGGTCTCCCGGGTCAGACGGCCTTCGGCCGCCATGGTCTCTCGACGGCGGGCCGCGCCGATCAGCACGATGACCGCGGCCACCACGATGATCGGTATGGCGATGGATAGTGCGACGCCCATAGTCAAGCCTTAGAGATCGAAGAAGAGCCCGGCTTCCCACGGGAAGACGAAGTTGAAACCGGGGCCTCGGAAGAACGAGCCGATGAGAACCAGGATCGCCCAGAACATCAGGTGGATGGTCATGAGCGAGATGGCGAACTTGCGATCTTCGGGCTTCTTGTTGGGGTTGCGGTCTACGTAGGGGGCCAAGATCAGCAGGAACAGCGCAATGCCGGGGATGGTCACGCCGGCCACCATCGGGTGGAACATGGTGAGCAGCTCCTGGAGGCCGAGGAAGTACCACGGGGCCTTGGACGGGTTGGGCGTCTCGTTGAAATTGGCCAACTCCAGAAGCGGGGCGTTCACGAAGATGGAAAAGATCAGGGTGAAGGCGGTGAAGATCAGCGCGGCCACGAACTCCACCACCAAAAGGTGGGGCCAGACGTGGACCTTGTCGGTGGGGGTGGCCTTGACATCTTGAATAGAGCCCGACTTGACCACGGTGAGCAGCCGCTGGGTTCCCCCGCCCGGACCGGTGGGCTCAGGCTGGGCCGGGCCGGCCGGCATCGGCGCGGTGGCCACCGCGGCGGCCGCCGGAGCGGCACCGCCAGCCGCGGCCTGGTCGCGGGCCGACTTCGACCGGTCGAGCAGGTGGTCGGGGATCTTGGGACCGCCTGAGGTCTCTTCTCCGGCTGGCTCAGACGATGCCGCGCTGGAGGATTCGGGCGCGGCCGCTTCTGCGCCGCCCTGTTGGGCTTCGGCGCGCTCGCGGGCCTCTTGGGCTCGCTTCAGGAGGTGTTCGGGGACTTCAGCCATGGGCTTTCAGATCGGGCCAGATGCGTCGTTGCGACGGCGCTTCTACAGCGGCCCGGAAATACCTCCATCCTTTCTCACTCGCCAGAAGTGGACAGCAAGGAATACGACGAGCACAAAGGGCAGCATCAGCACGTGCAGCACATACCATCGCAGCAGTGTGTCGGTGCCGATCTCAACGCTGCCCAACAGCACAAAGCGCACTTGATCGCCGAATACCGGGGTGAACCCCATCATGTTGGTTCCCACCGTTACCGCCCACAGGGCCAGCTGATCCCAAGGAAGCAGGTAGCCGGTGAACGACAGCAGCAGGGTGAGGGTCAACAAGATGACTCCGATGACCCAGTTGAACTCTCGGGGTGGCTTGTAGGCCCCGTGGTAGAAGACCCGGGCCATGTGCAAGAACACAGTGATGACCATTAGGTGGGCGGCCCATCGGTGCATGTTGCGCACCAGCAGGCCGAAGGCGACCGAGGTTTGCAAGGTGTAGATGTCGTCCCAGGCCTGGGCCGCGGTAGGCCGGTAGAAGAACATCAAGAAAATGCCGGTCACGGTGAGCAGGATGAACAAGAAGAAGCTGAGGCCGCCCAAACACAGGGTGTAGCTGACCTTCACCGCGTGGCGCTTCACCTTCACCGGGTGGAGGTGGTACAGCACGCTGTTCATGATCACGTAGCTGCGGTTACGGGGGCTGTCGCTGTAGCCCTTTCGGAAGATAGACCCCGGACGGAAGATCGACGACCAGGCCTGCGAACCCTGGACATCGCTCATCATTTGGCTCGCGGCCTGCTTGGCTCGCTCGCTTGCCGGTGGTCTGGGCTGCTTTGCCACGTTGCTCCTGTGTCCTCTTATGAATTCCGCTAGAGCCTGCTGGCTATAGCTAGTGGCGACTGATTCATGTCCTCTTATCCGTTCTGGGCCTAGTTCTAGGTCAACCGCATGCCGTAGCCGTAGCCGTAGCTGGTCATTCGCTGATGCGGGTCGCCATCGCCTCCGGGATCACCCAGACGGCCCAGGGTGATCACCCCTGTGGGACACCGGTCCACGCACAGGGCGCAGCGGGTGCAGGCGTCCTCATCGATGGTGAAGATCACATGGTCGCTGGGGTCGACGCCAGGCTGCTCGGCGCCCACCGCCAAATCAACCGCCTCCGTGGCCACCATGTGGATGCACTTCCAGGGACAGATGTCCACGCATCCCTCGCACATGATGCACTCGGACTGGTCGATGTGAATGAACTGCTTGGGCTTGACCTTGCTCTGGAGGTAGTCGTTGTCGACCTCAACCAGCACATAGTCGTCGCGGAACTCCGGCATGGGGGGGTTGGCATCACTGCTGGCCATCAGCTTGTCGCCCCCTCTCTCACGATCGGTCGTCCATACTCGGACTTCTCCACCTCGACCGGAGCGGTCTTGCCCCGGTTCTGCCACACGAACCAAGCGGCAATGTTCCCGGTCAACGCCACACCGTAGATCAACACCGCCACCACATCGCGCAATACCAAATAGGGGAGGTCGAACGGCAGGGCCCAGGAGATGATGCCCTGGTTGCCCACGTAGTAGCCCTCAATCAGGCGGTCTTTGCGCCAACCGAGCTCGCTATCGGCATACACCAGCCACTGGTGGGGCACCACGCCGTAGAGCCAGAACAAAAGGAAGAAGACCAGGGCGGCGCCCAGCATGGCCTCGCCCCACGTGTGGTACTGGCCCACCGGACGGCGGCGGGCATATTCCAAGAAGGCCACGATGCCCAGAACGGTTACCACCAAGGAGGCAGTGAGGGCCACATTGAAGTACGGCGCACCCAAGCCTTCGTCGTACTGGTGGACGGCGATGAATGCCCACAACGCCAAATAGAGGACGAAGCATCCTCCGAGGGCCTTGTAGAACTTGGTGACGGCGATGTCTATGGGCCTTTGCGCGGCCACGGTCCTCCCTTTATGGGTGCGGTCGCGATGAATAGTAGTAGGCCCACCCTGCACTTCTACACATCAAAGTGACCGCTGCTCACCCCCCGTTTTGACCGACTCAAACCACCACTGTCGCTGGTTAGGCCGCTAGCGTCGAGCGGGCCTAATGTTGCACGGGGCTGGCTGCGGTGCCAGCCGGGATTCACACCGGAGGAGCGTTGGTAGAAGTACCCGAGCATCTGCTGCGACGATCACGGGATCGTCGCAAGGACCTCGGCGCGACCACCGGCGACGAACCAGCAGCAGAGGTGCCACCATCGGAGACCGCCGCTGCACCTGCGGTGGCCCAAGCCCAGGCTCCGGCGGCCGCAGCGGCGTCCTCTTTGCCCGAGATCCCCGATCTGGAGCCGGAACCCGAGCCCATACCCGAGCCGGTCAAGCCGTGGGTCCAAGCCGCTCTGACCCGCAAGAAAATTCCGGCGTGGGCCGTACCGGTGCTCATCTTTTTGCCGTTCTGGGCCATCATCTTCGCGGGAACCCTGGAGTCGCCCGAGCGGGACAGCGAGATCATCGCTTTGGGCCGGGAGGTCTATGAGGTCGACGGCGGTTGCGCCGGCTGCCACGGGGCCGAGGGCGGCGGCGGGGTTGGCCCGGCGCTGGCCGGCGGTGAAGTCCTCAACGCCTTTACAGACTGGCGAGACCACGCCATCTGGGTGGTCAACGGGTCGCCCCCCGCGGGACAGGTTTACAACGATGAAGGCGATGTCTCTACGGACGGCATGCCCGCCAACGGCGACAAGCTCTCCGCCCGGGAGATCTTGGCCGTGGTCTACTTCGAGCGGGTGGAATTGGGCGGCGCCGACGAAGCCGAATTGCATGACCTCGAACTCCTGTTCGAGGCCGAAGGAGTCTTGCCGGCTCAATTCGACATCGGAGGGGTGTTCCCCAGCACGTTGAGCGGGCTGATGGCGAGCGCGGGGATCGGAGCGGGCTGACGCCTCGTCGCGACCTGCTGGTCGTCGGCGGCGGTCCGGCGGGAGCAGCCACCGCCTACTGGGCTGCCCGCCGCGGGCTGGACGTGGTGGTTGTGGAGCGCAAGCAGTTTCCCCGAGACAAGACCTGCGGTGACGGTCTGACTCCTCGAGCGGTCAAATCGCTGTGCGACATGGGTTTGAGCGACGGGCTCAGCCGCTACCACCGCTACGGGGGCCTGCGGGCCGTGGCCCACAGGCGCACGATGGAGCTGGCCTGGCCCCAGCACCCGGTTTTTCCCGACTACGGATACGTGGTGCGACGCCGTGAGCTCGACCAGATGGTGGCCGACCACGCGGTGGCCGCCGGCGCCGAGATACTGCTGGGCACCGAGGCCACCCGGCCGGTTTTGGTAAACGGGCTGCTCGATGGGGCTGAGGTGGTGAACAAGACCTCCGGCCGCACCAACCAGATCCGGGCCCGCTATGTGGCCGTGGCCGACGGGGCGAACTCCCGGTTCGGTCGGGCTCTGGGGACAGCCCGAGACCGGGCGTATCCCCAGGGAATGGCCATCCGCACCTATTTCGAGAGTCCGCTGCACGACACACCGTGGATCGAGAGCGCCCTGGACATGCGGGACCGCAACGGCAACTCACTGCCTGGGTATGGCTGGATCTTCCCTTTGGGAGATGGGTGCGTGAACGTAGGCGTAGGCCTGTTGTCCACATTCCGCGACTACACCTCGGTGAATACCTCGCACTTGATGCGGGAGTTCGCGGCCACGCTGCCTGACTACTGGGAGATCGATCCCGACCAGCCGCTGATGGACCCCGTGGGAGGACGTCTGCCCATGGCCGGGTCGGTACACCCCAAGGTGGGGCCGAACTACCTGGTGGTTGGTGACGCGGCCGGGTCGGTGAACCCATTCAACGGCGAGGGCATCGACTACGCGTACGAGACCGGGAAAATTGCCGCCGACCTGGTGGCTGAGGCAATCGCCACCGGCAACGGCGGGGTGATCTGGCGGTACCCGGCACTACTGGAAGATAACTACGGGGCTTACTTCCGGGTGGCTCGGATATTCGCCCGACTGATCGGCAAGCCGGCGCTGCTGAGAGAGCTCACCAGGGTGGGCATGCAATCGCGCCCGGCCATGGAGTGGGCCTTGCGTATCATGGCCAACCTCATGGATCCCGACGATCCCGGACCGGCCGAGTACATCTACAAGGCGGCAGCCAGGGTCACCATGGCCGCCTCTCCATAGCGGCCAACCGCCTACTCCCTCAAGGCAGCGGCGAAGGCCTCCACCGTGGTGTCGATGTGGTCGTCGGCGTGGACCAAGCTGGGGAACAGGGCCTCATAGGGACCGGGAGCGAACGCCACGCCGGCCTTGAGGAGGGCGTGGAAGACCCGGGAATAGACGCCGTTATCAGCAGCCGCCTTGGCCTGGTCGAAATCGGTTGGCATCTCATCACAGAAGAACACTCCGAGCAGTGACCCAACCCGGGGCACGGTGCAGGCAGCCCCCGCAGCCTCGGCCGCCGAGGCCATTCCTTCGGCCAGTCGGGCCGCGGTGTCGGCCAGGGTGAGATAGGCATCGGGGGTGAGCTGCTCCAAGGTGGCCAATCCGGCCGCGGTGGCCATAGGGTTCCCCGACAAGGTTCCAGCCTGGTAGACCCCGCCCAATGGGGCGAGGTGCTCCATCAGGTCGGCTCGCCCGCCGAACACGCCGATGGGCAGCCCACCGCCCACCACCTTGCCAAAGCACCACAGGTCGGGGGTGACACTAAACCACTCGGTGGCTCCTCCGAAGGCCAGGCGGAAGCCGGTGATGACCTCGTCGAACACCAACAGGGCCCCAGCCTGGTCGCAGGCCGCTCGCAGCCCCTCCAGGAAGCCGGGAACCGGGGCCACCACGCCCATGTTGGCCGCCACCGGCTCCACCACCACCGCGGCCACTTGGTCGTCCACGGCGGGCACCTGGTTGTAGGGAGCCACCACGGTATCGGCCACCGCTCCGGGGGTGACGCCAGCCGAATCGGCCAATCCCTGGTTGGCCACCCCGCTCCCCCCGGCGGCCAGCAGGCCGTCACTGTGTCCGTGGTAGCAGCCGGCGAACTTGATGATCTTGTTGCGGCCGGTGGCCCCCCGAGCAAGGCGGATGGCGGCCATGGCCGCCTCGGTGCCGCTGGACGTAAGCCGAGTCCAGGCCATGCCCGAAACCCGGTCGCACAGCAACTCGGCCAACAACACCTCGCGCTCGGTAGGCGCCCCGTAGCTGGTGCCGTCAAAGGCGGCTTTGGCCACCGCCTCGGTCACCGCCGGATGGGCATGGCCCAAGATGCCCGGACCGTAGCTCTGCACGTAGTCGATGTAGCGGTTTCCCTCCACGTCCCACACGTAGGGCCCCTCAGCCCGGGCGACGAAGTACGGGATTCCCCCCACCGACCGGAACGACCGCACCGGCGAGTTAACCCCACCGGGAATCACCCGCTGCGCCCTCTCGAACAAACCCCGGTTGGTGACCATGCCTGCGATCCTAAGGTTCTTGCCCGGTTTCCTTGTCAGCGGAGAAGGCGGGACATCTCAGCGGGCGAAGAAGTCTTCGAGGGCGGCGACCAAGCCGTTGACGGTATGGTCGGTGGCCTCCACGGCCACTTCTAGGCCTCGACTGCGAGCAGTGGCGGTGGTGATGGGTCCGATGGTGGCTACTACGTCGGGCACGGCGTCGGTGCCGTAGGTGTCTGTGAAGTTGGTGACGGTGGACGACGAGGTGAAGGTGATGGCCTCGGCGTCGGCCAGCAGGTTGGCGGCGGCAGGATCAGGGGCGGGGGCCACGGTGCGATAGGCGGGAACCACGTCGACGTCCCAGCCCGCGGCAGCCAGTCCGTCGGGAAGTACTTCGCGGGCGGTTTCGGCTCGGGGGATGAGCACTCGTCCTGGGCCGTTGGGCCCAACCTCGTCAGACAGAGCTTCTAGTAGGGATTCGGCCACGTACTGTGCGGGGATCAGATCGGCAACCACGTTGCGCTCGGCCAGCGCGGCAGCGGTGCCCGGGCCGATGGCGGCCACCCTTACGCCGCCAAGGCTGCGGGCGTCCCGCAGCTGCTCGAAGAACCGGGCCACTCCGGTGGGCGAGGTGAGCACCACCCAGTCGTAGCGGCCGACGTCGGCCGCGGCTCGGGCCAGAAGGTCGATGTCCTCAGGGGGTTCAAAGGCGATGGCCGGGAGCTCGATGGCCTCCGCGCCTCGGCGGCGGAGGTCGGCGGCCAGTGCGGCGGCTTGGGGCTGAGCCCGGGTCACCACGATGCGGCGACCGAATAGAGGCCGGTTCTCAAACCAGGCCATATCGGCCGCGGCCACCTCGCCGATCACGATGGTGGCCGGCGGTTGGGGACCGAGATCGGCCAGGGTGGCCAAGGTGGCCCTCAGCGTGCGCTGGTTGGGGCGGGTACCCCATTGAACGGCGGCGGCCGGCGTTTCGGGAGCCATCCCCCCTGCGATAATCCGATCGCAGATGGCGCGGCACCGGGCCGCGCCCATGAGCACCACCACCGTGCCTCCCAGGGCGGCAACGGCCTCCCAGTTCACCGACCCCTCTCCTTTGGCCGGGTCTTCGTGACCGGTAACCACAGTGAACGAGGTGGAGGAATACCGCATGGTCACCGGGATTCCTGCGTAGGCGGGAACCGCCACCGCCGAAGTGATGCCCGGGACAACCTCAAAGGCAACACCAGCGGCAGCCAGCGCGGCGGCCTCCTCACCGCCTCGGGCGAACACGAAGGGGTCGCCGCCTTTGAGGCGCACCACCTGCTGCCCGGTCAGGCCGCGGGCCACCAGCAGGGCGTTGATGTCTTCCTGGGAGGTTCGGGGCCCGCCGGGCTGCTTGCCCACCGAGATGCGCTCGGCATCAGCCGGAGCCAAATCGAGCAGTGAGGTCACCGACAGCCGGTCGTACACCACCACATCGGCCCCGGCCAGCACCTCCGCCCCCCTCAAGGTCAACAAAGAGGGATCGCCCGGACCGGCACCAACGAGATAGACGGTCATCGAGCCACCGCCTGCAACAATTGGCGGGCCAGATCCTGGCCCAGGGCTTCCCCGTCATCGCCTTCGCCGGCGGCTGCGTGGCAGGCGCCGTATGGACCGCCGGCCAGCACCGCCCGCATGGCCACCTTCGTTTCCCGGATGTGGGCGTGGGCTCCGGCGGGAAGGGTGCAGTCGCCACCCAGGGTGGTCAAAAAGGCCCGCTCGGCATCCACTACCCGGCGGGTGGACGGGTCTTGGATCGCGGCCAGCACTGAGCGGACCTGATCGTCGTCTTCACGGCACTCCACTGCCAGTGCGCCTTGGCCTACTTGGGGGATCATGACCTCACAGCCCAGCACATCAACCACCGGCGGGTGCTCCCCCAAGCGGTCCAACGCGGCCTTGGCCATTACTACCGCGTCGAAGTCCCCAGCCTTGGCCAACCGAGTGCCGATGTTGCCCCGCAACTCGGCGAACCGCAGATCAGGACGAAGCTCCCGCAACTGGACCCGGCGTCGGGCCGAACCGGTGGCCACCACTGCGCCCAGGGGTAGATCAGACAAATGGCAACCCACCAGAACGTCTCGAGGATCGGCCCGGGTGGGCACCGCGGCCAGCACCAGGCCTTCGGGGGTAATGGCAGGCAGATCCTTGGCCGAGTGCACGGCCAGATCGGCTCGCCCGTCAAGCACCGCGGCTTGCACTTCTTTGACGAATACCCCTTTGCCGCCAATGGCTGAAATCGGCTCGTTGACCTGACGGTCGCCTGAGGTGGTGACCAGCAGAGGTTGGACGTCGGCGGCATGGCCCAGTAGTTCAGCGATGTGGGCGGTTTGCCACCGGGCCAAAGCGCTGCCTCGGGTGGCGGCGCGCAGCATGGGGTTGACTCTAGAGATCGAACAGGTCCCGGAGTGCCTCAGCCAGCCGGTCGCCTCGGGGTGACCCAGCGGCATCTTTCAGCCTCACGGTGGGCTCATGCAAAAGCTTGCCCACCAGCCCCCGAGTGGCAGCCTCCACCGCATCCCGTTCGGCTGGCGACAAGCCGGCAGTATGGCGTTCCAGTTCCTCTTTGCGCAATACCTCAGTCCGAGTCCGGAATGCGGCGATCAGCGGGGCCGCCTCTCGAGCCGAGCTGTAGTCCAGGTAGCGGTTCAACTCGTCGTCGATAATGCTGCGCACTCGGTCTAACTCGGCGCGGCGCTCGCGCAGGCCCCGATCGGCAAAGGCCCGGAGATCGTCCATATCAAGCAGCGTTACCCCGTCCAGCTCACCGGCTGCGGGATCCACGTCGCGAGGCACGGCCACGTCCACAATGAGCAGCGGACGATTGCCCCGCTGGGCCATGATCTCGGCCACATCGCAGTGCTCAAGAATCAGCGAAGAGGCACCAGTGGAGGTCAACAGAACGTCTACGACCGCCAACTCGGCGGCCATCTCGTTGAGGCTCACTGCCCGACCACCGATACGCTGGGCCAGTTCCTCGGCCCGGCCGGTGGTGCGATTGGCCACAACAACTTCAGCCGTCCCGCTCTTGGCCAGGCTGGCTGCCATGCCCTCGCCCATGTCGCCCGCCCCGAGCACCATCAAGCGGCGGCCGTTCAACCCGTCCATCTGCTCGGCGGCCAGAGCCACTGCGGCATGGGACACCGAGGTGATGTGCTGAGAGATTCCCGTCTCGGTACGGGCCCGCTTGCCTACTTCTGCCGCGTGGCGGAAGAGGGCATTAAGGGAGGTGCTGCATGTACCCTCCAGCCGAGCTGTCTCCCACGCGTTCTTAACCTGCCCTTGAATCTCATTCTCGCCAAGCACGGCGGAATCGAGTCCGCAGGCCACCGAGAAGAGGTGCGACACGGCATCGGCTTCGTAGTGGGCATAGAGGGCGTCGCTGAATTGCTCCGGGGGAACGTGGGCGGTCTCAGACAGGAAGTCCCGCACATTCTGGAACGCCCCGTGGAAGGTCTCGGCAAAGACGTAGACCTCGATGCGGTTGCAGGTAGACAGCACCACGGCCTCGGATACGTGCTCGCGGCCGATGAGGTCGGTCAGCGCCTTGGGCAGACTGGACTCATCAATGGTCATCAGCTCCAGCAAACCGAGTGGTGCTGTTCGGTGGTTGAGTCCTATCGCGAGTACTGACACTGGTTCATCAGGGGTTGTCGACCAAGCGGTCGATCATCTCTTTTGCCCGTCCGGTTTCACCAGAGCGGATTAGCTCCAGCATCCCCGAATCCAGTACATCTTGCCAAGCCCGGTCCTCGGTGTGCATCCCCACAGCCTGAATCCGCTCTCTCGCCTCGCTGAGCAGGCACAACAGGGTCTCGTATTCGGGCCCGATCTCGCTCTCGAGCCTTTGGCGGAGCCAGCGTGACAAGGCCGGACTGCGCCCCCCGGTGGAGCAAGTCACCATTAGCGGTCCTCGGCGCAATCGGCTGGGCAGCGTGAAGGAGCAATTGTCGGGATCGTCGGCACTGTTCACCCATACACCAGCCGCCTCGCCATCGCGGTAAACCTCGGCGTTGACCTCTTTGCAGCCAGTGGCCACCACCACAAGCCGATAGCCCTCGACGTCACCAGGGCGGTATGGGCGGCGATAGACAGTGACGCCGGGACGGTCAGCCAGTTCGGGAACCACGTCGAGGGCGATCACGTCCACCGCTGCCCCGGCTTCCAGCAGTCCATCGGCCTTGTTCAACGCCACCTTCCCCCCACCTACCACCAGGCAGCGATGGCCGCGAACCCGGAGGTTTATCGGGTAGAGGATCTCATCTACAGGCATGGCCGGCTAGCGAGCAAGCACGAACAGTTGGATGACCGCGGCGATGAGAATGGCCAACAACAAGACGGCGATAGCGATAGTTGTTCCAGGTCTCATTTCAAGTCTTCTGATTTCTTGGGTTGCAGTTGGACCGGGGTGGCCGGCGCAGGTCCGCCGGGCTCAAGAGTGACGGAGTCTCCCTCCACACAGTTTAACTCCAGAGCGGCTGACCCCCGGTTGACGGCGATGGCCACCAAGCCGTATGAGTCTACCAGCACTCCCAATTCGCCACTTCCCAGGTCGCTGAAGCTCTCAACTCGACTGGCGTTGCGGCCGATCTCGCCAGCGGTGAGCCGGAGGGCGCTACCCATTGGCTCCAGATCGGCGGGGTCCAGGTTGAGTTGCAAGTTGCCAAACCGGTCAATCCACAGCACCTCGGCATGGATCAGCTCGCCGTCGGTCCGACTGACCGGCACCACACCGGGCGTGAGGGAATGCACCGGGATTGGTGTGCCCAGCTCATCGAGCTCGACGCCCAAGCACAGGTGGGCAGCCACGGGGGCGAACACATCGCGGCCCGCAAACGTCGGGCCGGCAGAAGGAAGATGAAAATCCTCGGCGGTGAGCTCCACGGCTCGAGTGGCCCCGCCGACCATGGCCACCGCCGGGGCCAGCAGGCCGTTGTCGGGGCCGACCAGCACCGACGTGCTATCGCCCACTTCTACTGCTACCGCGCGGCGATCTCCACCCACGCCGGGATCGACCACGGCCAGCACCACACCGGGCACCAGGTACTGGGCGCTGCGAGCCAGGGCCAGACCTCCCGCCCGCACATCGTGGGGAGCAATGTCGTGGGTGACGTCGACCACTGCGACATCTGGGGCAACCGAGCGAATGACCGACTTCACCACCCCGACGAACTCATCGCTCAGCCCATAGTCGGACAAAAACGAGATGGTGTTGTACCGCAGCGTCATTGCATCTTCAGCGCTGCGTTGGGGCCTATGGGCAGCGTCAGCCTGCCTGGGTATAGCGACTGGCCAAATAATGGTCGACGTCGCCCTCACGCAATCGGTATGACTTGCCGATCCTCACGGCAGGAAGGTCCCTGGCTTTGATCAGCCGGTAGACCGTCATCGTTGAGACTCTCATGAGGGCAGCGACCTCTGCCACGGTCATGAGTCTTTCCCGCCCTACTGGCTTTGCCATGCCAACACACCCCTCACTCCGCTGTGCGCCGATCACCTTACGCGGCACTGCCAGTGGTGTGCCACCCCGCTTGAGCAAGAGTGGGAAATGCCTGCGTAACCGGCCGTTGGATTGCTCAGTCAACACCCAGTTCCCGACTGCGTTGTGTAGCTGCGACCACGGCGGCGATGAATGCTGAGGCCGCATCGCGGGCTTCCAGTTCGGCGATGCCCCGAGCGGTGGTGCCCCCCGGAGAAGTGACCGCAGCCCGCAGTTCGGCGGGATGCTCCCCGGACTCGACCAGCAGCCGGGCCGACCCCAAGATGGTCTGGCGGACAAGGGCATCGGACATTTCAGGGGAGAGGCCGGCCACTTGCCCCGCGGCCATCAAGGCCTCCGCCAGCCAGAACACATAAGCAGGCCCCGACCCGGATAGCCCGGTAACCGCGTCGAGCAGCGGCTCTTCGCACACCACGACCGTGCCCACCGCTTCGAGAACGCTGGTGGCCCAATCGAGATCTTCGTCGTTGGCATGCCGGCCAGCGGCGATCGCCGCCGCGCCCGCACCTACCAGCGCAGGAGTGTTGGGCATGGCCCGGATCACCCGGGCACCGCGACCAAGAACGTCTTCGAGCGCTGCGGTGGTCACACCGGCCGCGATGCTGAGGACTCGGCCAACCCCGGCTTCTTTGAGGCTGTTGCCGACCGAGATTGCATCGTCGGGCTTGACAGCAAGCACGGCATCAGCCTGGTCAACAGGACGGTCGCTCACCGTCACCCCGCTGAAGCGTTCGGCCAGTTCCGCTCGCCGACCTGGGACCATTTCCACGACAGCCAGCTCGCCCGGTTGAGCCCATCCGCCGGCCAGCAGACCGCCGAGCAAGGCTTCACCCATGCGACCTCCGCCGATGAGTTGCAGTCGAAGTGCCACCTCACTGCTATAGCAGGCCGGAGCCCGTCTCATGGGACAAAAAACGCTGGCCGGTGGGAGGACTTCCCCGATCACCCCCACCGGCCAGGATAACTGATTGGAGAGTATATGTTGGAAATAAATTGAAATCAACTGAAATTAGTGAAAATAACTAATTCTTGAACCGGGTCTGATAGCCGATGCGCATGCAGTGACGGAACCACCGCTCCGAGTAGGCATAGAACGAGCCCAAGAGCCGGTCGATCTCCGCTTCTGTCACCGTCTGGGCGGGCAGTTCGCCAACCAAGAACACGGCGTCTTCGGGGCCGATGGCGAATCGCAATCCGCCCAGCTCGCGGTTGCGGCGCAACAAGTACTCATACAACCGACCCTCGTTCTCCTCGGGCGCGGGCATGAAGTGGCATTCGCAGTGCAACTGCCGCTGACCGAGCGTGAACCAGACAGTCGACACTGCCTTCTCCTCCCCCACCATTCGCACATACCACCGGCGCTGGCCGGGCTCACCTCGGTCGACGGTGAGCACGGTCGGGTTGGTTTGGAGCTGATCGTCAAGCCACACATCAATGTCTGATTCCAAAGCGGCTAGCTCGTCGGCCCGCAGAATCATGTGCAATCGACAGGCACTCGGGACTGGGCCCTCCGATAGCTGGCTTGCAATGAGCGGGCCATGGAGGCCCAAGAGAACGATCGAGCCCGCTCGGCCGCATTCATGGCCATTTCGGCGGCGATCAGCGGCTTGTCGATCAATGCGGCCACCCGGGTGGCGAACGCTTCGGGAGTGGCGTCGTCCACCAAGAACCCGGTGCGACCGTGGTCTACCACCGAGCGCAACCCACCCACCGGCGCGGCCACCACCGGCGTTCCGCTGGCCGCAGCTTCAAGGGCCACCAACCCGAACGACTCGCTGCGGCTGGGAACTAAAACCACATCAGCGGCCCGGTAGTACGTGGACAGCCAATGGTGGGGACGGGGTGGAACCAACGTGGCCTGGTCTTGGAGGCCCAACCCCTGGATGCGATCTTGCAGGCGCTGGTACTCAACTTCGCCTTCGCTACCGCTCGGACCGCCGACCAACAACAGACGAGCATCCTCGCGCTCTAGGTGGGCCAGCGTTTCCACCGCCACCAATGGACGTTTCAGCGGCTGGATTCGGCCCACGAACAACAGAACCGGACCACCGCCCAAACCAAGGGCGACGCGGGCACCATCCCGGTCCCCGGGCGAGAACAGGGCGTGCTCCACCCCAGGCGAGGCCAGTTCAATCCGCTCGGCCGGAGCGTCATAAAAGCTGCGAAGCTGCTGGGCTTCGGGCTCGCAAGAAGCTATGACCATATCGGCACAGCCGATGACCTCGGTCTCGGCCAGGGCCCGCTGTTCCGATTCGGGGTCTCCGGTGGCGGCCTTCACCCGGGCCAGCGTGTGGAAGGTCACAGCCAGGGGCACCTCCACGGCATGCTTGACCCTGTGGCCGGCAACCCCCGACAACCAGTAATTGGCGTGGATGACATCGGGACGCTCCCGTCGGCGGAAATCGGCCAGAACGCCGTCGGCAAACTGGTCCACGACCCCGATGAGGTCTTCCTTGCTCAGATCCACGGGACCGGCATCGATGTGTACCACGGTCACGCCCGGTTCGATGGCCACTTCATCGGGAAGCCCGTCTTGGGCTCGGCGCACATATACCCGGCACTCGCTGCCAGCGTGGGCCAGGGCGGCGGCCATCTCTCGGACGTAGACATTCATGCCGCCGCTGTCACCCGCACCCGGCTGAGCCAAAGGCGACGTGTGCAGCGACAAGATGGCCACGTTGGGGGTCATGGCTCCACTCACCGCTATCCCCCGGATACCGGAGGCAGCACCGCCACCTCGTCGCCATCGGCTACCGGCTCGGATCCGGTTGCCGGCTCTCCGTTGAGCCACACTCGGCAAACTTGAAGCTGATCGACAAAGGCCGCCCCATAGCGATCGGCAGCGGCAGCTAGAACCTGCTCCACCGTGGCACCGGGCACTTCGTCTTTGCCGGTGCCAGCCGCCTCCCTGACGTGCGCGAACAGGCGCAACGTGGCCATGGGCGAAAGTGTACGGGAATCTATGCGCACTGCCACGGCCTGAAAGGCGGCGGCCATTACCGTGACGGCCGTGGCTCGTCTGCTGCTGATCCGACATGGGCAGTCGGAATGGAACGCCTTGCGGCGCTGGCAAGGCCAGGCTGATCCCCCGCTGTCGGAACTCGGTCGACGGCAAGCGGCGGCCGCGGCGGCCCGGCTCGAACCGGTTGATGTGGTAGCCACCTCCACCCTGCAACGATCCCGGGTCAGCGCGGAGATCATCGCCGAGGCCATGGGCTGCGATCCGCCGATCCCGATTCCCGAGCTGATCGAGCGGGACGTGAGGGAGTTCTCCGGGTTGACCCGAGAGCAGATTGAGGAGCAATTCCCTGGATTCCTCGAGGACGGTCGACGCCCGCCGGGTTGGGAGGACGACGACGCCCTGTTGGCCCGGGTCTTGGCCGGCCTAAAACGGCTGGCTGATTTGGTCGGCGATCGGACTGCGGTGGTGGTCACCCACGGTGGCGTGATCTACTCGCTGGAAGACCATTTCGGCTGCCGTCCTGGCCGAGTCACCAACATGAGCGGTCGATGGGTGACGGTGGCCAACGGCTTGATTGTCGGCGGAGAGCGAGTCCAACCCCTCAAAGGGGTGGATATTCATGTACCCCCGGCTGATTTGCTCTAACGGCCTCTAACTGCCCATTAGCTCTGCGCAGCGCTGGAGAACGGGGCGCTGGGCGAGGCTGCCGTCGGCCTCGGCTGCTTGGACCCTGAGGCGCAGAGCTTCGAGATCGTCGAGGTCGGCAAGCACCGCCTCCACGTCGATCAACTCGCTCTCCACGTCGCTCAACAAGGATTCCCAAGCTTCCACCGTGGGGCATATTACCGGCCACAACACCGGGTCAGGGCGATACAGTGACGGCGGGCCGCTAGCTCATCAGGTAGAGCAGGAGACTTTTAATCTCAAGGTGCTGGGTTCGAGTCCCAGGCGGCCTACAAGACATGAAACGCTCTGGATACTACGCTGAGGTCATGCGTCGCTGGATTGCTTTGTTCGCCATATTGGTTCTGTTCTTCGCGGCATGCGGGAACGACGACGATTCCGGGGAGGAGGCCCCTGCTGAGGCCACCTCCGCCCCTGAAGAGCCAGAGCCAGTGTCGACACCGGCTCCAGCCGACGACGACCCTGCCGTCGAGGAGTCCGATGTCGATTTGCCCGAGCCGGCCCCCGTTGACGAGTCAACGCCGGTCCCGGTTGAGGAGCCCGAGCCGATCCCTGTATCGACGAGCGAACCCCCAGAGTTGCCCGAGCCGGTTGACTTGAGCCAGCCAGCCTTCAGCAGCGCCGACAAGCTCAGCACAGTGGGCATCGGCTCTCTCTACTTCGGCATGACTCCGGAAGAAGGTGCCGATGCAGTTTCCACCTTGTGGACCGGCGGTGCCGAGGACGGTACCCCCCGCTGCTACCTGCTGGCCCCGGCCAACGGGCCTTCGGGAATGGTATTCACGGTGTACAACAGCAGCATCGAGCGGGTGGACATCACCAACACGAGCATCACCACCCGATCGGGGGCCAGCGTGGGCAGCACCGAGGCCCAGCTCCATGAGCTGTTCGGGGAGCAACTGGTGGTTTCCCCCTATGCCGATGGCAGCGGCAACTCCATACAGTTCGTCCCGGTAGACGAAGCTGACGTCGACTATCGAGTGATCTGGGAGACCGACGGCACGTCGGTGACCTCAATGCGCGCCGGCCGGCTTCCTGCGGTCCAACCCACCGAGCCCTGTGGCTCGCTGAGTTAGTCCAAGTCGTTTGGCTCGGGCATAAGCACGAACTCGGGGTAGGCCTCGAGTCCGAGTTCGCCGGCGTCTTGGCCCATGCGCTCGACGTCGGATGAAACCCGCAGGCCCATCACCACGTCCAGCAGCTTCCACACCAGCAGGGAGGCGATGAACACGAAGGCGCCGATGGACACGATGCCCAGAAGCTGAATGTGGAATCGGCCGCCGGCCGCGATGGTCACAGCCAGCGTCCCCCAAATGCCGGCGATGAGGTGGGCGGGAATGGCGCCGACCACATCGTCGATCTTGAGCATCTCCAGCACCCTGATGCCGACGGTGCACAAAAGGCCGCCAATGGCGCCAATGACCATTGCCCACCAGTGGTCCACCATGGTGGGACCGGCGGTGATGGCCACCAACCCAGCGATGGCACCGTTCAGGCCGGCAAAGAGGTCGATCCTCCCCAAGATCGAGCGGGAGACGGCCAGGGCGGCCAACACGCCGGCCGCGGCGGCCAGATTGGTGTTAACCAGCACGATGGTCATGGCCACCGCATCGGCCGGGGTGCCCAGGGCGAGCTGAGAGCCGCCGTTGAATCCGAACCAGCCGAGCCACAAGATGAACACGCCCAACGTCACCACCAACACGTTGGAGGGCGGGGTCGACCTCACGCTGCCGTCCTTTTTGAACTTGCCCAGGCGGGGACCCACCACCAGCACTCCAGCCAGCGCGGCCCAGCCGCCGGTGCCGTGAACGATGGTGGAGCCGGCAAAGTCTTGGAAGCCTTCTTGGGCCAGCCAGCCGCCTCCCCAGGTCCAAGAGCCGACGATGGGGTAGATGAATGCGGTCAAGATCAGGGTGAAGGCGAAGAACGACCACAACTTGATGCGCTCGGCAATGGCCCCCGAAACGATGGAGGCCGCAGTAGCCACGAAGACCATTTGGAAGAACCAGTCGGACATTACGGCGTATCCGTTGTCCACCACGGCACCGACCGCACCCAAATCCCCATCAAGGAGGGCTTTCTCAGCGCCCGACGGCCCGTAGAGGAACTCGAAGGAGCCCCAGAGATCCCCCACCCCGGTGTACATGAGGTTGTAGCCGACGATGAAATAGGCCAGACCGGCGATGGAGTAGATGCCGATGTTCTTGAGGCAGATCATGGAGGCGTTCTTGGTGCGGACCGCGCCGGACTCCAGCATCGTAAAGCCCGCGCACATCCACATCACCAAGGCGCCCCACACCAAAAAGGCAAAGGTGTTGAAAACAAACTGATCCGGCAACTCAACCATGACGTCCCCCCTAGGACCCCGCTTGCCTACCGCTGACAAACGGCTGTTAGGCCATAAAGCTACAAACAGACATCAAATCCGGCAAGGGTTAACAAACCTCAAAGAAAAGAAACGGGGGGGCGGTTAATATCCGTGAGCGCCCGCAACACGGAATAAGCGGTGACCGCGCTGGTGCGGGGGTTGTCGGGGGAGGCAGCGTTCTCGAACGACAGCTCGTAGTTCCCCGCCACCCCCGAGGCGGTCACCTCGTGGCGCACCCTGGTGGCCGCCGGGTCGCCCACCATCTGTACTCGTACTCGGTCGAACCCGACGGTGGCTAGCGACAAGGTGGCGGTGACATTGGCCGACTCCGGGAAGCGCTCACAGGCCTGTCGGGCCGGGCCGTCGAACACCGTCACCGGCTCGGAGCCATTTTCCAGGGCATCGAGCACCGTTTCGTCCATCCAGGGGCGCTTGAGCGCCCCCGCGGGCTTGGTGCTGGTTATGGCCACCTCGTCCAGCGGTCCGAACAGCATGGCGGCCCGCAGAATGTCGAACCCGCCAATGGCGCCGGTACACAGAAAAAGGCGCCCACCTTCGGCCCGCCGCAGCGTGGCCTCAAGGTCTTCGTCGGCCAAAGCGCCGATGCTCACCACCAACAGGTCGGTGCCCGATTCCCTCACCGCCACCCCATGCTCGCGAAGCGCCCCATGGCCGGCCGCTTCCACCACCACGTCTGACGCGCCCAGCAGCGATTCCCGATCGTCCACCCCGAGGGGGTGGACGGCGAAGAGATCGAAAACCGCGGTCAGCTCGGCCCCCGGCACTGCACCCTCCGACAGTTCGCGGGCCACCACCGAACCGATGGCCCCACAGCCGATCAGGCCCACTCGAAGCACCGGGTCAGGTTATCCGCCATGGGTTGCCCCTATGGGGTGGTGTCGCGGTTGGTACCCTCAGGACATGGGCCGGGCGAATTTGGCAGGCTGACAACCGTGAGCGGCGACGTGAGAGTCAAGGTGCCCGCGGCTCCAGAGTATGGCCGCATGGCAGAGATCGCCGCCGTCCACGCCGCGACCTATCAGGGGTTCCCTCCCCATGACATCGCCGATCTCAGCCAGGCAATCAAAGAGGCGGTGCTGTTGCTGCTCGACCCCGAGCGACCCGCCGGCTCAATGGAATTCGACTTTCAGTCCAAGGCGGGGATCGTGACCATCGAAGCCCTTATCGACCAGCGGGAAAGCAAACCCATCCCCCACCACAGAATCGACCGGTTCGAAACTACCGCCGGCGCGCTGGTCGACTCGTGGAAACTCGACCCCGACGAACATCGCCTCTGGCTGCAAAAGTCAGCCAAAAGCGGAACCTAGACTCCGGTAGAACCGAAGCCGCCTGCTCCCCTAGAGGTCGGGGGCAGTTCCTCCACCTCGACGAAGTCGGCCTGCTCCACCTTCTGCAATACGAGTTGGGCGATTCGATCGCCTCGGCGAACAGTGAACAGCTCGGATGGATCGGTGTTCACCAGCAGCACCTTCAACTCTCCCCGATAGCCGGAATCGATCAGGCCCGGGGTGTTCAAGCAGGTGACGCCGTGGCGCAGAGCCAGCCCGCTGCGGGGCTGCACAAACCCGGCGTAGCCCTCTGGAATAGCGATGAATGTGCCGGTGGGCACTAGGCCTCGACCGCCGCCGGGAGCCAGCTCAACTTCTTCGCTGGCTACAAGGTCGGCGCCGGCATCGCCATCGGTGGCATAGCGGGGAAACGGCAGGTCAGGACGGCTGCGAACAATGGGGATTTCCAACACGGCGGTGACACTACCTGGCCTGAGCAGACACTTCTCACGATCTGAGCCGATTACCCGCCGGTGCGGGTTTGCCACTGACAACGCTCTATCGTCAAACCTGCATGCTGGCTTGGATGGACTTGGAGATGACGGGGCTTGATCCGGCCAGCGATGTGATCGTCGAAATCGCCACCCTCATCACCGATAACAACCTAGAGCTGGTGGCAGAAGGCCCTGACCTGGTGGTTTCAGCCTCTCCCGAAGCACTGGCCTCAATGCAAGACGTGGTGGTGGAGATGCACACCAAAAGCGGGCTGCTGGATCAGATCAAATCATCAACGCTCAGCTTGGAAGCCGCGGGTCAGATCACCCTGGACTTCCTCAAGGAGCACATCGACAAGCCCCGCTCGGTGCCGCTGTGCGGCAACTCCATTGGGGTAGACCGACGCTTCTTGGCTGCCCAGCTCCCCGATGTGGAGAACTTTCTGCACTACCGATCCATCGACGTCTCCACCGTCAAAGAGCTGGCCCGGCGGTGGAACCAACCCGTCTTTCGGGGAGCGCCCGAAAAGGCCAAGGGGCATCGGGCCCTCGACGACATCCGCGAGAGCCTCGACGAACTGCGCCACTATCGGGACAGCTTCTTTGCCATTGCAACGGAGGCGGGCCCCACGAAGGCAGACGAATGACCGAGCGGCCCCGAAAGCAGGAACAAGAGGAAGCCACCACCGAGATCACCGAGGTGGTGCCGGGAGTACTGCGCACCATGTTGCCGGTGAACCTGCCGGGGTTGGGCCATGTGAATTGCTATGTGATGGAGGACGAGAGGGGGGTGGCGGTGGTCGACCCCGGTCTACCCGGCCCCGACTCCTGGAACGCCCTGGTCGACCGGCTCGACCGGGCCGGCTACAAGGTGGGAGACGTGCACACCGCCATCATCACCCACTCTCACTTCGACCACTTCGGCGGTGCCGAGCGACTGCGAGAAGAGGCCGGCGCCGACATCTTGACCCATCAGAGCTTCCGCCCAATCTGGGATCGCCGTGAGACCACCGAAACCCATGATGCCGAGGGCAATGCCTCCGAGGACGAGATCTTCGAGCGCATCGAAGAGAGCTTCCGCCAGCTCACCCCATGGGGCACCGAGAGGACACCGCCAAGTCGGGAGTACATCCAGCGGTTCCGGGCCAGGGACAACTTCCACGCCCGCTGGTTCCAGACTCCGAAGCCAACGGTCAAGGTAGTGGACAGCCAGGTCATCCACTTCGCCCGACGGGAGTGGGTGGCAATCCATACCCCCGGCCACACCGGCGACCACCTGTGCCTCTACGATCCTGAGTACGGCGCGGTGTTCTCGGGCGACCACGTGCTGCCCACCATCACCCCCCATATCGCCGGCCGCAGCGACACCGATGACTCCCTGGCTGAATTCTTCGACTCGCTGGACCGTATGAAAACTCTGGAGGGCGCGACCTTGGCCCTGCCCGCTCATGGGCATCCGTTCTCCGACATCGGGGTCCGAGCCGATGACATTTGCGATCACCACCACGAGCGATTGAATGTGCTGCGCCACGCCAGCGACGAACTGGGTTGCGCCACGGTGGAGGACTACATGCGGGTGCTGTTCAGCGAACGGGCCTGGGGCGATATGGCCGCCAGTGAGACTTTTGCCCACCTCGTACACCTCAAAGTGATCGGCGAGGCCCACCAAGACGTCACGCCCGATGGACTGGTGACATTTGAGATAAAGCCAGGGCTCTAGCGACCAACAGCCATCAGCGGGATTTGATCGGGAAATAAATTGACATCGCGCTCAATACACTGTTGAGTAGTGGTCATGTTCAGCAGGAGCTACCTCGCATTCGGCCAATCAGGCCGAGCAGCGCGCGTAGCGGTGGCTGACATGGCCCGAATTCACCACGGCTATTGGCTGGCCAACCACACACCATGCGTGTTTGGCCAAAAGACTGCCGGCACCAGGCCTCGGGGAGGATCCACGTAGAACACCTACAAGGATCAAATATCTGCCGAGGCCGCCGGAAAAATCCGGCGGCCTTTTCAGTTTCTGCCCACCTATCAAACCAACCAACTGAAAGCACCTAACCGAAGACCCCCGAAAGGAGAGAACAATGGAGGCCCTGCTCTTTGAAAACGCACCGTGGCGCTTGGAGGCCGCGTGCCGAACCATCGACGCCTCGCTTGGGGAGATCTTCTTCTCCGACGAGCTCCAGAACATCTCCCGGGCCAAGGCCATCTGCGCCGAGTGCCCGGTAATGGCCGAGTGCCTAGAAGGCGCCATCGCTCGCCGTGAGCCGTGGGGCGTGTGGGGCGGCCAGCTGTTCCGCAACGGCAGGGTGCTGACCAGCAAGCGTCGTCGGGGACGTCCGGCCAAGGTGCCCCGCCCAGAGGACGAATTCCTCCAGGTGCCGGTGCCCGTACACCTGCGTGAGCGTCTCCGCTCGGCCTGATGGCCGGCACCCGGTTTTGTGGCTGGTTCGGCCAATAGCCGGGTTGGCCTGATGGCCGGGCGGTGCCGCCCGCTGGCCACGGCCTCCCTGATCGTCGCTGCGGCGCTGATCGCCGTCGTCGCCGGCTCCTGTGGTTCAGGGGCCGGCGACGACGTCCAAGCCACCGACATTGAGTTCGAGTTGCTCGACGGAGGCTCGACCACGGTGGGCGCCTTCGGTGACCGTCCTGTCGTGCTCAACTTCTTCGCTTCATGGTGTACGCCGTGCATTGCCGAGATGCCCGCGCTGGAGTCCATCCACCAACAGAGGCCCGACATCGCCTTCGTGGGACTGGCCTTCAACGACACCCCCACCAGGGCCCGGGAGATCGTGGCCGATACCGGGGTGACCTACCCCACAGGAGTGGACCCGGACTCGGCCATCGGCAATGCCTACGAGATCCTGGGCATGCCCACCACGGTGTTCATCGCTTCTGATGGCGAGGTCGCCTACCAGCACACCGGCGGCCTGACCGCCGACCAGATCACCGAACACATATACGAGCATCTGAACCCGTAACCTTCAAGTTGTGTTCGACCTCGATCTGGCAGTCCCCTTCGGGGCCGGTTTGGTCGCCGCGGTCAACCCGTGCGGGTTCGCCATGCTTCCGGCCTACCTGGCCTACTTCCTGGGTATCGGCAGCGCGGACCAGACGGCGGACACCGGGCGCAACGTCCTTCGAGGACTGCTGGTCGGGCTCACCCTCACCGCCGGGTTCGTGGCCTTCTTCGGCATCATCGGCGCGCTTACCTCATCGCTCATCTCCACCTCCACCATTGCCGACCGAGGTCCGTGGATCACGCTGGTGATAAGCGGACTCATGGTGGTGCTGGGCATTGCCATGCTGGCCGGATTCGAGCCCAAGATCTCCGTGCCCCGACTGTCCAAGGGAGGCGACAGCCAGGGCCTGATCTCCATGTTCTTGTTCGGGGTGTCTTATGCGGTGGTGTCGCTGGGATGCGCCAGCCCGGTGTTCTTCGGCAGCGTGAGCGGCTCGTTCAGCACCGATGGGGTGTGGGAGGGAACCCTGCGATTCTTGGCCTACGCCCTGGGCATGGGGCTGGTCATCACCTTCTTGACCCTGGCGGTGGCCATGGGACGCTCGGGGGTCACCGCCCACATGCGCCGCCTGCTGCCCCACATCAACAAGATCTCAGGCGGTTTCTTGGTGGCGGCCGGCGTGGTGCTCGGGTTCTACGGCTGGTGGGAGGTCCAAGTGCTGCTGCGCGACGACTTCGAAGCCACCAACCCATTCGTCGAAGCCTCTTACATGGTTTCCAACCGACTGGAGAACTGGATCATCGACGTGGGCGGAAACCGCTTCGGCCTGGCCACCGCCATCGCGGTGCTGACCTTTCTGCTTTGGGCGTTCCGCCGCAGCATTCCCCGTACTTGGCTCCTTTCAGCCTGTGCGGTGGTGGCCGCAGGATATGGGGTGGCGGAGGCCGTCGAGTACCAGGGCGACCTGTTGATACTGCCCATTGTGCGAACCATTGCTGCTATCCCCGAGCGAGTGGGCAATTGGTTCACCGATCCCGGCCGGTGGCCAGTTTTCTGGGAGGTGCTGCTGGCGGTGATCGTGGGCATCGTGCTGTGGATTCGCCTTCGGCCCCGGAACGACCCCGGACCGCCCATGGCCGGAAGCGGCAGCGCATAGCTTGTCTCTCGCACCACGGGCCGCGATTGCTGTAGGGCTAGGCGGGCTGGCCGGGGCCGGCGGGCGCTGGGGGCTGGTCGAGGTGCTGCCCGCCTCCGACACTTGGCCGTGGGGAGTGCTGGCCGTCAACCTGGCCGGCTGCCTGCTGCTCGGCTATCTGGCCGCGGCAGCGTGGTCGGCCCGAGCCCAGCTTCCGGTGAGCCTCGGGCTGGGGACCGGCTTCTGCGGCAGCCTGACCACGTTCTCGGCGCTGACCGTGGACGTGGCTGAGATGGCCCGCGACGGCGACTGGGGTCTTGCCGGCAGCTATCTGGCCGTGTCGGTGGCTGGCGGGTTGGCATTGGCGTTGGTTGGCGCGGCCTTGCGAACGACCCGTCGGCGGGCGACTTCATGACGGCGCTCGGTTTCGTGGTGCTGGCGGTGGCCGGAGCGCTGGTTCGAGCTGAGGCTGCTAAGAGGTTCAATGCGCCAACCTGGCCCTGGGGGACGCTGGGAGTGAACGCGGCCGGCAGCTTCGCTTTGGGCCTGCTGGCCGGCAGCGGTAACCCGGTTATGACCGCAGTGGGCGTGGGCGCCCTGGGATCGCTGACCACGCTGGGCACCTTTGCGGTGGAGCTGACCGAACTGAGCCGCAAACGGGCCGCCGCCTACGTCGCCGTCAGCCTCGCCCTCGGCCTCACCGCAGCCGCTGGCGGCCTGGCAATCTCTAGCTAGTCGCGATGGAATGTCATCTATTGGAAGTGATTCTTTAGTATATCATGATATTCTAAAGTTGATGTTTGAACGATTGTTGTCGCTGCCCGAGGCTGGCACGGAGACGTTCTTTCTATGGGGGCCGCGGCAGGCAGGCAAGAGCACCTTGCTAAAGCTGCTTTATCCCGATGGCGTGTGGGTCGACCTGCTGAAGGCTGATGAGTTCCGCCGCTATGTGGTGCGTCCCGAGTTGCTGCGCGAAGAGCTTGAGGCATCCGGGCCTGATCCGTCCCGGCAGGTGGTCATTGACGAGGTTCAAAAGGTCCCTGCGCTGCTCGACGAGGTGCACTGGTTGATGGAGAACCGCGGACTGCACTTTGCGCTCTGCGGGTCGAGTGCCAGGAAAGTGCGTCGGGGGGCAGCAAACCTGCTCGGCGGACGAGCCGTTCGCTACGAGATGCGGGGCCTGACCGCCGGAGAGATCGGAGATGACTTCGACCTCGACCGGGCACTGAACCACGGCTACCTGCCCAGAATCTACGAGTCGGCACGGCCTCGGCAGCAGCTCGACGCCTACATCGCCGACTACTTGCGAGACGAGGTTGCCGCCGAGGGCCTGGTACGCAACTTGCCTGCCTTCTCAGATTTCTTGGACGCGGCTGCCCTGAGCGACGGCGACCCCGTCAACTACTCGAACATCGCCCGCGAGTGCGGAGTGTCCGGTCCGACGGTCAAGGCGTACTTCGGCATCCTCACCGACACGCTGCTCGCCCGATGGCTGCCTCGCTGGCAGCGGCGGGCGAAGCGCCGTCTTTCCGGAGCACCAAAGCTGTATTTCGAGGATGTGGGCGTCGTCAACCGTCTGGCCCGCCGAGGCGAACTCGAACGCGGCTCGGATCGCTACGGCAAGGCATTCGAGAATTGGGTCTTCCATGAACTCTCCGCCTTCGTCTCCTACCTCGACCTCGATGAGCAACTCACCTACTGGCGGCTTCCCAGCGGCATCGAGGTCGACTTCGTGATCGGAGACATGCGGCTGGCCGTTGAGGCGAAAGCCACCTCAACGGTTACCCGTAAGCACCTCAAAGGGCTCCGCACGCTGGCCGAAGAGCATCCCAGTGTCCAAAGATTCGTGGTATGCCTCGAACCCCGTCCGCGCCGTACCGAAGACGGCATCGACATCTTGCCAGCCACCGACTTTGCGCACCGCCTGTGGCAGGGCGAACTTGCCTAGCTGAGCGGATTCAGAGGACGTCTCGGCCTAGATAGGGGCGCAAGACCTCGGGGATGATCGCCGTGGGCATTCGCCCTGTGCTCAGGCCGTTAGCTCGCGTCGCAGCCTGGGACCGAACTCGACTCTGAATGGGGCGGCGTGGACCGATGTCGGATCGACTTCAAAACCGAGTTCCGACAGCACGTCAACGATTCGCTGCACCCACTCCCAATCGCTGTCGTCGGGGTCGAGGGTCAGCATGGCGGTTCGGGTGATCTCGCGCCCACTGGCGATCTTCCACGGACCTCCCTCGAATTCGCGCGGTGCATGGGTCCACCCTCGGTCGGTGCTGAGGACGACTCTAGTCCCGTCGCTGAGATCAGCGAATTCGACTGCGCTGATAGCCAGAACCCCGGCTTCGAGCATCGCCCGCCGCTCTTGTTCTAACGATCCGGCAGGGCCGACGGTGCCAACAAACCCGAATCGCGCGGGCTGGTCGGCATCATCGGAGTGGACACGGCGCGGGGCGGCCAAGTCCTCGGACTCGCAGACTGCCCCTAGCGCCGTGACTTCGAGCATGCCTACAGATCGTTGTTGCAGCGCAGGATGACGCTAGGGGAGATGTACTTCTCCTTGCCGTCGCGCTCGTTGGGAATATCGACACCCGCGGGTCCGGTCAAGGAGACATCGCCTCGAAGGCCGCTCAGAGGACGTCTCGTCCCAGGTAAGGGCGCAAGACCTCGGGGACGACTACGGAGCCGTCGGGTTGGCGGTAGGTCTCGACTATGGCGGCCCATACTCGGGGGACGGCGAGGGCGGAGCCGTTGAGGGTGTGGAGGATGCGGGTGCCCTTTTCGCCGGTGGGCCGATAGCGGAGATTGGCTCGGCGGGCCTGATAGTCGGAGTACCAGGAACACGACGACACCTCCAGCCACTGGTCGGCACCGGGGGCGTAAACCTCCACATCCCACGACCGGTGGTGGGACTGGCCCAGGTCACCGGTGCTGATGTCCACGATGCGGTAGGCCAAACCCAGATCGGCGATGGCGGCGGAGGCTCGCTCCAGAATCTCTTCGTGGACCGCCGGGGCTTGGTCGGGAGTGGCGTAGGCCAATATCTCCACCTTGTCGAACTCGTGAACCCGCAGCAGACCCCGGGTGTCGCGGCCCGCGGCACCGGCCTCTCGGCGATAGCAAGAGGTGTGGGCCATCATCCTCATGGGCAGATCGGCCTCGTCGAGTATCTCACCGGAGGCCAGCGAGGTAAGGGGCACCTCGGCGGTGGGTATGGCCCACAAGTCGTCTCGCTCCAGCCAGTAGGCGTCGTCGGCGAACTTGGGGAGCTGGCCGGTGCTCACCATGACCTGGCTGTGGACCAGGGTGGGCGGGCGGATTTCCTCGTAGCGGTCGGCGTTGCGGTCGAGCCCGAACTGGACCATGGCCCGGGCCAGGGAGGCCCCCGGTCCCCGGAGCATGGCGAACATCGACCCCGACAGCTTGGCCGCCCGCTCCATGTCCAACCAGCCGGCCTCCACTGCAAACTCCCAGTGGGGAACCCGCTGGTGCTCACCGTAGGAATCGGGATCGAAGTTCTCCACCCGCAAAACCGGGTTATCGGCGGCATCAGCGCCGTCGGGAGCATCGGCGGCGGGGAGGTTGGGGATGTGAAGCAACAAGTCGTGGATCTCAGCGGCAACACTGTCGGCCTCGGCGGCCAGGGCCTTACCCTGTTCGCCCAACTTGCGGCTCTCGGCCGCAGCGGCATTGGCCTCGCGGTCGCGGCTGTCGCGCTTGAGCTTCCCGACCTGCTGGGAGAGCTCCTTGACCTCATGGCGCAAGGCATCCCGCTCGGTGGTGAGGTTGCGGTGGCGCTCATCCAGGGCGGCTACCTGCTCCAGTTCCGACAGGTCGATCCCCCGACGGGCCAGCGCAGCCCGCACCCCGTCGTAGTCGGCGCGCACCAGGCGCAGGTCGATCATCGAGAACCGTTGGTGGTGTGGGAACCGTTGGAACCCGACGTGGCGGGAACCCGAGTATCGGCGGCTATGGGCCCCGATGGGACGGTGGTCACCACCCGCATCTGGGTGTTGGCCCGCTGCTGGACGCCGGCCCAGCGGAAGAACAGCACCCCGATCCATGCCCACAGGTACATGCCGCCCACCAGCTTCATGATGAGCCCGGCCGCTTGCTGGTCGGCCCGAATGCCTATGCCCCACAGCCGGACGTCGTGGTCGTAGACGCTGTAGACCGCGCCCTGGGCGAAGGTCAAGAAAGCACCGGGCACGGTGGGCACAACCGACATCAAGAACAAGTAGATCATCTTGCCGGGAGCGCCCATGCGCAGCTCGGGGAACGGGCCGCACACCGGCAGCCACATCACCATGGCTGAGCCGAACAGCAGCAGGTGTACGAAGTAGTGCAGTGAGCCGCTTTCTACCGAATTGTTGACCACCCAGGGGATGTGGCTAACCGCCACCATGAAGTTGAACAGAACCCCGGCTACCACCGGCCGGGCCAGCCGCCGCACCCACACCCCGACGCTGCCGTCGCCGCTGAGCACCAGCCGGGCCAGCCACTCGGGCATGGCCGCCCACAGCAGCGGGGGCACCACAAAGGTGATGAGCAGATGCTGGATCATGTGTACCGAGTACAGGTACTCCTCAGAGATGTCGTGCATCGGCCAGTCGCTGGCAACCCACAGCAACACCATGGCCCCCAAGAAGGCCAGCTTGTGGTAGCGGGCAAACGGGACTTCGCCGGTCGGAGCGGCTTTGGGGGCGATGATCCGGGCCGCGTACCAGGCCATGGCAATGGCGGCCAGCAGGATTAGCCAGACCTCGGCGTGGGGCTGGAACCGCCAGATATCGGTTTCGGCGGCGAAGGCCATCAGCCGTCTACCAGAACCGAAATGCAGTCAGCATGACCATGTACACCGCCATGGCCAGAATCAGCCCGAACACGAATAAGCGCCAGAAGATCGGGGCGTCGAACTTCAGGTGCATGAAGAAGGCCACCACCAAGAAGAACTTCACCAGCATCATCGCCACCAACATGATGATGATGGCGGTGTCGCCCCACCCATGGACCGACTCAAAATAGGTGAAGACCTCGAACGCGGTGAGCAGCGCGAGGGCTATGGCTACCTTGACATAAAGCCAGTTGGTGGGATGGGCGTGCTCGTCAGGAGCATGGGCCGTGTCGGGAGACTCAGGAGTGACGGTGGCCATGGCTGATCCTATTGCGGGAAGAGGTAGACGATCGTGAAGATCACGATCCAGACGACGTCGACGAAGTGCCAGTACAGGCCGATGATCTCTACGGTCTCGGCCCGCTCAGGCCCCAGGTTGCCCCGCATCGACATCACGAACAAAGACATCAGCATGATGATGCCGATGGTGACGTGAGCGCCGTGGAAGCCGGTGAGGGCATAGAAGGCGGAGCCGAACAGGTTGGTGGTGAAGCCCAGGCCCTCGCTGTAGAACGCGGTGAACTCGTACACCTGCCCGGCCACGAAGGTGGCCCCCAGCGCGGCGGTGGTGGCCAGCCAGATTCGGTTGCCCCGAAGATCGCCCCGGGCGACCGCCGACACCGCGAACACCATGGTCAGCGAGCTCATCAAAAGCACGAATGAGCTGACCGACGTGAACGGGATGTCGAACAAGTCGTTGGGGCCGATGTCGTTGGGGCCGATGCGGCCCTTGTTGAACATATAGGTGGAGATAAGCCCGCCGAACAGCAGGCACTCCGAACCAAGGAACACCCACATGGCCAGCTTCTCATTGGAGATGCCGGTGCTGGTGTGGTGCTCCTCGGCGTGGGCGGAATGGGTGGTGGCCTCCTCAGCGGCCATGGTGTCAGCCAACGGTCTGGACCTCCTCGGTCTCAGCAGAATCATCCACTGACCCTCCAGCCTCCTCGGTATCAGCCGGCGCTGCGGCTGAGGCGGACTCTCCGTCTGGTCCGCCGTTGCCAGCGGGATCGCCGTGGTCATCGCCGTCGTCGTGATGATCGTCGTGGTGGCCGGCGTCGTCGGGGTCGTCGGCCGGCTCCAGAACCCAGCCGTAGATGGCCCCCACCAAAAGCACCAGCCCGGCAGCGGCCAGCCACAGGTTGTAAATGAGGCCGTAGCCCACCAGCAGGATCCCCCCGCCCAAAACAATTGGCCAGTACGACGGGGATGGCAGGTGTACTTTGGTGTTGCTGCCGTCGTGGGCAACTTCTTCGGCGGTGGCCGTTCTCACCACCCGGTGGTTCTCGTCGACGCCGTACTTGCGGTGCCAGAAGTCGTCGAGGCGCTCCACCTCTATCTCCGAGTCGAAGTTGTGCTCGGGCACCGGGGAGGCGGTCATCCACTCGAGGCCGCGGGCGTCCCACGGGTCGGGGCCCACATCGGGGCGGCCGGCCCGCCGCCATTTCCGGGTGCTGGCGTAGATGTTCCACAAGAACATGGCCACCCCGATGGCGACGACGAACGCTCCGACGGTGGCCACCATGTTCCACAGCGCGAAGCCCTCGTCGGCCCGGTAGGTGGCAATGCGCCGGGACATACCCTGCAAGCCCAATATGTGCATGGGTCCGAAGGTGAAGTTGAAGCCGATGAGCAATATCCAGAAGGCGGCCTTGCCCCACGCCTCATTCAGCTTGTAGCCGAACGCTTTGGGCCACCAGAAGTGAAAGCCGCCGAACAGGCCGAGCAGCGCCCCGCCGAAGATCACGTAGTGGAAGTGGGCCACGATGTAATAGGTGTCGGTCTGCTGGGTGTCGGACGGGGCGATGGCGTGGGTCACCCCCGAAAGCCCGCCGATGGTGAACATCGACACCACTCCCACGGCATACAGCATTGGGGTGGTAAATCGCAGTCGACCCCGGTACATGGTGGCCAGCCAGTTGAGGATCTTCACCCCGGTGGGCACGGCGATGAACATGGTGGACACCGAGAACGCGGCCACCGCCAGCGGCCCGATGCCCGAGGTGAACATGTGGTGGGCCCACACCCCCCAGCCCATGAACCCGATGGCGATACCGGAGGCGACCATGAAGTGGTAGCCGAACAGGGGCTTGCGGGAGAACGTGGGGATGATCTCCGACACGATCCCGAAGGCGGGCAAGATCAGGATGTACACCTCGGGATGGCCGAATATCCAGAACAAGTGCTGCCACAGCAGCGGGTCGGCCCCGGCCTCCACGTTGAAGAAGTTGGCGTCCCACAGCCGGTCGAACATCAACAAGAACAGGGCCACGGTGATGACCGGAATGGCGAACAGCAGCAGGAACTGGGTGATGAGCAGCATCCAGGTGAGCACGGGCATTCGGAAGAAGCTCATGCCCTTGGTACGCATGTTCAACACGGTGACGATCAGGTTGATAGAGCTGACCAACGAAGCAATACCGGTTATCTGCAAGCCGACCGCGTAGAAGTCGATTCCCTTGGACGGTGAGAAGGGCAGCCCGCTGTTGGGGGCGTAGTTGAACCAGCCGCCGTCGGGGGCGTTCTGGAACCAGCCTCCGATGAAGATCGAGGAGACGAGCAGCAGGCCGCCGGCCAAGAAGCACCAGAAGCTGAAGGCGTTGAGACGGGGAAAGGCCACGTCTCGAGCTCCCACTTGCAGGGGGAGCAGGTAGTTGGCAAAGGCCGCGGCCATGGGCATTATCACCAGGAACACCATGGTCACGCCGTGCATGGTGAACACGCCGTTGTAAGTGCCGGCCCCGATCACCGAGCCGTTGGGGGTGGCCAATTGGAGCCGGATGAACAGGGCTTCGGCCCCGCCCACCAAGAAGAAGAACATGGCCGCCGCGCCGTACATGATGCCGATGCGCTTGTGGTCGACGGTGAACAGCCAGCTCGTCCAGCCCTCGCTGCCTTGGGGCCGGGTGAACGCGCCCAGGGGGCGGTGGGCAACAGCAGGGCCCGCAGGCAGCGCCAAGGCCTCCTCTGGGGCGGCGATCGTGCGGTCGGTGATGGTCATGGCATCACAATCAGTCGAGGGTGGACAGGAAGGCAACGACATCGTCAATGTCGGTGGGGCTCAAACCAGTGCGGGCGGGCATTCCCCGCAGGCCGTTGGCATCGGCGGGCTTGCGGTCGGGGGCGTTGTAGACCCAGGCCTCCAGGTCGCCCCGGTTGAGCGTCCCCTGGTTGGCCAGTTCCAGGTACGGGATGTGGTCGCCAGCGCCCAGATAGAGATCGAAAATCGAACCGGCGAACGTGCCCCGGGTCATCAAGTGGGTCAGGTTGGGGGCGGCACCGGCGATTAGCTCGTCGGTGATGGCAGGACCGGCATAGCCGCCGTTGAACTCGCCGTAGATGCTCCAGTCGTCGGGGGTCGAGTCGGTGCCGCCTCGGTTGGCCGCGGAGGTGAGCCCGTTGACCACATGGCAGCTAGCGCACTGCTGGCTGAAGACGTCCCAACCCTCGGCTGCGTCCGTGCCCTCGGCGGGAGCGTCGGCCGCCGTCATCTGGTTGTCTCTCCACTGGGCGAATTCTGAAGGGGTGAGGGCCACGGCCACCATCTTCATGTAGCCGTGGGAGAGACCACAGAACTCGGTGCACTGCCCCCGATAGCGGCCGGGGTTGTCGGCTTGGATCACCCAGTCGTGGCTGCGGCCGGGCACCGCGTCGCGCTTGCCGTTCAGCTTGGGGATCCAAAAGGAGTGGATCACGTCGCGGGATTTGATGTCCAGGGCCACATCGACCCCGGCGGGGATGACCAACTCGTTGGCGGTCACGAAATCGGGCGCCGTCGTGGTGTCGCCGTCTAGGTGGTACTGGTACTCCCACCACCACTGCTGGCCGATCACGGTGACCACCATGTCCTCTTCGGAGGCCTCCACGTCGTCGAGGGCGAACAGTGCCACCAGGGTGAACACCGAGATGACCGCCAAGAGCACGGTCGGCACGATGGTCCAGGCGATCTCGAGACGGTCGTTGCCGTGGATCTGATCGGGGAACTCGTCGTCTTCGTAGAAGCCGTGCTCGCCGTCGCCGGTTTCGGAACCGCCCACCCGGTAGCGCCACCACAGCGCCAGCACCGCCCCCTGAACCAAGAAGAACACCACACCGGCCACGATGAAGATGGGGTTGATGAGCCGGGCGATGTCGCGGCCCTGGCGGCCCACCGGCGACAGGGTGGACAGCGGGTGGTCGTCGGTGACCACTATGCCCACCACGATCAGAGCGATGGTGCCGGCGACAACCAGCAGGCTCGACAGCCAGACAAGTGCCTTAAGACGACTGCTCATCGGACACCGCCCCGGGGTGACATCGCGACCATCACTCGGCCTCTCCGTGCTCGGAAGCCGGCGCCTCGTGGTGGAAGTCGCGCGACCCCATCGCCGCGGTGATGACCCCGGCCACCAAAACGCCGATGCAGATCACCGCCACCGTGCCGGCGATCACCGACCGGCTGATCCTGGGAACGACTGCGAACACCACCGCAATGAAGAAGATCCCGGTGGACACCACACCGGCCACGATCACCGCGCTGAACTCGGAGACCGTCAACAGCACCCGGGACAGGGCCAGCACCAGCACCGCCACGCCGAGCGCCGCGGTCACCGGATACTCGATCGGGCGCATGATGCGGTTGCGAAGGTTGCGGTTGACCACCGGGTCGGCGGTGGCTCGATCAGCCCATGCGGTGAGCATCCACTCGAATATCGCCGCCCCCACGATCACCAGCCCGATCACAAAAATGGTGGCGTGGGTTACCAGCCCCACGATCATCGCACCCACGCCAAAGGCGGCCACCGCCGGCCAGTAGTTGGCCTCCAGGTCGGCCTGGGTCTCGGGGGTCTGGCCGTCGTTCATCAACTCGCCCACCGACTCGGCATCGGCGTCGCGGTAAGCCACCAAGAACACGGCCACCAACGCCGACAGCACGGCGAAGCCCATCAGCACCACATAGCCGACGTGGTCGCCGATGCCGCCCTTGTAGCCCAGGCTGAGCACGCCCACCCAGGTCTCCACATTGAGCACCGCGAAGTACTCGGTGTCTCCTCCGCTACCGCTGGCCACGCCGTAGATAGCGGCCGCAGCCACCGCGGCGAGGGTGAAGCCAAAGAACAAACGGAAGCCGGGGGTGAGCATTAGAAACCCGCCTGGCTTCGGTGGAGTCGTCTCATGGGAATCGCAAACACGAGCGGCCTACTTCAGCACGAAGATCGCCGTCCAGATGACGACATAGACGAATACAACGGCGTACCAATAGATGGCCGCGGCCACAAACCCGTCGGTCTGGCGGCTGCTGTACTGGCCGCCCAGCGCCCGGAAGACCATAAGGAGAATAAACACCAGGCCGATGGCGATCATGGCCAGGTGCGACCCCGAGATGGTGTAGATCAACGTGGCCGCGATCGACTCGTCGGCCACCAATCCCATCTGGGTGTACTGGAACGAGGTGGTGATGACCACGGAGAACCCGAACAGTGTGGTCAGCGTGGTGGCCAATATGGCGTGGGCGCGGTCGTCGCGGGCGATTGAGTACACCGCCCACTGCATGGTGACCACCGACATCATCATGGTCCACGCCGCCACCGTGGGCTGGGCCAGTTGGATGTCGGCACCGGACGGGATCCAGTCACCGCCACCGGAGAGGGCGTCAGACCGCTCCCGCAGGTACACCCCAAACAGGGCGGCGAAGTACATCAGAGATGCGGCGGTGCCGAAGACGGTGCCCACCAAAAGGGTGCGCTGGCGGGGCAGCGGAGCGGCAAGAGGCGTCCCGACGGGGATGTCGGCCATCAGGCCTCCCCTTCTCCGTCGGCCCCGGCCTCGGCGGGCAGGGAAAGGCTGCGGGCCACGTTCAGCGCCACCAGCGCCAAACCGCCCAGCACGGCGATGTAGCCGATCAGACCGATCACGTTCAGGGCTTCGACGAAGCCCAGTGCGTCGATGTCTCCAACGCCGCCGGTCTCGTAGGGACGGGCCGGCTGGTCGAAGAATCCGCCCAAGGCGTCGGCGGCCCCGATGAGAATGGCGCCCCCGGCCAACGGCAACACCGACAAGAAGCCCAACGGGGCATTGAGGGAGCGGCCCAGCAAGCGTGGCGCCCAGTGGAAGATGCCAGCCACCGCGGCCAATACCCCGCCCAACACCGCGAAATTCATCATCCCGGTGACCAGGCTGGAGGTTTCCAAGTCATCCATGGCGTCGAAGAAACCACGCCAGATGTCCCCATCGGCCTCCCGCAGCACACCCAGGGCGGGTTCGGCTACCCGCAGCACGCCGGTTACCGCCGCCGCGGTCAAAAGAGCACCGGAGACCACGACCAAGGCGAACTTCGGGGTGATCTGGGGGCGTTGCCCGGCGGAATAGGCATTGAACGCCAGCCAACCGCCGTAGGCCACCACCATCAGGGCGATGGCCAAGGCGAATGCGGTAAACAGCACCTCGTTGGTCACGATGTGGGCGTCATTGGCCAGCGGATCGGGGCTGTCGAAAAAACTCTGAGCCCAAGCGCCAAAGGACAACAGCCCGAAGGCACCCACGATGAAGGCCATGGGTTCGAACAGTTTCGGGCTGCTGCGGTGGGCGGCGATGAAGACTTCGGCCACGATGCCGAGGAGCGGAATCGTCCAGGCATAGACCTGGGGTGCGTCGAAGGCCCAGGCAACCAACTCCAAGGGGGCGTCTCCGCCGCCGAAGCGCAGGGCGTCGGCCCCCCGCATGTCCACCCAGGAGATGACCAGGTTGGCCACCAGCACGGGCAGGGAGAACAGCCACACTCCGGTGGCCACCAGCATCGACCAAGAGAAGGCGGGCATCTGAAGAAGGTCCATTGCTGCCGGGCGCTGGGTGATGAGCGTGGTGAAGACCACACCGGACCCGACCAAAAGGCCCAGTGCGATCATGCCCAAAGACAGCACGGTCAGCTCCACCGACTGCTCGCGGGCTGCACCGGCTTCGACCGAGCCCAAGCCCCCGTAGGAGAAGGTGGCCGCGATATGGGCTATAGACCCCACGAGCCAGGTCCAAAACGCCGCCGCGGCCGCCCGGGGGAAGGCCACCGAAGAGGCGCCGATCTGGTGGGGAACCACCGCAGTGGCCAAGCCCAAAAACAAGGGCACCAGCCCACACAGGATCAGCGTGGTCCGGTACAGGCCGAAAACCTGGAAGAGCTCGTTGGCGTTGCTGAAGATGCCGAGGCCGCCGTCGATGTCGGCCTGCTCGATCCCGATCAATACTCCGAGAGCCAGCGCCACCCCTGAGAGGAGCAGCGAGAAGACCACGTACATCTGGCCGATCGTGATGTGGTCGCCGGTGCTCAGGAGCCGGGCCAACCCGGTGGGCGGGGTCCACTGGGGGGCCGACGACTGGGTCGCCGGCCTCGCGTCGTCGCCTGCCGCGACCGCTTCTGCTTCTGGCCTCGTTTCTGTGAGGGTCATCGTGCTCCACGAAGGCGGGTGTGGGTCGGAACTTTACACATCGCCCATGTCGTTTCTCGCATCAGACAACTCTGCCCAACGGGCACCTGGGATCGGCGGAAATCTGCGTCAAACACCGGTGCGAACCACCTGGTCGACTGCCATAGCGGCGAACAGCAGGGTGATGTAGGTGATTGAATAGGAGAACATGCGCATCGCCGAGGCAGTTGCCTGGGTGCGCAGCACATCGATGGCGAAATACAAGAAGACGGCGCCCAACACCACGGCGCTAACCAAATACACCAGTCCCATGTTGCCCACCGCGCTGAACAGTACCGACAGCCCCCACAGAACCGCGGTATAGCCCAGCATTCGCACCGCGGTGGTACGGGTGCTGGCCACCGCCGGCAGCATGGGCACGTGTGCCGCCCGGTAGTCATCCCGGTAGCGGATGGCCAGAGCCCAGAAATGGGGCGGGGTCCAGTAGAAGATGACGCCGAACAGCACCAGCGGCGCCCAACCCAAGCTGTTGGTCACCGCCGACCAGCCCACCAAGACCGGTACGGCGCCGGCAGCCCCACCGATGACGATGTTGCGGGTGGACGTGCGCTTGAGCCACAGCGTGTAGACGAACACATAGAACGCGGTGGCCGAAACCGCCAGCACCGCGCTGAGGAGGTTCACGAAACCCCACAGCCAGGCGAAGGCCAGTGCTTCCAGGACTATGGCGAACACCAGCGCGCTACCGGGGGCTATCTCCCCGGTTACCAGGGGGCGGTTCTTGGTGCGCTCCATGAGCCGGTCGATGTCGCGGTCCACGTACATGTTGATGGCGTTGGCCCCGCCGGCAGCCAGCGTGCCGCCGACAACGGTGGCCACCATCAGCCATACCGAGGGGATGCCCCGATCGGCCACCACCATGGTGGGCACCGTGGTCACCAGCAGAAGCTCGATGATGCGGGGCTTGGTGAGAGCTACGTATGCCCGTACCGTGCGCATACGGCTGCGAGGAGACAGTTGGGTAAGACCCATGACCTGCCCAGAGTACGGTTTCAGCTACAAGCAGGCCAAGGTATCGAAGGGGTGCCGATACCTTGTCTTCGGACTGCGAAATCACCAGTTCGCGATGACGGTCTGTCATAGGCGACCCGTACAATTCGGAGCGTGGTCCAACCCCGGGTTTCCCCCGCTGCCTATCGCAAGATCACCGTCTGGGCGCTGGCCCTTTTGGCATTGATCATCGTCAGCGGCGGCGCGGTGCGGCTCACCGGCTCAGGGCTGGGCTGCCCCGACTGGCCTGCGTGCAATAACGATCAGCTGGTCGCCCCGCTGGAAACCCACGCCATGATCGAGTTCATAAACCGGCTCATAACCGGGCTGGTGTCGGCCATCGTCATCGCCGCCGTGCTGGGTTCTCATTGGCGCAAGCCGCGCCGAGCCGATTTGGTGTGGCTGTCGTGGGGATTGGTCGCTGGCGTGCTGGCCCAGATCGTTTTGGGGGGTCTGGTTGTGCTGTACGAACTGCCCCCGGTACTGGTGATCGGCCACTTCTTGCTGTCGATGGTGTTGTTGTGGAATGCGGTGGTGCTGTTGTGGCGGGCCTCAGAGGCCTACGAGCGCCAAAGCCATCCCCGACCCCGACCCCACTGGCTGGGAAGCGGCTTGGTGGCGCTCACCTCGGTGGTGATCGTGACCGGCACCATTGTCACCGGCGCAGGGCCGCACAGCGGCGACGAGGATGCTGAGCGCATCGACGTTGCCGTGCGGGATGTGGCCCAGATCCACGGGACCACGGTGGTGGCATTGCTGGTTGTGCTGGCGGCATCGGTGTGGTGGCTGCGACAGCGAGGCGCTCCTGAACAAGCCCAGTTATGGGGCCGCACCGTGCTGGGCGTGGCCCTGGCCCAAGGGCTCATCGGGTATGTGCAGTACTTCACCGGGGTTCCTGTTCTGCTGGTGGGCGCTCACATCGCGGGGGCCGCCCTACTGTGGATTGCCACCGTGTTCTTCTGGCTCAACGTGAGAGGCCCCCTGGTACGGGCCGAGGCGGAAATCGCCCAGGCGGTTCCGGCATGACCCCCCCTGCCCCGGTAGAGATTGCCCCGTCGGAGGTGATGCAGCCATTCGATGACACCGACGTGCGGCCCGACCGGCCGTGGAAGGTGATCGTGTGGAATGACCCCATCAACTTGATGTCGTATGTGACCTTCGTGTTCCAGAAGCTGTTCGGCTACAGCAAGGAGAAGGCCACGCAGCTCATGCTGGACGTCCACTACAAGGGACGGGCGGTGGTGTCGGACGGCCCCAGGGAGAAGGCGGAGATGGACGTATTCCGCCTGCACGAGCACGGCCTGTGGGCCACCATGGAGCACGACGACTGATGTTTGCCCTATCTGACCGGCCCCCCTCGGTGTCTAGGCGCACCTTGAGGATGAGAATCTGATGGCGCCTCTGCGACCGGTGGAGCCCAATGGGGACGGGACATTCAGCCTGAATCTGCGGGATGAGGAGCGGGCGCTGATCGCCGCCATCGTCCCCGATCTGCGGTCGCTGCTGGCTGAAGACCCGGGCGACGAGGTGCTGACGCGGTTGTTCCCCACTGCTCTGCCCGACAATCCCGAGGCCGAGGCCGAGTTCCGGGAGATGGTGCGGGACGAGCTGGTGTCGAAGCGGCTGGCTAGATTGGACGCCGTCGCCGACTTGGCCGAGGCGACGGTCTTGGATCAAGAGCAGTTGGCCGCGTGGATGGGTGCGGTAAATGACCTCCGGCTGGTGCTGGGCACTCGCCTTGAGGTCACCGAGGACGACGAATTGGATGACGACGTGGATAGCGACGACCCCGAATCTGTGGCTCGATCGGCCTACTGGTACCTGGGCTGGCTGCTGGAGCACTTGGTGGAGGCATCGGCCTCCGAACTCTGACTATTCGCCTTCTTCCATTGGTCGGGAGGCCGGTTCGCCCTGGCCGGCTCGAGCGATCTCCGACAAAGAGGCCACCGCGTTGGTGAAGCCGCTGGTGTCGAGGGGCAGGAAGATTTTGGTGGCCTGGCCGTCGGCCACCTCTTGGAGGGCTTCGAGATAGCGGATGGCAATGAGGTCGGGGGTGGGGTCGCCGTTGTGGATGGCGCCGAACACCGACTCGATGGCGTTGGCCTCGCCTTGGGCCACGGTCTCCTTCTGATAGCGGTCGGCGTCGGCCACCCGCTTGATGGCCTCGGCCTCGCCCTCGGCTTCGAGGATTTGGCTCTGCTTGAGACCCTCGGAGCGCAAGATGGCCGACCGCTTGTCGCCCTCGGCCTCGGTGACGATGGCGCGGCGGTCGCGCTCGGCCTTCATCTGGCGGTGCATGGCCTCGGTGACGTCGGGCGGCGGCTCGATGCGCTGGATCTCTACTCGCACCACTCGGGTCCCCCACTTGTCGGTGGCGTCGTCGAGGATCTGGCGCAGCTTGCCGTTGATCAGCTCCCGGGAGGTGAGGGCGGCATCGAGATCGAGGTCGCCGATCACGTTACGCAGGTTGGTTTGGGCCAGCTTGGTGACCGCCAGCTGGAAATTGCCCACGTTGTACTTGAGCTTTACCGGGTCGGTGGCCTCGAAGAAGATCACCGCGTCGACGGTGACCACCACGTTGTCTTTGGTGATGACCTCTTGGGGAGGCACGTCGATGACCCGCTCCCGCATGTCGACCTTGCTGATGCGCTGCACGAACGGGAGGATCCACCTCAGGCCCGAGTCCACCGTGTGCTGGTAGCGGCCCAGCATCTCGATGAGCCCCCTCTCATAGGGGCGGATGATCCGGATACCCAGGGCGGCGATGAGGATGAGCACCAGCGCGATGATGATGAATAGGGCTACAACTGCTTCCATGGCAGCTACCTAGCTTTCTGTGTTCTCCGTTGCCTGTTCTTGTGGAGCAGGGACGACCACCAGGCGGGTGCCGTCGATCTCGGTGACCATGACCCTTGTGTCGACCTCGATGGGTTCGGTGGCCGAGGCCCGCCATTCCTCGCCCCCGACGCGCACCATGCCGGTCTGCGCGTCGTCGTCCACCCGCTCGATGATCTTACCGTGGGCGTCGATGAGCCGGTTGGCCCCCACCCGGGGCTGCTCATCGTCGTCGAGGCGACGGACGAACCGGCGCAAGTAGACGAAGCTGACTGCACTGCCCACAAAAAAGACCAGCCACTGCAACAGGATGTGAGCGTCCACCCAGGCCAAAACCGCCGCGGCGGCCGCTCCAATGGCAAAGGGAAGCAGGAAGAACCCGGCGGTGAACACCTCGGCCAGCGAGAAAACCACCGCGGAGCAGGTCCAAAGCCAACGCCAGACTTCGTTCTCCACCTCGTGCTCCTTTCGGGGTTGGGATCATGGTATCGGTTTTTCAATGCGATTCCGTCCCCGAGGGCTGCTATCGTAAATCGGCCTTCGCGGGTCAAGAGCCCCCATCGTCCAGCGGCCTAGGACGCCGCCCTTTCAAGGCGGTAACACGGGTTCGAATCCCGTTGGGGGTACAAATCACGGTTCTTCGCCCTTGCCGGGTGTTCCGAAGTGTGCCCTAAATCCCCAGCGTAACAAGGGTTTCTGTCACTTCAGGCTGTTATGCTGTGCCTAGCTTTTGCCGCACAATCCCACAAAAAGTGTGGGACAGATTGTGGGACAGAGTGGAGGATCGGCGACCTCTCGCCCGACCGATTCGAAACCGCCTACGCTGCGACCAGAACCGACCACCACAACACAGAAAACCACAACAACCAGCCTGCGCAAAACCCAGGGTGAATCAAGCCCGACAGGAAATCACCCTGTGGGTCCACAGCTGGTACAACCAACAGCTCGTCAACAGCCCCGACGCTGCTGAGGCCCGCGCCTACCTCATCGGCCGGGGCATCACAGAAGACCTCTGGGCCCAATGGCAGCTCGGCTGGGCCCCGGACCAATGGCAGGCCCTCACCGGCCACCTCGCCCAAACCGGCATCGACGCGCAAGCCAGGATCGCAGCAGGCGTGCTGGGCCGCACACGCGGCCGAACCTGGGACTTCCTGCGGGGCCGGGTCGTGTTCCCCATCCGCGACGCCCACGGCACCCCCATCGCGCTCGCCGGGAGAACCCTCACAGACGACGGCCCCAAATACCTCAACACCCCCAACACCCGCCTCTACAACAAGTCCGAAGCGCTCTACGGCATCGACCGGGCCGCCCCCTCCATCGCCGCGACCGGCGAAGCCGTCGTCGTCGAGGGCTACACCGACGTCATCGCCGCCCACCAAGCCGGCATCGCCAACACCGTCGCCGCCTGCGGCACCGCCCTCGGCGCAGACCACCTCCACACCCTCCACACCCAATGCGGCCAGCCCGGCCTGCTCACCATCGCCCTCGACGCCGACGCCGCCGGCACAAAAGCCGCCCGCACCATCGCCGACCTCGCCCACCGCCAAGGCATCCACACCCGCACCGTGCAACTCCCCGACGGCAAAGACCCCGCCGACCTCGAACCCGACGAGCTGCGCCGAGCCGTCAAACAAACCCCGCCCCACCCCTGGTCCGCCATTGCAAGCATCACCCAACTCGACCGCACCCGCTCCTACAGCGAACTCGCCAGAGCCGCCCGCACCGCTGTGCGGCGAACCGCCGGCGAACCTGCAGCAGCCGTGCTCGCAGCCCACCACATCGCCATCGCCGCCGACCTCGACCTCCAACAACTCATCGACATCGCCATCGCCGCGCCGACAAAGATCGCCGCACTCGCCCGACCAGACGGCATCGGCCTGTAGACGAAAAACGACACCGGCAAGAAGAATCATCCCGTGCTCCGAACAGCCCTAGCTAGCCTCCAGCCCTACCTCACATCCGACAGGGTCGTTGCCACATTGGAAAACCTCAGCGCCTCGGCGAACACCTTGCCGGTGTTGGGTTACTTCTGATCCTTCGGACACCCTCTCAACGGACACTCGAGGCCTTCGCCCTTTCATGCTCGAGCTGGCCCGTAACAGTCCGCATCGTATTCTGGGCGTCTGGTCCAAGGGTGAGATGGTGGCCTTGGGAGCGGTTGGCTTTGGGCCGCTCAGCCGGTTCGGATAGGTGGAGGTTCCCGCCAGGTACCATCATGGCGATCCGGTTGCCCGCCATGATGGCCTCAACGTCGTAGCCCGACACTGGGGACAAGCCGAGGACTCCCCAACACCTCTGAGCGCCCTCACCTAGAAGGCCACTGCTCAACAGGCGGGGCACGTAGCGTAGGGCCATCCTCGCCGGTGCTGCTACCCACACAATGACACGCATGTGGCGCAGTTGGCTGGTCTTCGATCACAGGGCAGACGCAGAGGGCGGGAAGTGTGTCCGGTCAGCGGAACCATTTGACGCCTTGGGGAAGATTGGTGGTCCAGTTCCAGCAGGTGACAGCACCGTCGGACTCGATGGCGCATGAGTGCGAGCTGCCGGCAGCGATGGAGGTGTAGACGCCGTCGGGCGCGTCGAGCTGGCCGCGATCATTAATGCCCCAGCAGGCCACAGTTCCATCGCCAGCGAGGGTGCACGAATGGAGGCTGCCAGCTGACACGACAGCGAATACGCCTGTGGGGGCATCGGCGGTGCCGCCGCTAGTGTCGCCCCAGCAGGCCACAGCTCCGTCGGCGGCGAGGGCGCACGAATGCCCTGAGCCCGACGACACAAAGGTGAAAGCACCAAAAGGTGCATCCACCAAATCGCCCAAGCCGAAGCGCTCCAAGAGCATCTGCGAGGATTCAATGGAAGCGCTCGCGCCCCAACAAGTCGCCGCACCTCCCGCTGTGATCGCACACGAGTAGTAGCTGGCGGCTGAAATATCGGTGTAGGCATTGCGAGGAACGTCCATCTGGCCAAAGTCGTTGCCTCCCCAGCACGCCGCTGAGCCGTTGCCCCTGATAGCGCATGCGTGGGTATCGCCCGTCGAAATGGTGGTAAAGGAACTCGCGGACACATCGCCTTCGGGCAGATTCGAGACTGGGGTGGCAACGTCGGCAGTGGGAACTCTGCCAACATGCTCGGTGGCTGCGGACCCAGGCGGGGCAGTACCAGCCGAAAGCGGTTGAGCAGCCGCCTCCGCACCTGAATCGGAGGCGGCTGCACGCGGCGGCACCGTTCCGATGTCACCGTTAGCAGCACAAGCCGGAATTCCCAGAACAACCAAAGCGACAGAACCCGTAGCCCTCAGCATCCCGCACAAAGGATCACCACCAATTGCCCGCCCCCACCGATCCCTCAACCGTGTGTTGCGTCTCGGAGATGCCCCTCTCTGTGGAACCGAAACGTGCCTAACAACACACATCGTCTCACACCAGAGGGGCTTTTCCGCGGACACGCACCCCCCAAACACCACACCCCCACGAACAATCAGGGCTAGGAAGATTCTGATGAGGATGAAAATTTCTTTTGCAACTTAACCGAGGTAAAAGCTGTAAGCATGCCTGTAACCCACAGGCTATAATATGCAAGCCTATAGTGTCCGTACCATGATTCATACTGTCCATAGATTACACTGATACTCAGCACTAGAAGACCGACCATAATACTGCAAGAAATAGCTAGTGTCCTTGTCATTATCAGTTGTGACAGAATAATAATTATCGGTGTTGTGGTGAACCCAACAATAAGTATCAATAGAAGTGGTGTATCTGAAAGCGTGATCGTGTCATAGTCAAACGTAGACCTGTCATTCACAGAGCCATATATGAGACTTTGACCTATTATGCCTCCTGATATTGCCCCAGAAAAAAGGTATAGTATTTTTGTCTTTAGCGAAAGTAGTAGCGAACTTATCTCTTGAACGTTTGGTTCTGGAGGATTTGATAGTGGAGGAGGAGGCACGACTCGATCTTGGGAAATAAAAGATAAGCTCCAAATTGCCACTGCACCAGCAGTTCCAGCCAACCATAATATAATGTGATGTACAGCCCAAGTAAGCGACCCCTCAGAGTGTGCAGACCTGATACCTAGCATTAGCAACCCGGCACCAACAATTGTACTAACGATTGCAAGGCGCCTTCTGCTCATTGGAGTGAATACCAATATCAACAGCATGGGAGCAGTCCCACCTTGAACTATCCATGCTCCCCTAAGGGGTTCGCAGCCCCAAAGACCAACTTGGCACACTCTGAATTCAGCAATTGAAGCACCGAGTAGCGCACTAAAGTATAGTACAATGAGCTTGGTCTCTACTGACCCATATGCTTCAAGAAATCGATAAATTCGAGGCAAAATAGACCCTAAAAGCTTCCCACAGTTCTAACAGCCGCAAATGCTCCTCCAGCGATGAACTTGCATAGAGGTCTGACATGGAACCGACGCTTAGTGCAGTCATATTTCATATCCCCGTGCATTATATTGTCGCAAGCAGACTTACTCACATTGCTATAATTTAGTCTATCTGAATGCCCAAGGTCATAGCAGTAGTCGTGGGCCTGGCAGGCTTGGTGGAAGTCGTAGATGACTCCGAAGGCCAAGGGGTATGTCCGAGCGAGCCCCAAGGTGATTAGGATGTCAATAATGTCTTGGGGATCCCAGGTATCCAAGCGTTCTGGAATCCCGGTGCAGTCGCCGTTGGCTTTGCCGACTCTCCAGCGGTCGAAGTGTTCTATCCATTTGGGGTAGTAGCCGCGGGCGATGATATCGGCGTATCTGGGGCATTTTTGGCCGTTGAGGTATTGGCTAGCGGTGCCTGTGGTGGTGACGTGGTGCTGCGAGTGGCATCTGAAGGTGTGGTAGGTGGGGTCGGCGATGACGGGCCAGGCGGTCACGCTGCTGGTGTCCACTGTGATTGTGATTGCGGTTTTGGCGACTGTCTGGGTGATCGGCACTGCTTGCCCGTTGGCGTCTAGGGCCCAGGGGGCGAGTATTGAGCCGATCACGAGGTTGTTGTCGTTGACGAACACGGCGCCGCCGTCGTCCAGGGCAACTGCTGAGTTGTTCTGGTCGAGTTGGAGTTTCACGGTGTAGGACTTCGGTGCTTGGGCGTTCTCGAGGACGGCCATCATCCTGTATCCCCGGCTCCCTTCGAGGCCTTGCACGAGCCAGCGGGAGTTCTCGTTGATCTGGAGGCCGGTCATCCCGACGGCGCCGACTTGTTTGTGGGTGCCTTCGAGAACAAATGCCACGCCGCAGTCGGATTCCAGCCTGCCCTCAACGATGGCCGGAGCGTCGCTGTCGGACTGGTCCAGCAGCTCTGTGTGCTCGTCCAAGATTTCCAGGGCAGAGTCATCGTCGGCTGTGTTCCCTTCGACCTGTCCCACAGCTCCATTCGTTGGACCAGCGCTGTCGTCGAGCGGCCCTGTTGGGGCGGAACCGCCGCCAGCGCCGCCGGTTGCGCTACCGACGCTGCCGCAGCTGGGAGCTTCGTCCAAAGCGGGATCCGCAAAAGCCGCGGGAGTCAGCATCGCGGCAATCAGGCAAACAGCGACAACGGCAACGGCTTTTGCCCTGGCTTGTCGAAAAAGGCGGCGGATTCTCATATCTTCCTCCTGTGTTCTGGCCGTTCGGCGGAACCCTGCTGGCAGGATTCCGACCAAATGCGCCTTCCACTTGAAGTTACCGAGAACCGGGCTCGCATGGGAGCATAAACAGTGTCAAAACATGACGAGTGTTTGTCACGTTTTGACACTTGACACGGTTGAGGTCAGGGTGTAATGGGGTTGTTATGGTGGGGTGGTGGGGTTGGGCCGGGCGCAGTGGGGTTCGGTCGGCTCGTTTGCGGTGAGAATTGCCCGTTTCGCGGGGTGCGTTGGGGAGGCTCACCGTTTGGGGCATGGGCCCGGGAGGTCTCGGAAGCCTTGGGGGACAGGGTTCCAGCGGCGTGCCTGCTTGATCTACTCGCAGACGCTGCCCGCAGAGTATTTGCGGGGTGTCGCCGATGCGAGCGCATATTGCGCGGGGTTGATGGATGGCGAAGTGCCCGAAGAGGGGGTCGCAGCCGATTGGGGGATTGTCGCTGAGTTCCTGCGCTCAACGTCGGAGGCCATGCGGGAGATGCCGGATGTGGCGGAGGTTGCTCCTGAGACGGGGGTAGGTGAGATCAGGTCTGCGCCTCCGGCGGTGTTGCGGTATGAGCTCTTCACCGAGTTGCTGAGTTCCAAGGGGGTTGAGCGGCTGGGAGATGCAGCCAAGGGGTCGCCCGCTGCTGCGAGTCGCATGTACAGGTGGTGCCCACAGCCCGAGAATTGGAGTGGCTGCTCGCGGTGGCCGCCCAGGAGCCGATCGATGATCTCGCCAGGCGCAACGAGACCTCGACGCGGGGTATGTACCGTCGTATCGAGAAGATGTGGGAGTGCTTCGGTGTGGCCAACCAGGTCCAAGGAGTCGCCCTGGCGGTGCAGCAGGGCTGGATCGCGCCGCCACCGTGGGAAGACGAAGAAGACAGAGCAAGTGGTAGCAAGGTTTAGAAGCCTACGCTTGCGGCGTGGACATGGGCGACGATCAGATCAAGGTGGTCCTGCGCCATGTCGTCCCGGTCGAGCAATATGCAATCCGGATCGCAGAGGCCCACGAATTGGGCTGCGGACCCGGTGAGCACACCGACATCTGGGGTGTGGAGTTCCAGCGCAAGGCTCAGAAGGTATGGAAGGAGACCCTGCCGACTCTATTCCAGCGGCAGGTGGCCGACTCCTATGGGCGCTGTGCCTGGTTGATGGGCTCTGTTTCGCCCGATGAATCGGTCTCCAGCGATTGGGAGAATACTGCCAAGTACCTGGGCGCGGTAGCAGCCGCAATCAACGAAGACCCGGCCTGCGCGGAGCAGGAGATGCCGTCCGATTTCCCCGGCTTCGGACAAATGCCCGAAGTGATCCACTACGAGAGGCTCGCTGAGCTGATGCACCCCAACGCGGTAGAAGAGCTGCGTGCTGCGGCGGCGGCAGTTGCTCGGTTCTGCCGGTTCAACTCGTTGTCAGCGCCCAACGAGATGCAGCTCGCCTGCCTGCAAGGCTTCGCCAACGGCGAGAAACACGCCGACCTCGCCAAGCGCCTCGGCTACTCCAACCGCCACCTCCAGCGCATCCTCGCCGACCTGTGGCGCGAATTCGGCGTCGCCAGCACTATCGAAGGCGTGTCCCACGCCGTCGCCCTAGGTTGGATCACCGTGCCCAAGAGCACTCCTTAACGACACTGTCCGTATGAGTGAGCGCCGGTGGAGACTTACTCAGCCAGTTCCTCGCTTGGGAAATGTTCGGCTGTGAAACTGTCGACAGTCGTAGCTTCTTCGTTCCAGGCTGGAGGCAGTTCATCGAGATCGTCGAACCCTCCGATCAGTTCACCTGAGGACACGTCCTCGAGCCATCAGACCCACCCAGTCCGGGGGTCTGTCAGTTTTTTTGTGTATGCGGCCGTGATGGTTTTCATTTGATGTGGCCGGCGATCCTGTCGCCGTAGTGGACGGTCAGTGTGTTCAGTATGGCTTTCCAGCCGTTGGTCTTGCCGGTGAGGTTGTCGCGGTTTTTGCGCTTGGTGGTGGCGACAAGGTAGAGGATTTTCATGGCGGCCTGCTCGTTGCGGTGAGTGCCCTCGGTGCCATACCGCTCTTCGGAACCGGGCGTTGAGGCTGTCTGCGGCGTTGGTGGTGTAGACCACCCGGCGCAGCTCTGCGGGGAACTCCAAAAACGGTGTGAACTCGTCCCAGGACTGTCGCCAGGACCGGATCATGGCCGGGTAGGTGTCCTCCCAGTCTTCGGCGAACGCCTCGAAGAGCGCCTCGGCGGCCCCTGCGGTGGGGGCGGTGTAGATGGCCCGCATGGACTTGGTTATCTGGCCCCAGTGGGTCTTGGAGGCGTATCTGAGGCTGTTGGCGCCATGTGCACCACGCAGGTCTGCACTGTGGCGTCGGGCCAGGTGGCGCGGATCGACTCGGGCAGGCCCCTCAGCCCGTCGCAGCACACGATCAAAGCGTCGGCCAGGCCCCGGTTGCGGAGCTCGCCCAGCATTGCTGCCCACTGCTTGGCCACCGTCGCCGCCGGCGGGGCCCAGCCACAGGCCCAAGACGTCTCGCTCGCCGCCCAGATCCACGCCGATTGCCACATAGACGGGCCGGTTGGCGACCTGGGAGTCGCGGACCTTGACCACTATCGCGTCGATCAACAAAACCGGGTACACCGCGTCGAGGGGCCGGTTCTGCCACACAGCCATGTCGGCGACGATCTCGTCGGTGATCTTGGAGATCGTCTCCCGGCTCACCGAGGTGTCGTAGATCTCTTCGAGGTGCGCCTGGATCTCGCCGGTGGTGAGCCCGGTGGCGTACAGCGAGATCACGTTGCCCGACAGGCCGTCCAAGCGGCGCTGGTGCTTGGGCACCGTGACGGGCTCGAAGGTCCCGGCGCGGTCGCGCGGCACCGCCAGGTCGATCTGGCCGATCTCGGTGGTGACCCGTTTGGGCGAAGAGCCATTGCGCGAGTTCGGAGTCCCGCGCCCGGCAGGATCGTGGCGCTCATAGCCCAAATGGTCCGCCATCCCGGCCTCCAACCCCGTCTGGAGGACCTGGCGGACCAGCCCCGTCAACAGCCCGCCGTCGCCGGTCAGCTCCACGCCCTCGGCGCGGGCACGCTCCACCAACAGCTCAGCCCAGTCCTGCATCGCCGCCTCACCGGCAGCCTCGTCCGCCGGCACCGCCGGCATATCCTGATCAGTCACAGACATGATCCTTCCCGGCCCACAGCACCCGGCCGCGAACCCTCAGATCACACCCGATACACAAAATTCCTAACAGTCCCAGCGACCCCCCAAACCGTGCTCGAATTGAACCGCGGAAGCCGGGTCTGTCAGACCCGGGGTGAACGCAGCTCTGGCGGTTGGGGGGCCGGCGCGGTGTCGGGCTGGTCGGCGCAGCGGCCGGCCAATGGCCGCGTGTCGATGTCGAGTTGGCAGCGGTAGATGTTGAGAAGGGCCTCCTGGTCGGCGGCCGGTTGGGCTCTGGCCGCGATGTCTCGGCCTGGGGCGGGGCTCTGCCTCGTTTTCGGGAGCGCTGGCTGGCACCAGGGCGGGTTACCATGATGGGCGTGAGTCGCCGCGACGACGTGTTGGTGAAGTACGGGGCCGCGATCCGGGCCGCAGCCGAGCGCAACCATGCCCGCGCCATAGCGCTGGTGGGGTCGGTGGCCCGCGGCGAAGACTCCCCCAACAGCGACTACGACTTTTTGGTGGACTTCGAAAAAGGCGTCACCTTGTTCGACATCGGCGGCTTGGAGGCGGACCTCGAAGACCTTCTGGGGGCCCGAGTCGACGTTGTTCCCCGTTCATGTGTGCGAGAGAGTTGCCGCGGGATGCTCGACGACGCCATCCCGCTGTGACCCGAAGGGACGACGAGCGGATACACGACGTCCTCGGGGCTTGTGGCCGGCTCGCCGAGATAGCGGCCCAGGGCCGGTCCGCATACGACGGCGACTGGGTCGTCAGAGACGCCGCGAGCTACAACCTCGCGGTCATCGGGGAGGCGCTCGACCGCCTCTCAGACGAGTTCACCGCCCGCCAATAGCACCGCACGGGGCAGCCGAAACAGACGCTCGCCCACCGGACGCGGCAGCGGGGGTGGCAGGGCGTTCTTCGGGTTCGGTCAGAAGCCGATTTCTATGTCGACGGCGTTAGAGAGGTGTATGAGGCGGGACCGCTCGCGCTCTGCGATCAGCGACGGTGCGCTGCGCCCAGAACGTGCCGAGGCAAGGTGCGCCTTGGGGCCGGTCCAACAGCACTTGTTCCCAGTCGCCGTCGGCCATGGCCTGGGCCGTCTCGTCGGACCACCAGCGGATTTGCCGGCGATGCGAACCGGGCGCGTCTGTTCGGCTTACACTCGTGATCGCCAACCAGACTCCGGAGGGAACCGCTGCTATGGGCGCAGAGAGGCTGCACTTGGGCCAGCTGTTCCAGCGGGCCCGCCACCCCGCCACCCCGAAGCAAAAGGCAGAGGGCTTGTCGGCGCTGGAGCCCGCGGAGCACCCTCGGCGGGTCATCAAGCAGATCCAGCAGGCCGAGCTCGAGACGGCGAAGCGGATAGCCGACGGCACAGCCGACGCCGACGCCAAGGACAAGTCCGAGCTGGCCGAGTACTTCAACGAGAAGCTGGGCCGACAGGAGTTCACCGCCTAGCGATGGCCCAGTGGAAACGGGCCGGGCTCCAGGTGCTCGATGACTGAGACGCCGGAAAAGACAGCCGCACCGCCCAAGTGGTCTACGAGGCGATGTTCGAGGCAACCGGTGCCATCGATCCCGGCGATGTCGTCCCTTTCTCCAAGACCAGCACGCTGCGGGTGATCTGCACTCCCACAGCCGCTATCTTCTTCCACGCCAGCGACCCCGGACGACCAGACGCACCAGGCACGCTGTATCTGGCGCGGATTGTCGATATCTGAAGCCCACCGCAACCTGAACCGCCCTGGACTCACCTATCCGCCCTTGGAATTGCCTCATGCGACCGGTCAACCCGGCGGGGATGTGCTGGCTTGTTGGCCGTTTAGAGGCCGATGTCGAGGTCGCGGTTTCGGGTGGGGGTTTCGGGGGCTGGGAGTTCTTGGTCGATGTGGTGGCATCTGGTGAGTACTTGTTGGGCTTCGGCGGGCTGGTAGCCGAGTTCCCGGGTGATAAGGGAAATACAGGTGCGGGCCGTCTGGGCGGCTGCTTCGGCCATGTGGGCGGCGAATTCGGGGGTGGCGGCTTGCGGGTCTCCTTTGATGCGCGCGTCGGCGGGATAGGTGCTGGTCTCGCGCCACACCGAGGCGTCCTGGGGGCTGATCTGGCCCAAACAGGCTTCGATCTGCACCGCGTCGTGTGCAGAGAGCTGGGAGGCGGCGGCGTCGATGAGGCCGCCGATGCTGTGGATATTGGCGGGATGGGGTCCTTTGAGGGCGTGGATCAGGGCTTTGAGGGAGGTCTCCATCACGACCTGGGAATAGGCGCAGACGTTGAGCATCCGGCTGCGCTCCAAGTCCTCGGCGTATTCGAAGTCGCCGGCCAACAACGCGTCGCTCTCGTGGCCAGACGGCTGAAGGAGCGGAATAAGGCTGTTGAGCGCGTGGGTGGTGTTGTCGAGGCTGTCGGCTGACTGCTGCTCGTCACTCGGGGCCATGCCGATCTCCTTTTGCCAGTTGATTGGCGATGACGGGGGCCGAGAAGCCAGCGTAACGGCGTGGGCGACGATATGGGCCTCGAACGTGGACTGGCACCGCTTGGTGCGGACCTCCCACTCCGGGCGGTCGGTAACCCGCACGTCTGAGGCAATCCCAGTGGCCTTCGCGACGGCCTCTTCAGCCCGGACCGCAAGCTCCCGGCGCTGCGCGTAGTCCCCGAGATCGTCGAACACCAAAACAAAATCCAAGTCCGACCCGGCCTGTTGGCGGCCACAGGCCACCGAGCCGAACAACAGCACCACACCAGGATCCAAAGCCTCCCGCAGCGCGTCCGCAGCCCGGCGGGCGTCGCCGAGAGTCGGCAGACGATGATCGCTGGCCAAAGCCACCCCACAAGGCTACAACAGCACCCCCACAAACCCGCCAGCACCGCCCCGACGAGCGCCAAGGCTGGCTGTGGGAGCGGCCAACCCCGACGCGCCCCCCGCCAGCACAGCCCCGACGAGCGCCGGGACGGTGGTCAGACAAAGCCAGGAGCGCAACCAGCCTGAGGTTTCCCTCTTTTTCGTGGAGACATGCTCTATAAGGAGAGTCATGCCACGAATGCGAAGAAAGTTCGATGCGGAGTTCCGTGATGGTGCGGTCCGGATCGTCAAAGGCTGGTCGCAAGCCGCCCGATCCGTCTCAGCAGCCGACGATGCGTGGAAATATAAATGGATCAGACCGCCCAGCGCGCGGGTAGAGTACGTGAGCCCCCGCCAATCGCGGCTTGCGCGTGGACCGGCATCGCACGCTGATGCTCGTGGGGGTGCAAAGGTCATGGTCCCGTGGTGCAGTTTGGAGTGCACGCCGGCCTGTCAAGCCGGAGGTCGCGGGTTCAAATCCCGTCGGGACCGCACAACAGAACACGGTCGGGTAGCTCAGTTGGCAGAGCGTCCGCCTGAAAAGCGGAAGGTCACCGGATCGACGCCGGTCCCGACCACCACCCACCCCCCAACGGCCCGGAGCGAAGCCCAACCCCGCTCCGGGCCGTACCCTTTGCGAAGCCCGACGGTGCGTGGTTTCAGGTCTTGGGGTCGAGAATCGAGACAAGCCTGGTCCGGTCGGCCCAGTTGGTGATGGCGCGGTCAGCGGTAGCCAGTTGGTATCCACCGAGGATCGCGGTCGCGGTGATGATGCGATCAGCGGGATCGGAATGAAAACCCTCTGCACCGAGTTCTACCGAGCGAATGGCGATCTCATCATCCACCGGGATGATGCTCAGGCCGTTGGCCAACAGCTTGTCCCTGATTTGTCGTGGAGGCTGAGCCACTTCCAGTCTCCCTTTCGACTGCAAGAAGGCAAGCTCCCAGAACACAAACGACGAAACGGCAACAGAACCTTCCTCCCATGCTGATTCAAGCGTGGCGTGGCATCGTTGGCCGAGGAGACGGGAGTCTGTCGTCGACCACAACAGGGTGTGGGTATCGAGGAGAATCACCGGTTGGGTGGGAGATCAGGATTCAGTAGTCGGTCGGGATTGCTTATGGCCTCCCACTCCTCGGCAGGGACAGCGGGAGACATGATGTCGCCGGTGATCTTGATCTGATCTTTGAACATCCCGAACAGTGGTTTCCGCTCTTCCGCCGGTACCAATCGCGACACCGGCTTGCCATGCTTGGTGATCACTATCTCTTCGCCGGTCTCGTTTACCTCGTCCATCAATGCAAGACATCGATTCTTGAACTCTCCGGCGGGAATTGCGCGCTGGTTTGCTGGCATGCCACAGCCTCCGATACTTCAAACTCAAATATAGCCATAGCCAGTGGCTATAGCTACAGCTATTTGAACTGCCGCCGGGAGCTAGTGGTGTGTCGCGGATTTGGTTGAGTGGTTGAGGGCGGTTTGTGCTCGGCGGGTTTTGGCGAGGATGTCGTTGGCGGGTTTGGTCCATTTGAGGGGTCGTGGGTTCTCGTTCCAGTGTGTTGTCCAGGTATCGATTGTTTCTTCGAGGTCTTGGACGGAGTTGAAGCTGTTGTTTTTGAGGGCTTTGCGGGTGAGTATGGAGAACCAGCCCTCTATGAGGTTGAGCCACGAGGAGCTGGTGGGGGTGAAGTGCAGGTGCCATCGGTCCCTTTTGGGGTGCGATAGCCAGTCGCGCACGGGTTGGGACTTGTGGGCCGACAGGTTGTCCAACACGATGTGCACGTCGAGGTGCCGGGGGGTGTGCAGGTCGATCCATTTGAAGAACGCGAGCACGTCTTTGCCGGTGTGGCGGCGGCGGGTCTGGTGCAGCACCTCGCCGGTGGCGACGTTGAGGGCGGCGAACAGGTCCAGCGTGCCGTGCCTTTTGTAGTCGTGGGTCATCGTGCGGGCCCGCCCGGGCTTGACCGGCAGCGACGGCTGGGTGCGGTCCAGCGCCTGGACCTGCGTCTTCTCGTCGAAGCTGAATACCGCGGCCCGCTCGGGAGGGTTCGCGTAAAGGCCCACCACGTCCACCAGCTTCTCCTCGAACCGCGGGTCGGCGGACAGTTTGAACACGTCCGCCCGCCACGGCTTGAGCCCCCGCTCCCGCCAGATGCGCGCCACCATGTCCTTGCCGACGCCGTGGCGCGCCGCCATCTGGCGCGTCGACCAGCACGCAGACCCGTCGTCGGGCGCCTCATAAAGCGTGTCGGCCACGATCGCCGCCACCGCATCCCCGCCGACCGAGCGCGGCCGGCCCCGACCGGGGGCAACCACCCCCACCGACGCCAGACCCTCCCGCTCGAACCGGCGCCGCTGGGCCCGCACCGTGTTGGGCCGCACACCCGCACGCCGGGCGATCTCCTCATTGGCCACCCCATCAGCAGCCATCAGCAAAACCCCCGCCTGGCGCACCACCCGGAACTCAAGAGCACACGACGCCGCCATCTGCTCCAACTCAGCACGCTCTGAGCGCGACACCTCCAACGCAGCCGCAGGCAAACTCACACCACAACACTAACACCCCTCAACCAATTCACAGACACACCACTAGTAGTGGGCGGCGACGTTTTCGGGGTAGCTGCGGGAGAAGTAGTTCCAGAGTTGCTCGCCGTAGGTGGAGGGGCGATAGGTGCTGGACATCTCGGCCACACCGGCGGTGGTCTCGGCGATGCTGGCCATGAATCCGGCGCTGTTGTGGTGGGGGCTGGCGGCTACCGCGGCGGCAAAGCGCTCGTGCAGGGGCAGCAGAGACAGGCAGACGTCGAGCGATGGGCCGTGGAAATAGCCGGCTGAGTAGCGCTCGTCGGTGGTGATCACCCGGTGGGCGGTGGCCACCAGGTAATTGCCGGTCATGGCTTGGAGCGTCTCCCCCAGGTTGATCACATACGACCCCTCCACCGAGGGCACGTCGATCCACTGCCCGTCTTGATTCTGCACTTGCAGCCCGGCGGTGGGGCCAGGGTCGAGCACGGTCAAGAACCCGGTGTCGTGGTGGGGGTTGACCCCGGCCTCGCCCTCGGGGGTAGGGGGATAGTGGATGAACTTGGCCAGCGACATGGTCTGTGTGCCGAAGTACTGCTCCAAGTAATCCTCGGCCAGTCCGAGTCCCAGTGAAATCGCACCCATCAAACGGTTGGCCAAGCCCCCCAACTCGTCGAACCACTGATTGGTGAGTTCTCTGTGTCCGGGGAGGAGGTCGTCGGGCAGCCACTGGTTGGGGCCCAGCAGGCGCAGATAGTAGGGCTCGATGTCTTTGGGATTGGCGGGCCACTCGGTCCACCAGTCGATCTGCTCTCGGATGTCGGGGCGGTTGTTGGTGTACTCGGCGCCCACCGGCTCCCAGCCCCGGAAATGGCGGGAGCGCCTCTTGTCAATGAGTGCCTTCTGCTCGTCGGAGAAGGCGAAGAACTTCCGCAGCATGGCGAAGATGTTGTCGCTCAGATTGTCGGACACCCCGTGGTTCACCACTAGCAGGAAACCCACCTCATGGCAGATCCGGCACAACTCCTCGGCCAGTTCCATCCGCTGTTCGAGCGATCCCGACAGCGGGCCGAGGTCAACCACCGGAATCTGGTCGAACGCGGCGGGGGCGATCACGTTGCCAAGAGTAGTGGTCATTGCCCAGGCCACCGGAAAGTCATCAGCCGAATTCACCGCCCGCGAACCAGCGGTCGAACGCAGGCCGCATGGCCACGTCGATGAGCTCGATCCTCTGGCCGGTGCTGGGCGGAACCAAAAAGGCGAAGCCCTCAATGCCGCCGTCGGCACTGGCCCCGCCGTAGGTCAGCTCGCAACCCCCAGCCATCAGCGTCTCGATGTCGGCGTGGAGATCGCCGGTCCAATAGCCGAGGTGGTTGAGACCCCCGTAAAGGTCGACGTCCCAGAACGACCCCTTGGGACCGTCGGCCAACTCGAGCTGTAGCGGGCCCTCGACCGTGTAGGAGAAGCGCACGCTGGTGGACACCACTTCGCCTTCAACCAGCAAGTCGAGGTCGAGCGACTGCAATGAGTGCCACGACACCCCGGTAGCGGCGGATATTTCGGCCATAGCCTCCTCGACATCGGCGACGACGATGCCGGCATGGAATGGGTCGGTGATCAATGCCATGGCGGCACGGTATCAGCCGCCCAGGTCGTCGATGTCGGTCACAAACTCGCGGGCATTCTCGTTGAATTCGGCCACCGTGCCGATGGTCTTGGCCTTGGCGGTTCCGCCCCGCAGCGCGGCCAGCGGATCGGTTTGGTCGCCGACGTAGCCGAGGGCGAAGGCACCCTGGGTGTAGCCCATCATTCTCAGCAAGTTGTCATCGAGGGTGCGGGCGATCTCGGGGGGACATGCCAGGTATTGGTTCTCCTCCTGGCGTACCCAGCCCACGGCGTAGGTGATGTTCACCCCCCGGCGCACGCCATCGCTGGCGTTGGCCCCGGCACCGTGCAGCACCTTGCCGTCGTAAAACAGCACGCTCCCCCGGCGCATCTCGGCCTGGGCGTCGGGCATGCGTAGGGATTGTTCGTCGTCGATCCCCGAGGTGCCGGCCAGGATGTGGGTGGCGCCGTTGGCCGCAGTGAAGTCGGTGAGCGCCCACATTGTGTTGCACTGCACGTGGTAGTCGGCCCCGAAGGGGAAGAAGTCGAAGGCCATCTCGTCGCGGTGGAGCTTTTGTCGGGTCTCCCCCGGCTCCACCGAGATGATCTGGGTGAGGTGGAGTTGCACCGCGCTGACATGGCTGAGGAATTCGCTGACCACGCCTACGGCCACCGAGTGCATAACAAGCTCCCGAGCAGTGGGACAGCGGGCCACCAGGGCGCCGGTGCGGCGGGTGTAGCGCCCGTCGTACTCGTCTCGCCCTGCATCGGAGGCTTCGATGAAGGGCATGGCCTCGGCTTCGAGGCGGTCCATGGTCGCCGCATCGGCCGCGTCGTCGACGATGGCGTAGCCGAAGCGGCGCAGGTGGTCGCTTACCTCGGCTGGGTGGGCGGTGGGCGGGAAATGACTGAGAGCCACGACAAGATGGTAAGCGGACTAGTTTCGAAACAGTGACTCGACTGGTGATCCACGCCGACGATGTGGGGATGTGCCACGGGGCGAACCGGGCCTACGTGGAGCTGTCGCACTTCGGCACCATCACGTCGGGCTCGGTGATGGTGCCGTGCCCTTGGTTCAGTGAGATTGCCGAAATGGCAGCCAACGACGACACCCTCGACTGCGGCATCCATCTCACGCTCAACGCCGAGAAGGCCCACTATCGCTGGGGACCGGTGAGCTCGGCCGGTCCGTCGTCAGGACTATTGGATGAGCACGGCTATCTGTGGCACACCGTGGCTGAAGTGCGACGCAACGCCAATCCCGACGCCGTGGAGCAGGAGTGGCGGGCGCAGATCGATCGGGCACTGGCCGCGGGGATCAACGTGACCCACCTCGACGCCCACATGGGTTCGGCGCTGGCCCCGGAGTGGTGCGATCGCTATGTGGCAGTGGGTATCGACTACGGGGTGCCCGTGCTCATCACGAACTCGCTGGCCGACTACGGCCCCAATCGCCATGTGGCTGGCTCTGCTGAGGCCCAAGCGGCCGACGAGGCTATCAACGCGGCGGCCATCACCGCACGGGCCGCGGGAATGCCGGTGTTCGACGTGGTGCTGGAGACCGATTTCTCCCGGCTGCCGCACCAGCCGGCTGACTACGAGGGAACGCTCGGCAGGCTCGACGCCGATTTGGTGTTCTGCGCCTTCCACCCAAATGCCCCCGGCGGGGCCGAGATCGAGGTGATCGAGCCCGACGCCTTCCATGTTCGCACTGACGAGTACGAGCTGTTCAGCACTGACAGCTGGAAGCAGTGGCTGGCAGGCCAGCCCTACGAACTGGCCTCTATGGGGGATTTGGCCTAGCCGGTGGGGTGGGCCAGCAGGTGGCGCTGGCCTTGGCGGCGCATGAGGGTCCAGGTCTGCTCCAGGTAGCCGGCCTGGTCGTCCACCAGCTTCTTCAACCCCAGCCGAAGGTGCTCGGAGATCTCGGGGGCGTCGGTGGGTTCGAGCGTCACGTCGAGCTGGGCTTGGTCTTCCAGGGTGGCGTGGAGGGCGGCGGCCCGGGCCAGGCTGGCCCCAACGGTGATGGCCCCGTGCCAGGGGATGATCACGGTGTGGTTGGTCTCGATGGCCGGGCCGATGGACTCAAAGCGGTCGTCGGGGCTGAGCACTTGGTCGTCGTGGAAGATGCAGCACAGGTTGTGGCGCATCTTCAGCGTGCGGGCCAGCGAGGCCAGCGCAGTAATCCACCGGCCGTGGCTGTGGACGATGGCATTCACATCGCTGCGGTTCTGGTACACCCCGGCGTGGAACTCGAACCCCAGGCTCACCTCACGGTTGCCCTCCAGCAGGTTGCCCTCGTAGTCGAGCTTCATAACATCGTCGGCGGTGACTTCGCCCAGGGTCCGGTCGAAGGCGTTGATCCAGAAGGCGTCCTCCCCGGTGGCCCTAACGCTCACATGGCCGCCAATGCCGGTGTCGCACCCCCGAACGGTCAAGGCCCGACAAGCCAGCACGATGTCATTCACGATCTCCTCAGACCCGCCGCCGACAGCTTCAGAAGTGCTCATGGCCCCTAGAGTACGGCATCAATGGGACAGCGCCATTGTGAAACCCACGCCCTGCTTGATTGCCTACAACCCCAAGCCCTGAATCAATGACGACGGTCGTAGTGCTCGGCGCCGGAGCGCTGGGATCGGTGTACGGGGCATGGTTCGCGCAGGCCGGCGCCGAGGTGACCCTGGTGGCCCGTCCGGTCCACGCCGATGCGGTCAACCGGGCTGGACTGCACATTGACGATCAGCCCCCCGTGGCGGTGCGGGCCATAACCGACCCCGCCGAAGCCGGAGACTGCGACATTGTCTTGCTGGCCAGCAAGGCGTTCGACAACGCCGATCTGCTGGGCAGCTACCGGGGAACGGCCCGAGCCGCCTTCTCGGTTCAAAACGGGGTGCGCCAAGCCGAGCCAATGGTGGACCGGTTCGGTTCTGCTGCGGTGGGCTGCGTGTCGCTGGTGGGCGGCACGCTGGGCCAGCCCGGCCACGCCTCCCACTCATTTGACGGCCCCACCTTGCTGGGCGACCTATCCACCACGGCGCCGGGAACCGCGGCGGCCATTGCCGCGGCCCTGCCGGAGCGCAAGCTAGAGGTCCAAGACGACATCGCCCCCGCACTGTGGTCTAAGGGGGTACTGGCCGCCGCGGCCATGGGTGTGGTGGGGCTGACCCGGCTGGTGTACCACCGCATCTTCCTCATGCCCGAGACCCGGGACGTCTTCTACGACCTGGCCTGCGAAGGGGCTTCCATAGCAGAGGCAGAGGGAGTGGGAATGATCGACGGCCACGGCCCGTTCCAGATCCGGGCGCTCACCCAAGAGAGCCGGACGGAAGCCCACCGGCGGCTCCAGGCCGTGGGCCAGCGAATGGAGGCGGCCGGAGAGACCCAGGTACGGGTATCTATATTGCAGAGCATCGACCGGGGGCGGCCGTTCGAGGTCCAGGCGGTTTTCGCCGACTTGGTGGATATTGCCGATAGCCACGGGCTTGAAGTGCCAACGCTGCGGACCGTCACCCGGCTTTTGACCGCGGCCATGCCAGGGGGATGACAAGACGATGAAACTGCGCAGACTGCCCGGGATGCTGGCCCGAGCCCCCAAGGGGGCCAACCGCTGGCACACCTACGCCGACCTACGAGAGGCGGCTCGACGGCGGCTCCCCAAGATGGTGTTCGACTTCGTGGAGGGCGGCGCTGAGGGCGAGTTGTCCATAGCGGCCAATCGGACCGCCATCGATGCAGTGGAGCTAGCCCCGAGCTATCTGGTGGACGTGGCCGACCGGGAGGTGTCCACCACGGTGTTGGGCCAACCGGTTTCGCTACCGTTCCTGCTGGCCCCTGCCGGGCTGGCCACGCTGGTACATCGAGAGGGCGAACTCGCCGCGGCCCGAGCCGCCGCCGCGGCGGGCACCGTGTTCGCGGTGAGCACCGGGTCGGGCTACTCGCTGGAAGACATCGCGGCCGCGGCCCCTGAGGGCCGACGGTGGTTCCAGCTCTATCTGTGGAAGAGCCCTGAGGTAGTTCGCTCCCTGGTAGACCGGGCTCGAGACGCTGGCTATGAGGCGCTGGTGCTGACCGTGGACGTGCCGGTGGTGGGCAAGCGGGAGCGCGACCTTCGCAATGGCATGTCGCTTCCTCCCCGCATCCGGTTGAACAGCGCGCTGGACACCGCCCGGCGTCTGCGGTGGCTGCGCCAGTTGGTGACCGGCCCCGACATCACCTTCGGCAGCCTGGTAGAGATGGGCATAGGCGACGACGCCAGCGCCATCGGCGCCTATGTCGACCGAGAGTTGGCCGACCCTTCCCGAACCTGGGATGACGTGGCGTGGCTGCGGCGGGAATGGGACGGACCGCTGCTGGTCAAAGGAGTGATCACCGTGGCCGATGCCGAGGCCGCCGTGCGTTGGGGGGCCGACGGGGTGATCGTGTCGAACCACGGCGGACGCCAACTCGATTCGGTGCCGGGAACCTTCGAAATGCTCCCCCGGATAGCCGAGGCAGTAGGCGACCAAGCCGAGGTGCTGGTTGACGGCGGTTGCCAGCGGGGTGCCGATGTGGTGAAAGCTCGAGCCCTGGGAGCGCAGGCGGCAATGGGCGGGCGAAGCTGGTTTTGGGGCCTGGCCGTTGACGGCGAGGCCGGGGTGGCTCGGATGCTCGACATCTACCGCACCGACATCGACCGCACGCTGGCACTGGTCGGCCGGCGGCGCTTCGACGATATCGGCCCCAATCTGGTGGCCAAATAGAGCGCCAAAGCGGGCTGGGCTTCCAAAAACCCTGCTTTTGCCCCTGTCGTTGCTTTGATTTATGGCGCTACGCTATTGGCCGAAGATACACAGACGTGTCAGAGGAGAGCCCCTTATGGATCAATCTGGAATTCTAGGATCATTTCGCGGGAAGCGGCGCTCCGCATCGCTTGCCATTGCATTGCTGGCTGCGCTTTCGCTGCTGGCAGTGAGCTGCGGCAACGACGACGGCGACGACATCGGCGACCGGGGCACTGCCATGGGCGATGGCTCGCTCGGCATTGTCGAAGTGGAAGACGGCGACGCCATCCAGATCCGCTCGCTGGAGGCCATCACCGGCGATGTGGCCTTCTTCGGCCTGCCGATTGATCGGGCCACGCAGATCGCGGTCGAGGACTACGGCCCGATTCACGGCTTTGACGTGGACACCGGCACAAGCCTCGACGACCTGTGCTCCAATGACGGCGGTCAGGCTGCGGCCCAGACCATCGTGGCCGACGAGGACGTTGTCGGCGTGATCGGAACGTCGTGCTCCGGTGCGGCGGTGGCCGCGGCGCCGCTGATCACCAACGCCGGAATGGTCCTAATCTCCGGCGGCAACACCTCACCGGCGTTGACTTCAGACCTGGCCGGAAATGCCGGGGAGAACTACAGCGTCGGCTACTACCGCACGGCCCACAACGACCTGTACCAGGGCGCAGCCATGGCCAAGTTCGTGTTCTCCGAGTTGGGGATCAGCGAAGCAGCGGCCATCCACGACGGCGATCCCTACACGCAGGGCCTGGCTCAGGCGTTCGCCGACGCCTTCGAGTCTGAGGGCGGAACGATGACGGGCTTCTCCGCGGTCAACAAGGACGACACCGACATGGTGCCGGTGCTGACCGAGATCGCGACAGGCAGCCCGGGGGCGCTGTTCTTCCCGATCTTCCAGCCCGCCGGGGACTTCATCGCCGATCAGGCACCGGGCGTATCCGGGCTGGAGAACACGGTGCTGCTGGCCGCCGACGGCTTGTTGAACACCAACTACCTGGCGCTGCCGCAGACCGCGGGAATGTACTTCTCCGGTCCGGACCAGCGCTTTGGCGAGAACGTCAATGCGAGCACCGGCATGAGCGCAGTCGACTTCCTGGCCGAGTACGAGAACCGCTACGGCGAGGCCCCGGCGGCGCCGTTCTGGGCCCACGGCTACGACGCCACCGTTCTGCTGCTCGACGCCGTCAAAGCCGCCTCGTGGGTTGATGGCGGCACGCTGATGATCGACCGTCAGGGGATCCGCGACTACCTGAACAGCGTGCAGGGATTCCAGGGCCTTATCGGCACGATCAACTGCGACAACTTCGGCGACTGCGGCTCTTCCAAGATCACCGTGGTGGAGAATCTCGGCGGAGAAGAAAACGCCGAGACGAGCATCAGCAACGTGGTCTACTCCTACGAGCCATAGGGCCCTAGAGACGCAACTATTTGAAATGGCTGCTTGCGGGCCGGGTCACAATCCCCGTTGGCCCGGTCTCGTAGGCTGCACATAGTTGCGTGCTGACTAGTCGATCAGGAGCTGTCCTATGAGCCGAAGGGCACTTTCCCGTAGGGCGCCCCGCACCGGCGTCGACTGGTTCCTCACCATTATGAGGGTGGCGGCGCTCACCGTTATCGGGTTGGGCCTGCTGGCCTTCATCGCCCAGGAAATCAACACCGACAATCCCTTCGCCCAGTGGGCCAATCCCGACGCCACTGGCCTTACTGGCGCCCAATTCCAAGGGCTGATCATTTCTGGGGTCACCCAGGGCGCCATGTACGGGTTGATCGCCCTGGGCTACTCCATGGTCTACGGGGTGCTCGGATTCATCAACTTCGCCCACGGCGAGGTGTTCATGGTGGGGGCCATGACCGGCATGATCACCTCCAACAAGCTGGCCGACGCCGGACTGTGGGAGAGCAACTTCGTGGGCTCGCTGGTGTTCATCATGGTGGTGTCGATCCTGGTGTGCTCTTTGACCGCGGTCATCATGGAGCGGGTGGCCTACCGGCCTCTGCGGGGATCGCCCCGGCTGATACCGCTGATCACTTCGATAGGGGTGTCCTTCTTCTTGCAGAACGCGTCGGTAGTGCTGCTCGGGCCCGCGGCCAAGGCCTACCCAGACGTGCCCGACTGGATAAGGACCAAGCACACGTTCTTCGATATCGAGGGAGCCAAGATTCTGGTGATCTTGGTAGCGGCGGCATCGATGATCTGCCTGCACTACTTCGTGGAACGCACAAAGAGCGGTAAGGCCATGCGGGCCGTGGCCGAGGACGCCGAGATCGCCGCGCTGATGGGAATCGACGTGAACCGCACCATCGTGAAGGTGTTTGCGCTGGGCGGGGCCATGGCGGGGATGGCCGGCATCTTGTGGGGGATCTTGTTCCGCAGCGTGATCCACACCACCGGATTCCTCCCTGGCATCAAGGCATTCAGCGCCGCGGTGGTGGGCGGCATAGGCCATCTCGGCGGCGCCATGGCCGGAGGGCTTTCTATCGGGGTGGCCGAGTCGGTTGGGCCGCTGGTGATACTCGAGCCACTGGGGGTAAGCGGCGTTTCGCAGCTGCGGGATGCGGTGGCTTTCGCCGTGCTCATCGGAGTGCTGCTGCTGCGGCCCTCTGGGCTGTTCGGCGAGCGCTTGCCGGCTGAGGATCGCACATGACCGCGACGCTGCCCCCGACCACCGGGCCCATGCCGGAAGCTCCCCCGGCAGACCGGAGGCCCGCGTTCGCCCATGACTGGCGGCGGATCGCTCGCATGGGGTCTTACGCCGTTCTCGGGCAGGTATTCATCGCTCTGTCCAACATGCCGGTCAGGCTCGACGAGCGGCTGATCATCAAGCCGGTGCTGAGCTTGGGCTACCTCGTGCTGTTGATCCTGCCGTTCGCGGTCGGTTACCGCCAGGGCCACCAGATCAAGCGGGAGGGCGTGCCTGCTTGCGCTCCGGGGCCAAATGAGGTGGTGGGCGGGCTCTTGTGCGGAGCATTGGCGGGCGGGGGTCTGTCGCTGCTGGCGGTGCTGCTAACCCACTTCGACCTTCGCGAGCCCCTGGTTAATTGGAGCCCGATACTCCTCGACCTACTGGCTTTCGGCAATGCGACGTGGTTCGCGGTGGTGATCTGGCTGGTGATCGGTGCGGGGATGGGCGCGGCCGGTGGGGTGCTGCGGCTGCTCGGGCCTCGGAGCCGTCGGGCGGTGGTGACCATCGTCCTCACGGTGGCCGGCGCAGCGGTGCTGGAGTCCCTGGTGGTGGACTTGGCCGAGGGATTGGGGCTCGAATCGCTGACCGACCGCCTCTATGCCCGGCGGGGCGGGGTGAACTGGCCCAGTGCCGTGGGGCTTGCCGTGGTCTCGGGCTTGCTGGCCGTATTGGGCCGGGGCCGGTTCCGACAAGCCCGGGCCCGCGTCAGCGAGCTGGAGGGCGCCAAGAGAACCCGGGCCAACGTGGGGCTCATCCTTTTGGCCGCGGCGGTGCTGATCGTGCTGCCGCTGTTTGCGGGCAAGCTCACCAACGAGCTGTTGGCCAACGTCGGACTGTTTGTGCTGCTGGCCCTGGGGCTAAACGTGGTGGTCGGGCTGGCCGGCATTCTCGACTTGGGCTACGTGGCCTTCTTCGCCGTCGGCAGCTACTCCGCGGCGGTGCTCACCGCGGCCACGTCTCCGAAGATCACCCCCGAGATGCCCTGGCTCGTGGCCCTCATCGTGGTGGTGATCATCACCGGGCTCGTCGGCTTGTTCATCGGCGCACCGGTTATCCGGATGCGGGGCGACTACCTGGCCATTGTCACCCTCGGATTCGGCGAGATCATCCGGCTGCTGTTCTTGTCGGATTGGCTTTCGGGGTGGTTCGGCGGCTCCCAGGGCATCACCAATATCCCCGCGGCGGGCATCTTCGGCCTCACCGACGTAGCCGGGACCGACCCGCGCCGAGTGTTCTATCTGGTGCTGGCCTTCTGTGCGCTGGCCGTCTACGTATCGTGGCGGCTGGAGCGCTCTCGGCTGGGGCGGGCCTGGATGGCGGTGCGCGAGGACGAGACCGTGGCTGAGGCGATGGGCATCAACACCGTGAACGTCAAGCTGCTCGCCTTCGTGGTGGGCGCGATCTTGGGATCGTTCAGCGGGGCCATCTTCGCGGCCAAGGTCGGGTCGGTGTTCCCGGCGAGCTTTTTGATCCTGGTGTCGATTGTGATCCTGGTGGTGGTGATCTTCGGGGGCATGGGCAACATCGTCGGGGTGATCGCCGGTTCCGCGGTGCTGATCGGGGTGCTGGGCGGGCCCAAGCAACCGGGCCTGCTGGCCGAGTTTTCCGAGTTCAAGCTGCTCATCTACGGAGCATTGCTCATCTGGATGATGCTGGCCCGACCCGAGGGCCTGATCCCCAGCGTGCGGCGCACCCGCGAGCTCCGACAACAGGAGATGGCCCAAGACGCCTGGCTCCGGGGCGAGGTCGATGACGATGGTGGCGGGAACGGGACTGACGGCTCGTCTTCGGCGGCACTGCCATGACCGACACCCAAGCGTCTGTTGCGCCCGCAGCCCCCGTATTCGGCCAACCGCTGCTGGAGACCCGGCGGCTCAGCGTGGAATTCGGGGGGCTGCATGCGTTGGACGATCTCACCTTTGAAGTGCGCGAAGGCGAGATCGTCTCGGTGATCGGACCGAACGGCGCCGGCAAGACCACACTGTTCAACGCCATCACCGCCACCGTCGAATCCTCTGAAGGCGACATCGTGTTCGAGGGCCAGTCCCTGCTGGGGCTGGATCCCAACCGGGTTACTTCGCGGGGCATTGCCCGCACGTTCCAAAACGTCCGTCTGTTCGCCAACATGTCGGTGCTGGAGAACGTGATGGTGTCCCAGCACTGCCGCACCAAACAACACGCCTTCGGGGCTCTGCTCTACACCAAGGCCTTCCGCCAGGAAGAGGCCGAGATCCGCCAGCGGGCCGAGGATATCCTCGGGTTCTTCGGCACCAGGCTGATCGGCTACCGCATGGACCAGCCCGCTTTCACGCTCTCCTACGCCAACCGCCGCCGCCTGGAGATCGCCAGGGCCATGGCCACCCAGCCCAAGCTCATCCTGCTGGATGAGCCGGTGGCGGGGATGAACCCGGTGGAGTCGGCCGAGCTCACCGGTCTGATCGGTCGCCTGCGCGACGAGTGGGGCTTCGCCATCGTGGTGATCGAGCACGACATGGGGGTGGTGCGCGAGGTGTCGGACCGGGTGGTGGTGCTTGACCACGGCGTGAAGATCGCCGAGGGCGACTACGCCGATGTGGCCAACGACCCCCAGGTGGTCGAGGCCTACCTCGGCAAGGGAGCCGGGGAGCAATGAGCGGCGCCCAACCGGATCCAGCCGCTACCCCACTGCTGGAGATGCGTTCGGTCAACGCCCACTACGGCGCGGTCCACGCCCTGATTGACGTAAACCTGTCGATCTACCAGGGCGACTTGGTGTGCCTGCTGGGGGGCAACGCCAGCGGCAAGTCCACCACCCTCAAGACGCTGCTGGGGATGCTCAAGCCCACCTCCGGCGAGGTTGTGCTCGATGGCGAGGTGGTCAACGACAAGCCCACCAGCTACCGGGTGGCCCGCGGCGTGACCATGGTCCCCGAGAACCGCAGGCTGTTCAAGCGCCTCACCGTGCGCGAGAACCTGGACCTCGGCGCTTACCTGCGCACCAATGCCAACGAGGTCGCAGCCGATATGGAGCGGGTTTTCGAGCTGTTCCCCCGGGTCAAGGAGCGGCTGAATCAGAAGTCGGGGACGCTGTCGGGCGGCGAGCAGCAGATGGTGGCCATCGGCCGGGCACTGATGGCCGACCCCAGAGTGCTGCTGATGGACGAGCCGTCAATGGGCCTGGCCCCCGCTTTGGTGCAGCAGAACTTCGAGTTGATCCAGCAGATCCACCAAGCCGGGATGACCGTGTTCATGGTGGAGCAGAACGCCAATATGGCGCTGTCGATCGCCGACCGGGGCTGGGTGCTGCAAACCGGACGGGTGGTGCTCGACGACACCGCCGAGAACCTCCTCGCCCACCCCGACCTCCAAGCCTCCTACCTGGGCACCGCCGAGCAGTAGGCGCTGCCACCCAAACGATGACACACATGTAGTGCCCATGGAGGTTGTTAACTCCGCAATGAGGTGAGCCTCCGAGCCGTTATCGACCTGCCCGCCGCAGCAAGTAACCGAACTCTCCCCCAACCCGGTGTTCGTCTCCTTCCAGTAGGGCCTGTGTCGCTTTTCAGAGCAGCGGCAGACAGGGGAATTGTCACTCATACCGGGATCATGGAGGCGTAGCAACCCGCATCCGCTGGTCAGGAGACCTGCTATGTCAGACTTCAAACAGATGAAGCTGGTGGACCATGGCGATCCCTTCGATGTGACAATGCGGCTGGAGTCGGAGCAAGAACTGGCCGCATTGGCTTGGGCCGTCGTCAGCACCGGTTCACTTGACGATCTCTCTAATGCCGAGAGTGAACTTGTTGACGCAGCTAGCCAACCTTCCGACTGCATCGTCGGCGACTTTGTCCATGCCATCCAGCAGGGGGATGATCCCTTGGGGGATGCGTTCGTGCAACTGCGGTCCGCCCGGCAGCGACGCTCTTCGGGTGCGGTGTACACCCCTCCTGAGATTGTGGATGCAATGGTGGGCTGGATTTCGTCGAATGAGCAGCCTGCTCGAGTCATCGATCCTGGCTCAGGATCGGGACGCTTCGCTCTAAAGGCCGGGAAGGTCCTACACGAAGCATCACTGGTAGCGGTCGAGTTGGATCCCCTGGCCGCACTGTTGTGCCGAGCCAATTTGACTGCGGCAGGACTCGATGAACGGGCCCGTGTCGTTGTCGATGACTACCGACAAGCTGATCTCGGCCAGTGCGATGGGGTGACCGCATTCGTGGGCAATCCCCCTTACGTTCGCCACCACCAGATTGAACCCCGGTGGAAACGGTGGCTGACAAGCAGTGCGGCCAGCCGAGGTCTGCCAGTCAGCGCTCTTGCCGGTATGCACATTCACTTTTTTATGGCCACGCTGCTGCACGCGCAGCCAGGAGACCTTGGTGCCTTCATCACTTCGGCCGAGTGGATGGACGTCAATTACGGCCGGCTGCTGCGCGGGATGCTCACCGATGGTCTGGGCGGTGAGTCCGTACATGTCCTCGCTCCAGAGGCGATGCCCTTCAAGGGCACAGCAACAACAGCATCAGTGATCTGCTTCCGAGTCGGATCGAAGGCTTCCTCGGTCAAGATGCGCCGTGTTGAGAAGGTGGATGATCTCGCCAACCTCGCCCGGGGCCGCAAAGTAGGAAAACAGAGGCTGCAACAGGAAAAAAAGGTGGTCTCCCCTTCTGACCTCCGCCCGTCCGATGCCCGAGGGATACATACAGTTAGGCGAACTATGCCGAGTGCACCGGGGAGCAGTCACCGGTGCCAACTCCACTTGGATCACCAAGGCCAACGATCCCGGACTGCCAACGAACACGCTTTTTCCTTCTGTGACCAAGGCCCGTGAGCTGTTCGACTCGCCCGACGGTGTGCTGGCAAGCTTCGCCGGCCTCCGAGCCGTTATCGACCTACCCGCCGATTTGAGCGAACTCGATGATGACAGCCGTGCCCAAGTGAAGCGCTTCCTGCGATCCGCGGAGCGAAACGGCGCCCGCTCGTCATATGTGGCCCGCCACCGCAACCCCTGGTGGTCGGTGGGCCTACGGTCACCGGCCCCGATCTTGGCCACTTATATGGCCCGACGCCCTCCGGCGTTCGTCCGCAACCTCGTAGGAGCCCGACACGTCAATGTCGCCCACGGCATCTATCCGAGAGAGCCCCTGCCCGATGATCTCTTAGATACCCTGGCCGCATCGCTGAGAACTGGCGTCTCCGTGGCAATGGGTCGGACATACGCTGGCGGGCTGACCAAGTTCGAACCCTCGGAGATGGAGCGCATCCCCGTTCCCAGTCTCGCGGTGCTAGCTGAAGTGTCATCATGAGCCTTTCGGTCCCGCCCCGTTGGACGACCGAGGAATTCGAGGACCTGAAGATTCCGAGCAAGCTGCTGCCGCATTGGCAACAGCAGCTCTCTCACCATCTTCTGGGCACACAACCTCGACCCGCTGGCATCCTTCATCCGTTCTACTGAGTAGGGCTTCAGTTAGTTCAAACAGATATCAGCGGGAAAATTCAAACCCATGGGCGTCGGCGATGGCGGTGAGGATGCGGCCGGGCTCCCGGGCGTCGCCGATGACGTGTACTTCGAGGCCTGATTCGATCAGCACAGCGGAGAGGGGGTCGTGGGGGTGTTTGGCGACGGTGAGGGTTAGGTCGGCTTCGGGGGGACTCTCGACCTTGGTGACCACCTCGACGTTGAGGGCTTGCAGGCGCTCTCGGGCGGGTTGGACGACGAGGTCCAACAGAGCGTTGGCGGCTACCCGGCGACCGGGGGTGGTCACGGTCACCGCTAGGCCCTGGGTGGCCAACCACTCAGCTAGGCCGAGGGCTTCGTAGCCGCCGAAGCGGTCGTCCACTACGGCGGTGCCGCCTTGGGGCACTGCGCTGATGTCGGGGATCTCGGCACCGGTGGCACCGGTGGCTATCACCACGAGGTCGGGGCGGGCGGCGGTGATTGCCTCGACATCGGCGGTTTGGTTCAACCGCACATCGACCCCCAGGCGGGACAGTTCCCGTTCTTGCCAGTCGCAGATGTCGCCCAGCAAGCCCCGGGTGGGCAGCCGCTGGGCTTCTCGGACCGCCCCGCCCAATCGGTGGCGGGCCTCGAACAAGACGACGACGTGACCCCGCTCGGCGGCTAGTCGAGCGGCTTCCATTCCACCCGGCCCGCCGCCGACCACGACCACTCGACGGGATTGGGGGCTGGGCCCGGGTCGCGGCTCGGCCTCACGTCCCACCCTGGGGTTGACCGCACACGACAGGCGGCCCCGGTTTAGACCGCCGACACAGCCGTCGTTGCCGGCGATGCACGGGCGGACCTCTGACTCCCGGCCAGCCATGCTCTTGGCCACCAGGTCGGGATCGGCGATGTGGGCTCGGGTGAGGCCCACCATGTCGGCCACACCTTCGGCGATCAGCTGGTCGGCCTCGGCCAGAGCGCGGAATCGCCCGGTCACGATGGCAGGGAGATCAACAGCAGCCACCACGGGAGCGGCGGCCTCGAGCTCGTAACCGGGCGGCTCGTGCATCCCTCCCATGATCTTGTGGGGCCGCAGGCAGCTGCCGTAGGTGAGGTTCACGTAGTCGATGAGGCCGTCGTCAGCCAGCACCCTCACCAGCTCGGCGCAGTCGTGCTCGGTCACTCCCCCATCGCCCACTGCCTCTGAGCCGACCCGCACCCCCAACACGACATCAGGGCCGATGGCCTCTCGCACCGCGCCCACCATTTCGCGGGCCAGCCGGATGCGGTTCTCCCACGATCCGCCGTAGTGGTCGGTGCGCCGGTTGGTGGCCAGTGACATGAACTGCTGGAGCAGGTAGCCGTGAGCGATGTGGACCTCTACGCCGTCGAGGCCGCCCTCGATGCTCCACCGAGCCGCCTGGGCAAAGGCATCGGTGAGCTCGGCGATGTCATCAGCCGTCATGGCCTTGGCCGGGCGGCGGACGCTGGGGCCGGCCACCTCCGACGCTGACCACGGGGGCCCGCCATCGGCGGTCACTCCTTCATAGCCCAGATGACCGAGCTGCTGGAATACCGCCATGTCGTAGGGGGCCAACCGATCCATCAGCCGGCGGTAGTCGTCGACCACCGAAGCCTCGTGTAGCCACAGCGTGCCCATGTCGGTGGGATGAACCGACGCGGCCTCCAAGATGGTCAACCCGCAGCCACCGGCAGCCCGAGCCTCGTGGTAGGCGATCAGCTCGTCGGTGATCCGCCCCTGGCCGATGTTGGTGCCATGGGCGGTGCGCACCACCCGGTTCTTGATCTCCAGCCCATTGATCTCAATCGGCGCCAGCACATGCTCGTAGCTCACGGCATCAACCCGTCAGCGAGCTTGGTCGTCGGGTCATCTCTGGTCAAGACCGCATCTCGCCGACTCGGTTGGCGCGGGCGAAGCAGGCGGCCGCCGCGGCGCTGCCCAGGGCCATCACCAGCCAGGCCCAGGTGTAGGTGCCGAGCCAATCCACCAGCGCTCCGAAGCTCACCGGGGTGGCCAGCGCGCCCATGTAGTAGCCGGTCATGGTGACGCCAGTAGCCCGGGCCACCGCTTGGGGGGCCCGGTCGACCACCGCGGCGTGCATGATGCCGATGGCCGCCAACTGGACGATGAACCCGGCGAACAGCCCAATGGTTGCTACCACCAGGCCGAACGTCAGGCCGCTCATGGTCACAAGAACCGACGCGGTCAATACCGCGCACAGCCCGACGATGAGCGGCACCCGTCGAGCACGGCCGAGGTAGTCGGCCCGCAGCGCGGTCAGCGACATGCAGACCGCGCCCAATCCGGCCGCTATCCCGGCGATGGCGCCCGCCACCGGTTTGGAGGTGCCCAGGCCTTCGTCCAAATACGGCACGGCCCAAGAAAACAGCGGCTGCGAGGAGCCCACCAAGAAGAAGGCAGACACGGCAAACCACCAGAAACCACGGGGAAGGACCGTTTCTTGGCGCTGCGCCCGTGTACGGGAGGAGCGGATGTCGGGAATGACGGCCGCCGCATTGAGCGCACTGACCACCGCAATGGTCCCGCCGATCATCAATATGAGGTTCCAACTCCAGCGATCAGAAGCCCAGGGCACCAGCACTGCGCTGATCAGCGCCATCGTTGGCACCCCCGACGTCTTGGCCGACAAGGCCAGCGTGCGACGGTTTTCCGGCACAGCAGCGGCTACCGCCTCATTGGTGGCAGCGTTGGTCAGGGCGTAGCCGAATCCGGCGAACACCGCGGCCCCGATCAAAGCGGCATAGCTATCTAAAAGAGCGGCCGACCACGCGGCAACCGCCACGATCAATTGATCGGCAACCACCGCAGCCCGGGTTCCGACCTTCTCGGTGATGCGAGCTCCGATGATCGATCCCAAACCGGTACAACCGAAGTGCAGGCTCACCAGCAACCCGACCTGGGCCCGGGAGATGCCGAGGTCGTCGCGCACCGCGGCCGCGAAATAGCCGGGGAAAAAGCCCAGGCTGGAGCCGATGCCCAACGCCAACATGCTGGCCGCTACCACGGCTGGACCTCGACCAGTCGCCGGTTGTGCGCTCATGCGCTTCCCCCACCCAACACTTCGGGCGACGTTATCGGGCGGCAGAGTCAGCTCGGTGGTTGGGCGACCGTTGTCTGCCCGTCGGGCCGGTACGCTCCATTGGTGGACTTGTCGCCCGCCGCGGTGGGACGAGCGGTATCTGAGGTGTTCGACAAGATTGACGCCTTGCCTCAAGTAGAGCGCTTGGACCGGGGATTTTCCTGGGTGACGCTGGGGGTGGACGATGTGATCGTGCGGGTGGCTCCTCTGGGTGGGACGCTGGATCCCTACGACCCCCAGGTTGAGGCGACCAATCTGCGGAGGGTAGAGGGCATAGTTCCCGCCCCACGGGTGCTGGCCGTGCAGTCCGAGGCCGACAACCCCATCGGCCGACCGTTCGGCGTCCATACCCGAGTGCCGGGACAGGTTCTGCGGCTCACAGACGTGACCCAGCGCCAGTCGGAGTACATAGCCACCGCGGCCCAAGCGCTTGGAAGTCTGCATCGCCTGACAGCCCCGATAACGGTGACTGAGGCCTACGACGCTGAGTTGGATCGGACCGAGGCCGCCTATCGACGGGCTGCTCCCGACCGGCACCCCGAATTCGAAGCCGCGCTGGCGTGGCTCCGAGCCAATCGCCCGGATTGCGACGAACTCGCGGTGTGGTGCCACGGCGACTTCCGGTTCGCCAACATGAGCTGGACGGGGCCAGGAGAGCTGGGCGGCATCTTGGACTGGGAGCGGGCTTGGGCCGGCGACCCCATGTGCGACGTGGCCTTCACCCGTCGCTTTTCCGGCTGGTGCACTGTGGAGGACTCCGCCGACTACAGCCACCCGATCGACCAAGAGCGGCTGGCCTATGCCGCCCGCTTCGAGCGGGTCCGCTCCTTCACAGCGTCGATGCGGGCCATCCGGGCCTGGCTGGACGGTCGCTCAAACGACCCCCGACTTCTCACCATTGGCCGCCGGGGCGAGCAGGCCATGAAGACAGAGTTGGATTGGGCAGCCGGGTAGCTAGGCCCGGCCCAAGACCATCACGTTGTGGTACTGGGCGCCGGCGCCGGCGCCGGTAACCAGGGCGATCTCGGCATCGGGGACTTGGCCGGGGCCAGCGGTGCCCCGGAGCTGCCTCACGGCCTCGAAGATCTTGAGGGTGGGGCCGCCCCAGCCGATGTGGCTGTAGCTGAGCAGGCCGCCGTCAGTGTTGAGCGGGTGGCGGCCGTCGATGCCGATGCCTGCCTCGGCCAAATAGTCGGCCCCCTCCCCTTCGCCGCACAGCCCCAGCATCTCGAATTGGCGCACCACCTCATACGTGTTGATGTCGTAGAACTCGAACACGTCCACGTCATGGGGACTCAACTCGGCTAGCTCGAATGCCCGGCGGGCCGCGTCGGCCCCCAAGCCCCACACCTCGTCGTAGCGAGGCGGGTTCACGTACTGTTGGCGGTGCCACTCCGATCCCCCGCCCAAAATGGCCACCGGCGGCTGGGGGAGATCCCGAGCCCGCTCGGCGGTGGTGAGAACCATGGCCGCAGCCCCCTCGGTGGCCAGGCACAGATCCAAGAGCCGGAATGGCTCAGCCACCATCGGCGATGCCAGCACATCGGCTGCGGTGAAGGGGCCCCGCCCGGTCATCACCGCGGCGGGGTTGGTGTGGCCGGCGCTGCGGATGGCGGCGGCTATGGCGGCCATCTTTTCAGGGTCGGGGGCGAAGCGGTGGCGGTACACCTGGGCCACCAGGGCGAATTGGGCCGCGGTGAGCGATCCCCAGCAGGCGATGAATTCGTTGTCGGGCCGGGTGTAGTCGGCCACGTTGGCCCCGCCCATGACCCCGGCCTGGCCACCGAACACCACCGCTGTCTCGCACAGCCCGGCGGCGATGGCGGCGGCGGCATCCAGGGCACCGGGAACGCCCTGGGGGTAGGTGTCGCACACCCAGCGCAGCGGCCGGCCGAACACCTCGGCCCAGTCGGCCGAGCCCGGTTGGAACACCGTGCCCCCCGGTCCGGGCCAGCGGGCGGCCACGCCATCAACATCGGCGGGGGTCAGCCCGGCGTCGCTGAGCGCGGCCAGTGCGGCTCGCAAGGAGATCTCTGCCGAGGTGGTGTCGAGCTGGCGGGCCATTTCGGTGGCCGCCACCCCGACAATGGCCACCCGGTGCAGCGGATGCGAGCCCTTCACACCCGGCGACCCTCACCCCAATAGCGGGAGCGGCTCATACCTTCCTGCCCTCACCCCAATAGCGGGAGCGAAGCTCTTCCTTGGCGATCTTGCCCACTGCGTTTTTGGGCAGCGAGTCGGTGAACTCCACTCGCTCGGGGATCTTTATGGAGGTCAGCTCGGATTGTCGGCACCACAGCCGCAGCTCCTGGCTATCGGCCGCCGCCCCCTGCTTGAGGGCCACCACGGCCACGATCGCCTCTCCCCACTCGGTGTCGGGCACGCCGACCACCGATGCCTCCAACACCGCGGGATGGCGATACAGCACGTTCTCGATCTCGGTGGGGGCGATGTTCAGCCCGCCCCGAATGATGAGGTTCTTCATCCGGTCGACGATGTAGATGAAGCCCTCGTCGTCGACCTCGGCCACATCCCCGCTGTGCATCCACCCGTCCCGCAGCGCCTCGGCAGTGCGCTCGGGATCCCGGAAGTAGCCCTTCATTACGTGCGGGCCGCCGAAAATGACCTCGCCCCGCTCGCCCACGGCCACGTCTTGGCCGTCGGGGTCTACCACCCTTACGTCAACCGCGTACGACGGCTGGCCGCAGGACGACAGCAGCTCGGGGCGCTCCTCCAGACCCCGCACGTGGTCTTCTTTGCGCAGGATGGTGCCGATGGAGGCGATCTCGGCCATGCCGTAGAGCTGGTTGAACACCGGGCCGAACCGCTCCACCAACTCGGCCAGGCGGTCGGGGGAGATGGGCGACGAGCCGTAGCCCAGCGTGCGCAGCGACCCCAGCTTGTGGTCGTCGGCCCGCTCGAGGCGGTCGAGCAAGCGCATGAGCTGGGTGGGCACCAGAAACGAGTGGCTCACCCCGTGGTCTTCCACCAGGCGGGCGTAGCGCACCGGGTCGAAGTTGCGGCTGTCGACAAACCCCTGGGCCGCGCCGATCAGCAGACACGGCAGGATGGTGATGTTCACGCTGGAATTGTGGGGAATCTGGATGAGATACCGGCTGTGTCGGTCGATCTCGTATTCCAAACAGGCCACGGTGGCGTGCTGGAGCACCCGGGCGTGGTCGAAGTGGACTCCTTTGGGCCGCCCGGTGGTGCCGCTGGTGTAGACGATGCAGAAGTCATCGTCGGGACGCACTTCATGCAGGGTGTCGGGAGGCGCGGCTGAGGCGGTACCGGCCAGGTCGTCGAGGTCGCGGTCGATGTCTATGATCGGAATATCGAACCCGTCGAGCTGGTCGCGGTGCTCGGCATCGGTGATGGCGAGGGTCGGGTCGGCATTGTCGAACACCTGCTCCAGTTCCAGCGGGCCGAGCCGGAAGTTGAGCCCCACATAGCAGCCCCCGGCCTTGGTGATGCCGCCCATAACCTCCACCACCTCAGGGCGGTTGGCCACCAGCAGGGCCACCCGGTCGCCCTTGGCCAGGCGATGCGCGCCCAACAAGGCGTTGGCAATGCGGTTGGTGCGCTCGTCGAGCTGGCGGTTGTTCAGCTCGCGCTCGCCGAAAACGGCAGGATCGCGGGGATGGCGAGCCCCGTTGCGGGCAAAGGCCAACCCGACGTTCACCGGGTCGCCTCGTCAGGGGCAAAGGCCGGAAGCCGGTGACCGTCGGGGCCGGTCACAAATCGCACGCTCACCGCCATGTCGATGGTCACGTGATCGGGTTCGCAGCCCACGATCCATGTCAGCAAATGCCAGCCTTCGTCGATATCCACGTCGGCCAGCACATAGGGGGCTTCGAAAGCCGGGGTCGGCGGCCGGTGGATGGTGGTGTGGCTGTACACCCGGCCCCGTCCGCTGCTGGGCTCATAGGCCCAGTTGGTGCTCTGGCACTGCGGACAGGCGAACTGGGGGACGAAGAAGTTGTGGCCGCAATGCCCGCACACCGGGCGGACCAATTCACCGCGGGCGACCGCGGCCCAGAACTCCCCGGTGAGCGGGCGCTGGGTGCGGTCCTCCCGTTCGACAGTGGGCCCCTCCATCAGCGGTCTGCCTATCAGAACACCACGGGGTACTGACCCCACCACACCCGGGCAATGTTCGGATCTTGCTGGGGGGGATTGTCGGGGTCGCGTTGGGCGCCTCGGGCAAGAAGGCCTCGCAGGATCAGCGCAACCGTGCCCAACAGGATGGGTGCCCCGGTGTTCTCGTCGGCCGGCACCCCGCCGTCAAGCTCCATGCCGATGCAAGCGTGGCGTCCCCCGCCGAAGGTGTGGCCCCACCGGGGCACGTCGTCGCGAATCGAGCGGAGCGGATTGAAGCTGTCAGCGTCGGCCCCGAACACCTCGGTGTCCCGATTGGCCGACCACAAGTCCATTACCACGGTGTCGCCCACCGCCATCTGGGTTCCGTCGCGCAGGGTGACCGGCTCCACTGCTTCCCGGCGGGCCACCGGGCTGGCCGGATGCAGGCGCATGGACTCGTGTACGCAGTGCTGGAGGAACACCGGATCTTCGACCATGCGGGCGCGGTCGTCGGGGTGGTCATCGAACCAGCCGAACGCGCCGTGAACGGCGTGAGTGGTGGCCGCCCCGGTGGAGTGCATTCCGGCCAGCATGTAGAAGGCCACTTCCCGGCGGACCACGTCGCGGGGCAGTTCTAGGGAATCCTGGTTGCGCACCAGCACGGTGAGCACGTCTTTGGGAAGGTCGTCCTCGGTGACCTCGCCGGCAACGAACCTCTCAAAGAGCTCGGTTCGCCGGGCCAGCGATGGAGCGAAGAACTCTTCGTCCCACCGTTCCAGGGCCTCGGCCACCTCGGCCTTCAGCTCCTCGGGATCCCGGGTGCTGTGAACAGCGGTGGCTCCTTCGCTGAACTTGACCGCATAGGAGAACAGCCGATCGGTTTCCTCGGGGGTTCCCTCCGAATAGTCCACCCCGGCAGCAGCGGCGGTGAGGTTAACCACGATTCGCCGGGCCAATGGCACCACGTCGCCCCGCCCTTCAGCGGCGGCGGGGTCCAGCTGCTGATCCACGGCCAGCGGAAGCAGATCCCGCTCGTAGTGCTCAAAGGTCTCCCGGCGGAACAGCCGGTTCTCCAGTCGGCGGCGACGGCGGTGATCGTCTCCCCACAAGGTGAGCAGCGTGTCAGCCATGATCATCCCGGCGGCGTCGTAAAGCGCCTGTTTGAGGCCCTTTTGCCGATAGCCGTCGCGAACATCGTCGAACCGGGTGAGGGTGATCTCTGTCATCGGGTCTTGTCTCCTTGGGTGAGGTCGGGTAGATCAGCCTTCTTCGGCGATGCCGTCGATCGACGCCGGGCGGGGCATTCCAGAAAGCACGGTGTGGACTACACCACCGTCCACCACCATGTTGTGGCCGTTGACGTATTCGGCATCGGCAGAGCACAGCCACATCACCGCTTTGGCGATGTCGTCTGCGGTGCCCAGCCTCTGGCTGGGGGTACGAGATGAACGGGTTGCTCGCACTTCGGGGTCGGCCAGGATGGGGGCCGACATGCCGTCGTCGATAATGCCGGGGGCCACCGAGTTGACCCGGATGCCGGCTGGTCCCCATTCGATGGCCATCTGGCGGGTGAGCTGGATCACCGCCGCCTTGGTGGGGCTGTAGGCCCCGGAATTCGGGCCGGGGGCGATGCCGTTTATGGAGGAGATGTTGACCATCGACCCGCTGCGGCCTTCGGCGATCAGGCGGCGGGCCACCGCTCGGCCACACACGAACGGGCCATTGAGGTTGACGTCCACCACTGCCCGCCAATCGGATTCCAGATGGTCGACCAGCGGGGTGAAGCGCACGATGCCGGCGTTGTTCACCAGCGCGTCCGGGGTGCCAAAGGCATCCAACACAGCCTCAATCGCCTCCGAGTCAGTGGTTGAAGCTACAAGGGCCACCGCATCGGGCAGCGATTGGGCTGTTTCCTCCGCAGCACCGCCATTGACGTCCAGCACCCCCACTCGATAGCCCGCGGCCGCCGCCTGCCGGGCGATCTCCTCCCCAATCCCGTGTCCCGCCCCGGTCACAATCATCGATCTCGCCACGAGTGCAAACCTTAGTGGTCCGCCCGCGGGTCAGCGGAGGTCGCCGTGAACGTCGGCCACCGGGACTATTCCAGGAGGTTGCCGTTGTCGTCGAACACCTGGATGGCTCGGGAGGGGCAGTTGCGGGCGGCTCGGAGGAGCTGTTGGTCGGTCAGGTTTCCCGCGGTGGGCTGCACGGTGGCCAGTTCGTCGTGGTCAAAGGCGAAGGCGGCAGGATAGTCGGCCACACATCGCCCCGAGCTCATGCACTCGTCCTGGTCGATCTCCACTCGATATGCCATGGCTTGACCCTAGCCATCGCATGACCCTGATGGTCTGACTACTGCCCAGTAAGGTCGCATGGCGATGAAGTCCATCGACGGCATGTCCATTTTGATCACCGGCGGCGGCTCGGGAATCGGCGCCGGGGCGGCCGAGCATCTGGCCAGCCGGGGGGCCCGGGTTACCATCACCGGGCGCCGCAGCGACCGGGTGGAGGCGGTGGCTGCTGGGCTGGGCAACCGAGGGCGTGCTGTGGCCGGAGACGTGACGGATGCTGGTGACCGCACCGCCATGATTGAGGTCGCCATTGAGCATGGCGGCGGTGTGGATGCCGTGATCAGCAACGCGGCCAACATGTATCGCGGCCCGGTGGACGAGTTGGAGGAGCAGGCCCTCCTCGACGTTTTCCACACCAATGTGGTGGCCGGGATGATGCTGGTGGGCGAGGCCCTGCCCCATCTGCGGGAGCGGCAGGGATGTGTGTTGTTCGTCGGGTCGGTACACACCCAGCGGGCCTTCCCTGGCGTGGCCCCCTACGCCGCCACCAAGGGGGCGTTGGAGGCGCTCACCGGAGTGCTGGCCGCGGAGTTGGGTCCTCAGGGCGTGCGGGTGGGATGCGTGCGGCCCGGCGCGGTGTTCACCGAGATCAACCAGCGGGCGGGGCTCATGGGCGACGACGAGGCCAAGGCTCGGCTCGAAGGGCTGGGCCCAGCCCATGCGCTGGGCCGCATCGGCACCGTCACCGAGATCGCCGAGGCGTTCGAGTATCTGATCGGCGCCGAATGGGCCACTGGATCGGTGCTGACGGTGGACGGCGGGCTCAGCCTCGGCGTTACCAATGCCTGACTGATGCGTGATCCCCTGAGCGCGGTTCAAGACCATCTGAACACGGTCCACACCGGCGACCCCGAGGCCATGGCCGCCGACTACGCTGACGATGCCGTGCTGGTGCGAGATATGGCCTATCAGGGCCGCGACGCCATTGCCGGCTACTTCGCCTCTGTGCCCGACCGGCTGGGCGACGGCCGAGTGGACTTCGCCGAGCCCCGGTTGGAGGACGGCCTGGTGGCGGTGGCCTGGAAGCTGGTGGGCGGTCCCGGCGACGGTGCTTCGGGCACCGATCGCTTCGAGGTGGCCAGCGGCATGATCGTGCGCCAGACAGTGACCCTGGACGGCGGAGATTTCTGATGTTCGACGAGACCTACGACCTGGTGGTGGTGGGCTACGGAGCGGCGGGCACGGCTGCGGCCATCACCGCCTGTGATGGCGGGGCCTCGGTGGTGCTGGTGGAGAAAAACCCCGAACACCGCCATACTCCGTCAACACGGATGTCGGGCGGCATGGTGATGACGGTGACCGATGTTGACGCCGGAGCCCGCTATCTGGATGCCTGCGCGTCGGACATGGTGCCCTTCGATGTGTCCCGCGGGTGGGCCGAGCGGGCCGCATGCCTGCCCAAGTGGTTCGAGGATGTCATCGGCGGCTTGGACATGGTGGCCTCGGCGGGGGCCGAGCATCCCGGTTTCGACGGGGCGGAGGCGATCGTGGCCGTGCAGCCCGGCGGGGTGGCCGAGCGGCTGGCCACCGCGGCTGGAGGCGGCCCCCGGCTGTTCGAGGGTTTGGCTGCTGCGGTGAACCGGCGGAAGATCCCCATCCTGTGGGACACTGCGGCGTCTCGGCTGGTCCAGGACACAGACGGGCGGGTGACCGGTTTGACCGCGACCCGCAGCAGCCGATCGATTTCCCTAGGCGCCCGCTGCGGCGTGGTGCTGGCCTGCGGCGGCTACGAGTTCGACGAGGAACTCAAGCGCGATCATCTGCGGACCTATCCGGTGCACTTCTACGGCAACCCCAACAACACCGGCGACGGAGTGCGAATGGCCGCCGGGGCCGGGGCCTCCATGTGGCACATGAACCAGATGATCGGCCGGGCGATCGGCCACTTCGACCTCGACGGTCAGCCGATCAACTTCATCATCGGCATCGACCCTCCCGGCTATGTGATCTGCGACCGAGCCGGGAACCGGTTCGCCAACGAGCACAATCAGGCCCTGCTGCGCCACGACTTCTACTACGACCTGCTGGCCTACGACCCGGCCACCAACACGCAGCCCCGGGTGCCGTGCTACTGGTTCTTTGACGAGTCCCGGCGACTAGCCGGACCGCTCACCTACGCCCACTTCGGCGCGGTGGCCGTGGGCCTCTATGACTGGAGCGACGACAACTCTGCGGAGATCGAGCGGGGCTGGATCGCCCCCGGCAGCACCATCGCCGAGGCCGCCATGGCCGCCGGAATGACCGAGGAGGCCGCCAAGCAAGCCGAGGCCACCGTGAACGACTACAACCGTGCGTGCCGCTCTGGCGAGACCGACTCCTTGGGCCGCCCGGCCGACACGATGGTGACCATCTCCGAGCCGCCCTATTACTGCGTGGCCCTGTGGCCCGGGGGGTCCAACACCACCGGCGGCCCCCGCCGCGACCGCCACGGCCGCATCCTCGACGCCTTTGGCGACCCCATCGGGGGCCTCTACGGCGCCGGGGAACTAGGCCAAGCCTCCGGCGTCCTCTACCCCGGCGACGGCTCCAATCTGTCCGAGGCCTTCTGCTTCGGCCAGATCGCCGCGGAACACGCGCTCAATCACAAGACGTTGGGCGTATCGAAATCAGGCAATCGCTGAGTCCCTGGCTTGGTCGGCTAACTGCTTGATCCGCTGATGGGAGACACCGAAAACTTGGCCGGCCTCCCGCATCGTCAAGTTGGCGCCCAATAGGGCAGCGGCGGCATCGCATCGGGCCCTAGCCGCAGCAGACCGAGCCTCGACTTCAGTAGCTGTGGCTTGCCGGGCCCTGTCGAGCACGGCTTCTAGCTCGCTTGGCATTGACACTTTGACATCGACCATCACCTGGTTGATGTCTACTTCAAGAAGATCGGCTATCAGTCGGCGGGCGACTTTCGGAACTTTGTTCAGCCGGCGAGCCTGGCTCACCCCGACAACGCTTGCTGGAAGACCCGAGACCACCTCGATGACCCACCAATCTTCAGACCGGGTCGCTTCAACCGCGTAGACCGTGCTAGTCATCCCGCTCCCTCGCGGCCGTTCGAAATTGTGCGGGGAAGCTCGGCACCAACATTAGTCTAGTGGCAGTTGACAGATTATCAAGAACCTCGCTCAATTGACGCGACGACTCGGCCGGCGATGCGGCCCAGGGTTAGGGCGGCGGTGATCTTCACGCCGCCGAGGCCGATGGCGGGGCTGACACCGCCCACGCAGTCGCCCACTGCGTAGAGGCCAGCGATGGGATCGCCGAATACGTCGAGCACTTGCATGTCGGCGTTCACCTGGAATCCTCCGGCGGGGAAGTTGATACCCACCACCATGGGCGCGGCCCACAGCGGCGGCTCGACGATGCCGGTACGGGGGTGGCCGAAGATCACCCGACCGAAGTCTGGATCGCGGTCGGTGCCGGATACCGCGGTCTGGTTCCAGCGGTCCAGGGTGTCGGCCAAGCTGTCAGCGTCGCAGCCGATGGCCGCGGCGAGCTCGGCGGGAGTTGCCCCGGAGACGGCCGGCTCGGGCATCTCGTCCACCAACTGGGCCTTGGCTTGGGCGATGCGGTCGTCGAATACGTACCACGCCTGTTGGCCTGGCTGTGCCTCCAGCGCGGCGACCCGGTCGTCATAGGGGCCGGCCTCATCGTGGAAGCGGTGGCCTTGCTGATTGACCGCGATGGAGTCTTCCACCAAGGCAGAACCCACCATGATCAGCGGGGGGATCATGGTCATATTGATCAGGTCGCCCCCCACGGCCAGTCCCATGATGTGGCCGTCTCCCCGACAGAGCTCGGTGCCCAGATAGGGGGTGGACGCCTGGGCCTCGGGCTGGAAGCGCGAGCGCAGGTCGGGGTTGGCCTGATAACCGCCCGCGGCCAGTATGACTCCGTTGGCCGCGTCGAACCGCTGACCGTTTTCAGCGGCCACCCCGGCTACCCGGCCACCGTCTTGCAGCAAGCGCACGGCCCGGGTCTTGTAGCGAACTTCCACCCCGGCTTCGGCCAGGGCAGACTCGAAGCAGGTGGTGAACATGGCCGTGTCGGCCACGCTCACCATTCGGTCCACGGTGTGCTGCACTGGCCGGGGCAGGAACCGGTCGAACCGGAAGCCCAACTCGATGAGCTCCTGGTAGGTGGCCGCTGAATCCTCGGCGTAGCGCCGGGCCAGGCCTGTGTCGAAGATCAGCCCATAGCGGTGCTTTTGGCGGTCGATCTCAGCCTGCATGTCGGCCAGGAAGTCCTCAGGGCTGTCGTCGGCCCCGATGCTGGCCTGCATATCGAAGTCGGCGAAGGCCAGGTAGCCGGTGGAGCGGGCGGCGTTGCCTCCGAGATGCTTGTCGGCCTCCAAGAGCACCACCGACGCCCCGCTACGGGCGGCGACCAGAGCGGCGGCCGATCCTCCAGGACCACCTCCAACGACGACTACATCGAAGGTTTCCATCGCATTCTCAGGCTATCGGCGGTGTGTTGCCTAGCGGTCGGTGGCGGCGGGGAATTCGGCCCCGGCCAGCCAGTTGAGGAAGTCTTGGCGGCGGGCCGCGTCCACCAGCTCTACCCGCAGCCCAGTGGTTGGCATCCAGTGGTAGGTGAAGCCCAGCGGGCGGCCGTCGGAGGCTTCGTAGGAGGCCAGCCATTCATAGCCGGCGTCGGCCAGGCGTTGGGCGTCGGCCACCAGATCGTGGCTCCAGTAGCCCAGGTGGTGGACTCCCCCCGCAGTGGAGGTGTCCCACACCGTGCCCGGCGTGGCCGAGATGAACTCGACGTGGGGCGGCCCATCGATGGAGTAGGTGAATCGGAAATCGGCCTTAACCACCCCGTTGGGCTGGCGCGCCATGAACTCCCGGTGCTGGATGGGGGCCCACTCGAACCCGTGAAGGGCACTCCACTCGGCCATGGCCGCGTCGAGATCGGTCACCACGATGCCGAAGTGGTAGAAGTCCTCCAGGGGCACCAAACCCTGAAGAGCATCATGCTGTGAATTGGATGTTGTATCAGGCATGGCCGTGCCACCCTCCGTCAGTGAATAGAACTTCGCCGGTTACATAAGACGCCTTCTCGCTGAGCAGAAACGAGATGACCTCGGCGATCTCGGCCGGCTCGGCCACCCGGCCCATCGGCACCCGGGCATCCAGCCAGGCCGCCTGCTCGGGATTGCCAAGCCGCTCCGCGGTCATCGGTGTCCGCACCGGCCCCGGCGCCACCGCGTTGACCCGCACTCCCAGCAGCGCCGCCTCCACCGCGGCCGCCCGGGTGAGGGCCGACACCGCTCCCTTGGAGGCCACGTAATGAGCTTGATCGGGCACCGCGATCTCGGCGTTCACCGAAGACACGTTGACTATGGCCCCGGTCGCGCCGGGATGGTGGCGACGCAAGAACCCCCGTATGCCCAGCCAGGTGCCCACCACGTTGACCCGCAGATGGCGCTCGAAATCATCCAACTCAGTCTCGACAATCGAGCTTCGAGTGCGGATACCAGCGCAGTTCACCAACCCGGCAAGCTGGCCCACCTCGTTGAGCACCCGATCCCAGGCAGCCTCATCGGTGACGTCCAGCAAGGTCACGTTGGCGGCGGAAGCGACATCGGCGGCCACAACGTCCCAGCCATTGGCGGCCAGCGCCCGACAAGTCTCCGCACCGATTCCCGATGCCCCGCCGGTCACCAGCACCCGACCCGGCATCAGCGCTTAGTGGCCCAAATACGACCGGACCAGGTCGTGCGAGGCTCGCAGCTCCGATGACGGCCCGCTGATGTCGTTGTTGCCGGTGCGCAGCACGTATGTGCGGTCGGAAACCTCCAGCACTCCGGCGTTCTGCTCCACCAGCAAGAAGGTGGTGCCGCCCTCATCGCGCAGGTCGACCACCAGCTCAAACAGCTGATCCACCAGGTTGGGGGCCAAGCCGAAAGACAACTCGTCGATCATCAACAGTTTGGGCCGGGTGATCATGGCCCGGGCCAGCGCCAGCATCTGCTGCTGGCCACCCGAAAGCGAGGAGGCCTGCTCCCCGATCTTCTCAGCCAGCGCGGGCAAAAGACCCAGCAAACGGTCCCGGTCTCGGCGGATGGCTCCGGCGCCGTCGGAACGCAGCCCCAAGCCCAGCTCAAGGTTCTCTTTCACCGACAGGTTCTGGAAGATGCCCCGTCCTTCGGGCAGATGCCCGAGACCTCGCATGGCCCGGCGCTCGATGGCCAGGCTGCCCAGGTTCTCCCCGTCGAGCACTACAGATCCCGACCAGGTGTCCAGCACCCCGGAGATGGCCCGCAGCAAGGTGGTCTTGCCCGCGCCGTTGGCCCCCAGCACCGACACGATCTCGCCCTCTTCCACCGACAGCGAGACGCCATGCAGTACTTCGAGGCGGCCGTAGCCCGAAACCAGATCGTTGATCTCGAGCAGCATCAGGACTGCTCTCCCTGCTCGGGATTATCGTCTTCAGTCCACACCTCAGTGAGCTCGCCCTCTTCTTCGACGTGGTCGATGTGGTGGTGCTCAGCCAGCGGACTCTCCACCTCGTGAATCTCGCCGCCTTCCTCGGCTTCGAATCCGTGGCCCAGATAAGCCTCTATCACCACCGGATCGGTGGTTACATGCTCGGGGCTGCCTTCGGAGATGATCTCGCCGAAGTGCAGCACGCTGATCTTGGGGCAAAGGCTGGTCACCAGCTGCAAGTCGTGTTCAATGATGATCACGCACAGGTCGCGTTCGGCCTGAATCTCCCGCAGTCCCCGCAAGAGCACGGTTACGTCGTCGGCCCCCAAGCCGGCAGCGGGCTCGTCGAGCAGCACCACGGAAGGAAATGCCACCAGCGCCCGGGCAACCTCCACCAGCTTCTGGGAACCCAGCGACAGTGCTCCGGCATCCTCATGAGCCACATCGGCCAGACCGAAGCGATCGAACATGTCCATGCATATCTGTCGGGCCTCGGTCTCCTCCCGGCGCTGTGGCGGCCAGAGCAAGAGCTCAGCAAAGTGGCCCCAGCGAAACAGGTGGTGCCGTCCCAGCAGTGTGTTCTCCATGACCGTGGCGTCGAGGATGAGCCGAGGGGCCTGGAAAGTGCGTCCGATTCCCGCCTTCACCCGCTGAGTGCGGGACATGTGCAGCAGGTCCTCGCCATGCAGTCGAACCGCGCCCTCGTTGCGGCGAACGTAGCCAGAGATCACGTTGAACACCGTGGTCTTGCCCGCGCCGTTAGGACCGATCAGTCCGTTGAAGCCCGGGGTGAAATCGAGGTCGACCCCTTGGAGCACCCGGTTGCCGCCAAAGGCCACATGCAGGTCTTCAACGGCCAGTGAAGCAGTGGTACCTGAGGGACTGGCACTCGGTGGAGAAGCTTCGACGACGCTCATACCTGTTCCATGAAGGAATTACTCAACCTCTCGAGACGCCGCTGTAGGTCTGTAACCCATCGGCTGTCGCGAAGTCGCTTCGGAAGTGAAGCAATACCGCTAGGAAGAATAAGCACTGCCAGCATCAATATGATTCCTAGAATCAAAAACAGCAATTTCTGCGTGTCTTGGAGCTTTTGGCGAACAAATACAAAGAATATTCCACCGATGAGGGGGCCCCACTTATATCCCAGACCACCGGCAATTAGCACGACGAGCAAGAAGACCAGCATGTTGGTCCTAAATACAGATGGCTGGGCAAAGGAGATATTCTGTGCCCACATTGCTCCAGCTAGGGCCGCTGCAAACGCAGACAAGCCAAAAGCTATTAGCTTATAATAGGTAGAGGAAATACCTATTGGTCCGGTTGCTATATCTATATCTCGCACCGCCTTAAGGGTGCGACCTAGTCTCCGTTTAGTAAGGATCGTGAAAGCGACCATCATAATGAATAGCGCGCCTAGGGAAAGAACATAATAGCTCAGTACGCGATCCAAGCCTGGAATCGCGAATTGCGGCACTTGCTTGCCGGTACCGCCGTTGGTCTTCAAACCATCCCACACCCTGTCGTCAAGTCGGATGATGGAGACAATCAACTCTCCTAGGGCCAGAGTAGCAATTGCCAAGAAGAAGCCCTTTAGGCGGGCAGCAGGAAAGCCCACCAGGATGCCGACAATTGCGGCAGCTATGCATACCACCGGGAGAGCTAAGAAGAACGGCCAGTCATAACCTGCTAACGCTTCTCTGCCCTCGCTAGGAGCGGATAGAACGGTCGTACCGTATGCGCCGATCGCAAACAGACCAGCGATTGCCAACCCTAAAGTGCCAGAATAGCCGACAAGGAGATTGAAGCCCACGGCAGCGGCACCGTAAGCGAAAACAAAGGCTAGATTTCCCCGCCCAAAGTTGTTGCCACTGTCAAATATTTCGGTCCAGCCTAGAATAGGAACCCATGGTAGAAATCCCAGAAAAAGGAAAATGCCAAGAGTAGAAAATTGTTCCCTATATTTAGCAATACCAGGGGGTGCGGGAGGATACAGGGATTGAGGGGGAGTGGTTGGAGCTATCATCTGCTAGACCTCCCGTGCTCTAGCAGTGCGGCTAAAGCCGCCAGGTGCCAGCAGTAACACGATCACAACGACCAGCAGTGCGATGGTGGGCTGCAAACTGGTGCTGATCTGACCTCCGGCTAGAGTCTCACCCACTCCAATGAGCAAACCCCCGGCAAATGTTCCTCCCAAGGACACGAATCCTCCCAAGACCGCAGCGATAAACCCCTTGATTATGAGGCCATGAGCGCTCCCCACTTCCAATACAGTGGAACTTGTATTGAGGGTCATAGCTGCCCCAGCCACAAAGGTGCCAATGGCCCAGGCAAGGACCGAAACCGCTCCAGCGTTGATGCCTAACATCCGGGCGGTAGGGCCGTCTTCTGCAATTGCTCTCATTCGCACCCCCCACTTCGATCGGAAGAATAGAGCCAAACCGATGGCGATAACTAGGCCCACCGCGATGGTGATGACTGAGTCCCAGCCAATGCGGGTGCTGCCGACATCAAAAGTCTCCCCTGACCACGGGGCATCGAATCGCTTAGGAGTGGATCCCCAGATGATCTCAATAATTGCCCCGAGCGCAAATGTCAACCCAACGGTAAGCAGCAGCAACGGGAAGTGATCAATCTTGATGAGAGGCCGAACCCAAGAACGAAGCATCCAATAGGTAAGAGCAATGGTGATCAGGGCCAATATCACTGCAATTCCTAATGGGAATCCCTCGTCGGTAACCGGGAACCAGTCAAGAAACGTTGGTAAACCCTCTTTGTTTAGGAAGTCAACACTAATGTAGCCAAGCCCGATAGAGGCACAAACCGCCAATGGCTGGTTGGACAATCCCGTCAGGGGACGGACCAGCAAGAACTGGGTGATGGCTCCAAACACCGCGGCAAAGGCCAAGGCCAACACAATGGCCAGCCAGAACGGCCAACCGACACCGCCCAGCGCAGGATCTCCAGACAAGAACCAGGCCATGAATGCAGCTACCAGCCCCATCTCGGCCATGGCGAAGTTAGGCACATCGGTGGACTTCATGATGACCACGATGGCCAGGCCAATCAAACTGTAGCTTGACCCAGACTCCAGTCCGGCCACAATCTGCTGGAGAAGTTGTTCCATCCGTTGTGCTCCTGGAAGTAGTTTGTCCGGGACCGGCGCTTACCGGCCCCGGACATACTGGCGAATTAGCTCACCGGCGGGAGGAATTCCCGAACCTGAGTCCACGTTTGGGTGTCAGCGTCGTACTCGGAAATGCCGGCACCAGAGGCGCAGCCGTGGCCACCAGGCAGCGGCCCACAGGCCAACACTGGCATCGCCGGAATCAAAATGGGATCGTCCATCATTGCTTCGGCTGTCGCGTGGAAGTTCTCGTAGGAGTAGTCGCCATCGAGCCGGTCCCACAGTTCGAAGAACGCCCGAGTGATGGAATAGGTCTGCAAGCTGAAGTTGGGGGCCAGGCTCTCGGAACCGGGGCCCTCGTAGGCCTCCCACAGACCAGCCCAGTGCTGCACGAACTCCATGTCGGAATCGGGCAGGGCACCCTGAAGGGCGCCCAAGTAGCCGTCGGCTGCCTCGGGGTTGGCCAAGCCAACCGTGGTCTGGCCACCGGCACCGGCCGATCCCTGATCGGAGCACACCAGAGGATTGAAACCAGCCTCGTGGAACTGGTCGAGCACCAAGCCGTTCTGGGTGCCATCCAGCGCGGTGAGCACCGCATCAGCACCCGAGTCGATCACGGAAAGAACCGCCGGAGCCACCGCGTCGGACAGCACCTCAACCTCTTCTTTGGCCACGATCTCCATGCCATGGATCGGCGCCTGCATGTCGATAGCGTTGAATGCCTCCTCGCCAAGCTCGTTGTCCTGGCCGATGGCGGCCACCCTGGTGGCACCCTGCTCGGCGAAGTGGTCGATGCAGATGCGGCCCTGTTCGGTTCGAGTCGGGTTGGTGAGGTACACCTCTTGGATGTCCTGGTCGGCAGGCGACACCGGTCCCCACAGCGGGGTGCCAGCGGCCTGGATGTCGGGGTAGGTGGACGGGATGGCCTGCGAGCCGGCCGTGCCGACGAAGCCCCATACGTTGTCCTGCTCGATCATCTTGCGGACGTTGGTGACCATCTGCTCGATCTCGAAGCGGTCGTCTTCCCAAACCAGCTCGAAGGTGCAGCCGTCGATTCCGCCGTTGGCGTTGACCTCTTCGACCGCGATGATGATGCCTGCAATCAGACCCTCACCAGCGACCGCAGCCCGGCCGGTGAACGGCTGAGAGCTGCCGATTGTGATCACGCCGTTTTCCTTGTCCACGCCTCGGACATCGCCGTCGGTGTTGGCAGCACAGCCGTCGGCCATCTCTTCTTCGGCCATCTCTTCTTCGGCCATGTCCTCTTCGGCCATCTCATCATTTGCCATCACATCATCTGCCGTAGCGGGCGCTTGGGTGGCGGCTGGAGCAGGTTCAGACCCCCCCCCATCGTCATCGTCGTTGCCGCACGCGGCCGCAACGAGGGCTACCGCGAACAGCAGCGCAAGAACTCTCAAGAGCTTGGACATGGATTCCCCTCCACTTGGTCGGAAGTGCACTGGTCGGATGTACACAAGTTCGAAACCCTAACAGACAATTCGCTGTGGCAAGATGCCGGAGATGGCCGAAATAACTGTGACCACGTTCGCCGATGCCCGGGAGTGCTACCGGAACAAGAACCTTCGCCAGGCGCTGTACGACGCCGGCGAGGTAATCATGAGCGATCGCTATCCCGTGGTGTTCGGGGACTAGCCGGGGGTCTCAGGGTTCGCCAGCCCACCTAATCGGAGGTCGCAGAGCGCCGGTTCCTTTCTTCTACAAGCGCGACTAGGGATCGAGGCTGTTGAGGAGGACTGCGAGCTCGGCGAGGGAAACTGCGGTGGCGTCGGTGCGCTCTTGGGACAGGTCGCCGCCGTAGACGATGGCCGCCGAGGATATGTCTGGGATCGTGCGCTTCATGCGGCGCAGTCCGGCGAACCAAGCGGCGGAGATTGTGGCGCCCGACTTGATTTCCACGGCCGCGAGGCCGCTGGAAGTTGGATATAGGAGGTCGCACTCAAAGCCGTCGGAAGTGCGGAAGAACGACGGCTCGGCGTAGCGGGCGCGGTTGTGCGAGTGCTTTATCACCTCGGACATGGCGGCATTTTCGAACAGCGGGCCGCGCAGCGGGTGGGCGACAAGCTGCTCGCTGCTGCGGATTCCGACCAGATAGCTGGCCAGGCCGCCATCGACGAAATACAGCTTCGGCGACTTCACGAGGCGCTTGCGGATGTTGGTGTGGTACGGCGGGAGGCGGAAGACGATGTCGCTCGCTTCCAGGACCCCCAGCCACTCGCGGGCCGTAGGCTGCGATATCCCGGCATCAGCGCCGAGGCTGGACAGGTTCAACAACTGGCCGACCCGGCCAGCGCACAGCCGGACGAAGCGGCGAAAGGCGGCCAGATCGCGGATCCCGCCAATTCGCTGGGCATCGCGCTCCACATAGGTCACCAGGTAGTCGGCAAGCGCTTGAGTCGGGTTCAGCCCCTGGTCGTGAATCCGCGGATAGCACCCCGAATACAGAATCTCATCGACAGCATCGGACCCGCCAGCGAGGCGACGCTCGGCGAGCGTGAACGGCAGCAGGCGCAGCAGGGCCGTGCGGCCGGCGAGCGACTGGCTGATCGTGGATGTCAGACCGAACTGCTCACTGCCGGTGAGCACGAATTGCCCGTTGCGGCGGTCCTCGTCGACCAGGACCTGTAGATAGGACAAAAGGCTCGGCACACGCTGAATCTCATCGAGCACAGCACCGACTGGGAACTGCGCCAAAAAGCGCCGCGGGTCCGACTCGGCGAACTCGCGGGCGTCGGGATCCTCTAGATTGGCGTATGCCAAATGCGCGAAGGCGCTGCGGCACAGCGTCGTCTTGCCGGATTGGCGCGGGCCGGTAACCGTGACGATCGGATACTGCCCGAACAACTCCAGCAGCCGGGGCATTATCTCTCGCTCGATCACCATGCCCATACGCTAACACCCCGCAAATCCAAGACAACACCTTCAATCTGCGGGCTTAGATTGGCTAACGGACGGCACGGGTCATGGACGGCGGCGGCGCCCACCTGTTCGGACTGGTGCCGGCAGCAGCGCAGACCCTGTTCGACCCGATCTCCGCCTACACGCTCCAAGCCCTCGATCGCATACGGCCCCTGGATGCCCAGCCCCACCAGCGCATATTCCCTATCAGCGCCAGCACCGTCAGGCGGCGGTTCAAAGCCGCCGCCCAAGCAGCCGGAATCGATCCCGCTGGCATCACCACCCACTCCCCGAGAATCGGCATGGCCCGAGATCTCGCCGCCGCTGGCGTCGGCATGCCCGCCCTCATGACCGCTGGGCGCTGGAAGCAAGCCTCAACCGTCGCGCGCTATATCCGGAACCTCGCTGCCGACCACACTCCCCCCGCCCAATACCTTCAAAGCTAAGGCACGGTCGACGCTTGTCGAGATTGGTCCAATACACCGCCCCTCGGGGCTACCACGCTGCCGATCGCTACAGCCGCTCACCAACTGCCAGAGCGTCATGCACGGTCAACCGCTCACCAGCTGACATCGCGCCCTGCTCGACGATCATGGTCTCGCCAGCCGCCAGAGCAGCATCTGCTACGAGTTGCTGGGCAAAAGTCATAGTCGAGCGAGCTGAGTGGCGACGGAGCTGGTCGGGCACCCACTTTGTCGTTCGGCAAGAGAATCGCAGCGCCTCAACGGTTCCTGTCGGGAAATCCCGGGCCGGGGCCGTACTCAACTCCTGGGCCACGGCGGGACTCGCTGGTCTTGACCAGGATTTCCCGATCTACCAGATCCCTGAGAACCGCAGAGGCGCGAGAAGCGCTCACGCCCAAGAGGTTTCTGACCGCCTGATTGGCGATTTGCCCGAACTCGCTGACATATTCCACGACTCGGTCCTCTATGTCTTCGGACGCCCACCGCCATCCCGAGGCTGACGAGCCCAGATGCTCTACTGCGTGTGCTTGCAAGCGGAAGTTGGGGTCCCGTTGGCGCAGCGTGGACAGGGTTGGCTCCACCAGCGAAATCGGCGGCTCTGCAAGGCGCTGGAGGACGGCCTCGGTCTCATTCTTGCTCCGTTGCAACAGGCCAGCGATCTCAGAGACTCTGGCCACGCGATTGCGGCACAAGTGAAACAGGATCAACAGCGCATCCGTATCACCGCCCTCAGAGGCCGGCAAGGCCAGAGCGAACCGGGCAAAGCCCAAGTCGACCGGCGCAGCAGATAGGGAGACCCGGACGTGGTCTTTGCCCGCGGTGATGGAAGGGGGGCTTTTGCCTGCTCGCAGCATCTCCCGATACATCAACGGCACCCCGGTGCCGAGCTCCTCGATAAGGCCCAAATCGCGAAATGCTTTCACCAGAACCCGATTTCTCGGGCGAGAAGGCGTGGTCAAGATGTTCTCCACAGTCACGCCGCCGACAAGTGCGCCCGGAGAGGTCACCGCCAGCAGAACATCCGAATGCTCGATATGCACCGGATCGGGAGGGGACATCCGCTGATGGGCCACCGCATTGGCCAATGCCTCGCGAACCGCCCGCTCGGGAAAGTCTGCGAGAGCCGCCTGTTGGCCGCTTCCAAGATAGATCAGCTCTTGGCGCTGGCGAACGGTAATGAGATCGACCGCCCGGTGATAGGCCGCGACAAGCGGGGGTGTGAGCCGTTCAGAAGAGTCAGGAGGGCCTCCGGGAACCTGTCGATGTTGGTACACGATCACCTCTCCGGCGCCTTGGCAGAACATCAGTTCACCGGCGGCTGTCAGGCGGCCATCGGCATCGGCCACCCCGATTGCCCGACATAGGTCGAGGTCGGACAAACCGGCCAGCTTCGACCGACTATCAGGCAGATGCTCCAAGTCTCTGCGAGCCAACCCCATCGCCGCGGAATCAACATCGGCAACAGTGCGGACGCTCGGCGTTGCCGACCGGTCCAAGTTCCGACGTTCGTCGTCCAGCACCGCCACCTCGGCGGGGTCAAGGGGCAGGCAGTCGCGCCCGACCCGCTTCAAAACCCGCCCGCTCACCAAAGCGTGTACCGCTGCTCCGACCGGCACCAGCACCACTACGATCCGCTTGCCAAAGTGGACCAACTCGCTCACTCCCACGGTGAGATGCGGCGTAGTGGCCTCGAAAACCGAACGCCGTATCTGGCCGATCTCGATCTCGGTGCCCGAATAGGCGTCAGGCCCCGCACAGGAGTCGTCTACTCCCAGCACGACGGCTCCGCCCTGGGCATTGGCAAGACAGATCGATGCCTCGGCCAAGATGCGCAGGGTTTTCTTGGGATCACTGCGGTCGGCCTTGAACTCCAACAACTCGGACTCCAGGTCACTGGCCTGCGCACCACCATCGATTGCCGCCAACGCCTGTCGAACGATCTCTGGTGTTTCGCCTAGCACAGCAGTAATTCTATTGCTGAACAACAAGCAGTAGCCAAGTAGAACTATCGCTGCTATTCTGAAAACTATCTAGCAATAGAGAAAGCATTAACACCATCGGAGATGCAGCCGCTATTCCCGCGCCGCAACCTCAGGCGAGAAGGTCCCGGGTGAGGATCTGGGAGGCCCAGTTGGCCACCTTCTCGCCGGGGATGGGAGTCCGGGCAGGCCAGGGGCGATCCAGGTCGACGGGCTGGCCCCGGCTGATCACATGGCGCAGGTTGGAGCGTTCGGCCAGCACGGTGACGTCGGTGGCCGGGTCGCCGCTTACCACCAGCACGTCGGCGGCCATGCCCGGTGACAGCGTGCCCACCTCGCCCTCCATGCGCATGGCGATGGCCCCGTTAGCAGTGGCACAGGCAATGGCCTGAAGCGGCGACAGCCCGACCGACTCGACCAGCACCTCCATCTCCCGGGCGTGCCAGTGGCCATACGGGGTGAGGGCGAACCCCGACTCCGATCCGCACAGCAGCGGCACGCCGTCGTCGTGGGCCTTGGCCATCATCTTGGCGGTGGCCTCGATCTCGCCCCGGAACACATCCTGCATTCCTGCGCCGGCGCCCACCAGGTGGCCGTAGTCGGCCAGGTTGGCCAGGAAGGTGAAGGTGGGCATGAGGGCGGCCCCGGCGTCGATCACCGCCTCCAAGGCGGCGTCGTCCATGAACGAGGCGTGCAAGATGAGGTCGACCCCGGCCTCGGCGCAGGCTTGGGTGCTGCCCGCCGAGCGGGCGTGGGCCATTACCGGGGTCTCCAGTTCGTGGGCGGTGTCGCACACCGCCTTCAGCTCCTCGGGCTTCCAGGCCAACAGCTCGCCCTGGTGGCGGGGGATCGACCCGGTGGCGTGGATTTTTATCCAGTCGGCGCCGTGCTTGATGTGCCGGCGGGTCATCTGGACCATCTCATCGACGGTGGTCACCACCTGCGCGTAGCCCACCACTCCGGTATCGGGGATCAGCCGCCCGGCGGTACCGCCCACCGCGGTGACCAGCGCCTGCACCCCGGTGGCCATGCGGGGGCCCTCCACCACGCCGGCGTCGACTGCGTCGCGCAGCGACGGCCCCATGGAGAACAAGGTGTCGGGGTCGCAGAACCCGGTGACCCCGGCCATGAGCAGCTTCTGGAGGTTCTGGGCGGCGATGAGTGCGGCCAGGGTGTGGTCGCGGTGGAAGAACAGCTCGTCGTTGGACAGCACATCGTCGAAGGTGCAGTGGACATGGGCGTCGATGAGGCCGGGCATCACGGTGCATCCGGCAGCATCGATGACGGTGGCTTCCGGTTGACCTACTCCAGCCTCGGGACCGACGGCGGCAATTCGATCGCCCTCCAGCAGCACCGCGGTGCCGGGCTGGGGCGGGGCGCCGGTGCCGTCGATCACAGTGCCGCCAGTGATGACGATGGATGTCGGCTCAGACATCTGGCTCAGTCCTTCTCAATCCTCCAGCAGAGCCGCGGCGGCGTCTTTGACGGTCATGCCCACCTCGACGCCTCGGTCGCGGGCCGGCTGGTTGCACGCGCTGATGATCCCCTCATCGTACGCCTTGAAGGCATCACCCACCGGGGCACTCCACGCATCGCAGCACGCTCCGGCCAGACCGTGGGCCTCGGTGATGGCCAGACCGGCGATCCCCGCGTCGTTCTTGCTGCGACCCCCGTCGGAGCAGATGAAGCCGTGGGGACTCACCTCCAGCAGGAAATCCGCCCCGCTGCGCCCGGTGTGGCCGGCGGTGACCAGCACGTTGCGGGAGTCCTCGGGCAGGGCGAACACGATGGAGTCGGTGACCACGAGCTGTCGCCCGCTGTCGGAAGTGGCCTTGACCTCCCGGCGGATCTTGGTGCCCTCGTCTACCTCGCCGGGATCGTTGTTCAACAGCAGCTCGGCCGCCTGCGATACCGACATCCCCTCGACAATCCCGCACCGCTCGGCGTAGATGTTGAGCCGGGAGATGATCCCGGTCTCATAGAGATCGAGGCCGTTGCCCAACTCAGCGCTCATCCCGTCGGCCGTCGCTGCGGGGATGCCCAGAGCCTCCAAGAACCACAGCCCAGAGATGCCCGCGCCGTCTTTGCCGATGCAGCCGTCATGGCCAATCACGCCCTTCGGCCGATGAGGGGCCATCAGCCGGGCGGGCAGCACGCCGAGATACGAAGACGGCACAACAACGTCGGTGTCCCGGTTGCGGGCGTCCACGTATCGGGCTGAGTCCATGGTCACGATCCGGCGGTCGCCGTCGGCATACACCACCTGTTGGGGGTGGTCCTCCTCGTTGGCCAATAGTGGCGCTTCTTCAGGCACGACTCGAAGATAGCCCCTGACCCTTCAACCAAACCTCTCAGAGCCCGGTGCGGCCCGCTTCGCGGATCATGGGGGCGTAGTCGGCGAAGCCGGGGGCATCGGGGCGGGCCCCGGTGGTGAATCCGGCGTCGACGGCCAGGGTGTGGCCGCTGGTGTAGCCGGAGTCGTCGGAGGCCAGCCACAGCGCGGCGCTGGCCACGTCGGTGGCGAGGCCCGGACGGCCGATCAGCGGGGAGTTGGCGGTGAGCTCGGCCCGGGCGCCGTCCATGTTGGTGTGGTCGCCGGTGTGGGCGTAGGCCACCATCGGGGTGAGCACCGAGGCGGGGGCTATGCAGTTCACCCGGATGCCGAAGCGGCACAGCTCGGCGGCCGCGTTCTTGGTCAACCCGACCACGGCGTGCTTGGCCGCGGCGTAGGCGTGGGGCCCGAGCCCTCCCATCACCCCGGCGGTGCTCGACATGGAGATGATCGAGCCGCTGGTGCGGGGCTTCATCGCCCGGGCGGCGTGCTTGACGCCGTAGAACACCCCGTGGAGCAAGATGTCGATGCTGGCGCGCCACTCGTCGGCCGGGGTGGTGTCGATGGGCCCCACGGCGCCGACGATGCCGGCGTTGTTGTACATCACGTCGAGCTGTCCGAACTCGGTCACCGCGGCATCCACTAGGCCAGCCACATCGTCTTCGGACGTCACGTCGCAATGGACAAACACCGCGGCGTCGCCCAACTCCTCGACCAGCGCCTGACCGGCGTCGTCTTGGATGTCGCCCAGAGCCACCTTGGCGCCCTCTGCGGCAAACAATTCGGCCGCGGCCCGGCCGATGCCGCTGGATGCCCCGGTTATGGCCGCCACCCGTCCTGCAAGTCGTCCGCTCATTTCCACCTCCAATGAAGAGTTGTGCGTCCGGCACACTAGCGGTACCGATCTTGCTAGGTTGCATACGTCACTTCTCTTAGACTGAAAATCAATGGCAAATACTGAAATTTGTTGCCTACTTAGCCTTGTACTACTAGGCTGGACGTAGTGGACACCCAGCAGATCACCGCAACCCTCCCAAGAATCCAAATTGCCCAGCTCAATGCCCTGGTAGAAGCAGGACGAATCGAGAGCATCTCCGAATTCATGCAACTTGTCGTCCGCAAGGCCCTGATCAACGAAATGCTCTGGCGAGAGACTATTGAACGGATCATGGAGGAAGCAGGAGGGCCTCTAACGCCAGAAGAAGAAGCCTGGGTTCAATCCATGCTGGCCAAACCGCGCGAGCCCAAGCCGGCAAACGCCTGATGTCCGGGTACACAATGGACACCGGCGGGCTGATCGCCATCGAACGCGGCAACCTTGAAATCACCAGGCTCCTTGAAGAAGCTGTCAAGGCCGACTACAGAATCACCATCCCAACAACCGTTTGGGCACAGGCCATACGGCGACCGGAACGACAGGCTGACCTGACCCGAATCGCCAAATTGCCTGAAGCAGACTTCATCCCGCTGGACCGAGACAATGCCAACAGCGTTGGACGCCTGTTGGCTGCCTCCGGTACTGCCGACGTAGTAGACGGTCACGTGGCTGTGTGCGCCCGCCAGCGAGGGCAGCCGGTAATCACTTCCGACCCCGACGACATCCGACTGCTCGACCCCACCATTGAGATTGTCCCCGTCAGCGAGACTGGTCGCTAGAGTGGGCCAAGTGGACACCCGAGAGATCACCATCACCCTCCCTAAGGTCCAGGTAGCCCAGCTCAATGCTCTGGTAGAAGCCGGGCGGGCGAAAAGCGTCTCGGAATACCTGCGGAAGGTTGTTCGCAAGGAACTGGGGAACCAAGCTCTGTGGCAAGAAACGCCGTGCAAGGAATCGCTGGAACAGATGCTGGAAGATTCCGTGTGTCCTCCCACCGCCGAAGAAATCGCCTTAGCTGACGAAATGCTGGCCAAGTTGGTTGAGCAGACTTCTACCCCCTCTGAGATGACCGGATAATGGACACCAGATCAGACGACGCCCAAGGCCTCGACGTGGCCCGACTCCAAGACCTGCTGGACCGCGACGCCATTCGCCACATCCAGATCCGCTACGCCTGGAGCCTGGACAACCACCGGTGGGAGGCACTCAAGGAGATCTTCTTGCCCGACGCGGTGGCCGACTACCGGGGAGAGCGGTTCGAGGGGCTCGAGGCCATCGCGGCCAAGTGCGCCTCGTCGCTGGAGCCGGCCGACGCCAGCCAGCACATCAACGGGTGCCACTGGGCCCAGGTGGATGGCGACAAGGCCATCGCCGGCTGCTACTTCATCGCCACCAAGTACATCGCGGGTGTCCCCGGCGGCGACACCTTCATCGTGGGCGGCAAGTACATCGACCAGATGGTCCGCACCCCCGACGGCTGGCGCATCGCCCACCGCCTGCTGGAACAGACCTTCCTAGACGGCAACCCCGAGGTAGAAGCCGCCGCCCAAGCCCGCTGGGCCGCCCGCCAGCAAGAAGGAGGCTAGAACTTCAGGTCTATATACGCATATCTTCTGATATGCTCTACGTATGCCGAATCGGACGATCTACCTGCCTGAGGAGCTTGACGATATCTCCCGCCGGGTCGGGCTCAACCTTTCTCGGCTTACCCAGCAGGCCATTAGGGCCTTTCTCGCCGAACACCAAGAGACGGCCCTCGAAGCCCGCATCGACGCCGTCTCGGCCCGATCTGAAGCGCTGGACATCGACTGGCCTACGGATTACATGGCCGATCAGCGGTTAGAAGCCGGAGAGCGATGACGATCGTTGTCGACGCGAACATCGCCATTGCCGTCCTCGACTCCCGACACCAGTTTCACCAAACTGCTGTTCGGCGCTGCATAGAGGCCGACGGTGTCGCCATCTTGAACATCACTCACGCCGAGGCACTGATCTATCCGAGCCGGCTAGGGAAGCTCGAAGAAGCGACCACGGTGCTTGATCAGCTTGGGATCAATATCGAAGTGCTCGACAATGGCGTAGCGGACCGAGCCAGGGAGCTGCGAGCGGAATACGGCAATCGGAACTTCCCTATGGTGGACGCCGTTGTGGTCGCCCTGGGCATCGAGCGGAACTGGACCGTCGTGACCTATGACACCAAATGGCCCGAGATCGACGATGCAGAGATTGAGATCCTGGGCAATCGCTAGCCGTCAAAGCCGGAGCAGGCGGGTGGCGTTGGTGTTGAGGGTGTCGGCGAGGTGGGCGACGTCGGGGCCGGTGCCGCGGTCCCAGCCGCCGAAGTTGGTGCCGTAGACCAGCCGGTCGGCGCCGTATTGCTCTAGGGCCAGGGCAAGCTCGGCGGCGCCGGTGATGTGGCAGTCGAACCACAGGCGGCTGAGGGCGCGGTCGAAAGCGCCCGGTTCTTTGATCCACTCGGGGGCGGCGGGGCGGCGCTCGGCCAGCTTGCGGAGCTTCGACAAGACGATGGGCGTGGTGCCGCCGCCGTGGGACAGGCACAGGTCGAGATCGGGGTGGCGCTCGGTGACCCCGCCGAACACCAGGGTGGCCACCGCCACCGTCTCCTCATAGGAGTACTCCAGCACCAGATCGAGGTCCCAGCGGCGCAGCCGGGGATCGAGCAGCGGGCCGTCGATGCCCGACTGGGTGGGGTGCAAGAAGTGGGGCACGTTGAGCTCAGCACACAGCGACCAGAGCTGGTCGAGGGCCGGATCGTCCAGCGGGGTGCCGAAATCGGTTCCGGTGTAGCCGGCCAACAGGCCCAACTCTTTCACCGCCCTTTGAAGCTCGGTGCAGGCGGCATCCACGTCTTGCATGGGCAGGGCGGCCAGCCCGACGAAGCGGTCGGGATGGGCGGCCACCGCGGCGGCCAAGTCGTCGTTGTGGCGGCGGCAGAAGTCGATGGCCAACTGGGGTTCGATGAAGTGGAGGTAGGTGAGCGGGTTGGGCGACAGGGCCTGCACCGAGATGCCCTGGGCGTCCATGGCCTCGAGACGCATGTCCAGCTCGATGAACAGCGATCCCCGGTAAGCCACCCCGTCGAGCTGGTAGCCGCCCACTCGGAACCAGGGAGTTCCGTCGTCGTGGGCGCCGATCTCGGGGCCGCACGGGCCGGCGGCGCCCATCGTGCCCTCCAGCACGATGTGGGCGTGGACGTCTATTAGCCCTGTCATGTCGGCCCGCGCCCCTCACGCCGGTCCGCCGTGAGGCGGCGCATCACGACCTCAACGGCCTTCCATGATCCCGTCGGCGCCGGGCAGCCAGGAGGCCACCCCGGAGATGGGGATGGCGCACACCACCGCCTCGGTGATCTCGGCCTCGGAGGCTCCGGCGTTGCGGGCGCCGTTGGCGTGGATGTTCACAAACCGGCTGGAGAACTCGGCGGCGTTGATGGTACACAGCAACAACTCCACGTGCTTGGCGTCGAGCGTGTTCTCGGCCAGCGACCACTGCCGCATCAACACGTAGCCCTCCAGGGCTCGAGGGGCGTTGTCGGCCATCACCTCGATGTAGTCGGGCACGAAGCCGAAGTAGCTCTCGAAGTAGTCAAGCGCCGCCTGGCGGTCCAGCGTGTAGTCGGGTATCGGCTCGGAGCGCTGATCGGCGGGGATGTCGAAGGCCTGGTCGATGGCGCGGGCGAAAGCATCGTAGGTGTCCTCACCCCGGGAGATGAGCACGGCCAGCGATGCCCCTCGGGCGTCGCCCAAGCTCAGCCCCAGCTCGCGGGATCGAGTCATCTCACGGAGGGCCAGTTCGCGCTGTCCCCGCACGGAGGCAGCGCAGGCCATGTACAGCGCCTTGGCCCACGCCGGGCAAGCGCCGTCGCGGTCGGTCACGTCGCGAATGCGGGCGTAACCCTCGGCGAACTTGGTTGAGATGGCAGCCAGCTCACCGTTGGCCAAAGGAGGACTGCCCAACTCGCTGTGAACCGCGTTGCTGGATGTGGCTTGCATGGTCATTGTCTACCCCTCTTTGTCGGACTCATCTTCACAGTTTGGACACCTCACCGCCGTCGATCACAAAGCAGGCGCCGGTAACGAACCCGGACGACGCCGATGCCAGATAGCACACCAGTGGGCCGAGCTCTTCGGGACGACCCATGCGGCGAGCGGGAATCTTGCGAAGCCGGGCGGCCAGCGTGTCGGGGTCTGCCACGACCGCGGCCTGGGCATCGGTCTCAAACGCACCGGGGGCGATCACGTTCACCCGGATGCCGTAGCGGGCCCACTCTGCGGCCAGTGCCTCGGTGAGCCTCAGCAGTCCGCCCTTCGATGCCGAGTAGGCGGCCAGCAGCGCCTTGCCTTTGAGCGCGGAGGTGGAGGCCACGTTGATCACCGAGCCAGACTGGCCAGCGTCGATCCAATGGCGCGCCGCTCGACGGGCCAAAGCGGCGGGGGCAGCCAGGTTCACGGCCAGCACCTCGTCGAACACCTCGTCGGGCTGGTCGATGAACTTCGATGCGGGGGCGATGCCCGCGTTGTTGACCACCGAGTCGAGCCGGCCGAATCTGCCTACCGCCTCGTCCACCAGGTTGGCCACCGCGGCCCGGTCCCGCATGTCGCAGGGCACCGCGACCACCGCGTCGCCCAGGGCGGCTAAAGCGTCGGCTGAGCGGGCTGCGGCCACCACCTTGGCCCCTTCAGCCACCATGGCCCGCACCGCAGCCTCTCCCAACCCCCGGCTGGCCCCGGTTACCACCGTCACATGGCCGTTGAGCCCCAAGTCCACTATTGGTCTCCCTGCCGCTCGGCCACCTCGGCGCACAGCCGGGTGGCGATGCCCAGCCGCAGCACCTCAGATGCCCCCTCATATATCCGCATGGGCCGGGCCTGGCGGTAGTAGCGCTCGATGGTTGAGCCCCGGATGAGCCCCCACCGGCCCATCACCTGAACACAGCGGTCCACCACCCGGGTGGCCGCCTCGGTTGCGGCCAGCTTGGCCAGCGACGAGCGGTCGAGGTGGGCGGACGGATCCTCCCGAGCGGCCTCCGCGGTGGCGTAGGCCAGCAGCCGGGTGGACTCCAGCTCGGCCCAGGAGTCGGCCAGGAGCCCCGCCACCGGCCCCAGCCGCACCAGCGGGCGGCCGAACTGCTCGCGGGCAGCAGCGTGGTTGGCGGCGCACGACAGAGCCCCGTCCATGAGCCCGACCGCGGCCCCGGCCACCGAGATGCGAAACACCGACAACGTGGCCAGCACATGGCGGAACCCCGCGCCGGGCTCGCCCAGGCGAGCCGAAGCGGGCAGGCGCACGCGGTCGAATGCCACCTCGCCCAGCACGTGGGGGGCGATGATCTCCGGCGAGGGCTCGATGGACACCCCCGGGGCGTCGGCGGGCACCAGCACCAGCGAGAACCGGTCGTCCTCCCGGGCCATGGTGGTGTAGAAGCCGGCCGCCCCGGCGTTGGAGATGAACGACTTGGCCCCGTTCAACTCCACCTCGCCGCCGTGGTCGGTCAATGTGGTCTCGATCCCCCGCAGGTCCGATCCGGCCACCGGCTCGGTAAGGGCCAGAGCGGCCAGCACCTCGGCGCTGGCCACGCGGGGCAGCCATTCCTCCCGCTGCTCATCGGTGCCGGCCACCGCAATGGCGTAGCTGCCGATGCCCTGAAGCGCGAACAGCGAGTCCAAGTGCGAAGAGGCCCGCATCAGGGCCTCGCGAACAACACACACCGCCAGCGGATCCACCCGCTGGTGGCGCCCTCCATAAGCCGCCGGCACCATCAGCGAGCTCAGGTCGCTGGCCCGCAGCACATCGAGGGTGGGCTGGTGGATGTGGCTGCACTCGTCGGCCTCCGCGGCGAACGACGCCACCTGGTGGGCTACCGCCTGGGCCTCTTGTTGAATGGCCCGTGTGTCGGGGCCGAGCTCGAACGCCATACGATGCTGGACAGTACGCGTTTTACAACAGGGGGACCACCGTGAGCGATCAGCGCCGCGGTGGACCCTCGGGAACAGGACGGTTCGGCTTCGCCGCTACCGTGTCGCCGGTCGGGCTGGCCAGAGACCGCTCTAAACCGGTGAAAAGGTCGAACGCGCCGACAGCCTCGAACACTCGATACCGCTGCTTGCCGATGTTGAACTGGCGCAGAACTCCGGCCTCGAGCAAGTGGGTGACTGCCTGGCCAACTGCCATTTGAGAACGACCTATGAGCTCACTGGCCCGCTCCACGGTGATTATCGGAGTTCCGGCCAGTACTTGCAACAGCAGGTTCGCCGAGGAATCTGACCGCAGCCGTCCTGCCTTGCTCCTCCATTCCCCTTCCAGCTCCGCCACCCTGGTGGCATACACGCGGACGTCGTCACAAGCTCGGATCACTGCTGAAGAGAACATCTCAATCCACTGGCTGGCCCCCTCCACGCGTTCGAAACTGTCTGGTTCAGCGTCAACACAGAACCCTTGAAGTCCTGCCACGTACAACTTGGGCCACGAGGCCAGAACCAAGCTGACCGGAGGGGTGAACGCTGCGGTAAGCCCTCGACGAGCGAGTGCTATGTGAATCAGAGCACGTCCGGTCCTCCCATTGCCGTCGGCAAACGGGTGGATGATCTCGAACTGGGCGTGGGCCAGTGCTGCTTGGATCAGCGGTGTGTGGTGATCGGTATCCAAGTAGTCGATCAAGTCATCCATGAGCGGGACGACATATTCGGGCGGCGGCGGGACGAACGATGCGCCACAAGGGTTGTAGTCGTTGCCCCCGATCCAGTTTTGGGCATCGCGAATCACTCCTCCAATCTGAGGCGTGGGCGAACGGTCCATGAGGATCTGGTGGATCTGGCACAAATCATCGACATTGATGCGGGACGGTTTCTCTGCCAGACGGAGGGCGAACTCCATCGCTTCGATGTTCCCCAGCACCTCTGAAGCCATAGGGTCCGATGCCGAAACCCCCATTGTGAGCGCAGCCTCGGCTTTTGCCAACCGCCGGGATGATACGCTGAGCCCCTCGATTTGAGACGACCCAACCGATTCGGCTCGCAGCAAGAACCGCGCCAGCCCTCCGACACTCTTCTGGACTATCGAGTCGGTGTTCAGAGCTTTGATACCCTCCTCTGCCCTGCTCGATTCGGCCATCGCTTCAAGGTTGATCGCTCCCTGCCAATCACGGAGCGTGTCCGGCAAATACGGCTGGTACTCTCCCCCCATGCGCTCACGACGGCTCGCCCCTTCGTACCTCGCTTTCCAATGTTTTTTCAAATATGTACCCATATCTAGTCCCGTTATTGCATATTTCGATACAAGTCATTCAGCAAGACACTCGGGCTAAGCAAAGTTTAGCTGCTAACCTGCCGTTAGAAATCAGCTAAGTAAAGGTTAGCCGCCAACCCTTTGTTATGCCAGAGCCAAGCAAGGGTTAGGAGTGATACTCGCCGTCAGATTCCGGCTAGCAAAGGAAAGGCCACCACCGTGAGCGACATCATCGTAGAGCGACACGACCGCATCGTGTGGCTGCGACTGAACCGGCCCGAGCGGTTGAACTCCTATGACCGCAACACCATCGACGAGATCATCGCCGCCTTCAGAGAACACGTCGATGCCGGGGTGGTGGTTATCACCGGCCAAGGCCGGGCGTTCTGCGCCGGCGGATACCTGGCCAACTTGGCCGAGGCGAACTTCTATGAGCTGCGGTCGATGTTCTATGGATCGCTGGAGCTGTTCGACGCCATACGCAACGCCCCCATGCCGGTGATCGCCGCGGTGAACGGCCCGGCGTTCGGGGGCGGCAACGAGCTGGTGGTGGCCTGCGACTTCGCCATCGCCGCCGCTTCAGCCGAGCTGGGCCAGACCGGGGTGAAGGTGGGCAGCGCCCCGGTGCTGGGGGGCACCAACCTTTTGGCCATGACCATCGGGGAGAAGCGGGCCAAAGAGGTGGCCTTTCTGTGCCGCAAGTACACCGCCGAACAGGCTTGCGAGATGGGGTGGATCAACGCAGTGGTGCCCGACGAGGATCTGGAAGACGAGGTGGGGCGCTGGTGCGAGGATCTGTTGAAGATGAGCCCCCGCTACTTGGAGGCGGCCAAAATCAGCTCCAACGTGTACTGGAACCAGCTCAGGGACAACATGGCCTCAGGGCTGGGGATGCTGGCCCAGGCCATCGGGTCGCCCGACATGATCGAGGGGGCCACCGCATTCATGGAAAAGCGCCGCCCGCAGTTCCCCCCGAGAACCGCCCGATGAGCTCGGACACCGGCAAGCAGACCGAGGTGCTCGCCTCGAATCGGGGCCGGGTGATGTGCATGGACTCGGCCTACGACGTGGGCGAGGCCAACCGGGGTCGGGATGTGTGCGTCAACTCGTCGTACTGCGGCGTGCTGCCCGCCCGGTTCATCGCCGAGCACCGGCCCCGGGCGGCCATCGGAATGGACTGCGGGGTGGGGCCGGAGGGATCGGCCATCGCCGGGCTGTGGTACTTGGAGGCCCTGGGCATCCCCGCCGCGGTGGCCGACGTGATGACCGCCCATTTGGGCGACGGGGTACACCTCTACCACCACGGGGTGATCAGCTTCGTCAACCAACTGGGCCTCGACTGCGGGGTGAGTGCGGGAATGGCCGTGCGGGACGCGGCCGCCGCGCTCCTCGACAATGATCCGGGGGCCGCGGCGGCGTCTGAGATAACCAATCGCACGGTGATGGAGACCGCCCCCGACGGGCGCTGCGTGGTTGCGGCCGACTCCATTGCCTTCGGCACCGCAGACGACACCGACCGCAACGTGCTGGTAACCGCCGGCCACACCGGCCGCTCCGCGGTGCCCTACCTTCGCCGCTGCCGCCCGTTCGGGTTCATCTGCTCCGACGGCGGGCGGGGCATGGACGACTCGGGCATGGCCGGGCTCTCCATCGTGGAGGCCGACGGCCTGGCCGGCGCCACCGTTGACGCCCGCCGGGCCCGCATGGGCAGCGGCCTGTCGCACTACCACGACGGCATCATCTCCGCTGCCAACGCCCTCGCCGCAGCCGCCGGGGTCGAAGTCGGCATGCCCTGCCCCCAAGCCGCCAGCCTGCTGCTCAATCGGTAGGGCGTCGCTAGCATGACGACACCGTGACCACCTACCTGCAAACGTCACCCCCATGACAATTCTGGCCGCAGCCGACCTGCTGGCGCAGTCGTCTGATGACGCCATCATCGACGAGGCCCTGACCGTGTCCGACTGGGTGCAGGCCGGGATCATCGTGGCGGCCACGATTGTTGTGGCGGTGGTGGTCGCCCGCCTGGTGCGCAGGGTGCTGACCCATGTGGTGGGGCCGGGCTTCGCGGCAATCGTGACCGCCAGGCTGGCGGCCTATCTCATCTTCCTGATCGGGCTGTTCTACGCGCTCACCAGTCTGGGAGTGCAGGTCGGACCGCTGATCGGCGCCATTGGGCTGGGCGGCCTGGTGCTGGCCCTGGCATTGCAGAAGCTGGTGGAGAACTTCTTCTCCGGGCTGATCCTTCAGGCCCGTCGGCCCTTCAGGGTGGGCGACACGGTGCTGCTGGGCGACCACCTGGGCGTCGCCACCGACATCGACTCCCGCACCACCGTGCTGCGCGGTCTCGATGGAACTGCGGTGCGCGTTCCCAACAGCGAGGTGGCCGCCGGGCCTATCGTCAACCTCACCAACGAGCCATTGCGGCGCAGCGAACTAGAGGTGGGCGTGGCCTACGACACCAACCTGCAAGCAGCCGCGCAGTGCCTCACAGATGCGCTCGGGCAGGTGGAGCGGGTGAGCACCGAGCCCCCCGCGCAGGCGCTGCTGACCCGCTTCGGGTCGTCCAGCATCGACTTCACGCTGTACTACTGGCACGGCAGCGATGTGCCCGCAGAGTTGGCCGCCCGCCACGATGTGATCTTGTCGGTGCATCAGAGCTTTGCCGCCGCGGGCATCACCATCGCCTTCCCTCAGATGGTGGTGTGGTCGGGCGGAGACGAAGACTCACAGCCCTATCGGGGCCGTGCCGACATAATCACCGCCGACCCCGGGCCGGGCACCCAGCCCTCTCCCCAACCCGCCCTGGTTCGCCAGCTCTCCCGGTGGCGGGTCCGCTCCGGCCTGCTTCGCCGCTTCACCCCCGGCGACTAGCCCCAATAGTTAAGCAAGCAGCAGCGATGCCCAAGCTGGTTGTGACCGATCTGGATAGAACGTTTTGGGGGTTGGACTGTGTCGCCCCCGCGGCCCACTTGCAGGCTCTGGGGGAACTGGAGGCCGCGGGGCACGTTGTGTTGGCCGCCACCGGACGCCGCTTGCGAAATGTCGCCCGCCTGTTTGAGCTGAACGACCTCCAGTTGCCCGTGGTCGCCCTCGACGGCTCTATCGGGATGGACTTCGCCACCATGCACCGGTTCCACCGCATCGCCTTCGACCCCGCCGCCTTGTTATATCTGCTGGAGACCCTGGACTGCCTGGAAATCCGACCCTGCCTGTACATCGACGACCACGGGGAGCCCGGCGGCGACGTGGTGATCCCGGAAAATCCAACCTCTGGGCGCAATCACTTGGAGTTCCTCGAAGAAGACATCAACCAAGGTCTCAACCCCAACGATGTCGAGGCCGATGTGCTGGAACTCGTGTTGACCGGCCTCCCCTCGAACCTGGCCCACACCGCGGCAAAGTCGGTCCATTCCCAAGCGCTGGGTGTGGCCCGCGTCGACGAACCCGATCCCCTCTACGGGGGAAGCAGGCTGACGGTCTCGCCCCCCGGAATCTCCAAAGTGTCAGGAGTCGAGGCCTTCTGCCGATGGGCAGGCCACCCGTTCGATTTTGCCGCCGTCGGAGACGGCGTGAACGACGTCGAACTGCTGCAAGCCGCATCCATCGCCATAGCCATAGCCGACAGCTACCCAGCGCTGGTCGCCATGGCCGACCACATCATCGCACCCCCAGCCCAAACCGGCTGGTCAACCGTCCCCCAACTCCTGGGTTGAGTCGTCGCCGACCAGGCCGGACCCGCCGTCATAAACGGCGGACAATGATGTTGGCAAGTGCAGGACATGGTCTATATTGTCGCCAATTCGCATGTCATGGGGTCTTGTAGTTGCCATTGTGATGACATACCGGTGATTGGCATGGGAAAAAAATTGAAGGCGAAAAATGTCCATGGCGGAGGACTGGCGATGGCGAAAGCAAGACACCGGACGAGCGCTGCGATGAGAATGCACCGGTTGCGCCGACAGTCGCTGATGGCAATCGTGACCGCGGTCGCATTGACGGCCACCCCGCTGGCGATCACCACCGCTTCAGGCGCTGAGGCGCCGGGCATTGACAGTTCGAAAATTGACGATAGAGGCGTCGGGGGGGGTGACGTAGAGGACTCTGACCTCATCGGCGGGCCCGACCTAGGTGGACAACCGCTCGGGCCGGCACCCGATAACGGATTCAGCGTGTCAGATTTGTTTGACGAGAACGGCGTGTATTACTGGGATGACGGAGACCGCGTCATCCCGATCAGTCTGGATGGCGACGGCTCCAACGGCACGGTGTCTGCGTCCGGGGGCTCGTCGCCGGCGCTCACCAATGACACTCTGCCCCGCCAATTCGTGACTGACACCGGCCAGCCGATGTACCTCGATGAGGGCGTCGTGGTGATATTCCGTTCCGAGGCAGCGATCAGCGCGGCACTTGCCCGGCACGGCATCGCGGCCGCCGACCTGTCGCCGCTCGATGGCATAGTAAATGGGTTCTTTGTCACAGCCTCCGCGGTGGATTCGCTGAGGTTGGCTGCCGGTCTTGCGGGCGACCCGGCGGTGGTCTCGGCTTCGCCCAATTGGCATTCGCCCGACGGCGTCGAGGTCGACGGCGGCGGCACGACGCTGCCCGCTGCCGACTCCGGTGGGGGCGCGGATGGCGACGTGGCAGCCATACATGCGACCCAGGCAGAGCTGGGCTACTGCACGGCGCATCTGCCGTCTTGGATGTCTGATGCGCTGTCGCATTGCGCATGGCATCTCAACGCGGATACGACGTATCGCACTCCGACGAGGTCTTACGACCCGCAGATCGACATCAATATCGGGGACGCGTGGGACAAGACAAAAGGCCAAGGAGTCACGGTGGCCATCGTGGATCATGGTTGGCACGTCAGCAATGAGGACCTGAGGGACAACGTCGATGCGTCGCTCGACTCGAACTGGAGAGGGTTCACCGGAGAGCCGCGCTGCTTCAGGATCGGATTCATCCGGCTTTGCAGCGGCCCAATATTCCACGGAACCTCGGTGGCGGGGATCATCGGAGCTCGCGACAACCTGTTGGGGGGGCGAGGTGTCGCGCCACGCGCCACTCTCACCAATTTCGATTACCTCGATAGTCAGACTGCCGAGACCACGCTGGAAGCTTGGACTCGCCATAGCGATGTGATTGGAGTGTCCAACCACAGTTACGGTCCGTATACAGGCCCCGGACTCCGTCGGGCGGAGAGCGGATGGGTACATGCGGTCGAAAGCGCGTTGAGCAGCGGGTATGGCGGCCTGGGCACGGTGTTCACCAAGGCGGCCGGCAACGACAAGAACGATGAGGAACATCCGTATTCTGGCCTAGCATCGCTTGAGGAGCGCCAGAATCACCGGGGTCTCATCGTGGTGTGCGCCGTTGGGGCCAGCGGCACCAGCTCCTATTATTCCAACGAGGGTCCCACGCTGTGGCTGTGCGCCCCGTCAAATGGCAGTTCCAATGCCGGCCTCATCGCACCGATGGGGAAAGACGATTACACGCTGCGCTTCGGCGGCACGAGCGGCGCGGCACCTCAGGTCGCTGGAGTCGCTGCGCTGGTGCGCAGCGTGAATCCGTATCTGACATGGCGCGACGTAAAGCTGCTGCTGGCCGACACTGCGTTCAAGAACGACCCGAGCGACAGTTCGTGGCTGGCGGGCGCGGCGAAGTATTCCAACAGCACAGAGAATTACAGCTTCAGCCACAAGTACGGCTTCGGGGTGCCCGACGCGGAGGCGGCGGTGGACGCAGCGTTCTCGTGGCCGCTGCTGCCGCAGGCCAAGAGCACTTCGGTGTCGTCGCCGGACATCGACGCGACTCTCGACTCCAGGGTGACCGAATACTCGCTGAATGTGTCGAGCTCGATCGATTTCGTCGAACACGTGAACCTCGATCTCGACATGCTGGCGAACAAAATCCGAGATTTCGACATCACTTTGGTGTCACCTGCGGGACGCGAGTCAGCGATCTTGACCCATGCGCCGCAGTGCTCGAAATCATGCGGCATCGACGGCAGTTTCACGTTCGGATCAGTCCGGCATCTCGGCGAGGATCCTTCCGGAACTTGGACGCTTCGCTTGGAATACGGCACCTCGATCGACTTGGACTCGATTCCGCCGTCGGAGCTTCCCACCATGCGGTCGTGGCGGCTCACGGTTCATGGCCACACGTCCGTTGTGGCTGCGCTTGCACCGGCGCTGACGCTGAGCGCAGGGAGTGGCGGTTCGATCGAGCCGACAGCGTCGGAAGGCGACGATCTGCAAGTGACCGTCAACGTCCACAACGACGTTCCCACCCAAGACTTGGTGGTGCCTGTCGTTGTGACGCCGCAGACCGCTTCGCCGTCCTCCGACTACAGCCCCGTGTCTTCGGTGACGATCCCGGCCGGGTCCACCCGTGGCACTGCGTTGATCCCCATAACCGACGATCAGCATTCCGAACGCAGCGAAACCTTCAAGGTCGGGCTGGGCACCGTGCCCGCCGGCTACCAAGAGCTCGGCGTCGCGTCCACCGTCACCATCGCCGACAACGACACGCCGATACCGGTGGTGTCGATCTCGGCCGGCCCCGGGGTGACCGAGGGCGAAAGTGCGCAGTTCATGCTGTCGGCGTCGCCGGCGCAGACGCGCAAGGTCGAGGTTCAGGTGCTCGTCTCGCAAACGGATGGCCTCGGAGCGCCGGTCGGGAGGCGTTCGGTGTGGATGTGGGTACCGGCGACAGGCCCGGTGTCGTTCAATGTGCCAACAGTCGATGACAAATGGGACAGGCCCGACGGATCGGTGACGGTGAAGGTGTTGCCGGGCGAGGGCTACACGGTGGGCCAGTCGTTGTCGGCGTCGGTCGCCGTCGCCGACAACGACGCGTCGATACCGGAGGTGTCGATCTCGGCCGGCCCCGGGGTGACCGAGGGCGAGCGCGCAATGTTCACGCTGTCGATAAAAGGGGGGAAAGGGGAGCCGGTCCCGATTCCGATCAAGGTGACGCAATCGGGCGAGTTCGTGAGCAAGACGCCAAGCAAGTACGTGGTGGTGCCGAAGCCGGGCCCTGTGCTTGGCCTCCTGTTTGTCGTGGGCGATACCGGTAGAGAGGGTTTCACAGTGCCGGCGGGGGAAAATTCCTATCAGTTCGCGGTGAGCACGGCCGATGACGGGGACGACGAGGCCAACGGGTCGATATCGGTGCAGGTGCTGGAGTACCCTCACCAGAGCACTCTGTACGGTTGGCACACGGTGGGCTCGTCGTCGTCGGCGACGGTAAGCGTGGCCGACAACGATGCCGACCTGCCGACGGTGTCTGTGTCGGCTGGGGCTGAGGTGTCCGAGGGCGGCACGGCACGATTCACGCTGACGGCGTCGCCTGGCTTGACGACGGCGCTATCGGTGAAGGTACGCGTGGCGCAGACAGGCGATTTCGGCACCGTCACAGGTTTGCGGACGGTGTCGATGCCGACGAGCGGGTCGGCATCGTTCACCGTGACGACCGCCGATGACAGCCTCGACGAGGCTGACGGGCAGGTCTCGGTGGAGGTGCTCGACGGCAGCGGCTACTGGGCCGGGTCGCCTTCGACTGCGTCGGTGAGCGTCGCCGATGACGACGACCCGCCGCCTCCGCCGGTGGTGTCGATCACCGGCGGCTCCGCGGCGACCGAGGGCGGCGACGCGTCATTCACGGTGTCGGTTGATCCTGCGCCGGCGGACCAGTTGCCCGTCACAGTGACCGTGACAGCGAGCGGCGACTACGGAGCAGTCACTGGCACCCGAACGGTCACAGTGCCCACCGGCGGTACGGCAACGTTCACGGTGACCACCACCGACGACAGTGCCGACGAGCCCGACGGCTCTGTCACTGCGACACTGGTCGACGGCGACGACTACGACTTGGGCACCGCCAAGACTGCGACAGTAGGCGTCGCTGACGACGACGACCCCCCGCCTCCGCCTCCACCGGTGGTGTCGGTCTCGGCGGGGCCGGGGGTGACTGAGGGCGGCGGCGCGGTGTTCACGGTGTCGGCATCGCCGCCACCAGCCGCGCCGTTGACGGTGAAGGTCAAGGTCGCGGCGTCGGGTGATTTCGGCGCGGTGACCGGCACGAGGTCGGTGACGGTGCCTACCGGCGGTTCGACGTCGTTCACCGTGGCCGCCGTCGATGACAGTGCCGACGAAGCCGACGGTTCGGTTTCGGCACAGGTGCTGGCCGGCAGTGGCTACACCGTCGGCTCGGCCGCGTCGGCGTCGGTGGGCGTCGCCGATGATGACGACCCGCCGGCGCCTGACGTGACGTCGGAGACGCACGAGGCCGATCCGGGTGTGGCGGCCTGCGCGGGCAAGCCCACGGTGACGGTGGCCGACGCCACCGCCCGGCGGGGCGAGGACCTCGAGTTCGTCATCAGCTTGAGTTGCCGCCACAGCCGCAGCATCACGGCGTACTACTACATTGCGTTCGGGAACCACCTGTTCCCCTCTCAGTCGGTGTCATTCGACAGCGGCGAGACTTCGGCAACCGTGAGGGTGCCCACCGCCTCGGCCAGAGACGTGAGCTTGCATTTGGTGTGGCTGCCCGGCGCCGCGAACCACGGTGGCAGCGCTGACGGCACGATCCTCGAGGCGACGGACACACCGCCGCCGACACCGGTCGTGTCGATCGCCGGCGGCACCGGGGTGACCGAGGGCGGCGACGCGTCGTTCACCGTGACCGCGAATCCGCCGCCTGTGTCGTCGCTGCCGGTGCAGGTCAAGATCGCTGAGGGCGGCGATTTCGGCGCTGTCACCGGGACCCGCACGGTCACGGTGCCTGTGGGCGGCACGGTCACGTTCACCGTGGCGACCGCGGATGACAGCGTCGACGAGGCTGACGGGTCGGTCACCGCCACCCTCATCGACGGCGCGGACTACGACCTCGGCGTCACCAGTGCCGCCACCGTCAATGTCGCCGACGACGACGACCCTGTGCCGCAGGTGGACATCACGGCCAGCTCGGGGGGAACCGAAGGCACCGATGTGGTGTTCACCGTCACCGCGGCGCCGCGGCCGGCGGCCGACCTCAATGTGGCCGTATCGATCGCCGCGTCGGGCGATTTCGGCGTCGCAACCGGATCGCGCACCGTGACGGTCTTGTCGGGCGCCTCCCAGGCGACGCTGACGGTGGCGACGACCGATGACAGTGATGACGAGCCGGACGGCAGCGTCACTGCGACTTTGGCGGCTGGCAGCGGTTACACGGTCGGCCCGCTGGCATCGGAGACGGTGCAGGTTCTCGACGACGACGACCCGCCGCTGGTGATCCCCGAGGTCAGCATCGCGGCTGCTGGGGATGTGACAGAGGGCGCCGACGCGGTGTTCACGGTGACCGCCACCCCCGCCGCCGCAGTGCAAGTAGCGGTAACGGTCACCGCGGCGGGCGACTACGGCGCCGCGACCGGGGCGCGCACCGTAAACATCCCAGCGGGCGGCAGCGCGACGCTCACCATCCCCACGGTCGGCGACAGTGTGGACGAGGCCGACGGCAGTGTGTCGGTGTCGTTGGATGCTCCTGGTGCGGACGGGGGGTACACGGTCTCTGCCGCTGAGGGCACGGCTACCGTCGCGGTGTCTGATGATGATGTGGATCCGTTGACGGTGTACATGATCTTTTTCTCGAGGTCGATAGAGGAGAACGGCACGGGTTATGACAATCAGGCGCAGTTCGCCATTGCCCCCACGCGTGCTTTGCGGTCCTGGGAGAAGCTGACGGTGCCGTTGAGCGTGACTGGCGGCGATGAGGGCACACATTGGACGATGCGCGATCGGAATGATCCTGATGCGGTGTTCGCGAATGAGTTCGAGGTGACGTTCGGGCCGGGTGTGGACGGTGTTGTGTTGGAGCCGGGTGATCAGCGTGTCGAGTTGGTGTTGACCGCTGTGGCGGACAGCGACTGGGTCGATCAGGCGATCACGGTGTCGTATGGGACCGGCAGTCGGGCGCCGACGCTGAACGGCAGCACCGAGGGCGTGACGTTGGGGATCTCGTGGGGTCCTGACGGCGTCGAGCGCGCCGATGGGTCCACCACGGTGGTGATCATCGACAGCGACGAACCGCCGCCCCAGGTCGACATCACCGCGGCCACGGGCGGGATCGAGGGCACGGATGCGGCGTTCACGGTCACCGCGTCGAAACCCACGACAGCCGATCTCGATGTGAGCGTGGACATCGCCTCAACCGGCGACTGGGGCGCGACCGTGGGCACACAGACGGTGACGATCCCCAAAGGCGCCACCCAGGCGACTCTCACGGTCGCCACAGTCGACGACAGCGTCGACGAGCCGGACGGGTCGATCACTGCCACCATCGCAACGGCCATCGGCTACACCATCGGACAACACGCGTCGCGGGCCGCGCCGATCGCCGACGACGACGACCCGCCCCCCGAACCCGCCATAGCCGACTGCGCCGCCAACCCCAGGGTCTCGGTGGCCGACGCCACCGCCCAACAAGGCCAAGACCTCCACTTCGAGATCAGCTTGAGCTGCCGCTCGACGCGCGACGTAACCGTCTACTACGCCGTCGCCCACGACCGCCGCCTCGGCAGCGTCATCACCATCACCATCAACAAAGGCGAAACCGGCGCAACCGTCAACGTCCCCACCCAAGGCATCAACGCAGACATCGAGTTCCACATCGTCTACCTCATCGGCGCCGCCAACAACACCGCCAAAGCCAAAGCCACCATCACCCCCTAACCCCATCGGCTCGGCACCCCGGGTACCCGACACGCCGCTAGGTGGCTGCGAACCCAGACAGTCTTTGAGTAGGGGTGTTGTGGCTGGTCTAGGGTGTTTGCGATGAGGAGTCTGCGGAGCCTCAGGTCTCATTTGGTGCTGCGGTTGGGGGCTGGGGGTTTGGTGTTGGCGCTTTTGGGCATGGTGCTACACGCCGCCTCGGCGGTGGGCGCGCCGACGCAGTCCCCATCGGCGGCGCAGTTCGGGTCGGCGTTCGCCACTGGGGGCGGGGCTGTGGTGGTCGGGATTGAGTCGCCGGCGGCGGATGGCGGGGAGTTGGGCTCAGGGGACGGGTTGGCGCCTGAGGACGGGTTGGGCGGTCCGGGGCTGGGCGAGGCTGTCTCGGAGTTGGGTGTATTGGACTTGGTGGGGCCCGACGGTGTTTGGACCATGAACGACGGTGGCCGCGAGGTTCCGTTGCGCTTGTTGGACGAGTCAGAGGTTGCGGAGCTGGGCGATGCCCGGTCGTTGGCGGCATCTGCGGCGGCAAGCGCCTATGCGCCGGGGGCGGTTGGGAACGCGTCGGGGGCTACGGCGGCGGGGGCGGGAGCGGCGGCGAAGCCCGACACCTGGTTCGTGTCCGGCACCGGACAGCCGCATCTGTTGGTGGGCGGTGTGAACGTGCTGTTCGGTCCGCATGTGGGCGGGCCGGCTATCGAAGGGGTGTGGGGCCGCCATGGCGTCGCGCCGGGGCGGGTGTCGCCGCTGGGCGAGTTGCCGAACGCTTTCTTATTGAAGACGGTGTCGGACGCCGAGTCGCTGCGTCTGGCCGACGCGTTGTCGGCCGAGCCCGATGTCGAGGCCGCGGTTCCCAACACGTTCACGCCGTTCGAGGTGGGGCAGGTCGCGGTGGATGTGGAGGCTTCTGACTATGCCTCGCAGACGGCGGCTGCTAGGCAGCGTTGCACCAAGTACACCGACCTTTGGGCCGATGAGCTGTCGAGCTGCCAGTGGCACTTGGACGCGTCTGGCGACTACCGGTACGACAAGGCCACCAATCCCAGCTGGCAGGTGAGGGATCCGGTGGCCGACCTAAACATGGGCGATGTGTGGTCCACCACGATGGGGGCCGGGGTCACGGTGGCGGTGGTGGACCGCACCTGGAACCCGAACCACGAAGACCTCGTCGACAACGCGGACACCAGCCGGAGCACGAACTGGGGCGGTTTCACCTCGGAGACCTCCAGGAGCGGCGCCTATCACGGCACTGCGGTTGCCGGGGTTGTTGGCGCCCGCGACAACGCGGTGGGCGGGCGCGGCGTCGCTCCCCGGGCCACGCTGGTGAACTACAACCTGTTGGACGACTACTCCACCGCGCGAGAAGCCGAGGCGCTGACGCTCAACGTAGCAACCACGGCGGTGGTCAACATGAGCTACGGCACCAGAACATGGCCGGGGCTGTCGCCGGAGGGCTCGATTTTTCAGCGGGCTTTGGAGACCGGCCTCGAGCAGGGGTTCGGCGGCAAGGGGACTTCCTACGTGAAGTCGGCCGGCAACGGACGCGTCGCCGGTGACTCACGGTACTACTGGTCGGGCTTGGAGGCCGGGAACAACTATCGCGCCATCATCTCGGCATGCGCAGTGAACTCGGCGGGGAAATTGGCGAGATACTCCGAGGAGGGCCCCAATCTGTGGGTGTGCGGGCTGTCAAGAGCCGAGGGCCAAGCGGGGATCTTGGCACCCATGGGTCAGAACCAATACCGCGACACTTTCGGGGGCACCAGTGCGGCTGCGCCGATGGTGTCGGGGGTGATCGCGTTGATGCGCAGCGTGAACGCCGAGTTGACGTGGCGGGATGTGAAGGTGATCCTGGCCGACACAGCGCGCAAGGTCGACCCCCAGGACCCGGGCTGGCTGAGCGGCGCCCGGAAGTACAGTTCGGCGGGGCCGGCGGGCGAGGTGTATTCGTCCAATTACAAATACGGCTTCGGCTTGGTGGACGCCGAGGCCGCTGTGGCTGCCGCGTCCGGCTGGGTGCTGTTGCCCCCGATGCAGACCTACACGGCTTCGCACGCTGGCGATGTGTCGCTGCCGGGGCGCGGCGAGGAGATCGAGCTGGCGCTTGATGTTCTGCCGGCCTTCGATTTCACTGAGCACGTCAAGGTCACCGTCGCCGGCGACATATCGGACTTCCGCGATTACCGGTGGACGCTGGTGTCGCCGACAGGCACCGAGTCGCTCCTTTCGCCGGAGATCAACCATTGCATAGCGGGCTGGTGCTCGTTGCGGGGCTCGTTCGATTTCGGGTCGTCGCGCCATCTGGGCGAGAACCCGCGGGGCACGTGGAAGCTGAGAGTCCAGCACATGCCGGAGTATCCCGACTGCTCCAGCCCTTCGAACTTCAAGCTCCGGCTTTCGTTCGACGTGCTTTGCGGCACTGGCTTCAGGGAGGTCGTCAGCTCGTGGGGCGTCGAGGTGACGGGGCACATGAGCGGGCCGACGGAGCCGGTCACTTTGACGATCGCGGCGGCGAGCGTCGCGGAGGGCGGGAGCGTGGATGTGACGGTGTCGGTGGGTGGCCCGGCGCCGACCGAGGATCTGGTGGTCCCGCTGGCGTTGACCGGCGTGACCGCTGAGGCGGGCACCGATTACACAGCGCCCGCATTGGTGACGGTGACGAAGGGGTCGTCTTCGGCGACCGTCCAGATTTCGATTGCCCAGGACAGCGTGCATGAGGGCCCCGAGGCGTTCGCGGTCCGGTTGGGCGTTTTGCCTCTGGGGTACCGGCCCGCGTCGCAGCCGGTTGTAGTGACGATCGACGACGACGATCCGCTGCCGACATTGACTCTGCATGCCGCCGCGTCGGTGGCCGAGGGCGGCTCGGCGGCGATCACGGCGCGGCTCAGCGGCTTGTCGTCTGAGGATGTGACCGCGACTCTGTCCGCGGTTGCGGTGGCGCCGGCGGTGGCCGGCGATGGGTGGCTGGCCTCGCCGGCGGTGTTGAGGGTCCCGGCGGGGTCGACGGTGAGTTCGGGGTCGGTGGTGTTCGCGGCGTCGCAGAACGATGTGTACGAGTTGTCGGGGTCGGCGGCGAAGTCGTTTGAGGTGTCCGCTGCCGCTGTCGGCGGCAACGGCGTGGCCGACCCGGCTGCGATCACGCTGGGGATCGACGACGACGAATCCGTCCCGCTGATCGCCATCGCCGCGGGCGCCGCTGTGGTGGAGGGCTCCGCGGCGGAGTTCACCCTGACCGCTGACCCGGTGCCTTCTGCCGATCTGGCGGTGAGCGTGACGGTGTCCCAGCAGGGCGCGTTCGGTGCGGTGACCGGTTCGCGGACGGTCGCCATCCCCGCCTCGGGCCGCGCCGTGCTGGTTGTGGCGACGACCGGCGACTCGGCGGTGGAAGCCGACGGGTCGGTCACTGTCACGGTGACCGCGGGCGCCGATTACACGCCGCCGCCGGCATCGGCGAGCTTGGCGGTGTTCGACGACGACAGTCCGAGGCCGCGGGTTTCGGTCGCCGGCGGGCCCGCCGTGGTCGAGGGCGCGGCGGCGGAGTTCACCCTCACCGCGTTCCCGAGGCCGTCGGCCGATCTGGCGGTGGGCGTGACGGTGGCCCAGCGGGGCGCGTTCGGTGTCGTCACAGGTTCGCGGTCGGTCACGGTCCCCGTTTCGGGCCGAGTTGTGCTGTCGGTGGCGACGGTCGGCGACTCGTTCGGCGAGCCCGACGGTTCGGTCGCCGTTGCTGTGGTCGACGGTCTCGACTACGACCTCGGCACCAGCAGCACGGCGACGGTCGTGGTGGCCGACGATGACGGCGGTCCGGTGCCGGTGTCGGTCTCGTTGTCGGCGGGGGACGCGTCGATTGCTGAGAACGGCGGCACCACCGATTTCGAGATCGCTTTGAGCCGGATGCTGGTGGCCGGCGAGACGGTGAGCGTGCCGATAACGGTGTCGGGTGTGCCGGGCAGCGACTGGTTGTTGGGCGACCCGGCCGGGCCGGGGGTGGTGCGCACCGGGTACGGCAGCACCACCGCGGTGGAGTTCACCGCGGGCGGGCGCGCCGCGGTGATGCGCTTCGAGGCGATAGACGACGACGCGGAATTCGACCGGCCCATCACGTTCGCGTTCGGCACCGGGACAAGGGCTGTGACCCATACCGGGGTCGCCGGCGGCGTCACAGCAGGCGGGCCGGTCACCATCACCATCGCCGACAACGATCGGCCGCCGGTGTGTGAGGGAAAGCCGACGGTGTCGGTGGCCGACGCCACCGCGGCGCGGGGCGAGGACCTCGAGTTCGTCATCACGCTCAGCTGCCGGTTCAGCCGTGCGGTGGTGGCTCATTACTACATAGCGCGCGACGGTGAGATCGACGGGAATACCCAAAAGGTCACGTTCGGGCCCGGCGACACGCACGCGACGGTGCGCGTGCCCACCAAGGACTCCGACACGGTGAAATTGCAGGTCGCATGGGCCCCCGGCGCCGCGAACGCGTTCCGTGTGCCCGCAGCCACCGGAACCGTCACCGAAACCCCGCCGGTGGTCAGCATCGCCGCCGGCAGAAACATCACCGAGGGCGCCGCCGCGAGGTTCACCGTCACCGTGGTTCCCGCGCCACAGAGCCCGATCACCGTCACCATGGACATCTCCCAAAACGGCGACTTCGCCCATAGCGCAGGGCGGCGAACCCTCGTGCTGAACGGCGCGGCGATGGTCTACTCGGTTGCGACCCGAGACGACGATGTCGACGAGCCCGACGGGTCGGTCACCGCCACGCTGGCCGCCGGCGCCGGCTATGACTTGGGCACCAGCAGCACTGCGACGGTGGCGGTGGCCGATGATGATGACCCGCCGCCGGTGGTGACCATCGCCGCGGGCGGCGATGTCACCGAGGGACACAGCGCGACGTTCACCGTCACTGCGGTGCCTTTGCCGGCGAGCCCGATGGCGGTCGATGTGACGGTGTCGGCCGTCGGGGACTTCGGCGCGACGACCGGCGCCCGCACGGTGACGATCCCGACCTCAGGATCGGCGACACTCGCCGTCTCCACCGCCGACGACACCGCCGACGAGGCCCACGGGTCGGTCACCGCCACGCTCGTCGACGGCGCCGGCTACGACCTGGGCGCCGACAAGACCGCCACGGTCGACGTGGCCGACGACGACGACCCCGCCCCGCAGGTGGACATCACAGCCAGCTCAGGGGGCACCGAGGGCACAGATGCGGTGTTCACCATCACCGCGACACCGCAACCGGCCGCCAACCTCGACGTGGCCGTGGCCATCACCGCATCGGGCGACTTCGGCGCCACAACCGGAACGCGCACCGCGACGATCCCGTCGGGCGCCACCCAGGCGACCCTCACCATCGCCACCACAGACGACAGCGACGACGAGCCCGACGGCAGCGTCACCGCGACGCTGACCGCGGGCAGCGGTTACACCGTCGGCCCGCTGGCGTCGGAGACGGTGCAGGTTCTCGACGACGACGACCCGCCGCTGGTGATCCCCGAGGTCAGCATCGCTGCTGCTGGGGATGTGACCGAGGGCGCCGACGCGGCCTTCACCATCACCGCCACCCCCGCCGCCGCGGTGCAAGTAGCGGTAACGGTCACCGCGGCGGGCGACTACGGCGCCACGACCGGGGGGCGCACCGTAAACGTGCCTGCGGGCGGCAGCGCCACGCTCACCGTTCCCACTTCCGGCGACAGCACAGACGAGGCCGACGGCTCTGTCACCGTCACGCTGGACGCGCCGGGGACGGATGCGGGCTATGTGGTTTCGGACAGCCAGGGCGCAGCATCGGTGGCGGTGTCCGATGATGATGTGGATCCGCTGACGGTGTACATGATCTTCTTCTCGACCTCGATCGCCGAGAACGGCACCGGCTATGACAACCAAGCCGGTCTCAACATCGGATTGACGCGCACGATGCGCTCGTGGGAGACGCTCACGGTGCCGTTGAGGGTGACCGGCGGCGACGAGGGCGTCCAGTGGACGATGCGCGATCTCAACGATCCAGATGCGGTGTTCGCGAACGACTTCGAGGTGGTCTTCGGCCCCGGCGACCAGCGCGTCGAGTTGGCGTTGACGGCTGTGGCCGACAGCGACTGGGACGACCACGAGATCACCGTGTCCTACGGCACCGGCCCCCGGGCGCCGACCCTGAACGGCAGGACCGACGGCGTGATATTGGGCATCTCGTGGGGGCCCGACGGAACCGAGCGCGCCGACGGGTCCACCACCGTCGTCATCATCGACAGCGACGAACCTCCCCCCGAGGTGAACATCACCGACAGCACAGGCGGAACCGAGGGAGCCGACGCTGTGTTCACCATCACCGCCTCTGAACCCGCAACAGCCGACCTCGACATCACCGTGGACATCACCACAACCGGCGACTGGGGAGCAACCACCGGCACCCGCACCGCCACCATCCCAACAGGCACCACGCAGGCCACCCTGACCGTCGCCACCACAGACGACGACACCGACGAGCCCGACGGATCCATCACCGCCACCCTCACCGCGGGCAGCGGCTACACCATCGGACCCCACCCGTCGCGCACCGCCCAGATCGCCGACGACGACGACCCGCCCCCCGAGCCCGCCATCCCAGACTGCGCCGCCAACCCCAGGGTGTCGGTAGCCGACGCCGCCGCCCAACAAGGCCAAGACCTCCAATTCGAGATCAGCCTCAGCTGCCGCTCAAAACGCGACGTCACCGTCTACTACGCCGTCGCCCACGACCGAAAACTCGGCAACGTCATCACCATCACCATCGAAACCGGCGAAACCGGCGCAACCGTCAACGTCCCCACCCAAGGCATCAACGCAGACATCGAGTTCCACATCGTGTACCTCATCGGCGCCGCCAACAACACAGCCAAAGCCAAAGCCACCATCACCCCCTAACCCCCATCGGCTCGGCACCCCGGGTACCCGATGAGGTTCCCCCCTTTTTGTGGAGACTGAGGTTCTCCCCTCTTTGTGGAGACATCGTCTATAAGGAGATGCGATGTCTAGGCCACGAAGAAAGTTCGACCGGGAGTTCCGTGATGGGGCTGTTCGGATCGTCGAGGAGACCGGCCGGCCGGTGGCCCATGTGGCCCGGGAGCTGGGCGTGGGATGGCACAGCGGCGACCCCTACGACGAGGTCGCCGACTGCTGGGAATCGCATAGCCCTGCCCACGCCCATCATGACTCTCCCTGGCCCGAAACTCACGGCTGCGGATCCACCCGACCCGCCCGATGCCGCCATATGCCAAAAGGGCTCTTGACGCGGGTTTAGGGGGTGATGGTGGCGCCCAGGTCGTAGCCGGCGCCGTCAACGAGCGTCGCGGTGACCGACCCGTCGGGCTCGTCTGCGCTGTCGTTTGCAGTGGAGACGGTGAAGGTGGCGGTGCCGCCGACAGGGATTGTGACTGTGCGGGTGCCGGTGGCCGCGCCGTAGTCGCCGGTTTGGGTCACCTTGACTTGGACGGGGAGCGGCGAGGCGGGCGGCGGGTTAGTCGTCGTCGATGATGGTCATGGTTCCCTGGGTTCTGCTTTCGAAGAACCTGCCGGGGAAGTGGGCCTCGACTGCGAAGTACTCGTCTGGTTCGTCGTGGCTGTCTTGTCGTAGCCATACTTCTGCGGTCTTGGTGGTTTCTCCCGGCGCGAACACCAGCGTGCCGCCCCCGTAGAAGTAGTCGGTCGAGTGGGCCCGGGCGTCCATAAGGTGCCATGCGGTCATGGAGACCCAGTTCACGGTGACCTCGTGGTTTGACGCCTCGGAGAGCGTCACCGTGAACTGCACTTCGCCGCCCTCGGTGCCCGAGGCGTCCTCGACCGTTATGGTGGCCGTGGTCTGGGGCGGCGGCGCATCGTCATCGTCGGCGACGCTGACGGTGGCGGTTTTGGTGGGGGCGAGGTCGTAGTCTGCGCCGTCGATGAGCGTAGCGGTTACCGACCCGTCAGCCTCGTCGGTGTTGTCGTTTGCGGTGGGCACGGTGAACGTGGCTGTGCCGCCGGTGGGGACTGTGACTGTTCGGGTGCCGGTGGCGGCGCCGTAGTCGCCGGTCTGGGTTATTTTAACCTGCACCGAGAGGTTCGAGGCAGGCGGCGGGCTCGCGGTCACCGTGAACGAAGCAGAACCGCCCTCGGTCACACCGCCGCCGCCGGTTATCGACACCACCGGGATCACCGGCGGCGGATCGTCATCGTCGGCGACGCTGACCGTCGCCACAGCGGTGCCAACGTCGTAGTCGGCACCGTCGGCCACCGTCACCGACACCGAACCGTCAGGCTCGTCGACCGAGTCGCCGACCGTCGCCACCGACAGGACCTTGCTGGTCGTGCCCGCCGCGATCGTCACCGTCCGAGAGCCCGTCACGACGCCGAAATCACCCGACGCAGCAACCGTGACGCTCACCGGCAAGTCCGCAGCCGGCGCAGCATCGGCGCTCACGGTGAATGACGCAGCACCGCCCTCGATCACACCGCCAGCAGCACTCACGCTCACCACCGGGATCACCGGCGGCGGGTCGTCATCGTCGGCGATGTCGACGGTTGCGGTTTTGGTGGGGGCGAGGTCGTAGTCTGCGCCGTCGATGAGCGTGGCGGTTACCGACCCGTCAGCCTCGTCGGTGTTGTCGTTTGTGGTGGGCACGGTGAACGTGGCTGTGCCGCCGGTGGGGACTGTGACTGTTCGGGTGCCGGTGGTGGCGCCGTAGTCGCCGGTCTGGGTTACTTTGACCTGCACCGAGAGGTTCGAGGCAGGCGGCGGGCTCGCGGTCAGGGTGTATGAGGCGTTGCCGCCCTCGGTCACACCGCCGCCGCCGGCGATCGACACCACCGGGATCACCGGCGGCGGGTCGTCATCGTCGAGCACCTGCACTGTTTGCGACGACAGCGAACCGACGGTGTAACCGCCGCCGCTGTTCAACGTCAGCGTCACCGAACCGTCGGCCTCGTCGACCGAATCATCCGACGTCGACAAAGTCACCGTCTTGGAAGACTGCCCCGCCGGGATCGTCACCGTCCTCGTGCCAGACGACACGCCGAAATCGCCCGAAGCCGACACCGACACGCCCACCGCCAGATCCACAGCCGGCGGCGGAGCCGCGCTCACCGTGAACGACACCGGATCACCCTCGGTTCCCCCCGACGCGCTCGTGACGGTCACTGTCGACTCGACCGAGGGAGGCTGCTGAGGCTGAGGCTGTGCTGCGTCGAACGCTGCCTTGGCCTCGATCTCGGCCACCACCTGGCCCCACACCGGGCTGCTGTGCCTCTCGTCGTTCTGGCGGGCCTCGGCCAAAGTCAGCGCGCCGCCGGCGACACCGGCAGGGTCGAGCGCGCCCATCGCAACCAGAGCCCGCTGCCAGCGATTCACATGCGCAGAACCGTGATGGGTCTGCGACGCCAGATACTCCACCGCGGAGACCACCTGCGGATCCGCAGCATACGACGGCGGCGGGTCGTCGTCGTCGGTGATGTCGACGGTGGCCGCTTTGGCGGTTCCGAGGTCGTAGTCTGCGCCGTCGACGAGGGTGGCGGTGACAGAGCCGTCAGCCTCGTCGGTGTTGTCGTTGGTGGTGGGCACGGTGAACGTGGCGGTGCCGCCGACGGAGACTGTGACTGTTCGGGTGCCGGTGGCGGCGCCGTAGTCGCCGGTCTGGGTTACCTTGACCTGCACCGAGAGGTTCGAGGCGGGCGGCGGGTTCGCGGTCACCGTGAACGACGCAGAGCCGCCCTCGGTCACCCCGGCGCCGCCGGTTATCGACACCACCGGGATCACCGGCGGCGGGTCGTCGTCGTCGGTGATGTCGACGGTGGCCGCTTTGGCGGTTCCGAGGTCGTAGTCTGCGCCGTCGACGAGGGTGGCGGTGACAGAGCCGTCAGCCTCGTCGGTGTTGTCGTTGGTGGTGGGCACGGTGAACGTGGCGGTGCCGCCGACGGAGACTGTGACTGTTCGGGTGCCGGTGGCGGCGCCGTAGTCGCCGGTCTGGGTTACCTTGACCTGCACCGAGAGGTTCGAGGCGGGCGGCGGGTTCGCGGTCACCGTGAACGACGCAGAGCCGCCCTCGGTCACCCCGGCGCCGCCGGTTATCGACACCACCGGGATCACCGGCGGCGGGTCGTCGTTGTCGGTGATGTTGACGGTGGCGGTTTTGGCGGTTCCGAGGTCGTAGTCTGCGCCGTCGACGAGCGTGGCAGTTACCGACCCGTCAGCCTCGTCGGTGTTGTCGTTTGTGGTGGCCACGGTGAACGTGGCTGTGCCGCCGGTGGGGACTGTGACTGTTCGGGTGCCGGTCGTGGCGCCGTAGTCGCCGGTCTGGGTTACCTTGACTTGCACCGAGAGGTTCGAGGCAGGCGGCGGGCTCGCGGTCACCGTGAACGACGCAGAGCCGCCCTCGGTCACACCACCGCCTCCGGTTATCGACACCACCGGGATAATGTCGTTGTCGGCGACCGTGACCGTCGCGGTGCTTGCGGTGGCTGAAAGCGTGTAGCCGCTGCCGGCCAGCACCTGTGCCGATACCGAGCCGTCAGCCTCGCTGATGTCGTCATCGACCGTGGGAACCGAGAACGACACCGACCTGAAACCATGAACGCTCGGTGCCATCGTTAGCGTTTTCAAACCTGTCCGCGTCGCGAATTCGCCCGACTGCGCGACCTTCACCTTCACCGTCAGCGGCGCGGCAGGTGCAGGCGATGCCGTCACCGTGAACACCGCGCCGCTGCCCTCGGTAACCGGTGGCCCGGCGGTGACCGACAGCTCCGGCACGTCATTGTCGGCGACGCTGACCGACGCCGAAGGCGGCGTGCCGACCGTGTAGCCGGCGCCGTCGACCAGCGTCGCGGTGATGGAGCCGTCGGCCTCGTCGGCGCTGTCGTCGACTGTGGCCACGGTGAACGACGCCGAGCCGCCGGTAGGCACTGTCACCGACCGCGTTCCGGTCGCCGCGCCGAAATCGCCTGACTCCGCGACCTTCACCTTCACCGTCAGCGCCGAGGCAGGTGGCGGTGATGCCGTCACCGTGAACACCGCGCCGCCGCCCTCGGTAACCCCCGGCCCGGCGGTGACCGACACCGCCGGCGCATCCGGCGTCGACAAGATGTCGTCGTCGGCGACGCTGACCGATGCCGAAGGCGGCGTGCCGACCGTGTAGCCGGCGCCGTCGACCAGGGTCGCGGTGATGGAGCCGTCGGCTTCGTCGGCGCTGTCGTCGACTGTGGCCACGGTGAACGACGCCGAGCCGCCGGTAGGCACTGTCACCGACCGCGTTCCGGTCGCCGCGCCGAAATCGCCTGACTCCGCGACCTTCACCTTCACCGTCAGCGCTGAGGCGGGCGCAGGTGATGCCGTCACCGTGAACACCGCGCCGCTGCCCTCGGTAACCCCCGGCCCGGCGGTGACCGACACCACTGGGATCGGGTCGTCATTGTCGAAGACTGGGACCGACGCCGAAGACGGCGTGCCGACCGTGTAGCCGTCGTCCGGCATCACCTGTGCCGATACCGAACCGTCAGCCTCGTCGATGCCGTCATCGATCGTGGGAATAATGAACGTCACTTGGTTATGGATGTCAGCGTGCCGCCATATCCTTACCGTCCTCAAACCTGTCCGAGTAGTGAAATCGCCCGACTGCCCCACCTTCACCTGAACCCGTATATATTCCCTCGGCCCAGGCGAAGCCCACAGCGTGAACCACGCGTACGCGCCCTCGGTTGTACCGCCCCTACCCGACAAAGTCACCACCGGCGGCGGGCTGTCGTTGTCGGTGACATTGACCGTCGCAGACTTGTTCGTGCCCAGGTCGTAGCCGGCGCCGTCGACCAGCGTCGCGGTGATCGAGCCGTCGGCTTCGTCGGCCCTGTCGTCGACGGTGGCCACGGTGAACGACGCCGAGCCGCCGGTAGGCACTGTCACCGACCGCGTGCCGGTCGCCGCGCCGAAATCGCCTGACTCCGCGACCTTGATCTGGACGGTCAGCGCTGAGGCGGGTGTAGGCGATGCCGACACGGTGAACACCGCGCCGCCGCCCTCGGTAACCGGTGGCCCGGCGGTGATCGATACCGCGGGCACATCGTTGTCGGCGACGTTCACCGATGCCGTCGACGGTACGCCGACTCGGTAGCCGCTGCCGGCCAGCACCTGTGCCGAAACCGAGCCGTCAGCTTCGTCGGCGCCGTCGTCAGCGGTGGGCACGGTGAACGACGCCGTGCCGCCGGTAGGCACTGTCACCGTTCGCGTTCCGGTCGTGGCGCCGAAATCACCCAACTCATCAACGTTTATCTGGACGGTCAGCGCTGAGGCGGGTGTAGGCGATGCCGACACGGTGAACACTGCGTCGGCGCCCTCGGTCACCTGTGGCCCAGCCGACACAGACACCTTCGGCAGGTCGGGGTCGTCGTCGGCGACGTCCACCGATGCCGTCGACGGTACGCCGACTCGGTAGCCGCTGCCGGCCAGCACCTGTGCCGTTACCGAGCCGTCGTCTTCGTCGGCGCTGTCGTTTGTGGTGGCCACGGTGAGCGACGCCGTGCCGCTCGGGGGGACTGTCACCGTTCTCGTTCCGGTCGTGGCGCCGTAATCGCCTGATGCTGCGACCTTGATTTGGACGGTCAGCGCTGAGGTGGGTGTAGGCGATGCCGACACGGTGAACACTGCGTCGGCGCCCTCGGTCACCTGTGGCCCAGCCGACACAGACACCTTCGGCAGGTCGGGGTCGTCGTCGGCGACGTCCACCGATGCCGTCGACGGTACGCCCACCGTGTAGCCGCTGCCGGCCAGCACCTGCGCCGAAACCGAGCCGTCGTCTTCGTCGGCGCTGTCGTCAACGGTGGGCACGGTGAACCACGTCGAGCCGCTGGTTGGCACAGATACCGTTCGCGTGCCGATCGTCGCCCCGAAGTCGCCCGACTGCGCCGCGACCTCCACGTTCACCGTCACCGCTGCGGCGGGTGCAGGCGATGCCGTCACCGAGAACACCGCTTCGTCGCCCTCGGTCACCCCTAGCCCGGCGGTATGAATCGATACCGCGGGTACGTCGTCGTCAGCGACGCTCACCGACGCTGATGACGCCGAGCCCACCGTGTAGCCAATGTCTGCCAGCACCTGCACCGTCACCGAGCCGTCGTGTTCGTCGACTGTGTCGTCGACGGTGGGCAGTTCGAGCAACACCGAGCCGCTGGGGGGGACTGTCACCGTTCTCGTGCCGGTCGCCGCCCCGAAGTCGCCTGACTGCGCCACGCTCACCTTCACCGTCACTGCCGCGGACGGCGGGGGAGATGCCGACACCGTGAACACCGCGTCGCTGCCCTCGGTCACCGGTGGCCCGGCGGTGACCGACACCTCCGGCGGTGTCACATCGTCATCGGTGACGGTGACGGTTGTGGCTACGCCGAGTGCTTGGTAGCCGTCGGGCGGGGTGCCCAGCCCGACGGTGAAAGTCTCGGCGCCTTCGTCGTCTTGGTCGTCGGTGATGGCGATGAGCCCGATGCCGCTGGTGGACCCGGCTGGGATGGTCACCGTTGGCAAAGCGCTGTAGTCGGCGGCCGCGTCGGTGGGTCCTGAAGCCGAAATCGGCGTCACGCTGACGGGCACTACCAAGTCTTGTGTCAAGGCGCCGTTGTGGAGGGTGGCGGTCACTTGCAGCTTTCCGCCCTCGGGGACTGCTGTTTCGATCGAGTCGCCGCCTGCGCTCAGCGTCAGCGACGGCGCCAGCACCGCCGCCTCCGAAGTGTGGCCGTGAACGGTGATGCTCCACGACCTCAACAGGGGAAGCGAATCTGCCGTCGAGTTCTTGTCAATCGTGCCGCGGTATACCAGGCGCAGCGTCCAGGTTCCGGAGGGGTCCTCGCCCAGATGGCGGGCGGAGCCGAAAGTGAAACTCCCGTCCAGCCCGCATGCAATTTTGCAGGTCGGCGCGTAGGTGGTGATCACCGACTCTCGTCCCGTCGGCGAGACCAGCACGACGTCGAAGTCGCGGAACTTGTCGGCCCTCATGTCGATCTTGAAGTTCACATGCTCGACGAAATCGATCGAACTCTGCACGTCCAGTGTGAACTCGTTGTTCTTGGTGTTGATTGAAGAGTTGAGGCTCGGCGACGACACCGTGGTGTTCTTTTCCGCCGGGAGCAGCGGCCACGAGAATGCCGCGTCCACCGCGGCCTGCGCGTCGACCACGCCGAACCCGTACTTGTGACTGAAGCTGTAGTTCTCGTTGCTGTTCGAGTACTTGGCCGCGCCCGGCAGCCACGAGCTGTCGCCGGCATCATTCTTGAACGCAGTGTCGGCCAGCAGCAGCTTTATGTCGCGCCACGTCAGATAGGGGTTCACACTGCGCACCAGCGCCGCGACCCCGCTGACCTGAGGCGCCGACCCGCTCGTCCCGCCAAACCCCAAGGTGTACTGGTCGTTGCTCTGCGGGGCGACGAGGCCCAAGCCGGAAGTGCCAGTCGACGGGGCGCACAGCCACAGGTTGGAGCCCTCGCTGGAATAGTGCGAACTGGTGCCGTCGGCCCCGACAGCGCAGACCACCATCTGGCCCCGATGGTTCATCCGCTCCTGGAGCGTGGCCAGCCCGGAATACGGCATACGACTGAGATTCTTGGCGTTGCCCGCCGATCCTACGAACACCGTGCCCAAGCCCCCGTAGCCGCTGCTCAAAGCGCCATTGACTGCGCTTATCCATGCGCTGTCCACCCGGCTGAGGCCTGGTCTGGCAGTTTTGCCGTAACTGTGGTTCGACACCCCGACAACGTCGCTGTGGCGGGTCCAGGCCGCCACGAAGTTCGCGGCAGTCTGACTATCGATGTAATCGAAATTGGTCAGCGCGGCGCGCGGTGCCACGCCCCGCCCGCCCACAAGGTTGTCGCGGGCCCCGACAATCCCCGCCACATTCGTTCCGTGCGGGATCGGTCCCGTAACAAGCCAAAGAATCGAACCAATCTGGATCGCGTTTGGCTCGCCGGACCACCGACTCCAGTTCGAATCGAGCGAGGTGTTGACGTTGTCTGCGAGGTCCTCATGGCCAGAGTTCCAGTGACGGTCCACGATGGCCACCGTCACGCCTTGGCCCTTGGTCTTGTTCCACGCATCCCCGATATTGATATCGACCTGCGGGTCCGCCAGTGACGATCGGGCGCGATACGACGTATCCGCGTCGAGATGCCACGCGCAGGGCAACAATTCATCAGACGTCGAATCCGACGCATACGACTTGCACCAGTTCACCTCCGCCTGGCTTACGTTTTCGACGACGTCGGGCGAGTGCCAATTGGGTGATGCTGATTCCACCGCCGGGTCGCGGGCCAGAGCCGCGGCCAGCCGCAGCGAGTCAACCGCGGAGGCTGTGATCAAGTACCCGTTGTGAAAGCCGTCAATCGGAGCCGCGTCGGCGGCTGCGATTCCGTGGCGGGCCAAAGCGGCGCTGACTTCGGCCGCCGACGCCCAAGAGCGGAACACGACAATTGCTCCGTCGCTGAGATGCAGCGTCTGGCCGGTGTCATCGACGAACTCGCGCGGCAGGTTTGCCTCGGTCAGCGCCGCCGACGAGCCCGCACCGGCAGACGCCCCGTCAACACTGTGGACGACTGGGCGAATCTGCACCACGCGGTCCCCGTCGACCCAGTGGTACACGCCGTCGTCGTCGAACAAATCCGACACGCTGAACCCGTCGTCGGGCGCCGGCCCGAGCGGTTGTCCTCCAAGGTCGGGCCCCCCGACAAGCTCAGAGCCCTCAACGGGGCTTGTCTCGGCGCTCGGGGGGCCGGGCAGATCGACATCGGTGCCGTCAGCACCAGATGGCGTCTCGGGTGCGGTGGGCGGAACCGGCTCAGCCGCTGCGGCGGGAGTGAAGACGACTGCCAGCGATGCGGCCGCCAACGCGACCGAGACAACCAACGACAACAATGGATATCGGCCCAACCAGCACACTTTCATCACCAGCACACCGTATACGCCATCGGCACCGCCAACAACACTGCCAAAGCTACAGCCACCATCACCAACTAACCCCAATCGGTACGGCGCAGCGGGCACCCGACACACCCTGGTTGCTCACCAGGGTCGTCTGGGCGCCAAGGGTCCCTCCTGGGCTTTCCCTGCTAGCAAGTCACCCCGCTACGCGAGGGCGAGCCAGGTGATGAGGTGGACGTCTTCGGGTCGGATTTCGGGGAGGGGGTCGGGGGGGATGTAGGGCTCTAGGCCGAGGTTGCGGATGACTCCTAGGATTCTCTCAGCTTGTTCGGTGGGGTCTTCGGTGCCGGTAATGGCGGTTTGGAGGGTGCGGATGGTGCGTTCGGGGTAGGGGGCGTTGATGGTGTCGATGGCGCGGTCGATCTCGTCTTGGGTGAGGTCGGGGGGTGGGTGCTGGCGGAGAATCTCGGCGGCCCGGTGTAGGCGGGGGACCACTTTGGGCTGGAGGTTGGCCGGGTCTGACATGAAGTTCCACCCCTCCACGATGTGGGCTCGCGCCGTTTCCCAGGCCGCGAAGGCGCCTTGGAGGGCGGCGGCGTCGAGTCGGCGAGGAGTGTCGAAGCCGGCTGGGGGGCGGGCTTTGTCGAGGCAGGCCAGGGTTTCGTCGATCACGGCGGCATCGGCACCGGCTTCCACGAAGCGGAATATGGGTTTAGGGTGGTCTCCGACGCGAGCGCAGAAGACGTAGCCGGGGCGACCATCGGGGTTGGACGCGGCCATGCCTGAGCCTGAGCCCCAGGGGAGGGACTTGATCTGGTTGGCCAAGTCGGAGTCTTCCAACGCTTGGCGCAGCTCTTGGCGGAACTGCTCGCCGGAGAGCACTCCTCGGGCGGTGCCACCGCGATCAAAGATCTCGGGGTTCTCGTTGCGGAGGCGCTCGATCTCCTCCCGGGTCTCGGTGAAGTTGATCTCAGCCTGGACGGCCTGGTCGGGCAGCACTTCACCCACGCCCATGCTGGCGGCGGCTTGGGCGATCTTGACATGCAGCCGCTGCTCGAGACCGAGCAGGTCGTCGAGGCGGTCGTCGGGAAACACGCAGCGCAGGAACACTTCGGAGTGGAGTGAGCCGATCCTGTCGATGCGGCCGTGGCGCTGCACCAGCCGCATGGGGTTCCAGGGCAGGTCGTAGTTGATGATGTGGCGGGCCTGCTGGAGGTTCACCCCCTCGGCCAATACATCGGTGGTCACTACGATGTCGAAGCGGTCGCTATCGGCGCCTTCAGGGGCGTCGGTGGTGAGGGGGGCGAACCCCCACAACACCCGCTCTTTGCTCTCGGTGCCGGTAGTGCCGGCCAACGATGCAATGCGGTCCCGGTAGGGGGCCAGCCGCTCATCGGATTCAACCACCTCCACCAGGTGCTCGTACACCCAATCCACGGTGTCGGCGTAATAGCTGAAGACCAGCACCTTGCGGCGGTTGCGCACGTCGTCGACACCGATGCCCTGGGCCTCAGCCTCGGCGGCGATGGCAGCAAGCTCTTCCACCAGGGCGGCCAGGTTGGGATCGCCTTGGCGGGTGACGGTTCGGGCCTGAGCGGCGAACGACCGCAATAGGCCCCGGTCCCGGTCGGCGTATTCCCGCAGGCGCTCGACGTCGTATCGGGCCGCGTCGTCTGACACGCCGACGATGCCGTCTAGGAAGGTGTCTACCTGCTCTTCGTCGATCTCGTCGGAGTCGGTGGCGATCCAGTCGGCCAGGGCATCGCCGGCGGCCACTCTTCCGTGGTCGAGCAGCGACAAGAAGGCATCGTGGCTCGTGGCCATCCGCTTGCAGGTCTCGGCGAAAGCGTACGGCGACGACTCGAATCGCTTCAACAGCCCTGACCGCAACAGCCCGGCGAGCTGCTTCTCGTAGGCATCCTCAGTTTGGTCCAAGCGAAACTGCGACGGCGAATACCGGGCCATCGTGAGAACACTGGGATCTTCAACGCCGGTATCGGCGTCGAGGGCCCGGGCGAACCGGTCGAAGAAGCCGGGCATCACCGCGTCGAGGCTGTAGTCCACTTTGCGGACCCTGGGAGTTGGAAAGACGATCTGCTGGTCCCGTCCGCCGACCTTGATGGTGTCGTTGGGATAGAAGCGCTTGACGAATGCCCGGGTGCGCCGTACCGCCACCGCATCGAGCACGTCGAACAGGTGCTCGGGTGTGAGGTCGTCGGGATTGAGGGCCATCGCCTTGGCGAAATGGTCGCGCAGCGAGCGGATGCCGGCATCGGCGAACACCGCGTCGTTTCGCAAGAAGTAGCCCAGCAGGTGATACAGGTCCCAGAGGCTGTTGTTCACCGGGGTGGCGGTGAGCATCACCAGCTTCTTGGGCGGCGACCCGGCCAAGAGCCGGCGCAGCGCGTGGGCCCGCTGGGTGCCGGGGTTGCGCAGGTTGTGGGCCTCGTCGATCACCACCATGGCGTAGTCGTTTATGTCAGCTCTCAGCTTGATGGCAACCGTGTGCTCGGGGTTCAGCCGGCTGTCGGCCATCAGCTCCTCATATGACACGAGCTCCACCGCCAACAGGTGCTCATCGATGAACGCCTGCCACGGCCCGTCCCGCAACGTGGCCGGGGTTATCACCAACACTCGCTGGCGGCGGTCCTGCACTGCCTCCCGGATCAGCTCCCCGGCCAGAAAAGTCTTGCCCAGACCTACCTCGTCGGCAACGAGCACTCCGTTGCGCTCTTCCAAAATACGCCGGGCCCGCCACAACCCATCAGCCTGGAACGAAGTGAGGTGGATCTGAGGCGCACCCTCGGCGGCGGCCTCGGCCTCCAGTTCCTCGCCGTAGAACTCCCACAGCATCCGCAGAAACACGAGCTGGGTAGAATGGGGCTCAAAGCGGGCCTCGAACAGCGAGGCCAAGTCGTACTCCTCGGCTTCGGTCCACAGCTCGTCGAACCAGTCCTGCACCTGGCCCACCACATGGGGGGAGTAGTTGCCCAGATTCAGCTCCAGGTTGGTGGCCAGCCCGGCATAGGTGAAGTTGGACGACCCCGCCACCACCCCGTGAGAGCGATCACTTACCAAGAAGGCCTTGCCGTGCAAGAAACGCCCTTCCAGGCGGCGCACCTGCACATTCTCCGAGCGCAGCCACTTCACCAGCCGGCGAGTGGTGGAGTCGACCTCAAACGTGAAGCCGAGATGATCCCGTTCGACAAGCAGGTTGTGCTCGTGGCCCTCCAGAGCCTGGCGCAGCCGGGTGCGGGCCGCCCGCTGGGGATTGGCCGACTCGCTGCGCAATGCCCGGCGGCGGTTCTCTGGCGGTGTCGGCTCCGCCCCCAGCAGCAAGCGCACCCCGGTGGCCTGATCCAACGCATCGGCCAACAGCGAGTAGCCGCCCACGTTGAAATAGGCCGTGGCGACATCCAAGCAGGCCCCGCCCACAAACCCGGTGGCAGCATGGGAGATGAACCCGTTCAACGCTCCCGCCACCGTCTGCTGCCCCCGGTTGACAGCCAACTCCGGCTTCTCAACCCCGGTCATTTCGCCACTCCGAGCCTAAGACCAAAAGGGGTTGCAATGGCATGAAATTTCTGTAGTATCAAGCCCATGGACGAAGTCGCCCGCCAGGACTTCCTAGAAGAGCACCAATACGCCCAACCCGCGGAACTGCCGAAAGTGCCACCCCATCTCCGGCCCCTCGAGGAAAAACGAGCCGCGATCGCAGAGTTCCACAGAACTTTTCCCTTCGACAAAATCGTTCCGGGAAGCCTGACATCCCTGCTCGAAGAAGAGCGGGAGGCGCTCAGGCACATATACCCCAACTCGCTCGTAGACCTCGGGAGGGAGGGGATTATCAAGGTGCGGGTCTTCAGGGAAGATGGGTCGTCGTACTTTCTGCCCGAGGATGAAGAGGCTGACTCCTGAGAACGAGACGCACGCCAGCCGTGCTCGATGCGTGGCCCCTGGTTCGTTACGCGGAGGGCGTGCCAGAGATTGTGGCTGAGATCGATGAACTGCTGGAAGATCCCCTGCCCACCTTCATCTGCTCCATCAACCTCGGAGAGACCTACTACACACTCGCCACAAGATACGGCTACATGGAAGCCGACAACATCTGGGACTACTTCTGCCGCAACGCCCAAGTTGAGGTGCCGACCCTCGACGTGACGTACAACGCCGCTCATCTGGCGGTGACCAGCCGCATTCCGTGGGCTGATGCCCATGCCGCGGCCACGGCAATGGCCCACGGCGCAGAGGTTTGGGCAGGCGACAAACACCTGAACAAGCCCGGCCCCTGGAAACGGCGGGACCTTCGCAAACTCGGCATCAACCCTCGGGGAGGCCGCAAGAAGTAGCTGAGCGCCGCTCACCCGGCGAGCCTCCTGAAGTGGGCCAGGACAGCGGCGTGGCGGTCGGAGTGCTCGCAGATGAGATTTCGCATGGCAGCCTCATCGTTGGTCGATCCAACCGGCACCCCCACTCCAGGAATCCGCGCATACTCAATAAAAAGGGTTGCAATGGCGTGAAACGCCTGTACCATCCTGGCCATGGACGAAGTCGCCCGCCAGGACTTCCTAGAAGAGCACCAATACGCCCAACCCGCTGAGCTGCCAAAAATACCGCCCCATCTCCGGCCCCTCGAGGAAAAACAGGCCGCAGTCGCCGAATTCAGAAAATTCTGCGACGAAAACCTCGTCTCCGATTCAGACGAAATCATGTCTCTGTATCTGGAAGAGCGGGCGGCCCTCGGGAAGATATACCCAAACACCCTTGTGGACCTCGGACGGGCCGGGATAATCAAGATGCGGGTATTCCGCGAGGACGGATCGTCATACTTCTTGCCTGAGGAAGAAGAGGCAGATTCCTGAAATCGAAGCATCCACCTGTCGTGCTCGACGCATGGCCGCTTGTTCGCTATGCACTGGGCGAACCGGACTACGTCGCAGCGATCGGAGAATTGCTCAGAGGGCCCACTCATCTCATCGTTAGCAGCATCAACCTCGGAGAGGTCCACTACACATTGGCCCGCCGCAAGGGATTTGCGGCTGCGGACAGCGTCTGGGACTACATCTGCAATAGCGCCCAAGTCGAAGCACCAACCTTGGAGGTGACCCGCAGCGCCGCCAAGCTTGTCGTGACCAGCCGTATTCCGTGGGCTGATGCCCATGCCGCGGCTACGGCAATGGCCCACGGCGCAGAGGTTTGGGCGGGCGACAAGCACCTGAACAAGCCCGGCCCCTGGAAACGGCGGGACCTTCGCAAACTCGGCATCACCCCTCGGGGAGGCCGCAAGAAGTAGTCGAGCGCCGCTCACCCGGCGAGCCTCCTGAAGCGGGCCAGGACAGCGGCGTGGCGGTCGGAGTGCTCGCAGATGAGATTTCGCATGGCAGCCTCATCGTTGGTCGATCCAACGAGCACCCCCACTCCAGGAATCCGCGCATACTCAATAAAAAGGGTTGCAATAGCATGAAATTTCTGTAGTATCAAGCCCATGGACGAAGTCGCCCGCCAGGACTCCCTAGAGAAGCACCAATACGCCCAACCCGCGGAACTGCCGAAAGTGCCGCCCCATCTCCGGCCCCTCGAGGAAAAACAGGCCGCGATTGATGAGTTCGAAAGAACTTTTCCCTTCGATAAGTTCCCGCCGGGAAGCTTGACTTCGCTGCTCGAAGAAGAGCGGGAGGCGCTCAGGCACATATACCCCAACTCGCTCGTCGATCTGGGAAGGCAAGGCATCATCAAGATGCGGGTGTTTAGGGAGGACGGATCGTCGTACTTCCTACCCGAGGACGAAGAGGCGGAGACCTGAAATCCAGGCCCATCCCCGCGGTGCTCGATGCATGGCCGCTTGTTCGATTTTCGGAGGGCGATCAGCTGGTCAAGGCAGAGATCCGTGAATTGCTGAAAAGCACAGTGCCCACCATTGTGTGCAGCATCAACCTCGGAGAGGCCCACTACGTTATTGCCCGACGAGATGGTTTTGCGGTCGCCGACGAACTTTGGGACTACTTCTGCCGCAACGCCCAAGTTGAGGTGCCGACCCTCGACGTGACATACAACGCTGCTCATCTGGCGGTGACCAGCCGTATTCCGTGGGCTGATGCCCATGCCGCGGCTACGGCAATGGCCCACGGCGCAGAGGTTTGGGCGGGCGACAAGCACCTGAACAAGCCCGGCCCCTGGAAACGGCGGGACCTTCGCAAACTCGGCATCACCCCTCGGAGCGGACGCAAGAAGTAGCTGGGCGCCGCTCACCCTGTGAGCCTCCTGAAGTGGGCCAGGACAGCGGCGAGACGGTCGGAGTAGTCGACGGTTCCGCTGAAGGTTTCGTAGACCACGGCCAAGTCGTCCTCATCGAGGCCGTATAGCAAGGCCACGCAGGCATCAAGCTCGCAGATGAGATCTTGCTTGATGGATTCTTCGTTGGCCGACCCAACCGGCACCCCCACCTCCGCCGCCCACTCCCCAAACCGCTCATCCACCGCCGCCAGCCGCCCGGCGATCTGGACGACACGGTCTCGGACTGGGTGACCCTCACCGGGGTCGGGGATGGAGAGCAAGCCGAATTGCTCGAAAGTCATATGAAGTTCGACGGTACGCCGGGCCTGCCAATCGCAAGGCATGGAACTCAGGACGCCAAGTAAGAATGCCTCATCTACTGCTGTACCCAGAGTGCCTAGTAGGTAGGGCGCTTGGTGCACAATGACTCGTTCTCCCGGAACAAGCGCGGCAATGAGTGTGCGTGTATTAGTCGGATTTGTCACATCTCTGAAAGCAATCCGGGGATGCCGGCACGGCAATGTCGCCGGGTCGGTGGCAATCTCTTCCTCCTGCTCGGCAAACGCCGATGACCGAGTGCGGCGTTGCGAAAGGCGCTTCTCTTGGAGGTGGGCGATCATGCTCTCGGCATCAGCGCTGTCGTAGTAGGTACCGGTGTCGGGCAGCCAGACGTTAAACGAAGTGCCCTTGTATACGGGCCAAACAGCGCTCATGCCGATCGGTTCTGGGCCGCTCGGGCCGCGGCGCCGTCATCGTTCATGAAGCGGCTCCGGTCACCGGTGGCGTCGAACTCGCGGACCGGGCGGAAGCGCCATCGTCGTTCATGAACTTCGCCCGATCGTGGGTGGCGTGGAGTTCGGCGACCGGGCGGAAGCGCCATCGTCGTTGAGGAATCGATGTCGATCGGTGGTTGCGTTGAGATCGCCTTGGACTGGTCGGAACCGCCATCTCCGTGCTCTCCGAGAGAGAGAGAGAGAGAGAGTCAACGGGATCAGCCAGATCAGCGCCGTCGAAGCGGGGCTGCTGCTTGATCTTGCGCCACACCTGGAAGGCGGGACGGGTGGGGATTTGGGGGAACGCCGCGGTGTTCGACCACCGGGTGAACTCTGATACGGGGATCGCTTCGGGCTTTCCGTCCACCACTTCAAAGAAGTGGGAGAGCGAGCTGGCCGGGCCGGGGTAGATGGCTACATAGGGCTCATCGGGGTCGCCCTCAAAGCCACCCCCGAGGTTCGGCTCGTCGATTGAGCTTGCGGGCTGCGACCAGCGCGACGGTGTACCGGCCGTCGACCCCGTCGAACGCCCACTGCTTGGTGTTGAGGCAGGTGACGACGGAGAGGAGCGGGTGGCCGCCAGCAGCGCCACGGTGTAGGAGTTGTGGACGCCCTCGAACACCCAGCCCTTGTGATTGATGACCGTGGCCACCGATATCCGCAGTCGGCTGGGCAGCCCCCCCCCCCCCGCGCGGCATTTCTGTTCCAACCGGAGCTTCCACGATCTCGGTGCGCCAGTTGGACATGCCCGCGTCAGACACTGCGGAACGGGGCAGCACCATCCCGATCTTCCCGCCCTCTCGGCACAGGGTGAGATTGGCCCATGAAAACGCCTTGTAGAGATCGGTTTGCCCCGATCCGAGATTCGGAAAAGTCGCTCGCAGCACCAGCTTTAAGGCCTCGGCTCGCTCTCTTTCACTCTCAAACTCAATCGACAGGTCCGGCCGTTTGGCCTCAAGAGCATCAATGCGGGCTCGCCGTTTGGCCACCGGGAGCGACCGGACCCCGGGTAGGTGCATCCCCCACCAGACCTCGCGATCCACTACCACCTTCTCCCACGGGGGATTGCCGAGCAGGCAGTCGAAGCCGCTCCGTTCTCCCCGGGCGAACACTTCTGGCCAGGCGGTCGGGTAGTGGACTGGGGTCAGGCGCCGGATCGCGTCGCGCACAGCAGTCTGATCGGCCAGTGTGGCCACCTTCTCGGGGCTGAAATCAAAGTCGCGTTGGATCTCGATGACCCCAGCTCGCACGGCGGTGGCCACGTCGAACACCACCTCGGCTGGCAAAACCGCCGCCCGGGTTTGGGCATGGGCAGCGCGAGCCGCTTCGATTTCGGCCTTGTCGGCGTCGTTGAGCCGCCCGAGCCGAGCCAACGGCGCCGAGCAGCTCTCCAGCAGAGTCTCCAGTTGATGTACGAACAAAGACGGGCTGGCCTTGCTTCCCTTCGGAGTTACCGCAATGGCCGCATCTTCCACAGATGCAACCCCCGTGAGGCTGTCACCCTGCACCAGGTTGTGATCGAGGAATGACAGGGGGAGGCCGGGGACGAAGGTGTGGACCCAGATGGCGAGGCGGGCCAACTCCACGGCAACACGGTTCTTGTCCACGCCGTAGACGCAATGGCGGGCCACTTGGCGGCGCAACAGGGAGCTCTGCTCGATCGGAGCGCCGTCGGCCAACTCCCCCAGGGCTTCGATGGCCGTGGTGTGCAGGCGGTTCAACTCGGCGGTCACGGCGGGAACGGGGTGGAGGGTGAGCCAGGCCGACAGGCGGGTCTCGATGCGGTCGACTGCGGCCACCAGGAAGTGGGCTGAACCCATGGCGATGTCGGCGCAGCGGAAGTCGAAGAACGCCTCGGCCAGTGCGGCATCGTCACCTTGCTCCCGCAGTTCGTCCAGCCGGGAGATGTGGTCGTCGAGCGCGGGCTCAAGGGCGTTGTCCAGCAGGTGCTCGACGGCGAACGGCTTGGTGAAGTAGGAGCCGGTGGCCTTGCGCACCCCGGAGCGGTTGTGGAAGTACACCGCCCCGGCCTCCACCTCCACCTCGTCGTCATCGGCGGCCGGCACGTACTGCTCTTTGCCCTTGATTGTCTTGACGGCCAGGTCGTCTTGGGCCGCAGACAGCTTCGACTCCAACAGGCCCTCGTATATGGTGCCGAACTCCCGTACCGACAGCGACCGGAAGTCCACCGGCCCCGGCCCTTCGGGCCCCTCGTCCACCAGCACCGCCGACAGAGCAGGGCCGAACTCGGCATTGGAGAGCTTGATGTCGGCAATGGCTGCCCCCGACGGGCTCACCTCGGGATCAGCGGAGAACAAGCCGCCGTTGTAGGCGGGCACGCCCCAGTCGCGGTTGCCGTGATTGACCGCATCCCAAACCTGGTTGACGTCGTCCCACAGATCGGTGGCCCGATCGTCGTAGTCGGCCCGGTTTCGGCGCCAATCGTCGGCGAGCAGCCGGGCGATGTGCGACAGCGAATGCTCGGCGTAGCGGCCGTTGGTGCGGTAGGGCAGCAGGTCTTTGTCTTCGGCGTAGGCCACAAACAGCAGTCGGAACAAGATCACCATGACCTGTTCGTAGGCATCGGCCAGAACGGCCTCGCTCAGATCACCGCCAGGCTGGGAACCCCCCCCCCCCCCAATATTGGCAGGCCGAACACCGCCAAGCCGGGCGGCCACCGCCCGGGCCAAGGCCGGCACCGTTCGGTGATACACCCGCTCGCGCAGTCGCACGGCCAACTCGGCGACAAAATCGTTGGACCGCTCGAGAATCTGCTCGAGGGTGCCGTTGTCGGCCAACGCCTCAGCCGAGAACAGCAGGTGGAGGTAGCCGGCCATCTGGTTGGGCACCAGCGACAGGTTCAGTTCCACGAAAGTCTCGGCCCGACCCTTTCGGCCCACCCCGGTGTCGGGGCGGGCGGCATAGAGGCGGATCTCGGACGACCGGGTGAGGATCACCCAGTCCACCCGATGCTCATAGGCCAGAGCCAGCGCCCGGGACACCGGCGACGTGCTGTCGAACCGGCTCGACGGCGCCTCAAAGGGCTCGTCTTCATCGCAGAACACGGCCACGGCGTGATGGCGGCCGCCGATGGAGAGCATGGAGGCGTTGGTGGCCAGCGATTGGATGTGGAAGCCCAGCCCCTCCACCAGTCGGCGGCCCCGGCGGCCCAGCAGGGGCAGGGCCTTGCGGGTGGCTGCTGGCCAGTCGCTCCGCTCGGGCACACCGGCTCTGAGCTCCTGGGTGGCCAACAGGCCGACGTTGCGCAACCCCGGGAAAGGGGACTCCAACTCGGGCATGGCCGCCAGCAGAAACCGAGTGGCGGCATGGTGGCTGGGTTCTTCTAGAGCCACGTCGGCCAGACGCTCGGCCTGCGCCACCTCGATGCCGTGGCGAACCACCGGCGGCTCCCCCACCGGACCGCACAACGACACTCGCTGACCCTCGGAAGTGGGATAGAACGCCACCAGCAGCACCGGACTGGCCCGCCCTGCCCGCCGCTTAGACCACCCATCGCGAAGATCGCCCGTGCGGGGTTTGCTTGACGAGCGAACCAGAGCCACCTCCAACCCACTGGGCGCCTCCTGAACGAACACCCCCGCCGGTATCAGCGATGACGGAAACCCAGACGGCGCAGCCCACGTAGTGGGATCCCTATCTACGAGAAAATCGTCAATTGGCATTTGCCGCTGCCCCCTGTGGCCCAATGACCGCGCCCGATTATGGCGAATCTATGTAGTTGACACAATTGGTCTATGAGCTTCAAGGGATGCTGTCACAGGCGTCGTTAGGCTTGTGGGCATGGAATCTGGGCTGTTGAACAGGGGAAATGCCGGAGCTGGCGTTCATGTTTATACAGTGGACGTCGCCGGTCTGAACAAGTGCGCCCTGGGCATCTTGCTGTGCCAGTCGAGCCAGCAGGACTTCTAAGGCTCTGAGCGCAAGCGAACTTGGACGGTACTGTGACTAAACGTCCTCCGAGGGAGAAGCGGCTCCCTTCCATGGAGATTCCGCCCAATCCTGACTTGCCTGAGCTGCCCCCACTTGAAGAACAGCGTATGCCGACGACTGTGATCAGCCACGTTCCCTCCACTGACCCCTCGGTCAGCGCTCAAATAGTGCAGCGAGAGACCAGAAGGGAATCGAACGGGCAGCTTGTAGACTTTGCCGCGATACTCCAGGTCAGCAGGAACGGTCATGACTGGGACGATCTTGTGAGAATCGACACCGCCCACCGATTTGTGTACGTCCACCATCCGGAGGCCGGGGGCAATGAGCACAACACCGCTGTTGTGCCTCGAAAGTGCCGCCACGACATTGATCTGGCCTGGGAATGGGCTAAGAATTACGCTTGGGACCAAGCAGCAAGGGAGGTCATGTAATGAACGAGATTGCCCTGCGACAGCACATTGGCCGGATGGCCTCACTCACCGGACCCGATGAACAGCTGGTCGAATGGGCTTCAGAAAACGGAGAAGACCTGTTCATCGTCCCTGCCCTGCCCACTGACAGTCTCAACGAATCCATCGCGACAATTCATAAAAGGGGGAATACGGCAGGAGTCCTGGTGACTGTCAGCCCCCACCAAGAGAAAGATCGACTGCATCTCTGCTGGATTACATTCAGATCGGTCTGCGGCCACGACAATGGTGACCACCTGCCAACCAGCCCGACCACGACGGTCAGAGACCTCCTGAGAATCCTGCTCCCCGGGTCGTCCATGACAATCCGTCTCGGCATGGATGAGCTGGTATTCCAGCCGAATACCTCAGCCGGACAGATTACCGACAAGAAGACGGTCAAGTCACTCCGCCAAACCTTCTCGGCTTAGGCGGGGTAATCAGCAGATCAAGCCAGCCAGCTCTTCGACATGATGGCGCCACTCGTCGGGGGAGATTGCCAGGGGGACGAGCAGGACGTGCTCTAGGCCGGCTTCGATGTAGGGGGCCAGGGTTTCGGCAACGTGGTCGACGTTGCCGATCACCATTTCCCGGTCGCCGTAGCCGTCGCCCACCACGGACCAACGGCCGGCGCTGTCTAGTGGGTCGCCCAATCGGAGTTCCATGTGGATGGAGATGGTGGTTTCTTTGGGGGCGCGACCGATTCGGCTCTGTTCGGCACGAAGGACCTCAAAGCGCTCAGCAAAAACCTCGGGTGGGGCCCAGGTGCCCATCCAGCCGTCGCAGCGGGCCGCTCGGCGGAGGGCGCCGGGGGACGAGCCACCGATCCAGATGGGGATCGGCTTCGCGGGCTGGGGGTTGATACGCACGCCGGTGAAGCTGAAGTGCTCGCTGTCGAATTCAGTAGCCCCCGACCAGGCAGCGCGCCACCCGTCGAGGTAGTCGTCGAGCCGTTGGGCCCGATGCACCATGGGCACGCCACAGGCCTCGAACTCCGGCGCCAACCACCCGGCCCCCACCCCCAAGATGGTGCGGCCCGGCGCCAGCCAGTCGAGGGTGGCCCATTGCTTGGCGAACTGCATGGGGTTCCGATAGGCGGGAATCAGCACCGACGTGCCCAGCCCCACCCGGTGTGTGTGGGCGGCCACCGCCGATAACAGCGGCACCGGCTCGGGGAAGAACGACGGCATGCCCTCCAAATCGACCGGCACAGCCACGTGGTCGGCGGTCCACACATCGCTGAAGCCGGCGGCCTCGGCCCGCTTGGCTATCTCAACCAGCAAATCCAGAGAAGCAGCCCGCCCAAGCTGGGGCAGGTGGATGCCCCACTTCATGGAGCCGGCTTCCCGCTGATTATGCCCAAAACCATCAGCCTGCGAACCATCTCAGTACCGATACCGAGGCCAGGGCGGGTGGATCGAGTACTCCACCACCCCGTAGCCCCGCTCGCCGGTCTCTTGCACCTCGAAGTCGAAGAACGGCTCGTGGCAATCGAGGCGAACTTCGGCATCGTTCTCGTCGCGCATGAGCCCGTTGCGGGTGTGGGCGTGCTTGCGGCCAGTGCGCACGGTGAGCACCTCGCCGTCGGTGGTCTCGAAGGTCATGTCGAAGGACATGGCGGTGCGCTGGTCTTCCTCCAAGCGGGGCACGCAGGTGGCCGACCGCAGCGCACGAGTGCCCTCGGCGTCGCCGATCCAACCGCCCGCAGCAGGGGTGTCAGCAGGCAGCGGCTGGGTGGGGCTCATCCAGCCAAAAGAGTTCAGATGCCGGTCGGGAAGCTGCACCGAGGGCCAGAAGTGGCCCCACGACTCGGCCTGGGTGCGACGATGGCGCACATCCCACGGTCCAGGCCGCTCAAACCGATGGGTCCAAGAGTGATCCCGGTGCGACCAGCACTCGATTGCCCGGCGCTCCCCGGACCGAGGCCCGCCCCTAGCCTCGAACTCGCCCCGGCACACCAGCGCCTGCTCGTAGTGGCCGCCATAGCCCTCATAGGCCCCCAGCGGATTCCCACCAAAACAGTCGTTGTAGTCGAACACCCCGAAACGGTCGTGAAAGATCAGATCGAAGCCGAAACGAGGGGCGTCGAGCTGCCACCGGTAGCGGGCGAACGGCTCCTCCACCGAGTACGACACCCGGCCATCGCCCAATACGGAGAACTCAAGCTCAGCCCCAAGCGGCTGGCGAGAAGCCCACTGCACCGGCACCCCATCGATCACATAGAACGCGCTGGCCCGCAGATACCCGTGCGAAAGGCTGGCGTGGATGTGGTTGATGCCGTACACGTCGGCTTCCCGGTCGCACACCGAGAACCAGAAGTTGTCGCTCCACAGGGCATCGGTGCCCGGCGGCGGGGTGTGGAGATATTCGTCTGAGGGAGTGAGCGGCATCGGGGTTGACAATAGGCTTTGGGCTCAAGGGGTGGGAAAATAGGAAACATAACGATGACCGAAATGCCCCTGATCACACCGATGCCCCCCATGGCCGACTGCGTGCTCCCCTGGGACGGACCGGTCAGCGACACTGTTGACGCCATCGGTGCGGCGAGAGCATCCTGCGGGGACACATTCGTGATCGACAGCGGTGAGGATCGCTATCTGTTTCTGTTCTCACCGACAGGGCTGCGTGACTTCTACGCGGTACCCGAACAGCAGGCCAGCAAGGGCATAGCCGACTGGAAGATGCTGATCCGCAAGCTGCCCAACGAGCTGTTCGACGGCCGGCGCACCCTTCCCCACGAGCTGTTCACCCGGCCCAACGTCACCGGCTACCTAGAGGCCCTGGAAGAGGCCATCACCATGCATCTCTCAGAACTGCATGACGGTGCAGAGATTGAGCTGTTCGATTTCACCCGCAAACTCGGCCACCGTATGGGCCTGGCCAGCTGGGGGGGACGCGAGATATTGCACTCAGATCGTTTCGAGGAACTGGTCACAGCGCTCGACGTGCTCGACGGCTCCGAGGCATTCGTGGCCCCAACCCGGATGCGGGAAGTCGCTGAATCCAAGAAGTCTGCCGAGTACGAGGCCATGAACAAGGCCGAGGAGATACTGGCGGAGTCCATCTCTGCTCGCGGCAACCCAGCGGGCGACTTGCTGGACATGATCCTGGAACGGTGGGCAGATGCCCCCAATCCAGAACGGCTGGCCGGAGTAGCCAGAGACGTGATCCTGGTACACATCGGATCGATGTCCAATCTGTTCGCGGCCCTGGGGTGGTCGCTGGTCCATCTGGCCCAGCACCCCGATTTCGTCGCCCGCATACGGAATAGGCAAGGAGCTGATCACGACCTCGTTTCCCGCTGCACACTGGAATCGACCCGGATCGGCCAGCGATCAATCATGCTTCGCGCCGTGCTCGAGCCTTTGGCCATCGACGACGGATCGAAGACTTACCAGGTGTCGCCCGGTGCCACCTTGGCAACGTTCCTGCCACTCACCAACATGGATGCCGGCCCCGGTTTGGACTGCTACGACCCCGACCGATGGCAGGGCCCCCGCCTGGCGTCGCCCCCGGGCCTGCCCCCGGAATTGGTAGTCACCTTCGGGCACGGCCCCCACGCCTGCCCGGCCCGGCCCTTCTCGGTCACAGCCATGGGTCGGGTGATCGAGCGGCTGTTCGACGCCTACGACGTCGAACCCCTTTTCGAAGATCCCAAACCCCGCCCCGACCAGATCGGCGGCGTGGCCCGGGCGGCTGAGCCTTGTCGGGTGGTGCTGAGAGCCCTCTAGGGGTCGCTAACTGCGAATTCGCCCACAAGTCGGACCTGGCCGTCGCCTTTTTCGATTTCGCCCACCACAGTGGCCCGATGCCCTCCGGTCCGCAACAGGTCGATGGCCTTGGTGGCGTCCTTGTCGCGCACCACAACCACCATGCCCAGCCCGAGATTGAACACCCGGGCCATCTCTTCGTCGTCTACCTCGCCGATCCGCTGCAACTCGGCGAACACCTGAGGCTGCTCCCAGCCATTCCGGTCAACCACTGCGTCGACCTTTTCGGGCAGCATTCTTGCCAAGTTGCCGGCAATGCCGCCTCCAGTGACATGGGCGATGGCCTGGGCCTCCACCTTGGCCAGCATGTCCCGCACCGCAGGGGCGTAGATGACCGAGGGCAACAACAACTCGTCGGCCACTGAGTGGGCGCTGCCTTCCCATGCAGGGTCGTCCAAGCTCCGCTCGGCAACTTCGAAATAGAGCCGCCGGGCCAGGGAGTAGCCGTTGCACCGTATTCCCGGCGACGGCAGACCGATCAGCGTGTCGCCGGGGCGCACATCAGCCCCAGTAATGAGCCGAGACCGCTCCACCACTCCGACCGCGAACCCCACTAGCTCGAATTCGTCATGAGGTTCCTCCGCAGGATGCTCGGCCATCTCTCCGCCGATGAGCGCGCACCCCGCTTGGCGGCAGCCCTCCACCACTCCCACCACCAGCTGCTCAATGTGCTCGGGGTCGAGCTTTCGCACCGAGATGTAGTCCAAAAAGAACAGCGGCTCGGCCCCCTGGCAAACCAGATCGTCCACGCACATGGCCACCAAGTCGATGCCGATGGTGTTGAATCGGCCCGTCGCCGAGGCCACATGAGCCTTGGTGCCCACCCCGTCGGTGGTTGACACCAGTACCGGCCTCTTGAAGCCGTGGCGGCTGAAGTCGAACAGCCCTCCGAACCCGCCGATGTCGCCAATGGCCTCAGGGCGAAACGTCGAGCGCACATGCTCTTTGATGCGCCGCACCGCCTCTTCGCCGGCAGCGATGTCCACCCCCGAGGAGCTGTAGGTCTCACCCATCGCCAGTGGCCCACAGCGCCGGCACGGGCTCATCTTGGGCGTCGGCAAACTGAGCAGCGCTACGCCGGTAGGCGATTGAACCAGGCGGTGCCACCGGCACCTCCACCGGGTAGTCGCCGGTGAGGCAGGCGTTGCAAAAGCCGGCTCCCACCGCCCCAGTGGCCTCGGTCAGCCCCTCGATGTCGATGAATGCCAGCGTGTCGGCCCCTACGTAGTCGCACATCTCGGCCACGCTGAGATGGGCAGCCAACAGCTCAGTGCGGTCGCTGGTGTCCATGCCGAAATAGCAGGGCCAGCGATAAGGCGGCGAGCTGATGCGAAGATGAACCTCGGCGGCGCCCGCTTCCCGCAACATGGTCACCAATGCCCTTGTGGTGGTCCCCCGCACTATGGAGTCGTCCACCACCACCAAACGGTTGCCCTCGATGCTGTCCCGCAAGGGGTTGAGCTTCATGCGCACCCCCATCGATCGCATCTGCTGGCTCGGGGCAATAAAAGTCCGGCCGATGTAGCGGTTCTTGACCAGGCCCTGGCCGTAGGGAATGCCGCTGGCCCTTGAGAATCCCTCAGCGGCGGGCAGCCCCGATTCAGGCACCCCCATCACCAAATCGGCTTCCACCGGCGACTGCACGGCCAAGAACTCGCCCATTCGCACCCGGGCGTGGTGTACGCTCTGGCCGTAGATCACCGAGTCAGGCCGGGAGAAGTACACGAACTCGAAGATGCACAGGCGGGGGTCCACCCGCTCTTCGGGGAACGGCCGGAACGACCGCACTCCGTCGCCGTTTATCACCACCATCTCCCCCGGCGCGAGCTCCCGCAGAAAGTGGGCTCCCACGATGTCGAGCGCCGGGGTCTCCGACGCCAGCACCCACCCCCGATCTAGCCGCCCTAGGCACAGGGGGCGGAAACCGTTGGGATCCCGGACCCCGATGACCCGCTTCTCGTCGGCCAGCACCAGCGAGAAAGCCCCCTCCAGTCGGGGCAGCACTGTCTCCAAGGCTCGCTCAATCGCCCGGCCCTGCGTACGATCCGAAGGAGCCATCTTCGAGATCTCGATGGCCAGCAGCTCAGCAATCAGATCGCTGTCGGAGCCCACCATGCCGGGCAGGATCGAGGTCTCCTCAGCCAATTTCGCCGTGTTGGTGAGGTTGCCATTGTGGCCCAATACAAATTGGTGGTCGGCGGTGCTGCGGAATACGGGCTGGGCGTTTCGCCACGAACTCGACCCGGCGGTGGAGTAGCGGGTGTGGCCAATGCCCAGGCAGCCGTCGAGGGTGGCCAGCGTGCGGTCGTCGAACACCGTGGCCACCAAGCCCATGTCCTTCACAACGGTGATGTTCTCGCCGTCGCTCACCGCGATCCCGGCTGACTCTTGGCCTCGGTGCTGCAAGGCATAAAGAGCCAAGTAGTTCAGATGGGCGACGGGATCGTGGGGTGCATAGATGCCGACAACCCCGCAAGCCTCCCGAGGAGAGTCGTCCATGGGATCAGACACTGTTTAAGTCTGACATGCAGATTAAGTCTGACATGCTGGGCCTCTCATATTGAGCCTCTCATGTTGGACCTGACTCGGCGGAGCGCCATAGGTCGGAAATCGCCTCCAATTCCAGATCAAACAGCCCCTTGAGGGCAACACGATCGCCGGTGGCCAATCCGAGGCGGGTGACCATCACACCGGTTGCTGCGGCCGCCGCCTCCACCTCGGGCAGCAACTCTGGATTCACTGCGGCCACAACCCGAGAGGGAGCCTCGCTGAACATCTCGGCGTGGTCGTGGATGCGGGCCCCCCGGAAGCCAACTTCAGAGACCGCGGCCATCTCGGCTAGAGCCACGCCCAGTCCACCGCTCGACACATCGTGTACGGCTGATAGCCGGTCGTCAGCCACCAAACCTGCCACCAGGCCGGCAACTCGCCGATGCTGCTCATAGTCCAGATCAGGCAGGCGGCCTCCCTTGTGGCCGGCAGTAGCCGCGGCCCAATGCGAGCCCGAGAGCCCCGCGCTCCCCGATCCCAGCACAATGACCCGGTCGCCTTCGCACCAGGACAAGCCAGGGGGAATCCGAGTCAAGTTGTCGATCACGCCGAGCAGCCCTATCACCGGGGTGGGGTCGATGTTGTGACCGTTGGACTCGTTGTAGAGGCTCACGTTGCCGCCTACCACCGGGATCCCGAAGGCATCGCAGGCCTCGGCCATGCCGTCAACCGCCTCGGAGAACTGCCACATGACCTCGGGATGTTCAGGATTTCCGAAGTTCAAACAGTTGACCAGGGCCAACGGTCGGGCACCCGCGCACGCTAAGTTGAGCACCGCCTCAGCCACGGTCATGGCGGTGCCCGCCCGGGGATCCACTGCGCACCAGCGATGGTTGCCATCAGTGGTAAGGGCCAATCCCCGGCCGGTTTCAGCCCCGGTGACAGGATGCTTGAGCCGCAATACGGTGGCGTCCCCACCGGGACCGACCACCGTGTTGCAAAACAGCATGTGGTCGTACTGGCGGTAAATCCAAGATGGGTTGGCCAAGAGTTCCAACAAATCGGCGCCCACATCGTCGGGCGGCGGCAACTGATCGGCGGAGTCGGCCCTGGCCCGTTCCCAGTCTGCCGGGGGTTGCCGGGGCCGGTCGTACATTGGCGCGTCCTCGTGCAGAGAAGCTGCCGGGAGCTCTCCCAATACCGGGCCGTCCATGCCGTCACGAACCCGAAGCTGCCCGCCCCCGGTGACCCGACCGACGACCGAAGCCTGCACGTCCCAGCGATCGCAGATGGCCAGCAAATCGTCAAGACCGTCGGGAGACACGATGGCCAGCATCCGCTCCTGAGATTCGCTGGTGAGAACCTCGAACGGCTCCATGGCTGGCTCACGCCGGGGGACGGCGGTCACATCCACATCCATCCCCACCCCGCCCCGGGAGGCAGTCTCGCTGGTGGCACAGGTAAGTCCTGCTCCTCCGAGGTCTTGGATGCCCACCACCAGTCCGGCGTCCAGCAGTGCCAGGCAAGCCTCGATGAGGCGCTTCTCCTCGAACGGATCACCCACCTGCACGCTGGGCCGCTTGTCAGACTCTTGCTCCTCGTCGCCGAACGATGCCGAAGCGAGCACGCTCACGCCGCCAATGCCGTCACGCCCCGTGGACGCGCCCAGCAGAACCGCGAGATTGCCCTCCCCGCTGGCCCGACCCAGCACCAGCCGATCTGACGGCATCAATCCCAGGCAGAGCACATTCACCAGCGGATTTCCGGTGTAGGTCTCGTCGAATACGGCCTCGCCGCCCACCGTGGGCACGCCCACCGCATTGCCGTAGCCGGAGATGCCCGACACCACGCCTTCAGCGATCCAGCGGCTGCGGGCATCGTCGGGGCGGCCAAACCGCAGCGAGTCCATCACCGCGATTGGCCGAGCACCCATGGTGAAGATGTCCCGCAAAATTCCGCCCACGCCCGTGGCCGCCCCCTGATACGGCTCAATGGCCGAAGGGTGGTTATGACTCTCAATGCGAATAGCCGCAGCGATGCCATCGCCGACATCCACGACACCGGCGTTCTCGCCAGGGCCGACGAGAACCCATGGTGCCTCTGTGGGGAGTCGGCGCAAGTGAATCCGAGAGGACTTATACGAGCAGTGCTCTGACCACATCACTGCGTACATTGCCAATTCGAGATGATTCGGCGGGCGATCCAATATCTTCTCAATGGCGTCTGCTTCTTCGTCGGTAAGCCCCAGCGACTGATGAATTGGTTCGTTCATCGCAAGAGATCCCATGGATTTGAGGGCAACACGGGGCTAGAGATCTGATTTTTTGGAATGCAAGTTTGAAATAGAGCGACACGTATAGTTGTATATACGAGGCTATAGAAGCAGCTGAAGATCATTTTCAACCAGACTAAGGAGTCAAAATGGTATCTGAAGAAGCCAAGTCGGCACGGGCGCTCGGACAGGCTCAAGGCCGTACGGTCAGCCGTTATCTGACCGCACTGGACTCGACCAAGCCCAAGCGGGGTCGGCAACGCTCTCCGGAAAAGATGCAGGCCCGCGTCGCCGCTCTCCCTGATGAGATCGCCCAGGCCAAGCCGCTGAAGCGAGTTCATTTGATCCAAGAGCTCATGGACCTGGAGGTCGAGCTCGCCAAAGAAGTGGAAACGGTGGACATCAGCGACATCGAGGGTGAATTCATCTCGGTCGCCGCCGAGTACAGCGAGCGCAAGGGCATTTCCTATGGGGCATGGCGTGAGGTCGGTGTCCCGGCCAGCGTGCTGAAAGCAGCCGGGGTAGCCCGTACCCGTTCAACCGACTAGTCATCGCTGAGCAGTCCTTTCAGCAATAGAGCACCGTCTGTACTACCCAGCAACGGATGGGCAGCTCGCTCAGGGTGGGGCATTAGCCCCACAACATTGCCGGTTTCGTTGCAAATCCCTGCGATATCGGCGATTGCCCCATTGGGATTGTCGCGATAGGTCAGCACGATCTGATTTCTATCGCGCAACTCCTCCAGTGTGTTCTCGGAACATACGTAGTTGCCCTCGAAATGGTTTATGGGGACGTTGAGCTCATCGCCCTCAGAAAGGCTCCGAGTCAGCACTGAGCCTGTTGATTCCACTCGCAACGTCGTGGGTTGGCAGAGGAATTTGAGCCCGCGATTCTTGTAGAGGGCCCCCGGCAGCAGTTGCGCCTCGGCGAGGATCTGAAATCCATTGCAGATTCCCACCACGGGTCCGCCGTCGTGAGCAAAGCGGCATACTGCCTCCATTATTGGAGAGAACCGAGCCATTGCGCCGGTGCGCAAATAATCGCCATGGGCGAAGCCGCCGGGCAGCACAACAGCGTCAACATCGCTCAGGTGAGTGTCCTTGTGCCACAGAAGTTCCCCAGAACCTCCGATTGAGTCCACAGCCTCCACTACGTCGTGCTCGCAGTTGGAGCCGGGAAACACTACGACGCCGACCTTGGCAGTCATAAACCCACACCGGCAGGCAAAGCCATGAAGGCGATCACGTCACCCCGATAATCGAGATTCTTGCGTCTTCGATGACTGGATTGGCCAGAAAGCGCTCGCACATGGCCTCTACCTGTTGACGAGCCTCAGATTCATTGGAAGCTTCCAAATCAAAGCGCAGGGATTTACCCACCCGGACGCCGCCAACGCTGTTGAATCCCAAAGCGGGCAGCGCCCGTTCAATGGTCAGTCCCTCCGGATCGGCGATTCCATCCCGGAGACTCACCTCCACAACCACATTGAACTTATGGCTCATTTCTTCACCTTGACCCTGGCCAGTCGGCGAAGTTGCGGCCGGTGATGATCTCATAGGCGCTCACATAGCGAGCGGCGCTGGCTTTCACCACCTCTTCGGGCAGCGGCGGAGGCGGATACTGCTTGTCCCAGTCCAGGGTGTTGAGGTAATCGCGCACCGGCTGTTTGTCGTACGACGGCGGGGTGGCCCCCGGCTTCCAGCCGTCCACCGGCCAGAAACGGGAGGAGTCGGGGGTGAGCACCTCGTCGGCCACCACCAGGGTTCCGTCCACCATGCCCATCTCGAACTTGGTGTCGGCGATGATGATGCCCTTTCTGGCGGCGGCTTCCGACGCCCGGCAGTACAGCTCCAATGACGCCGACCGGGCCTGCTCAGCCAGCTCTGATCCCACCAGCTCCACTGCCTGGTCATAGGAGATGTTCTCATCATGGCCGGACTCAGCCTTGGTGGAGGGAGTGAATACCGGCTCGGGAAGCTTGTCGGATTCCCGGAGACCGGCCGGCAGCCGCTGGCCGTGCATGGTGCCCTGGGCCTTGTACTCCTTCCATGCCGAACCGCTTAGATAACCCCGCACGATGCACTCGATGGGCAGCATCTCGGCCCGATGGCACAGCATGGTTCTTCCGGCCACCCCGTTGGCCTGGGCCTCGGGGGGGAAATCGGCCACATCAGTGGAAATGAGGTGGCTGGGCAGCACATCGGCCAAGGTCTCGAACCAAAAGGCGGACATGGCGGTCAGCACCCGACCCTTTTCGGGAACGGGCTCGTCCATAACCACGTCGAACGCCGAGATGCGGTCGGAGGCGATCATCAAAAGCCGGTCGTCGCCGGCGTCGAAGATGTCGCGAACCTTGCCGGAATGAACCGGGGGCAGATTGATGTTCTGGATACTCACAAGATCGACTCCGGTTGGTAGTGGGCTGCGGTGGGATTCTGGGCTGCCAATTCTTGGGCCTTGGCGGCAAAGGCTCGGGCTTGACTCACAGCCGCTCCTGTCAAGGCCAAGGGATTGCTCTTGATCTGTTCGACGTTTACGCCCTCAATTAGAAGCCTCTCATCATCGGTAATGGCGGAGAAGAAGCCATCCCCCTTGGGTACATGCTCAGATATCATGCGATGAGCCTCCTCACGGTCTGCTCCGAGGGCTATTTCGGCCATCAGTACTCGGGTGACGGCGAGCGAAGGGAGATTGGCAGTCAACTCAGCCGCGATTGCATCGCCGAACACCGCTAATTCCTTCAGAACTGTCAACACTGCTTCCAACTGGCCATCTAGGGCGAAGAAGGCCCCGGGCAAGGCGACCCGGCGCACCACTGAGCAGCTCACATCGCCCTCGTTCCATTGGTCACCCACTAGGGCAGCCACCATGTCGGCATAGCCCTGCACCACTGCGGACAGACCGCAAATGCGCTCGGAGGTCCGGGCGTTGCGCTTGCCGGGCATGGCCGAAGAGCCCACCTGCCCGGCTTGAAATCCCTCAGAAACCAGGCCGTGGCCAGCCATTAGCCTGATGGTCCGGGCCAGGTTGGCGGGCGCGGAGGACGCCTGCACCAGCGCAGTGACCACGTCGTAGTCCAGCGACCGGGGATACACCTGACCCACGCTGCCCATCGCCGCGGAGAACCCTAAGTGCTCCGCCAATCGCTGCTCCAAAGCGCTCACTTTGCTGGCGTCGCCGAGAAACAGATCAAGCTGGTCCTGCTGAGTGCCCACCGGACCCTTCAGACCACGCAACTGGAAACGGCTCAACAGGTCCTCAATTCGATGCAAACCAGCCAACGCCTCTTCGCCGTAGTTGGCGAAGCGCTTGCCCAGGGTGGTGGCCTGGGCGGGCACGTTGTGAGAGCGGCCCACCATCACCAGCTCGGCATAGTCGTCAGCCTGTCGCCCCAAGGCACAAACCACGGCCACCAGCTTGTCCCGCACCAGCCGCAGGGAGTCGCGTACCTGGAGCTGCTCAATGTTCTCGGTGAGGTCGCGCGACGTCATCCCCTTGTGGATGTGCTGATGTCCAGCCAGGGCGCAGAATTCTTCGATGCGAGCTTTCACATCGTGACGGGTAACCCGCTCCCGATCCCGGATGGAGGCCAGATCCACCTGGTCGATAACAGCCCGGTAGGCCTCAACCACTCCGTCGGGCACTGCTGTTTCGAGGTCCCGCTGGGCCTCAAGCACCGCCACCCACAGGCGGCGCTCGGCCTTGACCTTGCCGTTAGGCGACCAGATGGCGGCCATCGCCGCGCTGGCGTAGCGATCGGCCAAGACGTCGGGGATCAGATCCTTGTCAGCCACCGGCCATCTCAGCGCGATGGGCGACCAGCCTCTCGGCCAGACCCGCGTCGGACACGGCCAAGATCTGAATGGCCAACAACGCCGCGTTCATGGCGCCGTTGATGGCCACCGTGGCCACCGGGATCCCCTTGGGCATCTGCACGGTGGAGTAAAGCGAGTCCACCCCGTTCAGCGCTCCGCCAGCCAAGGGAACGCCGATCACCGGCAAGGTGGTCTGAGCCGCAGCCGCGCCAGCCAAGTGAGCGGCCATGCCCGCCCCGCAGATGATGGCCCCGAACCCGCCATCACGGGCCCCGGCCACGAACTGGCGGACCTTCTCCGGAGTGCGGTGGGCCGACATGACCTCCCAGTGGCACTCCACACCGAACTGCTCCAGGGTGGTGCGGGCCGGAGCCATGGTGTCCTCGTCGCTCGACGAACCCATGATGACGGCAACTTTCAAGCTCATCCTGATTCCCTCTGTGAAACGCCCTCAACCGCCGCGGCAGCGATGTCAAAGCGAACGTAGCGGCCCGGCCAATCAATGTGGGTGACCCCGGCATAGGACCGCTCTCGGGCGGTGGCCAAGTCGGGGCCCTGACCAGTGATGTTGAGCACTCGACCTCCGGCGGTGACCAACCCCTGGCCGTGTTGACCAGGCAATTCAACCCCATCTCCATTGCCAGTGGACGATGACACTCCGGCACAGAACACAGTGACCCCATCTTCAGCATTGGCTGCCTGAATGCCCTCAATGAGGTCGCCGGTCCGGGGGGAGGCGGGGTACCCCTCGGAGGCGCACACCACCGTCACCGCGGCGTCGTCGCCGAAGGTCGGTGTCTCTTCCTGCGAACCGGCCGCGGCCGCGGCCAGCAGGTCAGCCAGATCCGACTTCAGCCGGGGCAGCACTACCTGGGCTTCGGGATCGCCAAAGCGCACGTTGTACTCCAACACTCTGAGCCCTTGGGGGGTGAGCATGAGCCCGGCGTACAGCACGCCCCGATACTCGATGCCCTGGCGCCGGAGCTCGCCCAGCGTGGGGAGCACCGCCTGATCCATTACCTGATCTACCACGTCGGCCCCGGCCACTGGCACGGGGGAATACGCCCCCATTCCACCGGTATTGGGCCCGACATCTCCCTCTCCAATGCGCTTGAAATCCTGGGCCGGGGCTAGCGGGACAGCGCCATGGCCATCGCACACCGCCAACACCGACAGCTCGGGGCCGGTGAGGCCCTCTTCGATCACCACTCGGCGACCGGCGTCGCCGAAGGCCTCCCCCGACAGATAGGACCTCACCGCATCATCGGCTTCAGCCCGATCCTCGGTGACCAGCACCCCCTTGCCCGCGGCCAAACCGTCGGTCTTGATCACGAACAGATCGCCCATGGTGTCCAGGAAACGCAGGGCCGGATCAAGCTCAGTGAAGGTTCCGTGACCCGCAGTGGGCACCCCGGCGGCCACCAGCAGCTCTTTCATCCACGCTTTGGAGCCCTCCAGGAGGGCCCCGTCTGCTCCCGGGCCGAATACCAGCCGACCGGCCGCCCGCAGTTCGTCGGCCAGCCCGTCCACCAGAGGGGCCTCCGGGCCGATCACATAGAGGTCGGCATCGATCTCGGTAGCCGGAGCCGGAGTGGAGCCGGGGATGCCGGGGTTGCCGGGGGTGACCACCACGTCGCACGACCGGCTCAGCACATGGGCGAGGGCATGCTCCCTGCCCCCGCTGCCGACAACGCAGACTCTCACGGGATCGAGCTGAAGGAGATGTACTGGTCCCGACCGGGACCCACGCCGACCAGGGATGCGGGCACACCGGACTGCTCCTCGATGAATCGCAGATAATCCTCTGCCTGTTGGGGCAGCTCCGAGCGATCGCTTGCATCGCTCAAGCTGGTGCGCCAGCCGGGCATCTCCTCGTAGATCGGCACCGCCCGGTGGATCTCCGACTGGTGGTAGGGCATTGAGTCGCGGCGCTCACCATCCACCTCATAAGCCACGCACACTTTGATCGGGTCGAGGGCATCCAACACGTCGAGTTTGGTGATGGCCAAATCCGACAAGGAGTTCACCCGCACTGCGTGGCGCAGCATCACCGTGTCCAGCCAGCCGCAGCGGCGACGGCGCTTGGTGTTGGTGCCGTACTCCCGGCCCACATCCACCAGGTGGTCGCCGATCTCATCGGTCAGCTCGCAGGGAAACGGCCCCGAACCCACCCGGCTGATGTATGCCTTGGTGACCCCGATCACCCGGTCGATGTGCCGAGGGCCTATGCCTGCCCCCACGCAAACCCCGCCGGCCACCGGGTTGGACGAGGTGACGAACGGATAGGTGCCGTGGTCGAGATCGAGATACATGGCCTGTGCCCCTTCGAACAACACGTTTTGGCCCGTTTCCAGGGCATCGTGAACCAGCCCCACGGTGTCGGCGATGTGAGGTTCCAGGCGGGGGCGGCACTCCTCCAAATATTGATCGGCCAGGGTCTCGATATCGAACGGCAGCCGGTTGTACACCTTGGCCAGCAACGGGTTCTTCTCGTGCAGTACAACGCCCAGCTTCTCCCGAAAGATCTTGGGGTCGAGCATGTCTTGGACCCGCAGTCCCACCCGGGCTGCCTTGTCGGCATAGGCCGGACCGATGCCCCGCTTGGTGGTTCCCAGCTTGTTGCGCCCCAGATGCCGCTCGACCACCACATCCAGTGTCTGGTGGTAGGGCAAGATGAGGTGGGCATTGCCACTGACCTTCAACTTGCTGCAATCGACACCGAGCTCAGTCAACCGGTCCATCTCGTCGAGGAGCACCGTGGGATCGATCACCACACCGTTGCCGATCATCGGAGTCACATGGGGATAGAGAACCCCGCTGGGAACGAGTTGGAGCTTGAACGTCTGGCCATCCACCACCAGGGTGTGGCCCGCGTTGTGGCCGCCCTGGTAGCGCACCACCATGTCCATATCACGGGCTAGGAGGTCGGTGAACTTGCCCTTGCCTTCATCACCCCATTGCGTCCCGACGACCACCGTTGCTGGCAAATCGCTACCCCATCAGCGTGGCTTACGAATTGACACTACTCGCGCCCAACCGGGAGTTGGCGAGCAATAACGGCCATTCAGTAAAACAATGCCGCAGGGCTCAACTACAGGGCTCAACGCCCTTGCACCATGCGAGAAAGAGTCAGGGCGTAGTCACCCTGGGCATCAGTCCACAATTGCTCCATGGCCAAACCCACGCTGGCCAGCTCCGGGCCGATGTTCTCGGTCCGAAATTTGGCGCTGACCTCGGTACGCATGCGCTCCCCACTGGCGAAGTCCACCGTCATGTCCAGCCCGCCGATGCTCACCTTCTGGGACCGGCGCGACCGCAGCCACATCTCGATCCACTCCTCATCGGGGTCGAAGCGGGCCTCGTGCTCAAACTGGTCGAGGGCGAAGTCGGCATCCAGCCGGTGATTGATCACCGACAGCACGTTGCGGTTGAATGCCGCGGTCACCCCCTCAGGATCGTCATAGGCCGCGATCAGCCGGTCGCGGTCCTTGACCAAATCGAAACCCAGCAGGAACGTGTCGCCCGGTGCCATGGTGTCGGCCACACTGGCCAGGAAGTCTTTGCGGGGTGCAGAAGGGAAGTTTCCAATCGTGCCGCCCAGAAGCATCAACAGGCGACAGCCCCCATCGGGGATGTGGCCCAAGTGGTGCTCGAAATCGCCCACAACACCGTGGACGGCCAAACCTTCGTAGGCCTGGGCCAACTCGACGGTTGCGGTTCGCAGTGTGGCCTCACTGTTGTCGAAGGGCACATAGCGCCGGAGCCGCCCGGTGGCCGCGAGGGCATCCAGAGCGATCCGGGTCTTCTCCGAGGTTCCCGAACCCAGCTCCACCACGGTGTCGGCCCCAGATCGCTCGGCGATTGCGTCCACCTCGCGCTCGAGGATCTCCCGCTCCCGCCGGGTGGGGTAGTAGTCGGGCAGTCGGGTGATCTGATCGAACAGATCGCTTCCCCGGTCGTCGTAGAACCACTTCGGCGGCAGCTCCTTGGGCTGGGCGGTGAGCCCCTCGGCCACATCGGCCCGGAGGGCCTGGTCGATCCAGGCACGATCCAGATAGATGTCGATGACCGGCTCGATCACGTCGCATCCTGGGCTAGGCGCACCCCAGAGAAGTGCCAGCGGGTGTGAGGGTGGAAGAAGTTGCGGTACGTGGCCCGGATGTGCCCCGGCGGGGTCACACAGGCTCCGCCCCGCAACACGAACTGGTTGACCATGAACTTGCCGTTGTACTCCCCCACCGCGCCCGGTGCGGGCCGAAAACCGGGATAGGGCCCGTAGGGGCTGGCCGTCCACTCCCACACGTCACCAAAGAGCTGGCGCAACCCGTCGCCCACCGGCGCGGGGGCGGGGTGCAAGCGGCCCAGGTCTCCCAAGTTGCCCTCCAGGACATGCCCTTCAGCAGCGTGCTCCCATTCGCCCTCGGTGGGAAGGCGGGCGCCGGCCCAGCGGGCGAAGGCGTCGGCTTCGTAGTACGACAGGTGGCACACCGGCTCATCGGGCGACAGGGGTTGCAGACCATGGAGGGTGAACACGTGCCAGCCGTCCTCAGGGTGAAAATCCCAGTACGAGGGGGCATCCCAACCGTGCTCCTGCCGCTGATGCCAGCCGTCCGACAGCCACAGAGTGGGGGTGTCGTAGCCCCCATCGGCCATGAACTCAAGCCACTGGCCGCACGTCACCAGGCGGTTGGCGAGTCGATACGGAGAGAGAATGGTCCGGTGGCGGGGGCTCTCGTTGTCGAATGCAAAGCCGTCGCCGTCATGGCCCATCCAAACCTCTCCACCGTCGAAACCGGTCCATCTGGCCGCCGGCTGACCATTGTCCGACACATCAGCTAGCGCGGGGGAGAGGTCGTGATAGGCAGGCCATAGTGCCTGGTTGGTGGATAGAACATGCTTTATGTCCATGAGCAGCAGTTCTTGGTGCTGCTGCTCATGATTCAGGCCCAAGGTCACCAACTCGGCAGTGGCTTGATCCAGCGGTTGGGCCAGCAGTTCCTCCATTGACTGGTCGACATGGGCACGGTAGGCAGCAACGTCCTCGCAGGACGGCCGGGAGAGATTCCCTCGTTCCGGACGAGGGTGGCGCTCCCCCACCGCCTCATAGTACGAGTTGAACAAGTAGCCGAACGCTGGGTGGTACTCGCGATATCCATCCAGGTGGGGCTTGAGCAGAAAGGTCTCGAAGAACCACGTGACATGGGCCCGATGCCACTTTGTGGGGCTGACGTCGGGCATCGACTGGATGCACTGGTCTTCGCTGCTCAACGGGGCGGAGAGCGCGTCGGTGTGGGACCGAACGGTCTTGTAGCCCACCAAGAGGTCGGAGAGATCGGAGTCGAGGATCACGGTCACAGAATCAGCTGGGCTTGCACTTTACCCTCCTCTGTCCGAATTCTCTGATCTCAGCCTCTTCGATACAACACGATGTCAGCCCGTTTCGACTCCAGTTCCCGAGTGAGGTGCGCCACCTGGGCCTTGAGCCGAGCCACCTCGTTCTCCAGCGCCAGCACCCGCACCACGCCGTCTAGGTTCATGCCCTCGCTGGTGAGCTCGTGTACCCGGCGGAGCTTCTCAATGTCTGCATCGCTGTAGCGCCGGCTCCCACCGCCGGTGCGGGCTGGCTGCACCAGGCCCCGGCGGTCGTAGATTCGCAGTGTCTGGGGATGGACTCCGGCCAATTCAGCTGCCACTGAGATGACATACACCGCTCGATCGCGGCCTCGAGGATCGATCATGGTCTCGCCTCCATCGTCTTGGCAAAGGCTTCCAAAGCCTGGCGTTGTTCTTCGTTCAACTCGTTGGGAACTTCTAGGTCCACACTCACCAAGAGATCGCCGGTTCCCTTGGCGGTCTCAACGCCTTTCCCGCGTACCCGCAGCATCTTTCCCGGTTGGCTGCCGGGAGGCAGGCGCAGCGTCACCGGGTCGCCCTCAAACGTGGGCACCGAGATCTCCGCCCCTAGCGCAGCCTGGACAAACGTCACCGGCACAGAAATGGTGAGGTTCTTTCCCCGGCGGCCGAACACCGGGTGGGTATTGACCTTGACCGTCACATATAGGTCGCCCGGTGGGCCTCCGTTGATTCCCGGCTCCCCTTTGCCGGCAAGTTTTATCTTCTGGCCGTTGCCCACCCCGGCGGGGATGCGCACAGAGATGGAGCGCCCGGCCCGGGCAGTGTCGCCGCTGAGCGTCAAGTCGGTGGTCGCTCCCCGCACCGCCTCGGCAAAGTCCAGGGTCAGCTGGGCATTGAGATCATGGCCTCGAACCGGGCGGGTCTGGCCGCTGAAGGGATGACCGCCCCGGTCGAAGCGACCGCCACCCATGAAAGCCGAGAAGATGTCGGCCATATCCCCCTCCATGGTGAACCCACCCGGCCCGGCCTGGAAGTTCATCGGTCCCATGTGGCGCACTTGGTCGTACTGAGCTCGGCGTTCGCCATCGCCCAGCACGTCGTAGGCCGCCGACACCTCCTTGAAGCGCTCTTCGGCCTTGCTGTCGCCCGGGTTGGCGTCGGGGTGCAGATTGCGGGCCAGCTTGCGATAGGCCTTGGTGATCTCCTTATCGGAGGCGGACGGAGAGACGCCGAGAACCTTGTAGTAGTCGGTCTCCAACCATTCCCGTTTCACGTCCATGATTGGGTTGCCTCCGTTCTACCCCCGGACCTTTACCATGGCTGGCCGCAGCACTCGGCTGTTCCACTCATAGCCCGACCGCAGAACTTCGGCGACTACCGCCTCCCCATCTCCAGGCTCGTGTACCACGGCCTCGTGGCAGGTGGGATCGAACGGGACGCCGGGATCATCCAGCTTCGCCAAGCCCTCCTTCTCCAGAGCGCCATAAAGCGCGTCACGGATGGGAACGACGTCTTCGGCGCCTTGGGCTACCGCGGCGTCGCAGGCGTCTAGCACTGGCAGCACCTTCTCAACGATGTCGGCCGCGGCCATAGCCACCGTCTCTTGCTGTCGCTCGGCCGCCTTGCGGCGGTAGTTGGCGAACTCGGCCGTCACCCGTTGGAGGTCATTGAGGTAGCCGTCCCGCTGAGCCAACAGCTCTTCGACCGAGGGCAGCCCCTTAGAGTCAGCATCCTCGTCAATCTGTTCCCCAACGAGTGGATCAGCCTTTGCATCGACTAGGGCTTCGGCGCCAACTTCGGCGGTCGCTGCCTCATCGGCCCCTTCCTCATTGGACACAGCCTCGTCGGACACTGCCTCGTCGGCCAGATCAGCGCCAACCTCGTCGTTCACTGGGAGCTTCCGTCCTCTTCATCTTCGACGATCTCGGCGTCGACGATGTTGCCATCGTCAGCCCAATCGGCCGCAGCGTCAGCCGTATCGGAGGCAGCGTCAGCCGAGAAGTCCCCGGGGGCATCGGCGGCCGCGGCAGCCGCCTGTTCATACATGGCAGAACCGATCTGCTGGCTGAGTGCCGACAGCTCCTCGGTGGCCGAGCGGATGCGGTCCAGATCCTTCTCGTCGATGGCCGCCTTCAGATCGGCCAGCTTGGCCTCAACATCGGAACGGCTGTCGGCGTCCACTGAATCGCCGGCATCAGACAGAAGCTTCTCCACCTGGTACACCAGGCTGTCAGCGTTGTTGACCGCCTCGGCCTCCTCCCGGCGACGGGCGTCGGCGGCGGCGTGGGCCTCGGCGTCGGCGACCATCTGATCGATCGTGGACTTGTCCAGCGAGGTCTGCCCGGTAATGGTGATGGACTGCTCTTTGCCGGTGGCCCGGTCCTTGGCCGACACGTGGACGATGCCGTTGGCGTCGATGTCGAAGGTGACCTCAATCTGGGGCACACCCCGGGGCGCGGGCGGCAGGTCTACCAGCTGGAACTTGCCCAACGTCTTGTTATAGCCAGCCATCTCCCGCTCGCCCTGAAGCACGTGGATCTCCACGGTGGGCTGATTGTCGTCAGCAGTGGTGAACACCTCGGTGCGACGGGTGGGAATGGTGGTATTGCGCTCGATTAGCCGGGTCATCACGCCGCCCTTGGTCTCGATGCCCAGCGACAGCGGGGTCACGTCCAACAACAGCACGTCTTTGACCTCGCCCTTGAGCACGCCGGCCTGCACTGCGGCGCCTACCGACACCACCTCGTCGGGGTTGACTCCCTGGTGGGGCTGGGTCCCGGTCATACCAGTCACCAAGTCGACCACCGCGGGCATCCGGGTTGAGCCACCCACCAGGATCACGTGGTCGACGTCGCCCGCCGAAAGGCCGGCGTCGGAGAGGGCCTGCTCGAACGGCTTGCGGCACCGATCCAGCAGGTCGCTGGTGAGGTCTTGGAACTTTGCCCGGGTGAGCTCGTAGTCCATATGCAGCGGCCCGGCGTCGGTAGCGGTGATGAACGGCAGGTTCACATTGGTGCTCTGGGTCTGCGACAACTCGACCTTGGCCCGCTCCGCGCCCTCCTTGAGCCGCTGCATAGCCATGTTGTCCTTGCTCAGGTCAACCCCGTGGTCGTTGCGGAACGAATCCACCAACCACCCGATAACCCGATCGTCCCAGTCGTCGCCGCCCAAGGCAGTATCGCCGCTGGTGGACTTGACCTCGAACACCCCGTCACCGATCTCCAGAACAGACACATCGAAGGTGCCTCCTCCGAGGTCAAATACCAGGATGGTCTGGTCGGTGTCGCCCTTTTCGAGTCCGTAGGCCAGAGCAGCCGCGGTGGGCTCGTTGATGATTCGCAGCACCTCTAGCCCGGCGATGGTCCCAGCCTCTTTGGTAGCAGTGCGCTGGGCGTCGTCGAAGTAGGCCGGGACGGTGATGACTGCCTCAGCAACTTCGGTGCCAAGGTAGGTCTCGGCGTCCCGCTTCAGCTTTTGCAAGACCCGGGCGGAGATCTCCTGGCTGCTGTAGCCCTTGCCGTCGATGCTCTCCGACCAGTTCGTACCGACGTGGCGCTTGACCGAGCGGATGGTGCGATTGGGGTTGGTGATGGCCTGGCGCTTGGCTACCTCGCCTACCAGCACTTCTCCGTCTTTGGAGAAGGCAACCACCGACGGGGTGGTGCGAGAACCCTCAGCGTTGGCAATTACCGCAGGCTCACCACCTTCGAGCACAGCAACCACGCTGTTGGTGGTGCCCAGATCGATGCCGACAACCTTTCCCATATTGATTGACTCCTTGATTTTTTGGTTTTGTCAGAATTATTTTCCGCATCAAGGGTACCCTTCAAATTGCTATATCGCAAAACTTGAGTGCTGTTCACTAAGGGTACGAGCAGCTACGCTCCCCTGAGTGAACCCAGCAATCCTGATCCTGCTACGTCATGGGCAGAGCCAATGGAACGCCTCCAACCAATTCACCGGATGGTACGACTGCGACCTGACGCCGAAGGGTGAAGCTGAGGCTCGAGCCGGCGGAAGAGCGCTGGCCGAGGCTGGACTGCTGCCCGACGTTGTACACACCTCGCTCCAGACCAGGGCCATCCGCACCGCAGACCTAGCCCTGGCCGAGATGGACCGGACCGTAGTGCCGGTGAAACGGAATTGGCGGTTGAACGAGCGTCACTACGGCGACCTCACGGGGTTGGACAAGTCCGAGACCCGTAAGCGCTTTGGCGATGAGCAGCTCAACGCCTGGCGCCGGGGCTACCGCACGCCGCCCCCGCCCATTGCCGATGACAATCCGTGGAACCCCAATCGCGATCCCCGCTACGCCCACATTCCTCCCGAACTGCTGCCCACGAGCGAGTGTCTGGCCGATGTGGTGGAGCGGTTGATGCCCTACTGGCACGACGCCGTGGTCCCCGACCTGCGAGCGAGGCGGGTAGTGCTGATCTCGGCGCACGGAAACAGCCTGCGGGCTCTGGCCAAGCACCTCGACCATATCGACGATGATGCCATCGCCGCCCTCAACATCCCTACTGGCATTCCGCTGGTGTACGAACTGGGCCCCGACATGATGCCCACCGAGGCCAAAATGACGCTCGCCCGCTCACTCGACCCCGCCGCAGCGGCCGAAGCGGCTGCGGCAGTGGCCGAGCAAGCGGGCTGAGCGCCTGTAGGTCTGTAGGAGTTCAGCCCACAGATACCGACGTGTCCGGGCCATAGCCGGGCACACCATGTTCGTGGAGGTCGAGGCCGCCGATTTCTTCTTCACGAGACACTCGTAGCCCCATGGTCTTCTTCATCACCGCGAACAGGATGCCGGTGGTGGCCGTCACCCACACGAACACCAGCGCCACGCCGATGAGCTGCACCACCAATTGGTCGATGCCGCCGCCGTAGAGCAGGCCGGCGTTGTCTTGGCCGACGAACGCATCGTCATAGCGGGAGAACAGGCCCACTGCCAGTGTGCCCCACACCCCGCACACACCGTGGACCGAGATGGCGCCCACCGGGTCGTCGATGCGGACCCGGTCGAAGAACAGCACCGAGTACACCACGATGACCCCGGCAATGGCGCCAGTCACCACCGCGCCCATCGGGTTCATGGTGGCGGTGCCTGCGGTGATCCCCACCAGACCGGCCAGCACACCGTTGCCGGTCATGGCCACGTCCAGCGAGCCGGCCTTGCGCCAGATGATCGCCCCGGCGGCAACGCCTCCAGCAGCCGCGGCCAAAAGCGTGGTAACCGCAGCTCGCATCACAAAGTCGTCCGCCGCCAACTCCGAGCCGGGGTTGAACCCGAACCAGCCGAACCACAGGATGAACACGCCCAGCACCACAAAAGCGATGTTGTGTCCGGGCATGGCCCGGGGGTTGCCGTTCTCGTCGTACTTGCCGATGCGGGGCCCGAGGAAGATTGCCCCCATCAGGGCGGCCCAGCCGCCGGTGCTGTGCACGATGGTGGAACCGGCGAAGTCGCCGAATCGGGCATCACCGATCTTCAGGTCGGACAGTAGCCCGTCGCCCTGCCAGAAGGAATGGACCACCACCGGGTAGATCAGGGCGGTCATAAAGAAGCTGAACACCAGATAGGCCGAGAACTTGGTCCGCTCGGCCATCGCTCCTGAGGCGATGGTCACCGCAGTGGCCGCGAACACCACCTGGAAGAAGAAGAACGTGGGAGTGCTGAGCCCGTCACCAAAGTTGGTGAATGTCCCGCTCAGGAAGAACCCGTCGGTGCCAATCAACGATCCGCCGTCGGTGCCGAAGGCGATGCCGAAGCCAAACGCGAAGAAGGCCAGCGCGCCGATGCACATGTCGGCCAGGTTCTTGGCCATGATGTTGCCGACGTTCTTGGCCCTGGTCATCCCCGCTTCGACCATGCCGAAACCGGCCTGCATCAAGAACACCAAAATGCCGGCGATGAACACCCACAGGTTGTCCAAGACCACTTGCACCGCTTCGGCCCCACCGTCTTGGGCCATTGCGGGCGCTGCCCCGATGAGCACTGTCGCGGCGGCAATCAGTGCTCCGACCCCAAATTTCCTATTCATGCGTACCGGCCCTCCTTCGCCGTGTTCTGCGCCCTCGCCACTGCGGTTCCGGCGCAATCGGCAACAAACTAGGAAGGCCAAGTTTCACGATTGTTTCTACGCTGTGAACTTCAAGCAGAAAGTGGCGGTTTCGTGCTGCCTCCTTGGTAGTGGAACCAGGGGAACTCGTGCTGCCTGCTTGGCAGTGGAACCAGGGGAACTCGTGCTGCCTGCTTGAGTACGGAACGGGGGGATGCCAACTACTAGTTTGGGGTCGCCATGGACCCAAAGCGCCTGCGTCCCTATCACATAGTCCTCGGCCTCGGGCTGGGCTTCGCCGCCTTCACCATCGCCTCGGGCATCGCGTCGGCCATTACCGAGTTCAAGAACCCCGCCGAGGTCACCCGCCACCCGTGGGAGAACATTCCCAACGGGTGGAAGGCCGCGTTTTACACCGTCATTCCCATCTTCTTGGTGTGGGCAGCCTGGGAGTTCGCCAAGCGAGTAAAGAACTGGGAGCGAGGCGGCCCTGACAACCGCCGCACCACCCTGTCCAACGCTAAGACCCGCCTCGAAGACCTCCGGCGGGGCATGTACATGCGCACCCTGTTGCGGGAACCCGGCGCCGGGATCATGCACACCATGATCTACGTCGGGTTCATCATCCTGCTGGGGGTCACCACCACCCTGGAGATCGATGAGCAGCTCCCCGACGGGGCCAAATTCCTCCACGGACGCGTGTATCAGGTGTACTCGGCGGTGGCCGACATAGCCGGAGTTGTCTTCTTGGCCGGGGTGATTTGGGCCATCGTGCGCCGCTATGGCCCCCGCAGTCTGCGGCCCTACCGCATCCGCATCAAGTCACGGCCCGAGCACGCGGTGATCTTGGGCACGTTCTTCGCCATCGGCATCACCGGGTTCGGCGCCGAGGTGTTCCGCATTGCCGACCACGGTGTGCCCGACTTCGAGAAGTGGTCGGTGATCGGCTACTGGGTGGCCACCCACATGCGGGGCCTCGAAGGCCTCGACCACTGGCACCAGTTCTGGTGGGCCGGCCACGTAATCGCCTTTATTGCTTTCTTGGTGCTGCTGCCCATCACCATGTTGCGCCACATGTTCACTTCCCCGCTGAACATGTACTTGCGGGACAAAGACCGGCCCAAGGGGGCCATGAAGCCCATGCCCAACCTGATGGAGACCGACCTGGAGTCGTTCGGGGCAGCCACGGTGGAGGACTTCACCTGGAAGCAGCTGCTCGACACCGACTCCTGCACCATGTGCGGCCGATGCACGTCGGTGTGCCCGGCCCACGCCACCGGCAAGCCGCTCGACCCCCGGGAAATCGTGCTCAAGGTCGGCGAGGTCATGGCAGCCACCGGCGAGCCGGCCACCACTCCTCCGCTGGGCACGGTCCCCGAGATCAAGGTGGAGACCAACTCGGTGTTCGAGCGGATCACCGGCGAGGAAGTCTGGGCGTGTACATCCTGCAAGGCGTGCGACGAGATCTGCCCGGTGAACATCGAGATCCTCGACAAGATCCTCGATATGAGGCGCTACCTGTCGTTGATGGAGTCGGACTTCCCCACCGAGTTGGGCCAGGCCTATCGGTCGATGGAGAACTCGGGGAACCCGTGGGGCATGTCCCAGGGCGATCGAGGAGCGTGGACCGAAGAGTTCGAGGGCATCGCCGTACTCGACGGGGGCGACCCCTTGGAGTCGGAGTACCTCTATTGGGTGGGCTGTGCCGGCTCCTTCGACGACAAGAACCGCAAGGTCACCCGAGCGGTGGCCAAGCTGCTCCAAAGGGCGGGAGTGAGCTTCTCCATCCTGGGGCCGGCCGAGAACTGCACCGGCGACCCGGCCCGGCGCTCGGGCAACGAGTACATCTTCCAGATGCTGGCCATGCAGAACATCGAGACCCTCAACGAGATGGGGGTGAAGAAGATCGTCACCCAGTGCCCGCACTGCTTCAACACCCTGGCCAACGAGTACCCCCAGCTTGGCGGGCACTACGAGGTGGTCCACCATACCCAGTTCCTTGAGGCGCTGATCGACGACGGACGCCTCGACATGACCGGCGCCCGCCTCGACGAGCGGGTGGTGTACCACGACTCCTGCTACCTGGGCCGCCACAACGACGTGTACTTGGCCCCCCGGCGGGTGGTGGGATCACTGGGCGGCGTCGAGGTGGTGGAGGCCGAGCGCAACGGCACCAAAGGGATGTGCTGCGGCGCCGGCGGGGCCCGCATGTGGATGGAGGAGACCATCGGCAAGCAGGTCAACGTGGAGCGGTCACAGGAGCTGCTGGCCACTGGGGCCGACCGGATCGCCACTGCCTGCCCGTTCTGCTACATCATGATCGACGATGGCATCAAGGCCGAGGGCGCCGACGAAGACGTGGTGGTGGGCGACATCTCCATGCACCTGTTGGAGGCGTTGGAGAATCGAGACGCCGACGAGGAAGCCGCCCGACAATCTGAACTGCTCACCATCCGCACCACGGCTCCCGAAATCGCGGCCGTCGCGGTGGCCGAGCCACAGGCTGCGGTGATCGTCGAGGCACCGCCAGCGGCTGAGCCTGAGCCACCCGCCGAAGTCGAGGCGGCCGAGCCGGAGGAATCGGCGGTGCCGGAAGCCGAGCCGGAGCCACCAGCACCAGCCCCTGCCCCTGCCGAGAGGCCCGAACCGGACCCAACTAGAAGACCAGACGACTTCACCCTCATCAAGGGAACCGACCCCGCCCTGGCCCGGGCGCTGCCCGATCACGGAATCATCACCTACGAAGACCTGGCCACCCTTAACGACGACGCAGTGCAGGAACTCGAAGCTGCCCTTGAGATCCCCGGCCGCATAAGCAAGTGGAAGTGGCCCACCCAAGCCGCCGCCCTCATCGCAGAGCGCGACGAGACCGACTGAGAGAAGCCAGCCCGGGCCCTTCTCAGCTGGAGAACCGCGGGATTGTCCCGACCATCCAGCTCAACCCGTATTGCGTAGGCCTGCGGCGATGCCGTTCACCGTCAATAGGAGTGCCCGCTCAATGAGTCGGGGGTCTGTGTGTGCGGCAACCGGAGCCCTCGACCGAGCCAGCAGCTCAACCTGCAAGACGCTGATCGGATCCAGGTAGGCGTCGCGCACTGCCAAGGTTCGCTTCAGCACCGGAAGGTCGCTGAGGAGTTCGCCACCGCCCAGCTTGGCGATATGAGCCACCGTGAGGTCGTGCTCTTCGACGATGGCGTCGAAAAAGTGATGGCGTTCGCGGGCAACGAGGCGATTGACATAGTGCCGGGCAATGGCCAGATCGGTTTTGACCAGAGTCATCTCCACGTTGGAGATGAACGTGCGGAAGAACTGCCAGTCCTCGTACATTTCTTGGATCTGCTCTCCGTAGCCGGCTTGTTGGGCCGCTTCCAGGGCAGTGCCCACTCCGAACCAGCCGGGGATGATCTGGCGCGACTGGGTCCAACCGAACACCCAGGGAATGGCCCGCAGGTCGCCGATGCCAGCGTCTGATCCCGATCGACGGGCCGGGCGCGAGCCGATGTTCATGGCCGCCAGCTCCTCCACCGGGGTGGAGGTCTGGAAGTACTCCACAAACCCGGGGGTGTCTAGAAGATCCCGGTATGCCTGATAGGCCCGGGCCGACATGAGCTCCATGACTGTGTTCCATGTATCGACTCCGCTATGGCCGTGGCGGGGTTGCCGGTGGGCCAGCGTGGCTTCCAGCACGGCTGACAGGGCCAGATCGAGATTGCGCTGCGCCAGTCCGGGAAGGCCGTACTTGTCGGCGATCACCTCACCCTGTTCGGTGACCTTGAGGGCCCCGGTTACTACTCCGGCGGGCAGCGATAGGATGGCCGCGTTGGTGGGCCCGCCGCCCCTACCCACCGTGCCGCCTCGCCCGTGGAATACCACCACCCCGATCCCGGTCTCCGCCGAGACCTCGGCGATCTCTCGCAACGCCTTGTGGATCTCCCACTGAGAAGTGGTGATGCCGCCGTCTTTATTGGAGTCGGAGTAGCCAAGCATCACTTCCTGCATGCCGCCCCTGAGCTCCACCAGCCGCCGGTAGGAGGGCACGGCGAAGAGCTCTCGGAGCATGGTGCCGACACCGCGAAGGTCGTCGATGGTCTCGAACAGCGGCACAAGCCCGATTCGGGCGATGCCCCCGGGGATGTCCACCAGACCAACCTCGCGGGCCAGCACCGCGGGGGCAAGCACATCGTCAACGCCCTGGGTCATGGAGACGATGTAGCTATCGACAACATCGTCGCCGTGTTGGTCTAAGGCTTGGCGCAGGGCGGCGAAGAGGGCTAGAGAGCCCTGGGCATCCGATCCCGCGGGCGGAGCTAGCGGGCGGCGGCTCTCCAGCTCAGCGGCTAAGAGTGAGGCGCGCTCGGGGCCCGACAAAGCGGCATAGTCGGTGCCCAGCTCGCCGAAGAGCCCGCCGAGGGCCTGGTGGTGGGCAGCGGCATTCTCGCGGATGTCGAGGATGGCAAGGTGGAATCCGATCATGGCCAGGACTCGCCGGACGCGGGCCAACCGGCCGCGGGCCAGCAGCGATCCGCCGTTGGCTTCGAGCGACCGGCTCATGGCGGCCAGATCGGCTTCCATCTCGGCGGGCGACCCATAGGCCCTCGGGGCGGGCGGCTGGGCGGCGGCTTCCAATAGTCGTTGGTGGATCACCGAGCAGCGCTGCCGATAGGGCTCGCCAGCGCTCAGCTTGCTAAACCGGGACACAACGTCGGGAAAGCCGTCGCGGTCGGCCTCAAGTTGGGCCGACAACTCCTTGGAGATGCCGACCACTGCGGTGCTCACTGACAGCTCTGACGACAACTCCTCGACCTCAACCAACAAAAGCCGCAGCGCCCGCGCTCGCTGAAAGGCCAGCACCTCAAGTGTGGTCTCCGGAGTCACGTTGGGGTTGCCGTCGCGATCGCCGCCCACCCACGAGCCAAACCGCACCGGCACTTGAGGTCCTTCCAGCGAGCCGCCGATGGATCTCAACACCGCATCGACGTCGTCGAAGAGCTTAGGGACACCGTCGACAGCGATCTCAGTGAGGAAGTAGAGGATGGAGCGAGCCTCATCCACAGGATCGGGCCGCTCGCGGCGAAGCTCGTCGGTCTGCCAGATGGCGTCGATGAGCTCGTCGATCCGGCGGTCAATACGTCCCTGGTCGGTCGGACCGCTGCCGCTCTCACCCCGACGCTCGATAAGCACCGCTATCTCGGTGAGCTTGTCGAGGATCGACCGGCGGGAGGCTTCCGTGGGATGGGCAGTGAACACCGGACGGAGATCGGCAGTTCTAGTCGCGGCCACGATCTCTTCCCGATCGATGCCCAGCTCCAAGAGCTTGTCCACCGTCTCGGCAAAGCGGTGGCTTCCCGCGAGGCCGGCAGATTTCAAATCTTCAATCCGGTGAACCTGCTCAGCAGTGTTGGCCAAGTGGAAATACACCGTGAACGCCCGCACCAGGTTGATGGCCTCAACCACATCGACGTCGTCGAGCATCTCGGCCAAAGCCGCACCCGACTCCTCGTCGCGCCGCAACCCCCGGGCCATAGCCCGCACCTGCTCAACACGCTCGAGCAATTCAGGTCCGTGCTGGCGCACCAGGGCATCGCCGAGCTGGGTGCCCAGCCGCCTGATGTCGTTGCGAAGCGCGGAATCGATTTGGTTGAGGTTGTCTGCCGAGGCCATGGCTCTGAAATTTTCATTCTATGAGGCAACAGGGTCAGGAGCCTCCGGTGGTGAACACCAAGGCCTCGGGGTCGCGGAACTTGACCCGGAAGCAAACAACCCCTCACGACGGGGAGGTTCGCTACTTGGCCTCGTGTTGCTTCAGGAAGTTGATCCAAGCGTCAACTGGGATACCGGCCAGCGGCTCGCCCAGAATTTCCTGGACCCAGTCATCCATGATGCCGGTACGAGCGATTCGGCCGAAGTTCCCCCCGCCGTCTCTTGCAGGCTTGTCGGAAGTGTTGTCGCGGCCCATGTATGGAGAAGCATGGGCGGGTGACTCAATGGAGGGATCTTGTTCGGTCTCGCGAATGTGACACCACCAGTGATTTCGGTAATCAGCAATGTGCTTGGCCGACCAGCAAGCCGGGGTAGAAACTCGAGGAACACCGGAAAGCACGTTTGAGAGATGCCAAGGAACCACCACAAGTAGATCCCAGTCTGCGCAAGCACTCGGGGTCACGCGGTACCGAAAGCTGGGTTCGCGCTCCTTGGCCAGCATGTACCAGCCCTTCAACTCAACCCCTAGGGCAGTCTCGTATTCGCCAGAGCTGTTCCTACTTCGGAACAACACATCAGGAAATGTTTGCGCCTGACGATCAAAGCGATACAGGGCCCATTCATCGTTTGGATCCCAGACGTCGCGCATTCGATTGAGTGTTTGCACCACCTGCACCTCGATGGTCGCACCGAGCACGGTGTTCAAGGAAAACAGGTCAGTGGCAGCCAGCCCCTCTATGTTGGTGGTCGAATCGAAATAGCCGGGCAGCGCCAGCAAGGCGTCCTGAACGCGGTCGCGCAGCTTCGTTCGAGGATCATTCGGGTCAAGACGAGGGGGCTCTGGGACAGGCACTGCCCCGCGTTGCAACGACTGGCTGCTCATGGAGCTTGGAGCGTAGTCAGGATGCAGCAGATTCGATGCGCTCAATGGCCAAGTCGGCGAAGTGGCCTACCGTCTCCGCCGCGTAGCCACGTCGCCCAGCCTCGACCGCAGCTACTACCGCGCTGCATAGTCCACCAAAGGGTTCCCAAACAACGTCTCCCGGCTCGGTAGCAGCCTTGATGATTCGGCTCATGAACTCCAGTGGCTTCTGATTGAGGTGGACAGCAGCGTTGCGGCCAGGCTTGTACACGCGCGGCGCCGAGCGAACTCCGTTGCCCTTGTAGCGCTCTTGACCATTCAGCGGCGGTGCCGACCACACGTTGGTGAGGCCATGGGTGTGATTCCACTGGTCTCGCATCCCGGCCCACTCCCCTGCCGTGATCGGGGAGACACCGTCTAGGGAGTAGTAGGGAGCGCCTGAAGGAGAACCATGCTGATTGGCGTAGCGCACCAGCCGTTCCATCATTTCGGGCGGCGGGAAATACCAGAGCCAGTCTTGCGTGAGATATTTCCGGGTAGCGGCGTTCGCCACCCCACACGCCTCATTTGCTCGGTACAGGGGCAGCCCCGCTCGCTGCCACTCATACCGCAGCCATTTTCGAGCCGTCATCACGCCGTCCGGAGTCGGGAATTCCAATCGACGTCGATAGAACACACAAACCTCGGACACCACCGGAAAGCGGCGGATGGTGTCCCCGTTGACGTTGCCTGCGATGTGCCCAATGCCTTTGTCCCACACGATCGCTTGAACGTAATCCCAGCCGAATTCGGCCAAGACTGGATGAACTGTGGCCCAGCCGACCTCGGTATTCCAAAACCACAGCGTCGACGATGACAGTGAGTGCTTGGACCAAGCCTCTATATGGGGGGCGTACCATTCAGCCAGGTCTTCTGGCGTCCTCGGGTCACCGGGGAATCCGCCCACCCCATAAGCGCCATCAGAGACTATGGCCGATGGGGATGGCCAAACGGGATAGGCGTCGAGCGCGTCCCCTCTGTACACCGACCAAACTCGCCCGTCGTCACTGACAGCAGACACAAATCCTCCTTCGCAGACACCAAATGGGAGCCTGCGATTGGCCTCCCTTGGGAATGATCCCATGCCGCACCTCGCAAGGTGGTGGATGCTTGGACAGCTTGATACGGAGCCGCGACCTGCGACGATCTTACTTCGACCCGGTGACAGATTCACCCATTGCCTTCCACCGTTGGGCGGTTCGGTTAGACCTCGATGGCCAGTTCCGAGCGGATGTCGGTGGCTGAGGCGGCCACCGCCAAGCGGTACTGACCGGGGTCGACTGCCCAGTGGTGGTCTTGGGGGTCCCAGCGGGCGAAGGAGCGCTCTTTGAGGGCGATCTCCGCAATGGCGGTTTCTCCTGGATCGAGGGTGAGCTTGGCGAAGCCGGCTAGTTCCTTGGGGGGTCGGGGTGCATCGCCGGTAGGCGGGGCCACGTAGATCTGCACCACCTCGCTGCCTCGGCGGTTGCCGGTGTTGGTGATCGGCACTGTCACGGCGCGCTGGGTGCCCTCGCCGCTGACCTCGGGCGAGCCCCACTCGAACGTGGTGTAGGAGCCGCCGTGGCCGAACGGGATCATCGGCTCGATGCCCCGGGCGTCATACCAGCGGTAGCCCACGAAGATGCCCTCGCCGTAGCGCACCACGCCGGCCTCTCCGGGGTAGTTGAGGAAGGCGGGGGTGTCCTGTTCTCGCCATGCCCAACTGGTGGGCATCCGTCCTCCGGGATCGGCATCGCCCACAAGCACATCGGCGATAGCCTCACCGGCCTCCTGGCCCGGGTACCAGGCCAGCACCACGGCTACTGCCCGATCAAGCCACGGCATGGTCATCGGCGCGCCGCAGTTAAGCACCACGACGGTGTTGGGGTTGGCGTCGAGCACCCGCTCCACCAACTCATCCTGATTGTTGGGCAGCTCAATGGAGTCTCGGTCGCTTCCCTCTGACTCCCACTCGGAGCTAGAACCGACCACCACCACTGCGGTGTCGGCTTGGGCAGCCAGGGTGGCGGCATTGGAAAGGCTCTCCTCGCGGCCGACGTCGGCCAGCTCTACCCCCACATCAACGATGCTGACCCACATGCTTCCCTCTGGGGGGACGTGATCGAGGCGGATGCGATAGGGATGGCCAGCTTCGAGATCGAGGTAACCATGACCGCCATGCAGGCCAAGGCCGGCGCTGAACCTGTCGATGTGGTTGTCGGCCACCAATTGGCCATCGACAAACAGGCGGGCGTGGGCGAATCCAAGGGCGCAGAGCCGGTGCCGGCCGGAGTGCTCGGGTGTCATGGTGAACTCCAGCCGCACCGACATAGCGTCGCAGTCTTTGGGCCAGTTGTCGCCAATCCATGCGTTGAACGGCAGGGGCCGGTCGAGGATCTCAAACGGCTTGCCGTCGAACCCGATGCCGTCGTACAGCTCGAACTGAACGCCGCCGTCGATCCACGACTCGGGAACAGCCTCAGCCTTTCGGCGCATGTCGATGCCGGGGGCGTGGCCCACCAACCGCGGTCCGAGCCGCTCTGCCAATGACTCCAGCACCGAGGTAGTGCGATGGGGCACCAAGCTGGCCGAACCGCCTCCGAAAAGGGCCGTTTCGGCCGCTCCCGGACCGATGAGCGCCACCGTGCGGTCGCCGGCCAACGGGAGGAGTCCGCCGTCGTTGCTGATCAGAACCATCGACTCGGCGGCGGCCCGGCGGGCTAGTGCTCGATGCTCTAGGCGGTCGACGCTGGCCTCGTCGTGGTCGGTAGGCGTATCGATGCGACCAGCCCAGTTGAGGAAGCCGACGATGCGGCGCACCTTGTCGTCGACGAGCGACTCGTCCACCTTTCCGGCCTCGACTGCCTCCAACAGCAGACCCCTTCCCCACCATCGGCCCGGACCGGGCATTTCCAAATCAAGCCCGTAGAGAGCGGGAGCGACGGTCTCTTTGATGGCACCCCAGTCGGAAACCACCAAGCCGTCGAATCCCCACTCCTTTTTCAACACGTCGATCAGCATCTCGGGCTGGGCGCAGGCGTGGTGGCCGTTGACGAAGTTGTAGGCCCCCATGACGGCGCGTACCCCGGCTTGTTTGACCGCGGCTTCGAATGGCGGGAGATAGATCTCCCGCAGGCTGCGCTCGTCAACGGCAACGTTGATGGTGCGGCGCTCGAACTCCTGGTCGTTGGCCACAAAGTGCTTGACGCAGGCGCCCACCCCCTGGGACTGAATCCCGGTGATGTACGACGCCGCGATACGAGAGCTCAACTCGGGATCCTCGCTGTAGCTCTCGAAATGGCGACCGCCACGGGGCGATCGGTGGAGGTTGACCGTGGGGGCCAGGATCATGTCCACCTTGCGGTCGACAGCCTCGGTGGCCAAAGCCTGGCCCAGCTCATGGGCGAGGGCGGGGTTCCAGGTGGCGGCGATGGCCGACGGACCGGGCACCACCATCCCGGGGCCCATGTTCCGACCCCGGACCCCGACCGGACCGTCGCTGACACACCAGTCGGGGATGCCGAGTCGTTCGCACCCGGGGATGATCCACGGGCCCTCGCCTACCACCATCCGGCACTTCTCCTCCAGCGTCAGGTCGGCAACCAGTGCTTCGACGTCAACCATGAAACCCTCTCCCAAGCATCCTCTGGACAATTTTTCTACCACTGGTATATTTGGGGTGCAACAGCGATGGGATCAGGGGGAGTGCGATGAGATACCCACGGATGTTGCTGGCCCTGCTGCTTGCGGTGGCGGTGGTCGCCACCGCCTGCACAACGGGGGGAGGCGGGGACGAACCTGCCGTTGATGAGGCCCCCACGGCCGCACCGGCCGAGACCGCAGAAGATCCAACAGAGCCAGCCGAAGAAGCTCCCGCAGAACTGGCACCAGAAGAAGGCGAGCCGGAGTCGGACACGGAAGCCCCCGAAGAGCCGGCGTCGGAAGACGAGACCTCTGAACCGGCGCCTGAGCCAACCCCAGAGCCCACGCCGGTGGCGCTTACCGCCAGCTTCCGGGGCGTGACCGAGGACACCATCCGAATCGGAATCGGTTTCTGGGACGTCTCCATGTTCGGATTCGGGTTCTTCGGCGACCCCCAGCCGGTATGGGATGCCCTAATCGGCGCGGTTAATACCGAAGGCGGAATCCACGGACGCATGCTCGAGGCCCACATCGCCGGTTTCAGCCCGGCCCTTCCCAACGAGATGCTGGCCGCCTGCATCAAGCTCACCGAGGACGACGAGGTGTTCGCCGTGCTGGGCGGGCTGCGGGGCGACGCCAACTTCTGCGTATCCGAGCAGCACGAGACCATCCATGTGGGCTCCCAGGTGAACGCCAAAGGAGAGCTGTTGGAACGGGCCCGGGCGCCTCTGGCCAGTTTCAGAGTCGAGGGGACGGCCAGGGATGAGGTCTTCATCGCGGAGTTGGGCCGCAGGGGGTGGTTCGACGGCGCTAACGCGGTGGGCGTCCATTACGCCGAAACAGCAACTGCCGAATTGCTGGGGGACGTGGTGGAAGCAGCTTTTGCCGACGCCGGGGTGGAGATCGCCATCACAATGAACATCGACGATCTCGTGCTCGACGACGACGCTTTAGAGACTCAGACCGAGATCATGCAGGAGCAGGTGACTGACGCCGGCATCGACCGCATGGTGATCTTTGGGCCCGCGGCCACCGGCCTCGTCACCTACGGAGACCTGGGAATCCAGATGGCCGCAGTGGACTCTGGCAATTTCACCACCGCGATTGCGTCGGGCATCGATCCAATGGCGCTGGACGGCACCATTTCCTCCACGGTGCGGCTGGATCTGACTACCGACCCGGTGGATGCCGAGACCCAGGAGTGCATCGACATTGTCTCCGCCGCGCTGCCCGACGCCCGCTTCGAGCGGCCCGGTCCGGGGGTGGAGAACAGCGAGGAAGACCCCAACTACTGGAGCTACACCGTGCTGGCGTGTCGCGATCTGTCGCTGTTCGTGCAGATCGCCACTGCGGCCGGGGCGGAGCTCACCAACGATTCCTTCCAGGCCGGTCTGGAATCGCTTACCCAGGCATCATTGCCGGAGATCCCGTTCTTGTCGTTTGGACCCGGCAAGTTCAACGGCAACGACACCCTGCGGCTGGTGCAGTTCGACGGCGATGCCGATGAGGACGGCGAGCTCGTCGCCCTAGGCGCTGCCGTGGACCTGACCCCGTGACCCCATAGCATCAGATGACCGAAGCGTCGGGTGATCGCCGCAGCTTCGCCGACCTCAGCCGGGCGCTGCTCGACGAGGAGGCGGCCCGAGAGGCGGCCGAGGCCGATCAGCTCGAGGTCCGCGCCGACGAAGACCTCCCCGGAGTCGGTGAAGAAGCGATAACCCTGCGACAGGCAGTGGCCACCGGAGGCGTAGGCGTTCTGGCCGTGCTGGGCACCCTGGACGCGGTCGATGCCTTCCAGCTAGCCATCCCCAGCCTGCTCGGACCCGAGATACAAGACACCTTCGGGGTGTCCGACGCCGGGTTGGCGGTGATGGGCATCGGCGGCCTCATTTCCACCACGCTGTGCGCCATCCCCATGGGCAAGCTGGCCGATCGCGTCAACCGCATGCAGCTGGTGGGCTTGGCCACGATCTTCTGGAGCGTGGCCATGTGTACCCGGGGGTTTCAAGCCACCGCGCTGGGGTTCTTTCTGGTCGGCGTGCTCATGGGGATCGGCACGTCCAACACCTTTCCGGTGCAGGGGGCAGTGCTGGCCGACGCCTACCCCATTTCATCTCGAGGCCGGATCTATGCCGTAAAGAACGTGCTCGGCCGGGGAGGTGAGCGGATCGCCCCGCTGTTGGTGGGCGGTCTCATGCTGCTCGTGGACGACAACTGGCGGTGGGCCTACTGGGTCTTTGCCTGGCCCACGCTGGCGTTGGGAATCTGGGCTTTGTTCGTTCCCGACCCGCCCCGGGGCCAGTTCGAACAGAAGTCGGTACTCGGGGAGGTGATGGAAGAAGACGACGACCCGCCCCGGGTGTCGCTCGGTGCCGTCTGGCAGCGCCTTATGGCCATCAAGACCCTGAAGTTGGCGTGGATCTCGTTCAGCATCATCGTGTTCTCGGTCATCGGGCAGAGCTTCTTGGTCAACCTGTACCTGGAAGATCGGTGGGGCCTGAGCCCGTTCGAGCGGGCGATGATCGGGTTCGTCCCAGGGATGCTGGCCTTCGCGGCTGCGCCGTGGGCGGCCAAGCGCTACGACGCCTTGTACCGGGAGAGCCCGGCTAAGGCGCTGAGTTGGGTGGGCGCCCTGTTCTTCCCCATTGCGGTGGCCATCCCCATCCAGTTCTTCATGCCCCATCCCGTGTTGTTCGCCGTGGTGGGGATCGTCCCCGCGGTGTTGAGCGTGATTATTTTCGGAATGATCTCACCGCTGTTGGTGGGGGTGGTTCCCTACCGGCTGCGAGCCCAGTCCACTGCCCTGTCGATCATGGTGATCTTCTTGGGGGGCGGCGTGCTCGGCCCCATAGTGGCCGGGCTTCTCTCCGATGCCACCGACGAGCGCACCGCGATATTGATCGTCGCGATCCCGTTCAAGCTGATCGGGGGCGCCCTGTTGATCTGGGGTGCCCGCCACATTCGCCACGACCTGTCGTTGGTGGTGGACGAGATCGAGAAAGACCACGCCGAGCTGGAGCGGCGGAAATCGCACCCCGACCAGTTGCCGGCCGTGGGCTTGCGGGACATCGACTTCTCCTACGGCCCGGTGCAGGTGCTGTTCGGGGTCAACCTCCATGTGGACCGGGGCGAAACCCTGGCGCTGCTGGGGACCAACGGCGCCGGCAAGTCGACGATTCTGCGGGTGATCAGCGGTTTGGCTGTTCCGTCGCGGGGCATCGTCACGCTGCACGGGCGCGACATAACTCTCACTTCGCCCCAGACCCGGGTGGACATGGGCATCCAGCAGCTCCCCGGGGGCAAGGCGGTGTTTTTGCCGCTGTCCATTGAGGACAACCTCCGCACTGCGGGATGGACCATGCGGAGGAACCGGGCCCAGCTCAAGGCCCGGACCGATCATGTGCTGGAGATCTTCCCCGAGTTGGCCGACCGGCTCGACGAACCCGCCGGTGCGCTCAGCGGCGGACAGCAGCAGATGCTGGCTCTGGCCATGGTGCTGATGCATGAACCCGACGTGTTGCTCATCGACGAGCTGTCGCTCGGCCTCGCCCCCGCGGTGATCGGCGAGCTGCTGAAGATCGTGGAACGGCTCAAGGCCGAGGGCCAAACGATGATCATCGTGGAACAGTCGCTCAACATCGCGGCGGCCCTGTCGGATCGGGCGGTGTTCATCGAGAAGGGACACGTCCGCTTCGACGGTCCTACCTCTGAGCTAGCCGAGCGGGGCGACATTGCCAGAGCCGTCTTTCTGGGCGACGACCGCCCCGGGCCGGAAAGCCCGTCGTGATCCTCGCCTTCGAGGTCGGACGGCAATTCGTATTCATCGGCGCGGTCAATGGCCTTTCCTATGCCCTCTTGGCCCTAGGGATCATCCTTATCTACCGGTCGAGCCGGATCATCAACTTCGCGGTTGGTGCTACCGGGGTGTTGGCCAGCCAGGTACTGGCCCATCTAGTGATCCGATACGGCGCGCCCTACTGGATCGGTGTTGTGCTTGCCGTGGTGGCCGGGGCCGCGTTCTTGGGGCTGGCCGAGTTGACAGTGGTACGCCGCCTGTTCACCGCTCCCCGGGTGATTCTGCTGGTGGCCACCATCGGGCTGGCCCAGCTGGCCCAAGCTCTCATATTCGCCCTGCCCGAAGCCTCTGCTGCCGACAAGAGGGAGCGGTTCCCCACGCCTTGGAGCCGGGAACTGGAGTGGTTCGGCATCCGCATCGACGGAGGGGAGTTCATCTTGTTCGTCGCGTCAGCCGCGGCGGTGGTGGCGCTCAGCATTTGGGTGCGATGGTCGGCATGGGGGCGCGCCATTCGGGCCACCGCGGCCGATCCCGATCGGGCTCGATTGGCCGGAATCCATCCGGGCCGGGTGTCGACGGTGGTATGGGCGCTCACCGGGGCGTTCGCCGGGCTGGTCACGGTGTTCCAAGAAGCCGACTCCATCGGCTCGTTCGTGGCCACTGGCCCCGGCCACGCCACCATGACCCGGGTGTTGGTGGTGGCGGTGTGCGCCTCGTTCGTGTCGTTCAGTGTGGCGGTGGCCTCCGGGATCATCCTCGGCATCGTCGAGGCTCTGATCCGGGTCAACTACCCGCTGGATTTGGGGAGGTTCGAAGCGGTTCTGCTGCTGGTGGCCATTTTGGGTATCGTGGCCACCACCCGCCGAGGCGCCCCCGACGAGGCCGGCGCCTTCTCGTTCAGCCCCCGTATTCGCCCCATCCCGACCCGGCTGCGCTCGATCTGGTGGGTTCGCCACCACCCTCGCATCCTGGCCGCGGTGGGGGTGGCCATAGCCGCGGTGGTGCCGGTGTTCGTGACCACGGCTAGCCGCACGTTCCGCTACAGCGAGATCTTGCTGATGGCGCTGGCCGCGCTGTCTTTGGTGGTGTTGGTGGGCTGGAGCGGGCAGATCTCGCTGGGCCAGGGCGCTTTCGCCGGCCTGGGCGCGCTGACCACCACTGCGCTGGTCAGCGGCAACGATTTCGGACTCGGGGTGGCCGGGTTCGACGTGGTGGTGCCCATGCCAGAGCTGCACTTCTTGTGGGCTGCGGTGTGGGGCACAGCGGTGGCCGCCGCCGCGTCGGTGGTTATCGGCATCGGCGCGCTCCGAGCCCGAGGCCTGTTGCTGGCCGTGGTCACCCTGGCGTTCGCGGTGGCGGCCGAGAAGTTCTTCTTCACCCGGCCGTTCCTCAGCGGAGGCAGCCAAACTGCGGCGCTCTTAGAGCGGGCCCACATCGGACCCTTCGACCTCGCCCCCCAGCGAACCTACTTCTATCTGGCCCTGACCGGCCTGGTGCTGGGGGTGGTATTCACCGCCCACCTGCGTCGCACCGGGATTGGGCGCCGCATCGTAGCCACCAGGGAGAACCCGTCGGCCGCAGCGGCCGCCACCGTGTGGCCCACGGGATCAAAGGTGCTGGCCTTCGCGTTGGGCGGCGGGTTGGCCGGGTTCGCCGGGGCGCTCTTGGCCGGGCTTTATTCGACGGTGCTGTTCTCGTTCTTCTCGGTGGACACCTCGTTCGAAGTGGTGGCCATCGCGGTGATCGGCGGCATCGGCTCGGTGATCGGCCCCGTTCTCGGAGCGCTGTGGGTGATCGGACTGCCTGCCTTCTGGCCCGATTCGGCTCTGATCCCGGTGCTGACCAGCAGCCTGGGGATCCTGTTGTTGTTGATGTACGCGCCGGGAGGCTTCGTGCAGCTCTGGTACCTGGCCCGGGACTCGTTCTTCAGCTGGTTCGCCCAACGACAGCCCGCCCCTCCGGTGAGAGTTCGAGAGATACCGGGGTCGGTTTCGATCCCGTCGCCGCCGTCGAGTGTGGCGCTGGCCGCCAACGGTCTCACGGTGCGCTACGGCCCCCGGGTAGCAGTGAACCAGGTGAGCCTCGAGGTGGGCCACGGCGAGATTGTGGGGCTGATCGGCACCAACGGCGCGGGCAAGACCTCGTTCATGAACGGGGTGGGCGGTCTGATTCCTGCCGCCGGGCGAGTGGAGATCTACGGCACCGACGTGAGCCGGCTTGCTGCCCATCGCCGCCACCGCCACCACCTGGGTCGGGCCTTTCAAGCTGCCACCTTGTTCCCCGATCTCACCGTGCGGGAGACGGTGCAGGTGGCGCTGGAGCGACGGGGCCGCACCCGCTTCTGGCCGGCAGCCCTCGCGCTGCCGTCGGGTCTTCGTCACGAGAAGCAGCAGGGCGGGGCGGCCGACGAGCTAATCAGCTTCTTCGGCTTGGGCGACTACGCCGACAGCTTCGTGGCCGAGCTGTCCACCGGCACCCGACGGATCGTGGAACTGAACTGTCTGGTGGCCGGGGGATCCCGACTGCTGTGCCTCGACGAGCCCACCGCCGGGGTGGCCCAGCGGGAGGCCGAGGCCCTGGTGCCGCTGCTGCAAGGTGTACGCCGAGAGCTCGACGCCTCGGTGCTGCTGATCGAGCACGACATGCCGCTGGTGATGTCGATCAGCGACCGGATCTATTGCATGAACGCCGGAGAGGTGATCGCCGAGGGTCCGCCTCAGGCGGTGCGCGACAACCCCAAGGTGGTGGCCAGCTATCTGGGCACCGATACCCGGGCTATTTCTCGATCAGATGCAGGAGGTGGAACATGACCAGCCCATTGCCCGACTTAGCCCCCAACCCGCAGCCATGAGCTCAGTGTTCGCCGATCCCCCGCTAACCCCCAAAGCCGAGGCCACCCGAGCTCGGCTGTTGCAAGTTGCTGCTGACGTGTTTGTAGAGCGGGGTTACTCCGCAGTCTCCCTGCGCGACATTGCGGTGGCCGCCGGAGTTACCAAGGGGGCGATCTACGGACATTTCCGGTCGAAAGGCCAGCTATTGGTGGAGGTGATCCGCGCGCAATTGGCCGAACGCGACGCCCAATTCGATGCCCAGGCTGCTACTGAGCAGCCGATCGAGGTCTTCTACCAGTTCATCAACCCCGACAGCCGCCACCTGCGGCTGTTGCAGATTGACGCCGCCGCGGCCGCTCGCCACGATCCCGACGTAGCCGCCGGCGTGTCCGAGATCTCCTCGGCCCGCAACGCCTGGATCCTCGACACCCTGCGGCGTCTCGACGCCCCCGAAGTGCTGCTCTACGTGGTCAACGCCCTGTCGGCCGGGGTCGGGGTGCAAGAAGCCCACGGCCGACCAGCGCCCGACCCCGAGCTGTGGTCCAAGACTTTGGCCCAGATGTTCGGGGTGGCCGAGTGGTCGAGGCAGTCGTAGTGAGCCTGCGGGATCTGGCGGCCGCTGGTGGGATCCGGGTCGGGGCCGCAGTCAGCGATACCGCTTTCGGTTCGGGCGACGAGGATTACCGGTCGTTGTTGGCTGCCGAGTTCAACTCGGTCACCGCGGAGCGGGCCATGAAGTGGATGTGGATTCATCCTGTACTGCCCCGGTAAACGCCAGATTGCCCCGCTCTCCCACCACCAGGCATACAATCACCGCTGTTCAGGGGGTGTTTGGGTGGAAATGGAGACGAGATGAGGCGCAAGCGACAGGATGAGAAACTGCGGGTGTTCATAGAGCTAGAGCCGATCCGTAGCGACTGGGAGGGGCCAGACGGCAACCGTGAGCGGTTCCGCGCGGTGGCGACGGCTGGCGGGCGCGAGCTGAGCGGCCCTTGGAGGCAGCGGGAGAAGGCCACCAAGAAAGCTTGGCAGGATGTCCTGTCGGCTTGCATCGTGGACGCGGTGGACTTGGAGACTGAACTGGGCGAGAGTTGACCTAGCCCAGAACCGTCGGGGTGCCACGACGGTTCTGGGGTGGGCCAAACGGCCACCAGAATGGAGACGACATGAGCGAGCAATAGGCTATCGAGGAGGAGCGCAGGATCGGGGAGCATTACACCCGCGGCCTGCGGATCGGGCGGGAGATGGCCGAGGGGTTCAAGTCGCCCGCCGACGCTCTGGGCTTGGCAGCGCAGGCGATGGAGCTAGCCACCACTCCCGCCGCCACAGATGCCGGACTGAGGGCGCTTTGCAATGGCATCGCGGAGTCATGCCATGAGTGGGTGCACCGCGCGGACATGGCCGACTTCGCCGCCGAGATCATGTCGAATTGACGGTCCACCGACAACACACCTATGGCTGTTTCCAGTGACAGGGCGACGACATAGCGAGACATAACCCCAGCGTACGGCCTATTTTTGGTTCATCCTGAACCGGATCTGTGGGAGTAGGAGGCCAACGACGGGCTGACCCAGTTCGCGGCCACCCACCAGATGCAGGTTCGAGGTCACACCGTGGTATGGCCCCACTGGGGAACGCCCGCCTACATCACTGAATGCGACAATGCTGGAGAGCTTCGCCGCCACCTTCGCGGCCCGGGCCCGCCGCACGCCAGCGGGTTGATTGATTGGGCTGATCGAGCCTGCTGCCAAGAATTTCTCAGCACTCGATGGGCTCAGTGCTCGATGGGCTCAGTGCTCGATGGGCTCCGGCTCGGTCGATGCCTGAACCGGCTGACCGGCGCGCAGAACCTCGGTCCAGTCCTGATTGAAAGCTAAGTAGCCCTCTGAATTGGCCGCTGCGTAGTGGTACACCATGGCCGCCCGCATCCCATCGGTGAGATTGTCGGTGGACCGGTGGCGCAGGTGGGAGTGGAACACCAGCAGGTCTCCCGGTTCCATGAGGACCACCTGCTCGTTGTCGGTGGGGACGTCGACGATCTCCACATAGGCCAGCCCCGCGCCCTCCCGGGTGTCGGGCACGGCATCGTGGATCGGCTCGGTGTGGGAGCCGGGGACGATCCACAGCGGTCCGTTGTCCATAGTGGCCGCGGTGCAGGCCAGCCACACCCCCACCTGGGGCAGGGGGGTCATACGGAAGTAGTAGTCGTCTTGATGCCACGGCTGGCCGAGGGTGCCGGGGTGCTTGAAGATGAACTGCGACAAGAAGCAGTCCACATCGGGGCCGATGAGATCGCCCATCATCGACAACAGCCGGGGATCGGTGGCGAACTCATGGAACACCGGCTCAGCCCGCATCACCCGAAAGATCTTGGAAACGCCCGCCTCGGGAGTGGCCGGATTCTCGTTCGTCTTGTCGGGAGTGATGAACAGATCGGGCCGCGGCTCCCCGGCAGCGTTAGCCCGGGCGATCTCCACAATCCGGTCGACCATGGCGTCAGCAACAGCCCGGCTAGCGAACCCCCGCTCGATGAAGAACCCGTTCTCTTCCCAGCTCGCCCGCTGAGCCGCTGTTAACGCCATTGCTTATAGTGCCATCGCTAATACCATCGCCCAGAAATATACCAACGGTAGATTCTCTCGGCTCAGGAATAGTGGCTGGCGGTCGCGCTAGTTGCTGGGGTCGTATACCCGTGGGGGCCGTGTTCAGCTCAACAGCACTGGCTGGCGGTTGACAGGGTATCCAGTGCTGATTCCTGTTTCGGGGAATGGGTCGGCCTCTCGAGAGTGCGTGTCGGATTTGGATTGCCAAGGCCGCAGGTGGGCGTAGGGTTTGGGCGGCGGTCTGAGCTCGTAGGCGCCGTCGCTTCGCCGGTGTACTTCCCAACCGTCGTCATGGATGTTGTGGTGGCAGCTCGTACACACCAGCACGAGGTTGTCGATGTCGGTGCGGCCGCCCTTGAACCACTCTTCGATGTGATGCGCCTCGCACCACACGGCCGATCGCCCACATCCGATGCAGTGCCTGTCTCGAACTATGAGGGCGGCCCGCTGCGCCTCGGTTGCCAGCCGGTGTTTGCGTCCCACCCAGAGTTCCTGGTTCTTGGTGTTGAACACGCAGGGCAGAATGTCGGCGTTGCAGGCCAGCCGCAGCGCCTCAGACATAGGCAGCAGATCACCGTCGGGCAGGCGGACATCAGCGATCTTGCTGTTGACCATGTCCCACTGTGCGGTCAACACCAGCGTGGTGCCTTGAGGCTTGGCGTCGCTGGTGTCGGCGCAAACCAGGCTCTCCAGCGCGTCGGCGAGCCGCTGGTCGAATGCGGTCTGTTCGGCGCTCTTGTCGGCGTTGCGCAGTCGGCGCTCTTCAGCGGCTAGCGCCGCCTCGAACCTGTTGCCCGCAACGGGGTCGAACCGTCCGTTGAGGATGAACATGCCGTCGTCGGGCGATTTGAAGAAACTGAGCGAGCGGCGCTCTCGCTGCCTGTCGAACAGCGACTTCCCGCCGTCGTCTGACTGCTCGTGTTGATGGTCTCGCAAGGTCCGGGAGAAGGTGCCGAAATCCTCGCGGCGGGCCGCCTCCACCAGCACGGTTTCGTCGACCGTGCCCTCAGAGGCGGCCTTGGCGATCTTGGCGGCGTGGGCCGCGGGAATCTCCCCGGCACCCAAAGCGTCGAGCGTCTCTGGAACCTGAGAGAGCTGGGTGGCGGTCTCCACCTCCCAGCGGGCCTGCTGCTTGGAGGCCTGAAGCTCTTCCAAGGCCACCCGGCGAGCCAAACCCTCGCCCCCACGGCTGGTGTACGCAGCCAGCGCGGCCGTCTTCATCGCCGCCAGCCGGGCCTCAGCCCGCTTGATCAGCCCCAGCCGCGCCCGTAGCTCTGACAGCGACAAAACATCGACATCAACCGCCTCCGGCCACACCGGTCCGACAAGCTCGCCAGCAGCCCGTTCTCCCTGCTCAAAGGGCCTAAACTCCATACATGAAAGTATACCGATGCAAGTGACAACAGCCCTCTGAATAAACGTGAATTGATGAATTTATATTGTATTTGATTGGCATGCATTTGAACGCAAGCCACATGAATTACGTTCCACTCACAGAACACCTCAAAACCAGTACTCAACGATTGGGGGAAGGCTCAGCCGGTGTAATGTGACCCGGCGATGACCCCCCCCCCCCCCCGCAGGATCAGTCTGGAGGCCGTGACGAGTTAGGCCGGGGCCTGTTCGAGGAGTTGCGCGGGCGGTACACCACGGCGCAGGAACGGGGCCGGGTGTTCGAGCGGCTGATGCAATACGCCTTCCAGCGCCATCCGGGCGAGTACGGGCCAAGCCGCTTCAAACAGGTGTGGCGGTGGATGGAGTGGCCCGACCGGGAGGTCCACGGATACGGGCACGATGTGGGCATCGACCTGGTGGGCGAGCAGACCGAGGGCTGGGACGGGGGCTTGTGCGCGATCCAGACCAAGTTCTACGACACAGGGTCGATCGACAAGGCGGCGGTTGACTCGTTCCTGTCAGCTTCGAGTGCTGACATCTTCACCAGACGCATTTTGGTGGTTACCTCATCATTGACCGCCCACGCCCAGACGATGGTGGCCAAGACCTCGCCCCGCTGCGAAGTGCTCCACGGCAGCGAAATCGAGAGCTGGCCAACAGACTGGTCGGACTTCTTGGACTCACCCGAGAAGCTTTCCTTCGGTTCGGTCCGCTACGAGCCCTTCGGGTTCCAAGCTGAGGCAGTGCAAGAGGTTGTCACCGCCTTTGCCGAGCACGACCGGGGAAAGCTGGTGCTGCCGTGCGGTACCGGCAAGTCGGTGGTTGCACTGTGGATCGCCGAACAGGTGTCCAGCCGGGGCGGGCGGGTGCTGTACCTGGTGCCGTCCATCGCTTTGATGGGCCAGACCATGCGGGAGTGGGCCCGCCAGCGCGACCCTGCCATTCCCCACCGCTATATCGGTATCTGCTCTGACACCCGGGCCGGTCGCAATGATGAGGACGCCGACATGGCTGAGTTGGCTATGCCGGTCACAACCGACCCCGATCAGATCGCCGCCAAACTCTCAGAGAACGACCCCGATTCAATGACCGCGGTGTTCTGCACCTACCAGTCGCTGGAGTTGGTGGCCCAAGCCCAGGCCGACGGCGCCCCGGCGTTCGATCTGGCCTTGTGCGACGAGGCCCATCGCACCACCGGCATCCAAGAAGCCAATCGGGACAGCGCGTTCACGCTGATCCATGACGCAGACCAGGTGCTGGCCCGAAAACGCCTCTACATGACGGCCACCCCCCGCTTGTACACCGATAAGGCGAAGGCCAAGGCCACGGAGGACGCAAGCGACTTCGACGTGTACTCCATGGACGACGAAGCCGTCTACGGCCCGGAGTTCTATCGGATGGGGTTCGGGGAGGCAGTAGAAGGCAGCCACCTCACCGACTACGAGGTGCTGGTGATCGCGGTGGCTGAAGACCCGGTGCTCGACGAATTCGACGACCTCGATGTGGGCGATAACCAGAGGCCGATCAAGGTTGAGGAGGCAGTGAAATTGGCGGGCTGCTGGGACGCATTGGCCGACCCCACCACCCGCACACCCGAGGGGCGCATCACCGGCGCGGTCAAACCCGGCCACTCGGCCCGTCGGGCCATCGCCTTCACCAACACCATCAAGAATTCGCAGCAGGTGGAGCGGTATTGGAGGCCGGTGGCCGATCGAATCTCCCTTCGCCACAAGGTGAGCGTGGAACTGCTCCAGTGCGAGGTGCGCCACACCGATGGGGCTAAGAACGCCCTGGAGCGGGCCAACGTGATTTCCTGGCTCCAGGGGGGTGACCCCGACGGCGGCTGCCGGATCGTGACCAACGCCAAGTGCCTCACCGAGGGTGTGGACGTGCCCGCCCTCGACGCGGTGTTGTTCATAGAGCCCAAGCGCTCGCAAATCGACGTGGTGCAGGCCGTGGGCCGGGTAATGCGCCGCTCGCCCGACAAACTGACCGGCTACGTGGTGCTTCCCGTGGTTGTGCCCTCGGGTTCGAACTTGGCCGACGACATCGTGCTGTCGGGCTCCGACTTCAAGCAGGTGTGGAGCGTACTGAAGGCGCTGCGCTCCCACGACGAACGCCTCGACGTGGCCATCAACACCGCCGACCTCACCGGCAAACTGCCCATGCGGATCATCACCTCGGGAGTATGCCCAAAGTGCGGCCAAGCCGGATGCGACGGCGGCCAAGAATGCGATGACCGCTGTCGGATGAGCGGCACCGTCCAAGGCCGGCTGCCATTCGAGCACGCGGTGGCCTCCAAGCTGGTGGAGAAGTGCGGCGATCGCCAGTACTGGAGCCGTTGGGGCCAAGAGGTAGCCCGGGTCACCGCCACCATCGCCGCCCATATCCGCCAAGCCCGCCGCGACGATCCGATCCTGGCCGACGCATTCAGCCAGTTCACCGAGGCGATGAGGGCCACCATCGGCGAACACCTCACCTCCGAGTCGCTGGTAGTCATGCTGGCCCAGCATGTGGTGACCATCCCGGTGTTCGACGCCCTGTTCTCCGAGAGCGGGTTCGCCGACCGCAATCCCATCTCCAAGGCCCTCAACGAACTGCTCGACGAGTTCAAAGCCCAAGAGGTACGCCTGCGGGACGAAACTCGCGACCTCGACCGTTTCTACCGCAGCGTGGAGAACCGCTTGGCTGGGGCGGTGGATGGCGACACCCGGATCAAGGTGATGCTGGAGGTGTACGAGACGTTCTTCAAGGAGGCCATGCCTGCCGAGGTGCAACGCCTCGGCATCGTCTACACCCCGGTAGAACTGGTGGATTTCATCTTGCGCTCCGCCGACGCGGTGCTCCGCCAGGAGTTCGGCCGAGGCCTCACCGACGAGGGCGTCCACATCCTCGACCCCTTCACCGGCACCGGCACCTTCATCAACCGCCTGCTCACTCAGAAGGACAGCAACGGCGAGTACCTGGTACGCGACGAGGACCTTGAGCGCAAGTTCACCAACACACACCACCCGCTGGTTCCCGGAGAGGGGTCGCTCCACGAGATCCACGCCAATGAGGTGGTGCTTCTGGCCTACTACCTGGCCGCTATCAAGATCGAGGAGGGCTACCGCGAGCGCACCGGCGGCTACGAGCCCTTCACCGGCATCGTGCTCACCGACACCCTGGCGGCCAACGACCACAGCCGCTTACCCGGCACCGGCGCTATCCGCTACAACAGCGCCCGCGCCCAGCAGCAAAGCGAACTCCCTATCCAAGTAATCCTCGCCAACCCTCCCTGGTCCGCTGGCCAAAAATCCGCCGGTGACGACAACCCCAACATCGACTACCCGGACTTGGATGAGAGAGTACGGACAACTTACGGCCAGAGGCTTCGCGAAGTATCGGACAAACCTGTGGGTGGAACCAGCTCTGCCAATCTCTACGTGCAGGCCATCCGCTGGGCCTCCGATCGACTCGGCAACCTCGACAGCCCCACACCCCAACCCGGCGTCATCGCCTTCGTCCACCCCAACTCCCTGTCCAACGCCACCTCCCTTGCCGGCATGAGAGCCACATTGCGAGACGAGTTCACCGACATCTACGTCGTAAACCTGTTCGGCGACGCCATGAAATCTGGACACGAGTTCCGACGAGAGGGCGACAAAATCTTCGGTGCCGGGTCGCGCAACGGCGTTCAGATCACCGTGCTGGTACGCAACCCCAACAAGCCCCTTGGCCAGCCAGCAACGCTGCACTACGCCGAAGTACCAGAACGCTCAACCCTCAAACAGAAATTCGACTGGCTCGCCGACCTCGGAGACGCCACCAGCGACCAGTTCGAGAACGTGCCCATCAACGACACCCACGATTGGATCAATCTTACCGACGGCACCTTCAACGACATGATGCCGGTCTGTATCACTGGTTCACAGCAGGGCGCGCCCGCAATCGCCTCGAAGCACGCGTCAGGCGTGAAGACAAATTGTGATCAGTATGTCTACTCATTCTCCAAGGAAGCCCTTGGCGAGCGAGTGCGACGCCTCATAGACGCCTACAACGATGCCGCCGAGTACCTCGCCGCCGACTTCTCACTTGACGAATGCACCGAGAATAACAACCTTCCACGAATCAAGTGGACTGAGACGCTCAAGCAGTCGCTCCGCAAGAACGAGGAGATCGTCTTCGAGGAATCCCGCATCCGCGAAGTCCTCTACCGCCCCTTCACCAAGCTCTGGCTCTATGAAGACCACCGCATCCTCTCCAGAGTGAAGACCGTCTCCGCCCTGTTCCAATTAGAATCAGCCAGCCAGCCAGCCAGCCAGCCAGCCAGCCAGCCAGCCAGCCAGCCAGCCAGCCTCTGCCTCGCCGCTCCGAACAACCGGGCCATCTTCTCGGCTCTCGCCACCGACACCATCCCCGACCTCAGCGCCAACGGAACCAACCAGCCAACCCGGGCCATCCCCCGGCAGAGGCCATCTTGATGTCGGGGACATCGAACATGACCTTTCAGGCACTGGCCACAGCGACGATTCCCGACCTGGCCATGATCGCGGGGTCGAGACAGACCCGGGCGCTGCCGCGGCGCACAGTGTGACCCCCCCCCCCCGCGATGCTCTTCAACCTCACCCAGCAGCTTCCGTTCGGGATCGTCGCCAGCAGCCAGCTCTTCGACCTGTGCGCCACCGGGCGGCAGACCCGAGCCGTCCCCCGGAGACGATCTTGATGGCGGGGCCGTCGAACATGGCGATCTTCGGGGTGCTGGCCTCCCTGACCCTGCCCGACCTCCACCTGATGGGGCCGGGCCAGCAAACCCGGTCTATGCCCAAGCAGAGGCGGTCCTCTTGAGCAGCCCGTCGAACCGCACCCGGTTTGCCGTGCTTGCGGTTGCCCTCTTGCCCGACCTGCACGCCGTTGATCCAGCAGGGCGGGCCGTGACCCGCTGTTCTCCATAGGAGCCCATATGGCCGAAGCTCTTGAACTCGACCTGGACCTGCCCTCCAAACCCGCCGACACCGACAACATCACCGACTGGTGCCTTGAGCAGTTCCACAAGCGCTACGGCCACCACATCACCAAAGACGACATATGGGAGTACCTCTACGGGGTGATGCACGCCCCCGACTGGCGGGAGCGGTACAAGCACGACCTCCAGCGCAACCTGCCCCGCGTCCCCCTGGCGGAAGACTTCGAGGCGTTCCGGGCCGCAGGGCGGGAGCTCATGGATCTGCACATCAACTACGAGACCGTCGACGAGCACCCGGTGACCTGCCTCGTAGACGGGCAACCCGACGAGGGACACGCGGAGGCCGCCGCCTACCGGATCGACAAGAAGATGCGCTGGGCCAGGGACGGAAAAGAGGCCAACCGCTCAACCCTGGAGATCAACCACCGCTGCAAACTGATCGACATCCCCGACGAGGCCCGCCACTACACCGTGTCGGGCCGCACCCCGCTCGACTGGGCCATCGACAGCCTCCGCCTCAAACATGACAAGGCGTCCGGCATCACCGACGACCCCAACGGTTGGCACGCCTGGGCCGACGAGCCCTTCAACCTCATCCGCCACCTCCGCCGCCTCATCACCATCTCGGTCGAGACCGCCCGAATCACGGCCAACCTGCCGCCATCTTTGCCAGCTGGCAATTGATGAGCCTGATGAGCCAGGTGGGTGAGGTCACCTAGGGCGCGGGGTCGATGACTTCTAGGCAACGGGTGCGCTCGGCCCATTGGGCGATCTGGCGGTCGGCGGTTACCAGGCTGTGGCCTCCGACGATGGCCGTGGCGGCGATGAAGCGGTCCAAGGGGTTTCCGTGAAATCCCGAGGTGCCCAGCATCGACGACTCGATGGCGATCCGTGCTGAGACAGGGATGATGTGAAGTCCATTGTCCATGCAGCTTTCTGCCCATGCCTCCGGCGGCATTCCCAAGTCGACTCTGCCATTCAGATGCAAGCGAGTGGCCTCGGTCAGCACTACGACAGAGGCCGCTAGCTCACCCTCAAGCTGGGCCTGGGTTAGCAATGCATCGGTGTGGCTGCCTAGCCGGTCGTCCGAACACCTCAACCAAATCAATGAGTGAGTGTCAACCGTTATCACGACGCTCGTACCAGGCAACTGGGTCAAGGACTTTGTCGGGGTTGTCCTCAATGTCGAATGACTCGTCGTCCCAGGCTGATACCACGATGTCGCCGTAGATCTTGAGCCGCCCTTTGTCGATTCCGCTCACCTGCCACGTCCGCCCGGTAACCTTCCACAATCCATTCGATCATGGCGTCGGTGTTGGGCTGAATGAAACTGTCTGATTCTGGAGGGCAAACTCCCCCCGGATGGGCCAATAGAGGAGACACCTAGCGCGAGGGGTATCAAGCTGATGAATGCATACGCGCCAGCGTCATCAGTTGGGTGGCTTGACTTTGACACATCTGCTAGCGAGAAAGTGGGAACGCTGCTTCGCTCGCTCGAGGAGCCTGGGACTCTTGACGTGCTGGGATTGGGAGCTGTGCGCGATGCCTTCTCGGAGATGCTCAGCCCAGGCACTTCAACGATCCAAACCAGGCTTCGCTACTTCATCTTCTTGCCATGGATCTTCAGCCATCTTGAGACCCAACATGTCCCTCCGAGTGAATTTGCCAGCAAGCTCCGCGAAGACGAGGCGCGGCTCATCGACTGCCTCCGTCACTTGGGGCCGAACCAAGGAGTGATCGGATACAACGCGGGCCGCGAACTCAAACGCATGCCGAGCGCGGTCTACTGGGGTGGTTTGGGTAAGTGGGGTCTGAGGCGGCTCAACCTCAGCCTCGCCGAATACGGGCAGAAGGCAGCCGCCCTAGGGCGACAGCGGCCCGAACGCGATGACGACGAGAATGCGACGAAGCGAAGGGTGTCGATGTGGGCATCCATCCCTCCGCAACCCGATGACTTCTTGCAAAACGATGTCACTTTCAACCTTGGTCAGGACGAGGCCAGGTTTCTGGTTGATCACATCCAGCGGCATCACAAGGGCACGCTGCTGGCCGTCATATGCGGCATGGCGGACGCTCCGACCGATGTCGACTACCCCTGGGATCTGCCGACTGATGGGCTGCCCGACCAGCTCGTGGAGGTTCTGCGCCATGCTCGCTGCTTCTCCGAGCTGACCGTCGGCCCTCAGCACGTCTACAACATGCTTCTTGCCCGCAAGGCCAGAGAAGAATTCGGCTGGGACACTTTCGGCCTCGAAGAGCACGAACTCACTCATCTCGACGACTGGGTCGACCTGATAGGCAACCGGTACGAGGGTCTTCGCTCCTGGATCAATGACCTCCCTGAGTTCTGGAACTTCTTGGCTGGCCATGGGGTCAGCAGCGGCACCCAGGAATTTATCGCCGTCATGGTTGCACGAGCAGTTGACAACCCTGCGGGGTTCGCCGAGGACCCCACGGTCCACCGACGCATCTGCGACCGAGAGATCCGACTCAAGTCGAAGCGAGCTCGGCTGGCCCACCGAGGCGCCCTGGAGAACTGGAACCAGGAACCGGTCGGCGGTCAGCTCAACTACCGGTGGCCCATCACCAAGAGCTATCTCGCAGACATTGCTGCGGCGAGGCCGAGAGCCTGATGCTGCAACCCACAAATCGACTCACGCTCATCGATGCGATGAGGCCTCCGGCCGCCTTCGGCCTGGAATCGGCCATGGCTGTCACGTTCACGCTCGACCTGCGGGCACTCCTGGCGGCGCCCGCAGCGTTTGCGCTCGCGGATCACGGCGACTTCGCCTCCGACGAGAGCAAACACGAGCCCATTGAACTGCTACATGCCCTGCGTTCCCATGCAGGCAAGATCACCGTTTTCAGCCAAGTCGGCGAGATTGCCCTGCCACCCTCCCGTCGGGTGTTCGCCTTCCTTGAGCGGGTGGTTGTGCCCGTTCTTGCCCCACTCGGTGGAGTCGTTCACCCCAAGGTGTGGGTACTTCGCTATGAGGCTCTTGGTGAGCCGCTGGACAGACAACCACGAGAACAACGGCTCCGCGTGCTCATCACCAGCCGGAATCTCACGTTCGATTCCAGTTGGGACACGGTGGTCCGCCTCGACGAGGCGGCGGATGCGACCGGCGCAATACTGGGACCTGTGGGGGGTTTGTTTGAAGGCCTCCTCACTGCTGCGGTTGGCGACGTCTTGGCAGACCACCGACAGCGTGTGCACTCGCTTTCGGAAGCGCTTAGGTCTGCAAGGTTCGCTTTGCCAGAGGGTGTGGATCATCTGAGCACCCATGTGCTGGGCCTCACCAAAGAGTCCTCACCCTCGCCACTGCCAGCCAGCACCGAACGGTCGCTGATCATCTCGCCGTTTGTGAGCGACGACTTCTTCCAGAGAGAGCGCCCGGCACCAATAGACGAGCTCGTCAGCAGGGCAGAGTCACTCGATCACCTCGGGCCTGGAACTCTCGCCAAGGTGACCAAGGTGTACGCCTTCGACGACGGGAGCGCAGCCGACCTCGCAACTGAGGCAGAACGATCATCGTCCCACGACCCCGGGCGTCCCCTAGTTGGACTGCATGCCAAGATCTTCGCCTTCGAGGACGGGGACCGAGCCCGCCTCTTCATGGGTTCTGCAAACGCGACTAGTGCCGCGTTCAACAGCAATGTCGAGATCCTCGTTGAACTTACCGGACCCACCGCAGTGCTGGGAATCGATCATCTCTGCAACGGCGCAACTGACGAGCCGAGCCTCCGGGACTTGTTCAACATCTACAGCAGATCCGAGCTTGGCCCCGAACCCCCCGACGATCCGTCGATCGACAACGCACGACGCGCAATCGCCCAGCTTCCCATCGAGGGGATCGTCGAGGAGAGCGGCACTGGATGGGCCGTCACCTACCGATCGCGCGAACCGCTTCCCTTCCTCGAAAGCACGGAGATCCACTGCTGGCCGCTTGCATCTGCCGGAAATCGGCGAGGAGTGACCGGGGGTGAGCCATTCGAGGAGCGTTTTGAAACCAGCCTTGAGACCATCAGCGGTTTCCTCGCATTCGAGCTTGTTCACTTGGAAGGCAAACTGACCTGCTTCATCGTCCCAGTCCCACTCATCGGTGTGCCCGAACATCGCGAGCGGTTCCTGTTGCGCGCCCTGATTGGAAATGCGGAGCGCTTTCTTCGCTACCTCTTGGCGCTGCTCGACGAGGACTCGGGCCAGATGGACCTGCTCGACGCTATCGACGGAGTAGGCGAAGACACTGCCGCCGACGGGAACGGTCTAGTGAACCTCCCAGTGTTGGAGAAGTTGCTGAAAACGATGCGACGAGACCCTGGGAAGCTCGCCGGGCTCCACCCGCTCGTCTCCGACCTAGCCGGCGATGACGCACTCCCACCGGGCTTCGCCGAGCTGTGGGCAATGGTCTACGACGTGGCGATTGCGGGAGCCGAGGGCCGATGACTGGGCAGCACATCGATGTCCCGGAAGTCCTGTCCGACCTGAAGGACTTCCAGCGGCACACAGCCCGATGGGCATTCGAGCGGATGTTCGCTGACGAGGATCCCGCCATTCGGTTCCTTGTGGCCGACGAAGTCGGTCTCGGCAAGACCCATGTTGCCAAGGGCGTGATTGCCAAAGTCATCGACCGCCTTCGGCGCACCGGAGATGAACGGCACGACATCGTTTATGTCTGCTCCAACGCGGCAATCGCCCGACAAAACCTTCGGAAACTCGTCCCCAAGGTCATCGAGCCGCTCGAGGACGTTGAGCGGCTCACAATGCTCCCCCTGGCAGAGTTGAATAGCGGGGACGGTACGCAGACAGGCATCAATCTGTTGGCAATCACGCCTGGAACATCCCTCAAATTCGGTCGTAGTACCGGCCGGTTCCACGAGCGCTGCCTTGCCTACTCCTTTCTGCGCGCCCATTGGGGTGCGAGAGTTATGACCGCTCCGGCCCGGCGGATCTTCTGGGCAGGCATCACTACCGGTGACCCCGATTGGCGACTGCGTACCCGAGAGCGGCAGTACCGGCCGCGAATCAAGGAGTCTCTTAGGGATTTCGGCAAGTTGCTTGCAGACGTCGACAAGTCTCGGAGACGCGACGGCCAGCCGACCCTTCGCGAGCTATTTGACGTCCTTGTCGACGGCCTGGCATGGAAACGGAAGTTTCCAGATGACTTACAGGAGCGCCGCAAGGAACTGATCGGGGAAGTGCGGCGCATCATGGCAGTCGTTGGCATTGAAGCGCTCCAGCCGGATCTTGTGGTGCTAGATGAGTTTCAGCGATTCAAAGACCTATTGAACCCAGACCCCGCGAACTTCGCAGCCGAGTTGGCCCACCGGCTGTTCGATCACAGGGATCCAAAGACTGGTCGCGCCACCCGAACGTTGCTGCTTTCCGCAACCCCGTATCGCATGTACACGACTGCCGACGAAGTCGATGGTGACCACTACGCAGACTTTCTCGCCACCTGTTTGTTCTTGTTTCAAGACTCAGCGCGAGTCGACCAGCTCAAGAACCGATTTCATGCTCTCCGCTCGGCACTCACCTCAACCGAATCGCTTGGCGACGCAAGAGCAATCTGTAGCGAAATCGAATACGAGCTACGCGGCGTAATGGCGCGAACAGAGCGATTGGCGGCCACGCCAAACCGCGACGGGATGCTCGAAGAGCTGGACACCCAAGTGGCGGTGAAGCCCGATGACCTTCGCGCCTACCTGCGCCTCGGCGACCTCGCCGAGACCGTGGAGCATCACGATCCCACGGAGTACTGGAAGTCTGGGCCATACCTCGTCAACTTCATGGAGCGGTACAAGCTGAAGGAAGCCGTCGCGCAGGCCGCAGCAGATGGTCGACTCGCCGACGGTGCAGGGCTTGATCCTGGCCCTGGTCTGCTGAACTGGGATGACGTTGAGGCATATCAGCGCATTGACCCTCAGAACGGAAGACTTCGTTGGCTCCTCAACGATCTGGAAAACCATCGTGCGTTCGATTTGCTCTGGATACCTCCATCAATGCGGTACTACAACACCGGGTCGGTTTACGAGGCACCTGAGACTGCCAGCTTCACGAAGCGGCTGATCTTCTCGGGCTGGGCAGTAGTGCCAAAAGTCGTCTCGTCGATGGTCAGCTTCGAGGCTGAGCGCCGCGCCTTCGCCGGACGCAGCCACAGCTACACGGCCGAATACCGGCGCCGTGGCGGACAGCGCCTCGAGTTCCGCACCAGTGAGCGCACGACCGAGGAAGCCAGACCAGGAGAGTCAGCTGGTGCCCGCCGAGCCGCAGCGATGACTGCGTTTCTTCTCGTCTGGCCGAGTCCGAGCCTTGCTGAATTCGGCGATCCAAGACCGCTGGCAATAGGTCAACGCCGCCAAGTGTCGGAGTTGCTCGCCCAGGTAGCTGCTCAGTTGGCGGACGCCATCGAGCCACTTGTCCAATCTGCGCCCACCGATGGTGCTGTGGACCGAAGATGGTACTGGGCTGCGCCCTTGTTTCTCGACCGGCAATTTCACCCCACGACAACCGAGGTATTACTCGCTCCTCACGGTGCCGCCCATTGGGAGAGCGATCACGGCGGGCGCGGGTTTCGGGCGCATCTTGAAGAGGCAAGATCTATGGTCGAGTACGGCCACAAGGCTCTCGGCCGGCCACCCGATGACCTCGCCGAAGTACTTGCCGAACTCGCGATCGGCGGGCCAGCGCAATGTGCGTTGCGAATGATCAGTTCGGTGGCTGGGCTTCCAATATCCGACAAGTCGACATCGTCAAACGCAGCAAAGGTTGCCGCCGCGTTCAGGAGCTTCTTCAACGCTCCGGAAGTCACAGGTATCATTGTCGGCGGGAATCCGGACGAGGCAGACACCGGCGAAAGCGTTGGCCGCTACTGGCGCGATGTCCTCCGACACTCGATCAACGGCAACCTTCAAGCTGTTCTAGACGAGCATGCCCATGTCCTCTGTGACTGGCTCGGCCATTTGAATTTGGAAGAAGACGACCGGCGCTTGGCGGCAGCCGAAGACATCGCCCACGCAATGGCGGATGCCTTGGAGCTTCGCACATCCTCGTATCGCGTGGACATTCCTCGCCGAAAGCGGAATGGCTATGACCTCGAGTTGGGTGAGCACCGAATGCGCACTCGCTTCGCTGTCGCTTTCGGCAACCAGACACTCGATGGGGGAGGTGAGGCTCGGGTTGAGTCTGTCTCAAGGGCGTTTAATTCTCCGTTCTGGCCCTTCGTCCTAACCTCTACGTCAATCGGTCAAGAGGGTCTGGACTTTCATCTCTGGTGCCACGCAGTCGTCCACTGGAACTTGCCCTCCAACCCAGTTGACTTGGAGCAGCGCGAGGGGCGCGTTCACAGGTACAAAGGCCATGCCGTACGGCGGAACATAGCCGTGAGCCTCGGACAAGACCTGTTTGAAGACGGATTAGCTGCCGATGTAGATCCCTGGAGCGAACTCTTCGCCTTGGCAGTGGCGAAGAGACCAGCAGCTGAAGGTGAGATGGTGCCGTACTGGGTGTACCCCCAAGGACCGGCGAGGATCGAACGCCATGTGCCTGTCTTGCCTTTCAGCCGTGATGCAGCAGCCTTGCCACAGCTACGCAAGAACCTCGCCGCGTATCGCCTCGCCTTCGGCCAGCCCCGACAAGAAGAGTTGGTTGAGTTCCTCGGAGCCGACCGCTCCGACGAGGACTTGCTACGGCTCGCCTCAAGACTTCGCATCGACTTATCGCCACCAAACTCAGGGGCAATTGCCTGAAAGACCCAGCAGGTCACCTTTGGCTGCTTACTGCTTCTATGGTTTGGGACATGGGTGATGAGCGGCGGTCGATTGAGTTGGAGGTAGAGGTTTCGGGGACGCCAGAGGAGGTGTGGCGGGCGGTGGCTACGGGGCCGGGGATTTCTTCTTGGTATGTGCCCCACACGGTGGAAGAGCGCGCAGGGGGATCGGCTATGGCCTCGTTTGGACCGGGGCCGGAGATGCAGGTTCCGGGGCGGGTGGCGGTTTGGGCACCACCCCGGCGGGTGTGCTTCGACGGTGGCGAGGGGGTCGGGGGGCTGGCGTTCGAGTGGACGGTGGAGCCCGCTGGTGATGACCGGTGCGTGGTGCGGCTGGTGAACACCGGCTTTGGGGACGGCGGGGAGTGGGACGCCCAGTACGACGGGATGGTGGAGGGCTGGGGGTTGTTCCTGTTCAACCTCAAGCTGCACATGGAGCACTTTGCCGGACAGACCGCGGCCCCGGTGCTGCCTATGGGAATGTGGGCTGGTTCCAGAGATGAGGCTTGGGCGGTGCTCACCGACGCGCTGGGCATCCCTTCGGCACCGGCCGCAGGCGAGCGGATCGAGCCTGGTGCCCCCGGAGTTCCCCCGTTGGCCGGCACGGTGGTGGATGCCGCAGCGTGGAGGATTGCCCTGCTGCTTGACCAGCCCGCGCCGGGCACCGCCTTCGTGACCGTGGAGTCCTACGGCGAGCACGCCGGGGCCTCGGTGTGGCTATACCTTTACGGGGCCGACGGGGCCGAGGCCGCCGAGCGGGACGGTCCCCTCTGGCAGAACTGGCTGGCCGAGGCCCTCGGAGGGGGAGCAGATGGAAGCACTGAGTGAGCGCAGAGTCCTGGTGGTCGGGGCCTCATCAGGCCTGGGGCGGGCAACCGCCATCGCGCTCCAGCGACTTGGTGCTCACGTGGCCTTTGCCGCCCGGCGCCGCGATGTGCTGGAGGCCGCGGTGGAAGAGGCCGGAGGCGGCCATGTGGTGGTCATCGACACCCTCGACCCCTCCAGCATCGAACAAGGGGTGGTCGAGGCCGCCGACGTTCTCGGTGGCCTCGACGGCATCGTCTACACCTCGGGCATGTCTCCCATGGCACCGATGGCCGAGCTGACCCAAAACGACTGGCAAGCGGTCTTCGGGGTCAACACGTTTGGACCGAACCTGATCATCAAGGCCGCCCTCCCCCATCTCAGCGAGGACGCGGTGGTGGCCGCAGTGTCCTCAGACTCTTCCTCTATGCCCCGCCACTCGCTAGTCCCCTACGCCGCCTCCAAGCGGGCTCTGGAAGCGACTATGGATGGGTGGCGCACTGAGATACTCGGCAACCGGCGGTTCGTCACGGTCATCTTGGGGCCGACCATGCCTACCGAGTTCGCCAATTCCTTCGATCCCGAGGCCTTCGGAGCGGCTATACCACACTGGCAGCGCCAAGGGTTCCGCACCGGAATCATGCAGGCCGACGAGGTGGCTCACGGCCTGGTTTCCTGCCTGGCCGCCTTGTTCGCCGCTCCCACGTTCGGAATCGAGTCGATCCTGTTGCGGTCACCCGAACCCGAGGTGGCCAACGAATTCTCTGCCGATGTCGAGCAGCAGTGACTGATCTACCAGCAATCACCATAGAGGAGCTTCCCGGCACGCCTCCGGTACTGATCCGCCGCAGTTATGACCTCGAAGAGCTGGGCTACCTGGAAGCCGAATTTGAAGCCCGGGGTCAGGCCCAGTCGTACCGGGCGGTTGGAGAGCTTCCGCGAAACGGGCAGATTGCCGCCGAGCCAGCCGAATGGGCGCCGTTCATCACCCGGCTGTTGGTGCGCCGCCCGGCGGCTGCGGCCGATTTCAGCGGAACAGTGGTGGTGGAGTGGCTGAACGTGTCGGGGGGCATGGACGCCTCCCCCGACTGGGACTACATGCACCGCCACATCATCCGAAGGGGCGATGCCTGGGTGGGGGTATCGGCCCAGAAAGCGGGCATCGACGGCGGCGGCTTGGCCGAGGGCATCCATCTCAAGCTGTACAAGCCGCAGCGCTACGGGCATCTGTCCCATCCCGGCGACGCCTTCAGCTTCGACATGTTCACCCAGGCAGGCCGGGAGTTGCGCCAAGGCGGCGCTCCGCTGCTGGACGATCTGGTTCCCGAGCGGCTGTTGGCCGTGGGCGAGTCGCAATCGGCGGCGTTTCTGGCCACCTATGCCAATGCGATCGATCCCCTAGTACAAGTGTTCGACGGATTCTTGCTCCACGGTCGTCCCGGAACTCGGGCCGACCTCAACGGGACCTTCGGCCCCCGAGTGGTCGACGAGCGGTACAACGCGATGACTGACCGCCCTGAGCAGGTCCGCTCCGACGTCCGGGTACCAGTACTGCTGCTGAGCAGCGAGACCGACGTGACCGTGCTGCTAAACGGGGCAATACAGCAACCCGATGGTGGCAATGTCCGAGTTTGGGAACTGCCCGGGGCTTCACACGCCGATACTTACCTGCTAGTGGCGTCGCGAGCCGACGGAGGTCAGCTCGCCCCGGGGGAATTGGCCCGAATGCTCGAGCCGACCCCCGAGCCGGTGTTCGTGGCCGTGGAAACACCCATCAACTCAGCACCGCATCAGCACTACGTGGCCCAAGCCGCCCTCGAGCACCTCAACCGCTGGGCTAGACACGGAGAGCCGCCCCCCGCCGCCCCCCGGTTGGAATTGGGCGACGACGGCAAGACCTGCCGACGAGATGAACTGGGCAACGCCCTCGGCGGCATCCGCAACCCGTGGGTCGACGCGCCCATCAGGGTGCTCTCCGGAGAAGGGCAAAAGGGTAAGGGTTTTGCCTTCCTCTTCGGCACCACCGCCCCCTTGGAACCAAGCGCCATCGCCCGGCTCTATCCCGGGGGCCGCCACGGCTACCTCGCTGTGTTTGCCGCTGCCCTCGACCAGACCATTGCCGCCGGGTACATCCTGGAGGCCGACCGGGGCGAGATCCTGGCCGTTGCCGCCGAAACATTTGAATTGGCCCGTCCGGGGATGGCTTAGCCGCTGGTCAGCTCAGCACCCGCTGCATCATTCGGGCCAGCCGGGATCTTCGGCCGGTGATCGCCTCTGAGCGGTCGGCCATGCCCATGATCCTCAGGGCCCCATTGATGCCGAGCCACCGCAGCGGCTCGGGCGCCCATCGCCGTGACCGGTGACCCACCCAGGGCAAGTCGATGCGGGGAGAATTGGTCTCGGTGATCAGCTCGGCCAGCGTTCGTCCGGCCAGGTTGGCGGCCGCCACCCCTTCGCCGACATAGCCTCCGCCCCAGGCCATGCCGCTGTCCCGGTCAAAACCCACTGACGGAAACCAGTCGCGGGGCACGCCCAGCACGCCGCCCCAGCGGTGGGTGATGGCCACATCAGAGAGCATGGGCAGCAGCTCGACCAGCGTTTTGATGATCTTGTCGTGGGTGCGCGACCTCTGCTCCACCGAGCAGTCGATCCGCGAGCCGTAGTTGTAGGGCGCCCCCCGTCCTCCGAACGCGATCCGCCCGTCGGCAGTCCGCTGCCCGTAGATGACCATGAACCGGTCATCGGTAAACGTCTGCCGGCGGCTCAGACCGATGTCTTCCCAGAGCGCGTCGTCGATGGGCTCTGTGGCCACCATCAGCGAGTAAAGCGGGGCCAGAGATCGGCGGTTCCCCTCCAGCGTGCCGGTGTAACCCTCAAGGGCTCGCACCACCACTTCGGCCTTGACTTCTCCCCGGTCAGTGGTAACCCGGCCGGGTTCAATAGCAGTTGCCGCGGTACCTTCGACGATCTTGCCCCCCAAGCGCTCAACAGCATCGCCGAGTCCTCGAACCAGTCGGGCCGGATGGAGGGCCGCGGTGTGGGCGAAGAACATGCCGCCCACCACGCCGGTGGCGGCCAAATGGGTGCGGGCCTCGTCGGCACCGAGCATCCGCATGTCGCTATCGGTCAGCCCGAAAGCGCTCTGAAAGAGCTCGACCTGCTCGCGTTGGCGGGTGAGGTGAGCCCGATTGCGGGCCAGGCGGATCGCACCGCCTTTGGCGTAGTGGCAGTCGATCTCCTCGCGCACAACCACCCGGCCCACCTCGTCGACCGAATCGTGCAGGGCGTGGAGGAACCGGCGGGCCGCATCGTTGCCTGCTACGGCCTCGTGCCGCCTAGGGCCGGCGGCCAACTCCCCCACACACCAGCCGCCGTTGCGGCCCGATGCGCCGAAACCCACGATGTCGCGCTCGACCACCATCACCCGGATAGTCGGGTCGATCGACAGCAGGTAGTACGCGGTCCACAGCCCGGTGTAACCGCCGCCCACGATGGCGACATCTACATCGGCATCGCCTCCCAGGGCAGGGCGGGGCTCGAGCGACCCCCCACAGGTGTCATGCCAAAACGACCGATCGCGATAGCGGTCGCTCACGAGTCGAAACCCACCCCGAACCGGTCGAGCAAGCTCAGCCACACCCCTCGCTTGCCGCCCCTTCGGTCGGCCCTCTGGAGAGCCTTGCGAGTGAGCTGCACGCTGGCCCAGCGGGCCGGCTCCGGTGGGAAGGGCACCGGGTGCTTGCGCACCATCTTGAGTTCGGTCCGCTCAGTGGATTGGCCGTATGCCAGATCGAGCGCCACCCGGGCCCCGAATCGGCTGGCCCCCACTCCGAGGCCGGTATAGCCCGCTACCCATGCCAGGCGACCGCGGCAGGCGGTGCCCCAGGTGGCGGTGAACCGGGTGGTGGTGCCGATGGGGCCACCCCAGCGATGGCTGAACGACAGCCCCTCAAGCTGGGGAAAGGTCTGGAAGAAATGTTCAGCCAACCGCAGATGCGTCGTCTCGCTCTGATCGTGGCGTTCACCTACCCCATTGTTGAAGTGGTAGGTGGCGTCGTAGCCGCCCCACAGGATCCGATTGTCGTCCGACAGCCGGTAGTAGTGAAATTGGTTCGACACATCCCCCAAACCCTCCCGTCCGGCCCAGCCGATCGAGGCCATCTGCTCGGCTGACAGGGGCTCGGTCATCAGCACGTGGTCGTAGACCGGAATCGTGTAGCGGCGGGGACGCCTCACCGGACCGGGATAGGCGTTGGTGGCCATCACCGCCCGGTCGGCCAACACCCTGCCGCCCGGTATGTCGATGGCCAGGCGGCTGCCCACTCGGTTGATCGACAGCGCCGGGCTCAGATCGAACACGTCACCTCCCAGATGCTCAACGGCCGACCGCAACCCCCACACCAGTCGGGCCGGATCGACCAACGCCACATCGTTGCGTCGGATCATCCCCCCCAGGTAGGTGGGCGAATTCACCCGGGTCCTCATCTGGTCGGCATCCAGCAAGTCGACATCGTCGCCGACGGCCCGGTAGTGGTCGATCCCTTCGGCTAATCCCTCCAGATGCCAGGGCTCGGTGGCCACCCCAATCTCGGGGCTGAGTCGAAAGTCGGCGTCGATGCCGTGACGCTCTAGGGTCGCAGCCAATCCAGCCAAGTTCTCCCGGCCAAGCCGGACCAGAGTTTCAATCTCGTCAGGCCAATGGTTCAGCCCATTGGCCAGCCCGTGGGTGAGCGAAGAATCGCAGAAGCCGCCGTTTCGGGAGCTGGCTCCAAACCCACACTGCTCGGCTTCCAGCACCGCCACTCTTATACCGGGTTGGTCCTCCAAGGCCTGGAGCGCAGCCCAAAGCCCGGTGAAACCGCCGCCGATCACCACCAAATCGGCTTCTATTGTTCCCGCCAGCGTCGCAGCCGCGGCCGGCGCATCTTCGCGATCCGACCAGAACACCGCGGAGCGCGCCGCGGCCAGGGCTTGTGCGGCCCAGTCTTGGTCGCTCAGTGCTTCACCATGACGTGTTTGAGCTCGGTGTAGTGGTCGAGCGCGTACAGCGACATGTCCTTGCCGTAGCCCGACTGCTTGAAGCCACCGTGGGGCATCTCCGAGATGATCGGAATGTGGTCATTCACCCACACTGTGCCGAACCGAAGACCCTTGGCCATGCGCATGGCCCGGCCCACGTCGTTGGTCCACACGCTGGCGGCGAGCCCGTAGTCGCAGTCGTTGGCCCAGGCCAGCGCCGTCTCCTCATCGGGGACCGCCTGCACGGTGATGACCGGGCCGAACACCTCCCGCTGCACGATTTCCGACGCCTGGTCCACCCCAACCACCACCGAGGGCTCGTAGAAATAGCCATCGCTGTCGCGCGGGGAACCACCGATGGTGATCTCCGCACCGGCTTCGGCCGCCCGATCAACGAACCCTGACACCCGGTCCATCTGGGCGCCGGACACCAACGGACCCATCTCAGTGTCTTCAACGGTGGGGTCGCCGGTCACCACGGAGCCGGCTGCATCGGTGAGCCGGGCCACAAAGTCATCGTGTACCTTGGCGCCGGCGATCACCCGGCACGGCGCGGTGCAGTCTTGGCCGGTGTTGTAGAAGCTGTTGTCCCGCAGATTGGCCACCACCGCCTCGATGTCGGCGTCGTCGAACACGATCACCGGCGCCTTGCCGCCCAACTCAAGGTGCACACGCTTGAGGGAGTCCGACGCCTCCTGGGCCACCGACTTGCCCGCGGCCACCGACCCGGTGAGCGAGACCATGGCCACATCGGGGTGCTGCACCAGCGGCACTCCGGCAGATTGGCCCTGGCCGCACACCACGTTGAAAACCCCGGGCGGGAGCACATCATCGAGCAGTTCGGCCAGCCTCAGCGTGGTATAGGGCGTCAGCTCAGACGGCTTCAACACCACGGTGTTGCCGACGGCCAGCGGAGGGCCGAGCTTCCAGGTGGCCATAAAGAGCGGATAGTTCCAAGGGGCTATCGAGCCCACCACCCCAATGGGGTCGCGGCGCACCATCGAGGTGTAACCCTCAAGGTATTCACCAGCGGCCTTGCCATCCAAGAAGCGTCCAGCGGAGGCGAAGAACCTCCAGTTGTCGCACAGCTGGTCCATCTCGAACTCGATGATCGACACCGGCTTGCCCACGTTCTCGCACTCGAGCTCGGACAGCTCGGCCACGTTCTCCTCCACAATGTCAGCCACCTTGTGGAGAATCTCGCTGCGCTCCCTAGGCGTTTTGGCCGACCATTCGGGGAAGGCGGCGGCGGCAGCGGTGACTGCGGCGTCCACATCGGCGGCCGAGCTCGACGCCACCTCGCCCATCACCTTGCCGGTAGCCGGATTCACCACCGGATCGGTAACCCCCTCGATCGCCGGTTGGAATACCCCGTTGATGTAGTTGTCCTTCAGCATGATCCCGCTGCCCCCGTTACGTCAGACGTATCGCTCATATTGCAGCACCAAACCCGCACAATCAAGCCCCTTTCTAGGCAAGAACTAGTTGTAGATTTATCTTTGACAACCGATTTGGTTGCACAAGTAGGCATTTTGGTGTTAAATCGGTAATCAACGTTCGAAGCAGGGGGGCGTCATCAATGCACCACGATGAGTTGGTTGCGTTGGCCGACCGCCACTTGTGGGGTCACTTCAGCAGCATCGGCAGCGCGGTCGACCGCATGCGCATCGTGGAGCGGGGCGACGGCTGCTACGTCTGGGACACCAAAGGCAACCAATACCTTGACGGTTTGGCCGGGCTGTTCGTCTCCCAGGTGGGGCACGGGCGGGTCGAGCTGGCCGAGGCCGCCGGACGGCAGGCGTCGCAGCTCGGCTACTTCCCCATCTGGACCTACGCCCACCCCGGAGCGGTGGAGCTGGCCGCCCGCATAGCCTCGATTGCTCCCGGCGACTTGAACCGGGTGTTCTTCACCAGCGGAGGTTCGGAGTCGGTCGAATCGGCATGGAAGCTGGCCCGCCAGTACTTCAGGGTGATCGGCCAGCCTGAACGGCACAAGGTGATCAGCCGACAACTCTCGTACCACGGCACTTCGATGGGAGCGCTGTCGATCACCGGCCTCGAAGTGTTGCGCGAGCCTTTCGAGCCGCTGGTGCCCGGCGTTTCCCACGCGGCCAACACCAACCGATACCGGTGCAAGCTGTGCGCCGACTGCCCTGCATGCACGCTGGCCTGCGCCGACGACATCGAGCAGGCCATATTGCGGGCCGGCCCCGAGTCGGTGGCCGCCGTGTTCGTGGAGCCGGTGCAGAACGCCGGCGGGTGCTTCGTACCGCCCGACGGCTACTTCACCCGGGTACGCGACATCTGCGACCGATACGGGATCCTGCTGGTGTCCGACGAGGTGATCTGCGCATTCGGCCGTCTCGGCAGCATGTTCGGCTCCGAGCGGCTCAACTATCTGCCCGACATCATCACCTGCGCCAAGGGACTGACATCGGGCTATGCGCCGATGGGGGCCATGATCGCCAGCGACCGGTTGGCCGAGCCATTCGTGGGCACCGACGAGTCGTTCTTGCACGGCTTCACGTTCGCCGGACACCCGGTGAGCTGTGCAGTAGCAATGGCCAACCTCGACATCTTCGAAAAGGAACAGCTGGTCGACCATGTGATGGCCAACGAGGACGCCTTTCGGGCCTCCCTTGACGACCTGTGCGACCTCCCGATCGTCGGGGAGGTTCGGGGCATGGGCTACTTCTACGGGATCGAGCTGGTGAAAGACCGCGACACCAAAGAGTCGTTCTCCGAGGAAGAAGCCGAATCGCTGCTGCGGGGCTTTCTCACCAACCGCCTCCTCGATTTGGGCTTGATCTGCCGGGCCGACGACCGAGGTGAGCCGGTCATCCAGCTCTCACCGCCCCTCATCGCCGGCCCCGACGAGTTCGACCGCATCAATCAAACGCTGCGCAAAGTGCTCACCGAAGCCCAGGCCTTCTTCTAGGTTGAGCGATGGCTGCCGTGTTCGACATCGACGAGATCGACAAGGCCATCATCCGCGAGCTGCAAAACGACGGCCGCAAGCCCTACGCCCAGATCGCACCGCTGGTCGGGCTTTCCCAGGCCGCCACCCGCCAGCGGGCCAACCGGCTGATGGAGCGGGGAGTGGTCCAGGTCGTGGCGGTGACCGACCCGGTGGGGCTGGGAGTGGGCTACCAGGCTTGGATCGGCATCAACGTTTCGGGCGATGCCCGAAGCGTCGCTGAAGCTCTCGCCGAGATCAACGAGGCAGAGTACGTGGTGATCGTGGCCGGGCGGTTCGACGTCATTGCCGAGATCGTGTGCGCCGACAGCGAGGCGTTCATCTCGGTGGTAAATGACCGGGTGCGGGCCATTCCCGGGGTCATCGACATCGAGACGCTGCACTATTTGAGGCTGGTCAAGCAGACCTACAACTGGGGCACTGGCTGATGGGCGGCGGGGGGATCACCCGGTGAACGACGCGACCGCAGCGGTAACGCTCACGGCCATCACCAAGCGCTTTGGCGATGTGGTCGCGGTCGACAACGTGGACCTCGAGATTGCCGACGGAGAGTTCTTCGCCCTGCTCGGGCCGTCGGGATGCGGCAAGACCACCACCCTGCGCATGGTGGCAGGACTGGAATTCCCCACCGAGGGCAGCCTCAAGATCTTCGGCGACGAAGTCGGCACCTTGCCCCCCAATAAGCGACCAGTCAACACCGTCTTCCAGGACTACGCCCTGTTCCCCCACATGACGGTGGAGGCCAACGTGGCCTTCGGGCTCAAGATGCAGCGAATCCCCAAGAATGAGATCGCCGGCCGGGTGCAGGAGGCCATCAGCTTGGTCCGCCTCGAAGGCCTGGAGCAGCGCCGGTCACAGCAGCTTTCCGGAGGCCAGCGCCAGCGGGTCGCGCTGGCCCGTGCTCTGGTCAACCGGCCCAAGGTGCTGCTGTTGGACGAACCGCTGGGCGCCCTCGATCTCAAGCTGCGCCAGGAGATGCAGGGCGAGCTCAAGGCGCTGCAACGAGAGGTGGGCATCACCTTCGTGTTCGTCACCCATGATCAAGAAGAGGCCCTGACCATGGCCGACCGGATCGGGGTGATGAGCGAGGGCAAACTCCTCCAAGTCGGCACTCCAGCGGAGATCTACGAGCACCCGGTGAACCGCTTCGTGGCCAACTTCATCGGCCAGACCAACCTGCTCGATGCCACCGTGGTGTCCAACGACACGGTGTGTCTGGCCAACGGGGTCCACATCCCCGGCAAGTCGGATCTTCCCGTCGGCACCCGGGTGGCGGTGTGCCTGCGACCGGAGCGGGCCGAGATGCAGCCGCCCGAAGAGGTGCCCGCTGATCATCAATCGGTGGTCGGCCGCTTGGAGAGCGTGACCTACCTGGGCAACGCGCTGGTGTACACGGTGGCGCTCGACTGGGCGCAGTTGGAGATCCGCCGTGAGAACCAGCCCGGCGGCTATCGGCCCCATGTCGGCCAAGAAGTAGCGGTGTCGTGGACACTCGACGCCATCTCGGTGGTGCGGTCATGACGATGGTCGCCGACCGGCCCAAGGCGCTAGAGGAAGCGGCCGTCGCCACTCCCGAGTTCGAAAAAGCCGCCGAGCGGGCCGCTTCCCGGCGAGGGTTCCTCCTGTCGCTCCCGGCCTACGCCTACCTGGTGCTGTTCTTCGCCGTCCCGCTGGGGATCGTGATGATCTACTCGTTCGCCACCCGGAACCGGTTCGGCGGGACCGATCTCTCAGGCTGGAATCTCAGCGCCTATCGCAAGCTGGGCGAGCCCATCGTGCGGGACATCTTGTTCCGGTCGCTGTGGCTGGCCATCCTCACCACGCTGATCTGTTTGGTGGTGGCCTACCCGTTTGCCTACTTCATCGCCACCCGCACCCCCCTGATCCGCAACCTGATGCTCGTTTTCGTGATGATCCCGTTCTGGACCAACTTCTTGGTCCGCAACTACGCGTGGCGCGTCCTTTTGGGCAACGACGGGTTGTTCACCAATATCTCCGAAGCCCTCGGCCTGGGCGAGCGAGAGCTTCTGTTCACCACCTCCGCGGTGGTGATCGGGCTGGTCTACGGGTTCTTGCCGTTCATGGTGCTGCCCCTGTACGCGTCGATCGAGCGGATCGACCTCAGCCTGGTCGAGGCCAGCCGCGACCTCTACGCCTCGGGATTCCAGGCGTTTCGGCGGGTACTGCTCCCGCTGTCTATGCCGGGGGTGATCGCCGGGTCGATCCTGGTTTTCGTTCCCAGCCTGGGCGCCTATGTGACCCCGGAGATCCTGGGCGGGGCCAAGACCACCCTGCTCGGCTCCTACATCGTCACCCAGTTCCTGACGGCGAGGAATTGGCCGGTGGGGGCGTCGCTCTCGTTCGTGCTGATGGCCGTCATGCTGGTGGCCACCCTGGTGTACTTCCGAACCGGGGGCAGGAACCTATGAGCAGCTCTGTCCAGCCGCGGGGTTCCACCAAGATTGCGCTTACGGCCCACTCGTGGCTGGTCTACCTGTTCTTCTTCGCCCCCATCTTCGTGCTGATCGTGTTCTCCTTCAGCGCCGACCGCAACGTGGGCCGGTGGGGCGGTTTCACGCTGGAGTGGTACCAGGGCTTCGTCGAGCACACCCAGCTCCAGAACGCGGTGTGGGTGTCGGTCCGGGTGGCCCTGCTCTCCACGGTCATCTCGGTGGTGCTGGGCACGCTGGCCGCATTGGCCCTGGAGCGCTTCAAGTTCCGGGGCCGCAAGGTGTTCGACGCCCTGCTCTATCTCCCCATCATCATCCCCGACGTGACCATGGCGGTGATGATGCTGTTGTTCTTCTCTGAGTTCTTTGAGATTCTCGACTCGGTATTCGGCTGGGATGTCCAGAAGGGACTGGGCTCCATCACCATCAGCCATATCGCCTTCAACATCAGCTTCGTGTCGGTGGTGGTGCGGGCCCGCCTTGCGGGTATGAGCGAGGTGCTGGAGGAGGCCGCCCTCGATCTCTACGCCACCCGGTGGAAGACGTTCCGCTACGTGACCTTCCCCCAGATCGTGCCCGGCGTGGCGGGCGGGGCCTTGCTGGCACTCACCCTGTCGCTCGACGACGTGGTCATCACCCAGTTCGCCGCCGGCCCGGGGGCCACCACCCTCCCGGTGTTCGTGTTCGGCCTCATCCGCCGGGGGGTCACACCTCTCATCAACGCCACCTCGGTGCTTATGCTGGCCGCATCGATATTCCTGGTGGTCCTGTCGCTGGCCTTTCAGCAGTTCAGCGGCCGCAGCGGGGGCCCATCGCTGCGCGCCGCCCGGCAAGCCGTGTCCGCCAAACCCACAACCAACACCCAAATAAAAGAGGGGATACACCAATGACAACCACACAATTTCCTGGCCGAAAACTGTCTGGACTGCTTGGCGTGCTACTGGCCTTTGCGCTGGTGGCCGCCGCCTGCGGCAACGACGACGATGAAGGAAGTGCAATCGCCGACTGCGAGGTGAACGAGACCGACGGCAATCTCAACATCTACAACTGGGCCGAGTACATCGACGAGGAGCAGCTCGCCGCTTTCTCCGATGAGTACGACGTGAGCGTGACCATGGACGTCTACGACTCCAACGAGGCCATGCAGCCGATTGTGGCCGCCGGCAACTCGGGCTACGACCTGATCGTGCCGTCGGACTACATGGTGGCCATCCTGATTGCCGGCGGGACCGTCCAGCCGCTCAACAAGGACGCCATCCCCAACATCGCCAATGTCTCAGACGACTTCCGGAACCTGATCTACGACCCAGCGGGCGATTATTCGGTTCCCTACCAGTGGGGCACCACCGGCATCGCGGTGGACACCGCCGCGTTGGGCACCAACTTCCCCCGCACTTGGGGACTGATCTTCGATCCGGCCCTCGCTGATCAGTTCAGCGGCTCGATCTCGCTGCTGAACGATCCTCGGGAGACGATCGGCGCAGCCCTCAAGTACCTGGGCTACTCGCTGAACTCCACCGACGAGGACGCCTTGCAACAGGCCACCGATCTGGTGGCCAGCGCCCGCGGCCGACTGGCGGCGTTCAACACCGACTCGGCCGACGAGTTCCTCACCACTGGTGAGACGGTGATCGCCCACGGCTACTCGGGCGACATGTTCACCCAGTTCCTGGAGACCGACGATCCGTCGCAGTACGTGTACTTCGTGCCCGACGAGGGCGGCACCCGCTGGATCGACAACATGGCAATCCCGTTCGACGCCGGCAGCCCGTGTACGGCCCACACCTTCATCAACTGGCTGCTCACCGCCGAGCAGGGCGCCGCCTTGTCGAACTGGAACTACTACTCCACTCCCAATGCGGCCGCGTTCGGCGGGCTCGATGAAGACCTCCAGGACTTCCTCAGCACGCCTGGGGTGGCCCCGGTGGCGATCCTGGAGGAGATCCAGGACACTGGCGACTTCGAGGTGAAGTTCTCCGACGCCTTCATCGAGGCCAAGGGCTGATCGCATCAGTCCGCTAGGGATCTAAGGTGGCCGACATGCCTCAACCCCTCGGGGGCAATGAGATGCCCCGTTTCGCGGGCATCGCCACCTTCATGCGGCTACCCGGCCGGGCGGCGGCGGCCGACCTCGATGTCGCCGTCGTGGGCGTGCCGATCGACATCGGCACGTCCAACCGGCCGGGGGCCCGCTTCGGCCCGAGGGGTATTCGCAACGAGTCGGTGCTGGTACGCCCCTACAACATGGCCACCAGGGCGGCGCCCTTCGACAGCCTGCGCATCGACGACGTCGGCGATGTGGCCACCAACCCCTACAACCTGGCCGACGCAGTGGCCCGCATAGAGGGCTTCTACGACGATCTGCTCGCCCTCGACGTGGTCGCGGCGACGATGGGGGGCGACCACACCATCGCCCTGCCCATCATGCGGGCCATGCGGCGCAAGCACGGCCCGCTGGGGCTGATCCATGTGGACGCCCACACCGACATCAACGACCACATGTTCGGCGAGACCATCGCCCACGGCACACCGTTTCGCCGTGCCGTGGAAGAAGGGCTGCTCGACACCCGCCGGGTAGCGCAGATCGGCGCTCGGGGCACCGGCTACGCCGCTGACGACTTCGACTGGTCGCGGGAGCAGGGCTTCCGGGTGGTGCAAGTAGAGGAATGCTGGAACCGCTCGCTGGCCCCGCTTATGGAAGAGGTACGCGAGAAGGTGGGCGGCGGGCCGGTGTACATGAGCTTCGACATCGACGCCCTCGACCCCGCCTTCGCCCCCGGCACCGGCACCCCCGAAATCGGCGGCCTCACCGCCCCCCAAGCGCTAGAGATCATCCGAGGCTGTCGAGGCTTAGACCTCGTCGGCTGCGACCTAGTAGAAGTTTCCCCCATCTACGACCCCACCGGCGCCACCGCCCTAACCGCCGCCAACCTGCTCTTCGAGATGCTTTGTGTATTGCCGGGGGTGCAGTACTCGAGCTGAGCGGACTCGCTTACTGAGTGCCGGCCAGCGAGGTGAAGGGGGTCGGGGGGAGGCTCATTCAGGCATCGTAATCCTCAGAGTGTGGCAGAAGGCCCTCGCCAACTCGGTGAGTAGGTAGTGGTCATCCGATTGGGTTACCGGTGCCTTTTGCGTGACCTGGCTCTGCGGGTTGGTCGCGTTTTGGAGGGCATAGTTGAAACAACCTTGACGCCTCGCGTGTGTGATGCCAGCGCCTCGATGTCATTGTTGTCATCGGTTAGCACTATGCCGTCGGGCTCTGCCAGCGCAACCAGGAGTGCATCGACTACCGAGCCCTGTCCCGCTTGGGTCCGAAGCTCAGCGGCGCGTCTTCCAATTTCCTCCGGCAGGTCTTCGAATAGTTCGCAGGTCTTGATGAAGCGGTTAGTGCGGGCATCGTTTTGTTGGCGACCCGTCAAACATTCTGCAAGTACGACTGTATGTACCAGAGGTGGCCAGAATTCGCTGTTCTTGAGTTCTGCGAAGTTTGCGGGAGCTTCAGGGTGCGGACGCGCAAACCGGTCGATCGCCCCAGAATCAAGTATCAGCCGCGTCATGTGCTGGAATTTGCAACTGCCGCGTTTCTGATGCTCTCTACCAAGTTCTCGGCGCGAGCCATTTGCTCGGACGATGGCTCGCCAAACTCCTCGATTAGCCCGGCTAGATACACATCGGCCTCTTTCATGAGGGCTTGCCGCTTTGAATCGGAGATTTCCATCCAAGCCCGGCAATCGCCCGCGCCGTCAGAACTGCTTGTTATCGCGTCCTCGTCAACTTGCCTTGTCAGGTCGATGGGATGGCCCACCGGTGCGGTGGCCGCACCTGTACGCGGTTTGGGAGCAAATTGCCCGCCCCGTCTGCTCCCTCTGGGCCACCGATTCCGCGACATGCCGGTTAGCTTACCCGTTTACATCGTCGACAAGACAGGGCTAACTCGCAGAGCATCATCTAATGACATGTCTGTAGTGCTATTTTCTGCATTAGCACCCAGTACGGCCTAAGGGGAGGCCTGTTGGACGATCCGGTCGAAAGTGGGGTCGGAACGGTGGCCGCAACTACTCCTGTGAACGCTTTCGAAAACTCCTCTTTCGTGCCGCCGCCGAAGCACACATTTCACGCGAGAAAGCAAACCGCCTGCACGACGAGATGCGCGCCCTGGGATTCTGGGACTCCGGCCAACCGTTCTCCTGAGCCTCACATAGACGGTGAAGAACTCGTGTCAGGTTCCCGTGATCACGCAGATTTGGGACGGCGGGGGAAGAAGGGGCTGGTTCGCAGAATGTATTCGGCGTAGCCCGGGCGGTTCCTCTTCAAGCCGCGCTCCAGCATCGGCACCCCCGACACTCGGAGCAACAGCCAGGTAATGACGGCCGGGCCAATCAGCCCCACGATTCCGATGAGAGTGGAGGCGGCTACTAGACCGACACCCCACCACGCGGTGGCGTCGCCAAAGTAGTTGGGGTGGCGGGTATAGCGCCACAGACCTCGATCCATCACTTTCCCGCCGTTGGCCGGGTCGGCCTTGAACCGGGCGAGCTGCCAGTCGCCGACGGCCTCGAACCCATAGCCGACCACGAACACCACTGCCCCGATTACCCACAGCGGGGTCCAGCCCCTATCGGCCTCGCTGATGCCGATTTGGAGGGGAAGCGATACCACCCACATCACCGCACCTTGCAATCCGAAAACCCGGCCTAGGCTGGTGATCCAGAATCGGTCACCGGCCCGGCGGCGCATGGCCTGGTAGCGGTAGTCCTCTCCCTTGCCGATATTGCGAATCCCCAGGTAGATGGCAAGCCGCAACCCCCAAGCGGTGGCCATGAACACCAGCAGTGCGGCCCTCACATCGTGCCCGTCGGTGACCAGCCAGCTCACCCAGGCCACCACCACGAAGCCAAAGCCCCAGAAGATGTCGACGATGCTGGCGTCTCGAACCGCCACGCTGATAGCCCACACCGCCAGCATCATCCCGGCGATCACCAGCGCTGATACCCAGAAGACCATCTGCGATCAGCGTACCGTGGTGATCTGTGAACGACTCCGACCGCCATGTGCTGTTGACATTTACCAACCCGGTGATCGGTCAGGAGGCCCTGTATCACCAGTGGCACGACATCCATACCCACGAGGTTGCGTCGTGCGAGGGGGTGGTCAGCGGGCGACGCTACCGCATGAGCCCCGATGCCGACCTGCTGACACCCGAGTGGGTGCGCACCCACGCCGACCGGGCCGATCTGGCGATGCCGTTCGAGTTCTTGGCGGTATATGAGATCGAAGGCCACCTGCCCTCGGTTATCCAGGCGATCGCAACCAAAGACGACTATTCCATGCGGGCCGGCGACAGTCTCGACCACGACACCGTGGCCAGCTGGGCCTTCACCCAGACCGGTCCCCAGATAGGGGCCGCCACCCCTGATGAGGTTGACCACCTCGGGATCTCGATGGCCAACCCCACCACGGGCAACCTTGAGTGGTTTGAGCACTGGTACACCATCCACTATCAGGAAGTCATGGCGACTCCTGGCTTCCTCACCGGGAGGCGCTATTGGGCCGCCGACAACATCCTCACCCCCCAATGGGCCGTCGACCACGGTGAAAGCGGTCCCAACGGGATGCCGTTTCAGCACCTCGTCATGTACGAGGTGGGCACCCCGTATGCCGAAGCCAAACCGGCGCTGGAGGAACAGCGGAAGAACTTCACCGTCTTCCCCGACGGCACCATGGACTACGACAAGATCATCGGCTGGCGCTACGTGCCACTACCCTGAGGTGCCATGTCAGAAGAGATTCGCACCCTGTTGGCCCGCTACTCCGACGGTGTGTGCCGCTTCGACGCCGAACAGTGGGCATCGACCTGGGCCACCGACGCAGTGTGGGAAATGGGCCCGATGACCAAGACCGGGCGGGACGAGATCTCAACATCCTGGCAGGGCATGCTGGCCCGGCTCGATGGGGTGATCCACGCCTACCTCAACGGCTGGGCCGACCTCGATGAAGGAGCGGGCACCGGCACCGGGCGCTGGTACGTCATCGAGCACTTCAAGCGCCCCGGCGAAGACCCAATGACCATGTACGGCTATTACGACGATGAGTACTGCCAAGAAGAGGGCCAGTGGAAGTTCGCCCGCCGAGCCCTCAACCGCATCTACTACGGCCCCCCCGACATGTCCGGCGAATTCACCGGCTTCGGCCTCTATACTCTTTGAGCCCTACGCCATGGGTTGCAGCCCTTGGCTGCAACCAGCGGATTGGGGTGCCTCGCCGGGGTCGTCTGCGGAGCAAACCGTGAAAGTTCCTAGCCAAATGATATAATATTTGGTCGCCGAACTCGCCGATTATGGTTCAATCCGATGCATGACCCCGATAGCACAGTGGAACTCGTAGTGCGCCACCTCCGCGAGGGCATTATCGACGGCACATATCAGCCAGAGTCGAAGCTTCAACCGAAGGTGATCGCTGAGAAGTGCGGCACGAGCTTCATTCCAGTGCGCGAGGCGTTTCGAATTCTCGAGTCCGAAGGATTCGTCACTGTGTTCCACAACCGTGGCGCATGGGTGTCGTCAATGTCGGTAGAAGACCTCGACGACCTTTACAGCATCCGCACAGAACTCGAATGTGAAGCGGTGAGACGGGCATCGAGCTGCGATGAGAAAAAGATCGACGTGCTCTTGAACAATCTCGGTGAAGCCCAAGAGCGCCATGCCAAGGGCGACCACGCGGCGGTTGTCACCCTGAACCGCGAATTTCACTTTGCGATCTATGAATTGGCTGGTTCCCCTCGACGACTCAAGCTGATTGACCAACTCTGGCTGCATTCCGCCCGCTATCAGCGGCTGTCGCTTCACTACCGACATGATGCAGCGAGTGACGAGCACAGGTTGATAGTGGATTCCCTTAGCAATGGCGACCATTCCGCGGCCGCAGAAGCCTTGCGCTGCCATCTTGCATCCACGGTTGAATTGATCAGGGGTGCAGTTGAGGCGGCAAGCTTCGTGGGCCGCGAGGATCGCAGCGGGGTGGCGGCAGCCTCATAGCCTGGTGACAAGGCCACGCGACCACGTGGCTAGCCAGGGGTTGCGATCGTCTTCGTCCTTTGCTCGCCCAGCGCGTCAATTCCGAGATGCAATTCATGGCCAGGCTGTAGGTAGCGGGGTGGCGTCTTGCTGAGTCCAACCCCAGCTGGCGTTCCGGTGTTTATCAGGTCGCCCGGTTCAAGAACCATGAACTGGCTCACAAACCAGACGATGTACTCGACGGAGAAGATCATGTCGGAGGTGTGACCAGTCTGCTCGCGGCGACCGTCGATGTTGAGCCATAAGTTCAGCGCTTGCGGGTCGGGAATCTCGTCGCTCGTCACGAGCCAGGGGCCAAGGGGGTTGAAGGTGTCGCAGGACTTCCCCTTGTCCCACTGGCCATCGCGCTCCAGTTGATACTCGCGTTCGGAGAGATCGTTGGAAATGGTGTACCCAGCAACGTAGGAGAGCGCCTCCGTCGGAGTCCGCATGTAGCTTGCCTGCTGACCGATAATGACGCCGAGTTCAACCTCCCAGTCGGTCTTGGCCGATCCGGGCGGAATACGCACATCGTCAAATGGGCCGATGACGGTGTTGGGTGCCTTCATGAACAGAATCGGCTCATCGGGGATCGGCATGTTCGATTCCACGGCGTGATCTCGGTAATTGAGGCCTATGCCGATGATCTTGCCGGGCCGTTTGATGGGGGGCCCGAGGCGCGAGTTGCCCGACTGGAGCGACGGGAGGATTCCGGCGTCCAGTGCCTTCCTCAGGCGGTCGAGACCGTCGCTTGCAAAGAAGTCGGCGTCATAGTCTGGGGTTATAGGTTCCGCGCTCAAAACCGACCCGTCTTTGGGGTCAACAACAGCAGGGCTTTCTTGGCTTTCAGCACCGACTCGAATCAGTTTCACGGGTAGTCCTTCCCGCCGGCTACAACTTGACTTCGGACCGCACGCCGCGCATGTCCATCTCGAAATCAAGCCCGAGAACTGGCGGTCTCGCCCGGCTCCAGCAAAGCCCGTGGCGTCCCGCCACTCCTATCTTCGGCAGAACTGAGTCCTCTAGCAACCCCTCCAGCAAGAACACGGTGTACACGTCAATCGCAGTGACCAGTTCCCAACTAGCACCTAGACCATGAAGGCGTGACTCCATGATCCCGATCACATGGCCGGCCTTCTCCCGCAGGGCGTCGGGCCCGGACTCCCCTCTTCGGATGATGTCGTCCTCGTCCAGGGCTGCCTCGCGCAACTCCGCGGCACCAGCGACGACGAATGTCATCGGGGCGTCCTGCATTTCGGGGGCCGTGTAGGAGAAGCCGTGCAAAACAGGGCCAGCAGGGGGAGAATCAGCCGGAGCCACGTTTGTCCGAGCGACAGGATTGAGGTCGCCCACATAGAGATCCCATGATTGGACCAAATCGCAGTAGCCCACGTTGAATTCGATGAATCCCTCCATGCTGTAGGGCGTAGGCGACCGAAGCTCAACCCCGCAGAGGGCATGACGGGGTCGACCGATCTCCCGAAGATGGGAGTCGATCTTCTCAAAGCCTTCCCTCCAGGGCAGCGGAGCTCGCATGGTCGCGTGGACCACTTCGTAGCCAGGGTCGGCAACGACGCCACAGGAGTAGGGGTCGATTCCCATGAGGAAGTGATATCCGCCGCGGCGGTTGGCTAACAGCATCAGGAGTCTCCATTCACGGATGGATGGCTACGGGACCATCGATATTCCTAGATTATGCTATAATATTCACTTTGCAGAGGGCTCTCAGGGGTCTTGACGAGACCCACGGGCTTGATTAGCCTGAATTATGCTATAATATTCGATCTCAGTTGGACCGCTCATCAGGAGCGGTGCGCTCTGACCGGAAAGTAGGAACCGATATGCGACGGATGAAGTTGTGGGCGGTCTTGGGCATTATTGCGGCACTCGTACTGGTTGCATCAGCGTGCGGGAATGACGACGACTCAGGAGAGACTTCGGCCCCCGAGCCGACTGCCGCCTCTACCCCTGCGCCGACTGCCGCCTCTACTCCTGCACCCACTCCTGAGAGCGCCCCCGAGCCGGTAGAGATCAACGATGAGTACTTCAGGACTCCACTGGATTGCGATGTGAACTCCACGACCGACGATCTCCTGGCGTATGCCCCACCCGCAGCAGACGCTTCCTACGAGATCGACTTCATGCAAGTGAGCCTGGCCGCCGAGTACTACCAGGCCATGGCCTACGGCGCGGAGCAAGCGGCAGCTGACGTCTCGGCAGCCGGCGGCGGGACCGTCGCGGTCCGGCATACGGCGGGTGTGGGCTATACGGGTCCTGCCGATCAGCTCGCTGACGCGGAGAACATTCTCCAGCGCAACCCCGATGCCATCATTCTCGCTCCCGTGGACACGGCTGGCTCGGTTGCGATTGTGGATGCGGCAACCGACGCGGGCGTGCCCATCGTAAACGTCTCGACAGAGGTTCCCGACGGCAGGGTCTTCATGATCATGCAGGACGACTACCTGTTCGGCAAAGCAGGCGCCGATGCCATCGCCGAACTGGTTCCCGAAGGCGGGAAGGGTGTCGTGATGGCGGGACCCGCCAACGCCACCTGGTCACGCAAGCGGGCCGAAGGCTTCAGAGACCGGGTAGAAGAAGCCCATCCGAATCTCGAGATCATCGCTGCGCCCAACCAGTTGGTCGATCCCGAGGAAGGTCTCGCCGACTTCTTGAACGTGGTTACCGGAAACCCGGAGATCGACTGGATCTATGCGGCCCACTTCGCATTGCTGCTGCCTCCCTCCATTCCTGAGGAATACCAGGACGTCCCCTACATCGCGTCCGATTTCACCAATTTCTCAGCGCCTTGGATCGACGACGGCAGCGCTGATGCCCTCTTCCTCGTGAGTCCGTACTGGATGGGCTACATCGGTCTCGGAACTGCGGTTTCGGTGCTGAACGGAGACGACGTGCCTCGCATCAACTGCGTGCCCTTCCCCGTCGTCGACCCGTCCAACGTCAACGAGGATTGGGTCCAGATCGAGCTGATCCCCGCCGGATGGCAGGCTGAGGTCAGCTAAGTTCCCTGTAGCAACGCCCAGCAAGGAGAAATAGATGACTAACAAAGATCACACGATCTGCCTGACCTTCGATTTCGATGCAATCTGCCTCTGGCTAGGCTCATTTGGAGCTGAGACACCCAGCATGTGCTCTCGGGGGGAATTCGCCGTTCCAGGGCTGAAGCGTGTTCTCAAAGTCCTGGAAGATCGGGACATTCCCTGCACTTTCTTCTGCCCGGGGCACTCGGCCCACCTCTACCCGGACCTCGTCAAGGAGATCGTGGACAAGGGCCACGAGATCGGACACCACGGGTGGAGTCACCGCAATCCCACCAAACTCTCCCTGGAAGAAGAGAGACGAGACTTCGAGCTGGGCTTCGAAGCTATCGACTACGCAGCGGGTGTTCGTCCTACCGGGTGTCGCACCGCAGCATGGGACTTCAGCCCCAACACCATGGATCTAATGAAAGAGTTCGAGCTCAACTATTCGTCGACGTTCATGGCGAGTGACTTCTACCCCTACTACTTGCGCGAGGGTGACGAATTCCCTGCGAACGAACCCTTCGTGTTCGGAACACCGATCGACATCGTGGAACTTCCCCCCAGTTGGGGACTGGACGACTTCCCGCCGTTTGAATACGTCTGGGGTATGAACCAGGGTCCCAATACGCCTTCACAGGTTCGTGAGCTGTGGCAGGGGGAGTTCGACTACATGGTCGAGAACTGCCCGGGTGGGATGTACGTTCTCACCTGCCACCCACAGTTCATCGGACGCGGGTCGCGTATCAAGATGCTCGAGGAGCTGATCGACTATATGGAGGGCGACGGACGAACCTTCAGCACACTCGGCGATCTGGCCGCTAAGTTCCGCAGTGAGAATCCTCTCGACGAATGGGTGGAGAAGAACCCCTATTTGACAGGGGCGAAAGCACGCCCGCCCGAATCTTGGGCAGGGTTGGACGGCTGATGCCAACGAGTTAGGAGGCGGCCTCGCGGCTGCCTTCTAACAGGCCGAAGAGCAGTAGTGGAATAGAACTATGCTCTTGAGGGGGCTTCTGTGACCGAAGAATCGTTGGCTGCTCACACCTCGTTTACGGCCAGGAGTTACCGGCTCTCCATCAGAGACTGGGTTTTCAAGTATTCAACCGAGCTCCAGCTTCTGGCTGGGCTCGCCGCGATGATCGCCATTTTCTCGCTCCTTGAGCCGTCGATCTACCCAACTACAGCCAACGTTCAGAACATCTCACGCCAGGCAGGCGTGCTCCTCGTGGTGGCAATCGGCCAGATGTTCGCCATAACCGTCGGCGGGTTCGACCTGTCTGTTGGGGCCAACATGGGCTTCACCAGCATCGTCACTGCCCAAGCGATGGCAGACCACGGGGTGGCGGCGGCCATGGTCATCGGGCTTCTCACCGGTGCCGCTATTGGGCTCGTCAACGGGATCCTGATCGCCAAGCTGCGTGTGAGTCCGTTCGTCGTAACCATGGCGATGCTGACCTTTTTGACCGGCTACGGCGGCGTGCGAAGCAACGGAGCCTCAGTTATCGCGAACGATCCCACCCTCAAGTGGTTCGGTGGCCGCGACTGGGGCTTCATGCCCTCGACGATCGGGATCGGCATCATCATCCTGCTGTTGGCAGTTGCGTTCACCGGAAGAACGCGCATCGGCCTCTATGTGTACGCCATTGGCGGCAGCCGCGAGACATGTCGGCTGGCCGGGATTCCCGTGGCCCGCTACGAGACCATTACCTACATGATCACCGGCATGCTCGCCGGTGCAGGCGGGATCATGCTCACCGCCCGAGTATCGGTTGGCCAGACCGGGCTCGGTGCCGGTTTCGAATTGCGATCAATTGCCGCAGCGGTTATCGGCGGTGCAGTCATCGGCGGGGGCAAAGGCCGATTAAGCGGGGTCTTTCTCGGGGTTGCTCTGATGACATGCCTGACTGTGGGGCTTGCCGTGACTGGTGTCGGTACCTTCCAGCAGCAGATGGCGATCGGCATCGCCCTCGTGGTCGCAGTTTTGATCAGCCAGATACGGGGAGGAAGCTTCCGCCAATTCTCCGATCTCCTGCCGACGCTGAAGCGACTCTTCATCGGATTCGATGGACAATCCCGGAGGCTTGCCGGCCAGACCTCAAAGACAGACACGGCGAGCGATGACTCCGCCTGACTCCGAATCTGAACCTGATCTGAGCGCAGCACTCAGCGGGCTGGAACTACCCGACGACTTACCCGCGGCGCGCTTGGACGGGATAAACAAGTCATTTCCAGGAGTGAAGGCACTCGACAATGTCAGTTTCGATGTGCAACGAGGCGAGGTTCACGCGCTCCTAGGCGAGAACGGTGCGGGCAAGTCGACCTTGGTGAAGATCCTGGCTGGGCTGATACAACCCGATTCTGGCCGCATCTTGCTCGACGATTCAGATGTGGTGTTCCACGGCCCCCGAGACGCCCAGCGACGGGGAATCAGCCACGTCCCCCAAGAAGTGCAGGCGGTGCCGGATTTCAGTGTCGGGCGCAACATGCTCTTGGGCTTCGAAGGGCCGTTCGACCGAAAGGGGAAGCTCTCCTCCAAGGAGCGGGAGCAAACCAGGGATGCGCTGGACCGTTGCGGCGCGGCATTCAACGAGTCGGCACTGTCAGGTCAGCTCAGCATCCCGGAGCTTCGGCTCGCACAGATCTCTAGGACACTCTTGCATCCCGGCGACGTCATCGTCCTCGACGAGCCCAACGCAGCCTTGTCCGAGAACGACGCAGCGGCGATGCTGGACCGGCTACGACTACTGCGCGACCAGCAGAAGGCGATCATCTTTGTCAGCCACCGGCTGACCGAGGTTCTCGGTATTGCCGACCGGATCACCGTTCTGCGCGATGGCTGTGCGGTGGGTACGTTCCCCCGGGCAGAACTCGACAAGGACAAGATCGTCGCCCTCATGACCAAGACCGGCAGGCTCACTGATCGAGACGGTCCTCCTTCGGGCACCTTCCGCTCCTCTTCGGTGGAAGCGACCAATGGAAGGCCTCTGCTTGAAGTTGACGGACTGACGCGAGAGCCCAATCTCGCCGACGTCTCGCTTCGTTTGCATTCAGGGCAAATCGTTGGTGTGGCTGGAGTTCAAGGATCAGGACACGGCCACCTTCTGCGCGCCATCGCCGGTGTAGACGGGTACGACCGCGGTCTTGTCGCCGTACGCGGTCATGCCCTCCACCCTGGCATGATCAGAGGCGCATACCGCGCTGGGGTCGTCCTCGTTCCGGCTGACCGCCGCGCGTCGGCCATCGTCTCGCAGCTGTCGGTTCGAGCCAATCTCACACTCCCCATCCACTCCAGGGCGAGCCGCAGTGGTATGCGCCGAATCAGACAAGAGCGGCAATTGGCCCGTGAGCATGTCGAAGCGTTTGGAATCCGCCCATCCAACACAGAGATCCTCGCCGGCAACCTCAGTGGCGGCAATCAGCAGAAACTTGCACTAGCACGAGCCCTCGTCTCGAAACCGGACGTCCTCTTGCTCGATGAGCCCACACAAGGGATCGATGTCTCGGCCAAGGCAGAGATCCTTGCTCTCATTCGCCGGTTGGTGCAGGAACACGGATTCGGTGTTGTCGTGGCGTCATCAGAGTTCGAGGAGTTGCTGGCGGTGGCCGATGAGATCCACGTTATGAGCCGAGGTCGGTTGGTCGAGACGTTCCCGACCGAAGAAGCCGACTACGAGCGGATCCTTCACGCCGCTCTGCCCTAGTGGTGATCGAGCACTTCGAGCGCCTAGGCGAAGACCCCATGACCATGTACGGCTATTACGACGACGAGCACTGTCTGGAAAACGGCCAGTGGAAGTTCGCCCGCCGCGCCCTCAACCGCATCTACTACGGCCCACCCGACATGACCGGCGACTTCACCGGCTTCGGCCTCGCCTAGTAATTCAGAACCGGGCGATCAGTTAGGCGGCTTCGGCGGGGGGATCAATCTCGAGGTGAGCTTCGATGCGAGCAAGTCGTTCTCCGTGCTCTTTGAACCCCTTATGCATCTCTTCGCGAATGCCGCCGAGTTCGCGATGCAACTCACTGCGAAGGCCGTCGATGCGGCCATTGACGCCATCAATGAGGCCATAAATACCGTCGATTCGGCCATGAACCTCGCCGAACTGGCCGGCGACCTTGTCTTCGAACCGGTCGAACCGGTCGTCGATCCGGTCGAACCGGTCGTCGATCCGGTCGAACCGGTCGTCGATCCGATCAAACCTCGCGCTCATCATGCGCATGGAGTACAAGAACACCGAGATGAACCCGGTGCCCAACACGCCGATGATGGTTGCTGTGATCGCTTGCATGATCTTGTTCCTCTACCCGTTCAGGCAAGAGTGGGAAGGGGAAGATTTCCCGCCACTATAGCAACCTGCCAGCGAGCTACCTCCGGGAGGCCCGCTGGACGAGCCAGCGGAAAATCGGGTCGGTGGGACGGGTGGGCATCATCTCGGGGTGCCATTGGACGGCGACAACGTGATCGCCCATCTCCAGGCCCTCGATAGCGCCGTCATCGGCCTGGGCGGTGACGGTCAGGTCTCGGCCCAGATCAGCCACCGTTTGATGATGGAGGCTGTTGACCCGGGCTGACGAGCCGTAGAGCTCATGCAAGGTGGAGCCCTCGGTGAAACTCACCTGGTGCATGGTGGAATCGATGGGCAAGTCGAAGCGGCCGTGCTCGGGAACGTGCTGGTGCAGCGTGCCTCCCTGGAAGACGTTGAGCACTTGGATACCCCGGCAGATGCCGAGCACCGGGATTTCGGCCTCGAGAGCGGCCGAGAGCAATCCGAGCTCAAGATCGTCTCGCTCGGACTCGAGGGGCAGAAGTTCGGGGTCGGGATCGGCCCCATAGCGGATCGGGTCGATGTCGGTTCCACCGGGGAGGACAATCCCGTCGAGCCGCTCGCCAATCACGGCTGGGTCGACTTCGATGGGGATGTGTACCGGGATGCCGCCGGCTTCGATGACGCCGCGGGCGTAGTCGGCTAGATATAGATCGACATCGCTGTCGGCCATCATGTCGGGAAAGCCGCTGACCTCGCAGGCCCGCTTGCGCCGACCGGGCAGCCCGATCAGGGGAGTTTTGTTCGCCATGAAATTGTTCCCTGCCTAACGATCTGACTGAGAACGTTAGTTTGGTAGGCGGTGGCTTCCCTGATTCGAGACGTGGACGATGCCATCGCCTGGCGGGAGGCCGGCGAAGGCGACGTGGTGCTGTTCCTCCACGGCCTGGGTGGGTTGCGGACCGCGTGGGAGCCCCAGATCGAAGCGCTCAGCGACCAGTGGCGCTGCGTGGCGTGGGACATGCCGGGATACGGCGCTTCGTCGCCGATCAGCCCGCTGACATTTGAGGCCATCGCGGACGCCGTGGCCGAACTTCTCGACCGGCTGGAGGTGGAATCCGCCCACCTCTGCGGTCTGTCGTTTGGCGGGCACCATGCGCTGCACACCGCGCTGCGCCATCCCCAACGAGTGCGGTCGCTGATGCTGGCCGACACCAGCGCGGCGTTTGGGGGCGACGGCACCGATCCTGACGAATGGCGCCGAGAACGGACCGAGATGATCGATGACGGACTCTTGCTGGCCGATATCGCGGCCCCTGTCATCGACGCCATCACCGCCCCAGGGTTTGGCGGTGTCGAGCGCGACCGCACCATTGCGGCCTTTGCCCGCGTCTCCGAGGCGGGGTTCCGGGCCGCCTGCCAGCTATTGCCAACCCACGATGTGCGCCACCGCCTCGGCGAGATCACCGCGCCCACTCTGGTGGTCGTGGGCGAACTCGACGAAGAGACCCCACCGGCTTACAGCGAGGAACTCCACGCTGCCATCAGGGACAGTCGCATCGAGATCATCCCCTCTGTGGGCCACATCAGCCCGGCGGAAGCCCCTGAGGCATTCTGCGAACTCGTCCGCGAGTTCTTGGGTTCGCTATCCGCAACCCAGCCATGATGGGCTTTTGGGTACTGGCTGCTTCTTAGTCATGAGGGGAATCACTCCATGAGCGACTACGACCGGATTCGCGTGCTGTGGCCTGACCATCTCGGCCTGGCCCGGGGCAAGTATCTGCCTGTCCACCTGGCCGAACACGGCACCGGGCACTGCATCACCACCTTCGCCCTCGGTTACGACCGCAGCCTGATCCCCGCCCCCGGCGCCTACCTGCTGGAAGGGCTGCCCGACATCGTGGCCAGCTTCGACCCCGCTGAGGTCCGCCCAAGCTGGGAGGACGACACCACCGGTGTGGTGGTGGGCCACCTCGACTTCAAGGGGCAGCCCTACAGCGTCTCAGCCCGCTACGCCCTCCAGCGGGCCATCGCCGCGTGGGCCGAGCTTGGCTATGCGCCCAAGGTGGGCATCGAGTTTGAGGCATACGTGCTCCAGCCCGACGGCGAGGGCGGCTGGGAGCGATGGGACACTCCCCGGTCGTTCGTCTACGGCACGGGACGCTCGGCCGATCCGACCGGACTGATCGACGACATCACCCGCACTGCGTGGAGGTGCGGGTTTCCGCTGGAGAGCATCAACGCCGAGTACGACGAATCGCAGTTCGAGCTCACGCTGGAGTACGACGACGCCCTCAAGGCGGCCGACGAGGCGTTCCTATTCCGGGTGCTGGCCCGGGAGGTGGCTTTGTCTTATGGGCTGGACCTGACGTTTTTGGGCAAGCCGTTCGTCGGTGTGGCCGGCAGCGGAGTCCATGTGAACTTCTCGCTGGTCGACGCCGAGGGCCACAACGCCTTCAACGACACCTCGGCCGACGACGGCCTGTCGGCCCTGGCCAAGGGGTGCCTGGCCGGGCTGGTGGCTCACCACCAGGCTCTCATCGCGCTATGTGCCCCCACAGTGAACGCCTACCGGCGGCTTCAGCCAGCAGAGCTCAACGGGTATTGGGCCAACTGGGGCCACGATCACCGCTGCGCGGCCAATCGGATACCCGAGGCTAGGGGGGCCGCCACCCGAATCGAGAACCGGGTGGGCGACGGCGCGGTCAACATCCACCTTGGGGTGGCCACCATCCTCCAAGCCGCCCGGCTCGGCGCGGTCGATGACCTGGACTGCCCCGACCCGCTCACCACCGACGGGTTCGAAGAGGTCAACACCGATGTGGGTGCGGCGCCCAACCTGGCCGCCGCGCTGGAGCATCTTCAAGCCGATGCCGGGTTGATGGCCGCGGTGGGCGACGACCTGTGCCAGAACTTCATCGCCAACAAGCAGGCCGAGTGGGAGCGCTACATCGCCGCGGTGGGTGAGGACGTGCCCGGGGGCGAAGTGACTCAGTGGGAGCTCGACGAATACCTGATGTACCACTGAGCCAGTGGTTTAGCCAGCGAGCGCCTCGTCGAGGTACCAGTCAACGAAGGCGTGGCACTGCTTGATATTGGCCATCTCGTGCCGGCGGGTCTCCTCCATGAGCTGGTCGAAGTCCACCCCGCACTCGTCCAAGTAGTCCTTCGGAGCCAACTTGAGGAATGACTCGACGTGGGCCACGTCGACTTCGGGGTGGAACTGGGTTCCCACTGTGCGTCCGCTCCTGATCAGCTGCACTGAGCTGTCGTTGCGGGCCAGAACCTCGAACCCCGGTGGCGGGGTGAAACGGTCGTGGTGCCACTGCATCCACGGACCCGGCCCGGCCGGGTTGGGGCCGTCCTCACCGTCGTCAAGCTCGAACCAGCCGATCTCGGTTACCGGGGACACCTCGACCACTCCCCCCAGTGCCTCGGAGATCAGCTGGCCGCCGAAGCAGATCCCCAACACTGGCTTGCCCTCCTCGTGGGCCTTGGTGATCATGTCGAGCTCTTCGTAGATCCAGGAGTCGATCTCGTCTTTGTCGGTGAGCGAGCGCACCGAGCCCATCGGCAACAGCAAGTCGTAGTCGTCCATGGGCGGAAACGGCACGGAGACGTTGGGGTGGTCGTAGTCGTTGGTCACCACGTGGATGTGGACCTCGTAATCCCGCTGGCGCAAGCGAGTGGCTATCTGTCCAGGGAGACCGTCCAACTCATGAGCGATGGCCAGGGCGCGCTTCACGGGTTGAACCATAGATGGACTTGGCCGGTTCCGGCGACCGACTCGTATTGGCCGAACTGCTCGCCGGGGGCGGTGCAGGCCGCTCCGCCCAGAGCACCGACCATTGTCAGGTAGTGGCCGAAGAACCCCTCGGGCGCGTGGGCGGAGAACTCGGGCAAGAAGTCGAGCACGCCGGCATGGTCGCCCCGCTTGAGGCAGGCGATGACGTGCTCGTCGGCGGCTCTCGCTTCAGGGGTGCGCAGATGGAGCGCGGGATCAGCGGCCTCGTGCTGGCGGAACTGCCGCAGCGGCCAGAAGCGGTGGCTCAGCCCGCCGCTGGCCAACACCACTACCCGGCGGTCCAAGCCCTCCACCGCCTGGGCCAACAGCTCGCCGAACAGCAGGAAGTCGTGGGGCTCGGCGGTCTGGCAGATGCTGGCCGAAACCCAGGCCTCGTCGCCCTGGAGGAACGGAAGCAGGTTGATGGTTGGATAGTGCACCGGGAGGTGGGGATCCTCGATAGCGGTGATCCAGGTGTCGTCTCGCCCCGCGGCCTGGTCGGACCACGCCTCGGCCAGCTCCCGGTCTCCGGGCAAGTCATAGGACATCTGGCTCATGCCTCGGGGCAATTCTTCGGAGGTGAACAACCCGCCGCGGCGGTCGTGGGAGGTCACGATGTGCTCGACCGTGGTGAACCAGTGGGTGTCCACCACCACCACGGTGTCGGCCGCCAGCGGTCGCAGCCGCTGGTCGCCCAACTCATGGAGCCCGCCAAACAACGTGGTGTCCTCGCCACCGTTGAGCTCCCGGCGAATCGCCTCGGGCATCACAAGCGGGGGGACGTGGGAGATCAGGCCAGCCCCGACGATGTCCCCCATCACACTTTCTCCCGGCTTCGGGGGAATCTGATTTCGTCAACCAACACGCCCATCAAACCACCCGAACCGGCAGACGCTTGATCCCCGAGATGAAGTTGGAGCGCAGCCGTTCGATGGGGCCGGCGGGCTCCAAGCGGTTCACCCGCTTAATCAGCTCTTCGAACACCAGCCTCACCTCCATGCGGGCCAGCCAGGCCCCCAGGCACAGATGCGGCCCGTTGCGGCCGAACGCCATGTGGTCGTTGGGCTCGCGACCCAGGTCTAAGCGGAATGGCCGTTCGAACCCCTCGGGGTCGTGGTTGGCGGCCACAAACCAGATCACCACTTTGTCGCCAGCCCGTATCTGCGACCCCCGTATCTCGACGTCGCGGGTAGCCGTGCGACGGAAGTGCATGGTGACCGAGCCGGTGCGGAGGATCTCCTCCACCGCGGTGTCGGTCAAGCCGGGGTCGGCCTTCCACGACTCCCACAGGCGGGGATGGTTCAGCAGGGTCCACATGCCGTGGGTCATGGTGTAGCGGGTGGTGTCGTTGCCGGCGGCCACCAACAGGGTGAAGAAGTTGTTGAACTCAAGGTCGGAAAGCGGGTCGCCGTCGATGGTGGGAGCCAGCAGCTTGGTGATGATGTCGTCTCGGGGGCAGCCCCGCCGGTCGGCGGCTTGCTCCCGGGCGTACTGGAAGATCTCGATGGCGGCGGGACTTCGGAACGGCACCATCCGAAACTGCTCGGTGTCGGTGAGGTCTACCGGGTAGTCGGTGAAATCGGGGTCGGTGTTGCCCAGCAGCGCGTCACCCCACGCCACCAGCTTGCGGCCGTCCTCGTCGTCGGTGCCCAGCAGGCGGCCCAGCATCCGCATGGGCAGCTCCTCGGCAATGTCGTGGACGAAGTCGAACTCGTCGTTGGCCAGCGCTTTGTCGAGCACGTCGCCAACCAACTCCCGGATGGAGGCCTCGAAGGTCTCCACCGTGCGGCGGGTGAAGCCCTTGTTCACCAGGCGCCGCAGTCGGGTGTGCTCCGGCGGGTCCATCTCCATCATGGTCCGTCGGGCCTCGGTCTGCTCGGCGTCCATCTCCTCCAGGCGAATACCCAGCGACGACGTGAACGTCTCAACGTCGCGGCTCACCGCTAGGCCGTCGTCGTAGCGCAGGATCGACCAGAACCCGGCCCCGTCGGCCTCCTCGGTCCAATGAACCGGGTCCTCGACCCGAAGCCGGGTGAAGGTGGCATGGGGCACTCCAGCCACATAGGTGTCGTGATCGGTTATGTCGGCGTCGTCGGGGCCGAGATCGGCCAGGTAGTCATCGACGAAGGCCGACTTGGCCATTACTCGGATTCCATCGGATTGGGGGCGGCCCACAGAGTGGTGCCCCCGGCCATGGAGTTGCCCACCTGCCGGTAGTAGCCGCCGATGATCTCGAATGGCTCTAGGCGGGCGAGCTCCTCGGTGGGGTTCTCGGGAAGCACCAACTCCGCGTCGCCGTTGAACACCGGTCCCAAGTCGGCGTCGTAGCCCCGCATGGTCACCAGCTCGTCCAGCGAGTAGCGCCCGTCCATCTCGATGGCCGGCATCTGGCGGCTGTGCAGCATGGGGTGGCCGTTGACGAATCCGGGTGACTCGGCGGTGCCTTGGATGGTGAACCGAGCCTCGGCGATCCGCCGCCCCCACGTGCTGAGGCTGGCGCCGAATCGCCCGCCCGGCTCCAGCCGGGGGCCGGCCTTGCCGTAGGCCACCGGCCGGGTCATCCATATCTCGCTCATCTTCTTGGGATAGCCCTGGATGTGACCCCGGGCCATGGCGAAGTCTTTGTCCACCCAGATGTAGGCCGCCCGGCTGAAGATCTGGCCCATGTAGGCGCAGCGCACCACCAAGAACACCTCTTTGTACTGGGCTCGGGCCGGGTCGAGGATCTCTTCGAAGCTGTCGCTGCAACTCTGCCAGTCGGCCCAGATGAGGGCGACGGCACCGGGGTCGTCGTCGACCAGGGTAAGCGGCTCGGGGAGAAGCTCGGCCACGTTGGCCGGATCGGTGCGAAACTCCACCGTAAGCATGTCGCCCGAGTAGTGCCATGGTGGACCGGGCAGGATGCTGGCGGCACCGGTGGGTGAGCGGGGATACATGAACCCCTTTAGGTCGGCCACCTCGACAGTATATTTGTTTGGTACCAAACGATTCAACCAGACTGTCGGAATCGGAGTGGTCGACAATAGAGTCGAGGCCGTGGTTGTGCCCTGCGAACACAAGGTAGCCCGGTGAATCTTGCCGACCTCGCGGCGCGCGATGGGTTGCTGACTCCTGAGCGGGCAGCCGTCGTGGAGCGGGTAAGGGAGCTCGGTCCTGCGCTGGCTGCTCGGGCAGCCAGGTACGACAGGGACGCGGCGTTCCCCTATGAGAACTGGCACGACCTCGCCGAGGCTGGCTTGCTGGGCATCTGTATCCCTAGGACGGCCGGCGGGCTCGGCACCGACTTCGTGGGCTACGCCCTGGCGTCAGAGGAGCTCGGGAGGCACTGCGCGGCAACCGCTTTGACATTCAACATGCACACGGCCACCACACTGATGGTTGGCCAGATTGCCGACGACATGGAGCTCAGCGCCGAGGAGCAGTCGGTGCTTCAGCAGCGTCGGGAAGTGCTGTGGCAGGGCGTCGTCGAGCAAGGCCACATACACAGCCAGCCGTTCTCCGAGGGGATCGCGGCCGGGGCCACCGAGGGCTACGCCACCACCGCGACTCCGGTGGACGGCGGTTTCCGGGTGAGCGGCCGCAAGATCTTCGCCTCGCTCAGCGGGGCGGCCGACATCCACAACATCGTGTGTACGGTAGAAGGCGATCCCCGAGTGCGCCTGTTGGGCGTGGCCGCCGACTCTGAGGGCCTCCGCATCGAGGGCGACTGGGATTCGCTGGGCATGCGGGCCACCGATTCCCGCAACTTGGTGCTGGATGACGTGTTCATCCCCGAAGAGTGCGAGTGGATCCCGCCGGGGATGTTCGATCAAGCCGCCGCCCGGTGGCCGTATTTCTTCATGACCCTGTCGTTCGCCTACATGGGCTTGATGGGGGCCGTCATGGACGCCACCGCGGAGTGCCTCATCGGAGACGGCGGTCCCACGGCCCGGCGGTCCCACCCCATCAAGCAGCAGGGCTGGGCCGAGATGAACCTCATCTACGACCGTGCCCAGGCGCTGTGCTACCGAGTGCTGGGAGAGTGTGGGGTCGATCCTGGGCCCGCGGCGGTGCGGCGGGCATGGAGCTCAATGGTCACCACCATGGACGGCGCACCTGAGTTGGCTTCGCTTGCGCTGCGAGTGTGCGGCGGACGAGCACTGCTGCGGCCGTCGCCTCTGGAACAGTATTACCGTGACGCACGGTGCGGCGCGGCCATGCATCCCTGGAGCGTGGACGTGTGCCTTGACCGCCTTGGCCGGGCGGGGCTTTTTGACGGCGCAGAAGAGACTCCGGTGTGAGCAATGGGGGCGTTTGTGTGATTGAGAGTTCCTGGGTCAAGCGATATGCCGAGCAATTCGAGGCCTGCAAGCTGGTTTCGACCGAGACCGCAGTTGTGCTGTCGGAAACCCGGAGCCGCCCTGAGATAGTACAGACCGCCCGCCTGGCTCTGTCTCAATGCGGGGTTGCCCCTGTCGATGTGGTGGTAACCACCCCGCCCAATCCCGGGCCGGTCCCGATCCGCTCCACTGGGGCGTCGGTGGCGCTGGCGGCCAATCAGGCCGCGCTGGGTGCGCTGACCAATGCCGATTTCATCGTGGATTGCACGGTGGAAGGACTGCTCCACGCCCCCGAACTCGGCCAGATCCTGGCCCGCGGGGCCCGAGTGCTCATGGTGTCCAACGAGCATCCCGAGAACACCGAAAGATGGCCCCACGATCCCTCCCTGGCTGATCGGGTGGCGACTGGGGTCGGCCTGCTGGAGCAGGCCAAGATGATGAGGGTTGAATCGGATGCGGGCACCGACCTGATCGTCGACCTCTCCGGCGCCGTGCGGGCTGGCTCCCACGGCTGGTGTACCGAGCCGGGAACCATCGCCCACTGGCCCGGCGGTTTGGTGTTGGCGTTCCCCGCCGCGGCCAAAGTGAACGGAACGGTGGTGCTGGCCCCCGGCGACGTGAACCTCACCTTCAAGGAGTACATCCGCGAACCAGTGGCGCTGACCGTGGCAGACGACTACATCACCGACATCGAAGGCGACGGGGTGGATGCCGAGCTGTTCCGGTCCTATCTGGGCGCATTCGAGGAGTCCGAGGCCTACGCAGTGAGCCATGTGGGCTGGGGGATGAACACCTCGGCCCGGTGGGAGGCCATGGCCCTGTGGGACAAGGCCGACCACAACGGCACCGAACTCCGGGCTTTCGCCGGCAACTTCTTGTACTCGACGGGGGCCAATGAGGTGGCGGGGCGGTTTTGCCGTGGACACTTCGACCTGCCAATGCGGGGTTGCACGGTGTCCCTGGATGGAAGCCTGGTGGTGGTGGGCGGCGATCTGGTGGCCGAGCTGCTTCCTTCTTGAGCGTTGGTTGACAGCAATTTCTGTGATCTGTATTTTGAATTTTGTATGCAAAGGTCGTTTGCTCCCAAACGACCTTTGCCGTAGGGTTTTCCAAACCTGACTGAGGAGGGGGAGCTCATGAAGCTCAAGCTCAATTTCTTGTTGGCGCTCTTGGCGGCTCTTGCCCTGGTGGTGGCGGCCTGTGGCAACGACGACGATGGCGGAGCCACTTCGGCACCTGAGGGGGCCGAAGTGGACATCAACTCCATCCTGACTGCCGATCTGGACAACTGCGCCGACGAACCGACGGGCGACCCGATCCGGGTTGGCATGGCCATGGACTTCAGCGACGTGGTCGGATTCGTCGACATCCCCGGCTCCAAGCTGGTGCCGTTCATCGCCGAGAAGGTCAATTGCACCGGTGGCATCTACGGCTCGCCCGTTGAGGTTCGGGTCGCAGAGGTGGGCGGCGACGCCGTATTAGCCACCCAAGAGCTTCTGGATTGGGGCGCTCACTTCCTAATTGGCCCGCCGTTCGCCGATTTCGCGCTACCGATCCTCCAGACCACCGAGGGCCAAGTGCCGCTATTCGTGGCCGCTTCGACCGAGCCGACGCTGGCCGACGCCTCGAACAACTCGTTCTTGGTTACCTTCGACGACTACGGCATGTCCGGCGCCGCGGCCCAATGGGCCTGGAACCAGGGCATCGCCCGGGCCATCGTGTTCACCGAGGGCGAGGGCATCCCCTACACCGGCATCAACCCCGATGCTTTCATCGCCAAGTTCGAAGAACTCGGGGGCGAAGTGGTGAGCGTGCAGACCTACGTCTGGGCCGCTGACACCGATTTCTCGGCCCAGGTCAACGAGATTGCCGGCATCTCCCAAAACAACGAGGTGGTGTTCTCCGCCGCCTTGGGCTTCCAGGTCACTGCGCTGCGGGGCCAGCTCGAAGGCCAAGGCCTCGACGGGTTGACCTACATCGGCACCGACGCGCTGGACGCCACCGGCATCCAGTTCGAGGACAACAACGAGGGCATCGCCCATACCCCGCACACCAGCATCTCCCCTGGTGATCGTATCGACACCATGTTGGCCGACTACGAAGCCGCCAAGGGCGAGGCGTTGGAAAGCCGGGGCTTCATGGCCCTATACGTGGACTCGATGTTCCTGGGCATCCAGGGCATTTTGGACTGTGGCTGCACCGAGCCAGCCGACATCGGAGCCGCGGTGGCCCAGATCGAAGGCTTCCAAGGCCTGACCGGTGAGATCACCCTCGCCGGCACCAACGGAATCCCGCCCAAGGCTGTGCCGATCAATCGGATCGTCGACGGCGTGGACACCTTGGTCGACACCATCGGCTAAACCGAGGCCGGAAATATCAGGCCTGTTGCTCACATACGATTAGCGCCATGCTCGAAGTATCGAGATTGACAACCAGATACGGTGCGATCTCAGCGCTTCGAGATGCCGATCTGCACGTTGGGTCTGGTGAGGTGGTGGGCCTCATCGGACCCAACGGAGCAGGCAAGACCACCCTGCTGGGATCGATCGCCGGCCTGCTCTCCCCCGCGGCCGGCTCGGTCACCTTCGAAGGGACCGACATCACCGGCAACTCCCCGGAGAAGCTCCTGCGATTGGGCGTGGCGCTGGTGCCCGAGCATCGAAGGATCTTCGGCGATCTCACCGTGGAGGAGAATCTGAAGATAGGCGGCATCACGCAGGCCCGCGACGAACGGAGCGAGTTGCTCAACGAGATGGCGGAGCGGTTCCCGGTGTTGCGAGAGAAGCGAACGGTGGCCGCGGGCTACCTCTCGGGTGGAGAATCCCAGCAGCTGGCCATCGCCCGAGCTCTCATGTCCAAGCCCCGACTCTTGATGATGGACGAGCCCTCGCTGGGACTGGCCCCGGTCCTGGTCGACGTGGTGTTCGAGCTAATCGAAACATTACGAAGCCAAGGACGGACCCTGCTGGTGGTGGAGCAAAACGCGACCCGCATGTTGGAGGTAGCTGACCGCGCTTACGTGCTGCGATCAGGCGAGGTGGTGGCCGAGGGCACCGGAGCGGAGCTGCGAGAGCGCCCCGATCTATTCGACACCTTCGTCGGAGGCAGCGGGCAATGACCGAGCTGCTTCAGAACCTCATCGACGGCCTGGGTCGGGGCAGCATCTATGCGCTGTTGGCGCTGGGCGTGGCCGTGATCTTCGGAGTCATGCACCTGCTCAACTTCGCCCATGGTGAGCTGATCACAGTCTCGGGTTACGTGGCGTTCTGGACGATCAATGAGGGCTGGTCGTGGTACTTGGTCACCCCGGTAATCATCGGCACCGCCATCGCCACGTCTCTGGTCATCGAGCGGGTGGCGTTCAGCCGGGTCCGAGGCAGTTCCGATTTCACACTGCTGTTGACGTCCTTCGGCGTCCATTTCGTCGTGTCGGCGATCTTCTTGCTCTACGTATCCGCCTCGGTCAAGACGTTTTCTGAACCAGGATGGGTCGCTAACACCTTCCCAGTCGGTTCGCTGAACATTGAGGTGTACGACGCAGTGGTGATCGGAGTGACACTGGCAACCCTGCTGGGCACATCCTGGCTCATCCAGCGCACCATGTTCGGCCTGGCCCTGCGGGCGGCGGCCGCCGACTTCGACACCGCCCGGCTCATGGGGGTGCGCTCCGACACGGTGATCCGGGGCGCATTTGCCTTGTCCGGCCTGCTGGCTGGCATTGCCGGCGTGTTTTGGCTCATGCGATCCGGGCACACCACTCCCACTGTCGGGATAACTCCCATGCTCAAAGGGGTACTGGCCGCGTTGATCGGAGGCTTGGGAAGCCTTCGGGGCGCGGTGCTGGGTGGCTTCGTACTCGGTCTGGCTGAGGTTCTCTTGCGGTCGCGGCTGCCCGATTCGGTGGCCAGCCTGACTGAGGGATTCGTGTTCTTGCTGATTGCCCTGTTGTTCATCTTCCGGCCGCAGGGCCTCATCCGGGTAGCCCACGCGGAGCGGGTGTGATGGCCGTACAGCGCGGCCTCAACGCCGCCCACGCGGGGATGTTCCCCAACCTGCGCCGCGACGTGGCCTTTCCCATTGTCGGGGTGGGGCTGCTGTTCGGCGCGTTTGTTGCCGTCGGGCTGCTCTACCAGAGCTTCTTCAGTGGAGCAGCAGAGCGCCTAGTAACCGTGGCCATGATTGACGCCATCATCGTCCTCGGCATTCAGATCTATGTCGGCAACACCGGGGTGCTGTCGTTTGGCCATATCGGGTTCGGGGCCATCGCCGGCTATACATTCGCCGTCTTTGCCATCGCGCCCGCCGAAAAGGTCAAACGCATTCCCGACGCGCCACTGGGGCTGACCGATGTGGACATGGGTTCCTGGGGCGCAGTGGGCGTCGCCATCGCCGTCACGGTGGTGGTGGCCATCTTCGTGGGAATCGGCCTGGCTCGCTCCGGGGCAGAGTCGGGGGCAGTGGCCGCCACTGTGATCACGCTCGCCCTGCTGTTTGTGACTCACGAAGTGGCCCGTCATTGGCCGGAGCTGACCGGTGGAGAGCGCGCCGGGCTGTCGTTCCGCATCGGCGGCGCCCTCGACACCCGAATGCCCATCTATTTGGCGCTGGCCGGAGCGCTTGTGCTCTCCCGCCTGTTCGCCCAGAGCCGACGAGGGCGGTTGGCCAAGGCCGGCCGGGAAGACGACCTCGCGGCCCGGGCCATGGGGGTGAACCCCATGGCTCAGCAGATGATTGCCCTGTTGATCTCGGTGGCCGTGGTGTCGACCGGCGCGAGTCTCCGGGTCTATGAGACCGGTTCGATCCTTCCCGATAACTTCTTCATCGACTACACCCTTCTGACCTTGGCCATGCTGATTGTCGGGGGTCGAAACAGCGTCACCGGCGCGCTGTTCGGGGTGGCCGTCATGACCGTGGGCCGGGAGCTGGCCCGCCGACTGGGCCAGGACGGCTTCGAAGTGTTCGGCCTCGGTCTGGACAGCGCGCCGCTGGACTGGATCTTCCGGGAGAACCTCCAGACGGTGTTCTTCGGTGTGGCCATGCTCGGCTTCATGATCTGGCGGCCCAAGGGCCTGCTCAGCGACTGGGAGTTCGACGAGTGGCTCTACCGCCGATTCGCCCGGACACAGGGCGTCCCTGCGGTGCCGGAGACCACCATGGACTCCGACCAAGACGACCGGCTTGAAGTGACCGATGTATGCGTCGTATTCGGCGGGTTCCAGGCGCTCTCACAGGCGGGCTTCGAGGTGCGGAGCGGCCAGGTGGTGGGCATCATCGGCCCCAACGGCGCAGGCAAGACCACGATGCTAAACGTCGTCACCGGACTCGTTCCCGCCACCTCAGGGCAAGTTCGGCTAAACAGCGCCGACATCATCGGCACCCCGTCGCACGAAATCGCTCGAGCCGGGTTGGTGCGCACATTCCAGAATCTTCGGCTGTTCGGGTCGCTAACCGTGCGGGAAAACGTGGAGGTCACCCGGCTGGTGGCCATTGCCGAACATGACGACCGCTCCACCCCGGAGACCGACGTCTTGGTGGCGGCCGCCGGATTGTGGGACCACCGGAACCGGCGGGCCAGCGAACTCGACTACGGCAACTCCCGCCGACTGGAGTTGGCCCGGGCCGCTGCGGCCCGGCCGCTGTTCCTGCTGCTCGACGAACCCACGTCGGGAATGAGCGACACCGAATCACTGGCCATGGTCGAGCAAGTGCAGACCATGGCCGCTCTGGTCGGCGCCGGCGTGGTGGTGATCGACCACGATCTGGACTTCATCATCGGGATCTGCGACCGCATCTACTGCTTGGACCGCGGCACAGTCATCGCCGTCGGCACCCCCGAAGAGATCCAGGCCGACCTCGCCGTGCAGGCCGCCTACCTCGGATCGTCGGCGTCATGACTGATCTGGCCGTCTTCCCCGATCCCTACCAGGGCACTCTGCCGCCGAGCCGGCGGCGGGGCGGGCTGGCCGACGAGGTGGTGTTCTATGTGAGGGAGCAAATCCTCACCGGGGCTCTGAAACCGGGAACCAAGATCGACCAAGAGGCATTGGCTGCCGCGCTCGACGTCAGCCGCAGCCCAGTCCGGGAGGCGCTGGTCATCCTCGGCCAAGAGGGGCTGCTGGATTTGATACCGCGGCGCGGCGCAGTGGTTGCCGACCTGACCCCCGAAGACATCGTCGACCACTACGAGCTGTTCGGGGTGGTGGCCGGACGGGCGGCAGCCATTGCGGCCAACACTCTGGGTGAAGACGAGATCGAGCAGCTGCGGGCCATCCATGACCGGTTTGTCGACGGCACCAACGACGACCTCTCGGCGCTCAACTGGGCCTTCCACCGCATCATCAACCGCACCGCTCCCCGCCGCACTCGCTGGCTGCTGAGACTTCTGGAGCGCTCGGTTCCGGCCGACTACTACGAGTTCACCGACGGCTGGGACGCCCAAGCCGTCCAACACCACGCCGCCATTCTCGAGGCCATTGTCGACCGCAACGCAGAGGAGGCCCGCCGCCGGATGGAGCACCACCTCCACGAATCGGGGGTGGCCGCGGTGGCCCATCTGGAGCACCAGGGATTCTGGGAGGACTAGGTGATCGCAAGCTCCGCCGACTTCGAACTGATCCGAACTGAGGTCCGACGACTATGCGACAAGTTCGGCAATGAGTACTGGCGCGATCTGGAGCCCAGCGGCTACCCGGAGGAGTTTGTGGCCGAATTGACCGCTCACGGGTGGCTGGGCGCGCTCATCCCCGAGCAATACGGCGGCGGCGGGCTGAGTTTGGCCGGGGCGTCGGTGATCGTGGAGGAGATCTCGGCCAGCGGCGGCAATCCCAGCGCCTGCCATGCCCAGATGTACGTGATGGGCACTCTGCTACGTCACGGGTCGGAGGAGCAGAAACGGCAGTACTTGCCCCAGGTGGCCGACGGGCGCAAGAGGCTCCAGGCCTTCGGGGTCACCGAGCCGAGCGCCGGCTCGGAAACCACCGCCATTAAGACTCGGGCAGAACGTGACGGGATCAACTGGCGCATCAACGGCCAGAAGATCTGGACATCGCGGGCATTGTACTCCGATCTGATGATCTTGCTGGCCCGCACCACTCCGGCCGACGAGGCAGATAGCCGTACCGGTGGCCTGTCGGTGTTCCTCATCGAGTTGCGAGGCGACGACGGAGAGCTTGTTCCGGGGCTGACCATCAACCCCATTCCCACCATGATGAACCACAACACCACCGAGGTGTTCTTCGACGACGTGGTGGTGCCGGCCGACGCCCTGGTGGGCACCGAGGGCCAGGGCTTCCGCCACATCCTCGACGGCATGAACGCCGAGCGGATCCTCATCGCCGCCGAGTGCATCGGCGACGGGCGATTCTTCCTGGAACGGGCCAGCGAGTACGCCAAGGAGCGCGAGGTGTTCGGGCGGCCCATCGGCATGAACCAGGGGGTGGCCTTTCCGCTGGCCAAGGCGTACACCAACCTCCAAGCCGCCGACCTCATGCGCTGGAAGGCGGCCAATATGTTCGACGCCGGGGAGCCGTGCGGGGCCGAGGCCAACATGGCCAAGCTGCTGGCCTCGGAGGCCTCCTGGGATGCGGGCAATGCCGCTCTCAACACCCATGGCGGGTTCGGCTTCGCTCAGGAGTACGACATCGAGCGCAAGTTCCGCGAGACCCGGCTGTACCAAGTGGCCCCGGTCAACAACAACCTGGTGCTGGCCTTCGTGGCCCAGAAGTGCCTCGGCCTGCCCAAGAGCTACTGACGAGGGCTATTGATATGCGCGCCGTAGTTCTTGAAGCCCGGAACTCCCCTTTGGTAGTGGTGGATGACTACCCCGAACCCGGTGCCAACGGCAGCGAGGTAATCGACGTCATCGCCTGCGGGCTGTGCCACTCCGACCTGCACGTGGTGGCCGGCGAGTTCCCGAGCCCGCTGCCCATCGTGTTGGGCCACGAGGTCACCGGGAACCACTCCGAACTGGGGCCGGTGATGGTGTACGCGCCGTGGGGATGCGGGCGATGCCGGGAGTGCGCCGACGGATACGAGATGATCTGCGCCGATGCCACCGAGGCCGGCCTGGTGGTGGACGGGGGCTACGCCGAGCGCATGGCCATCGCCGACCGGGCCTACCTCTACCCGCTGGGCGATCTCGACCCGGTGGCCAGCGCGCCACTGGCCTGCGGGGGCCTAACCGGCTACCGGGCGGTCCAGCAGACTCTGGAGACACTGCGCCGTCCTGGCCGGAAGCGCCGGGTGCTGGTCATCGGCGCTGGCGGGATCGGGCAGTTCGCGCTGCGCTACCTCAAGCTGTTGACCGACGCCGAGGTTTATGCCCTCGACCGAGTTCCCGACAAGCGGGACACCGCGGTGGCCCTAGGCGCCGACGGGGCGTTTGACGCCGACGACGATCTGCCGCTGTTCGATGCAGTAGTCGATTTCGTCGCACTCGACGCCACGTTGGCCCTCGCGGCCGGTGCGGTGGCCAGGCGGGGTCTGGTGGTGGCAGTCGGCCTCTACGGCGGCCGCGTCCCGTTCGGTGTTGGAGCCGTTCCCCACGAAGCCCGCTTCATGTCCAGCATCTGGGGCACCCGATCGCAGCTGGGCGAGCTCCTCGATCTGGCCCGCCGGGAGCCGTCCATCATCGCCCCGGTGGAGACCATGGCGTTCACCGATGCCCAACTGGCCCACGACCGCTTGCGCGCCGGCGACGTCCAAGGCCGCGTGGTGCTCCTGATCGACCAAGCCCATGCCAACTGAACCGTCAGCGAGGTATTCAAATAATGGCTGAGACCATCAGCATCAACGACTTCTGCACTGCCTGTGAGCAGGCGGATGTCCACACCGTCGAAGTAGCCACGCCCGACACGATGGGCCATATCCGGGGCAAGCGGGTTCCGGTGGAGCGCTTCTTCTCGACGACCGTCGAGGGCGGCCTCAACATTGCCGACGCCATCTTCGCGTTCGACATGCAAAACGACCTGCCCGACCACCCCTACATCAACATGGAGTCGGGCTTTCTCGACTGCCACCTCGTGCCCGACGTCTCCACCGCCCGCATCTTCTCCCATCGTCCCGGCTACGCCCTGGTGTTCGCCGACACCTTCGACCCCCACGGTGAGCCCCACCCCGCCGCCCCGCGCAACGTGCTGGCCGACCAGATCGAGCGGTGCCGCCAAGCCGGGTTGGATCCGGTGGTGGCCACCGAACTGGAGTTCTACATCTGCGCCCCCGACTGGACGCCGGTGCAGAACCACATCCAGTACTCCTCGCTCACCGACGCCCTGGAGTTGGAGGACTGCGTGCGGGACATGCGCCACGGATTGCTTGGGGCCGGCTTGGAGTTGGAGTCGTCCAACCCTGAGTACGGCCCCGGCCAGATGGAGATCAACATCGGCCATTCCGACGCCATGACCTGCGCCGACAACACCGTGCTGCTCAAGAGCATCGTCAAGCAGGTGGCCGTCCAACACGGGATGCGGGCCACCTTCATGCCCAAGCTGTGGACCGAGCCGTCGGGATCGGGCATGCACATCCACACCAGCCTGTCGGAGGGCGGGTCCAACGCCTTCGCCGACTCAAATGGCCTGCCCAACCAGCTCATGGGGCATTGGATCGCCGGGCTATTCGAGCACGCGGAGGCCATGACGCTGTTGGGGGCACCCACCATCAATGGCCCCAAACGCATTCGCCCCTACACGTTTGTGCCCACCCACGTGCACTGGGGCCTGGACAACCGCTCGGTGCTGTGCCGGTGCATCTGCGAGCCCGGCTCGCAGGCCAACCGGGTGGAGTTCCGCTCGGTGGGCGCCGACGCCAACCCCTACCTGATGATCGCCGCCATGCTGGCCGCCGGCCTCGACGGAATCGAGCGGGCGCTGCCCCTGCCGCCTATGAGCGACGGCGACATGTACGCCAATCCCGGCGACTCGCTGCCCCTTCCCAGTGATCTGTCCGGGGCCATCGCCGCCTACCGGGACAGCCCGCTGGCCGAGATGCTGGGGAAGATCTTCTCGGAGGGCTTTCTGACCCTGGCCGACCACGAGCTGGCCATGGCCCCGGAGAACTCGCCCCACCCCGACGAGGTGAACAACTGGGAGCGGGCCCGATATGCAGAGCACTGTTGACATGGCTCCTTCTGCGGTGGTCGAGACGCCGAACGTCACCGAGCCCAGCCTGTACCTCCAGGGGATTCCCCACGATCGATTCGCCCAGATTCGGTCCATCGCCGGATTGGCCTGGCATCCCTACGAGAACGGGGGATTCTGGGCCGTCACCCGCCACGCCGAGGCGCGCTACGTCTCCCGCAACCCCGAGTTGTTCTCATCAGCCATCGGCCACACCAACCTGTGGGACCTGGAGGCCGACGCCCTGGAGGCCCGGCGGTCGCTCATCGACACCGACGCCCCCGACCACACCCGGCTCCGGCGCCTGGTGGCCGGTGCCTTCACCCCCAAGAACATCCGGCGGTGGGAGCAGGTGGTCCGCGAGATCACCTGCAATCTGCTCGACGAGTTCATCGACCAAGGCGGCGGCGACTGGGTTGAGTTGGTGGCTGCGCCCCTGCCCATCCAAGTGATCCTGACCATGCTCGGCGTACCCGTGGAGGATTCCGATTACCTGGTGGAGCTGTCGAATTACCTGGTGGAGGGCACCGGCGACGCCCAGTCGATCCCTCCCGACGCCTTCGGGAACACCACTGAGCTGCGCCTGCTGCCGTTCAATAGTCCAGCTAGCCATGCCTTGTTCGAGTATGGCGAGGACATGCGCCAAAAGCGGCGCAACGACCCCCGCGACGACTTGGTCAGCCACTTGGTTAAAGCCGAGTTCGAGGGAGAACGGTTCTCGCTGAGCGAATACCGCAACATGTTCCACTTGCTGGTGTTCGCCGGAAACGAGACCACCCGCACCGCCATCAGCCACGGTGCAATGGCGCTGGCCGCCAATCCGCATGAGTGGCAGCGGGTGCTCGACGATCCATCGATGATCGAGTCGGCTACCGAGGAGATCCTGCGGTGGTCCACCCCGGTCATGCACATGAGGCGTACGGCTACCACCGACACCGAACTGGCCGGAACCGAGATCACCCAAGGCGACAAGGTGGTGATGTGGTACGCCTCGGCCAACCGCGACGAGGCCGTGTTCGAGGATGCTTTCAAGTTCGACGCAGGCCGGTTCGACGCAGGCCGGGCCAACAGCGACCACTTTGCCTTCGGCGGAGGCGGACCCCATCTGTGCCTCGGCGCCTTCCTGGCCCGGCTGGAGGTCACCGTGCTGCTAGAGGAGATGGCCAAACGGTTCCTGCGTTTGGAGCAGACCTCCGAGCCGGTGCGAGCCCGATCAAACTTCGTCCACGGTGTCCTCTCGGTGGGCATGCGGCCGGCGGCAACGGCATGACCGCGACCCCCAACACCGACCGGTTGGCCGCCGACCGCTCCCGCTGGGTGGCCGCGGGCACCGCGGGGCGCCCGTTCTTCGTGGCCCGGGCGTCGGGCGCCCGAATCTGGGACGTGGACGGCCGGGAGTACATCGACTTTGTGGGCGGAGTGGGCACCGCCAACCACGGCCACACCAACCCCGAGATCGTGGCCGCCATCCGCGAACAGCTCGACGCCTATCTCCACCAGTGCTTTTCGCTGTCGTCCTATGAGCCCTATGTGGAGGTCTGCCGGCTGCTGGCCCTATGCCACCCCGGCGAATTCGACAAGAAGGGGCTGTTGCTGAACTCGGGGGCCGAGGCGGTGGAGAACGCGGTGAAGATCGCCCGCTACCACACTGGCCGCCAGGGCATCATCTGCCTCGACAACGCCTTCCACGGGCGGACCCTGCTCACCATGTCGCTCACCGCCAAGGTGCGGCCTTACAAGCTGGGTTTCGGCCCGTTCGCCCCGGAGGTCTACCGAGCGCCGGGCCCCTACCCCTACCGAGGCGTCACCAGCGACGATGCCATCGCCGGCCTCCACCGGCTGTTCAAGAATCAAGTCGACCCAGCGAACGTGGCCGCCATCATCTTCGAGCCGGTCCAAGGCGAGGGCGGCTTCATCCCCATGCCCAAGGACTACCCAAACCGAGTGGCTGAGATCGCCGCTGAGCACGGCATTCTCATCATCTCCGACGAGGTGCAGGCCGGCATGGGCCGTACCGGCCTCCCCGCCGCATGTGCCCACTACGGGATCGAGCCCGATCTGTGTACTTGGGGCAAGGCAATGGGAGGCGGCCTGCCCATTTCGGGGGTCACCGGCCGGGCGGAGATCATGGACTCAGTACACGGTGGGGGCATCGGGGGCACTTACGGCGGGAATCCGCTGTCGTGCGCGGCAGCCCAGGCAGCCATCTCCCAGGTACTCGACCCCGAGTTTCAGAAGGCAGCCCAGGACTTGGGTGAGCAGCTTCGGACGCGACTCGACGGTTTGGCCGCCGATCACCACAGCGTCGGTGAGGTGCGGGGTTTGGGGGCCATGCTGGCCATCGAGCTGGTGAAAGACTCCGACAGCAAAGAGCCCGACGCCAAGCGGGCTGCTCGGGTGATCGACGAGGCGTTCGACCGCGGGCTCATCCTCATGGGCGCCGGGGTGTACTCCAACTGCATCCGGGTGCTGGTGCCGCTGGTGGCCACCCAGTCCGACATCGATGAGGGCATGGCCATACTCAATGAGGCTCTGTCGGCGGTGGGCTGATGACCGAAGGCGGGGACTGGGTGCGGGTTGCGGTCGACCAAGAGCTATGCATCGGCGGCGGTATCTGCGAGATGCTCGAACCCGAGGTGTTCGAACTGGACGACGACATTGTCATCTCCTCGGTGATCGGGGACGGCCTGCTGCCCCGAGACCGGGCCGAGGTGGTGGTGGATCGCTGCCCAGGCCAGGCCATCGCCATCGTTGAAGAGAATTTGGACAAGGAGCTCTAATGGAGACCTACGACAACTGGGTCGACGGGGGATTCGCTCCTCCGCCCAATGGCCAGCGCATGGCCACCGCCAACCCCTTCACCGGGGAACCCTGGGCCGAGGTGGCCGACGACCCCGCCGCGGTGGATGAAGCCGTCCGGGCGGCTCGAAGGGCGTTCACCGACGGCCACTGGGCAACGATGGCCGCCACCGAGCGGGCCCGACTGATGCGCCGACTGGGCGAGATGCTGAGCCGGGACGCCGAACTGCTGGGCCAGGCTGAGACCCGGGACAACGGCAAGATCATCCGGGAGACATCGGCCCAGGCCAAGGGCTTGCAGGGCTATTACGACTTCTTCGCCGGGATGGCCGACAAGATCGGCGGTGAGCAGCTGCCAAGCCCATCGCCCAATTTTCTGGTGTACACCGAGCGCGAGCCCATCGGAGTGGTGGGGGCCATCATCCCGTGGAACTCCCCGCTGGCCCTGTTGACCTGGAAGCTCGCCCCGCTGTTGGCCGCCGGATGCACCGTGGTAGTCAAGCCCTCCGACATCACCCCGGTCACCGCGCTAATGCTGGCCGAGCGGACCGCTGAGGCCGGGTTCCCCCCTGGTGTCATCAACGTGGTGACCGGCGGGGCCGAGGTGGGCGCGGCCATCACCTCCCATCCGGACATCGACAAGATCACCTTCACCGGCGGCGGAGCCACCGCCAAGCACGTGGCTCGAGCGGCCGCCGACAACCTGACGCCCACCGTGCTGGAACTGGGCGGCAAGTCGCCCCAGATCATCTTTTCCGACGCCGATCCCGAGGCGGTGACCAACGGGCTCTTGGCCGGGATCTTCGCGGCCAGCGGCCAGACCTGCATTGCCGGGTCGAGGGCCTACATCCACCGCGACATATTCGACGAGGTCATCGGACGGGTCGTGGCTCGGGCCAACGAACTGGTGCTGGGCGATCCCTCTGACCCGGCCACCGAGATGGGACCGTCCGCGTCCGACGCCCAGCGAGATCGGATCCTGGCCATGATCGACCATGCCCGCACCGAGGGGGCAACCATTGCCGCCGGCGGCGTGGTCGACCCCGAACTCGGCGGTCGGTTCGTTCGCCCCACCGTGATCACCGGCGTGACCAACCAGTCCACCATCGTCCGGGAGGAGGTGTTCGGCCCGGTGCTGGCCGTGCTGGACTTCGAAGACGAAGACGAGGTGGTGAAGCTGGCCAACGACAGCGACTACGGGCTGGCCGCCGGTATCTGGACCAACGACATCCGCCGGGCCCACCGGGTGTCGAGAGCGCTACGGGTGGGCACGGTGTGGATCAACACCTACCGCAACGTGAGCTACATGGCCCCCTTCGGCGGCTTCAAACAGTCAGGCTACGGCCGCGACAACGGCCTCGAAGCCCTCAATGGCTTCCTCCAGACCAAAACCATCTGGGTCGAGCTAACCGGCGCCACCCGCGACCCGTTTGTCATTGGGTAGGCGAGGCCCTATCGGCTCAAGGACTCAAGTCTTGACCCGGTAATCCCTTAGTTGTGGCCCGGACGGGTCTTGGCGTATGGGAGAAACCGGCCGTCATAGTAAACGCATGGAAGTCGGTCTAATGATTTCGTCTTGATGACCGCAGTCTTGCCTGAATCACCAGGGGTGTTGGAGAGACTGAAATCCTCTTCTGACAGTTCTCCTAGTCGAGCCTCCCATATCCAAACTACGTTGCCACGTTCTTGCCTGCTGTAGTTTCCTGCCTGGTCAGCAAGGACATACCGGCAAGTCAGATGTGGACCAGGTTTTGGAAGGTGGCCCTTCGGCTTGTTGGTCTCAAGAGCAATCTTGATTTCAAGACCTTCCGTATCACGCGAAGGCGATATGAGATCAGGGTATGTGTGCGGCTCGTTGCTCTTATACCGGCCGTTTGAGCTCCTGGCCAAGGCTTCCCGCAATAGATTCCCGATGATCGCCGAGAGATTCGCTAGTTCGACCACTTCAGCGAGAGGCGGTGATCCTGTGCTGATCAGCTGCTCATCAATGCGATCCACTGTTCGGTGGGTCGCTTCTATGGCCTCTGGCACCCAAGTCTCACCCAGGCCTGTGATTTCTCGGACAATGTCTCCTCTGCGAGCCGCACTAGGAGGCACCGCCCTGCGCTCGAAGTGGACAGCACGACTGGCATCAGGGGCCTCTGCCAGATGAATCAGATCAGACAGCGAGATCCCTAGCGCTTCTGCGGCGCGATAGGCCGAGGCAACGCTGAGGTGTCGCTCGCCCCGTTCGACCAACCCGAAATACGTACGGTGCCGACCCGCCTCGTCGGCCAGGTCCTCAAGCGACCACCCGCGTTGGCGACGGAGTTCGGCGATGATGGTACCCAACGAGCGGGCAAAGCCTCTTGCGGCCTCCTCTGCCGGGTCCCCACTCGTTGTCACTGGCACGACATATCATCGTATGAAACCTACAGCGCACCGCTAGGAGACTATAGTCTCCTAAATCTAGCCCGTAGAGAGGAGGAGCCCCGAGTGACCACGCTGAAAGTAATGGACCTGTTCTGCGGAACAGGAGGATTCTCCAAGGGATTCGAGAACACCGGTGCCTTCAGAGTGGATTATGGAGTTGACCTGCTTCCGGTAGCGGTTGAGACCTTCAGCATGAACCACCCCCAAGCAGTCGCGCTCACAGCCGACATCCGCAGCATTCGGCTATCTTCCGTCGCCGACCAAACTGGCCTTTCTCCTGAAGAGCCCGCTGTGATCGTAGGTGGCCCGCCGTGCCAGGGATTCTCATCCATTCGCCCGTTTCGATCCACACACGAAGATGACCCTCGCAATTCCCTCTTCGAAGAGTTTGCCAGCTATGTGAATTACTTCCGACCCCCGGTGTTCGTTATGGAGAACGTCGTTGGTTTAGCTACGCACAAGAAAGGATTCACGATAGAGCAAATACAGGATTGTTTTGATTCTCTCGGCTACTCATCGGACTGGCGGATCATGAATGCCGCACATTTTGGTGTTCCGCAGAAACGTGAAAGACTAGTGTTAGTCGGCGCACAATCTGGAATCAAGATCACATTTCCCTCTCCAACTCATGCTGGCCAATTCAAGACTATTGGTGTAAAAGATCGTTCGCGTCATCTATTGCCACCACCTTCCGCTGACGAACCATCATTGTTCATGAGTGAAGAACTAAAGTTCCCTGAGGCACTTGGCGTAATGGAAGCTATTGATGACTTACCTCCGGTAGCAGCGGGAGAATGTATCACCGAGTATATACTTCCACCTCAAAACGATTACCAGTTAGCACGCCGGAGGAATGCGACTCGTCTCGACTGGCATGTGGCGACCGGCCATACCAAACGCATGTTAGCTATCATCCGCCATGCCGGTTCCAATATTACGGCAATCCCGCAACATCTCATATCTTCAGGATTTTCGTCAAGCTACTCACGTCTTGACCCTGACTATCCCGCGGTTACCTTAACGGTTAATTTTGTACATCCAGCATCAAACAAATGCATCCATCCCTTCCAAGACAGAGCATTGACCCTACGAGAAGGTGCCCGTCTTCAATCCTTTGATGATGATTTTAAATTTGCAGGTTCTAGAACACAAATTGCGAAGCAAATCGGGAATGCCGTCCCGCCACTTCTCGGGCAAGCGATTGCCGAATCAGTGATTGACATGCTCTCTGGGTCATCCTAACGAACAAATTCAATAAACTTCTGACTCCTCGTCACACCCACCTCATCATCACCTTTCGGAACCGCACACTACTGTCGCACAGAGTTGTCTCATGCCTGTCAGCCTTCCTCATCCTCCTTGAGCAACGCTACTCCGCAGTGCTCGAAGAACGTACGCACGCGACACCAATCAATATTGAGGCGGCTACACGCGGTGGCAATCGAGATTCTGTTGCGGTCCACAATGTCTTCCGTCACGATGCAGACGGCATAGCCGTCTGCACTGATGTGCAAGGCGAGCGCTAGAACCCATGGGTCTGCGTCTTCCTTTGCTTTGTTCACGTCGATCACGTCACCTGCTACCGCCATGACATGTGCGATGTAGTCATAGCCCGCATCCAAGGGGTGTTGGAGGCTTCCTCAAATGCCCGGTGCCCAAGCTCCAGGAAGATCCAGGTGCGCGATCTCGCTCAACTCATTGATCACTTGCCTTGGCAAGGCGATTCGCCCCAAGATGACCATCTGTTCAAGACGCTTGAAGGCAGCCCATTGATTGTTGACCGCCACAATCGCCTTGGCCTTGATCAAGGCTGACGAGTCAATTATCCAGACATCAACCTCATCGGGGTTCATTCAATAAGCCCTTAAGGTCTTCCAACTGGCCTGTCTTGAGTTGCAGGTAGTCCGCAAGATCCCGTGTGGTCAGACGGCCTCGATGCGTGGCGGAGAGAAGTGTACTTGGCAACCGTGTTCCTAACTGCCCAATCCGCTTCTCATGAGCGGGCTGGCCACCTCCTCTGCCTCCTCCAGATTTATTCCAGTCTCTGCCAGAGAGCTGGGAGGCAACAGCTAAGTACAGAGTCGGCTCTGCGAGTCCAACCTCTTGAAGCCGAATCGCGGTGGCACGCGTGCTCACGGAGAATCTATTTGCAATGAGCCGTGCGGTTTCAGGATCGGCAGTTCGCATGCTGGTCGTCACCCCATATTTCCCCGCGACCATCTTGAGACTGTCTCCAGGCAGGAGATACGCGGCTGCAAATCGCTCGCACCATCTCTCAATGGACCCTTCTTGTTGACCGGGAACGACAAAGCTCTGGCAGGCAGCGTCAGTACGTGTCAGCAGATGGGCGACCTCGTGGAAGAGGGTGAAAATCCGAGCTGTTGGGTGATAGGCAGTATTGACAGCGACCAGAGGTGCGTAGTCGTCCCACGCCCCGAATCCCCGGATGTTGTTTCTGCCCATGGTGAGCTGCAAGACCAAGATTCCCTGGTCTTCCAGATGCCCCCGCCATGCACGAAATGCCTCTGAAGCGCTCGTCCACGCAAGTTGTTCCGCTGTCGAAATGCCCGACTGCGAGCGCTCGACTGCTGCAACCCCCACAGGATCTTGGCTCAGTCGGTATTGGCTCAGTTGGACTTCAGGCGAGCCTCCATCTTTGAGAACCCAAGAAGTCAACTCCTGTAGCCGGCGCGCCCAACGAATTTGACGGGCTTCTTCGGGGCCGAGTTTGTGATTCCCAAGGGCTGGGGCACTGCGAAGCGAAGTTGGCATTCCTGCCTGCACTGGCGGCTCGGGGAGGAAAAAGAGTGCTGACGGGCGCTTTAGAGCACCAACTAGCCTGCTGAACTGGCCTTTCGTTGGGTGCGACTCCGCAGCTTCCCAGGCCTTGAGCCCATCCACATCCAATTTGGCACGGTCAGCTAGTTCAATCTGGGTGAGGCCAGCCTCCTCACGAGCCCAGGCAAGAACCTGCGCTGTAATGGGGACGGTGTTACCTGCCATGTCTCCTTCTGCCTGTGGTCACGCTCTCAGGGAAAGCAGATCGATGCTACTCAGGCTAGCTGGCACTTGATGTGCCACTTACTTCACAGAGAGTTGCTCCTCTGCGGATCGAGCAGGCTCCGCAGCTTGTTGCAAGCCGAATTCCCTGTAGGCAAACCTGGAATCTGATCACTCCTCACTCAACGACAATGCTCAGGTCGCCAGAGGCCAGTTCTTCGTCTAGCCCGGCTAGGTCACCACTGGAATGCGGGGTGTCGATCAGGCTTCTCGTAAGGCAGCAGTGGTCGACCCAAGAGCGACGGCCGGGCATCATCACCGCCTGGCACCACAAACGCTGCGGTGTTGAGACTCTGGTACACCTTCACAAGTTGGATCGGCTCACCGATGGTGCAGAATTTTCCATCCACAGCCATGCTCCGGAGAACTTTCAGTGGCTCAAGGTCAGACCATCCACAAAGGCCGTCGTTCGCACACCCACGATTGCTTACCCTTCAAGAACGCCGAATCGAATATTGCTAGCAAGTCAACACAGTCCCACCGTATGATGGCAGCTAGAGCTGTTCTAGCGGGTGACCGCTAGGAACGAGAACTGCCCATCTCATCAGAGTTGGGCAGTTCTGCTTTCACGTTGCCGGTGGCCTACTCAGAGGCGTTCGTGGTTACTGCCCGCAGGAGGCGGGCCAGTTCGTGTTTTTCGGCGACGGTGAGGCCCCCGCTCATCTTGCCCTCGAAGTCGTTGAACTGGGGGAACAGCTGCTCGATGGTCTTCAATCCAGCAGGGGTGAGGGCCACTGTGACCCGGCGGCGGTCCGATTGCATGCGGGTGCGCTGGACCCGGCCTTGCTTCTCCAGGGTGGTCACCATCCCGGTCAGCGTTCCTTTGGCCAGGTCGCACTCGGAGGCCAGTTGAGCCGCCTCCATCTCTCCCCACACCCACAGCACCCACAAGATGGTGAAGCCTCCCCACGACAGCCCGGCCTCGGCCAACAACTCCCGCTCGGCCCGGCGCCGCACGGCCGCCGCGGCCCGGTAGATGTTGGAGATGGCCTGCAACGAGTCGAAGTCGAGCGGTTGGTCGCCCAGCCGAGCCTGAATGTCTACTTCGGCATCGAGAAGGCGTTCGTCGGGAGTGGAGTCGGTTGCCATGGGATCACTGGGTAGATTGCCAGACATGCCCGAATATCGCCGCATCCTCTTGGACGGCTATCCCTGTCATGTCGAACGCATCGGAGACCGGCTCGTCGCTGGCGACGGACGGACGGTGGCGATCGATGATGCCGTGCATTTGGCACCGGTGACGCCCACCAAGATCATCTGCATCCACCTGAACTACCGCAGCCGGGTTGAGGAGTTCATGACCAAGCTGCCAGCCGCGCCGACCTACTTCCACAAGCCGATTACCGCGCTAACCGGACACCAGAGCGACGTCGTCCGGCCAGAGGGCTGCCAGTGGCTGAACTATGAGGGCGAGATCGCCATCGTGATCGGCAGGACCTGCCGCAACGTGTCGCCCGCCGAAGCCGGGGATTTCATCGCCGGCTACTCGGTGGCCAACGACTACGGGCTCCACGATTTCCGTGATACCGACGCCGGCTCCATGCTGCGGGTGAAGGGCAGCGACACCCTGTGCCCGGTGGGGCCCGGCTTGGTTACCGGATGGGACTTTAGGGGCAAGCGCATCCAAACCATCGTGAACGGCGAGGTCAAACAAGACGCCACCACCGATGAGATGGAATGGGACATGCACTACATCGTGGCCGACATCGCCCGCACCATCACCTTGGTGCCGGGCGACATCTTGCTGTCGGGGACTCCGGCCAATTCCAGACCCGTGGAACCTGGCGACGTGGTCACCGTGGAAGTGGAGGGACTGGGCGCGCTGACCAACACCATCGTGGCCGGCCCCACCCCCATCCGGGACGATGTGGGCGCGCAGCCGTCGAATTCAGAGGAAGTGCAGTCCACCGCCAAGGGTGGAGACTGGGAGTTCCGGGGTATTCGAGCACCTTTGGGTCCCGGTGCCCAGCATTACGAATCCACTGTTGAGGACAAATAGCTCCATGACCCGACAAGACGTTGGCGGAGTCTCGGTGCCAGTCGATCACCTGATCGGCGGGTCGTGGGTGTCTTCGCCCCAACGGTTTGAGACCCGGTCGCCGATGGGCTGGGAGCACTTGGCCGACATCGCCCGGGGGGACGAGAGCACTGCGGCTACTGCCGTTGCTGCTGCGGTGGAGGGGTTCGACGCGTGGAGCACCTTAAGCGTTGACGACCGGGCCGACGCCCTCCACCGGCTGGCCGACTTGATCGAGGCCCATACCGATGAGATCGCCCTGGTGGAGACCCTCGATATGGGCTTTCTCTACGAGTCGGTGAAACAGCGGCTGGTGGCTAGGGGTGCCCTCAACTTCCGCACCTACGCCGACTTGATCACCAGCCACGAGAACCGCACTTGGGACGCCAAGAGCATGAGGAACCAGGTGCAGCGAATGCCCGCCGGGCCGGCGGTGGTCATCACCCCTTGGAATGCCCCGTTCATGCTCAGCACCTGGAAGCTGGCTCCCGCGCTGGCCGCCGGCAACAGTGTCATCCACAAACCAGCCGAGTGGTCGCCGCTGTCGGCTGCGCTGCTAGCGGAGCTCACCGTGGAGGCCGGGTTCCCGTCGGGCGCGTACAACCTCGTGCAAGGTATCGGCGAAGAAGTGGGGGCCGCGCTGGTGTCCGACCCCCGGGTGCGGCGCATCACGTTCACCGGGTCGCCGGAGACCGCCCGCCACATCGGGCGGGCCGCGGCCACCAACATCGTCCCGTTCACCGCGGAGTTGGGGGGCAAGGGGCCGTTCCTCGTATTTTCTGATGCCGATCTCGACGCCGCCGCCCACCGAGCGGCTTGGCAGTTCGACGATTCCGGGCAGGTGTGCCTGGCCGGCACGCGGCTGCTGGTGGCCGACGAAATCCAAGAGCCGTTCCTTGAGCGGTTCCACCACCACGCCGATGCGCTGGTGCTGGGCGATCCCCGCGACCCAGCCACCGACATCGCCCCCCTGGCCCACCCCGACCACCGCGACCGGGTCCACGGGTTCGTGGAGCGGGCTCGCGCCGCGGGCGATGTCATCGTGCGGGGCGGCCACCCTACCGACGGCAGTCTCCACTACGAGCCGACGCTCATCGAACCGGCTTCTAACCACAGCGAGGCGGTTCAGCGGGAGATCTTCGGCCCGGTGCTCACCTTCCAGACCTTCACCGATGAGGCCGAGGCCATTGCATTGGCCAACAGCACCGATTACGGCCTGTCGGCCCAGATCTGGACGTCGTCACAGTCCCGAGCCGAACGAGTAGGAGCGGCCATACGGGCCGGGCTGGTATGGGTCAACACCTTTTTGGTACGCGATCTCACCGCCCCCTTCGGCGGCTGCGGGATATCCGGCATAGGCCGCGAGGGCGGCGACTACGCCCTCGACTTCCACAGCGACCTGAAGACACTGATGATCCTGGACGACACTACGAAATGATCGTCCGGTGATCGCCGCTACATCGAGCGGGAGGGGTTCATGGCGCCGATAGCGGCTCTGGCCATGGAATCTTGGTGGAACGTGGCCACCAACTGGCCCTCGGCGGTGAACACCTCGCCTTGGCCGTAAACCCGGCCATTGGCCGCTTTGGTGGCCCGAAGCTGGACCAGCAGCCACTGCGACACGTCCAGGCGGTCGAGAAAGTGGAGAGTGTGGGCGATCACCCCGGTGGACAGGGTGCGGTGGGCATCTTCGATGCGGATAGTGTCGCGGTGAGGGCGCATGGCCAGGCCGATGATGCTGCCGCAGGTGGCCCAGCCGGCAATGCCCTGGTTGGCCGCTTGAGATCCCGCTCCGGGCCCATAGCGGTGCCAGGCCCGTTCCACCGGCACCCCGTCGATCTCCGGCTCACCGGGCATCGGACGCCACTCGGCACCGGGGAAGATGAAGGCGAAACCAGGGTCCAGCCCGTCGGGACCGGGCACGTCGGGCATGTCCGGCTCGTGGCGCATCAAGTCGTCGTCCACCGTGCTCATCAAGATCAGCGCCCGACTGAGCAGCTTGCCCCCCTGGGTGGCGGTGACCGTATCGCTGGCCCACGTGCGCCCGGCCTGCATGGAGTCGACATCCACCTCGATCGGCAGGGTGTAGGTGCCTGCTCGGGCAAAGATGGCGTGGACCGAGCGGATGTCTTTGGCACCGCCCGCCTCCCGGTCGGACGCCATCATCATCTGGGCCATGAGCTGCCCGCTGAACACCACATCTCGTCCCTCAGCCGATTCCTCCGGTTGGAAGACGTGGTAGCGCTGCTCACCAACCTCGGTGAGCTCCAATAGGTCGGGCAATTCGCCGCTCATCGGGCGCGATGGCTCACTCGTCCATCCCGAACATGGCCGGGTCGAAATCCATCATCCCGGCCATGACCTTCACAAATGGGTCATCCCATGCGTCCACCAGGGAGGCATTGGTGTGCCCAAGATCCACCAGCAGGTTGATCCCGTTGATGCCGCTGGCCGCGTCACTGCACAGAAACAGCAGCGTGTCGCCCATCTGTTCGGGAACCAGGGTGGGCACATCAGCGGCTTCCCGGTAGCTGGCCCCGAATCCGAGCCACAGATCGGCGTTGGCCCGAGCCAGGGGCGTGTCAGTGGGGCCGGGCATGATTGAGTTGATGCGGATGCCCTTTTGCAGGAAGGGGAACGCCTGGCCGGCCACGTAGCCGTTTATGGCCTGCTTGCTGAACGTATAGGTGTCGGTGCCCTCGTTCTCGTCGATCCACGCCGCGGCGGTGTCCCAATCGGGGGTGGTCAGAAAGTCCTGCACTTGTTCGAGGTTGCTCATCCAGCCCATGCCCGCGGCCGATGAGATGAACGACACCGAACCACCCCGACCCAGCTTGCCCGACTTGATAAGCGCCTCAACGAGGTGGCGCTGAGAGGTGAAGTTGATCAGCATGAGGTTGCCGGTGCCGTCGGCCACTCCTGCGCAGGCCAGCACCGCATGAACCGGTCCTTCGATGGCCTCGACCGCCGCATCCACGCTGGCCTGGTCGCCCAAGTTCACATGGATGTACTGCCCGCACTCGTAAGCCACATCGGCGATGTCCAACACGATGGTGTGAGCACCCAGCACCGCCGCCTTTTGGGCCACCGCCGCTCCCATCCCGGTGGCACCGCCCACCACCAGCACCCGCTTGCCTTCGTAATTCACCAAATCAGCCATTGCCTGCCCCCATGTTCGATGTGCGTGCGAAGCGGCTAAAACCGTAGCCCGAAGGTCCCCAATGAGCGCAGCTGGGTAGCGGAAAATGGCTTGACCCCAGCCATGTTGCGAGACTTCATCACATGAGCAGGGGGCAGCCCAACATCGCCATCGCCCACTGGCCGGGCATGGAGCTATTCGGCGACGCCGACCTCAACCGCCTGCGGGCTCTGGGGCCGCTGTTGAAAAGCGACCCCATCGGGGCCTGGGATGATGAGGCCAACACCGTGCTGGCCGAGGCCGAGGTGATCATCGGCCACTGGGGGTGCCCGCCCCTGGACGCCGCCATGCTCAACCGGGCTCCCCAACTCGGGCTTTTCGCCTACGCCGCGGGAACGGTCAAGATGACTCTGACCGATGCCGTGTGGGATCGGGGCATCCGGGTGACCAGCGGGGCCAACGCCAACGCCGAGCCGGTAGCCGAGTTCACCCTGGCCGCCGTTTTGTTCGCCAACAAGGGCGTGCTCTGGCGCCGGGGCCCCGCCGACTACTCCGCTATGTCGGCACTGGGCGACCGCCAGTGGGGCAACTACGGCCGCACCATCGGCATTGTCGGGGCGTCGCTAATCGGTCGCCGGGTGATCGAGCTGCTGCGGCAGTTTCCCCATCTGAAGGTGGCGCTGTATGACCCTTACGTCACCCCGGAGGAGGCGGCTTTGTTGGGGGTGGACAAGCTCGAGCTCGACGAGCTGTGTGCGGAGGCCGACGTGCTGTCCATCCACGCGCCCGCCCTGCCCGAGACCATGCATATGATCGGCCCGACCCAGCTGTCGGCCTTGCCCGATGGGGCCACGGTGATCAACACCGCCCGGGGCCCGCTGATCGATCACCAGGCGCTAATGCCCCACCTGGAATCTGGCCGGTTGTACGCCATATTGGACGTGACCGATCCTGAACCGCTGCCCGAAGACAGCCCGCTGCTGGAAATGCCCAACGTTTGGATCAGCCCGCATCTGGCCGGAAGCCAGGGCACTGAGCTGGCCAGAATGACCGACAACGTGATCGAGGAGATCCGCCGGTGGTCGGCGTGCGAGCCAGCCCTCAACGAGGTCACCCAAGACCGACTGGCCACCATGGCATGAGCTTGGACCTCCGCATGCCCGAGCCGCCGCTGAGCGGAGCCACCACCGCCGGGGCGCTGGCCAACCGCCTGGTGTCGGCGACGGCCGAGAAGATGGCCGAATTCGAGCAGACCGCCGCTCCCGGCTTCAAGCTGCCCGGCCTGTACGCGGGCCATCCGGTGCTGGACGACACCACCGCCGACTTGCTGTACGTGCTGGGTTTGCTCATCGACTGCGGGGTCGACGAGGTTGCCGGCTGCGACCTGCAAGACCGAATCCCGACGCTCATCGCCTCGCTCGACCCGGCCGCGGTGGAAGCGTTCGCCAGCTACCGCGTCGGCGAGACCGTCTTGCGGGTCGGCGGCCTGGATGCGCTGCCTGCTGAACTGCAAGACCCGGTGCTCGATGCGGTGAATTCCAAGGAGATCATCGCTCGACTGAACGACACCGACTCCATCCCGCCCAACTTTGCAGTGGTGGCCTCACGGTGCCTGGGGGCACTTGCCCGGCTGCAAGGTGGCGGTCAGCCCCCAGAATTGCCTGATCTGCTGGACCGAGTGCGCTCGATGTTCACCAGCCCCACCGGTTGGCTCAACGACGGCATGGGGGCCTGGGTCCACTACGACATCTATACGCCCGACATGTACCTGTTCGCCGAGCCCCTCGTGGACCAACTCGGCCCGGGGTGGGCCGACGGACTGTCCCAGGTGCTTCGCGACCTCGACGAGGTGTCCCAGCCGGGCGGGGCTGTCGTGTGGGGGCGCTCTATAGGTGCGCTGGGCATGGCCATCACCATCGAGTTGGCCGCCATCGCAGCGGGGCGCGGCCTAACCGCCCCACAAGACCGCTGGCTGGCCCGGGCCAACGCCACGCTCGACGATCTGCTGGAGTGGTTCCCCAACGGCGTCATCGCCGCCCACCAGAACCGGGCAGCCATGTTCTATCGAGGTCCGGCCCGACGGCTTCAGATGACCTTGGACATCTACGGAAAGCTCCTGTTGTCCGCCCTGGAACTGCGGCGCAGACCAGAGGTGGTCGGCGCGCCGTCCACCGATGCCTTCCTGCCCGCAGAGCGCTTCGTGCGATTCGACGAATCCGGGCGAGCCACAGTGTGGTCGTATCGCTCAAAGTCGCTGTCATTCGCTCTGCCTACCGTTTTCGGTTTCTCGGCCGACTACGCCCCTTTGCCCCGGGGTCCCGGTCTGTTGGAGCAGCCCACCTCGGGCCACCCGGTGATGATGCCAGTGATCACGCCGCGTGGCCGAGACGACATGGCTGGCACTAGCAACGCCCCCCTCCTGCCCGCGGGTTTGCCCACCTCGGTGGAGCACTCTCCGGGGACGGTCACCATCATCCACCAAGGCTGGGCTCCGGCGGGCAGCAGCGAGGCAACCGTCGCCGGAACCAGAACGGCCACCTACCGGGTGGAGGGCCGTTCGCTGGCCGTATCCGAGCAACTTAGCTTTGATGACCCTGATGGTCTGCCGGGGCCGCTCACCTTTTCGGTGGCCGAATCAGAAGCACGCCCCATCGATGTGGAGATCGACTCGGGCCCGCTCCAGGTCGTCGACACCGCCGGTATCGCCGAATGGCGCAGCTTCTGGGGCGAGCTGCCCCGGGTGTACCAGGCCGAGCTCGAGCCAGCCGCGGCAGTGGACTTCACCTGGAAAGTCACCCCCCGACTGCGGGTGGCCAGCACCATCCACGGCCACCCCTACGATCGGTCGCTGTATGACCCGCTGGCCGGCCGGGTGGTGGCCACCGGCGCGGGCATCCCCGACGACAAGCTGGTGCGAAGACTGCGTGACATAGATGTCTTGCACATGGCCTGGCCCGAGTGGTGGAGCGGCGTCGATCCTGATCGAACCGCCGAGGTGCTAGAGCAGGTCAAGGCCACCAACACCGCCATCGTGTGGACCCAGCACAACCTTCTTCCCCACTTCTTCAAGACCGATGAGGCGGCGGCCAGCTACCAGCTTTGGGCCGAGGCCGCCGAGGCGGTAATCCACCACAGCGAAGTGGGTCGGGATGTGGCCCTGGCTACCTACAAATACGGCAGCCATACCGGGCACTACATCATCCCTCACGGCCACTGGGGCCGCGAGTACGAGGCCATGGCCAACACGACCCGGGAAGACGCAGAGCTAGCCGAGGGCTGGCCGCCGTGCGGTCTGCGGGTGGCGGTGATCGGCACCCCCCGGGTGGAGAAGGACCTGCAACTGGTGGTGGACGCGATAGCCGCCTGCCGCCGAGACGACATTCAGCTCGTCATCCGGGTGGACCTCTCGGTGGCTGTGCCCGACGACCCCCGGATCATCGCCGAGCACGGCCATCTCGACTTCTCCCAATACTTGCGGCGCATGAAGGCCTTCGATGCGGTGATCCTCCCCTTTGCACCGTCTGGGATGCTCACCACCGGCACGGCGTTCGACTGCCTGGGGGCGGGCGTGGCCGCCATTACCAGCGACTGGGACTTTTTCGACGAGACCTTTGAAGGGGCCGACATCCGCTATGGCTCCACCGTCGAAGACCTCACCCGGTGCCTCGACGAGCTCACCCCCGAAGACCTCAGCCGCTCCCGCCAAGCTCTGATCGATCGTCGCCCAGCCTTCGACTGGGACCCCATCGCCAACCAAACCCTGGCTGTCCTCGAAGCCGCAGCCCTCCGCTACGCGTGATGGCCTAGCGGTCCGTCACACCACAGCGGGCACAATCAGAGCGCCCCATGTGGTGAGCATGAACCCCGCCAAAGTCGTCAGATACATGCGGGTCTGTTTGGCCAGCGCCAGCTTAATCTCGCCCTTGTGATCGGCGAACTCGCTCCGCATCTCACCCCTGAACTCGGCGAACTCGCTCCGCATCTCACCCCTGAACTCGGCGAACTCGCTCCGCATCTCACCCCTGAACTCGGCGAACTCGCCTCGCAAGGTGGATTCCAAGACTTTAATGTCGTCTTTGGTGGCTAGTTGGTCCCGGCCTTCGGGAATGATGCAGCTCATGAGCGTCTCGGTGGCCTCCTCGCCGATGACCGATACCAGCCGGTTAGCCAACTCCGTGCGCTCTACCTCGGTGACTGCCATTGGGTTCCCTTCGTCGTCTATTCGATTCTGAGGGGAACCCTTTATGCTCTGCGGCAGTGCCGGTTCCGACTGCTTTTCTCACGATACAAGTAGCTACTGGCTGAAGCAACCAATTCCAACAAGGACACTCCATGGACGAGTTCAATTACGTTGAATACGAGACCGCTGATGCGGTGGCCACCATCACGCTGGCCCGGCCAGAGAAGGCCAACGCCCAGAACGAGCGCATGCTTGACGAGCTGCACCACCACTTTCTGGCCGCGGAGTACGACGACGATGTGAAGGTCATCGTGTTGCGAGGCGAGGGCAAGCACTTCTCCGCGGGCCACGATCTGGGCGGCGGCGACCCCGACCCCGACGCGGTGTCACTGAACGAACCCGACGGCAGCTGGCAGCTGAACAAGATCTACCGCTGGGAGGCCCGCAAGTACCTGGGGTATTCCTGGCACTGGCGCAACATCCCCAAGCCCACCATCGGCGCCATCCAGGGAAAGGCCATCGCCGGGGCACTGAACCTGATCTGGCCGCTCGACCTGCTGGTGGTGGCCGACGACGTGGAGTTCTCCGACCCGGTGGTGCTTATGGCCATCGGCGGGGTGGAATACCACGGCCACACCTGGGAGCTGGGCGCCCGCCGGGCCAAGGATCTGCTGTTCTCCCAGCGCACGCTGGGGGCCGAAGAGGCCCTCCAGATCGGGTTGGCCCGAGAGGTGGTGGCCCGCGACCAGCTCTGGGAGCGCACCCACGAACTGGCCGCCCAGGTCGCCAAGAACAACGCCTTCGGGCTGGCCCAGGCCAAACGGGCGGTGAACCAGACCCTAGATGTGCAGGGTTACTACACCGCGCTCCAGTCGGTGTTCGACGTGCACCACACCGGCCATGGCAACGCCATCAGCGTCAGCGGCTATCCCATCTTGATGCAGCTCGACGAGATGAAGCAGAACCTCAAGAAGCAGTAAAGGCGCTGAATGTCTCGATACCTAAAGAAGCAATAGCCGCCTGATGCCGCCAAACCCCCACAAGCACTAGGCCGCAAACGGCATGGCCACAGACTACGACGCCATCTTCAAGGCCTACGACGTGCGGGGCACGGTGGGAGACCAACTCGACGCCGACGGCGCCCGGGCCATCGGCGGCGCCTTCGCCCGGTTCACTGCCGAGTCGGGAGCGAGGGCGGTGCTGGTCGGACGGGACATGCGCCCCGAAGGCGAGGAGTTTGCTGCCGCTTTTGGCGAAGGCGCGCTCAACCACGGCGTCGATGTGGTGGACGTGGGCCTGTGCGCCACCGACATGCTCTATTACGCCTCGGGAAAGCTCGATATGCCCGGAGCGGTATTCACCGCCTCCCACAATCCCGCGGGCTACAACGGGATCAAGATGTGCGGCGCCAGCGCCGCACCGATCAGCTCTGACTCCGGTCTGGGAGCGATCAAGGCCATGGCAATCTCCGGTCCCGATCCAGCGGCTAGAAAAGGCATCCGCAGCTCCCGCGACCTGCTGAGCGGCTACGTCGACCATGTGCGCTCGTTCGTGGATCTAGATTCCTTGGCCCCGCTGCTGGTGGCGGCCGATACCGCCAACGGCATGGGCGGCCTAATAGTGCCCGCGGTGTTCGACGGGCTGCCCTTCATGCTCGATCACCTGTATCCCGAACTGGACGGCACGTTTCCCAACCATCCGGCCGACCCCCTCCAGCCCGAGAACCTGCGGGATCTGCAAGACCGGGTGGTGGAGTTGAACGCGGACATCGGCCTGGCGTTCGACGGTGACGCCGACCGGGTGTTCCTGGTAGACGAGACGGCCCGGCCGGTGTCGGGATCGTTGACCACCGCCATCATCGCCCGCTCGATCCTGGCCCATGATCCCGGTGCCACCGTGATCCACAACCTGATCTGCTCCCGAACGGTTCCAGAAGTGATTGCCGAGGGGCGCGGAACGGCCGTACGCACCCGGGTGGGCCACTCCTACATCAAACAGGCCATGGCCGAGACCGGGGCAGTGTTCGGCGGCGAGCACTCCGGCCACTACTACTTCCGGGACAATTTCCGGGCCGACAGCGGACTGATCGCCGCCCTGGTGGTGTTGGAGGCCATCAGCCGCCACCCTGCCGGGCTCGCCAATCTGGTGTCCGATCTCGACCGCTACGCCGCCTCGGGCGAGCTCAACACTGTGGTGGAGGATGCCGCCGTGGTGATCGAACAAGTGGCCACCGCCTACGCCGATGCTGATCAAGACCGCCTCGACGGCCTCACCGTGAACCTGGGCGACTGGTGGTTCAACCTGCGCCCCTCCAACACTGAGCCCCTGCTGCGATTGAACTTGGAGGCATCCACCCCCGACGACGTGAAGCAAAGGGTGGCCGAAGTCCAAGCCCATTTCGCGTAAATCGCGTGCCGCGCTGAGCCATTGCCCCGGTTTGATGAACTGCACAGCCGGGGAGAGGATTGCGCCCCCTCCCGTCCTCCTCTCCCCGGCTCGACCGTAACCTAGACGCTCAGCAGAAATCCCGCACGGCTGGTCGGCCGGAAGTGGACGGCAGCTACCAGACCTGGGTTGGTGGGACTCAGCCGATAGTGATCAGGGTGGTGCCAGCCAGCACGGCGGCGATACCCGCGGCCTGCCACCACCGCAGGGTGTCGTCGTCGAATATCACCGCCAGGGCGATGGTGACCACCGGATAGAGCGACCCGGCCACCGACACCTCCCCAACCGGGCCTCGCTGCACTCCGGCGATGAAAGACGCCATGCCCAAACCTCCGGCGATGCCACCGGCCAGGCCAGCCAGTCGGAGCGAGCGAGGCAGGATTTGGGGGATGCGGCTGGCCCGGGTGACCGCCAGCGTGAACACCAAAGCGGCCGCCCGCTGGGTGACCGCCGGCCACATGCCGCTGTCCACACTGGTCCGGTCCAACAGCACGATGGCCGCGGTGAAGGCCAGTCCGCCGAGAATCGCATAGGCAATGCCTGCGCCGATGTTCTCCACCGTTTGGGGCACAATCACTGCTAGGAGCAGCCCGGCTACCGCCACCGCGATGCCTATGGCCGCAGCGGTGGAGGGCCGTTCGCCGGTGGCGACGCCGTAGACCAGCGGTCCCAGCGCGGTGAAGGCGGCCACGATGGGCGAGGCAATAGCCGAAGACGACACGGCCAAGCTGTGCCACATAGACGAAAGGGCGATGGCAATGAGAGCCCCAGAAACCGCACCCAACAGCAGGTCGGCCGCAGTGATGGCACTGGGTATTATCAGCAGCAGTACCAGCGTGATGCCCAGACCGCCCACAAAGGCTGTACCCACCGTGGTCATGGCCTGGGCCCGCCGACTGCAATAGCGCCCGAAGTAGTCGGATACTCCGATCAGCCCCGACGCAAGAACCCCCAACAACACCGGCATGCCCCCCGCACGCTAGTGGTGCGACGACTCTAACCGGTCCCCAAGAGATCACCGGCTATCTTCGGGTGCGCCAAGGTGAACATGGAGGTTTAACTGTGCCGACAAGAGAGCCCACCATTCGAGAGATGCCTCCGCCTCCGCACATCGTTGGTTTGCAGCACTTCACCACCTACGCCGAAATCGACGAGATCTTGCGGTCGAGGAGCTTTCGGCAGGGGTCGCATCAGGAGAGCCAGCCGTTCTTCGGACGCTCCTTGTTGACGATCGACGGTGACGAGCACTTTGAGCGCCGACGGCTGGAGGCCCCGCTGTTCGCCAAGGCCGCACTGGAGTACTACGAGCACACTGAGCTGATCCCGCTGATCGCCAAGACGCTGGAGGAGTGCCGCCACAGCCGGGGTGACGACGGAATAGTGCGTGCCGACCTCTGCGTGCTGTTACGCACGATGCTGGCCCGCATTGCCGCCGCCACCACCGGGATCGACGGCGTGGACACACCTAAGCGAACCACCGCGTTCCGGGAGTACGTAGAGCTGTTGGGCACCGGCGCCACCGTCGAGTGGTCAACCGAGGACCACGATGAGGTGATTAGGCGCATTCTGGCGGTGAGAGGCGAGTTCGACCGCGACTTCTTTGCCTCATCGGTGGCCCGCCGCCGGGCTCTCATCGAGCGCTTCCAAAGGGGAGAGATCGAAAGAGACCAGCTCCCCGTCGATCTGATCACCATGCTCTATCTGCACTGGAACGATGACTGGGACGAGGGGCTGCCCATCAGGGAGGCCTGCCTGTTCTTGGTGGCGGCCACCCAGACCACCACCCACTCGGTTCCCCACCTCATCGCCCACCTCGACGAGTGGTTCGGCGCCAAACCCGAAGACCGGGCCAAAGTGTCCGACCGGGAGTACATCAAGCGGGCCGCCCATGAGGCCCTGCGACTGCACCTGCCGTCGCCTGCCCTGCTGCGGATTGCCAACGAGGATTTCGCTTTGAGCAACGGCAAGTCCATCGCCACCGACGAGCGGGTGGCCTGTTTGTTCACCCCGGCCAACCGCGACCCCGAAGTATTCGGCGCCGACGCCGGGGAGTTCAACCCCTACCGAGAGGTCAACTCGGTGAAACCCTGGGGCCTCACCTTCGGCGGCGGCGAGCACATCTGCATCGGGCGCACACTGGTTACCGGCCTCTCGGCCCGCACCGACAACGACGAGGGCACCGACGGCACGCTGGTCAACATCGCCAGCGCCCTCTACGACGCCGGCATCCAGATCGACCCCGACGACCCTCCGTCCTACACCGAGGCCAGCCACCACGACGCCTACGGCCGCTTCCCGATCCTGCTGACCAAGCTGTAGACCATCCATGGGCGACGAGAAGCTGCACGTCACCGTCGACCACCACCAATGCCAGGGGGTGGGCTATTGCGAGCGGGTCGCGCCCCGGGTCTTCCAATTGGGCGACGATGCCCTGTCTCATGTGATCGACGCCCAACCGCCCGATTCTGAACGCGAAGCTGTCGAAGAAGCCGCCACCCTCTGCCCCAGCCGCGCCATCCGCTACTGACCGTCCCAGCCAAGAGGCCAATCAGAGCGCAGATCGGAGGGCTTCAAGGTCGCGGCGGGCGGACTGGAGGATGTAGGCGGGTTTGTCGAGCTCGGCGTCGTCGCGACCGAAGCCCCACATGCCGTAGGAGAACTCGATGGTCCACATGGCGTTGGGGGATGCGGCGCTTATGGCATCGGCGGCCGGTCGCAGTATCTCGCTCAATTCATCGGCGCTGGTGGATTGAGGAACTTCGGCCACTTGAACGTGGACGTGGCGAACCCGGTCGCCGAGGACGCCCAGCGGCTCCGACCACTCGTCTCGGGCCATGGGATGGACGTGGACGATGGCCCCCAGCCGATCGGCGTCGGCAATGGCGTCGAACATGTCGCGGGCCACTGCCGGGTCTTCAGCCACCGTACCGAAGTGACACTCGCACAGCAGCCGGGCACCGTCGGGCACGTCGGCCTCGAAACGCTGAAGCCGCTCGGTGTAGTCAGCAATGGAGTCCGGGTCGCTGCCCACGTTGAACTTGACGCCCTGCGCTCCCACCCGCTCGATCCAGGCCGCCGTCTCGGCTCGATTGGCATCGTCAGGCTCGTCCCAGCTGGTGTAGCAACTCAGGATCTCGATCGGTACGTCCGATGCCAGCAGCGCGTCGAGTTCCTCGTCGGGGGCCGAACGGGCATGGCGTTCCCACAGTTCCAAGCCGTCAAAGCCTGCTTTGCCGATGGCGGACAACCACTCCGACACCCGGGTCAGTGGATTCCCGCCGGGTTCGGCCAAACCCCACCGATTCGGCTCAATGGCCACCGTGCCCAGATAGATCTGCCCCGTCATTGTGGAGCGGGTGACGAGAATCGAACTCGCGTCATCAGCTTGGGAAGCTGGGGTTCTACCACTGAACTACACCCGCAGGTGTCTGGAACTCTAGCCAGCCAAAGGCGGTCAGTGCCTGCCGGTTGGGCACCAGCACCCACCGATTGCCTGGAGAATTGGCAGAGCTGAGGCGTTCTCAGTCAGTTATTCAGCGTGGAAATGCCAGGTTAGTAGGATTTCAGGACACGAATGCTAGGTATGTGCAGTTCATTGAGAGCCAAAACGTCGTGTAATTAATCATTCGGGCCGATATTGTCTGAATATGGCCCGCCGAGTGTCCACCCCCTGGCCGACAGAGGTGCATACCGTCTTCTTCGACGACGTGGCATCGCGGGACACCCTCAGCAGGGCCGTTTCACAAGGTCGCATCCGCCGTTTGGCACCCCGGCTGTACTCTGCTGATCTCGTCAGCGATCCGGCAGAGATCGTGGTGGCGAACCGCTGGCTCATCTTGGGCCGCCTGCTTCCCGGTGCGGTCATTGTGGACCGCTCTGCCGCCGAGAATGGCGGCGTGGACGGAGGGTGCATCTTCATGGCTGCCCATGGCGACCGCAAGTCCATCCGGCTTCCGGGAATGGACGTGCAAATCCGTTCCGGTGGCCCACTTGCCGAACCGGTTGAAGACCCTCCGTGGGCTGGGGGGTTGAGGATGTCCAGCCAGGCCCGCATCTTGGTCGACAACCTGGCGGTCACCCACGGTCGGGGCGGCCGAACCCCCCGAACCCTGTCGTTGGCGGAGCTGGAGAACTGGCTGGCCGGCAAGGCCATCGTTTGGGGCTCAGAGCGAATGCTGCGACTGCAAGAGGATGCCGTCGCCTTGGCCGAGTCAATGGGCGTGGCTGATCGAGCGGAGAAGATCAACCGCTTGTTCGACCAGTTGGCCGGTCACCAGCCGCTGCGTCCCACCGCAGGACGCCTCCTGCAAGCCCTCACCCATGGCCGGGCCTGGGATGGCCAGCGAGTGGAGATGTTCAACCGGCTGATCCAGGGACTGTCTCAAAAAGGCGACCCAGATGTGCCTGATTGGCTGCCGGCCGGGTCCGAAGGAGAAGCGCTGCCTTTCTTTGAGAGCTACTTCTCCAACTACATCGAGGGCACTGTCTTCACGGTGGCAGAAGCCCGAAGGATCATCGACTCCCAGCAACCTCCGGCCTCTCGACCGGCAGATGGCCACGACATCTTGCGCACCTACCGCTGCGTTGCCGACACTTTGGGTCGAAAGGCAACTTCTGACGACCCCGAGAAGCTGATCAGCCACCTCTGCCAGCGGCACAGGATGATCTTGGGAGGTCGTCCCGAGATGGGACCGGGCCGGTGGAAGACAGGGCCAAACCAAGTAGGAGGTTACCTGTTCGTCGATCCCTCACTGGTGGAGGGCACCCTGCGCCGAGGCTTCGAACTGGCCTCGTCGGTCCCTGCCGGGTTTTCGCGGGCGTTGTATTTGATGGTGGTGGTGTCGGAGGTGCATCCCTTCACCGATGGGAACGGGCGAGTTGCCCGAGTGATGATGAACGCCGAGCTTTCGGCGGTGGACGCAGCCCGCATCATCATTCCCAGCGTCTATCGCAACGAGTACATCGCCTGCCTTCGGCGCACTTCGGCATCAGAGGGTGCCGATGTGTCTGCGCTGGTGAGAGTGATGAGCTTTGCCTGGCGGTGGACAGCTGCGATGCCCTGGGGGGATTGGGTCGCCGCCGGTGGCCAGATGGAGGCCACCAACGCCCTGCAAGATCCCGACGATGCCGCCATCGGCGGCGTCCAGCTCAAACTGCCCTGAAGCAAGCCAACTCACCAGCTTCAGCGGTGAGCCACCTGGAGTAGACGACCCATCGGACCGTCGCCGGAAAATGTGACGGTCAGTGTTTCGGTCGCCCGGGTCATGGCAACGTAGAGCAGTCGTTGGCGGGTCTCGTTTTCGTCATCGTTTGCCCAAATGTGGTTGACGCCGCCGATCAGAACATGAGGGTACTCGAGTCCCTTCAGCAACTGGAGGGTGGCCACCCGTACTTTGCCGCGCATCGACACCACTTGGCCCCGCTCCCGCTGTGCGTCGAGTGCTGGAATTCGCTTTGCTCTCAGCGTTTGTTGCAGGGTGATTCGCAGCTCTTTCGATCCCGACATTATGACGATGTCGTCGGGTGTGGCCCCGTTGTGGAGGAGTTCGGCTGTTTTCTCTGTCAGCGTCTCAGCCTCGGTTCTGAGATCGGGGCACACCTGAAGATCCGGGGGTTTCCCATGCCGCAATGCGGCTTCGGGCATGACGAAGGTGTCTAGGTCATCTGGAGATGCCTGGTCCGTACTGGGCTGGCCGATTCCGGCGATTGCTCCCAACGCGAAGTCGAGCGTCTGCTTTGTGTTGCGGTAGTTCTCTCGGAGAATCGTCGACCGGCCCCGGGCGGTCAAACCCGGGGGGTTCCAGTTCATCTTGCGCCGGTAGACGTTCTGCGCGCTGTCCAGGGCAATGATGAAGTGCCGCTGCTCCACCCCGAGTTCGTGTCTGCCCATTGCCCAGGCTAGGGCGAGTCCAGAATTTCCTAGATCCTGGGCTTCATCTACGAGAACCATGTCGAATTTCTCCGAGGTTGGGAGAGTAGCGGCAGCTTCAATTGCCTCTGAGCGTCGAGCATCCCAGGCCGCGTCGTCGTTGCCTGTGGTCGGGATACGCCCGGCTGCACGAATGACTTTGTTGGCCAGAGAGTCGATGGTGAACACCTCAACGTTATGGATGGCGGCTAACTCCTCGGCAAGAGCTTGTGAAAGGGCTCTGTTGAAACAAACCACTAGCAGACGCCAGCTAGGCATGTTCTGGCCGATGTAGCGGGCTCGGTGGGTGAGGACCAGGGTCTTGCCGCTCCCGGCCACTCCACGAATGAGGCGGTAGCCCGGTCCGAGGTGTTCTGCTAGGCGTTCTTGGGCCAGATCTAGAACCCGAATCATCTCCTGAGACGTCTGGGGGGCAGTGTCGAACATTTGGCCCTGCTGGCCGATCACAATGTTTGGATTGATGGTGGCTCGCACCCGTGCTTGGCTCTGGTTGTCGAGCGAGGGCCGTTGCCCCCCGAGAATCTGTCGGATGGCTGCCAGCAGGGTGTCTTCATGGAAGTCCTCCGAATACAGCCGGGGCGTCTTGTCGTCGGCCAAGGACAGGGGCTGGTCGCGGCGAACATCAGGTAGCGCCAGAACCCGAGCGACGAACAGCGGCTTGATCTTGTGCTGCAAACCGTTGACCCTGGAGATAACGGCCCTTTGAGCCTGGTCGAGGTCAGCCCGCGGCTGGCTCCGGAAGCGGCTTCGCTTGCTGGCACCAGCAGGTCGGAGCGTGGGGGATTCCAGCACCAAGATGCCCGCGGCCGGGTCGAAAACGACCAAATAGGGGACTGAGTCGCTGCTGGAGCTAGAGACCTCGTACCCGAGATCGCGCCGCTGCGCTGCGGCGGCGTCGTCGCCGGTTCGCTCAAGTGACACTACGACATCTCCGGGTGTCGCGTCGCGCAGCAGGCGGGCAGCGGTTCTGAGCCGTTCGGGTATGTCGTTTCGGCTGGGAATATTCTCGGGAATCAGGCTGGCCACAGCGTGCCAACCTACACTTCAAGCAACTTTCAGTCGTGTTCGGCTATCTCCAGGTACTGGTATCGGGTTCCTTCCAATTCTCCCGGCCGCTTGATGAGGGTCTCGTCTTCAACCAGCCTTTCGATGGCCTTCTCGACTCCTTCTTGGTTGAGAAAGGCCAATCTCCCAAAAGCAGGATGTTTGGCCAAGCGCTCGGGGAGCTGGTACTGTCCGCCACTGCGTCCGGCCAGGGTGTTGACGATGCGCTGGCGTGAATAGTGCGCTCCGGCGGTGCTCTCCACCAACTCTGTGATGATGGCGTCGATCGGCAGTGATTCGAGGAGGCCCTCTCGGGTCAGGTGGCTGTCGGCCCATGGCCTGGGGAGCTCGACGCATAGGTCACACCGTTTACAGGACTCGGGTGCCTTCGTCCCCAAGTATTCGAGCATCTTCTTTCGCCGACATCCCCTAGAAGAATGCGCTAGATCCTTGGCTGCGCTGGATTTTTCTTCTGCCAGATACTTACGGTCTTCGGCTGACTGCTCGATTGCCGCCCACGGGGGGTCGGCGTCAAGCCTCTCCAGCACCCAGGCATATTTCCAAGCGGTGAAGCCCAAGATGTCCCGTTTGTTCAGCTCAAAAAGGTCAGAGGCAATGTCCCAGGGCCTTCGAGCCAGATTCTGGGCCCAGGTTGGCGCATGGTACTCATCGCTGTCCTGCTGTTCGGTCAGAGCCAGAATGCGCCGAGCCCGCTGAGCTAGTTCCAGATCTTCTCTTTCCAGCTCTTCAACCATGCGCTCGGTGTCTCCGACTACGGCAATCCGCCCTTTCCAAACGGTGTCTGGATGCCGTTTCACCGCACCATGTTCTTGGAGGTAGTGGACAGCCAGGGCGGTGCTCACCGACTCGGGGTCGCCGTCGTAGCCTCTTTCGGCCAGTTCCTCTGGATCGTAGGCATCAGTGCCCGTAGTGAGTTGCGACCAGATGCGCCGCACCTGCTCGACGCGGGGTGCCGAGCTCTTGATGAATATCCGGTGGATCGAGCAATCCCTCGGCATGGTCAATAGGACCGCGGTACCGGTTTCCGGTCCCGTTCCTTCGGCAGCGCCCCGTGCTGCCCGGCCGGTCTCCTGGACGTACTCCTCAATGGAGGCGGGCATCTCCAAGTGGACAATCAAGGCGATGTCGGGCTTGTCGATGCCCATCCCGAACGCCTTAGTGGCCACCACGACATCAATCTCACCGTGGCGAAAGGCGTCTTCGATGTGCTGACGCTGGGGATGGTCCATACCCCCGTGGTAGGCAAACGCGTTGTGGCCGGCCGACCGCAGCAGGCTGGCGATACCTGTGGCATTTCGGCGGATGGGCACGTAGACGATGGCGGGTTGAAAGCGGAACGCATCCACGATCTGCACCACTCGAAGATCCCGGCCGTTGCTGTTGTCGCAGGATTCGGTGTAATAGAGCATTTCCGGTCGGTCGGGCGACAGGGCCACCGGCTGGTCTTTCAGGTCCAGATCAAGCAACTCGGCGACCTCGTTCCGAACCCTTGGGGTGGCGGTAGCAGTGACGGCCAGGATCGGAGGCCGGGGGTGTCCGGCGATCCGCTTCATGGCGTCGGGGATGGCGGCGTATTCCGGTCGGAAGGAGTGACCCCACTGGGAGATGCAGTGGGCTTCGTCAACCGCGATCCGGGACACCCCGATTTTGGATAGTTCGCTCACAAACTCTTGTGACCAGAGCCGCTCAGGGCTGACATAAAGAAGCTTGTAGTCGCCTCGATGCGCTCGCCGCAAAATATCCCGCCATTCCCCTTGCGGTATGCCACTGTGGATAGCAGCCACCTTGGTTACACCCTTGGCGCGCAGGTTCTCGGCTTGGTCGTTCATCAGAGCCACCAGAGGGGAGATGACCAGGGTCACGCCCGGAGACAGCAGGGCCGGGATCTGAAAGGTGACCGACTTGCCCGATCCGGTAGGCAGTACGGCCAGGATGTCGTCGCCCCGCAGGAAGCGGATCATGGTGTCTCGTTGACCGGGTCGCCACTGCTTGAACCCGAAGCGCTCTCGAACCCGGTCAAGGCATTGATCGATCCTGGTCTCGTCGTCGAGGTCAGACTCGGATAGTTCCAGTTCGGCGAGCGCAGACCACGGATCGGCGCTGGGTAGTGCCTGAAGCCGCTGGCGCATCGCCTCATCCAAAACTACATCTCCGAGATGGTCGGCGATGAGCTGGTAGGCGCCATCGGCGTGGTTTGCCCGCTCTAGCCGAGGGGGGCCGGGGAGGGTGCCGAGGATCTGATCTCGATAGGGGACGGCTCGGCATAGCCGGTTGTCTAGGATCACAGTGACACCGCGGTCGTGCTCGGTGCGGATCAATCGGCCTGCGCCCTGGGCGAAACGGATAGCAGCTTTGGGGACGATGTAGTGAGCGAACGGGTCTTTGCCGCGACGTTCCATTAGCTCTGTTCGGGCCCCAATCAAAGGATCGACGGGCGAGTCGAATGGGATTTTCTCGATGACAAGCAGGCTCAGGGCTTCGCCGGGAATGTCGACTCCCTCCCAGAAGGAGCGCAGAGCGATCAAACTGGTGGTCAACTCACTCCGCATCCGCTCGACTAGCGCTGCCGCAGTGTCATCGCCTTGGGCCAGCAACGGGATCTGCTCGATGTCGAGCAATGGCCGAGCATGGTCCCGAACATATTCCAGCCGTGACCGAGCAGCCATTAGGACAAGCCCCCGACCGTCGGTGAGGGTGAGCAGCCGGGGAATTTCTGAGGCCGCCGACGTCTTGAATTCCTCCATCAGCCTTGAGCGGGGAGCGGGCAAATAGTCAGCTAGCAGCACCATGTGATTCTCAGTCAGCCAGGCAAAGGGGCTGTCGAGGGAGCGGGGATCGGCGCTGTCCAAACCCAGGGTATTGAGGATGTAGCTGAAGCTGTTTCCCACTCTCAGGGTGGCCGAGGTCAGCACGGTGGCGTCCAGCGAATCCCAGAGTGAACGCAGATCATCGGCCACGGAGACGGGGGCGCGTTTCAGATCCCATTTCCAGCCGTCTTCGGTGTGGCGGGTCCCGCCGATGGCGATCCACTCCTCGGGCTTCGAGACCCACAGCACATGTCCGAGGGTCCTCGCCGCATCCCGGGCATGTTTACCCAATCGGCTGATCCGGGCCTCCAAGCGGTACCGCCGATAGCCGGGTGCCAGATCCTCGGGCAGATTCACATCGTTGAACGCATCGGCCAGATTGATCAAAGCGTCTTGGAGGTGGCGGCCTGCGCCCAGCACTGGTTGCTCGTAGTCGGGATGGCGGGTGTCGATGCCCTTCTTTATCCGGTATGACACCGGGTACGCGTCCTCTTGCCCGGCACCAGTGCGAGTCCGCAAGTAATGAACGAAGGCCGAGCAGAAGAGGGCAGATGCCGATCGGATTTCCTCGGCAGCGCGGCGAATGGCGTCCAGCCACTCATTGCCGATCGGCCATCTGGCCGCTCGGGCGACGCTGACCACCGCCCCGCTGCGCCTCGAAGGATCCCAGACGGAATCGCATAGATCGGCAATGTCGCCTTGGGACACTTCGTCGGAGAGCGCGTCGGTGGCGGCGTCCTCCAGATTGTGGGCCTCGTCCAGAATCAGGTACTTGGAATAGAGCAGCCAGTCATCCCAAGTCACCAGCAGTGCATGATTGAGCACGGCCACATCAGCTTGGGGGAAGAGATCGCGGGCCCGCCGAAAGAAGTCCAGGTGGTCGAGCGGCAACTTGGGCGGACCGCCCGGCGCCTCGGCCACGCTGAGCAGTCGGCGGATGCGTCGCAGTTCGGGAATCCTCTTCTCGATGGCGCCGGTGCGGAGATCGTCCCAGTCGCCGGTTCTGGTTTGCGCCACCCAGCCGCAGAGAATGGCGAGGACCAGGATCCCGGAATGGGAGAAGGCGGGTTGAGGCGGCTCTCCGCTTGACGCCCCGGCAGCCCCGTTCGCCGAGGCGAGAGCATCCAATTCTCCGTCCAGCGAGTCCAGGCTGACGTAGTTGCCCATGCCCTTTAGCAGGACATAGACGAACGGGCCGAGGTCTTCTTGAAGCTCCTCTAGGGTCGCCATCACCTGGCCTTGAAGAACCTTGGAATGTGGGGCCACGACTACGGGCCGCTGGGCGGCCCGGCCGAATGTGATGGCCGGCGCCAGATAGGCGAGAGTCTTGCCGGTTCCGGTGGGAGCTTCGATCAGCCGTCGACCCCCGCTATGCAGGGTTTCGGCAATGAGCTTTGCCATCTCGGTTTGCTGCTTGCGGGGTTCTCGATACTTGCCCATCAGCGTGCCGCCGTCTTGGAACATCTCGGTGACGGCATCAGGATTGAATGGTCTTGCCGGCGGCCTTGGTTGCGGCGGCTCGGGAAGCGGCACGACACCCGCCAGAGCTATGCGTTCAGATTGCGACGACAAGAATGCTGCCCACGGGTGGTTGCCGGCTTGGAGAACCCAACGTTGGAGACGACGCATTGGGGAGCCTTCATCCATGGCGGCCAACAGCCGCAGCAGTACTCGATGCAAGAGCAAAGCATCGTCGAGAGCGCGGTGAGCACCCCGGGGCTGGTCTCCGAAGAAGTGTCGGGCCAACTCGTCCAGACTGCGGCCCTTCGGCGGTATTCCGCCGTCGATGTTGCCTACAATGCCCTTTCCCGCTCGAGGGAAGACGATGTGAGCTAGTTCCAATGTGTCGAGCCGCTGGTAGTCGGGAATCCGCTCCCCAACGGCATCAAGGAGCAAAAAGTCGTACCCATGCCCGTTGTGGGCAATCAGTGGGCGGTTCCCCACAAAACTGCGGAAGGGGCGCAACGCCTCCGCCGAAAGCGGTGCATCATCCACCATCTCTTGGGTGATGCCGGTGAGTTCCAAAGTCTGAGGGCGCAGACGCCGGGTGGGACTAACCAGGGTCTCGAATCGATCGTCCTCTTCGCCGTCGCGGACCAAAACAGCGCCAATCTCAATGATCTCGTGCTGAGGTGGGTGGGCATGGTCGGCGTTGGCTTCCAAATCGAAGATCACGTACTCAGAAATCGCCACAGGGCGAAAATATCCGAACAGTGGTGCAACAAGGAACCCGACCGGCTTCTAGACGGTTGAGGAAACCAGGAGCGCCCGACCGGCATGCCCCGTGCAGGCTGCTCGTCGATAAACCCAAGCTGCGGGTTGTGAACTCGCTATCCGATCGAGCCCAAGGCCCGCTACGGCACTTGGGCGATAAACCAGCGTATCGATTGGAAGTCCGGGGGAAAGTCGTCTATCTGCTCCACGCGGGCGAGCGCGTACCCGTCGCCGACGGCAAGCCAGACCAATGCTTCGCTGGCCTCAAACGGGTCGATCCCAAATGCATCAGCGGGAGATTGCCATCCCCACTTGATGCCGTCGGCCGACCATCCCAACCAATATTCCTCTTCTTCAGGGCTGTCGACAGCCAGCCCGGTAATGACCCACAGGGGGAATGTGGGCAATAGTTCCCCTCGGGTGAACGACACCAGTTCGGCACCGGTTCGCATGTCTTCGAATATGAGGACCTCCGCGTCCATGCCAGCGTCGTCGTCTTCTGGATACTCGAATTGGCAATCACCTTCAGCGGGGAACAGACCCCGAGCCCAAAAAGCTTTCCGACCGCACTTGTAGACTTCGGTGCCTGTTGCCAGATCCCAAAGGGTGAATCCCCCCTCAGGCTCGTTGAGCCGCAATTCGAAGCCCTCCTTGACGATTCGCTGGTCAGGGAGGATGAAGAGGTCGCTACCGGGAAGGGTTGCCGCGTTCACGGCCAGCCCTGACGGCCCTGCGAACATCTGGAAGGGGAGCATATTGTCGAAAGCAACCCTGGTTGTCAGAATCCCCTCCCGATCGAATCGATGCAGGCCATACCTGGTGCCCAACCAGACCATCCTCCACAGCGATCCGTCGGGCCCAAGCGCCGTTGGCAAGAGTGAGCTGGCACCCTCTTTCTTGCTCCAAATGCGGCCATTGGGGGAGGTAAGCGTGAATGGCCGAGCAGTCTCCGGGTCGGTTCCGCTCTCAACGTAGAGCTGGAGTGAGAAACCGGCAGGAGTGCTGACGCTTCCACCGAGGACAACGCTGTAGACCGAGCCGTCGTATTCGGCTACCTGTTCAAAAGCGCCGCCGTCGCTGGCAAATACCCGGGCCTTGGGCTTCTGCCTGGTGCCTTCCTCCGAACCGCTGGACACCCCACTGCCGGGATCTGGCGGAACACCAGCGTCAGCTTCATCGCCTTGAAGCACGATCACCATGTGATCCCCCGAGGTCAACGCCGCAGAGACAAAATAGGGGATAGGGTCGTAGGTAAGCGGCACTTGGATCGAACTCGAGGAAAAGTCGAACTCTGATTCAGTCCAACTCGCTCCTTGATCATCAGAGAAAAAGACCCGATACCCGGAAAGGACTCGGCTGTCGCTATTTTCGGTTCCTAGATTCGCCGAAAGGGGCTCACCGTTGAAGTCATATCCCGCAACCAGCCAGCGGTCACCGGATAAGTCATAACGGGGTGGCCAGAGTCCTTTCGGAATCGGCAGCTCGGACCAGTCAACGCCGTTCTCAGTGGCCAGGAACCGGAAGCCTGAGCCCGGTCCGTCGGCATGGTCAAATGTGCGAAGGAGAACGCGCCCATCGCCGAGGGGCTCAAGAAAACCCATAGAAACAGCATCCGCCAGGCCTGGGTCGTACTCGGCCCATTCAAGCACCGGCCCAGTAGATACGTCCGCTGGCCCGGTGACGTGGACTTCGCTGACAGACCCGTCGCGATCCAACAGTTGCCAAGCGCCGATACCGATGGCGAGCACGACGACTGCCACGACTACGGCTGTCGTCCTCCGGCGGCCATGTCGGACCTTGGCCGGGATCTCAAATTGGCCACCATCTCCAGGCACTTCTATAACGCGAGCGTATCCTCAGCACCTCCCCATTGTCCGGTCACCTCCATTAGGAGACAGCCACGTCATTGACGAAGCGTGACAGCCGCCGGGGGGCGTCCCATCAAGTGGTGGGGCTTGACGGTGAGGGCTAGTGTTCCTTTGAGCGGAACGTCATTCCGCTATTTGTCATAGGGAGGGGTGCTCGTGCCTGATGTCGTCGGCTACCGGGCCAAGATCGGGGTCATCGTGCCGTCGACCAACACCGTGGTCGAGCACGACTTCGCTCGGGTGCGGCCTCCGGGGGTCACGTTCCACAGTGGGCGCTTTTTGGTCGAGGCCCCCGATTTGAGCAGCGACGAGGCTTTTCTCCACTTTCTGGACCTGATCCGCCAGACCATCCCCACCGCGGTACACGATCTCATGACCTGCAAACCCGACCACCTGCTCATGGGGATGTCGGCCGAGACTTTCTGGGGAGGCAGGGAGGGCAACGCTGCATTCCAGGCACGCGTGACGGAAATCGCCGGTGACATCGGCATCACGTCGGGAGCGGCAGCCTGCAACGCCGCCTTGGAGCGGCTCGGCGTGTCGCGAATCGCCTGCCTGACGCCCTACCAGCCGGCCGCCGATGAGCAGGTGTATGGATACTTCACCGAATGCGGATTCGATGTGAAGCGGGTCCACGGCCTGCGCTGCGAATCGGCCACTTCCATCGCCGATGTGACCCCAGAGACTCTGGTGGGGGTGCTCAAAGACCTCGACGGCGACGACATCGATGCCATCGTGCAATGCGGCACCAACTTGTCCATGGTGGAGGTGGCCGATCAGGCCGAGCGCTGGCTGGGCAAGCCGGTGTTGGCCATCAACGCCATCTGCCTGTGGCATGCGCTACGCACGCTGGGCATCAACGACCAGTTCGCGGGCCACGGGATGATGCTGCGCGAGTTCTGATCGATGCCGCCGCCCCGCGTGGTGGTTGTGGGTGCCGGCCCGGTCGGATGTGTGGCCACCGCCATGCTGGCGTCGGGTGGCGTCGATGTGACGCTCCTGGAAGCGGCCTCCGAGTTGCCCCGAGAGTTGCGGGCATCGACGTTCCACCCCGCCACGCTCGACCTGCTGGACCGCTTCGGCGTGGTCGACGAGATGGTGCAGCGGGGCTTGGTGGCCCCTCGTTTCGCCTATAGGGACCGGTGCCAGGGAGTGGTGGCCGAGTTCGACCTCACCGCTCTGGCCGATGTGACCAACCACCCGTTCCGACTGCAATGCGAGCAGTTCAAGCTGTGCGAGATCATGCTCGACAGGTTCCACACGATGGCCAATGTCGCCGTCAGATTCGGTGCTGAAGTGGTGGAGGCCGTCGATCACGGTGATACTGCCTCAGCCCATCTGGCCTCGGGCGAGACGCTGGTCGCCGATGCGGTGGTGGCTGCCGACGGCGCGGCCAGCGCGGTGCGTAAGTCGCTGGGCTTGGGGTTCGACGGCATGACCTACGAAGACCGCTACTTGGTGCTTTCCACCCCATTCGAGATGGCCGACCACATCGCTGACCTGGCCTACGTCAACTACATCTCTGATCCCGATGAATGGCTGGTGCTGTTGCGAACCCTGGATCTTTGGCGGGCACTGTTTCCCGTTGGCGATGACGAGGCCGACGACGAGGCGCTCAGTGACGAAAGCACCCAGAGGCGGCTTCAGGGGATTGTGAATCGCCCTGAGCCCTACGAGGTAGCCCACAAGACGATCTACCGCGTCCACCAGCGGGTGGCCGACCGCTTTCTGGTGGGTCGGGTGGTCTTGATGGGCGATGCCGCCCACATCAACAATCCACTGGGCGGTATGGGCATGAACGGAGGCATCCATGACGCGGTGCTGCTGGGGGCGTCTTTGGCCTCCATGTTGCGGGATGAACTGAGTGCCGATCGCCTAGCCCACCACGCGGAACTGCGGCGGAATCTGGCCATCGACTACGTCAGACGGCACACCCACGACAACGCTCAGAGCTTGGCCGCCCCCGACGGCACCGCCCGCCAACGGGCCCTTGATCTAATGGCCGCCCGGGCCGCCGATCCTGATGAGGCCCGGGCCTACATGCTCCAGGCCAGCATGATCAACGCAGTGGACGCCATGAGCGCCGAACTCGGGGAGGTCGGCGTGTTCACGACGGGCTGAAGATCAGCACCTCGTGGGTTTCTCTAGTGCAATCCAACTGTGTTTCGTTGACCGGAACGCTGTTTCGTTCTAGCCTAAGTCCGTCGTTGCGGGCAATGACACACTTGTTCGCAACGAAAGCTTCTCAGTTCGCAATCTCAAGGAATCTATTGCCGCTTATGGGGCAGTAAGAGGGGGAACATATGTTGGATCGCACTATTCGACGCCTGCTTATCGCAGGTGTCGTTGTCGCCCTTGCCGGTCTGTTTGTTGCCCCGGTCACAGTTGCCGACCACGGTGAGGGGCACAACGGTGAGACGCTCGAACTCTCCAAAAGCGAGGGACTTCAAGATGGCGAGGTCGTCACCGTTACCCTGACCAGTTGGTTGCCGGGCAAGACCGCCACCGTGGTCACTTGCTACACCTACCCGGCGGCTGGACCAGCCGATTGCGAACTGAGCAATTACGGCATGCACATTGTGACCATCGCCGATGATGGGACCGGCTCCCTTGAATACCCGATCGTCATAGTGCCCGGCCGATGCGACGAGACCACTGCGTGCTTAGTCGTGGCCGGTGACGGTTTCGGTCCGAACGCCAACTACGCCGCCCAGGAATTCACCTTTGCCGCGGCATCTGCGGCTGAGCCCGATCCCGAACCGGAACCCGCGCCAACCGAGGCCCCCGAGCCCGAACCGACACCCGATCCCGAGCGGGAGCCGACCGAGGCCCCTGAGCCTGAGCCGACGCCAGAGCCTGAGCCTGAGCCGGAGCCGACCGAGGCGGCGGCCCCTGCACCCGAGCCGGAACCGGAGCCGACTGAGGCCCCCGGGGCAGCAGCGGCCCCAGCCACCGATGACGACGACGGAGGCAGCTCGATATGGGTCTGGCTGCTTCCCGTGATCATTGTTGTCGTGGTTCTTGCCCTGGTGGCGCTGTGGATCCGCCAGCGCAAAAGCGGTCGCGCCGCGGCCTGATGTGACCAGCCTCAGGGCGGTTCTCGCCGTTGCCGGGATCGCTGTCGTTGCCGCGGTGGCCTGCGGTGGCGACTCCGAGCCGGAATCCGCCGCCCAGAGTGATTGGATCATCCAAGTCGGTACCGAACGGCCCGATACCACCTTCGGCGTGTCGGTTGCCCCCAATGGCGATGTAGTACTGGCAGCAGCAACAGAGGGCGGCCTGGTCGGCGAAAACCAGGGTCAGCGGGACGCGTACCTCGCCCGGTATTCGCCCGACGGCCAGTTGCGGTGGTCGCGGCAATCCGGCGGGCCCAAGAACGATTCCCCGCTGGGGGTGTCGGTGGCCCCCGACGGCTCCATCTATGTCGGCGGCTTCACCGAAGGCGACTTTGCCTCGCCCAACCAGGGATCGGCCGACGTCTGGTTGGCCCGGTACGACGCCGATGGCAACGAGCTGTGGCGCAGACAATTCGGAGGACCTGCCTGGGATCGGGGATTCGACGTAGCAGCCTTCGACAGCGGCACCTACATCACGGGCTACTCCGCCGGGACCCTGGACCCCGACACCGACCTCGGGGGATTCGATGGCTTTGCCGCCAAATTCGATGCCGACGGCAACCAGCGGTGGATCCGCCACATCGGCACCGACGCCACCGATTGGGGGCAGGGCTCGGCGCTGGCCCCCGATGGCGGGCTGTATTTCACCGGGTACACCGAGGGTGATCTCGGCGGTGCCAACGCCGGCGACAAAGACCTTTTTGTAGTGCGGCTGCGGCCCGACGGCAACTTGGCATGGGCCGCCCAGCTCGGTACCTCAGCCCTCGACTGGACCCAGGGAGTGGGCTTGGGCCCTGACGGCGGGGTGCTGCTGGCCGGATCGACTGAGGGTTCCTTCGCAGCCGACCATGCCGGCGAGCGGGACATGATCGTGGTATCGCTCGATGCCGACGGCAACGAGCAATGGCGCTGGCAAGGGGGTGCGGCAGGAGCCGATTCGGCATTCGAAGTTCGCCATGCCGGAGATCACATCGTGGTCACCGGGAGCGTTGTCGGCGATCTAGCCGGAGATGGCAGCTCGCAGGGCGAGCGAGACGCGGTGCTGGTCTGGCTCGACGTCGATGGCAACTTGGTCGAGATGCAGCAGTTCGGCACCGATGCCATAGATGACGCCACCGGTCTGGATGCGGCCGCCGACGGGTGGATTGTCTGGAGCGGCCACACGTTTGGCTCCTTCGAAGGAGCCAACGCCGGAGAGGCCGACCTCATGCTCGGCCTGCTGGCAGCCAGAGAATGAGAGATGGCAGTGGCAACTGAGGACACGGTCCGGGCCACCGGCGAGTTGCTGGTGGAGGACATGACCGAAGTCGAGCGCGAACGTGCTCGCCGGGTCGACCAGGTGCTGCCCGCATTGGCCGAGCGAGCAGTGGAGGCTGACCGCTCCGGCCAGTTCCCCCTAGAGCACGTCCGCACGATCTCAGATGCAGGCCTGTTGGGGCTCACCGTTCCCACCGCCTACGGGGGTCTCGGCGGGGGGCTGCGCGACCTGGCGGCGGCCACCTTTGCCATGGCCACGGCTTGTCCGTCGACGGCGCTGGCCTACTTCTTCCAGTGCAGCGGATCGTCTCGAGGCCTGTTGCCCTTGGCCGCCATCGACGCCGGGCTGTTCGCCGACGACGAGGTGTCAATCGTGCGGGCGTTCGGCGAGAAGGTGCTGCACCGCATGGGGGCCGAAGGCCGGTGGGTGGCCAACTTCGCCAGCGAGTCGGTGCGGTCCAAGAACGCCGCGGTGACCATCGCCACCGAGGCGTCCCGCACCCAGGGAGGGTGGCTGCTGAACGGGGTCAAGTCGTTCGGCTGCGCCACCGGAGTGGCCGATGACTACCTGGTGACGGCCAAGCTCGACGCCGGAGACACCGCCGAGTTCCTATCGGTGTTTTTGATTCCCCGGGACACGCCGGGGGTGAGCGAGCGGGCCAATTGGGACGCCATCGGCATGCGGGCCACCGCCACCCATGGCATCGTGCTTGAGGACGCCTTTGTACCCGACGAGAATGCCCTAACCTTGCCGGCGACATTTGTGAAGATGACCAAGGTGAGCAGGGGCAGTTTCGTTGGCAACCAAGTGGCCCTGTCGTCGGTGTACATCGGCGCGGCCCAGGCTGTGTACGACTTCGCGCTGGACTTCCTGACCACCACCACCTACCAGGGAACCGACGAGCCGATCGGCGGCAGCGACCTGCACCGCCAGCTCATCGGCAAGATGCGCGCCCATCTCGACACCGCGTACCTCTGGGCCCGCCGCCAGATCCTGCTGGAATCGGCCGATCCCGAGATCATCCCCAAAGACGATGTGGTGGCCAACTGGCGGATCGCCAAAGGCGAGATCGCCGACAATTGCTTCCAGGCCGCGGTGCAGGCTCTGAAGGCGTGCGGCACCGGCAACACCGGGATGGAGGGGGCGATATCTCGGGGCCTACGCGACCTGTCGATGGGACTGGTGCAGGGATTTCCCGCCGAGCGGGGCCGCTTGGAAGCCGCCTCGTATCTGGTGTTCGGCAAGGAAGGCGATCAGTTCGGCACCGCAAAGGGCGCCCAGTGAACCCGCTGCGAAAGCTCCCCTGGTTCTTCCCCGGGTTGGGAGCGTTCCTCTACTTGACGGGGATGAACGACGAGTTCCTGCACATTGTCGGCGACTTGTGGCTGGACGTCGGTCGCTGGGGGCAGACGGGGGTGGTGCTCGCCCTGCTCGCTCTGGTGGTCTACTTCACGCTGGACGCGCTCAACCGCCGGCGCTCGGCCTACCACTCGACGATCCGAGCCGCCGACACGACCCGTTCTGCCCGACTATGAACTTCACCCTATGAAAAGGTGTGTCCGATGATCTTCCCCGCCAATCGCCGCTCTTTATCACCTCGCTCCAGGGCGCTGGGGCTGCTGTTGGTGTCCGTGCTGATGGCCGCGGCCTGCTCACAGGCAGCCGACGACGCGCCCTCTGCCCCGACCGCCGTCCCCACCGCGGCCCCGACCACAGCAACCGCTTCGGATTCACCGGACGAGCCCGAGACGCCGGCCACCGAGCCGGAGGACACGACTGGCGGCATGGTGCCCGCAGGGCCAGACACCCCCGGTGTGACCGATGACACGATTACCATCTCTTTCATCATCACCGACACCTCGGCCGTGGCCACCGCCTTCGGCTGGGAGACGCCCGACGAGGGCGATCGCGAGGCCCAGGTGGCTGCCCTGGTCGATCATTTCAACGCCGAGGGAGGAATCGCCGGGCGCCAGGTGGAGGCCAAAGTGACGGTGTTCAACGCCATCACCGACGGCCCGGTGGCCGAGGAAGCCCTGTGCAACGCCATCACCCAGGACCACAAGGCCTTCGCAGTGGTGATGACCGGCCAGTTCCAGGAGAACGCCCGTCCCTGCTATCGCAACGCCAACACCCTCATGTTCGATGCCACGCTGTATCCGGTGGACAACGCGGGATTCGAGGATTTGGCCCCCTACTACTGGTCGCCGATGCTCCCCTCCTACGACGACTTGGTTGGCGGGATGGCCACCGGACTCATTGAAGATGGCTGGTTCGACGGCGCCACGCTGGGGATCATCGCCATCGACTCCGACTTGAGCCAACGGGTATTCGACGAGCAGTTCGCCCCCCGGCTGGCCGCGGCCGGAGTGGAGGTAGCCTCATACAACACCATCGACCCCACCGATGGGACGTCGTTCAACAACGACCAGCTCCAGGCCATCATCAACTTCAAGGAAGCGGGGGTGGACAAGGTGGTGGCCATAGGGGGATCTCGTCTGGTGTCTTGGTTCATCGATACCAGCATCACCCAGAACTTCGCCCCCGCCTATGCGGTGTCCAGCTATGACGCCCCTGAATTCAACGTTTTCAACTACCCAGAGCTGATGACGGGATCCAGCGGTATCAGCGTGCTGCCCGGTTACGACGTGAACGACGACCAATACCCGTTCCCGGCCAGTCCAGCCGAGCAGGAGTGCGCCGACATCTTCGCCGCCGCTGGCCTGGAGTTCACCGAGCGGGCCAACGTCCGCACCGGGCTCATGTTCTGCGACGTGCTGCGCCTGTTGGGAGCGGCCACCCCGCACATGGCCGAGGTGAGCGCGCAGGGTGTCTCTGAGGCGATGTGGGCCCTGGGCGGCACCTTTGATGCTGCCTCGGTCTACGGGGTGGAGTTCACCGAGGGAAGCTATGCCGGAGGCGATCTCTTTCGGCGCTTCCGGTTCGACCCCGAGTGCGAGTGCATGGCGCTGATCGGCGATCCGGTGGACTTCGACGGGTAGTCGGCCGCCATGGACAACGAGCTAGAGGGGCGTCCGGGTAACCCCCGCCTCTTGGCTGCGGTCTCCTGCCAGGGTGCGGCCTTGGCCTCAGCTCTGCCGATCTTGTTGTTCAGACGAGCGGAGATCGCCGAGCGGCTCGACCGGCTGGGGGCAATAACGGCAGAGGCTGCACTGTTGGGCGCGGTGGCCGTGCTGGTCGCGCTGGTGGTTCCCCGGCTGCGCGATAAGCTCCCCGCAGGAACAACGCTGATGCTCGGCGGGCTGGTGACGGCGGTTGGCCTGGGGCTGATGTCCTGGACGATCGAGCTGGCCCTGTTCATCGTCGGCGGGGTGTTGATGGCGGCGGGCGCGGCCCCTGGGCTGGTGGCTCACCGCATTCTTCTGACCACCGACGCCCGCCCCGCCGACCGGTTCCGCACCATGTCGTGGTATTGGGGAGCGGTGGCCGCGGGTGCGTCGTGGCCGCTCGTGGTTCTCATCTTCGGTGCGGTGGGATATGACACGCTGCTGTGGGCCAGCGCGGCGCTGATGCTGGTTGCCGCTCTGTGGGTCGGCCGCCACGCCTTGGCCCACGACGAGGATCAAGAAGCCGAGGTAACCGTCGCCCGACTCGATGTGCCGTGGGCCCGACGTTCCTACGGGGCGGCTTTCGCCGTGGGGGCGGTGGTGATCGGCGGCGCCGACGCCGCCCAATCGCTCTTGCTAGGGGAATGGCAGCGCAGCGCCGCCCAGAACGCCGCCGTGCTCGCCGCCGGAACCGGGGCGGCCGCGCTGATCTGCCTGTTCGGCCCGTGGTATCACCGGCTTCACCGGCTGGGTGGCAGCCGGCGATCGGATGCCATCGGAACTCAGCTGCTGATCGCAGGCACGCTGATTTTCCTAGGGGGCCTGTCGTTCACCTACATCGGTCTGGTGGTGTGCTGGCTGTTCGCGGGCGGCGCCATCGCCCTGGCCGCCGCCGGACTGGATGCCGCGGTATTCCCGGCGCTAGCCCCCGCGGTTCGGCGTTCAGTTTCCGCCCGCCAGGTTTTCTGGGCGGGCGCGGGCGGATTGGCCGGGTCGCTGGTCAACGCCCAGGTCATTGGAACCTGGTCGGACCAGTGGAAGATCGGATGGCTGGGGCTGCCCCTGCTGGTAGCGGGATGGGCGATTCGCCGGTTCGCGGCTCCGGCGCGCGAAGCCGAGATGGCGGTGGCCAAAGCACAGGACACCACCGTGCCCCGACGGGTGTTTGACGCCAGTTCCCATTCGCCGCTGTTGTCGGTCGAGCAAGTGTCGGTGGCCTACGGCTCGGTGCAGGTCCTGTTCGAAGTGGACCTCCGAGTCGAGGAGGGCGCGGTGGTCGCCCTGTTGGGCACCAACGGCGCCGGCAAGACCACGCTGTTGCGGGCGATCTCCGGCCTAGAGCCGACCATCGGCGGGCGCATCGTCTACGCCGGCCTGGACATCACCAAGACTCGCCCCACCTGGCGGGTCGGCATGGGTCTGCATCAGATCGTCGGTGGCGAAGCCGTTGTCGGCCCCCTCACCGTGGCCGACAACCTCAGCCTCTTCGGACACGGAGTCAGCCAAACCCAACGCGACCAGGGCATTGACGAGGTCTACCGCCTCTTTCCCCGCTTGGCCGAGCGGTCGAGCCAACGGGTGGCCACCCTGTCGGGCGGCGAGAAGCAGATGCTCTCGTTGGCCAAGGCCATCATCGCCCCTCCCCGCCTGCTGCTGATCGACGAGTTCTCGCTGGGCTTGGCCCCAGCGGTGATAGCCGACCTGTTGCCGGTGGTCCGCCGCATCGCCGACCAAGGTGCGGCCGTGCTGCTGGTGGAGCAGTCGGTCAACATTGCGTTGTCGGTTGCCGACCATGCCTATGTGATGGAAAAGGGCGAGATCGGCCATTCGGGCCCCGCGGCGGAACTGCGGGCCCGACCCGATCTCTTGCAGGCTGCCTATCTCGAAGGATTGGCCCAAGCCCTTCGCACCAGCGGCGGTGGAAGCGGAGCGCAGTGATGGGCTCCTTCGACATCTCCGGCCCGCTCTTGTTGCTGGGAACGATCTTCGGTCTGGGCTATGCGCTCTTGGGCATCGGGCTGGTTCTGGCCTTTCGATCCAGCGGTTTCATCAACTTCGCCCACGGCTCCATCGGCCTGGTGGCCGCAGCGATGATGTCGGTGGTGGTCAACGACTACGGAGTGCCCTACTGGTTGGGCTTTCTCGGAGCGCTGATCGTCGCTGCGGGAATCGCCGCGGGAATCGAGGTCTTCGTGGTCCGCAAGCTGGCTGCCGCACCCAAAGTTCTGTCGATGGTCGCCACCCTGGGGGCAGCCGAGGCATTGCTGCTGCTGGCGTTGTCGTTCTCCAAGGGGGGCCTGGGCGGGGGGAGCTTTCCCCAGCCGCCGGGATTTCCCCAATTCGACCTCACAGCATTCGTGTCGCCATCGGCCACCGCGCTGTTGTGCCTATCGCCGGTGGTGGTCGGCGGGCTCTATCTGTTCCTTCAGCGGAGCCGGTTCGGCCTCGCCATCCGGGGTGCAGCCGCCAATCCAGACTCGGCCACCTTGGCGGGCGTGGATCCCCGGCACATGGCCATGCTGTCGTGGGCGCTCGCCGGGGGCATCGCCGCTTTCGCGGCCATGCTCATCATCCCCAACCAGTCGACGGTCACCGCCGATGCTCTCGGCCCCGATTTCATCATCCGGGGCCTCGCGGTGGCGGCCCTGGCCCGATTCGCCAGCCTTCCCATTGCGCTGCTTGCCGGTCTGGGGATCGGACTGGTCGAGCAGATCCTGGCCTCCAATCCCGAGGCCACCGGGTGGTTCGAGGTGGCCCTGTTCTTGCTCATCCTGGTGGGGGTGGCCATGCAAGTGGGGGTAGGCCGAGAACTGTCGGAGCGTTGGTCCAGCTTGTCCCCCAGCCGCCGATTGCCCGACTCCTACCGCGACATCTGGCTGATCCGGAACTTGGCCTGGGTCACCGGCAGCGCAGCCGCGGTGGCCGCCGCACTGGTACCCCTGGGGATCAGCAACCGTTCGGCGTTCGTGCTGTCCACCATCATCGCCTTTGCCACCATTGGAATCTCGGTAAGCTTTCTGACCGGTTTGGCCGGCCAACTGTCGCTTGGCCAAGTGGCCTTCGCGGCCATCGGCGCGGTGGCCGGAGTTCGGGTGGCCACCGAAACCGGCAGTCTGCTGCTGGGTCTGCTGTGCGGCGGAGCGGTCGGCGCCGCGGCGTCGGCTGCGGTCGGACTGCCCGCTTTGCGGGTGCGGGGCCTGCTGCTGGCCATCGCCACGCTGGCCTTCGCCCTAGCCACCTTCAGCTGGCTGCTCCGCCAGGACTGGGCGTTCGGCGCCGGCATGTCGTCGCGTCCGGCCAGCGTGCTCGGAATCGACCTCACCACCTCGCGCGCCTTCTACTTTGTGGCGCTGGCGGTGTTCGCCAGCGTGCTGGCCATCGCCCACATCCTGCGCCGATCCTCGTTCGGACGCTCGCTGGTGGCGGTGCGCGACAACGAGGCCGCGGCACGAGTGCTGCAAATCGCCCCTCGGCGCCTGTTGCTCCAGGCCTATGGCTTTGCCGGTTTCGTGGCCGGAGTCGGCGGCGTGATTCTGGCCATGAGCAACACCTTCGTCACCCGCAGCATCTTCACCCCCAGCGACAGCATCAACGTGGTTTCTCTGGCCGTCATCGGCGGCCTCTCAGAGCTGACCGGTCCCCTCATCGGCGCGGCCTATCTGATCGGAGCCCGGGAGTTCTTCAATCTCGAGCTGTCGGCTCTGGCCGGATTGAATGCGGCCTGGCTGATCTTGATTCTGGAGCAACCTCGGGGCGTCCACGGGCTGCTGGCCACCACCCGGCGCAACCTCATCGACCAGATCGCCCGGCTGCGGGGAGTCGATCCAGTCCAAGCCCGAGACGAGCCTGGCGAATTCGAGGCTGGCGCCGCATCGGTGACAGCCACGCCTTTCGCTCAAGTCTCGAGTACGGCTGGTGTGGTGCTGGAGGTGAGAAGCCTCACCCGGAGTTTCGGCAACCTGGTCGCAGTCGACGATGTGTCGTTCACCGTGGACGGCGGCGAGACGCTCGGACTCATCGGACCCAACGGTGCGGGCAAAACCACCGTGTTCGAGCTCATCAGCGGCTATCTGCGCCCCCAGGCGGGTACGGTGATCTTCGAAGGCGCCGACATCACCGGACTGCCCCCGGAAGCCCGCAGCCGAAGAGGTCTGGTGCGCTCGTTCCAGAACGCTCCGCTGTTTCCCACCATGACCCCCCGCGACATCGTCTTTTTGGCCAATCAGCGGGCGCACCAGCATGGCTTCGTGGTGGGCGGCTCACGAGCTGAGCGAGAGTTGGAAGACCACACGTCGGAGACGCTGGCCATGTTCGGGCTGAGCGGGTTGGCCGATCAGCCGGTCAGCCTGCTGTCCACCGGCACCCGGCGCCTGGTGGAGTTGGCAGCCAACGTGGCCCTGCGCCCCCGCTTGTTGCTCATGGACGAGCCGTCAGCCGGCATCGCCCAAGCCGAGACCGAGGCATTGGGGGCGGTGATAACCCAGATCCGCGAGGTCTACGGCATCACGTTGGTGGTGATCGAGCACGACATGCCGCTGTTGACCTCAGTGTGCGACCGCTTGATCGCCCTAGAGGTGGGAGCGGTGATCGCCGAGGGCACTCCCGCTGAGGTGCAAGCCGATCCCACGGTGGTGCAGAGTTATCTGGGCGGCGATCCCTCCGCTATTGCCCGCAGCGGGTCGAATACGCGCCCCTGATTCGCGTGGCGGGACCGTTCACGCCCCCTCGACCTCCGCGAATAGATCGCGCCGTCGGAACGAGGCGGTCATGAATCGGGCAAAGGCTTTTCGGCGGGTCAGCCACACCACCCGAGCCCCTGATTTGTCGGCGGCCAGGATGTGGTCGGCCAGCCAGGGGGTGACGGTATGCACGTGGTCGCCCAAGATGTTGAAGATCTTCTTCGACTTTTCCCACTGCTCAGACGTGAGGTCGTAGTCGCCGGTGAGCAGTTCGGTAACGACAATGCCCGGTGACACGGTGCACACCTGCACTGGGGTGTCGGCGGTGTCCTTGCGCAGGGCCTTTTGCAGGTAGCGCACCGCTCGCTTGGTGGCCCCATAGGCCGCCATGCCGGGCTGGGTGGCGCCGTCGGAACCGAATCCCTCGGTGTTCCACACCTGGCCGTGGCCTTGGCTCACCATGTTGGCTATGGCCGTCTTGCTGGCCAGCAGCGCACCGGTGAGGTTGGTGTCGACCAGCGCGGCCAGTTCATGGTCGTGCTGCTCCCACAGCGGCTGGCGGGTGATGCTGATACCCGCGTTGTTGATCCACACGTCGATTCCGCCGAAGGCTTCGGCCGCGCTGTCCCACAGTCTCTGGAGCTGTTCGGGGTCGGTGATGTCGCACGCCGCCCCGCACACCTTGGACTCCCCGTAGTACTGGCCCAACTCGGCCACCACCTCGTCGACCTGTTTCGGTGAACGGCCGCTCACGGCCACCTGGCAGCGTCGCTTCAAGAACTCGCGGGCCAACCCGTTGCCGATCCCCCTCGTGCTGCCGGTGATGACGATTCGCTTGGTCATATATCAATCATCCTGACCAGATCCCGCTTCCAGGTCCAGGTTGATGTGAAAGTCTAGCTCTGGCTCCTCGAAAAGTATGAACAAGAATCCCATGTGGGTGCTCATAGAATCTAACCGCCCAATTGCTCATCTGTATCATAAGAACAGTTTTCTTCATTTGTGCCAAAATAAGTCACAACTACGAATTTGATCCGTGCTGCACTAACCGTGACTATCCCCGCATCTTCTAGTTCTTCGGTTCGAAATGATCTCGTTGCCTTATATTCCACAGGGGCAACCAGACAAAGTTCACGGTCCATAGTCTCTTCGATATCTACACTGTAACTATATAGATATCCTGAAAGTACTGAATCGTCCATCAAGTAACAGTCAACGTATACTTGCATATCATCTAGGTCCGGTATGGACTCAAACGCAGACCACCAAGCTGATTCAACTGCAATGTTGCTTGGCAACCTTGGAGAGAATCTTCCAAAGAAATATGCGCTAGTTGATGAGATTGTCAGTACTGCTAGCGCCCAAGCCGAAAGGTAAGGAAGCTGCTCACGGATGTATATGCCTGGTGTGCTAAGTAGTTCTCCTACATCTGGAGTGTGTGATGGAACTACTGCGCGAATAATTCCAAAAACAACCAAACCGGCTATGACGGATACAATTCCTGCAAACGTGATTGAGGCTGTTTCCCTAAAGCCTTTAACCTTCTGGGTTGGATATCGAGACTCTCTTCCTGCTCGATAGCTCAAGCCTGGGACGACTATCAGTCCGACAATTGCCAGACTAAGGACAGTTGTCGGCATTCAGCTATTTCTTCTTCGCAACAGGAGGCTTTGGCCTCTCCTTTGCTACTGGGGGAGTTGGGGCGTTGGGCACTCTCTTTTGCCCATGCCTTTGAGCCTCAACCTCCACTTGCCTTTGCCGGGAATCTCTTTTTGTCATTTTCCTCCTGACCCAATTCGTACTGCTGCCAACATGGGACATCTGAGTGAGTTAACCTAGCCTATCCGTTGAGGTCGTGGTCAATGCCCAGTTGACGCAAGCCTTCTGCCACGGTCAGGTCGAGTGTGGTGCGAGGGATGCCGTCGGGATGAGAGGCTACAACATCGACGGAGATTTCCACGTCTGCTCCGGTGGCAGCGAGTGGCATGATTGCGACTTTGACGATTTCGCGGATCTTGTCAGCTGGAATCCCGCGGGCAGTCAGCGTCACCCTGGTGGGATCATCCTTCGTGTTGGAGCCCTGATCCTCTTGGTGTGAGACGGGGTCGGTCTGGCCATCAGTCTCGGTGTCGGTTGTTGTCTCGGCTGTTTCTGGTTCCTCGCTCTTCTCTCGTGCATCAATCAGGGGTTTGATGGATGAGGCTCGAACCAACCAGGTACCGGGTTGGAACTCGATTTCTGTTGGGTCCATCTCTTCTGCGAATCGCAGCACCGCATCGGGAGCATCCCATGCGGCTCCTGAGGCAAGGCCGAATAGGCTGTCTTGCGCTCCTTGGGCCAAGCAGCGGCGAAGCACGTCTGGATCTGCGATCTTTGGCAACCGGGGGAGCCGGTAGAAGTAGTCCAACAGGCGGTCCAACTCGACGGCAGCTTCGTCAGCTCCGATCACCGCGAAGCGGTCGGTGAGCAGGGCCGCGGGTGCGAGCGTGGTGTCGATCAGCCGGTCGGTGGCCTTGAGATGCTCAACCACTCGCTGGCAGATTGTGTCCCCCACGCGAGCCGGACCGAGATCCACTGTGTTGACCCTGGTACCGCCGTTGCCGTCCGATCCAAGCAAGATAAGGTGGCGATAGGTCATAACCACCTCTTGAGGCAAGCGTTCTTCAACGGCCTTCAACCGGGCGGCAAGCTGGTCTCGCTGATCCTGGTTGAACCGCTTCAACCGCACGATATCTTTGTCGATCTCCCGCATGGCCACCACTGTGCGGGCTACTTGGCGGGCCTTGGTTACGCCACCGGCATCAGCGGCCACCAACACCAATGCGTTCTTATTCGACCGGGATGAACCCCGGCCCGTGTTGAGCACGGCCTCGGCCACCTCGGTTGCCTCAGCAGCAATGTGTCCCGGCTGGCTGCCGATCGCTCGGTGGGGAGCCATGACACCAATGGTGAGACGGGGTTCATCAACGACGTCGCCGGACTCGACAACATGGGGAACCACCCGGAATGGGGTACCTGGCCCGGCAACCTGGTTTACCGTCTCGCGCAATAGTGCCGTGATCTCTTCGTCGCCAACCGCACCCTCTCGCTCCACAATCACCTTGTTGAGGTTCGGCTCGGTGGTGAACCTGTAGCGGCCACCCTCATAGCGCATGTACCACAGCGACCCGGACAAGGAGTCGCGCACATCATCGAGCACCCCTCGGGACAGGCCAGGCAATGGTTGGGCCACTCCAACCAGCATTTGCGGCGGCGATGCGCCGAGTACTCGATCAGAGCCGAAACTGTTCAAGAACGCCGTCGTGGCCAGGCCGACTGCCACCCGATGCTTTTTGATCTCTCCCCCCCGACGTGCGTCTTCCTCAACAGCTCTGGAGTCGGGGCGGATGATGTCGGCGTTGAGCGCCGACTTGTATGACTCACCGGCAAACCTGATTACCTCGGCCCGTACACCGTCGTCGGTCAGAGGCACGTCGCCGGGGGCAATGAGAGTGCCTTGGTGGTTCACCTGGGAGAGCGCCTTCACGGTATGGGCCAGCGTGCGCAGTGCCCCTCGGGTGCGTTGAAACCCCGACAAGGAGCCCCAACGGTTGGTGAGCAGGTCAATCAACTCGGGATGAAACGGATAGGCGTGGCAGATGCGGTCTCGATAGGAGGGATCTCGATAGGAATGGGGTAGCACGTCGCCCATCTGCTCGTAGCAGGCCCCGTAGGCGTCGGCTACTGCCCGGCGTTCCTCCAAGCTTCCGATGGTCTCGAACAGGCGGGTGTGGAGAATGGGGAAGATGTCGTCGCCCTCTACCGGGGTGACGATGTTCTCGGTGCGGCCCACCACTTTGGAGAGCCGCTCTGACATCTCCTGGCCAGCAACGGTGGAATAGTCCTCCAAGCGCGACGACGTGAGCGTGGCGACCACCGCGGCACCGGGCACGTTGGAAGCCGCAGTACACAGCTCTTTGATCACCGTCAGCGTTGTGGCCGCCAAGTTGCCATCGACCGAGCCCACCTCCAGTGCCTTGTTGAGGTATTCCAGGGTCTCGTCCAGCAATATCAGACACGGGGCTGCCTCAGTGAGCAGTTTCACCATCTCAACCGTGGAGGTGCCCCGCAGACCCTCGTCTTTCGCCCGGACTGTCTCAAGGGCCGCTGCCCCACCGAGCCGCCAGGCCAAATGCCCAAGAAATGACCGGACAACGCAGCCATCAGGCATTGTCTCGGGATCGACGGTGAGCGCAGAGCCGTCCAGCACTGCCACACACGCCTTCGGGAGGCGACCAGCCTTCAAAGCGGCAGCTAGATCCCGACCAAGCTGGGTGCTGGCCACCTGGTCCGGGGTGCGGAACAGGTGATAGGCGGCCAGCAGGGTATGGGTCTTGCCCCCGCCAAACTCGGTCTGCATTCGAAATACGGCTGCCGACCCCGCATCTCCGTCGAGCCGATTGCCCACCTCCACCAAAACAGCCCGCAGGTTGTCTGTCAGAAATGTCTTGGCTGCGAACAACTCGGCATCCACATAGTCGGCGGGGCCCATCCCGGTGGCCACTAGACCGAGGTCAGCCGCAAACAGCGACTCATCGAACGAGCCATCGCGAATGTCAGCGTGGGGCTGCGCGATCTCGATCCACGGCGATATGTCGGTCATGGGAGTTGCCTATCAGAAAGAAAACTGGAGTTCTTCATAGCTCATCGCCGGCTGCTTCGCCGCCGCGTCGGCCAGACGCTGTTGCGACGTGGCCAGTGCTTGGTACATCGTGCGCTCCCGGTCTCCCTCTGGAAGCACCTCCGCCAGGGCGCGGGCCACGTCCCAAAACCCAGGGGTGCCCCCAAAGCCTGAGGCAGCCAGCACATCGACCACTTCGTTGGTCCGGCCCGCCTCCCACAACTGGGCCGCCACATGCAGCACGTCAATCAGCGGACTGTCGGGCCGCAGCCGTATGTCAGGGCGCTGGTGTGGACCGAGCAGCGAGAAGTTCTTGCCCTTGCGCTCGACCATCCCGCCGGGCATGGTCACATCGTCGAGACTCACAGAGAATGCCCGCGAGAGTTTGATGGCCTCATCTGCGGGAACCGGCACGGTCAGATAGGCCCAGCGCCACGTGACGTAGAGCAGGGATCGGTCGTCAAGTACACCGAGGGTATCGGCGGCAAGCAGACGGCCCATCGCATGCCTGGCGACCGCTTTGCGGGCCAACTCCATCAAGTCGCTGATCGACACCTCTGACCCGTCCAAACGGGCAACCGAGCGATGGCTGGCAAACACCTCGAACGCCGGGCCGATGGCCGACACGAAGTAGTCCGCGCCCCGCAAGCCAAGATCCTCGAACTCATCCAGCCGCTGGCTGACCACCCGGTTCAACTCGGCCTCCACCTCGTCATAGAACGCATCCCCGGCCTCGGTGTTGGGCCGGCACACCAGCACTACCGAGCTGGCCAGTGTGGCCTTCACGTGGGCCACCGTCCGGCCAGCCATCTCCGAGCGAATGGGCCAGGAGGTGGTGACGCTCAACCCTGCGACTCGCAACGCCCGCAGCAGCTTCTCCCACGCTTTGACCGCGGTGTGGGCGAACACCAGCGCGACCACGCCATCGGGTTTCACAACCCGGGCCACTTCCGACAGCGCATCGGCTAGCCGCCGGTCGAACTCTTCTTCGGAGATGTAGCCGTCCATCGTCGGGCGACAGCGGTTCTGCACCACCTCTTGAGCCTTTGGAGTCCACGGGGTGGCGAAGTGCTCGGGGTACAAGTGCCCAACAGACCGCTTCAGCCATACATAGAAGAAATCCGACAGGTCGGAGTACATGACTGAGAAATAGTAGGGCGGATCGATGAGGACAGCGTCGAACTCCCCATCGGCGAAGGGCATGTCACGGGCGTCGCCCCTCAGCACCCGCGCCGGGTTATCGCCGGTCTGCGAGCAGTGATCGATCACCTTGCAAACCGCGGTCACCGCATCGTCCCACGAGCCAGAGCCGGTGCGGAACGGATAGTTCTCGCAGAAGTCCCACCGCATCTGCACCGTTTGGTCTGGAAACGTTGCCCGAATCTTCTCGCCGCCAGGCTGCCAGCTAGAAAACGCCGAGTTGCGGTCGGCAACCTTGTCGAAAGTGAAGGCAAGGTAGGTAGCCACCGCCCGAGCTCGATCCGCCTCCATGCCTTCGGCCAGCATCATCTCGTGAGCAGCCCGGATATTGGTGCTCAACGTGGCATACAGCACCAGTTGCCGATCGGTAAACAGCGACCGCCAAGTGCGATAGCCGTAAGGCAGGAACTGCAAGTTTCTGTAGCCGACCTCGTCTACGGGTTCATCAGGCAGACAAGGTGAGCCGTCGTCGAATTCGACATTGACCAGCGCGGCCAACTCAGCAGCTGCCCGCGTGGGAGCCTCCATTTCAGCCGGATTCGGGGCACGGTAGGTGCGCTCCCGGCCGTCGACGTCGCAGACGGCGTACAGCCGATAGCCGAAGCCTTGGGCCACCCCGTGGGCCTTCACATCTCGTTGGGGCGCGGTGACCCCCGAAATCGGACAGGTCACACTCCCGGCCGACTCGAAGCCATCTTTGAGAGTGGGGTCATCGGGAGGCTCGCCCTGGTGGACTTTGATGTCTACCCCGTCTGATGTCACCGATGTTGTGACCCATGCGTGACGGCGCCCTTCGGCCAAGAGCCGAGAACTGAGAACCGGAATCTCTACCTCCCGGCTCGGGTCGGGGCTGGGCATGGTCCTCACCCAGAAGTAATAAGGCACCGGCGGGCGGCCATCAACGGCCGGATACAAATGGGCCACCGCCTTGACGGTCTCATCCGCCACCCACGACGCCCACCGCTTTACATCGACAACCAGGGTGTTGCGACCGTCCATATCGGTCCCCCCGAAGCGCTGGGGGTAGTCCAAACCAGCCAGCTCGACCAGGTGGGCGACTGGGTTCAGGTCCATTGCCGTTGTGTCACAGCCCAGCCGCATTGCTTCCAGTGGAATGGCACCTCCGCCGGCAAAGCAGTCAAGCACTTTTGGCGACTGCACGTGATCTTGTTGGATTCGTTGTTTGAGCCATACAACGGCATCGTTGTAGAGCAGTCTCTTGGGCGGCATGGCGTCGGCGATCTTGGACAAAACCGTGTCAGCATCATCAGCCTCCTCGATCAATGCAGCTGCGGCCATCGCCCGGGTCATCGGCAGCGGCCGGCGAGCCCACCAGGTGTGCAGAGTCGAGATGTGACCGTCATGGGTGCGCTTGTCGGTGTCCGACGCGTGGTTTATCGCGGCAAGCGGGAGCGCCGCCTCAATCAGCTTCCGTCTGGTCATGGTTGTGTCTCGGCCGCATCGATCACCGGTTGCGGGGCAACGCGATAGCGAACGTCCAGGTTCGATGACCACGAGCTGGCCAACACCTTGGCCGGATCCTGCACCCGATACAACCGAGGACTTTGGGCGGCACAATCCAGTACCACGTACAACCAGTAGTCGTCGCCTAGTTCAAGGGCCTTCGCGAACTCTGACCAAGTCAGTTCCACTGCACCCACACCGGCTCGGCCCTTCACCTCGATGCAACGCCGCTCGACGCCTTTCAAAGAGAGCAGGTCAAATCCGACATTGGCCGCCTCCACCGATTTCACGATGTCGGCGCCGCGGACATCGGATTCATACATAGTGGCCACTGCCACCGCAATCTGCTCGATCTCGCGGCTGGAACGTCGGCCACCATTCCCATCGGAGTCGCCGTCGCTCGCAGGTTGTTGAGGAACCACCAGGGCGGTGGCGATTACCCGCACCGGACCGCGCCTCACGTTCCGAGAGCGCTGGGCTCTGGCCAGACGCTCTTCGCGTTTGGCCTTGGTTTCAGCGACAGCCAACTCTGCCTGCCGAAGACGACCCTCCGCTCCGGCTACACCGCGCTCCACTTCCGCGTCAAGGTCGAGCAACTCCGTCTGCTGGCGAGCAATGATCTCGGCGAAGGCCTTGCTGACGTAGTCCTCGGTGATGCGGACAACCCGAGTCCGTTCACTCGTGGCCTGTTCGTAGTGACGCTCGAACTCGTGCTGCCGCGCCCAGTTCATTACGACTTGGGTGTCAGAAGGAGTTGCTCCAACTACTTCGGTGTCATGGGTAAACAAGTCATATAGCAGCACCCGGCTGGGCCCGAGGACTCCGCCTACGGGCTCAGCGACGGTGGCGAACGCCCGGTGGACGACCTCGCCAGTCCCGTCCACGCTGTCTCCGGTAGCGAAGAACAGAACCGTGGGAACGTCAACGTCAGGGGCGTTAAACGTTGCGCCCTCTTCCACGTCAGAGCGGGTGCGAATAATCACGTTGTCAAGCATCGCGTCAAAAAGGGGATGGCCGGGCCCGCACAACTCCGCCTCTGGAACCGCGTGGTCCCCCTCACGATGATGCGAACGCAATCGAACCGCCTTGTCGAAGGTAATGCGCTCGTAGCTCGGATACACCTCTCGAGTGGCACCCGCCGCCCGTGAGCTGGCCACCAGCTCATCAGGAGTACGAGTTACTCGCAGGGTGCCGGGATCTAGCCGTTCTTCGACCTTGCCCCCCAAGAAGTCCACCGCATCGGTGAAGAACTTCTCAATGTAGCCAGGAGGCAGACGCCTCTCAGCAGCCCGAGCAGCAGCGTCGGCCTGTGACTGCCAATCAAGGTAGTGGGCAGCCAGCGCTTCGCTGGTGAGCTCGCGGAACTTCGCCTCGATCTCGGGGGCGACTTGGTGCCCGCCGATCGCCTCCACCGCATCATCTGGTGTGACCTCCTTGGCCAAGACACGTTCGATGAGGTCGGCCAGCCGGTAGCCAGCAAAAGTTTCTCCGATCACGTCGAACACCCTGTCACCCAGATCCCGAGCCATGTTCTCCAACTTCTGAAGAAGGGTGCCCAGCACATGGCCTTCCAGCGTGTTGACAGCGACCATGTTGTAGATGTGTACGTCGCGGGTTTGGCCGATCCGGTGGATGCGCCCCATGCGCTGCTCCAGACGATTGGGGTTCCACGGGATGTCGTAGTTCACCATCAGGTGGCAAAACTGGAGGTTGATGCCCTCACCTGCCGCTTCGGTGGCAACCATGATCTGGGCTCGCTCTCGGAAGTCCCTCTCCGCAGCAATCCGATCACGCAAACTCATGCCGCCGTGGATAACAGCCACCTCAAAGTCTGGCGACAGCTTCTCCTCCAGATAGTGGAGAGTGTCGCGGTGCTCGGTGAAGATCAATAGCTTAACTGACGGGTCGTTGCTCAAATCTTCTTTTCGAACAAGTGCTAGCAGCTCATTGAGCTTCACCTCTGTACCTGCGGACTCGGCTTCTTCCGCTTGGACGAGCAACGGGCGCAACGCAACCAGCTCTTCTTCCAACTCAGCAACAGTGCTTGGCAGCCACTCGCCAAGGGCTTCTTCCTCCATCTCCCACAAGACGTCCTCGTCGAGGTCGCCCAACTCGTCTGGATGCTGGCCGTAGGCGTCAGCGAGAAAATCTCTGCGACCCCGCAGATAAGCCGCGGGATCTTCCAATGCTTGCTCCAAACGGTGGACACGACGCTCCAAGGTGCGCTTGATAGCCCGCAGTGACGAGGCCAACCGGCGTTGCATCGTGGTGAGCGCAAAGCCAGCCACCCGTGGGCCATTCTCGCCGCGTATGCGGGCCAACTCAGTGGAAACAAAATTGGTGACCGCTTCGTACAGTCCCAACTCGGCGCCAGAGAGGTAATAGCCCACCGTGTGGGGATGTCGGGGCTTGAACAGATCATTGCCCCCCATGTCCACCATTTCCTCCTTGGGAACCTTGCGGTACTGGCGGGGATTCAGGGATACGTCGCCCGGCGGGCAGCGGTCGCCATAGGCGTCGGGGTCGAGCAGGCGGAGCAATCCCCACATCGATTCGGTGCGACCCGAATGCGGGGTAGCTGTCAGGAGAATCAGCCGGTGGGCTTTGCGGGCCACAATCTCTGCCGCCTTGTAGCGCTCGCTACGCCTTTTAATAAGGCCCTTGCCGTCCACATCGATGGTGAATCCGTGGGCCTCGTCGATAATGGCCAGATCCCATTCTCGCTCCGCACCGGAAAATCCTTCGATCACCTCTTCGCGCCGGAGGAGATCCCGTGAAACGATCACCAAGTTGTGCTGATCCCACGGATTCTGCGTCGGGTGGGCGTTCAGCGTCGCGGAATCAAATTGGGCGCAGTGAATGTCAAACCGCTCGGCCAGCTCGCGCTGCCATTGCGGGCGCAAATTGGCCGGGGTGACGATCAACACTCGGTCAGCGGCGTGGCGCAGCATCAGCTCCTTGATGTACAGCCCAGCCATGATCGTCTTGCCTGCACCCGGATCATCCGCCAGCAAGAACCGCAACACCGGCTCCGGCAGCAACGAGCCGTACACCGCGTCGAGCTGGTGAGGCAGAGGCGAGATGTTCGACACCGCCAACGCAGCCATGTCGTGACGGAACATATTCTGAATCCGCAGCGCCTCCACCCCCAGCCGGAACCGGCGCGCATCCCCACTGAACCTGACAGGCCCCGCCGAAGAGACCACCCTGATCTCTGCTAACTCAGCCTCAGGCAGCGTAACTTCACCCAAGCCGCCACCAGCGTCCCGATAGACGATCTCCCAGAACGGACCCTGCGTGACCTGCACCAGCGTCACAACATCATCATCCCCCGGTAGCCGCACCCGAGCACCCTTCACAAACCGCTCAAGATCAGCCATCACCACCGCCGTGCCTGGGCCAACGTCCCTCGCCGAGCATCCTCGCACTCTATTCCCTGTACATGACACCAATGACCGGACCCCGTTTTTTGGTCCAGTTGATGTGTGCCCTGTTTTTTGGTCCTGGTTTGTGGGAGTCAGGCGGCGTGTGGTTGTTGTTGGTGGCGTCGCTCGAACTCGGCGGGTGAGATGTTGCCGAGCGATGAGTGGCGCCGGTGATGACGATTCGCTTGGTCATCTCGTTCCCCTCTTCCCAAATGCTACGACGGTGCCGGCTCTCAGTATGGGTCTAGTTGAGGCCGCTGCTCGGCTTGATAGGGTGTATTCGTTCACTTCCCCCTCTCCAGCCCCCTTTTGAGGGAGTTCCGAATGAACACTGCGATTCTGAGTTCGACAATCGGTGGATCTGCCATTTTGATCGCGTCGGTGATTGGCGCGCTGATGAACCACTTCTTTGCCATGCAGCGCAAGAACCAGTCCAAGATCGAATCCGGTTTCGAGCACGTCACCGCCTCGATCCACAACTTGGACACCAAGTTCACCGGCCAGATCAGCGACCTTGAGGTCAGGCTCTCCGACAAGTTCACCGGCCAGATCAGCGACCTTGAGGTCAGGCTCTCCGACAAGTTCACCGGCCATCTGACCGATCTTCGCAAGGAGGTCTACGATGGCTTCAAGGACCACGGCGAACGCTTGGCCCGAATCGAGGTCGAGTTGAAGATCGAGCCACCCCCTGCCGAGGCCGCCTAGCCAGCCGGCCTCGTTCCAAACCTTCACCATGCCTAGTAGTGCGACGTGTCAGCGCCGGTCCCAGTGCTGGACCAACTGGTGCTCGACCAGGCGCTCCAGGCTGCTAGCGGCCGGTCGGCCCAAAGAGGCGGCAGTGAACGCGGCGATGAGGTCGCCGAGCAGTTCCCGGACGGCCGAGTCGGCCCCGGCGGAGCCCGACTCCAGAAAGGAACGGCCGCTAGTGGTGTCCACCGGCCAACAGATGGCGAAATGGCCCGCATCGGCCAACTCAACCAGCCACAAGTCCCCTTGCTGGCGGCCGATGGCCTCTGCGAAAGTCTGGCGAACAGGGTCGTGGATACCTTCATCGCCTCGATAGCGGTCGCGGCTAGCGGCGATCACCCCGTCGTCGGCCCCACTCAGCAGCATCACCGGCACCTTTGACGGCACGGCTGCTACCGCGGCCTCGCCGTACCCCAGGGAAGTGGCAACCATGGTGTGGGCGGCGTAGGCGAACACCGCCTGCAACCCCGGCACCCAGGATGGATCGCTGTTGTGCAATACCGCCGTGCCCCCCGCCGAATGGCCCCCCACCACCACTCGGCCCAGATCCAGGTGCCCGGCCACCGGGCTGTGCTCATCGGCGGCCAATTCAGCCAGGTGGGCAAGCAGCGGCTCGAGGGCGGTACACGACGGCCGGGTGCCGATGGTTCCGGGGGCCAGGGCAGCCAGGTCGATGCCCGGGGTGATGCCCCGCCCCGCCGGTCCCAGCGAGCCGATGGCCGCATAGGTCACCACGCATAGCCCGTCGGCCACCAAGCGATGGGCCAGCCACCGGTAGCTGTCAGGGACCACGTTGATGCCCGGCACGATGGCGACCACCGGCCATGGGGCATCGGTTTCGGCGGCCGGAACCTGCCCGGTCAGACGGGCTTCATCCAGTCGGCCGTCATCGCCGGGGTAGAACAGCGTGGCCAACGCGGCATCGCCCTGGGCATCAAAGGAGAAGTGCAGCCCTCGAACGATCATGCGGCGCTCTTTGTTCCGCTCACGGGAACACGGTTTCATCCACTACCGGCACACTCTACGATTCCGAGGGTGAGCGACACCAGAAACTACGGGCCGGCCTCACCCCGGCCTTATCAGTGCTTCATGGGCCATTGGGAGGGGTTGTGCAAGAGCTTCACCCCCCATGGCGATTTCCTCGAATCCAGCGCCGTTCACATGGACGTGTACTGGCTCGACGACAACACCTGGCACCTTCACGAGCACTTCGAGAATCTCTACGGCGTGGGCGAGACCATCTTCGACACCCCGATCGGGGTGGACGGCAAGCGGTGCTTCGCCGACAGCGACCAGCTCAGCCTCGAAGGGGCCGAGCTCACGCCGTACAACTACGTCTTCACCATCGACAGCCGGGTGAGCAACAACATCGTCTACAACAACCACTACTTCTTGGACCCCGACACCCGCCGCATCATCACCCACAAGGTGCGCGACGGCGCCACCAACCTGTTCCAGATTCAAGACTTCACCCGGGTAAAGAGGCCATGATCGTCCAGAGCGCCCCCGGAGGGAGCGCCGACGCCCCCCATTTCGTGATCGCCATGCACCAGCACACCGCCTTCGCCGGGTCGCTGGCCGCCAACTTCGGCAACGACAAATTCGACGGGCTAGAGCCGGCCGAGCCGATGCAGTTCATCGTCGACCACCACGACCAGGGCTGGGCCGACCTCGACGCCCAGGCCCCTCAGAACCCCGACACCGGCCTGCCCTACAACCTGACCGCCACCCCGCTGCCCCAGATCGTGGCCACATCGGCGGGATCGCCGGCGTTCAACGAAGCCCATCACCCGTTCAGCGGCATCATCTCGTCGATGCACACCTATGGCCTGTACCGGGGCCGGTACGGGTTGAGCGACAAGATCTTCTTGGACGTCATCCCCGACGAGCTTCGCCCCGAGGTCGACGCCATGCTGGGCAACGAGGAATGCCGCCAGCGCCGTCTGAAGGAGCAGTTGGCCGCCGACGATCCCGACCACGCCACCGATGAGTACCTGTTCCACGCCTACAAGCAGCTCCAGTTCTTCGACACCATCTCCCTGTACTTTCACTTGGCCCCAGAAAGCGAGCGGGGCACCTCCGACTTCCCCAACGTCCCCCGGGCGGTGGGCGACGACGTGACCATCTCGGTGGTCGAGCGCCCCGGAGGGGTCTACGGGCTGGATCCCTACCCGTTTGCCGAAGACAGCCTTGAGCTGGCCACCGAAGGCCGGTATCTGGCTCCTCAGCCTCCCGGTACCGACCTCGGTCCGGTGATGGACGCCACCCCGGTGGCCACCCAGACGATGCGCCTGGTCCGGATGTGAGCCACGGGTCGTTCTCCCAAGGGGTGGGCGAGTGGATCGGCGCGGCCGAGGTCTACGACGCCGACGGCTGCTTTGCCGGTTTGGGGCGCGACACCCGATCGGTGAAGGCCGACGATCAGGCCGGACGGGTGACGGTGGAGGTGGAGTTCGACGGGCCGTTCTCCCTTTCGGGGACTTACACCATTGCCGATCACGGCTCGCATCGCACCTATGAGGGGCCCCTTAACATCGGCTACGCCGAGGCGCTGGGCGACGGTCTGGTGGCCACCCACAACTACTGGCCCGACCTGGGGCTCTCGCAGCGTTTCTTTCTGATGGTGCTGCCCGGCGGCACCCGCCAGCTCTCGCTGGCTCTGCTCAGCCGGGGCGATCGGCTCCATTGGACGGTAGTGGGGGAATACCAGCGCCAGCTCGACCCGTCGGATCCCGCGCCTCCCCCCGTGGCGGAAATGGATCCGGAAGCGCTGGGTGGCGATCCCACCGCTGGCCGGGGTGAACTCTTGTTGCTCCGACCCGGCCGCTGGTCGGGCCAACTGCACCGCCTCGACGCTGACTACACGCCGACCGGCCCGGCTGACTATGCGGAAACCGTGGTTTCGCAGAACGGCTCTTGGCAGGTGGGGCTTTCGGGGGCGGACTACTCGACCGGATTGTCGTTCACCCTGCTGTCCGACGGCTGGACCGTATGGACCCCAGAAGGTGATCTGATGGGCAGCGGCAGCCTCAGCGGCGGCCGGGGCTTCAGCGGACAGTTCCACCTCCACCGCCAAGGGCTTCGGATGTGGCGACGCGAAGTGGTGTCGCGCGCCGGCACCATAAAGGCGGTGCTCCACATCTGGTATCAGGGCGAGCAGCGCCTAGGAGCGGCCTATGGGACCTTGGCCTTCGATCCGGCATGAGCGAAGAGGACCGCTTCAGCGGCGACTGGTTGATCAACGAGTACGTCTACGACCCCGACGGCACGTTTCGCGGCGAGGTGGCCCAGCGCCGGATAGTGGAGCCAGATGGAGAGGGCCGGCTGCTGGTAACCCAACGGTGCCACCCATCGCCCCAACTAGCCGGTCACCCCATGGCCGCTTTCTCGGGCGAGTGGGTGTTTGATCTGGAGATAGCCGGAGACCAACGTCGCTATCTCGGCCCCGATGTGGTGGGCTTCGGCACCGTGTGGCAGCCCGGCGCCCTCACCGGCCAGGGACTCTGGCCCCGCTTCGGCTACGAGTTCGAGTCCTACAGCGTCCTAGTAGCCCCCGACCGCCAGCTCACCGGCGGTTTCTTCTCCCTGGCCGGCCGGTCGGTAGCCGACATCGTGGGAGTAGCGGTCCCCGAAGCCTCCGGCCAGGAGCCCCACCTCGACCTATCAACCCCAGTCCCCGACCCCGACGGCCACTGGCCCCTACGCCGCTCCGTCGGCCCCCTCCTGGTAGCCGCCGACCAGCCCTCCCCAATCCACCATCGCCGCCTCTTGGCCATGCGCGACCCAATAGGAGCAACCGGCATCGAGATCACCGAAAACATGGACGATGGGGGCCGCTCAATATCAGTAGAAGTGGGCTAGGCGCCAGGTCAGGAGTGGCAATTTCCAAGGAGTGTTGCCTTGAGCCGCACCTGAAGATAGCTTGGCGACAATCTTCCCCGCCTGGCCTGCTCCGCAGGGCATGGCGGGGGTTTATCTTTTGAGGCTTATGTGCGATGCCTGACGTCACGGTCCGCACCCGGCCTCTGAGGTATCACTGGATCCTAAAGCCGGGTCATGAGTCCGTATCTGGAACAACTGTCTCGACAAAACCAGTTCGATTTCGGCTACGAAATTGAGTCCTACAACGTGCTGGAATCCTCCAACATCCAGCTCACCGGTAGGTTCTCCTCCTTGGTTGGCCGGTGGCTAGCAGGGCCAGCCGGCTCGTTGTCGATTACGACAGTCGATCGTCAGCGAGGTGAGCTGGCTCTGGGGTGTGAGCCCCAGGCAAGCGGACAGGCCTGCGCCGACGTCCATTAGCGACGACGTGTGATCGCAGCTTGACTCGTTGACGTGTGCCATGCCCCAGAGCATGTGGGCAAGCTCGTGGGCGGCAACGGCCAGCGGGAAAGGGTCCCCATGATCCATGGCCTCATCCCGGTAGACGACGAAGGCTGGACCTGAATCCTTAGCGGCAGCGCCAGCCCGGGAGTCGAGAATGGTGGTTGAGCGGACTAAGACAAGGCGGTGGATCGTCCAGAGCTGTGAGTCAGGCTCATCGGGGTAGTTGTCCCACCCGCCATGGGCGTTTAATACGGTGTTCACGCAATCACCGCCGGAGGAGGGATTAGCGAAGCTTGCAAGGGTGACGAGACCAGTCGGCACGGTTACGACGTGCTGGGAGCCAGCAGTGAACTCGATGTGGGCAAGCCCACCTGACTCGCGGGCAATAAATGGGGTCAGGAACTCGTTAGCCTGGTTGACCATTCGTTGGAGTTCACCGTCTGGCAGGACGTCAGATTGGTCGATCATGCAATGGTGGATCGGGATTGTGAACGTTTCCGCCGGGCGGGGATCGGGACACCCGCCGGGCACTCGAGTCGTGTGGAGCCCGAAGCGGCACCTGTAGTCGTTTATCACGGCTTGATGGGACTCGATGAGATCGTCTCTGGCAGTAATCTCGTCGGTGAGCTGTGCAAGCTGGTCGCGAAGTGCCACCTGGTCGGCCAGAGAACTGTCGAGGATATCTTGCAGTTCGACCTCGGCCAGACGGTCCTGCTCGGCCAGGCGAGCCAAGTCTTCTTGACGCTGGCGCTCCAGTTCGGCCAGGCGAACCAACTCCGCCTCCCGCTTGCGCCGCTCTTCCTCGAGGCGAATCCGCTCGCGCTCGCGCTCGATCTCGCGCTCGATCTCGTGATTGCTAGTCAGTTCCTCGATGGCGATTCGGTGGGCCTCTTGCTCGACCTCCATGGTCAGCCGGTAGCTGCGGAGGGATTCGTCAAGGTCCTCGATTTCTTCCAGGCGGTCGGCCATGGCCTGTAGCTGGGCTTCCTGTTCTATCAACGCTGCGTCGAGGGCCTCTTGCAACTCGACCTCGTGGGAGGCGGGCAAGTCGTCGGTAGCGACAGGCGTGAGCTTCGAAGGAGCCGTGAACTCAAGAGTGGACGATTCAGGGGTCGATGTGTGCGAATCACCTGCACAAGAAGCGAACAGCACTATCGCGGCAGCGAAGGACGCCAGGGGCCGGACCATTGCGGGCAGAATAGCGACATAGCTACCTGAGATCTGCGACGGGGTTCTATCACCGAGCCGGCGATAACCACCGGGCGTCGGCCTTGAAGTATTGCGTGAACCGCCGCCTATACCTCTCCAGCGACTTGTCCTTCTCCTCCCATGACATGGCTACCTTCTAATCGTGGTGCCCGGCCAAGGGCAGGTACCTACGGGAATGCTGACCTTCCCTACTGAGGCATGCTTCTGGCGGCTTGTCGATAGGTTTGGAGTTCTTCGGCGGTTAGTTGGTCTGACGGCACCAATTCGTAGTGTCTTTCACGGGCAATGGTTATTCCGTCATCTGATTCTTCGAACTCGAAAAGGGCGATCTCGTCATTGGCCATGAACTGGGCGGCGATGGGGCGCGCTAGGAGATCAGGGAACTTCTGCTCGGCTACTCGAAAGTCTTGCCAGATCTGTATCACGCTGAGTGCGTCAGAACCGCCCTTGGCTTTGAGCTTCCCCCCTAATCGTGGAGAGTTTGTTTATGGGGGTTGGGGGTGGTGGCTTGTTCGTATTCTATGGGCGGGACCATTCCGATTGCTGAGTGCAGCCGGTGCTGGTTGTACCAGCTGTGGACCCACAGGGTGATTTCCTGTCGGGCTTGGGCCCGGGTGGTCCAGGCCCGCCGGTCGATGAGCTCGTGGGTGAGGGTGGAGAAGAACGACTCGGCGGGGGCGTTGTCCAAAGCGTTGCCGGTTCTTCCAGTGGACCGGGCGATGCCGAGCCGCCGGCAGGCGGCGGCGAAGGCCTCTGATGTGTATTGCGATCCCTTGTCGGAGTGAAAGATCACGCCGGCGATGCCGCCGCCTCGGGTGGCGACTGCGGTGTTGATCGCGGCTTTGGCCAGCTCGGCCGTCGGATGGTGGTTGGAGGTGGCGAAGCCGACCATGCGCCGCGACCACAGATCCTCGACGGTGGCCAAAAACACCGGTCCCTCTGCGGTTTTGACCTCTTTGAAGTCGCCGCACCATTTCTGGTTGATCCTCTCGGCGTTGAAGTCGCGCCCGAGCAGATCCGTCGTTGCAGCGGCGCCGGGGTTCTGGCTGGTCAGGCCCTTCTTCTTTTTGGGGCGGGCGCAGAGGCCCTGGCGGGCCATCGAAGCCTCCACCGTCTTCTTCGACACCGAGATGCCGTCGCGGCGCAGCTGGGCGCGCACTCTGGGCGAGCCGTAGGTGCCCCTGGACTTGCCGAACGCCCGCTTCACCTCGGCGTCTGTCGCCTGTCGGCGAAGCTGCATCTCAGTCGGCGGGCGGTTGTGGTGCTTGTAGAACGTCGAGGGCGCCACGTCCAGCGCCCGCAGCGACACCGCGTGAGGCACGCCGTGGCCGGTCCTTTGGGCAGCGATGAACTCTGCGGTCACCGCGTTGCCTCGTTCACCCAAAGGACCACGGATCGTTTGAGCACATCACGCTCCATCCGCAAAGTCGCGTTCTCCTTGCGGAGCCGGGCCAGCTCGGCCCTCTCATCAGCGGACAGCCCGCCAGCCCGCTCCGCCCCATCCCGGCGCACCCAGTTGCCCAAAGTGCCCTCGTTGACGCCGAGCTCCCGGGCCACATGGGCCACCGGACGGCCGGTCTCCTTGACGATCCGAACAGCCCCATCACGGAACTCCGAATCGAACCTTCTTCGTTGTCTAGACATCGCATCTCCTTATAGACGATGTCTCCACAAAAAGGGGGGAACCTCAGCTTGGACCGGCAGAACGTAGTGAGCGCCATGCTCGTCTAGTCCCACGTACAGGTCGTCGGTTTCGACTTGGGAGCTGCTGGATGTGCCATCAATGGCGTTCTCGACGGTCACTGAGGTACGGAGGTGGCTTTGCAGGGGGTAGCAGGCGAGGCCGGTGAACACATCCAAGAGTCGGTTGTAGCGCAGCCTTGCCAATAGAGCCTGCTCATCTGACATGGCGTACTTGGCGATTACGCCTGGGGTCGAGTCAGGAAGCCGAACGGTGCGAATGCCCTTACGGGGCTCTATGTGGTTGAAAGGCACAGCCCGCAATACGTAGACCGCGTTCCCGCCGGGAAAGATTGCCCATTCGGTGTTCGGCGGGGCAGCTTCACGCACGCTGTCAGGCAGGGGAACGCGGTACCGCAGGGAATAGACGACGTCTCCGAGGTTCCTAGGTCGCGGTTCTCCCAATGCTTCGGCTGCCGCGACCAGTTCGTCCCGTCGAAATGCCACCTCATAGAGCCCTGGCTTGTAGTGGTCGGCGAAAATCTTGGCGATGATGCGCTGAGCAAGGCTCTCCCCGGCCGAACTCGTTGTCGTGGTCATGCTCTCGGGGTGCCGGGCCATCGTAGGACGAGGACTTCTTCTCGGAGTTGCTCGTTGGTGGCCGTAGCGTGGCGGGTACGAAACAGGTCGATTGCCTCGACCTCGTAGCCGGCGCGCTCAGCGATCTCTGCGAGGATCTCTCCGGTTCGGATCATCACTCGCAAATAGGAAGCCTGGTCGCCCACCACATAGGCCAAGCGGGCACCGGGGCGCAACGCTTTGCTCAGGGAGGTGAAGTGGCGGGCCATGCCTCCGAAGTAGAGCTTGGTGACCCGGTGGTACATCCGTTCGAAGCCAGACTCCTTCCCCAGGGCGATGCGCCGAGCTTCGATGGCGGCGGCGATTCGCTCGACTTCGGCATCGCCGCTGATCCACTCGTCATCGTCGTCGTTTCGATAGACGCCGCGTGTATTGGATCGCACCAACCCGCGCTTCATCGCCTGAAGGTCTGACCTCTCGTGAATGTGCCCTAGAAGCACCGATTCGAGCCGGACAGTGCGGGAGTAGTCCTTCTCGTTGGGATACGGCGGCGACGTGATCACAGCGTCGATGCTGTGGGGTTCAATGTATCTGTCGACCGCCCGGGCATCGCCATAGATGGCCTGAGCAGGCGTTGCGTTCAGCGATCCCAAGTGCCTTAAGTCGTCGGACATAGAAAGCACGCATGAAAGCCAGCGGCTAACCACATTGGCGTCCTGTTTGATTTTGCCCACTCCGACTTCGGGACCGAACCTGAGGTTGCCGACATCTGTTGGAAGAACACGAGCCAGAGCAAGCAGTTCGTGGGCCGCAAACCTTGGATCGTGCTCTCCCTCCAACGCCTCCTTCAAAACGAGGACTTTGTGAAGCGGCAACGGGCTGATCGAGTTTTTGAGCAGGAGCTTGGCGGTCTGTTCCGGCAGCGACCGAAGCCGCACATCCGGAGGCGGCATGGCCATCGGCTCATCGCTGATCCCATCCGCGGCCAGCATGGCCAGTGCCTTCTCCGCGATGAGTCCGGCATGTTCAACTAGGGCGTCAGGATCGGGCGACCAATCCACCTTCGTGCTGGCCGCCAGGCGGGAGACTTCTATGGCTTCAAGGCCAACACTCGGGACTCCGAGCTTCTTGGCTTCGACCAGCGTCGTGCCGGTCCCGCAGAACGGATCAAGCAAGCGCTGAGAGCCATCAAGATCGAATCGGTGGGCATAATCCCGCACAAGATGGGGTGGAAAGGACAACACGAACCGGTACCAGTCATGCGCGGGAGCATCCTGTGCCAACAGGGCATTCATCGAGCCGTTCGTCCCCGGACGCGGCGCAGAACCCACGCCAGCCACCGTAGACCAAGCGCTACTGCCCGGAAGCGGAATTGGTCGGGGTCGAAACCCCTCACAAGCATTCACATCTGCACCCCTCCTCGAATCTTGGCTAACACTAGAGACGAGTAGTGACACATCCCGCGGAGCCCGGAAACGGCCTCCGCGGATATAGCCGCTAGGCGTCGGGGGTGAAGGTGAGGGGGCCGAAGACTATGTCGGTCATGCGGTCGCCGGAGTAGAGCTTCCAGGCCACGGCGAGGGTGTAGTCGCGGTTGATGATGAACTCGCGGCCTTTGACTTTGAATGCTTCGCTGACGTGGTGCTGGGAGGTATAGAGGGCGCGGCCGTAGGCGATGGCGTTGCCCCAGAGATCGGGGCCGTCGTAGGTGTAGCGGTTGCCGTGGGAGCGGGTGCGGATGTAGGTGTGCGAGTAGTTGATCTCTCCGGTGAGCTCCAGGGTGTGGGTGGAGCGCACCAGGTCGATGGGGTCGTGGCGCAGGCACACGCTCACGGTTCCCCGGCGCTGTTGGTCGGCCCCGAACACCTCGCATTCTCCGGTCCACTCTCCACCGGTGCGGTCGGGCACGGTGTGGGGCCATGCGGCCAACTCCCGCTCGGACTCGATGTGGGCGTCGATCCACGCCTTGGTGTCGGGATTGGTGTCGTAGTCGTGGGCGTTCAAATACACCCCGTTGAACACCGAGAAGATGGTGGGACCCTCATAAAGCAGCGACGAGTACACCTGGGTCACCCCGTCGGGCAGGATTTGGTTCATGGTGTTCAGGTCGGCCCGCCAGCCCGGAGCGTAGTAGTGCGAGTCCACCAGCGAGCCGTAGGGGTGTCCGGCGCCGTAGAAGTCGGGTCCCTGGTAGATGCGGTCGTTGCCCCTGTCGTCCACCCCGAACTCGAAGTCCTTGATCTCAAACCGGTTGCGCAGGGGACCGGTGTTCATGAAGTTGCACTGCATCCAGTAGGTGACCTTGCCGTCGGCGAATACGCTGGCCCGGCTGACCTTGTTGAACCCGGTGTGGTTTCCCTCGGCGTCGAACACCGACGGCAGGCCGTACCACTCGCCGGTGATGCGCTGTTGCCATTCGGAGGCTTGGGTTTCACTCATGGTGATCCGTTCATTGCAGGGTGGACGGGGAGCGAGCCGCTGTCTTCAGGCTGGTCTGGATGTCGGCGCTCGTCTCAGGGCCGAGCAGCTGATTGACTCGGGCCCACACGGGGTCGACCTCGGGATTGAAGATGGCCGCCCGATTGCGGGCGTCGCGGTCAGCCAGCTGCTCTGCGGTGGCATCGCCAATGGCCTCGTCGGGCACCCCGTCGGCCACCAGATCCAACCAGTGGTCGCGGTATGCAGCCACTGCACCGAAGACGGCCTGGAACCCGTCCTCATCGGCCCGGTGGGCCAGCATCCACGCTGACATGAGCTGCCATTGACGGGGTGAGAGGTGGGCAGGAGTGAGCCCTTCGATCTGCATGGTCTCGTCGTGAACCTCGGTGAGGGGGCCGTAGCAGTGGTCGATATAGGCCAAGTTGGCGCCCGGGTCCACCCGGGGGATCAGATCCAAGTGGAAGGCATAGTGAGGGCCGGCCAACACCGAGTCCACGGTGAAATGGGGCACCGGGCTGGCCGCGGGCGTGAAGGCGAAGCACATGTGGCTGTCGAGTCCAAAGGCCTCGACCGTCATGCCCACGTACACCAATTCCGCCACCCCGTCGCGGGCCAGCACCCGATGGGCGCCCACCGCCGAGCCATCCATGGCCGAGACCAGCGGGGTGTGTACCGTCTCCTCCAGCTCCAGCCGGCTGGCGATGGCCTCCACCGTGCCAACGCAGAGATCAGCCGACAGGCTCATGATCGGGCCTCCCCCACAGTGGGGAACACCCAGGCGTTGGCCAGCTCGGGGTCGCTGGAGCGCCCGGGCGAGGGAATCACCGCTGCGGCCCGCATGGCCTCCTCGTCCGACGGGGTCTCGAGCGCCCAGCCCTTGTCGATCTGCTCTTGGTGCCAGCGGCGGTAGGCCAGTTGGATTGAGTCGGACTTGACGTGGAGCTCGGCTGACAGGTCGAAGGGCAGCAGCTCAGGGCGCTGACCCTCAACGGTCGGCTGGTCCTCCAAGAATATCTTGATGGTGCGCTCGTAGGAGTTCTTGTCGGCCCAGCCCCCGGTGAAGAACGTGCGCAGCATGCAGAACTTCGAAACGGTGACGTGCTCGTCGCGGGGCACCGCGGCGGTGAAGATGCGGATCTCGCCCATGGGCAGCCGCACGATGAGCATCGAGACGTTGGGCGGGTAGAACCCGGTGGAGGTGCTCACCGGCGGGCGGTCCTTCTTGGAGATGAACCGCCAAAGGCCCGACGGGCGGGGTGGTTCGAGCTCCACGGTGGCGGTGACCGACGCCAGGTGGCCGTCGACGCGGGTCTCGTCGAGGTCGAAGTCCTGGATCTCAGGCTGGTCCTTGTTGCCGAACGAGCCGGAATGCACGAAGGGGGTGTGGGCGATGTCCACCGCGTTCTCCAGCACCCGGTCGTAGTTGGCCTGCCAGGTGAACTCGCCGATGACCGCCCGGTATCCCTCGGCCCTAGCCTCTGTGTGCTCCTCGAGTCCTTCCAATTCCGGTACCGGAGGCCGATGCTCGGCCGCCAGATCGCCCAAGAACACCCATACGAAGCCGTAGCGCTCGATGCAGGGATAGGTGTCGATCCGGGCTTTTTTGGGAATGGGCAGGTCCGGCCGATTGGCCGGTATCTCCACACAGGCCCCATCGGCCCCGTAGCGCCAGCCGTGGTAGGGGCATTGCACGCAATCGCCCACCACCGATCCGCCGGCTAACGAGCCGCCCCGGTGGACGCACAGGTCGGACTGGGCGTTGACCGTGCCGTTGGGGCTGCGCCACAGCACCAGGTCGTGGCCGTGGACCCGGGCCAGCACCGGCTGGTTGGTCACCCATTGCCCGAATTCCACGGCGTACCACTGGTTCTTGATCAACATGCCAGCTCCCCTCTAGGCGGGTCGGGGCAATACCCGGTCGCCGCCCCACAGGGCCCGCACCAGACGGTCGGTCATCTCCTCTCCGAAGAAGCGCACGCCCATGATGTTGGCCGGGTCTCTCTCGGCGATGTTACGCCGCCGGGCCAGATCGTCGGCGGCCAGTTGCTCCCGGCGCTCATGCGGCACCGGCTTGGCCTCGTCCACCCACGCCAGCCACTGGTCTACTCGCCGGTGGGCCAGTTCGCTGACCTGGTTCAGCCGGCCCTCGTCGTAGACAATGCCCGGAGTAGTGAAGCAGATGGCCACCTCACTCAGCGCCTGGCGGACGTACAGCGCTCGGGACGTGAACGGCGCCAGCCCCTCGTCGGCCCGCAACTCCAAGAACTCCTCGTTGAGCGGACCCCAGTATTTGTCGAGCCCATCGGTGTCGAGCATGAGATCTGAGCGGGGATTGAAGTCGATGTAGAACCACAGATCGGGCAGCGTCCCCCACGCGATACCCAGATGGGGCACGTCGATGTGGGGGCCGAGCCAGGCGGTGACGTGCATATTGGTGAACCCCAGCGGCGGGTTGCCGATCCACGAGTGTATGAGCCAGTCGATTTCCGGGCCGGTGTAGCCGGCCAGCCGCCCGGCGGGGTACTCGGCCTCGCCTCGGTACGACTCCAGATCCTCAGTGCTGGGGTCGCGGGTCAACTCGAAGCGGGCCTCGATCTTGGCCATAAGCTCTTCGGTGATAGACCACAGCCGGTTGAACGTGGCCGTGGTGTCTGTCGGGCCCCGCTCGTCAAAGATGTCTTGGACGCCCTTCAGCGTCTCGCGCATTGGTGCTCCGGTATCGTCAGCGGCACACTGTTCCGGTAAGCGGAACAACGTTTCGTTAGCCTGACAGTAGGGCCAAGCCAAACCAGTGTCAACCAACCGGGAGGAGCCGAGAATTCGATGAGCCGCACCACGCTTTACGTCCCCGGAGATCGTCCCGACCGCTTCGACAAGGCGCTCAAGTCGGGGGCCGACGCCGTCATCTGCGATCTCGAGGACGCGGTGGCCGAAGCGGCCAAGGCAACCGCCCGGGAGGCGGTTGGCCAATGGCTCCGGGACAATCCCGGCGTGGCGGCATGGGTGCGGATCAACAACCGCCCCGACCTGGTGGATCACGACGCCGAGCTGGTGCGGTCACTGGTTGCCGACGGCGTGGGTTTTGCCGGGGTGGTCGTGCCCAAGGCCGATGCAGCGGCCTGCTCGGCCGACTTCGGCGGCTGTCCGGTTATGGCGCTCATCGAATCGGCGGTGGGGGTGGCCCAGATCTACGAGATCGCGGCTGTGCCCGAAGTGGAGCGCCTGGCCTTGGGCGAAGCCGATTTGGCCGCCGACCTGGGCATGGAGCCCTCACCCGAGGCCCTGGAGATGTGGCCGATTCGCACTCGGGTGGTGGTGGCATCGGCGGGAGAGGGACTCGAAGCGCCCTGTGGGCCGGTGTTCACCAACCTCGACGACGACGCGGGGCTGGTGGCCACCAGCGAGTCGCTTCGCCGCCACGGCTTCGGCGGCCGGTCGGTGATCCACCCCAAGCAGGTGGCCGCGGTGAACTCGGCATTCACCCCGTCAGATGACGAGATCGCCCGGGCTGAGGTGCTGGTAGCCGCCTTCGAGGAGGCGAAGGCCGACGGGCGGGCGGTCGCGGTGATCGATGGGGAGTTCATCGACGAGGCGGTGATGCGCTGGGCCAGATCAGTGCTTAATCGGGTGCCGCGGGATCGCTAAGCCGTAGTCTGCGCCGCGGGCGCGACAAGCGCGGCCGCGGCGCTCCAAGGGCGACCGCCCACCAGATCGGTGTCTTTGGACACCTCGCGGTTGGCTGCCCGACCGGGATGCAAGGTGCCGATCAAGAGCTCGTCGTCGGGTCCGACCCGCTGGCTCATCGGGGTGTTGATGGTCCCGTCGTAGGGACTCGACCGATTGGGGTTCCACAGCGAATCTGCTGGTGGGTCGATCAGCATAGTGGCGGCCAGCGGTCCGGGGGTTCCGCACGCTGCCACGCAGATCCGGTTCTCCGCGGCCCGTTCCATCAGCGCAAGGTCGCACTCCCAGGGGTACTCGGGCTGCCAGCACACAGCAACCAGATGGGCCCCGGCGATGGCAGCCAGTCGGAAAACCTCGGGATAGCGGTGATCGTCCCCCACGATCACCGCCAAGTCGCCGAACGGTGTCGGATACAAGCCCACCTCAGTGCCCAACCGGGTGGCGCCATCGTGGCGGTCGCAGATATGGATCTGCGCCTGCTGGTGGACAACGCCGTCGGCCGACCACACCTGGCCGATGTGCTGGTTGTCCCGCAGGGCAGTGGTCACCACCAGCACACCGGGAGGAATGTTCGGCGGGGGCGGTGTCAGCTCGGGCAGCACCACCAGGGAGGCCCCGGTATCGATGGCCGTTTGGACCAACTCGGGACTTGACCGGGAACCGGGCACGCATCCAGCGACAATCTCGGGCCCTCGGCCGGAGTCCGGACGGGCGGTGCGGGACTGGGCCAGCGGGCCATACACCTCTGGCCGGCGCCCCCGAAGCCGGTCTGGCTTAACCGTGGACAGGTCCACCTCAGCGATCACCGCCGCTTCGCCGGTGCGGGGCGCCATGGCCAACACCTTGCCGTCGGGGGCCACGATCTGGCTCTCCCCAGCACCGTTCAATGCCTCAGGGGGCACGCCCAAAGCCTGGCTGAATTGCGGCACCTGTTGGGCGGGAAGCAGGGGACCGACCTTGTTGGCGGCCACCACGAATACCCCGTTCTCGACCGCCCGCACTGGTATGTGCAGCCTGGCCTCGTCGAGGGCGAAAGAGTTGAGGCTGTTCAACAGAAGCCGAGCACCCCTCACGGCAAACGTGCGAGGCACCTCGAAGGTCACACCGTCCATGCATGAGTACAAGCCCACTGGGCCGAATGCGGTGTCAGCTAGTGGACTGACCTCGGTGCCCGCGCTCAGGTGGGCGCGCTCGTTGCCCATCAGTATCTGCTTGTCGGCGGTGGCGGCGATCAGGCCTTGGGGGTCGACCAGCACATTGGTGGCCGTCACCCGGTCGCCGTCCCGGGCCACGGTCACCGTCAACGAGGTGTAGACCCCGTGCTCGGCGGATCGCCGGGCCAGGGCCCCCAACCAGGGGCCGTCCAGCGACACCGCCACCGATCGGCAGTGGTCTTGGTCGTCGTACACGGAGGTGTGGTTGCAGAACTCGGGCATCACCACCAACTCGGCCCCTTCGGACGCGGCCGCGTCCAGCATCCGCAGACAGGTTGCCAAGTTCTCGTCGAGGTCGGTGCCGGTGGCGAACTGCACCGCGGCCACTCGAACGCGGTCTCTCACAATAGAGCCTCAGGCGCTGGGGCTAGGGCGGGCCCCGAGCTTGGTGGAGAGCCCTCGGGTGGCCTCTACCACTGCGGCAGCGGAGTGGGCGATCTTGTCGCGGAAGCGCTCCAGCGGTCCGCTGATGCTGATCACCGCCACCGGTTGGTGGTTGTGGTCGAGAATGGGGGCGGCCACTGAGCCCGCATCATGCTGGCGCTCTCCCAGCGACACCGCGAATCCCTGCTGGCGGATGCGATCCAGCTCGGCCCGCAGTTCGTCGACCGACACAATGGTGGCCTCAGTCAACGAGTCGAGGGGGTTCTCGGCCAGGTAGTGGTCGATCTCGCCGTCGCTCAGCCAGGCCAGGAATGCCTTGGACGATGCGCCGGCGTGCAGCGGGAACGAACCGCCGATGGGCACGGTCATCTTCACCTCTCGGGGAGGAGTGATCTGGGCAACGTATACGCGACGGTTGCCGTGGCGCACCGACAAGGTGGCGGTCTCGTCGGTCTCGGCACTGAGCCTTCGCATTTCGTCAAGGGCCAAGTCCCTGACGTCGAGTTGGTCCCGGTAGGCCGCGGCCAACTCCAGCACCGCCGGGCCCAGCGCGTACCGACGGCTATCGGGGTCGACGGTGAGCAGACCAGGTTTGCAAAGGGAGGTGAGTATCCGGTGGACCACCGCTTTGGACACCCCCAATTCGCGGGATATCTCGGTGACGCCCAGCGTGCTCGACGACCGTGAGAACAGGAACAGCACATCGACAGCCCTCTCGATTGCCGCCACTCCCCGACCCGAACCAGACCCCGAGTCTGAATTTCCTGCTGTTCCGCTCAGAGGAATGACCATACCGCGAACTGGGCGTATTGAACCATAATTACCTGTCAACGGTTGCTTGACCCCGCCAAATTGGAGAACACTACGGATAATGTTCCACTGGGAGAAACGTCGTTCCGCATGATTGGACCCCTCATCGATCTGCGGGTCATCGATGCCTCCACCGTGTTGGCCGGGCCGTTGATCGGCCAGATCATGGCCGACTTCGGTGCCGATGTGGTCAAGGTCGAACATCCCAGAACCGGTGACAGCCTGCGAGGCCACGGGGCGCAAAAGGACGGCCGCGGACTCTGGTGGAAGCTCGTAGCCCGCAACAAGCGCTGCTTGGGCCTGGATTTAAGCCATCCCGAGGGTGCTGAGGTGTTCTTGGAACTGGCATCTGCTGCCGACGTGGTGATCGAGAACTTTCGGCCCGGCACGCTTGAGCGCTGGGGTTTGGGATGGGAGGTGCTGTCGGACTGCAATCCGGGCCTGATCTTGTGCCGGGTCACCGGATTTGGCCAAACCGGCCCGTATGCCCCACGGCCCGCATTCGGCACGCTCATCGAGGCGATGAGCGGCTTCGCCCACATGACCGGTGAGGCTGACCAGCCCCCGACCCTGCCCCCATTCGGCTTGGCCGACAGCGTGGCCGGCGTCAGCGGGGTGGCTGCGGTGATGATGGCGGTCCACCACCGCCATGCCACCGGCCGGGGCCAAGTGGTGGATCTGTCGATCCTGGAGACGCTGGCCGCGGCGCTCGGCCCCCATGTGGTGGCCTGGGATCAGACCGGTCACATCGCTCAGCGATCGGGAAACCGATCGTCCAACAACGCTCCCCGCAACACCTACCTCACCGCCGACGGCTGCTGGGTGGCGGTGTCGAGCAGCGCCGATGCGGTCGCCCGCCGCACGATGGAACTGGTTGGCCGGGGTGATCTGGTGTCCGAACCCTGGTTCGCCACCGGATCGGGTCGAGCCGAGCACGCTGATGAGATCGATGCGGCCCTGTCCTCATGGATCGGCGATAGACCGCTGACCCAGGTGATGGACGCCTTTGCCGCCGCCGAAGTGGCAGTAGCCCCGGTGTACGACGTGGCCCAGTACGCCGGCGATCCCCAGGTGCAGGCTCGGGAGGCCATCACCGCAGTTGACGACCCCGACCTGGGGCCGGTTCGGATGCAGAATGTCTTGTTCGGGCTGTCGTCTTCACCGGGAGCGATTCGGCACACCGGCCGAGACCTGGGGGCAGACACCGACGAGGTGCTGAAAGAAGCCGGGTTAAGCGTAGAGCGCATCGACGATCTTCGAGCCAAAAGAGTGGTGGCATGACCGACAGCCGTGTTGATGCGGCCGGGACCCTGATCGATCTCGTCGCCCAAGCCACGGTGTACGACTTGGGCCGACCCATGCAAAACGGCATGGCCCAGTCTCCCAACCACCCGCAGTTTCACCACTGCCTAGACCGACTCCATGGTGATCGGATGCGACCCGATGGCGGGTCGGCCGCCGCCGATCTGCTCACCACCGGCTGCCATGTGGGAACCCATGTCGACGCTTTGGCCCATGTCAGCCACGAGGGGCAGCTCTTTGGCGGAGTGGATGCAGCCGAAGCCCAAGCCGGTGGCGGTTTCGCGGTTCTGGGTATCAATAAGCTTCCGCCGTTTGTGGGCCGCGGCGTGCTCTTGGACATTCCCGGGCTGCTGGGCACAAGCGCCTGCAACGGGGGCCATGAGATCACTGTCGCCGAGTTGGAGGGTGCCGCCGCCCGTCAGGAATCGCCGGTCCAAGCGGGAGATGCGGTGCTGGTGCGCAGCGGGTGGGGCGCCCACTTCGACGATCCCCAACGGTATCTGGGAGTCGATACTGGCGTTCCCGGCGTGGGAGAAGCGGGGGCTCGGTGGCTGGCCGATCAGGGCGCGGCTCTGGTGGGGGCCGACACTCTGGCGTTCGAGTGCATCCCCGCGGGACAGGGCCACGCCCTGCTCCCGGCCCACCGGGTGCTGCTGGTGGAGCGGGGCGTCAACATCATCGAGGCAATGGACCTAGATGGCCTATCCGCCGCCGGGATACACCAATTCGTGTTCGTGCTCTCCCATCTGAACATCTACGGCGCCACCGGCGCTCCCGTCAGACCGCTGGCCCTGGCATGAGGCCGATTCTCTCCCGGCTCAGCGCGCTGGCCGGCGGACCGGTTCCCGAGGCGGTGCGGGCCGGCATTCCGTCTCGCATCATCGACATCGTGGGGATAGCAGTGCGGGCCAGTTCGCTGGACACCTCTCAAGCGGTCATCGGGTTTGCCGCCGACCAGTGCTCCGCATCCCAAGCCACTCCCATCGGCGGGGGCCAGGCCATGTCGGCGCCAGAGGCGGCATTCGTCAACGGCGTGCTGGCCCACTCGCTGGACTACGACGACACCCATCTGCCCTCCATCCTCCATCCCAGCGCGACGGTGGTGCCCGCCTCGCTGGCCGTGGCCGAATGGCGGGGGGCTTCTGGCGTGGCGTTGATCGATGCCGTGGCGGTGGGATTGGAAGTAACGGTGCGCCTCGGCATGGGCGGTTACGACAGCCGAGCCCGCCAGTCGGTGTATTTCGAGCGGGGCCAGCACGCCACTTCGATCTGCGGTGCGGTGGGGTCGGCAGCGGCTGCCGCCCGTCTGCTCGGCGCCGATGCCGACGGAATCGCCCACGCCATGGGCATCGCGTGCAGCATGTCCAGCGGCATCATCGAGGCCAACCGGGCCGGGGGCACGGTCAAACGGCTGCACTGCGGCTGGGCCGCTCGAGCCGGGGTCACCGCGGCCCAACTCGCGGCCCGGGGCATCACCGGGCCGCCGACGGCAGTAGAGGGCCGGTTCGGGCTGTTCCAGGCCTTTCTTGGAGACCAGGCCGACTTCGAGGCGGTCACCGCCGATCTGGGGGAGCGATGGGAGGCTGAGAACATCTTCTACAAGCCCTATCCGGCCAATCACTTCACCCACACCGGCATCGATGCCGCCATCGCCCTGCGCTCAAGGGGCGTGGGCCCCGATGACATTGCCACCGCCACCTTGGAGGTAGCCCCGCCCACCGTGCGCACCATCGGCGAGCCCATCGAGATCAAGCGGAAACCGGAAACCGGCTACCACGCCCAGTTCAGCGGTCCCTATACCGTGGCCACCGGGTTCTTTGGCGGCGGGGGCTTGGGGGTGGGCATGGCTGACTTCGCCGACGAATTGGCCTGCGACCCGGTGCGGAGAAAGCTGATGGCCCGAGTGGATGTGGTGGGCGACTCCCGATTGATGGCCGTCTATCCTTGCCAGCTTCCCGCCCGTCTGACGGTGACCACGACCTCGGGGCAAACCCTGGTGGAAGAGGTGCTGGCCAACCGAGGAGGACCCGACCACCCTCTGTCCGATGACGAGTTGGCCACCAAGTTTGCCGACAACACCGCCGGTTTGGTGGCCGACAGCGTCGCCAGCCGGATCCACGACGACCTGTCGGGCCTGGCCTCGGCGCCGTGCGTCACCGGACTGTTGGCGCCGCTGGTCGATCCCATTGGGAAGCAGCCATGACTGACACCGTTATCACCGGCGCCAAGGTCGTCCGCCCCGATACCGGCACGGTCGACGAGCTTGACATCGCCATCACCGACGGACGGGTCAGCGATCTGGCCGTCGGCCTAGCCGCTGCTTCTGATCCCGCCGAGGTGTTCGACGCCTCGGATCTCATCGCCTTTCCGGGCTCGGTGGACGCCCACACCCACATGGGCATCTACAACCCATTGGACGAAGATGCCACCAGCGAGAGCCGAGCCGCAGCCCAAGGCGGCACCACGACCGTGCTCAACTACATGCGTACCGGCCAGTACTACCTCAACCGGGGCGGACCCTACGCCGAGTTCTTCCCCGAGGTGCTGCGGCTCATCGACGGTCGCAGCTACGTGGACTACGCCTTCCATCTCGCGCCCATGCAGGCCTCCCACATCGAAGAGATCCCGTTGCTGGCCACCGAGTACGGCGTCACCTCGTTCAAGATCTTCATGTTCTACGGTGGCCACGGCCTGCACGGCGCCAGCGACGACCAGGCCAGCTTCTTGATGACCCCGCCCGGCGAGCGTTACGACTACGCCCACTTCGAGTTCGTCATGCGGGGGATTGCCGAGACCCGCCAGACCCATCCCGATCTGGCCGATGCCCTCTCGCTGTCGCTGCACTGTGAATCGGCCGAGATCATGACCGCCTACACCCAGATGGTCGAGGCCGAAGGGCGCTTGACCGGTTTGGCCGCTTATTCGGCGTCTCGACCCCCCCATTCGGAGGGACTGGCCGTCACCGTGGCGTCGTATCTGGCCCACGAGACCCAGGTGGCCAACATCAACCTGCTGCACCTGTCGTCGGCCAAGGCCATGGACGCCGCCCTGCGCATGAGCCGGTGCTTCGAGAATGTGGACTTCCGCCGAGAGGTCACCATCGGGCACCTGCTGGTGGACATCGAGACCTCCGGCGATCCGTGGGGCAAGGTCAACCCCCCGATCCGGCCCCGACCCGACGTGGAGGCGCTGTGGGAGCACGTGCTGGCCGGCGAGGTGGACTGGGTGGTGAGTGACCACGCCTGCTGCCGCACCGAGGCCAAGGTCGCCCTAGAGAATCCCGACGACATCTGGCTGGCCAAGAGCGGCTTCGGCGGCACCGAGTACCTGCTGAACGGCCTGTATTCCGAAGGCGTCAAGCGGGGCTTGGGGCTGGCCGACATCGCCCGGCTGCTGTCGTGGAATCCGGCGCGGCGCTACGGGCTGGGCACCAAGGGCACCATCGGGATCGGCTACGACGCCGACATCGCCCTACTCGATCCGGCGGCCAGCCGTGTGGTGCGAGCCGACGAGTCGGAGTCCAGCCAGGGTTATACCCCGTTCGAGGGCCAAGAACTCACCGGCAAGGTCAGCCACGTCTGGTTGCGGGGCCAGCGCATTCTGGCCGACGGACAGGTGGTGGGCAGTCCCAGAGGCCGATACCAGAAACGGCCGACATGATTGCGGCGGCCACTGCGGTGAGGTGCTCAGCGAGGTTTCGGAAATCCGCCGGCCTTGGCCACCAAGCTCGGCACGCCGTGGCCGAGTTGGGCTTCCAGCCAGGCGGTGGTGTCGATGAGAGCGTCGAGGTCCAGCCCGGTGTCGAAGCCCATCTCATGCACCAGATACACCACGTCTTCGGTGGCGACGTTGCCGGTGGCTTTGGGGGCGAACGGGCAGCCCCCCACCCCGCCGAGGCTGGAGTCGAACACCCTAACGCCGGTGTCGATCGCCGCGGCGATGTTGGCCAGAGCAGTGTTGCGGGTGTTGTGGAAGTGGCCTCGAAGCGTGATGCCGCGAGCACGCTCCCGGGCTCCGGCGAACAGGTCGGCAACCTGGGTGGGAACCCCGGCCCCGATGGTGTCGGCCAGCACCAGCTCGTCAGGCTGGGTCTCAGCCAGCTGGGCCACGATGTCGAGCACGCTCTGGGCATCCACCCGACCCTCGTAGGGGCATCCGCACACGGCAGAGACGGTGACCGCGGTCTTTATGCCAGAGGCCCGGGCGGCATCGCTGATGTCGCGCCAGCGCTGCACCGACTCAGCCACACTGGCCCGCTGGTTGGCCTGGGAGAACGCCTCGGTGGCCACCACCACCCCGCAAACCTCGTCGACCCCGGCGGCGATGGCCCGTTCAACCCCTCGTTGGTTGAGAGCCAGTGCGCTGTAGCTCACCTCGCTCGACCGGGGCACGCCGGCCATCACCGCATCTCCGTCGGCCATCTTGGGCACCGCCTTGGGGCTGACGAAGCTGGCGGCCTCGATGCGAGTGTGGCCCGCGGCGGCCAGCCGCTCGATGAACTCGACCTTCTGGGCGGTGCTGAGGTCGGCGGGGTCGGCCTGCAAGCCGTCCCGAGGGGCCACTTCGACGATTTGGATGCGCTCGCTCACTGCGAGTCCGAGCATATTGGAGAATCATGTCTGGGGCTCTGACCGATATCCGGGTCATTGAGATGGGCACTTTGCTGGCCGGCCCGTTCTGCGGCCAGCAATTGGCCGACCACGGCGCCGAGGTGATCAAGGTGGAGCCGCCGGGAACCGGCGACCCCATGCGGGTATGGGGCCAGGAGAAGGCCGACGGCAAGTCGCTGTGGTGGCCGGTGGTGGGCCGGGGCAAAAAGTCGGTCACCGTCAACCTGCGCGAAGCCGCCGGACAAGATTTGGTGCGTCAACTGGCGGCCAACGCCGACGTGCTGGTGGAGAACTTCCGACCCGGCACCCTGGAGAAGTGGGGACTGTCCCCCGCCGAGCTCCACGCCGTCAATCCCCGGTTGATCATCACCCGGGTGTCGGGCTACGGACAGTCGGGCCCCTATGCCTCCCAGCCGGGCTTCGGCGCCATTGGCGAAGCGCTGGGGGGCATCCGCTACACCACCGGAGACCCCGAGAAGATGCCCAGCCGCACCGGTATCAGCATCGGCGACACCCTCACCGCCATGTTCGCCACCATCGGCACGCTCAACGCCCTCCACGCCCGCCAGCGCACCGGCAAGGGACAGGTGGTGGACGCTGCCCTGTACGAGTCGGTGATGGCGGTCATGGAGTCGCTGCTAACCGAGTATCACGTAGCGGGGTTCATTCGCGAGCGCACCGGATCGATGATCCCCAACATCGCCCCGGCCAACGTATACCCCACCCGGGACGGAAAGATGCACCTGATCTCCGGCAACCAGGACACCGTGTGGCGGCGGCTGGCCAAAGCCATGGGCCGACCCGAGCTGGGCGAAGACCCCCGCTATGCCACCCACCTCGCCCGTGGCGACAACCAGCTTGAGCTCGACGGGCTGATCGCCGAGTGGACAGCCACCCTCGATGCCCGCGACCTGCACCGGCTGCTGAACGAACACGCTGTGCCGAACGGCCAGATGTATCGCGCCCCCGAGATGCTGGCCGACAAGCACTTCTCCGCCCGACAGGCCATTGCCTGGGTAAACAGCCCCGACTTCGGCTCGATCCCCATGCAGAACGTGGTGCCCAAGCTGTCGGACACCCCTGGGGAGATCGAATGGTCGGGACCGGTGCTAGGCGAACACAACGAAGAGGTGCTGGGAGGAATCCTCGGCCTCGACGACGACGCCATCAGCGGGCTCCGGGCCAATGGGATAATCGACTGATGCAAGGGGACCGGGCATGACCGGAGACAGCTTGGCCGACGACTATCGCCAGGCTGGGTTCAGCAACCGTCTCGGTTTCGGCCGACAGCCCGCCCTGGTGGTGGTCGACTTCTGCCGGGCTTATCTGGACCCCGATTCGCCGCTGTATGCCGGTGTGGAAGACGCCCGGGGGTCGTGCATACGGCTGCTGGCCGCGGCCAGGAGGGCCCAGATCCCCGTGTTGCACACCAGGGTCGAGTTTCAGCCCGGCGGGGCTGACGGCGGGGTCTTCTTCCGCAAGGTCGGCGCACTGGAGTGCTTCGTTCGAGGCAACCCGCTGGGCCAGTACGGCGAAGGCTTGGAACCGGCCGACGACGAGGTGGTGGTGGTCAAGCAGTACGCCTCAGGATTCTTCGGCACGTCGCTGGCCTCCACCCTTACCTCATTGGGTGTCGACACGCTGATCATCACCGGTGTGTCAACCAGCGGCTGCGTCCGGGCTACCGCACTTGACGCCTGTCAACATGGGTTCGTTCCCATCGTGGTGAGAGATGCCTGCGGCGACCGAGACCAACGCGTCCACGAGGCCAACCTGTTCGACCTCGACGCCAAGTACGCCGACGTGGTGTCCGAGCGAGAGGTGCTCGACTACTTGGCTGCCCAGAAATGAGTACCGCCACCGAGGTTGGGGAAGGCGAGGTCGAAGCGAATGGTGCTGATCACTGAGCGGGGTTGACGAGGCGGCCGACGAACAGGAGAGCCCCGGTGTCCGGGTGGACTATGGCCCACAGGAAGGGTCGGTCGGCCACGAGGGTGAGGTCGGGTTCGGGCGGTAGGGAGGTCGGGAAAGCAGTTGCAGTGGCCGCGGCGGCTTCGGTGCCCTTTTCATCCACGATCACTTTGGCGCCGTGGAGCGCTCTGGAGATGGAGAGGCCGGGGGCAATCCCGTCCAAGCCTGCGCCGGGGCAGAACCCTTGCGGGCAGAGCCATTCGAACAGGTCGGCGGGCGGCAGGGTCTGCTCCCACTTGGGCATGGTGAGGTGGACCAAGCCCTCTTGGGCCGCGGCAGGCAGTCCAGTCAGTGCCTCTGCGTCAAGGGATTCTTCGACAGCAGCCAGGCCTTCAAGATCGCGGGGGACTATGAGCCACATGGCCAGATCGCCGCCCTGGTAGGGCAACTCCACGGCGTCGGCGTCGTCGAGACGGACAAAACGGCGCCTGATCGGATCATGGTCCTGCATGAAGAGCACCGGCACCGACTGGCCGTCGCCGTTGGTGAATTGGTCGAATCGGGTGAACTCAGCCAGGAATGGCACCAGCCAGTCAGCCTTGAGGTAGACGGTGTTCACCATGACCAGTTCTTGGTCTTGGACTACCCCTGCATCGACGATGGTGGGGATGAGCCCACGGGTGCGTTCTGACACCCAGGCGTTGACGGTCTCGGCAGCGGCGCCGCCGTCGGCGGTGTCAACTGGTTCGACAGTTGCTCCGTAGTGAGCGGTGGCGATGTTCAGGAATTCTCGCCGCGGGGAGAATCCATCGTCGGGGAAGAGCCGATTGGCCACCTCCAAGGTGGTCGGCTCCACCGAGGTCTTGGCCAACCTGCGATCAACGGCGTTGGCCGCACGGTGGGTGTCAGCCCCGGGGAACCCGAAGATCTTGTCGAGCGCCGCCCCGGAGTCATCTGATGCCCCGGCTCGGCTCAGGCTGAAGGCCACCCCAATGCTCATTGGGCTGGAGACCGCGTTGCCCTCCAAGTGCCGATGGAAATCCCACCCTGCGGCATTGACTCCCCCCACCCATTCGCTGGCTGGGGCATCCGGATCAGCCGGCAGCCGATCAGCTACCGGCTCAACAGTCGCCACCGGAGTCGGAACAACAGTCGGCACCGGAGTCGCCACCCGAGTCGGAACAACAGTGGGCACCGGAGTCGCCACCCGAGTCGCCACCGGAGTCGGCACCGGAGTCGCCACCCGAGTCGGAACAACAGTGGGCACCGGAGTCGCCACCCGAGTCGCCACCGGAGTCGGAACAACAGTGGGCACCGGAGTCGCCACCCGAGTCGGAACAACAGTGGCGGTGGGGGTGGGAGTCCGAGCAGGTTCAACGGTCGCCGCCGCGGTGGGTGTCGAAGTGGGTTCAACGGTCGCCGCCGCGGTGGGGGCGGCGACCTGAGTGGCGGTGGGACTTGGGGTTTGGACCTTGTCTGAGCTACCGCAACCAACCGCGATCGCGGCAAGCAAAATGATCGACCCAACCAGCTTTTTCATAACCATTAGACGCCAAGGATACGCCTCAAGTTCCCGAGACCGTTGGTGCCCGTCTCTGTGGCCTCTAAGGAACCAGCACCACCTTGCCCAGCTTGCCAGGTACGGCGAAATGCTCGTAGGCGGCAGTCGCATCCGTCAGGGGGAAGGTGTGGGCGACGGGAACCCAGACTCGGCCCGCATCCACCAGGGGGAGCACATGGCGCTCTATTCGGCGGGCGACGGCGGCCCGCTGCTCCAGAGTGCGGGGCCGCAGCGTGGAGGCGAACAGCCGTGCCCGCTTGACCATGAGCAGCGCCAGATTCAGCGAAACCTCCGCTCCGGCCCCAACTCCGATGACCGAGATGCGGCCCTCGGTAGCTAGCGCCTTGAGATTGGCAGGCCAGTTGGGGGCGCCCACCAGCTCGAGGATCACGTCAAACGGGCCGGCATCAACGAAGTCGACGGGGTCAATAGCGTGCGCTCCCAAAAACCACCGCTCGCATCAGTCCTGCAATCTAACGGTCATGAGGCATCTGACGGACAGGTGAAAGTGCTCTTTGTGCCGTAGGCTTCGGGCATGGAAACGCTGACTCAAGCCACGTTCACCCGCATGGACGAGTCCACCGCTGAGGACTGGGCGGCAACCGTTCCGGCCCACCACTTCCTGGAGCAGGGATTGGCCGACCGGGTGCTGCGGGAGCTGCGGGAGCTGGCCACCGGACCCCAGGGCTTCGCCGTCGACCGGCTCGTCCACAGCCTTCAGACCGCCCATCGAGCCGAGAGGGCCGGGCGCGACGACGAGTACCTGGTGTGCGCGCTGGTCCACGACATCGGCGATCTGCTCACCCCCCACAACCATCCTGACCTGGCCGCGGCCATCCTCAAGCCGTTCGTGTCGGAGGCCAACCATTGGATGGTGCAGATGCACGGCGTCTTCCAGGGCTACTACTTCTGGCATCACGTCGGGCTGGATCGCAACAGCCGTGACGCCTACGCCGACCACCCCCACTACGATCGCTGCGCCGAGTTCTGCGCCGAATACGACATGCCCGCCTTCGACCCGGCTTACCCCACGCCGCCCCTGGAACACTACGAGCCGCTGGTGCGGACCTTCTTCGCCCCCAAAGCGTGATCCTCTCCGACGTATCCATCCGCAAGGAGCTGGCCGGGGGCCGCATCGAGATCGAGCCGCTGGCCGATGGCGCCGTCCAACCGTCGTCGGTGGATTTGCGCATCGACCGGCACTTCCGGGTGTTCCGCAACCACACCGAGGGGCTGATCGATGTCAAGAAGAACATGGACGCCCTCACCGAGCCGGTGGAGATCGAGCCCGACGGGGTGTTCATCCTCCATCCCGGGGAGTTCGTGCTGGGCTCCACCCTGGAGCGGGTGCAGATTCCCGACGACCTGGTGGCCCGTCTGGAAGGCAAGTCGTCGCTGGGCCGCCTCGGGCTCTTGATCCATTCCACCGCTGGATTCGTGGACGCCGGTTGGAACGGGCGACTCACCCTGGAGCTGTCCAACGTGGCCACCCTGCCCATCACCCTGTATGCCGGGATGAAGATCGGCCAGATCTCCTTCATCCGAATGACCACCCCCGCCGAAAACCCATACGGCTCCACCGAGGCCGGCTCCAAGTACCAAGACCAAACCGGCCCCATCCCCTCCCGCTACTGGAAGAACTGGTAGTGCGGAACCAGCCCGGCGCTACCTGCTAGGCGGAATAGCGGCTTAGGTTTAGTTGGCAATGCCCGAGTCCGCTCCTTCGACATCTCTGACGCCCCGCTCGCGGCCTGGGCTACTGGCCGAGCTCGAGGGTGAGCGGTTTGATTTGGTGATCATCGGCGGGGGGATCACGGGGGCGGGGGTGGCTCGGGATGCGGCCAGGCGGGGGCTGCGGGTGGCGCTGGTGGAGAAGGACGACTACGCCGCGGGGACGTCGTCGCGCTCCTCCAAGCTGATCCACGGTGGGCTGCGCTATCTGGCGATGGGCGATATCGGGCTGGTGCGGGAAACGGCCAGGGAGCGCAAGGCTGTCCACCAGATGGCACCCCATCTGGCCGAGCCGTGCTGGATGGTGGTGCCAGCTCGTAGCCGGGCGAGCTTGATGAAGGTCCGAGCCGGAATCGGGACCTACGAGAAGCTCGGCGCAGTGGAGGATGCCGACCGCCACCTCAGCTGGGATCGCGATGCCCTGGGGGAGCTGGAGCCTTGCATGCGCCAAGACGAGTTCCCGTGGGCGTGTGCCTATCGGGAGTACATGACCGACGATGCCCGCCTGGTGCTGGCCGTGCTGCGCGACGCTGCTGCTGTAGGGGCGCATGTGGCGAACCGGCTTCCGGCGGTGGACGTGGTTTGGGAGGGCGAGCGGATCGACGGAGTGGTGGCCGAATGCGGCGTGAGTGGCCATCAAGTGGCGATCCGGGCCGATGCGGTGGTCAACGCCACCGGGCCGTGGGTGGAGCGTCTGGCCCGACTCGAGGAAGAAACCGCTGTCGATCGGCTTCATCCCTCCAAGGGCGTGCACGTGGTCGTACATGCATCACGGCTACCTGTACAGAACCTGGTGATCATGGAAACCTCAGACAAGCGCAGCATCTTTGTTCTGCCCCGAGGCGACACCGTGGCCATCGGCACTACCGACACCAGCTATCACGGCGATCAACTCCTGTGGCCTGAAATCGAGCGGACCGACGTCGAGTACTTGCTGCACCCGCTCAAGCGTTATTTCGACGTCGATCCTCTGGGCTTCGACGATGTCGTGGCGGCCTGGTCGGGCGTACGCCCACTTGTGGCCCAAGGAAACAAGGAGGCCGCCGAGATCTCTCGCAAGGAGGAGGTGTGGCTCGGCGCCGGGGGGATGATCACCATCGCGGGCGGCAAGCTCACCGGCTTTCGAACCATGGCAATGACGGTGCTCGACTTTGTGGCCGAGCGGTTGGGTCGATCGCTGGGTCCGAGTCCGGGACTCGAACCGATCCCCGGTGGGGACCTGACATCGAGCCTCGACGCCCACTCCGCAACGGTGGCGGCCACCGTAGGGGTTGAGCGTCCGCTGGTCGATCGTCTGGTGCGGCTTTACGGCAGCGAGACCAGCGAGGTGCTGGCCCGAGGCCACGAACCGCTGGTCCCTGGCGGGCGGGTGGTGGTCGGAGAGGTCGACTGGGCGGTCGAGGTGGATGGTGCGCTGACCCTTGAAGACTTCGTCTATCGACGTACGCGGGCCGCCTGGTACACGCCCGCTGAGCGCGACGCCCTGCTCGCCCCGGCGGCCTCGCAGATGGCCGACCTACTGGGGTGGGACGCGGCCCGCACTGCCAGCGAAATCGACTCGGTTCGTAACCGCTACACCAGCGAGCTCCAATTCCGGGACAACGCCTGATGGCGCTCCTCGACGAACTCGCCAACCTGCTGGGCCACGAGCTCCTCCTCGACAACGACGCCCGCCGAAGCCGGGCCCGCGACACCTGGCCCCACTCCGAGTTCGATCAGTGGCAGGGCCGGCTGGTGCTGCCCGCCGCGATAGCAACGCCCTCTTCCACCGAGAAGTTGGCCGAGACCGTGCATTTGTGCCGGGCAAGCGGCGCGCCGATGATCCCCCGGGGCGCCGGGTCGGGCTGCGTGGGCGGCGTTTTGGCCACCCCCGAGTCGGTGGTGATCAGCACCGAGCGATTGAACGGGCTGCGGTCGCTCGACCCGGTGGACGGATTGGCCTCGTTCGGAGCGGGCACCATGGGTATCGACGCCGAGAACCGGGTGCGCCAAGACGGCTTCACCATCGGGCACTGGCCCCAGTCGATCGAGGTTTCGTCGGTGGGCGGATGGGTGGCCACTCGGGCCTCAGGCCAGTACTCCACCGCCTACGGCAACATCGAGGACATCGTCTGCTCGGTGGAAGCCGTGCTGCCCGACGGGTCGATCTACCGGTCGCGCCCCACACCCCGGGCCTCGGCTGGTCCCGATCTGCGCCAGCTTCTGCTGGGCAGCGAGGGAACGCTGGGGATCGTCACTGAGGTGACTTTCTCGCTGCGGCCACTGCCCGAGCCGGGAGTGCGCCAAGCCTTCCATTTCGAGGATATGGCTACTGGAATCGACACCATCCGCAGCGTGATCTTGCCCGGCTGGCGGCCTCCGGTAGTGCGCCTCTACGACGTCGGCGAGACCCGGCGCCACTTCCGCGACCATGTGCCCAAGGGACGCTGCTTGGCCATCTTCTTGCACGAGGGCCCGCCCGGCCACGCTGCGCTCGAGGCCACCGCGGTGGCCGATTTGTGCCGGGCCGGTGGGGGTGAGCAAGCCGATCCCGGTGCTGTCGATCACTGGTTCGAGCATCGCAACACCGTGCCCACCTGGACCGAACTCTTCGAGCAAGGCCTCGTGGCCGACACCATCGAGGTAGCCACCGGCTGGCGCCACCTCGCCCGGCTCTACAAAGCAACCATCGAGGCCATCAGCGCGGTGCCCACGGTGATCGCCGCCACCGCCCACTCATCACACGCCTACCGCTCTGGGGCCAACCTCTACTTCACCTTCGCCGCTCAACCGTCTGATCCCGAGGAGTACCAGTCGGTCTACGACTCCTGCTGGACTGCGGCCATGCAGGCGGCCACTGACTGCGGTGCCGGCATCTCCCACCATCACGGCATCGGCCGCGTCCGCCGACCTTGGATGGCCGACGAACTCGGCAATGCCGGCGTCGGTGTGCTGCGAGCCGTCAAAGCCGCCCTCGACCCTGACAACCTCATGAACCCGGGAGTTCTCATCCCGGACTGACGACCAGCCGTTTAAGCCGATCGCAACATGGCCACGCCCATGCAGCGTCCCGCTCGGCCGGATTGTCCCCTATGGGAGAAGAAGCGCCGGGCATCCAGCGTGTCCATCCGGACATCTTCAATGTGCTTGAGCCATACCCCGGCATCGAGCACCTGCTGTTTGACCATGAACGGGATGTCGAGGTGCGGCTTGTCCCCTGCGTCGTAGAGCACCGCGGGCTGCTGATGGAACTCGCCCTCAGCCTGCATGGCCTCGTTCATCGAGACTTCGAGGGAGAGCGGTTGCAGGCATGGACCGATCCCGACCCGTATGTCGCGCGGACGGCAGCCGAACTCCCGAGCCATAGTCTCCACAGCCTTTTGGGCGATGCGACCGATTGCCCCGCGCCATCCGACATGCACGATCCCGATGGCTGGCTGAACCGGGTCATACAGCACCACCGGCGCGCAATCGGCAACCAACACGGCGACCGGGATCATCGGCGTGCTGGTGACCAGCGCGTCACAGGCGGCCACTCCAGATTCCGCCGAGTCGGCCCCTCGACCCCTGTCGTGATCACCGACAACCTTCACCCGGACCCCGTGTACCTGGCGGGGAACAACCAGATCCCGAAAGTTGAAACCGAGTCTGTCGCCCACGATCTTGCGATTGGCCACGACGCTTCCCGGGTCGTCCCCCACTTCAAAACTCAGGTTGAGGCTGGCCACCTGGCCGCGGCTCACCCCGCCATCACGGCCCGTGACCGCGGCGAGCGCCTGGTCTCCATCAAAGCTGAACCGGACTGAGTCCATTGAGTCCTACTCTAGTAGTATTTTCGGTATGAAAGTTAGCGTCAGCCTTCCCGACGAAGACGTCGCATTCCTTGACGACTATGCCCGAAACCACGAAATCGCCTCCCGATCAGCCACCCTCCATCGGGCGATCCGGCTCCTGCGGGCATCGGAGTTGGCGCAAGACTACGCCGATGCATTCGCACAGTGGGATAACGAAGAGGCCCACCTCTGGGACTCCGCCGCTTCTGACGGACTCACATAGCTCTGATGAGACGAGGAGAGATCCGCATCGTCAATCTCAGCCCCACGCAGGGCGCTGAGGCCGCCCAAACCCGGCCCGCGGTGATTGTCAGCAACGATGGCGCCAATACCACGGCCGCCCGACTGGGGCACGGAGTGGTAACCGTCGTACCCATCACCTCCAACACCGAGCAGATCCACCCCTTCCAAGTGCTGCTAGTGGCCGACGACACTGGCCTCGAGCGCGACTCCAAGGCCCAAGCCGAACAGGTCAGGTCGATCTCCGTTGAACGAGTGGGCCGCCTGATCGGCCAGATCCCATTCGACCTCATGGCCCACCTAGACAACGCCCTGCGACTCCATCTAGCCCTGTGACTTGCTCACAGCGATAGAAGCCGATCATGCCCGAATCCCCAGTGTGGACCTCGCCGGTACTGCGGTCGGTACGAGGGGTCGTCGATCGCTCCCGACGCGTTCGCACATCGGTCGAAGCCATCGAACAGGTGGCCTCATGGATGGCCTTCGAGGAGTTTGCCTTTCCGTCTGGCCCGGTGGACGGCGCCTTCAGCGACAGGAATGACCCGGCGGAGATCATCGATGTGTCCTTCTTCTATGCGGTCATGAACTTCGCCTTCGCCGACTTCGACTCCGGGGTGAAGTTCGCCGCCGACTATGGGGGTCGCACCTGGTCGGACAGCGAGGGCATGTTCGCTTGCGTAAACCGGGCACTGGATGAAGGCGTGCCGCTGACCGACGGGGCCTGCCTGGCCGAGATCGATCGAGCCGAACTTGGCCGCGTGTTCAGAGGGAACATCGAAATCCCCATGCTCGATGAGCGCGTCGAAATTCTCAACGCCGCAGGCCAAGTCTTGGCCGAACGCTACGGCGGCAGCGCCCATCGTTTCGTGGCCGACTGTGCGCCGGCCATGTACGCCGACGGAAACGGCCTGCTGGAGCGGCTTGTGGCGGAGTTCCCTCGGTTCAACGATGTCAGCACTCACGACGGCCACGAGGTGCAGCTGCACAAGCTGGCCCAGCTGTGGCTGTGGCAACTGCACATGGCGCTGGCCAGCCAAGGAGCATTCGCTGTGACCGACTTAGATCGGATGACGGCGTTCGCCGACTACATCGTCCCAGTCGCCCTGCGGCTAATGGGCATTCTGTCGTACTCCTCAGAACTGGAAGCTGCCATCAACTATGGCGCACTGATCCCCGCGGACAGTCCCGAGGAAGTAGAGATCCGGGCCCACACCCTGTACGCCACCGCCCTGCTAACCGACGCCATCAACCGCATTCGCCCAGACTCACATTCCCTGGTCGTCCCCCAGGTGGACTTTCGACTCTGGAAGGCGTACCACGCCACCTTCTGGCCCCACCACCTAACCCACACCATCATGTACTGACCTCCATAGTCCGGTGGACTCGGGCCATTTCCAGTGGGTCAGTGGCTGAGCTCGGTGAGGAGGGCGTCGGCCAGGGCCCGGTAGTGGGATTCCTCGTTGTAGAGGTGGGCGGAGATGCGCAGCAGGCGCTCGGGGGGTTCGGGCCAGGTGAAGACCGGCACCTGGATGCTGTGGTTGTCGGCCAGAGCGGCCATGAGCGGGTCAAAGATCTCAGAGCCGGAGTTGTCGGCGGGCGGGACGGGCACCGAGGCGATGGCGCCGATCATGTCGTCGGGGGCCGGCGAATTGATCCCCAGGGCGTCGAGCAGGATGCTGCGGCCGGTCAGGCACAGCTCCCGGATCGCGGTTCGAACCCCGGGCCAGCCGTCGGGATGCATGGCGGCCACGGTGTCGAGGGCGACGGGGACGGTGAGCCAGGCGCTGGGGTCCTGCGTTCCGGTCCAGTCGAACTGGGCGTGGAAGCGGCTGGCACTCGACGGCCAGGCATCGTTGTAGCCGTGGCTGATGACGGGGGGATACAGGCCCTCCCTGCAGTCCTCTCGCGCCCACAAGAGCGCCGCTCCCTTGGCGGTGCACATCCACTTGTGGCAGTTGGCCGTCACAAAGGAGACGCCCAGAGCAGAAACGTCGAAATCGATCATGCCGGGGCCATGGGCCGCGTCCACCAGCACCGCCACACCGGGCTCCAGTGCGGAGGCGATCTCGGACACCGGCATCACCAGCCCCGTAGGGGACGTCACCGCGTCGATCATGAGGATACGAGTGCGCTTGGTGACGGCGCCGAGCACGGCATCAACGATCTGCTGGGAGGACTCGACCGGAAACGGTGGCCGGGCTGTGACCACTCGGGCGCCGGTCCTCGCCGCTGAGAACAGCGCCGCGTTCACGCAGGCGTTGTATTCGTGGTCGGTGACCAGGATCTCATCGCCAGGGGCGAGGCTGGTCTCTAGCGACCGCAGCACCGCGTTCACGCCGGAGGTGGCGTTGTTAACGAACACCAGCCCCGCCTCATCGGCCCCAACGAAATCGGCTATCACCCGGCGGGCCGAGTCCAGTTCGTCCTGGTATTCGCCACCCACGAAGTATTTGGTGGGGTTGGCCTCAAAGCGCTGGCGGATCCGCTCCTGTGCTTCCAACACCGATGCCGGAGTGGCCCCGAACGACCCGTGGTTCAGATGCAGCACCCCGTCTTCAAGCAGCCACTGACTCACAGAAGACACCGGAAAACCCTACATGGGAACGCCTCTTGGGCATCTGATTTCAAGAAGCGCTGACTAGTTCGCTGATGGTCCTTGCCAGCTGGCTGCCGTCGTCGCAGGCCTCCGCCCATCCGGCAGCGTCGGAACTGTAGATGTCGTCAAGAATCGTCACCGATGAGCCCCGTTCGAGTAGGCGCCGAACCGCTTCGAGACGGCGAAATTGAATAGCGAAATGCAGTGCAGTTGTATTGCGGTAGGGACGCACATCGATATCCACGCCGGCGTCGAGGAGATATTCCATGACTGTGAGCCGGTTGTTGAGCGCAGCGAAAACGAATGCCTCGCCAATGACCTCTATCGGGTCATCGGAGGGTGGATTGCCGGCCGGTCGGCCGACATCGGCCCAATTGGGACGGTGGATGCCCGGATCATCGAGGAGTGAACCGTCAGTGGATACCCAGTGCCTGACTCTGTGCAGCAAACCGCAGGCGGCAGCAAGCCACAGTGCGGGCCTATACAGACCGGCGGGAACGAGCACATCAGCGGCTTCAATGGAACTGTGCATGGCGGCCGATTCAAGGGGCGTGATGTTGGCGTCAGCGGTGGCTGCGGGGTCGGCACCGGCGGCAAGGAGTTGTTCGCAGAGGGCCGCCCGGTTCCAGCAACCGGCAAGGTTGAGGGCTCGATCCAGTTCAGCGCCGGCGCCAATCAGCAGGTCGACGATCTGAGGCGAGGGCGGCCCAACCTCAGGTTGTGTGGTCCACTCCAATAACGTGTTCCCCGCAACCTCGAGAGTTGCTATCTGCGGGTCTGCATTCAGAGCGATTGCAAGCCCATCAACATCCCCCGACAAGAGTGAGTGCAGAGCGGGCTGAATTCGCTCATCATCGCTCTTGTTGCCCATTGACGCCCATTCTGCAACATCAACGGCAAGGTCTTTGACCTTGTGGGCGTACCGTTGACGGGGCCGTAACATGCGGCAGCAACAGGAGGCGACGACATGTCTGATTCAGACCTGGCCATTGGAAGCCAGATCCATTTGGGCCATTCGATGATCACCTTCATCGAGCCGCACCGCGGCGAGGGGCTGCATGAGTACAACCGCTGGTACGAGCACGACCACGCCTATGCCGCCATGACCGCCGCGCCGGGCTGCTTCGCCTACCGGCGCTACGTGGCAACGAGGCGGCTGAAAGATCTGCGCTTCCCCGCCGACAGCGGGGTGGCCGATCCGGTGGACAACGGCTCGTTCATCGCTTTGTACTGGATGGAGGAAGGGCACGACGCCGACACCTTCGGCTACTCCTTCTCGGTCGGGCCCGACCTGTTCGCCTCAGGGCGCATGAACCCCAACCGCGACCACGTCAGCACCGCTGCCTACGACCTCGTCGGTTCGGCAGGCCGAGGGCCCGCCCCAGTTCCGCCCGAGATCGCCCTCGACCACCCCTACGCCGGCCTGGTGGTGGCCTGGATTAGAGGCAACGACACCGACTCGGTGCTGGCGGCTGCGGCAGGCCTGCGGGCCGAGCGCGATCCCGACCTGCTGGCCGAGGGCAGTCCCATCGGCCAGATCATCGACTTCGTCCAAGTCGCCAAAGACGGCGGCCTCCCGCCCCTAACCGGAGAACACCCCGAAGTCCTCCGCCTCTACTTCTGCGACCAAGACCCCGAACAATGCTGGGACACTTTCGCCACCTTGGCTGACGACGTCGCCGCCCAAGGCGCCCGCCTAGAACTAGCCGCCCCCTTCATCCCCACCATCCCCGGCACCACCCGATACCTAGACGAACTCTGGTAGGTACGCCGAGTTCTGGATGTGTCGATTCGAGAAGGAGGGTCGGGAAAGTCGTCACCCTTGGTCAGTACGATGGCGACATGAATGTTGCCTACGACGAGAAAAAGTTCGTCGAGATGGTGCTATATGTCGCTGACCGACTACAGGACGACTGTGCCGGCGGAGCTACGAAGCTGAACAAGGTTCTTTTCTTCGCAGAATTCACACACCTGCGACGCCACCACCAGGTGATCTCCGGATGCGAATTTCAGAAGCTGGCCCATGGCCCGGCACCTCGCCAACTTCTTCCAGCCCGTCGCCAATTGATCGACTCCGGTGCGGCTGAGCTCGTGGAGGAGGATTTTCTCGGTCGCCCGCAGCACCGTCTGGTACCCACCCGTGAGGCGAATCTCGATGTGTTCACCGACGATGAGCTCAAAACGATCGAGGACGTTCTCACCCAACTTGCAGGCATGACCGGCACCCAAGTCAGCGAGTTGTCCCACCAAGAGCCCGGCTGGCGACTGACCGAAGTCGGCGAAACCATCCCGTTCTCCACTGCTTTCCTCGACTACCAGCAGGTTCAGACTCCGACCAGTGAGCGACTCTCCAAGTCGGTTGCGGAACGCTACGGGTTTGAAACCACGCGGTAGTGCCTGAAATCCGAGTTGGCAGCTTCGCTGCCGAGAAGATCACAGCAGACCACGGTCCCAGTCGAAGTCCAACGGGACAACCGTCTGAGTGGGACTTCTGGACGGGCCCACTAACCGCAGCGCTCATTGGTTTCAAGGACTTCGAGAATTTGCCCTTCGACCTCCACCCGGAGATACGCACGCTCCATATCGTTGATCCCATCTTTGGCGTCGTGGTATTCGTCGGGATACTCCTCGAACCGGGGGTGGTCGAGATCGCTGACTTCGCGATCGACCCGGAATACTGGGAGATCATCGAGGACGACCCTATCGGCTGAACCTCTTGCCCGGAATGCTGGGGTCAGGTATGGGCCTAGTCACCAGGCGACATGACGCTGGTCCAGAAGGTCGTCATGTCTTCGACGAATACGGGGGCGAGGTCGGGGGTTCCGGCGAGGTAGGCGCCGCGGACGCCATAGCCGGCTTTGGCGGCGTAGAGGAAGCCGTCGAGGTCGACCAAGGACGGGTCGGGGTGGCCGGAGGTGGGGAGGATGAAGGCGCCGTAGTCGGCGATGTAGACGGTGGGCGCATGGGGAGCCACGGCGGCTTCGGGCATGTGGCCAGCAGAAACACCGCCCATTTGAGCAGTGATGCATGCGGTGATTTCCATTTTTTCGAGGCGGAAGCTCTAGTGGCGAAAATGGCCTGCTTGGCTGCACAGCCGGCCAGAGCGTCACAGGTCGCCGACAGGGTTACAGCATTGTTGTCTGGCCTGATGGGATGCCAGTAGGCGTGCGAGGAAGCCTGAGCCTTGCCGGGCCGCCCGGTTTTCTCGCATTTCCACCGTCAGACCATCCCGAAAAGCAGGAACGCGACCCTCGCAGGGTGTGATACGTTTCCTACATGGCTAGCGCAGCGCTGGCAGCCATCAAACCAAGTGCTTCTAGTATCGCCCGCGAATGGATTGAGGCGCTCCCCGCCGGCACATGGTTCCGCTCGGCGGCGGTTCCAGGCAAGCGGCATGTGATCCGCAACATCCTCTCCAGGCTGATGGCGGCGGACAAGCCGATCATCGGCAGGTTCGCTCCTGGCATCTATTGGCGGCAGCATCCGCCGCGCCATCCCGCCTACGGCAAGACGCCAATTCTCACCCACTCGGCTGATTCCATCCTCGCCCCTCCCGGCTCGGGATATGCGGGTCGATACGCGCTCCACCGGATCGGCTGGTGCAGGCAGATGCCGCACAGAACGGTGATCGCCGTTCCATACCGGAATCTGGTTCCGCCGCCTTCGCCGTGTGGACCTCCTGTTCGCTTCATTGAGAGACACAACAAACGGCGGCGCGACCTGAACTGGAACGAGGCGACCGTGCTTGAGGCGGCCCTGTCGGCCGGGCCCTTCGACTGCCATAGCTGGGAGCACGCCATGTCCTATTTTGACTGGGCGAATGGGTGGATGAAGTCGGGTGCTCCTATCCGCAAGGAGGCGCTCCTGTGGGCCGCCGGGACCGAGAGGCCGCTGACGAAGTGGCCGGCCGGCGAAGGCCCCAACTCGTTCGGCTCCGTGATCGGCAGGCTGGCGGCAGACCTGCCCGACATCGTGGAGGCCCCTTGAAGCGGCGTCCGCTTTGCCTGGCGGAAACAGAGCGCGGCGGCCAGTGCCAGAACTACCGCGACACCTGCCCGATCGAGTCCCACAAGCGGGCGAGGAGGAAGCCCCCTGCCGCTCCCTTCGGTCCAGGCATGCTCGGCAAACTGCTGTCAAACACCCCTCTGGCAGATGATCCGAATCTGTTCGACGAGGTTGTGGGTGCAACGGCAAACGCATACGGCCTCGACAGGAACATGGTAGAACGGGACTATTGGCTGGTCAGGGCTCTCCACTCCTGGCTCATCGCCGCGGGCGACAGTGCGCTTCCCCGCGGTTATACCGATCCAAGCAAGCCGATGGAGGACCAAAGTGTCGGCAGGGTGGTGTTCGGCGGCGGCACGTCCCTGTCCGCGGCTTGGGGCATTACCGAGCGATGGTCCCAGGACATCGACTTGATCCTCGATCCTGCACCAGGGGCGACTCCGAAGCAGATGAGGCAGTCGTGCAAGAAGGGTGCGGAGGCTGCGGCGAAGCGGATTGGATGCGGTTTCAGGGAGTCCGGTAAAAGCGCAGGCCATTACTTTTTCGTTTTCAGGGACAGGGCGAAGCACGAAGTGGCCAGCATTGACATTGCCTACAGAGCCGTTGTGCCTCCCCTGTGGGTAGAGCGGATCCCGGTGATGTCAATGATCGGGCGGATCTGCGATGCCGAGCTGCTCGAAGCGTGCCCCGAGCTAGGGGGCTTCGAGTTCAACGCGCTCGGCCCCGGCACGACGGCCATGAACAAGCTCCTAGCGCAAACCGAGATGAGCGAGTCCGGCGATCTCGACGGCATCAGGGGGCGGGCCAGAGACGTGTACGACTTGGCGCGCATCGCCATAACAGCCGACGAGTTCGAGGGGCACATCGGCAGGGACAGCAAGGCGCTGCTGTGGGTCGCCGAGTCCTGGGCAAGCGATGACGGCAGGCAGAGGCCTGAGGATGGCTTCGCCTCCCTCAGGTCGTTCAACCCGTCCACCCGCGAGTACGAAGCCCTTGCCGAGGGCTACGAGGAGGTCGTAGAGGGGATGGTGTGGGGAGAGGGCATCCCGCTGCCAGAGGCCATCGCCCTCGCGGTGAGCCTCGACCCGGGCCCGGCCGGGCCACCCCCTCCGCTTGAGCACGGCCCGCTGGTCGCCTATCCGCGCCACTAAATGCTTGGGGGCCGCCTAACCGGGGTGATCCGAGGAGCCGGCAAGTGGCGGGGGCAGGATTTGAACCTGCGACCTTCGGGTTATGAGCCCGACGAGCTACCAGACTGCTCCACCCCGCGTCGAGTGGACTGATTACTTTATCCCCCTGCCGCCGGACTGTCACCTTGGTTTTTCCATGGTTCGGCGGTGACAGCCCGGCGGGTCGCCAGGGGGTTCGGCGAGCGGGTCGTACTGGGCGGCTAACCGGGGCGGGCGAGGGCTTGGATCTCGGCTACGGCGATGGCATGTGGCGGGGCGGTCAGTGCCTGCGTGGGGACGGCGGGGGGCGGGTTGGTGCAGGGGCCACCGTTGAACACACACCTCACTGAGACATCCCAGTAAGCGGTGAGCGCCACCTGATAGCGGAGGTCGGGGGCGTTCACCGACGATTGGCGGTAGTAGTGGAAGCAGTTGGACGGCTGGTCCAGCGGGTCCCGTGAGTGGTCGAAGGCCACGACATCGTCGGCGTCGCACCACAGCGTATTGCCGTCGCCCATGTCGATCCGCAGAAAGCCCAGGCGACGGGGGTAGGCGGTTGCAGTGAGGGTCAACTCGTGGCCGTCGAGCGTGGTGGTGACCGTCTCCGACACCGGGGTGCGGTCAGCGGCCGACACCCAAACGAAGGTGGGGATCTGGACAATGGTGACCTTGCCAGGCGCCATCTGCGTGGTCGGCTCGGGGATGGCCAGCCGGCCCCAGGCCTCGTTGCGCAACCGGGTGGTCTCTTTGATTGTGGGCGGCGGGGGCTCTTTGGGCGACGCGGGCTGGTGTACCCAAAACGTAACGAGCTGAGTACCCTCGCTGGTTTCGCAGAGCTTCAAGATGTACACCTCATCGGGGTCGGGAGCGATCACGAAGTCGTTCTCCAACCAGGCGTTCAGCTCGGCGTAGTTGGCTTGCCGGAAATAGCAGGGCGGCAGCGAGGGGTCATTGGGGTGGGCGTCGGGCTCGGACGCCCCGGGAACGTCCACTTCGATCCATACCCCAAGTTCCACCAATCCATCTTCGGCCTCGACCGACGTGCCCTCATCGGGCTGCTGCCACCCGGCCGCCAATTCCAGGTTGGACACAGTAACGAGACAGACAACAGCCCAGGCCACGAGCGTGGAGCTTCGCATTGAACTTCCCTTCGGCTCATCGGGGGCGCGCTAAGCGCAACGAAGGGGAAGTTCAGGGGGAAGGCACCAACTCTGCTACGCCGATCCCCCGATGTCAATGGGCAGATTCAATATGTCACCTCGAGCTGGGGGCGGACCAGGGTGCGGCTCACCACCAGGGCTACCAGCGACAGCGAACCACCGGCGAAAAAGGCCATGGAATACGACGACACCTCCACCACGCCGCCCAAGATGAGCCCGCCCAATCCGACAGCCAGATCGAAGGCGATGCTGAAGGTGCCGATGGCCTGGCTGCGCCGGTTGACGGGTGCCGACTGGATGGCCAGAACGAACAGAGCTGGAAACAGGAACGTCTGGCCCATGGCCAAGATGGCGGTGCCGACGAACACACCGGGGATCTGCTGCCAAAAGGCGATGATCCAAAGGCCGGTGGCCGAGGACACATAAGACAAGGTGCTGGTGCGCTGGGGCCCCAGGCGGTCGGGCAGGCGAGCCAGCAGGATTCGCAGGCTGATCACCATCACGGCGAAGGTGGCGAACACCGCCCCGGAGTGGGCAAAGCCGATGTCGTCCACATGCAGCTTGATGAACGCCAAGAACCCGGAGTAGCCCATCAGTCCCAGCCCCAACAACAAGGCAGGACGGATGGCGGGCCGGTGTATGAACGAGGTCGGCCAGCCCGACTGGGCACCCTCGGGGCGGCCGGGCATGGACATTGCGCCCAGCACCGTGCCGAGCGCGCACAGCGCTCCGCCCAGCACCCAGACTGCATCGGCACTGACTGCGCCCTCCAACTGCTCGCCGATGATCGGTCCTGCGGCCAGACCGGAGTACACCGTGACCGAGAAGTACGAGGTGGCCTCTCCTCGGCGATGCTCGGGGGCCATGTCCTGGGCGGCCGCGGCGATGCCCACGAAGTAGGCAGCTTCTCCCAAACCGGTAAGAAGCCGAAACAACACCGCCACCACCACCGAGGCAACCCACAGGTTGCCGAGAATTCCTAACCCGGCCAGCACACACCCCCATACCACCAGGAAGCGCCGGCCCTTGGAGTCGCCCAGCGGACCGACCAGCGGACGGGCAATGGCAGCCGACAGGCCGAACCCGCCGACGGCCAGACCCACCGCTACCGGCCCTCCGCCCAAGTCGTTTTCCACGAATCCAGGCAGCACCGGGTACACCAAGCCCAGAGACATGAAATAGAACACCCCGCACAGGCACAGCACGATGAAGCGGCCCGTTAGCAGGGGCTGGGTCTGGTCAGTCATTGCTGGCTAGTGGACGGTGTGGGACAACACTGGCGGACTATCGCCGGTCGGCGAGAAACGGATAGCGGGAGCGGACCTGGTCCAACCGGGCGAGGTCGATGTCGGCGTACAGCACGGCCTCCTCGCCTTCGGGAGCACCGGCCACCTCAACTCCGAACGGGTCGATCACCACCGAGTCGCCCTGATAGTCGATGCCGCCTCCGCTGCCCACCCGGTTCACCCCCACCACATAGGCCTGATTCTCGATGGCCCGGGCCACCAGCAGCGCCGACCAATGGGCCCGACGAGGGGCGGGCCAGTTGGCCACCACCACGAAGCAGTCGGTGTCGTGGGCCAACGTCCAGAACTCATCGGAAAATCGCAGGTCGTAACACACGAACGGAGTGATCCTCACCCCTTCAACGGTCACTGTCAGCCGCTCGGCGCCTGCGGCATAATGCTCGTGCTCGCCGCCGTAGGAGAACGGGTGGATCTTGTCGTAGGTGGCGACCACCCCGTCGGGGCCGGCCAGCACGAACCGGTTCACAGGCAACTCGGCCGTCGACGGATCCCGCACCGGCACCGACCCGCACACCCACACCCCGTGGGCCGCAGCCTGTTCGACCAAGAACCCCACGCTGGGCCCGTCGGGGGGCTCGGCCACCCGGTCTGAAGCCATTGAGAACCCGGTTGAGTACATCTCGGCCAGCACTACCAGCCGGGCGCCGTCGGCCGCGGCCTTGGCCACCTTGGGGCGGAGCGACGCAAAGTTGGCCTCCGGGTCCTCCCACTCAATGCCGTGCTGGACGGCGGCGACCTTCATGAGCCAGCCCCCAGCTTGGCCAGCCGCTCCACTGCTTCGTCTAGCACCTCGGGCCGCTTGCAGAAGGCGAACCGCACCAGGTGCCGGCCCTCGTGTTCGTTGTCGTAGAACACCACGTTGGGCACGGCCACCACCCCGCACAGCTCGGGCAGCTTGCGGCAAAGCGCCATACCGTCGTCAAAGCCCAGCGGCCGCACATCGGCGGTTACGAAGTAGGTGCCCGCCGGGCGGTAGACCTCGAACCCGGCGGCGGCCAGCCCGTCGGAGAGTTGATCGCGCCGAGCCCTCATGCTGTTGCGCAATTCGTCGAAGTAGTCGTTGCCCAGCCGCAGCCCCACGGCCATGGCGTGCTGGAACGGCGCTCCGTTGACGAACGTCAAGAACTGCTTGGCGGTGGTGACCGCATCGCGCAGCTCCGGCACCGCGCACACCCAGCCGATCTTCCACCCGGTGAACGAGAACGTCTTACCCCCCGAAGACACCGAGATGGTGCGCTCTCTCATTCCCGGCAGCGTCGCCATTGGAATGTGCTCTCCGTCGTAGGCCAAGTGCTCATAAACCTCGTCGGTTACCGCCAGCAGATCATGCTCCCGGCACAGCTCGGCAATCAGCTCCAACTCCTCCCGGTCGAACACCTTCCCAGTGGGATTATGCGGCGAGTTCACCACGATCATCCGGGTGCAGGGACCGATGGCCGCAGCCAACTCGTCAGGATCGAACCGGTAATCGGGTGGCCGCAGCGTCACCAACCGCCGCTCGGCCCCGGCCATGGCGATGCCCGCGATATGCGAGTCGTAATAGGGCTCGAACAGCACCACCTCGTCGCCCGGCTCCAACAGCGACAGCATCACCGCAGCGATGGCCTCAGTAGCCCCCGCGGTTATGAGCACCTCGGCATCGGGGTCGAAGTCCAAGTCGTAGAACCGCTTCTGGTGCTCGGCCACCGCCAGCCGCAAGTCCGCAATCCCCAACCCCGGCGGATACTGGTTATGCCCCGCCCGAATAGCCGCCACTGCCGCATCCGCCACCTCCCGCGGCCCATCAGTATCCGGAAACCCCTGCCCCAAATTGATAGCCCCAGTGGAAAGTGCCAACGCCGACATCTCCGCAAAGATGGTGGTCCCAAACTCCACCAACCGCTCATTCAACCCCCGCTCAGGCACCGCCGCAGCCTACTTGTTCTCTTGCAAAATCCGTGATGGCAAAAGCGTGGGCGGGGCGGCGAGCCACCGGTTGCGGTTCAAGCGGGGTGGGCGGTGCAACTATGACCTGACAAGACGGTCATATTCCTCGTGGGTGCCAATCCACACCCAGATGAAGTAACCACCGTCTTGAACAGCCAGAGCCCTATAGCCCAACCCGACGCGCACCGACCAGAACTTTCCCACCTTCTTCAACCGCAGGGAAGGGTGCCCTGGGTTTTCATCCAGTAGACGAAAGTTCCTTCTGGCAATCTGCTGGGCAGAATCTTGCAGCCGCCCGAAATGCACCCAGAACCGTGGCGTTGCTCGATGCACTTAGAGTTCCTGAAGGGTGTCGTCCTCCTTGGCCTCAAAAACCTCCGCTATCAGGAAATCCAAAGCCCCTTCGCCTGCATCGGCTTCGACCTGCTTGTCCCACTTATCCCAGTCCAAATCGCTGATCCACTCCCTCAGCTTGATGTAGTCGGTTTCGGGAAGAAGAAGGATTGCCTGTTGGATCTCAGCGATACCCGATATCGCCTCATCAATGCCATACCCCGTGGGCCCGACTTCGCTCATCGTCATCCCAACGCCCCTTCACTTGCTCTAGACCAAAAAGTCAATACCTGGAAGGGAGCCCTATGAAGCCAACTCCGACTGCACCCTCACCCTAACGGCACCCCCACTAGCAGACAACCATCGAAAACAGATGCCTGGGTTGAGGTTCCCCCCTTTTTGTGGAGACATCGTCTATAAGGAGATGCGATGTCTAGACAACGAAGAAGGTTCGATTCGAGTTCCGTGATGGGGCTGTTCGGATCGTCAAGGAGACCGGCCGTCCGGTGGCCCATGTGGCCCGGGAGCTCGGCGTCAACGAGGGCACTTTGGGCAACTGGGTGCGCCGGGAGCAGGCCGAGCGGGCCGGCGGGCTGTCCGCTGATGAGCGGGCCGAGCTGGCCCGGCTCCGCAGGAGGGTCGCGGAGTTGGAGATGGAGCGTGATGTCCTCAAACGATCCGTGGTCCTTTGGGTCAACGAGGCGACGCGGTGACCGCAGAGTTCATCGCCTCCCAAAGGACCGGCCACGGTGTGCCTCACGCGGTGTCTTGTCGGGCGCTGGGCATCTCGCCCTCGACGTTCTACAAGCACCTGAACCGGCCTGTTACCGCCCGGCAGCTCCGCCGACAGGCGGTCGATGCCGAGGTGAAAAAGGCGTTCGAGGTGTCCGAGGGCACCTACGGGTCGCCCAGAGTGAGAGCCCAGCTGCGCCGAGACGGGCTGTCGGTGTCGAAGACCACTGTGGAGGCCTCGATGGCCCGCCAGGGCCTGTGCGCCCGGCCCAAACGGCGCTACAGGGGCCTCACCAGCCAAAACCCCGGCGCCGCGGCCCCGACGGACCTGCTGAAGCGCGACTTCAGCGCCAAGCGATCAACCAGAAATGGTGCGGGGACTTCAAAGAAGTCCCCACCGCCGAGGGCAAAGTGTTCTTAGCCACAGTCGAGGACCTGTGCTCGCGGCGCATGCTCGGCTTCGCCACCTCCAACGACTATCCAACCGCCGAGTTGGCCAAACAGGCCATCAACATGGCCGTCGCCACCAGAGGAAGCGATATCAAAGGAGTCATTTTTCACTCCGACAAGGGATCCCAATACACGGCCGAAGCCTTCGCGAAGGCCTGCCGGCGGCTCGGCATACAGCGCTCAACAGGGCGCACCGGCAACGCTTTGGACAACGCCCCGGCAGAATCGTTCTTCTCCACACTCCAACACGAACTCATCGACCGGCGCCGCTGGACCACAAGAACCCAAGCCCGCCAGGACATCGCCATGTGGATCAGCGGCTGGTACAACCAGCACCGGCTCCACTCCGCAATCGGAATGGTCCCACCCATAGAATACGAACAAGCCAACACCCCCAACCCTCAAAAACAAACTCTCCACGAATAGGGGGGAAGCTCAGGGTGTCCCGCCACCAGCACCCAATGTGCTAGCAACCACACCATGACCTCCAACAACCAGCCCTACGGCGGCACCATCGGCAACACCGTCGCCGACTCCACCCCTTGGTGGCCCGACCCCGTCACCCCGCCAGAAGGCAGCCCCAATGTGGTCATGGTCGTCCTCGACGACGTGGGATTCGCCGACCTGGGCTGCTACGGCTCCGAGATCGACACCCCGACCATGGACGCCCTAGCCGCCAACGGCCTGCGCTATAACAATTTCCACACCACCGCCATCTGCTCCCCCACCCGGGCCTGCCTGCTCACCGGCCGCAACCACCATTCGGTGGGAATGGCGGTGGTCAGCAACTGGGACACCGGCTTTCCCGGCTGCACCGGGCGCATCTCAAACCGGGCGGCCACCCTGGCTGAGATGCTCCGCCCCGCGGGCTACTCCACCTTCGCGGTGGGCAAATGGCACTTGGCCCCCATCGAGGACACCACTCCGGCCGGCCCGTTCGACCAGTGGCCGCTCCAGCGGGGGTTCGACCGCTACTACGGGTTCTTGGACGGGGCCACCAACCAATGGGATCCCGACCTGGTGGCCGACAACCACCACATCGACGCCCCCGACAAGCCCGGCTACCACGTCAGCGAAGACCTGGTGGACCAGGCCATCGCCATGGTCACCGCCCAAACCTCGGCGTGGCCCGAACGCCCGTTCTTCCTGTATCTGTGCTTCGGCACTGGCCACTATCCAATTCAAGCTCCCAAGCCCCATATCGACCGCTACAACGGGCGCTACGACACCGGCTGGGGCGCAATTCGAGAGGAGCGCTTCGCCCGCCAAAAGGAAATAGGCATCATCCCAGCCGACACCGAGCTGCCCCCCTTCAACCCCGGCGTGCCCGAATGGGAGGAGCTGAGCGCCGACGAGCAGCGGTTGGCCACCCGGATGCAGCAGGCCTACGCCGGGATGCTCACCCACACCGACGAGCATCTGGGCCGGCTCGTCTCCACGCTCCAGGAGATCGGCCAGGCCGAGAACACCGTGTTCGTGCTTTTGTCCGACAACGGGGCCACCCAGGAGGGCGGACCTTCGGGCCATGAGAACGCTATGCGCTTCATCAACGGGCTCGAGCCCCGGTCTTTGGCCCAGCAGCTGGCCGACATCGACGAGATCGGCGGACCCAACTCGTGGATGGCTTACCCCATGGGGTGGGCCATGGCCGGCAACACCCCGCTGAAGTGGTACAAGCAGAACACCCATGCCGGTGGAGTGCGGGATCCGCTCATCATCTCCTGGCCTGCCGGGATTTCCGACACCGGGAAAGTGCGCACCCAGTACCACCATGTGAGCGACATCGCCCCCACCCTGCTAGAGGCCATCGGCCTCGAGCCTCCCGCGAAGATGGCTGGGGTGGAACAGATGCCGATCGAGGGCACCAGCATGGTCTATTCCTTCTCCGACTCTGGGGCCCCCACCGCCAAGGCCGATCAGTACTACGAGATGCTGGGCCACCGGGCCATGTGGGTCGACGGGTGGAAGGCGGTGACCCGCCACATCCAGGGGGAAAGCTTCGACGACGACCGATGGGAGCTGTACCACCTGGATCAGGATTTCTCCGAGGCCCGAGACCTGGCCGACGCCGAGCCTGACCAATTGGCCACCCTCATCGACCGCTGGTGGGAGGCGGCCCGCGACTACCAGGTGCTCCCCCTGGACGACCGGATTCTGGAGCGGTTCCACGTTCCCAAGCCCCGGCCCATCACCAGCCGGTCCCGGTTCGTGTACTACCCGGGGGCGTACATCCCCAGCGACGGCTGCCCCGACCTCAAGAACGTGTCCTATGACATCTCCGTCGAGCTGGAGCGAGCCGACGGCGACGACGGCACCCTGCTGGCCTGCGGCGACGTGGCGTCGGGGTTCGCCCTGTTCATACGAGACGGCCATCTGGTGTGGGACTACAACATGGCCTGGGAGCACTACGTGGCTGCGTCGACTGAGCCTCTGCCAGCCGGATCTTTGACGGTGACCGCAGCCTTCGAGCGCACCGGCAGCTACGCCGGCACCGGCCGACTGCTGGTAAACGGCGTCAAGGTCGGATCAGTAGCCATGCCCCAAACCCACAACACCCACATTCACGCGGTGGGAATAAGCGTGGGCTTCACCAAAGCCCCCTCTCCCAGCCCCCGCTACACCGGCCAATTCCCGTTCACTGGCACCCTTAGCCGGGTGGTGATCGACGTCGCCGACGATCGAGAGCTGCCCGACCAACTCGTAATTATTGACTGATATCATCTATTTTCAGTCAGTTAGATGGATCTTCACTATTGCCCGATAACGTGACGAGCGGCTCCGGCCCGGCGTGAGGTAGGTCACAACCGGACTCGGCCCACCGGGCCGGGGCCACCTCGCCAATCAGCTTATCAACCCTTATTCTTGGTTGGCGGCGCGATATTTTGGCCAAGTGACCCCCGGCGATCAGAAGTGGAACTTCGTAGTCGCAGCCAATCGCCTACCAGTAAAGCGGGTGTGGGAGGGCGACACCGCCAAGTGGGTTCCCAGTCCCGGCGGACTGGTGTCGGCTTTGCGTCCGGCCATGTCCGGCAATCCCGACGCGGCGTGGGTGGGCTGGACTGGAGTCCCCGGTCCGGGCACAGAGCCGTTTGAGGTTGACGGGTTCCAGTGCCACCCGGTGGGTGTCAGCCAAGGAGAGCTCCAGCTGTTCTATGAGGGGTTTTCCAACGCCACCCTGTGGCCGCTGTTCCACGACGCGCTGGTGCCCCCCGAATACCACCGCACCTGGTGGGATGCCTATCGCACCGTCAACCAGCGCTACGCTGACACGGTGGCCCAGTTGGCCGCCCCCGGCGCCACCGTGTGGATCCACGACTACCACCTGCTGCTGGTACCCGGCCTGCTGCGACAAGCCCGGCCCGACCTGCGAATCGGCTTCTTCCTGCACATCCCCTTCCCGGCCCGCGAGCTGTACATCCGGATGCCGTGGCGGGCCGAGATCATCGACGGCCTGTTGGGCGCCGACCTGGTCGGCATGCAAACCGCATTGGGCGCCGACAACTTCTGCCGGGCGGTGAACCGCATCACCGGCGCCAAGACCGCCGGAAGGCTGATCCAGCACGACGGCCGGGCCACCCAGGTGGGCGCCTTCCCCATTGGCATAGACGTAGACCGGATCGCCCGATTGGCCGCTGATCCGGGTGTAAAGGCCCGAGCGGCGGAGATCCACCAAACCCTGGGCTCTCCGGCCACCGTGCTGTTGGGGGTCGACCGCCTCGACTACACCAAGGGCATCGAGGTCCGGCTGCGGGCCTTCAGGGAACTGCTGGCCGAGCGGCGGCTGTCGGCGGACCAGTGCGCGCTGGTGCAGATCGCCGAGCCCAGCCGGTCGCAGGTCACCGGCTACGCCGAGGTCCGCCAAGCAGTAGAGCAGATGGTGGGGGACGTGAACGGGAACTTCGGGGTGATGGGCCGTCCCGTGGTCCACTACCTGCACCAGAGCCACCCCATCGACGAGCTGGTGGCCATGTATCTGATAGCCGACGTGATGCTGGTGACCCCGCTGCGCGACGGCATGAACCTGGTGGCCAAGGAATACGTGGCCTGTCGACCCGACAACACCGGGGTGCTGGTGCTCTCCGAGTTCGCCGGTGCGGCCCAAGAACTGCGTACCGCCGAGCTGATCAACCCCCACGACACCGAGGGGCTGAAAACCGCCATGGAGGCCGCCGCCCGCCGCTCCGGCGCCGATGCCGAGCCGGCCATGCGGACCATGAGACGGGTGGTGAGAACCAACACCGCCCAGCGCTGGGCCGAGCGCTTCTTGAACCGCCTTGAGGCCTGCGAATGACGAGGACCACCGCAAGCGGGCCGATCATGACCGCCGAAGAAACCGACGCCCGGCTCCGGGAGCTGGCCCGGGTGCCGGTTCTGCTGGTGGCCTGTGACTACGACGGCACGCTGGCCCCCATCATCGACAACCCCGATGAGGCACGACCCACTCGGGAATCGGTGGCCGCGCTTCGCCGGCTGGCGGCCATGCCCGACACCCATGTGGCGGTGATCTCCGGGCGGGCACTCCGGGACCTGGCCGCGCTCAGCCGCCTGCCCGAGGAGATCCACCTAGTGGGCAGCCACGGCTCCGAATTCGATGTGGGCTTCGCCGACGATCTGTGGCCCGAACAGCGGGAGCGGCGCGCCCGGGTGCTGGAGGCGTTGAACGACATCGCCCGTCGCGACCGGGGATTCATCATCGAGCCCAAACCAGCCGGGGTCGCCTTCCACTACCGCAAGGCCAACCCCGAGATCGCCGCCGAAGCGGTGGACGAAGTGCTGCGCGGCCCCGGCAAATGGGACGGCGTCCACCTCAAGACCGGAAAGATGGTGGTGGAGCTGTCGGTGCTCGACCTCAACAAGGGCGACGCCTTAGACCGGCTGAGAACCGATGTGTCGGCTGAGGCGGTGGTCTTCGCCGGCGACGACGTGACCGACGAAGACGTATTCGCCCAGCTTGCCGGACCCGATTTGGGCCTCAAAGTGGGCCCGGGGCCGACCCTGGCCCGGGGCCGACTGGACGACCCCGGGGAGGTGGCCCAGATGCTGGCTTTGATAGCCGAACGGCGTCGGGCCTGGCTGATGGGCGAACACGCCCTGCCCATCGAGCGCCACAGCCTGCTCAGCGACCAGAGAACGGTGGCGCTGGTCACCGCCGATGCCTCGGTGAATTGGATGTGCCATCCCCGAGCCGACTCCCCGGCGGTGTTCGCCGGACTGCTGGGGGGTGCCCGGGCCGGCCACTTCTCGGTCAGCCGACAAGACGGCAGCCCGCCCATTTCCCACCGCTTCCTGGACGGCACCATGATTGCCGAGACCCGATGGTCGGATGTGACGGTAACTGACTACCTGGACTGCTCCGACGGGAGGCCCACCGAGCCAGCGGGGCGCACCAACCTGATCCGGGCCATCGACGGAACCGGGCAGATCCGCATCGAGTTCGCCCCCCGGCTGGACTTCGGAAGAGCCCCCACCGGGCTGCACAAGACCAACGGAGGCCTCGAGGTGTGGGGCGCGGCCGAGACCATGCTTTTGCTCTCGCCCGGAGTGAGCTGGGACATCGTCAACGACGGCCCTCACCAAACCGCAGTGGCCGATGTCCAGCTCAACGGCACCCCGCTGGAGCTGATGCTGCGCCTCGGCGTCCACGGCCGCCACCGCACTGACCTGACCGAAACCGACCGCCGCCAGGTCACCGAGCGCCACTGGCGGGAGTGGGCGCAAAAGCTGACCCTGCCGCCTATAGCATCCGAGGAGGTCGAGCGGTCGGCGCTGGTGCTGAAAGCACTGTGCCACCAGCCCTCGGGGGCGATGCTGGCCGCGGCCACCACCAGCCTGCCTGAGGTGATGGGCGGGGTCCGCAATTGGGACTACCGCTACTGCTGGCCCCGAGACGCCAGCATGAGCGCGGCTGCGCTGCTGGCCCTGGGCAGCAGCCAGGAGGCCGGCGACTTGCTCGACTGGATCCTCGACCGGGTGGAGCATCTCCCCAGCCCCGAGCAGCTTCGCCCGGTGTATCCACTGGTGGGCGACGAGGCCCTTCCCGAGGCGGTGTTACCCGAGCTGGCCGGCTACGCGGGAAGCCGCCCGGTGCGGATCGGCAATGCGGCCGAGCACCAAGTGCAGCTCGATGTGTTCGGACCGGTGGTCGACCTGGCCTGGCGGCTGTGCGATGCCCAGGTGACCCTCACCGAACGGCACTGGGAGGTGGTGAAGGCGGTGGTGGGTGCAGTGGCCACCCGGTGGTATGAACCCGACCACGGCATCTGGGAGGAGCGCCGACCGCCCCGCCACCACGTCCACTCCAAGGTAATGTGCTGGATGGCGGTGGACCGGGCCATCAAGATCGCCGAACGCCTCGACCCGGAGCTGGCCCTGTACTGGAGTCCGCTTCGCCACCAGATCGCCGCCGATGTGATCGAAAACGGCTGGAACGAGCAGCGCCACTCCTACACCACCGCATACGGGTCCACCGACCTAGACGCCAGCCTGCTGTGGATCGGTTTGAGCGGGCTGCTGCCCCCCACCGACCCTCGATTCGTGTCCACGCTCAAAGCGGTGGAGAGCGAGCTGCGAGACGGCCAGACGGTATACCGCTACCGACACGACGACGGACTGCCCGGCACCGAAGGCGGCTTTTTGATCTGCACGTCGTGGCTAGTCGAGGCCTACGTGCTCATCGGCCAGCTCGACGACGCCCGAGCGCTGTTCGACCGCTACCTCGACCTCTGCGGCCCCACCGGCCTGCTCCCCGAGCAATACGACCCGCCCAGCGAGCGCCTACTGGGCAACCACCCCCAGGCGTACTCCCATCTCGGCCTCATCAATGCGGCCCTCGCCCTCTCTGCCCCTTTCGACGGCTAGCTGCTCAACGACCCGGAGATCAGTCCCCAGATCCGCTCGGGCGTGGCTGGCATGGCCACTTCGCTGATCCCCAGTGGGGACAGCGCGTCGGCGATGGCGTTGATCACCGCGGGAGTGGAGGCGATGGTGCCGGCCTCGCCGATACCCTTCACGCCCATCGGGTTGGTGGGGCTGGGGGTCACGGTGGAGTCGGTGCGGAACGACGGAGTCTCCGCGGGCGACGGCACCAGGTAGTCCAGGAAGCTGACGTTGCGGGGCTGGCCGTCGGCGTCAAACGCGGCCTCCTCCCACAGGGCTTGGGCCACCCCTTGAAGGATGCCGCCGTGGATCTGGCCTTCCACCACCATCGGGTTGATCTGATTGCCGCAGTCATCAACGGCCACGTAGTCCACCATCTCCACGTCACCGGTCTCAGTGTCCACCTCCACCACGGCCACATGGGTTCCGAACGGGAAAGTGAAGTTGGGCGGGTCCCAGGTCATGTGGCCCTCTAGGTTGGGCTCCAAGCCGTCGGGCAGGTTGTGGGCGGTGAACGCCTCAAAGGCCACCGCGGCCAGGGGCATCTCGGCGTCGGGCTGGCCCCGAACCCGGAAGGTGCCGTCGGAGAACTCCAAGTCCTCGACGTTGGCCTCCATCTGATGGGCGGCGATCAACCGGGCCTTGTCTATGACCTTCTCAGCCGCCATGTACACCGCAGTACCTCCCACCGACAGGGAGCGGGAGCCGTAGGAGTCGAGTCCCAGCGGGGAGATGGCGGTGTCGGAGTGCAGCACCTCCACGTCGTCGGGGTCGACTCCCAGTTGGTCGGCCACGATCATCGACCAGCACGTCTCATGACCCTGGCCGTGGGGCGAGGTGCCGGTCACCACCTGCACCTTGGCGGTGGGCAGCACCCGCACGGTGGCCGACTCCCAGCCGCCGGCCGCGTAGTTCAGCGAGGCCAGAACTCGGCTGGGGGCCAGACCGCACATTTCCACATAGCTCGACAAGCCCACTCCCAGAAGTCGGGTGTCGCCTGCGGCCCGGCGCTCGGCCTGTTGGGCCCGCAACCCCTCGTAGTCCACCACCTCCAAGGCCCGCTCGAGGGCCTGCGGGTAATTGCCGCTGTCGAACAGCAACCCGGCCCCCGACTCATAGGGGAACTGCTCGGGGGCAATGAAGTTGCGCCGCCTGATCTCGGCGGGGTCAACACCCACCGAGGCGGCCAGCGAGTCCATGGCCCGCTCGATGGCGTAGGTGGCTTCCGGTCGACCGGCACCCCGGTAGGCGTCGGTGGGGGTCATGTTGGTGAACACCCCCGCACACACGAAGGAGTAGTTCGGGATGTCGTAGCAGCCGTGGTACAAAAAAGCGCCCAGCAGGGGCACTCCCGGGGTCACCAGCTGGAGGTAGGCCCCCATGTCGGCCACCAGCTTCACCCTCACCGCACTGATGCGACCCTCGGCGTCGGCGGCCAACTCGATGTCTTGGATCTGGCCCCGGCCCTGGATGGTGGACGCCGCAGCCTCGGAGCGGCCCTCGGTCCAGCGCACCGGCACGCCGTGGCGCAGCGCCAGCGCAGTACACATGATCTCCTCGGCGTACACGTTCAGCTTGGAGCCGAATCCGCCTCCTACCGCCGGGGCCACCACCCGCACCTTCTGCTCGGGCAGCCCCAGGGTGAGCGCCACCATGACTTTGAGGATGTGGGGAATCTGGGTGGCCGAGTAGATGGTGATATCGCCCCCGAACGGCGCGGGCACGGCCACCACCCCCCGAGGCTCCATGGCCGCGGGAATGAGCCTCTGCTGGATGTAGCGCTCCGACACCACGTGGGCGGCTCCGGAGAACGCATCCTCCACCGCATCAGCATCGGGCGTCAGCTCCCAGGTGTAGGAGGAGTTAGTGCCCAGGTCGTCGTGGATTACGGTGCTGTCGGCCAGCGCATCTTCGAGGTCGACCACCGCATCAAGCGACTCGTAGTCCACCTCCACCAAAGCGGCCGCATCAGCCGCCCCGTAGCGGTCTTCGGCCAGCACCACGGCCACCACATCGCCCACGTAGTTGGCCTTGTCCACCGCAATTGGCAGGTGAGCCGGATTCTTCATGTCATCGGTCACCGGCCAAGCACAAGGCAGCGGCCCCCAAGAGTCAGCCAGGTCACCCCCAGAATAGGCAGCCGCCACCCCATCAGCCTCAAGCGCCGCACTCAGGTCCACCGACCGGATGCGAGCATGAGCATGAGGACTCCGCACACATGCCACCCACAACGCCCCCGTGAGGTCCAAATCATCCACAAACCGGGCCTCCCCAGTCAGCAGCTCAGGATCCTCCTTCCGAAGCAACCTGCTCCCCACCACCGCCGTCGATGACTCAGACATCTCGCACCTCCAGATCCACCCGCGAGCGTATCCCCCCATCTATTTCAGTGCAGCCGGCCTCAGCCGGAGTTGGGAGGAGCTAGTTGGAAGCGGCGGTGCGGAGGTCGGCCAACGTCTCCATCCACCACCGGTTGGCCACCGTGGTGTTGCCGGGAAGCGTGGCCAGGCAGTCGTCGACTTGGGCGACCACTTCGGGAAGATCGGCCGCAGCGAGACGCAGATCCAACAGTCCGTCTACCACCCGGGAGCGGCTGGAGAGCTCCCCATCAATGGCGTCCAGAAGCCCATCCACCAACTCGGTGATCTCGATGAGGGCCGCTGGGTTGCGGACTGTATCCAATGTCACTGATCTGTCTCCTTCGCTTACGGCTGTGGTTACAACCGCCGGGCACTCGGATATGTTCCCTTCGCTAGCCATGCTATCGGCATCAGCGACAGTCCGCGAACAGGGTTGCACCCTGGCGCGGCTTATAGCGTTGCCGGCGTGGGAGCAACAATGAGAAATAGCAGCAAGCAGCGCTGGTTGTCGGCCCTCTTGGCCCTCGGTCTGGGGGCCGCTGCCTGCGGCAACGGCGACGACTCGCCTCCTCCAGATGCCCAAGAGCCCGCGAAGTCCCCCGCGACGACCGAAGAGGCACCGGCTGCGACCGAAGCCCCTGCCCCGAGCACTGCCGATGATCACACTAGAGTGGTCATCGGGCTGGAACAGGAGATCACTAACTTCAACAACCTGACGGCCGGCGACAACCTCCTGGCCGGTCGCCAGATCACCCGGGCCATCTGGCCCACCTGTGTGCGCACCCGGCCCGATTTCAGCTTCGAGCCCTATTTCTGCGAGACCCTCCCCACCATCATCAACGAGGATCCGCTGGTGGTGGAATACCGGCTGCGAACCGACGCCACTTGGAGCGACGGCACCCCGGTGAGCTCCGAAGACATGGTGTTCTATTTCGAGAACTGCAACGATCCCGGCGACGACTGCGCGGCCACCCAAGGCTTCGACAGCGCCACCCTGGAGGTGGTGGACGACAAGGCTATACGGCTGAGTTGGTCGCCGGGCCAGCCCTTCGTGGAGTACATCTTGCTGTTCTCCGAGCCGTTCCCGCCCGCCCATCTGGGCCGCGACTGGAGCGATGGCTTCCGAACCGACCCCGGCGTGGGTGCCGGCCCCTACGTGGTGGACGAGTACAACCCGGGCAGCGATTTAACCCTGGTGGCCAACCCCACTTGGTTCGGCGAGGGCCCCCACATCGACGAGGTCACCTTCCGGTTCATCAGCGACGTGGGCAATCTGCCCCCCGCGCTGGAGAACGGCGAAGTCGACGTGATCTATCCCCAACCCCAGGTCGACCTAGTAGCCCAGATCAACGGCATCGGCGGGGTGGATTCCTCCATCACCTTCGGCCCCACCTGGGAGCACATCACGTTCAACACTGCCACCGTGCCGGTGGAGGTGCGCCAGGCCATCGCATTGGCACTTGACCGGGAGCTGATCGTGACCGCGCTCATGCGGCCGTTCTCGGAGTCGGCCCAACCGCTAGGCAACCGGATCTTCATGAACGGCCAAGCCCAGTATCAAGACAACACCCCGGCTGATTTCCAACAAAGAGACGTGGCCGCGGCCCGCGCCGTGCTCGAAGCAGCCGGCTGGGAATTGGATGGCGACGTGTACGCCAAAGACGGCCAGGGGCTGAGCCTGCGCATCCGCACCACCGGCGGCAATGATCGCCGGGAGCAGTTCCAGGAGTTGGTGCAGAACCAGCTGGCTGAAGCCGGCATCAGAATCACCATCGACAACCTGCCCGGCGGCGAGATCTTCGGCCCGGTGTTCGGCTCGACCAACGACCCGCCCGGCCCCCCCGGAGACTTCGACTTGGTGATATTCGCCTGGGTGGGCGGACCTCTACCGGCCACATCGGCCCTTCAGGTGTTCGGCACCGGCAGCGACAGCAACCCCGGCGCCTATGTGGACGACCGGGTCAACGACCTGCTCGCCGAAGCCACGTTCACCCTCGACCTCGACCGCCAAGCCGAGTTGTTGAACCAGGCCGACGCCCTCATGTGGGAAACCCTCCCCAACACCCCCGTCTACCAACTCCCCTTCTTCTTGGCCTGGGACGACAACCTCCAAAACATCCAAGACAACCCCACCACCGAGAGCTTTACCTGGAACCTCGAAGAATGGACCCTCACCTCCTAACCCCTAACCAATAAAGAGGGCCAGCAACCCCATAGGCGGGGCGGCGGACCACAGAATCGGGTTGTGGTGGTGGGTGGCCCGGCTCAGGGCGCCCGCCGCCCGCAGCTTGTCGAGGACGGCGGGCTGGGCCGGGACAGGCCCCGCCACCACAACCCCATCCAAAACAGTCCGCCGCCCCGCCGGGGGATGGTAAAGACAATCAGCTAGCCCAGATAACGTTCAATCAAGTGCTCGGATACGCAACCCGCAAGCTGCTGATCTCGATCGTCGTTCTTTTCTTCGCCACCCTGGTGGCCTTCTTGCTCGTAGCCACCGTCGACCCAATCGCCGAACAACGGGTGTTCCTGCTCTCCCAACCCGGCGGCGCCGAGCAAGTGCAACGCCTCGAAGCCAGCCTGGGCCTCGACAAGCCCCTAATCGAGCGCTATGGCAGATGGCTCGGCGAACTGCTCACCGGCAACATGGGCACATCCAGCGACAACGGCCGGGCGGTCACCACGCTGTTGGGCGAATCCATCCCGGTCACCTTGCGGCTTGTCATAGCCGCCACCGTGGTCTCGGTGATCCTCGGCGTGGCCGTGGGAGTGATGAGTGCGGTGCGCCAGTACGGAGCGTTCGACAACATCTCCACCTTCTTCGCCTTCCTGTTCTTTGCCATGCCCGTGTTCTGGCTGGGGGCCGTGCTCAAAGACCTGGGCATCCGGTTCAACGACTGGTGGGACCGGCGCATCTTCTTCACCATCGGCGAGCAGTCACCCCGCCTCGAGGCCGACTTCTGGGGCACTTGGGCCGACCGGGCCGGACACATCATCCTCCCCGCGCTCACCTTGATCTTGATCCAACTGGCGGCCACCAGCCGGTTTCAGCGCTCGGCCATGCTCGACGTGCTGGAAAGCGATTACATCCGAACCGCCCGGGCCAAAGGGGTTCCTCGACGGCGAATCATCACCCACCACGCCCTCCGCAATGCCCTGCTCCCGGTGGTGAGCTACACCGGGCTGACCTTCGGCACCCTCATCGGGGGCACGGTGGTCACCGAGGTGGTGTTCAACTGGAAGGGCATGGGCCGCCTGTTCCTGGAGTCCCTGCTCAACGGGGATGTGGCCGTGACCCAAGGGTGGCTGCTGGCGGTGGGCGTCTCAGTGGTCATCGTCAATCTGCTGACCGACCTGACCTATGGATTCTTGGATCCGAGGGTGCGAGATGGCTGACGTACCGGTCGGCATCCTCGCCGGCACCCCCTCAGAGACCGAGGCCCGCTCCCAGTGGCGGCTGGTGCTTCGACGGTTCCTAGCCCACCGGCTGGCGGTGGCTGCGGGGGTCGTGCTGGTGGCTGCCTACTTGTTCAGCTATCTGGCCGAACCGCTCGGTGGCTGGGGCTACAAGGACCTGTCGCCTGATTTGTCGCAGGGACCGTCGGGCGACCACTGGTTCGGCACCGACACCATCGGCCATGACATGTTCGCCCAGTCCATGCGGGGGCTGCGGGTTTCGGTCCATGTCAGCGTGGTGGTGGCCGGCATCGCCACCGTTTTGGGCTCGGTGTTGGGCTCGGTGCAGGGATGGTTCCGGGGCCGGGTGGACGGGGCCCTAGGGCTGTTGGTGGACTTCCTGCTGATCCTTCCGCTGCTGCCGGTGCTGATGGTGCTGGGCACCCGCACTCGGGCCAGCGGGGGCAGCTCCCTCATGTTCGTGGCGGTGATCATCGGCCTTTTCCTGTGGGCGCCGCTGGCCCGGGTAGTGCGAGGCGAGGTGTTCTCCATCCGGGAGAAGGAGTACATCGAAGCAGCCGAGGCCCTAGGGGCATCCAACACCCGCATCATCTTCCGCCACCTAATCCCCAATGCCATGAGCTCGATCATCGTGTACGCCACCCTCACGGTGGCCACCGCCATCCTGCTGGAGACCGCGCTGGCGTTCTTGGGCTTCGGCATCCAGCCCCCCGAGGTCTCGCTGGGATCGCTGGTCGACGAGGGCCGCGACGCCGCCCGCACCCGGTGGTGGCTGTTCTATCTGCCGGGAGCGGTGCTGGTGGTGCTGGTGCTGTGTGTGAACTTCGTGGGCGACGGGTTGCGAGATGCCCTTGATCCCCGCCGGGAGCCGCGTCGATGACTGGCCAGACCAGTTCCCGAGCCGAGATCCCGGTGCTGTCGGTGCGCGACCTGGAGGTTGCCTTCCCCACCCCCGACGGCGACGTCCAGGCGGTGCGGGGTGTGGGCTGGGACGTGTACGAAGGCGAGGTGCTAGCCATCGCCGGGGAGTCGGGCTCGGGCAAATCGGTCAGCGTCATGGCCGCCATAGGCTTGTTGCCGGCTACCGCCCAAGTCAGCGGGTCGATTTCCTACCGGGGCCGCGATGTGCTGGCCATGTCCGACAAAGACCTCGAACGGCTGCGGGGATCGTCCATCTCGATGGTGTTCCAAGACCCGATGACCTCGCTGAACCCGGTGATGGCCGTCGGGGCCCAGATCGCCGAGGGAGTCCGCATCCACCAGCGGGTCAATTCCCGCACGGCCCGGTCCAAGGCAGTCGAGCTGCTCGATTTGGTGGGCATTCCCAACGCCGGCCAGCGGGTGGATTCCTACCCCCACGAGCTGTCGGGCGGGATGCGCCAGCGGGCCATGATCGCCATGGCCATTGCCAACGATCCCGACCTGCTCATCGCCGATGAGCCCACCACCGCCCTCGATGTCACCATTCAGGCCCAGGTGATAGACGTGCTCGAGCGAGCCCGGGAGGCCACCGGCTCGGCGCTGGTCATAATCACTCACGACCTCGGTGTGGTGGCCCGCATCGCCCATCGGATCTTGGTCATGTATGCCGGTCGAACGGCCGAGACCGGGATGGCCGACGGCGTGTTCGAACGACCCAGCCACCCCTACACCGCCGGGCTGCTCGGCTCCATCCCCCGCCTCGATGCCCCCAAAGGAACCCGGCTGATACCCATCGACGGGGCTCCGCCCTCCATGCTGGCCCCACCCCCCGGATGCGCCTTCGCCCCCCGCTGTACCCGAGCCACCCCGCTTTGTTCCCAAGAGATCCCTGAGCTGCGCCCCATAGGCAATCAGCAGTCCGCCTGCCACCACGCCGAAGACCAGTACAGCGAGTCCGAAGATGTCTAGCCCTGCCGACTTCCCGGTTGAAGCAGCCCCTCTGCTGGAAGTCACCGACCTGGTCAAGGACTTTCCGATCCGGTCCAAAGGCGTCGTACGCCGGACGGTAGGAATGGTCCAGGCAGTAAACGGTGTGTCGCTGCACATCAATCGGGGCGAGACCTTGGGCCTGGTGGGCGAGTCGGGATCGGGCAAATCCACCGTCGCCCGCTGCATCCTCCGCCTCATCGCGCCCACCTCGGGGTCAGTTCGATTCAAGGGCCAAGAGCTGGCCGGGCTGAGCCGCCGCCAGCTTCAGGCCATGCGGCGAAACATGCAGATCGTCTACCAAGACCCGATGGCCTCTCTCGACCCCCGCATGACGGTGTCGGCCATCATCTCCGAGCCCCTGCGCATCCACCGCACAACCGGGGACATCGGAGCCCGGGTGGGAAACTTGCTGGAGTTGGTCGGCCTGAACCCCGAACACGGCAACCGCTACCCCCATGAGTTCTCTGGCGGCCAGCGCCAGCGCATCGGCATCGCCCGAGCTCTGGCTCTTGAGCCCGACCTCATCATCCTGGATGAGCCGGTGTCGGCCCTCGACGTGAGCATCCAGGCCGGGGTGCTCAATCTGCTGGAAGACCTCCAGCGCCAACTGGGACTCACCTACCTGTTCGTGGCCCACGACCTGTCGGTGGTCCGCCACATCTCCGACCGGGTGGCGGTGATGTATCTGGGGCGGATCGTGGAGACGGGTACCGGACCGGAGGTGTACGAAACCCCGGCCCATCCCTACACCCAGGCTTTGCTGTCGGCCGTTCCCATTCCCGATCCCAAGCTCGAGAAGAGGCGCCGACGCATCGTGCTTGAAGGCGACGCGCCAAACCCGGCCTCGCCCCCTTCGGGATGCCGCTTCCGTACCCGATGCTGGAAGGCGCAGCCCATCTGCACCGAATACGACCCGGAGTTGCTCGACCTGGGGATCGGACACCCGGTTGCCTGCCACTTCCCCACACCCGACGACCTAATGGGGCCAGATCAGGGATAGGGTTTCGCCCAGTGCCCGACATCGTCATCTCCGCTAGCAGTGTGCAGAAGAGCTACGGGTCGAACCATGTACTCCAGGGCCTGAACTGCGAGGTCAGGAAGGGCATCACCGGGTTGCTGGGGCCCAACGGTGCGGGCAAGAGCACCTTCATGGGACTGATCTTGGGGTTGCGCCCCCGCCAGGGCGGCGAGCTGAAGGTGCTGGGGGTCGACCCCGACAAGAGCGGACCTGAGTTGAGAGCCCGGCTGGGCTACGCCCCCGAGCACCACAATCTGCCCAGCGACGTTCAGGCTGCCGACCTGGTGCGCCACATGGCCCAGCTCCACGGCCTGCCCCGGCGGGCGGCCACCGAGAGAGCCAGCAACGCCTTGTGGCAGGTGGGATTGGGTGAAGAGCGGTTCCGCCCCATCGGCACCATGTCCACCGGACAGCGTCAGCGGGTGAAGATGGCCCAAGCCCTGGCCCACGACCCCGACCTCTTGCTACTGGACGAGCCCACCGACGGCCTCGATCCTGTGCAGCGCGACGACATGCTGACCCTTATCCGGCGGGTGGGAAGCGAATTTGGCATAGACATCTTGTTGTCGTCGCATCTGCTTGAGGAAGTGGAGCGGGTGTGCGACTCGGTAGTGATCCTGGCCAACGGGGTAGTGGGCCACAGCGGCCCTCTGCATGATCTGGGCTCGGCTGCATCAGGGCTCAAAGTGGAACTGGACTCCGACCCCGAACCGCTCGCGGCTGCGCTGGTCGCTCGGGGGGCAGCAGCAGCCGTCGACGGCCACTCCCTCATCGTGTCCGGCGTCGATTCGGCCTCCGATCTGGTCAGAGACTTGGTGGCCGATCTGGGGCTGGGGCTGCGTCGGCTGGAACCCCGCCGCACCACTTTGGAAGACGTGTTCATCGAGGCCTCCCAATGACCGAGGCCCGCATCCACGATCGGGGCTATCTGGGCTATGACGGGTCTCGCCATGGCACCCGGCGCGCCATGATGAACCTGAGCTACCACACCGTGCAGCGGGTGCTGGGCCTGAAGCGGTCCAATTGGCAGAAGGTTCTCCCCGCACTCACCCTCTTGATCGCGTTCATTCCCGCCATCGTGTTCATCGGCATTGCCGCCTTCTTGCCCCGGGGGGAGGAACTGGGGCTGGACTCCACCGCCAACTATTACGGGTTCATCACGGGTGCCCTCTTCCTGTTCGCGGCGTTCGTAGCCCCCGAGGCGGTGTGCACTGATCGTCGGAGCGGGATGCTGGGGTTGTACCTGGCATCGCCGCTTAGCCGAGACACTTATCTGGTGGCCAAGGCCGCGGCCGTCGCCGCCGTGCTGGGCACCATGACCTTGGGGCCACCTCTATTGATACTCATCGCCTACACGCTGGCCGACGCCGGACCCGACGGAGTGATCGCCTGGCTGGCCGAGTTGGGCCGTATCTTGGCGTCGGGAGCTGCTCTGGCTATTTTCTGGACGGCGCTGTCGCTGGCGCTGTCCAGCCTCACCAGCCGCCGCTCCCTGGCCAGTGTGGGCATTTTCGTCGGCTTGTTGGCCAGCTCGGCAGTAGGAGACGGCCTTACCCAAGGCGCTGACCTTCACGACTCATATGCCCTGTTCAACTTGGTCGGCCTGCCCTTCGAGGCCGTCTTCCGCATCTTCGGAGAGGGCAACCCTGAAGGAGCGCCCCTAGGTGAAGTAGATACGTGGCCGATATTCGCGACGCTCATTGGACTCATCGCCGCCTTTGGAGCATTTGCCCGCTGGCGATACCAGCGAATCGAGGTCGCCGGATGAGCCAGGCCAGCCCTCCGCCCATGGTGCAAGCCACCGGAGCATCCAAGTGGTTCGGCGACTTGGTGGCGGTGTCCGACGTGACCTTCAGCATCGGCGCCGGGGTAACTGCCCTGCTCGGGCCCAACGGCGCGGGAAAGTCCACCATGCTGCGGATGATGTGCGGCTTGGCCAAGCCCTCCAACGGATCGGTGACCGTGCTGGGGAAGAACCCCCGGGCCGACGTGTCCGTGCTGGGCCGTATCGGCATGGCCCCCCAGCAGGAGTCGCTGCTCGACTACCTGAGCGGCCGGGAATTCGTGGAGCTGGCCGCCCAGCTTCACCAGGTCGCAAACCCCGTCGAAGCCGCCCGCCGGGCCATTCAAACGGTAGAACTCGATCCCGACGACACCCGAAGGCTGTCCACCTACTCCAAGGGCATGCGCCAGCGCATCAAGCTGGCCCAGGCCATCGTCCATGATCCCCTGGTCATTGCTCTGGACGAGCCCCTCACCGGACTCGATCCCCGACAGCGGCGAGAAATGATCCAGCTATTCCACCGGCTGGGGGACGAGGGCAAATGCGTGATCGTGTCCAGCCATGTGCTCGACGAGGTGGAGCGGTTCGGCTCCCGGGTACTGGTGATGGCCCAGGGGCGGCTGGCTGCCGAGGGAGACTTCCGGGAGATCCGCAATCTGATGGACGACCGGCCGTTGCGCATTAGCATCCGCACCGATCAGCCCCGGTTGCTGGCCATCGCGCTCTTGGAGAGCGGCGTGATCTCTGGGTGCCGCTTGGAAGGGACCGATTACGTATTGGTGGATACCACCGAACCCGCAGCCTTCCGCCAAGCGGTGGCCCCGGTAGCCCGCGACCGGGATGTGTCGCTGCTGGAGTTGCGACCGCTAGACGACGACTTGGAGAGCGTCTTCCGATATCTGGTGGGCCAGTGACAACGCATAGGAAGACCCAGTGAACTCCAATATCTACCGGGTCGTGGTCCGCAGCCAGGCCAGCACTGGCCGACTGCTGGCTTTTGCCGGGCTGAGCGGGGTGGCCATCTTGTTGGCCTTTGTCGCCCGAGCAGCCGACGACCCGGTGGAATTCGCCACCCGGAGCATGGGCACATTCGGGACCAATATCTTCGCACCGTTCATCGCCTTGGCTTTGGGCTCGGCCGCGCTGGGAAATCTGGTGGAAGACCGCACCCTTGTCTACCTGTGGCTTCGCCCTGTACCCCGCCACTCCATTGCCACTGCGACTTTCGCCGCAGCGCTGAGCGTGGTGGGCCCCCTGGTGGTAGCGGTGATGACCGTGGCTGCGGCCATCACCGGTGTCGAAGACCTGCTAGTTGCAACCGCCACCGCCACCGCTCTGGCGGTATTCGCCTATTCGGGGATCTTCATGGCTTTGGGACTGCGGTTCAAGCGTTCCCTGTTGATCGGCCTGGGCTACATCGCCATCTGGGAGCTTTTGATGTCGCGGTTGGGCGACTGGTTCGCCCGCTTGTCGGTGCGCAGCTACCCCATGAGCATCTTGTCGGACGCCACCGGGGTGGAAATGCGGCTGGCTGACCGGTCCACGCTGACCTCCTACGTGGTGCCGTTGGCTGTCGGCTTCGCCGGCCTCATCTACACCTCTTGGCGCCTGTCCCGCACCGAGATCGACTGACGGTAAAGCAATCCCGGCTTGAAGCGGCGGGACCGCGTTGATCGGGGGTTGGTGGGCGCCATGTCGAGTTCTGAGGGCGCTTTGCTCCAGGGCGGCCAGGCGGCGGGTCAAAGAGCTGGAGGCCGAGCTGGCGGCGGTCAAGCGGGCGTCGGTCAAGCGGGCGTCGGTCAAGCGGGCGTCGGAGCTGTTCGGCGGGGATCCGGGTGATGCGCCCAAAAGACCTGTACCCGATCGCAGGGGTCTTGGGGGCTGAGGGGCACGGCCTGAAGGCGGCATGTCGGATATTGGCCGTGTCGGCGTCGGGTTTCTTCTATTGGCGCGGCAGGCCGATGCCGGCTCGGGCTGTGCGACGGGCACAGCTGGCAGATGTCGTCGCCGAGGTCTGGGTGCGGTCCAGGCGCACCTACGGGCAGCGGCGGATCCAGGCCGAGCTGGCCGAGGTCTACGGCCAGCTCGCCGGACGCGATCCGTTGCTGTCGGTCATGCGCGAGCCGCAGATATGCGGCCTGCCCTGCCGCAAGGGCCGCAAATCCGGCAGGTCCCCGGCCGAGACGACCGCTGACCTTGTGAACCGCGAGCTCGACCGCGAGGGGCCCAACCAGCTCTGGATGACCGACATAACAGAGCACCCCACACGCGAGGGAAAGCTCTATTTGTGCGCGGTGCTCAACGCGTGGTCCCGCAAAGTCGTCGGCTGACCAATCGACCGCTGCGCGGCCGCGGCCATTGCCACTTCCGCGAAGGCAGACTCCACAAACCGGGACCAACAGATAGAGCACAGCAGTCACAGAGCAGCCCGACTGCCGGTCCGACAACCCTTGGCTCACCGACACGCCCACCCCTGCTCCCACGGCCAACCGCGGCCTGGAAGCGGACGAAGGATGACTGGAGATGATCGTCCATTCGCGTGCGATACTCCAAGGAGTGAGCAACCCACAGCCGCCCCAACCTGGCCCGGAGGTTCTGGCGGAGAATCGTGCCGAGGTTTTGCCGGTGATCCTCGAAGAGATGCTCCGCCAGAGAAAAGACCAAGACGAACGGCTTGAATACCAAAGGCGGGTTGCCTGGCTGTTCTTCAGCGTGTTCCTGCCCGGCGCGGGTCTGGCCACGTTTTGGATGCTGCGGCTTGAGGGTGAATTCAACCCCTACTGGACAGGGGCGGCGGCGGTGTCGTTCGTTCTTGGGGTGATCGCGACCCTCAAGGTGATGGAGACCCAAGAGTGGCAATCTGGTCCGAAAATCCAGAATCTGTTGGCACACCCGCTGGACGAGGGATGGGAACTCGAGAAGTTCCAGTATGCGCTGGTCATTTCCCATCTCAGATAGTTCCGAGCCAACGAGGGCAGGGTCCGCCGCGTCAGGAGGTGGTCATCGCGAATGGTGGGCTTCTTCCTTTCCAGCGTTCTGTTCCTCGGCATCGCTGTGGCGACCTATTATGCAGAGATGCAGACTCCCGAGCAGCCCGGCCGTGACGACACTGCACTTGCCCTGCCGGAGCAGGCACCCGAACCCGCAGAACAAGCACCCCTTTACGACGTTGAGCCGTTTGAGCCGACTTTCGTCGAGAAGGGCGACAATTCCTACTACGAACCGCCGTTCGACTGACCTCGCCCCCGCGCCTTAGCGGGTGATCGCGTCTGAATCACTACTAATTCCTGCCCCACCCTTGAGACATATTCTGCCTAGTCTCGTCTGCACGAGCTGATGCTGTTTCCACCAGCATAAGATTCCCCCATGCTTGACATGATGGTTGCCCCCACCGCCCAGCACATCGGAGAGGACGACCTCCCCTGGGCCTACGGCGAAGACGGCATCGGCCTCAAGGTGCTCCAAATCAAAGAGAGCGAGGGGTTGTGGGTCATCAAGAACCAGTTCCCGCCGGGCTACTCGGTGCAGACCCACAAGCACACTGGCCAGGTGTTCGCCTACACCAGCGCCGGAGCCTGGGGATACAAGGAGAGCGACTTCTTGAACCGGGCCGGGTCGTTCCTCTATGAGCCGGCCGGGTCAATACATACCCTGTACACCCCCGAGGACAACACCGAGACCACCGAGGTGTTCTTCGCCATCTGGGGGGCCAACTTGAACATGGACGCCGACGGCAACATCGAGAGCATCACCGACGGGCAATCCGTTTTGACGGGCTACTACTACATGCTCGAAGCCCAGGGCACTCCTCGCCCCGACAACATCCTGCTCGACTGATCACGGGCTAGCCCGGCGGCCGAGTCGAAATTATCGACTGAGCGGGGATTAGCCGTCGGCTGAGTCGAGCAGGGACTGCAGCTCCCCAATGAGGCCGTCGAGGCGGCGGCGGTCCTCGTCGAGGGAGTCCTGGGTGGTCCGCAATTCAGTGATCAGCTCGCTCAGAGCCTGACGGGTGTCCTCGTCTATTGGGGCCTCATCGGAAATCGACGGCGCGGCGGTGGGGGCGGGGGCGGGCTCAGCGCCGTCGGTTTCCGGTACCGATGGCTGGACGGGAAATACCGACTGACCGTCGGGATCGGACAGGGCGGCCAGAGCCTCGTCCAGGGTCGGGCTGATAACAAGCCTGAAGTCGTCGTCGTTGCCGATCCCCGCGATCACCCGCTTCACTTGAGGCAGCTCGGTATCGCCAGTGGCCTGGACGTAGACGGGTCGCACGAACAGCAGCGAGGTGCCCACCGGGATCATCAGCAGGTTCCCCTGGAGCACGGTTGATCCTTGCTGGTTCAACAGGGTGAAGTCTCGGGCGATTGCAGTATCGGCCTGGATCTTGGCGTCGACGATGCTCGGACCGGGGATGCTGGTGCCCGGCACCTTGTACACCACCAGTTGTCCGTACTCATCGATGTCGCTCTTAGCCGCCATAAAGGCGGTCAGCTCTTTGCGCTCATCCTCATCATCGCCCGCCCCGGAGATAGGCACGAACGGTCGGAAGATTACAAAGTCCAGGTCGTCCTCTTCTGGGAGCTGGAGGAGTTGGTAGAAAGGCCGAATTCTCTGCTCGAGCTGACGGGTAGCGGCCGCGGTAGCCGTTTCTTCGGCGGTTATAGCCTCGGTCAGCTCATCAACGAACGTTCGGGCGGTGATGCGGGTACCCGGATCCTGGGCCACGGCCCAGGTCACCGAATTGGCGTAGAAGGTCTCGGAATCGACGATGAAGTAGCGGGCCCACATGCTTGTCTGCACCCGGAACAAGTCCTCCGGGTAGCGCAGATGGTCGTGGAGGTCGGCGGGCATCTGATCGAAGTCCTCGAACAGGCCGGGGAATATCTTCCGCCAGGCCCGGATAATGGGATCGTCAGGGTCGATCACGTAGAAGGTGGTGGTGCCGTCGAAGGCGTCAACCACCACCTTCACCGAATTGCGGACATAGTTGAACTCCTTGCGCAGCCCGCTGCCCAAGGGCAGGTCGCTCACATCAGGGCTCTGACCATAGGGATACCGGTCGCTCGTGGTGTAGGCGTCCATAATGTATTTCACCCGCCCGTCGGAGATCACCGGATAGGGATCGGCGTCCAGCTCCAAGAACGGGGCCAGGTTCTGCACTCGGAGGCGCAGATCCCGGTTGAAGATGATCCGGGAATCGCTTTCCACGAAACCGGAGATCAGCGGATTGATGTCGCCAAAGCGCAGGGCAAACGCTGCTTGACGGAAGAAGCTCCCGATGCCCACGCCGTCCTCGCCGTCATAGGCGAAAGTGACAGTCTCATTGTCGGCGGTGTAGTCCACCTCATCAATCGAGGCCCCGACGATGGCGTAACCGGTGAGGTTCTCCCCGATGTAGAGCTGGGGCCGACGCAACTCGAAGTCCGGAGTGTCTGCCACCGGCACGTCGCCCACCGCGAAATCGGGAGAACCCTGGGCGGTGACCGAGTTCACCGGGGCCATTGCCACGCCGTAACCGTGGGTGTACTGAATGTGGCGGCCCTCCCAGGACTGCTGGGGGATGTCGGCCACGTTGAGCTGGCGGGCACCGATCACCACCTCGGTGGTCTGGCCATCAATTTCGTAACGGTCGACGTCGACTTCTCCGTTGAAGGTGTAGAAGGTGCGCTCAGACTGCTCCACCTGGAAGGCGTTGGGCACAATGTCGGGGTCCAGCAACCGGATGTTGAGCACACTGGGGTTTCCGGCCAACTCCTCACCGGTGATCTCGGTATCGAATTCAAACACCCGGTCGGTCACTATCCCGCTGCCGTTTTTGGGATTGTCGTCGTCGTCGAGGCCCAAGGCGTAGCGGGTGGCACCGATGTTGCGCTCGATGTAGACCGCCTCTTTCTGCGATTCCTCCGGCTCGACCCGGAATCGCTGGATGATGGCCGGGTAGATCGCACCCATGACGATGGCCACGATCATCCACAGCCCCACCGCGGTCACCGGCAGCACCCAGCCCCGCTGCCAGATGTTGATCACCAGCAGAACTGCCGACAGCACCGAGATCAACAACAAAAGGTTGAGCGCCGGCAGCTGGGCGTTGACATCGGTGAAGCTAGCCCCGTCCACCGGCCCCCGGCTGGAGAAGTTAAGGCCGAATCGATCGTAGTAATACCCCACGGCCCGGGTTAGGGCGATCAGTGCCAGCAGAACCGACAGATGGACTTTCACCTGGGGGGTGACCCGCTGCCCGGTGGTCTGCACCCGGATACCGCCGTTCACATAATGGGCGATGGCGGTGATGACCGCCACAATGATGAAAGCTCTGAAGATCCAGCTGATCAAAAACTGGATGAACGGCAGACTGAAGACGTAGAAGCCGATGTCTCGGCCGAACTGCGGGTCTTCCATGCCGAAGTCCACGCTGTTGAAGAACAGGATGGCCTTCTGCCACTCACCGCCGGTTCCTCCGCCCACGATGAGGGCAAACAAGATGGCTATCACCACTCTTACCAACCGGCGGCGATGGCCAATCGCGTCGTGATAGTTGCGGATCAGCTCCTCTTCAGGTCCTGGAGGCCGGGTCTCAGGCGCCAACCGGTCGGCAATGGCCAGGTTGGAGTACATGAGGACAAAGAAGGCGGCGACGAAGATGACCGACAGGACGATCTTGTAGACCAGGATCTCGGTCCAGACATCTCCGTGGCCCAGCGAGTCGAACCACAGGTAGTCGGTCCACATACGCGCCGTGCCCCGCAGCGACAGGATCCCGGCCAGCAAGACCACAAGTACGACGCCGGTGATGATCTTGGACCGGCGAGAAAAGCGCGGCCGAGATGGCGGACGCGGCCTGAACACATCTCGGGGATTACGCATACAGAAGGGAGACTAGTCCCCCACAACCGGAGCTTCGGCAGCGTCCTGCGCTGTTTCGCGATCTTCTTCCGATTGGCCGCTCTGCGATCGAAGGCGGTCAAAAATGGCTTCCACATCCCGCTTGTCTTCGGCGCTGGCCAAAACGGGATGGTCCACCACAGCCTGCACCGGCTCGGCCTCGGGCAAAGGCACCGGCGTCACTTTTTCGTGCCCCTCCGACGGGAAGTCACCGCCGGTGATCATCCCCACGTCCTCAGCATCATCCAACTCCGAGAGCAAGGCGAGATCGGTGGGCTCGGCCTCGTCCTCGACCCGACGGGCAGCAGCATCGGCTAGCACCTTGGCCTCGGCCAATGAGAGCTTCGCCGACTCCATCGACTGGTCTATGGAGTTGCGGGCGTCACCCAATATGGACATGAGCTTGTCGCGCCCGGCGCGCAGTCGCTCGACTTGGGCTCGAGCGGCCTGGCGGCGTCGGGCCATATCTCTCAGCACTGTGAGTCGGAGTGCCTTGGCTCTCTCAACGATCTCGCGTCCTTGGGCACGGCCATGGTCAACCTCGGCTTGCGCCTGGTCTCGAGCCTCCTGAAGCAGACCCGCCACCGCCTGGGCCTGCTCGTACGCTTGCTCCAACAAGTCGGCAAGCTCGTCAACTCCTGTGACTTCCTGCTGTGCTCGCAACTCCTCAACCGTTGACTGGAGTTGCTCAGCCAGTCGACGGGCTCGTGTTGCCAGCACACCGGCTTCGGCCTGGGTCTGCCGTCTAGAAGCCTCCACATTGCTGTCAAGCAGCTTGACGCCATCCAAGCTGAACTCGGGCTCAGGGTCCGGCATTGCCTCTGGCTGATCTACCTGTTCTCGAAGATCGCGAATTTGCTGCTGCCCGGCCTTGATCTGGTTGCTCACCGTTACCAGGTAGGCCTGAACCTGATTCTTGTCGAATCCTTTGCGGGCGAGGGCGAAACTCTGAACGGACACCTTTTCAGGGTCCATGCGCTCAAAGGGGGTCTCCGGAGGAGGGCGCTCGGCCACGGAAGAAATCGTAGCCTTGTCAGCCCTTTGCCAATGCGTCCAACGCCTCTTGAAGCGTGTCCACGCCCAACACTTGCATGCCGCCGCTTACATGATCGAGGGCATCTCTCAGATTGGCGGTGGGGACCAAGAGCAATTCGACGCCGGCCCTTTGCGCCGCGATTGCCTTTTGATCAACTTCGCCAATAGCCCCCACTGAACCGTCGAAGGAGATCGTGCCGGTGGCCGCCACCTGCTCGCCTCCGGTCAACTCTCCGGGGGTCAACAGGTCGATGATTCCAAGGGTGAGGGCCAGCCCGGCCGATGGCCCCCCGATCGCGCCGCTGTCTATGGTGACATCCACCGGCAGATCGCCGATGTCGGCCCGCTCTCGTGCCTCGACCCCGATCAGTGCTCGGTTTTCGTCGTCCGGGGATGCAATCAGCTCCACCGACACCGACTCGACGGGTCCGTCGTCACCCCGTTCGACTTCCAAAACCACAGATTGTCCTACGCTCCGCGTGGCCAGCACCGCCGCCAGATCCTTCAACTCGCTGACGGGGACCCCTTCAATTCCGACAATCACGTCGCCTCGCTCCAAGACTTCGGCCGCCGGTGACCCGGTCATGGCCGAAGCCACGATGACTCCCGATGAATGGCGGGGGACCTCAAATCCCAGGTGCTCCAGGGCGACAACGATGGCCGTGTGCTGGGAGGTCTCCATTCTCAGCTCGTTGAGACGGCGAAGCTCTTGGCGGGTGCCATCGCCGGTGAAAGTTTGCTCGGGCTCGATATCGACCCCGGATTCAAACTGGGCGCCGATCCTCTGCCAGATGTTCAGACGCTGGCTAACTAGCACGGTCACCAGGGAGATCTCGCTATCGGGCGGGTATACCTCGATGCCGGAAACCGCTATCCGCGACGGCACTTCTTCCACTGAGCCTGGGCGAACGGCCACGTAATCGGTATGCCAGAAGGTGAACACCACCGATGTGATCGCCATCAATAAGATCACCACACCCACCGGGACCAGCCAGGCCATGTTGCGCCGCCACCAACTCGGCGCCCGATCTTCGGTGGGTGGAACTATCCTGGATGGCTCTGTGGTCGACTGGTCGCGCATTCGTGTTCCCCTCACTGACGATACTTGGACGACGCATAAAAACAGTTGGCGGCCGCGGTGGGATAGCTGGCGGGAAGCTAGGGCCGAGCGAGACGTGCTGGCCACCTATCGGGCCGACTACGGCGAAGGGGCCAAGATTCGATGGTGGCAGCGTTTGCGGGCTGGCGTCGGCCTGTTTTTTGTGGTTGTGCTGATGGGAGCAGGCCTGACCATGTTGGTGGGGCTCTTTTTCATCGGTTTCACGATCGCGTTGGAAACGCTGGTGTGACCGAACCTGGAGAAGACCCCCAAGAGCTTCGCCGACGCGATGCGGTGATCTCGGGGTACACCGGGGATGCGGCGACCGCGAGAGCAGCCCAATGCGACGGTGACCCCCGAGTTCGGGCATCAGCTCTTGGAGCCTTGGATCGGTTGGGAGTGCTAGCCGACGACGAGCTGCGAGACGCGCTGGGCGACCCGTCGCCAAAGGTACGGATGCGAGCCGCGGCCTTGACCGTTGGTCGCCCGAAGGTGTCGTCCGCCCCCTTGTTAGACGACCCGAGCGACGACGTGGTGGAGGCTGCCGCATGGGCCTGCGGGGAGCGAGGTTCAGATGGCCGAGACGCGGTGAACCGACTGTCGGAGTTGGCCGCCGGCCACTCAAACCCTTTAGTGCGGGAGGCAGCAGTCGCCGCTCTGGGAGCTATCGGCCACCCCGACGGCCTAGACGCCATATTGACGGCAACCACCGATCGTGTCGCCGTGCGCCGTCGGGCGGTGTTGGCACTGGCTCCCTTTGAAGGACCGGAAGTGGAGGCCGCTCTCCACCGGGCCTCCCAAGATCGGGACTGGCAGACGAGGGACGCTGCCGAGTTGCTCGCCAACCCCAACTAGCGGCAACTCACTCCATAAACATGGCCTGGACGTCTTCGAATGACTCCAGGCAGCGGCCCGCCCCCATCACCACCGACTCCAGGGGAGCATCGACCAGGCTGACGGGAACCTCCGCGGATTGGGACAGGCGATCGGCCATACCTCGCAACAGAGAACCGCCTCCCACCAGATGGATGCCGCGGGTTATCACGTCCTGAGACAACTCGGGCGGCGCTTCCACCAGGCACGCCACCACAGAGTCGACGATGGTAGTCACTGCTTCCGCGATGGCCGACCGAACCTCGAACGGTGACAAGACAATGGTCTCCGGCAGCCCGTTCATTAGATTGCGTCCTCGAACCTCGGCGCTGCACTCACCGGGAACGTAGGCCGCAGATCCGATGGTGATCTTCACCTCTTCTGCGGTGCGCTCCCCGATGGCGATGCCGAATTCACGCCGAACGTAGGTCTGGATAGCGTTGTCGATGTCGAATGAACCAATTCGGATGGCCTTGAGCGAGATGACCCCACCCATGGAGATCAGCGCGGTCTCGCTGGTTCCGCCACCGATGTCAACCACCATGTTTCCCACCGGCTCATGAATGGGCAGAGATGCCCCGATGGCCGCGGCTAGAGGCTGCTCGATGAGCCGGGTCTCGGCCGCCCCAGCTCGTCGGGCGGCCTCCACCACTGCCCGCCTTTCCACAGCAGTAATGGCCGAGGGTACGCAGATCACCACCTTGGGCCGGCTGAATCGATTGACCCCTGCATCCATCAGGAGCAGGCGAATCATGCGCTGAGTTACTTCGAAATCAGTGATCGCCCCCTTGCGCAGTGGGCGCACGGCAACAATGTGAGCAGGCGTGCGGCCGATCATTTGCCATGCGTCTCGTCCCATGGCCAGTACTTCGTTGGACTTGCGGTTCATCGCAATGACCGAGGGCTCGTTCAAGATGATCCCCTGGCCCCGGGCATACACCAGCGTGTTGGCCGTGCCGAGATCGATCGCCAGGTCGCGTGCCATGGATCAGATGACCGACTCGCCTGAGGGCTGGAGGGCCTCGGCATCAGAGATGTGCTGGGCTTCCAATCCCCAGCTCTCGCCTCCTTGCCAGACTTCCTTTTTCCAGATAGGGACGGTGGCCTTCAAACCATCGATGCAGAACCGGGCTGCGGCGAATGCCTCCTCACGGTGAGGAGCCGCGACCGCGGCCACCACCGCAGACTCGCCGATCTCCACCTGGCCCACGCGATGCAGCAGCGCCACCCGGCCAATGTCCGGCCAACGGGCCCGGGCCTCATCGACCAACGCCTCCAAACGCGGTGCCACCTGCTCCTCGTAGGCCTCGTATTCCAGCACGGTCACTCCCGGTCGCCCGTCTGAGTGGTCGCGTGCCGTTCCGCTGAAAACGACGATGCCGCCGCAGTCCGGGCGACCCACCCAAGCGAGCACCCCCTCAATCGGCAGCGGGGCCTCGCTGAGTCCAATCCACATCTCAGCAGCTTCAGGAGGACCCATAATCTGAGTGTAAACGCTGTACTCCGGTGAGAATCCACCGCGACCGTGTTCAGCGGCGAAATATGCGGCGGACAACAGCCTGAGCGGACCACACCAGGGCCAAACCTCCCAATATCGAGCCCAACAAGGCAACCTGCTGGCGCCGACGGGAGTCCATCATGCCCCAAGGAGGACTCTTGTGGCCGGAGATGAATGCCTGCTCGTTGGTGAACTGGGGAGACCAGCCCGCCGCCCGCAGTCGATCGCTGGCCACCACCCAGGGAAATCGAGCATACCCGAGCACCCCGGGGCTCGTCGGCATCAGCCGGTTCTTCCACCACCACGCCGTCAGCCGGCGCAAGAGTTGCTCGGGCATATTGAATCGATGGGTCCGGCCCATGAGGTCGAGAGCAGTCCCGCTGCTGATCCAGCCTTGTGGTGCGACGTTGTACGCCCCGGTCAGCTCTTCGACCACGCACAACTCCACGGCAGCCGCCAAATCATCCAGATGGAGGAACTGAACAGGGACCTCGCTCTCTCCATTGAGGTTGGCCGCCGAGCGCAGCGAGCGGAAGACCCAGCCCACGTGCTCCTCAGCCAGGCTGGCGGTAGGCCGCAGAGTGACGATATCCACCTCTGAATGCTCCTCGGCCCACTGGACGGCAAACCTCTCCTGCTCGGCCTTGTTGACGGCAAAACCGCACTCGGGCAGCGGCCGCAACGCAGAGGCCTCGGTGAGCGGCACCGGGTTGTCCGGCCAGGCGCCGTACACCATGGCCGACGACATCAATACCAGCCGTCTAACCCCAGCAGAGTGCGCTGCCGCCAAGAGCCGACGAGTAACCTCAGCATCGCCGGAACCCTCTTGGGCCTCGTCCGACCACGGCTCTAGGGCTGAAACCAAATGGACCAGAACATCCACGCCCCCCAGCAGGCTCTCGAGATCCAACTCGCCGATATCGCCAGAGACGTAGTCCATGCCAGCGATTTCGGGATCGGGGCGCAAGTCGAAGCCGATCACCGAGCCGACTCGGCAATGATCAACCAGTTTGCGGCTGACCCGGCGGCCAAGCGGACCGCAGGCACCGGCCACTGCAACAGAAATCGGAGTGGGATCGGCCACCTATCGAGGCTACGGGGATTTCGCCGCAACTGCTACTGGAGTATTGCCGGTAACCTCACGGTGTGAGCGAACCTGACTCTCCTGAGGAGTTCAACCCCTTCCAGGGAATGCCGATTTTCGGTGATTTGGGCAAGCTCTTCTCGCAGCAGGCCTCGTCCACCTGGGAGACGGCGCGCCAGTTCGCGGTGGCGGTGGCCACCAAAGGTCAGTCTGAACCCAACGTCGATCCCGCCGACCGCATCTCTTTGGAGGAACTGGGCCGGGTGGCCGAACTCCAAACGGCCAACGCCACCGGACTGTCAACCACCCGCGACGGCCTAGCGGCGACGATCGTGCCGGTGACTCGGTCGCAATGGGCCACGGCCACTCTGGATGCCTACCAAGACCTCCTTGAGCCCATCGGGAACGTTTCAGGCCGGGTCGAAGCCGAGGAGGCGTCCTTCGACCCCGCTCAAGCCATGTTCGGACAGATCATGAAGATGATCGGCCCGGTCATGCTGAGCATGACGGCGGGAAGCATGGTGGGCAACCTCGCCCGTAGAAGCCTGGGCCAATACGAGCTGCCCATTCCCCGAGAGGGCTCAGAGCTGATGGTGGTACCGGCCAACATCGACGCTCTAGCCGATGAGTGGAGCTTGGACCGCTCTGACCTGCGGCTTTGGGTGTGTCTGAGCGAACTGACCCACCATGCGGTGCTCTCGCTCCCCCATGTGAGCCAGCGGCTCAATGAGCTGTTGGCCAACTATGTCCGCAATTTCGAGGCCGACCCAACAGCGTTGGAGAGCCGGCTGAGCGAACTGGACTTCGCCAACCCCGAATCAATGGGAAACCTCCAGTCGGTGCTTGGTGACCCCGAAATCATCCTGGGGGCCATCCAATCACCGGCCCAAAGGGCTCTTCTGCCGCAGATAACTGCTCTGGTAACGGTGATCGCCGGCTATGTCGACTGGACCATGGACAGCATTGGACGAGGTCTCATCGGCTCATACCAGCGCCTCAGCGAGGCACTTAGACGGCGTCGGGTGACCGCGGACGCCGCCGATCGCTTCATCGATCAGATGTTCGGCCTCGAGCTCAGCCAGGACCAATACGATCGGGGATCGGCCTTCGCCAGCGGAGTAGTGGATCGGGCCGGAACCGACGGTCTGGCTCGGCTGTGGCACTCGCCGCGGGAGCTGCCTACCCCTGCTGAGGTTGATGCTCCTGGCTTGTGGCTAGCCCGAATCGACCTGCCCGACTAGGGCTTTGCCGCCACCACAAAAAGACAACAGCGGCCACAGCAGCGAGGGCGATGAGAATGAACCCGGCTCGGGCGGGCATGGGGATGACCACGGGCAGTAGCGCTCCCAATACCCAGAAGATCTGGAAGCGGGTCTCGAAGACGGCAAACGCACGGCCATGGTCGGCGCCCTCGGCGTCACGCTGCACGATGGAATCAAAGGACAGCTTGCCAGCGCTGGCGGTTACGCCCACTCCCAACGCCAGAAGCAGGGTGGATCCGTAGCCCCCTCCCCATGCGGCCAGCAGGGCGACCACAAACAGGGCCCCCAGCGCGGCGGCGATGATCACCTCCTCGCGAAACCGGTCCCGCAGTTTGGGAGCCAGAAGCGAGCCGACCAAGAAACCGCACACCAATGCGGCAGCCACCAATCCCAGCTTCCACGCCGGACTGGCATCAGAGGCAACATCGCCTTGGAGGGCGTGGCGGATGCCGGCCCCGAACGCCTTCCCAACCCCGGAGAGGTTCACATCGTCGGCGCCACCCCTCAGCGCAAACGCGGCCAAAAAGGTCATGAACCCGACGATGCCTCGCAGCGTCCCAGTAGCTGTCGCTGCTTTGCGGATGCCCACCGTGCGGAGCTTGCTCCCATGTGGATCGTCGATTGGCTTCGGGGCCACACGACCCGGCGGCAGCGACAGGCAGGACAGGGCACACAGGATGTACACCACCATGGCCAGACCTACTGTCCACGAAGCGCCTCCAAGCAGGTTGGCCAGCAATGCCGGACCAGCGCCGATGAAGCCGCAGACGCTCCCCACCAGCGCCAACCGGGCATTGCCCCCCACAAACTGCTCCTCATTTGGCAAGATGAGCGGCACCATGGAGGCCTTGGCCACGCCGTAGCTCTTCTGGAGGATCAACATGGCGAAGGCGAGAGGAAACAGCAGCAGCGAGTCCATATTGGAGATCATCAAGAAGGCGACAAATGCCCTCCCCGAATTGATGGCGAAGATCATGGGGCGCCGTCCACCCCGAAAGCGGTCCAGAGCCGGCCCGATCAGCGGACCGACCACCGCAAACGGAGCCATGGTCAGCAGCAGATACAGGGTGACCCGCAATCGAGCCGCGCTGGGATCGATGGAGAAGAAGAGTGAGCCCGCGAGCGCGACGGTGATCATGGCGTCGCCCGCCGCGGCAAGGGCATGCACCCTGACCAGCCGCAAGAACGGGACGTTGATCACGCTATGAAGACTACGGCGAGAACTACGGCGGCGTGGTCTCTGCCGCGACGCCGGTGGCGTACTTGTAGCCCAGACCGCGTATGGTCACGATGCGGCTGGGGTTGGAGGGGTCTTCCTCGACCTTGGATCGGAGCCGCTTGACGTGGACATCCAACGTCTTGGTGTCGCCCACGTAGTCGCTGCCCCATATTTGGTCGATCAGCGCATCCCGGGTCAACACCCGTCCCGCATTGGTTAAAAGCAGCTCCAGCAGATCGAACTCCTTCAGCGGCAGCTCGATCTGCTTGCCCCGGACGAACACCTCGTGGCTCTCCGGGTCGACTGCCACATCTCCCACCTCGATGACCTCGCCCCGCAACGTCTCGCTCTCCGCAGTCCATCGGGATCGCCGCAGCAGCGAGCGCATTCGAGAGATCAGCTCGCGCAGGCGATAGGGCTTGGTCACGTAGTCGTCTGCCCCCACTTCCAAGCCCACAACCGCATCGATTTCCTCACCTTTGGCGGTGACCATGATGATGGGCACCTGGGAGCGAGCCCTGATCTGGCGGCACACATCGACCCCGGAAACCAGAGGCAGCATCACGTCGAGCAGCACGATGTCGGGAGAGAAGGCACTGAAGAAATCGATGGCTTCCTTGCCGTCGCGGGCAACTTTCACGGTGAAACCCTCACGGGTCAGCCCCACGGTAAGCGCCTCGACGAAGGACTCCTCGTCTTCGACGACTAGGACCCGCACCGACCCGCTCACGTCTCTACTCCGATGGGCTGAAGATCTTGGAATTCCTCTTTTTCGACCGGATCGTCATCGGACACCGGCACCGCCAGCGTGAATGCTGAGCCTTCTCCCACCGTTGACTCCACCCGGACCTCGCCTCCGTGGTTGGTGGCCACATGGCGCACAATGGCCAAGCCCAACCCCACGCCGCCATCGCTCCGCCCTCGGGAGCGGTCCACCTGGTAGAAGCGCTCGAAGATGCGCTCCTGTTGGCCTTGGGGGATCCCATAGCCCTGGTCGCGCACTTCAACCTCGACCCAGTGCCCTTCCATTCGGGTTGTGACCCTGACCGGTCGGGTGGCCTCGGAGTGCTTGACCGCGTTGTCCAGCAGATTGAACACCGCGGAGGTGAGCTGACGGCGATCAGCCCGAACCACCAGATCTAGCGCGGGGAGAACGGTTTCGATGGGAACCTCCTTCTCCTCTGCGGTGGGCGCGACCCGCATCAGTGCCTCGCTGATTACATGCTGGATCGCAACTGGTGCCTGCTCAGACGCCTCGTTGCTCTCAATCCGGCTGAGCTCCAACAGGTCGTCCATGATGTCGGATAGCCGGATGGCCTCGGCCTGCACCCTCACCGCCAACCGGGACACCACGTCGGGATCGGTCTCCTCAGCCAGGGTCTCGGCCAAAAGGCTGAGCGCGCCCATCGGAGTTCTGAGCTCGTGGCTGATGTTGGCCACAAAGTCCCGGCGCATGGCATCCAAGCGCTGGGGCTCGGTGATGTCGTCAATGAGGGCTACCGAGCCGTAGTCCTTGCCTTCGAACCGCAGCGGCATGGCGCTGACGAACAGGCACTGGCGAGGTGGGCCGAACAGCTCGACCTCTCGCTCCACCGCTCGTCCACGGGCCGCTTCGGCCAGCAGCTCGGTCACCGCGGCCTCTACTAGGGCCTCGCCGTGGCGAGCTTCGATGAACGGTCGAGCGTAGAGATTGCGGTACAGCACGGTGCCGTCGGGATCGGCCATGACCACTCCCTGGGTGATGGCGTCCATCGACAGCCGGAGACGGGTCTCGCTTTCCACTACCTCGTCTTCATGGCGGCGGTGCAGTTCATCGTCGCGGCGGCGGCTCTCTTCAGCGTCGACAAAGTGCCGGTGCTCACGCCACGCCACTGCGGCGGTCAGCGCCAACACCACCACGGCGACCACCACAACGAGGGTCACGATCACCCCAACACCCCTTGCCGCGGGCTAGAGGCGGCCCGTGACACCACGCTCACTCCTCGTCGGTGCCTTCGGTGGTTTCGTCGAGGTTGTAGTGCTCTCGGATCTTCAATCGGGCCGACCCGGTGTGTTCGGGAAGCCATCCCGTCACCATATACACCACCCGTTCCCCGATATTCACCGCATGGTCGCCGATGCGCTCGTAGTACCGGCTGATCAGACAGAGCTGTACGGCGGCCTGAAGGTCGATGGAGCCGTCGTGGTGGGCTTGGAACACGGCCTGAACGCAGTCGCGGTTCAAGCCGTCGAGCTGGTCGTCGATGTCGTCGAGGGCGGCGGCCAGCCCCGCGTTTCCGTCCACGTAGGAGTCGACGGCCAGACGCATCAGCCGGCAGGCTTCCTCGCTCATTCTCACCAGCAGGCCCCGGAGGGTGGCGTCGTAGCGGGTGCCGTAGATACGCCGGGTGGCCTTGGCGATGTTCACGGCCAAATCGCCCGACCTCTCCAACTCGGCGTTCAGCCGCAGAGCGGTGCTGAGAGCCCGCAGATCGCTGGCCATGGGGGATTGGAGGGCCAGCACATGGTGGCAGCGCTCCTCGAGATACACCGACAAATCGTCGAGCTCGTCGTCAGCGGTAATGAGCTGCTGGGCCAGCTCCAGGTTGGACTCCAGCAGCGCCTCGGTGGCCCGGGGTACGGCCTCGGTGACGAGCGCGGCCATGCGCACAATGCCGGCCTGGATCTCGTCCAGTTCTTCGTGGAAGGACTTGCGCAGTTCTCCCACCCCGGGCTCCGGTCCGGTGCTCAGCCGAACCGTCCGGTGACGTAGTTCTCGGTCCGCTCGTCAGAGGGATTAGAGAAGATGGTCTCAGTGCGGTCGTACTCCACCAACAGTCCGCACCGCTGGTCGGTAGTGGAGTCGAGTTGTGCAGTGAAGAACGCGGTGCGATTGCTTATGCGGGCAGCCTGCTGCATGTTGTGGGTGACGATCACGATGGTGTAGTCGTTCTTGATCTCCTGCATCAGATCTTCAATGCGGGCGGTGGCAATGGGGTCGAGGGCCGAGCACGGCTCGTCCATCAACAGCACATCGGGATCCACGGCAATCGCCCGAGCGATGCATAGGCGCTGCTGCTGGCCGCCGGACAGCCCCAGCGCAGAGTCCTTCAGCCGGTCCTTCACCTCGTCCCACAGGGCGGCCCGATTCAGCGACCGCTCCACGATGTCGTCCAAGTCGCTCTTCTTCTTGGCCATCCCACACACCCGGGGGCCGAAGGCAATGTTGTCGTAGATCGACTTGGGGAACGGGTTGGGCTTTTGGAACACCATCCCGATGCGGCGCCGAACCTCAACCGGGTCCACCCGGGGGTGGTAGATGGGCACATTCTGGAAGTCCAAGCGACCCTCCACCCGGGCGATGGGGATGAGGTCGTTCATCCGGTTGAAGCAGCGCAACACTGTGGTCTTGCCGCAACCTGAGGGGCCGATCATGGCGGTGATCTCGTGCTTGTAGACCGTCAAGGTGGCGTCTTGGACCGCCCGGAAGTCGCCGTAGTACACGTTCAGGTCTTCCACCTCGAACACCGTGTCGCCGATGGTGTCGGGGGCGGCCGCCTGCATCGTTCGGTCAATGTTCAGACCGAGTCGAGGAGAGGCTTCCGGTTCTGCTTGCTCCATCAGATCAGTCCTTATGCTTTCAGAGACTGCTTCCACCAGTCACCCTCTCTTCTTCTCGAAGTGGTTGCGCAAGAAGATGGCAGCCGCATTCATCAGGATAACGAACACCAGCAGCACCACGATGGCTGCCGCCGCGGCCTCGGCAAAGCCCGGATCGCGCCCCGAGTTCTGCACCCATTCCACGATGATCACCGGCATGGCCATAAAGGCCTTAGCGTTGATGGCGCTGAAGTCGAAAAAGCCCGGATTGCCTCCCAGCCGGCCGGAGACCGCGCCCACCAGAAGCAGTGGAGCGGCTTCGCCGATGCCTCGGGACATGGACAGAAGCGTCCCGGTAAAGATGCCGGGCGCGGCGTAGGGCAGCACCTGGCTGCGGATCATGGTCCACTTGGTGGCCCCCACGCCGTAGGCCCCCTCTTTCAGCCCTTGGGGAACGGCTCGGATGGCCTCTTGGGCGGTGATGATCACGATGGGGAGCACCAAGATAGCCAGCGTGATGCCCGCGGCGGCAATGGACTTGCCGCCGGTTAGATCACCCAGGCTGTTCACGAACAGGAACAAACCGAGCAGGCCGTACACAATCGAGGGAACCCCGGCCAGGTTGCGGATGTTCAGTTCGATGAACCGGGTGAACCGGTTCTTGAGGGCGTATTCCTCCAACCAGATGGCCGCTCCGATGCCGATGGGGAAGGCCAGCACGGCTACGAAGACGGCGATCCAGAACGTGCCCACCAAAGCTTGATGCACACCCAGCTTGGGATCGTCGGAGATAGACCGCATGGTGCCCGACAAGAAGCCCCCAGGACGGCCGGTGAGCACTCCCCAGGCGTCGACCACCACGTCCGCGATGAGTACGCCGAGGATGAACAGCGAGATCAGCAGGGTGACCAGCAGGGTGATCTGGAACACCCGGCCCCGCACGTCGGTGGCCCGACGCTCCATGGCCTGCACCATCATCTTGTTGGTGCGATCGCCGATGAGCCGTGCCTTGGCCATCAGTACTGCTCTCTCACCCGGTGGACGAAGCGGTCGGCCACCAGGTTCAAGGCGAAGGTCACCACGAACAGCATCAGGCCCACGAAGAACAGGCTCTGGAAGGTAAGGCCCTCACCCACCACGCTGTCGGTGCCCCGGGCCAGTGAGGTCATCCCCGCGGTCATGGTGAGGCTGCCGTCCAGAGGGTCGTGGGTGTAGACGGCGGTTTGGGCGGCGCCCCCGGCCATGAACACCACCATGGTCTCGCCCAAGGCCCGGGAAACGGCCACGATGAAGGCTGCCATCAGCCCGGAGACGGCGGCGGGCAGCACAACTCGTATGGTGGTGGTGATCTTGCGGGCCCCCAAGCCGGAGGAAGCCTCCCGCAGCGACATGGGCACCGCTTTCATGGCGTCTTCGGAGATGGACGCCACCAGCGGTACCACGAGCACCCCCACGCCGATGCCGGCGGCCAACAGCGAGCCGGCCGCCGGTCCGCCGAAGAGGGTTTTGACAACGTTGGGGGCGATCCACTCCAGAGCGAAGAAACCGAACACCACGCTGGGAATCCCGGCCAGGATCTCCAAGATGGGTTTGAGGGTTCGGCGGACACCGGGGCGGGCGTACTCCGACAAGTAGATTGCCGCGCCCAGGCCCAGCGGACCGGCCACGATCATGGCGATGCCCGTCACGATCAAGCTGGCCACGATCAGCGTCTTGATGTCGTAGATGCCCCGGCGGGGGAACCAGCCGATGTCCCACACCGAGCCCCAGTCCACCTCGACCATGAACGTCCAGGCTTCCGAGAACAGCGACCAGATGATGAGGCCGGAGATGAGCACCGATACCAGTGCGGTGGCCCCAAGGGAGTCTCGGATGAGCCGCTCCTTGCGAGCCTGCCGGGGGTTCGCCGTCAGTGATTCGACGGAAAACCCCTTGGCAGGATCGACCCGGGTGTCGCTCACGACCACACGCTACTGGCCATCGGCATCGTTGCTTGGTATCTACTCGCAGTCCCAAATCCGGCCTATCGGCCTGCCCAGTTGGCCCGGGTGGCAGCCTTGGCATCATCGGTGAGGTTCACGTATCCGACCTCGCTGACGGCGGTGCCGAGGCCGTCGTCGCTCATGTAGTAGTCCACATAAGAGACAAGGGCCGGGCTGGCGTCGGCATTGGCCTTGTTGACGTAGATGTACAGCGACCGGGACACCGGATACTCGCCCGAGGCGATAGTGTCGGCACTGGCGCTCACGCAGCCGCCGCCGCCGTCCACATCCAGCAGCTTCACACCCGAGGCGTGGGCCGCGAAGGCGAACCCGACCCAGCCGAAGCTGGTGTCGCTCGACTGAATGCCCTGGATGATCACGTTGTCGTCGGCGTTGGCGCTGTAGTCGGGACGAGTGGTGGCGTCTTGGCCCCGCTCGTCGGCGATGTCCTCCAGCACGATCTCGACAAAGCTGTCAAACGTGCCCGACTCCTCGCCCGGACCATAGATATCCAAATCGGCATCTGGTAGATCGGAGGTTGCCAGTCCCAGAGAGCCGGCGTCAGACCAGGAGCCGAAGCCAGTCGACTCCGGGCCGACCAGACCGTAGACGTCGTTGAAGGTCACGCACTCCACCGGGTTGTTCTCGCCGGTCATCAACGCGATGCCGTCGATGCCCACCCGCAGCTCTACATACTCGATACCGTTCTCGGCGCAATCCTCGGCCTCGGCTTCCTTGATCGGGCGGGAGGCATCGGAGATATCTGTCTCGCCCTCGCAGAACAGCTTGAACCCGTCGCCGGTGCCGGGACCATCCACCGTCACCGACACATCCGGCTGCACGTCCTCGAACAGCTCGGCCACTCGAACCGAAATCGGCTCCACCGTCGATGAACCCGAAATAGTCACCCGACCGGAGACACCGTCCCCAACATCCCCGCCAGCGCTTCCGACATCGTCATCGTCGCCTCCTCCACAGGCAGCCGCGACGAGAGCGAACGCTGCCAATAGCCCGACGACAAAAACGAGCAATCTTTGTAGCCTCACATGTCCTCCTTGACTGCACGCCGATTGGCGCAATAGATCAGCCACAAATGTAGGCAGGGCGGGTTTCCGCCCTGCCGCGACCGTCTGAACGGAAGGTGAACAGGTAAGGAAGTTTTGGAGCGGCCGCGGTTAGGCCAGGGCGCTCGCGCCCACCAAGGCCAAGAACGCGCTCACCATCTTGAGATCGCGTTCGTTGGAGAAGTAGTTGAGGGACTCGACCAACGGCACCCAGGCGATGGCGTCCACCTCGGCAGAGGGAGTGAAGCTGCCGGTGACGGCATCCATCTCCCAGTAGTGGACCTGACGGGTCCGGCCTCGGCGATCGACGTAGTCCACCATGCCCAGATCACGACCCAACTCGCAGACGTAGCCCGTCTCCTCGTACACCTCGCGCAGTGCGCATTCGGCCAGGGTCTCTCCCGGGTCCAGTTTGCCCGCGGGCAGCGACCAGTCAAGATGCTTGGGCCGATGAACTAACAAAACTTCCAACTCGCCATCGTTGTGCCGGGTGACAAGCCCGCCGCCGCCGAGGATGACCGCTACTGTTCCGAATCGCACGGAATAATACGGTAGGGCTTGAACGCGCTGAAAATGCGGATACCCCGGATACATAAGTAACGCTCTGTCAGCTCGTGGCGGCCAGGGCTACCCGCTCGAATGCGGTATGGGCCTCGAAGCCGGTGCAGTTCTCGACCCGCCGCCAGGAGCCGTCGAACATCAGATCCCAGGCCAGCGAGTCGTCAGCGAGGTTGATCTCGAGCACCTGGTCGAGCCGCTGGCGCAAGCTTGGATTGACCACCGCCACTAGGGCCTCAATTCGGCGGTTGAGGTTGCGAGGCATGAGGTCGGCCGAGCCGATGTAGTAGGCCGGGGTGCCAATGTCCTCGCCGTTGCCGAAGTAATAGACGCGGCTGTGCTCCAAGTACCGCCCGATGAGCGAGCGGACTCGAATGGTGTCGGACATGCCCGGCACCCCGGGGCGCAAACAGCAAATGGCCCGCACGATCAGATCGACTTCCACTCCGGCCTGGGAGGCCTCATAAAGGGCTTCGACCATCTCGGCATCGGCCAGGCTGTTCATCTTCATGATGATCCGGCCCTCGGGGCCGCGGGCCGCCTCGTTGCGGATCAGCTCCGTCAACGTCGGACGCAGGCCTTGGGGTGCGGGCACCAGCCGGCGGAACTGGATATCCCGTCCATAGCCGGTCAGGGAGTTGAACAATTGGGTCAGATCGACGCCGACCTCGGGGTCGGCGGTAAACAGCCCCAGGTCGGTGTACACCCGGGCGGTAATGGAGTTGTAGTTGCCGGTTCCGATGTGACAGTAGCGGCGGACCCCGTCGGCCTCCTCCCGCACCACCAGACAGGTTTTGGCGTGAACTTTGAGTCCGACCAGGCCGTAAGCCACGTGGACGCCGGCTTGCTCAAGGCGGCGGGCCCATTCGATGTTGGCCTCTTCGTCGAAGCGGGCCTTGAGCTCGACGACCACCGCCACCTGCTTGCCGCTCTCCGCCGCTCGAATGAGCGACCGCACGATCGGACTGTCACCCGAGGTTCGGTACAAGGTGAGCTTGATGGCCAAGACCTTGGGGTCGTTGGCCGCTTGCCAGATGAACTCCTGCACGGTGGCGGTGAAAGAGTCATAGGGATGGTGGACCAATATGTCGCTCTCGCGGATACGGGCGAACAAATCAATCGGCTGGTCGCCCGGTGCTTTTGAGGGCAGGGGATTCACTGACTTCCACGCCGGGTTCTTGAGATCGGGACGGTCCACGGCGAACAGGTCCCACAGGCTGGACATCTCCAGCAGGGTGTCCACCTCGTAGACGTCGTCGCGTTCGATATCGAGTTCCTCGATGAGCAGGTTGCGGATCTCCGAGGACACCAAGTGCTCCACCTCCAGGCGGACCACGCTGCGGAACCGGCGGCGGCGCAGCTCCACTTCCACTGCGGCCAGCAGGTCTTGGGCCTCGCCCTCGTCCACGGCCAAGTCGGCATTGCGGGTGACCCGGAAGGCCACCGTCTCGGTGATCTCCATTCCGGGGAACAGCGTTGGGAGGTGAGCGGCCACCACCTGCTCGACGGGGACGAACCGATTCTCGTCGTGGAGTTGGAGGAAACGGCCGAAGGTTGCCGGCACCTTGAGGCGGGCAAACCGCTGATGGCCGTCGGCCGGGTCGATCATCAGCACGCCCAGGCTCAGAGACAGGTTGGATATGTAGGGAAACGGATGACCTAGGTCAACTGCGAGCGGGGTCAGAACCGGGTAGATGCGATCGTCGAATTCCCCGGAGAGGAACTTGCGGTCCTCGTCGTCCAAGTCGTCCCAGTTGAGGATCTCGATGCCGGCATCGGCCATCTCGACGGTTAGACCGCTCAGGCACTGAGCGGCCCGGTCCATCTGGTTGTCCACTTCGATGCGGATCTCATGGAGCTGCTGGACGGCCGTGCGGCCGTCGGGGGTGGTGCCGGTGAACTGGCCGGCTAGTTGGTCTTTGAGACCGGCCACCCGAACCTGGAAGAACTCATCGAGGTTGGAGAACCAGATGCCACAGAACTTGACTCGCTCCAGAAGGGGTACCGACGGATCCTCGGCCTGGGCCAGCACTCGGCTGTTGAAATCCAACCAAGACAGCTCGCGATTGATGAATCGCCCTGACTCGGCTTCGATGTCGATGGATTCCAATGTCATGTTGACCAGCTTTCGCGCCTACCCCTCGTCGGTCTCGGCCTCCTCTTCTTCTTCGTCGTACCCCAAGTCCCAGTCGATGAGCAGATTCTCCCGCTCGGCGTCCCGGTTGATCCGCTCCCGGTTCCGGCGGAACTGCGGATCGTGGGGGGGAAGCAGCAACAAGCGGGCTTCGGCCCGGACCCTGAACTGCTCAATGACTCCCGAATCGCCAAAATCAGACATGAAGTCCCAGTGGGGCGCCACCGGACCCATATAAACCACTTTGACGTGTCCGGCTGGCGGCTCAGGCGGGGCTTCCATGGTGTCTGTCATCGCGTTGCTCCTGTGGGAATTGGGGCCGTGACAGTCTAGCCGCTTCGGGGCGATATCCCGAATGCACGCCTCACCGCTATGATGAGCCACCGGACGGCCGATAGCTCTTGATTTTCTCATCACGAGGGAACTTTTGGCTGCGGTGGGGCGTCATACATGCGGGGGCATGTAACCGATGGAGGTCCCATGAGCGAGAGCTGGATGGCTTACGGCAAGTGCGTAGACGAGTCGCCCGACGTCTTCTTCCCCAGCGATGGGCTGGGGGTGGAGAAGGCCAAGAGAATCTGCCACGAGTGTCTGGTGCAGGAGGCCTGCCTGGCGTACGCCCTGTGCAACCGGATCAAGCACGGCGTGTGGGGCGGGAGCTCCGAGCGCCAACGCCGCCGGTTGCTGCGCCAAGCCGCGGCCTGACCGCGACCTTCGATTGAGGGATCGACGTCGCTACGCCATTACTGAGCGACAGGCAGCCAGCACTTGGGGGGCCATGGTCTGGGGGCCGGCCTCGGCCTGGGTGCTGCTGAAGACCTCGGGGAACCAGATGGGGGTGGCGCCGGAACCAGTGATGATGCCCAAGACCTCAGCGAAGTCGACCGCACCCTCGCCGGGGAGCAGGCGAGAGGTCATGGTCTCGGTGGCAATGTCCATATCGTCGGGGAGTTCGGCGGCGGCGTCGCAGAGTTGAACCACCCGCAGCTTCTCGGCGGGTATTTGGCGCAGCAGGTCGGGCTTGGGGCCGCCGGGCTGGCGGAACCAGTGCCACGTATCGACCATGATGCCGCTGTTGTCGCAGTCGGCCCGCTGCAAGATCTCCCACGCGGTGGCCAGGTCAGCGATGCCGGTCCAGGGCAAGAACTCCATGCTTACCTGCAATCCAGCGTCACCGGCAGTCTGACAAAGGGTCTTGAAGCAGGCGGCCACCTCGTCCATGGGGGGCAATGTCGATTCCATGGTGACCGCCACCAATTCCCGGCTGCCCACTGCGGTGGCGTATTCACTCAGATTGGCCACTTCAGCAGCGGCCGCATCGCGATCAGAGTTCAGCCAGCCGAAGGCCGCTTCAGCCACGGGATGGGTCAGCTGAAGCTCTTCCAATCGGTCAGCCAGCCAAGTGGCGTCGACGCCGGCCATTCCCAGGACGAAGGGCCAAACGCTGATGCCGGTATAACCCGCATCGGCCGTCGCAACCAGCGATGTTTCCAAATGATCGAAGGTCAGCTCGAACGGATTGACGGACATCGTGGCCAAAGACATGACCAATTCTTCAGAGGTAGCTACAGACATCAGGGGGTGATGCTATGCCTCTTTGGGCTTCTCGTCGGTATTCTCTTCAACCTTTGAACCCTCGGTCACGCCTTCTTTGAACTCTTTTTGGGCTCGGCCCAGCGAGCGGGCCAGTTTGGGTAGCTTGGCCCCGCCGAACAGCACCAGCAAGATGACCAAGACGATGATCAACTCCGTTGCACCGAGATTCATGAACTCAGGCTACCCCGAAACCGCTCTGTTTGCGTCAGGGGGAGGAGACTAGGCGCCAGAGGTGTCAGCCACCGCGGTGATCGGTTCCCGCACTCGGGTGAGTCCCCGGGCTCGGCGGACCCGCCGCCGCTCTCTCTCGCTCATGCCACCCCAGATCCCGAACTTCTCACCGTTCACGATGGCGTACTCCAGGCACTCCTCGCGCACCACGCAGGCCCGGCAAACCTCCTTGGCCTCACGGGTGGATGCCCCCCTCTCTGGGAAGAACAGATCGGGGTCCACCCCCAGGCAGTTGGCCAGAGCTTGCCAGGTCCGGCCATCCTCACCTGTCTGCGGCGGCTTCGTAGTTGTCTCTACGAGTCTCATAGTGCCCTCCTGGACATGAAATAAGTCGTCCCCCGCCCGTCGTCTCCGTCCTCTGGCCTGCTCAGCGCTCGGATAGCAAACAACGTGCTTGTAATTTCAACAACGTAACCTTGACATGGAAACGCGCCAAACGCAAGAGGAAATTTCTCCCGCGAAAAGAACCTCGGGGGCCGCCTCAGTGGCGGCGACCGCCCAGCAGCTTGCGCTTGTGCTCCACGAAGTCGACCAGTACGTAGTCGCCCAGGGTCTCCGGGGTGGTGAAGAAGGCCCGACCTCCGTTCATTTTGGAGATCTGCTCGATGAAGTTGGTGAGGTAGGAGGTGGCGTCCAACATGAAGGTGTTAATGCGAATGCCCTCACGTGTGGCCCGCATTACCTGCTCCAGGGTCTTCTCCACCGTCGCCCTCGCTGGCGGGTAGGAGAAGAAGGGCCGTCCGTCCTCGTCCACATGGGCGGTGGGCTCGCCGTCGGTAACCATGATGATCTGCTTGGTGCCGCTGTGACGGGCCAGCATCTGGCGGGCCAGCATGAACCCGTGCTGCATGTTGGTGCCGTACACGAAATCCCATGACACCTCGGGTAGCTGCTCGGGCTTGACCTCACGGGCGACCTCGCTGAAACCCACGATGCCCAAGAAGTCCCGGGGATACTGCGAGCTGATCAGAGAGTGCAGGGCCATGGCCACCTTCTTGGCCGGTAGGAAGTTGTCCCTCATCGGCATCGACAGCGAAAGGTCGAGCATCAACACGGTGGACGACCTCACGATGTTCTCGGTGCGCTCCACCTCGAAGTCATCGGGTGTCAGCTCCACCGGGGTGCCTCCCCCGGTGCGCTGGATGGCGTTTCGGATAGTCCGTTCGATGTCCAGGTTGAAGGGGTCGCCGAACTCGTAGGGCTTGGTATGGTACTCCCGCTCGTGACCGCCCCCGAACATCTCCATGGCGTGCTGGCCAATCCGGTCTTGCTGGAGTTTCTTGAACAGGTCTGACAAAGCGTTCTGGCCGATCTGGCGAATGGCCCGGGGGGTGAGCTCCAGGCGGCCCTCCCGATTCTCGATCAATCCGGCCTCTTCCAGCAGCTTGGCCAGTTCGGCCATCTGATCGAGGCTCTGGGCCGCCTCATCGCCCAGCAGCTCTCGAGCCCGGTCGATGTCTACTTCAGCCAGCGCACCGGGGTTGTTGGCCCCCCGCAGCAGGTTGTCGAGCTGGTCCAAGTCGCCCAGTTCCTGCATCATCTGGGCGGCTGAGGCGAAGTCGAGCGGATCGGCCCCGCTGAAGTCGTACGACTGGTCCCAGCCGGCGTCGGGGAACATGGCCTGGAGATTCTGGGACAGCTGATCCACCTGCCAGCGCAGGTCCATGTCCTGCAAGAGCTGCTCGGCCAGGCCCTGGAGCTGCGCCCGCTGCTCGGGCGTCATCGACGCCATCATGGCCGACATGGCCGCCATGCGCCGGGCCATGACCTCCAGCAGCTCGCTCAGCGTATGGGGGTTCTCAGGGAAGAAATCGCCGAAGCGCTCCATGAAGCTGTCGAAATCGGCCTGGAGGCGCTCGTCCAGCATCCGGTTGCGCTCTGCCGGGTCGTCGATGTTGGCGGGAAGCTGCTCGTCGGCCATCTGGCGCTTCTCCAGCAGGCTGTTCAGCTCGGCCATCATGTCCTTGGCCCGGGCCAGGTCTTCGGGGGAGAGGTTGTTCATCCCGTCGGTCATCTGGTTGACGTAGTTCTGCATGAGCTGTTGGCGGAGTTGCTCCACCAAGTCGTCAAACCGCTGCTGGGCCTCCGTAGAGGTGAACTGGTAGTTCTCCAGCTCCTTGATCTGGCCGGCCAGATCGGGGGGCAGCATGTCGAGCTGGAACTGGCGCTGGGCCACGGTCTCGGTGGTGATGGCCGCGCGGCGCTCGTCGCCTGATTCGGTCGCGGTGGCGGCAAGGTCGTCCAGCGCGTCGCGCTCCATGTCAACCACGTCGCGCAGCTCTTGGGCGATGTCGTCGTACACCCCGCCCAAATCGTGCTGTTCCAACCGTTCCTGGCGCTTGCGGCGGAGTTGCTCCATCATCTCCCGAAGACCCTGGACCCGCTGGCCGTCGACCTCGAATCCCTGTTGGAGGAGCCGGCGAAGGGCGGCGTTCACATCGCCGTGGTAGAGCAGGTCGTCGTTCATCTGGGAGAACAGGTCGGAGGTGGAGAAGTCGAATCCGGTCTGGGTGCCGTCCCAGCGGGAGTAGGCCACCCGGTGTGCGGACCGACGGCGGGCCCTTCGCCATCTCCGAAGCATCCCGCCAACCTACTCTGAATGAAGTGGGAAGCAGCAGCGATACCGGGAGCGGCGAATTCTCTGGGGGACCAGCCGGGGGCACTGGCAATTCTCATGGCGAATTCGCCTGGGGGTGGACCGCAGACTCGGTGGCACTGGAAGGAGTGGCCCCCGCCGCCGACTGGTCGGTGTGGGAGCGGGAGGGCCGTGCCTCCCGGTCAGGCGAGGGGAATGGCTTCGGCATCGACTTCCGAGCCGACCTCGAGATGCTGGCCGAATGGGGATTCACCGATTGCCGGCTTCCGGTGGAATGGGCCCGCATCGAGCCCGAGCCCGACAAGCTGGACCACGACGCCGTCGACCGGTACCTGGATGTGCTGGCCGCGGCCCGCGAGGTCGGACTGCGGACGTGGCTGGTACTCCAGAATACCACGCTTCCCGGTTGGTTTGTCGACGACGAGGGTGGCTGGAGCACTCGTCAGGGGCGAACCCTGAAGTGGGCCCGATGGGTGGACCGGTGCGGTGAATGGTTCTCCGACCGGGTGGTCGGGTGGGTGCCGGTGGAAGATCCGGTGGGCTGGGCAGTCCGCAACCGGATCTTGGGCCAGCGGCCCCCCGGACGGCGCAGTGTGGCCGCCGGCGTGGAGGCGGCCCAGCATGGGCTGGAGGCCATGTTCGAGGCCTGCCGCCTGCTCCGCAGCGGAAGTCAGCCGGTGATGGGAGTGTTCGGGCTCCACACCGTTTTCGCGGCCGATCTACGGGCTGACACCCTCGGCTGGCAGGGATGGTGGGACCGCCTGTTGTGGCAGAGTTGGATCTCGGCGCTGACTGACGGGGAGATCACCGTGCCCGACCGCCCGATTGTTGCCCGCGAGGAGTTCCGGGAGTCGTTCGACATGGTGGGGGTGAACTTCGACGCCCCGATGTCGGTAGACCGCCACGGCCGCCTTGGCCCGTACCCCCCTGCCGCCCGATGCGACGACTCCGGCTTGGCCCCCGAGCCCGAGGAGTTGGGCCGGGTCCTGGCCCGCCTAGCCGACATGCTGGGAGACAAGCCTCTAGCGGTAGCCGGAACCGGCGTGTCCACCACTGATGAGACGTGGCGCGATCAGCTCCTAGGACGGACGCTGGATCAGATCGAAGCCGCCAGGGACGACGGCATCAACCTCGTGGGGTTCTTCACCGACACCGCGGTAGACGGCTACCAATGGCACCTGGGTCCAACCTCCGCCCGCGGCCTATTCGACCGGGACCGCAATCCCAAAGACGCCGCTTTCACGATGCGGGAACGCATCCGGGGAACAGAAGCCGGCTAGTGGTGTGTCGTGGGTTTAGCGCCGTGGATTGCGACGGCAGCGGCGTTCCTCGCAAGGCGCACCGACGCAGCCATACTCAGAGCGTACGGCAAGGAGGAGCAACGCAGCGAGGGGCGTCGATGCCTAGCAGGACACGAGCGAATAAACCCACGACACACCACTAGGTCCTGCCCCGGTAGACGGCCGCGCCGGCCAGGGACTCCTTGTTGAGGCGCTTGGACAGGTGGAGGCCCTCCAGCACGAACTCGATGCCGCTGGCCACCAACGCCGGATTCTCCAGATCGCCCGGCTCGTAGCCCAACGCGGCCAGCGCGCTGGCGAAAGCGGGTACCTCATCAACGAGTGCGGCATAGTCGGTCGAGGAGACGTCGTCTCCCGCGTTGACCACCCGACCCTCTTCGAAGGCCTCGACCACCTCCTGCTGCTGCTCGTGGTCGACTGCGTCCTTGAAGGCCTGGCGGACGGCCTCCTTGCGAAGGGTGCCCACGATCTCGCCATCTCGGCCGTCGTCGATGGTCTCAATCTCGATCTTGCCCAAAGTAGACGGGTCGAGCGCGTCCAAGTCGGTAACCCGAGGGACCGCAGTGGCCTCGCCGGAGCGAAGGGCCCGCCGGATGGCGGCGGCGGCCAGGGTCTCGTAGTTGGACACGGTCAACCGCACCGACACCCCAGAACGTTGATTGATGTGAGGGCTCTGGCGAGCCAGCTGGCTGAGATACACCAGCACTTCGCTCATGAAGTCGGGCATTACCACCGGCAGGTCGGCCTCGGGCATCGTGGCCTCCTGCTCGGTGATGTCCATCTCGATGTCGATGTCGGTGGGGTAGTGGGTGCGGACCTGGGCGCCGAAGCGGTCCTTCAGCGGGGTGATGATACGGCCTCGGTTGGTGTAGTCCTCAGGGTTGGCTGACGCGAACAACAAGATATCGAGAGGCAGGCGAATCTTGTGGCCCCTGATCTGCACGTCCCGCTCCTCCAACACGTTGAGTAGGCCCACCTGGATGCGCTCGGCCAGGTCGGGAAGCTCGTTGATGGCGAACACCCCCCGGTTGGTGCGTGGCACCAGGCCGTAGTGGATGGTGAGCTCGTCGGACAGGTAGCGGCCCTCGGCCACCTTGATGGGGTCCACCTCGCCGATGAGGTCGGCGATGGAGGTGTCGGGGGTGGCCAGCTTCTCTCCATAGCGCTCGCTGCGGTGGACCCACGAGATCGGCGTTTTGTCGCCCTCGGCGGCAATCAGGTCTTTGGCGTGCTTAGACACCGGATTGTCGGGGTCGTCGTTCACCTCGGAGCCAGCCACAATCGGAATCCACTCGTCGAGCAGTTCGAGCACGAGGCGGATCATCCGGGTCTTGGCCTGGCCTCGCTCGCCCAGGAAGATGATGTCGTGGCCGGCCAGCAGGGCCGTCTCCAGATGGGGGATGACGGTGTCCTCGTAGCCCCAGATACCGGGGAACAGACTCTCGCCGGCTCGAATGCGCTGAATCGCGTTGCGGCGTATTTCTTGTTTGACGGAGACGGACTGCCAGCCAGATGACTTGAGCTCGCCGAGGGTGGTGGGCTGTGACATAAGAGAGCAACCTAGCCCATAGATTAGGCAAGTGGACCTAGGTGGGAAATGGGTGGCCTCGGCGGGAGGTGGGGCGGTTTTGGGGTTTCCCGATTTGGGGTTTGACGACTCTGGGTGGGTTCAGGTTGAGGTGCCTGGGCACTGGGGGCGAGTATCCGAGCTGGCTGAGGCAACCTCGGTGCGGTATCGGCATCGGTTCAACCAGCAGCCTCCGGCGGCGGGGGAACGGCGGTGGCTGGTATTCGAGGGGCTGCTGTATCAGGCCGACGTGTGGCTGAACGGGAGCTATCTGGGCGACGTTGAGGGCTACTTCATGGCCCACCAGTTCGATGTGACCGAGGCCATGGCCGGACGCCGGGGGCACCTCTTGGCCTTGGAGCTTTCGTGCCCGGCGCGCTCGTCGGACATCTCATCTGGTCACATGCTGGGATCGCTGGGACAGGCGCCAGAGCTGTTGCCCCCAGGCAACTCCGGTGGGTTGTGGGCACCGGTCAGGGTGGACAGCACCGGCGATGTCCGCATCTTGGATCTGCGGGTGGGCACCGAGAGCGCCACCGATCGGCGGGCGGTGGTGGCCCTTCAAGCCGACTTGGATGCGGCCCGGGCGGGATTGGTGCGGTTGCACACCGCTGTCGGGAAAGTGGAGCACTCCGGCGATCATGTGTTGGCCGCGGGGCTCAACCACGTAGAGTGGAGGGTGGAGGTGCCCGAACCCCGGCGGTGGTGGCCCCACGAGCTGGGGGACCAGCCCTTCTACGACGTCACGGTGGAGGTGGGCACGACCCAGGGTGGCCTCAGCGACCGGCGCCGGGTCCGCACCGGGCTGCGGGCGGTGCAGATGGACAACTGGCAGTTCTCCGTGAACGGGGTGCGGATGTTCTTGAAGGGCACCAGCTTCGGGCCGGCCACGCCGTGGTGGGCCGAGGCAGATGAGGCCGGTCTGCGCCGCGATGTGGAGTTGGCCAAAGAGGCGGGACTGAACCTGATCAGGATGTACGGCCATGTGGCTCCGCCCGCGCTGTACGACGCGGCCGATGAGGCCGGAATGATGATCTGGCAAGACCTCCCGCTGGTTGGGCCGTTTCCCCGAGGCAACCGGAGCGCGGCCACCGATTGCGCTCGAGCCGCCGTGGGGGCGGTGGGCACCCATCCCAGCGTGATCTTGTGGTGTGGCCATGTGGATCCATTGGGCGACAGCGCCGATCCTTCGAGCCAACAGGGCATCGCCCGACGATTGGCTTCTCACCAGCGGCCCAGCTGGAACCTCTCAGTGCTGGACCGGAGCGTCAAACGAGAGCTTGAGCGGCGCGATCCCACCCGGCCAGCGGTGGCCTATTCGGGCGTGCTCCCCCACCTCCCCCGCCTGGATGGGACCGACACCCATCTCTGGCTGGGCTGGAAGGAGGGCAACGAGCGGGACCTGGAGCAATTCGCCGCTCGCTGGCCGCGGGCGGTTCGGTTCGTGTCGCAGTTCGGCGCCCAGTCGCCGCCCCAGGAAATGCCGCTGCTCAGCTCTCAATCGTGGCCCGACCTCGACTGGGCCCTACTGGCCCGCACCCACGGCTTGAATGCCGCGGCCATGTATCGCCACGTCCCGCCGCGCGACCACATCACCCTGGAGGGGTGGCAGGGGGCGGCTTGGGCCTATCAGGCCATGGTGGTGCGACGGCACATCGAAACCCTGCGACGGCTCAAATACCGTCCAGTCGGCGGATTCTGCCAGCACTTCTTCGCCGACTCCCACCCCGCCGTGTCCACTGCGCTGCTCGACTGGCAGCGCTGGCTCAAGCCGGCCTACGAGGCGTTGGCCAAAGCCTGCCAGCCGGTCATCGTGGTGGCCGACCGGCTGCCCGCCGGACTGACCCCCGGCGATGAGTATTCGATCGGCGTTCACGTGATAAGCGACGCCCGAGACCCTGTGGTCGGACTGCAAGTCGAGGCCACCTTGGAATGGCCCGGCAGCAGCCAGACCTGGAGTTGGGTCGGAGAGGTGGGCAGCGACGAGTGCGTTTTGGTGGGAACCCTGCACTGGCGGGTCCCCGACGCCTCCGGCCCCGCCGCCCTCCACCTGCGCCTAACCGGCCCCGTCGAAGCCGCCAACCGCTACGACGCGGAGATTTTCGGCTAGCCGATGGATCAGTTCGCAACCGGGAATGGTTGTGCTCGCGCTATTCGGCGAATAGACTTAGTTTACTGAACTAAGCTAAATGGAGGCCGCGATGCGGGTGGTCAATATGCATGAGGCCAAGACCCACCTCTCAAAACTCGTTGAGGGAGCGGTTCATGGCGAGCCGTTTATCATCGCCCGTGCGGGGACTCCGCTGGTCATGGTTACCTCGCTGGAGATGCCAGAGCCGGGTGCCATGTGCCGAACAGGATTCCTGCCCGACATTTCCGTGCCGGAGGACTTCGACAAAATGGGCGGATCCAAACTCCAAGCCCTCTTTGAAGGAGATGCGTGAGCTTCCTGTTGGATACCCACATCTTGCTGTGGGCCGCAGGAATGCCTGAGCGCCTTCCCGACGACGCTCGGGCTCTGATCGAAGATCCGTCTTCAGAGCTGTACTTCAGCGCGGCGTCGCTTTGGGAGGTCGCGATCAAGAACGGGCTGGGTCGGGCCGACTTCAACGTCGACCCTCGCTTGTTGCGCCAGGGATTGCGCAACAACGGGTACATGGAGTTGGCGATAACCGGAACCCATGCCGTGGCCGTGGACACCCTGCCCCCCATCCACAACGACCCCTTCGATCGACTCTTGATCGCCCAAGCCCACGCCGAGGCGCTGACGCTGCTGACCGCCGACGCGGTAGTCGGGCAATACCCCGGTCCTATCCGCGTCCTGGGCTAGCAGTTCGACGACACCCCAACCCCACCCGCCAACGACATAGCCCAGTCCCCAGCAGACGCCTTCACAGCCATCACAGTTGGCCACAGCCACTCATGCGCGTTACGTAACAACGGCACCATCACCTACTGGGGAAAAGTCGGACCCGCGGCAGGCCCGCCGGACGGCACCTACAGCTCCATCGCAGCGGGCGCCACTCACGCGTGCGCCCGTACTAACGAAGGCCAAGCCGTCTGCTGGAGTTGGAGGACTAATCTTCCAGAAGGCGTCTCCTGGGTAAATTAAGCCCAAGGCCATCGGCGGTAACAGGATGCTGAAGTCGAGCTGGGCGTTTCAGGCCCCAGTTCAGATGTCGGACCAGAGGCGGGCGTCGGTGTAGCGGGCGAGGTGTTCGACGTTGGTGGTTGCTACCACTGTCTTGTGGACATAGGCAGCCTGGGCGATTCTGGCTTGGGCGGCGAGGATCACGTCCCCGTCTAGGGCATGAGGGTGAGCGGTGGGGCGGCCGGCATTGCGGGCAACAGCCCACAGCGAAGCGGCGTCGTGCATCACCCTCGTGGTCAATGGCAAGTACTCGAGGCCAACGCAGAGTTCGTCGAGTCGAGCGATGCTGTGTTGCTTGCCGGCACGCAATAGCTCTCGTCGTATTTCATAATCGGCTATTTCGGGTACGGCCAGCAGGTTCCCGGCTCTCTGGTGACCCAAAACCCATTCGCGAACCTGTCGGGTGAGCCTGTTCATCTTGGGGTTGCTCAACAACCCCAGAGGGCTGCTGTCCAGAATTAGCAGCACCAGAAGATCTGGCTAGAAGGGACGACCCTCGGCGCGGCGCGTCTCCGCGAGGGCCTCCATCAGATAGCGCCCGGATTCCTCATGCTCCTGTTGGTCGCCGATATGCATGATGGCTTCGAGAGCAGCTAGGGCGCGGTCTCGGCGGGCATCTTCATCGAGTTGCTCTTGGGCGTAACGCTCGGCTTTGGTGAAGTGGCGGGAACCCCTGACGGCCCCCTTCTTGCCGGTGGTCTGCCAGCCGAGCTTGGCCATCTTCAGCTTGATGGCCACGCCGACGGCTTGGCGGAAGCGGAGGCTGGCCGGGTCGGTATCGAGGACTTCACCTATAACCAGGTCGTCTTCAAGTATGCGGGCAACTCCGGCGAGCGCAGGCATGCCGTTCATTTCCGCGTCCTCCAGCCGCTGCTCGTTAGCAGGCTCATTGAGCAGCCAAAAAAGCCGCTCAGTGGCCTCGGGGCGGCAATCCAATTCGACCACGTACTTGGCCGCGTGGGAATCGCGCTTGAAGTCGTTGACGCCCACAAGGGTGACACCTCCAAGTCTTGGTGTATCCATGAGGCGAACTTAGACATCTGGTTTTCGGATGTCAACGAAAATCGGCTCTGCGACGCGCTCACCCCAAGCCTGTCCGCAACCAAGCCCCGGTTCGGCTAGTCGGCAGGAGTGGGGCGCCGGTACCGTCGGCGGTTGATGGCCCAGACCATTTCGAGAGTGAGCACGCCGCCGCCGGTGCGGTCGGGGCCCAGGGTGAGGCTTCCATGGCCGCTCAGCATCTACCAGACTGCGGTGGGCAAGAAATGGGTTATGGGCCTAACCGGGGCCGCCTTGCTGGGCTTCATCGTGGTCCACATGATCGGCAACCTCCACCTGTATGAAGGGCCGCTGGAGATTCACGAGTATGCCGAGACGCTACGGGACCTGGGCACCAAGATCGTCCCCCGCACTTGGCTGCTGTGGGCCATGCGCTTCGGGTTGATCGCCGCCTTCGGCCTGCACATCCACTCGGCCTATTCCCTTAGCCGGATGAGCATGGCCGCCGACCAGCGCTACCCCGGCGGCCGGAACTACATCGCGGCCAACTTCGCCTCTCGCACCATGCGGTGGACCGGCCCCATCATCGGGCTGTACCTCTTCTACCACCTGGCCGATCTCACCTGGGGGTGGTTCAACCCCGACTTCGTGCGGGGCGACCCCTACCACAACGTGTCGGAGAGCCTGAGCAGCATCCCGGTGGCGATCTTGTACATCGTGGCCAACACGGCTCTGGCCGTTCATATATTCCACGGCACCTGGAGCATGTTCCAGAGCCTGGGGGTCAACAGCCCCCGCTACAACCACCTGCGCCGCTACCTGGCCGCCGGGCTGGCCGGGATCATCCTGGTGGGCAACCTTAGCTTTCCGATCTTCGTGCAGGCCGGCGTGATCGACGACAACGGCCGCTCGATCGTGGAGCAACTCCAGCAGCACGAGGCTGCTGAGGGGGAGGAAGGCTGATGCTCGGCTCGCTCGATGCCCGCATTCCGTCCGGATCGCTGGAGAGCAAGTGGACCGACCACAAGTTCTCCATGCGGCTGGTGAACCCCAACAACAAGCGCCGCTTCGACGTGATCGTGGTGGGCTCGGGACTGGCCGGGGCATCGGCCGCGGCATCGCTGGGCGAGTTGGGCTACCGGGTCAAGGTGCTCACCTACCACGACTCCCCCCGCCGGGCCCACAGCATCGCCGCCCAGGGCGGCATCAACGCGGCCAAGAACTACCAGAACGACGGCGACAGCGTCTACCGCCTGTTCTACGACACCATCAAGGGAGGCGACTACCGGGCCCGGGAGGCCAACGTGTACCGCTTGGCCGAGGTGTCGGTGGACATCATCGACCAGGCCACCGCCCAGGGCGTGCCCTTCGCCCGGGAATACGGCGGCCTGCTCGACAACCGCTCTTTCGGCGGCGCCCAGGTGTCGCGCACCTTCTATGCCCGGGGCCAGACCGGCCAGCAGCTTTTACTGGGGGCGTACTCGGCGCTGATGCGCCAGGTTGCCGCCGGCACGGTGGAGCTGCACACCCGCTCAGAGATGCTGGAGCTGGTGATGCACGAGGGCCGGGCCGTGGGCGTGGTCACCCGCGACCTCATTACCGGCGAGATAGTTTCGCACTCGGCCCACGCCGTGGTGATGGCCACCGGCGGTTACGGCAACGTGTACTTCCTGTCGACCAACGCCAAGATGTGCAACGTCACCGCGGCGTGGCGGGCCCACCGCAAGGGCGCGCTGTTTGCCAACCCGTGCTACACCCAGATCCACCCCACCTGCATCCCGGCCAGCGATGACTTCCAGTCGAAGCTGACCCTGATGTCGGAGTCGCTGCGCAACGACGGGCGCATCTGGGTGCCCCAAGCCCACGACGACGCTCGTGGTCCCCACGATATCCCCGACGCCGACCGGGACTACTTCTTGGAGCGCAAGTACCCCGCCTTCGGCAATCTGGTGCCCCGCGACGTGGCCTCCCGCAACGCCAAGGGTGTGGTGGACGAGGGCCGGGGTGTGGGGCCGCTGCGCAATGGCGTATACCTGGACTTCGCCGGTGCGGTAGCCCGAGACGGTGAAGCGGTGATCCGGGCCAAGTACGGCAACCTGTTCGACATGTACGAGCGCATCACCGGCGAGAACCCCTATACGGTGCCCATGCGCATCTACCCGGCCACCCACTACACCATGGGCGGGCTGTGGGTGGACTACGAGCTGATGAGCAACGTGCCCGGCCTGTTCGTGCTGGGTGAGGCCAACTTCAGCGACCACGGCGCCAACCGCCTAGGCGCCTCCGCTCTCATGCAGGGGCTGGCCGACGGCTACTTCGTCCTGCCCTACACCATCGGCAACTACCTGTCCGATTTCTTGGGCGACACCGTGCTGGGCACCGCTGAGCCAGTATTCGCCCACGCCGAGCAGGCGGTGGCCGATGAGATGACCCGCTGGCTGTCGATAGGGGGCACCCGCTCGGTGGACCACTACCACCGGGAGCTGGGCAAGCTGGTGTGGGACTACATCGGCATGGCCCGCAACAAGACCGGCTTGGAGAAGGCGATCTCGGAGATCCCCGCGCTGCGGGATGAGTACTACCGCGATGTGCGGGTGCTGGGCTCAGCCGACACGCTAAACCAGTCGCTGGAGAAGGCCGGCCGGGTGGCCGACCTGTTCGAGCTGGCCGAGCTAATGGCCCGAGACGCCCTGGCCCGGGAGGAGTCGTGCGGCGGACACTTCCGGGAGGAGCACCAAACCACCGACGGCGAGGCCATGCGGGACGACGATAACTTCACCCATGTCGCCGCCTGGGAGTGGAACGGCGAGGGCACCCCCCAGACCCGCCACCGGGAGGAACTGGAGTTCGAGAACGTGGAGTTGACCCAGAGGAGCTACAAGTGAGTTCTGAGATCAACCTCACGCTTCAGGTTTGGCGCCAGCCCGGCCCGCAGGCCGAGGGCCGTTTCGTGACCTATGAGGCCAGCGGCATCAGCACCGACGCCTCGTTCTTGGAGATGCTCGACATCGTCAACGAGCGGCTGATCGAGGCGGGCGAGGAGCCAATCGTGTTCGAGTCCGACTGCCGGGAGGGCATCTGCGGCACCTGCGGGCTGATGATCAACGGCCAGGCCCATGGCCCCCAGAAGGGCACGGCCACCTGCCAGCTCCACATGCGCAGCTTCAGCGACGGCGACCACATCGTGATCGAGCCGTGGCGGGCCACGTCGTTCCCGGTGCTGCGGGACTTGGCGGTGGACCGCCGGGCCATGGACGCCATCATCGCCTCCGGTGGCTACATCTCGGTGAACACCGGCGCCGCCCCCGACGCCAACCTCACCCCGGTGCCCAAAGAGGCGGCCGACACCGCCTTCGACGCCGCCGCCTGCATCGGCTGCGGGGCCTGCGTGGCCGCCTGCCCCAACAGCGCGGCCCAACTTTTCACCGCGGCCAAGGTGCAGCACCTAAACCTGCTCCCCCAGGGCCAGGCCCAGCGGTGGGCTCGCACCGAGGCCATGGTAGAGACCATGGAGGAGTTCTTCGGCTCGTGTACCAACCACGGCGAGTGCGAAGAGGCCTGCCCCAAGGAGATCCCCATCGACTTCATCGCCTGGACCAACCGGGACTACATCAAGGCCAAGGTCAAGAACCGCAAGCTAGCCGGCTAGCGCTAGCGTCGAAGCATGACCACCGTAACCGCCGACCTCGAGGTCGAGACCGGCCAGGATTATTCAGTGGAGCTCCGAACCGGCTCGCACGTGTGGGGCGCCGACGAGCCTGAGGACCTGGGGGGCGGTGATACTGCCCCCAACCCCTATGAGCTCCTCATGTCGTCGGTGGCGGCCTGCACCTGCATCACCCTGTCGATGTACTGCCAGCGCAAAGGTTGGAAGCTCCACTCGATTTCGGCCCGATTCAAACACGACCGGGTTCATGCCCAAGATTGCGACGACTGCGAGGCCGACGCCTCAGGCTACGTAGACCGGGTGCGCAGCCAGATCTTCATCGAAGGCGAATTCGACGACGACCAGCGAGCCCGTTTGGAGGACATCGCCCGCCGCTGCCCCGTGCGCAGAACCCTAGAAGGAGGCATGTCCTTCACCACCGAAGCCGTTTTCGCCGGCTGAGGCCATCCCCTCTGAGCACCAGAAAATAGACAAGCCCCGACCGGAGCCGGGGCCGTCGGCCCGGGGCTACTCACCCCGGGGGGGTACAGGACATATAGTACACACAGTAGCGACAATTCTCCACAATTTTTCCGACCCCTGAAAACTGCCCACAACCTGGGCAAATGTGTCACACCCCGTAGCTAGTCTAGGACTCCTATGACTGTCAATCGGGTCGTCGCCTACATCGACGGCTACAACCTCTATCACGGACTCATCGATGCCCGTATGCGAAATTCACGCTGGCTGGACCTTCGCGCAGTATGCAAATCACAGATGCGGAAGGGCCAGAATCTCGAATTCGTCCGCTACTTCACCACTCGAATCCGCAATGATCCCAGAAGGTCTGAGCGACAGTCGCGGTTTATCGACGCCATAGAAGGATTGGGAGGAGTCTTCATCGACTATGGGTACTTTCAATCAAAGAATATGCACTGCTACTCGTGTGGGAATACGTGGCAACAAAGCGAAGAAAAGAAGACTGATATCAATATCGCCGTACGCCTGTTGGAAGACGCTCAAGATGATAAGTTTGACACTGCAATTTTGGTATCTGGTGATGGAGATTTGGCTCCAGCCATTGGATCAGTTCGCTCACGCACTCCAGAGAAGCGGATCGTGGTGGCTTTCCCACCAAAGCGAAACTCCTTTGAATTGCAAAGAGTGGCCCATGCACACAAGCGAATCTCTCGGGCTACAATTCTATCTTGCCATTTGCCAACAACCGTAACTACGTCGTCAGGGCAATTGATCGAGGCACCAGATGGATGGCTACCCACACATGCGAAATAGCCGTGCGCCTCTTCAATCTAGTTCTCGTAACAGGTTCTGCTCGGTCTAAGAGGGACCGGCAGCGGTAAAAACGAGAGTACGCTCGGGGCGGCTGCACCGGGAGGTGTCGGAGCGGTCGACGGGAAGGGAGACGGCGGCATGTCCTTCACCACCGAAGCCGTTTTCGCCGGCTGACGCCCTACCCTCTGGCCATGTGGTCTAGAGCTAGCGACGAGGGACTCAGTTCAGGCCGTGTTTGCTCCGCATGCGCTCTGGCAACGACTGCACCTTGGCCCGCAACTCTGAAAGTTCTCGGCGGGCTTCGTCCCGTTCAGCGCGGATGCCATCTCGCAGCAATTCCACTTCCTCGCTAAGAGCGGCAACGTCGTCTCGAATGGCCTTGACCGTCCCTTGGTCGAAGGCAGTTTCGGCAGCAGCGACGACCGCTTTGAGCGAGGCGAGAAGTTCCGTGCCCAGTTCACCAACAGGGCTGAGCGCTTCAACCGCGGTGTGCAGTGCAGCACGAGACCCGTCCAGTGCACTTGTGACATGGCTCTGTTGCTCTTGGTAGTCGGAGAGAGCAATCACTTTGTTGCGGAGCTCTTCGAGGATGTCTGATGCATCGGCAAATCGACGGGCAGACGCATCGAAAGAGTTTGTCGTGTTGGCAGTATCGGCCATCCCATTTTCCTTTCAGTTGTCACTACTGTTTAACTGGGCAGCGCCCACAGCGCTGGCTGCGGCAAAGTCAGCCATTTCGTTGGCAAGCGCGACGCCTTCAGCAAATTTGAACACAGCAAGGTGAGGACTTCGCTTCCAGTTTGAGTCAAGCCACGTATCCACTTGATCGCAACTTGGGAGCGAGGCACGGGTAGCCGCAACGACCGCAGCAGCCATCGCGAGCAACTCATCACCGGATTCAAGCGTTGCCGCTAGCCACTCCAGCACCTGCATTGCCATTTGCTCTACGTCATCCGGGTCGGCCCGATACCGTTCGAGCGCGCTTTCCATCGACTGACGCAAGCCTGTTTCGAAGTCATCCGCCGACCCGCCGATACGCACTCCGGCAATAGCACGAGAAGCAAGAAGACCAGGGTGATCGGGGTACGACCCCAGCAAGCGGGCAGCCGCGGCTCTCCACTGCCGGGCATCGTCCTCACTTGAGATCGACTTCCATTCCTCTGTCCAATCGGAGTAAGCGAACACAGCCTGCTCGGCAAGGCGCTGAGCGGTGCTTGAAGGGACTCCTTCGGACAGATAGTCAAGAATGCCCTGACGGACTCGTTCGCCGTCGTCCCGTCCGATGCTGGCGAGCTCCCACATCTCATAGAGGCTCCGCTGACGAGCCTTGCCGATCGTCTCGTAGACGAACTCGGCGAGCATACGGCTGCACTCCCGAACAGCACTGAGAGCGTCAGGAAGACGAGGAAGACGACCCCGGAACGCCTCGACCTGTCCCGGCTGGAAGCGGGCGACAAAGCGGAGCAGGCTCTCAGCAATTTGCTCTGGGCCTGCATCCGACATGACGACGACCGCCTTCTCGCTCTTGCCCCATCCCTCAATGCAGTAGTCATCGACAATCCCAAGAATCGCCAGCCGGTGGAGTGCCCGCTTTGATTTATTCCGATGGCCTTCGGATTCGCCGAGCGGGATGCTGAGGCTCTCACAGAGTTTGCCGTACACCCGCACGGTGGCTTCAGCATCATCTTCCGCGCTGGGAAACGCATTGTTGTGGAACCACAGCACAGTGGAAATATCGTCGTCTCGAAGCTTTGGCCCGCCTCGATTGGATGACAGTCGGCTCTGCCCCGGTTCCAACCGCTCTCTGCTCTGCGCCGGACTGTTCTCAGTAAGAATCAGAACGCTTCTCGCGGACTGCCGGTTGCGTCCGGCTCGACCCACCTCCTGGTAGAAGGCCTCAATTGACTGAGGAAGGCCAAAATGCACGATCCACCTGATGTTCGGCTTGTCAATGCCCATGCCGAATGCCTTCGTAGCCACAATGGCCGCAGCCTCGTCCCGCTTGAATCTTTCCGCGTTGCGAAGTCTCTCTGCGTCCCATTCCCCTTTCTTGCGGCTCTTCGGAGGGGTGGTGGAGAATCCGACTGCGGTGGGAATAGCGGAATTGACCGCACTCAGCGTTCGGTCCATGCTCCGGTGCTTGCCGTTCACGGTGGGTATGAACACAATCCCCGGCAGCTTCCCCAGTTCTCGGAATGCCGACGGCTGCTCGCCGAAGTGCCGCGGCAGAGACCGGAACACATCTTTCAGGGTTGCCTCAGACAACTCCGGGCGGGTTACCACCACCTCGTAGGAAATCTCTGAACGGTCAAAAGACGCCGGGCTGATGATGCTGTCCGGTGCGTCTCCGGAGATACCCAGCTGAAAGAGCACATCAGACAGCACGGCTCGCGAGGCGGTGCCGGTCAGCGCTAGGACCGGTGGTGGTCCGAAACCCGCTTGGTCGCAAACCTTCCTGGCAGTTCTGCCGAAGTTCAGGTAGGCGGTTCGGAAGTCGTGGCCCCACTCCGACACGCAGTGGGCCTCATCAACCACTACCAGGCTCACCGGGTTGGACCGGGCCGATGCTGCCAGCATGTCCCGGAACTTCTGCCGCTGAAGCCGCTCTGGGGCCACGAAAAGGAAAAACGCGTCTTCCGCAGGACCGAGGCTGTCTCTGCTGTTCTGGGCGGTTATGCCAACGGCGCGGTCGATCCCGTGGGCGGCTAACCCGCTGATCTGGTCGTCGATCAGCGATGTGATTGGATCAACCACCAGCAACCGTCCAGGGAGGATCAGCCCGGCAAGCTGGTAGATCATGCTCTTGCCAGCCCCTGTGGGGAGCAGCACAGCGCAGTCCTGTCCGGCAAGCATGGTGGTCACCGCCTCGAACTGGCCAACCCGAAACGAGTCTTTGGCGAACACCGCTCTCATCACCGCTTCCAGAGCCGAGCGCAATCGGGCTGGATCGCCGCCCGCAGGCGGGATGTCCACCCGGAGGGGAACAGGGTCTCGGGGCAGGGCCGGCACTCCTGTGGAGCGGACCACGACCGTGGGAGGCCCATGTTCAATAGGGTCGGGCAGCCGCTCGAATGGGGACCAATGGCTCCCCAGCAACACTCGAACCGCAGCAGGCTCGCTCCGGGTCGTGGCCTCTTCCAGCACATAGCTGAACTCGCTGTCACCTTGTCTCCGATAGACAAACTCCGCGCTGCCCCGGCGAAAGACCGCTACCCGCGGGGCGAGCTTGTCAGCGCTCCAAATCTCCGCCGCTGCTGCCAGCGTTTCCAAGTATGGGCCGATCAGTTTTGGCGACAGACCAGTCGGGTCGGATACATCAATCACCCAGCGATCTCCAGACAGGAAACCGGCGTTAATGGCCTCGCAAACTGCAAGCAGCAGCCGATGGGTCTGAACCGGCCCCCACACCATTGGGTGCCAGTTTTGACGGTCGGCCGTTCGACCGAATCGAGCGTCGGCAACCACCTGGAACACATCATCAAGTCCTGGCCCGCGACCGGCTCGAAGCTCCGATGTCGGCACCCGTATGGAGGGAATCCCCGCTCTTTCCAGCAGACGACCCCGATCTTTGTCAACCAGTTTCGCCTCCTCGTGCTGGACGCCATCGACCTCGAACACGACCGGTGCCGCTCCAGGAGGGCAGAAAAGGAAGTCGCACCGGCGCTCGCCCTGAGTCTCAGCGTCTACCCCGGCAGCGGCAGCGAGCAGGTCGAGCGGTGGTTGCGGAATCAACCACATCGCCGCCCCCGGTCGGTGTTCTTCAATCAACTCAACAAGCCGATCCTCATCCTCCGAATCGCACATACCGCCAAAAAACTCTGACTTCCCCCTGGCGGGGACCAGGAAATCCCGGTCGTCTGGTATCGGATCGGCACCGCAGGATTCGAGCAGCAGTTTCTCCGCGTCAGGATGCATCGGAGGCACGGCACCCCGAGCCAGGAGCCTGAGCATCGACCCGACTGCCGCCGTCGCTGGCGGCGACAACCTGGTAGTCGTCCCCTCGCCTGCCCGACTCTCCAGGGCGATCCAACAGCCAAGCAAATGCCCGGCCTGGCCTTCTTGAAATGACCTCAGTGAACCGCCCGCCGACGCCATGCGAACTGTCCACCCATCACGGGCATACGTACCATCAACCCAATCCACTCGCCGCCGCCTATCGCTGTAGCGGTCATGTGAATTCGTCTCTTCGATGGCAATAGGCTCATCGGTGTCGGGCTCAGTAATGCCTCGGTTCGCAGGAGCCTTGGTGTCAGCCATTGCGGCTCTGCTGGATTGGTCGTTAGGTCTTCCCGAAGATGGCCCTCTTTGAGCCCCGATGCTATGCGAGTCGCCAATCCGAAGTGTTCCCCGGCACTTCGGAAAGGTCGGACAACCCCAGAACTTATTTCCTACGTTCTTGCCCTTTGCAGCCATTCTCAACACCATCGCCACGCCACATTTCGGGCAGGGCGGCGGTTCTGCGGCCTCCATAGTGCTATCGCCTAGTGCCAACCGCACTCCTTGCTGACATAATCACAACATTCGAGAATCCTGAACTATATCCCGCACCAGCAACAGGGGTTATCGGAGGTCCGGTTGCCCGTCTACCGAGAACTGATGACCGCTCAGCTCTTAACCTCTAGGCCATGAGCACTCTAAACGTGAGCTCCTCAGGCTGAGACCCGTCTTGGCCACTCGGTCTAGAGCTAGGGAGACCGCCCTGCATGTGGCGCGGGGCGTGCTAATGGGGGCAGCCGACGTAGTGCCCGGAGTGTCGGGGGGCACGGTGGCGCTGTTGTTGGGGATCTATGCCCGGCTGATCGACACCGTGCGGGCCGGGGCCAGTGTGCTGGGGGCGTTGTTGCGGGGTCGATGGGGGGAGGCTTGCGATCGGTTGCGGCGCTTCGACTGGTGGTTCGCCGTTCCGCTGGCGGTGGGCATCGGGGCCGCGGTGGTGGGGCTGGCGTCGGTGGTCGACGACCTGTTGACCGATGAGCCCGAGGCCATGGCCGGGCTGTTCTTCGGCCTGGTCGCCGCATCGGTGGTAGTGGCCTGGCGGCTGCTGACCAAACCCGTCGCAGGGTTGGCGCTGGTGGCGCTGGCCGTAGGCGGACTGTTCTTCGGATTGCTGGGGATCCAGTCGGGGCCAGTGGCCGACCCATCGGCCCTTGCGCTCTTCGGAGCGGGAATCGTGGCGGTATGCGCCATGTTGCTGCCTGGCATCTCCGGGGCATTCATCCTGCTGATGATCGGGGTGTATCCCGCGACCATCGGAGCTGTAGATGACCGATCTTGGGCCGACTTGGCCGCACTCGGCGTCGGGGCCGTGCTCGGATTGGCCCTGTTCTCCAACCTGATCGGCCAGGTTCTCGACCGCTGGCACGATCCGACCCTGGCGGTGATGGTGGGGTTGCTGTTGGGCTCGCTGCGGGTGCTGTGGCCCTGGCCCGCCGGCGTGGGCGTGATCAGCCGCCACGCCGAAGAGACCGTTGACGGCACCGGCTTGGCCTGGGCTCCCGCCGCCGACCTGTGGCTTCCTGCCGTGCTCGCAGTAGCCGCGGCCTGCTTGGTGATCGCGCTTTCCCGCCTACAACGCTCCCCAGGCTGAGTTCCCAACTCAGGGGAGTATGTCGTGACCACCGATGTCTAGCCAGACAATATGGAATTTTCCTTCCTGTATTGGGTTCCCACGGCGAACGTCGCTCTGCCGTCGGAGTCCCACGACATCTCATAAACATCAGTCGTCCCCCTCAGCTTCTTGACCCGCAACCCCTTGCGGAACGCAGTTCGTGTACCCTCCTCCATCGCGGTCAGGTCTCCGACGAACTTTTTCAATTGAAGTCGAAATCGGTTTGCCTGCTGGGGCGTGAGTTTCTCCCAACTGCGCGCGAATACACTCGACTTCTCGTATGTAGGCACGGCGGGGGCAGCTACGTAGGTGGGGCGTTGTCGCTCGCCTCTTCAAAAGAGGCTAGAAAATCCTCATTGCTGTCGTAGCTGTGGGCAATTTCATCAGGGCTCAAAAGAGGCCCCTTGCCGATACTGGCCTTTAGGTCATCCACGGTTACTGAATCTGATTGGACGTTCTTCCGCATTGCCTTTTTGCGCAGCTTGCGGGGCCAGGGGCGCCATTCTCGTGAATGGACGAGGGCCATCGACATTCCTCCAAGTGCAGTTCCGTTGTTGGCACGATACCCCGGCTGTCATAACTCGACAGTCTGAAATTAGAGATTGTCACCTCCATTTGGACCTTGTAACCGGCTCTGCTCGGTCCAGGCAAGACCATCGGGGGTAGAGACGAGAGACCGTTCGAGGCGGGAGCGCTGGGCGGTGTTGGGGTGGTCGACGGGCAGAGGCGCATTGGCGATCACGACGCCGTCGGTTGGGCCGTTGGACCATTCCCGGTCCCACCAGGCGGGCAAACCCTCCCAATGGAAGCGCTGGCCCCGGCCGTCCAGTTCGTAAGACTCATCGCCTACCAGTACCAGGCCGTGAACCACATCGTGCAGGCCATCGGCGGCCTCCCACTCCAACTCCAGGCCGTAGGGCACCCGGTCGCCCCAGCCTCGCCCAAACACCTCTTCGGGATCGTCCAACGCCACCGCAAACGCCTCCAGGTCCACGGTGAAGTGCTCGTCGGGGATCTGCTCGATGAACTCGGTCCACAGTCCGGGCGCCCGCAGCTCAAGAGTTGCTGGCCGGGGCAGTGGGGCGTCGGTCTCCATCAGCACCACCGGGCGGCGATCAGGCCCGACGAGCGCCGACCAGAACCAGCTCCGCCCCAGGTTGGGCCACAACGTGAGCTGGGCATAGCCGCCCAATGACCCGTCGGACGCGGCGAAATCGCCGTACCAGGATTCAGCCCACAGTCGGTGCGTCGGTGCTGCCGTCATAGCTCGTCATCGGTACCGTAGGGCCTGGTGCTGGCGTATTTGAGCGACGAGTGGATTCAGGAAGCGGATGCCGCGCTGCGGGCATCGGGACTGTGCACGGCAGACGGAGAGCGATTCGCAGTGGAGCAGCGGGTGGGCGAAGTGGTCTTCCACATAGTCATCGACGACCAGGGTGCCCGCGTCTGCGCTGGGTCGGCTGTTGATCCTGCGGTCGTGCTCAGCCAGAGTCGGGACGCTGCGGTGGCCATTGCTCAAGGAGAGCTATCGGCGGAGGAGGCGGTTTTGAATGGACTGACCGTTGTCGATGGTGACCCGCTGGCCCTGTTGGCCCACCACAAGGTTCTGGCCAGGGCCAACGACGTGTTCGCTGACCTTCGATCCCGCACCGACTGGGACTAGTGGTCGGGCAGATCGGCCATATCGGCCAGCGCCCGGGCAGATGCTTGGACGAGGGGAAAGGCCAGGCAAGCCCCGGTTCCCTCTCCTAACCGCAGATTGAGGTCCAGCAGAGGGTTCAGGCCCAGGTGATCGAGGACGATGGATGCGGCGGGCTCGCTAGAACGATGGCCGGCGATCGCATGGGCCGCAGTACCGGGGGCGAGGGCATCGGCTGTACACAGGGCAGCCCCGGCAATCACCCCGTCCACGATGTAGGGGACGCGGTTTTGAGCCGCGGCGACGTACAACCCGGCCAGGGCGGCGATCTCCAACCCCCCAGCCGCAGCCAGCACTTCGAGTGGTCCGGTGCAGCCTTGGGTTCTCTGGATGGCAGCGGTCACCAGCCGGCGCTTGTGGTCGAGACCTGCGGCGGGGACACCGGCCCCATGCCCGGTCACCTCTTCCGCCCGCTGGCCGGTGCGAGCTCCAATCAGCGCCGCCGCCGCCGTGGTATTGCCGATGCCCAAGTCGCCGCCGATGAGGCAGTCGGCCCCCGCCTCAATTTGCTCGGTGGCGATCCGGATGCCCACAGCCACGGCCGCCTCGGCCTGGCCGGGAGTCATTGCCGACCCGGTAGCAATGCTGGCGGTACCGTCGACCACTCGCTCAGCTCGCACCCCGGAAAGGGGGGGAAGCGGGGTCTTTACCCCCACGTCTACCACCACCACCTGAGCGCCCACCTCGTCGGCGAACACCGAGATGGCAGCCCCTCCGCTGCTCACCGTGGTCACCATGGCCGCGGTGATTTCCGACGGCCACGCGCTGGCTCCGTCAGCCACCACCCCATGGTCACCGGCGAACACAACCACCACTGGCCTGCGGGGCGCGGGAGGCGGACAGCGACCCGTGACTCCGGCAAGGTGGACACCCAGGTCTTGCAGTCGCCCCAGCGCGCCGGGGGGCATGGCCCGAGTCGCCCACCGTTGCCGGGCCAACTCCATGGCCTGGACGTCCAGAGGGGGAACCGGGGGGAATGGCAGCCAGCTCATGGGTCGGCCACTAGTGCAAGCAGCGCGGCGGTTTCAGCAACCATGATCACCGCTCCCAGCACATCGCCGGTAAACCCGCCCAGTCGTCGCCACGCCAACACCACGACTCCGACTGCTGCTGCCACCGCGACCCCGGCCGCCACTGCACCGGTAATTCCTTCGATCAGCACCAGTGCGGCAATCGCCGGTGCCAGCCACAGTGCCAGCCAACGTCGGGCGCCGGCCATAAACGGATCGGCCAACCCGCGGGGACGGGCGTAGGGCACGATGGCCGGAACCAGGGCGACCAGGGTGCGGCTGATCGCCCAGATGGGTACGAGAGCCAGCGATTCGATGCCATCAACCGCCAGCGCTGACCAGCGAGCCCCCAACACGACCACCACCGCTGTTACGGCGAACGCGCCCACATCGGGACGGCTCATGACATCCAGCCGCTGGTCCCGTTCCATATGGGGAAGCAGACCGTCGGCACTGTCGGCCAGCCCATCGAGGTGCAATCCCCCGGTAAGCACGAGGTCGGCAGCCACCACCAGGATTCCAACCACCATCAGGGGCCACAGCTCGCCCGCCCCCCAGTGGACGCCAGCCAAAACCGCCCCCATCCCGGCACCGACCATTGGAAACCACCACAAGGCCCGGGCCTGGGGCACCTGGCCTCGGCCGAAGACAGTCAAAAAGGCCACCGCGCCCATCGCTGCCGGCCGTCTCATCGCCATCAGACCACCTCATCGGGGCCGGACAACTCAAGGACCCGTCCGGCCACCACCAGCAAGACTCGATCAGCTACGGCAGCAACCTGCTGGTTCAACATCCCCAGAACATCGACATATCGTCGGCCCAGTTCGCTGGTCGGGTGGACCGCCAGCCCGACCTCTTCAGAGACAATGACAGTGGGGGCATCTCGGCTGGCAACTGCGGCCAAGAGATCGTCGGCGTCAACGGCCATATCTGGATGCAGGGTCACCCAAGTGCCCAGCGAGTCGACCAGCACCAGGCTGTCGCTTTCTTTCAGAACTCTGGACAGGTCATCGGGCGTCTCGCACTCGACGGTGCTCCAGTGGTCGGGACGACGGGACTTGTGGGCCCCGACACGGGCGGCATGGTCGGCATCGTTCGGATCGACCGCGGCAGTAGCCACATAGACCGCTGTCGCATCCAGCGAAGCAGCAATCGACTCCGCAACCCCCGACTTGCCCGAGCGGGTCCCGCCCAGCACCAACACGATCATGACCGCCTCCCCCGCTCTACCCACCAATAGCGATCGCCGAACGCGTTGGTCAATAGTCGAGGCCCTTCTTGGCTCGGATCTGGCGGTCGAAGGCGTGCTTTACCTTGACCATCTCGGTGACGGTGTCGGCCACGTCAATCACCTCGTCGGCCATGTCCCGCCCGGTCAGGATCACGCTCACCCGCTCAGGGCGAGACTCAAGCGCGGCGGCCACATCGGCGGCGTCGATCCAATCCCAGGTCATGGCGTAGCTGATCTCGTCCAGCACCACCAGGCGGTACTCGCCGCCGGCGATGAGCTGGGCCGAGAACTCCCAGGCGGCCACTGCCTTGGCCTTGGTCTCGTCGATGTCGTCTGATTCCCAGGTGAACCCGTCGCCGGCCGAGAACCACTGCACACCGAGCTCGCGGCACACCTTCTCCTCGCCGGTGTTCCAGTTGCCACTCTTGAGGAACTGCACCACCGCGGTGGGCCATCCTCGGGCTACGGCCCGCAGCACAGTGCCGAAGGCCGCAGTCGACTTGCCCTTGCCGTGGCCGGTGTTGACCATCACAAGCGAAGGCGCCGACCGCAACTCTGAGATGTCGTAGGGGCGCTCCTCTCGGGGGGCGGATTCAGTGCTCATGGGGTCTCCTATGGGTGTCGAGTCCGACGGCGAGACGCGGGCAGCACCACCAGCTCGCCGTCGATTGATTGAACAGTAAGCGAAGTGCCATACACCGCCGACAGCAGATCGGACCTCAGCACCTCATCGGGGCTGCCCTGGGCCACGATCCGACCGTGGTCGATGAGAATGAGGCGGTCGGCGAACCGGGCCGCCGCGCTCAGGTCGTGCATGGCGGCCAGCACGCTCAGCCCCTCGGTGCGGCGCAAGTCGTCCACCAGTTCCAACACGGATACCTGGTGGCCCAAGTCGAGAGCGCTGGTGGGTTCGTCTAACAGCAGCACCGGGCACTGTTGAGCCAGCGCGCGAGCTACCACCACTTGCTGGGCCTCCCCGCCCGACAGGGTGGACACCAAGCGGTCGGCGAACTCCCCTAGCTCAAGGCGGTGCAGCACCGAGGACACGATCTGGCGGTCGGCCCGCGACTCACGGGCCAACCAGCCCAGGTGCGCGGTCCGGCCCAGCAGCACGTACTCGGCCACGGTCATGCCCTTGGGCAACTCCGGGAACTGTGGCACCAAGGCCACGTCGGTAGCACCCGGAGCACGGCCATCGCCCAATGCCACGGCGCCGTCGAAATCGGCCAGCCCCACAATCGACCGCAGCAGGGTGGATTTTCCCGCACCGTTGGGGCCGATGACGCCCAGCCATTCCCCGGTGCCCAACTCCAGGTCGACACCGCAGACCACCTCGTGGTCGCGGAAGGAAACTCGCATCCCCCGACAGGACAGAGCTGGCGCTGGCCTGCGGGCCTCCAGCAGCCCGGTGGAGCTCACGTGGAACTCCACCGATCTCGCCACAACACGAGAGCGAAGAACGGCGCGCCCACAAACGCGGTGATGACCCCCACGGGCAGCTCCGATGGCGCCAAGAGGGTGCGGGCGCCGATGTCCACAAAAGCCAAGAACGCCGCCCCGACCAACGCGGAGAGAGGCACGATCACCCGATAGCTGTGGCTGATCAGCAGGCGGACGATATGGGGGACGACCAAACCGACAAAGGCGATCAGCCCGCTCACCGACACAGCGGCCGCGGTCAGAAGCGAGGCGGCCACGATCACCAGCAGGCGGGACCGAGCTGGGTCGAGGCCCAGTGAGCGGGCCTCGTCGTCGCCAACCCGGAGGACATCGAGGTGCCTGCGGTGGACGAAGAGCACAGCCCCGCACACCGCCGCGTAGGGCAGCAGCAGCCACACCTGCGTCCAGCCGGTGGTGTTGAGCTGCCCGAACAGCCATGACAACACCTCCCGGGCTCGGGTCTCGTCCAACTGCTGGATGGCGTAGGTCTGCGCGGCCGAGAACAGGGCGGCCATGGCCACCCCGCCCAGCAACAGCGTGGCCGGCGACGCCCCCCCGCCCCGAGCGATGGCCATCGACGCCACCACTGCCACCAGTGCTCCCAAGAAGGCGGCGGCCGGCACCGTGTCGAACGGTCCCCAGCCCAGGTCGAGTCCGAACCCCAGGGCCAGCACGGCGCCAAATCCCGCCCCGGCCGAAACGCCCAATAGGTAGGGGTCGGCCAGGGGGTTCCGAAACACCCCCTGATAGGAGGCCCCGGCCACGCCGAGCGATCCTCCCACCAGCATCCCCAGCACCAGTCGGGGGAGCCGGATCTCGAACAGGATGCTCTCCTGGGTGGCCGACAGCGTCGATTCGATGCCGAGCAGCGGAATCCAATCGGACAAAGAGGCGAACACTCCCCTGACCGGCAGCCCGGCAGCCCCGCTGGTGGCGCTAAGCAGCCCCACCGCTACCAACACCACCAACCCCATAAGGGTGGCCGTCACCGACATCCCGAAAGCCCGCCGCACCGCCGGATGGGCGGCATCGGCATCTTTCAAGGCATTTGTCGGGAGGGATGCGTCGGCCATCTCAGTGCCTGCGAAGACTAGGAAACCGACTCGGCAACTGCCTCGAGGGCCTCAGCGACCGCGTTGATGAACTGGGGCAGCCGCGGTCCCCATCGGGAGGCGATATCGGCGTTGACCACCACAATGTTGCCGTTGCGCACCGCCGACACCTCGCCCCAGCCGGGCCGGGCGGCCACATCGTCGACGGTATAGCCCACCTGATCGGTGATCACGATCAGCTCGGGATCGGCCTCGACGATGTACTCCTCGGTCAGCTGGGGGTACCCGTAGCCGTCGGTGTCGGCTTCGTCGGCGATGTTGACGGCGCCCATGGCGGCGTACACCGCGCCGATGAAGCTGGAGGAGCTGGCTGAATAGAGTGCGTCACCCAGCTCGTGATACACCCGCACCGGCGCATTGGGAGATGCGTCCAGGGCGGCGGCGATCTCGGACCGCAATTCGGCCGTCAGCGCGGTCGCCTCGTCTACTCGGCCAACGGCCATGCCGATGTCGGCAACGGCGACATATCCGCCCTCGAAATCGGCGGGTGCCGAATTCAACAGCACCCCAATGCCGACTGCTTCCATCCCGGCCATGAGGTCGTTGGCGTCGTTGGAGATCACCACCAGATCGGGCTCGTAGGACAACACCGCCTCTACGTTGGGGTCCCATCCCGACAGGTCGGTAACCGGGGCCTCCGGTGGGTAGTAGGAGAATTGGTCGACGGCCACCACCTGATCACCGGCGCCGATGGCGAACAAGATCTCGGTCGCAGTGGGCGACAGCGACACGATGCGCTGAGGCGGCTTGGGGGCAGCTTCAGTCGGGGCCGGCTCAGGCGCAGGCTCCTCGGTTGGCGGTAGGGCAGCCTCAGTCGGCACCGGTTCGGGCGCGGGCACCTCAGTTGGCGCCTCAGTCGGCACCGGTTCGGGGGCCGGCTGCTCGGTTGCCGGTACCTCAGCAGCGTCGTCATCGTTGCCGCAGCTAGCTCCCAAAAGGGCAAGCGCAAGCAGCACGGAGAAGAGACGGAACGGACGTCGGGGCATATTCACCTCCTGTAGATCGAGGAACGGAAGCTCGATCGGCAGGAGCCCTGCCCTCGAACCAACCCAACCCTCGGGGCTTATGGCTCGTTTCAGCGCAAAGCTCGACCGGACTTACTGGCTCAAGGCCAGTTCACCGTTGCGGGACAGTGCCGGAATCTAACCGGACTTCGCCTCCACGCCGACCCGCAGCATAGCGGGTCGCTTGACGGCTGTTTAGATCAAGCCCAGCTCGGCCACCGTGTCGCGCTCTTCGACTAGCTCGGCCACCGTGGCGTTGAGGCGGGATCGGGAGAAATCGTTGAGTTCTAGACCGCCGACGATGGACCACTGGCCGTCGGAAGTGGTGCAGGGGAACGACGAGATGAGGCCCTCGGGGACGCCGTAGGAGCCGTCGGAGGGGACGGCCATGCTCACCCAGTCTCCGTCGGCGGTGCCGTGGACCCAATCGTGAACGTGGTCGATGGCCGCGTTGGCCGCCGAGGCCGCGCTGGACAGGCCACGGGCCTCGATGATGGCTGCGCCCCGCTTCTGCACTGCGGGGATGAACTCATCGGCGATCCACCCCTGGTCGCCCACCGCCTCAGCGGCCGTCTGGCTGCCAACTCGGCAGTTGAACAGGTCGGGGTACTGGGTGGCCGAATGGTTTCCCCAAATGGTCATCCGGCTTACGTCGCCCACCGTCACCGCCAGCTTGGCCGAGAGCTGGGCCACGGCGCGGTTGTGGTCGAGGCGGGTCATGGCGGTGAACTGCTCCGCGGGGATGGCGTCGGCGTTGTTCATGGCGATGAGGCAGTTGGTGTTGGCCGGATTTCCCACCACCAGCACCCGCACATCATCGGCCGCCCCGGCGGAAAGCGCCCGCCCCTGGGTGGTGAAGATAGCGCCGTTGGCCTCCAGCAGGTCGCGGCGCTCCATGCCCTTGCCCCGAGGCCTCGATCCCACCAACAAGGCGTAGTCAACCCCGTCGAATGCCTCGTTGGGATCGTCGGTACACACCTGGCCGGCCAGCAGCGGAAAGGCGCAGTCGTCCAGCTCCATGGCCACTCCGGCCAGCGCCCTCATAGCCGGGGGGATCTCCAGCATCTGGAGCACCACCGGTGTGTCGGGGCCGAGCATCTGCCCGCTGGCGATGCGGAACAGCAGGCTGTAGCCGATCTGGCCCGCCGCCCCGGTAACAGCCACTCGCTTGGGATCGCTCACCGAAAGGTCTCCTTTGTGCAGGAAGGGTTAGGAAGGACTATTGGGCAAGTGTTGGAGGTGGGCTACAGCCGGTCGACGATGGCCGACGCAAACTCCGAGCACTTCACCTCGGTGGCCTCGTCCATGAGGCGGGCGAAGTCGTAGGTGACGATCCTCTCGCCGATGGTGGCCTCCACCGCGTTGATGATGTCCTCGGCGGCATCGTCCCAACCCAGGTGCTCGAACATCAGTACGCCTGACAAGAGCACCGACGACGGGTTCACCTTGTCTTGGCCGGCGTACTTGGGGGCGGTGCCGTGGGTGGCCTCGAACACGCCGTGGCCGGTCACGTAGTTGATGTTGGCCCCCGGGGCGATGCCGATGCCCCCAACCTGGGCGGCAAGGGCGTCGGAGAGGTAGTCGCCGTTGAGGTTCATGGTGGCGATCACGTCGAACTCGGACGGTCGGGTGAGCACCTGCTGGAGGGCGATGTCGGCGATGGCGTCTTGCACCAAGATCTTGTCGCCGGCGTCGCCGCCGCAGTCGTCCCAGCCAATGGCCACGTCGGAGAACTCCTCGCGGACCAATTCGTAGCCCCAGCCGCGGAACGCCCCCTCGGTGAACTTCATGATGTTGCCCTTGTGTACCCAGTGGACCCGCTTGCGGCTCCGCTTGACCGCATATTGCAGGGCAGCCCGCTGGAGGCGCTGCGAACCGGTCTTGGACACCGGCTTGACGCCGATGCCGGCATCTTCGGCGATGTTCCAGCCCAGAGCGTCGTGGAGCAGGTCGCGCAGCTTGGCCGCTTCGGGGGTGAAGGCCTCAACCTCGAGGCCGGCGTAGATGTCCTCGGTGTTCTCCCGGAAGATCACCATGTCCACCAGCTCGGGGCTCTTGACCGGGGAGGGCACGTTGGTGAACCAGCGCACCGGGCGCAGGCACACGTACAAATCCATGATCTGTCGAATCGACACGTTCAGGCTGCGGAAGCCGCCTCCCACCGGGGTGGTAAGGGGGCCCTTGATGCCGATCAGGTACTCGGTGAACTTCTCAATGGTTTTTTGGGGGAGCCAGTCGCCGGTCTCGTTGAAGGCCTTCTCGCCGGCCAGCACCTCAATCCACTCGATCTTGCGGCCGTACTTGCCTGCGGCGGCGTCCAGCACGTGCTTGGCCGCCGGCCAGATGTCCACCCCAGTGCCGTCGCCTTCGATGAACGGGATGATGGGATTGTCAGAAACGCTTAGCTTCCCATCTGCTCCGATTGTGATCTTGTCGCCCATATACGGCGAGCATACCGACGCCCCTTTGCCCCCAACGAAGCCAAGAATCAAGTCCCAGCAAGGGGCGGTACAGCTTCGACAAACAATGCCGAATCGTCGGGGACCGGCCCATACGCTGCCTTGTTGATGGCACGGATAGCCGACTTGCTGGATGACCAGCCAACGCTGTCGTTCGAGTTCTTTCCTCCGACCGACGAGGTTGCCGCCAAGCAACTGGACGAGACGCTGGACGAACTGTCGGGGCTGGCACCCTCATTCGTGTCGGTGACCTGTGGAGTTGGCGGCGACGGCCATGACCGCACCCGCGACATCGTGACCAGCATCTGCCAAGACCGGCCCTTCCCCGCCATGGCCCACCTGACCTGCGTGGGCCATACCCGACAGGGCGTTGCTGCCCTGCTGGACGACTACGCCGCATCCGGCGTGAGGAACATCTTGGCCCTGGCCGGCGACCCGCCCGACGGTTCGGCCATCAGCGGCGACTTCCACTACGCCTTTGAGCTGGTGGAGGTAGCCCGAGACCACCCCGCTAACTTCAGCATCGGGGTGGCCGCCCACCCCGAAGTCCACCCCCGCTCCACCGACCGCACCTCCGATCGCCGGCACTTGGCCACCAAACTGAACCAGGCCGACTTCGCCATCACCCAGTTCTTCTTCGACCCCGCCGACTACACCCGACTCTGCAATGAGCTAGCCGACGTGGGATGCCATCGCCCGGTCATCCCCGGGGTCATGCCGGTTATCTGGCCCAAGAGCATCCGTCGCTTCGCCGCCATGAACGGCTCGACAGTGCCCGAGGAACTATTCGCCCGTCTCGAAGCCCAATCTGCCCCCGACCGCATCACCGCCGCCGCCGAAGCCGCCGGCGAACTGTCCCAATCCCTGTTAGACGTCGGTGCCCCCGGCATCCACCTCTACACCCTTAACCGACCTGATGCCTCAACCCTCATTGCAAAAGAACTATTTGAACAGCATTGAGTTTGTAGCTACAATGAGGCTACAAATAGCATCTATCCGGAGGAGTCACCATGGGCGCTGACACTGTCGTGCGAGCCCGCATCGACCGGGATACCAAGGCAAAAGCAGCAGAGGCCCTTCACGCAATGGGGCTGTCGATTTCGGATGCCATCCGCTTGCTCATGGTTCGCGTTGCGAAAGAGAGGCGTCTCCCGTTCGCAGTCCAAGTGCCCAATGCCACCACCATCGAGGCCATGGCCGAACTAGATGAGGGAAGGGGCAGGCGCTTCGAGACCACCGAGGAACTCCTAAACGACCTCGACCTATAACGTGCTGACCCCCGTCCGGTCATCCCACTTCAAACGCGACGTCAGAACAGCCAAATCACGCGGCAAGAACCCCGCCAAACTGCGTGACGTGCTTGAGTTGCTGTTCAACCAAGAACCTCCCCTTCCCCAAATGAGGCGAACACCACACCGGGTGGAGCAACGACTAGTGGCGGAAGTGGCGTTCGCTGGTGAACACCATGGCCATGCCGTGCTCGTTGGCGGCGTCGATCACCTCTTGGTCGCGCACTGAGCCGCCGGGTTGGATGACGGTGGCGCAGCCGGCTTCGGCGGCGGCGTCGAGGCCGTCGCGGAAGGGGAAGAAGGCGTCGCTGGCGCAGCCCCCGCCCACAGCACGGCCTGCGGCCTTCTCCGCGGCAATGCGCCCGGCGTCGCGGCGGTTCTGCTGACCGGCGCCGATACCCACGGCCTGGCGGTCTTTGGCCAACACGATGCAATTGGAGCCGACCCGCGCCGCCACCCGCCAGGCCAGCTCCAAGTCGGCCCACTGATCGTCGGTGGGGGCCCGCTCGGTGACCACTTCCCACGAAGACCGGTCCATCGTCACTGAGTCCGGGGTCTGCACCAGAGCCGCACCCCCTAGAGTGCGAATCTCCAAGTCGGCGGCATCCGGCGGCGGGGCGCGGAGCACCCGCAGGTTCTTCTTTTTTCCCAGTAGGGCCAGCGCGGTTTCTTCGTATTCGGAGGCGATGAGCACCTCGGTGAACACGTCGGCCAAGGCCTCGGCCATCTCGGCGGTCACCGGTCGGTTGACGGCCACGATCCCCCCGAACGCAGAGATCGGATCGCACTCGTGGGCCCGCCGATAGGCGGTGGCGATGTCGTCAGCCACCGCCGCCCCGCACGGGTTGGCGTGTTTGATCACGACCGCCGCCGGGTCATCGCCCAGCGAGTGGGCCAGCCGCCAGGCGGCATCGGCGTCGAACACGTTGAGATACGACATGGCCTTGCCCTGGAGCTGTTGGGCCCCGTCCCACCAGCACGACTGGCCGGCGATGCGGTATCGGGCTCCCGCTTGGTGGGGGTTCTCGCCGTAGCGCAGTACTTCTTGGCGCTCCAGGGTTATCGCCACCGTCTTGGGAGGCTGCTCGGCATCGTCATCGGACAGCCAGTCGGCAATGGCGGCGTCGTAGGCGCTCGTGTGCTCGAATGCGATTCGGGCCAGCCGCCGCCGAGTGGCGTCGGAGATCGCGCCGGTGGCCTCCAACTCGCCCAGCACTGTCGGGTAGTCGTCGGGCTGCACCAAAACGCCGACCCGCTCGTGGTTCTTGGCCGCGGCCCGCACCATGGCCGGACCCCCGATATCGATCTGCTCCACCGACGGATCGGCGCGAAACGGGTACAGGTTGGATACCACCAGGTTGATGGGCACGATGCCCCGCTCGGCCAGATCCTTCACATGGCCGGGATTCGACAAGTCGGCCAACAGGCCCCCGTGAACCACGGGGTGGATGGTTTTGACCCGTCCGTCCATCATCTCGGGGGCACCGGTCACCTGCTCCACCGAGATGACCGGAACGCCAGCCTCGACCAACGCGGCGGCGGTGCCACCGCTGGAGATGATCTCCCACCCCAGGGCCACCAGCCGCTGGGCCAGTTCGACCACCCCGGTCTTGTCGTACACCGACACCAGCGCCCGCGGCGGGTGGTCGGCTCCCTGGCTCATAAGACGTACCCTCGGTCGATTATCTCTCGGACAGCGCGAATGTACAGGTCGCGCTCCACTGCTTTGATGCGCTCGTGCAGCGTGTCCACAGTGTCGTCGGGCTCCACCGCCACGGCCTGCTGGGCCAGGATCGGCCCCGCATCCACCTCCAGGGTGGCCACGTGTACAGTGCAGCCGGTGACCTTCACCCCGTACTCCAGGGCATCTTGCACCGCGTGCCAGCCGGGAAAGGCGGGCAAAAGCGACGGATGGGTGTTCAAGATGCGGCCCCCGTACGCATCTTGCATTGGCTGGTCCAGCACGGTTCCGAACCCGGCCATGGCCACCAGCTCTATGCCCTCGGCCACCAAGCGCTCGGTGGCCTGGCGGGTGTAGTCCACCCGGTCGAAGTCGGGCCCGAAGCTGGTCCGCTCCACCATCACGCAGGTCAGCCCGTGATCGGCGGCCACCTTCTCGGCCCCGCAGGGCCGGTCAACCAGCACCAGCGAGATGGGCAGCCCGCTGTGGGCCATCGCGTCGAGAATCGTCCCACTGCCCGACGCCAGCACCGCTAGTCGCATCGAGCCGAACCTACCACCCGCCTCAGGGGCTGCTTGGGATGTCTCCTAGCCCGCCAATTCGCCCCGAATATCAGAGTCCGTCGACCACCTCGGCCATGATGTCGCCGGCTTCGCTGGGACTCTGGCCGATGCGGACTCCGGCGGCGGCCAGGGCGTCCATTTTGGCCTGGGCGGTGCCCTTGCCCCCCGACACGATGGCGCCGGCGTGGCCCATCTTCTTGCCCGGCGGAGCGGTCATCCCGGCGATGTAGGCCACCACCGGCTTGGACACGTTGGCGGCGATGAACTCGGCGGCCTCCTCCTCGGCCGACCCGCCGATCTCGCCGATCATCATCACCGCCTCGGTTTCGGGGTCGTCCTCGAAGGCGGCCAGACAGTCGATGAACGACGTGCCCGGTACCGGGTCGCCGCCGATGCCCACACAGGTGGTGCAGCCGATGTTCTTCTGCTTCAGCTCGTACAGCGCCTGGTAGGTGAGGGTTCCCGAGCGGCTCACGATGCCCACCGGACCGCCCTCTTTGGCGATGTGGCCGGCGGTGATGCCGATGTTGGCCTTGCCAGGGCTGATGAGGCCGGGGCAGTTGGGGCCGAGCAGCCGCACGCCGGGATAGTCGGACTTGAGCTTGTTGTAGAAGTAGACCTCGTCGTGCATGGGCACGCCTTCGGTAATTACCACGATAAGCTTCACCCCGCCCTCGGCGGCTTCCAGCACTGCACTGCGCACCCCGGCGGCGGGGATGAACACGCACGATGCGTTGGCGCCGGTGGCCTCGACGGCATCGGCCACGGTGGCGAATATGGGCACTCCGTCAACGTCGGTACCCGCCTTTTTAGGGTTGGTGCCGGCCACCACCTGGGTGCCGTAGTCCCGGTTCAACAAGCCGTAGTACCGGCCCTGGCTCCCGGTGAGGCCCTGGTAGACCACCTTGGTGTTCTCGTCGACGAAGATGCTCATGATGCGGTCCCCTCCGCGAGGGCGACGGCTATATGGGCCGCCTCCAACATGGTGGACGCCATTACCAGCCGGTCGCTGAGGTGCGGGTCTAGGAGCGACCAGCCCACGACAGCGTTGGTGCCGTCGAGGCGGATGACGATAGGGGAGCTGATGTCCACTCGGTTCATGGCCTCGATGATGCCGTTGGCCACCTCTTCGCCCCGGGTTATGCCCCCGAATATGTTGATGAAGATCGACTTCACAGCGGGGTCGTTGTTGATGACCTCCAGCGCCCCGGACATCACGTCGGCGTTGGCCCCACCGCCGATATCCAAGAAGTTGGCCGGCTTGCCGCCCACCTGATTGACCACGTCCACCGTGCTCATGGCCAGCCCCGCTCCGTTGGCGATCACCCCCACCGAGCCCTCCAAGCCCACGTATTGCAGCCCCTTGGCGTGGGCGGCGGCCTCTCGCTCGTCCCGGGGCTGGGTGGCGTCGAACGGGGCCAAGTCGTGGCGGAAGCCGGCGTTGCCGTCGAGGGTGACCTTGGCGTCGAGCACATGCACCCGGCCCTCGGGCGTGACGATCAACGGGTTGATCTCCACCAGGTCCGCGTCGCCGTCGGTGTAGGCCTCATACAGCTTCATCAGCAGTTCCACCGTCTGGTCGGTAACGTCGGGATTGAGCTTGGCGGCCAGCACCCATTGGCGGCACTGGTCCTCGGCCAGGCCGTCTACCGGGTCAACCCAGATCTTGGCGATGGCGTCGGGGTTCTCCTCGGCCACCGTCTCGATCTCCACCCCGCCCTCGGCCGACAGCATGCCCAGGTGCTTTTTGGCCGACCGGTCGAGGGTGAAGCTCACGTAGTACTCCTCGGCGATGTCGGAGGCCTTCTCAATCCACAGGTTCTCCACGATGTGGCCCCGAATGTCGAGCCCCAAGATGTTGGTGGCATGGGTGCGCACGGCGTCGATGTCGGCGGCGAACTTCACGCCCCCGGCCTTGCCCCGCCCGCCGGTGTGTACCTGGGCTTTGACCATGACCGGTGTCCCCAGCCGTTCGGCGACCGCTACCGCATCTTCAACGGTGGTAACCGCCTCACCGGGCGAGACCGGCATTTCATACGACGCGAAAAACTGTTTTCCCTGATACTCGAATAGATCCACGGGCTCCCCAATACAGAGCGTTGGCCAAGTTTGCGCTGGCAGTTTGGCGATGGTTCGTACCGCCGACGCTTCGCCGCGATACTAGGAGCAACCCCATCAGTTGGAACGAACCGAGGGAGCGACATGCCCGTCTCATCGGGTCCAAAAATCACCCCCTTGAGGGCCGTTATCTACAGCGTCATCAGCATCGCGCTGGGAGTGGGTCTGGTGTTCGCCGTGGTGTCGCTGGCCGGATCCGATCAAATCGAGGTGAAGCTGGGCGACGACGATTTCAACGCCGGCGACGCCGAGAACCTGGCCGCCGAGATCGACGAGCGGGGGCCGGTGCCGTGGGCCCCGCTGAGCCGGGGCCGCAGCATCTGGATCAACCACATCGGCGACAATCCCGAATCGGGGTGGTTCGCCTTCGACGTCCAGTCTCCCGGCGCCAGCGGCGACTGCGTGGTCGACTGGGACGCCGACCGACGGCTGTTCGTCGACACCTGCGACGAATCCCTAGTATACTCCGCCACCGGCGACGGCCTACCCCAGTTCGGAGTATGGGTGGACGACGGCGACCTGATCGTCGACGTCAACGCCAACGACGGGCCCTGAGCGAGATCCGCAGAAGACGCCGCTCCTACACCCTGATCTCGATCTAGTCAAGTGTCAAAACATGACAAAAAACTTGTCATGTTTTGACACTGATTTCAGTTGCCAACCACCGCGTGCAGATGTATTTTCATTTAGTGATTGGAGACCACTTGAGAAAGGATAGCGAAAGCAAGAGCAATAATTTACTACTACTACTTATGAGGTAATGCAATGTCGTGGGACACGTGTGACTGCAAGGAAGACCTGTACGATTTCCCCAGCAGTTGGATGGCGCGGGTATGTTGATGTAGACTTGAATAGCGTCAACGATCCACGGGGTTACACATACTCTCGGATCACGGGCCTCCCTTGCACGCCGTCATGATTATCCCAAGAGGCTTAGATAGAATATGAGCCAGTTTCAGCGGGGATGGTCCCCCCATCCAGATGCAATGTCCTCCCCCCATGTGAGTGACCAAGAGGTGACCGCTTCCGCATGTGTTACTGCACTCTGTGCTGTCTGTGACCGACGAGCCGATTGGAGCGATGACTGGTCGCAGAGATTCTCCGTAGGGGAGTTTGCCATACTGGAAACCGGCGATCGTGTGGCGCTTCATTTTGACCGTGGATTTACGTTGTCAAGCACGCCAGGCGAGGTCGACGCCGTGCCAACAAATCTCCTGGTCGAACAGATCTTTGACGTTGTTGCACCTGATGACGATGATGTAGACAGGTCGAAACGGTGGCTGTGGCTGGCAGAATTGGCCAATAAGCGAGGTCTTGACGTTACAGCCGCACAACTGAGCGAATTGCCATACGAAGTCCTAATCACAGACCGGGTTCTAACCTCGCTTGCGAACCCTGAAGAAAATAGTTGAAATCGAACGCGGCCACGGCGCGGAACCTGTCCGTCGCGTCGGGGTGCATCAACTCGGCGAGCCTCTCATGGCGGATCACTTCGGGCATCTGTCTGATGCCGGAGGATTCGGACGGCACTCCTTGCTCCGCGCAGTCCAGGTCTTCGCCTCTCGTGACCGCACCCAGACACCTAGAGACATTCTTCCAATCGCCGGCGGCGGATTCATCAGGCAAACCAGAGTCCATCAACCCAGCAGGAACACTGCGTGGTCGACTGGGACGTCGACCGGAAGCTGTTCATCGACACCTGTGATCCCACTTTGGTGTACTCCGCCGTCGGCGACGGCCTACCCCAGTTCGGGGTGTGGGTCGACGACGGCGACCTCTTATGCCACAGTTGGATTTGCTATTCATAAAATAAGCAATGTGGAAGATGCCATTATTGCAGGTGGCAATTGCAACCACCTCCGACCCCGACATTGGACGATGGATATTCAACATAGAGGTGTGGCAAATCTGGAAGTTTCCGATAGCCCAGTGGCGCTAGTAGAAAGATATGGCTAATCAAACTGTACCCAACTCCAAGAAACTATTCTACTTGTACGTAAATGCAGCAATAGGAATATTGCTAGGGGAAATTGAAGTCTACCGAGCAGGCATTTGGGGGACTGGACTACTGGCTATCTCAACTAAACTGCCAATCGTTTTGGGAATGTTTGGAACACCACCCGTACTTCTACTGGCGTTTGCCCCAATGAACAGAAGGCAACTAGCTGTGTCTTGTGTCGTTGTTGCAGGGTCTTTTTTCGCGGTAGCTGCTATGTTTGCCCATTCTGAGTCTTCAACGTCTGCCCTCATTTTCGCTGCTCTGTGGATTTATGGCGTCCCCCTTGCTGGTATTGGACACCTTGGCCTCGCCTATTGGAATAAGCGTAGAGTCAGCCAAGACTGAGTCACGCCCGGCGACAACCGCAAGCAAGTTCTCCGGTTCAGGTGAGACTGACGTGGTGTGGTTTGACGCCAACCTCCCGGGTTCAACCCGAGGCAAAGCCCCATACGAGGACTATGACAACGGTTACTGCGATCAGTACTACGTGACTTTCGATCCCGCTCAAATCAACGTGGGATCCAACGACGACGCCGATACCGACAAGACCGTCTGCCACGAACTGGGCCACACCGTCGGGCTAACTCACGGCTCAGGCGGAGGCGACGGCGGAGCCGATGACTGCATGATCTCAGGCGAGCGGCCTAGCACAAACAGTCAATACGAACGCTACTCAAACCACCACAAAGGACACATCAATGCTTGGTTCTAATAGCTCCATCCGCTTCCCCCACAAGGTGACCATAGCCTTGGTTGCCTTGGGCCTGACCGCCACCGCCTGCGGCGGGGCAAACGACAACTCAGCGAGTTCATCCCCGCGCAACGCCGCCGACTCTGATGCTCTCGTCTCGGTGATGCGCAGCATTGGCGAGAGCCTCGACTACGACCCTCACGAATCGCCCACCATCCTTGGTGGCAAGGCGTCGGTGACCGTGATCGGGACCGTCGCAAACGTGGCTGACGGTCGCGTGTTCGGCGTCGGTGAAACACGGGATACCGAGCCAGCGTTCCTGAACCTGACATATACCGTGCAAGTCGAGAGCATCCTCGGGGGCGACGAGTCGCTGATTCGGGACGGGCTCGTGTACGTCGAGATCAGCCGGACCAAGGAGTTCCCGATAGAGACCTTTAAAAAGGCCATGCCTAAGAACCAACGGCTGGTGCTCTTCCTCGATGATTACACCGAAGGCCTTGGTACCTTCCCTGTCATCGAAAAGGCACCATCGATCTCCGACGGAGCTCCCGTGCTTTCGCCCTATGCCGACGGCTTTCTCATTGAGGATGTGTCCTCAGGTGAGCTAATCGGCGGGTTCGACGATCTCGATGAACTACCTCCGGCCTGGAGCGAAGGAACAACGACCGTCGACAGTTTCAAGGCCGCACATTTCACAAGTGAAGAGCTGACTGAGTAAGGCCCCACAGTCGCTCACTCATACGGACAACTGCCTCGGTGTCTTTGTTCCAAGTTCAAGCTGGTGCCCGCAACCAGGCCTACATTCGGTATCAATCATGTGGCAGTCGGTTATTGCGCGATGTTGCTGGGCACGGTGATCCAGCCTTGGGCGACGGCGTGGGACACGCCTTCGATGGTGCTGTCGACTCCGAACTGGTGCCACATGTCGGCGAGAATTCGCTGGAGGTGGCGCTCGGAATAGCCGAGGCGCTCGGCGAGGTCGGCGTGCTTCTCCCCGTTAGCCAGGCCCTGCAAGCACGCAATCTGCGTCTCGTCGGGTGCAGTCGATGAGTTGAACCGGCAGAACCGAGCTACTGCTACTGCCGCAGCGCGCAGCCTTACCGCCGCGTCGGGGTGCATCAACTCGGCCAGGCTCTCATAGTGGATCACGTCTGGCATCTCTGCGATGTCGGGACCCTCCATCAGCCCATGGCGCATCCCATGGGCTGAGTCTTCGGCTATCGCGGTCGCGACCGCCCCCAGATACCGGCAGACTATGTCCCAGTCGCCGTCGGCTGAGTCATCGGGCAGCGCGGCGCTCATCAACTCTGCGCACCGCCCGTAGGAGTCGGCCACCCTGCTTAGGAAGAGAAGGGGGAGCGTTTCCTTCCACACCTTTTGTGCCTTGCGCTGAAGCTCCAGATCGCAGACATCTGTACGGCTGCCTGGGCCATGGCCCAGGCCGTGCGCCTCAATGATCCGCGCGGCATATCGCTCGATGGGAATGGCATGCCTGAGAACGATTTCCAACTGCCGGTCGCCAACGCCCACGCACCAAGGATATTCCTCTACGACGACGGCGGAGGACCGACCCGGCAAAGCCGAGCAAACAGACCGCTAGGGGTCGCGCTCCCCTGCTGGAGGCGGGGTTATCCATCCCTCCTGGACTGCCAAAGCCACCCCCTGGATATGGTTGCGCACACCGAGACGGGCCCACATGGCCTCCAACAGCCGGTACATACCCCTAGTAGACGTCGCGTTGCGCCCAGCAAGCTCCACCACCGGCTCTTGGGCAGCCACTGAGATGATCCATTCCAGCTCTCGGGCGGTCGGCACAACCCCCAATTGCAGCTGGCAACAGCGCTCCACTGCCTCGGCTGCCTTCCTCAGTCGGTCGACCCCATCGGGGTGAAGCAAACCGGCAAGCAGCTCATACCGCAGCACCGCCGGAGGCGCCGATCCGATCTCAGCGGCCCCAGCCCCGGAAGCAACCTCTGACACCGACGGCATCTCGCGCAAGGCCTCCGACGTTGAGCGCAGGAACCCCGCGACGATCTCCCAGTCGGCCGCGGCCCCATCTCCCGGCACAGTGTCTTCCATCAACCCCGCGCAATATGCACACGCATCGGCAATACCCCGCGAATATTCTGCGGGCAGCGTCCGCGCGTAGACCGAACAGGCACGCCGCTGGAACCCGATCCCCCAAGGCTCCCGAGACTCCCCGGGCCCATGCCCCAAGCGGTGAGCCTCCGCAACGCACCCCGCGAAGTGGGCAATCCTCACCGCAAACGAGCTGACCGAACCCCACTGCGCCCGGCTCAATTCCACCGCACCACCGTAACAAGCCCGCACGCAGGCCGAAGACGGCATGGATTGCGTTTTCTGGCCCCGATGGCGATAGAGCCATCTGGTCCTCACCTGCGTCGATGCCGATGGCCTTCATTCATTGCCATCTGGAACTGCCATTACACCCTGGCTTCGACCTTGTCAAGTGTCAAAACATGTCAAAAACTTGTCATGTTTTGACAGCGGTTTTGGTTGTCGCAAACGCACTGCCGCCTTATGGTTTCTACTAGAGGCAAACGGTTGATCAGGAGCGGATTTCAAGCTCAGCAATAGACGACATTCAAGCAGAGTCAATGGAGGAACAACCATGGCAGTCAGCAGTCAATATCAACGCACGCAGCAGACAGGTGCTTTGATAATTCTCTTCATGCTCCTCGCAGCCTTGGCAATTGTCATCGTGCTCCTCGCGGTTGTCGCCATTTCAGATACAGTCAGCGCGACGGAACCGGTGCCACACGTCGCCAATCATGACTACCCCGAATGACAGCCACTCCCGAGCGGCCATATCTGATCAGGTTGGCTGTTTCGGATCAGCCAAGAGTCAGACCTTTTCGAGGCGGGCGTAGGAGGCGAGCAGCACCCGGGAGCCGGCGGTGGTGAAGTTGACGGTGATCTCGGCGTCGCCGCCGGCCCCCTTTACGTCGGTGACCACGCCGAGGCCGAAGGTGGCGTGATTCACGTCGTCGCCCACTACGAGGCGGATCGGATCAGGGTCGGCTTCGACCGGGGTGCGGGTGACCTGGGCGGCCTCCACCATCCGCTCGCGACCGGCGAACGAGCGGGCCGAGTTTTGCTCAGAGCTCAACCGGGTTGAGCGGCTCCGGCTGCCGCCTCGGTTGTCCACCAGCTCTTCGGGGATCTCCTCCAAGAACCGCGACGGCGGGTTGTACATCGGGGTGCCGTGGATGGTGCGGTGCCAGGCGTGGGTCAGGTACAGCCGCTGGCGGGCCCGGGTGATTCCCACATAGGCCAAGCGGCGCTCCTCCTCCAGCTCATCGGGCTCGGTGAGCGAGCGGAAGTGGGGGAACACGCCCTCCTCCATGCCGACCAAGAACACCACGGGATATTCCAGACCCTTGGCCGAGTGCAGGGTCATCAGCGTCAGCATGGAGTCATCGGCCAAATCATCGGTGTCCGACACCAGGCTGACCTGTTCGAGGAAGTCGTTAACGTCGTCGCACTCTGAGGCCGCGCTGATCAGCTCGTCGAGATTCTCCAGCCTTCCCTGGGCCTGCACACCCACCTCGGTCTCCCCAGTGGCTTCGACCTCTAGTTGGTCGAGATACCCACTGGATTCGAGCATGTGCTCCAACGCCTGGGCGGGGCCTTCGTCGAGCAGTCCGCGGGCGTCGTCGATCACCTTCAAGAAGGCCCCGACGCCGGCCAGTGCTCTCCCCCTCACCCCGGCCTCGGATGCGTTCAGCAAGGCGTCCATCAACGTCAGACCGTGTGCTTCGGCCCATGCCTCCAACTTGGCCACCGATCCATCGCCCACTCCCCGCTTGGGTGTGTTCAGCGCCCGCCTCAGGCTGACCGCATCGTCGGGGTTGACTGTTACCCGCAGATAGGCCAGCGAGTCCTTGATCTCCCGGCGGTCGTAGAACCGGGTCCCGCCGATGATCTGATAAGGAACGCCCGCCTCCATCAGCAGCTCCTCCATTGCCCGGCTCTGGGCGTTGGTGCGGTAGAACACCGCCATCTCGTCCCAGCGGTGCTGCTCATCGTCGTGGAGCCGGTAAGCCTCCCGCACCACCCAGCGGGCCTCGTCGTATTCATCGGCCGCCTGGTAGCAGACGATTGGGTCGCCACCGGTCTGGTCGGTCCACAGATTCTTGGGCTTGCGGCCCATGTTGTTGGCGATCACCGCGTTGGCCGCGCTCAAAATGCGCTGAGTAGAGCGGTAGTTCTGCTCCAACAGCACCACGGTGACGTCTTCGAAGGCCCGCTCGAAGTCGATGATATTGCGGACATCGGCCCCTCTGAATCGGTAAACCGACTGGTCGGCGTCGCCCACCACGAACACGTTGCGGTGCTCTTTGCCCAACATCAGCACCAGCTCGTTCTGCACCCGGTTGGTGTCCTGGTACTCGTCCACCATGATGTGCTCGAAACGGCGGCGGTAGCGGTCGAGCACGTCGGGCTCCCGCTGGAAGAGCCCCACGGTGGCACCCAAAAGGTCGTCGAAGTCCATGGCCCCGGCCCGGCGCAGGCGTTCCTGGTATTCCCCGTAGACCTCCCCTATGCGGCGCTCGAACACGTTGGCTGCCCGGTCTTTGTATTGGGCCACGCCGATCATCTCGCTCTTGGCCGCACTGATGGCGGCGTGGATCGACCGGGGCGGCATTTTCTTGAGGTCTAGTTTGAAATCGTTGAGGATGTAGCGGGTGAGCCGCACCGAGTCGGCCTGGTCGTAGATGGTGAAGCTGTTGGGGAAGCCGATGGCATCGTGCTCATAGCGCAGGATGCGAGCGCACGCGGAGTGGAAGGTGCTCACCCACATCTTGTCGGCCACCGGCCCGACGAGGGCTCCCACCCGGTGCTTCATCTCCTGGGCCGCCTTGTTGGTGAAGGTGATGGCCAACAGGGCAAAGGGGGAAACGCCCCGGTGGTCGATGAGGTAGGCGATGCGGTGGGTGAGCACGCGGGTCTTGCCCGAGCCCGCTCCGGCGACCACGAGAATGGGGCCGCCCGGGTGGGTTACCGCGTCGATCTGGGCCGGGTTCAGCCCCTCGGTGAGCGCGGTCGAAGGCATCCGGCCACACTACCGGCAGCCCATGTCAGCTTGAGACCTGATCGCCCCTCTGCTCTCAATCCACATCGGCAAGAGAGCCGCCATGTACATGCCCGCTTCAGCGTTGTCAAGTGTCAAAACATGACGAAAACTTGTCATGTTTTGACACCCGTTTTGATTGTAAAGCCCGCCAAGCCGACCTACGTTCATCTGAAGATGCAACAGACCCGAACCAAGAAATACATCCTCAATCTCAAACTCAAGACAACGGGGGAAACCCAGAATGGTTAGGTGCCAAATGAAGTGGAAGAAGTGGCAGGCAATTCTCTTCTGTGCAGCTGGACTATTCGCGGTTGGTTCGACAACCGCGAGCACGGTGCATGCTGCCAACAGTGAGGAGGTCACGCCGGTAGAACCGAATCCAGCTGCACAGTCGGTGGATGTGGCAGTTTCGTCGTACGCCTTGGAGTACTAAGTGTCGCATGATGAGGCCAGCCGCCGCCTGGTGCGCATCGAGGCGATCCAGGAGATTCTGGCGTCAATCCGCGGCCTTGAGGCGGCGCGGGTGGCGGGATGGGGCATCGACCACCGCGGCGGCTTCGGCGGCTGGGTGCTGCTCACCGGCGACGAGCTGGCTGGTGCTGAGGCCGCGGCCGTGGCCGACGCCCACAGCGACGTGGAGATCCGCACCGGCGCACAACACAGCTACGGCGAGCTCCTGGCCGCGCAGCGCGGTCTTTCAGAAGAGCTCTTCGCCGCTCAAAATCCTACCGTCGGCAACGGAGCACTGGGCAGCACCGGCGCTGTTGGGCAGGCCGGACCCGGCGCGCCGGGCGACCTCGAGGGCACCGGGGTGGGCGCGGGCGTGGCCGAGGTGGTCACGTTTTTGGAGACCGACATGGCGGGCAACGCTGTACGCGTCGGCATAGACCCCGGGCTGGCTTCCGAAGTCGGCCCGCTGGGCTCAGTGTCTGAGCTGGGCTTCGAGCAAAGCGCGGCCGTGGTCGCCGAACTGCTCCAAGACCACATCGAGGTGGCCTTCACAATCGCCGACGGCCGCGACATCGCCCCAGCGGCGAACTTTCAAGGCGGAGATACGGTATCTGGGATAGTCAATTGCACATCGGGGTTCACAGCCCGTCGAAGCAACGGCGACGGCTTCGACTACGGCATCATCACCGCCGGTCACTGCGGCAATGACCTCCCAACCGAAACCGTACCGTTCAGCATGAACGGTGTAGAGTTGCCCTTCGTTTACGGTTGGCTAAGCGCCACCGCCGATGCCCAGTTCCACAGCATTCCCACACCTGCCAGCGGGTCCCACTACGTGCTCGACGACTTCTTGTGCCGCGATCCTGCCAGCCACCCCACGCCCTCCTGCGATGTCACCAGGACCGAGGCCCGCGCCAACATGCAAGACGACTACGTATGCCACAGCGGCAAGGGCAGCGGGATATCCTGCGGACAAATTACAAACATCTTCTACCAGCCGATGTGGACGGCTACTCCATGCCGCGACTCCACCGGCGCAAAGGCTGTTTGCGGTGAGGTGTTTGTAAGGGTGGATGGCCAAAGACTGAAAGGCTGCGGGGGTGACAGCGGAGGGCCGTTTTATCGAGGTGGGACGGCTTACGGGATCACGGCTGCCGCTTCCGACCCGTTAGAATGCGATTTGGGCGGGAAGATAGTCATCTTCTCGGGCATTAAAGAGGTTGAGTCCTTTCTCAATGTAGATGTGCTCACCGAACCGATCACCCTGAGTGCCCCTTGACCGCTCCGAGAAGCCTGGTATGACCGGTCGAGATCAACACCTCAACACGATGCAAACACCGCGGCAAGGGGCACGTAGCAGCAGAAGACATCCTTGGCCTCACCGCGAAACGCTGCGTGGTGAAGGTGTGGTGCGGTGTGGTGCGGTGTGGTGCGGGGTTGTGGCGGTTTGTTTGGCGTTGGCCGCTGCGGGCTGCTCGTCGGGGCAGCAAGCAGATGTGGAGCTGCCGTCGGCAACTGTGTCGGCGACGGCCGAGCCCGGACCAACCGAGGCCCCGGTACTGCCGCCTGAGGGGTCGGGGGCGGGGGGCCATGACGGCGGCCAACGCGATGGCGTGGGTTGGCCGCGGCCGCCGCTGGCGGGCATGTGGGTGGACTACCCCGAACGGATGAGCCTGTCGAGTTTCTTTTTGCACGGGATCGTGTCTATAGAGCCGCCTTGCGTATATCTCACCAATTTCTCGGCAGGGTTCGGGGAAGAATCGTTGGCGATCTGGGAGGGAAGGCGCCTGGCGTTGTCGCTGCTCTATCCCGAGGTGCGCTTCGACGAGAACACCCAGACGCTGTGGAACGCGGAGCTGTGGGACGGCTACGACGACATCCCGATAGCCCACGGCGACCGAGTCATTGTGTCTTCAGATCCGCTGCTCGAAGATATTGGGGATAAGGAGCCCCACGAGCTGCATCTTTTCTGGAATGTCTGCCCTGCCCACGGTATCGCAAGTCCCGGGGGCTTTTGGACGTCGGTGGAGTGGCTTTGCTCAAACAGGCCGCCAAAGTGGGTATGGCACCAAGGACAAGAGCTGGAGCGCATTTGCGTGGAGGACACGAGGCCATGGAATCAGCGGGACCTGCTGGAACAACAAGGCCTCTCCTCCGCTGCCGAGGCGCCCGCCCAACGCCGGGACCCCGGCGACCCGCCGCCCGTGGCAGAGCTGCCGCCGCCGCCGCTTTTCGACATGCACCCGTACCACCCCGACATGGAGCTGGAGCTGTCCAAACTGGTGGGGATCCTGTCGATAGAGTCCGCGCCGCCAAACTACGACTTGGAGCAAAAGTGCGTATACCTCTACCCCACAGCGGCCTCGGCGCCGCAGTCGGTGCTGTGGGGAGACTCGTGGAAGCACACCGGCCCCGACGGCCAGCCGCTCGCCATCAGGCTGGACCTGCCCTACCCCCAGGTCCGCTTCGACGAGGAAACCTGGACGCTGTGGAACGGCGACGTCGGACCCATGACCACCGGAGACCGGGTCATCGCCAACCCGATAAGCCCCCCCGACTTCCACACCGACGGCTACAACACCCGGGCCAAACAGCCCCACGAACCCCAGATACACCCCTGCCGCAAAGCAGGGGCCAGCGCCACCGTGCTGGACATACAAACCGTGGAGCACCACTGCACACACGACACACCAGCCAGGCACCAGAGCCAATGTGAACAAGCCATGAACCCGCAAACCCAGATCCAAAACCACCTCACACCCCCCGGAGGCCGCCGCCACCGCCAGTAACACCCGAGGCGTCAGCGCAACCAGCCCCAAAACCACCTCCGAGCGAACCTCAACGCCGCACCCGGGGGGCTGTCAGCCGAGTCCATGGAGGAGATGGACCCGGTGGTGGCCCGGCTGGCGGGAACCTGAACGGCTTTCCCTTGTTGATGCTCGTATTGAGGCCATTAGTGTTAATGCCCCTATGTCTGAGGCGGAGACCACCCTGGAATCCGAGACTGCCGAGATTGAGCCGGAGCCTGCTGCGGAGCCTGAAGCTGCTGTAGAAGAACCACAAGCTGAGGCCGAAGCCGCCGAACCCGAGGCCGAATCAGAGGCCGAAGCCGCAACCGCCGAAGAAACCGAAGCCGAAGCCGCTGTTGACCCGAAGCCTCAGGCCCCTCCGGGGGAGCCGGCGGCGGCCACGGTGGACGGGTTGACCGGGGGGACCATTGTGGCGGGGTCGGTCAAGACGAAGGCCACCCATGAGATAGAGCTGGATTTGGGCGGCGGTCGGATCGGGGTGATCAGCCAGCGCTACTGGGGCGACGACCCGGCTGTCGACCTGACCCGGGAGTGCGTGCTGGGCGAGGTGATCAACGCCGCCGTGCTGGTTAGGGAAGACCACAAGGGCCGCATCGTGCTGTCCCGGCTGTGGGCCATGCAGCAGATCGCCTGGGTGAACGTAGCCCGAGCGGCCGCGGCCAACGAAGCGGTCACCGGGACGATCACCGCGGTGGTCAAGGGCGGGCTGTCTTGCGATGTGGGAGTAAGGGGTTTCATCCCGTCGTCGCTGATCGATGTGGAGCCCGTGAAGGACCTTAAGGCGCTGGTCGGGCGGGAAGTGCAGTGCAAGGTGGTGGAGGCCGATCAGGTGTCGGGCCGTCTGGTGCTGTCCCGCAAGGCAGTGGTCCGAGCCGAGCAGCGCAAAGCGGCCAAAGCATTCATGGAGACCATGTCGGCGGGCGACGAGTACACCGGCAAGGTGGTGGACCTTCAGGACTTCGGCGCCTTCGTGGACATCAACGGCGTCCGGGGCCTAGTCCACACCACCGAGATGGCCTGGAAGCGGGTGCAGCACCCCAGCGAGGTGGTGAGCGTGGGCGACGAGGTGCAGGTGCGGGTCAAGTCGATCCAAAAGCCCAAGCAGCGGGTGAACCTCACCATGAAGCTCACCGCCGATCCGCTGACCGAACTCGAAGTGGGCGCGGTGATAACTGGCCGGGTGACCCGTCTGGTGGACTTCGGCGCCTTCGTGGCCGTCAACGACGACATCGAGGGCTTGGTCCACATCACCGAGATGGCCGAGTACCGGGTATACCACCCCGAGGAGATCGTCCTCCCCGGCGAAGAGGTCTGGGTCAAAGTCCTATCCGTCGACCGCAAGCGCCGCCGAGTAGACCTCTCCATCTCCCAAGCCATCGCCGGCTGACCACCATCAGGTTCAGAGGCGGGAAATGCGCCTAGGACGATGGGCCCAAGACGAATTGCGCCCTCTCTGTCCGAAGCAGTCTCCCGATCAAGCCAGTCCCAGAATGCGGGGCAGAACTCGAATCCGTAGTGGAGGTTCTTCGCCTGGATGAAGACGTTGGCGTCGAGCAGGTACGTCGTCATACGACTCCGAGCCGCTCGCAGAGTTCATTGAATGTGGCTTTCTTCTTGAAACCGAGCATTTTGAAGGCCTCTGCATAGAGCGTCTGGCCCTCGAGAGTGCTAGCGATGACCGAACGAGCGAACAATTTGGAAACCCTGACGGGCTGCGTGTTGTAGAAGTTGCCCCCACCGCCTCCGCCACCAATGAGGTCCATAATTCGATCGAGCTCAAGTCGATATGCATCTCGAAATTCGCTCCAATCTCGCTACTCACTCTGTTTCGTGTAGAAATCAGAACGTGATCGCGATCATCAATGGGGGAACGCAGGGGCTGGGTGAGGCGGTGGCTCGCAAGCTGGTTGGTGAGGGAAGATCGACGGGTCTGGTGCTGGCGGGACGGTCGGCGGATCGGGGGAAGGCGCTGGCTGACGAGCTTACTGAGTTGGGGACACCGTCGGTCTTCGTGGCGGCCGACATTGGGGAGCAGGATACGCCGGCCATGGTGGTGGAGACTTGTGTCGAGCGGTTTGGGGCGGTGCACGGGGTGGTGAATGTGGCGGCGCTTACTACCCGGGCCACGCTGTTCGACGACACTCCGGAGCATGTCGACCACCACTTTGCGGTGAATGTCAAGGGGCCGTACTTCCTCATCCAGGCCGCGGCCCGGGTGATGATCGAGACTGGCATCGCCGGATCGATCGTGAACGTAGGCTCGACCAGCGGCCACGGAGGGCAGCCTCGGCTGACCGCCTATTCGATGTCCAAGGGGGCGCTGGCGGTCATGACCAAGAACCTGGCCTATGCCCTTATGCGCCACAACATCCGGGTCAACCAGGTGAACCCGGGCTGGATGGAGACCGAGTCGGAGAACCACACCCAGATTACCCAAGACGGTGCTCCCGAGAACTGGCTCGAGTTGGCCGCACCTACCCGCCCGTTCGGCCGCCTGGTGCAGCCCTGGGAGGTGGCCAACGCCATCGCCTTCTGCCTGTCGCCCGAATCGGGCCTGCTCACCGGCAACGTGATCGACATCGACCAAACCGTCCAGGGAGCCGGGGAGCCGCCGTTACCCGGTAGCGGGGAGACTCCGCGGCTGTAGGGCGAAGTGCCGACGGCTGAAGGAGTCTCCTCGGCGGATAATCGAAGAGATTTCGTTTCTTGGGTAAATTTGTGGAGTATTCTGCCGATGCCGATTTCTGAGAGGACGTGAACATGTCAGGAGCAGTCGGAGTACGCCACTGGTCGCACGTGATCATTCATCCAGTGAATGTCGATGCCTCGCTGGAGTTCTACACCAAGCTGCTGGGCTACCAAGTCCTCTCTGACGAGCGGATTTCCGGACCGGGCCTCGATGCAATCGTGGGCCGAGAGGGGGTCCAGGGGCGGGTCGTGGTCGGGCTGGTCGGGGGGCAGAAGGTGGAGTTCGTCTACCTGGGCGACACGGGGATGAGCGACCCTCAGGAGAACCAGCGCGGCTTGCAGGGATTCACCGTCCGGGTTGCCGACATCAACGAGGCGGCGGACGCCTGTGCGGCTCACGGAGTACCGATCGTCAGCGGCCCGTCGGAGATCAAGGGATTCTGGCAGTTCATGGTCATGGACCCCGACGGCGTGATGATCGAGATCTCCCAAACACCGCCCGGAGTAGAACTCTCAGGACCGCTGTCATGAGTGAGCAGACTCAGCAAGATTCCAGCCCGATCGCGCTGGTCACCGGAGCCAGCCGGGGAATCGGCCGGGCCAGCGCGCTGGCTCTGGCCGACGCGGGATTCGACGTTGCCATCACCGCCCGAACGGTGCGTGAGGGCGAAGGGACGATCGGGCCGCCGACTTCGGATGGCGGTGGCGACGTAGCCGTGCCCGGGAGTCTGGAGACAACAGCCGCGGAGGTCGCCGAGAGAGGCCAGCGGGCCCTGCCCATCACCATGGATCTGCTGTCTGAGGAGTCGGTTCGTGCCGCGGCCGATACAGCCCTTGACGCTTGGGGTCGAGTCGACGTGCTGGTGAACAACGCCATCTGGAGCGGTCCCGGCCTGCTCGATCCGGTGGGAGTGCTCAACCTCGAAGCCCTCGACACCTCGTTCACCGCCAATGTCCTGCGCCAGGTCCTTCTCACCCAGCTAATCCTGCCGTCGATGATCGAGAGGGGATCGGGCCTCATCTTGAACTTGACCTCGTCGGCCGGCCAGGTCGACGATCCGCCCTATGAGGTGGTCAAGATGAAGATGCTCGGCTTCGCCCACTGCGCCTCCAAAGGGGCCTTCCACCGCATGGCACCGCTGATCCAGGCCGAGCACGAGTCAGATGGGATCACCGCGGTGAACATCGATCCCGGATTCACCTGGACCGAGACGATGGAGGCGCTCGACCTGCACAACTTCGGCGGCGCTCCCCCCGAAGCCACCGGGACGGTGGTGGCCTGGCTGGCCGAAGACCCCGAGCGAACAGCCGAGTGGCGGGGGCGCACCCTCAACTCGCTGGAACTGTGCGCCCAACTCGGCCTCGTCGAGGGGTGGCCACCCGCTGATGGATGACTCCCCTGTGGCCGCGGAGATCCCGCCGACGATTCATCTTCGGAGCCTCCTACCCAGCTTGACTCCGAAGCTGGCCGTTGTCGCAGAGGAAATCCTGGCCGACCCCGCGATGGTGGTCCGGCTCTCGGTCTCAGAACTCGCCCAGCGCACCGGGACGTCGATGTCGACCATTGTGCGACTGTGCCAAGAACTCGGCCTGCGCGGATTCCAAGACTTGAAGCTCCGCCTCGCCGCTGAGGGAACGGCCACCGGCTTCGCGGGTCCGTTTGACGCTGACGACCGGGAATCGGTGTTGTCCAAGGTCTTGTCTTCAACGGTGGATGCGATCAGCCACACTCAGCACACGTTGGACAAGGCCAGCTTCAATCAAGTCGCCGAGCAGCTCTTCAACGCCCGCACCATCATCTTCTTGGGTGCGGGGGCCAGCGCAGCAGTGGCATTCGACGCCGCCTTCCGGTTCCGCACGCTGGGGTTCCGAGCCGAGTTCCACTCCGACTCCCATATGCAGCTCACCGCAGCCCGATTTCTCCGGCCGGGAGACGTCGCGATGGCCATCAGCCACTCGGGGTCCACCCGTGAGACCCTTACCGCAATCGAGGCGGCTTCCAGCGGAGGGGCACATTCAGCCGCCATCACAACCTTTGCCCGATCGCCGCTGGCCGAATCGGTTGACCACGTTTTGCTGGCCGGGGGCACCGAGTCGGAGTTCCGAATCGCCGCGGTCTCCAGCCGACTGGCCCACCTAGCGGTAATCGATGCGCTGTTCGTGGCCGTGGCCGGCTTGCGACCGGAACGGGCTCGGGCCGCCCAAGAGCTGTGGAGCGAGATGATCGCCGAGCATCGACTCAGCCCTCCGTGGGCAACCCGCAAAGAGCCAGACGGCTGATTCACGGCTGTAGCAGGTGTTGCCTTAGAGCGTCGACCTCGGCTGGGGTCAGCGATAGTTGATTACGGGCATAGGCGTCTATGCCCCCGAATTCGCGGTCGATGATGTCGAGCGAACTCTCTATGTAGACCGGCTTCGCCAACCCCAATGCCAGAAGGACATGGCGCGACTCCTCGGGGTATTCCGCCAGCCGGAGTTGAAACGTGCTCGACTGTTCGACCAGCCGATCGTTGGTCAGCATGTAGTCGGCGATGATCTGGTCACGGCCCACGCCCAACAGCGACAGGATGACCGCGGCCGCGACACCGGTTCTGTCTTTGCCCCCCGCGCAGTGGAAGATAACTGGGGACTGCTCAATGATCGAGCGGATCAGCGTGGCGAACACCGGGCCACCGGTCTCGGTGGTGTGCCGATAGGAGTCGAGGAGGATCTCGTGGGCATCGTCTGGGGTCAGCTCACCGCCAACCAAAAGCTCCATGATCTCTGCGGCCGTCCTTTCTCCCGGGGGGAACGGTGCGGGAACGATCCCTGCACCGCGGGGAACCCGAGACGGCCGGGCTTCGACCTCATCGGAGTTGCGGAAATCCACGATCGTGCGGACTGAGCGCTCTTCAAGCTCGCCCAGATCAACTGCGCTGAGGTCGGCGAGGTCATCAGATCGGTAGACGAGGCCGAATTGCACCTGATTTCCGGCGACTGTGGTCACCCCACCGAGATCTCGCACGTTGAGAGCACCGTCAAACCGGAGAACCCGGCGGAAGTAGTGGGGGGCCTGCTCTTCGATGCCATTCGGGTTTTCCTGTGCTGGCTGCATAGTCCTCACTGGTTTCCTAGAGGTCTGATCGGTCTATGGCCCGTTCATCGGTCCCCAGATAGCTGGCCACCACGAGGGGATCAGAGCGAACCTCATCTGGGCTTCCCTGAGCGATGACCTGCCCCGCCTCAAGGCAGTAGACCTGGTCGCTCACGCTCATGATCAGCGGCATGTCGTGCTCGATGATCAGCATCGATGACCCCAGTTCGCCGTTGATGCTCACCAACAGGGGTCCGAATGCCTCGGCCTCTCGCTGGGCGACGCCCGCGGTGGGCTCGTCCAGGCACAGGAGGTGGGCGTCGAGAGCAAGAAGGCCGCCTATCTCGACGATCCGCCGCGTTCCGGTGGAAAGATCGCCCACGTAGGAATCGCCGTATCGGCCCAAACCGAGGAAGTCGATTATCTCGTCAGCGGCCTTTCTCTGCGCCCGGGAAATTCTGTTATAGGGAGGCAGGCCCGCCGCAGTGGCGAGGATCGGCGTTCGCTCCCGGGCCTCAAGTGCCACTTGCACCGTCTCGCGCACGGTTAGCTCGGGAAACAGCGTCGCCCCTTGGAACGTCCGGCCCAAGCCGAGCCTGGCCCGGCGATGGGGGGCGAGGCGGCTGATCTCCGTTCCGTTGAGCCGCACGGAGCCACCGGCCGAGACGAACCCCCCGACGGCGTTCATGTACGTCGACTTGCCCGCGCCGTTGGTGCCGATGAGCCCGACGATGCGGTTGTGGGGAATCGACAGCGATGCGCCACTCAAGGCCTGGTTTCCGCCGAACGCCACGCTCAGGTTGTCGGTTTCGAGTACCGCAGGCCCAGTGTCGGAACGGACGCGATGCGATGTCGGCAGCCGTATCGAGCCCCGGGCCCCCTTGGGCGGGGTCGACAAGCCGTAGCGATTCTCCGCCCATCCCAGCGCCGATGACCTCCACGAATAGAGGATCTGAGCGAATCCGCCGGGGAAGTACATCACCACCAGCAGAAGCCCGATGCTGGAGGTGAACAGAGCCACCACGCTGCTGTCGTCAAACAGGGACGGGAGGCCCTCGATCCAAAGAGCGCCGAGCACCGGTCCGATGATCGTTCCGAGACCGCCGATAACCACGATGCCGACCAGCCTTATGGAGTCGTCGACGGTGAAGAACCGCTCCGATAGCGGGACGCTTTGGACCAATCCAGCGAGCACCGCCCCGCCTAGGCCGACGATGCCACCCGCCAAAGCGAAGGCCGACAGCTTCATGCGAGTGGAGCTGACGGTGTAGGCCGACGCGGCGTCGATGTTGTCCCGCACCGCGATCGCCCCCCGGCCGATGCCTGATCGGCGAAGCCGGGACAAGACGAATAGGACAACAGCCAACAGGGCCAGGCAGAAGTAGTAGTAGTTGCGCTGGCTGGACAGATTGATGCCGAACAAGTCGCCGCGCAGAAACGGGACTGTCCGGGCGTTGCCGTCGTTGAAAATCGGCCGCCGGAAGATGTAGAGCGACGCGGCCAAGGCCAGAACAAGGGTGGTGACCGCCAGCATGAGTCCTTGCACCCGAAGAGCGCCCACTCCCACCACCACAGCCAGCAAGGCAACTGCCACCGGCGCGATGAATACGGCCAGCCCAAACGGTATGGGGGCGGCGTGAAAATCAATGAACCAGAAGTCCATCTCGAGGCCGCGGGTCAACGCGGCGGCAATCAGCGCGCCGATTCCGGCAAAGCTCATCTGGGCTAGAGAGACCTGGCCCGACCATCCGGTGATGACGGTAAGCGAACTGGCGCACAGCGCGAAGGCGAGAACAGACGCGTAGGCCAGATTCCGGCTCGGCTGGGTAACGATGAGCGGCAACAGGATCAGCGCCAGAAGCCCGACGCCGAATCCGATCAGGTTCATGTGGCGAATCCACCAGATCTGGCGGAGGTGGTCGGGTATCGGGGGGATCTTGGGGGTGAACGAGAACGACTCGCCCGACAGTTTCTGGCTTCGCTGCATGGCTACCGCACCCAGCACGGCAATAAGCAGCAGAAAATCGAACAGCCCCGGCTGATCTAGGAAATTGAACTTAATCGTGAACTCGATGACCCCGAGATAGATGCCGGCGGCCATGGCTCGGGGAAATGAGGTCATCCCCGCAATTGCGGCGGCGACCAGGGCCCGTGCCAGCGTCGAATGGCCGAGCCCTCCAAGGCCGGACACGCTGCCGCTCTGCCCCGACAGCAAGACGATGGCAATCGTGGAGATGAGCCCGGCGAGCACCCACACGAACGTCGAGACGACTTTCGGGTTGACGCCCGCCAGCCGGGAGAGGTCGGCATCCTCGGCCGCGGCGGCCACGTTCTTGCCGAACCATGTGCGGTTGAGAATCACATAGAGGCCGAGGGCGACGAGCGGGACCGCGATGAGGATGGTGAGCTGTGTCCCGGAAATGCGAATCCCCTTGGGCTCTCCCCCGCCCGAGACCAGCGCGAGCACCCCAAAGGTCAGCGCCAACCCCACCAACCATGTCCTCAGCCAGACGTTTCGCCGTCTAGAGCGGACTTGCGGAGGACCGAGCGCCAGCAGCCCCCAGCCGACTGCGGCGATCACCGCCGGGGCGACCAGAACCGTCCAGAGCTGGACCTCGCTCACCCCCAGCCCTTCGAAGGGCCGCCAACTGGCCGATGTGACCACTGGATACCGCCGAACGCCAGTGACGTTTAGATCCGGGTACGTGAGGGGGATCACCTGGCAGAGCTGGGCGACACCCACCGTGGCCACCAACAAGATGACCCTGGGCGATCTAAAAAGCCTCCGGATGACGGTGAGCTCGACGATGCCCCCGAAAACCGCGCCCATCACCAGAACCAAAGCGAGCGCCACCCAAAACGGGAAGTTGTATTGAAGAACGAGCAGCGGCAGCAGCACCCCGCCGATCAGGCCCATATTCCCCACCGCGAAGTTGATCACCTTCGTCGACCGGAACGTCAGCACGATCCCCATCGCCAACAGGCCTATGACGATGCCCGTTACCGCGCCGTTGAACATCACCTGGGGATTGATTCGGCTTACCGCGAGTATGGCCGGGAACATCGCTAGCCGCCTTCTTCTCCTAGGAAGACTGCTCGAACGATGTCGTCGCGCTCGGCCAAATCGGCGGTCTGCCCTTCGAACCGCACCTCGCCCTTCTCCAAGAAGACGGCCCGCTCGGCAATAGCCAGCGCCACGTTCAACGACTGCTCGACGATTATCATCGTCTGGCCTGCCGCCTTCAAAGACTCGACGAGCTCGAGAAGCTCGGCCACCACCCCTGGCGCCAGCCCGAGAGACAGTTCGTCGATTAGCAGGATCTCAGGCTTGTGGAGCATGACCCGGGCCAGGGCGAGCATCTGCTGCTGACCGCCGGACAGGTCGCCGGCCAACTCCTGTTGCCGGTCCTTCAACATGGGGAACAGGTCGAAGACGTAGTCCAGCCTCTGGTCCAGGGCGGCGCGATCCTGGCGGTAGCGACCGGCGCCGACCAGGATGTTGTCGGCGATCGTCATCGACCTGAACACCCCGCCGCCGCCGGGAAGCATCTGGACGCCCATGGCGACTCGCTGCTCGGGAGTGGCGAAGGTGATGGTATGGCCGTTGAGACGGACGATCCCCCGTTCCGGTGTGTTCAAGCCGGTAACGACCTTGAGGGCAGTCGACTTTCCCGCCCCGTTGGTCCCCAGCAGGGCCAGCGTCTCGCCCTTTTGCACCTCGAAGCTGAGATCGAACAGCACCTGTACTTGGCCGTAGCTGAAGTCGATGTTGTGGAGTTGCAGCGCGGGGATGCTCGCCCCCGTCCTAGCCCGGCGCTCCTGCTCTTCTTCCTCCTCTTTGAGCTCGGCCACCACCAGCGACAGGTCGCGACGCATCCGGCTCGACCCCCGCATGATGTAGAAGGCCCCGAGGGGCATGGCGATCAAGGTGATCGTGATGATGGTGGACCGCTCGCCGATCTCGTCTTGGAGTACCGATGCGAGCAGCCCGCCGCCCACTGCGCCGATAGCGAACATGAAGAACAAGATGATGGCCATCCCCATGCCGCGTAGGCGATAGGGAAGGACCGTTTGGACGGCGGGCCCGATCATCGAGAACGAGGCTCCGAGGAGCGTCCCATTCACCACCGCCATCGCCACAAACAGGTAGACGTTGGGCATGAAGTACTGAATGGGAACCGTCACTGCCAGCGGGAACAGCAAGGCGCCGAGGATGCGGAGAGCCCGATTGGGATCCCGCTTGAACGTCTGGTCGAACCGCTTGCCGATGAAGGGCAGAAAGAGCAGCAGGCCGAAGGCGGTCGGCGAGGTGGCCATCCCCCGTTCCAGCGCGTCCAAGCCGAACTCCTCTTCGAGAAAGAAGCTCTCAATCGACCCGGCCGGGAAAAGGGCGAACCCGAGGGCGGCCAGCGCAATGGTCATGTAGCGGATGGTGTCGATGCGCCAGATACGGGCATAGGCGGCTTCGACGGAGATCTCCATGTCGTCCTCGGTGTCGAGTCCTTTGCCGAGGACCTCGCGCTTCTCCCACTGGCCGCGCTCGGGCTCGGGGAGGCGCAGGGCGTAAAACCCCATCACCGCAATCGGGATGCTGAAGATCAGGTAGGCCCATCGCCAGCCCTCATCGCCCCCTGCCACGGTGGCCACTGCACCGACCAGGATTGGGCTGATCGTCCCGGCGACGCGCGAAATGCTCTTCTCCAGCGCGTACATGCGGCCCCGGATGGCAATCGGGTAGGCGTCGGCCAACAGCGCGGGGTGAATGGTGAGGCTGTTGGCCTTGGCAATGCCGGCGCCGAAGCGCAGCCAGAACAACATGAAGGCGCTCACCGCCAAGCCGGTGGCGAAGGAGAAGAAGGAAAAGACGATGGTGGCGATGGCAACTATGGGGGTTCGGCGCATGCGATCGGCCAGCCATCCCATGGGGGCGGCGCCGAGCACCAAAAAGGCCGCTGACGCTACCGAGATGAAGGTAATGGTCCCGTCGGAGACGCCGAAAGTGTTGGCGATGTCCGGGCCCAGAACATTGAGAGCGGCGCCCTCCAACTCGTCGAAGGCCTCGATGGCGGCAAGGGTGCCGAACGTGATCATCCCGCCCCGGCGAAGGCCGTCTCGCAGGTTCATCTCTTCAACGCCAACGCCGGGCAGCACGGCGTCCTCGTAGACCACATCGCGCCTAGCGGCTTCAGCAGCCTGAGACCGGGCCTCCTCGTTGTCGAGGATGGTGGAGCTCAGCGTCGAGGCGGCCCCCTGACTCAGGCCTTCGGAAGTCTCCATGTCACTGGCCACATCAGATGGATAGCACCCGAAACCACTTCGGGAAAGACAGACTTTCGATTTTTGTCTACAGTTATCGAAATTGTTGCGAAACATCGGCGGGCTTCTCACCGAGATGCCGCCTCGTTTCGCTACGTTGTGGCCACCACGGAGACTTTGGAGGTTCAAGTGTTCAAGCGACTTCTAGGGGTGCTCATCGCTCTATCAGTGCTCGTCACCGCCTGCGGGGGTGACTCAGATTCCGACACCACCGGCGACGCTCCGGTTGAACAACCAACCAGCGAGCCCGCCGCCGAACCCGAACCGGCAGACGAACCGGCGGTCGACGAGCCCGCTGCCGAACCCGAGCCCACGGTCGACGAGCCTGCCGCCGAACCCGAACCGGCAGACGAACCGGCGGTCGACGAGCCCGCTGCCGAACCCGAGGCAACCCCAGAGCCGCTGACGGCCTCATTTAGGGGAGTGACCGAAACAGAGATCCGCATCGGCATGACCTCCCTCAATGCGGAGATGTTCGGATTCGACCAGGGTGACCTCGCGGCCAAATGGCAGGTGGCCGTCGACGCGGTGAACGCGGCCGGGGGGATAAACGGTCGGATGCTCGTCCCCTACATCGAGGTCTTCGATGTCCTCGGGTCGGTCGGAGCAGACGCGGCCTGCGTGAAGTTTGTCGAGGACGAGATGGTCTTCGCGTTCGTCGGGTGGCTTCGCGAGGACAACGAACTCTGCTACACCGAGCTCAACAACACCATCGCCGTAAACGGCAACGATGTGACCCCGGATGCCATCAGCCGCTCCAATGGGCTGCTCTTCTCCACAGATGCCACCACGCTGGGCATCGAGGTGAACATGATCGCCGCGGCTGCGGATGATGGGCTTCTCGAGGGCAAGAGCGTCCACCTCAGCCTATTGGTCACCGAAGAAGCTCTTATCGACCCCCTCATGGCTGCGCTAGAGGCTGGCGGCGCCTCCATCAGCTCGGTCAGCACGGTCACCGCGGTGGACGATGTGCCGGCCGCCGAAGCCAACCACGACGTGATCGTCCAGCGGATCGCCGATGAGGGTCCCGATCTGGTGTACTCGCTTGAGCCTTCGCTAATGGCCGCGGCCCTCATCAGAGCGGGGATCGACATCCCGGTGATGACCAGCGAATCTGACGAAGACATCTACCTGAACTTGGGCGTGGACCCCAACGACATTCAGCTATACGTATTCGCGCCAGCACAGAACAAGACGATCTGGGACCAGGGGAACGATCCCCTGCTCATCGAGTGCGTAGACAATTACAACAACGCCCAGATAACCGACAAGGATGGCGTCGTCGAAGTGGTCAACGTGACTGAAGATCCCAGCCAACCCTTCAACTTGGATCTGGTCGTTAGGGCATGCCAAACGGTCCAGCTATTCGCGGCCATTGCCACCGCGGCTGGCCCCAATCTCACCAACGAGACCTTCCTAGAGGCGGCGGCCAACCTCGGGCCCATCGACCTGCCAGGCATGTCTGCGGCTTCCCTCGGCGAGGGCAAGATCGGTGCCGACGACTCACCGATGATCAAGGCGGTGTGGGATCCCGACGAAGAGGAGTTCGTACCGGCCGGCTGATGGGCATTGACGTCTTCGAGCAGTTGGTCCCCGTAGGGGGCACCAAGAACCTGCGAGACCTCGGCGGCATTCAAACCGCCGACAGCCGCGTGGTTCGAGGAGGGGTTCTGTTCCGCTCTGACACGCTGCATGAAGCAACTGGGGAGGACTTGGCCAGCCTTGATCTGGCCTGCGTGGTCGACTTCCGCAGCGCCGCCGAGGTGGAGCGCCGACCTGACCGACTCGATGGCCTTGACGTGCGCTGGGTGAATCTGCCCATCGACAACCCCCGAAGCTCCACTGCCCTTCTCGCCGGCCGAGAAGAAGAACTGTCGGAGTTCCGGGCCGAGATCATCCATCATTGGCTCAACCGGGACTTCGATGCTGTGCTCAAGCTGACCAATGAGCTTGACCTCGACATCGCGGGCGACCGCGTGAAGCGGTATGTGAGCTTTGCCACCGATTTCGCCCCCGTCTTCGCCGAATTCTTCGCCGAAGTCGCAACGGCTTTTGGTCGACCCCTCCTCTATCATTGCGAAGGGGGAACCGATCGGACTGGAGCGGCCACCGCCTTGCTGCTCGGCGTGCTCGGCGTCGAGCGCGAGGCAGTGGTGGAGGACTACCTGGCCACCAACACCGTGACCGCTGGCGAGCTTGAGGAGCTGCGCCACTTGGCCCCGCCTTCGCTGTGGCCAATACTCGGCGCCCACGAAAGCCAGATCCAGGCCTTCCTCGACCACATCGACCATGAGCTAGGCGGCATCAACAGCTATGCCCGCTCCCACCTCAAGCTCACCGACGAGACCATTGCTCAGCTCAAATCGACCTACCTAAGCCCTTCGCAGTAGTTCAGTGGGTGGCCCGACGGTGGCGGTGGGCGGTTAGCTGGGCGGCGAGCTTGTTGGGGGGTGTCTTGTTGGCGAGGGCTTCGAGCACCAGATACTGCTGTGAAGGCGGCGTGAGGCCGCCGATGGGGACGTCGCGGTCGAGGTTGGTGGGGAAGGCGTAGCCCTCGGCGCTGGCTGCCACCGCGCAGGCGATGAGAGCGGGGTCGAGCCCCTCTTCCTGGCGGCGCAGCAGCGCGGGGTAGATGGCGTTGACGATGCGCTCTCGATCCACGGCCTCAGTGGCCCGGCCCATGGCCGAGGAGATCTGGAGCAGGTTGGCCATCCGCCGAACATCGCTGGTTTGGTTGTGACCTCCGGCGTGGAACACCGCCGGGCTGAAAAACACCAGATCGCCCTTGTCGAGCTCGATTTGCACGTGGTGCTCGGAGAAGTACTCGATCAACTCGGGCCGCCGCCACGCCAGATAGCCGAGCTCGTACTTGTGGGAGTGGGGCAACAGCATGGTGGCCCCCGTCTCCGGCGGCATGTGGCAGTGGGCCACACCCCCCTGGAGGGTCAATATCGGCGACAGGCGGTGGGCGTGAATTGGATACCGCTCGGCCACCTCGTCGGTCATGAAGCCAACGTGGTAGTCGCGGTGGGGCGACTGGGCCGCTCCGCCGGGGTTGATGGCGTTCACCTGGGCGGTGATCTGGTAGCCGGGTCCGAGCCAGGCCAGCGAGGCAAGGTCGATCATGTCGCTCCCGTGGTAGTCCACGAAGACCTCGGGATCGGCCACGGCTAGCTTCTCCAAGGCGTTCCACAGGCGGTCGTTGGCCCCGGGCTTGGCGTAGTGATCGCCCCCGCCGGTTCCAGCCTCGCGCTCTTCGGCGATGATCTGCTCGAACACATCGGTAGCCCGATCCACAACCGCATGCTCGATGGCACCGGTGATCACAATCACCCCTGGCCCGTCGTGCAACGCCCGGGTCAGCTCGTTGCGGACCTCGGCCGCTTGGTTGAGATCGCTCAGCCAGCACCTCAAATCCTCAGTGCGATATACCAGCGCACGATCGGCCACCGAGTGGGCCACCGGATAGTCCTCCAGCGCCACATCGACCTCCACAATGGAGCGCAGTTTGTCGAGGTCAAACCCCTCTCGGCTCGTGACCGCGGCCTTCCCCGCGGTCACTCGACCGGCTTCGAGCGGTGTGCTGGTCATACCTGTGAAAACCTCATATCCATTTTCTGGCAACGGTACTCCACGTCTGTTAGCGTCGCCGCGAGAATCATCTAGCGGTGAGCCCGGAGGGGAATCCGATGAGTCACACCAAGTGGCGTAACGTCATTTTCGCGTTAATTGCAGTGTTTGCGCTGGTCGCAGCGTCGTGTAGCAGTTCGGAGGATGCCAACGAACCCCAGGTTGTGGAACCGGCGCCCACGAGCGCCCCAGAACCTGCCAATGAGCCTGAGCCGGCGGTCGAGCCGGACCCTGAGGATGAACCTGCTGATGAGCCGGCCGGCGAACCCGAAGCTGAGGATGAGTCCGCTGATGAGCCGGCCGGCGAACCCGAACCTGAGCCCGAGCCGACGCCTGCCCCCACACCGATCCCCGTGCCCGAAGGGTCAACGGTGGGCATCACCGACGACACCATCAAGGTGGCCATCTTGCGCAGCGACTCCAAGTCCCTCGAAGAAGCGGGAATCCTCCCCGACACCGGCGATATCCCGCGCAACTACGAGGTCTTCGCCGAGCAGGTCAACGCCCGGGGTGGCGCGGGCGGACGCAACATCGAGATTGTGCACCACGACTATCCGCCGGGGGCGTCGGCCACCGACCAGCAGGCGGCCTGCATTGCCGCCACCGAGGACGACCAAGTGGCCATCGTCCACTTCGTGGGCGGGGTGACGGCCGAGACCGTGCTGTGCGCCACCGAGGGCCATGAGCGGATCGCCTACATGCTGTCGGGCATCCTGCCCCAGGAAATATATGACCGCTCCAACGGGCGGCTGTTCTCCCAGGCCATGACCACCGAGAGGCTCGTGGGGGCCTGGCCGACCATGGCCGATGCCCAGGGCCTGCTTGAAGGCCGCACCCTCGGGCTGATGCGGGGCGACATCGGCGAGCACGAGGTGGCCGCTGATGCGCTCAAGGCGGCACTGGCCGAAGCCGGTTATGAGCTCGCCGACGAAGTAGCCCTGCCCTGCCAAGGCACTTCTTGCTCCCAGGTCGACATCGGCTTGGAACGCATGCAGGCCGCCGACGTGGACACCGTGTTCTCCATACTGCCTCCTTCGCCGTTCGGGATCGCGGTGTTCCTGGCCAATCAAGGGGGCTGGGCGCCGCAGTGGCTGGTCAGCGATATTGAGAACCTGGTGTTTACCTCGGTGGCCCAAGCGGTGTTCGGCCGGGGTCCCGATCCCACCCTCTTCTACGGTTTGTACGGTCTGTCCTACGGTCTCGACCGGCTGAGTCCCGACGAGCACACCATCGAGTGCAATGCCGCATTCACCGATGTCACCGGCATTGCCTACGACATCGTCGAAAACGAAGACGCCTGGAGCGCGGTGGGCAGCACATGCCTGTTCATCAAGAACCTGGAAGCGGCGGCCAACTGGTCTCAAGAGACTTACGGCACCATCAACCAGGCCACCCTTATCCAGGGCTTCGAGTCGCTCACCGACTACCGGCTCGGCGACATCACCGGCTCCTGGAGTCCCACCAAGCACGATGCCCCCGACGCGATCACGCTCAAGGAGTACAAAGCCGATTGCGCCTGCTGGGTCGAGATCGACGGCGCTCGGATGCTGCTCGACCAATAGCCGATCTGCATCTGGCGCTCGGAGTCATCTGAAGGGATGACCGAATCCCCAAGGTCGGAGACCCCGGCGGATCTGGTCGCCAGAGTCTTCGACGAAGAGGAGCGCCGCCAACAAGAGATAGCTGCCGCCGAGGCCGCCCAGCGCGGCCCGGAGGGCAGTTTCGACGCCGAACAGCTCACGCTGCGCCAGGGCCTGAGCAGAAGCGGAAAGGGGCTGATCGGGTTCATCGGCCTGCTCGGCTTCGTGGAAACGCTGGAGACATCGGCTTTCGCGGTGATTGCCCCCGATATCCAGAAGTCGCTCGACGTCTCCGATGGAACCATCGGCGCCATCGGAGGCGCCTTCGGCATCCTGTTCCTGCTGGGCGCCATCCCGCTGAGTTCACTGGCCGACCGCATACCCCGCAAGCTGGTGGTGGGTGCGGCGATGTCGCTGTGGTCGGTCGTGGTCATGGTCACCAGCGCCATATCCAATGCGTTCTTGCTGTTCATCGCCCGCATGGGCGCCGGGCTCGGACAGTCGTACTACATCCCGGTGGCCGGACCCATGCTGATGGACGGCTACCCGATCGGGGCCCGGGCCAAAGTCTTCGCTCTGAATAGCTGGTTCCAAATGGCCGGCCAAGCTCTGGGCCCGCTGATGGCCGGCCTGGTGGTGCTCATCGCCACCGGCGACGAGGGCTGGCGGTGGGTGTTCCTCACCATGGGGGTCATGGGCCTTCCCTTGGCCATTGGCGCCTTTTTTGTGCGCGAGCCCAGGCGAGGCAGCCACGAGATGCAGGCCGTGCTCGGCAAGGAGCTGGAGCAATCCGACGATGAGCTGCCCATCTCGCTGTCAGTGGCCTTCGAGCGGCTCCGCAAGATCAAGTCGTTCTACTACTACCTCACCGGCATGGCGGCCATCGGCTTCGCCATCTTCACCACCATCATCTTCATCAACCTCCACCTGGAGGATCATTTCGAGTTGAGCGCGTTCGAACGGGGCGTGTTCGGATCACTGACCGTTCTGCCCGGCTTCGTGGGTGCCGCGGTGTCGGGCAAGCGGGCCGACGCCCTGTTCAAAGAACAACCCTCCCGGGCCATGGTCTTCATCGGCGTCCTCGTCGTCACCTTTGGGGCCATCCAGGTGGTGGGGATATGGATGCCCACGGTCTTGCTGCTCGGGATATTTCTGGGCGCCTCCAATGCCTTCGCCCGGGCCGCCTTCGCCATCCTGCCCGGGGTGATCGCCTCGGTCATCCCCTACCGGCTCAGGTCCCGGGGCACCGCGCTGGTGGGCATCTACATGTTCTTGTTCGGGGCGTTTCTAGGCGCAGTGATCACCGGAATGCTCAGCGATGTTCACGGGGAGCAGATAGCGCTCACCATCGTGATCCTGCCGGCCACTCTTGTTGGGGGAACGCTCATGGCCTATGGCTCCCGGTTCATCGAGGGTGACATCGCATTGGTCATCGAGGAGCTGCACGAGGAGCAAGACGAGGCCGAGCGCATGGCGAGCGCTGACGCGGCCGACATCCCGGTGCTCCAAGTGCGCAACCTGGATTTCTCCTACGGCAAGGTGCAGGTGCTGTTCGACATCGGCTTCGAGGTACACCGAGGAGAGTCGCTGGCCCTTTTGGGCACCAACGGCGCGGGCAAGTCGACAGTGCTGCGGGTGGTTAGCGGGCTGGGCGTGCCCCAGAGAGGAGTGGTGCGGCTCCACGGGCGCACCATCACCTACGCCGACCCGGGGATGCGGGCCAAGATCGGGATCGTGCAGCTAGCCGGAGGCAAAGCCATCTTTCCCGGCTTGTCGGTGGAGGAGAACCTGCGCATGGCGGGGTTCCGCTACGGCCCCGCCGAACTCGAACCGCGCTTAGAGCGGGCCTACGACCTGTTCCCGGTTGTCGCCAAGCGCCGGTCGGCCACGGCCGGCGATTTCTCCGGCGGCCAGCAGCAGATGCTGTCGCTGGCCATGGCCCTTATGCACGACCCGGAGATCTTGATGATCGACGAGCTGTCGCTCGGCTTGGCTCCGGTCACCGTGCAATCGCTGTTGGAAGTGGTGGAGCGGCTACGGGCCGAGGGCCAGACCATGATCATCGTGGAGCAGTCTCTGAACGTGGCCTTGGCGATAGCCGATCGGGCCATCTTCCTGGAGAAGGGACAGGTCCGCTTTGAGGGCCCGGCCCAAGAGCTGGTCGAGCGCGACGACTTGGCCCGAGCCGTGTTCCTCGGACAGTCAGGATCGGGCGGCTGAACGTGCTGGGCACCATCCACACCGCGCTGGGCACCGTAGACGGTGTGCTGGCGTTCACCTTCAATCGCCAGATCGTGTTCAACGGGCTGGTCACCGGCATCACCTACGGGGTGATGGCCGTTGGCCTGGTGCTGATTTATAGATCTACGCGGGTGATCAACATCGCCCACGCCGAAGTCGGGGCGTTCGGCGGGGCGCTACTGGGCCTACTAGTGGCCAAATACAGCGTTCCGTATCCCATTGCACTAGTTGCCGGGTTGGCCGCGGGAGCCGCATTCGGGGGGATTATCGAGCTCACCGTGGTACGGCGCCTGGCCAAAGCCCCCAAGGTGATCTTGTTCGTGGCCACCATGGGGGCCGCGCAAGTGGTGTTTCTGGCCGGCTTCTGGCTGCCCAACCACACCGCTATCACCAGGTTTCCCACCCCGTTCGACGGCCTCTGGGAGCCGTTCGACATACAGATCCGCAGCGCGCAGCTGTTGGTGTTGATCGTGGTGCCGGTGCTCGTCGCCGCGCTGGCGCTGTTTTTGGAGCGCACCAAGTACGGCACGGCTATCCGGGCCTCGGCCGAGAATCCCGATGCCGCCCGGCTGTCGGCCATCAGCACCAAGGCCATGTCCACTGCGGTGTGGACCATCGCCGGGCTGTTGTCGGCCATCACCGCGGTGCTGGTCGCCCCGCTCAAGGGCCAGGGCACCGTGATTGAGGCGGCCACACTGGGGCCGGGGCTGCTGCTGCGGGCCCTTGCTGCGGCGCTGATCGCCCGGATGCGCTCGCTGCCCGTGGCGCTCTTGGCCGGAGCGGTTATCGGCGGAGTTGAGGTGACGCTGCTGTTCAACTACTTCGAGGAGCCAGGACTGATCGACGCGGGGCTGTTTGCGGTCATGCTGATCTCGGTGCTGTCGTACCACCGGCGACAGCGGGGCAGCGAAGGGGCCCAGTCGATGTCGTTCGCCCCCCGGGTGCGACCGGTGCCCCGCCAGCTCCAGCAGCTCTGGTGGGTGCGCTTTCTGCCCCAGATAACGGTCACCGTGGCGCTGATTATCGCCATCGTTCTCCCGCTGATTGTGACCCGTCCGTCGCGCCACTTCCTGTACTCCCTCATGTTGTTGCTGGCCATCGTGGCCATGTCGCTCACCCTGCTCACCGGTTGGGCCGGTCAGCTCTCGCTGGGGCAGTTCGCCTTTGCCGGGCTCGGGGCCATGCTCACCACCGCAATGGTGCGGGGCGTCAACTTCTCCATCGGTGCCCGCGAGTTCGAACTGCCGGTGATTCCGTTTGAAGGGGCCATATTCCTGGCTGCTTTCGCCTGCCTGGTTACCGCGGTGGTGGTGGGGTTGCCCGCGCTGCGCGTCCGGGGGCTGTTTCTGGCCGTCATCACGCTGGCCTTTGCGGTGATGGCCCAAAACTGGCTGTTCAAGCGCGACGTGCTCACCGGGGGCGACCTGGTGGTACGCCTGCCTCGGGCCCGGTGGGGCGACAGCTTCGACCTCAAGTCGCAGCGCACCTACTACTACGTGTGCTTGGGGGTGCTGTGTTTGTGCGCCATCTTGGTAAGCCGCATCCGCCGCAGCGGAGTAGGGCGGTCGCTTATCGCGGTGCGCGACAACGAGCAGAGCGCGGCGGCGTTCACCGTGTCGCCCACCCGGATGAAGCTGGTGGCGTTCGCCATCTCCGGGGCGCTGGCCGGTCTGGCCGGCGGGCTCATCGCCGGGCTTAGGGTGCAGTTCGGGCCCACTGCGTTCTCCCCCGACGAATCGCTGCGGGTGGTGGCCATCGCCGTCATCGGCGGACTGTCGTCGATCTGGGGCGTGATCCTGGGTGCGCTGTGGGTGGTGGGCATCCCGTCGTTCTTCCAAGAGTCCGAGCAGGTGCGCCTGCTCACTTCGGGAGCGGGCGTGTTGATCCTGCTCATGTACCTTCCCGGCGGGCTGATCCAGGTGGCCTACTCGATTCGCGACGCCATATTTGCCGCCGCGGCCAAGCGTATCCCCGACACCGCCACCGAACGAGAGGCCGCCCCGATCCCCGCTCGAGCGGCCTCGGCCGCGCTGGCCGACCGAGCAACCCCAGCTGGGGTGCCCGCCTTGGCCACCACCGGGGTCTCAGTGCAGTTCGGCGGGGTACACGCGGTGCAAGAAGTGGATCTCTGTGTGCAGCCCGGCGAAGTGGTCGGTCTCATCGGCACCAATGGCGCGGGCAAGACCACCCTGATGAACGCCGTCAGCGGGTTCGTGCCGTCGGTGGGCCAAGTGGAGATATTCGGCACCAACGTGACCCGATACTCCCCCAGCCGCCGGGCCGGCCTGGGCCTGGGCCGCACCTTCCAGCAGGCCGACCTGTTTCCCGACCTCACCGTGCGAGAGACCATCCAGGTGGCGCTGGAAGCTAGAGGTCGCACGCAGGTCATCCCCACCCTGCTAGGTCTGCCCAGCGCCCGGCGCCGCGAGCGCACCCGCCAGGCCGAAGGCGAAGAGCTCATCAGCTTCTTCGGGCTGGGGCGCTATGCCAGCTCGTTCATCAGCGAGCTGTCCACCGGCACCCGCCGCATCGTGGAGCTCTCGTGTCTCATCGCGCTGGAGGCCCGGGTGCTGTGCCTCGACGAGCCCACTGCGGGGGTGGCCCAACGCGAGACCGAGGCGTTTGCCCCCCTGGTGCTGCGGATCCGAGAAGAGCTGGGCGCCTCGCTGCTGGTGATCGAACACGACATGCCGTTCATCATGGGCATCAGCGACCGGGTGTACTGCCTGGAAGCGGGGGCCACCATCGCCGAGGGCACCCCCGACGAGGTTCGCAATGACCCGCTGGTGATCGCCAGCTACCTCGGCACCGACGAGCGGGCCATCGCCCGCAGCGGCGCGGCCGCGCCCCGTGACAGACTCGACCCAGAGGAGGGGGACAGCCATGACTGACCTGGACAACCAGAACTTCTTCACCGATCAGGACCTGGTCACCGACCCCTACGGCTACTTCGACCACCTCCGGTCGCAGTGCCCGGTCCACCCCGAGCCCCACCACAACGTGATGATGATCACCGGCTATGGCGAGGCCATCGAGGTGTACAACAACACCGACGGGTTCTCGGCCTGCAACTCGGTGACGGGACCTTTCCCCGGTTTTCCCGTGCCCCTTGAAGGCGATGACATAAGCGACCTCATCGCCGAGCACCGCGACAAGCTGCCCATGTCGGATCAGCTCCCCACCATGGACCCGCCCACCCACACCGACCACCGGGCCCTGCTCATGCGCCTCATCACCCCCAAGCGCCTGAGCGAGAACGAGGAGTTCATGTGGCACCTCGCAGACCGCCAACTCGACACCTTCATCGATGAGGGCCGTTGCGAGTTCATCCGAGATTTCGCCCAGCCCTTCGCCCTGCTGGTGGTGGCCGACCTGCTGGGAGTGCCCGACGACGACCGGGACCACTTCACCGAGAATCTCCTGCACCGGCCCAAAGAACACGGCATCGGGTCGACCGACGAGCACGCCATGGCCCATAACCCCCTCGAGTTCCTCTACGGCCAGTTCACCGGCTACATCGAAGACCGCCGGGCCAACCCTCGCGACGACGTGCTCACCGGGCTGGCCAGCGCCACGTTCCCAGATGGTTCGATCCCGGAGGTGATCGACGCAGTGCGCATCGCCGCCAACCTGTTTGCGGCCGGTACCGAGACCACCGTGCGCCTGCTTAGCACCATGCTCTATTTTCTGGCCGAAGATCTCGAGCTCCAAGAACGCCTCCGCGCCGACCGCTCGCTGGTCGCCAACTTCGTGGAGGAGTCGCTGCGCATCGAGAGCCCGATCAAGGGCGACTTCCGCCTGACCCGCTGCCAGGTGACCGTCGGCGGGGTTGATTTGGGGGCAGGCACCACGGTGATGGTGCTCAACGGGGCGGCCAACCGCGACCCCGGCCAGTTCCCCGACCCCCATACGCTTGATATCGAGCGGAGCAACGCCCGAACTCACTTGGCCTTCGGCCGGGGTGTACACACCTGTCCCGGTGCTCCGCTAGCGCGGGCCGAGGCCCGGGTGAGCCTCAGCCGCATCCTCGACCGCATGGCCGATATCTGCATCTCGGAGTCCGTTCACGGGCCTCCGGGCGAGCGGCGGTTCACTTACGTTCCCACCCACATCCTTCGGGGCCTCGCCTACCTCGGCCTCGAGTTCCACGGGCAGTAGCGGTGCGCGTGGCGGTCGACGACGACCTCTGCGGGGGCCACGGCGTGTGTACCACGCTCTGCCCGGAGATCTTCGTGCTCAAGGACGCGGGCTACGCCCGGGTGCTGCTAGAGCAAGTCCCCGACCAGCACGAGGCTGCCGTCCGAGAGGCCGAGATGCGGTGCCCTACTCGAGCCATTCAGATCAGGTAACAGGAGAACAGCCATGCCAGCAGCAACCGACACTGCGCCCTACTACGACCCCTACGACTTTGAGATCGACGCCGATCCCTATCCGGTGTGGAAGCGCCTTCGGGACGAATGTCCGCTCTACTACAACGACAAGCACGACTTCTATGCCGTCACCCGCTGGGGCGACGTGGAGTCGGGCCTGAGAGACCACCGCCGGTTCATCTCGAGCCGCGGCTCAGTGCTGGAGATCATCAAGTCCGGGGCCCAGATGCCTCCCGGGCTGCTGATCTTCGACGATCCTCCCAGCCACACGGTGTACCGGGGCCTGCTGTCTCGGGTGTTCACGCCGCTGCGGATGAACTCAATCGAGCCGCAGGTCCGCCGCTACTGCGCCGACGCCCTCGACGGGCTGCGGGACACGAACCGCTTCGACGTGATCGCGGAGCTCGGCGCCAAGATGCCGATGCGGGTGATCGGGATGCTGCTCGGCATTCCCGAGGACGACCAGGCAGTCTTGCGCGAGCAGATCGACGACGGGCTGCGGATCGAGGCCGGTGAGATGCCCGATGCCATGCAGGAGTTCAACAACGACGCCGCCGAGGGGAACTTCGGCGCATATCTCGACTGGCGGGCGGAAAACCCGGCCGACGACGTGATGACCCAGCTGGTACACGCCGAGTTCGAGGACCACAACGGCGTCACCCGGTGCCTCACCCGGGAGGAGATTCTGGGCTATGTCAGCCTGCTGGCCGGCGCGGGGAACGAGACCACCACCAAGCTGATCGGCTGGATGGCCAAGACTCTGCCCGAGTATCCCGATCAGCGCCGCGAGCTGGTCGAGGACCCGGCGCTCATCCCCAACGCCGTCGAGGAGATGCTGCGCTTCGAGGCCCCGTCGCCGGTGCAGGCCCGCTACGTGGCCGAGGACGTGGAGCTCCATGGCCAAACCGTCCCCGAGGGCAGCGCCATCGCCTTTGTCAACGCCTCGGCCAATCGCGACGAGCGCAAGTGGGGCGACACCGCCGACCGGCTCGACATCCACCGCCGGATCGATCAGCACCTATCGTTCGGCTTCGGACTGCACTTCTGTTTGGGAGCGGCACTCGCCCGTCTTGAGGGCAGGGTTGCCCTCGAAGAGCTCCTGAAGCGCTTCCCGGAGTGGTCGGTCGACTTCGAGAACTCCGAGCGGTCGCACACCTCCACCGTGCGGGGTTGGGACCGCCTCGAGCTGGTTATCGGCTGAGCCCGTGCTCAGCCAGCAGGCTGCAACTGGTGGATTCGCTCATCAAGTTGAACAGCTCTGATCGGCGTGGCGCGCTTGGAGGGACTCGAACCCCCGGCCTTCTGATCCGTAGTCAGACGCTCTAATCCAACTGAGCTACAAGCGCGGGCAGCAGCCAGTGTACCCGGCCCATACCCCGTGGTCGCTACTGGTTTGGCGCGATCACGCCTCTTTTATCGAACGGGTTAGCAGCACCCCTCCGACCAAAGCCACAATCGGGCCGGAGCCGAACACGGCATTCCCAAGAATCGCCCCCGCCAAGACGTTGGAGCCGGCGATCACCGTGATAGCCACCCCTGCTGTCTGGGAGATCATCAAGAGGGCCTGCCTCCTGCCACCCAAAATCGTGAGGGGGATGGAGAGGAGCTCAACGGTGACAACCAGGGCAAGTCCCCCAAGTATGAGGACAGGAAGGCCGAATAGCGCGTCCGAGTCCAAGCCGTTGATCGGTCCCTCAATCCAATCAATCCAGAACGAGGCGACAACTGCTAGAGCTGCGCCCAGTGCTGCCTGCATGGGACGGAGTTCCAGCGTCGGCTGATCGTTCGACTCAAAGGCCATTTGCAGCGCTCCCAACACGGCAACCGCCGTACCCGCCAAGCCAAGCCACACGCCGAAACCGAGAATGTTCCTGTCGGTCCCGATCAAGACGATGAAGATCAAGGTGATGGCGAAAGCACCCAGCGCCATGCCTAGGGTTGCTCCGACCGACTTGCTCCGCAGAAGGAGCGACAAGCCCACCAAGAAAACGGCTAGTCCGACGCCAAACGTCGAAACCCCCACTCCGGTTACGTTGGGGAAGCTGTCATGACCCACCTTCAGCCAGCTGAGCAGCGTGGAGACGGCCATAACCGCCCCGCCAATCCCCACCAGCATGCGGCCCGTCGAAGGGATCTTGATTTCTCCCAACATCCCGGTGACCGCCCCCATCGTCGCCACCCTCATCGACGGCTTGGGGGAGCCTTCAACCATGGGTTCTTCGGGCTCCTGGACAGTGTCTTGCGGCATCGGTTCGTCCGATTCAGTGGTGGAGACATCGTCATTCATGGCTCTCCCCTTCCCGATTGACAACGCTACCACCCTACTCTTGCCCCTCTGCCCAGGGATTTCGGGTCGCATCCGATTGGCCCGCCATTCGGCAGGCGCCCAGTCTTGAGAAGTTGCTAGCGGTGGTACCATACATTGTGTGATCAAGACCACCATCTATCTGCCTGATTCCTTGAAGAAAGGCGTGGAGCACCAGGCCCGGCAGCGTTCGTGCTCTGAGGCCGAGGTGATCCGCCAGGCAATCCAAGACGCCGTATCTCGCCCCAGACCACAGCCCGGCATAGTCGGGGGCGACAGCGACTGGGCCAACCAAGTTGACGAACTCTTGGAAGGCTTCGGCGAACGGTGATAATCGCCCGCTACCGCGACCTTGGGATCGGATTGGCTGACGCCTCCATGGTGGTCCTAGCCCAGCGCTACCGGACGCGCACCATCCTCACTCTCGACCACAAGCACTTCAGCGTCTTGCGCCCGCTCGGCGGTGGCCTGTTCAAAATCGTTCCCTGAGAGTGGTTCGCCTACCAGAAGCAGGTAGTCCGCCTAGTAGACGCCGGGGAAGATGCGGTAGGGGACCTTCTCCTGGTACTCGGCCCACTTCTCGGGGCCGTACTTCAGGGCGCACTCCCTATCGTCCCAACGCTGGCGGAGGGTGAAGAAAGAGACGATGAAGATGGCGTAGGTCCAGGCCCAGAGAACGCCGAAGTGCCCGAACGCCAGGGCGATCCCGACACACAGGAACCCCTCGCCCAGGTAGTTGAAGTGGCGGGCGGCGCCCCAGTAGCCGCTGGTCAGGATCTTGCGGTCACCAGCCTCGATGTACGTGGGCTCGATGAGCCCGAGGAAGTGGCGATCCGGGAATCGCTTGAACATGTATTTCTGCAAGTTGGCGCCCCGCGAGATGCTCCATCCGGTAACGAACAGCACCGCCGCTACGACGAGCCAGAAATTCCTCCACCCATACGACATATCGGGGTTGGGGTAGGCGGCCATGCCCCACAGCGGGATGATGAAAATCCAGCCGTAGACCACCAGACCGCCCCACCACAGCTTGAAGCCGAGGTGCTCGTGGATCAGGTCGTAGGTATAGAGCTGGACCCGCTCGAAGATGAAGTAGTCGAACACGTAGAACGTCATGAACGCCGCGTACATGTAGACGCCGGGGTTGGTACCGTCGATGTTCTCGCTGTGCCAAACCGCTCCCGACAGGGCGTTGATCGACAGCATCGTGCCGCCCACCACGTAGAACCACATCTTGATGTCGATGCGCTCGCCGAAGAACTGGATCTCTTTGGCCCGCCCCTCCCACAGGGCCAGCAATGGGTTCTGGATTTCCCCCTTGGGCTGGCTGTACACCGCTATGAGGGAGAAGATCACGGTGAACACCGTCCCACCGAGCACCGCCCACAGCGTGACGCGATAGAACCAATCCCGGTCGATCCCGGTTACCTCGGTGGCCCACACGATCTGGGCGATGACGAACACCAGCAGGCCGTTGAGCTTGTAATTGCGGGGTTTGCCGGTCTGGGAATTGACGACATAGCCGGGAACCCTCCTGCCCGGCAATATGAGCTGAGCCAGGAAGAATGCGGCGAAGATGATCAGCGGGGAGAAGAACCCCCAGACCTTGTCCGACCCCGAAAGCTCGAAGAAATGCTCAATTCCAAGTGCGTCGCCCATGGGTCGGATACTACTTCGTCAGTAAAGTGACCATTCACGATGCTCGACCGCTCTGAGATCCAATGACCAAGCCGAATCTTGATGTCGTGATCATCGGGGCCGGTGCCGCGGGGCTTTACGCCCTTCACCGGGTTCGCGGACTCGGCTTGTCGGCCAAGGTCTTTGAGAAGGGGGACGGGGTCGGTGGAACCTGGTACTGGAACCGCTACCCCGGTGCCCGATGCGACGTGGAGAGCTGGGACTACTGCTACACGTTCTCTGAAGAGCTCGAACAGGAGTGGGAGTGGACCGAGCGGATCAGTCCCTTGAAGCGTTCTGCCTGCTCATGGCGCTGTATGGCTTCCCCAGTCATAACAAAGCGGGGGGTAGGTGTATCAATTCGGGTTGATCTCGGCCACGGCGTAGGCCACGGGTTCAGTCTGCTTGGCCGACGCTATGGCCCACTCCCCGCAAGCCGCCACGATCCCCCTAATTCGCTCGGCCTCGGTTTGGGGCAGCACGCCAGACCGCAGCACCCCCATACAGATAGCGGCCAGCGCTCCCACTTCACCGGGGTATGCACACTCGGCGGCGATGAACTCCCGCCCCTGCTTCAACCCGCCTTCGTAGTGAGCGCTCATGGCCCCGGTTCCCCGTGGGCCAATTCGGATGGCTCAAGCTCGAAATCGGCGAACTCCATCGACACCCTCAAGAGGTGGTTGTAGTCGCCCGAGGTGGCGCGGTCGTGGTACTCGCTATCGAGCCGGTAGGCGGTTTCGTGGTCGTAGAACTCCCAGATGGCTTTCTTGACCGCCGCCATGATGGCGAGGGCGTTGCCGTCCACCGGCCCCCGAACAACGGGCTTAGGCGCTGTAACGCTCATTTGGCTATGCGCTCGAAGACGATGGTGAACGGCCCCGTAGCATTGGTCTGTACCAGCATCTCACCGCCAGGACACGACCCATTGAAACGGTCGCCAACCTTGATGATGCCAACGACATACGGAACAGAACTGTCGCCAGTGCCAGCGTTCGCCTTCGGGCCTATCAGCGGGCTACCCGCGCAATGTTCCTCGGGTGTGACGTACTTTTCATAAGCATTGCTGTAGACCGGCTCGCCATAGGTGAACACACCCACCTTGGCCGTACCGCTATCGACGTAGTTCACACGCCAGATGCCGGGCCGCAAGCGGATTTCGTGGTCGCCGTTGCCGCTCCCCTCAAGGATGGCGTGTCGGTCTACCGCCGACCCCGCCCGCTGCTTGCTTGTGGCCGACACCGCGGCCACGCTCCCGAGCGCAAGGGCCACAAGCCCCGCCGGGCCGCTCCGCTGATTGCTGGCAACCTATACAACGGCCAACAGCAATCAGCGGAGCGGCCCGGCGGAGCTTGCGGCCGACACCGCGGCCACGCTCCCGAGCGCAAGGGCCAGCGCAACGGCAAGCCCGATGGATGTTCGCTTCATGGTTGGTATTCCTCTCTGACCAGCCGGGCGGCTGATCGGATGCGAACAGTACACACGACGATGAAGCATGGCAAAGAGCGGGGGCAACGGCGGTACTAGGACACCACTATTGCCTTGAAAGGGCCTTAGGGAGCGTTGTCGTCAGCCTGGGGGTGAATGTCTCCCGATGGCGTGGCCGTTGTCGTAGTCGCTCATGGCCTCGCGCTAGCCGTCCGGGCGCTCGATTCTGGGCTTGGGTGCTGTATCCATCGTTGCCCCATTTCCGTTGATGGGGGGGGGCGACCCCACGACGTAGAACGCCCCCACCGCCAACACTTCGGCGGTGGGGGCGTTCTGCCCATGCTGCGGGTATGGGCCTAGCCGCTCACCCCCTCGGGCATACGTAGATGATGCGGCCCGTCGGCACCGCCCACCGCCCTCTGGCGACGCAGTTGTTCTCTTGGGCGTGTCGCGCTGCGGCCGCGGCGTCCTGGCTCGCCATGATGTAATGCGTATCGCTGTTGACCCTCGGGAACTTGCGGAGTACGGGGAGGGCGGTAGGCGTGGGCGCTGGCGTGGCCGTCGGCGTGGCGGTCACGGTTGGCGTTGGGTCTGGGGTGTCATCGGTGTCGGGCGCGCTGTCGTCGTCGCCGGTATTAGCCTTCACTTCACAGTAGGCGAGAATGGCGAGCGTTACCGCCGCGCCTACCACGGTGGCCGTAGTTGCCGCAGCCAACACAGCCGCCGCGGTGGCCGTTACCGCCGCTTGGCTGGCGACATAGGCACCGCCAGCCGCCGCTACGCCCACGGTAACCGCACCTTGCCCCCCGAAAGAGCACAACGTTCGCTCAAGGAACCTATCCGTAGCCTCTAGGGCCGTTATGGTCGCGGTGACGGTTGCCTTAGCCGCCGTTTCCGCCGCCGACTCAACGTGATCTTGTGCGACTTCGAGGTAACGCTTACCGTTCCTAATGGTGTACTCAATACCGCCGATAACCCTCTTGGTGATGTCTACCGGCTTCCGCTCCAACGAGAAACAGGCGTAGGTGGGGGTCGCGTGTTCGTTTTTCCACCTAAAGCCATCTGGCGGTTCCGGTGTGTTGTAGCCGACAAGCAAGCGTGAGGGTGTGGGGCTGAATCTGGCGGTAGCGTAGGTCTGCCCCGCTGGGCAGGGACTGCCCACCGGCGTTGGCGGCGTACCGCCGCCGTCCGGTGTGGTGGTCGGCCCTGGCTGAACCGTTGGCGTTGGCGTAGGTGTCGGCGTTGAGTGGTCGTGGTCAACCGGCCTAGTTCCGGTGCGCTCCTCGCTGACGGTGTACGTCTCGGTTCTGGTTCCGTCGCGAACCCGCTTGGTCACGTCCCTGTAGTTGTAGGCCGGAACCATACCGGGCTTAGTGAACGGTGGAACCCTAACCTTTTGGTTCTCGTATTTGTAAACAGGAAGCGTGATCGCGTACGGCGGAATCCGCACGTTGTAGCAGATTCCGTATACGCAAACCAGGTCGTAGTTGTATACGGTTTCCGTCTTTTTGAACGGGGCGACCCTAACCCTCTCGGTCTTGTAGTTGTAGGCCGGAACCATACCGGGCTTAGTGAGCGGTGGAACCCGCACGCTTTCGGTAACGGTCTTGTACTTGGGAACCTCGCGGGTCTTGGTCACGTCCACGTAGTAGGTGTAGGTCGTGGTCTGTTCGTGGGCTGTTGCCGGTGTCGCTACCGTGCTGAACAGCACGGCAAGGACGACGGCACAAGCGAGCGCCCTCACCCCGCGCATTGGATGTCTGGTCATTTGGTGGCCCCCCTCGGGTGGTCGAGCTATCTCAGCTAGAAGAAGGCCGCGGCCAAATCCGAAGGGGGCCAAGACCCAGCGCTCACACCGAGTTCCACAACCGGGGGATGGCAAGTGCCCGACCCACAACGCATTTGACCGCAGGTAAACCCAACGGCCTTCTTCTAGCTAGCGGGGGAGGGTAGGCGGTTGTGGCCGGGCGTGCAAGTGGTAGCCGCTGGGCCGACTTGCTAGGGTTGGGCTATGGCATCAATCACACCCGCCGACAAGCCACAAGCGGAGGCCCACTACTCACGTATGATGATCTACCCGGCGGGGGTGCTCGCCGCCGCCGTAGGGCTGATCGTGGCGTTTGTGGACCCTCTCGGCTGGGAGCTAGCGCACGTCGGTACGATTATCGGCCTAGCCGTTTTCCTGGCTTGTATCGGGGGTGCCTGCGCGGGTGACGTGTGGCGACACCGCAAGCGTCGCTGAACCTTCAACGAACGCTCAGGCACCCAAGCGCTCGGGGCTGGCTCTAGCTCTTGTATCTGCGGGCCACACGATACCCGATGGCGGCGACAACGAACGCGGCGAGAATGGCGAGTGGCAAGTAGTCGTCTGTGACCACTAGCAGGAATACCCACCACGCCGCCAGCACCGCGAATATGGCCCGCTGAACCATCGGCTAGCCAGCTATGCGCTCTAAGACGATTGTGAACGGCCCGCTAGTACCGCCGGGTGTGAAGCGCAGCCTGCCCGATGGACACTCCCCGAGCTTCCTGCCGACCTTGACGAAACCGACCGCTCCCCTAATGGCCCCTTCCTCGCCGAGGCAGTTCGTCACCGCGTCACTGCTAACCATGTTGCCGAACTCGTCGGCCCCGGCGGTGGCGCGGTGGTGCTCTACCGTCACTGTGGCTTCATCTGTGCCATTTACGAAGTTGAGCCGCCAGATGCCGGGGTCAAGCCACGCCTTCACTGTCTCGCCATCGCTGCCCTCAAGGATGACGTGGCGGTCTACCGCCGGGCCTTTGGCCTTGCCAGACCCAGCCGACACCGCGGCCACGGTGCCGACGACTAGAGCGGCGACAACCGCCGCCGCCGCAAGTGCTCTTCTCATTCCACACTCCATTTGTTGGTTCGGCCAAGCCACTCGCCCGGCGGCTGCGAACGGTACACGCCCAGGGCGAACACGGCAGAAAGTGGGTAGCGAGATACCGGGCAGGGGCAGAAAGCCGCTTAGGGGCCTTTGTCGTCAGCCTGGGGGGGATTAGTGGGCTTGGGCCACGGTCGGGGCGAGCACACCGGCGAACACGGCTACGACCACCAAGCCAGCTTGCAACCGGCGGCGTCTCGACCGCGGGGCGTAGGGGCCGAACGGTGGCAGCCTAAACCAGCGCACGTAAAGGCCAAGGGCGAGCATCAGCCCGAAACCGATGGGCGTATGGGGCAGCCAAGACCACGCCGGCTCGATCCCCCATATCCGCTCAACGAGATCAAGCGACAACAGCGCGGCGGCGGCGGCGGTCACCACTTGCATACAGTAGAGCCGCCTGGGGTACGGCGGTAGGTGAGCTTCCGTAGGTTCGGTTGGTTTAGATGTAATGGCCGCATATTACCGCGAGCGCTCGGCGGTACAAGCAATAGGCCATCGGGCAAAAAGTACGGCCTACGGGTGTACTTAGGACACCACCCCGACCCTGCAAAAGCCTCTAGTGGCCTTTGTCGTCAGCCTGGGGGCAAGCTAGGGCCGTCAATCAGTTCCGATCCCGCAGCTTGGCGAGCCTGCCGCTTGGGTTCATCGGGGCCACGCCACCAGATCGGAGGCGTTGCGAACGGCGCTCATCACCTCGCGGAGAATCGTTCCCGGCAGCGGGGTGGACTGGCCCTCGAGGGCGGCCCTGGCGAGGGCGCAGTAGGCGGCGACCGGCACCGCGTGGCGCTGGTCGGCGGCTTGGGCCTCGATCTCGTCGATGCGGCTCAGGATGGAGTTGATGGAGTCGCTCACAATGTGAGTCTACCTTCGTTTGGGCCTCCCGCTTCGTATGGCCGAAATTTCGGCTCTGGATATATGGGGAAGGATGAACGGGATGTCACGGCGTTTGCGTTTCTAAAAAACTCCGATGTTGTTTCGTGTTGGTTTTGCGTTTTCGCTGGGCATCGACCGTCCTCTTGGCCCCGCGGTCGTTCTGCGGGAGGGGTACAACTCCTGTACCCCTGTACCCCATGAAATACCAGGTAAGAGGGGGTACAGGGGTACAACTCCTGTACCCCTACCCGTCGGCCAGAATCCCCCGCATCGCGGCGACGAGCGCGTTCACCATGTCGCTTCGGGTGCGCTCCCCCCAGCCAGCGGCCCTCACGTCATCCTTCCATGCCGTCAGGTCGCCGCCGCCGATGTATTTCCTCTTGGGCGCTGCTTCCACCTGATCGGCGGTCACGCCGTCGGCAAACAGCTTGTCGGCCAGCCTGCCGATCCTGTCCTCGGCCCGGTCGTTGGCGGTCTTAGTCTGCCTCCGGGCCGTGTCGCGCCTACCCTGCCTCACCCCCGTATCCATGTCCTCGGCCCGGTTGATCCCAGCGATCTCGTCTTTGGCGCGGCGCTTCATCTGATCGGAAACACTCATCAGGTGACCGGCAGCCTCGAAGTCGTCCTCGTCGATGATGCCGGGGTGACCGGCAAGCCAGCCGAGGTGGGCGCCGATGCGGAGTTGGTTCTGTGTTCTGTGGCCCAACTTCTCGTCGTTGATATTCGCCCTAGCCTGTTCCTCATCGCGGCGTCTGGCGACGCTCTCGGCGATGTCGATCACCCCATCGGAGCCGGGCCACTGCCCTACCTTGATGGGCTTGGGCAGCACCAGTTCCGCCGCCCGGTCAACGCTCAGCCCATGAGGATCGCGCGATGGCAGCATCAGCCACCGCTCCGCGTCGCCCGCTCCCTGATCCCCCAATAGCTGCGCGGCGAACTTCCAGGTTCCGGCGGCGACGATCCCGAATGTGTAGCTACCGGCGGCGATCTCGTCATGCCGCCCGGCGGTCTTGGCGGATATCTGCTTTCCCCCCCAGGCCATACGAAGGTACGCCATCAGCGACGAGCCGTCCTGACCAGCGGCCTTCATCATCTTCTCGCCCTCGTCCACCTCCAGCAGCAGCCGGGGGTTCCGTATCCCCCATTCGCCGGTGGGAACCTTCTTCTTCTTGCCGTTGTCGCCCTCGACTTCCTCTGTGATCTCGTAGGTTCCGAAGGCGGGAAACAGACCCTGCCCGCTGCCGAGTTCGTCGGTCTTCGGCGGGGGGTAGTCGATGATCCCCTTCGCCAGGTCAACCACGGTTGACTTTCCCCCACCCGACGCCGCGGCCAGGAACACGAACAGGTGAAGGGGAGCGCCGGTGCCTACGCCGCCGACCGGAGGCAGCCTCCAACCCGAAGTGTCGCTCGCCCCAAGGCGGGCCAGAACCGCGCCCAGCAGGCCGATAGGCGACCTGTATTGCTTCAAGGCAACGGTGCGAATGTCGGCGAGCGCTTCGCAGTGTTCCCAGAGTTCGGCGGGTACAACGATCCCCGGCCCGTCACCCCCGCCGTCGTCTCTGTCGGCCATGAGACCCTCCAAGAACCTCAGCTCGCCATCAGTCAGCCCGGCCCCGTCCATGAGGCGCTGCCATGCCGCTTTGCCGCCATCGGGGCACTTCCGGAAGTAGATGCCGCCGTCGGCCATGATCCGAAAGCGGTCTTCGCCTTCGCCCTCACTGCATTGGGGGCAGCGTCCCTGTAGCTGCCCCGCGCCGCCCCCGTGGAGTTCCCACCCGGTGAGCCTCCGATATGCAGCAGCCAACCGGCTTTGAAGCTCGGTGTCGTCCTGTCGGCTCGGGCCACCGCCGGAGCGGGGCGCGACCTCTGCTATCCACCGGGCCAGATCGTCGGGCATCTGGCTTACCCGCGGCTCATCGTCTGGCCCGTCTATGACCGGCTTGTAGCCGTCGCTGCCGGGGCCGACGACGTAGCCGCCATCGCTCTTCAAGTCCACGGTCCCCATCGCCGAGTGGCTCAGCCCATTTCCGCAAACGCCGTCGCCGAGGAAGTAGAAGTGCCTCCCGCCCCGTGGTGTGGACACCGCCAATGTCCGCACATCCAGCCAGTGGGCGGTGGCCTCGGCATCTGCCGGGTCGTCGATGTCCACCACCGTCATGCCTTCCAGCGCCACCCCGTAGCCGGTGGCGCTCTCCCACGGCATCAAGGCGATCACCTCGGCGACGGCGCTGGCGCGATCCCGCCATTTGAACCCGCCCGCCGGGATTTTGCCCCTCACCGGGAAGACGGGTTGCCCCGACCACGAGGCGAACTCGGCAGCCGTCGCTGCGATGGGCTTCACGTAGGTCATCGCCCCGCCACCCTTGCGGCCATGTAGTCGTCTACATCAGTGCTGGCCCACCGTTTCGACGATGCGCCTATGACCATAGGCGGGGGGAAGTCGCCAGCGGCCACCATCCGGGCCAGCGTCGATGTGCTGACCCCCAATCGCTCGGCCACTTGGTGGCGGTTCAAGAATACGAGGCTCACAATGCCCCCCTTCCGCCCCTGACCTGTTGCGATACCTGTCGATGGGGCTATTAGCTTCTAATTACAGGCATGGTACCAACCCGCGCGAGCCATTGATACCTTTTCTGAAAAGACATTCATCACCAAGCCGAGCCAGGTGGCCTCATGGGAACGAAAAGGCCCCCCAGCATCCACCGGGGGGCCTTGGTCAGTCGAAGGGAGGTTCTCAGTGTGTATTCCTGATTTCCTTCATCGACAGGTATCGCAACCACCACCCTACACCATCGAATGCCCAAAACTGTTCAATGTGAACAGCGCTGGCCGAAGCCATCGTGACCTGAGGCCAACGACAATGGCCCTTAGAGGCGTTTGCGGTGCCTGCCCGGTATCCCAGTACCCCCTTTAGTGGGGGTAGAATCGGGCCATGCCCAGGCCCACGCCAGCCGAGTACGTCAGCATTTCAACAGTCGCCCAAATGGTCGGGGTCAGCCCCCGCACCATCTACAGGCTGATCTCCGATGGCGACTTCCCCGCAGGAATACCCTTCTCAAGGGGAGCTGTCCGGTGGCACCTTCCCGACGTTGAGAAGTGGATGCTGAGCCGGGAAAGCGAACAACCCCCGGGGGAAGCCTCAGCTTCAGTCCGGGGGTCGTCCTAGGGGTTTGCACCCCTGTCGGGTGCGACTCTATCAGCCGTTGAGGAAGTCGGCCCATTCCTGCATCAATGGACGGCGTTGCTCAAGCAGGTCGCTTTGCTGATAGCTGCGCTCGACAGACGAGCCGACGGCATGGGCCAACGAGTGCTCAGCCAGCAGCCAATTTTGCCCAGTCTCAGCGCACCACATACTGAACGACCCCCTGAACCCGTGAACGTCGGCATCGAACCCCATCCTGCGAAGGTGTCGAAGTGGGATCGTCCTAGCCATCTGTTTCTTTTGCGGGGTCGGGAACACGATCTCGCCATCGTTGCTTTCCAGCCGAACAGCGGCCTCGTTCAACACGTCGATTGCGGCATCCGACAGTGGGATTCGATGCTGCTTGCCCGACTTGGTGCGGTCGCCGGGGATCGTCCAAACAGCAGCGTCGAAGTCGAATTCAGACCACTTGGCCCCGTATGCCTCAGCAGACCGGCAAGCAGTCAGCGCCGTGAATTCAAGGCACATCTTCGCCCCCGGCCATTCGCCCCCGGCATCCGGTTTCCTGTCCCTGAAAGCCGCCACCGCACCCCGGAGTTCAGACGGCTCTAGGGCCTTGCGGTGGACGGCATCGGCTGGCTTCTCAGCCAGCTTTACCGGCGTTGCCGGGTTGTCTGTCCGGTACTTCCGCACAACTGCGAAATCGAAACATTCACTCAGTCGCTGTTTGTTGCGGCGTGCAATGCCGGGGGGCTGGGCATCAAGGCAGTCCATCACCATCGCCGGTGTGATCGCCCCCACCTGACACGCCAGCAGGTCGGCGCAGTATTTGCCCAACTGGGAACGCCACTTCGACTCGCTGACATCCCCCTTCCAGTTGGGCCGCTTGCGGGCTATCACTCGCTCGACGATCTCGGCCAATGGGGGAGTCGGGCCGGTGAGAACCGCGTTCGACAGGGGTGCGGGGGCCGGGGTCTGCTGCTGGGCTTGGGCCAACTTCAACTCAAGTTCCATCTTCGCCTTCTCAGCCTCAGCCTCAGCCTTCGCCCTTTCGGCCTCGGCCAATGCCAGCCTGAGCCGAAGGTTCTCGGCATCATCATCGGCCCCCGATGCCCCCCTGTCGGATGCCACGTCAATGGTTCCGCCTTGGTGGTGCTCAGCGGCCAGCCTACGGGCCTCTTCCAAGGTGATCTGGGAGGCCGATCCGAGGCCGTTCCGGGTGACCTTCCCATCGACGGTGAATTGGCGAATCCAAGACTTGCTGGTCTTGCCCACCACCAACCGCAAGCCGTGTGATCCGCGCCCATCGCCATAGCTTCCGGGCTTGGCGGTGTCTACGAATTGCTGAGTGAGTTTCCCCATCGTTCTCTCCTTAGTAGTTGCGGTGGTCACACTGAGCGCCGGATGCGCTCGGCGAGTCGGGCGAGTCGGCGGGACTCTGCGGGGTCGGCCAGCCGGTAGGCCGCCCGCCCGCAGGCCATGATCTCGTCTTGGGCCTCGGCGGTGCGGTGGCCCGGAGCCAAGCGCTCTAGCAGCGCTTCCACCTGTTCGGCGATGGGAGCGTCGATGCCGTCGATTTCGGCGGCGGTGGGCCGGTAGTCGAATCCGGTGCAGTGGGTCTTCGTCATGTAGATAACGGTATCAAAGATCAAGCTAAGTAACAAGTCAGATAGCAAATTGCTATGGTTCAGAACGAGCGGTTCCCCACCCAGCCGGAGCTGGGGCGATACTTCAACCACGTCGCCGACCGCTTCGACCTGCGCCGCGACATCGAGTTCGACACGAAGGTGGAGCAGGCCCGCTTCGACGAGGACGAGGACCGGTGGGAGGTGACTACCTCAAAGGGCGCGACGGTTTCGGCTCGGTTTCTGATATCGGCCGCGGGCTGCCTGTCGGAGGTGAACACCCCGCGATTCGAGGGAGCCGACACGTTTGACGGCCAACAGATCCACACTGCTCGCTGGCCAAAGGGCGGCATCGACGTCACCGGCATGCGGGTCGGCGTGATCGGCACGGGATCAACTGGCGTGCAGGCGATACCCCAGCTGGCCAAACAGGCCGAGCACCTGTTCGTCTTCCAGCGCACACCGCAGTTCGCCATCCCGGCCCGCAATCGACCGCTCGACGCCGACACACTTGACGAACTCAAGCACAACTACCGCGAGCGATGGGCGCTTAAGCGATCTAACCCGGTCGGGATGGGGCGCCGACCTCCCGAGGTCTCATCGGCCCTCGAAGTGGATGAGGAGACTCGCACCCGGGTGCTGGAGGAATCGTGGGCGCTCGGCGGGCCGGGCTTCGCCCGTACCTTCGACGACGTGATGACCAGCGCCGAGTCGAACCAGCTCACGGCGCAGTTCGTTCGGGACAAGATCAAAGACAAGGTCGACAATCCCGACGTGGCCGACGCCCTCCTGGAGATCGATCATCCACTCGGCGCCCGGCGGCTAATCGTCGAGATCGACTACTTCGAGACCTACAACCAACCCAACGTGACGCTGGTGGACGTGGCCGCCAACCCCATAGCCGAAATCGCGCCCCAGGGCCTGCGAACCGCAGATGGCTCCTCCTACGACCTCGACCTGATCGTGTATGCCACCGGATTCGACGGGATGACCGGCGCTCTGCTGGCCATGGACATCCAGGGGATCGGTGGTCTGGCTCTTCGCGACAAGTGGGCCGACGGCGCCGGCGCTTACCTCGGCCTGGTGGCGGCCGGATTCCCCAACCTGTTCATGATCACCGGCCCGGGCAGCCCGGCGGTGTTCAGCAACGTGATCTTCTCCATCGAACAGCACGTCGACTGGATCACCGACTGCCTGGCCCACATGCTCGACCGCGATCTAGACCGCATCGACTCCGATCCTCAGGCCGAGGTCGAATGGACCCGGCAGGTCCACGAGATCGCCGCCCAGAGCATCGTCGGCAAAACCGATTCGTGGTGGACCGGATCCAACATCGACGGCAAGCCCAAAGGCGTCACCTTCTACCTTGGCGGCACCAACACCTACGCTGCCATCTGCGACCAGATCGCCGCCAACGGCTACGAGGGCTTTGCCTTTCCTGGATAACATCTGGTGAATAAGTGCATGAATCTTTCATGCTAGAATCATGCTATGGCTAATCTTCAGGTTAGGAATGTGCCTGATGTCCTCCACGAGCGGTTGCGCCAGCACGCCCTGGAGAGGAATTGCACCATGAGCGCGGCGGTACTCGATGCGATTGAGCGGGAGCTTGCCCGGTGGGAGTGGAGCAAGCACTTATCCACTCGGCCGACCACTGACCTCGGGATTGAGGTCGCCTCCCTAATCGCCGAAGTGCGGGCATCTCGCGATTCAGAGCTTGAATGACCGGCTACGTAGTCGACGCCTCAGTAGCGGTCGAATACCTATTGCGAACGCCGCTGGGGATCACGCTTGCTGACACCGTCGAAAAAGCATCATTGGCTGCCCCCGAGCTGCTCGACCCAGAAGTGATGTCGGCGCTGCGCCGCGCCGTTCTCACCGGACGACTTGGGGAAGCAAGGGCCGTGATGGCTCTGAGCGATCTGGCCACCTGGCCTATCGATCGCATATCCCATCGAGTGCTCGCCATGTCGGCCTGGCAGCACTACGCCAACGTCAGCGCCTACGACGCCTTTTATATCGCAGCCGCCCGAGCCATGGGGGTACCGCTGTTGACCGCAGATGGCCGGCTAGCGAGATCAACCGGCCTCGACATCACTATCCACCACATACGAATGAGCTGAGCCGCCGGATCAAAGGGAGCAGCCATGGCAGCGATGCCGCGATCGCGGGTATATGCAAAAGTGTTAGCATATTTGCATGCAAAGCACCAGTGTGCGCATCGATGTGGCGACCCATCAGGAGCTGAAGAAGCTCGCCGCCTCCCTAGGAACAACGGTTGGTGACACGGTTGCGCTGGCGGTGCGACGGCTGCGGCAAGACGAGATCGGAGCTGAGCTAACGGGTCAACTCACTGACGAAGAAACGGGTTGGCTCGATGCTGACCTCGGGTGACGTCGTCGAACTGGATCTCGGACTTCCCTTTGGCCGCGAGGCGGGGTTTCGCCACCCCGCAGTCGTAGTGACAGCCCAAAGAGTGCTCGATGCCGGGCCCAGCGTGGTTCAAGTGGTGCCACTGACTTCGCAACTTCGAGGATTTGCGTCGGAGGTGGAGCTAGAGGCCGATCCCGAGAACGGGTTGGATCGCACCTCAGCCGCTCAGTGCCAGCACGTCCGCGCCGTCGCGGCAAGCCGAATCGAGGGCGCAAGGGGCAACGTCGGAGGGACAGCGCTCACCCAAATCCGCGAAATCCTTGGACTGATCCTCGATGCCCCGGGTTGATTGGGCGATCGCCCAGCCGGCGCTCTTCGTCTACGACGCGGAGTTGGACGCATTTGTTCCCCGCTGACGAGTGTCGGCCGCGTCCTATGGCTACCGCATCGCTATGGCGGAAGGTATGGGATTCGAACCCATGGTGACCCGGAGGCCACAACGGCTTTCGAGGCCGCCCCATTCGTCCGCTCTGGCAACCTTCCACTCGTCAGGGTAGTGGGCCGCGTCGGCGGACTCCCAGCCCTTATCCTGACTCCGTGACCGATGATCGCCAGCTTATGGATCTGGCCTTGGCCGAGGCCCGGCGGGCGGTTGAGCGCGGCGAGGTGCCCGTCGGCGCAGTGGTGTCCATTGACGGAAAGGTGGCGGCGGCCCGCCACAACGAGCGGGAATCCACCAACGATCCCACCGCCCACGCCGAGTTGCTGGCCCTGCGGGACGCGGCGGCGGCGCGGGGCTCATCACGGCTGGACGGGGCGGTGCTGGTTACCACGCTGGAGCCGTGCCCGATGTGCGCGGGGGCGGCGGTTCTGGCCCGGGTGGGCCGGGTGGTGTTCGCCGCCGAGGACCCCAAGGCCGGGGCGTGCGGAACGCTCTACAACCTGGGGGCCGACCCCCGCCTCAACCACAACTTCGAGGTGGTGGCCGGGGTGGGGCGTGATGAAGCCGCTGCGTTGCTCAGAGATTTCTTCGCCGCTCGCCGCTGAGGGATTGCATTTGCCCTGCGAAGGTTCAATAACTAGAGCCGAGGCATCTCGATTCAGGAGTACGCTAGAACTGTGAACCGGATCACAGTGAATCCCAATCAGATGGGCGGAGTTCCCTGCATTCGAGGCCTCCGCATTCCGGTCGCGACCGTCGTCAACATGATCGCTGACGGCCTAACCCCCAGCGATATCATTGCCGAACTCCCGCCACTTGAACTCGAAGACGTGAGCGCGGCACTGAGGTTTGCTGCCGACACCGTCTCTGATCGCGAAATTCCCCTGCAAACCACCGCGTGAAGTTTCTGATTGATCAGAACCGTTCTCCTCAGTTGGCTGAGTTGCTCCGCGATGCCGGACACGACGCAGTTCATACCTCTGAATTGGATCTAGAACGCGCTGAGGACAGCGAGTTGCTCGCACTTGCCGCCGATCAAGGGCGCGTTGTGGTTTCAGGTGACACCGACTTCGGAGCCTTGCTAGCCATGCTGCGAGCTAGCCAGCCGTCCGTGATCCTTTTTCGGGCTCGACATATGCCACGGGCCGAAAACCAAGCTGCGATCATCCTGGATCATTTGGATGACATCGCCAACGACCTTGAAGAGGGCGCTGTCTTGGTGATTACCGATGACCGAATTCGGGTGCGGCACTTGCCCCTGATCAGCGACGACTAGGGCGGCGGCTCTTGCTCTTGCGGGGCCAGAAGACCCAAGCGGCCAAGACCACGGCCACGGGGATGATCACCACAAGCGCCAAGGCGCTGCCGCTGATGCCGCCTCCGCCGCCTGAGCCTTCGGCGGCGGACGCGGGGAGCCACTCAGGGGGGGCGGCGGCCGGGTCGTAGGTGAATTCGAACTCCTCAGTGGCCCAATCGCCATCTGTTTGGTCGAGCAGCTCCCAAATCACCTTGTACCGGCCGGGCTCGGTCAGCGGGTCGAAGCGGCCCCGCACTAGGTGACGGTCCACCGTTATCGCCGTGAGGCTGAGGGTGCCGTCGGGATATTGCAGCGCCACTCCATTGGAATCGTGGGGCTGAATGGGATCTCGGAACTCCATCTCCACCCGGTCGACAACTCCGCCCACCACTTGACCGGGATTCGGGGCCGACCGACGCATCTCGGCATGGGCTGCGGCGGTGCTGCTGAACACGGACAGAAGCGATAACAGAAGGGCGAGAACGATGGCGATTGCCACCACCAATGCCACGATCTTTCGAGTCCTAACCCTCACGCTGCAACCCTACGGCCCAACTTGGCCCTCCAAACAGCCGACTGTCACACCTGGGGCGTATCGTGCAGGAAGTGCATGCGATGGGCGGCGCCCACGGCGCCATCGGCCACGACCCATCCGGGGTCAAAGGCAAGCAGATAGCCGGGCAGACGATCCGCCGGGTGGCCGGTTTTGCGCGGCCCTATCGGAACATGCTCATCGGGTTCGTTGTGGTGCTGTTGCTGGGGGCGCTGCTGTCGCTGGTGCCGCCACTTTTGTTCCGCCAGATCATCGACGACGCAATCGCCAATAGCGACCGGGGCCAGGTGAACCTGCTGGCCGCCATCATCGTGTTGGCCGCATTCGGGGAAGCGGCCCTCGCTTTCATCGAGCGCTATTGGTCGTCTCGCATCGGCGAGGGGCTGATCTACGACCTGCGGGTGGGGCTGTACGACCACGTGCAGCGCATGCCGATGGCATTCTTCACCCGGGTGCAGACGGGGTCGCTCATCAGCCGCATGAACAACGACGTGATCGGCGCCCAGCGGGCGTTCACCGGCACGCTGGGGTCGGTGGTGTCCAACACCATCGTGCTGGCCACCACGCTGGTGGCCATGTTCTTGCTGGAGTGGCGGCTCACCCTGATGGCTCTGGCCCTGCTGCCGGTGTTCATCCTGCCCACCAAGCGGGTGGGCAGGAAGCTCCAGGCTCTCACCCGGGAGTCCATGGAGCACAACGCCTCTATGAACACGGTGATGACCGAGCGGCTGAACGTGTCGGGGGCGATGCTGGTGAAGCTGTTCGGGCGCCACAACCAGGAGCGGGACGGGTTCGGGTTCACCGCCGGGCGAGTGCGGGACATCGGGGTGCGCAGCGCCATGTATGGGCGGGCGTTCTTCATTGCGCTGGGCCTGGTGGGGGCGGTGGGGGCCGCGATTCTTTACTGGGTGGGCGGACACCTGGTGATCTCTGGGACGATCACAGTGGGGACGCTGGCGGCCATGGGGCTGATGGTGGTGCGGATCTACACACCGCTCACCAGCCTGACCAACGCCCGGGTGGACGTGATGACCGCGCTGGTGTCGTTCGAGCGGGTGTTCGAGGTTCTGGACACGCCCAACCCCATCGCCGACCGGCCCGATGCCCCGAAGCTGCAAAATCCCAAGGGTCGGATCGAGCTCGCCGACGTGACCTTCACCTACCCGCCCAGCGACGACCGGCTGGCCTCGCTGCAAACCAACGCCGCCGCTCCGGAGGCCACCGGCAGCCCGGTACTGCGCAACGTGTCGGCGGTGATCGAGCCGGGCCAATTGGTGGCGCTGGTGGGGCCGTCGGGAGCGGGCAAGACCACTCTGGTCGCGCTGTTGAACCGGCTCTACGACGTGGACAGCGGGGCAGTGCTGATCGACGGCACCGACGTGCGGGACGTCACCCAGGAGTCGCTGCGGGCCTCAGTGGGAGTGGTGCCCCAAGACCCGCACCTGTTCCATGAGACGGTGGCCGACAACCTTCTCTATGTCCGGCCCGGCGCGACCCAAGCCGAGATGGAGGCCGCCTGCCGTTCGGCTCACATCCACGACCTGATCGCCTCGCTGCCCGAGGGCTACAACACCCTGGTGGGCGAGCGGGGCTACCGCCTGTCGGGGGGCGAGAAGCAACGGGTGGCCATCGCCCGGGTGCTGCTCAAAGACCCGGCCATCGTGGTGCTGGACGAGGCCACCAGCCACCTCGACAGCGAGAACGAGGCGCTGGTGCAGCAGGCGCTGGGCATCGCGCTCCAGGGAAGGACCGCAGTGGTGATCGCCCACCGGCTCTCTACCGTGACCAATGCGGATCAGATCCTGGTGCTCAACCAGGGGGAGCTGGTGGAGTCGGGCCGCCATGATGATCTGCTGGCCGCCGGGGGGCTGTACGCCGAGCTCTACCGCACGCTGGTGCGAAACGAACGACGGTCGCCGGCGAAGAGCGCGCTGTGAGCCTGTTCGACTCGGCTGCGGCGAGGGCCGCTGGCGAACCAATGACGTTCACCGTGGCCGAGCTGGCCAACCGGATCAAACAGGTGTTGGGCGACACCTTCGGCGATGAGCTGTGGGTGGAGGGCGAGATCCGCAATCTGAGCCGAGCCCGCAGCGGCCACATGTACTTCGACTTGGTGGAGCCCGACCCCGACAACGGCTCCGGCAAACAGCCCGAGGCGTTGATTTCGGTGGCGCTGTTCCGGTTCAACCGGGAGAGGGTGGAAGAGACGCTGCGCCGCCAGGGCGGCATGGCCATGGAAGACGGGATGAAGGTCCGCATCCAGGGGAAATTGGATTTCTGGCCCCCCGGTGGACGGCTCCAGCTTTACATGTCGGGTATCGACCCCAACTTCACTCTGGGCGAGTTGGAGGCCGAGCGGCTGCGACTGCTGGAGAAGCTGAGCGGCGAGGGTCTGTTGACCAAGAACCAGGCCGTGCCCTTTCCGGTGGCCCCGCTGCGGATCGGGCTGGTCACCTCGAACGGGAGCGCCGCCCACCACGACTTCCACAATGAGTTGGTTGCCAGCGGCCTGGCCTGGGAGGTAGTGCTGGCCGACACTCCGGTGCAGGGGGTGGAGGCGCCCCCGCTCATCGCCGCGGCCATTGGGGCGGTGGGCCGGGCCGGAGTGGATGTGATCGCGGTGGTGCGCGGCGGCGGGGCCCGCACCGATTTGGTGGCCTTCGACAGCGAAGTCGTGGCCCGGGCCGCAGCCAACGCCCCGGTGCCGGTGGTCACCGGGGTGGGCCACGAGATCGACCGGACCATCGTCGACGAGGTGGCCCACGAGGCCCAGAAGACGCCCACCGCGGCCGCGGTATTCATCGTGACGGTGGCGCGGGCTCACCTAGAAGCAGCCGAGCAGGCGTGGGGAGGAGTCTCTGCGTGGGCCCTGCGGCTGTTGGGCGACGCCGATCAGCGGATAATGGTGGTGAGCCAGACCACCGTCCGAGCCGCCGACAGCCACCTGCTCCGCGCGGGCAGCCGGCTTCAGAGCCGAGCCGGGCGAATCAGGGAGTTGGCTGAGACTCGGACCCGGGGTGAGACCCGGCGGGTGGACGGCTGTGCGGGGGCCATGCGCTACCGGGCATCGGCGGCCATTGCCGACGAGCGGCGCACGCTGGAGCAGATGAAGTCGACAATGGCGAGCCAGGCCCAGCGAGCCCCCAAGGCTGCCGTCAAGGAGCTGACCAACCTGGAGGGCCGAGTTCGCTTGCTCGATCCTCGGGCAATCTTGGCCCGCGGTTGGTCGATCACCCGCCATAGCGGCAAAGTTGTGCGCGACCCGGCAAATCTCACCCTCGGCGATGAGCTGGTGACCACCCTGGCCGAGGGCGACCTGCACAGCACCGTGTCTGAGAACCAGTGAGGAGCACAACCCGATGAGCACACCAGAGATCGGCTACGCCGACGCGTTGAGCGAGCTTCAGCAGATTCTCGGCGAGTTGGAAGCCGAAGACATCGACATCGACGTGCTGGCCACCAAGGTCGAGCGGGCCGCCGAGCTGATCCGGGTGTGCCGGGGGCGGATCAACGACGCCGAGGTGCGGGTCAAAGAGATCGTGGCCGGTCTGGACCATCAAGAAGACGAGCCCTCCCCTTCCAACAATGAAGACGACTGGGACGACGCTTTCTCAGACGACTAGAACGACACCCACCAACTTGCGTTGGATTGCCGCCGCAACGGGGAGCAGGTCTTGCCCATAGAGAAACTCGAGACGGTCGATGCCTTCATCGTGTTCGATTTGGCCGACGCACCCGAGTCGGTGGGCATGGTTCGGTCGGCCCGCAAGATCCTGCCCGGCGGAGCCAGCGACTTGGCCCGGTCGATGACCTACGCCTTCGCCACCTTCGAGATGCGCCGCAGCGGGGCCTCCGCAGGAATCAACGCCGTTGACGACGACCGGGCCGACGCGGTGGCCAAGTTCACCGCCGAGATCTCCCCCATGGTGGCCGCAGGCCGCTTCCTGCCCGAACCGGGCACCCGGGTGCCCCGGACCGCGCTGGCCTCTTTGGCAGAGGTCGATCCTCGAGCCGCAGTCGGTGAAGTGGCCGACCAGGCGGCTGTGGCTGGGGTGGTGGCCGCGGCGACCTCCGCCGCCGGCGGATTGGACGGCCGCACGGTAGCCATCGAGGGCTCGGGACCGATTTGCGATGCCCTGACAATCGCGGTTGGAGATCGAGGCGGCACGATTGTGGAAATGAGCGGCCATGCCGACGTGCTGTTTGCGGGTTCGCGCATGGGAGTGGTGAATCACACGGTCGCCGAGGGTTTGGAGGTAGGCACCCTGGTCCCCTACGGCCCCATTCCGGTCACCGCCCGAGCCCTGGCCATTTTCGGTAGGGCCGGAACCACTGTTGTCCCCGACTTCATCTCCACCGCCGGCCCGCTGTTCGCCTGGTGGCCCACCGGCGAAGGCGCTACCGAGGCCATCGCGGCCGACGCCGCGGCCAAAGTCACCGCATCCCTAGAAGAAATCGCCGACCATCCCGACGGCCTCTTCCTCGCCGCCGCCCAAAGAGCTGAGTCCTTCCTGGCCACCTGGCAAACAGAACTCCCCTTCGGCCGCCCCCTAGCCTCCTGAAGAACCTAGCCCCTGCAAAGTGATTGCACTGCAATCACTTTGCAGGGTTAGGCTTGTTGCAGGCAGGAGAGAGGAAGCGAGATGGCCAGCATTACCATTCGCAATCTGGATGATGAGGTCAAGATTCAACTGCGTATAAGAGCAGCCAGTAACGGCCGCTCAATGGAGGAGGAGGCCCGCTTGATCCTGCGCAATGCAATCGAGAGCGAGAAAGGCCCAGAAAATCTTGCCACCGCGATCCGCGATCGCTTCGCCCCCTTTGGCGGTGTGGAATTCGAGTTTCCCCCGCGCCAGCCAATAGCAGAACCGCCTCACTTCGAGTGAGCCCGACACGGTGATCGTGCTCGACACCAACGTCGTATCCGAGTTGATGCGACCGATGCCTGATCCATCTGTTGAGACGTGGGTAGCGAATCGGACAGCGTCCACCTTGTACTTCACCGCGGTGGGTGAGGCGGAACTCCTTTTTGGCCTCGCAATCATGGCGGCAGGCAAGCGCCGAGACGCTCTGGAATCTGAGATCGAGGCCATGCTGCGCCAAGACTTCGCCGACCGGGTGCTGCCATTCGATAGCAATGCAGCCCGGGCCTACGCCGAGATCGCCGCCTCCTGCCGGGCCGCCGGGCACCCCGTTTCCCAGTCTGACGCCCAAATCGCGGCAATTGCCCATGTACGAGGTATGGCAGTGGCTACTCGCAATGTCCGCCATTTCGCTGAGACGGGAGTCGAGTTGCTCAACCCTTGGATTGCCGTTTGAATTTGTTCGCCTGAAGCTAGATCAAGCGAACAGAATAAGTCAACGATTTGTTGCTTCGTAACTTCGGCTAGCCGCTGCGGGGGACTTGGTTGAAGGGGAGGTCGCGGTCGGCGGCGGGTTCGCGGGGCATGCCGAGAATGCGCTCGCTGATGATGTTGCGGGCCATCTCGGTGGTGCCGCCGCCTATGCAGGCCTGCTGGCGCTGAACAAACTCCACTCCGAAGACGCCGGTGGACTCCCCCTGGTTCCAAACCAAGGCGCTGTCGCCCTGCATCTCCATGGCCACCGTCTGGCGCTCGGTTCGCGACAGGCCGTGGAACAGGCGCACCAGCGATCCGGCCGGGGCCGGGAAGTAGCCGCTTTCAATGCCCTTCACCACTCGATCCGACAGCAGGGCCTCGAGTTGGCTGAACGTCTCCATGCGTCCTAGCCGCTGACGGTGGCTACCCATGTCGGCACCCCCATGGTGCCGGGCTATTGCAGCAAGGTCCTCGATTCCGTCGGCGGTCCGGTTCCGGTTGCGGCCCTGGGTGTAGGGGGAGGCGTTGCCCACCGCGGCCCGCTCGTGAAACAGCAAGCGGCTGGCCACCGTCCAGCCGTCATCCACCTCGCCGACCACGTTGGCCGCAGGGATCATGACGTCGTTGAAGTACTCCTGGCAGAACTCCTCGGTGCGGTCCACCATCTGGATGGGGTGAATCTCGATGCCGGGATGGTGGATCGGCACGATGAACATGGTCAGCCCCCGGTGCTTGGGAACCTCCCAGTTGGTCCGGGCCAGCATGAGGGCGTAGTCGGAGCGCTGGGCAAACGTGCTCCAGATCTTGGAACCGTTTATCACGAACTCGTCGCCGTCCCGGTCGGCCCGGGTCAGGGCGCCGGCCATGTCGGAGCCGCCGCTGGGCTCGGACATGAACTGCACCCACAGCTCGTCGCCCCGGATCCACGCCGGGACGTAGCGCTGCTTCTGCTCCTCGGTGCCGAACTCCAAGATCACCGGACCACAGATCGACATCGTGGGAATGCTGAACAGAATCGGCATGTCGAAATCCATGCTGACGTCGTTGACGATCCGCTGATGGGCAATGGTCAGGCTCTGGCCACCGTATTCCTTGGGGTAGCACACCGCGGCATACCCTCCGTCGGAGAGGCGTCGCTGGAGTTCCCGGTTGCGGGAGCACTTCTCGTCATCGTCACGGGTGGGGTGCCAGGGATTCACGGGGTCGCGCCGAGGCATGTTCTCGTTCATCCACGTCTCAGCCTGCTCCCGGTAATCGGCTAGCTCGGCGGGATCGGTTTCGGCGTATACGAAGTCGTCCATCTCTAGTACCCGCTCATTTTGGACAGAACTATCCGGTGGTCGTCCGGCGTGCCGAACAGTCCTCGGTTCACGGTGGCCCGGCGCAGGTGGAGGTGCAGGTCGTGCTCGTAGGTAACCCCGATGCCGCCGTGCATCTGCACGCAGTCCTGCATCAGCTCCACCGAGTGGTCGCCCACATACGACTTGGCCACGCTCACTATCCGAGCCTCGTTTTGGCCGGTGGCCACAGCATCGGCGGCACCGTCGACCGCGGCCTGAGAAGCCTCCGACCACAGCTTCATATCGGCGAATCGGTGCTTGAGGGCCTGATACGACGCCAGGGGCCGACCGAAGGAATAGCGGTCGAAGGCGTACTCGATGGTGAACTCCAGCACCCTGGCCGACGACCCGGCGTTATCGGCGCATTGGAGAAGCTGCATTAGGAGGCATTGGCGGGCCACGTCGGCCTCGGCAGCCGCACCCGGTGCCCCCACCAGGGCTTCGGGGCCGACGGCCACTCCAACCAGGCGCACTTCGGCGAAGCGGCGGCCCAGATCCAGCGACTCCTGGGGGGTGATGGTCACACCGGGAGCATCGGAGGGCACCAAGAACTGGGCCAAACCGTCGGCGGTGCGGGCGGTGACCAACAAGTGGTGGGCCTGCGCGCCGGCCTCCACTGCCACTTTGGTGCCGGTGAGCGCATAGCCGCCGTTCGACGGAACAGCCGCGGCGGTAACGTGGCCGGCGGTCCAGTCGCCGCCCGGCTCGCAGAACGCCCAGGCCAGCACCACCTCGCCAGCCAAAACCCCCTCGAGCAGCGCCTGCTGGTCGGGCGAGCCCGTCCGGCCCAAGGTGTCGGCCACCACGTTGGTGGGCATGAACGGCCCCGGCGTCACACCCCGGCCCATCTCATCGGCCACGATGGTCAGGTCCACAATGGGGCGACCGGAGATGCTGCCGCCGCCCAACGACTCGGGCACCATCAGCGATGTCCACCCCAGCTCAGCAGCCGCCTGCCACCAGCTCTGCGGGCAGCCGTCGGGCAACTCGTGCCACTCCCGCACCACGCTGATCGGGACCTCAGCCTCGATGAACCGTCGGGCCGTTTCCCGGAAGAACTCCTGATCGTCGCTCAGATCGACTCGCACCAGGGCCATTCCATCACGACAACTCCAGCCGGTCACATTGAGCGGGCTATTGGGTCGTTGGCCCCGCAAATCGCCCGGTACGCTTGAACAGTCCGGGGCTGTAGCTCAGCTGGCTAGAGCACCTGCTTTGCAAGCAGGGGGTCGTGGGTTCGAGTCCCATCAGCTCCACTCATGGCATTCACGTCCAACGTGCTCCCAGCAGCTTTCGACAGCTTCCATGCCCAGGGTTTCTTCATTTTGGACAGCTCTTCCCTACCCGAAGTCGGCCAACAGATGCTCGACGAGGTGATCTGCTGGTGTTCGACAGCCACCTGATGCACTGCTCCACCGACAACGTCTCCGACGGCATCCGAGCGGCCATGGTGTTCCACTGCTGTGCGGCCGGCACCGTCGACCTCGGCTTCGAGCAGTACGAGGGCTTCAAGAACCCCCTGCACCACTTCGACCCCCTGCTCCGCGACGGCAAGTTGGTGGGATAGGAGACATGTCAACGCCAACAGCCACGGTGCTGGTTGATCCGAGGCGCACCACGGGGGCGATCGATCAGCGGGTGTACGGGCAGTTCTTGGAGAACATGGGGCGGGCCATCTACGGCGGGGCGTTCGAGCCGGGGTCGCCATTGGCCGACGCCGATGGGTTCCGCTCCGACGTGTTGAAAGCGGCCCGGGAGCTGGCCCCGCCGGTGCTGCGCTGGCCGGGCGGGAACTTCGCCTCGGGCTATCACTGGCGCGACGGCATCGGCCCGCCCGAAGACCGGCCCGCCCGCTTCGACCTGGCCTGGTCCACGTTGGAGCCCAACCGCTTTGGCACCGAGGAGTTCTTGGCCTACGCCCGGCTGCTGGGCTCGTCCACCTATCTCAACTTGAACGCCTCTACTGGGTCTATAGACGAGGCGCTGGAGTGGCTGGCCTACTGCAACAGCGACCTGCCCGTTCCCGAGGTTGGGTTGCGGCAAAGCGGCCCCTACCCCGACCGCCACAACGTGGACATCTGGGGCATTGGCAACGAGAACTTCGGCTGGTGGCAACACATGCACACCTCCGCGGCCAGCTACGCGGAGCTGGCCCGGGAGTGGGGCAAGCTGCTGCGGTGGGCCGATAACCGCATCTCGCTGGTGGGGGTGGGCGCCGATGATCCCGACTGGAACTGGACGGTGCTCAATGAGGCCGGCGTTGTGCTCGACTGGCTGTCGCTGCACTTCTACTGGAACGAACTCAGCTACGAGGGTGCGCTGGCCGGGCCGGTGGCCTCTGAGGCTGAGATCTGCGACACCTGGGGGCTGATCGGGGCGGCCAAGCGGCGGCGCGAGCTAAACCACGACCTGCGGATCTGCGTGGACGAGTGGGGGGTGTGGCCCGAGCCCTACCTGTCGATGGCCGACCAGCCCGAGGTGATCAACCGACGGCGCCGGGCCGAGGTCGGCCCACCGGCACACACCGAACCCGTCCCGATGATCGAGTACCACTTCGATCTCAAGGATGCGCTGGCCCACGCCACCTGGCTGCATGTGCTGTGGCGCCATCCCGACAAGGTGTCGCTGGCCACCCAAGCGCAGATGGTGAACGTATTGGGCCCGATCTACACCACGCCCAACGCGGTGGTGCGCCAGACCACCTTCCATCCCCTGGCAGTGGCCCGCCGCTGCGCCCAGAGCACCGGGCTGGACGTAGCAGTGTTGGCTGAGGCCGGAATCGACGCCGCCAACGCGCCGGGCGGCGGGATGGCGGCACTTGATGCCGCAGCCACCTGCGACCCCGACTCCGGCCAAGTGCACCTGTCGCTGGTCAACCGGCTGCCCGACGATGAGCTATCAGTCGACATCGACGGCATCGGGGGACCGGCAACGCGCATCAGCCTTTGGGCCGACGACCCGGCTGCGGCCAACACACCAGAAGACCCCAACCGGGTGGTGCCGGTTGAAGACCAGATCGACATCGACGGCCCGCTGACCCTGCCGCCCCACAGCCACGTCACCCTGGTGTTCTGATGGCCGACGGCGCCTACACCCCGCATCCCTGGAATCAGGACTTCGCCTGGCGTCCGGCCACCTCGTTGCCCGCGGCGCTGACCCCCGAGCAGGCCGAGGCGTTCAACCGCCAAGGGTTCTTCGTGATGGAAGACCTGCTCGATGCCGACACCATCGCCACCGTCGTCGCGGAGATCGACGCCATAGAAGCCGAGACCGAGGCCGGGCTGCGCCAAATCGAGGGAGAGCGGCTGATGATCGCCGAGGCCGGGGCCATCACCTTCACTCCCCATCTGGTGGCCCGCTCCAACCTCCTGCGCCAAGTGGCCGCCGATCCCCGGATCGCCGCGGTATGCACCGACCTGGTCGGCCCCGACGTGAACCTGTACTGGGATCAGGCGGTGTACAAGAAGCCCGAGAAACCCCGCCGCTTCCCCTGGCACCAGGACAACGGCTACACCTTCATCGAGCCCCAGCAATATCTAACCGTGTGGCTGGCCCTCACCGACACCACCGTAGAGAACGGCTGCCCGTGGGTGGCCCCCGGCGTCCACCTCCACGGCACGCTGGCCCACACCTACGTCGATCCCCTGGGCTTTGAGTGCTTCGAGCAGTGCGAGAGCGCGGTAGCCGCCCCGGTGCCCGCAGGAGGTGCGGCGGTGTTCTCGTCGCTCACCCCCCATCTGACCGGGCCGAATACCACCGAAGAGGTCCGCAAGGCCTACATCCTCCAGTACGCCCCGGCCGGGGCCGAGCTGCTCACCGGCGACCCGGCCCAGGGACTACCCACCGGCCGGGTGCCCTGCGACGCTCCCGAGCGGCAGTACCCAGTTGTCCTGTCAGGGAGACCGGTAACCCCAGACCGAATATGATCCCCTGAGCCGGGACGGCCTGTCCGGCCCCGGCGCCCATCAGGGGGACACAGAGGGGTAACCCATGAAGACCAAGACGATGCGCTGGTTTATCGCCATTCTCGTAGCGCTGTCCATGGTCGCCGCGGCCTGCGGTGGCAACGGCGACGACGACACCGGTACCGGCGAACCCCCCCCCCCCCCACCGGCCACCGAAGCCCCATCCGCGCCCGACGAGCCGGAACCGGAAGAGGATGAGCCCGAAGAGGCCGCCCCGGCAGAGCCCGAGTCTGAGCCGGAAGAGGCCCCCGAGGACGACGAGCCAGAGTTCGAACCGGCCCCCACCGCAGAGCCGGAGCCGGAGATCCCCCTGACCGCCACCTGGCGAGGGGTCACCGCCGAGACCATCACCATCGGTGTCACCTATCTCGACATCGACCAACTGGTCGAACTCGGATTCTCGCCAGCCACCTGGGGCGACCAAGAGAAGATCATCCAGGCCCTGGTGGACGACATCAACAACCGAGGCGGCATCAATGGCCGCCAGGTTGATGTCATCATGGACAAGTACAACCCCATCGGAGCCACCGAGGCCGAGGCCGCCTGTCTCCGCGTGACCGAGGACAACGAAGTGTTCGCCGTGCTGTTCGGGTTCCTCGGTCCTGCTGAAGTGGCCAACACCTGCATCGTCGACCAACAGGAGACGATCCTGGTGGGCGGGACCATCACCGCCGATCGGCTGGCCCTAGCCCGAGCCCCATGGGTCAACGAGAGAGTCCCGCGTGAGCGCACCACCAGCGCGCTGTTCACCCTGCTCGACGAGGAGGGGATGCTCCAAGGACGCTCGATCGCCATTGTGGCCGACCTCCCCTCAGCCCCCCAGCTAGATGAGGTTGCCGGGCTGCTGCGGGATCATGGGGTCGAGCCGGTTCTCGAAATTGCCACTTCCTCCAACGTTGCCGACCTCATTGCCCAGAACCAAGAGTGGGCCGCACTGTCGGAGCGCATCAAGGCAGCCGGCACCGACACCCTCCTGCTCGTCGGCAACGCGTCAGCCGGTATTGAAAACGCTGCTATCAACGGCCTCGACGTAGACATCTGGGCAACCGACGCTTCCGGGTTGGGCGGCAACCTGGGTGGCAACGTCGAACCTGAGTCCGCTAGGGGTGTGATAACCGTGTCGGCCATGACCGGGGCCCAGACATACGAATCCGATCCGAGGATGCAGGAATGCAAGGACGCATTTGCCGCCGCCCACCCCGATATCGAGGTCAAGCATCCCGACGCCTTGGAGGAAGGCGAGCCGCTGTGGTTCACCGCCCTGTCCGGCCACTGTCGGTTCTTCCAGATCTTTGAGTATCTGGCCACCGAAGCCGGTCCCAACCTGACCCATGAGACCTTCGCTGAGGCCATTGCCAATGCAGGCCAGTTCTCCATCGCCAGTCAGCCCTACGCCTCGTTCGGACCGGGCAAGTACTCCAGCAACGACTCCTTCCAGCTCGTAGCCCAAGATCCCGATCTGGGCGCTAGGGGCCTGTTGGTTCCCATCGGCCCTTTGCGAGACGCCACTCCCTGATCCGAAAGGAACTGTTTATGTCCGTCTTCGACGACGTCATCCCCACTCTCATAACCGCCACGCCCGCCGAGGGCCGTGAGCTGGCCATCATGATTGCCCGTAAGACCATCGCCTCCATCCAGACCGATGCCGACGTGCGAGCAAGCCTGCGCGACGACTACGCCCGCGATACCGCTCAACTCATCAGCTCGGCACACGTCGTGGCCGTTGAGTTCCAGACCATCGCCGCCGCCAACAACTACTGGCGCTAGCCGACAACCGAACTGACTAGTTCCCCCTAACGGGGGATACGGTTGCGGCCATGAGCGACGCTGTTTCCGCATCCCATCGGCTGGCCGAGGCCTTCGCTTCGGGGCGCCCGGCACTGGGCGCGTGGGCGGGCCTGCCCACGGCCATGAGCTGCGAGATCATGTCGCGAGCCGGGTTCGACTATGTGTGCATCGACATGCAGCACGGTTTGGCCGACTATTCAGATGCGCTGCCGATGCTGGCGGCTATCGACCTGGGCTCATCAACCCCGGTGGTGCGGGTGCCGTGGAACGAGCAGGGCATCATCGGCCGGATGCTCGACGCCGGGGCCATGGGCATCATCATCCCCATGGTCAACAGCCGAGCCGAGGCTGAGGCCGCGGTGCGGTCGTGCCGCTACGCCCCTGAAGGGTCACGCAGCTTCGGCCCCACCCGGGTGGCGCTGCGCGACGGAGCGGGCTACTTCGCCGGCGCCAACCAGGCGGTGAAGTGCATTCCCATGGTGGAGACCATCGCCGCGCTGGAGAACCTGGACGACATCGTGTCCACGCCGGGGGTGGACGCCGTCTACGTCGGACCGGCCGACCTGTCGGTGAGCCTGGGCCTGCCTCCCGGCAACAACGACGGCACCGCCGCCTTCGATAACGCCCTGGCCGCCATCGTGGCCGCCTGCGGTCGCCACGGCGTGGTCCCCGGCATCCACTCCACCCCTACGCTGGCCCCCACCCGGGTGGCCCAAGGATTCCGCCTGGTCACCGTCACCGCCGACAACGCCGCCCTAACCTCCGGCATCACCGCCCACCGCCAATCCGTCCTAGACGCCCTCAGCGGCGGCGCCCCTGCGGGCAGCGAAGCAGGCGGAGAATCCCTGTACTGAGCCTCAACTTCGGTCAGTTCCCTTGCGGCTCGTAGCATGACATATTGATATGTTTTTCATATCATAGTTTGATATCTTTATAGTCATGCCATTGAGTATCTTTACCACACCCGAACCGGAAGATACCGACCTGCTGGTAATCGATGAGATCGAGCGCTTGCGGCACGAACTCTCCCAATACGTTCGGCACAAGCCCCGAAGATGGGCAGGCCATCTACGGAGAATGAGCCTGGCCCGGGCAGTCAGAGGCTCTAACTGGATCGAGGGTTACCGAGCGTCATTGGATGACGTGCTGGATGCCATCGAAGGAGAAGAACCGCTGGACGCCACCGAGGAAACCAGGCTGGCATTGACCGGCTACCGGGATGCCATGACCTACGTGCTCCAGCTTGCAGAAGCCGAGACCATCGTCGATCAATCCCTCTTGAAGTCGCTCCACTTCATGATGACCAAGCATGATCTGCGCGCCCGGCCCGGCCTCTACAGAAAAGGAGATGTCTGGGTGTCCGACGAAAATGGGACCCGCGTCTACGACGCGCCCGACGCAGCCCTTGTCCAACCACTCATAGGCGAGCTTGTCGAATCCCTCCACGAGGACGGGTCTGTGCCGGTCATATTCCGGGCCGCGATGGCACATCTCAACCTGGTGATGATCCACCCCTTTCGCGACGGGAACGGACGAATGGCCCGTGCCTTGCAAACGCTGGTCCTCTCAGGTGAGGGCATCGTCTCCCCTGTCTTCTCGTCAGTGGAGGAATATCTGGGGCGAAACACCGACGACTACTACGCGATTCTCTCCGAAGTCGGCCAGGGCAGTTGGCACCCGGAGAACTCGGCCCGGCCGTGGATTCGATTCATGCTCAGAGCCCACTATCGACAGGCGTGGACAATGCAGAGGCGGATTCACGAAACCGAGCACCTGTATGACAGCATCGCCCAACTCGTCCACCGCAACAACCTTCCGAATCGGGTCACCGGCGCACTGGCCGATGCAGCCCGAGGCCGCCGATTGCGCCGGTCGATCTACACGCACCTCGTGGAGCTGACCGAAGGCGACGCGATCTCCGACCTCTCCGCCAGCCGAGACTTGAAGGCCATGGTCGACGCCGGAGTCCTCGAACCAAAGGGAGCGGGGCGCGGGCGCATCTACCACGGCTCCGACGAGCTACGCGGCCTGTGGCTCGACATCCGAGCCAACCGGCCTGCAAGAGCCGACGATGATCCCTACGTCACCCTCCCCCAGAGGCCACTCCCCGGCTTATCGGCCTGACGGCGACAGAGACAGATCGCAGCCTGGACAGTGACCCCATGGCAAAATGCAGGCGATGTCAGAAGAGGCTTCGGCTCAGGCCCTGAACGGACAGCTTGCCAGCATTACCGGCCAGGCCAATGTCGCCAACGTTGTTGTTTGGCTAGCGGTGCAGACCGCCCAGGATGAGGCTTCGACCCTGGAAACCACCACCGATGATGAGGGCTTTTTCACGTTCGAACTCCCGAAAGAACCACTTCAGGCCGCCAAGCTAGGTGCCGTGCTGGAGGGCGTGCAGCCCCTGGACCTCGAACCGAACGACCAGCCGCTGGCCCCAGGAGAGATCATGCTGTTCGTCGACGACTTCGCTCCCTCCCACCTCAAATACGCCGGGTGACGGGGTGTTTGTCTGCATAGATCCCTGAGGAACCTCAAAGGGAAGCGAACTTCATCGCTGGTTGCAGCTGGTCGGCCACGATAGCCGTTGTGTCGCAAGAACAGACCGGTGGAGTCCGCCTTCCTCTTCCTCTTGCAATGTATTGGATTAGTTTGGAACTACCTGCGATTTCGTCCATTTGGAGAATTCACAGCATTGATAGCATTGATTCAGCTACAGATTGTCCTAGAGGAGGTGGCACGGCGTTACCTATCTGCCTGTAAATTGCACTTTGTCTACCGCGCCACTCCATATCTGGAGGGAATCCTTGGATGCTAGCGGCTTCCTCCACTGTTATTCGTCTCAGGAATTCGGGGAGAGCCAGGTACGGCTCACCTCCGTTCATGAGGTGAGCGTGGTAGGAGGTCACCCAACAATCGCCCTTTCCTTCCAAATGATTCTGGTCGACGATGGGCGTTCGGTTGCCGCCCATTGAAGCCGGCAGTGTCGGAGCAGGCATGTCGAGCCGCATCGGACGCCCTGCACCGTTGAAGAGCATGCCCGCAAATGGCGACCTCCGGAGCACAGGACGACGGGCAGGGGTAACCCTGGCCTTGCACTTGCTGTCATTGCCAGGCGCACCCCAAGGTGGCAGTCCTTGGAGAGCCTTGCGAACGGTGGGTAGAGCCTCCTTGCTTGTTTCGAGCGGGGCAGGAGGCGTCTTGCCTCCCCGAAGTCCCACCAGAAACAGTCTCTCTCGAGCCTGAGGTACGCCATAGTGAGACGCATTGAGAAGTAAGACAGATGTGGTGTATCCGAGTTGGGTGGCTCTCTCTCGTAGCCCTTCCAGCAAGCCTGCCCACCTTCGGTTCACTGCAAGTGCCTTCACATTCTCCATTACGAACGCCTCCGGTCCAACACGTTCCACCGCATCCAGGAACCGCCAGACATGCCGAGACCGAGGGTCGGTCGGATCCATCTTCCCAGCCACCGAAAAGCCTTGGCAGGGAGGTCCTCCTACCACGAGTTCGGCGGTCACGGATCCTAGGCTGTCCATACAGTCATCAAGATCCGCTGCCTCGCAGCGGTGCTCGTGGCCTTCCAGATGAATGAGGCGATCTCGTAGCCTCTTGTAGGAGTAGCTGTAGGTAGCGGCAGCCACGGGATCCACATCAACTGCAAATACCGGCACAAACCCCGCCTCCATGAAGCCGACATCGAGTCCACCAGCACCGCTATAGAGCGACACGAAGGTCTTGCTCTGAATTGCCACTCCCCTCCTCCCACCTCCCGAATTACAGTGCCGTTATCGTATCCGCAGCAAAGTGGAGAGGCAAGCACCCGCCTACCAATCCACTTGGACTAAGGTTACCAACCCGATGGAAGCCCCCGCTAGTATACACTCTCCTAGCCTCGAACGAGCCGTGCGCTCGTTGCACTTGCCCTTGGACCCCAGCCTCGAAGCGGAAGCAACTTCACAGACTTCCCAAATACTCCAGCAACAAGAGATCCCACTAACCGAGCAACCAGACTACGTCTTCCAACTTATCGGTGATTGGAAAAACGGTCTACCCATAGAGCCACTGAATGACCTTGTGGAGCAACTTCTATCCCACTGTGGAGGTAAAGACCTTCGACATTTCCACAGCCGATATTTCGAAGCGCACAAGAAACTAACTGATCTGGGGTCACTCTCATTCGAAGATGCCAGACTTCTCTTGAACCAAACAAGATTGATAAAACATCTGATAGGCAGCGAAAGAATGTCTTGCTCTCAAGTTGCCAGAATTCTGAATTCGCTTACACGTACTGCACTATATAGCTGGCGACAAGTTCAAATTCTTATTTCTTTTATTGATGTATCGATGCCTGACATAAGTGCGGCTGATGTTCAAAGGATCTATTCCCTTGATATTTCAGAGCATTTGGCTAAGTTTGCAGATTCTACACACAGGGAAGAATTTGAACATCTTATCTCCACTGCTAACCGCCTTGGCTTTCCTGGGAATAGCACCCGCTTATTCAACCACGTCACAAGCGATTCGTTTAGCAGTAGCATGTTAGTAGTATTGCATTTTCTTTTGTCAGTTTGCGAACAGTACGATCATCCCTTGTCAGAACCATACGAATTTAGACCACGCGGAGAAGCCGCGGAATATCTACAAAGTACTCATCCTAAGTATCAAGGCAAGAGTAGTGCCTTTTTGAACATTGCAAAAGCATCTCCCGTCCTCAACAATACGTGGGCGTGGGGTAAGAAGTCAGGTACAATCAGTGATGCCTTAATATTTGCTGAACTCCTCCAATGCCTCGAGGAAATGCCATATATAGCTCGACGAGAAATGGCCTCCTGGCTGAGACAATGGATTGTGAGATTCAATCAACGGATCATGATGGAACCAAGATTGCTTACCGGGATCGATTCTCCTAGTAGAGCAGAAGACTTGATCAAGCATTTAATTGCTGAAGAAACTCACACTTATGGAACGATTGAGCAACGTGTAGTTGATGCACTCACTCTGTTGTGTCACCATTCAGATGAATGGAGGAGCCACGGACGTAAGGATTCAGTTCATGCGACCAATCTATCCCGCAGAAAGCTGGGAGATTGTGAATATATTCATCGTACTCACCCTCGAATTCATGCCTATGAAGCCCACGCTGGCAAATTGACGAGGCGGTATATGGAAGCTCATTTTGGATCTTTGGTAGGGGTTCTTACGCAGCGACATGATGATCTAGAGGCACGCGAATTGGCAGGAAATTGGGAGATTCGAATCATTTTTGTTGCTCACAGTATAGATCCGAGAGTTGAACCCCTTGATATCGAGATCGAGGGATTCAATATTGGCATTACAACTGAGACATTCTCTCAACTATTCGACCGCTCAAAAAACACCGTACAGTTGTCAATAGAAGGTTCTGTCAATGATAATATCATTGGCGCACTGAATGAACAAAATGTACCCCAGGAATTCCGAAATCGTGTAGCCGAATTAGCAAGGCTTTCTTTTCAATGAAGCACCATCGAACTCAAATACTAAGCAAGTTACCAGTCCGTGACACAACTCTCTCTTTGGCAGACTGGTCTAAGGTTGCTGGCTTTCAAAGAGTAGTCACTATGAGAATCCGGTTAGGACAACCCGCAACTTATTCAGCTACTTTGGGCTTTTCGTTCTTACTTCAAACCCATGTGTCCGTGTCTAGCAACAAAAAGAGAATATGAGTTTGAAGAGGTGGGAAGAGAAGATCCTGAAAGCTCCAAATGCCGAAAGTCGCGTTCAAGAAATCGAGGACGAACTTCGCCTTGCAACCAGTCTTACTGCCCTTCGCGAAAAGGCAGGCATCTCCCAACGTGAACTGGCAGGGCTGATCGGCATCTCACAGCCACGGGTGGCCGCAATTGAGCGCTCCCGCAACGTGACTATTGACGTACTCGAGCAGTATGTCTCAGCGCTCGGAGCCCAGCTAGAGGTTGCTGTCATTCAGGGACAAGACCGGACTTGCATCTTGCACACCCGTGATGTTCGTAACGAGCACTCCGACTACCCAGTTTCCCGTCAATAATCGCGGGGCCGCATTGGCAGACGGCTAGCGGTAGCGGCGGATTATGGCGGTGGTGTCTAGGCGGTTCTCGCCGGCGGCCGCGGTGGCTTCGGTGTAGCGGCGACAGAGTTCTACTAGGGGGATGGGGGCGCTGAGTTCGGCGGCGGCGTCGGCTACCAGGCCAAGGTCTTTGTTCATCCAGTCGACGGCGAAGCCGAAGTCGAACTCGTCGGCCACCATGGTGTGGCCTCGGTTCTGGAGATACCACGAACCGGCCGCCCCCTTGGTGACGGCGGCCAGCACCTTCTCCATGTCGAGCCCGGCCCGCTCGCCGAAGGCCAGCGCCTCGGCCGCCCCCTGCACGGCGCCGGCGCAGAGGATCTGGTTGACCATCTTGGTGAGCTGGCCGCTGCCGGCCGGTCCTAAAAGGGTGACCGCCGACGAATAGGCGTCGATCACCGGGCGGGCGGCATCGAAGTGCTCAGGCTCGCCGCCGCACATCACCGTCAGCACGCCATTCTCGGCCCCGGCCTGGCCCCCGGAGATGGGGGCGTCCAGCCAGCCGATCCCCCGGCCGGCGCACACCTCGGCCAGCTCCCGGGCCACGTCGGCCGACGCCGTGGTGTGGTCCACCAGCACCGAGCCCGCCCCCATGGTGCTCAGAACGCCGTCGTCGCCCAGCACTACCGCGCGAAGATCGTCGTCGGCGCCCACGCAGGTGAACACGAACTCGGCCCCGGCGGCCGCCTCTGCCGGGGTGGGGGCCACCTCCCCGTCGTGGGCCTCCCCCCAGCGCTCGGCCACTGCTGCCGTTCGGTTGAACACCCGCACCTCGTGGCCGGCAGCCGCCAGGTGCCCGGCCATGGGGAAGCCCATGTTGCCCAGTCCAACAAATGCGCACACTCTCACGTCGGCCACGTTATCCATCCGCTCGGCCCCAGCCCCGGTGGGCGGGGGACGAGGCTCGCGGCCAGCAACCCCAACACCGAGACCGAGCCCCAGCCCCGGTGGGCAGGGGACGAGGGCGGGGGCATAACATCAGAGGTGATGAGCAACAACGGCTTCGACGTTTTCTCTGCCGACTCCCATGTGATCGAACCCCACGACCTGTGGCAGATCTACACGGTGGAGGCCTACCGGGATCGGGCCCCCCGGCTGGTACACGAGCCCACAACCGACCGCCTGGTGTGCGACCAGGCCCGACTGCCCCCGGTGGGGCTTTTGGCCGGGTGCATGCGCACCGATGACAACGTGCGGGCCAAGGGGCGCTGGGACGAGGACGTGCCCGATGTGGGCTGGGATCCCGAGGTCCGAATGGAGGCGCTGCGCACCGACGGGGTGACCGGCGAGGTGCTATACCCCACCATCGCCATGCAGATGTACCCGATCCAAGACGTGGAGTTCCAGTGGGCCCTGTTCGAGGCCTACAACACCTGGGTCGGAGAGTTCGTGAACCAGATCCCCGACACGTTCGTGGGCATAGGCCTGCTCTCGCCGGTGGACTTGGAGCGGGCGGCCAAAGAGATCAAGCGCTGCCGCGACATCGGCCTCAAAGGGGTGATGATCCCGGTGGTCAGCGGCGAGGACAACCCCTACCAAGACCCGGCGTTCGACCCGCTGTGGGCCGCGGCGGTGGAGCACTCCATGCCGGTGAACCTCCACGCCGCCACCACCCGCGACCCCAAGAAAGCCTGGGACCAGGGCACGTCCACCCGATCGGTGCTGCAAACGGTGGACATCCAAGAGGTGGTGCTCGACCTCATCTTCGGCGGGGTGTTCGACCGGTTCCCCGAGCTCAAGATCGTGTCGGCCGAGAACGACGTGGGCTGGGCCGGCAACCTGCTGGAGCGGGCCGACTACTGGTTCCACCGCAACGCCCAGCTCCTCAAAGACATGAACTGCCAGCACGAGCCGTCGCACTACTGGCGCAAGAACTTCCGGGTCACCTTCATGCGCGATCTCACCGGGGTAGCGGCCCGAGACGTTATCGGCACCGAGACCATGATGTGGGGCAACGACTTCCCCCACCACGTGTCCACCTGGCCCCACAGCCAGGCGGTCATCGCCGAGCACTTCGCCGACACCACCGACGACGTGCGCAACGCCATCGTGTCCGGCAACGTCCGCCGGCTCTACGACATCCAGACATAGGAGGAAAGGGCCGATGACCAAGACCTGGACCGAAGAACATCCCGCCTTCCAGGTGGCCGCCTCTCGGCGCATCCTGGCCCGGGAGGGGTGTGAGAGCAGAGTGGCCGGCCACGTGTCGGTGCGCGATCCCGAGCGGGCCGACGCCTTTTGGGTGTCGCCGTTCGGCTACTTCAGCGAGACGCTGCCCAGCGACGTGAACTGCTACGACATGGGCCTCAACCTGCTTGACGGCGACACCCCAGCGTCGCCGGCGGTGCGGTTCCACGCCGGGTTCTACGAGGCCCGGCCCGACGCCAACTCGGTGATCCACACCCACTCCCAGTATGTGGAGGTGCTGTCCACCACCGGCCAAGACGTGGGCCTGTACTCGGCCGACGCCTGCCTGTTCTACAAGGAGCAAGCCCACTACGCCGACAACGGCATCGACCAGCCGGTGGACGGCCCCAAGATGGCCGAGGCGCTGGGCGACCGGTCGGTGGTGCTCATCGGCAACCACGGGGCCTGCTTCGTATGTCCCTCGCTGGAGGAGGCCACCATCAAGGCCATCGCCTATGAGACCTCGGCCCGAGCCCACTACGAGGCCAAGGTAGTCGGTGGCCACGAGATGCCCGAGGCCGAGGCCGCCCGGTCCAAAAAGGCCTACCACAAGTACTTCATCCCCATGATGTGGGAGGCCAACTACCGGCGCCTGCGCCGCACCGACGCCGACTTGTTCGAGACCCTGTCCGTCTAGATGGCTGCCGAGCCCAAAGCCCACCCGATGGACAGCATCGGGGTGGTCGATCTCATGTTGGGAGTGCCGTCGGACCGCGACGCCTGGTACGCCAACTTCCAGGGGCTGCTGAAGGACACCGAGAGCCGCAGCTTCGGCCACGGCGCGGCCTACATGTTCAAAGACCTGCCCCAGGTGGACGGCACGGTGGACTTCATCGCCTACCTGCTGGCCGAGATGGACCGCTGGAGCGTGGACAAAGGGCTGTTGCCGGTGAACTTCGGCGACACCTGGGGCACCCGAGGGGTCGCCGAGCATCCCGACCGCCTCTACGGCAGCTACTTGGTGGACCCCAACCGGGGCGTGCAGGCGGTGCGAGACCTGCGCCGGGCGACAGGCGAGCTCGGCGTGATCGCTGCGGCCTGTTTCCCCACCGGGCTTCACCCCCAGGTCAACATCAGCGACCCGCTGATGTACCCGATTTATGCGGCGTGCTGCGAGCTGGAGATCCCCATGTGCGTCAACGCGGGGGTGCCGGGACCGCGGTTCCCGATGGGCCCCCAGCACGTCGAGCACCTCGACCGGGTGTGCTACGACTTCCCCGAGCTGGTGCTGGTCGTCCGCCACGGGGCCGAGCCGTGGGAAGACCTCATGGTCAAGCTCATGTTGAAGTGGCCGGGGCTGCACTACTCCACCTCCGCGTTCGCCCCCAAGCACTATCCGAAGGCCATCATCCGCTACGCCAACACTCGGGGCGCCGACAAGGTGATGTACGCCGGGTACTTCCCCTCGGGTCTGTCGCTGGAGCGGATCATGACCGAGATGCGCAATGTGCCGTTCAGAGATCATGTGTGGCCCAATTTCCTCCGTGAGAACGCCCTGAGGGTGTTCAATATGGGTAATGAGCATGATTGAGCACATCTTCCGCCGGCGCGATCTGGGAGTTATCGACTCCATCATCGGGGCAGGCATCCTGGTGGTCGCGGTGTTCGCCTGGGCCGAGCGATCGGCGGTGGTCGACGCCAACGCCGAGGGGCCCGACAACTGGAAGTGGCAGCTCTGGCAGATGGGCGCCGTAGCGTTCTGCATCGTCGGCGTGTGGCTGCTGTGGCGCAACACCAGCAAGGTGCCCTGGGTGCGCACGGTGTGCCTGTCGGCTTTGGCCACGGCGTACCTGCTCAACCACTACACCGATGTCTTCAAGCACAGCGGCAATATCTGGAACACCATCAACCCGCTGTTCATCGCCTGCGCCACCGTGGCCATCTGCACTGGGTGGCGCAGGGTTATGGCCCAAAGACAGGGCATGGAACCGGCCAACCCGTTCGTCATGATCGCGGCCGTCATCGCCACCGGAATGGCCGTGGCGGTGTTCGTCAATGCCTACTTCACTGGGGATGAGGGGGCATGGAACGTCCTCGATCCCCTGATCATCCTGGCTCTTTTGGTCTGGGCCATCGGCGCCCGCCGCACCAATGTGGGCGACGCCATCTGAACCTATACGCTGCCTGAAACTCAGCCGGGACCAGGCGAAGGGAGCACCGAGATGCCCGAGGTAGAAGGCTATGTTCACGGCGATTTCAGCTGGGTCGATTTGTGTACCGAGGAACCCGACAAGGCCAAGGCGTTCTACGCGGCGCTGTTCGGGCTGACCTTCCACGACGAACTCGAGGGGTCGGAAGTGGTCTACACGCTGGGACTGAAGGGCGAGAAGCCGGTGCTGGGGCTGCTCGAGAAGCCTCAGCAGATGTGCGAGATGGGGATCCCCAACGTATGGGAGACCTACATCTCGGTGGACAACGCCGATGAGGCCCTGGCCATGGTGGGCCCCGCCGGGGGCACCCCGATGGGCCCGGTGATGGAGCCGTCGGGCGCCGGCAGGATGGCGGTGGTGGCCGATCCCACCGGCGCAGTGGTGATGCTGTGGGAGGCGCTCGGACAAGACGGCGCCGCGCTGAAGAGCGAGCACGGCACCCTGTGCTGGAACCAACTCCTCACCTCCGATGTCGACAAGGCCCTGGCCTTCTACTCCGAGATACTGGGCTGGACCCCGATACCCCTCGACATGGAGGGATCGATGGGCATCTCGCACAACGGCGAGATGATCGCCGGCGCCGGCCCGCTGCCCGCGCCGGTCATACCTCCCCACTGGGCGGTGTACTTCGCAGTGGACGACTGCGACGCCACCGCCGCGCAGTGCCAAGAGCTGGGCGGCCATGTGGTCGTCCCGCCCATGGACACCCCACCGGGGCGCATGGCGCAGCTTGTGGACGACACCGGCGCCATGTTCTGGGTCATCACCCTCAACCCCGACTTCTCGATGGACTGAGCCAGCAGAAAGAGCACAATCCGATGACCGACGAGACGGCGAACAGGCCTGAGCCGTACCAGGGATGGGACGGGCGGGCGGGCCGCACCGTGGCCGGGTCCGACCCGTGGTGGCCTGAGGCGGTGCGAGCGCCCGAGGGCGCGCCCAACATCGTGGTGGTGCTGGTGGACGACCTGGGCTTCGCCGACTTGGGCTGCTACGGCTCGGAGATCGACACCCCCCACATCGACAAGATGGCCGCCGAAGGGCTGCGCTACCTCAACTTCCACGTCAATCCCATGTGCTCGCCCACCCGGGCGTCGCTGCTCACCGGGCTCAACCACCACGACGTGGGGGTGGGCCACGTGTGCCACTCCGACCCCGGCTACCCCGGCTACACCTCCGAGCTCACCGAACACTGCGCCACAGTGGCCGAGATTCTGAGGGCGGGGGGCTACGCCACCTTGATGGTGGGCAAGTGGCACCTGTGCAAGGACTCCAACCTGGTGGGGCCCCGGCACTCGTGGCCGCTCCAGCGGGGGTTCGACCACTACTACGGCTTCCTCGACGGGTTCACCAACTTCCACCACCCCCACCGGCTGATCCGCGACAACAGCGTGGTGCGCACCGACCAATACCCCGACGACTACTACTTCACCGACGACATCACCGACGAGGCCATCTCCATGGTGCGCGAGCAGAAGGCGGCCCGACCCGACCAGCCGTTCTTCTTGTACCTGTCGCACGGGGCGGTTCATGCCCCGCTCCAGGCCAAGCAGGCCGACATCGACAAGTACCGGGGGGCATACAACGCCGGCTGGGACGAGATCCGCGATCGCCGCTACCGCCGCCAGATTGAGCTGGGCATCATCGACGCCGACACCGCGCTGCCGCCCCGCAACTCCGAGGAGCGCAACGACGTCGCCCCGTGGGACGAGCTGTCCACCACGCAGCAGGAGGTGTTCGCCCGCTACATGGAGGTGTTCGCCGCCATGGTGGACAACGTCGACCAGAACCTCGGGCGGCTGAGGGCCGCATTGGAGGAGCTGGGGGAGTGGGACAACACGCTGGTGTTGTTCACGTCCGACAACGGGGCGTCTCGGGAGGGCGAGGACACCGGCTGCTCGCAGTACTTCGAGGTCCTGTCGCCCACCCCCGGCGACATCGACGTTGACCACGCCCGCCTCGACCTATTGGGCGGCCCCCAGACCCTGGCCCACTATCCCCGGGGCTGGGCCATGGCCGGAAACACGCCCCTGCGGCTGTACAAGTGCAACACCCACGCCGGGGGGCATCAGGTGGCCATGATCTCGTCGTGGCCGGAGCAGATCGCCGACCCCGGCGGGTTCCGCCGCCAGTACCTGCACATCACCGACGTGCTGCCCACCGTGCTCGACGTCGTGGGGCTCAGCGCTCCCACCGAGCGCAACGGCCAGCCGCTCAAGGGTCCGCTGGTGGGGGCCAGCTTCGCCCCCACGTTCGTCGACGGCGATGCCCCCGAGCACCACACCGAGCAGTACTACGAGCAGATCGGCCACCGGGGGTTCTACCGCGATGGCTGGGAGGCAGTCACTCTGCACCTGCCGATGACCCCGTTCGGCGACCACGAGTGGGAGGTGTACAACCTGGCCGACGACCCCACCGAGACGGTGGATCTGTCGGAAACTGAGCCCGAGCGGCGCCAAGAGCTGATCGACGCCTGGGAACAGGCCGCCCACCGCTATCAGGTGTACCCCCTCGACGAGGGCTCGATGCTCAAGTTCGTGCAGCGCCCACCCTCAGAGGAGGTGTATGAGACGCCAGTGCGGATCACGCCGGGCACCGACACGCTGGAGCGCTACCGGAGCATGAAGATGATCCAGGCCCGGTCGTTCACCGTCGACATCGAGTTCGACTACGCCTCAGGCGACCAGGGGATGCTGGTGGCCCACGGCGATCAGGGCGGCGGCTACGCCTGCTACGTCGAAGGTGGCGAGGTGGTCTACGTCCACAACGGCTACGGCCACATGCGGCACTTGGACGGCGGCCAATTGGCCGAGGGCCGGCGCAGCGTGCAACTCGCCTTCACCATCACCGACGGCTTCGCCTGGGATCTGCGGATGCTGGTGGACGGCGAAGAAAGAGCCGCCGGCGAGAACTTCACCGGCATGTGGACCATGGCCCCCTTCGAGGGCATCGACGTGGGCATCGACCGCCGCTCCCCCGTCTCCTGGGATATCTACCAGCGCCACGGCCCCTTCCCCTACACCAACACCATCGACTCCGTCACCTACACCCCCGGCGAACAAGGCCGCATGGCCTCGGTACACACCACCCAAATCCTCAAGCAAATGGGCTCCCGCTTCGAATGATGGGATTGATATAAAATATATTGAAATTTCCAAAACGTGGCGGCAGAATGACAGACGGCATTTCAGTTCACGGCATTGGAGATATTGTGCTACACATAGCACAATGGATTCGATTGGGATTCGGGAGCTGCGGCAACGAGCCAGTGAGTACTTGCGCCGGGTCGAAGCCGGGGAGACATTCCAGGTGACAGATCATGGTCGGCCGGTGGCGCTGTTGGGTCCAATCCCAGACGTCTCTCCGTTGGAGCGACTGAGAGCCTCAGGCGAGGTCGATTCTGCGGTGCATGAGGGCCCATTCCCAGACCCCATTGAACCTGATCCTGGTGCAGAGCTGCCGTCAGCGGTCTTGTCCAGGCTTCGCGCTGACGAGAGATGAGCTCACAACCAGCTACCTATCTAGACTCATCGGCCATCGTCAAGCTCGTCATCGACGAACCAGAGTCGGCTGCTTTGCAACAGTTCCTCGACCAACAGAAGCCGTTGGTCTCCAGTGCCTTAGCCAGAGCCGAGGTATCACGGGCGGTTTTGGCATTCGGCCCGCGGCGCTGGAGGCCGCACAGGAAGTGCTGGGGCGGATTGATCTCCTTCGAGTGAACAACCGGATCCTCGACATAGCCGGCACCCTTCAACCCACTTCGCTCCGAAGCCTCGATGCCATCCACCTGGCTAGTGCTCTGTCTCTTGAAGACTCCCTGACTGATTTCGTCTGTTACGACCGTCGACTCTCCCAAGCAGCCGCCCACCAGGGCTGGGCAATCCAGAGCCCGGCCTAGGCGTTACTCCGTCCCCGCGGGGGCGGGTACGGTGAATGTGGGGGGTTCTTTGAGCCAGCAGCGGGGTTGCCGATGAAACCGGGGGGACCGAGGGGATGGATTCCGATGAATCGACCCGTAATTCCGGCAGCCTTGCTGGTGGTGACCTTGCCGGTGGCTGTTTGGCATTTGTTTGGGGACCAGACGGATTACTCGGATGATTCTCTTCGGCTGTTTTTCATCTGGCGGGCACCCGGGTGGCTGAACGAGCTGGCCCACCCGATTGGGCTCGTCTCCTCGCTGATGGTGGTGGCGGCGCTCATTTGGCTGGCGGTGGAGTATTGGCTGGAGCACTGGCGCAAGTGGTGGTTCATGATGCTGGGATCGCTCTGCATGCTGGAGCTCTACGCCGGGTTGGGGGGAAGATACGCCACCAAGGGCATCACCGAGGACGACTACATAAACGTCTACGGCTGGCTGAGCCTGTTGAGCGTGCCCGGGGTCATTGCCTTGTTCGTCACCATGATCTGTGTGGCCGCATCCAAGGTCAGACCGGAGTCGACTGCCCGCTATCTCTCCAAAGTAGGGCTCAAACCGACGAGGCGGATGGCGATGGGGGCGCTCCTGTTAGGCGGCCTCGCCTCAGCCGGTCTTTCGCTTGGCATCGCCGCCGCCAAAACCGTGGCATCACCCTCACAGAGCTTGTCGCTGAATGAGTCCATCAACCTGTCGCTGTTCTTCCTGCCCCCTCTCCTATTCGTCGGAGTAATGGGCCTTCTCATCTACCTGGCGATCATGGCCATGGGACTCACCGCCACCTGGCTGCTCCTGTTCCGCACCGCCGACTGGATCCGCAAGCGAACGGTCTACTGGTAGCGGTCAGTCCCAGCGGGGGCGGGGGGATTGGGGGAGCCAGGTTTCGGGCTGTTGGGCGATTAGGTAGTTGTAGTCCCAGTATTCGCGCCAGTGGGCGATCTTGTTGTCGCGGATTTGGAGGCGGCAGAGCACGGGGAGGCTGGCGACGGTGCCGTCGGGGTGGTGCCAGACTTCGACTCGCTCGACGAGCACGTTGTCGCCGCTCACCCAGATGTCGGTGACGCCGAGGTCGAAGCGGTCCAGGGCGCTCAGGCCCACCTCCAGCTTGGCGATGATGCCGGCATGGCCGACGGTGCCGCCGGAGTCGGTCTCAAAGGGCATGTCCTGATAGGTGCCGTCCTCGGTGAACAGCTCGGCCACCGCGGGCCAGTCCATGGCCTCCAGGGCGGCGAACAGGGCCTCGGCCAGTGCTCGGTTAGCAGCGTCGCTCATGGCAACCTCACTCGGGGGCGGGCAGGCCCAGGTACTGGGCCAGCATCTGGGTGGAGGGGTTGTTCTGCTCGTAGTAGGAACCCTCCTCGGCGCTGAAGGCGCCGTACTTCACCTGCATGTTCACGATGGCCACCATGATGATGCAAAAGCGCAGACAGCCCCAGGCCTCGAAATAGTCCACATGCTCGGCCTTGCGGCCCATGGCCTGCTCCCAGCGGGAGATGGTGCCCTCCCGGTCGGCGAAGCCGGACAGCCAGTCGATGCCGGCGCCCTCGCTCAAGAACCGGTTCATGTACAAGAACCAGCCCAGGTCCACCTCACCGGGCCCCAGGTCGGCCATCTCCCAGTCGAACACGGCCATCACCTTGAAGTCGTCGCCGTACATGAGGTTGCTGGGCCGGGCGTCGCCCCAGTTCAGCTCCACAGGCATAGACCCTGAGGGGTCGTTGGCATCGAACCAGTCCAGCGCAGCGTCGATCAGCGGCCTGGGCCGGTCCTCAGCGGCCCAGTCGGCGTAGTAGCGCTGGTAGCCGAGCTGCTGGGCAAAACCGGGGCCGCCGTATTGGGGGCGCTCCACGAAGTCGAAACCGTTGGCCTTCCAGTCGGTTTTGGCCACCGCGGCCAGGGTGTCCACCGACGAGTTGTACAGCACAGCCTGCTGTTCGGGGGTGGCCTCGAACACCCAGCCCTCCGAGAAGAACGGTGGGTTGTCGGAGGGCACCCGGCCGTGCAGGCGCTCCATGATGAAGAACGGCTCCCCCAGCACCTCGCCGGTGTCCTCCACCCACAAAATCTCGGGCACCGGCACGCTGCCGCAGGCGGCCATGTTCTGCATGCTCCGGTACTGCACGCTCATGTCGTAGGTCGGGAAGATGGCGTAGTCGGTGGGCCGCTTGCGCACCACGATGCCCGAATCCCGGGTCTGGCCGTCGAGGGTGTAGACGGCGTCGCACACCAGGGTCTCGTTACTGAACCCGGAGGACTCGGGGTTCACCAGAAAGGTCACCTCGGCATCGGACACGCCGGGGCGGGTGTTCATCCAGTCGGACACTGAGGCCTTGAGGGCATCGATGTCGCGGTCTTGGGGAATAGCCATAGGAGCCTGAGATTACCCACCGAAACGGGCCGAATATCAGGCGGGGACGGGCACAACCTCCACCTTGATCCCGTTCACGATGGCATTGCCGGAGATCTCGTCCACCAGTTCGCCCGGGGCCAAAAGGTTGTTGTTGACCCCGGCGAACTCCTTGGCCACCGAGAGCTGCACCCCGTCGAGGTTGTGGCCCCAGCCGTGGGGCAGCGACACCACGCCGGGCATCATCTCGTCGCTCACCTCAACCGGCACCTCGATGCTGCCGACCTCGGTGCTCACCCGGGCCACCGACCCGTCGGCCAGGCCGATCCCCGCCGCGTCGTCGGGATGCACGATCAGCGTGCAGCGGTCCTTGCCCTTCACCAGCACCTTCACGTTGTGCATCCAGGAGTTGTTGGACCGCACGTGGCGGCGGCTCACCAGCACCATTCCGTCGTCGCGGCCCAGGCGCCGTTGCAGCCGGCCCACGTCGGCGGTGATGTAGGGCGGGGCCATCTCGATGCGGCCCGACGGGGTGTGGAGGATCTCCGGCACCCGGGGCACCATCGGGCCGAAGTCCAGGCCGTGGGGGTTGTCCTTGAAGACCTGCAACGTGAGCCCGTCGGGGTTCTCGCCGTAGCGGTCGCCCCGATGGCCCACCCGGATCATGAAGTCGGTCATCCGCTCGGGGCCGCCGGATTCGTAGTACGACAGCACATGGTCAGGATCGAGGCCGAAGAACGTGCAGAGCCCGGAGAAGAACCCGTCGTCTATGGCACGCTCGTCGATCTCGCCGTTGGATTGGCCGCCCATCAGCGCGCCCACCCGCACGAGCACCTCCCACTCGTCGGGGCGGTCGCCGAACTCGAAGATCCGCTCCGACCAGTTGCCCGCGGTGCGGGCGGCCCATGACCAGATCATCTCGTCCCAGTGGGGCTGCTCGAGCGGGGAAAGGCCGGGCAGGATCACATCGGCGTGGCGGGTAGTGGCGTTGACCCAGTTGTCGATGCAGATCATGGCATCGAGCATGGGAAGCACCTCATCGAGGCGGCCTGCCTCGGGCGAGCTGATAACCGGGTTGCCGGCCACCACCACCAGGGCCTTTATCTGGCCCTCGCCGGGGGTCATGATCTCCTCCGACAAACACGACACCGGCACCTGGCCCAGCACCTCGGGGGCGCCCCGCACCCGGCTGTGCCAGCGGCCGAACTCGGGCTCTTTGGGCGCCTCGAAGTTGAGGGTGGCCATGGCCGGAGCCACCGGGGTGGCGAACATCATCCCGCCGGGCACGTCGAAGTTGGCGGTGAGCAGGTTCACCACGTCGATGAGCCACGAGGCCAGCGTGCCGAACTCCTGGTTGCACAGCCCGATGCGGCCGTACACGCTGGCGCTGTCGGCCGCGGCGATCTCCCGGGCCAGCCGGCGAGTGGTCTCGGCCGGCACCTGGGTGGTGGCCTCCACCATCTCGGGGGTCCAGTCGGCCACCAGGGACCGCACCTCATCGAGGCCGTTCACATGGCCGGCCATGGTGCCCAGATCCACCAGATCCTCGTCGAACAGCACATGGCACAGGGCCAGCAAGAAGGCGGCATCGGTTCCCGGCGTGATGGGCACCCACTCATCGGCGTGGTCGCAGGTGCCGGTGCGGCGAGGGTCGATCACCACGCACTTGCCGCCCCGCTCGCGGATCTTGTCCATCTCGCCCAGCACGTCAGGGCAGGCCAACAGACTGCCCTGGGAGGCGTGGGGGTTGGCCCCCATCACCACCAGGTACTGGGTGCGCATGATGTCGGGGGTGGGGAACGTCCAAGAGTTGCCGTACATGCACACCGACGACACGTTCTTGGGCCACTGGTCGACGGTGCCCGCCGAATACCCCATCTGCACGCCCGACAGCATCACCAGCGCGCCCACATAGCGGCTGATGGAGAAGTTGTGGGCCGCAGGATTGCCGATGTAGTAGGTCATGGCCTCGGTGCCGTAGGTGTCGCGCACGCCGTGGAGCAGCTCCTCGCAGCGGGCATAGGCCTCCTCCCAGGTGGCCTCCTGGAAGGTGCCGCTGGAGTCTTTGACCAGCGGCACCCGCACCCGGTCGGGATCGGTGTGCAGGTGGCCCAGCGTGGTGCCCTTGGGGCAGATGAAGCCCTTGCTCCACACGTCGTCGCGGTCGGGCCGGATGGGGGGCAACACCTTGGTGCCCTTGGTCTTGATCACCATCCCGCACATGGCCTCACACAGCGGGCAGGTCCGGAAATGCGTTTCGACAGTCACAGGGGAGATGGTAGTTGGAGGGACTCAATCTGAATCTCACCAGCCGCATTTTGGGGCATCAAGTACTAATTGAGTTATATTTGATGTAAAAATTAGTAGTAACTCCACGGCATCCTCCGTATGGTGAACGCATGGCAAAAGTACTCCCACCCCCGGATTGGAATGATCTGTTTGCTTCGGCCGCCCGAGTCGATCCAATTCGCCTCTCGAATGTGCTTTCAGCAGGTCAGCCAGTTGATGACAGGGGGCGATACCTGCATTGGGACGAGATGAGGCACCGCACTCCGCCTGACGGGCTGACCCTTGAAGAGTGGTGGTTGGGCACGGCAGGCAGTCGACGTTCCCTAGCCCGCCCATTGCCCCTCACGGGCATCGACGGACACCCGTTCCAATTCTCCAACGTCGACCTTGTCCAAGAGATGGTGCATCGCATTGATCAGCAGGCCGGAGGGCGGATTGAAACCAGTGACGTGGCCACCACCCTCCAGTCACGCGACCGTTACCTTGTCTCTTCACTGCGGGTAGAAGAGGCGATCACATCCAGCTTGCTGGAGGGGGCAGCCACCACACGCCGCGTGGCCAGGGAAATGCTGCAAACCCGACGGCCGCCCCGAGATCATGGCGAACTGATGGTTCTCAACAACTACAAAGCAATGGTCAAAGCTGAGCAGCTCGCCCAAACAACCGCACCGCTGACTCCCGACAACATATTGGACCTTCACAAGGTCGTGACCGAGGGCACCCTGGAAGACGAGCGCGATGCTGGGCGTCTCCAAGTACCCGGCGAAGAGCGTGTGGTGATCATCGATCGCGACTTTCGGGTCCTACACCGGCCACCACCCGCGGAAGAACTGCCACAGCGAGTGGAGCATCTCTGTGCCTTTGCCAATGGCGAACTCGACGAGGGGTTCATGCATCCAGTGGTCCGGGCCATCCTCATCCACTTCTGGATCGGCCACGATCACCCGTTCGTGGACGGCAACGGACGCACCGCCCGAGCCCTGTTCTACTGGTCGATGCTGCAGTCGGGATATTGGCTGGCCCAGTACTTCTCTATCTCCACAATCCTTCGTAAAGCACCAGGCCAGTACGTCGAGTCATATCTGAAGGCCGAAACTGATGGCAACGATGCCACCTATTTTGTGATCTACCAGCTTGAGGTCATCGAGCGGGCCATCAACAGCCTGAACGAGTACATCTCAAAGAAAACGCTTGAAGTGGCCGAAGTCGAACAGCTCGCGCTCTCGGTGCCAGGTCTAAACCGCAGGCAGATTGCAGTAATCAACGCCGCGCAACGGGATCCCTACCGGTCATTCACCATCGATGAGCACATGTCCCAAGAGCAGGTCACGTACCAGTCGGCTCGCACCGATCTGTTGAAATTGGAAGAACTAGGGCTGCTCATAAAGGCTCGTGTGGGTAAGCGCTACGAATTCCGAAGCAGTGGCAACCTCTCGGCTCTGCTCCGATCTCTCGTCAAATTGCAACCATGAAATACTAATTGACTTATATTTGATGTAAATATTAGTAGTTGAATCCCTATTTCCGCTGGTCAGCGGAGTTGGTCTATGTGGGTATCGGTGCCGGGGATGGTGGGGATGAAGGGGGCGGACAGGGCCAGGCTGGCCTTGGGGTGGGCGGCTAAGGCTTGGTGGTGGGTGGCGAGGGCGGCGGGGAACACGTCGGCGGGGTCTTGGTCCAAGAACCACAGCAGACACAGGCGCTGGCCCACTTTGGCGGTGGGGGCCACCGGCGGGGTGCCGGGCTGTTCGATGCGACCCTGGGCGAACTCGCGGGGGGCGAAGGCCAGACACATCACCGCGGGCGAGCCCAGCATCACCGATGGCAGGTGGTCGTTGGCCAGCCACTTCTCGAGGGCGTCCTGGTCGGCGACCTCCGCGGCGTCCACCACCTCCACCACCAATCCGGCGAAGGGGTGGTCTAGGGCCAGGTGGGGCTTCATGGGTCCGCTTCCGGGGCGGACCACGCCGAAGCGGTAGTGGTGGAAGGCGGTGTAGACGTGGGTGCGCTGGGTGAAGCCCCGGCCGTGGGGCATGAGCGCCTCAGCCATGGCCAAAAAGCTCCACCGCTCGGTGTCGTCCTCGTGGCCCGCCGTGCTCCAGTACAAAGAGATGTAGCAGCCGGCGTCGGGGGGATCGAAGGCGGGCTCGTCCACCTCAGGGCGCAGGTCGCGCAGCGCCCGGGGGGCCACCCAGCGCCGCCCGGCGAACACCCAGGGGCCGTGCATGGCCCCGGAGTAGAAGTGGTCGTCCTCGTACCAGCGGTTGTAGTCGTGCTCGCAGCCCTCGTGCGGCTCCACCATGGTGATGAGCGCGCTGCCGATCCCGATGTCGTTGGGCAGATGCAGCGCCAAGCGCTCATAAACCGACCGGTCGGCCGGTGTCCGGTCGGGCTCGAAGCTGGTCATGGATGTGCCTCCTCGGGGTGGCTAGGTCAAAGCGCCGACGGTGGCGAGGGTGGAGATCTCGTCTTGGGAGAAGCCGAGGATCTCCGACATCACCTGCTGGGTGTGCTCGCCGACTAGGGGGCCGGCTCGCCAGGGCTGTGCCGGGGTGGCGGAGAAAACGGTGACGGGGCCGTCGAAGGTCATCTTGCCGATGGCGCCGTGGTCGAGCTCGATGAAGAACTCGCGCGCTGCGAGGTTGGGGTCGGCGTAGAAGTCGCTGGCTCGCAGGGCCACATAGGCGGGAACGCCCGCGGCCCGCAGCTCTTGGGCGGCCTCGAAACCGTCGCTGGTGCTGAACCAGGCCGACAGAATATCTTCGGCGTTGGACTGTTCGAGTTCAGTCCATCGGTCGTCTATCTGGCGCAGATCGGGCACCACCGAGCACAACCCGTCCCACTGCTCGTCGGTCTCCACCGCAACTGCGCAGAAGCGCTCGACGCCGGCGGTGCGGAACACGCCGTTGGGGGCGGCCCGGTCGCAGTCCAGCCCACCCTGGGTGCGCACCTGCCCGCTGTCGCGGTACTCCAGCACCAGCGGGGCCATAAAGTGGATGGAGGCCTCGATCTGGGACAGGTCGATGTACTGGCCTAGGCCTGTGCGGTTGCGGTGGTGCAGGGCCGCGCCGAGGGCGGAGAGGGCGTAGCGGGGGGAGATGAAGTCGGTGTAGGCCCCCCAGGGCGGATGCGGCGGCCGGTCGGGCCAGCCGGTGATGGCGGTGAAACCGGCCAGGCAGGCCCCGTGCAGGCCGAAGCCGGTGTGGCGGGCCTCGGGGCCGGTCTGGCCCCGCATACAGCTCGACAGCATCACCGCCCCGGGATTGAGGGCCCGCACCCGCTCATAGCCGAAGCCCAGGCGCTCGGCGGTGCCGGGGGTGTAGTTCTCCACCAGCACGTCGGCCCACTCGATCATCCGGTCGATCACCGCGGCGGCCTCGGGAATGGTGAAGTTGAGGGCCAGGCCGAGCTTCGACTGGTTCATGTTGGCCATGGGGTGCCCGGCGCTCATGGGCGAGGCGTGGGGCAGATGGGGTGGGATCCAGCGCAGGGTGTCGAGGCGGGCCTCGGTCTCCACCCGGATCACGGTGGCCCCCAGGTTGGCCAGGTCCTTGGTGATGAGCGGCCCGGCCGCGATCCACGACAGGTCGGCCACCTTGAGGCCCTCGAACAGCGGCCCCCGGGGCGCCGCCCACACCTTGGCATCAGCGGCTGGCCGGGGAACGGGATCGAGACCGTCGAGGATCTCCTGGTGTCGGCCCAGCTCGGGGGCCCGGTGGCGGAACACAACGGGGGTGGCCGACAGGCGGGCGAACGGCCCGGCGTGGACGGTGCCCTCCACCTCCACCCAGAAGTCCCGAGCGGCAAGCTGGGGGTCGGCAGCCAGATGGGCCGATGTGTAGCAGGGGGCCACCAGCATCTTGCCGGCCACCGCATGCTCTTGGATCTCGCCCTGCGTCTTGGTCTTGATGAACTCCAGCATCTGGCCCAGGGCCCGGTTGGCGTCGTCTTTCGACAGCGTCTCGTCGCCCAGCATCTCGAGATAGCGCTCCCAGTTCACCTCGGCCAGGTCGTCGTCGAGCGCGCCCTCGGCGATCACCCAGGCCATGAGCGACTTTATCCCCCGGTTGCCCTGCTCGCCCAGCACCAGGGTCATGCCCACGAAGCCATCGGCGCAGGGCTCGATGAACGGCATCCGCACGCCGGGCACTATCTCGGGGTGGGTCATGTCGGCCCGGTCGTCGCCCCGGCCGGGGAAGTCCTGGCCCAAGGCGGCGTAGCTGGTGATCGACATCAGCGACCACATCACCGCGGCCTGAATGGAGCTGTCTAGGTGCTGGCCCAGGCCGCTGCGGTCGCGCTCGCACAGCGCCATGATGGCGTCGGCCGCGGCCTGCATGGCCCCGAGGAACGACGTCTCGGGATAGCCCACCGGGGTGGGCACCCGATCGTGGTCGCCCTGCATGGCCAACAGCCCGCCGGCCGCCGACAGGGTGAGATCGGTCATGGGCGCGGCCTCGTCGGGGGTGCCGACGCCGAACGGGGTCACCGACACGTACACCAAAGCGGGGTTGACGGCGGCGATGTCGCTCGGGCCGAGGTTCCGCTCGGCCATGTGGCCGGGGGCGAACGACTCCAGCAGCACATCGGCGCTGGCCACCAGGGCGCGGACCTCGTCTTGGCCCTGGTTGGTGTCGATGTCGCACACCACGCTGTGTTTGCCCAGGCCCATCGCCTCCCAAAACAGCGAGCGGCCGTCGGCGGCAAAAGGCGGGGTGGTGCGGGCGTCGCACCCGCCGGGGGGCTCCACCTTGATCACCTCGGCCCCGAGATCGGCCAGCGTCTTGCCGGCGATCTCGGCGCTGCGGGTGGTCAGATCAACAACTCGAATGCCGTCGAGGGCACCGCTCATCGCCTCGCCTCTAGGTTTCGCCGAGCCTCAGCCGTCAAGCAGGTTTGGGTCGCGGCGCAGCTCAGCTCGCACCATCGCCTCCCAAAACCCGACGAAATTGTCGCCTTGGCTGCGCTTCATCATCTGCACGTAGCTGTCGGGAAGCACCGGCGCCAGCTCGCGGCCGGCGGCTCGGATATGCCAGGCCCGCTGGCAGCGCTGCTCGAGCGCCACCGCCCGCTGGTGTACGGCCCGGGCCGAATTGCCCAGCACGAACACGCCGTGGCCGGCCAAAAGGGCGAGTTCGGAGTCGCCCATCTTCACGCAGGCGCTGTGGGCCGAGGCGGAGTCGTTCACCGAGCCGTCGTACTCGTCCACCAGCACCAACTCGCCGCCGCCCAGCGACGACGACTGGTCCATGGCCGGGGGCACCTCGGCCATGTCGGCCCACACCGTGCCGTACAGCGGGTGGTTGTGCATGGCCCAGGCCACGCCGGGGCGGAGCTTGTGCAGCTCCAGGTGCAGCGGGATGCCGGGGGGCACCGGCCAGTCGCCCTCCACCAGGTTGCCGTTGAGGTCGATGCGGATCACCTGGCTGGGGTGCAGCTCGTCCCAGGTGATGAGCCACGGGTTGCACAAAAGCGTGCCGTCGCCCATGTTCGCGGTGATGTGCCCGGCCAGGTGGTCGTTGTAGCCCTCCTGCCAAAGGCAGCGGGCCAAAAGCACCAGCTCCTCGGCGGTGGACAGATCGGGTATCAGCTTCTCAGCGGTGGGGGTGAACGCCATGGCCTCACAGTAGCGGGCGAGAACGACAAATTGCTTTGCCAGCCGAAGGGCAAATCCGTTGAAACGACCCGTCAGCCGAAGGGCAAATCCGCCGAATTATAGCGGAATCCAGCCAGATCGGATCGGCCAAAAGATCGGCATGGCGCATGGCATATGTGGCTACTCTGTCGCCATGGCCGACTCGATGGCCGCAGCAGTAGGGGTTCAGCCCGAGCCCGCCTCAACGGTGGACTACCGACTGGTGCGTGCTCATGTGCTGCAACGGCTGTTGGCCGGCACCCGGATGGCCGACGACGTTTGCGACGCCCATCCGGAGCTGGTGCGCGCCGGCCGGGAGGTGGGCGCCTCGGCCAACGAGCCGTGCCCGGTATGCCAGGGCGGCGAGTTGTCTTTGGTGTCGTATGTGTTCGGACCCCGGCTGCCGGCGCATGGCCGCTGCATCAGCTACTCGGCGGAGATCGCCAAGCTGGCCCGGCGCAAGGGCCGCTTCACCTGCTACGAGGTGGAGGTGTGCCCCGACTGCCGCTGGAACCACCTCCTGCGCAGCTACGTTCTGCAACCCTGCTGATTGGGGCTTTGCTGACGGCTGCGGACTAGCGGGGTCCGGTCCAAAACGGCTGGGCCTGTTCGAGTTGGGCGGCCAGCTGCAACAGCAGGGCCTCGGCGCCGAAGGGGGCGATGAAGTGGCTGCCCACCGTGAGGCCCCGGTCGTCCCAGTGCAGCGGCACCGACATGGCCGGCTGGCCGGTGGCGTTGGCCATGGCGCAAAACGGGCTGTAGGCCCCCTGGCGGGCGCCCCACTCGGCCACATCGTCTGCGGTGGCCACCATCTCGCCCAGAGGAGGCGGCACCCGGGCCAGGGTGGGGGTGAGCACCAGGTCGATCCCCGATTCGTGGTATTGGCCCATCATCCGGCCCATCAGGTGGCTGTCCAGCACGGCCTGGGCGTATTCGGGGCCGGTCAAGGTGGCGCCCCGGGCGGCCAGCGAAGCGGCCACCGGCTCCAGGTCGTCGGGGCCGGGGGGCCGTCCGCACTGGGCCTCCCGACGCACCATCAGCGCAGCGATGTTGGAGGAGGTGATCACCCCTTGCGGGCCGCCCATTCCCCGGCGCACCGGCAAGTCGGCGGCTTCCAACCGGTGGCCGAGCTGCTCGCACAGCGCCACCGCGGCATCCAGCGCCCCCCGGGCGGTGGCATCGAGCTCGATCCCGTCGGCCGATCCGTCCCACACCGCGATCCGAAGCGTTGGCGGCGGGGCGGCGATAGCCGCCTCGAACGTACCGTCGGGGGCAGGGGCCACATAGGGGTCGCCGGGGGCCAGGCCGGAGGTTAGGTCCAACAGCACGGCGCTGTCGCGCACCGAGCGGGAGATCACATGGGTACACGAGTAGCCGCTCCACCCCTCGCCGGCGTCGGGGCCGAAGCTCACCCGGCCCCGGGTGGGCTTGAGCCCGAACAGCCCGCAGGCCGATGACGGGATGCGGATGGAGCCGCCCCCGTCGGAGGCATGGGCCACCGTCAGCATCCCCGACGCCACCGCCGATGCCGCCCCGCCGCTGGAGCCGCCCGCACTGCGGCTTGCGTCCAGCGGGTTGGCGCACGGGCCGAACAGGGCGGGCTCGGTGGTGGTCGACAGGCCGAGCTCGGGCGAGTTCGTGCGGCCCAAAAGCACCATGCCAGCGGCCCGATAGCGGCGCACCACCTCGGCGTCGTGGTCGTCCACCGGCGCGTCGGCGAAGTACCGCGACCCGTGGGTGGTGACCGTGCCCCGCATGGCGAAGTGCAGGTCTTTGATGGCGAACGGCACCCCCCGCAGCCGCCCGTCGGCCGCCGGCTCGGGCTCCACCACCGTGGTGATGGCGTTCAGCTCGGGGTTGCGCGCGTCGATGCGGGCCATGGTGGCCTCCAGCACCTCGGCCTCCGACACCTCGCCGGCCCGAATAGCATCAGCCAGCCCCACCGCATCGCTTTGGTCCAACAAGTCGTCCATGGCGTTAGCTACTTCCAAGTCCCCAGATCAATGAAATCCGCCCCCCTTCAACCACGTTCATTAGGTGGTTTCCGTTAGTCCTAACTTGGTATTGGGTGTAGAGCCTCCAGAACAATTCCCAATCGGGTGAGCTTGGTTCGACATATTCGACCGGCAATCCAATCTTATGAGCCTTCTGGTGTCCGATGACCGCAGCATGCACAGGCGCTCCATGTAATGCCTTAACAATGTCGCTCTTGCGTTTGCGTAGTGACCCGCGGCGCATACTCAGCATGTCAGGAGCAAGCTCTTTTGCTCGGTCCAAACTAGCCTTTGCACGTTGATAGATAATTGCGTCGATATCACCAAGCATGTTTGCGAACCACATAACTGCTTCAGGCTTCTTCTTGGCCTCTGATTGCAAGTTCTCGACAATCTCAATGATGTCTTTGGCTGGTACAAATTCCTCTCTCGACGGCAATTGCAACTGTGGGTCGATTGGTCCGAGAGCCGAGGAGTCACTCATCAGGATACTCTCAGCAGACATTGCTAACAGTGTCGCTGCTGACATCGCACGGTCAGGTACGACAACGCGAAAATCATCCCTACCCTCACGACACATAGTCGCGAGACGAAATGCGGTCTCCCCATCTCCGCCTAGTGAAGCGACTATGAGATCCAGAGGTTCATTGTGACCGAGATCGTGTACGGCATCGGCAAAGGGTGCAATCACATGAGAGAAGATGCCTCCCATGAAGACCATCAAACGCCGACCTGTACTGTCTTCATAGTCGCGAATCTGTTGCTGGCGCGCATACCGGTCAGCATTGAGTGCGTGGTAAAGCGGACTTGGCGGTGGTTGGCTGCTGTTGGGCCCGAAATTTGGGCCCTGCACAACGTCGGTATCGGATTCACTCACGATGGCGTCAATCCTGGAGTACGTTCTCAGTCACCCATTCAAGTTTGCGGGGTTCGCGATCAGCATACCTACGCCGAATCCGCTCGCCCGCGTCACGGTGGACCTTCCTTACAAGTTCTAGCTTCTCGTAGAAGCTCTCATCGTCAGAGCGGTCGTCCAAGATGGACGGGATGTCATTGGACATTGTTGTTCTCCAGGTTGCTCATGCAGCTACCCATAGTAGGGGGCAAATACCATTTTGCAATCCCTCGGTGACACATTCTCTCAAGAGCGACCCGAATGCAGGTGAGGGGTTGGCGCCGGGGCAAAGGCGGTGGGCTAGAGTAAGTGGCGACCGCCGGCAGCCAAAGTGCGCTGGACGGGGAAGGAGAATAACGATGGGCACCAAGCTCACCGCACCGGCCATCTCCAGGCGAAAGACAAGCCAAGGCGCCGACCCGCTTGTCATGCTCACCGCCTACGACGCGCCCAGCGCGCGCATGGCCGACGAAGCCGGAGCCGATCTCATTTTGGTGGGCGACTCGGTGGCCATGGTGGTGCTGGGCCACGACGACACCATGAGCGTGACCGTCGATGAGGTGGCCCACCACGCCGCGGCGGTGGCCCGCACCCGCCCCCGGGCGATGGTGGTAGCCGACATGCCGTGGATGAGCTACCACGTCTCCACCGCCGACACGGTGACCAACGCGGCCACCCTGGTGCGGGCCGGGGCCCAAGCGGTGAAGCTGGAAGGCGGATCGGAGCGGGTGCCGATGATCGAGGCCATCATCTCGGCCGAGGTGCCGGTTATGGGCCATCTGGGGCTCACTCCCCAGTCGATGCTGGCCCAGGGGGGCTACCGGGTGCAGGGACGCACCAGCGAGGCGGCGCTGGGCCTGGTGGCCGACGCCAAGGCGCTGGCCCACGCCGGGTGCTTCGCCATCGTGTTAGAGGGCATGCCCGCCGCGGTGGGCCAGATGATCACCGACGCGGTGGACGTGCCCACCATAGGCATCGGCGCGGGCGGCGACTGCGACGGCCAGGTGCTGGTGTTCCACGACGTTTTGGGATTGGAGACCAGGATGCTCCCCCGGTTCGTGCGCCGCTACGCCACCCTGCACGAAGACGGCGTGGACGCCTTGACCCGGTTCGCGGCCGACGTGCGCTGTGGCGCGTTCCCCCGCTCCGAGGAGTGCTACGAGATGAACCCCGACGAGGAAATGGCGCTCGGCCTGTACGGACACCAGGGATAGCCGGTAGAGTTCTCGGTGAAATAGAAACCCCTGCCCCGCTATTTGGGGCCCCGGCAAACGCCGGGTCCACAGGGAGGTGAGCTCGCCATGCGGGCATACGAATTGATGATCATTTTCGACGCGGGCATTGAAGAGTCCGAAGTGGAAGCCCGCGTCGAGCAAGTCTCGGAGAACATCGCGGCCCACGGCGGCGAGGTTAAGGCCGAGGACCGGTGGGGCAAGCGCCGCTTCGCCTACGAGATCAACCATCAGCACGAGGGCTACTACACAGTTCTCGAGCTCGTGACCGAGACGCGCGATATGGGCACTTTGGAACGTCTCCTCCGTCTTGCGGACGATGTGGTCCGCCACAAGCTGATCCGTCTGCCCGACGGCGAGGCCGCCCGACGCGGCCTGTTGGGCGACGGCACCCCCCTGGCTGCGGCCGGGTAACCCAAGGAGACTTTGAAATGGCTTACGACAACACGGTGACCGTCACCGGGAACATAACGAGAGACCCCGAGCTGCGATACACCGCCGGCGGCAGCGCGGTGGCCACATTCGGGCTGGCCTGGAACCGCCGCTGGCAGAACCGCCAGACCAACGAGACCGAGGAGCAGGTGTCGTTCTTCGACGTGACCTGCTGGAATTCGCTGGCCGAGAACGTCAGCGAGAGCCTGGTGAAGGGCAATCGGGTGATTGTCAACGGGCGGATGGAACAGCGCAACTGGGAGACCCAAGACGGCGACCGCCGCTCCAAGATCGAGATCATCGCCGACGAGGTGTCCCCCAGCCTGCGGTGGGCCTCGGTCGAGGTGATCCGCAACGAGCGCCGCAGCGGCGGTGACGGCGGAGGGGGCGGCGGCCGCTACCAAGACAGCGGCGGAGGCGGCGGAAGGCCCCAGCGCAGCCAGCCCCAGCAGGACTACGTCGCTGACGAGGAGCCGTTCTAATGGCCAAGGGACCGAAGAAGCCAAAGGCCAAAGAGGTCAGCCGGCGCCGCAAGAAGAAGATCAGCGTCCTCACCCAAGAGCGCATCAGCTATGTGGACTGGAAGGACATCAACCTGCTGCGGCGGTTCATGTCCGACCGGGCCAAGATCCGGGCCCGCCAGGTGACCGGCAACAACCAGCAGCAGCAAAGGGAAATCGCCCGGGCCATCAAGAACGCCCGAGAGATGGCGCTTTTGCCCTACAACAACCGCATCACCACCCAGCGCAGCTCGTCTCGGTCGCGAGACGACAGCCGCTTCGAGGGACCGGTCCCCCAGCCATCGGCGCCACCGCCTGGAATACGGTCGCCCGGCGAAGACGACGATGCGGAGATGGCCGGCGACGAGGCGGCTGCCCCGATCGAGGCCGTCGAGCAGGCAGCGGTCGAGCAGGCTGGCGCTGAGCAGGCAGCAGTCGAACAGGTCGGCGCTGAGCAGCCCGGCGCTGAAGAGCCGGCCGCCGAAGCAGCCGCCCCGGAGGCAGCCGAGGAGGAGCCGGTGTCATGAAGGTGGTGCTGCGCGACAACGTGGACGACCTGGGTAAAAAGGGCGACGTCGTGGACGTGTCCGACGGCTACGCCCGCAACTTCTTGATTCCCGCCGGCAAGGCGTTCAAGTCGTCGGCAGGGGCTGAGCGCCAGGCCGAGCGCATGCGCGCGGCCCGCGAGCTGAAAGACGCCAAGGAACTGTCCGTGGCCCAGGAGATGGCCTCCCGGCTGGTGTCCACCCCCATCCACATCGCGGCTCGGGCCGGCTCAGAGGGCAAGCTGTTCGGCTCGGTTACCTCCGCCGACATCGTGCGGGCGGTGGCCGAGCAGGCCAACATCATGCTGGAGCGCAAGGCCATCGAATCCGACGGGATCAAAGAGGTGGGCAGCCACACGGTGACGGCCAAGCCCCATTCCGAGGTGGAGTTCCCCATCACCGTCGAAGTAATCGCCGCCGAGTAGGCCTAGAAATACCGTTCTCGGTAAATCCCCAGGATATCCCCCAATTTCAACAGCGTTTCCCCTAGCGCTATAGGTCGCGCATTTGCCACAGTAAGCCACTGTGAGCGCCCACGGGACCCCCCTATGTTGTCACCGCGCGTCGATACGCTGTGGGGTCAAGTGGTGAGCGATCCTTTCGACTATCCCGACAACGGCGGTTTCTCGTCGCAACCAGGGCGCTTGGGGCGGGTTCCGCCCCACGACCTAGACGCCGAAGAGGCGCTCTTGGGCGCCATGCTGTTGAACCGCGACGCCATCGCCGATGCGGTCAACCTGATCCGCCCCGAGCACTTCTACCGGCCGGCCAATGCCCATGTGTACGAGGCGGTGTGCTCGCTGTACGCCCAGGGGGAGCCGGCCGACGCGGTGACGGTGGCCGCGGAGCTGAACCGGCAGGGCCTGTCCGACAAGGTGGGGGGCAACGCCGCGCTGGTCAGGCTCCAAACCGGCACCCCGGCGTCGGCCAATGCGGCCAAGTACGCCACCATCGTCCACGAGGCAGCCACCCTGCGGAAGCTGATCGAGATCGGCGGGGAGATATCCGAGTTGGGCTACGAGGGCACCGATGACGTGGTCAAGACGGTGGACTCGGCCGAGGCCATGGTGTACCGGCTGGCCGCCGACCGCATGGGCGACACCACCGCCCGCATCTCCGAGCTGTTGCCGGCCAACTTGGAGCGAATCGAGAAGCTCTACGACCAGGGCGAGACCGTCACCGGCACCCCCACCGGCTACAACGACCTCGACGAGATCACCAGCGGCTTGCAGCCCAACACCCTGGTGGTGGTGGGGGCGAGGCCGTCGGTGGGCAAGACCAGCTTCGCGCTGGGGATGGCGGCGCATGCCGCCATGCGGGCCAACAAGCCGGTGCTCATCTTCTCGCTGGAGATGAGCCAGCTCGAGATCAGCCAGCGGATCTTGTGCGCCGAGGCCCGGGTGGACGCCTCCCGGGTGCGAACCGGCAAGCTCACCGACCAAGACTGGGCCGACCTCTCAACGGCCATCGGCCGGCTGTCGGAGGCGCCCATCTGGGTGGACGACAACCCGGCGGTGACCATCATGGAGATCAGGGGCAAGTCCCGCCGGCTGCGCAGCCAAACCGGCGAGCTGGGCATGGTGATCGTGGACTACCTCCAGCTGATGACCGGGCGCCACACCGCGGAGAACCGCCAGGTGGAGGTCTCTGAGATCAGCCGGGGCCTCAAGATCCTGGCCCGGGAGCTGCAATGCCCGGTGGTGGCGCTGTCACAGCTCTCCCGCAACCTGGAGCAGCGCCAGGACAAGCGGCCCATCCTGGCCGATCTGCGGGAGTCGGGCTCAATCGAACAAGACGCCGACATCGTGATGTTTCTGTACCGCGACGAGATCTACCACCCCGAGACCACCGACGCCGGCACCGCCGAGGTCATGGTGGCCAAGCACCGCACCGGCCCCACCGGCAAGACCCGCCTAGCCTTCCTCCCCCACCACACCCGCTTCGCCAACATGGCCCGCACCGCCTGAGCTAGCCGCTGGGCACGGGCCAATGCCAAAGCCTGCTTGACTCCGATGCCTCCTTCTGCGCAACATAGCGCTAATCGGCCAACCAGAGGAGGAACCCGTGGACGACATGTTGATTCTGACGATCGTGCTCAGCGCTGAGGCGTTTATTTTCATCCTTGCGATGCTCTACCTGAACTGGAAACAGGGCAAGGTGCGAAAGGAACGAGAGCTCAAAGACTTCATCGCAAAGTCACTTGAAGACTGGACAGTCGAAAGAGCTCTCAATGACTGGTTCGAAGCCGCTACCAGCGAAGGGCTTGCCAAATACGCTCTCAATGACTGGTTAAAGACCGCTACCAGCGAAGGGCTTGCCAAATACGCACTCGAAGATTGGCTGAAGAGTGCGCTGGCCAAGTGGCCGGTCAGAGACGTGCTGGAGGAACAAATTCGCGACATCGTCGAAGCCGAGGTCCGCAGGCAGCTCCTAGACAACAGACTCAAGGCTGCATAACCAACCAAGAAAGGGAGCTAGACGGTCTCGGCAGGGGCCTAGGCAGAGACTCTCCAGGCTGCTTACAAATCAGGATTCAAGCTCAATCTCGACAGGAATCTCGGCTACTGCTTCAAGTTCAGCTTCTAGCTCAGCTTGTTCAATTGGAGGGCAGGGGTTCGCCGAAGTCTGAGGGATCAGGAGGAGGGTTGCAGGCGTCGACGGCCAGATCTTGCTCATCGTCGCCGAAGTCGATGGTGCCGAGGGCCGAGCAGGCAAAGGCCAGGGCGTCTTTGAACTGGGGGTGCTCGGCGAAGGCGGCTTCAAGGGCCCTTTGACGGGCGATGGCCTCCCGGCGGGTGTAGGGCAGCGAGCAGATGTCGGCCACGCCGTCGCGGGGCGGGCGGTCGAACGGATAAGTGCGGGAGCCGCCCAAGCTCTGGTTGATGCAGAAGTTGGGACCATCGATGACCCCGGAGAAGAACTCCTGGGCTATAGCGGGGTCAACCGGAGGCGGTGGCGGGCTCACCCGCTCGGTTTCGCAGACGTCGTTCGCCAAGTCGTCGGCATGGTCGCCGTAGTCGGTTTCTAAAAACTCCTCGTCCTCGCACTCGGTGAGCACCGCGGCCCGGAAATCTTCGGGATTCAGGCTGGCCAGCGTCTCCAGCGCATTCTGGCGGGCCACGGTGGCCCTGCGGGTGTCACGGAGCGAACAGGTGTCGGCGATGCCGTCGCCGTTGCTGTCGAACGGGTAGGTCTGAGGGCCCCCCAAACTCCGGTTGGCGCAGAAATCGGGGCCGGGAATGGGCCCCCGGACTTGGACATGACCAGCAGCGCCGGGCGTAGCCCACACCACCAGTCCGGCAATCAGAGCCGACAGCGCAAAGATCCACGACTTGCCCACGGACTTTGGATTCTACTGCTAGGTGGCCCCGACTGGGGTGTCGTTGCAGGGTCACAGTGGACGCCCCCAGGCCCTTGAATCTGTCAATTGCCTGTGGACATACAGGAGGTTGTCCATGATGATGCTTCACCCAGTAGCAGAACCACCAGTGCCGGGAGGCAGCATGGCAGCGAGACAGAGGCTCACCGCGAGGTTCGTGGCCGCGGTGAAGAAGCCGGGTGCCTATGGCGACGGTGGCCAGGGCTCCCATGGTCTGATCCTGAGGGTGCGGGAGGCCAAGGGCGGCGGCGTGACAAAATCATGGGTGCAGCGGGTAATCATCCACGGCAAGCCCACCAACATCGGGCTGGGTCCGACATGGCTGGTAACCCTCGGCCAGGCTCGTGAGAAGGCGATTGACAACCACCGTATTGCCAGGAGGGGGGGCGACCCCAGACGCGCCTTCGGCGTACCCACTTTCGCCGAGGCCGTCGAGAAGGTAATCGCCATGCACTCAGCCGGTTGGAAGAAGGGGGGAAGCACCGCACATGCATGGCGCTCCCAACTGGCCAGGCACGCCGCCCCTCTGGCCGACAAGAGAGTGGACAAAATCACTTCTGGCGACGTGCTCGGCGTGCTGGAGCCAATCTGGCTCACCGTGCCGGAGATCGCCAAAAAGCAGCGCCACCGCATAAACGCGGTGATGAAGTGGTCTATAGCCCAGGGCTACCGAGAAGACAACCCGGCGGGTGAGGCGCTCACCGCAGCCCTGCCCAAGCAAAACGGCGGGAGGCACCACCGGGCCATCCCCGCTCAAGAGGTCCCCGACGTGATCGCCGCCGTCCACGCATCGACGGCCTGGCAGGGATCCAAGCTGGCATTCGAGTTCTTGGCATTGACAGCGTGCCGATCCGGCGAGGTTCGGCTGGCGACATGGGGTGAGATCAACCGGGAGAGGCGGGTGTGGAGCATCCCAGCCGACCGCACAAAGACGGCGATCATGCACCGAGTGCCGTTGACCGACGCAGCGCTGAGGGTACTCGACGAGGCCGAGCAGCTCACCAACCGCCGCGGCCTGATCTTCCCCTCAATCACCGGACGGGTACTGAACGCCAGTACCTTGTCGAACATGCTGCTGGACTTGGGCGCGGGCATGGTTCCGCACGGGCTGCGGAGCTCGTTCAGAAGCTGGGCGGCTGAGGCCACCGACTACCCGGGGGAGATCGCCGAGATGGCGCTGGGCCACACCGTCGGCAGCAAGGTGGAGCGGGCCTACTTGAGAACCGACCTGTTCGAAAAGCGCGTTTTGCTGATGCAGGATTGGGCCGACTTTCTCACTCGGTAGCCCCATCAGCCAGGTATTAATCTCCTTAATCTCTGCGGCAGACTGCGTCAAACGCCAAGTTATAATCGCCTTAATCTCTGCGGCAGACTGCGTCAACAGATAGATTTGCAAGGGAATGCTCCCGTCAAACCCATTCACCCCCGACTTCGGTCAGCAGCCCCCAGTGCTCGCTGGACGCGATCAGACTATGGACAAGATGGGAAAGGCACTTGCCGCTGGCCCTGCCCACAAGGGATTCACCACACTCATGCTCGGCCCGCGCGGCATCGGAAAAACTACTGTGCTCACGGCCATCGCCGACGAAGCCCGCGCCGATGGCTGGCGCACAATCCGCATCGATGCGCCTCTCGCTCCTGGGCCAGCACAAGGAGCCATCGCCGCCATCGTCGAGAAAATTCAAGAGCATCTCGACGAGATCGAACCACCTCGAAAGAGGAGACTAACCGGGGCCTCACTTCCCCTGATGGGCGGTGGCGCCAACTGGGAGCACACCGCAGACCGCCAGCCCACCTACCAAAAGTTCCTCGACACGCTCGTCACCGCCACCGTAGACAACGGCGGTGCCGGGGTTCTTCTCGCAATAGACGAATTCCACAACCTCACGCCCCCCGAAGCCAGCCTGATAGCCGGAGCGCTCCAAGAGATCACCAAGGTCCGCCAAAAGAACCTCGCGTTTGTTGGCATAAGTCTCCCCCATATCGAGAGCACCCTCCTCACTAATGAAGGGTTCACCTTCTTCCACCGGTGCAACCGCGAGCGCATTCAGAACATCACCACCCACGAAGCGATGGACGCCGTCGGCAAGCCTCTCTCCGACAACGGCTACGCCATCAACAACACCCGCCTGCGTCGTGCCGCTTCGGCGACGCGCGGGCTGGGCTACGCCGTCCAGTCCATCGGATACCACATCTGGGAGCTTGCTGGCCCGCCCCCTTCGGAGATTGATGACGACCACATCGACCAAGCCATAGAGCTAATGGACGGGGATGTCTCCACCCACGTCACAATTCCAATCTGGAGCCGGCTCTCCTCTACCGACAAGCTCTTTCTATATGCGATGCTCCAAGACGACGGACCCTCGCGACTCAAAGACATAGGTAGCCGCCTCGGCTCACGCGCCGCGAATACCTCCGCTTACAAGAGGCGGTTACTCGACCAAGGCGCAATCGTTGAAACAGGACACGGCCTGGTCAGATTCGCCAGCAGCGCCATCCGCTACCGTGCCATCGAGGAGTATGACCTTGAACGAACTATCCAGGCAGTCGGGCTCGGATCCGCAGCCGACAGCACCGACAGCACGTCCATTTCGGTGGTGCCTCCCGCTTACCCACCTCCTTGCGGCCATTGGATGCCCCGAGCCAAGGCTAGGTGCATCCTCAAGGCAGGGCATCGAGGGAGCCACCGCCGCGCCACCTGACTCACACTTCTACAATCTCGGCAGCAAGGTGGAGCGGGCCTACTTGAGAACCGACCTGTTCGAAAAGCGCGTTTTGCTGATGCAGGATTGGGCCGAATTTCTCACTCGGTAACCCCAATCTGTCATCCCCCCACTCTGACAACACATCGATAGTGACAATTCTTGGAGTGAAAACCGCCGATTAACTAGCACAAATGTCGGTTTCTGGTCCGGCGGTGGGAGTGCTGCTGCTCGTCGGAAAGTTATGACTCTGCTCGCGCTTTTGGCGTTGGTGGCTAGTGTGCTGGTCTGGGCGTCGCCCAGGTCGCAGGCGCAGTCGAATGCTGCACCAGAAGCCATTGCGAGCGCCAGTGGCACTGGAGTCGTTTCACATCTGAACGGATACCTCGCGAATCCAACTGGTCCCATTGGTACAGCCGATACATCATCTGATGTCGTTGTTACCCTTGACGGTTCCGCCAGTAATGACGTCGACGGTGATATCTCGCTGTACAGGTGGAAGATTGTGACGGGGCCGTATGACTGGATCGCAGTCACACCCGTCGACGGCACGGATTCCAATGCCACGTTCCCCGTCCCGTCTCGGGCGTTCATCGACAGTGTTCTCGACAGCGACCCCCAGAAGTACGAGATCACTGCTCAGTTGACGGTCACCGACGACGACGGAGCAACCAGCACCGACACTGTCAGCATCTACCTGAACCAGCGTCCTAGCGCCATCATCTCGGTGTACGCCGGTATTAGGGATGCAAGTGTTATCGATGATGCCGACACCGGTGTCAAAGACCTCTATTCCATTCCTGGCGTGATCGACGGGCCCGGCCAGAATGGAAATGCGGACAACGAATGGGACATCGTGGGAGGCTCCTTCGTAGAGCTGAACGCATACACCAGCTCCGATCCCGACAACGTCGGCGGCGGCGTTCCAAGCCATGCTTGGGATCTAGCCGCACCAGCCGCCGCCCCCACAGGAATCAACGGCACCGCTGCCACCAGTGGTGCAACCTTTTTGGTAGGCGCTTTTGCCAACACCTCGGGCGATACTCTGGCAGACGGCTCCACTGCGGTTCCGATTACCCTGCCACCCGGACCAGGAAGAAGAACTACACTGATCTATCGCCTGACAGTGTGCGACCGGGCAGCCAGTGACGGCACTTGCGCCACTGAGAACCCCACCCTGTCAAGCCAGTCGACAATCAGGATCGTGATTCACGACACCTCGGCAGCACCCGAGTTGGATATCAAAGCTGGCCTGACGCCAACTAGCCGAAACCGCGGCGATGTTGCACCGCAAAGCACAGTCGGCGCTATCACCGGTGTTGACAACCAATTCATCGTTTCCGCTGGCTCTACCGTGAGATTGACTGCCTCTGTGGACAACACCCAGCGTTCCGTGGGTGCCCACACCTTTAGGTGGAACGGTGCTTCACAGGTTGGAGCCAACACAAACACGTCAACCATGGCCAATGTCCGGGTTCCTGGAGACGCCGAAGACGGCGACACCATTGACGTCTCGGTAGTTGCCATCAACAACAACTCCAGGCTTTCCTCCACTACCGATATTCAGCTGCTGGTCGGCACCAACAGGCCACCCGCTGCTGAAGGCGTTCCCGCCAATTCAGGCACTGTCAGTGTCGCTTCCCTGCACCAGGCGGGGATTCCCGCGCTGTCCGTACACAGCATCACCGACGGTTTCCAGAACCAGAGGGACGGTTCCACCGTCACCCTGCGTGGCGTTGCCACCGACCCCGATGGCAACCCCCAGATCACCTCGTGGGTCTTGCGAGAGGCGAAGCCAGGTCAGGTGTATAACGAAACAGAGTTTATCGACGGCCAAGGCGGCACCGGCGCTGACCTCAATGGTGACGGCGACCGAACAGACACCAGGGTTGACGCTGACACTGCTCTTCAGACTCTTGTCGAAGCATGGCTGTCTCCTGCCGGAGCTGATGAGGCGGCTAGGGAAGCTGCCAAGAGGGTCGCAGCAGTCCAGGTGCTGACTGCCTTTGGAGGCTTGTTAGGTGATGCAGAAGAGCCAGAAGTTCCGCTGATCGAGTTGAATGGCGCCCTCACCTCCACGGTTTCGTTTGACGTGCCGAATCTGAAGAACTCCGTGCCCGCGGATGATTCGGCTACTCCCGCTGTTGTTGCCAAGAACAACAACAGGGGCACCCTGATGTACTTCACGGTGATCGACTCCAGCGGTGTTCCCCAGGTTCAGTTCATCTACCTCCTCATCAAAGCTGATGACGATCCTCCGAGCGCAGACGCCGGGGACGATATTCAGATTGAGGCTGGAGGATTTGCCCGGCTCAACGGTTCTGCCAGCTCCGATCCCGATGTCCAGGACCGGCTGAGTTACCGCTGGGACTATGTCGGTGCAACCATGGATCCGCTGCCGAATCAGCGTCCCCCGCTGACCGATGACGAGATCGACGAGCTCATCGGCTGGGTCTTGAGGCCTGCCACTGCCGCTGAGGCGAATGAGCCCGGCTTGGTCCGAGACTCTTCTGGCAATCGCTACAAGTACATCGTGAACTCGTCTGGCAACATCGTTAGCGACGCCAAAGTTGAACCTCGTACTGCTGGGTTCACTCCCGCTACTGGGTTTGACCCCGCATCCGCCGGCGGCAACCTCTTGGGCAGAAGTTCCGCTTACCCGTGGTTCGATGCTCCTGACTTCTCCGGCTTCAACAACATCAAGCTGCGCTTCAGGCTGAACGCCCGTGACTCCGCAGGCACGGTCCTAAACGCTGATGGCGACATCGCCGACAGTGACATCGCAGTGCTCGACGAATTCCAAGTCGGTGCAGACTTGAATGAAGACGGGACAGTTGCAGCCGTAGTTGGCACTACGGTGGCTACCGTCAAGGAAGCCATACTCAGCTTGGACTTGAACGGTGACTTCGACGCCTTGGACACCGTGCGCCTAGCCACTGGCAATGCCGATGAGGCCATCGTCAGCGCAGTTGACGAGGACGAGGTAATCGTCACGGTCTCCAGGCGCTACTTCACCGGCAGCATTCCGAGCCCGGACTTCTGTACCAACCAGAGCTTGGGCGGCCCGCAGACCTATCCGTTCGACCAGAACGGTGACGGTGTGGCCGATGTGTGCTCGCTGAACACCACCCGCCGGGCAACGGTGGCTCGCCAGAATGCTCTGGAGAACCTGGCCAGCGTGTTCCCAGGCCAGTTCCGATCCGCTGTGCTGGGCGTGTGCGAAGACCCGGTGTTCAAGCAGACGGATTGGCGTCTCCTCGGCGACGATCCCGACGATCTGGACAACGATGTCTGCGAGACCGAGCGGGTGAGTCCGCCTCCGGCTCCTTTTGACCCCGCCCTTGCCGATGTGTTCTTCTCAGGCGTGATCACCGGGGAGGACTTCTGCACCAATTACAGCTTGGGCGGCAAACGCGTCTATGCCAACGACAGCGACGGCGACGGCGTTGCCGACCAGTGCTCACTGAATACCACCCGCCGTGAGGCTGTTGCCCGCCAGCGTGGTCTGGGGACATTCATTGTGATCCTCTCCTCTACGGAGCGGACCGCTCTGGCAGAGCTCGGCCTACTGGCTTCCCTTGAGGCCAAGATGACTGCCAACGGTTATGCGAACAGTGCAACCAATAACAACATCACCAGTGCCGATAGCGGTCTGACAGAAGACGAGCAAGCCGAGTACGCCCGGATCTTCGTCAAGCATGTCGGACGGGCCGACGTCACTGTGGTCGGCTTCACCACGAGGCTTACCGACCCGAGTGTGGCTAACTCTGAGCAGACTTCTGTGAATGCTCAGCTAGGTACCCTCAGGGCCAATAACACTCTTGCAGTCCGCTACTCCAATGCTCTGGATGCTGAGTGCCGGGCTCTGGGTAGCCAGGACTTCGGCGACGCCGCCAGCGCCCTGGCCCGGGATGAGTGCAACCCGAGGCCAAGCACTGAGATTGGATTGCCTGCGAGCTAACCCAAAATCTGGATCCATAATCTGGATAACTTAGGACCGGCCCGGACCCCTGCGGGGAGCCGGGTCGATCCGCGTCTGTGGCCGCCTAGCTCGAACCTGTTGAGGTCCGTGACTCGGCTCAGATAGCCTGGTACCAAGCTTCCCCCCGAGCAACCCTCCAAACGGAGGGAGAAACGAATGAACGCCATCGTTCAGACCACTCTGATCGGCCTGTTGGGAACAGGCCTTCTAGGACTGCTGTTCCACTACCTGCGCGACCTGTCCGCCAGGTTCTCCAGGATTGAACTGGCAGTCCAGAAATTGGACACCAACGTCACGAACTTGGACACCAAGTTCACCGGCGCCATCAACAACTTGGACACCAACGTCACGGATGAGTTCAAGGACCTGGACACCAAGTTCACGGGCGCCATCAAAGACCTGGACACCAAGTTCACGGGCGCCATCAAGGACCTGGACACCAAGTTCACGGGCGCCATCAAGGACCTGGACACCAAGGTCACCGGTGCCATCAAGGACCTGGACACCAAGGTCACCGGTGCCATCAAGGACCTGGAGATCAGGATGATCCACAAGTTCACCGTCGAATTCAAAGCTCTCGATACCAAGTTCACCGACCAGCTCCGAGAACACGGGGAGCGCCTGGCCCGCATCGAGTCCAAACTGAACATCGACCCCCCTGCCGAGGCCGCCTAACTAGGAGCGGACCTCGGGTTAGCTCAGGGACTGGCCTGTGGGGCCGGACTTGGGGGCGCAGGCGTCCCGGGCCAGGGCGCTGGCGGCGTCGCCGAAGTCCTGGGTGCCCAGAGCCCGGCACTCCGCGTCCAAGGCGTTGGAGTAGCGGGCAGCGTCGGCCTTCTTGGCGGCGAGACGGTCGACCTCGGCTTGAACCGCTGTGGCCTCTGCGCCGTCATCCACCACATCGTCAGTGCCGCCGTCCTCCTCGTCGAACTCCTCGGCATACTTGCCATTGAGGGCGTCGAGGCGAGCAGTCTGCGCTGTGCTCGGGGTATCAACCCCGCGGAGCATGAGCAGCTCGGCCAGCTCATCGTGCCTGGTCTGCTCGGCAGCCGAGAAGGCGACGATGAAGGTCTCCAATGCCCGCTGGCGGGCGACGGCCTCGCGGCGGGTGGTGGCCAGCGAGCACACGTCGGCAACGCCGTCGCCGTCGGAGTCGAACGCATAGAGCCGGGCGCCGCCCAAGCTGTGGTTCGCGCAGAACTGCGGGTTGTTAACAACTCCCGAATAGAACTTTCGGCCCAGCCAGACATCCACAAGGGCGGGCTGCATCAGCAGCTTGGCGCGGGTCGAGGCTTCGCCGCTGGTGCCAAGGGCGCACACGTCCCCGGCCAGTTCCTCATCGGTGTCGCCCAAGTCTATGGAAGCGGTGTCGCAGGTGCCGGCAGAGGATTCGTCCACGCCTTGGGTCTCGGGATCATCGTCGAGTCCGAACAGGGCTTGGGCGAAAACGGCAAAGTTCAAAGCGGCAAGCTGCTCCAGAGCGTTCTGGCGGGCCACCGCTGCCCGGCGAGTGGTGTCCAGCGAGCAGGTTTCAGCCACACCGTCGCCGTCGCCGTCGAAGGGGTAGGCGGGGGGACCGCCGAGGCTGAGGTTGAGGCAGTAGTCGGGCCCCTCTACCACTCCTGAGAAGAAGCCTGTGCCCGAACGGTCGGCCACGGTTATCACCACGGTGTCGGTGTGCTCATCGCCATCGGTATCGTCGTTTGGGTCTGCGTCGTAGACCACGGTCAGGTCGAACACGAGGGTCACGCTGTTGAAGTCGCTGAACTCAGGGGCATCGAAATAGGCGAACGGCTGGTCGGCGCCCTTCAGCCGGCCGCCGGCGGTCAGGTGATACCGGCCGGCGTCGTCGGGGAACCATTCGCCGGACGCAAACCCCTGCTCGATCTCGCCTGTGGTGAGCGGGGCTCGCTGCGCGGTGCGCGGATGGGTTTCGATTCCCCTGTAAGCCCACCGGAAGGTGACCTTGTCGGCCGCGTCGGCCCTGACCAAACCTGAGCTGAAAGCACCGCTCAACCTCACGAAGCTGCCCGGTGGCACAACCTGGTCGGGTCCAGCGCGCGCTCTCAGATCGTCATCGCCATCTCTCATGGTGATCTTCACCACATCGCTGGCCTCCACACCCCAGCGGTCGGCCACGGTGAGCTGCACGAACACGTCCTCGGTTTCGCCCAGCACCACCTCGGGAAGCCTGAAAGATGCCTCGGAGGTATTGGAGCCGGTCAAAAGCAGCCGAGAGCCGCGAAATGCGCGGCCCAACTCCCTGCCCTCCTCGTCCACCTGCTCCCAGCTATAGGTCAGCTCATCGCCGTCGGGGTCGAACCCGATCCCCCGAAGCCGCACCACCCCGGTGGGGGGATCAGATTCGGGAAAGCCGCCGTCAATGCCGTCGGGTGTCTCGATGTCCGGCGGCGCTGTGGCTGTTGGGGCCCTGGTGTCGGCCACCACCAGTTCCACTGTGGTCGTGGAGCGGTGTCCGTCGGGGTCGACCACCTCGACTCCCACTGTGAAAGCCGCTCCCTCCTCGGTGCCCGGGGGTGCTTTGAATTCGGCTCTCGACTCTGCACCGGGCTGGTTGGACTCTCTGGCGACAACACCGGCACCAGACCAGGTGTGAACCAGCGAATTGGTTCGGGCGGCGCCGTCGCCGCTTCCGGTGGCGACGAGCTCGATGCCATCCTCGGCCGCCTCCGGGTCAACCACGTAGCGGTCTTCACCCGCGGCGAGCACCCCTTCGCGCCTTTCGGCCTCGGTGGCAGCTTGGGGGTCGGATTCGGGGTGGGCGATCTCCACTTCGGGGTCGTCGTGGAAGTCTGATATCACGATCTTGACGAGCTGGCGGGCAATGGCGCCGTCTTCGTCGGTAACCGTGAGGCGGTAGTACACCACGTAGGGCTCTGTGCCCACGCCGCTCACAAAGGGAAGCCGGGCCACCGTCTCCGCCCTTCGCGTGCCCGGCGTGTCTAGATCTTCGTCGGTGCTAAGAATCCTCTGGCCCACGGTGTCGCCGGGGAGCGAAGCAGTTACCGACGTGGCCCCCCTGGCCAGCAGCTGCTCCCACCGAAAACTCCCGTCGGCCAGATCGCCGTCGGGATCGACGGTGGCCGAGGCGTCCACCACCAGCAAGGTGGCGGCCCGGATGTGCCATTCGTTTTCGGCGTTGCCGTTCTCGCCGGGGCCGCTCACCACCCCTTCGAAGGGATACCGCTCTTCATTCTCGTCCACCATGCCGTTGCGGTTGTCGTCATGGTTGGGCTCGTCGTCGGGGTCGGCGAGGTTGGCAGTGACCGTGATGTCGATCACCGGCGGGCGGTTGATGCGCAACTCCACCATATCGCTGTCGGTGGCGGCAGGACGGCCGCTGTCGGTCACAGTCAATCGGAACTCGATGGACCAGCCGAAGCGCTCTATGAGCTTGGCCACCGGGATCTCGAAGGTGGCGGTGGGCGACTGGGGACCCTGCTGGTTCAGCTCTATCCACTGATACGCCTCGGTGAGTATCTCCCACTCGTACTGCGCGATGCTCCCACCCGCATCGGGATCGAAGCTGTCGGAGCCGTCCAGGGTGACAATGGCCGGGGTGGTGTCGGTGGCCTCCGTGGTCACCTCGAGGTCAGCTATGGCGACAGGGGCCAGCAGATTGTGGTTTTGGGCCGATGTCGGTGCTGCAAACGAGATCAACGCGAAAGACAGCGCGCCGATAACCAGCATTGAGATCTTCTGCAACATGAAGAAGTCTTTCCCTAGTTTGGCTTCGCTTTCGGGACATATTTTCTCACAAGAACGCCATAATCAGGCAAGTTTCCGGCAGAGCTGCGACCTCCTACGCGGCCTCGGCAGGAGGGTCTTTGTCGAGTCTGGCCTCGATGCGGGCCAGGCGCCCAGCATGATCCCGCAGCACATCGTGAATCCGGTCGATCCGCTCTCCCTGAGCCTTGAGCTCGCCGGTGAATTTTGTGTCCAAATGCTTGAGTTCGACAGTGAACTTCTCGATGAGCCTGTGTTCCAAGCCCTTGATCTCATTGAGGACGGCAGAGAAACCCTTTTCTGTGTCGGCCCGCAACTTCTCCAGATCGGCCCGCAGTTTTTCCAGATCGGCCCGGTACTCATCAAATCGCCGGTTCATGTCCTCGCGGTGCTCAGCGAATTGCCGGTTCATGTCCTCGCGGTGCTCAGCGAATTGCCGGTTCATGTCCTCGCGGTGCTCAGCGAATCGCTTGTTCATGTCGTCGCGGTTTTCGGCGAAGCGCTGATTCACGTCCAAGCGCAGGTCGCCGATTCGGTCGCCCTTTTCTCTTCGCTTATTCCTTACCGCCATGATCACCCAACCGATAAGGCCGGTTGCACCGGAGCCGACCAATGCAGAGACAATCGCATTCATGCTTCTCCCTCACGCGAAATCTGTCTTGCCAGGGGAAGCTTCAACAGAAGATACAGCCCTTTGACCGCGACTTCAACAAACGGGAGTCCAGGCTTGGGGTCGCCTCAGCGGCCGCCTTGCGCGGGACAGTTGCAGTCGGTGCTCGGCCTGCTGCGGGTTGTACTTCTAGGCGGCTTCGGCCGGGGGGTCGCTGTCGAGTTTGGCCTCGATGCGGGCCAGGCGTTCGCCGTGTTGGACAACAGCTGCTTCTAGTGACCTTATGGAGTCACCATGGCCGCGTAAACCTTGTTTCAGGTCGTCTCGCAGATTCTGAAGCTGCACGTAGAACATGCCGATCAGGCCTGTTCCCACCACACCGACCACGGTGCTCACGATCGCATCATTCATCACGTTCTCCCTCTCTATATGGAGGGTTGCTCGGGGGAAAGCTTGGCATCAGGCTATCTGAGCCGAGTCCCGGACCTCAACAGGTTCGGGCTAGGCGGCCACAGACGCGGGCTGGCCCGGCCCCCCGCAGGGGGCCGGGCCAGCCTGGTGGTTGTCTGGGCTGTGAGCCCAGGTTTCGGGTCAGCCGTTAGGCAGCGCCGTGCCGGTCTGCCCGGACTTGGGAGCGCAGGCGTCCCGGGCCAGGGCGCTGGCGGCGTCGCCGAAGTCCTGGGTTCCCAGAGCCCGGCACTCCGCGTCCAAGGCATTGGAGTAGCGGGTGGCGTCGGCCTTCTTGGCGGCGAGACGGTCGACCTCGGCTTGAACCGCTGTGGCCTCTGCGCCGTCATCCACCACATCGTCAGTGCCGTCGTCAACATCGAAGTCCTCGGCATACTTGCCATTGAGGACGCCGAGGCGAGCAGTCTGCACTGCGCTCGGGTTATCAACCCCGCGGAGCATGAGCAGCTCGGCCAGCTCATCATGCCTGGTCTGCTCGGCAGCCGAGAAGGTGACGATGAAGGTTCCCAGGGCCCGCTGGCGGGCAATGGCCTCGCGGCGGGTGGTGGCCAGCGAGCAGATGTCGGCAACGCCGTCGCCGTCGCTGTCGTTGGCATAGGCCCGGGCGCCGCCCAAGCTGAAGTTGGTGCAGAAGTCCGGGCCGGTGATGATCCCAGAGAAGAACACCTCGGCCGTGGCCGGATCAGCCGCAACCGGCGGCGGAGTCACCCGCTGGGTCTCGCACACATCGCCGTCGAGGTCGGACGGATCGTCGCCGTAGTCAGCCTGCTTGAAGCCCGCACCACTGCACACATTCAGCACCTCAGTGCGGAACTCGGCCGGGTTCAGGTTGGCCAGCGTCTCCTGAGCGTTCTGGCGGGCCACCGTCGCCCGCCGGGTGGTGTTCAAAGAGCACACATCGGCCACGCCGTCGTCGTCGCTGTCCAGCGGATAAGTCTGCGCACCGCCCAAGCTCAAACCAGTGCAGAAGTCCGGCCCAGTGACGATGCCCGAGAAGAACCGGTTCACAACAGTGATCACCACCATGTCGGTGTCGGACTCAGCAGCAACAGGATCTTCAGGATCATTGCCGTCGGGATCATACGGTTCATCGGTGTCGGGATCTATCAGATTGCCGTTCACCTCGTACCTCGTATCATCGGCGGTGTCGGTGACCGTCAGCCGGAAGGTCAGCTTGATGTTGTTGAATCCGGTCAAATCGGGGGCGTCGAAATACGGGTAGGGGGTGTTCGTGCTCTTGAGATTGGTGAGATTGGTGCTGGAAGCCCCAGGCTTGAGCATGCCAGCACCGGTAACAATGTAGTCGGCTGTGGCGACGGTGGTACCAGTGAAATCCTGGGGCAAGATCCAACCCTTGAGCTCATCGATCTCGTCGGCGGAAAGCGGCGGCCGGTTATCCGGCGCCGGGTCCATCGTGGCGCCCACATACTCCCAATTGTAATCGAGGGGGCTGTCGCCCACGTCGGGGTCGGAGCTGGCCGAGCCGTTCAACCGCACGAACGAGCCGGGATCGACCTGCTCGTCGGCGCCGGCATCGGCGTTCGGCACATCGTCGTCGCCGATGAACTCGATGTAGATGAGCTGGCTGTCTGACACACCATTGGTGTCGATCACGGTGAAGATCAAGATCGTGCCCTTGGTCTCGCCGTTTTTCAACTCTGGGGCATCGAACGACACGGTGTCGGTGAATGCTCCGCTGAGCTCGATGAGCGGCCTCTCAGGCTCTTTCAGGTCTCCCAGTCCGAGCGGGGCAATTGCCGTTCCAAAGGCCGCACCGTAAGCCGCGGTACCTGGTGTAGCCGCAATGCCGCCAATCGCTGTGAGGGCTGTATTCATCAGAGCGCCGAAGTTGTCAGGCGTTTCCCGCAGGACCCAGGCGTGGATGAGGGAGTCGCCGTCGGCGTCGTTGCCCACGCCGCGCAGGGTTATGGTCGCGCCATCTTTGGGGTTCTGGATCCCGTCGGTGTAAGAAGACCGACCGATTACACCGAGGATGCCCCCCGTTCCTTCGGCAGCAACCCCATTAGTGGGAACCCCGCGTGCGGTGGGCTTCGTATTCTCGCCGACCAGCAGCTGGATGTCGGTGGTCACCGAGATCCTGGTGGCGTCGATCACCGTCACCGAGGCATCGATGGTGTCGCCGTCGTCGGCATCAGCGGGAACCCTCACAGTGGCCGTACTCGTGGCCCCGGCAACCGCAGTGGCCCCGCTCCACCGGAAAACATGGCCGTCGTCCTGGTCGTCGTCTTCCACGGTGGCGGTCAACAGCACGGTGGAGCCGGCGCCCACGATGAACTGGTTCTCAACGCCGGTGATCTGGCCGACCGTCTCCTGCGGTTCGGCGTCGCCCCGTGCCGTGCTCGCGGTAGTCAGGGCAGCGCCGATGCTCACCTCGGGGGTGGCTGAGGTGTCGTGGACCACGATACGGATCAACGCAGCGCCAGTCCGGCCACCGGCGCAGTTCGATGCGGTCGTTATATCTGCTGTGACCGCCGGGCTGCTGTCGCAGACGGTCAGCTGGTAGAACACCGTCTGCGGGGCCCTGGGCTCAACATCGGGCAGGGTATAGACGGTGAGCCTTTCGCCGTCGTCTTCGGTATCGCCATCGTTGTTGAAATCACCAAAGGTGATGACCGTCTCGTTTTCGCCACCACCGGTACCGGTGGCAACTGTCAAGCGCTGCGCGGTGGCAGAAGAAGAGGTCTGGCTATCCGCATAATCGTCCAGGCTATCCGGCCGTACTCGGGTCCACTGATAGGAAGATGGCCGACCAGTTTGAGGGTTCTCATCGGTACTGCCGGAGCCATCGAGTTGCAGATAGGCCCCTTCCCTGATGTCCCACTCGTTGTCGCGGTTGCCGTTCTCACCCGGCCCGTCGATCACCGCATCAAGTGGGAAGTGGCCTTGTGCACCAAGATCGGCATCAACGATGTCCTTGTCGCGCAGACCGGCGTAGACCTGGATGTCGGCAACCGGACGCTGGTTGATGTTGATGCTCACCGTATCGCTGTCGGTGGCACCATCGTCATCGGTCACCGTCAGCCGGACCACGATCTCATACTTCTGGGGATCGCTGTCGGCCACCTTGTCGACAAAGGACTCCGAGGGCACCTCGAACGAGGCACCAGGCGTTGCCGTGTCGTCGGCCGCTGTGGAGGCATCCTCCCCGATCCGAATCCAGTCGTACGGGCCGGTCTCGACTTCCCACTCGTACGAGCAGCCTCCGCAGTCACCACTGCTGTCAGCGTCGACATCAATACTGCCTACACCGGAGAGGGGGACCGTAGTACCTGGGTTCACCGTCGAATCAGTGCCCGCTAAGGCGAAAGGCTCCTGGTTGGCCTGCGCCTGCGAACTGGGCGCCGCCCAGACCAGCACACTAGCCACCAACGCCAAAAGCGCCAGCAGAGTCATAACTTTCCGACGAGCAGCAGCACTCCCACCGCCGGACCAAACCGAGTGAAGCATCATCATGGGCAACTTTCTATCAGACGGGCCTGGAATTTCAAAGCCATATCAGGTGGCTGACACCCTAATGGGAACGAGATCGGATGACCACGCTTCAGCCGTGCTGAGCTTGACCCTGGCCCAGCACAGAGAAAGTTTGACAGGTCTGAGAAGGAGTTTCAAACATAGGGAGCGCATCTCCTGAAAAGACCGCCCAGAGCTTTTACTCCGGCAGGGCCTGGCCGGTGCCGTTTGACCCCGCCTGAGTGGACTGCGTAGAGGTGTCAGCGCACGCATCATCGTCCAAGTCGTCGGCCTCGTCGCCGGGGAAGGACCGGTGCGACAGCGCCCGGCAGGCGGCGGCCAGGGCGTTTCTGAACTGCGACCCGCTCCCGAACGTCACGAGGGCGGTTTGGCGGGCCACAGCCTCGCGGCGGGTGTAGGGCAACACGCAGATGTCGGCGATGCCGTCACGAGGGGGAACGTCGAACGGGTAGGTGACCGCTCCGCCCAGGCTGTGGTTGACGCAGAAGTCGGGGCCGGTGACCACCGGGCCGGAGAAGAAGTCGGGATAGGCCACCAGGTTGACCGGAGGCGGCGGGGGCGATACCTGGCCGGTGGCACAGGCATCGGCATCTAGGGCGACCTGGCTGTCGCCGAAGTCGTCGCCTGCGATCTCCCGGCAGGCGGCCCTAACCTCGAGGGCGAACTTGGTGGGATCAAGGCTGGCCAGCGTGGAACGGGCGTTTTGGCGGGCCACAGCCTCGCGGCGGGTGAAGGGCAGCGAGCAGATGTCGGCGATGCCGTCTCGGTCGGTGTCCAAGGGATGGGTGACCGCTCCGCCCAGGCTGTGGTTGACGCAGAAGTTGGGGCCGGTGACCACCCCGGAGAAGTAGCGGCCCACCACGGTGATGTACACGTCGTCTTCACCGGTGCGGCCCTCGCGGTCGGTCACGGTGAGGGTGAAGGTGAGGCGCACGCTGGTGAGGTCGACCAGATTGGGGGCTCGGAAGCGGGGGCGGGAGGTGCGGCTGGCGGTGAGCACGCTTGGGTACACACCGGCTTTCGGCCAGAAATCGGCGAGGGCGGTCTGATCGGCAGCGCTCAGCGGGGTGATGCGGGCCGGCGGGGTGAAGGAGAGGCCGGTGAGCTCCCAGGAGAAGGTGAACAGGTCGCCGGGGTCGGGATCAGAGCTGTCGCTGCCGTCGAGCTCCACTTGGGACCGGGCCGACACCCGCTGGTCGGGGCCGGCGTCGGCTACCGGATCCTCGTTGCGGCCCAACACGGTGATGGTCACGGTGTCGGTGTCGAACACGCCCCAGGAGTCGGTGACGGTGAGCTGGAGGATGATCACGCGCTGGCCGCCCCGCAGCTCGGGGACTTCGAATGACACGGTGGCCCGATCGGGGTTTATGAGGGTCACGGTGGCCTCTTTGACCGGTTCGCCGTCGTCCTCGTCGTCGATTTCGATCCACTCATAGGCGAGGGCGTCGCCGTCGTTGTCGAACCCGGCGCCATTGACCCTCATGATGCCGGTTCCGTCGGAGCCGCCTTCTTTGCCGTCCTCGCTGATGAGGTTGTCGGGCGCTACCGCAGACGGGGCCTGATTGTCTACCACCACGAAGGTGACGGTGGCTGATCCGGTGCGGCGGGTGGAATCGGTGACGGTGACGGTCACGGTGTGGGTGGTGCCCACTGGGCCGGTGCTGGGGGCGGTGAAGGTGGCCTGGGAGGTGGTGCCGGCCCGGTTGGCGGGGTTGGGGGTTATGCTGCCCGTCCAGCGGTGGGTGAGGCTGCGGGCCTGGGTGCCGTCTTTGTCGTCGGCGGTGGCGGTGACGATCACGCTGTCGCCGGGGGCGACCACATAGCGGGGGTCTTGGTCTTCTTTGAAAGCTATCTGGGCGGGCTGGCTTTTGTCGCGCAGCGCTATTTGCACGGTGGGGGCGGCGGGCTGGTCGTGGACGTTGATCTCCACCGTGGCCGTGGCGGTGGCGCCGTCGTCGTTGGTCACGGTGACGCGGTAGTGGACGATGGCGGTGCGCTCGTTGTCCAGGTTGTCGGGCAGATTGATGGTGATCGACTTGCTGTACACATCGCCGGGATCGATGTTGAACGCCGGATAGTTGGGGCGGGCGGTTACCTTCCGCCACTCGTAGGTGAGGTTCGACGACCCAGCCCCGGTGCTGTTGGAGGCGTCGAGCACGAGGCGGGCGCCTTCTTCGACATCCCACTCGTCATCGGCGTTGCCGCGCTGGCCGGGGCGGTCGATCACGGCGTCGATGGTGTACTTCTCGCTGGTTTCGAGCCGGCCGTCGCCGTCGAGGTCGACAGGGTCGGGGTGGAGCAGCTTGGCGGAGACGGCGATGACCGCCCCCGGTCGCTGGCTGAGGGTGACTCGCACGATGTCGCTGTTGCTGTCGCCGCTTCTATCGGTGACCGTGAGCTGAAAGTCGATGACATAGACGCCGTATCGATTGACGAGGCTCACCGTGGGAACGTCGAACTCGGCGGTGCGGCCCCGGGGAGAGCCGGTGGGGGTGATCGTGATCCAGCTGTAATCGTCAGTGAGCACTCTCCATCTGTAAGTGAGGTCGTTGGGGCTGCCGTCTAAGTCGAAGCTGCCGCTCCCGTTGAGCCTGCCCTCGCGGTCGACGCCGGGGATGACGGAGAAATCCCGGCCGGCATCGGCGATGGGGGGATCGTTGGCCTGGGCTTGGGCCGCCGGCGTGGTGGCCAGGAGGGTGATGAGAAGTGCGGCGGCCATAAGGGTGCTCAGGGCGCGCTTGGGGATGGAGGGGGCGAGGGATGCGGGCGGCATAGGGTGAGGATACCTGTGCGCTGGCTTGGGTTTAGGCGCGCGCTGGGTTTTGTTTGCTTTTGGGGGTGCGGGCGATCGGGGGCGCTCAGGCGGGGGCGGTGTGGACGATGGCAGCCATCGCTCCGAGCATCGCCACCGAGACGCTGATGAAGGCCACGACCATCGTTCGGGTGGTGCGGGCCAACTGAAGTGCGAACTTGCCCTCGAGACCGGTTAACTTGCCCTCGAGTTCTGCGAACTTGCCCTCGATACCGGTTAACTTGCCCTCGAGTTCTGCGAATTTGCCCTCGAGTTCTGCGAATTTGCCCTCGAGTTCTGCGAATTTGCCCTTGAGTTCTGCAAACTCTCCCTTGAGTTCTGCGAACTCGCCGCGCAGCAGGGCGAATTGGCCGTTCATCTCGGCTCTGAGGCGTTCCTCGAGAGCGGCGAGGTCGTCTTTGGTGGCGAGTTGGTGCCACACGACGGGAGGCAAGCTCTCCATAAGCGTCTCAGCCTCCTCCTCTCCCAAAACCTCGATCAGACGCCTCATCAGCGCCCAGCGAACCTTCTCGCTTATCGGATCACTCGCCGACACAGAAACCGCCTTGTTTTGGAATAACCAGGGGCGACCACATCACCGTCGCCGAGTGACCCTCCAACCTTAACGGCTATCAGTTTTTGTTACAACCGTTTCCTGCCCCCCGCTCGGCCCGCCCCAGCAAAGCTCAGAGGCCGGCGGTGTAGGTGATGGTGATGGTGATGGTGGGGATGGCGGGGGTTCGGGGACCCTTCGAAGAGGATGGCCAAGTTTTGTCGAAACTGTCTGTTCTCACGGTTAGGATCTTGATGTGGCTGATACCGCCCCCGCTGCTGTTCGCGAGCCAGCGCAAACGGACGGAGAAGGCCCGGTCGCGTCTGCGGCCGAAGGACAACCCCCAAGGGGCCCCGGCTACGGGGACTCGCGGCTCACCGACGAAAGTCGGGCCGCCCTGCTCGCTCTGATTGATGGCGACGATCTCGCCTCATACCTGGACGAAGTCTGCGGCGACGACCCCGATCTCGTCCGCTGATCGTCTCGCGTCTTTCCGATCTAGCCAACGCTCAGCGAGCAAGTGCCGTCGAATCCGGGCCATCAACGCCCTCGTCAGCATGTCGGTGGCGCTGTCACCCTGGGAGACGAATATGCCGTCATCCTGGCGGTAGCGGGAGGTTTCCCCTCGCAGCTTGCGAACAGACCGCTTATGACGGTTCCGGCAGCCATTGAACGATTGTCTAAGGGGATCGATAGGGCCATAGAGAGGTCGTCTCTGATAAGGGGTCCTATTTCTAGGCAACTTGCCGCCCTGCCTGACGAAGCCCGTGAAGCACTGCTCGAGCCCGAACACTGCATCTACGAGGTGGTCCCGAAAGATCGTCTCTTGCCACAAATGGCAACCGTCCAGCGCCAAGCCTCGCAGTTGGGCATCGCTCTCTCCGGATACACCGCTCAGCTTGTGGCGGCTTCCAGGTTGCTTCAGGCAGACATAACAACAACCAACTTGAACAACATCCCAAGGTGGGCAAGAGACGGCAGTGGGCTTCCTGACGTGCGCTGGCAGTTGATCGGATTCGAGGCTCAATCGGCCCGCCTGTGAACCCGGCTTGATCTGAAGACGGGCAGCTTTTGGAAAAGGAGTCAAGAGCCAGAAGGGTCAGGCAGGCCGTCGGTGTTGTTGGGGGTGGAAGCTGTCTTCAAGCCTGTTCGAAGCTGTTTCTGTCAATGCCGAGATCCCGCATAATGGCGCTCACTGTGCCGGGGCGGAGGTCGCGGCCACCCCAGTTGGGGATCGTGGTACGTGTGCCGTTGGCAGGATTGCGCCAGATCTCGTGGGAACCACGCGACTGACGGTCGAACTTGCAACCGAGCGAGCGCAGCTTGCGGGTGAGCTCCCGATAGGTCAAACCGCTACAACAAGCTCCCCAGCCGCAGTAATGGCAGCGGGTAGGGCGTCACTGTGGGCCTCGCAGGAGGCGATGTAGTCCGCCGTCACGCCTTCGAGGTTGAACAGGGCCTCTTCGGCAGTAGCACCCCATGCCCGGCAACCCGGGAGAACAGGTACCTCGGCAAGGTACATGTCCTCTGTTTCTTCAGAGGGGGCTCGCAAGGTGTAGGGCAGCTTGTACTGCTTGGCCATCTCTAGCGCTCCGGCGATGTGGCAGAACTCACGACTTGAAGATACCGCGCTGAGCGGCAACTTAGAAACGATGGATCGGAGATTTGCAGATTTCCGAGTTAGACGGGCCGTTGTACTTGGGGAGAAGGGGGGCTCGGGAGGCCGTCGGTGTAGGTGAGGGTGTTGTTGGGGGTGGCGGGGGTTCTTGGGCCTTCGAAGAGGATGCCGGTGAGGTTCAGGGGGTCGCAGGCGGCGATGGTTGTCTCTTGGGCGGTGCGGGGGCGGCGGCGGGTTTTTTGGAGTTGGTCGGCGGCGGCGGGGAGGGCGAACTGCTCGCCGCTTTGGCCGGCCACGAAGCGGCCGCCTCTTGCGATGCCGCGGTCTTCGAAACGGCGCAGGGCCTTGAGGATGTCTCGCCAAGGGGCGGCGGAGGGGGTGGCGGGGTGGTGGGCGAGGCTGCGGAACACGACGCCCCAGCAGGCGAGCAGTTGGTGGGCGACGGCCTCGGCGAGATCCTCGGTTGGGTACTGCTCGGGGTTGGAAACGAGCGACCATCGGCCGGGGGCGGCGTGGGTTTGAGCGGGAGAGCGCATTGTTAAGGTGCGATTGGCGCCCAAACCCTGTGTGCGGAGGGCCCGGGTTCTGAGGGCTTGGGAGCGGAGGTTTGGGCCGGGGCGGTGGCGGCTTGGGCGGCGGCTGGTGCGATTGAGCAGGGCTCGCACGGCGGCGAATCCGTCGGCGGTGAACAGGCCGAGGGCGACGCCGTTCCACAGGGCCCGCTCGATGTCGTCGGGCAGGCGGTTGGTGGCTTCGGCCAGGTCGGGCAGGAAGCTGGCGCCTTGGGCCTCTAGGAGCTCGGCGATCTCTTGGACGGGGCCGGCCTCGGGGGGCTCGGGGCTTTGGGTGCGGGCGGCGGCTAGGAGCCATTGGAGGTCTTCTCGGAAGACGAGGGTGATGGGGGTGGCTTTTCTGGGGGCCATGGAGTTGGCCTTGGCGGGGTTGTTGGGCGGGATTAGGCGGAGCCAGGCGAGCTCGCCGCGGTAGCAGAGCTCGTCGAGCCATAGGGGGTCGTAGTCGGGGAGGCGCTTTTTTATGATCTGGTTTTCCCAGGCGCCGGCGGGGAGATCTAGGCCTTGGAGCTGCTCTAGGACTTTGGTCAGGCCGGGGCGGCCGCGGACTGTGGCGTCGGGGGTTAGGTGGTGCCAGTCGAGGAGGAAGCGCATGAAGTCTTGGGGGCTGGCGGGCTGGACTGACTGACGCTTTTGTCTTCGGGACAGGTAGGACATTCGTTGGAGCAGGCGTCTTGAGCACCATGTTTCGCGCGATCGTCCGGCGGGTTGGGGGGCTCCGCTTGGGGGGGTGAGCGGGGATCCGGCGAGGTTGCGGGGGTGTTGGGCGGGTAGGTGGTTGGCGCGCATGGCGGTGCCTTCGGATTCGAGGGCGGCCAATGACTGTTGGACGGTGGGGAGAGGCAGGGCCGTTTTGTTGGCCAGTTGTTCGGGGGTTGTGGGGCCGGTGATTTCTAGGTGGCCTCGGATCTTTTCTATTGCCATTTCGGGGGTTAGGGCGGTTTCGGAGAGTTCGGTGGTGGTCCAGAGGGGGGTGGTGGCTTGGTTGATGGTTTGGACACGGTTCTTGGCTTTGAGTTCGTTGTAGAGGTTTTGCCATTCGGGGGTGGGGCGGGTGGTTATCAGGGTGGTTAGGAGGTCGTGGAGTTCGTCGGGGGTTCTGGGGTCGGGGGTGATTTCTTCGATTACTTGGGCGATGGCGGTGGGGGTGATTTGGGAGAGGGTGCTCTGGTCGAGGGTGGGAGGCTGTTGTTGGGTGTTTCTGGGGCGGAGGCCTCTTGGGACGGTGACGGCGTTGGTTCTACGGTCGACTATCTCGGCGTCGTCCAAGAAGGCATAGGGGCGGGCGTTGACTATTTCGTGGCTGAGGGGGGAGGGCTCGGCGGTGTCGCAGAAATGGGTGCTCACTTGGCCGGAGCGGATGTTTGTGAGGAGCTGTTTGAGGCCTTCTACGTCGAGGGCTTCGTGGAGGGTGTCGTAGAGGGTTTGGCGCACCAGCAGGTGATCGGGGATCTCGATGGGGCCGGCGATGTTTTCCTGGCAGGCGGCGGCGCCGGGGAACACGGCGGCCATGATGTCGTCGGCCTCCATGCGCTGGATGGGGGGCGGGTTGCGCTTGCCGCCCCGGCTGCGCAGCACCACCAGGGCCCGGTTGAGGTTCCAGCGCCAGCGGGCGGTGAACATGGGCGAATCGAGCACGGCCTGGGTCAGCACCTCTTCTACTGAATCGGGGTGCAAGAACTGGGGGACATCGCTGAGGGGGAAGCTGTGGTGGGGGCCGAGCGACAAGATGATGGCGTTGTCGTTGGCCGCCGCCTGGAGCTCGAAGTCGAAGCGGCGGCACAGGCGCTTGCGCAGGGCCAGGCCGAAGGCCCGGTTGATGCGCCCGCCGTAGGGGGAGTGGACCACGAGCTGTTGGCCGCCGGTGTCGTCGAAGAAGCGCTCGAACACGATATTGGTGTGGGTGGGGACGGTGCCGAGGGCGGCTTGGGCCGCGGCGACGTAGGTAACGGCCTGCTCGGCGATCTCGGCTTCGACGCCGTGGGCGTGGGCGAATTGCCCGGCGGCGCGGGCCAGGGCTGTGTCGCTTAGGGGGTCGGTTTCGGGGGTGTCGGGAAATAGCCCGTATATATAGGCGCGCAATTCGGACACCTGCTGGGACAGCTCGGGGGTGCGGGCCGGGGCCTCGCCAAGCCAGAAGGGGACGGTGGGCGGGGCGTCGCCGGCGTCGGCCACCCGCACGGTGCCGGCGGCCACCTGCTTGATGCGCCACGAATGGGAGCCCAACAAGAAGATGTCGCCGGCCATCGACTCCACGGCCCAGTCTTCGTTGACGGTGCCGATGAAGGTGTCGTCGGGCTCGGCCACCACCCGGTAGTCGCCGTTCTCGCCGATGGCGCCCCCGGAGGTGAGGGCGGCGAGGCGGGCGCCCCGTTTGCCCCGCACCTCTTGGTTGATGGAGTCGTAGTGGAGGTAGGCGCCCCGGGGGCCTCGGCCGGTGACCACTCCGGTGGCGGCCTGGTTGATGGCCTCTTGGAACTGGGCTTTGGTGAGGCTGGCGTAGGGGGCGGCCTTGGTGAACATGTCATAGAGGCCATCGACGGTGTGGTTGTCGTCGGCGGCGGCCTCGGCGATGAGCTGTTGCACCAGGATGTCCAGGGGGGCCTCGGGGGGGCAGACGGCGTCGAGTTGGCCCTGGTGGACGGCACCGATGAGGGCGAGGGATTCGATGAGCTCGTCGCGGGTGAGGGGCCACAGTCGGCCCTTGGGGGTGCCGTGGCGGCTGTGGTTGGAGCGGCCCACCCGCTGGAGGAAGGTGGCGATGCTGCGGGGCGAGCCCACCTGGCACACCAGCTCTACCGGGCCGATGTCGATGCCCAGCTCCAGGGATGCGGTGGCCACCAGGGCTTTGAGCTGGCCGGCCCTCAGACGGTGCTCGGTGCGGTAGCGGCGCTCGGTGGACAGCGATCCATGGTGGGCGGCCACCGCATCTTCGCCCAGGCGCTCGGCCAGCTGGTGGGCTATGCGCTCGGACAGGCGGCGGGTGTTGACGAACACGATGGTGGTGTGGTGCTCGGCGATGAGGGCGGCCATGCGATCGAGGATCTGGTCCATCTGGGCGTGGGAGGCCACCGCTTCGAGCTCGTCGTCGATCAGCTCTAGGGCGATGTCGAGGTTGCGCTGGTGGCCGGTGTTCACGATGGTGCAGTGGGGTTCGGCTGGGGTCTTGGTGCCGTTGGTGGCATGGGCTGGGGATTTGGGGATGCCGGTGAGGAGGTTGGCGATGGTGGCGATGGGGTGCTGGGTGGCCGACAGGCCGATGCGGGTGGGGCGGGTGTTGGCCACGTGCTCTAGGCGCTCGAGGGTGAGGGACAGATGGCTGCCCCGCTTGTCGCGGGCGGTGGCGTGGATCTCGTCGACGATCACCGTCTCCACGGTGCGCAGCACCTCGCGGCTTTTGGCCGCGGTCACCAGCAAATAGAGCGACTCGGGTGTGGTGACCACGAAGTTGGCCGGCTTTTTGATCATGGCGGCCCGGGTGTGGGCCGGGGTGTCGCCGGTGCGCACCGCCACCGTCAGCGGCGGGGGGTCGAAGCCCTGTTGTCGGGCTATCTCCGCGATCTCGGCTAAGGGGCGCTCCAGGTTCTCGGCGATATCGGTGGCCAGCGCTTTCAGAGGTGACACGTACACCACCTGGCTGGCCTTGGCCACCGTTTGGCCGGCGGCATGGCGCTTGTAGAGGTTGTCGATGGCGATGAGGAACCCGGCCAGGGTCTTGCCCGACCCGGTGGGCGCGGCGATCAGCGTGTCTTTGCCCGACGCAATAGCCGGCCACCCCTGAGCCTGCGCCTCAGTAGGCCCCCCCGGAAACCGCCCCTCAAACCAAGCCGCCACCGCCGGATGAAACTCATAGCCGAGGTCGGTGAGCACGCTGAGGTCGGCGTGGGACGGGGAAGCCACAGCTAAAGAGTACCGGGCGGGTGTGACAGGCTCAGCGGGTGGGAACTCAGAAAGGCATTCATCTGGCCTACTAGCTGAATGTGTGTATAGTTAGGCGTATGCCACGGATGCAGGTTTATTTGCCGGACGATCTACATGCGGCGGTCAAAGAGCACGGATTTCCCGCCTCTGAGATGTTGCAGAAAGCCGTACGGGAGGAGATTCGACGGCTTGAACTGATCAAGGCAGGTGAGGAGTACTTGGAGGAGCTGCGGGCCGAGGTGGGGCCTTCCACACCAGAAAGCAAGGCCTGGGCTGAGGAAATCGTAGGACAGATTGTCCGCCATTCCGAGCAGACCGCCAGCTAGTGACACTCGTGCTTGATTCGGGCGGAGTCTCGTTTCTCACTGGCACAACACTTGAAGCGGCTGATGTAATCCGAGGGTTCCAGCGCGAAGGACTATGGCCGCCGGTGGTGCCGTCGCCTGTGTTGGTTGAGTGCATGCAAGGTGACGCAGGAAAGGACGCCAGAGTCAATCTGCTTATCAAATCATGCGATGTAGTGGAATTGATTGACATCGGATTGGCCCGGAGGGCCGGCTGGCTTCGAACTCGTGCCCAGAGAGGCTCAGCGATTGATGCTCTGGTAGTTGCTCTGGCCGAACCAGGAGGTTCGGTGCTCACCTCTGATTCTGGCGATCTCCGCGCCTTGTCGGCGTACGCCCTAGACGTACGCATTGTTTCGATTTAGGAGACGGCCCGCATGGGTTCTACTTGGGGTGGGCGGATGTCGGGGCGGGACTATGACGCTCGATGGGAGCGGCTGGCCGCTGAGGGGCACAATCCGCATGGGGAGGCCGATTTTGTGGACTCGCTGCTGGGCGGGGGCGGGCGGGTGCTGGATGCGGGGTGCGGGACGGGGCGGGTAGCTATTGAGCTGGCTCGGCGGGGTTTTGAGGTGGCCGGGGTGGACATCGACTCAGAGATGATTGCCGGGGCACGGGCCAAGGCGCCGGATCTGGGGTTGCACCAGCTCGACTTGACGGTGTTCGAGTTGGGGGAGGCATTCGACGCGGTGGTGATGGCCGGCAACGTGCTGCTGTTCACCGCGCCGGGCACCGAGGCCGCCGTGGTGGGGCGCTGTGCGGCGCACCTCTCCCCCGGCGGAGCGCTGGTGGCCGGGTTCCAGCTGCGGGCCGGTGGCTACGGGCTGGACCGCTACGACACCGACTGCTCGGCGGCTGGGCTCGCACTGTCGGAGCGGTACTCGACCTGGGAGCGGGGCCCGTGGGCCGGCGGCGACTACGCCGTGTCGGTCCACCGCCCTGTCTAAGAACGGCGCGGAGCGGGGCGCGAGACTGGGTAGGTGCTGGGTGGGCCGGAGATCATCACGTTTTTGCTGTTGGCGCTGGGGGGTGCGCTGGCGGTGGGGAACATCGCCGCGCTGATCAACCCCGACGGGCCTCACCAGCGCCGACAGGGAATCCCTCCCCCGCCGGGCGCTCCCGATGACTCCGCCAAGCCGAAGGTGGGGCGCAGCGTGATGATGATCGTGGTGGGCACAGTGATCGTGATATGGGCCATCGCCAGCCTCATCGGGGGATGAGCCTGCCCGGGCAGCTGGGGCGGGCGGGGTAGGTGCAAGGTCAGCGGTGCACATGGAATGTGTCACTGCCATAGGTAGAGTAGGTGCAAGCTGATGTTGGGAGGAACACCATGCCTGAACAGGGCATACGGGAGCAGAGTTACGAGGCCATGCTAGAAGAGGCCCGCGGCAAGCCTGGCGTGATGGAGACATTGGAACTTTGGGAGGCCACTAAGAAACATCTCTCCACAGACGATACGGACTACGTCGAAGACACGATCAGCGACTACAAACGAGGGGTGAACGACCTTTTCGTCCAGCCGCGCTAACTCTTCCACCCCCCGTCAAAACAACTTCCCCCAAGGCCCAGTACAGGGAGCGAAAGGGGATCGTGGACTACTTGCGAACCAAGTTCGGAGGGGAGATCCGGGCGTTTGTGCCAGTGGCCGCCATGTCAGCCGGTGCGATGTTGGCCTTGGCATGCGACCGCATAGTGCTGGGAGCACACTCCCAACTCGGGCCTACCGATCCTCAAATTCGTAAGCGGTCTGGAGGTTTGGACCGTTACGTGCCTGTGCAGGCCATCCTCCAGCAATTCGACATGGCTCGTAAAGACTTCAGCGAAAACCCCTCAATGCTTCCTGTTTGGATTCCGATACTCGAGCAGTACAGCACATCGCTTCTGCGAGAGTGCGAAGCACTCCAAGAGCTGGCTCAAGTATTGGTAACAGAGTGGCTGACGCGGGGAATGTTCGAAGGGGACAGCAACAAGTCAAGGCAAGTCGCTGAGTGGTTCTCCGACTTCGACATCCACCTCTCGCATAGTCGAGGCATCTACCGCAGCCAGGTCCGAGAACAAAGCGTCGTCGTAGACGACTTGGAGGAATCACAGGAGTTGCAAGACGCGGTGCTCAGCGTACATCACGCCACGATGCACAGTTTTGAGTCGTTGCCAGTGGCGAAGATCATTGAGAACCACTTGGGCACTGCTTTTGTCCGCCCTCGCCGCCGATAGTCAGTTCGCAACCCAGGAGGGCGACCGACCACTAGGGTCGGGTGGAGTATGGCCTTGTTGGATGTGGCGGGGGTCACGGTGCGGTTTGGGGGGGTCACCGCCCTGCGGGAATTGTCGTTTACCGTGGACGAGGGCAGCATCTGCGGGCTGATCGGGCCCAACGGGGCGGGCAAGACCACCTTGTTCAACGTGGTCAGCCGGGTGTACGACGCCCAGGAGGGGGCGGTGGCCTTTGAGGGCGCCGACCTTCTGAGCCGACCGGCCCATGCCATCAGCGGCCTCGGCATCGGCCGCACGTTCCAGAATCTGGCCCTGTGGCCGGGCATGACCGTGCTCCAGAACGTGATGGTGGGCGCCCACCACCGCTCTCGGATCGGCGCGCTGCGGGCCGCGCTGCGGTGGGGGTCGGGCCGAGAAGAGGCCGATCTGACCCACACGGCGTGGGATGCGCTCGATGAGCTGTCGCTGACCGACGTGGCCTTCCACCCCGCGGCGGGGCTGCCGTTCGGGACCCTGAAGCGGGTAGAGTTGGCCCGGGCGCTGGTGGGCCGGCCCCGGCTATTGCTGTTGGACGAGCCGGCTACCGGGCTGACCCAGACCGAGGTGGGCGAGCTGGGCGAGCTCTTGGTGGCGCTGGCCGAGCGGCATTCGCTGACGCTGCTGTTGGTGGAGCACCACATGGGGATGGTGATGGGCGTATCGGACAAGGTGGTGGTGCTGGACTTCGGGGCCAAGATCGCCGAGGGCTCCCCCGCCGAGGTGCAAAACGACCCGGCGGTGGTGGAGGCCTACCTGGGAGCCCCGCAGTGAGCGCCCCCTATCTGGAGGTGCGGGGGCTGAAGGCGGCCTACGGCAACATCCAAGTGCTGCACGGGGTGGACTTCTCGGTGGCCGAGGGGCAGATCGCGGTGATTTTGGGGGCCAACGGGGCGGGCAAGACCACCACGCTGCGGGCGCTGTGCGCCATGGTGTCCACCGAGGGCTCCATCCGGCTGGCCGGCGAGGAGCTGGCCGGCCACCGCACCGCCGACATCGTGCGGCGGGGCGTGGCCCATGTGCCCCAGGGGCGAGGGACGTTCCCCGATCTCTCGGTGGAGGAGAACCTGATGGCCGGGGCGTTCGTGCGCTCCGACGCCGAGGTGCGCTCGGACGTGGAGCGGTGGTACGAGACCTTCCCGGTGCTTGGTGAGCGGCGCACCCAGTCGGCCGGCTCGCTAAGCGGGGGCGAGCAGCAGATGCTGGCCATCGCCCGGGCGCTGATGCTGCGGCCGTCGCTGTTGCTGCTGGACGAGCCGTCGCTGGGGCTGGCGCCGATGATCACCCGGGCACTGTTCGAGCAGCTCACTGTGATCAACGCCACCGCCGGCACCACCATGCTGGTGGTGGAGCAGAACGCCAGCCTAGCGCTGGGGGTGGCCGATGTGGCCTACGTGCTGGAGGCCGGGGAGGTGGCGCTGTCGGGCCCCGCCGATGAGCTGGCCGCCGACGACAACGTCCGCCGGGCGTACCTGGGGTACTGAGCGATGGTTGTCCTGGCCTCGGTGCTCGGCGTGTTCGATGTGTCGCTCGACAAGCTGTCGAACGGGGAGCTGTGGCTGGCCCAGGTGTTTCGGGGGCTGAGCGACGGGGCCACCTACGCCTCGGTGGCGCTGGCGCTGGTGATGATCTACAAGTCCACCGGGTTCATCAACTTCGCCCAGGGCTCTTTGGCCTTGTTGGGCGTGTATCTGGTTTACGTGTTCAGCGTGGAGCAGGGGCTGCCGGTGGCAGTGGCGGTGGTGTGCGCCATGGTGGCCAGCGCATTGGTGGCGATGTTCGTGGAGCGGGTGTTCATCCGGCCGTTCCCGCCCGACCATGTGCTGCCGCTGGTGATCGTGACGCTGGGGCTGTTGTTGATCATCGACTCGGCGGTGGGGATCGTGTGGGGGTTCCGCACCCGCAGCCTGCCCTCCATGTTCCCCACCGGGGCGCCCATCGAGTGGGGCATCGCCCAGCTCACCTGGCGCACCATCGGCAACCTGGGCACGGTGTTCGCGGTGGTGGGGCTGCTGTATCTGCTGTTGTCGCGCACCAAGGTGGGCTTGGCCTTTCGGGCGGTGTCGTCAAATCTGGAGTCGGCTCGCCTGGTGGGCATCCGGGTGGGGCCGACGCTGGGGTTCGGCTGGGCGCTGGCCGCGGCCATCGGCACCCTGGGCGGGGCGCTGGTGGTGCCCGATTTGCTGCTGGAGCCCTCCATCATGCTGCGGGTGCTGATCTTCTCGCTGGCCGCGGCGGCTTTGGGAGGGCTCGACTCGCTGGTGGGGGCGGTGATCGGCGGATTGGTGGTGGGGCTGGCCCGCAACCTCTTGGTGACGTTCTTGGACCTGAGCGAGCTGGCGCTGGCCACTGCGGTGGCGGTGATCTTGGTGGTGCTGTTGGTGCGGCCCACCGGCCTGTTCGGATCGACCCGGGTGGAGCGGGTGTGATGGCGGCCATGTCGTGCTGCCTCGGCGAGGGGCGGGTGTGATGGCGGCCAAGATGAGCGTTGTGGCCGTGGGCAGCCGCCAGCACCGGCAGCGCCAGATAATCGGGTGGGCGCTGTTCGCCCTGGTGGTGGTGCTGATTCCGTTTCTGATCGCCGACACCTACAGCCCCACCATCTTCGGCAACCGCTATACCTTCGGGCTGGGCAACTTGAGCCAGGCCATCGGGCTGATGGTGGCCATTTTGGGGCTGAACATCGCCACCGGCTACAGCGGTCAGCTCTCTTTGGGCCACAGCTTCTTCGTGGGGTCGGGGGCGTATCTCACCGCGGTGCTGGTGAACGAGTTCCACTGGTCGTATGTGTCCACCCTGGGGGTGGTGGTTCCGGGGCTGTTCGTGTTCGGGGTTCTGTTCGGGGTGCCCGCCCTGCGGATCCAGGGGCTGTATCTGGGGCTGTTGACGTTTGCGGTGGCCGCGGTGTTCCCGTCGATCATCCGACTCGACAATGTGGCCGACCGCACCGGTGGCAGCAATGGGCTGTTGATCGACAGCGATCTGGTGGCGCCGACGTGGGCGCCCATCGAGAAGGTGACCGAGTGGCTGCACGCCATACCCGGGGTGGGTTCTCGGGTTCCCGACGGGCTGACCGTCCGCCAGGAGGAGGCGGTGTACAAGTACTTCTTGCTGGTGATCGTGGCGCTGGTGTCCTTCTGGCTGGTGCGCAACATTCTGGCCGGCCGGGTGGGGCGGGCCTTGGTGGCCATTCGGGACAACCCGCTGGGGGCGGCGGCCAACGGGGTGAATCTGGCCGCTTACAAGACCCTGAGCTTTGGCATCAGCGCCGCGGTGGGCGGGGTGGCCGGGACCATGCTGGCCATGCACTCGGGGTTCGTGGGGCCCGACGAGTTCGGCTTCTCAATGGCCATCTTGTTGATCGTGGGGCTGATCGTGGGCGGCTCGGGAACTCTGCACGGGGCGGTGGCGGGCGGGCTGGCCATCCAGTTCGTGCCCCACTGGTCGAGCCAGACCCAGACACTGCCGGGCACCGATGTGGCTTTGGAGGGGCCCTACGGAACCGCCATATTGGGCGGGCTGTTGATCGTGATCATCTTTGCGCTGCCCGGCGGCGCGGCCCACGGATTCCGAAAGATCAAGGCCCGGCTGATGCCGGTGGCGCCCCAGCCGCCCGGGGACTGAAATTGTCGCTGTAGCCGCGTAGGGTTACACAACCGCTCCAATCGAAGAGCCCATCTCAGAAGGGATGACCCCATGTCGAAATCTTGGCGAACCTTGTTCGCGCTTCTTGTTGTGTTCGCGCTGGTGGCCAGCAGCTGCGGCAACGACGACGACACACCGGTGTCCGAGCCGGAACCAGCAGCTCCTACCGAGGCGGCTGATGAGCCCGCGCCCGCGCCCGACGACGAAGAAGAGCCCGCGCCCGCGCCCGACGACGAAGAAGAGCCCGCGGCTGCCCCCGAGCCCGACGACGAAGAAGAGCCCGCGCCCGCGCCGGGGGAGCCCTCCGATCCCAGCATCGTGGAGTTGGGCGGCGGCGCGGTGATCGACATCGGCGAGTGCCCTGATGAGTGGGACAACTACGGCGGAGTTACCGACACTGAGATCCGCTTCGGCAGCAGCTTGCCCCGGTCGGGCGCTTTGGCCGGATTCGGCACCATCGCCGACGGCGTCGGGCTCTACTTCGACGCGGTCGGGCCCATCGAGGGCCGCAGCGTGGTGATGGTGGCTCGGGACGACGGCTACGTGCCAGCCCGCACGGTGACCAACGTGGAGGAGATGATCGACGTCGAGAACCTGCTGGGGTTCGCCGGGATTCTGGGCAGCCCCAACAACCTGGCGGTGCGCGACACGCTCAACGAGAACTGCATCCCGCAGCTTTTCAACCTGACCGGGCTGCCCGAATGGGGCGACCCCGCCAACTACCCGTGGACCACTGGCGCTTTGATGTCGTATGCGACCGAAGCCCGAGTGTGGTGCCAGCACATAGCCGACGAGATCGGCTCGGGCGCAACAGCCGCGGTGTTGGCGCTGGGCAACGACGCCGGCGAGGCGTGGCGAGTGGCCTTCAATGAGTGCGCTCCCGAACACGGCATCGAGATCGTGGATGAGATCAAGCACGACCCGCAGGCCGACTCGGTGGGCGCTGATGTGATCAATTTGGCGGCCAGCAACGCCGACGTTGTGGTGGTGGCCTCCTCGGGGGCGTTCTGCCCGCAGGCAGTGGCCACCGTGGCCAGCCTGCCGTGGGAGCCGATGATGCTGGTGGCCAACGGGTGCCAGAGCATTTCTTTGTTCTGGGTACCCATCGGGCCGTTGGCCAACGGGGTCCGGATGGTGAACACCCAAAAGGACGTGTCCGACTCTTCGTTGGCCGACGACGAATGGGTGCAGTTCGTACGCGAGTCGCTGGACGCCCAGGGCATCGATCCCGAAGCCGCCTCCCACGCCTTGGGCTACATCTTCGGCGAGGTATTGCACGAGGTACTGCTGGACGCGGCCGGCATGGACGGCGGCATCAGCCGGACCAATGTGATGCAGGCCATGTGGCGGATGAACTTCGACTCCCGGGGTGCGCTGGGCAATTCCCCACGGGCCATGGACGGGGCCAACGACTCCTACATGGTGGAGGCCGGTCGCATGGAAGAGTTGGTGGTGGACGCCGATGGCGCCCGCTACGTGCCCGTCAGCGACGTGATCTCCTTCGAGGGCGAGACCGGCACCTTCGGTCAGTAACCCTTGTGCCCGCCCGATGCCCTGCTTGGCGGGGCACCGGGCAGGGCTCATCTAAGAGACCGTGATCGGCACCGAGGAGTAGCCGGCCACGTTGGACATCTGCACCCGGCGCAGGCCGGATTCCTGCACTTCGAAGGCGGGCCAGCGGCGGGCGATCTCCTCGATGGCCACCCGGCTCTCGAGGCGGGCCAGCGCGGCGCCCAGACATACGTGCAGGCCGTGGCCCAGCCCGACGGCCAGGCCGGGCTCTCGGGTGATGTCGAATTTGTCGGGATCGTCGTAGCGGCGGGGGTCGCGGTTGGCCGCCCCGGTGATCAAAAACACCGGCTTGTGCTTGGGGATGGTCACCCCGTGCCAGGTTGAGTCGACCATTGAGTAGCGGCCCTGGTACTGCGAGGGGGCCCAGTAGCGGAGGATCTCCTCCACCGCGTTGGCGATGACGGCGGGATCGTCGAGCACCTTGGCCCACTGATCGGGGTTGCGGTGGAACAGAACCACGGCGTTGCCCACCAGTTTGGTGACGGTCTCGGAGCCCGCCGCGGCCAACAGGGTGCCGAATCCGGCGATCTCGGCATCGTCGAGTTGGGTGCGGCCGCCGTCTTCTGTTTCCACTTCGGCCTCGATCAGCGCAGAGAGCATGTCGTCGTCCGGTTCGGCCCGCTTTTGCTGGGAGAGCTGGAACAGGTACATGCCCTGGGCCATGCCCGCTTCGGCGGCGGCCGCACCGCTCATGGCCGAGCCCTCCTCGCGGTGGAGCATGGCGTCGGTCCAGTGCCTGATCTGCTGGCGATCTTCGGAGGGCACACCCAAGATGGTGGAGATGATCTCGACCGGGAATGGGGCGGCGAACTCCTCGAGGATGTCGAACTGGCGGCGGCCCATAAGCGGGTCGAGATAGCCGCTGATTATCTCCCGCACCAGCGATTCGTAGTCGCCAATGGAGCGAGGGGTGAACGAGCGGGACACCAGCTTGCGATAGCGGGTGTGCTCGGGCGGGTCCATGGAGATGATGGAGCCCATGTCCGGCGGCTTGCCCGACGAGAGCTGCTCGTAGGTCTGGCCGTGGGTGGAGGTGAAGGTGGCGTAGTCGCGGTGGCCGGCCACCACGTCATCGAACCGGCTCAGAGCATAGAAGTCGTACTGCTCGCTGTAGTAGCAGGGGGCATGGTCGCGAAGTGCGGCATAGGTGTCATAGGGATCGTCAAAAAAATCCCGGCTGAACGGATCGAACTCAACAGACTTGGTGTCCATAGCTCCAGTATTGACTACTGGCCGCTAAATCGGAAACGCCCATCAACATCCTCCAAAAAGTTAAGAAAAACCTAACTTTTTGAATCGTCGCTGGTGTCAAACAGGGAGGCGCCTACGGCTTGGGCGGCCTCGGAGGCGGGGCCTTGCCAGGTGATGGCGCCGTGGTCTAGGAGGATGGCCCGGTCGCACAGGGCCAGGGCGTGGCTCATGTGCTGCTCGACGATGAGGAGCGCGGTGCCGGCGTCGCGGATGCGGGCCAGCACAGCGTAGACCTCGTCGGTGACTATGGGGGCCAAGCCCAGCGATAGCTCGTCGGCGATGAGCAGGCGGGGGGTTTCCACCAGTACCCGGGCCATGGCCAGCATGCGCTGCTCGCCGCCGGAGAGGGTGCCGGCGATCTGGCGGCGGCGCTGGGCGATGGGGGGGAACAGCTCAAAGGCCCGGGCCAGAGCGTCGCGCACCTCAGAGCGGTCGCGGGTGCGGGAGAAGGCCAGGGTGAGGTTCTCCTCCACCGAGAAGTCGGAGAAGACGGCCCGGCCCTCGGGCACGTGCACCACCCCGGCCTTGGCGTAGCGGTGGGCCCGAGCCTTGGTGAAGTCGTTGCCGTCCACCATCACCTCGCCCTCGGTGGGTTCCACCAGGCCGCTGGCCACCCGGGCCACGGTGGTCTTGCCCGCGCCGTTGCAGCCCAAGAGCGCCACGGTCTCGCCCTCGGCCACCGACAGGGACACGTCGAACAGGGCCCGGAACGGTCCGTAGGCGGCGTTGATGTGGCGGAGTTCCAGCACCGGGATCAGCAGCGGGACCGGTGCGGCCATGGCGGTGGGGCCAGCGGTGAGACCAGCGGGGGGCTCAACGGAGTCGGTCATGGCGTGCCTGCTGCGAAATCGCCCAGGTAGGCGACCCTCACCTCGGGGTCTCGCATCACATCGGGGGTGGCGCCGTGGGTGATCAGCTTGCCGAAGTCGAGCACGTAGGTTCGCTCGGTGAACGAGGCCACCAGCTCCACGTCGTGCTCCACCAAAAGCAGGCCGAAGCCCTGCTCGGCCTGGATGCGGGCCAGGGTGTCGGCCAAGGCGTTGGTCTCGGCCCGGTCGAGGCCCGAGGAGGGCTCGTCCAACAGCACCACCCGGGGCTGGGTCATGAGCGCCCGGGCCACCTCCACCAACCGGCTCTGGCCCAAGCTGAGCGCTTCGATGGGCTCGTCGCCCATGCCGCCGAGGCCGAGGCTCTCCAAAAGGGCATCGCAGCGCTCGATCTCGGCGGGCTTGGGCAGGCCCAGGCCGATCACGTCTTTCCACAGGGCGCCGGTGCCGCTGCGGATGCGCTGGGCGAACAGGAGGTGGTCGCGCACCGACGAGCCGCTGAACAGCTCCACCCGCTGGAAGGTGCGGCCGATGCCCAGCCGGGCCCGGCGGTAGACCGGCTGGCGGGTGATGTCTTCGCCGTCGAAGCTCACCGTTCCGGCGTCGGGGCGCAAAAGGCCCAAAAGGCAGTTGAACAAGGTGGTCTTTCCCGCTCCGTTGGGGCCGATCAACCCGACCCGCTCGCCCGCGTCGAGCGCGACGCGCACATCGTCGACGGCGGTGATGCCCGCGAACCGCTTGATGATGCCCTCGGCAACCAGCAAGCTCACGGCTCGTCCCCCGCGTCGGCCCGAGTCTCGTTTCCAGTGTCGGCCCCTGGCTCGGCGCCGGCTGCGGCCCGAGTCTCGTTTCCAGTGTCGGCCCCTGGCTCGGCGCCGGCTGCGGCCATGGCCGGTGCGCGTTGGCCGAAGGCGCGCTGCATCATGACCTGCGAGCGGCGCTTGCCGTGCTCAAGCAGGCCCTCGGGATGGCGGGCGAAGGAGATGGCGGCGAAGCCGAACAAAACGAATCGCCAAGCCCCGTCGAGTCCGAACCAGCGGTGAAGCACCAGTTCGGGAAAGATCACGAAGGCCACCCCAGCCTGGATGCCGCCCTCCACTGTGCGGGCACCCAGCACCACCACTATGACCAGCCAGAACAGGCCAGTCTGGGGATCGAAGTTGGCCTCGTATCCCACCAGCCTCTCTTCCATGGCCAACAGCCCACCGCCAATGGCGGCAATGGCGGCCGACACCGAGAACACGATGACCCGGGAGCGCCAGGAAATTATCCCGATGGACTCGGCTGCGGTCTCCGAGCCCCGCAGCGCCCGCAGGGCCATGCCGGTGCTGCTCTCGCGGATGAGGATCACCAGCACTCCAACGACAACCAGGATGACGATGCACAAGATGAGGAAGTTCTCCCGGCTGGAGAAGTCGACGCCGAAGAACTCGGGCCGGGGCACGTTGCGGCCGTGGAACAACGAGCCGCCCACCCAGCTGTACTTCACCAATACGTCGTGGAAGAACAGCGCGAAGGCCAAGGTGGCGATGGCCAGCCAGATGCCGCCCAGGCGCATGACCGGAATGCTGAGCACCGCGCCCACCGCGGCGGCGATGGCCGCGCCCACCACCATGCCGACGATCACCGAGATGTCCCAGCGCTGGGCGAACTGCATGGCGCCGAATGCACCGATGGCCGCGAAGGTCACCTGGCACAGGGCGATCTGCCCGCCGAGGCCGGTGAACACCACGATGGACAAAAAGATGATGGAGAAGATCACCGAGTGGGTGATGCGGGAGATCCAGAAGTTGTTGGCGTAGCCGAAGGTCCAGATTCCCACCGCGGTGAAAAAGGCCAGGGCCATGATCCGGGTGTAGATGGTCATTCCCCGGCTGCGGCTGGTGGCAGCCAGGGCGGGCGGGGGCGGGGACACCCCCAAAAGCGGGTCGGCCCCCGCCACCTGGCGGCGGATGGCGGGCCAGAACACGATGATGGCGAACAGCATCACGTAGGGCAGCGCGGGGCCCTGCAACTCGGCCAAGATGACGTTGTCCCGGGGCACGTGGGTGCGCATCTGGGTGGTGACGATGCCCAGCGCCAGTCCACCGAACAGGGCGGCGGGCAGGTTGACCAGCCGGCCCAGCGCAGCGGCGGCCAGCGCGGAGATGACGATGGGGAAATAGCCCTGGGGCTCCAGCACCGTGCCCAGCGACGACGTTGTGGGCACCAGCAAGACGCCGGCCAAACCGGCGAAGAAGCTGGACAGCATCCACGAGCCCGACGAGACCCAGTCGGCGTTGACCCCGTTGAGCTCGGTCATGCGGGGGCTCTGCACCACGGCTCGAATGCGGAGGCCGAGGCGGGTGTAGCGGAACAGGGCGGCCAGGGCCACAGCGGCGGCGACCATGATGACGAAGGCGGCTATCTCGTCGCGGGTCACGGGGTAGCGGCCGAACAGCCGGTAGACGGTGGTGCCGTCGGGGATGATGCCCACCGCGCCGAAGGGCTGCTCGCGGTTGTAGTCGACGATGAGCTTGAACAGCTCGGGCAGCGCCACCATGAGGCCGAGCGAGATGACCAGCTTGGACACCGCGGAGGCGGCATGGACGTGGCGGAAAATCAGTCGCTCCAGCAGCAGGCCAAGCGCCGGGGCGACCAGCACCACCGCCACCAGCACCGCCGACCAGATGGGCCAGTCCCGCCGCACGTGGAGCTCGAAGTAGGTGGCCGCGCTGATGAAGGCCTGGGCCCCGAAGGCCAGGTTGAACACCCCGGAGGTCTTGTAGGTGAGCACGAAGCTCATGGCCACCAGGGCGAAGCCCGCGCCGATGGGCAGACCCTGGAAGAACGCCCGGATGGTGTCTTCCAGGACCCCTGCGGCGAGGACGCTGGCGATCATGGTCGGCTCAGCCTCGGCTCAGCGGACCGTCAGCCTACGAACGTGAGGGCCTCGGGATCGTGCCAGTCTTCCCGGACGGTCTCCCAGCACAGCCACGGCTTGCCCGGCTCGCCAGTCCACTGTTCGAAGGCGCCGTCGACGATCTTGACCCCGTTGATGCAGCGATACTGATAGTCGGCGTCGGGGTTGTTGTTGGGCAGGTCGATCTGGCGGCTCCAGTCGACGGGGTTGGTGAGCCCGTCGTGGCTGTAGTCGTCGAAAGTGCGAATGGCGTCCACCAATGAGGCTCGGTCGAACTCGGGTCCGGCAGCCAGCAGACCCTCATAGAACAGGTGGGCGTTGAGCCACCCGACCATGGTCTGCTCCTCGAGCTCCATGCCCTCGGTGTAGGCGAAGAACGCATCTTGGAGGTTGCTGTCGACATTGGCCTCGAACGGGACGAACTGGGTGAACACCAGGTCGCCCTCGAACAGGTCGGCGTTGGCGGCCACAAACTCGTGGTTGTAGGTGTTGGGGTGGTACATGACCACCTGGTCGCGGTGGTCTTGCTTGACCAGTTCCTGGGCGATGGTACGCATCCCGTTGAGGTCGAGGCAGGTGAAGATTATGTCGACGCCTTTGTCCTTCATCTCCGAGACTTGGGGGGCGATGCCGCCGGCTATCCCGAACTCGATGGAGGTGTCGAAGAACTCCACGGTCATCCCGCCGGCCTCGGCGCTGTAGCGCTCGATGGAGTCGCGGGTGCCCTCGGCGCAGATCTTGGAGTTCTCGCTGTTGCCGTAGCCGAAGACGCCGGCCTTGGTGGCCCCCACCTGGCTGGCAATCCAGGGCCACAGCTGGTGGGTGCAGCCGATGCAGTTGGGGGCGACATGGCCGAAGATGTTGCGCCGGTCGGCGAACTCGTTGTGGATGCCCCAGCCGAAGGTGGGCACGCCGGCGTCGTTGAGGGTGTCGGCCCCGAAGAACAGCAGGGTGGCCACGAAGGTGGCCAGCGAGTCGTCTTCTTCCACCATGGCCAAGGCCTGGGGCTGGTTCTGGAATAGCTGGTCGTCGCGCTTGTTGGCCAGCACCAGCTCGCGGCCATAGATGCCGCCGGTGTCGTTGATGTAGTTGAAATAGGCCTCGATGCCGTCGTTGTAGGAGGCGATGTTGGTGCCCAGCGAGTTGTTGCTGATGGTGACGATGGAGGTGACCTTGATCTCGGAGTCGTTCACCCCCGGCACGCCTTCGATGGGCACGAAGGTGTGGCGGTGCTCGGGGTCCTTGGGCTCTTCGGGCTCGGGCTCAGCTTCGGGCTCGGGCTCGTCGCCGGACTCCTCGGGGGCGGGGGCAGGCCCGTCGCCGGACTCTTCCGGGGCGGGGGCAGGCCCGTCGCCGGGCTCCTGGGGGGCGGGGGCAGGCTCGTCGCCGTCGGGCTCCTGGGGGGCGTCGGGCGCTGCGGTGGGGGCCGGGGCGCCGCCGTCGTCGTCGTTCCCGGCATTGCCGCAGGCGCTGGCCACCAGGGCCAGGGCAGCGAGAATCAGCGCCAATTTCCAAAAGCGAGCAGCCATCAAGGATTCCCCCCTCGTGATCGTCCCCGTCAAGCTAGCCCAACTCGTTTACCCCCAGGTAGGGGGTCGGGACACTCAGTGACTGGTGCGGTAGTCGCCGAACTTGGAGTCGCGCTCAGAAAGGGTGGTGGTGAGGCCCTTCTTCTGGATCGAGCCCACGAAGTCGGCCATGGCCTGGGTGTGGGTGCCCAGCGCGCACAGCTCGGTGCCGGCTCGGATGCCGGCCCGCATGCCCATGTGCTCCATCTGGCGGTGGACCACCCGCTTGTTCATCTGAAGCAGCTCGGTGGGCACTTGGGCGATGCGCTCGGCGATGTCGAGCACCGCGTCGGCCAGCTCGTCTTCGGGATAGGCGGCGTTGGCCCAGCCCTTTTCCACCGCCTCGATGCCCGACACGTAGTCGCCGGTGAGCATCATCTCCATGGCCTTGCGCATGCCCATGAACCAGGAGTGGAAGTGCATATCGGGCACGCCGAAACGCACGGCAGGGTAGCCCATCTTGGCGTCCTCGGCCATGTAGACCAGGTCGCAGCCGGTGGCCAGCTCGCTGCCCCCGGCCAGGCAATAGCCGTGGACCTGGGCGATGACCGGCTTGGCCAGATCCCAGATGCTCATCCAGCCCTCGGTAACGTGGCGGGGCCACTGGCCCTCACCGCCGGGGGTGTAGAAGGGCAGCTCGTAGCCCTCGTTGCCCCCGCCGAGGTCGTAGCCGGCGGAGAACGACGGGCCGGCGCCGCAGACGATGCTGACCTTTACGTCGTCGTCTTGGTCGGCCTCGGTCAGGGCATCGAGAACGGCTCCCCGCAGCGGGTGGATGAGGCTGTTGCGCTTCTCGGGGCGGTTCATGGTGATGCGCCGGACGTGGGGCCGAGGATTGTCGATCAGGACGATGTTGTCGTTCATAGCCGCCAACCGTAACCTGCTGACCGATGTGCGGACCTACCCCAGCGGCCCCGGTTCTTCGGATATGAACGTCATCCGTTTTCCTGGCAGGAGAGGCCCGATGATGGTTGACTCCACAAAGCGCGCCCGGGTTGCGCTGCACGACTTGGGGGGCGACGGGCCATCGGTGCTGTTGACCCATGCCAACGGTTTCTGCGGGCGGATGTGGCAGGCGGCTGCTCGCGAGCTGAGGCCGGTGGCCCACTGCTGGGCGCTGGATTTCCGGGGCCACGGCGACAGCGAGTCGGCCCCAGATGATGGCTACGGATGGGACGGGTTTGCCGACGATGTGCTGGCCGCAGTGGACGCGATACATCCGACGCCCCGGCTGGCCGCTGGCCACTCTTTGGGAGGGGCAGCAATATTGATGGCCGAGCTGGTCCGGCCGGGAACCTTCGACCGGGCGTGGGTGTATGAACCGGTGACCATTCCGGCATACTCCCTCCCTCGTGAGGGGGTGAAGGCGCTGGGAGAAATAGCCCGATCGCGCAGGGAGTTCTTCGACTCGCGCCAGGCGGTTTATGAGCGGTATTCGAGTCGGCCTCCGTTCAACTTGTTGGACCCCGAGGTTCTGTGGGCCTACCTGGACCATGGCTTTTTGGAATTGGCCGACGGCACGGTGACCATGAAGTGCACCCGGGACGTGGAGGCCACCATCTTCGAGAACCCCGACCGATCGGCTTTCAACCGGCTGGGCGAAATTGCTGCTGCCATAACGGTGGCGACCAGCACCGACACCGATCCCCCGGCCATGGTGGCCCCGAAAATCGCCGATGCGCTGCCCAACGCAACCCTGGAAACCTTCGAAGACCTCACCCACTTCGGCCCCTTCCAAAACCCATCCCGCATCGCCTCCTCCATCGCCACCTCTTTGTTCAGCGACTGAACCCGCCCGCTAAGGCAGTATGGGGGGGTATGGACAACATCGATTTCGGCGATCTGAACTACTTGGCGATCCTGGTCGCGGTGGTGTTCAACCAACTCTTGGGAGCGTTGTGGTACGGGACCTTCGCCAAGCCATGGATGGCCGAGACCGGGATGACCCAAGAGAACATCGAGGGCCAGGCGCCGGCTAGTCCAAGAGCACAAGACCGAGTTCGGCGGCGGTCGCGAGATCGTCTTCAGTGAGCACCTCGGCGTCGGTTGAGCGAGCCAGTCTCACGGACACCGTGCGGCTGGTCGGGCGTCAGTAGACATGCGATGTCCAACTGTTCGCGCGAGTCGCTCTCCGTATCCAGTACCGGGGGTGGATGGTCAAAACGTTGATGCCTGGCGACAGTCGCGGAAGGATCCTGTCGGTCACGACGGAACCCAGACCGAGGTGGTCCTGACCACCACCCGGCTTGTACATCTTTTCCGTCCAATATGGGACGCCGTCAAGTGTCTCGGTTGAGGACAGCACCGACCCTGGATCGTATAGTGCGCCCTCTGATTCCCGACACCTTAGGTGGGTGTTGGGGGCTAGAGGATGGCGCCGGATTCCTTCATGGCGGCTATGTCTTCCCAGGGGATGCCGGTTTCTAGCAGGAGGGTTTCGGTGTGCTCGCCGTGTTCGGGGGCGCGGGAGACGGTAACGGGTTGCTCGTTGAACATGGCGGGGTTGGCCACGAGTTGGACTTCTTGGCCGGTGCCGGCAGTCATGGCGGGGAGGTAGCCGTTGGCGATGACCTGGGGGTCTTCGTAGAGTTCGTCGAGGGTCTGGAACGGGACCCACACCCCTTTGAAGTCGGCCAGGGCCTCTTTCCAGTGCGACAGGGGCTGGGCTTCGAACACGTCGTCGAGGATGGCGATGCAAGCCTCGTTGTTCTCAGCCCGGGCGGCCATGTCGACGAACCGGGGGTCGGTGGCCAGGTCAGGGCGATCGATGCACTCGCAGAGCTGGGGCCAGTGCTTGTCGGCTTGGAGCAAGATGAAGCTGAGATAGCGACCGTCGGAGGTGCGGTAGGCGTTCACCACGGGGTTGACCATCTTGGTGCGGTCGGGCGCCGGGAGGTGGTCCATGCCGAACAACTTGGCCGCGATCACCAGGGGCGAGAGCTGCCACATGGCAGTGGCCAACAACGACACGTCGATGACCGAGGGCACCCCGGTGGAAGCCCGCTGGTAAAGGGCCGCCGCGACGGCCCCGGCGGTGGCCATGCCGCCCATCACGTCGCCGAAGGCGGGGGCGGGCTGGTTCATGGGCCAGCCGTCGGGGCGGGCAGGCAGGGTGGCGCCCATGCCGCCGCGGGCCCAAAAGGAGGCGCCGTCGTAGCCGCCCTTTTCGGCGTCGGGGCCGTGGGGGCCTTGGCCCGAGCCCCGGGCGATGATGATCTGGGGGTTGCGCTCGCGCAGGTCGTCGGTGTCGATGCGGAGCTTGCGGCGCACCGGGGGCATGTAGCTGGTGAGGAACACATCGGCGGTCTCCACCAGCTTGAGCAGCATCTCCCGGCCATCGGGGTGGGCCAGGTTCAGCCCGATGGAGCGCTTGCCCCGGTTGGGCTGTTCGATCATGAAGTTGACCCCGCCCGCACCGCCGGGGACGAGGCCCGAGGTGATGAGGCCCCGCTGGGGGTCGCCGGTGACCGGGTGCTCGACTTTGATGACATCCGCGCCCCAGTCGACCAGCACCGAGCCGCCGGAGGGGATGAACATCCAGCTGGCGACCTCTACCACCCTGATGCCCTCGAGGGGGCGGCTGGGCGGGGCTTGGCTTTCGCTCACCAGACCAGCTCCAGGTTGTCGACCTGGCGGATGCCGGGGCTGTAGCGCAGCTCCAAGCCGTCGACCAGGCGGTAGTCGGGCACCCGGGCGTGCCACTCCTCTAGGGCCACCCGCAGCTCCATGCGGGCCAGATGGGAGCCCAGGCAGCGGTGGACGCCGCCACCGAAGCCCAAGTGCTTGTTGGACTCCCGGTCGAAGTCCACCTCGTCGGGGCGGTCCCAGACCCGCTCGTCGTTGTTGGCCGAGCCGAGCAGAACGGAGATGCGGGTGCCGGCGGAGATGGGACAGCCGCTCATCTCGGTTTCGGCGGCGGTAATGCGGGGCACCACCGGAACCGGGCTCTCGTAGCGCAGCAGCTCCTCGATGGCGTGGGGGATGACGGCCGGATCGTGGGCCACCCGTTGGCGGTGACCAGGGTTCTGGGCCAAGTAGGCCACGATGCAGTCGAGCGAGGCCGACACGGTGTCGAGTCCGGCCAGAAAGAACAGGTAGCCGATGTCGACCACGTCGTCGCGGCTGAGGGGCTGGCCGTCGACCTTGGCGTCGATGATGGTGGACAAGAAGTCGACTTGGCGCTCGGCCATACGGGCTTCCACCACCTCTTCGAGCGCGGCGTAGATCTTCTGGCCGGTGGCATTCACCATCTCGTAGCGCTCCTCTAGGGAGCGGGCCGGCGGGCGGATGATGCCGTCTTTGAGGGCTAGGAACTCGTCCACCCGGCTCACCGGCAGGCCGAGCAGCTCCAAAAAGATGGTGGAGGGCAGGGGCTCAGCGATGGCCTCATGGAAGTTGCAGTGGCCTTGATCGGCCACCTCGTCGATGAGCTCGCGGATCAGCTCCCGCACCCGGGGCTCGTACTTGACCATCTGCTTGGGGGCGAACAGGGGGTCGAGCGCCTTGCGGTGCTTGCTGTGGTGGGGCGGGTCGACTTGGAGGGGCACCAGGGGTCGGGTGTTGCCGATCTGGACCGCGGAGGAGTCGGAGGAGAACACCTCGGGGGTGCGCAGCGCGCTCATCACGTCTTCGTGGCGGGAAATGGTGAGGGTGCCGGTGGTTGCCCGCCCGGACAGCTCGACGACTGGGGTGTTGTCTCGCAAGTCCCGATAGATGCTCTGGGGGTCTAAGGCCTCTTCGGGGCGCTCCAGGGTGTATTTGGATTTGGGGGCGGTGGCGGACATCAGGTCTCCTCGGTCAAGATGATGGCGTCTTCGGGACAGTTCATGAATGTCCGGCGGGCCTGGTCGGCCAGTTCGGAAGGCACGGTGCGCTCGGCGGTGGGCTGGCAGTAGCCGTCGTCGTCGGCGTCAAACAGGTCGGGCGCCAGCATGTAGCAGCGCCCGTGACCCTGGCAAAGCTCAGTGTCCACCCCAATGCGCATCAGCGGGAAGCGTAGACGAAACCCGTAGCTTGGTGAGGCGGGTATGGACGGGAAGTGGGAAACTGACTAAGGATGACTGTTGATACTGCTCTGGCGGAGGTTGATGTCCCGAGCACTGCCGAACGCCGGTTCAGCCAGTCGATGGTGGTGTCGGGAATCCGGTGCCTACTTACCTACCTGGTGCTCCCCTTCCTGCTGCCGGTGCTGGGGTTGTCCGATTCAGTGGGGCCTGCTTTGAGCGCGCCGATTGGGCTGGTGGCCATCGTGTTCAACGGGCTGAGCATCCGGCGGTTCTGGCGGGCCGATCATCGGCTGAAGTGGCCGGTGAGCACGGTGAACGTGTTGGTGATCGGACTGCTGTGTTACTTGACAGTCGGTGACTTCATCGAACTCGCCGGCTGACCCCGGCGACTCCGCTCCTTCCAACCACTCCAAAGTGGCCAAGAACCCGCTGGTGCGGGGGCTTTGGGTTGTTGGCGGGTTGGTGTGTGTCGCCGTGGGGGCGATCGGGGTGATCGTGCCCGGGTTGCCATCGACGGTGTTCTTCATCATGGCCGCCGCCGCATTCAGCCGGTCAAGCGAGCGCATGGAGCGCTGGGTTTTGAACCTGCCCGGCGTGGGCAAGTTGGTAGCCGACTATCGGTCTGGTCTAGGGATGCCATGGCGGGCCAAGGTGATCGCCGGATCGATGATCGTGGTCGCGGTGGGGCTGAGTTCCGGGCTTGCTCTCGGCTCGTGGACGTGGCGGGGCATCGTCATCGGTTTGGGCATCATCGGGTTGACCTACATCTTCGGCCGGGTTCCGACTCGGCACTAGAGGTTGGCTATCTCGTGTTCTATGCGGGATTCGATGTAGGTGTGAGCTTCGGCTATTCGGGTGGGAAGGTGTTGGGAGGGGAAGAGGCCGTCGGAAGGTTTATAGCCCTTGAGGATGGTCTTGGCGATGGTGTCTTTGTGGACTTCGGTGGGGCCGTCGGCGATGCCCATGACGGGACCGGACATCCACATGGTGGTGAGGGGCATGAGATTGGAGACGCCGAGGGAGCCGTGGGCGTGCATGGCCCGGTACACCACGTCGATCAGCACCTTGGGGGTGGCCACCTTGACCCCGGCGATGTGCTGGCGGACCTTGGCGTAGTCACCCTCGTTGTCGATCAGCCAGGCGGTGTGGAGCACCTGGAGGCGGAACTGCTGGATCTGGATCCAGGAGTCGGCGATCCAGTGCTGGATGGACTGCTTCTCGCCGATGAGCGAGCCCTTTGTCTCCCGGGACAGCACCCGCTCGCACATCATGTCGAGGGCCCGTTGAGCCACGCCCACTGAGCGCATCCCGTGGTGGACCCGTCCGCCGCCGAGGCGGGTTTGGGCGATCTTGAAGCCCGAGCCCTCGTCACCCAGCAGGTTCTCGGCCGGCACCCGCACGTCGTTGAAGCGGAGGTAGGCGTGGTCTCCGTCCTCCAGATCCTCGGTGCCGAGGCCCACGTTGGCCACCACCTCGATGCCGGGGGTGTCGGTGGGCACCAACATCATCGATGAGCCCCGGTACACCGGCACGTCGGGGTTGGTGATCAACATGACGATCATGAAGGTGGCGTACTTGAAGTTGGAGGCGAACCACTTCTCGCCGTTGATCACCCACTCGTCGCCGTCGCGGTGGGCCGAGCAGGTGAAGTAGTTGGGGTCGGAGCCGCCCTGGGGCTCGGTCATGGCGTAGGTGGAGGAGATCTTGCTGTCGAGCAGGGGCTGGAGGTAGAGCTCCTTCTGCTCGTCGGTGCCGTAGTGGGCGATGATCTCGGCGTTTCCCGAGTCGGGGGCCTGGCAGCCGAACACCACCTGGGCCCACAGCGCCCGGCCCAGGATCTCGTTCATAAGGGCCAGCTTGACCTGGCCGTATCCGAGGCCTCCCAGGTGGGGGCCCATGTGGCAGGCCCACAGGCCCTGGTCTTGCACCTGTTGTTGGAGCGGGCGGATCAGGGCGTTGGCCGTCTCGTTGGTGCGGTCGAACGGGTTGACCTCGCCTCGGAAATAGAGGTCGATGGGCTCGATCTCGGTGGTGACGAACGTGTTCATCCAATCGAGCTTCTCTTGGAACTCCGGTTCGACGGAAAAATCGATGGACATGGGACTACCGCGCTCTCTTGGTTGGATTTATAGTGGCTCGATATGAAGTTCCAGATGACGCCGGGCGAGATTCTAGCGGCCGCTCGGGCCCCCGAGCCGGGCGACGAGGGCTACGACCCGTTTGACGCCTTCGACGAGGCCCAGGGTATCGACGAGGTGCCCAACCCCTACCCCAAGTTCGCCGAGCTGCTTGCCGAGTGCCCGGTACACCACGGCAGCCTGGCACCCCGATTCGGCCGGGGTTTGGTTAGCGAGCTACTAGCTGGGGAGCGGCCCATCGCAAACGTGATGTCTTACTCCGGAGTGGAGAGGGTGCTTCGGGACGGGGCCACGTTCTCGTCGGCGGGCTACGCCGACTCGATGGGGTTGGTGATGGGCCACACCATCTTGGAAATGGACGAGCCCGAGCATGGGCAGTACCGCAAGCTGATCCAACAGGCGTTCACCCGCCGGGAGATGGAGCGGTGGGAGCACGAGATCGTGTACCCGGTGCTCAACCACTACATCGACGCATTCGCTGATCGGGGACGGGCCGATCTGGTGGGCGAGCTGATGTTCGTGTTCCCGGTACACGTCATCGCCATCGCACTGGGACTGCCCGAGGCCGACCTCCCCGGCTTCTACCGCCGGGCGGTGGAGATCACCAACATGGCCACCCAAATCGAGCGGGGATTCGCGGCATCGCAGTGGTTGTACGACTTCTTGGAGCCGGTGGTGGAAGATCGCCGAGCCGGGCCCCAGGAGGATCTGATCAGCCTTTTGGCCCACGCCGAACTAGACGGGCAGCGGCTGACCAACGACGAGATAATCGCCTTCTGCCGGCTGTTGCTGCCCGCCGGGGCGGAGACCACCTACCGGGCGGCCAGCAACATGATGGTCGGCCTGCTGTCCAACCCGGAGCAGCTCGACGCGGTGAGAGCCGACCGGTCGCTGGTAACGGCTGCCGTTGAGGAATCGCTGCGATGGGAGGCGCCGCTGACCGGGATCTCTCGCACGGCAACAGCCGACGCGGTGGTGGACGGCATCGAGATCCAGGCGGGGACGTCGGTGAACACCTCTATGGGCTCGGCCAACCACGACCCCTCCCGATGGGACGACCCGGAGCGCTTCGACCTCTTCCGTCAGCCGAAGGCACACATTGCGTTCGCCACCGGGCCGCATCTGTGCCTGGGAATCCACTTGGCCCGCATGGAGATGCGGGCGGTGCTGGAGTGCCTGCTAGATCGCTTGCCCGGCCTGCGCCTCGACCCCGACGCTCCGGCACCGGAGATCGTCGGCATGGCCTTCCGCGCCCCTTCGGCTATTCCGGTGGTGTGGGACGCTTGAGCGGCTAGAGCGGGGTGGTTTGGGCGAGGGCGGCGGCGTCGCGGGCTAGGTCTAGAACGACGCGGCCGAAGGCTTCCATTCTCGGGTTGTCGGCGCCGCCGGCGACGAAGCGAGCGTAACCGCCTTCTAGCACGATGGCCAGCTTGAAGCGGGCCAGGATCACGTAGTAGTCGATCTCATCCACGTCGCGGCCCGACATGGTGGCGTAGCGCTCCAGCAGGTCGTCGCGGAAGGGCAGGCCCTCGTAGTCGACGTAGCCCACCGAGGGGCGGCTGGCCTCGTCGGCGGGCCAGTTCATGACCACCCAGGCCAAGTCGAGCAGCGGGTCGCCCACCGTGCCCATCTCCCAGTCGACGACGGCGGCCATGCGGGCGGGGGCGCCGTGGTGGAACATCACATTGGCGAACTGGTAGTCGCCGTGCATGATCCCCGGGGTGTAGCTGCGGGGGGTGCGGCCCCTAAGCCAGTCGCCCGCGGTGTCGAGGCCAGGGATGTCGCGGAACTTGAACCGGCTGAGGTGGGCGTACCAGCGGTCGACCTGGCGCTCGTGGAAGCCCTCGGGCCGTCCCAGGCCCTCGAGGCCGTTGGCCTGCCAGTCGACCTTGGAAAGTCGGGCGATAGCGTCGACCAGTTCGTAGGCCAGGGCAGGGCGGGCGTCCATGTTTGAGGCGAACGGCTCAGGCCAGCCGGGCTCGCTGATGGGCGACCAGCCGTCGACGAAGTCCATGAGGTAGAAGGCCGCACCGATCACGCTGGTGTCGTCGGTGCCGCCGGCCGCTCGGGCGTGGGGCACGTCGGTGTCGGCCAACGCGGAGAGGATGCGGAACTCCCGCATCATGGTCTCGTTGCGGCCTTCGGGGACTTTGCGGGGCGGGCGGCGCAGGGCCCAGCGGTGTTCGCCCCGGCAGATCTCGAAAATCTCGTTGGAGGCCCCGCCAGAGATGAACCGGCTGGTGATGGGCTCGCCCTGGCCGGGAAGGCCTTGGGCGTCCATCCACTCCCCCAGCGCCACCGGTTCGATCAGGTCTTTGGTGCGCTCGGCCTCGGAGGCCTCGTCGGTGTCGGAGCGCGAGAAGACGCTGGAGTCCGTGGTCGATTCAGTCTGCTCGCTCATGCGGCAAGGCGAAGGGCCAGAAGCCCGTTGAGGTTCATGCCGTCTCCAAAGAGAGGATCTCGGGTGCGGTTTCGGTGACCAGAACGATGTCGCGCCGGTGGTCGGTGCCGATGCTGGCGCCCACGCTCAGCACAATGTCTGCTTCCAGTACCTCCCCTTTACCGTAGCGGGTGTTTATCACGGGCGGCTCATAGCCCATGCCGCATCCCCGCACCAACCATTGGCCGTCGGGGGCGGCTCGGCGGAGGTCTTCGGCGGTGGCGCCGGGGACGCAGGCCGCGATGAGCCCGGCGGTCAGCTCAGGGTCGCCGTTGGCGGTGCGACCGAGGCCGCCTTCGTAGTGCCATCGGATGCAGCTGAAGTCGACGATGGGGCCCTCTACTCGGGGCTCGGCGGCGGGAGTGGACGACCCGGCCAGGGCCATGGCCTCCACGCCAGCGGCCAACCGCTGGGCGTCGGAGCCGAGGCGGGCGATGGCCGCTGTCGCCCCGGCGGCGGCGACAGCGCAGGCAGCCCGGATGGCGTCGACCTCGGAGGGCAGCTTGGTGCGGCGGGCCTGGGCCAGGATGTCGTCGGCGGGGACGATCTCGGCGTTGGGGGCCACCGCATGGAGGAGACCGGCCATGCCGGGAGACCAGGCGTCGATGCCCACTGTCTGGGCGGTGGCCATGCCCGGGTTTGCGGCCAGGCGCTGGTAGATGATGGCCCCGTTCCAGGTGATGCCTTGGAGGTGGTCGAGATCGATGTCGTCGGGAACGCCCTCGTCCCAGGTGGACAGCAGGAATATCTCGGCGGTGGCGGTGTTCAGGGTGCAGACCGGGCCGAACGGGCGGGCGCCGGCGGTCCAGAGCTGATGGGCGCCGGTGATGTAGTTGATGTGGTCTTGGCGTCCGCACACCATCATGTCGATCCCGGCGGCGGCCAGGGCGTCGATGGCTCGGGTCCGGCGCTGGAGGTGCAGGCTCATCGCGGCACCTCGAAGGGGTCGTAGGGGTGGCCGCCGCCCAGGGGTATCCAGCCGTTGTCGGTGACGGCCACGATCTCCTCGGCCCGGAAGCCGCCGGTGCCGTCTTCCCAGATGGCGGGCTCCAGCACCATGACCATGCCGGGCTCCAGGATGTGGGCGGCGTCGAATTCGGGGCCGTTGTCGGTGCCCAAGAAGGGCATCTCGGCGCTCTCGACGCCGACGCCGTGAACAAGGTAGAAGTGGGGCATCCACGGGCGGTCGCCGTCGGGTCGGTGGGGGGCGTCGGCCGCGGTGGCCGTAGCGCACACTTCGGCGAAGGTGGCGCCGGGTGCTATGGCGGCGTAGGTGGCGTCCATGACCGCCAGCCACCGCTCGAAGCAGCGATGCTCGCCGGTGGTGGGCGAGCGGCCCACCACCCAGGTGCGGCCGAAATCGGAGGCGTAGCCGTGGTAATCGCTGCCAGCGTCCACCCAGATGAGGTCGCCCTCGGCGTAGACCGGGTCGCCCGACCAGGTGGGGAAGGCCAGGTGCCCGGTGGTGGTGCGGGGGCCGTCGGCCATGCGCCGGGCCATGGGCTGGAAGATGACGTCAATCATGTTGGCGTCGATGCCCTCTTCCCGGAGGCGGCGGAGGAACAGGGCAGCTAGTTCGCTGCGGCGCACGCCGGGGACCAGGGCCTCGTACACCGAGGCCATGGCCCGGCTGGTGCGGACTTGCGCCTGGTGGATGCAGGCCAGCTCGTCGATGGTCTTGTGGAGTCTGACCGCGGCCAGGGTGTTGGCCGCGTCGGCGATCTCAGCAGAAGACAGCACGCCGGTGCGGAGCATGGCCCCGGTCATGACGTCGATGCCGACTCGCCCGCCGTGGGCGTGGTGGCCGAGGATCGAGTCGAGCTGGGCGCCGAAGTCGGCCGCCCCTTCGTCGATGTCGGGCCAGACCGCGGGATGGGCATCGACATCGAGGCCGTCGGGGTTACCGCCCAGCAGACACGGCCGAGGCTGGTCGGCGAGGACCACGGCGACGGGGCGGTTGGCCGCGACGTGGGTGGCGTCGGCGGCTTCAGGAAGGCAGTCGGTGGCGTAGGCCACGTGGGGGGCGTGGAGCAACACCAGGGCATCGAGCCCATCAGCGGCCATCTGGGCTTGCACTTTGGCAAACCGCTCCCGGCGAAGCCGATCGACATCGAGCTCCAACACCGGGGCATCAGCGGCGACAGTCACCTCCCTACTCTGCCCCAACTCAGATGACGTTGTCGGCTGGCAGGGCGGCGAGATCGTGGGGGGTGAGGTGGCGGAGGTCGGTGAGGACTTCGTCGGTGTGCTCGGCGAATACTTATTTCATCGACGATTTCTGCATGCGCCGCTCCAGCGCGCCCAGGGCGGTGTCGGTGTTGTGCATCCAGTGGTGGGCCATGAAGTGGTAGCCCCAGGCGTCCTTTTGGCCCATCAGCTCCGGCGTCTTGTTGATGGTGTCGAATGCGGTGCTCATGAGTGCTCCTAACGGGGTTCCCTGGGAAGACCAAGAATCCTCTCCCCGATGATGTTCCGCTGGATTTCGCTGGTTCCGGCGAAGATCGTCGCTGCTCGATAGTACAACCATGACCGCTGCCAGCGGCCCTCACCGGGGTTTTGGGGATCGCCCCGCCACAGGGGGGCGGCAGGACCCAGCACCTCCATGGCCGTTTCGTGGAGCCGTTGGCTCATCTCGCTCCAGAAGAGCTTGGCGGTGGCCGATTCCGGGCCGTGGTCGAGGCCGTGGGCCAGTCGGGACAGCACCCGCCAGTTCTGGAGCTGGAACAGGCGGACCTCGATGAACGCCTGAGCGAGGGCTTGGCGGATCAAGGGGTCCTTGTTGCGGCCGGTCTCGGCGGCCAGTCGGAACAGCTCGTCAAGGAGTTGGAGGTGGATGACGAGCTGGCGGGGGTTGGTGCCCCGCTCCACGCCGAGGGTGGACCGCGACACCCACCAGCCGTTGCCGGACTCGCCGAGCACCTGATCGTCGGCCACGAACACGTCGTTCAAGAAGACCTCGTTGAAGTCGGACTCGTCGGTGATCTGGCGCAGGGGGCGGATGTCGACGCCGGGAGCGTGCATGTCGACCATGAAGGCGGTGATGCCCCGATGCTTGGGCTCCTCGGGGTGGGAGCGGGCCAAGCACAGACCCCAGTCGGCAAACTGGGCATAGGACGTCCACACCTTCTGGCCGCTGAGCCTCCAGCCGCCGGCGGCGGGGACAGCCTGGGTGGACAGGGAGGCCAAGTCGCTGCCCGCGTCGGGCTCGCTGAAGAGCTGGCAAATCAGTTGTTGGGCCGGGAGGATCGAGGGAAGCCAACGCTGCTTCTGCTCATCGGTGCCGTGGACCAGGATCGTGGGCCCGATCAAGTTGACGCCTATGCGGCCGACCAGCTCCGGAGCCCGAGCCCGAGCCAGCTCTTCTTGGACGATGTAGTGGTGCAGCGGCCCAGCCCCCCGACCGCCGTACTCCTCCGGCCAAGAGACGCCCACAAAACGGGCCTCTGCCAGGGATGCCTGCCACTTGCGGAGAAAAGCGACCCCTTCACCCAAATCGTCGAACAGCGGCGGCAATCCTTGGCCGTATTCCCAGGGAAGATTCTCCTGAAGCCACCGCCGGCACTCGTGTCGGAACGCCTCCTGATCCGGTGTTGGGGTTAGATCCACTGCTACGAGTTTGTCTGATCCCCCGCTCTTTGGGTGGACTCTTGCCAGTGGGATGGTGCGTGCGGCATTTCTTACATCATCAGTGGTTGTTGATGATACAATGATGTAAATATGATGGTTCGGACTCAGATCTCACTGAAACAGGAACAGGCAGAGCGACTGCGCGAGTATGCGGCAGCCAGGGCCATGTCCCAGTCGGCGGTCATTCGCGCAGCTCTCGATGTCCAACTCGAACGAGTCGAACACAACGAGAGATACCAGCGACTGATGGCCGCCGCCGGTTCATTCAGCTCCAACCACTTCGACACGTCGACCCATCACGATGAGGCGCTGGAAGAAGCGTTCCTGGAGTGAGCACTCCGATCTTCGTCGATACCTCAGCCATCTACGCCTTTCTCGACGATAAGGACGAAAACCATGCCTCTGCGTTGGAATTGGTGAGCCTCCACGCCACCCGAGGAGCAGTGGGCGACGAGCACCTGGTCACCCACTCAGGGGTAGTCATCGAGACCGTTGCCCTGTTGGCCCGCCGAGTGGGGTTCGAAGCAGTGCGGGAGTTCCAAAACAGCGTCTTGCCTGCCATCAAGGTCTATTGGGTGGACTCCTCGTTGTACGCCAGGGCAATGGCGGCGCTGCTTGCTGCCGGAAAGCGGGGCATCTCGCTAGTCAATTGGATGTCGTTCGAGACAATGCGAGAGCAAGGCATCGACACCGCACTTACCTTCGACGAGGACTTCGCCAGCCAGGGATTCACCATCTACGCGGAATAGCCCTACACCCTTCTGCCCCCATTGGCTCCGGGTCGGTTCAGGCGGCGGTGACGAGGATGCGTTGGCTGGCGAAGCCGCCGATGCCGACGTGGTGGCCGTCGATTTCGACGGTGGTGGTGCCGTCGGGTGAGGAGGCGGTGATGACTCCTTCGGCGCCGGGGACTACCGATGAGCCTTCAAGGAAGTCGAGCAGGCCCTCGGTGAACTCCAGCTCCTCGGTGATGCGGGTGACAACGAACCGCTGGCCCACCTGGACCGTGGCCAAGGCCTTTGTTGGGGGGGCCTGGTAGTCGGAGCCGGGGATGGGGTTGCCGTGGGGGCAGGTGGTGGGATCGTCGAGCACTCGCATCATGGACTGCTCCACCAAGGGCGAGATGACGTGCTCCCACTTGCCGGCCTCGGTGTGGGCCTCGGCCCAAGACAGGCCAAGAACCTGGGTGAGGAACACCTCGGCCAGGCGGTGGCGGCGCACCACCCGCTCGGCCAGGTCCATTCCGTCGGGGGACAGCTCGATGGAGCGGCCCTTGAGGGTGACCAGACCCTCGGCCTCTAGGCGGTGGATCATCTCGGACACTGCGGGGCGGGAGACGTCGAGGCGCTCGGCCACCCGGGCTTGGATTACGTCGACATCGTCTTCGGCCAGCTCGAAGATGGTCTCGCAGTATTCCTCGAAAGCCGGGTGCCATTCGGGGGTCTGGTAGTGAGCCACGACCGGGAGTTTATCGAGTGGATTCTTCCAATAGCCGAGACAACTCGGAACGGTCGGGCTTTCCCGAGGGCATGGTGGGCATTTCAGCGATCGCAATCAGGCGTTCTGGGGTCATGAAGCGGGCCGCGCCGGCCTCCGTGAACCAGCGGCGGCACTCGTCGAGGTCGAAGGGGCCGTTGGCCACCACATAGGCGGCCACCCGCTCGCCGAGGCGGTCGTCGGGCTCGCCCAGTGCCACGGCCTGGCTTACCGCGGGATGGGATTCGAGGATGGCCTCCACCTCGATGGCGTCGATATTCTCGCCGCCCCGGATGATCTTCTGGCCCAGGCGGCCGATAACGGTGAGATAGCCGTCGGCGTCGATGCGGCCCAAATCCCCGGTGCGGAACCACCCGTCTTCGGTGAAGGCGGCCGCGGTGTGAGCGGGGTCGAGGTAGCCGACGGTCACCTCGGGGCCGTGAACCTGTATCTCGCCGTGCTCGCCGACTCGGATCTGGGTGGGGGCGAACGGTCGGCCGTCGGTGTTGGCCATGCGCTCGGGGTCGTCACCGATGGCGCAGGTGGTGGCGGTGGGGGCCTCGGTTGAGCCGTAGGCCCGCTTGACGATGCATCCGAAGGTGTCGCGGGCCCGGTTCGCGAACGCGGGGGTGATGCTGGAGCCGCCGATGGACAGGAGCCGGAGGGAGACGGTGCGACTGGGGCTGAAATCAGGGTGGCCCATGAGATCGTTGAAGAAGGTGGGCGGGCCGACCATGTAGGTGATCTGCTCCTGTTCGATGAGCCGCAGGGCCTCGCCCGGGTCCCAGCGGGCCATGAGCACGGTTTTGATCGAAGCGGCGCCGGGGATGAGCACCGCGTGGAGCAGCCCGGCCACATGGGCCAAAGAAGCGGGGAAGAGCCCGGCATCGTCGGGGGTGAAAGCCTGGATGGAGATTGTCTGGCGGGTCTTGTAGGCCAGCGCCGCCTGGGTGTGGACCACGCCTTTGGGAGCCCCCGAGGACCCGGAGGTGAACATGATTAGGGCCCGGTCGTCGGGCCGGTCCTGGCCAGCACGGCGGTGGGAGGCGTTGCCGGCAGCGGGGTATTGGGAGGGGTCCAGCAGGCGATTGATGCCGAGCGTGGCGAAAGCGTGTGATCGCTGGCGGCCTTCGTCGAAATGCAGCAGGGGTACAGCCACCGCACCGGCTTGCCAGCACGCCCGGTAGGCCACCACGCCCTCGGGACCGGTGGGGAGCTGGAAGGCGGTGGGCCGGCCCGGTTCCAGGGTGGAGGCGGCCCCGGCGGCCCAGGCGATCACCTCGTCGGTGGACAGGCGGCGGTCGCCGGCCACGATGAGGTCGTCTCGCTGGGGAGCGACCGTGAGCATCTCGTGGATCATGGGTTGGCGACGAAGCGCTCGGCCATCAGCTTCTTCACACCGGACAGGTTGATCTTGCCCGAATCGAGCCAGGGCAGTTGCTCGGGAGAGTCGTAGACCGCGATGTGGCGGGGCCGGGCTCGGCAGCGTTGGGCATCTACGAACTCTGGGAAGGAGCGATGACCGTTTCGCCGTAGCGGCGCATGGTGTCGAGGGTGGCCTCGATGTCGTCGCCGGGGAGGGTGACGGTGATCCAGGTCACACCCAGCGCTTCGAGATCGGCCAGTGCGGCGATGTGGGCGTCGGCGTCGAAGTCGGGGGCGGCTGGTGGGCCGCCGACGGGGTTGAGGTAGCTCACGTCGAATTCAGCCGGGTCGCGGCCGGCGTCGTCCACGTAGGTCCACAGCTCGTCGAGCAGGGCCGCCAAGTCGTCCAGAGTCTCCAATGGCGGGGTTCTGGCCGTGGTGGCCAGCACTCGGGGAGCGGGGAACGGGGTCCAGCCGTTGGCGACCGCGGCCACCCGGCGGCGGGCCCGCTTGGAGTTGCCGCCGATCCAGATGGGCGGATGGGGCTTCTGCACCGGCTTGGGGTTGGCGGTCTGGCCCAGCGCGGTAAAGGTGCTGGCCTCGTAGGCGAAGTCGTCGGTGGTCCAGATGCCGATCATGGCCTCGATGGCCTCATCGAAGATCTGGTTGCGGTTGTTGAAATCGACGCCGAGGGCCTTGAACTCGCCCTTGAGGTAGCCGGAGCCGGTGGCGAAGATGAACCGACCGCCGGAGAAGGAGTCGATGGTGGCGATGGCCTTGGCCATGATGAACGGGTTCCGGTAGGGCACCACCACGATGTTGGGAATCAGCTTGATGCGGTCGGTGACCGCGGCGCAGAAGGCCAGGGCGGCGAACGGATCCACGGCATCGTGGCCGCCGGCATTGAGCCAGCGGTCGGTGGGAGCGGGATGGTCGGTGAAGCCCAGTCCGTCGAACCCGGACTCTTCGGCGGTGCGAGCGAAATCCACCACACCCTGCTTGGTGATCAGCTTCTGATCCCAGGGGTGGGCCACCATCGGAAACGTCACTGCAAACTTCATGGATCTCCTTATTTCGGCGCGTTCTGCGCGGCTTTACTGTGCAGCCTCGCTGCGCTGGCTGCAAGCAGTTCATCATCGGGAACAAATGGAGTGAGCTTCTGCTAGGAGCCCTACGCTCATAGCGTGAGGCGACATTTGGTGGTTTATCTGCAAATTAGTTTGGGCAGAGATGGCCTATAGCGCCGACATTCGAGCCCAAGTAGTGGCCGCGGCTCAGGCCATGGACGCCGCCGGGCTGGTAGTGGGCACCGCGGGCAACGTTTCGGGCAGGGCTGCCGACGGCGCGATCTGGCTGACCCCATCGTCGCTGCCCTATGACCAGGTGGACGAGGACAACCTGGCAGCGGTGGACTTGGACGGGAACCTGTTGGAGGGCACGGCCCGGCCGTCCACAGAAAAGGCCATGCACTTGGCCTGCTATCGGGCGTTCCCCGAGGTGGGCGGGGTGGTGCATTGTCACCCGATACACGCCTCGATGTTCGCAGTGGCCCATAAGAGCATTCCTGCGGTTATCGAGGAGGTCATCATCTATCTGGGGGGAGACGTGCCGGTGGCCGACTACCGCCCCACCGGTTCCGACGAGCTGGGCGAAGAGGTGGTACGCCATCTAGGCGACCGCTCGGCGGTGCTGATGGCCAACCACGGCATGCTGTGTGTCGGCGAGTCGCCCGACCATGCCCTGCACGCCGCCCTGGTGGCCGAGCACACCGCCCGCATCGTGTGGGGCGCCAGCCGCCTCGGCGAAGCGGTGGACTTGCCCGAAAAAGCCCGAACCGACTTCGAAGGCGTCTACTCCTACCTCCGCAGCGAAACCTGGGCGGCAAAGTAGGAACAGTGGTTGTGTAGCACTTTTGCTACACTTGTTGCATGAGTGAAGTTGCGTCTCGGGAGTTGCGCAATCAGACCAGGGCGCTGTTGGACCTCGTGGCCCGCGGCGAGCGCATCACGATCACCGTTCAGGGGCGACCGGTGGCGGAGTTGTCGCCAGTTCCTGATCGGCCTCGCTGGATGGGCCGCGACCGGTTCGTCAACCAAGTTCTGTCTCACCAAGCCGACCCCGGGCTGGCCGACGAGCTTGCCCGACTCTCTGATGAGACCACCGATGACCTTGCATGGCTATGAGCAGAGGGCTTGCTGACACTTCCATTTTCATTGCCCGAGAGAGCGGGCGCCCGCTTCAGACAGATCTGCTGCCCGACGAGCTCGCGATTTCAGCCATCACCATCGGCGAACTTCGGGCCGGGGTGCTGGCGGCCACCGACACCGCTGCTCGCGATCAGCGCCTCTCCACGCTCACCGCCGCACTGGCGCTCAAACCCATTCCGGTTGACGAGACAGTGGCATCTGCTTGGGCCAGACTTCGCCTAGCGCTCCGGGACAGCAAGCTCAAGATGCCGGTCAACGACTCGTGGATCGCAGCCACCGCCATCGCCCTCGGCATCCCCGTCGTCACCCAAGACGAAGACTTCCCCGCACTCGAAGAACTCGACGTGATCCGGGTGTGACGCAGTCTGTTTGAGGTATTGGTCAGACGGCGGCGAGCTCTAGGGGGGCGATTTCTTCTAGGGAGATGGGGCGGTCGGCGACACCTTCGAAGGCGTCGCTGCCGGAGTAAACCTCTTCACCCCGCAGCCGAGCCTCGGAGTCGTCGAGGTCGACGGGCCAGACGATGCCCATGCGGGCCTGGGCCACGTAGTAGGAGTCGGCGTCGGGCACGTCGATGCCCATGGCCTCCAGGGTGCGGCCGGGGTAGGCCATGCTCATCATTCCCTCGGTGAACACGGCGTCGTCGTCGACGATGACCCGGTCGCAGTCGAACTCGAGGCGGTGGGCGCCGGTCTGCACGATGCTGCGGTCGTAGAAGCCCCGGATGGCGTCGCGGGAGCCGCCGGGGCTGGCGACAGGGTCATCGGGGTTCGACCAGATGATGTACTGGGGCTTTTCGCTGAGAGTGGCCACCACTCCTTCGATGTCGGCCTGGGCCTCGCACTTCATGTGGGCCAGCACCAGCTCCAGCACATGGCGCCGCCGGGGATCGGTTTCGGCCTCCAGCCGCTCGGCCACCAGCCGCCACGTCTTGTTGGGGTTCATCTGCATTGGCATCGCCTTTCGCTCTGGCTTCGACAATAGAGGTCAAGACCCGGCTGACTCCAAGGGAGCGATCTCGTCGGGGCTGATGGCCACCAGCCGCCACAAACTATCGGGATTGATCTTCATCGACACCGCCCTTGGTTCGGCCCCGACGATAGGGGCTGGACGGCGGCTGCGTCACTAGTGTCGCTGGACGATGAGCGATCGGGACTTTGCCGGGCAGACGGCCATCGTCGGCATCGGCAGCAGCGACTTCGCCCGGCTGTACCGGACGCCTGATCCGGAGCGGACCGGTGAGGCGCTGGCCACTGAGGCCATTGCGGAGGCCATCGCCGATGCCGGGCTGGAGAAGTCGCAGATCGACGGGCTGATCACCGGGGGGCTGGCCCACTACGAGCCGGTGGCCTATCGCACCGGGCTCACCGACGTGCGCTTCGTGGTGGACTACCCCCAGGCCGGGCGGATGTGCGCCATGGCGCTGATGCACGCGGCCACCGCGGTACACCACGGGCTGGCCGACTACGTGGTGCTGTTCAACTCGGTGGCGTTCCGCACCCAGGGCACCAAGTTCGGCGCCCAGCCCCAGGGGCTGCTGTACGACACGATCTACGGCATGGCCTCGCCGGGGGCGCAGTATTCGATGGGGTTCACCCGCTATCAGGCCGAGTACGGGGGCACCGAGGAGCAGCTGGGGGCCATCCCGGTGGCCATCCGCTCGCACGCCCAGATGACTCCGGGGGCCATCATGCAACAGGAGATGACCATCGACGACTACCTGGCCGCCCGCTACATTGCCGAGCCGCTGCGGCTATTCGACTACTGCCTGGTGAACGACGGGGCGGTGGCCTATGTGGTGACCACCGCCGAGCGGGCCCGGGATCTGGCCCATCCCCCGGTGCTGATCGCCGGCACTGCGGGGCGGGCCAACTTTAGGGAGTGGTACGTGGACCTGGGGTTCTGGGACGAGGCCTGCGGTTCGATGAAGGCCGACCTGTTCGACCCGCTGGGGGTGACCACCGACGACATCGACTGCCTCCAGGTGTACGACAACTTCAGCGTGTCGGTGCTGTGGGGACTGGAGGGGTTCGGGTTCGCTCCTAAGGGCCAAGGTTTGGAGTGGGTGCAGGACGGCCGCATCGCTTTGGGCGGGGAGCTGCCGGTGAACACCAGCGGGGGGATGCTGAGCGAGTCGTACCTCCAGGGGTGGAACCAGCACGCCGAGGCGGTGCGCCAGCTGCGGGGCCAGGCCGGGCAGCGCCAGATCCCCGACTGCGACTGGTCGCTGTTCTGGTGCCTGTCGGCCCTGCCGGGGGCGTCGCTCTTGTGCCGGGACGGGATGCTGTGAGCGTCGGCGAGGGCTACGCCAAGCCGCTGCCCACGGTGACCCATGAGGATCGGGATTTCTGGGCCGCGGCCCGCCAGCACCGCTTCGTGCTGCCGGAGTGCCGGGCCTGCGGGCATGTGTGGTTCCCGCCCTATGCCTCTTGCCCCTCGTGCCTGTCGTTCGACCGGGGGTGGATCGAGGCGTCAGGGCGGGGCACGGTGTGGGGCTTCACGATCATGAGGCAGCCCTACATCCCGCAGTTCGTGCCCGAGCTCCCCTACAACGTGGTGCTGGTGGAGTTGGAGGAGGGGCCGATGATGTATTCCAACCTCATCGGCATCGACAACGCCGACATCGCCTGCGGCTTGCCCGTGGATGCGGTGTTCGAGGACGCCACCGACGAGATCACCCTCATCAAATTCCGCCCTGTCTGAGGGGCTAGGCCGGACCGGCTAGGGCTGACTGGCTAGATGTCGGTCATTCCGTGGGAGTGGCCGGCGGTGTAGCCGCCGTCAACGGGGAGGGCGACGCCGGTGACGAACGAGGAGTCGTCGGAGGCTAGGAAGAAGGCGGCTCCGGCGATCTCCGAGGGGAGGCCCCAGCGCTTGAGCTTGTGCTGGTCGCGGATGCTGTCGGCGATCGGCCCGAGATGGGGGATGACCGATTGGAACATGGGGGTGTCGATGAAGCCGGGGCAGATGGCATTGGCCCTGATGTTGGCCGGGCCGTAGTCGTTGGCCATGTTCTTGGTGAGCAGGATCACCCCGCCCTTGGAGGCGTTGTAGGTGCTGCCCCCCTCGCAGCCTTCTAACCCCTCGACGCTGGCGACAGTGATGATGCTCCCGGATCGGGCCTGCACCATCGGCTTGAGGGCGGCCCGGCACGACAGCATGGTGCCCTTGAGGTTGATGTCCTGCACCCGGTCCCACTCCTCGATGTCGAGTTCGTGAACCTGCCCGCCGCCGGCGACCCCGGCTGCGGTCATCAACACGTCTAGTCGTCCGTGCTCTTGGACGATCTGGCCGACCAGTTCTTCTTGGGCATCGGCATCGCGGACATCGACGAGGTGGAAGCTCGACGCCGGGGCAGTCTCGGCCACTGCCTTCCAACCATCACTCTCGGCGATGTCGGAGCCGATCACCGTCGCCCCCTCCTCGGCGAAACGTTCTGCGGAGGCCAGGCCGATGCCCGACGCCGCTCCGGTGATCCACGCCACCCTGCCTGCTAGTCGTCCCATTTGTGGTGCCTCGCTCTCTCTTGTGGGCTCCGGTGAATCGTAGGCTCGTGAGTGGGGGTTCAAGCAGTCAGGGAACCAGATCGAATGCGGTGCAATGGCGCGGCCTCACGACGGAGAAATGTTTCCGGTCCATCGTCGCAACCGTGGTGGCGCTGAGGCGCTCCGCGGCAGTCACCACTGAGGCGTCTACCGTCCCCAGGGGTAGGTCGCGGTAGGCGTAGACCAGCTCGGCGATCCGCAACCAGTCGCTGGCAGCCACGGGTTCGATGCCGAGGTGGCCTGAGGCGAGATCGCCTAGGAAGCGCACTTCGGCAGTGGCCCCCAGGCGGGTGCCGACGAGATAGCTGACTTCGGTGACCACCAGAGTTGGGATCACCAGAGGCCCTGGATGGGTCTGAAGGAGCTCCAGGCTGGCCGCATGGTGCTGGTCGTCGGCATCAATGTACGCGTAGAGAGGACCGGCATCGACGATCAGGACGATGGCGCAACCTCTTGGGCCAGAATCTCCTCGATTCGCTCGGAGACGTCGCGGCGACCACTGCGGCCGGCGGCCGCGGCACCGAGCGTCCTCTGCGCTCCCAGGTGGTTATGAATCGCCTCCCTGGTCAACTCAGAGATCGTGATGCCGCGCCGCTGCGCCTCATGGCGGAGTCGGGTATCAACCTCATCAGTGAGCTTCACCGTGGTGCGCTTCATGTATGCCAGCATACCCACTCAGCCGGTCAGGCGGACGCGCTGGTGCTTGACGGCGCCGAGGTGGAGGTGGCCGTGGCGCTCGGGCTCGTCGACCAGCTCTAGGCGGGGCAGAAGAGGCAGGATCGCTCGGAGCATGGCCCGCAGCTCCCAGCGGGCCAGGTTGGCCCCCAGGCAGAAGTGGACCCCGTGGCCGAAGGCCATGTGGTGGTTGGGGTTGCGGCCCACGTCGAAGCGGTAGGGGTCGTCGAACACCGCATCGTCCCGGTTGGCCGACGGGTAGAACACACCCACGGTGTCGCCCTCTTTGATCACTTGGCCGTGGCGCTCCACGTCGGCGGTGGCGGTGCGGGCGAACTGGATGACCGGCGATGTCCACCGCAGGATCTCCTCCACCGCCGGCTCGATCAGCGACTCATCGGCCAGGAGGCGGTCAATTTGATCGCGGTTCTGGAGCAGGGCGGTCACACCCGAGGTGGTGGCGTTGCGAGTGGTCTCGTTGCCCGCGCCCAAAAGCAGGGTGATGTAGCCGGTTAGCTGCTGGGTGTTGAGCGGGCAGCCGTCGACCTCGCCCTGGACCACTGCTCCGGTCATATCATCGCGGGGCTCGGCTTGGCAGTCTTCGATGATCGTCCTGATATAGGCGCTGAAGTCCTTGCCCATTCGGAACCTCAGATCGTCGAAGGTCTCGCCCGGCTCGGCCCACCGCATGTTCTCCTCGTCGTTGAAGGCCATCTCGGTGAACTTGTGAACCTTTGACCAGTCTTCGACGTCCAGGCCCATGAGATCGCAGATGGTGGCCAGGGGCAGTTTCACTGCGTAGTCCAGCACCAAGTCGGCCTCGCCGTCGCGCTCCAGAATCTCGACGAACTCGCCGGTGAACCGAGCGGCGTATTGGGCGAGGTGCTCCTCGTGCTCCCGCATGGCCCGGGGGGTGAACCGGCGGGCGGTGAGCAGGCGGAACCGGGTGTGGCGGGGCCGGTCCAAAAACACCATGTCCATAGGCTCGTCGAGGTCCCAGCCCAGCTCGGTGAGCCGCCGTGTTCGGCGCTCCCACATACCCTTGTCCTCTTCGATGGAGGCCAGGCGAAGGCGGGGGCCGCCGTTTATGAACAGCTTGTCGTTGGACGACACCCAGTGGATGTCCTCGTGGCGGGTGACGGCCCAGAACGGCTCGATGTCGGGTCGCTCGTACCAATGCACCGGAGCCTCGGCCCGAAGCAGATCCCACGCCGCCCATGGGTAGCCGCGGTCTTGGTACAGGTCGGTGGAATGAATGTCGATGTCGTCGAGCGAGATCGCTCTGGCGGTATCGGTCATGGTCATGCGCTGCTCCCCCATGCTTCGTTCGCGGAAACATCATGGCAGAGCGACACGCTTGGACTCTAAGAGCCAGCGCTCCTGCGCCCTTCCCATAACTGGGAACGGAGGGGTTCGGGGGCGACTAGCTCGAAGCACTGGTTGTCCATACGGGCGAATCCGGCCAGCGGGTGGCCGGGGCGCCACCACAGGGCGTTGGGGCTTACCGAGTTGGGTCCGGCCAGATAGCGGACGTAGCTGGCGGCCAGCATGGTGGCTGAGTGGTCCACGAACTGCTCGTTGAACTCGACGGGGCAGACCATGACGGTGTGGGCCGCGGGCACGGTCACCACTGCGCCTTGAGGCCCGATGTCGGGAACGGTGCGGGCGAAATCGAGCAGGTGGCCGGAGACGAACAGGGAGTCGCCCATGAACACTTGAAACTTGCCGGATACCTCGCTTGCCTCCTCTTCGGTCATCGGAGCGCCTATCAGAGTGTTGGCCAGCGCAACCGCCATAACCTCGCCGTGCTCGACACCCCAATCGTTGAAGTAGCTGCGGTCCACTGGGCAGGCGGCACCGTCCAAGTCCACCGACAGGCAGGCAGAGAGGCCAAGCGGCAACGGATCGCGCACCGCGTCGATGTGGTCTAGATGCTGAGCACCGACCACTCTGACCCTCAGATCGGGCTGAAGCCGTTCGTAGTTGCCCAGGCGCTCGGCCAGGGCATCAGGGGCGAAGTCGTCAAGCCGGGCAATGTGGCCATAGATGATGACCCGCCAATCCACAGGATCGGCGGCCCGGCAGGTTTGGGCCAAGTTGGACAGGCCCAGCACGCAGTCCATGTTCTCGACGGTCACGGTGCCCTCAGCCTCGTCGAGGAAGTGCTCACCGAATCGGGCTTGCACGACGCTCTCTACGTGGCTAAGGAAGCTGCGGAGTTGCTCTGGAGTCCACCACGGAGCCCAAGCGCAGGAAACAGGTGGAGCGGACACAGGCTCCTCCCCTCATTCTTCGGTTGCAGAGGGGAAGGTTGAGTTGACCGTAGCGGGCCTTCGCTGGGGATCGCTTGTGGAAAACCAATGATTTCTAACAAATTTCCATTTCTTTCACCCTAATGAGCCCGATCAGCGGCGACCGCTAGGGTGGGGACGTGGCTGACGCGGCGCTCATTGACATCATCAAACGGCAAGGTTTGCGGAAATTGGACCAGCCGATAGAGCTGGCCAGCGGGGCCATGTCGAGCGATTTCGTTGACGTCAAGGTGGCCCTTTGCCGTTGGGCCGACCTTCAGGTGGCGTGCCGGGCGATTGCTCAGCAGGTTCGAGAGGCCGGCATAGAGTTCGACGCGGCTGGGGGGATGACCATGGGCGCCGACTCGCTGGCGGTGGGCATCGCGGCTGTGACCGACGGCCATTGGTTCTCGGTTCGAAAGGAGCCTAAGAAGCGGGGGACGAGACAGCAGATCGAGGGCACCCCCCTCGGACCGGGCCACCGGGTCTTGCTGCTTGAGGATGCGACCACCACCGGAGGCTCGACTGAGAAGGCCTACGAGGTGATACGCGACACCGGGGCCGAGATAGTGGCCGTCGCCACGGTGGTCGACCGGGGCGACACCGCCCGCCGCCGCTTCGAAGCACTGGGCGTGCCGTACTTCCCCGCTCTCACCTACACCGACCTGGATATCGAACCAGTGGTGCCTCCCGGCTAGTGGTGCGTCGCCGAAATAGCGCCATGGAATGCGACGGCAGCGGCGTCTCTCGCAAGGCGCACCGACGCAGCCATACCCGTAGCGTACGGCAAGGAGGCGCAACGCCGCGAGAGGCGTTGATGCCTAGCAGGACATGCGCGATTATTTCGGCGACGCACCACTAGGCCGACTTGTTTGCTCAGGCAGAGCGGAGAGTGGTGGCGGGGAGGGTATCTAGCTGGTGCAGCAGCGACTGGCCGTCGACGCGGGTGGGGGTGCCGGCGACGAGGATGTGGTCGACGCCGGTCGGGGCGTCGGCAATGAGGCGCTCACCGTTGGCGGGCATGTCGTTCACCCGGCGGATGGGGCCGACGTCGAGATTGTCCCAGTCGACCACGGTGATGTCGGCCACCGCGCCGGGACGCAGATAGCCCCGGTCGGGGGCCAGGCCGAGCATCTCGGCCAGCTCGCCGGTGAGCTTGTGGATTCCGGCCTCGGGGGTCATCACCTGGCGGTCGCGCACCCAGCGGGACAAAAAGTCGGTGGGCATCACCGCATCGCAGATCTGGCCGACGTGGGCACCGGCGTCGGACAGGCCCATCACCGTCCCTTCGGCTTGCACCAAAGAGGTAACGCCGTCGACCTCGTCGTTGGCGAAGGTGATCTCGAAGCGGGTCAACAGCCCGTCGGCCAAAGCGATGTCGCACATGGCATCCCACGGGGTGCAGCCACGCTCGGCGGCCACTTTGCCCACGGTGTTGCCCACCAGCTCGGGCTGGTTGGGCGACTCCACGATGGCCAGGGTGTTCCAGCGGGAGGCCAAAAGGCCGTTGGCGTCGAGGTCGGACTGCACTCGGGCCCGCCAGTCGGGGTCGGCATACAGCGTGTGGCGGTCTTCGTGGGCCAGGGCCACCAGCTCTTTGAACGAGCCCATGGTGTAGAAGGAGGTGGGCTCGATCATGGTGACGTGCTGGGTGATGGGACGGCAGGTGACCTGCACCCACACGTCGGCCCCGGAGGCCCGGCCGGCCAGGTGGTCGGCCAGCTTGGTGCGGTAGTCGGCCCGGGAGGAAGCCGCGGCGGGGTAGGTGAGGATGGACGACCAGTTGAGCCGCCGGCCTAGCTTGGGCTGGAGGTCGTACACCCAGCGGTAGTCCTCCCCCGGCGCCACATGCACCACGCCCCGGCCAATCTCGGCGGTGACTCCGATGAGGGCTTCGGTTTCTTCTTGGGAGGCGGCGATGGACGGCACCGGCCGGCCGCCGTCGCCCAGGTGGAATCCGGCCCGGTCGGTGGAGAACCCCAAGGCGCCGCCGTTGATGGCCTCGGCCACCGCGGCCTTCATCTGGTCGATCTCGGTGGGGGTGGCCTCTCGCTCGTAGGCGTCTTGGCCCATGACGTAGAGCCGCACCGCAGTGTGGCCCACATAGCCGCCGAAGTTGACGGCCAGCCCCCGATGCTGGATCACGTCGAGGTACTGGCCGTAGGTCTCGAAGTCCCAATTGACCCCGGCCTCGAGGGTGGCCACCCGCATGTCCTCCACCTTGTCGAGGGTGCGAATGAGCGAGGCCCGGTCGGCGGCCTTGGTGGGGGCGATGCTGTAGCCGCAGCTTCCGGCCACCACCGAGGTGACCCCGTGCCAGCAGGATGACGACAGCCAGGGGTCCCACAGCACCTGGGGGTCGTAGTGGGTGTGGCAGTCGATGAAGCCGGGGCAGACTAGGCGACCGGAGGCGTCGATCTCGGTTGGGGCTCTGACGGTTTTGTCGATTTCGGTGATGCGGCCGTTTTTGATGCCGATGTCGGCTTGTCGACCGGGTTGGCCGGTGCCGTCTACGACGGTGCCGCCGCGGATTGCTATTTCGGCGTTCACGGGATCAATTTAGGCGACTGGGTTCACGCGCGACCGGGCTGCGGGTCAATGTTTGACCAGGTGGAGTTTTTCTCTTACGGCTTCGGGGGGGAGGACCTCGTAGTTCATGGACTCGAGGATGGTTGCGGCTCGGGTTACCAGGTCGGCGTTGGTGGCTAGTTGGCCGCGGCTTAGGTAGATGTTGTCTTCCAGTCCGACTCGGACGTTGCCGCCGGCGATGGCGGCCAGCCCGACGTAGGGAAGCTGGCTGCGGCCCAACGAGAATGCCGAGAAGATCCAGCCGTCGGGGATGTTGTTGACCATGGCCATGAGGGTGTTGATGTCGTCGGGGGCGCCCCAGGGGATGCCCATGCACAACTGGACCATGACCGGGTCGTCGATGAGCCCCTCGTCCACCAGGCGTTTGGCCAGCCATAGGTGGCCGGTGTCGAAGATCTCGATTTCGGGGCGCACACCCAGCTTCTGCACCTGACGGGCCATCTCGTCGAGCACCGACGGGCTGTTGACCATTATGTAGTCGCCCTCGCCGAAGTTCATGGTGCCGCAGTCCAGAGTGGTGATCTCGGGCATCAGCTCACGGACGTGGGCCAGCCGCTCGGTGGCCCCGGCCATGTCGGTGCCCACCTCCGCGGGGGGCAGCGGTTGCTCGGCCGAGCCGAGGGTGAGGTCGCCGCCCATGCCGGAGGTGAGGTTGAGTACCACGTCGGTGCTGGACGCCCGGATCCGTTCAACGACCTCTGAGTACAGCTCGACGTCGCGGGCCGGCTCACCGGTTTCGGGATTGCGGACATGGATGTGGACGATGGCCGCACCGGCATCAGCGGCGTCGATGGCCGCCTCGGCGATCTGCTGGGGGGTGATGGGCACCAAGTCAGACTTGGATGTGGTGTCGCCGCTGCCGGTGATGGCGCAGGTGATGAACACTCCGCTCATGCGGGGGCCAGCTCGCTCTCTTGGGCCCGTCGGTTCAGCACCCGCAGCTTGGAGTAGATGTCGTCGCTGTTCACGTAGCACCCCCGGAACAGGCGGCGGCCGGAGGAGGTGTCGAACGGCTCCCGGGCGTGCTGCACCCGGCGGTTGTCGAACACGGCAATGTCGCCGGGCTCAAGTTTGTAGGTGATCTGGAAGCGGGGGTCTCGGGACAGCCGGCCCAACTTCTTGGCCGCCCTATAGGCCCGGGGGATGTCGTCGGTGGCCATATCGGGGAAGGTGCGCACGGGGTAAAAGGTACGCAGGGTGAGGGGTGCGCCGGGCACCCCCAGATCGATGAGCGGCCCCGACCAGCGCCAGTCGACTTCGGCACCCCGTCCGTGAAACACCCATCGCAGCGTGGTCAGGGCCTCGTAGGTTTCGGGATCGTGCTGCTCCAGGTGCCGGGCGACGGCCAGTCCATCGGTCATCTGGCTGGCCCCGCCGACGCAGGAGTTCTCGATGCAGTGGAAGAACTGGAAACCCGGCGGGGTCTCCAACGACGGGAAGTCGGTGTGGGGGCCGAGGCCGATGCTCATATAGGCGGTGGACGTGGGGTCGGGAACGGCCTCGATGTCCCAGACTGGGCCGAAGTTGGAATCTCGGAGGACGCCGACCCGGCGGGCCACTTCCTCGACCTGATCGAGGTCGACCGACAGTGACCTCAGCCGGGTCAACCCGTAGGCCACCAGGTCGTTGAGCCAGAGCCGGAACGCCTCAGGGTCGGCCAGCACCGTCGGCCCGTGATGGGTAGCCGGCTCGGGCAGCACGGAGGAATCCCACGCAATGGACTCGGGAAGGAAGCTCTCGGGGCGGAATTGGCCATCGGCAATGTGGCGGAGCCAGCCGGGGTGGTAGCGGGACACAGCCCCGTCGTGGGCCCAGCGCACCCCCAGCGCCCCGTCGTGCTCGGCCCAGGCGTCGGCAACCTGCCAGTGCTCGCCCAGATCGCAGGGCTCGAGAACCCCTTCCCGGGAGGAGATTTCAAAGTCGCGCTGCTCGGCCAGCCACCATCGGAAGCAGCGAAGCTCGGCGCCATCGGCCCAGCGGGCCACCACGAACTCGCCGTCGAGGCGAACCCCGCTTAACGGATGCCACTCGTAGCGGTAGAAGTCGGGCGTCAGCAGCCCCGCCATTGCCCTCAGATTACACCAGCAATAGGATGATTGGTATGCCTTCTCGCCAGCTTGATTACCCGGTTTTCGATGCCGACAACCACATGTACGAGACCACCGAAGCCCTCACCAAGCACTTGCCCGACGCCCATCGAGGGCTCATCGACTACATCGACCACCAAGGCCGTACAAAAATCCTGGTGAGGGGCAGGATCAGCAACTACATCCCCAACCCCACGTTCCAGAGAGTGGGCTCGCCCGGCGCCCAGGAGGAGTACTTCAGGAGCGGCAATCCCGAGGGGAAGTCCCGGCGGGAGATCATGCAGCCCATCGATGCCCTGCCGGCGTACTTCGACCCCCAGCCCCGGCTGGAGCTGATGGATGAGCTGGGCTTGGATTACGCCATGATGTACCCCACCCTGGCATCGCTGGTGGAGGAGCGCTTCCGGGACGCCCCCGACGAGTGCCACATCGTGATCCATGCCCTCAACCAGTGGATTCTGGAGCATTGGACGTTCAACTACGAGGGTCGCATCTTCCCCGTGCCCATAGTGACCCTGCCCATCGTGGAGAAGGCCATCGAAGAGCTGGAGTGGTGCGTGGAGCGGGGTGCTCGGGCGGTGCTGATTCGTCCCGCTCCTCCGCCCGGTCTGCGGGGGCCGCGGTCGTTCGCGCTGCCCGAGTTCGATCCGTTCTGGGAGCGGGTGGTAGAGCTGGACGTGCTGGTGGCCATGCACGCATCCGACAGCGGCTACACCCGGTTCACCAACGAGTGGGAGGGGACCAGCGGGGAGATGCTGGCGTTCAACCAGTCGCTGTTCCAGATGTCGGTGATGAGCAGTCGGCCCATTGAGGATGCGGTCACCTCGTGGGTGGCCCATGGCGCGCTCACCCGGCATCCCAAGCTAAAGGTGGCCATCATCGAAAACGGCAGCTCATGGGTTCGGCCGCTGCTGGCCCATCTGGAGACCTGCTACCAGCGGATGCCCCAGGCCTGGGAAGAGCACCCGGTGGACATCATCAGGCGCAATATCTGGATCCACCCCTTCCACGAGGACGACCCGGTTGGGCTAGTCGGCGCGATGGGCGCCGACAACGTGGTGTTCGGCTCGGACTACCCCCATGTGGAGGGCATGGCCGATCCCATCACGTTCGTGGATCAACTGGAAGGTCTGCCCGACCACCAAATCCGCAAGGTAATGGGCGGCAACATGGCCGGTCTCATGAAGGTGGGCTAATAGGCGGCCACAAGACCCCGGACCTGGAATATTGCGAATCGGGAAGGGCCTCAACAGGGAGTTAGTTGGTACTTTTTCGCTCGAAGTCGATGACAGCTAGTTCTTTGTAGATCGATCCCCAGAGGGCCGGGGATCGGCCGGCGGCGTGAAGATCTCGGCCGGTCGAATCGAAGTGCTCGTAGAACACTCGCAGCAGTTGGCCTCCCGCTGCGGCCCACAGCTCTTTCACGCTCTCGAAACCGTCGCGCCATTCGGCTCCCTGATATCGCCCGTATGGAGCACCCTGCTGGGATTGGATGAGCAAGAGACGGAAGCTCGCCAGTACGGGGTACAGGGCGGGACGCCTCAACCTCTCTTTCGAGGTCAGACCCAGCTTCCCATTTCCCACCTATTGCAGACGTGCAGGCTGAACGAGAAGGCTCTTTGCTGCAAATGCGGTCAGACAGAGAGCAGGTCAAGAAATCGAAGGCGGCTAGGGCTGGGGGTACTACCCAATGCACACCAGACCCACCAGCGGTGCCTCTTCAATCCGCTCCGATCTCATCGCGGTGGGTGAACTTGGAGGCATCGCGCAGTGCCCGGGCGACAGGTGTGGGCTTTTCGCCTACGACGAGCGCGTGGGCATCGTTTCCTTCTATCGGATCCCGGACGACAGTTTGTCCTTCGGCCTCTACGTCCGAGCAAGAGAGGGCGGATACGCCTACGGACGTGTCGATCATCGTGGCCGACATTTCCAGTCGGAGACTGGCCATATCGACCGACATTCTAGGGTCTTTGAATGCAGCGGATGTGACGCGGCCCTTCTGGAAATGGCTTCGGTGAATTCTGCGCCACAGAATCTCATCTGAAGCCACTGGCTCCCCGGTCATCCGGCTCCGTCGGCCCTCATCTGAGCAATGACCGCGCCCAGCTCTTCCCATACCGGCTCGTCTCCCAGGTGGGCGGATCGCTCGTCTTCTGTGCCGTCTGGCAGGACGATGTAGATGGACGTAGGGCCACTTGGCGGAACTTCCACCTCAATCTCTGTGTCTTCGCCATACCACTCAATCTGAATGCCGCCGTCGTACATAGGTGCGACAACGGGTGCTGGCCCACCCTTCGCCACTCGGTGGAGAATCTTTATCGTGTCCGATATCGAGTCATGGCTTATCGGCTGCTCGCCGTAGCCGTTCCAATCCGCCTCTAGAAGACGGAGCTCGCGCAAGCTGCCCCAGATTTCGTGGAACCATGGCTCCACACGAAGCTCGCTTACGAGGCGCCCAATGTTGTTCGGGGTTGAGGGGCAGACGGCTCGTGGTTTCGTTACCATCTCGGAAATGGCTTCGCGAGCACTGTCCTGCCAGCCCTTCACTTCGGCGGATGGCCTTGCTACAGGCCAGCATCTATCCACAGGCAGCGCTAGTGCCATTATCGCTTCCTCTCCCAGATGCCGTGTGCGTTCTCGGTGGTGACGGCGGTGAAGCCCTCCACAATCCACCTATGGGCGTAATCCATGAATTCTAGGGCGCTCTCAAAGTCCTCCGACAGCGCTCGCCCGTGCGCTGTGAGGTTCATCGTCATCTTCATCTCAGCTTCCGGGTCACCTGAGCAAAATCCGTCGATGGTGAGCGAGCCTTCCCGCTGATCGGGGAAATGGCAGTGGAAGCTGAATGAACTCAAGTGGTCTCGCGGCAGGTAGCCGCCGTCTTCTAGTCCGCGCCAAAGTGCAATTAGGCGCGACGTATCCTCGGGCGAATTCCACCCATGCTCTGGGCCTAGCTGGTTGATGTACCGGGCCTCGCACAGATACGGGATGGGCTCATCGAGTCCAAGCTCTTCGCAGACGCCGGCCAGCCGCTCCCACGAATCGCACAGCCTGTCCCGGATCGTCACATACCGGGGGTACTGCCCCTCACTCTTAAGCCAGTTGACGACCAGACGGTCGTGTTGGATCTGGACTACTTGGTCCCCCGCATCATTCTGCATCCACAAGCGAGGCGGGTAGCTTGCCGTTTCCTCGATCCCAAACAGGGCATCGAGAAATTCGTCGTCATGCGTGTACCCCTTCCGCGATTGCAACGGTCGCTCTTTGGCGTGGGGTAAGAGGTCAGTCCACGCAATGGTGAGCGGCACCAGATCGAGTGAGCGGAATTCGATTGCGTGCTTGAACTCAATAGCAAGCGCTACTTCGACCACAGGAGGGCGGCCATACTCGGGAAGCCCGCCCTGGTTTACCAAAGCAGCAGCCCCTGTGTCTTCCATTATCTATCGTAGCCTACCTTGATCGCGAGATTTCGCATGGGATATACCACAGATCTCGCCTTCGGCAGCAGTTTCGGAGAGGTTCATTATCCTCTGGCCGGCCATCTTGAGAGCCCTGTCACAAACATTAATTGAAGCCGTCCCACTAATGAACGGGGCGGACTAGCTTGACGCCCAGACTCGGCGGTTTAGGGATTCTGTGTGGAGCTCGATGTGTGGATAGTCGGGATCGGGAGTGCTCTGGTCAGCCCAGAAAAGCTCGGGAGCTCCGGCCGCGTCACGAACTTCTATTGATCCGACCTGGCGGCTCAGCATTACGGCATGCACAAGCCATGCTGTGGCCAGGGGGCTGGCTGCATGGCCGGGGCAGCGGGTGATGGGATGCCGTCCACCTCCTTCGACCACGCCTAGTCGGCGCAAGCTAGTGACGGTCTTGCCGACGGCCCCTTGAACTGTGGAAGTCTCTCCCCAGCGGGCCACAAGGCGTCTCCGGAGGCCGGGGACGCTCGCTAACTCGCCCAGGCCAAAGGGCAACAACTCCAAGCTTGCGGGCGTGCAGATGCAAAAGGCGCAGCGGGTCGATCCCCAGTCCCCGATCCCAGCAGAGCGTCTCCAAGTCGAACAACAGCGGACAGTCTGCCAGCCGCTCAGTGAGTTCCTCCCAGCGGCGGATAGGAGCATCCGAGAGCACGACTTCGGTCAGCGACACTGGCGCCGATCCGAACACCCGGCCGAGCTCATGAAGGACCTCCAGGCCATCTGCTCGATTCCCAGCAACAAGCCCCACCGACCCCGGCCGTGACAACTCAATCGCTTCGCGGTTGCCCCGATTCAACCAAAGCGGGCGTGTCTCGCCTTCGCCCGTTCTCGGCCTTTCCCCCCGTTGCTCCATCAAACGCCTTCCGGCTCCTGTTGATACATGCGCAGCGGAGATTACGCTCACACGCTGCATAGGAGTCGGGCTAGTTGGAAAGTGTCTTAGGGACGGGTGTCAAACAGGCGGCGGCGCAGGCACCGGTTCGATGTTGAGGAAGCGGGCCAGGTTGTCGCACATGATGGTTTTGATGTCGGCGTCGCTCATAGCTTTGAGCTGGGTGGTGGCGTAGAGGGCGGGGAAGGGCAGCCCCTCGCTGTGGGGGAAGTCGGAGCCGAATACGATGGGCTCGATGCCCACCGCCTCCACCACCCGGGCCACGTTCTCCTCGGGAAAGGGGGCCACGATGAAGTGGTCCCGGAAGATGTCGCTGGGCCGGCGGTCGAGCTTCGGGCCCCACTTGGCCCCTCGGCCCATGAGGAAGGCGTGGTCCATCTTGCGGAGGATGTAGGGCAGCCACACCGTGCCCTGTTCTGACAGGCACACCTTCACGTTGGGGAAGCGGCCGAACAGGTTGTGCAGCACCATGGCGGCCACCGTCTCCATGGCCGGGCGGTCGCCCCAGTAGAGCACCCATTGGAGGGCGTCGAAGTCGCCGAGGACGTCCTCAGGGTCCTCGCTCCAGTCGACCCCGTACTTCTGGTAGTCGGTGGCCCCCAAGTGGGTAACCACCCGGGCACCGGCCTCGTTGATGCGGGCCCAGAAGCCGTCGTAGACCGGGTCGGCCATCGAGCGCCCGCCCCTTGTGTTGTGCCGTCCGCCGTGGACGTGGCCGCTGATGATCTGGATGACGGTAGCGCCCTGGCTCAGAACCAGCTCAACCTCGGTGGCGGCCTCATCGGGATCGGCCAGCGACACGTAGGCGGGAAGGAAGAGACGGTTGAGGTAGCCCCAGCCGATCTCCTCGTTGATCCAGCGGTTGTAGGCCCGGGTGTTGGCGTAGATGCCGTCGACGTCGTCGGCGAACTCGTATTCCAGCGACAGCACCTGGTTGGGGAACATGAGGGCGGCGCCGATGCCCTGGCTGTCCATGAGGGCCAGCCGCAGGTCGCGGTTGCCCCACGACTCCTCCTGGTCGCGGAAGTAGGCGATGAGATCGACCCGCTCGGCGTCGGTGAGGTTGCGGTAGGGGTTGAGCCGGGACAGCAGCATCCCCGGCGAGTGGATGTTGGACTGGCCGGGCTTCATCTGGTTCTCGTCGCCTGCTTGGGGGACGGCCCGGGCGGCCACTTCGGCGGCGGTCTCGTCGTCGGCGGCCACCATGGCCACCGCCTGGTTGATACGCGACGGCTGGCCGCCGAACACTCCCACCCAGCGGCCCTGGTCGTCGGCCTCGAAGGTGACCGCCTTGTGCCGCCACTTGGGATCGATGTGGTTCACATAGAGGTCGCGGGGCTCCACAAAATGGTTGTCGGCGTCATTGATGAGAAACGGCAGATCCGGGTGCTGGTCGATCTGGGCCAATGCCATGGCCGTCATGGTACGGGACGGCGAAAGAGGCGCGTCAGGTGCTGTATCTGCCGGTGTCGTCGTCTGGTTTGCGTCGGATGAGGAAATAGGCGACGGCGACGGCGATCAGAGCCACTTGGGCAACGATCAACCCAGCCCAGACGGGGTTGGCGCCGCCATCTGACGAATCCTCATCGTCAACCAACGCGGGCGAGGCGGCAACGGCCGCAGTCGCAGTCGGAGCCGCGGTCGCAGTCGGAGCCGCGGTCGGCGTCTCAGAGACTTGAGGTTCAGTTTCTGAAGACTCCTCCCCTACGGGGCGAAGAACTTCCAGATTGTGAGTATGAACCACCCCTGGTTCCTTATGGATTGTGCGCCACACAAGATCCTCCCCTTGTTCAAATGAAGACAAGTGGCCCCCAACAGCGATCACTCCACCGCCGATGGCCACAGATTGGACCCTCCAGGCTTTGCTGCCGAAGCCAGATGTCCGCGTCACACGCCATCCTGCCCTGGGTCTGTCAAACAAGCTGAATACGATTGGGGTCATCCCTGGACCTGTCGCCGTGACCTCGCCATAGGGGACCACTACCGCCAGGTTTGAATCTAGGTCCACATCCAGACCAAATCGGTGATAGGCAGGGTCAAAGAACGGCTTGAGAGTGTTCTCAAACCAACCCCCGAGAGAACGCTCAAATACATACACCGCGTCGATGGAGGAGACCGCAAATGAGTTGCCACTGACTGCCACTGACTGGCCAAACCCAAAGCTCCTGTCGTGATCAGGGGGAAGCAGTTCGGTTGGTTCCGACCATTCATCACCGGAGCGCTCATACATGTACGCCGCCGAGTGGCTGCCGACAACCAATAGGTTGCCTTCAACCGCCACATCTCTGCCGAAGTTGTCAGACTGCGGCCCGCCTGGACGGACAAGCCTGGCTGTCTCCTGCCAATTGTCCCCATCGCGGGTGAACACATATACGGACTGCGTATGCGCATCATCTGACGGCGAGGATTGCCAATTGATCTGGGGGAACCGAATCAGGCCATTGGCTCCGACGACTACCACATCGCCGTCTACAGCCACCGATGAGCCGAATCCGCCGTCGAGAAACCCGAGAGTTGAACCTTTCCCAGTGACGTTTCCTACTTCTCCAAGAGGCTCCAAGCCGCTGAGGTCTTCCCCGCCAGTGAGCTTGTCCGTTTCCACCCATTGGCTCTCAACCTCAGTGAACACATAGGCCGCTTCGTAGGCACCGACCACGATCACATTGCCGTCTATCGCAACCGCCCGGCCGAATCCGCCGTACACGACGCCATTTCTGTCCAGGAGGATGTCCTGACCATCAACTGCGACATAGCTGGACTGGTCATCTTCAACTCGATTGGCTACCCGACCCAGGGGCGGGATTGGAACGGCCAGCTTGGCCGTCTCTTGCCACCGACCTAGCGACCGAGTGAACACGTAGGCCGCCCCAATGGCGCCGACCACCATCACATCCCCGTCCACATCCACGGCAACTCCGAATCCGTCGCCCGCGAAGCCGTCCGAGGCCGACAAGATCTCGGCCCATGAGGCAACCGTCATCATCTCATCGTGCTCCGAGTATCCGGCGGCAACGCTGGCTGTGACACCCACCCCGACGATCGATAGCACCAGTACCAGCCCCGCGATCCGACCCCAAACAGCCACTCCTTGAACATACCGCTACCGGCTTGGATCAGCGTCAGAAGCCGTTCGATCGGGGCTCCGCCATGTCAAAAGTCGTCGTCAACTTGGCCGGTTCGGATTACTGTCGGCAGAACGGCAAGCCTCACGGCGACAACCTCGGCTTCGAGGGCCCGGCGGATCTGATCACTATGGAACAAGGCCACGCCCACCAGCGCGGCAGCCTCAAACGCGGTGCCGAGGGCGACGGTGGGATCACCTCTTTCCACTTTGCGAATTGTCACTGGTGATACCCCTACTCGCGCAGCCAGTTCAGCAACCGTCCACCGACGCTCCCGGCGTCCCAGCCGCACCCGGCTACCCAGTAGGCGAACCGCTTCCACCGTCACCGGCGCAAGCGCCTTTGGACCTCTCATATCGACAGTATAAAGATATTTGAGCGGAATAATCGACAGCATTCTGTCGATCTTGCTCTAAAGTCCGCTGCTTACTAAGCCTCACCAAGACGGGGGTGTGTGGCTTATCGGCGGCTAGAGGCCGATTGCGTCGCGGAGGGCGGGGCGGGGGTTTAGGTCGGCTAGGGCGGCTTCGCAGCGGGCTAGGAAGGCGGCAGCGAAGGCTTGGCGGCCGGGGGAGGCGTCTTCGGGGAAGGTGACCACTTGGCAGCTAGCCGGGACGGTGTAGGCGGCGTGGACGCGGTGGGCGAGCCAGGCTTCATCAAACGTGATGGGCTGGGCGCCGTGGGCGATGCGGCCGTCGAGGTAGCGCTGGATGAGGGCTTTGTCGTGGGCCAGGCGGTCTGCGGGGGCCATGGACATGTTGAGGAAGTAGCTCACGTCGCGCATGGGGGCGCCCACGTTGATGAGGCCCCAGTCCAGAAAGCCCGGCCCGCCGGTCTCGGTCACGAACAGGTTGCCGATGTGGCCGTCGCCCTGTAGCACGGTGGCCGGTCCGCCGATGGGTCCCGCGGCCCACGCCTGGTGGAGCTCGGCGGTGTGGTCGATGTAGAGCTCGGCGATCTCGGCGAAGGCGTCGGTGAGCTTCTCGCGGTGGTTGTCCAACCCGTAGCGCAGGAGCCGGGCGCCGTAGTCGCTGCCCTTGTTGGCCAGTGGCACCCAGCTTGCCTCGGCGGCCCGGCGGTCGGGATCCTCGTAGCGGGCGTGGAGCTCGGCGAAGTGGTCCATGGCCTCGGCGGCATAGGCCACCGGCACCCCTGTGCTGTAATCGGGCAGGGACTTGGCTGAGTTGTCCAGGTCTTCGAGCAGCAGCACGAACGCCCCGGTGTCGGGATCGAAGGCGGCAACGTAAGGGGTGAGCGTGCGCATAGGCACCCGGTGGGCCAAGCGCTGGTAGAACAGCGCCTCTCGGCGGCCCATGCCAGTTTGGTTGATCTGGGCTCGGCGTTCGGGATCCAGCGGCGGGAGCTTGGCGAACATGGTGGCGGGCAGATCGGTGTCGCCCTGGTAGGTGACGCCGAGGCGGGCGTTGGCGTTGGTGCCGGCGTGGATGGCCAGCACCTCCACGGCGGTGACCGCCGTGCCGGGGTAGCGCTCAGCCAGGTTCTCGGTGAGCCAGTCGGAGGTGATGGCCTCGGGGTGCTCGGGCAGGCTCACCGGGCCGAGACGACCGGCACCCAGCCGCCGGGCTCGAGGTTGAGGTAGCGCTCCAGGTTGCGGTGCATGTTGATGATGCGGCACTCCTCGCCCGACAGCCACACATGGGTGAAGCCGGGCTGGTGGAGGCCCTTTTGCATGGTGCGGATGACGCTGAAGTCCTGGTTGAGCACGAAACCGAAGTCGGCCTGGTCCATGGGCACGGTGACGTGGACCGGGGATGAGGCCGGGGCGTCGGCCGACGGCATCCGGCTGAGGTGGATGGTGACCAGTTCGCCCTCGTCGGGGTTGGGGCCGGGCCGGGCGGTGAGCACGGTGAAGATGTCGGCGCTGATCAAAACCGTGGTGTTGGGAAAGAGGTTGTATTGGCTGAGGTGAGTGATCTGGGCGGTGTCGTAACCCGACAGGTCGACGCCCACGGTGGCCTGGTGGTCTCGGATCTTCTGGGCGATCACGTCTTGGAGGGTCTGGCCGTCGGGCACCTCGGGCGCGGGGCAGGGCTCGTTGTACTCCGGCCCCATACGGCCGCCCTGGGTGATGATGAAGGAGTCCCACACCGTCTGATCGTCCACGTTGCGGCCCAGGCGGGGGCTGGGCACGCCGTAGGGCTGATACGACACGCCGTGGCGGTCCCAGATGCGCTGGGGGGAGTTGACGTCGTTGATGCTGCCCAGCATCTCCCGGTGCAGTCCCTGGACGTGGTAGGTCTCGGAGAAGCCCTCGTTGACCACCTTCCAATTGCAGTTCACCGCAGTGGCGGTGGAGTAGGTGCCCCGGAACTCGTCGAGGTTGGCCCAAGCAATGTCGTCGGGAATCCCCTCTAGCCAGTCGGCCAGCGGCTCGGCGTCGAGATCCAGGTTGACGAACACCAGGCGGGCCCAGGTGTCCACCTGAACCGGCACCAGCGGGAGGTCGTCGTTGCTGATGGGGCCGAAGCCGCGGCGGGAGGGGATTTCCCGCAGCCGGCCGGTGAGGTCCCAGGCCCAGCGGTGGTAAGGGCAGCGCAGTTCGGTGATGCCGGTGCCCGAGCCCTGGCAGAGGGAGTTGCCCCGGTGGCGACAGACGTTCTGGAAGCCGCGGAGCACACCGTCTTCGCCCCGCACCAGCAGAATCGAGTACTTGCCGAGGCGGTGCTCGAACCAGTCGCCGGGGTTGGCGATGTGGTCGACGGTGCAGGCCACGTGCCACACCTTGGGCCACATCCGCTCGTATTCCAATTCGGCGAAATCGGGGGAAAGGTAGCGCTGGACGGGTATCTTCACCGGGGCCTCGGCGGCTAGGCCTGAGGCGGTGACCGCGGTGCCCAGGATGTCGGCCTCGTCCGGCGGTGCGACGTCAACCATGCCGGTAATCGTGGCACACGGCTTTGATGACAATCGGACCGAGGAGGCAGGTGCGTGCCGTGGGCGAGTTTCGCCTGACGCGGAATCTGAGCGGGCCGGTCTACGATCCCACTATGACCACCTCTTTGCCTACCGCCTAGGAATCTCATGACCAGCCAGAGCGAAACCGGGATGCCTGCTGACGGCGCCAACACTGCCGAGAAAGTGGACCGGCTGGCCAGCGTGGCCGAGGTGGTGGCCCGGGATCTGTGCGTGGGCTGCGGGCTCTGCGAGGCCGTGACCGGAGGGCGGGTGAAGATGGCTGCGACGCCAGCCGGTTCGCTTCGCCCCTCGCCCGTCGACGGCTTCACCGCCGAGGAGGAGCGGGCCATCCTCAACGCCTGTCCTGGGGTGGTCGCCGAGCCCCGGGCTGATTTGAGCCTGCCGCTCGACCCGGTATGGGGCCGATGCGGCACCATGCGCTACGCGTGGGCGGCCGATCCCGGGGTGAGGTTCGCCGCGGCCACCGCAGGGGTGCTCACTGCGTTGGGCCAGCACTTGTTGGCCGCCGGCGAGGCCGCGTTCGTCCTCCATGTTGGTGCTGATCCCGCCCGTCCCCTGCGAAGCCGCTGGGTGATCAGCTCCACCCCCGAGGACGTGCTGGCCAATGCGGGATCCCGATATGGGCCGACCGCGCCTTTGGCCGGCTTGGAGGTGGCGCTCGACAGGGGCGAGCCGTTTGCGGTCATCGCCAAACCCTGCGATCTCGGGGCGCTCCACCGGCGGGCCGCCGCCGACTCCCGCATCGACAAGCTGGTGGTGGCCCGGTTGGCCATGGTGTGCGGCGGCCAGTCGCGGTTGTCCAAGTCGCAGCGGCTGCTGGACCAGCTGGGAGTGGCCGAGCCCGACGTGACGCTCATTCGCTATCGGGGCCACGGCAATCCTGGTCCCACTCGGGTGGAGACCCGAGACGGGCGGGCGTTCGAGGTCGGCTACCTCGAGTTGTGGGAGGACGAGGGCACCTGGGACCTCGAGACCCGCTGCAAGCTGTGCCCTGATGCCCTGGGGGAGGCCGCCGATGTGGCGGTGGCCGACGTGTGGCCCGGAGGGGCGCCCACGGGCGAGGACGAGGGCTTCAGCGGCGTGATCGCTCGCAGCGAAGTGGGTGAGTCGCTGTTGAGCCGGGCGGCTGCTGACGGCCGGATTGTGCTGGGAGACGCCATCGGCCCCCGGGACTTGGACGACATGCAGCCCCACCAAGTGCGAAAGAAGGAGGCCCTGGCGGCCCGCTACCGGGGCATGGCCGATGCCGGGGTGCCGCCCATCGCCGCCCGGGGGCTGCGGCTCGACGAGTTGGGCCACCGCCTGGCGCCGGAGCTCGCCGCGGCCCAGCGCAGCGGTGCGGCTGCTCGGATCAGGGCGGCCAGCTCATGACCGGCCAGGCCGACTTCGAGCGCAAGAACCACATCGGCTCACTGGTGATCTCCCTCCGCTGAGGCAACGGTGGCTGGATGGCCCGATGGGGACGTTCCAAGGGTCACGAGCGGGATTCGGTGATGAAGATCGCTTCGGCGGTGGCGCAGATGGTGTCACCGGCTCTTATCTCTCCGGTGGCGATGTGTTTGCGGCCTTCGGTGTGGGAGTAGCGGCAGGTGACCTCTAACGGGGTGTGGAGGGGGACGCCGCTCTTGTAGCGGATGTTGATGCCGGCGGTTAGGCCGGTGGCGCCGGCTCGGGTGGCGGCGGTGCCCAGGGCTTCGTCGAGGATGGTGGCTACTACGCCGCCGTGGGCCCGGTGGGGTGGGCCGGAGTGGGCCTCGGTGAGGGTGACGGTGGCCCGCATCTCCACCGGCCGGGGCTCGGCAGCGGGGTCGGGCGGGGCCACCGGGTCGAAGATCAGCCGGGGGGCGTGGGGGTTGAGTAGGCCCGAACCGGCCTGGGTGAGGTTGTAGGTGGTGCCCTCGTGGTCTTTGGCCACCACGATGTGGGGATCGCGGGCTGCGGCCCGCAGCCGCTCGGTGATCTCGGCCAGGGCTTGGGCGATCTCGGCCCGGGTAGCGGGGTCGGCGTCGTTGGCCGACACGGCGGCCACCAGATCGCGGGTGCGCTCCACCAGCTCATAGGCCTCGGGACCGAAGTCGTCGGGGTGGGGCAACTCGCCCAACAGCTCGGCCAGCCGATAGGCCGAGGCGGTTTCGGGGTGCTCTTGGTCAGCCATCGCCTTGTTCACTCATAGTCGGCCACCGGGATGTCGAAACGCTCGATGTAGCGGGCGAAGCGGTCCCGGACCTCGGTTCGGGAAAGTCCCAGATCTTCGAACTGGTAGCGATGCTCGCCGTGTTTGCCGGGAGGAGTGGCAGCTGCGTAGGCGGCTATTGCTTCCTCGGTTTCTGGGGCCAGCTCCATGCCGAGTTGCTCATACACCGAGTGGGCGGCGGCCAGCTTGTCGGTGCTGACCAGGCGGTGGGGTACTTGGGCGGTGTGTTCGGGGGGCAGGCGCCCGGAGTCGATGAGGTCTATGAGGTTGTCGAGGCTGCGGCCGTACAACTCCAGGTGGTGGCGGCCGATGGCGGCGAAGTCCACCCGGTCGGAGTGGGCCCAGCGCATGGTGGCGATGAGGCTGGTGACCGAGGGCAAGATGGCGGTGGGGTCGCGGTGGGTGATCACGAAGCGGGCGTCGTCGAACACCTCCAACAGGGCGGGCAGGCCCTGAAGGTGGGCGGGCGACTTGAGCACCCACCGTCGGGTGGGCATGCGCCGCTGCAACACCTGGAGCACTTTGCGATAGGTGCGATAGGCGGGGCGCAGATCGGCAGAGTCGTACCACCCCTGGTAGGTGGGCACGTCGGTGCGGCTGACCATCTCCTCGGAGCGGAACTCGAACGACATGGCCGACAAGCACTCTTTGTACATGCGCCCGGAGTACTCGTGAATAGCCAGCATTCCGCTGGCCACCGTCTGGGGCATGACCAGCTCGGCCCCGGCCAGGGCGATGCGGGGATCGGCGGCCCGGATGTCGGGATCAGGGTGGGGCGGGGGCACCGGGCGCAGCAGCTCCCAGCCCTCGGGGGCCCGGTGGGCCGGGTCTTGGGCCAGCACGCCGTGCATGACGGTGGTGCCGGTGCGGGGGGCGCCGATCACGAAGATGGGCTCGTCAATAGGCTCTTGCAGCGTGCCGGGATCGGCGGCCAGGTAGTCGTTGAGCTGGATGCGGACCTCCAAGAGCCGCAGGATCATGCGCCGCGACATCCACCGGCCCATGACGGTGAGATCGGCCTCGTGCTCCAGTCCGTGGCAGAACAAGGTGAGGGGCTCGATGAAGTCGTCGTCGCCCAATGCACCCCGGTTGTCGGGTGTCCGGCCCTGGCGGACCAGGGCTTCGGCCATCAGCAGGTCGGGGTCGAACGGGCGGCGGGCCTCGTCGACCACCGGACCGGCGTCGCCACGGTTGACCGCAGCAACCCAGCCGGGCCGGGGGTCAGGAGTCCAGCTCATTTCTGAACTGTACGTCCAGTTACTGCTGGCAGCCGGTACTATGCAGAACATCCAGACTGATCCCGTACTCGAACGGCTGCAAGCCAGCTTTGACGCTCAGCGAGCCTCTTTAGTTACCAAACATTCTGGCCAGTGGGCACTTCTGATTGAAGGTGATCCACAACCACAGTTCTTTGGCTCAGACATCGAAGCTGCGGCAGCGGGGTTTTCACATCGACCACCGGCCCGCTTCTTGATCAATGAGATCCTCGCCGAAGAGCAGCCGATCCACATACCTCATATGTCGATATCTGATTAGCCGCGAAATGTCTGGCTTCGGGTGCATAACCGGAGAAATCGGCGCGGTCGGAGCAGTTGTAGAAGTAGAACTCGGATTGACGCGTGAGGAGATCGAACACCGCCGTATTGACAACCGATCAATCTCTACCGGCTTCAGGGGTCGAGGAGTCATCGACACCGGTGCCGAAGCGTCGGTCATAACCGAGGCGGTAGTGCAAGCGCTCGCCATCACACCTGTGCGCCATGCCACGGTCTTGACAACCATGGGACAAGTCAGAGCTGCGGCCTTCACCATCTTGGTAACCGTGGGTCCGGGATACAAGGAACCACCTGATCCTCTTCCCGTCCAGGCCTATGAGGGTCTCATCGATGCAGGCGACATCCTCATAGGGCGCGACATTCTCAACCTGGGAGAACTTGTCTGGAAGGGCCAAGAGCAGCGCTTCTCGCTCTCGCTGCCTAGAACAGTACGCTCAGGCGATGCTTGAGGGGTTGGTCGTAATCGTCACCGGGGCATCGAAGGGCATCGGCCGGGGCATCGCCGAGTATCTGGTGGACCAGGGCGTGAAGCTGGCGGTGACCAGCCGCAAGCCTGAGCGGATCGAGGCCACCGCGGCTGAATTGCGGGAGCGGGGCGGCGATGTGCTGGCGGTGGCGGGGTCGGTGGGCAGCCAGGATCACGCCAACGAGGTGGTGGACCGGACGGTGGAGCGGTGGGGCACGGTGGACGGGCTGGTGGCCAACGCCCAGTCGTTCCGACCGACCATGCCGCTGTTGGAGGTGGGCGAGTCGGACATCGACGTGCTTTTCGACACCGGGCCCAAGGGCACGCTGTGGTTCATGCAGGCGGTACACCCCCACATGGCGACCAAGGGCCGGGGCCGCATCATCACCTTCGGCACCAACGTGGGGATCACCGGCGGGCCGGGCTACGGACCCTACGGGGCGGCCAAGGAGGCCATTCGCTCGCTGACCCGAACCGCGGCCCGGGAGTGGGGCCGCGACGGCATCACCGTGAACTGCGTGAACCCGGCATCGGTGGCCCACCGGGCACCGCCCGACGACGATCCCGACCGTCTGGCGTCCTACAAGGCCCTGTTCGACAACCATCCCATGGGCCGCGACGGCGACCCGGTCGATGACATAGCCCCGGTCATCGGGTTCTTGCTATCTGACGCCAGCCAATACGTCACCGGCGAGACGTTCCAGGTGGACGGCGGCGGCTTGATGCGGCCCTAGGCCAACGTCAGGTACGGAACCTGTGGCGGAGGTGGGCTTGGCGGGTGGCTAGGTCGGTGGCGCGCTTGTCGAGGGTAACAACGGAGTCGTCGTTGGGCAGGGCGGCGGCAACGTCGCTGAGGGCGACTACCTCGGTGGTGGGGTCCATCGCTTGGTCGCCGGTGGGCCAGAACCAGCGGAGGGTGCACAGGCCGTTGCGGCGGTTGGCGTTGTCGAGCCAGTTGGCGGCGCCGGGGTCGGTGCCGGACACCACGTAGCGGACTTTGCCGTCGGAGTCGACCGTGGTCTGGGATTGGTTGCGGCAGGAGATGTGGGCGTAGGTGTCGACCAGCTCGAACGTCCCCATCATGTAGAGCTGGGCCCCCCAGTAGTGGGCTTCGGGCACCTCGGCGGTCACGATCAGGGCCTGGTCGGGCTCCAGATCCCAAAAGCAGAACTCGTAGCGGGCCATGGACAGGCCTTTGGACACCTCCAGGGTGCGGTTGGTGAAGCTGTTGTCGATGCGCTCGGCCCGATTCATCACCATATAGGCGTTCCAGCGCTCGATGGAGTCGGTCATCTGCATCATGGCCCGGCGCACCCGGTTGGCGAAGACAGGCCCGTCGAGCACAGGAGCGGGCTCGGGGTCGAGGCACTCGATGGTGAAGAAGGCGGGCTCATCCGCGGTCCAGTCGAAGTAGTACTCCCGGATCGACGCGGAGAGCACCCCGTCGGGGATGGCCACTGCGCCGGGGTCGTCGCCCCCCAACAAGATCTCGAAGTCGTCGTGGCGGCCGAGGCCGAGGTCGTGAGCAGTGACGGTGGCCTTGGTGCCCCAGATGTCGTTGTGCATGAACCCGGCCCGCAGCGCCAGGATGAAGTCGTCGCAGCCGTGCATGTTGCCGGTGATCCGGTAGCGGCGGCCGGGCTCGATGCGGGCGTGGCGGTACACGTTGTCGGCGTTGGGGCCGCCCCACTGGACGGTCAGGTCGTTCTGGCGGTTGAAGAACGGGCGGGTGGGGTCGGCATGGAAAACCTCCCAGCCCAAAAACGCCTCCACGTTGTCGGCTAGGTGCTCGAGCATTTCCAGATCGCCGCCGTCGTCGGTGGGATAGGGCGGGGCGACCACTTCGCGGCCCATGCGCTTGAGCAGCTCGCACCACTCATCCCAAGCCTCTACCGCCGTGCTGATGTCGCTCATGTGGAGAAGCTTGCCAAGAACGGCTCGACCGCGGCCAGAAAACCGGGGGTGTTCTGGCCATGCACGTTGTGGCTGCAATCGGGAACGGTCACCAGCGTGCCGTGGGGCAGGGCGTCGGCGAACCGCTCGGCGGCCTCGGCGGTGAGCACCCAGGAGTCGGCCCCCCGCACCAGCAAAACCGGTTGGGCGATGCGCTCGGCGTCTTCCATGGTGAAGCGGTCGCCGACCCGGCGGTGCTCGGCGCCGTGGGCCAGCCGGGGGCCGTGGTCCACCTTGGATATGTAGGTGCCATCGACCCGCTGGAGCAGGTTGTACTTGACCGTCCGCTCGATGTGCTCCCGGGTGCGATACGGGTCGTACTTCTGCACCGCGGCCACGAAATCGTCCAAGTCTTGGAACTCCCGATTCTCGGTGACGAACGTGCGGATGACCTGGGTGCCCACCTCGGAGATCTCGGGGCCGATATCCACCAACACGATGGCCTTGGCCAGCTCGGGGTGGTCGAGGGTGAGCCGCATGGTGTTCATGCCCCCCATGGAGTGGCCCATCACGATGGGGTCGGTCACCCCCAGCGCGGCGCAGAAGGCGGCGGCGTCGGCGGCCATGGCCCCGGAGGAGTAGTCGGCGTCGCGGGCCCACTCGCTGTCGCCGTGGCCCCGCTGGTCGAGGGCCAAAACGTGGTAGCGGTCGGCCAACGCCAGGCTGACCAGATCCCAGGAGTGGGCCGACTGGTTGCCGCCGTGCAATAACAGGACAGTGGGGTTATCGGGGTGGCCCCACTCTGAGAAATGGAAGCGGTGGTGGCGAGCCACGATGTTGCGGGATACATAGAAGACGTCCGACCCGTGGGCGATGCCCAGGTCGGCCGCGCTGGTACACAGGCTCTCGAACTCGGCGGTGACCGTCATGTCCAACGGCTCAGCGGTGGAGGCGAACTCGTTGAGGTGCATCAGCTTCGCCCCTCCCGCAGATCGGCATAGAAGTACTTGGCCAGCTCGTTGAACACGTCAGCCCGCTCCCACTGGAGAAAGTGGCCGCACTCGGGGATCACCACCGGCCCCACCCGGTTGGCAAAGGCGATCTCGCAGCGCTTGGGGAAGTCCTTGGGCACCACCTGGTCGTCGGGGCCGTACAAGATGAGCGTGGGGGCCTGCACCTGGGTGCCCATCATGGGCGGCTCGCTCATCGGCCGGCCGTATTCCAGCTGGTACACCGACCACCCGGCGGCCAGGCGTTCGATATCGGCGAACGGCTCAGTCATGAAGTCGATGTCGTCCTCCTCGAAGGAGTACTGGGAGGCCCACAGCCGGTGCTCGTAGCAGTCGCGCACGTAGCGGCGGCACCGCTCGGGGGTGTCGAGGTCGGCCCGGAGCTGGTCGGGGTCGCGGCCCTGACGGATGCGGTAGTCGCCGGTGGGTCCGTGGGGCAGGGGGTTCAGCGACAGGCCCCGCTCGGTGTACCAGTCCACCTGATCGACGATGAACGGGGCCACGGTGTTGAAGAACACCATCCGCTCAGCGAACTCAGGCCAGCGGTTGGCCATGTCCACGATCACCGCTCCGCCCACGTCGCCCCCCAGCAGCCCGACCCGCTCGTGGCCCAGCACGTCGTGGACCAGGGTGTGGATGTCGCGGGAGTAAAGCACCAGGTCGTACTGGTCGTTGTCGGACAGATCGGAGTCGCCGTAGCCCCGCAGGTCGGGAACGATCACCTCATAGCCGGCCTCGGCCAGCGGGATGATGTTGCGCCACCAGATGCGCTTGGTCTCGGGATAGCCGTGGACCAGCACCAGCGGGTAGCCGCCCACGCCCTCGCGAACGTAGGCCAGCGACAGGTCGCCGTCCACCGGCACCCGGTGGATGGTGAAGGCATCGGGGGGTGGTGTGGCTGGCTGATCGGGTCGAATGGGATGCACGGCCCGAAAGCCTAGGGGGAGCCGGGCAAAATTCGCTAAGGGCCACCATTCTTAGGCCCGGAGGCGGGCGGGATGCTAGGAAATGTCAGCTAATAGCAACCCGACAGAGAGGCCGTCATGGAGTTTGGACTTTTCATCCAGGGGTACGTGCCCCAGCATCGCCGGGAAAATGACCCAGATGCCGAGCACAAGGCGTTCATGGAGGAATTGGATCTGGTGATCGCCGCGGACAAGGCGGGGTTCAAGTATGTGTGGCTGCCCGAGCACCACTTCCTCGACGAGTACTCCCACATGTCGGCCAACGACGCCATCGCGGGCTATCTGGCGCACGCCACCGAGCGGATCCACATCGGATCGGGCATCTTCAACCCGCTGCCCCAGGTGAACCACCCGGCCAAGGTGGCCGAGCGGGTGGCCATGCTCGACCACCTGACCGGGGGCCGGTTCGAGTTCGGCACCGGCCGGGGCGCGGGCAGCCACGAGATCCTCGGCTTCCTGCACAAAGAGGGCATCACCGACACCTCCCACACCAAGGAAATCTGGGAAGACGTGATCGGCGAGTTCGCCAAGATGTGGACCCAGGACACCTACGAGGGCTACGAGGGCAAGTTCTGGTCGCTGCCGCCCCGCAAGGTGCTGCCCAAGCCGTGGGGCAAGGGGCATCCGGCCATGTGGTACGCGGCGGGCAACGTGACCAGCTACGCCATGGCCGCCCGCAAGGGCCTCGGCGTGCTCGGCTTCTCGGTGGGGGCTCTCGACGAGCTGGCCCCGGTGCTGGAGGCCTACAAGCGCGACATCGTCAACGCCGAGCCGGTGGGGGCGTTCGTGAACGACAACTTGATGGTGACCACCGGGGCTTTCGTGGCCGAAACTGATCAGGGGGCAGTGGACCACGCGCTGCGGTCATCGATGACCTACCTCCAGTCCAACGTGTTCCGCTACCACGACACCTTCCCCCGGCCCGAGTGGGTGCCGCCCTGGCCCCAGACCATCCCCATGCCCTCTGCCGAGGAGCTGTGGGAGGGCGTCGGCCAACCGGGCAGCGTGATGGGCGATCCCGACCGGGCCCTCAAGGGTGCTCAGCAATGGGCTGACGCCGGCGCCGACCAACTGGTGTTCGGCATGGGCTCCAGCGAGCGGGCCGACGACCTCAAGACCATTGAGCTGTTGGGCAAGCACGTGATCCCCAAGATCGACACCGACCCGGTTCACCGCACCACCCGCCTGCGCGAGGCTGCCGCCTAGTGGTCCGTCTGCCAATTCACAGACGGACCACTAGTACTTAGGCCCTGCGGCGGTCGGGGTGCTAGGAAATATCAGCCGAACGCACCCAGAAAAGAGGCCGTCATGGAGTTTGGAGTCTTCATCCAGGGCTACGTGCCCCAGTTTCGCCGGGAGGGCGATCCCGAAGCCGAGCACAAGGCGTTGATGGAGGAGTTGGAACTGGTGATCGCGGCCGACAAGGCCGGGTTCAAGTACGTGTGGCTGACCGAGCACCACTTCCTCGACGAGTACTCCCACTTGTCGGCCAACGACGCGGTGGCCGGCTATCTGGCCCACGCCACCGAGCGGATCCACATCGGATCGGGCATCTTCAACCCGCTGCCCCAAGTGAACCACCCGGCCAAGGTGGCCGAGCGGGTGGCCATGTTGGACCACCTGACCGGGGGCCGGTTCGAGTTCGGCACCGGCCGAGGCGCCGGCAGCCACGAGATCCTCGGCTTCCTGCACAAAGAGGGCATCACCGACACCACCGCCACCAAGGCGATCTGGGAGGACGTGATCGGCGAGTTCGCCAAGATGTGGACCCAGGACACCTATGAGGGCTACGAGGGCGAGTTCTGGTCGCTGCCGCCCCGCAAGGTGCTGCCCAAGCCGAGGGGCAAGGGCCACCCGGCCATGTGGTATGCGGCGGGCAACACCACCAGCTACGCCATGGCCGCCCACAAGGGCCTCGGCGTGCTCGGCTTCTCGGTGGGGGAAATCGCCGAGCTGGCCCCGGTGCTGGAGGCCTACAAGCGCGAGATCGGCAACGCCGAGCCGGTGGGGGCGTTCGTGAACGACAACATCATGGTGGCCAGTGCGGCGTTTGTGGCCGAGACCACTGAGGAAGCGGTGGATGCCATCATGCGGTCGTCGATGACCTACCTCCAGTCCAACGTGTTCCGCTACCACGACACCTTCCCCCGGCCCGAGTGGGTGCCGCCGTGGCCCCAGACCATCCCCATGCCCTCCCTCGAGGAGGCTCAGGCGATGATCGGGCAGGCGGGTGCGGTGATTGGCAACCCCGACCAGGCGCTGAAGGGCGCCCAGGCGTGGGCTGACGCGGGGGCCGACCAGTTGGTGTTCGGCTTGGGCTCGGCCGAACGGGCTGACGACCTCAAGATGATCCAGCTCATGGGCGAGCACGTGATCCCCAAGATCGACACCGATCCGGTACACCGCACCACCCGGCTGCGCGAGGCCGCCGCGTAAGGTTGAACAATGGCTGAGGGTCCTGCGGGTCACCCCAACGCCGTCATCGACATCGACGGCGGAATCATCACGGTCACCCTCGACCGTCCCGACAAGCTGAACGCCATCAGCCACGACATGACCGCGTCGCTGTGGGAGGCGGTGCTGGCGCTGGGCGACCGCGACGACCTGCGCTGCATGGTGATAACCGCCAAGGGCCGCTACTTCACCGCGGGCCAGGACATCTCCAGCCCCGCGGGCAACCGGCCCGGCGACCCCGAGACCATGGACCAGCACCCGGGATGGAACTTCCGCCGGGACTATCGCAGCCACCACCTGCTCTACGACGAGATGGAAGCGGTGGAAAAGCCGGTGATCATGGCCATACAGGGGCGATGTCTAGGGGCAGGTGTGGAGATGTCCGGGTCGGTTGACTTCCGGTTCTGCACCCCGGAGGCATCGTTCGCCCTACCCGAGGTGAAGCTGGGGGGCATCGCCGGAAGCGGCGGCACCAGCAGGCTGACCCGGCTGATAGGGCCGAGCTGGGCCAAGTGGATGGCCATGGCCACCATGGAGATCGACGCTGACGAGGCCAAGTCGATCGGGCTGATCCACAGGGTGTACCCGGCCGAGTCGCTGATGGACGAGGTGTACGCGTTCTGCCGCCATTTGATGTCGCTGCCCACCGAGGCGCTGGGACTGGCCAAGATGGCGGTGGACGTACACGCCGATATCACCGACCGGAACATCCAGCGGCAATTCGACCGGGTGGCGGTGTACTCCACGGTGGCAGAGTTCGAGAAGTCGATGGAGCGATTCGGGCGCCAGCCCGAGAGCTAGTGATCAGATCCGTAGGACAAAGGTCCGTAGGAGGTTAGCAGCTCCTATAACTACCGCGCTGTATCGCCAATCACTGCTACGCTATGCCACCAATTGCTGCTACGCTGCAATTGGTGAAGTACATTCCCCGCCTTGTCGACGCTCAATTGTCGCGGGCCCTCAAGACTCACCCGGTTGTGCTCGTAACAGGGGCCAGGGGAGTCGGCAAGACAACCACGGCTCGACAAATTGCGAAATCAATCGCGTTTTTCGACGATTTGGCCACCCTCACCGTCTTTCAAGACAGCCCTGAGGCCGCCCTCGCGCAATTCCAAGAACCACTCCTGATTGACGAGTGGCAGATGGGTCCTGAAGTTGTACGAGCCATCAAACGCACGGTCGATCGCGACCGAAGACCTGGGAGGTTCATCCTCACCGGTTCGCCTGATCCACTGAGTCGTTCGGAGTTCCAATCGCTGACTGGCCGGGCAGCGATTGTCCGGCTCAATCCGATGACGGTGCGCGAGAGGACTTCGCTAGTGGCGCATCCCCACGGATCTACGGCAGTCTCCAATTTGCTCAATGGCACTCCCCCCCAGTCCCGACCAGAGCACGTTCCCGACATTTTCGGATACTTGGACATTGCCGCTGTCAGCGGGTTCCCCGAATGTGCAGCAGAAAGCTCTGAGGCCTACTCACAGACGTGGTGCCGCGACTACCTGCGAGTGCTTCTACGACAAGACCTGCCCCTATTTGGGTCGCGGCGCTCTGCCTCCCACTTCCGCAGATACCTCTCTGCCGCCGCCCTGCACACTGCCCGATCGCCAGAAGACGGCAGCTTGCGCAACGCTGCCCAAGTGAACCCGGGAACCCACCGGGATTATCGCCACATCCTGCTGGATTTGGATGTGACCGTTGAAGTGCCCGCGTTCATCAACGAAGACATTCCCGCTCTGGCCAAGTCCCCCAAGATGCTGTTCAGCGACTCGGGATTGCTGATAGCAGCTATGAACAAGCCGCTGGCCCAACTAAAGCTGAGCGGCGACCTCTACGGCAGGGTCATTGAGACGTTCGTGCTCAATCAACTCCGGGCCGAGCTTGAGGCCCTCGACCGGCCGGATGCGCTGAGCCACCTCCGCACTCACAAGGGCGCACACGAGATCGATGCCATCATCGAAACGGACGATGGGGGAATCATCGCCATCGAAATCAAGTCGGCCAACCGGCACCGGCCGGCCGATATCAAGCACATCGAGTGGCTGTCTCAAAAGCTTGGTGACAGGTTCAGGCTCGGATTGGTGCTGACCACCGGCGCTTACATCAGCCATGTCCGAAGCAAGGTGACTGACAAGATCTGGGCTGCACCAATCAGCTTGCTCTGGCACTAGCCCCCCATCCGGGGTTGGCTAAATCTTGAACAGGCGGCGGGCGTTGGTTTCGGCGAACTTGCGGGCAGCCTGCTCGGTCATGGGGGCGGTGGTGTGGGCAAGCGATTCCATGCTGTGGGGAAACAGGGTGGACTCGTGGGGGTAGTCGGACTCCCAGGTGATGTTGTCCTCGCCGATCACGTCTAGGGCGGCGATGGCGGTGTCGTCGCGCAGCATGCACACCGTCATGTGCTCGGCGAAGGTCTCCCGAGGGGGGCGCTCGGCGGGGAGTTGCACTCGGAAGCTGTCGAAGACTTCGCTGGACTGCTCCAGCAGGTAGGGGGCCCAGCCGGCCCCGCCCTCGGAGAAGGCCACCTTGATGGCGCGATGGCGGTCCAAGATGCCGGAGAACAGCCAGTCGGAGCAGGCGATCATGGAGTTGGCCCCCACATAGGGCAACACGGTACACGGCGGGGCGTCGTCGGACGACTTGATGAGCTTGGACGACGATCCGATGTGCAGACACACCACCAGTCCGGTCTCAGCCACCGCGGCCCAAATCGGCTCCCAGTGGTCGGTGTACACCGACGGCAGCCCCAGAGTGGTGGGATTCTCCGAGAAGGCCACCGCCCGAGCGCCCATCGCCGCGGTGCGCCGCACCTCTTCGGCGGCGGCCTCGGGATCCCAGAGCGGCACCACGATCAGTGGGATGAGCCGCTGGGGGTCGGTGGCGCACCACTCCTCCAAGATGAAGTCGTTGTAGGCCCGCACGCACAGCGCGGCCAGATCGAAGTCGTGGCTCACCATGAACCGGTGGCCGGCGAAGCGACAGAAGTCGGGGAAGTTGACCTGCGCCCAGATGCCGTCGAGGTCCATGTCTTCAAGGCGCGCTGAGGGGTCGTAGCAGCCGGGGCGCATCTCGCTGAACCGGGCCACGCCGAGGGGGTCGTCGTCGAAACCGGGCAGCGTGCGGGTGTTGCCCCGCACCGTTTGAATCACCTGATCCTCATACAGCCACGCCTCGGTGCCGTTCTCCAACTCCACCACCCGGGGGCCCTGGTCGCGGTAGGAGGCCGGCAGGCGGCTCTGCCATAGATGGGGTGGCTCGATGACGTGGTCGTCAACCGAGATGGGTTTCACATCGGCAGGCAGCATGGGCGAACCAGGATAGTGTTCGAGGGTGATCCGTCGGATTTGGACCGTACTGTTCGCGGCCGTCCTCGTATTCGCCGCTTGCGGCAACGACGCTGACGAACCTGAAATGGCCGTGGTGGAAACCGTCGACTTGGACGAGGTGCCCACAGTGGCAATTCCGACGGAAACGCCAACGCCGACGGCTTCTTCCCCCACTGCGACCCCGGAGCCCACTGTCGCCCCCGTACCGGGGTTGCGGGTGTGGCCCTTCTCAACGCCGCTTGAGTGGCCTCAGACCCCTGACGAAGCGGCCGCGGCATTTGCCCGGCATGTCGCTTTGGGAGACAGGGCGGCTGAGCCGAGGCCCGCGATGCAAGATGGCGCTACCGCCGTCGCCGAGCTACCCAGGTTAGGGGAGGACGGCACTCCGTTCGGGCTGGCCACCACCATCCACATGCAAGAAACCCAACTAGACGACGGCTCCATTGTCTGGGTGGTGACCAGCACACAGTCACCAGATATCGTGCTCGATTCTCCCGCCATCGGCGAGCTGTTGGCTGGAGGCACATTGGTTACGGGCGAAGGCCAGGGCTTCGAGGGCACGATCGTGCTTCAAATCGAAGACCAAGACGGCCTGCTGGGACTGGGCTTGGCCCAAGGCGGAGCACTCGGCGATAACTTGCCGTTCGAGACGCCGTTACCCTTCGACGAGCGCCCCGCCTCCGGCGACAGGGCAATCTTGACCGGCTACACCACCTCAGCCGTAGACGGCAGCCTCTCCGCCCTAACCATGCTCCCCATGAGACTGGTCGACGGGTCATAGCTGAACCCGGTCATCTATGTCCAGGATGGGAGATTCGAAAATCGGCCATCCCTCTAACCGAACAAATCTGCGTGCGTCCCGGTTCTAACCAACACAAGCGAATCATCTCGGTCTTAGCCATGACTGCACCTCCTATCGCAAGTCAATATGCTCCCCAATCGGGGAACAAAGGCAGCGACGGGATTCCTTGGGGCAAGTGGACCAGCGATTCATCCTGAATTTCGGAACGATCTGTAGACTGCGGCGCGTTGTGCTGGAGAGAGCACTCCGGCTATGGCTGTGCGGTGGAGGCTGCGGTTCAGCCTGGTTTTCGCTTTGACGTTCGCCCCGGGGTGTTCTTCGGTGCCTTTAGCCGATTTCACCATGTTCGACACTTGGAGGGCTTCGACGGCTATCTCGGCGCAGCGGCCTTTGGCTATCTTCGCGGCGATCTGGCGGGAGCGGTCGACGCGGGCGTCGGTCCGCTGCCGGTACAGCGCTTTGATGCGCCTCGACCGTTTCCGCCACTGGCGGGAGCCGTGGTCGCAGCGCGCCCGTGCCTGTTGGAGGGCTTTGATCTCAACGTCGATGCCGCCCTCGTCGGGAAGGTGGTGGCCGTCCCCGTCGGAAGTGCAGACTGGGATGGCCACGCCGCAGTTGATGCCGACGATCTCGTCGCAAGAGCGCGGGACCGCGGCGGGGGCGGGAGCGGTTTCCGTTTGGCCGAGTGCCGCTTCCTCGCTTTGGTTGTTCTCTTCTTCGCTGTCCCGCCTGTCCCGAGGTAGTCGAGAAGCCGCTCGGCGCAGTCCCAGCCTTTGGCGTGGAGCTCTCCCATCTGAGCACAGCAGCGGGCGAGGGAGGCAAGTCAGGCGTGGTCGTCAAGGCTCGCTGCCAACTCCAGCGCTTCGCCGAACGGCGGCAAATTCCCCCATACGAAATTGGCGAGACTCGGGTATGCCTTTTCGAGATGGCCCTGTGCCTCGGAGCCTTTTCTGAACAGGATGCTGTCCGCGTAGCCCTTGTCTGGCCTGGGCACGGAGTCATCGCGCCTCCCGAACGAGTGGGCCGCCGCGTCCGCGAGTTCGGGCAAACGCTGTCTGGCGTGCTCGGCGTTCTCGGACCGGGCGATCATGGCGAGGTCGTAGAGGTCGCGGATCCTCGCAGCGAGACCACGGAAATGGCCGTTGACGGCCCGGCGGTGCAGGGCGTCGAGCTTGTTCGCCGCTGTGTACGCGGGCTTCGTGCATAGCAACTCAAAGCCGCCCAGCTCAGGGTATTGGGATAGTTGTTGTTCTGTCGCGGAGCGGCCCATGAGCGAGACGATGGGGCGGCTCTCCTGCAAGTCGCCGGCGACCGCCTCCGAGGCGATCTCAACTTTCAAAAACGCCTCTTCTCGACCTACAGGCAGCCACATCTTCCTGTAGCCCTTCTTCCGGTCATCGTCCTGCCTGACGGCCAATTCAGTTTGGCCGAGTGGTTCCTTCACCCAGTTCGAGATTTGCGACCTGGCTTTCCGCAAGGTTTCCTTCATCGCGCCACCTGTAAGGTCAGCCGCGAGGAGGTCGAGGTCTTCGGAGTAGCGCTCAGTGATGTCCCATGCTGAGACCAAGGACGTGCCCCCAGTGAACAAGCAGGTAGCGCTCGGTTCTCGCTGGCCTTTGAATTCCCTGAATACCTGCATCCCGTGGGGAGAACCAGACTCGGAGAGATTGTGGAGGCATGCAGTAAGCCAGTAGTCCTGAACGATTGAACCAGGCACAAGACCGAGCGAAGCCGCGGCAGTGCTGAGCAACTTATTGAACTCGCCTGGGCTGCCGGCCAACCCGCGAGTCCCCCGTGAAACTCCTACGGGTGCCTGGTCGAGGGTTATGGGTGCCCCGTCGAGGGTTATGGAGTGGCCAAGCGGGGCTGTTGCGTCCGCAATGCCGCTGGTGCTCGTATGCCTGCCACCCCTGTGTTGGATATTGCAGCTTTGAGCAGGGTTCTGACACGGCTTCCCGTCAACCGTGTTTGTGGAACCGCATATCTGGGACATCAAACGTCCGCCATCTCGGCGACCGCCGACGAGATTTCTTGAACCATGTGCAGTGTTTCCACTGTTGCGCCATCATCAGTCTCAGCAGCCCATTCGAGCTTGTCGGCGCGTATGGGTGCTTGCCATCGAAGGCGTCCCATGGAGATGCCGTTGCGGAACCTTTCAAGGCACTCATGCCAAGGCTCCTCTGTCATCCAGCACACGCTGACAGCTTCCAATATCGTGACCTCGGTCCAGTTCAGCTCGGATCGCCGCTGATTTTTTCTGGGTATGTAGACCACGGTCGGATGAGGCGGCTTCGGAGGGGTGCCCAGTGTGCTGATCAGGGCTTTGCAGGGAACTTGGGTGCTCCACCGAAGTGTGTTGAGGGCATCCCAGTCGGCGAGGCCTGCCCCTGGACCTGCCAACAAGAGGGCACCGATGGTGTAGTTGGGCGGCATAGATGCGTAGTCGTGGCCTTCAGGCCAGCCGCGCCAGTAGAGGCCTTTGGCGATCCGCAGCACACCGTTCGACTTGTCGTCTCGGATGCGGCAAAGGATTGGGTGGACGATCTCGCGGCGGCCGGGAACGTCGCGGCTCCAGAACCATGTGCCTGGTTCGAGTCCGACGATCCAGTCTCTCGCTTCGGCGCTCTCCGATTTGGCCATGTGGCCACTATACCGCTCATGCAAGAACGCATCCCTCGCCACGGTGGGCATGGCGGCCGATATTGCAAGTTCCTTCGCGGTGGCGGTCCGCTAGCCGATCCAGGAGATTCCTGCGGGAAGTGCGGCGAACTCGCCCTCGGGCTTTGCCGTCCGAGTTAGCAGGACGAAGCGAGCACGCGGCCAGAGAACCGGCAGAAGCTCAATCGAGAAGCGCTTTGCCGAGGTCGGCGCCATATCTCGTAGCAGTCCCGCGTGCGTTGTAGCCTGATTCCGTATGAGCGGAGACGCGGCAGAATCCCAGGGCGACTGCCCACTAACTAACATGACCACCACCACCCCGCCTTACACAGACCACCTGACACCTCCTGGCGACGAACTCCATCACCCAAGGCGAGCAGCCGGCTCTGCTGTGGCCGACCATGTTCGACCGGCTCGGACTGGAGATCGCGTTCGCCCACCCCGCCCGGATACACCAACGCCAGTATCCAGGACTTCCCTGAGCTAGAAGCCGCAGCGCAAGAGGTACTCGACGCCCGCAGCAACCACCCCGGCGCCACCCTCGAGAACCTCTACGACCCCGACCTGATGCCCCCGGACCTGCGACGCGCCCACCAAAAGCTCGACCGGGAAACAGACAGGCTCTACAAACGCTCCGGGTTCTCCTCAGAACGTGACCGCTTCGAACACCTCCTCGCCCTCTATGAGCAGTCCCAAGCCCGCCTCATCACCAGCAGCCCGAAGCCCGCCAAACGACGAAGAACCGGCAAAAGACTCGCCACATAGTAGGGACGGCCACACCAGGCGGCAGACCATGGGCCGCGAAGCGGCCCCTCAGTTGACCTCTCCCCTCATAAGAGGCCCCAGTGGTTTCTTCGACCCTCTTTGACGCCTGGCCGCGGAGATGCGGCGCATGCGCTGTCGAGCCAAACTGCCCGCTTCATTCAGGCTTAGCGTCGTGGTCTTGGTCCGCAAGGCCTTCAAGCACACTGGGCCAGTGGCCTGAATGAGCCTTTCTTCCCAGTCAGAGATGTTCTTGAACACGAGCAAGACACGAGCTTCGCGGCTGAATTGGCGGCCTCTCGGGTCAATCCAAATCACCGTCTGCTGGCTCTCGGCGCAGAGCAAGATCATGTCATGGTTGGATGTCACTAGTCCGTGGCCACGCAGCGATCCTTCCCCGTCGCCTCTGGTGGCTGGATTGTATACCGCCACCCCTGGGCGGGCCGCAGGCAGCCGCGGCTATGTCCAGACTCTGAGCAGGATGCCGATGACGCTGTAGGAGATGAGCGGGTAGCCGCCGTTGATGAGGAACAGCCTGAGGCTAAGGCTGTCCATATACGCACCCTACTCTCGGAGCCGGCCTCCGCAGTCGGGTCGGCGCGCTCAGTGCCGGAGTCGCGTCTCCGGCGTGATCAGGCCGTTGGCGACGGCTCGCCACTCGAAGAAGTCGCGGTTGTCCACGGAGTGGACGAAGATGTCGTCGAAAAGTTCAAGCAGGTTGGGCGGCACCTTCTGCTCGACCATCAGCCGCTTGAGGTCATAGGTCGCGGGAGCGGGAAAGACTGTCTCGGCGATGTAGGCCTCGAAGGCGGAACTGAAATCCTTGAAGCCATCACAGGAGTAGAGGTAGCTGGACTGCTCCCATCGATTCTCGGTCTGGTTGTTTCGCGCGTACTCGTAGCGCGTCCGGCTCAGGTCGACACGTTCGACGAGCGCGTCCTCCAGCGAGGCGTTCCCGGCGAGGATTCTGTGGTACTGGATGGGCGCTTCCGTCTCCCGATGCTTCTCGAACGTCCAGTCATCCAACTCGTATCCGCCATTGGCACGGTCGGAGCCAACGTAGTAGCGCGTGTATCTGCAGAAGTTGGCAAGATCTTCGTATGAGCCCTTGTTGCAGGGCCCGCCCATGTCGATGACCCCTAGGGGCCTGTCCAACAGCCGCGTCCATGTCGACAAGAACGCGGCCGCGTCATCGCGCTGGAGTTGTCGTGCAAACAGGTCTCCCGTTGGGCCGCCGTGGCCACTGTACATCAGATGGTGCTCCGCCTCGGGATGTCGCTTCACCAAGATGGACGCGAAGTCCTCGAAGACGCCGCGCAGAAAGGCGCTGCGCGCCCCGGACGACTCCTCCTCGGGCATCCCGTTGTGCACGCTGATCGCGTGCTGCTCCCGGTAGGCGATCGCCTCAGCATCGGAGGGCTGCTCCCTGAGCGCGAAATAGGGGTCGAATTCATTGGTGAAAGCGTAGAGATGCACCGAAGCGGTCTCCTCCCAAATCGCCGCCTCGTAGAATCTGAGCGCCGCGCTCTCCCGCACCTCAACCATCGCTGCCCACCCGTCGGTGTGGCTGAAGGGCATCCAGTCCTCGGTGACGAGCACGACGCTGAGCATCACGTGGGGTTGCGGAGCAAACGACACTGCAGTCGCCGAAGCCGCCGCAACCGGCTCCGAAGAGACCACCGACCCAGAGGACAACTCCGCGCCCGAAGGCACCGAAGCCGCCGCAACCGGCTCCGAAGAGACCACCGACCCAGAGGACAACTCCGCGCCCGAAGGCACCGAAGCCGCCGCAACCGGCTCCGAAGAGACCACCGACCCAGAGGACAACTCCGCGCCGCAAGCGCTCGCGATGACCGCTGACGCCGTGATCGTCAGTAGGACTAGGCGGCGAGCCCCCCGTCCCCCGGGCGCCGCCCCGGATCTCGGCCGTCTCACGCCGTAGAACCTACATCCAAAACCCTGGCATATAAAGCCTCAGCCTGGATCGGCCTCTAATCGGTCATGGCACAGTCCTGCCTTTCTTGCCGGCCATTCGCTCGGCCTTGGGGGACTGAAGCGCGCTCGCCCCGGGGTCGGGCTGGTGCGTGCCGCGTAGGCTGGGGTCATGCGCAATGAGACACCTTGGAGGTGGACGCCTATCAAGGGGATGCCTGAGGACGCCGAAGGCTGGGCGCTCGCGGGCCAGGCTGAGCTGGAGTCCGAGTGGGCGCGGCTGCGTGCCGGGCTGAAGACAGACGAGGCCAAGGAGCGCTTCGTGCAGGGATGGCTGCGGGAGCGGAACCGGGCGTTCGCCATCGAGACCGGGCAGATCGAGGGGCTGTACACGCTGCGGCGCGGCGTCACCGAGCAGCTTGTGGCCGAGGGGCTCGGCGGGGTGGTGGGGGCCCACGCCTACGAGTCGCTCGACGACACGACGATCCGAGGCTTGCTCGCCGATCAGGAGGCCGCCTTGGACATGGTGTTCACCGACGTGGCCAGCGGCCGGGCACTGTCGGAGTCGATGATCAAGAGCTGGCATCAGCTGTTGACCCGCCATCAGGAGACAGTCACCGGCCTGGATCCGATGGGGCGGCGTGTGGCCGTGCCGTTCGTAACCAAGGGCCGATGGAAGATCAGGCCCAACAACCCGCGCCGCCAAGACGGACATGTGCATGAGTACTGCCCGCCCGAGCAGGTGCCGCCGGAGATGGAGAGGCTGTTGGCGCTCTACGAAGACATCGCCGGGCGCAACTACCCGGTGAACGTGGAAGCGGCGTGGCTGCACCATCGCTTCGTGCGCACCCATCCCTTCCAGGACGGCAACGGACGGGTGTCGCGCCTGCTGATGGCCTGGGCGTACCTGAAGCGGTCGCTGCCGCCGCCGGTGATCGCCGCCGTGCAGAAGCCCGAGTACATCGACGCTCTCGAGGCAGCCGACGAGGGTGACCTCAAGGCATTCTCGGACCACATCGGCGGTCTGGCTATCGCGTCGATGTTCGGCGCCAACCGACTAGCCCAAAATGCGCTCGAAGGCAGACTCAACCGGCCCAACGGCAACGGCGGCCGCACCGTCGGCGATACCTACCTCCCGCCCCTCGACTCGCCCTGATGTCGGGGGCGCAGACCATGCTCCCCGTGAGGCTGCTGGACGATTCCTAGCCGGTAGCCGTTTTCGGGCGACGCGCCATCGGGGTGTTAGCCGGTGGTGGTGATGGTGATGGGTTGGTGGGTGGTGGGCGGGGGGATTTGTTGGGCTGCTCTGATCCAGCCGTGTTCGGGGTGCTCGATGAGTATTTGGCGGTAGACGAGCGGGTCGCGGGGGGTGGGGTGGGCTTGGGTGCGGTGCCAGATCTGCGCGGGACCGGTTTGGGCGGCGGCGCAGGCGATGGTGGCGGTGATGGTTTGGGGTTGGTCCCAGTTGTCGTGGTTGAACCATAGGCGCAGGCTGTTGGTCCAGTTGTTTTCGATGGTGGCGGCGTTGTGGGGGGCGTTGAAGTTGAAGGCGCTGCGGCCGAGGTCGTCGGTGATGGCTTTGATCTGTTTGCGGGTGAGGTCGGCGCGGTCGAAGACGTCGATGTACACGGTGCGCCCGGGCTCGGGCTGTTTGTTCAGGCGCACGGTGTAGGTGGCCTGTGTGGTGGCGGTGTCGTCGCCGGCGCAGTCGGGGTGCGCGGCGGCTGCGATGGCGTCGTTGTCGAACACGGCCCGGTAGCGCATCACTATCTCGGGGTTTGGGAGGGTGTCGCGGGCGATGATGACGCGCTCGGCGCGGCCGACGCGCACTCCTTGGGACACGCTGGCGATGCGCACCGCGAATATCTTGTCCCCGTCGGGAACCTGGTCGTCCAGGACCTCCAGCGTCGCGCTGGTCCATAGGCTGCCCGCGGCGATCACCAGCTCCCACTGGCTGTCCGCCGCGATCCACTTGGCGGGCCACGGGTCGCCCAGATCGCCGGGCTGGGTGGGATACTGGCCCCACCCGGCCACCTCGAAGCGCACCACCGTCGGCACTGTACGCTCCTCAGACAGCGTGAACACCACAGTTAGGATGCCGCCCTCTTCGATCCTGTCCTGGTTGGCGTGCGCCGACAGGTCCAGCACCGGCCCGGCGGCCGCGCTGTCGGCGATGTGGAGCGTCTGGGCGTGCTCGTCGCCTATCTGGCCCTGCGCCCCCTCCACGCCCGACACCGACGCCACCGCGAACGGCACCGCCCGCGCACCGCCAACAGAGCCGTCCACCGATCCCGCCGCCGCGGTCACCGCCACCGTCGCCACCCTGGGCGCTGAGGGTCCCGCGAACGTCAACCGCGCCGCCGACGCGTCGTAGGAAACCCCCGCCGCCGGCCCGGCCAGAGCGAACGCCCACACCCCGGCATCCACGTTGGCGCGGTCCAGATCCACATTCAGCGTCTCGCCCGCCGCCAGCGACCGGCTCAACCGCACCTCCACCGACCCCGCCTCGGCGCTGTCTCCCTCCACCAACGCCGAGTCGATCACGTCGAACACCACGCTTATCGGCGCCACCGTCGGGAAGTCGTCGTTGTCGCTCACCACCACCAACGCCTGCGACGCGTCGGCGTCAACCGCATAACCCGGACCGTCTACCACAACCGCCCGAATCGTCCCGTCCCCCTCGTCAAGACTGTCATCGTCAGTGTCCACGCTAAGCGTCGCCATGCCCGACGAGCCGACCGTAACCTTGTACGGCCCCTGGGCCCCAAGCAGGTATCTGCCCTGCTCCACCACGTTGACAGTCACCACCACCGGCACCGCCGGCAAAGGCGACGCCGCCAGCGTGAACACCGCCGCCGCGCCCTCTTCCACCCCAGGCCCCCCCGCCACACTCACCACCGGCACCGCCCCGCCCGGCACCGCCGGGGGATCGTCGTCATCGACAATCGTCACCGCCACAGACGCCGGAACACCGGCCACAAACCCCGCGGGCAGGGTCCCCAACTCCACCACCAACACCTCAGAGGCCCCCTCGTCGATGCTGTCGTCGGTCGCCGCCAGCGTCGCTGACCCCGACATCGACCCCGCCGCCACCGTCACCGATGCGGCCAGCGTGTAATCGGCCGCCACCGCCGTCGAGCCCAACGCCCGGCGCTGCACCGGCACCACCGCGCCTGCTGGAGGCGCCGCCGCCGACAAAGAAACCGTCAACGTCACCGACGCGCCTTCGGCCACCGACGACGAGCTCACCCCCAACGACACCACCGTCGAGTCGTCGTCGGTCACCGTCACCGACACCGAACCCGCATCCGCGATGGCGTAATCCGTGTCGGTCGAAGACGCCGCATGGGAGATCGACACCATCCGCGACGCCCCCTGATCGATGCTGTCGTCCACCGCGGTCACCGTCACCGTCTGCGCGGTGCTCCAATTCGACGTAGAGAACGTCAACGTCGCCGACGCGCCCGCCGTGCCGCCCGGCCCGTTCACCCTCGCCGCCGCCGGCGTGCCCGACGTCACCGTCACCATCACCGAATGCGTCGGCTGCGAATCCAACACCACCGTATAGGTATCAGTGCGGCCCCCCGACGCCTCGGTCACCCCCGTCGAACCGCCCGACTGCGTGATCGTCACCCCCGCCGAGTCGTTGTCGGTCACCGTCACCGACACCGAACCCGCATCCGCGATGGCGTAATCCGTGTCGGTCGAAGACGCCGCATGGGAGATCGACACCATCCGCGACGCCCCCTGATCGATGCTGTCGTCCACCGCGGTCACCGTCACCGTCTGCGCGGTGCTCCAATTCGACGTAGAGAACGTCAACGTCGCCGACGCGCCCGCCGTGCCGCCCGGCCCGTTCACCCTCGCCGCCGCCGGCGTGCCCGACGTCACCGTCACCATCACCGCATGGGTCGGCTGCGAGTCCAACACCACCGTGTAAGTATCAGTGCGGCCCCCCGACGCCTCGGTCACCCCCGTCGAGCCGGCCGACTGCGTGATCGTCACCCCCGCGGAATCGTCGTCGGTCACCGTCACCGACACCGAACCCGCATCGGCGATCACATAGTTGGTGTCGGTCGAAGACGCGGCGTGGGAGATCGTCACCATCCGCGACGCCCCCTGGTCGATGTTGTCGTCCACACCGGTCACCGTCACCGTCTGCGCGGTGCTCCAGTTCGATGTCGAGAACGTCAAAGTGGCCGACGCGCCCGGCGTGCCGCCCGGCCCGTTCACCCTCGCCGCCGCCGGCGTGCCCGACGTCACCGTCACCATCACCGCATGCGTCGGCTGCGAATCCAAAACCACCGTGTAAGTATCAGTGCGGCCCCCCGACGCCTCGGTCACCGACGTCGAACCGCCCGACTGCGTGATCGTCACCCCCGCGGAGTCGTTGTCGGTGATGGTGACCGTCTGGTGCGACGTGGTGCCTGCCACATAGCCCGTAGGCAGAGTGCCCAGTTCGATAATCAGCGTCTCTGAGGTGCCCTCGTCAATGCTGTCGTTCACCGCCATAAGCGTCGCCGAACCCGACGACGACCCCGCCGCCACCGACACCGACCCGGCCAGCGTGTAATCGCCCGTCCCAGCCGTCGAGCCCGCCGTCCGGCGCTGCACCGGCACCGACACGCCCCCCGTCGGCGCCGCCGACGACAACGACACCGACACCGACACCGACGCGCCCTCGGCCACCGACGACGAGCTCACCCCCAACGTCACCACCGTCGCGTCGTCATCGACCACCGTCACGTCCACCGAACCCGCATCGGCGATCACATAGTCGGTGTCGGTCGACGTAGCCGAATGGGAGATCGCCACCATGCGCGACGCCCCCTGATCGGCGGAGTCGTCCACCCCGTGCACCGTCACCGTCTGGGCGCTGTTCCAATTCGACGTCGAGAACGTCAAAGTGGCCGACGCGCCGGCTGTGCCGCCCCCCACACTCACCGTCGCCGCCGCCGGCGTCGCAGACGTGGCCGTCACCATCACCGCATGAGTCGGCTGGGTGTCCAACACCACCGTGTAAGTATCAGTGCGGCCCCCCGCCGCCTCGGTCACCGACGTCGAACTGCCCGATTCTGAGATCGACACCCCGGCGGAGTCGTTGTCGGTCACGGTCACGTCCACGTCTGCAATGTTCTGCGAGCTGCCGTAGTTGGTGTCGGTGGACGACGCCGCGTGGGAGATCGTCACCGTGCGGGTGGCGGCCTGGTCGATGTTGTCATCGTCGCCGTACACCGTCACCGTCTGGGCACTGTTCCAGTTCGACGTCGAGAACGTCAGCGTCTCCACCCGGGTGCCCGTCGAGCCCGGGTCGGGGCCGTCCACCAGCACCCCGGCCCCCGCGGTCACCGTCACGGTCACGTCATGGGTCGGCTGGGTGTCCAACACCACTGTGTAGGTATCGGAGTTCGGCCCGCCCGAAGCTTCGGTCACCGACGTCGAGCCGCTCGATTCTGTGATCGACACCCCGGCGGAGTCGTTGTCGGTGATGGTGATCGTCTGGTGCGCCGTTGTGCCCTCCGCATAGCCCGACGGGAGGGCTCCCAGCTCGATAATCAGCGTCTCAGACGCGCCCTCGTCAATACTGTCGTTCACCGCCATAAGCGTCGCCGAACCCGACGACATCGTCGCCGCCACCGACACCGACGCGGCCAGCGTGTAATCGTCCGTCCCAGCCGTCGAGCCCGTCGCGCGGCGCTGCACCGGTATCACCACACCCCCGACCGGCGCCGGCGACGCCAACGTCACCGACACCGTCACCGATGCGCCCTCGGTCACCGACGTGGCGCTCACCCCCAGCGACACCGCCACATCGCTTGGCGCCGGATCGTCGTCATCGACCACCGTCACGTCCACCGACCCCGCATCGGCGATCACATAGTTGGTGTCAGTCGAAGTCGCCGCATGGGAGATCGCCACCATCCGCGACGCCCCCTGATCCGCCGAGTCGTCCACCCCATGCACCGTCACCGTCTGCGCCATGTCCCAATTCGACGTCGAGAACGTCAACGTCGCCGACGCCCCAGCCGACCCGCCCCCCGCACTCACCGTCGCCGCCGCCGGCGTGCCCGACGTGGCCGTCACCATCACCGAATGCGTCGGCTGCGAATCCAAAACCACCGTGTAAGTATCAGTGTTCGGCCCGCCCGAAGCTTCGGTCACCGACGTCGAGCCGCTCGTCTCTGTGATCGACACCCCCGCCGAGTCGTTGTCGGTGATGGTGATCGTCTGGTGCGCCGTTGTGCCCTCCGCATAGCCCGACGGCAGGGCGCCCAGCTCGATAATCAGCGTCTCCGAGGCGCCCTCGTCGATGTCGTCGTCGGTCGCGGCCAGCGTCGCCGAACCCGACGACATCGTCGCCGCCACCGACACCGACGCGGCCAGCGTGTAATCGTCCGTCCCAGCCGTCGAGCCCGTAGCCCGGCGCTGCACCGGTATCACCACACCCCCGACCGGCGCCGGCGACGCCAACGTCACCGTCACCATAATCGACGCCCCCTCGGCCACCGACGAGGCGCTCACCCCCAAAGTCACCAACACATCACTCGGGGCCGGATCGTCGTCATCGACCACCGTCACGTCCACCGACCCCGCATCCGCGATCACATAATCCGTGTCGGTAGACGTCGCCGCGTGGGAGATCGCCACCATCCGCGACGCCCCCTGATCGTCGCTGTCGTCCACCCCATGCACCGTCACCGTCTGGGCGCTGTTCCAATTCGACGTCGAGAACGTCAAAGTGACCGACGCGCCGGCTGTGCCGCCGCCGGTGCTCACCGTCGCCGCCGCCGGCGTGCCCGACGTGGCCGTCACCATCACCGAATGCGTCGGCTGCGAATCCAAAACCACCGTGTAAGTATCAGTGTTCGGCCCGCCCGAAGCTTCGGTCACCGACGTCGAGCCGCTTGATTCTGAGATCGACACCCCGGCGGAGTCGTTGTCGGTGACGGTCACGTCTACGTTTTCGATGTTCTGCGAGCTGCCGTAGTTGGTGTCGGTGGACGACGCCGCGTGGGTGATCGTCACCGTGCGGGTGGTGGCCTGGTCGATGTTGTCGTCATCGCCGTACACCGTCACGGTCTGGGAACTGTTCCAGTTCGCCGTCGAGAACGTCAGCGTCTCCACCCGGGTGCCCGTCGAGCCCGGGTCGGGGCCGTCCACCAGCACCCCTGCTCCCGCGGTGACCGTCACCGTCACCTCATGGGTCGGCTGGGTGTCCAAAACCACTGTGTAGGTGTCGGAGTTCGGCCCGCCCGAAGCTTCGGTCACCGCCGTCGAGCCGCTCGTCTCTGAGATCGTCACCCCGGCGGAATCGTTGTCGGCGATGGTGATGGTCTGGTGCGCCGTTGTGCCCGCCACATAGCCCGACGGCAGGGCTCCCAGCTCGATAATCAGCGTCTCCGACGCGCCCTCGTCAATACTGTCGTTCACCGCCATAAGCGTCGCCGAACCCGACGACGACCCCGCCGCCACCGACACCGACGCGGCCAGCGTGTAATCGCCCGTCCCAGCCGTAGAGCCCGCAGCCCGGCGGCGCACCGGCACCGACACGCCCCCCGTCGGCGCCGCCGACGACAAAGACACCGACACCGACACCGACGCGCCCTCGGCCACCGACGACGAGCTCACCCCCAACGACACCACCGTCGCGTCGTCATCGACCACCGTCACGTCCACCGACCCCGCATCGGCGATCACATAGTCGGTGTCAGTCGACGTCGCCGCATGGGAGATCACCACCATGCGCGACGCCCCCTGATCGTCGCTGTCGTCCACCCCGTGCACCGTCACCGTCTGCGCCATGTCCCAATTCGACGTCGAAAACGTCAACGTCACCGACGCCCCCGCCGACCCGCCCCCGGTGCTCACCGTCGCCGCCGCCGGCGTCGCAGACGTGGCCGTCACCATCACCGCATGAGTCGGCTCGGTGTCCAACACCACCGAGTAGGTATCGGTGCGGCCCGCCGCCGCCTCGGTCACCGACGTCGAGCCGCTCGTCTCTGTTATCGACACCCCCGCAACCACAACAGCCGCACCCGCTGTGAACGTCGGCGACAGCGCGTAGAACGGCAACTCGGTGGTGCGCGCCAGAATGCCGCCCCGGAACGGGTTCTCGCCGGCAGTGCCCGAGTTGAGTTTGCCAATGCCGACCGTGGACGAACCCGACCCTGCGCCCAGCTCGCGGCCGGTGAACCCGGTTCCGTCGTCGAAGGTGCCCGTCCAGTATCCCGCGGCGTTCACGGACACCGCGGCGCCGGACTCGTCGGTCACCCCGCCCTCGTTCTCCCAAGCACCATCAAGCAAATTCGTGTAGTTGCCGCCCACCTGATGTACCGTCGAGGTGGTCGGCCGCAACCAGTAGGTCGGCTCCCCCGTCCCGTCGGAAGTCGGATTCGCGTCGTTGTGGTCGCGGGCGTCGACGGCCGCGGTGCTAGCCAGCACCCGGAAGAACCCGGCATAGGGCACCACGTCGGCGTGACCCATCGCCGCATGCGACCGCACGAAATCGTCGTAATCGGCGATATCGGCCGATGTCGCGTCGCGTGTTCCCGACGTGGCGAACAGCACCCGGAAATCCCCGCCCGGGCTCACTGCCATCGGCAACAACGGCCAATCGCCCGGCACCACGATGTCGCCGGTCTCGTCGTCGGTCACCACGAACGACACCGGCCCGCCCGCCGGCTCGCCTAGCGTCACACCAGTCCCAGTAGGCACACGCCCAGCGCTCCCATAGGCGATGGTCACATACGGCTGGGTCCGCACCGAGTTCGCGACCGCGGTGAACCGCAGCACCGCCGACGACGCGCCCGCCGCCAAGCGCACCGCCGGGTTCTGCGCGCTGTGCGAACCCGCGGTCACCAGCGTCACACCCGACTGGACCGACGGCTGCAAACCGAACGTGAAATCGTCGGTCACCGTCGCCCCGGTCACCGCCAACGGCACGATCACCACCTCTGAGCCCGTCAGTGCCCGGCTCAACGTGACGGTCACATCCTTGGTGCCCGCAGCCTCCGCAACATCACCCGACGGCGCCGACAGGGTCACACCCACCGCGTCGTTGATGGTCAGAGACCCCGCATTATCAATGTCTCGGGGCGTTCCATCTGCGTAGGTGCCCCCGTACCCCGCTGCCGACAAGCCCAGATCCACCGTCTCGGCGTCATCAGCATCCGCGTCATGTTGCGCCGTCAACGTCAACGCCAGCGACGTGCCCGCGAAACTCGAGGAGAGCTGCACCAGCCGAGTGGCCTGGGTCATCGAGCACACCACACCGCTGGGCGCCGGATTGGGGCACTCCAGCCGATAGTCGTCCCACCAGGTGGCCGTGCCACCCGTCGTCAACATCTTGGTCACGCTCTGGCCGGCCCCCAACGCCCGGCTCAGCGTGAGGGTGTAGCCCGTAGATGCGCCCTCGTCGATGCTCGCTCCGGCATCGCGCGACAGAGTCAACGACAACGAATCGTTGTCCGACACCACAACCGAATCCGACGAGTCCGAAGCGCTCAGCGTGTAGCCCGAACCGGCCTCGACTGTCACCGACACACCACCATCAGGCTCATCGACCGTGTCCTGGGTGGTCGCCACTGTGAACGTCGCGGTGGTCTGGCCCGCCAGAATCGTCACCGACTTGCCCGAACCCTCATCACCGGTGGCCACGAAATCGCCGCCACCGGTACTGGTCTCAGCCACGCTCAGGTTGATCGTCAGATTCGCGCCCGGCGCGGAGTCGGCCATCACCGTGAACGACGCCGCTGTGCCCTCAGTAACCGGCGACGTGCCCGCGGTGATCGAGATCTCCGGCCCCGGCGAGACGGTGAACACCGGCGACAGGGCGTAGAGGGGCCGCGCGGAACCCTTGGCGACGGTCTGGGTTGCGGCGCTGAGCGGGCCGACACCGGCGCCGCTGTCGTTGAGCTTGCCGATTCGGACTCCGGCGCCGGCAGCGCCGAGTTCGGCGCCGCTGGCGGCAGTGCCGTCGGTGTCCGAGCCGGTGAAATAGCCGCCTGTGTTGACGGTGGCCGCGGCGCCGGACTCGTCGCGGGGGGCGTTCTCATTGGCCCACCCGCCGTCGTAGAAGTCTTCGTAGTCGTCGGCTGCCTTGGCGGTGTTGGCAGTGGGGGCGAGCCAATACACCGGGTCGCCCTTGTCGGCGGGGGTGAATGTGGTGGCCGTGTGGTCGCGGGCGTCGACCGTCGGGGTGCTGCCCACCACCTTGAACAGGCCTGCGTACGGCACTACCGCGGTGTGGCCGAGCGACACCAGCGACTGGGCGAACAAGTCGTAATCGCCGATAGTGGCCGAGTCAGCGTTACGGACCTGCGACGTGACGAACAACAGCCGGAACGAGTCGCCACCGCTCAGCCCGCTCGGCGCCAGCGGCCAATCAGCGGGCACAACCACGTCGCCGGCCTCGTCGTCGACGACCACAAACCGCACCGCACCGCCGTGTGCCTCGCCGAACGCCACCCCGCCCGTCGCAGTGCCGCCCGTCACGGTAATCGTCACATACGGCTGCGAGCGCACATCGTTGTCGACCGGGCTGAACCGGACCGTCGCAGTTCTCGCACCGGCCGCGAACCGCACCGCCGGGTTCTGGACGCTGTGCGCACCCGAGGTCAGCAGCGTCACACCCGTCTGGGTGAGCGGCTGCAACGCGAGCGTGAAGTCGTCGGCGGCGGTGACGCCGGTCACCGACAGCGACACCGTGATCGTCTCGTTGCCCGCCAGCGTACGCCCCAAGGCAATCTCGACGTCCTGATGGCCCGACGCCTCGCCGACTGTGACCACTGCCGCCTTGCGCATCGTCGCGTCGATTTCCGGCACCAACGCCGCCGTCGCCGTATTCGGCGACCCGATCGCGTACGCGCCGGGCTGGATCGTGGCCGACACCGATCCCTGCGCGAGGTTCGCCGCAACAAAAGTGCCCACATTGTGGCGGGCTGTGCCGCTGCCCCCTGAGATCGTCACCGTCTTGTCGCCCGTACGTCGCGACGCAACATGGCCCCCGGTCTCGGCCACCCTCAACACCACTGCCAGATCAGCGGCCGGCATCGGGCTCGCCGACACCACGAACACCGCCGCATCGCCGACCACAACCGACGCCGACTCTGCCGCGACAGACAACACGGGCGTGTCCTCGGAACTCACGATCCCCACCGTCGCCGACGAGCGCCTTGGAATCGGCACCACCCCGGTGGTCACATTGGTGTCGGTGTCGGCCGCGAACGCCGCGCGATTGCCCAACGCGACGGTCGCCGTCTCCGCACCCTCGTCGACGCCGTCAGCCGCAGCCGTGAACACCAACGTGGCGGTTTGCGCCCCCACACCTTGGAAGCTCACGGTCGGCGCCAGCGTGGCCGGGTCCTCCAAGCTCACTCCGGTGTTGACCCCGTCGCCGGCTGCCAGCGACAGCGAATAATCATCCGTCGAGACCCCCGACACCATCAACGGCGCGTCCACCCGCTCGCCCACCTTCAGCGCACGACTGAGTTTCACCTCGAACACCGCATTGCGGTATTTTTCAGCAGCCGTGGTCGCCTCCAGCACCGAAGCCTCATCGGCTGCGTCGTCGTCACGATCCAGCCCCACCTTCACCGACAGATCGCGGATGATGACATCGTGGCGAGCCGGCCGCACCGTGAACCCGGCAGGCGCCGACGGCGTTATCTGCAGGACTATGGTGTCGCTCGGCGGGGCCGAAGACAGCGTCACGATCGCCGCGTCCGCCTCCGACTGGCCCGCCGGAATCGTCACCGTCAGCGGCCCCGTGAAATGCGTGTTCCTCACAGCGGTGCCGCCCGCATAACTCAACGTCACCGTCACAGGACCAGTACCCGACACCAACGCCACCTTGAACGAAAGCGTCTCACCCTTGTTCAGAATCGTCGTGGCCCCGAGAAGCGCATCAGAGGAATCACGCAACTCCACCGCACGAGTCGGCTGCTGCGCCACCTGGAACACCGGCGACAGCGCAAACAGCGGATACCGGTTCGCCTGAGCCCCCGAGTTGTTTGACGACAGCGACCAAGCCGTGCGGAGACGGCCGGTGCGCGGCGTGGCATGACCGAGATACCGGTTGCTCGCGGCGGTGCCGTCAGCGCTGCTGCCGGTCCAAAGGTGAGTGTTGCGGGCTTGAACCGTCCCGAGCTCCGAACGGATATTGGCAGTCAACCGGTTGTCCCACTGGCCGTCATAGAAGCCGGCGTAGTCGTCGGCGAGCTTCGCGCCCGCGCCTGACGCGTCGAGCCAGTAGATCGGCTCGCCTGCGCCGTCGGAGTTCACGTTGGAGTCGGTGTTGTCGCGGGCATCGACCGTGGCCGTGCTGCCGATGATCTTCACCAGCCCGCCATAGGGCTTGAACGCGGCCGGGCTGTTGCGGGCCACCAGCTCCTGCACCCAGTCGTTGTACACCTCGATGTCGCTCGAGGCGGCCGTTCGGGTGGCCGAGGTGACGAAGAACAGGCGGAACGAATCGCCCGGGTCCAGATTGGTCGGTTTGAGGGCCCAGTCGGACGGCACTTCGAGCGTGCCGGTCTCGTCGTCGGTGATCACGAACGTGATGGGGCTGCCCGACAGTGCGCCGAGCACCGCGCCTCCGCCGGCTGCGGGGGCGCGGCTGGAGGTGCCGTAGGCCACCGATATCGCGGGCTGGGTGCGGTCGGTGTTGGCGACCGCAGTGAAGCGCAGCACCGCAGAGGACGCGCCCGCGGCGAAGCTCACGGCCGGATTCTGCGCGCTGTGCGAACCAGCGGTCTCCAGCGTCACGCCCGTCTGGCTCGGCGGGTGCAGCCCGAGCGTGAAATCGGCGGCAACCGTCGCGCCGGCCACCGTGAGCGGCACCGTGACCGTCTCGGTGCCGGTTAGCGCCCGGCCCAACGTGACCGTGATGTCCTTGGTGCCGCCGCTCTCGACCACATCACCGGCCGGCGCAGACAACGCCACAGTCACAGGTGCCGGTGCGTCGTTGTCTTCGATTGCGATGGTGACGGTGTGGGTGCTGTGGAGGGTGTATTGCCCGGCGGAGGCGGCCTGGACGGTGACGGCGAGTTGGGTGTCGGGCTCTTGGGCGTCGTCGTTTTGGGTGGCGACGATGAACTCGGCAGACGTCTCGCCCTGCGCGATAGTGACCGTGTGGGTGGTTTCGTCGGCTGCGGCGATGTGGTCGCCTGCGCCGGTTTCTGCCACCTGGACCGAGACCAGCATGTCGTAGGCGGGAGCGGCGCTGGCGGTGATGGTGAACTCGGCGGAGTCGCCTTCCAGCTCGGAGGGGTTGGCGGCGGCGATGGACACGGTCGGCGGGTCGCTCGGCCTGATGCTGAGGGCTTGGGCGCGCACGACGCCTGAGACGCCGAAGGCGCGTTGGGCGTCGACGAAGTCGGTGAGCCGGGCGAAGAAGTTCTCGGTCGGTTCGGGGGTTTCGTCGTCGATGATGGCGATGGTGACGGTTTTGTCGGTTTCTGAGGGCCCGAAGGTGATGGTCTGCTCGGCGCCTTCGAAGTCCTCGCCGGAGATCGCGGTGTTGGAGGCGGTGTGCCAGGTGACGGTGGCGGGCAGAAGCGTCGTGCCGGTCTTGCGCAGGGTGACGGTGTGGGTGCCGGCGTCTTCTTCCACTGTGGGGGCGGTTGGGCCGAGAATGCCTATGGAGGGTCGGTCGGTTGCGTCGGTGATGGTGCCGACGGCGGTGGCGCGGGTGGCGCTGAGGGCGGGCGCGTCGGCGCCGGTGGGCGTTCCGAGGGTGACGGTGAGGTAGTGGTCGGCTTCGTAGACGTCGTCTTGGGTGGTGGCCACGGTGATGGTGCCGGTGCGGTTGCCGGTTGCGATGGTGACGCTGCCCGAGGTGTTGTTGTAGTCCGCCGAGGTTCCGTCGGCTGAGCCGGTGGCGACGCTGTAGGCGGGGTCAGGCGACACGCCCCGCCCGTTGGAGAGGGTGTAGGGCACGGTCACCGCGGAGGCGGCGTCAGCGGGCAGCCTCACGGTGAAGTTGATGTTCTGGCCTTCTCGGGCCGACGCGGGCTCCACGGTTACGCCTGCCTCGACGGTGAACGCGCTCGACAGCGCGTACAGCGGCTTGGTGGGCTGCGTGTCGGTGGACCCGTCGGGCAGGGCGCCGCGCTCGCCGGTGCACGCAGGGTCGGTGGTTGATGTGCCGGCGGTTGTGGCAGCGCCCAGCGGTGCGGATGCGTTGTCGTTGAGCTTGCCGACGGCGACCCATTCCTCGCCGGCGACGAGCCGGCCGGGGCGGCCTGCGGCCGAGCATGTCGGGGCGGCGGTGCCGTCTTGGGCGCTGCCGGTCCAGTAGCCGGTTGTGCTGGCGGTGGCGGCTCTGCCGTCGGCGTATTTGGGGTTGGCCTCGTCGTCCCAGGTGCCGTCGGTGAAATCGGAACCCGCCCCGACGGTGGTGTCGGCCACCTTCGCCCCGTTGACCCAGTACGCCGCGGCGTTCACCGCCGCGTAGTCGGCATGATATGTCTGCACCCCGGCGCCGAAGCGGGCGTGGCCCGCCGCGCCGTCGGGGGGGACGCTCTCGCCGCCGCCTTTGGCGCTGATGACTGCTTTGAACTCCGCCGCGTACGGCGCCAGCGCCGGCACGCCGCTGAAGCTGAGCGCGTCCCCGGTGATCTCGTCGCGCACGAACTGGTCGTAGAACGCCGCATTCGGGCGGTCGGCTGTGATCGTGGCGGAGGTCACGTAGATGAGGCGGAACTTGTCGCCCGGCCCGACCCCGTCGGGCAAAAGCGCCCAGTCCGACGGCACGACCGGGTCGTCGTCGTCGACAATGCGGAACAGCCGGTACCCCGCCCCGGAGGTGTGCGGCTCCCACGCCTCCACACCGCCGCCCAAATTCGACACCTCCCCGTCAACCAACTGGCCCAACAACGCCTCGTGCGGACCCCCCGCGGCGGTGCCGAGCGGGTAGATCCCGAACCGGAAATCATCATCCGCGGTCTCGCCGTCGTCGAACCCGCCACGAGACGCCATCCGCACCGTCGCGGTCTGCGCGCCGCCGCCCTCGAAGGTGACCACCCGGTAGCCGATGCCCGGCGGGGTGCGCGCGTCCACGTGCTCGAACGCCACACCCGTGCCCGACGCCGTCATCGTCAGGTCGTTGAACCGCGGCGGCCACGCCACATTCGCGGAGGTGCGCGGCTCGCGCCCCGAAAGCTGGGCCACCCGCGACCCGTTCGAGAACGCCTGCACCACCAAAGGCACCCGCACAAACTCGCCCGCCGCCAACGGCCGACTCAAAGACACCATCAACACATCAGCGCGCGACGCGTCCCCCTCGCGCAACACCGTCGACGGCGACCAAGAGGTCCAATAGCCGTATTGGCTGAGGGTGTGGGTGCCTCCGCCTGACAGCGTGATGGTGGTCGCGTCGTCGTCGACGACCCTCACCACCACATCGCGGTCCGACGCGGTGCTGTAAGAAGTCCCGCCGCTGGTGGACACCGCATGGGCCACCGCCACCTCGCGGTCGACGGTGTCCGTTTCGTCGTTGACGCCTTGCACCGTGACCTGCTGGGGGGTCGACCAGTCCGCGGCGGTGAAGCTCAGCGACGCGCCCGCGGTCACCGCCAAAGCCGAGGTGTCGCCGCTCGACACCGCCACGCTCACCGTCTCCCCGGCCTCGGGCGCCGCGGCCAAACTCACCGAATAGCTGAGCTCGCCGCCGTTCTCGGCCACCTTCGCGTCTGGCGCGGCGATGCGCAGCCCCGGGCTGGTGTCCCACAACCGCACCCGATACTCCGAGCCGAGCGCGCCGTCGTGGTGCGGGCACCGCACCCCCGAGCACGCCCCCCCGGCCAGGTCGCCGGCCCGCAAGAACCTCGGCCCCGCCTCGTTCGACCGGTGGGCCACCGCGAACAGCACCGACTCGCTCACGTCGTCGGCATCGGCCAGAGCGCCCACCGCCAAAGCCGCCTCCCGGGCGGACGGCCCCGTGAACGTGACCTCGCCGAACCCGCTAGCCGCGTCCGCATAGGAGACCCCCTGCGGCGAGCCCGACAGCGCCAAAGAGAAATCGTCGCCCAGCGCCCCGCCGATCGGCTGCACCGGCACCGTCAACGACTCCCCGGCCACCAGAGCCCGGCCCAGCCTGATCCTGAACCCCGCCGTGTCCGACGGAACCCCCTCGGTCGCCGACGCATCAGGCGTCGCCAGCGCCAGCACCTCCACCGCAGTCGGGTCGTCGTCGGTGACCGTGAACGCCACATCAGGCACCGAAATGCCGGTATAGGCCGCCGGGACCGTCGACGCCTCCCCGTCGGTGAACGCGTCGCCGTACTCCAACACCCGCCACACCACCGTCCCCGACAAGGTCCCGCCCGCGGTGTCCACCACGTTGTCGCGCGCCGAGATCTCCAAAACCACCGACGCCGGATACGTGTCTGTGGTGGTGAACACCGCCCCCTCGCTCGCCACCCACGCCACCGGGAACATGCCCGTGCCGCCCCCCGCCACCGCCACCGGCGCCTGCTCGGCCACCTCGCCCACAACCACGATGTCGGCGGTCGGCGCCGACGCCACCGTGATCGTCACACTGTCGCGGGTGTCGAGGCCGTCGCCGCTCACCGACCGCTCCAACATCGAAGTCGAACCCCCCGACACCACCACCGACACGCCCGTCCCCGACAAAGTCACATCCGCCGCAGGCTCGCGGATCGTCACAGTCCAATCCCCGATCACCGCACCCGAACCGCAATCAGACGCCGAGCACAACCGCACCCCGAACGTCTCACCCGGATCCACCACCCCGTCATCGACCGCCTCCACAAAGAACCCCACCGTCCCCGAACCCCCGTTGCGCCCGAACACCGGCCCCACCCGACCCGACTGCCCCGGCGAGATCACATAATCCGCACGCGCCTCGAACACCACATCACCCGCCGACGCCGAATAACCCTCCAACGCCTTGAACTCCACGTAATAACGCGAATAACCCCGAGGAACGCCCGCAATCACAAAACGACGCGACTCGCCCTCCTCGATCTCATCACGCAACAGCGTCGGCGCCGACACCACCTGAGCCTCAGCCGCACCCGACACCCCAACCAACAACGACCCAACCAACCCCACCACCACAACCAACCGCACCAACAACAGACCCCGGGGCGCCAGACCCCGACAACGCAAGAGCAAACCCCTCGTCATCCCGAACACTCCGTGCTATCGGGGGGGGGGGGGGTTAGCTGCGCCATTCCTGCCCCTTGGGCTCCAAAGCGTCCATCAGGAGCCAACCCTGCCTGCTCAACTCGCGCTTTCACCAAGCGCTTGTTCTCAAACCAACGCACTGCTGCCAATGTAAAGCAAACCGCCCAACCCGCTCAACTACTCTCCTACCCCTGCAACCAGCACCACGAGCCACCAAACCGCCGACCGCGGCACCGGCACAGATGTTGGCCCCTTGCTTAGCCAGCGGGCGGCGGGGGCACCGCACGGTAACATCGACTTGTCGGTCACGGTACGATAACCGATCGGGAAATGCTATCGAACGGTGCTACGGTTCGGGTGTGGGTGAGAACCGGGCGAGCATCGACGGGGTGAGGATGCGCTACCCGGCGGACATCGGCCTCGCCGTCCGCTCAGAGCGCACCGCTCAGAACAAGACCCAGGCCGAGCTCGCCGCCGCCGCCGGCGTGTCCCGCCGCTGGCTCGCCGCCGTCGAGAAGGGCCACCCGACCGCGGAGGCCGGCCTGGTCCTCGCCGTGTTCCGCCAACTCGGCTTCGACCTCGCCGCCGCCCGGAGGCCTTCCCCAGCGTTCGACGCCGACGCTGCTCTGGCATCGCTCTCCGACGCTCCCCAGCCGCCCCCCGCCCCGGCCGGACCGCCCGCGGCCTCGGATGCTGGGGATTTCCGTTGAAGCTCGCCGTGCTCATTGGTGGCCAATTCGCCGGCGAAGCCGACGTCGGCGGCGCACCGACCTCGTTCCGCTACGACCTCGACTACCGCCGCGCCTCAGCCATCCCGCTGTCACTCGTCGTCCCGCTCGCCGGTGGCGGCACCGAAGGCGACAAACTGCACAACTGGTTGCTCGGCACCCTGCCCGACGATCCCGCCGTGCTGGACTCCCTTTGTGCTGAGCACAACGCCGACCGGCACAACCCGCTCGGCCTGCTCGCCGGGCCGATGGGCACCGACTGCGCCGGAGCGGTCCAGTTCTGCCCGCCCGACAAAGCCGAAGCCCTCATCGCCGACCCGGGCGGCGCCGACCCGATAAGCGACGGCGAAATAGCCGACTGGCTCGACCGCATGGAAACAGACCCTGCGAGACGGGCCTATCTGACCGACAGTGCCGACACCGGGTTCAGCATCGGCGGGATGCAGCCCAAAGCGGCTCTGCGCCGCACCGCGTCGGGCGGTTGGGCCGTGCCGCACGGCTCGCTGCCCACCACCCACTTGGTCAAAGCGTCCCGCCCCGATCGCTGGCCGCACGAAATAGTCGTAGAGCACCTCACGATGCGGACCGCCGCCGGATGCGGCATCCCGACCGCCCGCACCGAAACCCGCTGCATCGCCGGGAAGGAAGTCATCGTCGTCGAACGCTACGACCGGACCACCGCCGGCACGGTCCGCGTCCACCAAGAGGACATGTGCCAGGCCCTCGGAGTTCCCCCCCACCGCAAGTACCAGCGCAATGGCGGCCCTGGCCCCCGACAAATAGCCGACGCGCTGCGCGCCGCCGACCCCGACCGCGCCGCTGAGAACATCGAGCGCCTCTGCGACATCCTCTTGTTCCTATGGGTGGCCGCAAGCACCGACGGACACGCCAAGAACCTCAGTGTGCTCCACGCCGGAGACGGCGGCGTGCGCCTCGCCCCCCTCTATGACGCCTGCTCCTGGCTGCCGTACCGCAAAGGCATATTCGAGAAGAAAACCCAGATGGCCATGAAGATCGGAACCGACTACAGCCTCAAGACCGCAGACACGGCCGATGCTTTCCGCCGCACCGCCGACCGGCTCGGCATGAGCCTCGGTGACATCGCCCGACGCGCCACCCGCATCGCCGACAACGCCGGGCGCGCCCTCGAAGCAGCCCTAACCGCCCTCCCCGGCCCTGCCGCCGACAACGCCGAGGTAGACGCCCTGCGCCGAGAACTCCCCGACAGGGCCGCCCGCTGCGCCGAAATCGCTGAAACCGCCAACGTCGCCGCCTCTGGTGCGGCTTCGGCCACCGCCTTCGTTCCGGCACTGCCCGGGAAGCCCGAGTGGCCCCGTTGCTCTCACGTCGGCCCCCGAACCCGCAAACAGTGCATCCGGCCCGCCCACAACGGCGACGACCACCGCTACTAACCGGGTCGTGTTCGATCCGGGCGACGCGGCGACCCGCACCGCCGGCCAGCGCCGCTACCCGCCAGACCGATGATCCCGCTGAGCCCGAGAGGAGAATCGAACTCCTGACCTATTCATTACGAGTGAATCGCTCTGCCGACTGAGCTACTCGGGCGCGGTGGTCAGGCTACCAGCCCTATTGCCGGGGGAGAGACAGGAAAAGGGCTTGGAGGAGGAGGGTTTCGTTGGGGTTTCTTACCAGGCAGGCGTGGGCGTCCCGTATGCGACCGACGGCGGCCGCCGCAGCCGAGCCTTCTCGGTCGTGGGGCAAGCGCCGCCGATAGCAGTCGGCCAGGGTGGCCAGGCCGAAGCGCAGTTCGTCAGCTCGCAGCAGGCGCTGTTCTCGGCGGTGGCGGGCGTCCATCTCCCGTCTGAGGCGGCGCTGGGCGCCCAATTCGGCTTCGATGCGGGCCAAATCGTCGGACTCGGCTTGCTGGCGAGCAGACAGCGGGGCTTGCGCCTCGTCGATGAGTCCCCGAAGTTCGTCGACCAGAGTCGACACCGTGGCCCCAGTGCCGTCGAGGCGGGCCGGCGCGGCGGCCCACGCCTGTCGCCGGGCGCCGAGGCCGTCGTCGGCGGCCAGCAGCCGAGCCCGGCTCACGTCGCCCGCGGCCGCGACCACGATGTCGTCCAGGCCCTCGGGGTTTACCCCCTCGCGCTCGAGGATGCGGCGCACGTCGTCGTCGGGCACCGGGTCGAACTCCACGATGACGCAGCGGGAGGCCACGGTGGTGTGATCGGGAGGGATCTCCTCGCTCAACAGCACGATCACCGCGGTGGGAGGCGGCTCCTCGATGGTCTTGAGCAGGCTGGCCACCGCTTCGGCCTCCGCGGTGTGGAACCGGTCGCAGACGATCACCTTGAGGGGGCCTTCTACTGGGCTGCGGGACGCCTCGAAGATGATCTCGTCGGCCTCAGACACCCTAAGGGTGCGGCCTTCGGGCTCGTGGATGGACACGTCGGGATGGCGACCGGCCAGAGCCAGACGGCGGCTGCGGGAGTCGACCCCGATCAGCGATGCGGCAAACGCCAAAGCGGCGGTGCGCTTGCCCGTGCCCCGCGGTCCGCAAAACAAGTAGGCGTGGACCGGCTGCGCCGCGGCTGACGCCAGAATCTCGGCCGCTCGGGGCTGGCCCAGCAACCCGGCCCAGACATCGTCGACCACATCGGCAACCCCGGGGAGCGCCTCAGTCACCGAACCGCTCCCTAACCGCGGAATACACCGCCTCGGCCACCTCGTCTACCGGACGGTTCCCGTCGACCACCACCCACTGGTCGGGGTTCTGCTCTGCCAGCGTCCGGTATCCCTTGAGCACCCGCAAGTGGAATTCAAAGTCTTCAGAACCAATCCGGTCATCCGGCAATGCCAATAGATAATCGATTTTCTCATCGTCAGGCTTTGCCAGATCCCCCCAGAAATCAAACCGCTGTCGTAGATGTAAACGAGACTGGGCAGCCTCGTCGCCTGCTTCAAGCAGTACCACCAAATCGCAGTCAAGGCCGCCAGTGGCAAATTGAGAGATGGCCAGCACTTCTTCGACCCCCAATTCCCGGCCAAACCCCTGGTAGGCCAGTGATGACCCAATGAATCGATCGGTTACCACATCTTTGCCAGCCTCTAGGGCAGGGCGGATCACCTCTGCAACGTGCTGAGCCCGATCAGCAGCCATTAGGAGGGCTTCCGTCCGGGGCGTAAGCGGCTTACCGGTAGCGGTCAAAACCAGCGAACGGATGTGTTCCCCTAGTTCAGTGCTACCGGGCTCACGAGTTAATTCTGCCCCCAACCGCTCGGCCAACAGCCGGGCCTGGGTGCTCTTGCCGACGGCCTCGCCGCCTTCGAACGCGATCAAGCGGCCGGTCATGGGCTGGTGGTCCGCTCATTGGCCCAGCTCCTCGAGGCCAGGGTCAAGAACCCGGCGGCCACCATGATAAGAGCGGCCAGCCAAAGCGTGAGGCGCACACCGGGGATGATCACGTCAAAGCCAAGAATGTTCACATCTTTGTCGAAGAACTTGTCCGACAGCCCGTTGAGGAACAGAGCCAAGGCCGGTCCGAGCAACAGCGCGAGCATCACCGACGATCTCACCAGGGTGAAGAGACCGGCGAAGACTCGGGCCCGCAATTCCTCGGTGGCGCTCTCTTGGAGCAGGGTTATCCCCAACACGTAGACCGTCCCGGCGCAAACACCAAGCCCGCCGACCAGCAGAGCTGACCCGATCAGCGACCACATCGAAGTGGCCACGAACAAGCAAGCTCCGGCCCCGAATACCGCGGCCTGAAAAACCCGCTCCTTGTGCAAGCGGTTCTGCCTGACGGTAAGCCCAGCCACTCCAATGGCCACCCCGATTCCCAAGGCAACCATGAAGGCACGGAACCCGTCACCCCCATCGACGTTGAGCACGTCTTCGGCGAACACCGGCCCCAGCGGGATGATCATCCCGCCGCCGATCAGTCCGACAGCCAACGCGACGTTCACCGTCCGCACGGTGGGATTCAAGAAGATGTAGCTCCACCCGTCCCGCAGATCTTTGAACACCTGCTCTGGCGCCCACACCCGGGTTGAGCCCTCGGATCGGGTCTCCGACTGCTGAGCAGCTTGAGGGCCCCGAGGCAGGGCAAGCCGGGAGATAATGGCTGCTGAGGCCACGAAGGTCGCGGCATCGATATAGAACGCCATCGACTCCGCATCGATGCGCAAGAAGTCGACAGCGCTGATCCGCTCGATCACCGTGGCCAAGCTGGCCAAACCAATGGAGACGCCCGCAGCCACCGGAAACGTGCCGTAGGCGGCGACCAGCGACAAAGAGTTGACCCCGGTCAGCTTCTCTCGGGGTACCAGGTTGGGAACCGAGGCTTCTTTGGCCGGCGCCCACAAAAGGGCAAAGCCCTCGAGGATCAGTGAGGCCAGCACCAACTGCCAGATAAAGTCCACAAACGGCAGCCATAGCAGGGTGAATGCCCGCCCCAGATCGCAAACGACCATCGTCCGCTTGCGATCCCAGCGGTCGACCAGTACCCCGGCAGCGGTGCCGAAAACGAGCCCGGGAAGGAAGCGGGCGATCATCACATAGGCCACCGACGCCTCCGGGGTGCCGCCGCCCACCCGGTCGGCCGTGATGAGAATGGCGAACAAGGCCAGCCAATCGCCCCCGGAGGAGAAGATCTGGGCGATCCACAGCCGTAAGTACTGGGCGCTGCCGAAAACCCGATCAATTGGGGTTGAAGCCGCCGCGGAGGACTTTTCAAAAGCCATGCCGGGCCACCTTCACCCGCTCAGGGTAGCTACCGAATCACGAACTCGACCGAGGCGACGGCTTTTTCTTGGCCGCCCCTGATTTCGCCGCGGGCTTCTTCTTGGCCGCGGGCTTGCGGCGGGCCGCAGGTTTGCCGCCAGCAGCGACCCGGTCGCGGCGTCTTTGGAGCAACTCAGATGCCCGTTCCACGGTGAGGTTCTCCACCGAATCAGCTTTGCCCAGCGAGGCATTCACCTCGCCGTCGGTCACGTAAGGGCCATAGCGGCCGTCTTTGACCACCATCGGCTTGTCGGTGGCCAGATCGGGACCGAGTTCCCGCAAGGGAGGCTTGGCCGTTTGCCCCCGTCGGCGACGGGGCTGGGCCAAAAGCTCCAAGCACTGCTCCAATGTGACGGAAAACAGCTGGTCTTCGGACTCGAGGCTCCGGTTCTCCTTGCCCTTGCTGATATAGGGCCCGTAGCGCCCGTTCTGAACCACCACCTCGGTGTCGTCGGCAGGATCGATGCCCACCACCCGGGGCAGCGACAGGACCTTGAGGGCATCGTCGAGGGTGATCGTCTCGGGCTGCATGTCGGCCAGCAGGGATGCCCGCTTGGGCTTCTCCCCGCCGTTGTCGGTTTGTTCTCCTACTTGGACGTAGGGGCCGAACCGGCCAGTGCGCACAACCACCGGCAAGCCGCTGTCGGGGTCGTCGCCCAGGGTGCGGTCGCCGGAGGGGGCAGTGATGAACGACAGGGCCCGCTCCATGGTCAGCTCGTCGGGAGGCAGGTCTTCGGGAAGGCTGGCCCTCTCTTCGCCGCGCTGCACATAGGGGCCATAGCGACCTACCCGCACCACCACCGGCTCATCGTTTTCGTCGGCGCCGATGGGAATGGAGTTGACCGCCCTAGCGTCGATGTCGCCAAGGCGGTCGGACACCGCGGTGCGAAGGCCGTACTTGGCCACCCCGTGAGCGGACTCGTCGTCAGGCTCGCCGTCGGCCGGGCCGAAATAGAAGCGGCTCAGCCAGGGAATGGCCTCGCGGTCGCCCGAGGCAATACCGTCGAGATCGTCCTCCATACGAGCGGTGAAGGCGTAGTCCACCAGATTGGGAAAGTGCCGCTCCAGCAGGCTGACCACCGAAAACGCAGTGAACGACGGCACCAATGCCGAGCCCTTCTTCCACACATAGCCCCGGTCGACGATGGTGTTCATGATGCTGGCATAGGTGGAAGGGCGCCCGACTCCCAGCTCTTCCAGCCTCCGCACCAGCGATGCCTCGGTATAGCGGGCCGGGGGCTGGGTGGTGTGGCCTGCGGGCACCACCTCCTCTATGGCCAGCGGATCACCGGCGACCAGCGCGGGCATCCGCCGCTCAGCTTCTTCCTGGTCGGCCTCGTCGTCGGTGCCCTCGGTGTACACCCGGCGGAAGCCCTCGTGGGTGATCACCGTCCCCGCAGCCGAGAAGGCGGCGTCGCGCCCATCGTCAGTTGCTCCACCGAGGTCGACGTGGACGGTCTCTCCCACGGTGTCGGTCATCTGGGAGGCCACGGTGCGCTGCCAGATCAGCTCGTAAACCTGCGCCTCCATCTTGGGCACTTGGCTTCCGACCTCCTCGGGAGGGCGGAACCGGTCTCCCGATGGGCGGATGGCCTCGTGGGCCTCTTGGGCATTCTTGACCTTCTTGGCATAGTGGCGGGGCTCTTCGGGCAAAAAGGAAGCCCCGTATCGCTCGGAGACCGCGGCTCGAGCCGCTCGCAGGGCGGTGTCCGACAAGGTGGTGCTGTCGGTCCGCATGTAGGTGATGTAGCCCTTCTCATACAGCGACTGGGCCGCTCTCATGGCCATGGCCGCCGACAGGCGCAGCTTGCGACCGGCCTCCTGCTGAAAGGTCGACGTCATGAACGGGGCCGCGGGCCGGCGACGGTAAGGCTTGACCTCGACGGATCGCACGTTGATCTCGGCGTCGGCCAAGCCCCGAGCCAGACCATTGGCCGCCTCTTCGTCGAGATGGACCGCGCCGGGGTTGCGGAGTTGGCCGTCGCGGTTGAAATCCTTGCCGGTGGCCACCTTGGCGCCGTCCACCGCGGTGAGCGAAGCGCTGAAGGTCGAGGGATCACCGGGTTCCAGCTCCCCCAGAACTCGGAATTCCCCGCTCAAACTCCAGTAGTCGGCCGCGGCAAACGACATGCGCTCCCGCTCGCGCTCGACCACGATGCGGGTGGCCACGCTTTGCACCCGGCCGGCAGAGAGGCGGGGCAGCACCTTCTTCCACAGCACGGGGGACACCTCGTAGCCGTACAGCCGGTCCAAGAGCCGTCGGGCCTCTTGGGCATCGACGAGGCGGCGGTCCAAGTCTCGGGGAGATTCGATGGCCGCCCGTATGGCTGACGGGGTGATCTCGTGGAACACCATGCGCTTCACGCTCACGCCGGTCTTGGGAGACAAGACCTCGAGCAGGTGCCAGGCGATGGCCTCACCCTCCCGATCCTCATCGGTGGCCAGAAAGAGCTCGTCGGCCTCCTTGAGCAGTTGCTTCAGCTTGCGGATCTGAGCCTTCTTGTCGGAGGGCACCACATAGAGCGGCTTGAAATCGTTGTCGACGTCGATTCCCAAACGAGACCACGACTCGTCGCGGTAGGCCGCCGGCACCTCGCTGGCGTTGCTGGGCAGATCGCGGATGTGCCCGATGGAGGACTCCACCACGTAGTCGGTGCCCAAATAGCCCGCGATGGTCTTGGCCTTGGCTGGCGATTCGACGATGACGAGTGCGTTGGGCACGGGGAGAAGCTAGGGGGTGAGAAGGAGTAGTTGTCAAACAGACCCTAAACCCAAGCGGCGACAATTCCGGGGATCAGACTTTGTCGGCGTACTTGGGAGGGGGCTCGGTGCGGGACAGAATCCCCATGCCGACGACCGCGGCGATCAGCGATCCCACGAGAATGCCGATCTTGGACTCATCGGCGATGGACGAATCGTCAAAGGCCAAACCGGAGATGAACAGCGACACGGTAAAGCCGATGCCGGCCACCATGGCCAGCCCCACCATGTGGGGGCCGGTCATGGACTTTGGAATGGTGACCCAGCCCAATCGGTGGGCGATCCACGAGAATGCCGAGATGCCCGCGGTCTTGCCGACCACCAGCCCGGCGACCACTCCTCCTGTGACCGGCGAGGTGACCGCATCGGAGAGCACATCGCCCGACAGCTCAACCCCGGCGGCAGACAAAGCGAAAAGGGGAATGATGATATAGCCGGCAATGGGGTGGAGCAGCTCCTCGATCCGCAGGCTGACCGGCTGCGACTCTCGAATGTGGAATCCCACTCGGCGCACGTCGTCGAGGTGGACCACATCTTGCATCTGGAGCCAATTGGCCCAACGGCGGGCCTCCTCTTCGGATTGGAGGGGCTTGGCCGGTGTGATCAGGCCGAGGATCACCCCGGCGATGGTGGCGTGGACCCCGGATTCCAGCACGGCAAGCCAGAAGGCCACGCCGATGACCAGGTAGACGGGCAGATACCAAACTTCCAGCCGGCGAAGCACCAGGATTCCAGCCAGCAGAATGGCCGCGGTGAGCAGCCAATTGCCCGAGAGATCGCTGGTGTAGAAGATAGCGATCACCAATATGGCGCCGATGTCGTCGACGATAGCCAGGGTCAAAAGGAACACCTTCATCTGACGGGGAATGCGGTTGCCGAGCAGCGACAACACGCCGATGGCGAAGGCGATGTCGGTGGCCATGGGGATGCCCCAGCCGTCCTGGCCCGGGCCGCCGGCGTTGAAGGCAAAATAGACGAGGGCGGGCACCACCATGCCGCCGAGGGCGGCCACGGCGGGCAGCGCCGCGAAGCGGGGGTCGCGGAGCTGCCCGTTCACCAGTTCCCGTTTGATCTCCAATCCGACCACGAAGAAGAACACGGCCATGAGCCCGTCTTGGACGATGTGCTTGAGATCCTCCTCAAAGTGGTAGTCGCCCACCGAGAACGACACATAGGTGTGCCAGAAGTCTTCGTAGGAGTCCTGCCAGGGGGAGTTGACCCAGACGAGGGCGACCACGGTGGCGATGAGCATGAGGACGCCGCCGGCGGCCTCGATGGCCGCGAACTGGTGGATAGGACGGCCGATAAATCGGGCAAGCCGACTGGGGCCACCTAGAAAAGTCAGATCGCTGAGAAGATTTTTGTCAGCCATCGAAGTCGAACGTAGCTTCTTCAGGCTCGGCGTACTCAGTCACAGGGGCAGTTGGCCGTTCATTCCCATTCAGTTCAGTTCGACTTGTCCGAGGAAAGGTGAATGGACAGCGAGACTTCGGTGCCGTCGGGCCCGCTTTGGATATCAACGTCGTCGGAGAGGACTCGCATGAGATATATGCCCAAGCCCCGCTCGAAATTCAGGCGGCTGGGATCGTCGGGTTCGGGGAGCACTTGAATCTGATCGGGATAGAAGCCGAAGCCCCGATCGGTGATGTGGAATTCAAGGAGATCGTCGGTAAGCGTGCAGCGAATCAGGATGGAATCGTCGCGACAGGCCCGGGCATGGGCCTCGATGGCGTTGGTGGCGGCCTCGGATACGGCCACTTTGAAATCCTCGATGCGCTCCCGACTCGCGGTTGCGTTCTTTTCGGCGGCCTCGACTACCAGCGAGCGAACCAGGGAGAGGTACTCCGGGCGGGCGGGAATCTCGAAGTCGAAGCGGGTGGGTTCGGACGTCACGAGCCGGAATCCCCGGTCGCCGTCGAAACTGAGTCGTACACATCCACGACGCGGTCGAGGCGAGTGAGCTCGATCAACTCGGCGAGGCGAGAGCCCGCCGTCACCAACCGGATGTCTCCACCGCCGCTTCGCACTCGCTTGGCCCCGCCCATGAGCACGCCCAGGCCGGTGGAATCGATGAAGTCGACTCCGCAGAGATCTATCACCACGTCTTGAACCCCGGTACCGATCACCTCGTACAGCCGCTTGCGGAACCGGGGTGCGGTGGCCATGTCGATCTCTCCGGTGACCGCCAATACTTCCCATCGCCCGTGAGAGGTGACGGTGACACCGAACTCCACGAAATATCAGACTAGTTGTCACTCCAATTCGTTACGGGCCAAGCCGGTAATTCCACCCGGATACCTATTCCACCCGGACGGTCAGAGACTCTTGGATGGCCACTGCGGGAAACAGGCGCCCCACCAAGGGCACCGCGGTCTTGGGGCGAAAGCGCACCGTCACCTGAAGAAGGCCACCGGTGGTGCGACTCCCTTCGGTTTCGACCTGCAACCTGGACGGGTCGAGCCCGGTGGCCGCTACCGCTGCGGCGGTGGCCGCCGCGGTAGCGGGATCGACGGCCGCAGCTCGGGCCGCTTCTCGGGTCGCATGCACCACCAGGATTTGGTCTCGAACCAACAGCCCCACCTGCACCAGCACCAACACCACGGCCACGATCAACGGAAGCACCAGCGCAGTCTCGACCGCGGCCTGGCCGCGGTCGCTACAACTCGATCCTGGCTGCGGCCGGACTCTGCTGTTCACAGATCAGCTGACAAGTCCGGTTATGTGGCGAAATACGGCGTCGAGAAGATTTCCGATGCGGTTGGTCTTGGTAACCCAGGACACGAGCAGCATGGCCACCGCGGCAGCCCCCAAGAGGATGAGGGCATACTCGGCGGTGGCCTGGCCACGCTCGGATCGCAATCGGGACAGCCAAGAATTCAGGGCGATCAGCCATCGAAGCAGAGTCATTGGGGGCACCTGTAGGGATTGGACGGGACGGGGGAAGGAGCGGCATTGGTCATTGGCGCAAGATGCTCAGGGTCTCGGCGAGAACCGGGGCCAAGGTGAGGAGGATGAAGGCGGGCAGGATGCAAAGCACCAGGGGCAACAGCAACCGCAAAGGCAGTCGGCGGGCGTGCTCTTCGGCCCGGCGACGGCGCAGCAGTCGGCTGTCGGCGGCCAACTGCTCAAGAGCAGGCTCCAGCTCGGTGCCATAGCGTTCGCCGTCGATCAACACCCTGACCAGCGGGCGCACCGGCTCGCCCACGGACTCGGGGAGCGGTTCGAGCGCGTCGGCCAGGCGCATCCCGGCTAGAGCCCGCTGAACGGCCTCCGCCAGTCCGTCCCCTACCGGACCGCCGAGCCGCTCCCCCACTGCGGCGACCGCCAGATGGACATTGAGCCCCGAAGAGACGGCCAATCGGAGCAAGTCGATGGCTTCGGGCAGCTCTTCGATTATCTCTGCCTGCTTCCGGCGATGTAATTGGGCCCGACGGCGGTACGGGGTGATCCACATCACTGCTCCGACGGCCAGTCCCATCACCGGATCGACGACCAAAGCGATCATCGCGGCCAGTGCGAACCCAGCGGCGGGGGCGGCAGTCGGGAAGCGAGCTTGGGGCCGACTCGGAGAAGGAGACCGGACTTGGCGGGGCCGTGCCTGCCAACCCCACGCCACAACCACGGCCGTCCACAACAGCCCCAACACAACGGGAAGGGCCATGTCACTCCCGGGAGTTGACGATTCGGCGCATCCACAGGGCGCCGACCGCATCGAGACCCAGACCGCAGGCCAGAATGGCCAAACCGAGTCGAGTGGTGAACAAGAAGCCCGCGGCGTGATCCCCCGCGCCGGCCGACAAGACCATGAAGCCCAGCGGCAGGGCCGCGATCATCATGGCCGACACTCGGGCCTGCGAGGTGAGCGAGCGCACCTCCAACTCGAGTGCCGCGCGATCCCGCAAGGTGGCGGCCACTCCGTCGATAGCCCGGGCCCGGGCCCCTCCTGCGGTGGCGGCGAAAGCCATCGCGGCCGCGGCCAGACCGGCACCGCTGCCGGGTCGACGCCGGGCCCAGCGGTCGAACACATCAGCGCTGCGAACCCCTCGGCGAAGCTCAGCGGCAAGAGGCGCCACCTCATGGCGCAGGGGAGGCGGAGTGCTGGAGGCAGCTTCCACCGCGGCGGGCCCAAGCTGGAGCCCGGTTCGCAGCCCCCGGGCAATGGCTTCCAAGAAGCCGGGAAGCTGGGCCTCGATCACCCGGTCGCGGCGGTGGCGATTGACCCGGAGGGCGGCCAAGGCGCCGGCACAGCACACTGCCGCGCCGCCGACTGCGCCGACCACCCCGGCCTGGATCGCTCCGAAGCCGGCGCCGAACAGAACAACCGCGACCGATCCCTTTGCCACCTGTCCCACCGTCAGGCTCAGGCCAGCCTCACCCGCCATGGCTTGAACCCGCTCGACCAGGGACCCAAGGGCTGCCCGTGCCGCGGTCATCGGCCAAGCCAGCGGGGGTCGGGGTCGGGGGCGTCAGGCACCCGGGCCATCACCGCGGGCAGACTGTTCAATCCGAACTCGTCGGCTATCTGGCACAACTGCGGGCGGCTGGCGTCGTCGCGATCTTCGGAGCGGTCGATCACGGCCAGCGAGGTGATGCGGCGCCGACCCTGGGGGCGACGGGCGACATGGACCACCATGTCCACCGCGGCGGTGATCTGCTCCCGCACTGCGGCAAGGGGCACGGCCCCGCCATCGAGGAGCACCATGGTTTCCAAACGGCTGACGGCGTCGTCAGGGCTGTTGGCATGGCAGGTGGAGAGCGATCCCTCATGGCCGGTGTTCATGGCCTGGAGCATGTCTAGGGTCTCGGCTCCCCGGACCTCTCCGACGATGATGCGGTCGGGCCTCATCCGCAGGGCGTTGCGCACCAGTTGGCGGATGGTGACCGGGGCCACGCCGTCGGTGTCGACAGGCCGGGCCTCAAGGCGCACGACGTGATCGCTGGCCAGGGCCAGCTCGGCGGCGTCTTCCACCGTGACCACCCGCTCTCCCGGCGAGATCGAGGCGGTCAGTGCATTCAGCAAGGTCGTTTTGCCCGCGCCGGCTCCTCCCGACACCACAAGATTGCAGCGAGCGGCCACCGACCACCGCAGAGCACACACCACGCCTGGAGGGGCGAAGTCGTCCAAGGGAACCGGGCGCACGGAGAAGCGGCGGATGGTCACGTAGGGGCCGTCCACTGCCACCGGCGGGACAACCGCGTTGAGGCGGGAGCCGTCGGGCAGTCGGGCGTCGACCATCGGAGAACTGCGGTCGATGCGACGGCCCAGCGGCGCCACCGTCTGCTCTATGAGCAGTTCAATGGTCTCCGCATCGAGGTTCGTGCCGGTGGCCTCCAACTGCCCGCGGCGTTCGATCCACACCGGTCCGGGACCGTTCACCATGATCTCCGACACCGTTGGGTCGCGCAGGAACGGCTCAATCGCCTCCCTGCCTCCCCCGCTGCGGCTCCAAGCCATCGCTCAGAGCTCCTCAGTGAGCCGGCCTAGGGCCTTGATCGCACCTTTTGGCACCCGGGTCCTCAGCATTCCGGCGTCCACCGCCCGAGCGATGTCGGGGTCGACAGCCACGGTGGCCAGCACCGGAGCGCCGATGGCCCGCTCGCAATCAGAGCGTGTCAGAGCCCGTCCGGCTTCGGAAACCAGCACTACTCCGCTGGGCCGGACCGGGAGCGACACCGTGCGGCGCAGGGCCAGGTAGCACGCCCGGGTGACCAACACCGACCGGTCGGCCTCGGCGGCCAGCCGCCAGCGAAGCTCGTCATCGCCTAGCTCGCAGTCTGGCTGGCCGGATTTCGCTCGCAGCACCCCCGCGTCCACCACCACGATGGCACCGGAAGCCAGCCACTCCACCAGCTCGTCGGCCCTACGTGCGCTCAGCGGACCTTGGCCCCGGGGCAGCAGCGACAGGTTGGGCGTCAGCTCATCGAGCACCCGCTCCAGCGAGCAGGGGGCGAGGTCGCTGCGCAGCCACTCCCCCACGCCGGAGGACTTCTCGGCGCTGCCGAACACCGCGGGCAGATCGCCGCAGAGGTCGACGAGCAGTACAGGCCGGTCGCGGCCTTGGGCAGCATGTAGGCTTGCGAGGGTCGCAATCACCGTTGTGCCAGAACCCCCCTTGGTTGACCAACAGGTCACCAGCATGGAAACCTCCGCTAGTTGATCGCTTCGGCGAACAGAGGGGAACTCAGAACAATCTATGCTGAAAATGACTGATAATCAACACAGATTTATGTCTGGGGTTGACATAGGTCGTCTATTGCGTCCGTTTGCCGGATTGGTAGTGCCTGCTGGTGCAGTGATTGCCGCGCTCGCGGTGGGCGCGATCTTGCTGGGGGTATTCGGAGCCAACCCGTTGACCGGTTACCGGGAACTGTTCACGGGAGCGTTCGGGGGGCCTGACGAGCTGGCCGCCACCGCTCTGAAATCCATCCCCCTCATGCTGGTGGGCGTCGGCATCTGCATCGCATTCCGCGCCGGCGTCATCAACATAGGCGGCGAGGGCCAGATCATCATGGGAGCCATACTGGCCACGCTGGTGGCGCTGGCCATTCCTGGTGTCCCCCGTCCGATCCTGGTTCCGCTGGTAATGATCGCCGGAGGCGTCGGCGGAGGCATCTGGGGGGCAATCCCCGGAGCGCTGAAGGCCTACAGCGGGGTCAACGAGATCCTCAGCACCATCATGATGAACATCATCGCCGGGTTCTTCTTGAGCTTTCTGCTCGAAGACTGGCTCATCGAGCCCGGCGCCATCAGGATCCAGCAGACCAAGCGATTGAGCCACAACGCCGACCTGCCCATCTTGCCGGGTGGTACCCGACTGCACTTGGGCATTGTGGTGGCACTGATCGTGGCCATTCTCGCTTATCTGCTGTTGTTCCGCAGCAGCCTGGGGATGCGCTTGCGAGCAGTGGGCCACAATCCCCATGCCTCCCGCTCGGCAGGCATGAAGGTGGAGCTCAGCATCACCCAGGCACTGGCCTTCAGCGGCGCTTGCGCCGGAATCGCCGGCGCGGTGCTGGTGTTCGGCAGCGAATCACACCGCCTGATCGGCGAGGGGGGTCCGCTGGCGTTCACCCAGAGCGCGGGGTTCAACGGTATCGTGACCGCGTTGTTCGGCGGGCTGCACCCGCTGTTCACCGTGCTGTCGTCGTATCTGTTTGGCGGGATGCTGGCCGGAGGCATCTCACTGCAACGGGCGGTGCAGGTGCCCCAGGCGCTGGTTATCGCCCTCAACGGCGTGGTGGTGGTATTCGTGGTGGGCAGCCTCAAACTGCGAAGCCGAATACAGCGCTGGGCTGAAGGCGACATCCAAATGGAGGATCGGGCGTGAACGATTTCTTCACCGTCGCCATCATCACTGCCACCTTGGCGTCGGGTATCCGACTGGCAGTCCCCTTCCTTTTGGCCGCGCTGGGCGAAGCCGTGGGCCAGAGGGCCGGGGTGTTGAACCTGGGCGTGGAAGGCGTCATGCTCATCGGCGCATTCGCGGCCTACTACACCGCGCTGGAGACGGGCAGCGCGGCCTTTGGCTTGCTGATGGGCCTGGTGGTAGGAGCGGTCATGGGGCTCATCTATGCCTTCATCACCGTGGTGATGCACGCCGAACAGGGCATCAGCGGAATCGGGATCTATCTCTTCGGCCTGGGCTTCACCGACCTGCTGTTCCAAAAGCAGGTCGGCACACCCAAGCCCATCAGCGGACTCCAGGCCAAGCCCTTCGACTGGCTGGCCGACGACACCGGCCGGGCCGGGGAGTTGCTGTTCAGCCACACCGTGCTCACCTATGTGGCGTTCCTGCTGGTGCCGGTGGTGTATTGGCTGATCACCCGGACCACCTTCGGACTCAACGTGCGAGCCGTGGGAGAGAACCCCCAAGCGGCCGACACCCTGGGGGTGAGTGTCAACCGCATCCGCACCGCGGCCATCATCATCGGCAACACCATGGCCGGTCTGGCCGGAGCGGCACTGGCCCTGGAGATCGGAATTTTCCAGCAGAACCTCACCGCGGGACGGGGGTTCATCGCCATTGCTTTGGTGTATTTCGGGGCGTGGCGGCCGGTGGGGGTCATGACCGGCTCCCTGCTGTTCGGCATCGTGTCCTCCACTGTGCTGCAACTCCAGGTCCAAGACGTCATCTCCGGATCGGTGGCATCGATCGCCAATATGGCACCGGCGGTCTTGACGGTGATCGTGCTGGTGGTGGTGAGTCGCCGCATCGGCCAGCCCTCAGCCCTTACCCGGCCATTCACGCGGGACGGTTGATCTAGTAGGACGCATACGGTTGGGGGCTGTGCTGGCGCGTCATTGGGCGGTTTTCTGGGTATGCATGGGAGCGGTGTTCCTGGTCACCATGGACGCCACCTTGCAACCGCTGGCTCTCGGCGGCATCGAGGAGGGCTTTGGCACCAGCCGTACCGCGACCGCCTGGGTGCTCAGTGCCTACTCCATATCGCTGGCCACGTTCGTGGTTGCGGCTGGACGCCTCGCCGACCGCTCAGGCCGCAAACAGGCCTTTCTTGTTGGTTTGGCCCTGTTCGTCATCGGCGCGGTGGGCGGCTGGCTGGCGCCGGAACTCTGGGTATTGGTGCTGTGCCGGGCGGTGCAGGGGGCTGGCTCGGCTTTCGTGATGCCGGCGTCCATCGGGTTGATCCTGGCGGTGTGGCCAGAGGACGATCAGACCAGGGCCATAACCAATTGGACGGCCGTCGGCGGCATTGCCGGGGCCTTGGCTCCGTTGGTGGGCGGGGGGCTGATCGATATCTGGGGCTGGCGGGCCGCCTACGTGTTGAGTGTGATCATCGGAGCGCCATCATTTCTGGCCGCTCGAACCTTGTTGACCGACACCGAACGCAAAGTCACGTCGCGATTTCCCGATCTTGTCGGCGCATTCATGGTTGCGGGCAGCCTCGGCCTTTTGACCTTAAGCCTGGTGCAGGGTCGGACGTGGGGATGGAGCGACCCACGCATCGTCGTGGCGTTCGCGCTGGCCGTTGTGCTGATCCCGCTGATCCGCCAGCGGATCATGGGCCACCCTGCACCCATCGTCGAACCCCGCTTGCTGAAGCTGCGAACCTATCGCCGGGCACTGTTCATCGCCACCGCCATTCCCGGCTTCTTGTTCCCCTACTTCGTGATGATGATCCAGTACCTCGAACAGGTATGGGACTACCGGCCCCTCAAGGCAGGGCTTGCTCTGTTGCCATTTCCCGCGGCGGCCACCCTGGCCAGCGTGGCCGCCGGGCACCTAAGCCGCCGTTTCGACGAGCGCACCATCACTATCGCCGCCATGACTATGACCACGATTGCGGTGGTGTGGCTACGTCTCGTTCCCGGTACTGACCCCGCCTATTGGCAGGAGTACTTCTTGCCGATCATCTTGGGTGGTATCGGCGGATGGGGGATGGGGCTGCCCATGATCAACGCCATCGGGGCCCGAGACCTCGACAACGAGACCTACAGCTTGGGCATGGGGGTGCTGTCTACCGCTCGCCAAGTGGGAGCGCTGACCGGGCTAGCCATTGTCTTCGGCCTGTTGGGCAACGTGTCCGACGCCGAATTGGTCAACCGCTTCAACCAGGTCTGGACCGTGCTGATCGTGCTGTCAGCGCTAGGAGTAGCCGTCGCCCTAACCCTGCCCCGCCGCTAGAATCCCTATCGCATTCGCTAGTATGAACGTTCTGCATTAGCTAGTATAAAATATCAGCATTGCCTGGTATAAACATCTCACATTAGCTGGTACGATCACCATGTGACCTACATGCCGCGGCTGATGGAAGGGCGGTTGGCCGGAGCGCTGGCCACCTCGCCTGCTGTGCTTCTGCAAGGAGCACGGTATGTGGGCAAGACAACCCTGGCCCAGAGATTCGCGGCATCCGGTCTCGACTTGTCTAACGAGATAGACGCGGACACCTTGGAGTTGGACCCCCTGGGTCGGCTCCGCGAGGCGGCAAAGCCAGTGTTGGTCGACGAGTGGCAGATGCGTCCGCAGACGCTCTGGACGATCAAGAATTTGGTGGATAAAGAAAAGGCATCAGGGTTCGTCATCGCGGGCTCAGCCGGGTACTCGACGGCAAGCGGCTTCAAGCAGTTCCCCTTGACCGGGCGCTGTGCCATCCTCCGGCTGCGGCCCATGTCGCAGGCCGAGCGGCTGGAAGTCGCCCCCAGGCCTCTCGCAGATGCCCTCTTCAATTGCTCAGGGGAATGGGGTGACCTGGAGCGCTTGGAGCACGGGGCCTATATGAATGCCGCCCTCTGCTCCGGTTATCCCGGCCACGCTGGCCTCGATGAGAATGAAGTCGATCTTGCCCTGCGCCGCATCTCCAGGGACATCATCGAAACCGACATTGTCCGGTACCAGACACGGAGGGACTCAGCGGGCACGCGTAGCGGTTTGGCCAGGTTCATCGCTGCATATGCCGGGCACAGCGGTCGCATCGTCGATCTGCTGAGCATCGCGAAGTCCGCGGGTCTCAACTACAAGACCGCCTCCAAGTACCGGGACATGTACGACAACTCGTTCCTGCTCGACGAACTGCCCATCTGGAGGCCTACGGCAGATTCACAGGGCTTTCGCCATCCCAAGCGGATGCTCAGCGATTCTGGCCTAATGGCGCCCACCATTGGGGTCAGCAGGCAGCAATTGCTGGCCTCGCCGCAACTGGTCGGAGGTCTCATTGAGACGTTCGTCCACGCCCAACTGTGCGCCCAGCAGGCAGTGTCCGAGGAGCCGTACGAGATCGAGTGCTACGACCTGCGGCGCTCCAGCCGGGCGAACCGCGCCAGCAGGGAGTATCCGCTCGGGGAGATCGACTTCGTGTTGAAGTCCACCAGTCGGTCGGCCATTGCGGTCGTGGAGGTGAAAGCGCGGAATCGGGTGAAACGAGAGGACGCCGACCGGATCATCGCGCTACGCGATGCCATGGATGTCGACAGCCAGGCACAATGCGAGTTCACATCCGGTGTCGTGCTCTGCTGCGGCGACATCCGACCCACACTTATCAGCGACAGAATCTGGGCCGCTCCTGTGTCCGCCCTGTGGGCATCGTGACTGATCCCGCTCCACCGGCGCTGTTCATCGCCCTGTCCTTTGCCTCGCCGGGCTGCACAGCAGCCATGATCGGATCTTCAGAGTGTTGACCCTCAGAGTCTGAGATACTGAACGGTACTGAGAGGAGATAGGTATGGATTATCCAGCCACATTTGAATTCAACGCCCCGCTGAAGGTGGCCCGTTGGAGGGTCATCGGCAACTTCATCCTGTCGATTCCTCATCTCATCGTGGGCATTGCCCTGGGGATCTTCGGTTTGTTGGTGAATCTGTTTTCTTGGCTCGCCATCGTGTTCAGCGGGAAGCTGCCCGCCGGTCTGGCCGGGGTCAACTGCATGTTGATCCGCTACAGCGCTCGGGTTGGAACGTTTAGGGGTTTCATGCGGTCGTCCTATCCGCCGTTCGATTTCGACACCTCCCCCCAAGACAACGGTAAGGATCCCGAAGTGGTGGTGAACATCGAGCCGGAGCTGGAAGGCCGCAGTCGACTGAGTGTGTTCTTCCGCTTCATCCTGCTCATCCCGGTGATGATCATGGGCATCGTCTGGGGAGTCTTGGCCTATCTTGCTTCAGTCGTCGGATTCTTTGCTGTCTTGATCCTTGGCCGTTGGCCCCAGTTCCTGCTCAATTACATGATTGGCGTCAATCGCTTCAGTGTTCGCACCGGCGCCTATCAGTCGCTGCTCACCGACAAGTTCCCTCCGCTGGGACTGAGCTGACGCCATAGAACGCCTCTATCGAGGCAGGTACGGTGTCGGCGTGATGGAGTATCAGTTGGTGTCGGCGGACTCCCATGTGAATGAGCCGCCCGAACTGTGGACCGATCGAGTGCCTTCCCGCTACAGGGATCGGGCCCCTCGTATGGAGAGCTTCGATCAGGGTGATGCCTGGGTTCTTGAAGGGGCCCACGATCCCATTAATTTCGGCGGCAACTGCTCCGCGGGCCTTCCCGCTAACCAGCGGTCGGGCTGGGTCCGGTGGAGCGAAGTCCGGGCTGGTGGCTACGACCCGGCGGCTCGCCTAGAAGAGCAAGACCAAGACGGTGTCGACCTGGAGATCCTGTATCCCACCCCCCGGATCGGCAACCAGCTGGTGTGGCACCGTGACGACGTCGATTTCCATATCGCCTGCATCCGGGCCTACAACGACTGGCTGGCCGAGTTTTGCGCCTTTGACCTCGACCGGTTGTGGGGTGTGGCCATCCTACCCAACGTGGGGGCCGATACCGCGGTGGCTGAGTTGCATCGAGTGGCCGCAAAGCCAGGAATAAGGGGAGTGATGCTCGGCCGATGGCCCAGCGGTGATGAGGTCCTGACAGCCGATGACGACCCGGTGTTCGCCGCCGCATCCGAAGCCGGTCTGCCCCTTTCCATTCATGTGGGCTTTGCCACCCACGCCCAGGGCGATGTGGCCAAGATGAAGCTCACCGGGTCGATGCGCTTCTTTGACATGCCGGTGCGCATCACCCAGCTCATTGAGGGCGGCGTATTCGACCGCTTTCCCGACATCCAATTCCTGGCGGTGGAAACCGACAGCTCCTGGTTCCCATATTTGCGGGAGCAAATGGACGACCGCTTTCGCCGAGCCAACCCGGCGACCCGGGCGCCAATTCAGCGGTCACCCGGCGAGTACTTCGAAACAAACATCGCCTCCACCTTCATCACCGACCACTACGGCATCATCAACCGCCACCACATCGGCGTCACCCAGATGATGTGGTCGAGCGACTTCCCCCACGGCGGGTCGGACTGGCCCGATTCCCGCCAGACCATCAACAGCCACTTCGACGGGGTGCCCGACGACGAGCGGCACGCCATTCTGGCGGGCAACGCCCTTCGCATCTACGGCCACGGAGCAGCATCATGAGGATTGGCGACATCACCGCCCCAGAGCACGAGGCCAACGGCAAGCCGCTCGACGGCATCCGGGTGCTGGCCATCGAACAGATGCAGTCGCTGCCCTATGCCACCCAGCTCTTGGCCCGCATGGGCGCCGAAGTGGTCAAGATCGAACACCCGGTGAGGGGCGACCTGGGGCGGGGCTCGACCCCCGGCGTTGTCGATCCCGAGGGTCGACCGGTGGGTGGCACCTACATGCGCAACAACCTCAACAAGCGCTCGGTGGGGATGGACTTGAAGAACCCCACCGCTATCGACCTCATCCGCCAGATGGTCCCCAAGTTCGATGTGCTAGCCGAAAACCTCAAACCGGGCACGCTGGCCAAGATGGGGCTGGGCTACGACGACTTGGCCCCGGTGCATCCTGGCCTCATCTACCTGTCGGTGTCGGGGTTCGGGAACCTGAACGAGTCGCCCTACGGCCACTGGCCGGCTTATGCCCCCATCGCCGAGGCCATGGGCGGCCTCTACGCCATCAACCGGGCCGAAGGCGAGGACGTGAAGGTGTCGCCGGTGGGGGCGCTGGGCGATACCGGCTCGGGCCTCTACGCCGTGATCGGCGTGCTCATGGCCCTACGCCAGCGAGAGCGCCACGGCCAAGGCCAGTACGTGGACATCGCCATGTTCGATGCCATGGTGGCCTTCGGCGACATGGTGCCCAACTATTGGTCGCTGGGCACCGATCCCCGGATTCCCACGGCGATCATCAATGACGGTTTCCCCATCGACTCGGGCGAGTTGGTGATGCAGATCGGCCGAGAGCACCAGTTCGAGCGCCTCTGCCATCTCATCGGCCGTCCCGAATGGCTGGAAGACGACCGGTTCTCCACCCGCGACGGGTGGCGGGAGAATCTGGATGAGATTCGGGCTGCGGTCCGTGCCTGGGCGGGCGACCGAAGCACCGTAGAAGCCGCCAACGACTTGGCTGCTGCCGGACTGGCCGCCGCCCCGGTTTTCGAGGCATCCGACGTTATCGGCGACCCCCATGTGGCCGCCCGCCACATGTTGGTGGAGATCCCCCGCCCCGACGCCGACACCCCCGTGCTGACCCCCGGCAATCCCGTGAAGATGTCGGCGGTCAGCGAGGGCCCCGACACCCGTCCGCCGTGGTTGGGCGAGCACACCGACGAGGTTCTGTCTGCCGAGCTCGGACTGAGCCCCGAAGCGCTGGCCGAACTCCGAGAAGGCGGCGTCATCGGTTGACAGCCTCTACGTCGCTTCGCTTCGACGGGCGCGCCGCGATAGTCACCGGCGCGGGCCAGGGTTTGGGCCGGACCTACGCCCAGTTGCTGGCTGAGCTAGGTGCCCAAGTGGTGGTGAACGATATTGCGGCCCAAGCGGCCGACCAGGTAGTTGACGAGATCACCGCGGCCGGCGGCACCGCCGTCGCCGACCACCACAGCGTGACCACCCCCGAAGGCGGTGTCGCCCTCGCTGAGCAGGCCCAAGAAGCATTCGGCCCCGTTCACATCGTGATCAACAACGCAGGGGTGAACCGGGCAGCCGAGTTCGCCGCCATGACACCGGAGTCCGGCTCGGAGCTGTTCAACGAGATGATCGCCATTCATTTGCTGGGTCCATGCCACGTACTGTGGCCGCTGTGGCCCGCCATGATGGAGCAGGGCTATGGCCGGGTGGTCAACGTAGCCTCGGGCGCAGTGTGGGGCCTGCGGGGCCAGTCCGCCTACGCCGCCTGCAAGGCCGGGGTGATGGGCCTCACCCGCACGCTGGCCCGAGAGGGCCGGTATCACGGAATCCAAGTCAACTGTGCTCTCCCCTGGGCGGTAACCGACAGAAGTCCCGACCGGTCGGGTGAAGAGTTCGGTGCCATTATCGACGACCACATCCACCCCGAGAATGTTGCCCCTGCCGTGGTCTGGCTGGCCCACAAAGACTGCCTCGCGACCGGCGAGTCATTCACCGTAGACGGCCCCCGCATGGCCCGCCTCGCCTGGATAGCAACCCAAGGCCACACCGACCTAGCCCCCACCCCCGAGTCCTACCGCGACCACTGGGACCAGATCATGGATCTCACCGACTTCACCGTCCCCACATCAACCAACGACCACATGCGCAATACGGTGATGCCGGCGTTCGCTACCACTAGTCCATCGAAATCGGAACCGCCTCAACGCCAGTAATCCACGGTCGGCCTGCCGCCTCGAGCGCCTCCCATTTGGCGGCGGCCTCAGCGGAGTCGGATTGGCCCAGCTCCTCGGGGGTCGGACCGATTCGTTCAACCAGCGGAGCCAGCGCCTCGGTGTCGAAGCCGTAGAACTCCGCCGCGTTCAGCCCGAGAATGGCCGCGGTGTCATCAGCAGGAATGTCCCAAAACGCCTCGGCCAGCGATTTGCGGGTATGGGGCCATGTACCCTCGGGATGAGGGAAGTCATTACCCCACATGATGTTGCCCACGCCGATCTCAAAGCGCCGGGCCAGCTCTCGCCGCCGGGTGTTGGACGCTCCGATGGCGCAGTTGCGGTCGAAGTAGTCGCTGGGGCTCAAGCTCAGGTGGCCGTAGGCGTCGGCCGCCAGTTTCTGGGCTCCACCGTGCTCCCGGGAATAGGTGGCGTCCATGGTCCACAGCATGTCGGCGGCCCAGAAGCAGCCGCACTCTGTCACCGCGTACCGCAAACCCGGATACCGCTCGAACACGCCGGAATACAGCAAGAACCACAACGGTCGGGTGGTCCACCACCGCACTTCGGCTACGTACATGCCGATGAATCCGGGTCCGTTGCCGTATTCGGCCCGGGGAGCGGCCCCCGAATGGGTGTGGACCGGCATCTCCAGGTCTTGGCAGGCCGCCCACACCGGGTCGTAGCGCCGCTCGTGGTAGCCGGGACCCTCATTCCACATCGAAGCGATGAGAATGCCGCCCCGAAGCCCCGACTCCCGGGCCCGGGCGATCTCGGCCGCCGCCGCGTCCACGTCGTCGATGATCGGCACCACCGCCACTCCGGCCCGCCGCTCGGGGCTGTCGTTGCACAGTTCGGCCAGCCACCGGTTGTGGGCCCGAGCCCCCGCCATCAACAGCTCGGCGTCCTGGGCAAACGACATGCCCAGTCCGGCCCCGAACGGTGCCGAAGCGCCGCCGGTCACCGCGTCGGCATCGGGAAAGATCACCTCGCCGGCGACACCGTCACCGTCTAGTTCCGCATCCCGGCGGGCCGCATTCCAGCCCCCTCGCAACCCTTCCTCGTTCTCGCCGAACCACTCCTCTTCGAACTCGGCGTTTCCCATGATGTTGCCTTGGGAGCGCATCGCCTCCCGCTGGGCCAGAAAGTCATCGAACGCATCGTGGTACTTCGATTCCAAGTACCCCCGGTACTCCAAATTCGGCAGTCCCGCATGGCAGTCCGAGGAAATCACCAAATAGTGCTCACTCATGTCGGCCTCCTTGAGCGAACACTAGCCAAAGAAGCCAAAACCTGGGTCGGGCAGGCGGGATTTGAACCCACGACCTCTTCGTCCCGAACGAAGCGCGCTACCAAGCTGCGCCACTGCCCGTAAACCCAAACAATACCAATGGGGTGGGTAAACAACATAGGCGGTTTGGTGGGTGGCTAAGCCAAAACCGCCAACACAGCCCGCTGCACACTCACCGCATCCAACGGCTTAACAATCCACCCATCCGATCTCGCCTGCTTCGCCAGGTAAACATCAGCCTCACGATCCAACAACATCAAAACCCGCGTCTCCGGCGCCCGCCCCATCTCCGCCTCCATGCGCAAGTCGAGACAAGTCGCCATCCCCCCCATATTCCCAATCTGAAGATCGCAGATCACCACGTCCGGCTCCTGTTCCCGCACCGCATCCAACACTTCGACCCCAGCCCGCACTCTGCTGATCTGGGAGGCATCGCTCCCCAACGCGGCATCAACCGCGTCATGCACAGAGTCGCTGTCGGTGGCCAAGAGTACGTGGGTCACCCTCCGATGGTATCCAAATCGATGTGGCAACAACCTCTCAGGGATGCGGCTGGCCACCCCCACACCCTCCGATGGTATCCAAATCGATGTGGCAACAACCTGCTGGCCGCCGATGGCTTTGGGGCTGTGTCGCGTTAGCATCAGGGTCGGTCAAGGGGAGGCGCTTTGCTCGAGATCGATGTGGAAAATCTAGACACCCACACGGTGCTTCGTCCCCGTGGCGAAATAGATGCCTATACCGTGGCCAACTTTCGAGAGCGAATAGGCGATCTGGCCCTAGAACCCCGTCTGCTCATCGACCTGGGCTCGGTTCCGTTCATGGACTCGGCCGGGCTGGGGGCGCTTATCGGCGGGATCCGTCGGATCCGCGACTCTGACGGCGAGGTCGTCGTGGCCTGCGGGGAGGGGGCGCTGGCCCGACTGCTGCACACCACTGGCTTCGATCGAATCGTTCCAGTGGTAGAGACCGCTGAAGAAGCACTGGCATCGCTAGTGGACGCCGACCCTCCCGAGGCGTTGTAAGCCAACAGTGCGGACGCCGCGATTGAGACTGGCTGCTGCCTGCCTGGTCGGAGGCATCGTATTGGCCGCGTTCGGCGCCTTTGGCAACGCCGCAGGACAGAGCAACCCGGCTGACGCCGGGGTGGCTGTAGTGGTGGAGGTCACCGGCTTGGTTGATCCGGTCATGGCCGACCTCATCGAGAAATCGGTGGCCGACGTCGCCGACGTGGGGGCCACCCTGTTGGTATTCCGGGTGGACAGCAACCGCTCTGTTGTTTCCGACGACCGCTTGGCCGAGTTGGCCGACGCCATTGCCTCATCGCCGGTGCCCATCGCCATTTGGGTCGGCCCCAATGGGGCTTCACTGGAGCGCAAAGTGGCCCAGCTCTTCGCCACCGCCGATGAAGTGGGCATTGCCCCCGGCACCTCGGTGGGCTATCTCGGTGCGCCGCTACCGATGTTGGCCGATCACCCGGTGGCCTGGGACAACCAGGATCTGATCAGAGACGACAAGCTCGGATGGCGCCAGCTCATCTCCGAGGGGGTGATTGCCTGTGAGCGTCGCACCCTCGAAGACCTTCGGGATCGCTATGGCGAGGCAGGCATCCCCTTCGACCCTGAAACCGTGCGGGTTCCTCCCGAAGAAGAACAGTGCGTCGCCCCGCTGATCGGCGACTTCTTGGTGGATTTGGACCATCTCGGCTTTGTGTCAAACCTGGTGGACGTGGACGGCCAGCCTCGCCTGGAACCGCTCACCCAGGTTCAGTTCCGAGGCTTGTCGCTCTCCCATCAACTGTTCCACACCGTGGCCAGTCCGCCGGTCGCCTATCTGCTGCTGTCCATCGGCATGGGCCTGATGCTGTTCGAGTTCTTCACCGCGGGCATTGGGGTAGCCGGCGTGGTGGGCGCTGTGCTTTTTATCTTGGCCGGCTACGGCCTCTCGGTTCTGCCTTTCAACATCTGGGCTCTGGCGCTATTGGTCGCATCCATGGTGGCGTTCGGAATTGACATCCAAACCTCGGTTCCCCGCTTTTGGACTGGGGCGGGGATGGCCATGTTCGCGGCGGGAACATGGTGGCTCTACGACGAAGTGTCAATGTCGTGGATTCCCATGGTGGTGATGACCGGGTCGGTGGCAGTTGCCATGTTCTCGGGGATGCCATCGATGGTTCGCACCCGCTTTTCTACGCCCACCATTGGACGAAGTTGGATGATCGGCGAGTCGGGCGAAGTAGTCGAGGACATCGCCCCCGACGGGGTGGTGCGCATTCGGGGTGCCCTGTGGCGGGCTCGGGCCAACCGGGCAACCCCCGTGGCTGAGGGCGACCAGGTCAGAGTGGTTGAAATTGATGGTCTGTGGCTGGAAGTGGAACCCATGGAGGGCGCTGCCCGTGACTATCGCGAGCGTCGTTGAGAGGGCCAAAGGCGATTCCGAGGTCCAAAAACCAGCCAATAATCAATCGCGATTGCTCTGTCCTCATCTTGTGCGCGGCGAACTTCGCCTATAAGGTCCGCCCAAAGGGGGTAGGAAATAGTGAGCGCTGTCACCAGTGAAAGAGCCTGGCAAGTAAGAGCAGCCTGTCGGGGGCCGCACGCGGCTGTCTTCTTCCCGCCCCCGTCATTTGAGCGCAAGGAAGAGAAGCTGGAGCGGGAAGGCCGGGCCAAGGCCATCTGCCAGGAATGCAGTGTGATTGACGAATGCCGCGAATACGCCCTCGAGATTCGCGAGCAACACGGCATCTGGGGCGGACTCAACGAGTTGGAGCGCCGAGAGATCCTGAGCCGACGGCGGAACTAGTAGTCAAAGTCGCGGGCCGGCAATCCGCACATCGCCTCTTCGGCGGGTCGCGCCATGCCCGTCCAACCAAGCCAAAAGCGGCAAGGCGTACTTGCGCGTGGTTTCCAAGCGCTCCCGAACCTCTGCCACGGTGACGCCGTCGGGTTGATCGGCCAGCATTTCCGCCAGCACCGATCGGGCCACCTCGAGTGTCGAGGCCGCAAAGAACACGCCATCCTGCTCCACGATCAAGTCCCGCTTCACCAGCTCCCGCACTTCGCTTCGGTCAACGCCTGCGGTTTCGGGGTCGGGCGGGGTGAACGGGGCTGCTTCCAATGCCGCGGTGTAGCGGTGATCCTCAAAGGGGTCTGACTGTCCAATCGGACGAACTCTGCCCCCCTCGGTAGTCACATCCTCCATAAGGCTCAGTACCGCTCTGTCCCTGTCGTCCAGCGTGGCCACGTCCAGCCCTAGGGTGCCGGCGTCGTCCACCGCGTCCCGAATCCGAGCCCGGGCGGCTTCGAGCACCGCCGGGTTCACCACCCACCGGCCAACGTCGGGTTCTCGCTGCTGGCCGGTCAAAAGGGCCAGTCGATCAGCCTCCACCCACCCTCGTTCGGCCACCACGCGGTCGACCGACATATCGGGCTTGGCCTTGGATGCAGGCAGCACCGGGTCGATGTCGAGGACGGTTCCACCCCCGATGGTCTCGGCCCGGCCGCTTTCCCGCAGCACAAAACGGTCGCCGGGCAGCAGGGGAAGCCGGCGGGGGAGATGGAGTCGAACCAATCCGGTATCGCCTGGAGACAGCGCCTCGAGTCCGAGAATGCGCATTCGGGCCGACAGCTCACACGCTCCGACGTAAATGACGTGCGCCCCTCGGCGCGACACGTCGTGGTCCAAAGTGCTCAACACCGTCAAGGAAGCGTCGAATCGATTGGTCAGATGCCATTGTCCTGTTCGCACGAGCACATCGCCTCGGGCGACCTGTTGGTGGCCGACTCCCGAGAGGTTTATGGCCACTCGGTTGCCCGGCCCGATCTTGGTGCGCTGACTGTGGTGGCTCTGCATGGCCCGGACCCGGACCGCGGTGCCCCGGGGCCGCAGTTCCAAATCGTCGTCCACCCGGATCTGTCCTCCACCCAATGTGCCGGTCACCACCGTGCCAGCCCCTCGGGCCGCGAACGCCCGGTCCACCCACAGCCTCGGACGCCGCTGGTCAACGGCAGCGGGAGTCCGATCCACCAATTCATCCAACCCTGCTCGCAGGTCATCGATGCCCAACCCGTCCACCACGTCGGTCTCCACGACCGGCGCCGAGGCCAAAAACGTGCTCTCTACCCGCTCCTCCACTTCCAGGCGGGCCAACTCGGCGATGTCGGCGTCGCAAAGACCCACCTTGGTGAGGGCGATCAACCCGTGAGACACCCCCAAAAGCTCAAGAATGCGTAGGTGCTCCTCTGACTGGGGCATCCAACCTTCGTTGGCCGCCACCACGAACAAGCAGGCGTCCACCGCCCCCACCCCGGCCAGCATGTTGCGGATGAATCGCTCATGGCCGGGAACGTCGATGATCGACACCGACCGCCCCGAAGGCAGCTGAGCCGATCCGAAGCCCAAGTCGATGGTCAGCCCCCGGGCTTTCTCCTCGGCAAATCTGTCGGGGTCAACCCCGGTGAGCGCCTCCACCAGCGTGGACTTTCCGTGATCCACATGGCCGGCGGTGGAGATGGTGATGCTCACCCAAGGGCCTTCAAGGCGGCGATCACCTTTTGGTCATCATCGGGCGCCACCGTCCTCAGGTCGAGCCAGGTGCGATCGTCGCTCACACGGGCGACGATCGGCAGAGCTCCCGCTCTCAGCGGCGCAGTGTGATCCCCGTCCAGCACCACGCCGCACGAGTCGATCTCTATGCCGGGAAGCGTGCCGCCGCCAGGCACCGATGCCATCTCCGCCACTTGACCGGCACCTGACTCGGCCACCACCGCGTGAGCTCGGCCTTCCAGATCCGCGGTGGCCAGCGACGCCATCCGCCAAAAGTCGATGGCCTGCCCGTCTCGCCGCAGATAGGCCAAGGCCACCTGTTGGAGCGCGTTCAACACCAGGCTTCCGGGTCTCAACGCCCTAGCCAGGGGATGGCTGGCGCATCGCCCCACCAAGTCGGCCCGCCCGGCGATGATCCCCGCTTGGGGGCCGCCGAACAGCTTGTCGCCCGAAAAAGTAACCAGCGCCGCTCCGTCGGCCAAGGTTTGCCGGGCGGCGGGCTCACCGGCCAGCCAGGCCGGCGGACCGTCACGCAGCCACGGGCAGCCGGCATCAACCAATCCCGACCCGATGTCGGCCACCACAGGGACGTCGAGTGTGGCCATCTCGGCCACGGTCACGTGCTCGGTGAATCCCACGATGCGGTAGTTCGACTGGTGTACCTTGAGAGCGATGGCGGTGTCGTTGGCTGGATTGGCCACCGCCGATTCGAAGTCGGCCAGTCGGGTGCGGTTGGTGGTGCCTACCTCCACGAGGCGGGCACCGGACTGCTCCATGACCTCCGGAACCCGAAATCCCCCGCCTATCTCCACCAACTCGCCTCGAGACACTGACGCTCCCCTGCCGGTGGCCAGCGCGGCCAATACCAGAAGCACGGCGGAAGCCCCGTTGTTCACCACGATGGCGTCCTCGGCCCCGCACAGGCGAGCCAGCAGAGCGGCGGCATGGGCGTGGCGGGAACCCCGTCGGCCCGAGGACAGATCCAACTCCAGGTTGGAGTAGGCCGCATCGGCCGCAACAGCCAGCGGCGCCCTCCCCAGGTTGGTATGCAGCAGGACGCCGGTGGCGTTCACTACGGGCTGAAGCATCGACCGGGCCGCGGTGTGAGCATGGCGCCGGGCCCGCTCATGCACATCTTCGGGATCGCCGTCGGCAATGGCGGCCCGAGCGGCGTCAACCAGGAGGGGATGGGGCAGCCCGGTGTCGGCCAACGAACGGGCCAATGCATCCACCGAAGGAGGTCTCACGGCTCTCAGCGTATGGCCCGGCCTAAGAGCTCGCCATCGGTGGCCGGTCAATCGCCGTCGGCGAGATCGGTGTCGTGGATGGTGCCCGGTCCGGTTTCTCCGGGGCCGAAAATGGTCACGCGGTGGCGGAAACGGCGTACGACGAATGGCCGGAGCGCCATTCGAGTGGGCGGGAACAGCAGCAAAAGGCCCACCGCGTCGGTCACGAATCCGGGGGTGAGCATGAGCGCCCCAGCAAATAGCACCAAAGCGCCGTCCACCAGCTCTCGGCCGGGCATCTGGCCTTCGGCCAGCTTGCTGCGGACCCGCCAGAGCACCGCCAGCCCTTGGGCTTTCACCATCCATGCGCCCACCACGCTCACCACGATCAACAGGCCGATGGTCTCCAGCGTGCCGATGCTGCGGGCCGTCTCCACGATCACGTACAGCTCCACCAACGGCACCGCGATGAACAGGAGCACCAGAAAGACGAGCACGGTGAGACCCTTTGCCGGTTCCTACGACGAGACGATGTCGAGGTTGGCCAAGGCCTCCTCGGCGGCCTCGAAGATCCGTGCGGTGCAACCGGCCATGTCTACCGGGGGAACCTCCTCCAGCAGCCGGTCGACGATGGCTCGAAATGCATCGGCCGCCGGTCCGGGGGCGTCCTCCAGCACCACGGGTGCGCCTTCGTCGCCACCGGTGGACACCGAACCGTCGATGGGAACCTGGCCCAGCAGCGGCACTCCCAGCTCATCGGCCAGCTCTTGTCCGCCCCCATGGCCGAAGATGGGGTACGACTCCCCGTCGGGCGTCACGAACGCGCTCATGTTCTCGATCACCCCGGCAATCCGGAGATAGTTGGACCGGCCCATCGACGCCACTCGGGTGGCTACTTTCTGGGCGCTGCGAGCCGGGGTGGTCACCACCACCATCTCGGCTTGGGGGAGCATCTTGGCGATGCCCATCTGCACGTCACCGGTGCCCGGCGGCATGTCGATGAGCAGATAGTCGACCCGCCCCCAGCGCACGTCCTCCAAGAAATGCTGGACGGCCCGGTTCAGCATGAGCCCCCGCCACATCAGCGCGGTCTCCTCCCGGTCTACCAAGAACCCCATTGACACCACTTCCAGGGTGCCGTCGCCCACCTGCTTTTCATTGGGAACGATCTTCTTCTCGTTCTCTGCCCCGGACAGGCGACCCTCGATTCCCAGCATTCTGGGCACGGAGTAACCCCAGATATCGGCGTCCATGACCCCGACCCGCATACCCCGGCGGGCCAACTCTGCGGCCAGGTTCACCGTCACCGTCGACTTGCCCACCCCGCCTTTGCCCGAGGCCACCATCACCACCTTTGCGGTGGGGGGCACCTCGGTGTCGGGGGCGTTTTGAGCCACGTTGAAGCGAGCCTTGGCCATCGTCGCGGCCTTCTCCTCCTGGGTCAGCTCGCTCCAGTGGATCTTGACCTTCTCAACGCCCGGGAGATCGCCCACTCGACTGCGGACTTCCCGCTGGATTTGGGCTCGCAGCGGGCATCCCGAGGTGGTGAGGGCCACCGTGACCTCAACCAACCCGTCGGGATTGACCACCGCGGCGCGCGCCATGCCCAGATCGACGATGTCGCTGCCCAGTTCGGGGTCGATCACCCCGCGGAGCACGCTCATCACGTCTTCGACCGTCGGCAGGACCACGGCGCTTCCATCGCTCACGCTGGTCATGCTATCCAGTGATCTGCCGGCGGGCGGACTACTAGTGTGTAAGGCCTCCAAGCCTGTGGGTACACTGGGTGTGGCTCACAGCGCCGAGTAGGGAGAAGCTTGTGATCACACTCACTGACGCAGCAACCAGCAAAGTCGGAACCTTGGTCCAACAAGAGCAGGCCGACGACGAGAATCTGGCCCTGCGGGTAGCGGTTCGGCCCGGCGGCTGTTCCGGATTCAGCTATGAGATGTACTTCGATGCCGATTTTGGCACCGAAGACCAAGAGGTTCTCTTTGGCGACGTCAAGGTGGTGGTGGACTCGTCCAGCGCTGCCCTGCTGGAGGGCGCGGTTCTCGACTACAAGGACGGTCTGACCGACGCGGGGTTCTCCATCACCAACCCCAACGCTCAGCGCACCTGCGGCTGCGGCCAGAGCTTCAGCTAACCCCCTCTGCCGCGCATGGCGGCCGCATTGGAATTCACCGTAGACGGTCGCCCAATTGAGGTTCCCGACGACGGCACCTCGCTCATGGAGGTGCTGCGCGACCGACTCGGCATCCGCTCGGTGAAAGACGGATGCAGCCCGCAGGGACAATGCGGCTGCTGCACCGTGTGGGTGGACGGCAAGCCCCGCGTGTCCTGCGTGACTCCCGCTCGGCGGATATCGGGCCGGGAGATCACCACGCTGGCTGGGTTGCCGGCCGATGCCCGCGCTTGCTGGGGGGAGGCGTTCTGCGCTACCGGAGCCAGCCAGTGCGGATTCTGCACTCCGGGCATCATCATGCGCCTTGCGGGCCTCGATGCCCGCTCCGAGGGAGGTCGGTCCCGCTCGGCGGCGGCCGCCGCCCTGGCTGCTCATCTGTGCCGCTGCACGGGGTGGCAGACCATCTTGGATGCGTGGGAGCGCTACGGCACCGCCAGCAGCGAACGGGACTGGGCCGCAGCGAGCCGACGGGCCGAGATCGAGGGGGGCACGGCACAGGCAGTTGGCCCGGTTGTGGCCTTGGGAGAAGGGGGCTTTGCCGACGACACGGTGCCTGAGGGAGCGCTGGTGGCATTGCACGACGGCCGAGGTGGCTGGGTCTTGGGGGAGACGGTGGCTGAAGCCCGGGCCGCGGCAGGAAAGGTGCAGGGCCGACGCTCACCCACAGTTCCGCCCATGCCACTGGAGTTTCCCCAGGGCGATTGGGCGGTGCGCCTCCGCACTTCCTGGGTGGAGCCGGCCTATCTAGAGACCGACGCCTCGTGGTGCGCTCCAGGCGGCGAGCCGGCCAGTCCGCTGGCCAACGGCGGTGCATTCGGCGCCAAGGTGGCGTCTCGGTTGCCGGAAACAGCCCGGCGGTTGGCCGATGAGCATGGCCGCACCGTGCGGGTGCTGTGGTCCCGAGAGGACACCGTGCGACACGGGCCCAAGCGTCCCCCGGTTGCCATTGGGATCGACACCCAGGGCCGCGGCGTGGTTCGAGTGGCCCGCACGCCAGGAGTGGTCGACGCGGTGGCCTTGGTCGCTCCTGAATTGACGGTAGAAGAAGTGGACATTGCCGGACCTCCCACGTCGGGAGCGGTCCGGGGCGCCGGCTGGGTAGAGGCCGCGGTGGCGCTAAGTGCGCTGGACGACGGTTCGGAGCCGGTGGTGTCGCCCGGAGGGGGCTCGGCCCGAGCCAAATGGAACCGAGAGGGCCTGCGGATCGCGGTGCGCGGCGGCAATCCGCTAGATGAGGTGGTGTTGCGCTCCTACTGCATTGGCGCCGCCCACATGGCTTATAGCTGGGTGACTTCTGAAGCACTGACGGTGGACGCCGACGGAGAAGTCCACGACCTCACCATCCGGTCGTTCGGCGTCGTGCCCGCGGCGCGGATGCCGCCGGTGGAGGTGGAGATCGAGCCGTCTGACGGTGTGCCGGTCAACTGCTCCGATGCGGTGTTCGCCGCGGTGGCCGCGGCCACCTGGCGCGCTGCCGGCCATCCTCCCGACTGGCCCACCGGTTCTGTGTTTGGCTAGTCGGCCTGGTTGTAGAAGAGCCGGTCGGTCACTTCGCGAACGGCTTCGGTGATCTCCTGGTAGTCGGCTTCTAGGTCCTTGTTGCTGGGGTAGCCCAGCCTCCGGGCCAGCAGAAGCTTTTCGTGGTCGTCGTCGGGAAATCCGTCTGAAGAAAGCCCTGAGAGGTGATAGCGGGCATTGCGGAACCGCTGACAGAAGCGATAGCCCACATCCAAGGTGGCCCGGTCGCCGATGTCCAAGAGATTGTGCTCAGAGAGCCCGACCAGCGCCGGCAGCGTGCGGTTGTCCCTGATCGAGGTTCGCCCGTAGCCGTGCTGAAGCTGCAAGAGCTGCACGGTGAACTCGATGTCGCTGAGTCCGCCGGCACCGAGCTTCACGTCCCGGGCTTTGCTGCCGGTCCCCAGCCGCTCGGCTTCTATGCGGCGCTTCATGGTCCTGATCTCCGCAACCTCGGCATCGCTGAAGTCGGGTTGGTAGCACCACTGGTCGGCCAGTTGGAGGAACTGGCTTCCCACCTCGGCGTCGCCTGCTATGAAGCGCCGCTTGATCAGTGACTGGCGCTCCCAAAGCTGACCTCGCTCGGCGTAGTACCGCTGGTAGCCCTCGAGAGATCGGGCGAGCTGTCCGTTCTCGCCTTCTGGGCGCAGCCGAGCGTCGATCTCCCAGGCCCGACCCTCCGCGGTTTGGGCGCCTATCTCTTTGAGCAGCCCTCGGGCAGTGCGGTTGGCCGCTTTTGCGTCGTCTGATATCGCTCCTTCGTACACGAAGATCACATCCAGGTCGGAGGCGTACGACAGGTCACGTCCCCCGTAGCGTCCCAGTCCGATCACGGCGAAGGGCACTTCCGGCGCCAGCGAATCGACGGCCGCGGCCACTGCGGCATCGGCGATGTTCGTCAACTCCTCCGGTATCTGGATGATCGAGGCCAGCCCCAAGATGTCCCGGGCTGCCACCCGCAACTGCTCGCGCCGCACGAACCGACGCAGCTCGGCCATTCGCAGGTCGTGGTCTCCAGAGGCTGACTGCATCGCCTCGATGGCCTCCGCGGCCAAGTCCTCTGCGGTTCGGGCTTGGGTCAGTTCTTCGGGGTTCGTCAGCGAACGGGCGAATTCCGGGTGGTTGCGCATCCATCCCGCGGCTACTCGACTCGATCCCAGGAGCCGGGCGATGTCGCTGATGGCAATGGGGGAGTCGCGCAGCACCGGGAGGATGGTGCCGACCCGGTAGGAACCGTCCAGCAGCCAGGCCAGCCGGACGAGTCCCAGGTCGGGGTCGGGGGTGGTGGCCAGGGACTCAACCATGATGACGAGCACCTGTTGCATCACGTTGGCCCGGCGACCGAGGTTCTCGGTCAGGCGCTCGATGGTTGCCGCGGCCCGATCGGGTTCGGCAAAGCCCAGCTGTTTGAGGTGGTTGGGGAGCAGTTCGCTGACCAGCCCGGTATCGTGCATCCGGTCGAGGGTTTGGCGATAAAAGATCCGCTGGTGGATCTCCCTCACCGAGGTCTGGTGCCGAGTGTGGGAGGCCTGGAAGGCTTCCAGGCTTTCGAACCCCGATGCCCGGGCGGCCCATTCCCGATCGGCGTCGGCAGCGGGCAGTTCGTGGGTCTGGCGCTCGTCTCGGAGTTGCACTCGGTGCTCCACTGTCCGCAAATGGATGTATGCGGTGGTGAGGTGGACGGCGTCGGCTTGGTCGATGTACTCGCCCCAGCTGAGCTGGCGCAAGGCGGTGAGGGTATTGGGGGAGCGGATGGTGGGATCAGAGCGGCCGTGTACCAATTGCAGAAGCTGCACGGTGAACTCGATGTCCCGCAGACCGCCCGGTCCTTTCTTGAGTTCCCGGTCGCCCTTCAGCTTGGCCGACTCCTCCACCCGCAGCTTCAGGGCTCGGAGATGGGGCACCGTGTCAGCTTCCATGTTCTCGCCCCATACCCCCGGTTTGATGGCGTCGAAGAAGGCATTGGCCACATCGGGGTCTCCCGCCGAAAGCCGGGTTTTGATGTAGGCCTGCCGCTCCCAGGGCACCGCCCACCGGTCGAAGTAGGTTCCGAACGCCTCTGGGGTTCGGCTCAGCGCTCCGGCCCCTCCCTCGGGCCGCAGCTCGATGTCCACCCGGTACACCTGCCCCTCGGGGGTGAACGCGGTGAGGATGTCCAGCACCTTTCGAGCCCGACGGGCCGCGGCGACCGAATCGCCTTCGTGAGCGAAAACGATGTCCACGTCGCTGGCGTAATTCAGCTCGTTGCCTCCTAGCTTGCCCATCCCGATGATGGCCAGAGGCGGGCCTTCGTCGGCGATCTCCAGAGCGCGGGCCAAGCAGGCGTCGGCCAGCAGCGACAGCTCCCGGCCCACGGTGGGCAGGTCGGCTTCACCCATCAGGTCTCGCAGCGCGATCCGCAGGAGCTGACGGCGCTTCCACCGCCGCAGGCCGTTTAGGGCGTCGTCATCGGCGGGGGCCACCAGCGAGACTTTCTCGGTGGCGAAGTCGGCAGGCGGGTCGAGCACGCCAAGCAGGCTGGGGTCGCGGCGAACCGCCTTGCTCATGCTGCGGGATGCCCCGGCCAGCATGGCCGCCGCTCGAGCCCGGCGCTCGTTGGTGATGCCGAGGTCGTCGATGAGCGATCGGGCATCCTCTGGCCACGGTGATGAGGCGATCAGATATTCAATGTCCTGATTCTGGTGACCGTGGTCTTCAGCTTCCATATGATCCCATGCTATGAGCACTCATGAAGATCCGTATTCTTCTCAGACATGAGCACACCGGTTGGTCCGTATTCCCCCATCGTCCGTGCTGGCGATTTCCTCATCTGCTCCGGCCAGATCGGCATCGCCGACGGCTCGCTGGCACCCGGCGGCTTGATCGCCCAGTTCCGCCAAGCAGTGGCCAATGCCGAGTCGGTGCTGGCCACCGAGGGCGCCACTCTGGACGATGTCGTCAAAGCCACCGTGTTCCTGCTGCACATGGACGACTTCGGCGCCATGAACCAGGCCTACGTCGAGTGTTTCGGCGACAACCGCCCCGCCCGCTCCGCGGTGGGCGTCGCCGCTCTCCCCCTCGGAGCCCTCGTAGAAATCGAACTCTGGGCCTACGTGGATTGAGCTAGCGCCTCGGTGACCAAGCGATATCTGTGATCAACCAATCTTGGGGAGTCAATCGGCGCAAGATGGTTCCCTCAGGGTTGATGGTCCAAAGCCCGCCCCCCGTGTATAGGTTGCCATTCTTGTATGGTTCTACTGTTGCAGGCGCGAAAGCTATGCGAGTACCGTCAAGCGACCAGACTGGGAAAGTAGAAGGCCTCCCGAGCGAAGCGAGATGTCGCTTGCTTGAACCGTCAACACCAACCAAGGTCAAAACGTTTTCCTTGTCCTTGTAGTCGATATAAGCGATTTGGTCACTATCGGGTGACCAAGAAAATCCAGTTGGCTGAGAGTCATTGGGGTTGGCTAATTCATACGTAACATTGTCCAATAGTCGGTTGTGTCTTCCTTGAGCATTGAAAGCGCTGAGTTCCTTATATCGATCGCCGTCCACAGATGTTGAGATAACCTCAACAGCGATGCGACTGCCATCTGGCGACCACACCGGACCAAATGAAGTGCCATGTTCGCGGATTTTTCTGCGATTGTTGCCAGCTGCATCCATTGTCCATACTTGACCAACCCAATAGGATTCCCTATTGCTAAGGGTGCGTTCAATGACTCTTTTGTAGACGATCTGTGTACGATCTGGAGACCAAGAATAGCCGTTTCCATCTGTCAAACGTGTTCTATCTGTGCCATCAATATTGATTTTCCATAATGCAGAAGGAATATTATTGGATAGGAGATCACAGCAATGGAATACGTAGAATATCTGCAACCCATCTGGCGACCAGGTGATTTGATTTAATACAGCATATGCATGCTCTTTTGTTTCAAGTACTAGTGTGTGTTCAGACCCATCGGAACTGACTATCCAAATCTGTCCTCTTACAGGTTCTTCCTGACTTATCTGGGTTAGTGAGTAGGCGATGTGTTTGCCATCTGGAGACCAGCTGATGGCATCTATTGAATTATGGCCATTCGGATCCTCTGACTCGGGAGCTACTACTAGCTCTACGAGGTCGGTGCCGTCGCCATGCATTGTCCAGATAGCGCTTTGGCTAACAATCGCGAGACGGTGGCAGCCGCCAGGGACGATGTTCATATCGATTCTGAACAGGCACCGGTAGTCGTTCAGTAGGGATTCCTGGGCCGAGATGAGATTGTCGCGCACCGTGATGTCGTTTTCTGTGGGGGTGGCCTCGAATTGGTCGGGCTCTGTTGCGCCTTGGGCAGGCTGCCCGTCGACGCAGCCGTCAGGCACTATTTCGGTGTCGACACTGAATCGGCAGCGGTAGACGTTCAACAGAGACTCTTGGGACGCGATCAGTTCGTTGCGATCGACGACGTCTTGCCCGGTGAACCCGCTTTCGACTGCCTCCTGTGCGGTCGTCCCAGCAGAGCCGATAATTGGTGCTAGCAAGCACGCCACGAAGACCAAGGCAAGACAACGACGAAAGACAGCCACGCTAGAGAACATACTCGAATCACTCCAAGGCCACTGAGTCCGTCGGTGAGCAGAAACAACGCTTACTTGGTGAAAAATGGATTGTCACCAAGTACAATGCCGGGCATGGCTACAGTGCTGGAGTTTCTCGTGTCGTCTTCGGGGCAGATGTCGCTGCCCGCGCCAGTTCGCCGTCGTTGGAACCTCGAAGATGGGGGACCAGTTGATGTTCTCGATCTGGGCTTCGGGGTGCTCACGGTGCCCCGGGGTGATGGGCGAGGTTTGCTGAGCGATCTTCTCAGCCGCGACGAGCATGCAGCATTTGTGGAGTCATTGGCTGGTGACCCTGATCTCGCCACCACATGACCAGAGCAGTCCTAGACGACCACCTTCTCCGGGACCTGCTGGCAGGTGAAGTCAGCGACGGACTCGCACTGGTACTCGCTGACCACGAACCGGCGACCACGAATCTGTACCTATTGCGACTATGCCGGAGTGTGGTGTCATCCGCTGGCGGAGCGCTAACGGGGTCATGGCCGATTAGGGCGCGCCAAGCGCTGGGACGACAGCTCGTTTTCCTTCCCCACGACATCGAGGTCGTGCCCGTTCGCGCCCTCGCATTTCGGATGGCCGAGCTTGTCGGTGCTTTTCGGTTGTCGACCCTCGGTGCTGAGGCCGTGGCTGCCGCCGAGCATCTAACCGGTCCGCTTTGCGTCTGGACCGGAGACGACGGCCTGAACATTCGCTCCGCATTGACAGAGCTGAACGGCGATTACCGCATCATTTCTCGCTAGAAGATCCACCTAACGTCCTCGGGCAGGTTGGTGATCCAGTCCCAGCATTGGATGGTGCCGTCAGCTCTGATCCCGCACGTATGCTCTGCACCTGGGGCGGTGACGGTGAATTTGCCGTCGGGTGCGTTGGTTTGGCCGCGCCAGTTGTTGCCCCAGCATTGGACAGTGCCGTCGGGCCTGAGCCCGCACGAGTGGGTCGAGCCGGTGGCAATGGCGGAGAAGACCCCATCAGGGGGCTCAATTCGACCGTCGTATATGGACTCGTTCTCGCTTTCGAATCCTTCCTGCCCCAACACTTCACGGTGCCATTGATCGCGATCCCGCACGAGAAATTGTCTCCGGCACTAATGGCGGTGAATGCGCCCTCCGGTGGTTCAGATCGGCCGTCAACTTCAAAGCGTTCCATCCCCATGTAACCGTTTCTTCCCCAACAAGCAATCGTGCGGTTGACCTTGACCGCACAGGAATGGCTATGACCGGACGCGATGTCAGTGAACCTGCCTCGGGGAGGGTACATCTTGTGGCCAGTCTTGGGGCAGGGGGTGTTGGTTCCCTCCAGCTCCTGGCAAGTTTCAGAATTGAGATCAACCGGACCGCCGTTGCCTTCGCCCCAGCAGGCGATGGTGCCGTCGGTTCTTATCCCACACAAATCTGAGTACCCAGAAGCTAGGGCGGAGAACGATCCGTGGGGAACTTCCTCGTCTTCGCGGGTGCTGGATCCCCAGCAAGTGATGGTGTGGTCGGTTCTGATGCCGCACGTACCCCCTGCTCCCGCGACGATGTCGATAAAGGACCCCGCAGGCGCGTGTTCGATCTCGCCCCAGCAGGCAATGGTCAGGTCGGTTCTAATGGCGCAGTTGTGATACAAGCTGGAGGAGATTGCGGTGAAGGTGCCGCTGGGCACATCCAAGTGGCCTACCCATTCACCGTGTTCGTTCCTCGATACGCCATTGGGCGGGGTGAAATTGCTTCCCCAGCAGATGATGGTCAGGTCGGTCTTGATTCTGCATGAATGGACGTTGCCGGCGGAAATTGCGACGAAGGCCCCCTCAGGAGGGTCTGCTTCGCCGTAGAAGTCGATACCCCAGCAAGCGACGGTTTGGTCGCCGCGAATTGCACAGGCATGGTGGTAGCCCACGGCGATTGACGAGAATGAACGAGACGAGGTTTGGGTTGTATCGGTTGAAGCAGGTATGCCAGTGCAGCCACCCGGCACCACCTGGGTGTCTACGTTGAACATGCAGCGATAGGTGTTCAGCAGTGCCTCCTGATCGGCGATGAGCTGGTCGCGGACGTCGAGCTCGGATTGGGTAGGCGTGCCATCGAACGGTGGGGGTGGAGGCTGTACTTGGGAGGGCTTTCCGTCGAGGCAGCCGCCCGGTACCACTCCGGCATCGATGTCAAACAGGCAGCGGTAGGTGTTCAGCAGTGCCTCCTGATCGGTAATGAGCTGGTCGCGAACTTCAATGTCGCGTTGGCCAATGACCTGTTGAGCGGTCGCGGACCCCAGTGCCGCGACCGCTGTTGTCAAAACAGCCGCGGCCAGAAAAACAGCGACTCTCCGATTCACAGCTTTTGACACTACCCACCATTAGCGTTCCCAGCGGGAGAGGCCGAAGCGGTAGCCGACTGATCTCGCGGTGGTGATGAGGCCGGCGTGCTCCTCGCCCAGCTTGGCCCGGCGGCGGCGTCTGGGGGACACGCCCAACATCGTTGGAAAGGGGGAACGTTGTACCGCTTTAGGCGCAGCCGCCGTCTCTGAAGGGGTTGCTGCCGGCGGGAGGAAAGAGTTCCGGGTCTAGCGGATAGCGGATCCAATCCGTGCGGCACAGCCCGCCGAACTCATCGGCCAGATTGGCCAGCGCCGGAAACGACGGGCCTCGGAGCCAGGCCGCCCACAACTCGGCGCCGTTGGTGATGTTCTCGCTATACCAGTCCGGCACCTGGCCGGCGAGGCCCTGGAGGACGACTTGCTCGGCCTCAGCGGTCGGCTCGCTGCCTTCGGGCAGCGTGGGGCACCCGGGGGATTGGTGATAGGTCAACCACGCACTAGGGACCATGAGATGGTTCACCGTGTCGGCAAGGATCTCTGCTCCGCCGACGTCGACATCGTCCCAGCAGCCGGGATGGGTAGTAGCGAAGTAGAGCTGCACCGCACCCCACGCCTTGGGCGGTGCCAGACCGGTGTGCAGGTCATAGACGTGGAGGAGTTCGTGGACGAACGAGCCGAGCGAATGTTCAGTAATGCTCATTTTCTCGACGCTGCAATTGAACGCGTTGGCCGACGCGTGGCAATGATGCCACACCAAACCGCCGAAACCGGACTGCGAGGCTATTGTCGGATCGCGGATATGTTCCCAAGCGACCCGCATCCACGGATAGTCCGCCTCGTGCTCCTCCACGACCGCCTCCGCCCACGTTCGCAGCAGGTCGGTTGGGGTAAGCGGCATCTGATCGGCCGGAATCGCAGTGACCGGCTCCACCCGGGTGGGAACCAGCCGTTTCCGATTCGTGCCGTCGCCCACCTGCCCGATCTCGTTGCCTCCCCAACACAACGCAGATCCATCGGCGCGCAAGGCGCACGCGTGGGCGGTCAAATTCTCCGATCCCATGCTGACGCTCACGGCGACGGCGTTGGAGATGTCCGCAACCCGTACCGGTCGCTGTCGAGGAGTTGTGGTGCCGTCACCGACTTCGCCCGCCACGTTGCGTCCCCAGCAGGAGACGCCGCCGTCGCGGTGCAGCACGCACATGCTTGCGTTGCCAACTGAAACCTCCACCACGTTGGTCAAGTTCCCGACGCGGGTCGCGACCGCGGGACTTCGCCAGGGCTCCCAGCAATAGACGTCTCCGGCGACGGATACCGCGCAGGAGCGATCCGAACCGATCGACACCGAGGTGAATGGATCGGGGGTGTTGAACCTCTCGGGGCCGGAGTCTGCTGTGGCATACGACCATCCCCAGCATGAGATGTCGCCGTCGCGGTGAACTGCACAGCTGTTGTTCGGACCGGCCGCGATCATCACCACGTCTGACAGGCCGGGAACTCGCTGGGGCGAATTGCGGTCATTCTGGGTGCCGTCGCCCACCTGCCCGTTCGAGTTGTATCCCCAGCATGAGACTCCGCCGTCGCCGTGGAGGGCACAAGTGTGCTCACCTCCGGCGCTCACTGCCACTGCATCGGCAATGCCTGGAACCTTAACCGGCAGGTAGTGGTTGCTCTCGTCGCCCTGTCCGAGCTTCCCTGAAGTGCCGGTGCCCCAACAGGAGATGGTCTGTTCCTCGTGCAGCACGCATGCGTGTAAACCGAATAGTGGGTTGTCGGCCGTGGTGGTCGCCACGACGCCCTGAAGCCCCGCAAGGGCGTACCGATCCAGCAGCTCGTACCGCCCCCAGCACGCCACCCCGCCGTCAACTCGGACCGCGCACGTACGGCCCCGGCCGGTCGAGATCAGCGTGTCGTCGCCGCGGGGTTCCTCGGGGATTGTGAACGGATCGAACTCAGCGCTGGGCCCCTCTGGGATTGCGGGCCTGTCGTCGCCGCGGGGTTCCTCGGGGATCGCGGGCTTGCCGTCCTCGGTGCAGCCGCCGGGCACGAGTTGGGTGTCGATGCTGTATTGGCAGCGGTAGACGTTGAGCAGGGCCTCTTGGCTCTGAATCAGCCCATCCCTCACATCGAGGTCGCTCTGGGTGGGACTCGGCGGAGCGACACCGGCCACGACGGTGTCGGAGTCTTCGCACCCGCCGGACACCGCGTGCACATCCACCCCGAACAGGCAGCGGTAGGTGTTCAACAAATTCTCCTGGTTGGCGATGAGCTGGTCGCGAACCGAGACCTCTTGTTGGCTGACGGCCTGCTGAGCTGTCGCGGACCCCGACGCCGCGACCGCTGTTGCCAAAACAGCCGCGGCCAGAAATACAACGACCCTCTGTTTCACCGTTAGCGACATTAGCCGCTGTCACCGCTCCCAGCGGGAGAGGCCGAAGCGGTAGCCGACGGATGTTATGGTGATGAAGCTGGTGTGTATTTCGCCCTCCCCTTAGATGCCTTCGTAGAGATCGAGCTCTGGGTCTGCTGTCCAGCGACTTGAGAGAATTCTTGTGGATGGGGTTGTAGGGCACGGCCGTCCCGGATACCCTGATACCAATCTTCCCCGTCTGGCCTGCTTCGCAGGGCATGGCGGGGCTATTTTTTGTCTCCGTTATGGTCTATGCCTGACACTAGAGTCGTCGTTTTCATCGACTATCAGAACGTCTATCACCGTGCCCGCAACCTGTTTTTCCCCTCAGGCAAAGCCCCCTCACCGTTCGGGAGCATTCACCCATACCGACTAGGTGAATTGCTTTGCGATCTCGGACGAGCAAAGGATCCACGGCGAGAGCTGACGGGGGTCAGAGTTTACCGTGGTCAGCCCGACAGTCGCAGCGGGGCAAAGCTCAGTAGAGCATTCGACCGACAGGTGGCAGTCTGGAAACAGACAGCCGGCGTCACAGTTCATACAAGGCCCTTGAAATACCATCGGGTCTCGAGCCAGGGCCGCAGGCCGCAGTGGGCAGCACGGGAGAAGGGTGTAGACGTGTTGATGGCATTGGACATCTCTATTGGCGCCCGCAGCAACACCTATGACGTGGCAGTGATCGCTTCCGCTGACACTGATCTCCTGCCGGCGCTGGAGGACGCTATAAGGGTCGACAAGCGCGTCGAGACTGTCACATGGGGCTCTCCCAGAACACCCCGCGGTCCGTTGCGGATTCCCGGCCGCAATATTTGGAACCACTACCTTGACAAGAGCCAGTTCGATCTTGTCCGGGATGACACCGACTATTTGACCTACACACGGAAAGATGGAGACTCGCTCGATTGGTGACCACCTAGGCCGCGATGAGCACGCGGCATTTGTGGAGTCGCTGTCCGATGATCAAGATCTTGCTACGACTTGAGCGCCTACCGCTCCCAGCGGGAGAGGCCGAAGCGGTAGCCGACGGATCTTACGGTGGTGATGAGGCCGGCGTGCTCCTCGCCCAGCTTGGCCCGCAGGCGCCTCACGTGGACGTCCACGGTGCGGGCGCCGCCGAAGTAGTCGTAGCCCCACACCCGGCTGAGCAGGGTTTCCCGGGTGAAAACCTTGCCTGGCGAGCTGACCAGGAACTTTAGCAATTCGTACTCCATGTAGGTGAGGTCTAGGGGCCGGCCCGCGATGGTGGCCTGGTAGGTCTCCACGTTCAGAACCAGCGGCCCGTACTCGATCAGCTCTGGGCGCAGTGCGGTGCCCGACCGCCACACCAGATGACCCAATCGAGCCTCCAGCTCCCGCTGGTGGAACGGAGTGAGGCAGAAATCGGTGAAAAGGTCGTCGCGCATCTCCAATTCATCCAGGTGGGTGCCCGAGATCAACAACAGCACCGGGATGTCCAAGCCTCGCCGATTCAGTGCCCGGCAGAATCCGAACGCATCCTCGGGATTCTCATCCACCGCCACCACCGCGCCCAGCCACCGCCCTTCGGGCTCTTGGGCGCTGCTAACCGCCTTCCAGTTGTAGCCGCCCAAATCCAGCGTGCGCACCAACTCGGGCGGCGGCGGGTTGGGGAAAACCAGTAGAGGTTCGCTCACCACGGCTACCAGGTGTTCAGGTACCGGTGGAGCTCGAAGGGCGTGACTTCACGGCGGTACTCAGCGAACTCGGCCCGCTTGTTGCGAAGGAACCACTCATGGATGTGCTCGCCCAGCACGTCGGCCATAAGCGGGGACTCCTCCAGCACGTCGAGGGCCTCCGACAACGACATGGGCAGCTCGTCGAATCCACTGCCCCGGGCCTGTTTCCTGCTCATGGTGTAAAGATCAGCGGCCGCTTCGGCGGGCAGGTCATAACCCTCTTGCACCCCCTTCAAACCGGCAGCCAGCACTGCGGAAAAGGCCAGATATGGGTTGGCCGCCGAATCCAGCGCCCGGTATTCGACCCGGGTGGACGACTCCTTGCCCGGCTTCACCACCGGCACCCGCACCAGCGCCGATCGGTTGTTGCGGGCCCACGACACGAAGGTGGGGGCCTCATCGCCGGCCACCAGCCGCTTGTAGCTGTTCACCAGCTGGTTGGTGATCGCGGTGATCTCCCGGGCGTGGCACAGGAGCCCGGCAATGAAGGCCTTGGCCGTTTTCGACAGCCCGTAGGCGTCACCGGCGTCGTGGAACGAGTTTACGTCGTTCTCGAACAGCGACATGTGGGTGTGCATGCCCGATCCTTGCACCCCGTTGAGCGGTTTTGGCATGAACGTGGCGTGCAGATCGCGGTCGAGCGCCAGCTTGCGAACCACCAGCCTCAGCGTCATCACGTTGTCGGCCATGCTCAGCGCCTCGGTGTAGCGCAGGTCGATCTCGTGCTGGCTGGGGCTGTCCTCGTGGAAGGAGTACTCCACCGGAATGCCCATGGCCTCCAGCATCCCGATGGTGCGCTTGCGCAGCGGGCTGGCCACATCGGCGGTGGTCAAATCGAAATAGGAGGCGTTGTCCAGCGGCTCCAGCGGCCGGTCGGGATCGCCGTGGCGGAAGTAGAAGAACTCCACCTCGGGCGCGGTGTAGAACGTGTAGCCCATCTCGGCGGCTTTGGCCAGGCTGCGGCGCATCACCCAGCGGGGGTCGCCCTCGAAGGGGGTGCCGTCTAGGTTGCGTATGTCGCAGAAGATGCGGCCGGAGGGCTCCTCGGGGTCGGCCCAGGGCAGCAGTTCGAACGTGGACGCATCGGGCACGGCCAAAACGTCGCTCTCTTGCACCCGGGAGAAGCCGTCGATGGCCGAGCCGTCGAACTGCAATCCCTCGTCGAATGCGTCGGCCAGCTCCGCCGGCGATATCGCCACCGACTTGAGCTGGCCCAGCACGTCGGTGAACCAAAGCCGGATGAGCCGAACTCCCCGCTCCTCCACGGTGCGAAGCACGTAGTCCTTTTGCGGTTCCATACGAGACCACCAGAGTGCCCCGCCACAGGTCCCCGGCGCCAGCCCATTCCCGTCGTTCACATACCTTTCACAAACGGGAAATTCTTTGGAAACTCACGTCTGGCACGATGCGAGGTGCCCTTGCCGCTTGTGGGAAAGTAAGGGCGCGAAAAAGGAGGAACCCACTGTGTCAACTCCCCAAGAAGTCATTGCACTAGCCGCATCCGAGGGTGCCGAGTTCGTGGATATGCGTTTCACCGACGTCCCCGGTGTACAGCATCACTTCTCGCTTCCCATCCATGAGCTGACCGAGTCGGTCTTCGAAGAAGGCCTCGGGTTCGACGGCTCGTCGGTAAGAGGTTTCCAGACCATCGACGCCTCCGACATGCTCCTCATTCCCGATGCCGACACCGCGTTCTTCGACCCGTTCACGAGGCGCAAGACCATCGTGCTGCTGTGCGATGTGAAGGATCCCGTTACCGGTGAGATGTACGCCAAGGATCCCCGCGGTGTGGTGCGCCGCTCCCTTTCCTACATGGCCAGCACCGGCATCGCCGACGCCGCATTTTTTGGGCCGGAGGCCGAGTTCTTCATCTTCGACAGCGTGGCCTTCCAGAACCAGCCCGATGTGGCCGGCTACCAGATCCGCTCGGCTGAGGGCATCTTCGAGAGCGGTCGGCCTTCTGTGGCCGGTGCTCCCAGCCCCGGACACCGCGTCCCCTACAAAGGCGGGTATTTCCCGCTGTCGCCGGTGGATACCTTCCAAGACCTGCGCTCGGACATGGTGGTGGCCCTTGAATCGGTGGGCATCCCCATTGAGGTCCAGCACCACGAGGTTGGCACCGCCGGCCAGGCCGAGATCGACATGGTGTTCGACGAGATGCTGTCCATGGCCGACAAGGTCCAGCTCTACAAGTACGTGGTGAAGAACGTGGCTGCTCAGCAAGGCCGCACGGTTACGTTCATGCCCAAGCCGATCTACGGCGACAACGGCTCGGGGATGCACACCCACATGTCGCTGTGGATGGACGGCGAAACACTGATGTACGACGAGCGGGGCTATGCCGGGCTGTCCGACCTCGCCCGCTGGTACATCGGCGGCCTGATCCGCCACGCCCCTGCGGTGCTGGCCTTCGCGGCGCCCACCACCAACTCCTACAAGCGGTTGGTGCCCGGTTACGAGGCCCCGGTGAACCTGGCCTACTCCCAGCGGAACCGCTCGGCGGCCATCCGCATCCCGCTGATCTCCGAGAGCCCCAAGGCCAAGCGCCTGGAATTCCGTTGCCCCGACCCCAGCGCCAACCCCTATCTGGCGTTCGCCGCCATGCTGATGGCCGGCCTCGACGGCATCCAGAATCAGATGGATCCCGGAGAGCCCCTGGACAAGAACATCTACGACCTGCCTCCCGACGAAGCCGCCGGCATCCCCACGGTGCCCGGTTCCTTGGCCGAGGCCCTGCAAGCCCTAGAGGACGACCACGACTTCTTGCTGGCCGGCGACGTGTTCAGCACCGGGTTGGTGGAGTCTTATTTGGAGGTCAAGCAGGAAGAGGTGGATGCGATCAACTTGCGACCCCATCCCCTCGAGTTCGAGATGTACTACTCGGTCTAAATCCTCTGGCTAATCCCATCGGGCTGCGGCCCCTCTAGCCTGTTCTCGTGGCCAAGCTGCGGGTAGCCCTGTGCCAGATCAACTCAGTGGTGGGCGACATCGCTGCCAACACCGAGCGAATCCTCGCCGCGCTCGCGGCCGCCGAGGAGGCAGACTGCCACTCGGCGGTATTCCCCGAACTGGCCGTCACCGGGTACCCCCCCGAAGACTTGGTGCTCAAGCGGCGGTTTGTGCAGGACAGCCGAAGTGCCATGGAGCACATCGCCTCGCGGTCCGGGTCGTGTACCGCAGTGGTGGGTTTTGTAGACGGAGCCGACGGGTGCCACAACGCCGCCGGGGTGGCGGCCAATGGCCGACTGGTGGGGGTCTATCGCAAGCGGGAGCTGCCCAACTACGGGGTGTTCGACGAGCGCCGCTACTTCCAGCCCGGCACTGGCGATCCAGTTCTGCACGACGTAGCCGGGGTCGCCGTCGGCGTCTCCATCTGCGAGGACGCGTGGGTGGCAGATGGGCCGATGAGCCAGATGGCCGCCGCCGGAGCCGAGGTCATCTTCAACCTGAACGCATCCCCCTATCACGTCGGCAAGCTCGACCAGCGCCTCGATGTCCTTCGCCAGAGGTGCTCAGAGATCGGTTGCGCCATCGCCTATGCCAACTTGGTGGGAGGCCAGGACGAGTTGGTGTTCGACGGAGCATCGCTGGTGCTCGACGCCAACGGCCGCATCATCGCCCAAGCACCCCTGTTCCGCGAGCACCTGCTGATTGCCGAGGTGGAGGTGGCTGACCGCGCTGAGTTGCCGATCCCGCCGGCGATCCCCTGGGAAATCAACCAAGTCGATCCTGGATTGGACGAGATCGACGAGCAATATGAGGCGCTGGTTCTGGCCACCCGCGACTACGTCCAAAAGAACGGCTTCACCGATGTGGGCGTCGGCGTGTCGGGGGGAATCGACTCCTCGCTGGTGGCGGTCATCGCCACCGACGCCCTGGGTGCCGACCATGTCCACGGCGTGCTGATGCCCTCCCGCTACTCCAGCGACCATTCTCTGGCCGACGCCGAAGCCCTGTGTCGGAATCTGGGCATAGACCACAGGGTCATCCCGGTGGAACCCGGCCATCAGGCCTTCCTCGACATGCTGGCTCCGTCATTCAACGGACTCGACCCCGATCTGGCCGAAGAGAACGTGCAGTCCCGCATACGGGGGACGCTGCTCATGGCCTTGTCCAACAAGTTCGGCTGGCTCATCTTGACCACCGGCAACAAGAGCGAGAGCGCAGTGGGCTATTCAACCTTGTACGGGGACACCGCCGGGGCCTACGCCGTGATCAAGGACCTGTGGAAGCTCCAGGTGTACGCCTTTGCTCGCTTTCGCAACCAGCGGGCCGGTCGCGACCTGATTCCCGAGAACGTTTTGGCCAAGCCGCCGTCGGCCGAGCTGCGTCCCGACCAGCGAGACGACCAGAGCCTGCCCCCCTACGACGTGCTTGATCCCCTGCTCGAGGCCTACGTGGAGGGCGACCTCACTCCTGCTGACCTGTGGGGCCAGGGCTACAACCCAGAGTTGGTCAGCCGCATCACCGGCTTGGTGGACCGGGCCGAGTACAAGCGGCGACAGAACCCCCCCGGCGTGCGCATAACCGCCAAAGCCTTCGGCCGCGACCGCCGCCTGCCCATCACCAACCGCTATCGGGGCGGTGGCTGAGGATGTACATCGAGCAGTTGGCCGACGCCTGCGGCGGTCTGGCCTGGATTTCGGAGCGGCTGTTCGAGCTCGAAGGCCGTTTGGCATCTGACCTGGTGGAAGGGGAGCCGTTGGATGCCCCCACTCGGGCGCTTTTGGCCCGGTCCAGCCGCCGCCGCGGGCAACACGCGCAGTGGTGGCGGGGTGCTCTGCCCGACTCGCCGGCTTTGGCCGGGGCCGACCGAGTGCGGCCTCCCACCGAGGCGTGGGAGTGCCTGTTGGACCATATGGAGGATGCGGCGCCGGCCGACGCGGTAGCCGCGCTCTACGAAGTGGCCCTGCCCCAATTGTCTTTTGTTATCGAGCACTTGGGTTACGACCTGTCGCCGGTAAGCGACGGTGCTGTTGTCCGCACCGCCCGCATGGTGGCCGCCGATCTGGCCGAAGAGCGATACGACTCAAGAGATGTGTGGAATCCCCCGAACATCCCCTCTGATGATGGCCTTGAGGAACTGGCCATTGGCTTTGTCGACGACTATCGCGAAAAAAGATGGCCTCCGCTGGTGCCGCATCCGCGATGAAGCGGGTATCCTTTTCAGCTAAGCATTGTCCGTGTCTCTGCTCGGTCAGCGTCGACCGGTTCGACAGCGGCATCGGTAGCCCCACGGGTTGTCGGGCCCATGGATCCTCGGGAAGGTGTGACTGTGCCGAAAGAGCGTGTTGAGCGCGATGACGAAGATCTTGTCCGCCTCTATCTGACCGACATCGGCCAATACCCGCTGCTCACCAAGGACGACGAGGTTGAGCTAGCCCAGAAAATCGAGGAGGGCAACGAAGCACAGGCTCTCCTCGACCAAGATAAGGGGAGCGAGCCCGGAAACTCCGATCGCCTCACGCCTGCCCGTCGGCGTCTGCTGCGCCGCCAGGTCAAGGTGGGTGAGCAAGCCGAGCGCCGCTTCGTCCAGTCGAATTTGCGCCTGGTGGTGTCCATCGCCAAGAAGTACCAGGCCTCCGGCCTGCCCCTGCTGGATTTGATCCAAGAGGGCAACCTCGGCCTGATGCACGCGGTGGAGAAGTTCGATTGGCGCAAGGGTTTCAAGTTCTCCACCTACGCCACCTGGTGGATTCGCCAGGCCATCACCCGAGGCATCGCCAACACCGGACGCACCATCCGCCTGCCGGTCCACGCCGGCGACACCCTGGCCCGCCTGCAAAAGGCCCGGGCCAACCTGGAGAAGAAACTGGGCCGCCCCGCGACCTTGGCCGAGCTGGCCGTGGAGGTAGACCTCTCCGAGGAGAAGGTCACCGAGGCGCTGCGCTTCGCCGCCGAGCCCTTGTCGCTCAGCGAGCCGCTGCGCGAGGACGGCGACGCCGAGTTGGGCGACGTGGTGGAAGACCGCTCCGCCGAATCGCCCTTCGAGGTGGCCGCCACTGCGCTGTTGCCCGAGGAGATCACCCGCCTGCTCGGCCCCTTAGACGAGCGCGAGCGCGAGATCCTCAAGCTCCGCTTCGGCCTCGACCGCGGCGAACCTCGCACCCTCGAAGAAGTAGGCGAACACTTCAACCTCACCCGCGAGCGCATCCGCCAAATCGAGGCGAGAGCAATGTCCAAGCTCCGCCACCCCAGCAGCGACACCGGCGCCCGCGACCTTTTGGCTGTCTGAATAGGCGGCGCTAGGCTGAAGATTTGCCGGGGATCAGGGATCAAGGCTGATCCATGCGATCCCATCGACATGTTTGAAGTGCTGATCAGCCGATAGCAGATCGGCGCCGGTCTCCATTGCGTGTGCGGCGATCCAGACGTCGTTTGTGGGAATGGGACGACCCTTGGACCTCAGGGACGCGAATATCCGGGAGTAGCGGTCGGCGGTCACCGAGCCCACTTCCACAAACGACGTATAGGGATTGGCCAGGAGAGAGCGGAGCCCGGCCGCGTTCTCCTCGAAGCGGGTCCCCCGCCGGAAGCCGTACATGAGCTCACCGACGACGACGGCGGACAGCAGCAGCTCATCGGAGGTTCTCACGAGATCGGCGGCCTGCTCGTGTCCTCTCATGAGCAGGGAATAGGCGTTCGAGTCCAGCAGGATCCTCACTCCCAAGCCGCCTTGTCAATGGCTTCGAAGTCCTTTAACGACCCGTCGAGTTCCTCTGCCTCCACTTGAGACCAACTGCCGATGAGATGATCCAGGGAAGAGCCGACCACGTCAGATTGCCCGGCGCCATCAGACAGGCCAGCACCTCGTCTCAAGAGCCTCAGCGCTGCTTGATTCAGTGAGACTTGCTCCTTTGCGGCAAGACGGCGGATCGCAGCACTCAAGTCATGCCCGAACCCCCTAACCGTGAGCTGCTCCATGAGGCCTCCTACTGTGACTCAATAATGAGTCATTATACCTCGATATATGAGTTATCCATAGTGGGCTCCCATATCGAGGCGCGAGCCATGTCCAAACTCCGCCACTCCAGGAGCCATTCCGGCGACCGCGACTTGTTGACTTTGTGCGCTTGGCGGAGGTGGACGGGAATCGAACCCGCCGGACGGGGATCGCCCGTCCCACCCGCTTTGAAGGCGGGGGAGCCCACCAGGTACTCAGACACCTCCCAGGGGTGGTCAGCCTACTGCTGTTCTTCTAGAACGGCCCAGGCTTGCCTAACCCGCTATTGGCGCACTCTCCGGCTCGCCCACGCCGCTCATGAGCAGACCCACCTGTTCGATGGTGGCGTCTTCCCGGCTCATCCGGCCCATCACACGCCCCTCGTACATCACCACCAGTCGGTCTGACAGGGCCATAACCTCATCTAGGTCTTCGCTGATCAGCAAGATGGCCTTGCCCTGGGACCGCTGGATCAGAAGCTGTTCGTGGATGTACTCGGCCGCGCCGATGTCTATACCCCGGGTGGGCTGGGCTACCAGCAGCGTTTCCGCACCACCGCTGAACTCCCGGGCGATCACCACCTTTTGGATGTTGCCGCCCGACAGCTTGCGGGTGAGGGTTCCGGTGCTGGGCGTGCGGATGGAGTAGTCGCCCACCAACTGTTCGCTGCGCTCTTCGATAGTGCTGAAGCTCAGCAACCCGTTCCGGACGTACGGAGCCTGGTCATAATCCACCAAGATCAGATTCTCGGCCACGGTGAAGTCGCCGATGCTGCCGTACTTCATGCGCTCTTCGGGCACATAGGCCAACCCCATCGACCGCACATGCTTGGGGGTGGGGGTCTTGACCCGATTGCCGTCAACTGAAATTTGGCCCGATTCGATCTCCCGCAGCCCGATGATGGCCTCGGCCAGCTCTCGCTGTCCATTGCCCGACACCCCCACGATGCCCACGATCTCGCCGGCCCGCACGTCGATGTTCACGTCGTGTACGGCAAGCTCGCCCCGGTCGCCGCGAACCCGCAGGTCCTGCACCTCGAGCTTGGGCTCGCCTGGAGTCTGGTCGGCGATGGCGCGGGTGAACTCCACCGGTCGGCCCACCATCATCATGGCCAGTGATTCCCGGCTGGACTCCGCCGGGGTGGTGCGCCCCGACACTTTGCCGTCGCGCAGCACGGTGATCTCGTCGGAGATCTCCATCACCTCGTTCAGCTTGTGGGAGATGAAAACCAGCCCTCGCCCATCGGTAGTGAGCTGGCGGAGGGTGACGAACAGGTCGGTGACCTCGGGTGGGGTCAGCACTGCGGTGGGCTCGTCCAGCACCAACAGCCTCACGTTGCGGTACAGCGCCTTGACGATCTCTGCCCGCTGCCGCTCGCCCACCGCCATCTGCCAGATATAGGCGTCGGGATCGACGTGCAATCCGAACTCCTCGGACACTTCTCGGATCCTCCGACGGATCGGTTGCAGGTTGGTCAGCCCCAATGGCTTGCCCAGCCCCAAGGCCACGTTCTCGGCCACGGTCAGGGTGTCCACCAACATGAAGTGCTGGTGGATCATGCCGATCCCGGTATGGATGGCCACCGAAGGCGAGTCGATGTTGACCGGGGAGCCTTCGAAGGTGATCGACCCCTCGTCGGGCTGATAGAGCCCGTAGAGGATCTTGACCAGCGTGCTCTTGCCCGCGCCGTTCTCCCCCAACAGCGTATGAACCTGACCCGGCAGCACCGTGAAGTCAACGTCTTCGTTGGCGACGACGCCGGGGAACCGCTTGGTGATGCCGCGCATCACCAGCATCGGTTCCGTCCTCGGCGCTGCCGGGTCAGAGCTCATGTTCGATTATGGGCCGTATCGACCACCGATTCTGGGAATTACTGCCCGGTGGAGATTGAACCGTCGGACAGCCCGTCGATGGTCGCCTGCGCTGAGGCCAGCACGTCGGCGGGGATGTCCATGTCGTCGTTGAACTGGATGTCCAGCCCGCCGCCATCGAAGGTCATGATGAAGGTCTCGCCCCCGAGGGTGCCGGCCTTGACCTGATCGACGATCTGGGAGAGCACAACCTCCCAGCGGTACACCTGCGAGGCGACCACAATGTCTTCGCCGAGGGCGGTCTGGTTGGCCTGGGTGCCGAACCACAGCACGCCGTTCTCCTGGGCGACGCCGGTGGCGCCCACCACCATCTGGGCCGAACCAGTCAGCACATCCGCGCCTGCGGAAATGTGGCTCTGTGCAGCCTCGGCGGCCAGTGCCACGTCGGCGAATGACCCGGTGTAGACGACGTTGACCTCGACATCGGGATTCTGAGTCTCGGCACCTTCTTTGAACCCGTCAACGTAGAGCTTGGCATCGCCAACTTCGATGGGACCGATAACTCCGATCACGTTGCTCTCGGTGAGCTGCGCGGCAACCACGCCGTTGACGTAGCCGCCCAGGTCGGAGCGAACCGAGTAGGAGTACACGTTGTCAAGGCCGAAGGTGTCAACCGCCGTGCCCCAGGCGAACGATACGTCGGGGAAGTCGGGGGCGATCTCTTGGAGCGGGCCACCGTACTGGGAGCCGTGGGCGATGACCAGGTCGTAGCCGTCATCGGCATAGCCCCGGATGGCTGCACCCGCGTCCTCCACGATGAAGGTGCCGTCGGTAATGGCGAATTCAGCGACCTCTCCGGAATCCACGAGGGCATTCACCGCGTCGTACATGCTCTGGGTGAATGCCAGGTCATTGCTCGCGCTCGGTGCCACTACCGCAACGCGGAACGGCTCCATATCCTCCGGCTCTGGCGCTGGTGCAGATGCAAGCGTGAACTCGGAGGCGTTTCTGGCTTCGGTGAGCCATTGGTCGATGAGGTCGCGGTTGTCGGCGATCCAGTCGGAGGCGTGGCGGTTCACGTCGGGGGTGGTGTCCTCGCCGCTGTCGTAGAGCACGTTTTGCAGTGCCACGTCGACCACGCTGATCTTCACCAGCTCCAGCAGCTTCGCCGCCGCGGGGTTCTCGACCAAAAAGTCGTTCCTTGCCGTCACCAAGATGTCGGACGACTCGCGGAACAGCCAGCACGGATCATTCGTACACACGTCAGGGCCGAGCGAGGCCGGCCGATTGACGGCGGCATCGGGATTGTCCATGGAACCGTCGTGCAGCTTGTCGGGCTCGTGGGCCAACCACATCGCGTTCACACCCGGGATGAGTTGGGTGACATAGCCGCTCGGCGTCCAGGTGTAGGCGATAAACGGCGTGCCGTCGTTGACCCGGGCAACTGCTTCGGCAATGACCGCGTCGTAGCCTCCAACCTCCAGCTGCTCAAGCCGATCGCCGTAGCCGGCAATCTCAATCGTCTGCGCCAAAGCGTCGTAACAGCCCCAGCCGACAACGCAGCCGAGAATCTGAAGCACGCCATCGCCGGGGTTCGGATCAGACGACTCGTACAGGTCGAACAACTCGTCGTCGGCCATGATCTGGTCCAAGGTCTTGATGCCGTACTCATCAACCAGCGACTTGTTGGTCATCAGACCCTCAAGACCACCGGCTATCATCTCCTCGCCCACAGCCGAGATGTGCTCATTCACGAGAGACCCGTCAGGCATCTCGCCGTTGAGGAACGAAGTGTGAAGCGGATACCACGAGTTGGCCCAGAAATCGAACGCCCCCTCAGCCATAGCGAGATACGCGTTCGCCGGAGGAAGCTCCAAATCAGCCGGATCGCTGACATCGTAACCCAGCTCCTCCAACAAGTGGTGATAAATAGCCGCCTGCATATAGCCAGTCGTCCAATTCGCCCGAGCCATCGTCACACTGACCCCCTCGCCAGGAGTCATGTTCACCTCACCACCCGCCGAAGCGTCCTCACCCGCGGGGGCATCACCACCGGCCGAAGCGTCCTCACCCGCGGGGGCATCACCACCGGCCGAAGCGTCCTCACCCGCGGGGGCATCACCACCCGCGGGGGCCCCCGGTTCGTCGTCGTCGTTGCCACAAGCCGCGGCCACCAAGGCAAGTACTGCAAACAGTGCGAGCCAAACCCTCCAATGCTTCTTCATCAGCATTCTTCCCTCCCTGGAATGCGTGGTCGTCACAGCATCCCGTGTTGATCCGTAAACACTACCCAAAATCCACCGCGTTGTTTCCCGCGAATCCATTTTCCCGTCGAATCGGCGTCGGGTCAACTGAGGTTCCCTCCTAATCGTGGAGTGAATCACGCTGGATTTGGAGGTCAGCAGGCTCGCTGACGTAATAGCCCAATTCCTCCAGCAACTGGTTGTAGATAGCAGCCTGCATATAGCCAGTGCTCCAATCCACCCGAGCCTGGGCAACGCTGACACCCTTACCAGGAGTCACATTCACCTCGCCCGCCGGGGCATCATCGCTCGCCGGGGGTTCCTAAGCCGTCGCGCTTCTGGCTTCGGTGAGCCATTGGTCGATGAGGTCGCGGTTGTCGGCGATCCAGTCGGAGGCGTGGCGGTTCACGTCGGGGGTGGTGTCCTCGCCGCTGTCGTAGAGCACGTTTTGCAGTGCCACGTCGACCACGCTGATCTTCACCAGCTCCAGCAGCTTCGCCGCCGCGGGGTTCTCGACCAAAAAGTCGTTCCTTGCCGTCACCAAGATGTCGGACGACTCGCGGAACAGCCAGCACGGATCATTCGTACACACGTCAGGGCCGAGCGAGGCCGGCCGATTGACGGCGGCATCGGGATTGTCCATGGAACCGTCGTGCAGCTTGTCGGGCTCGTGGGCCAACCACATCGCGTTCACACCCGGGATGAGTTGGGTGACATAGCCGCTCGGCGTCCAGGTGTAGGCGATAAACGGCGTGCCGTCGTTGACCCGGGCAACTGCTTCGGCAATGACCGCGTCGTAGCCTCCAACCTCCAGCTGCTCAAGCCGATCGCCGTAGCCGGCAATCTCAATCGTCTGCGCCAAAGCGTCGTAACAGCCCCAGCCGACAACGCAGCCGAGAATCTGAAGCACGCCATCGCCGGGGTTCGGATCAGACGACTCGTACAGGTCGAACAACTCGTCGTCGGCCATGATCTGGTCCAAGGTCTTGATGCCGTACTCATCAACCAGCGACTTGTTGGTCATCAGACCCTCAAGACCACCGGCTATCATCTCCTCGCCCACAGCCGAGATGTGCTCATTCACGAGAGACCCGTCAGGCATCTCGCCGTTGAGGAACGAAGTGTGAAGCGGATACCACGAGTTGGCCCAGAAATCGAACGCCCCCTCAGCCATAGCGAGATACGCGTTCGCCGGAGGAAGCTCCAAATCAGCCGGATCGCTGACATCGTAACCCAGCTCCTCCAACAAGTGGTGATAAATAGCCGCCTGCATATAGCCAGTCGTCCAATTCGCCCGAGCCATCGTCACACTGACCCCCTCGCCAGGAGTCATGTTCACCTCACCACCCGCCGAAGCGTCCTCACCCGCGGGGGCATCACCACCCGCCGAAGAAGGACCCTCCCCGGGAGCGGCGTTTCTGGCTTCGGTGAGCCATTGGTCGATGAGGTCGCGGTTGTCGGCGATCCAGTCGGAGGCGTGGCGGTTCACGTCGGGGGTGGTGTCCTCGCCGCTGTCGTAGAGCACGTTTTGCAGTGCCACGTCGACCACGCTGATCTTCACCAGCTCCAGCAGCTTCGCCGCCGCGGGGTTCTCGACCAAAAAGTCGTTCCTTGCCGTCACCAAGATGTCGGACGACTCGCGGAACAGCCAGCACGGATCATTCGTACACACGTCAGGGCCGAGCGAGGCCGGCCGATTGACGGCGGCATCGGGATTGTCCATGGAACCGTCGTGCAGCTTGTCGGGCTCGTGGGCCAACCACATCGCGTTCACACCCGGGATGAGTTGGGTGACATAGCCGCTCGGCGTCCAGGTGTAGGCGATAAACGGCGTGCCGTCGTTGACCCGGGCAACTGCTTCGGCAATGACCGCGTCGTAGCCTCCAACCTCCAGCTGCTCAAGCCGATCGCCGTAGCCGGCAATCTCAATCGTCTGCGCCAAAGCGTCGTAACAGCCCCAGCCGACAACGCAGCCGAGAATCTGAAGCACGCCATCGCCGGGGTTCGGATCAGACGACTCGTACAGGTCGAACAACTCGTCGTCGGCCATGATCTGGTCCAAGGTCTTGATGCCGTACTCATCAACCAGCGACTTGTTGGTCATCAGACCCTCAAGACCACCGGCTATCATCTCCTCGCCCACAGCCGAGATGTGCTCATTCACGAGAGACCCGTCAGGCATCTCGCCGTTGAGGAACGAAGTGTGAAGCGGATACCACGAGTTGGCCCAGAAATCGAACGCCCCCTCAGCCATAGCGAGATACGCGTTCGCCGGAGGAAGCTCCAAATCAGCCGGATCGCTGACATCGTAACCCAGCTCCTCCAACAAGTGGTGATAAATAGCCGCCTGCATATAGCCAGTCGTCCAATTCGCCCGAGCCATCGTCACACTGACCCCCTCGCCAGGAGTCATGTTCACATCACCACCCGCCGAAGCGTCCTCACCCGCGGGGGCATCACCACCCGCCGAAGCGTCCTCACCCGCGGGGGCATCACCACCCGCCGAAGCGTCCTCACCCGCGGGGGCATCACCACCCGCGGGGGCCCCCGGTTCGTCGTCGTCGTTGCCACAAGCCGCGGCCACCAAGGCAAGTACTGCAAACAGTGCGAGCCAAACCCTCCAATGCTTCTTCATCAGCATTCTTCCCTCCCAATTTTTTTTCTCCCGCCTATGGAGAAAAGCCCGAAGTTGGCAGGAGGAAGGTTAGTCCAATAACTCCCAACGGTACAAGAGCCGACCCGGTTTACTCGATGACAGCCGTCGCTCCCTCCGGCACCGCTTCGGGCTCGTCGACGGCGACGTACACCTGGGATCGGTCGAACTCTTTTAGGACTTTGGCCGTACTGGCGAGGAGGAGGAACCCCGCGACGATGCACAAGAACGCGCCCACGCCACTGGTCACCTGGTCGTCGGCAACCCGGATTGATGAGCCAATCCAAACGGCCGCAATCACCATGAGCGCGACACCAGTGCTAGCGACGGCCGCGCTCCAGCGATAACGTCGGCGGTAATCGATCCCAAGTGCGCCCGACGCCGGCAGCGCAAAGCCAAGACCCACGCCAGCAAGGCCCACAGCCAAATAGCCATACCTAGTGCCGTCGCCAGCGAAGCCGTCGGTCACAACTTTGCCAGTTTGCCTGGCCTCGTTGGCAATTCTACTGATGTCTTGCGACAGTTCGGCTGAGCGGGATGGATCGTCTAGTGCTTGCTGACGCAGGGCTTCTATCTGCGCCTCCACGACCGGGTCGGGAATGATGCCCGCCCCAGCACGAACATCGAAAAGCCAGGCCGAGAATCCGCAAATCACAGCCATAACCACCACTGTGGCAGCGACACCGATCTGACTGTACGAGACGCCGGCCCGCAGCGGTCTAAGGGCTGAGTACGGTGCCTGCCTAAGCCAGAGCACGGCGCCGACCACGGCAACCGCGCCACCTGCTGCCGCCATCCACGGGCCAATGCCTTCGCTGTAAGAGGCGTTTGCCTTAGCCGGCGCGGCCCAAAGATACGCAACGGCCGCAGCTAGCAGTCCGGTAGCCAGCGCCAACATGCCGTTGGACCTGAAGAGTCGCGCTCCTCGACCCGGCCGTCGCCAGTTTGTGACCGCTGCCGCGACAATCAGCACCGCAAAGCCAAATGCGGCTATGCCGTAGAATGAACCTCCAGAAGCGCTGAAACCGTTGAAACTGCGTCCGGTCAACGGATTTGAAAGCCGTGCTATCTCGTCGTCGATTTCTGCAACGACGACCGCAGCATCATCGCTCACACCTTCCGACCCGGCTGTGGCCAGCACTGCTATGCGTTGCTTTTCCAGTCGTTCGACCGTGGCTGCATGCTCGGGGGGCGGGTTGTCGCTAGCCGCTTCGAACTCAACGCCGCCGGTTGACCGTTGGGAATCGTCCACCACGTATTCCCAACGGCCCGTATCCACCAAGCGGGAATAGCCGGAGATCTTGCCCGAGTCATACCCCCATGGCAGGAGCACGGCAATAACAGCAATCATCGCCCCAACGGCTGCAATGACCAGGCTACGGCGTTCCGCCATAGCCAGCGGGGCTGGTTGGCCGCGAGTCTTGGCGACCGCGCCGATGACCGCTGCTTCGGGTAGAAGAGCTTCCGGGTCCCGGCGATGTGCCCAGGCTTGTCGAACACGCGCAAACAGGTTCAACGGATCGCTGTCCTCGGACTGCGAGATGCGGTCCAGCACCAAGGCAACGATGTACAGGGCGAGTCCAGCCGCTGCACCTCCCGCGACATCAAGATTCTGGACGGCCCGGAAAACGAGCAGACCAAGTCCACCAGCACCCATGATGGCGGCGATTCCCAACATTGAGATTGACAACAGCAGCGTCTGGTTGAGGCCGGTCATGATGGCGGGTCGGGCTAGAGGCAATTGCACATCCGACAGCACCCGCCACTCGGGGGCCCCGTAAGCCCGGCTCGCCTCAACCACATCCTCGGGCACCTGACGGATGCCGAGATTGGTAAGGCGTATCAGCGGCGGCAGGGCGAACACCATGGTGACCATCGTGGCCGGCACTAGGCCGAGGCTGAAGAAGAATATGACCGGCAGCATGTAAACGAACGGGTGAACCACCTGCATGGCATCCAACACAGGACGAACCGTGTTCCAAACGCCGTCGATACGCCCGCTGAGGATGCCGACCGGGATGCCGATCATTGCGCACAGCACCACAGCAACAATGATCATTCCCACGGTGATCGCGGTTTCCTCCCAGTATTCGACGCCGAGCAGGCCGCAGAGTGCTAAAGCCCCGGTAACGAATCCGGCTACCTTGACGTTGCGGAGCAGTGCCCCGAATACAAAGACGATTGCGCATACTCCTATCCACGACATGTCGGTGATCTGCCACCAGGGATGGTGGCCAGGGCCGTCTACGAAGTTGCGGAACAGGAAATCGAAGGGCCATTTGATTCCGTCGAGCAGCCATTCAAGGTTGAGCTTGATCCAATCGACCATCTGGTCGATCCATTCTCCAAAGGGAACTTCCCACTGGTCGAGGACCTTGTTGTCTGAGATGCCGGGGGACTCGGATTGGGCCAGCAGGCTCACAGGATCACCTCCCTCTCGAAGCCGTCAATGAGGTTCTCGACCCGGCCCATCTCCTCCATGATGTGACGGGGGTCGAGGTTCCCCACCAGCACCCCCGATTCGTCGCACACCGCGATGGAAAGGCCGCGGCCCGCGGCGGCGTACACCTCGTTGAGCCGGTCGTCTGGGCCGCAGCGCTCGAAGTCGGTGCGCAGCGCAGAGGCCAGATTGGTAGTGCCCATGCTCGCGGCCCGCGCCGCGTCTTCGACGGTGAGCAGGTGCGTGGGCGCACCCGCAGCATCCAGCACAAACGCGCCTATGCGCTCGCCCATAACACCGAGAGCTTCGGCGATGGTGGCGCCCGGCAATACGGGTGCAGGGGGTTGCATCACCTCGTGTACCTGGATGACCCGACCCTGGTCTACATCCTGCACGAACTCGGCCACATAACCGGTGGCCGGCTCGGTGAGTATCTCCTCGGGCGTGCCGATCTGCACGACGGCGCCGTCCTTCATGATGCACACCCGGTCGCCGATGCGCAGCGCCTCATTAAGGTCGTGGGTAATGAACAGGATGGTCTTGTGCAGCTCGCTCTGGATCTCCAACAGCTCATCTTGCATCTGACGGCGGATCAACGGGTCAAGGGCACTGAAAGCCTCGTCCATGAGCAGAATCTCGGGGTCCGACGCCAGTGCCCTTGCCAGACCCACTCGCTGCTGCATTCCGCCAGAGAGCTCCGACGGCATGTTCTGCGAATAGGCGTCGAGGCCTACCAGTGACAGCGCCCGCATAGCCGCGTCATTGCGGGCCGACTTGTCCACACCCTGGACCTTGAGGCCGTAGCCCACGTTGTCGATAACGTTGCGGTGAGGGAACAGTGCAAAATGCTGGAAGACCATTCCCATGTGGTGCCTGCGGAACGTCTGGAGGTCTGAGCCGCCTAGGGTCTGCACATCGGTGTCTTCGACCGTGACGGTGCCAGCGGTGATGTCGTGAAGCTTGTTGACGGTTCGGATGGCAGTGGACTTGCCCGACCCCGACAGGCCCATCACCACGAATATCTCGCCTCTGGACACTGCGAAAGACACATTGTGGAGGCCGACCACGTGGCCGGTCTCGGCCTGGACTTCATCCTTGCCCATCCCCGAACTGGCCAGTTCGAAGGCCCGGCCCCGGGGCTGGGGCCCGAAGATCTTGTAGACGCCGTCCAGCACGATGATGTCATCGCCCGCCTCTGCCATGAGGACTCCTCCCGCAAGCCGATGCCTTCCAACCGTAGTAGGTACTTCCGGCTGGTGCCGCGATCCCACTTCGTTCAGCGGCGGCGGAGGCGGCGGGCGTGGGCTTCGAGTTGCTTGCGCTGCTTGCGACTCAGACTGTCCAGTCCTTGGCTGGCCACTTGGTCGAGCAGGGCATCGATCTCGGGGCTGACCGGTTCGCCCGCTGATGGAACCGACTGCAAATGGTCGCGGCCCCGAGACCGGCGGGGGGACCTTGAGGAGTGGGTGCGGGCCGACGACTGAGACGACCCCGGCGCCATCGACAGCTTTGGTACCCACGTCAAGTTGGTGGCGTAGCCGAAGGCCCGAATGGCAAGCAGGGCCACCGCAACCGTGCAGGCCAGCACGATCAGGGCAAACCAATTGCGGTTGCCGAGGGCTTGGATGGCGTCGAGCGCGACGATAACCACGGCGATCACCCAGCCGGGAATGCCGGGCCAGAACCGGGCATGGGCGTACTGGGCGGCAAAGGCCACCAACACCCCGACTTCCACCATTCGCAGGCCAGCCACATAGCCGGTGATGCCTGTTCCCGCCTCGACCGCAGTCACTATCACCGCGGGGACGAGCGTGAGGGCAATGAGGAAGAACGCGAACCGCCAGCGCCCCAGCAGGGATTCGATCTGGGAGCCCAGCATGTAGAAGATGGCGAACAGGATGATGGTCCAGAAGTGGGGTTCGTTGGGGATCGGCCAGGTGACGAGACGCCAGACGTCGCCTTCCAGCACGCTCCCGTACGAATAGCCCTCCGAAAACAGAACCAATCCGCTAAAGATCGGCCCAAAGCGGCCCTCGGCCGCCCAGATGATCATGGAAATAACACCGAGGCCGACCACAAAGACGGTGGTGGATACCCCGAACGTTCCGATGCGGAACCAGGGATCGTCACTGTGGCCGAAACGCCGGGAGGAGTACACGGCTACTGGTGGCGCATGGCGTGGGCCATCTCGGCGTCGAAGTCGAACGGGGGCGGCGGGCCGGTCTCGATGGTCAATGATGCCATGGCTTCAGGGGCCGGAGCGGGCGGGTTGTAGTCGTCGCACACCGGGAAGGGACGGCCATAGCCCACGGTGAGAAAAGCGCCATCAGGGGCCCAGTTGGTGGGCAGGGGCACCGGTTTCGCCCCTCGGCCGATCTCGGCATCGTCGGCGATGAGGGTTACTGTGAACAGCCCCCCATCGGTCGGGGTCACCTCTGCTCTGACAAAGCGGGAACCGACCGGGACCGCGGCCACAGCCCGGTGCTCTCGCCCATTGACCACCGCCACCCAGCGCAGCTCACCGTCAGCCAGGAACAGAGCCCAGCCCGAGATCCAGTCACCTTGCTCGCAGATGACGCCGCTTGCAGCCTCGGGCACACCGTCGGGGAAGGCGGCCACTGCCCGATAGCCGCCAAACTGCAACGGCCCCGAGGCCTCATGCACCTTGTCGCCGGGGACCAACTCGTAGCGGTTGCGCATCGACATCCACGGCACATACATGTGGGCAATGCGGTTGACCGCGGAATCGTCGAGGGGCAGCACGCCGTTGCGGTCGGCTTCGGCGTTCCACAGCTCGACAAGTTCGGCCACCTTCTCGGGATGCTCGTCGGCCAGGTTGTTCGATTCGGTGGGATCGACCACGGTGTTGAACAACTCCCACTGGTCTTCGGCGAATACATGGCTGCCCACGATGGCGTCCCGCTCAGCCGCGGTGAGCTGGTTGACGTGGTTGGTGACCGCTTTCCACCCTTCGTGGTACATGGCCCGGCTGCCCCAGCACTCGTAGTACTGGCTGGTGCGGTGGTCGGGAGAGCCGGCGCGGTCGAGCACCTTTCTCATGCTGGCGCCGTCGAATGACATCTGCTCCGCTCCGCATAGTGTGGACGGGGGCGACACACCGACCAGATCCAGAATCGTGGGCATCACGTCGGTCACGTGGCAGTACTGGTGGCGCACCTCTCCTTGAGCGGCGAGACCGGCGGGCCACGAGAGAATCAAGGGGTCGCGCACCCCGCCCTCGAAGGTGTACCGCTTCCACCGGCGGAAGGGGGTGTTTCCGGCCAGCGCCCACCCCCAGGGGTAGTGCCCGGAGGAGCGGAACCCGCCGAGGTCGTCGTAGTGGGACAGCTCCAGTTCCATATCGTCGGGCTCATCGCTGATGTAGTGGCGGATCTGGTTCCAGCTGCCGTTGGGACCGCCCTCTGCTGAGGTGCCGTTGTCGGAGATGAGGGCGATGACGGTGTTGTCGGCATCGCCAGAGCGCTCCAGATGGCTCAGCAGCCGGCCGATGTGGTGATCGGCGTGGCTCAGGAACCCGGCGTACACCTCCATCATGCGGGCATACAGCCGCTGACGGTCGGGGTCGATCTCGTCCCAGGGCTCAACCCATTCGGGGCGATCCGACAGGTCCACATCAGCGGAGATAACCCCCATTTCCTTCTGGCGAGCCAGCACCTCTTCGCGCCAAACGTCCCAGCCTCGGTCGAAACGCCCGGCGTAGCGGTCGATCCACTCGGGAGGCGCTTGGTGGGGGGCGTGGGGTGTGCCGGTGGCGTACCACATCAAGAACGGGCGGTCGGGGTCGGCCAGCCGCAGTTCTCGCAGATAGTCGATGGCTTGGCCGGCCAGGTCGTCATCGAGGTGGTAGCCCTCTTCCGGGGTGGTCGGAGGCTCGATGTAGGTCGTGTCCCGGATGAGCTGGGGGGTCCACTGGTTGGTCTCCCCGTTGAGGAACCCGTAGTAGTGGTCGAACCCGACCCCGGTGGGCCAGGTGTCATACGGCCCCGCGGCGCGCTGATCGCGGGGGGTGAGGTGCCACTTGCCCACCGCGTAGGTGGCCCAGCCCTCGGCCCGCAAGTATTGGGCCAGGGTGCCGGCCGAATCGGGGATCTGACCGGTGTAGCCGGGAAAGTTGATGGGCATGTCGGTCAGCATGCCCACCCCCACCCGGTGGTGGTTCCGCCCGGTGAGCAGGCAGGCCCGAGTGGGCGAGCACACCGCGGTGGTGTGGAAGTTGGTGAAGCGCAGTCCCTGAGCCGCCAGGCGATCGAGGTTGGGGGTGTCGATGTCGGATCCGTAGCACCCCAGTTGGGCAAAGCCGAGGTCGTCCATCACGATGACCAGCACGTTGGGGGCATCGGGGTCATACGGCCGCTGCGTCGGTGGCGAGGTGGATTCGGCCAGCGTGAGCCCAATGCGGTGTTCAGTCATACGACGGTGAGAATAGCCATTGCACTCTTTGGTGCGGCAACAAGGTGCGATATGGTGAATACACGTAGTCTGAATCCAAAAGGTATGCCCATGCCTACATCAATCCGACTGGAGCCCGAAACCGAGGAGCGCATTCACCAGCTCGCTTCGCTGACCGGGCGAACGAAGGCATTTTACTTGCGCGAGATCATCGACCGCGGACTCGAGGACATCGAGGACTACTACCTAGCCGCCGACGTCGTCGAACGTATTCGCAAAGGCCAAGAACAGACTCATGCAGCTGCGGATGTGAGGAAAGAGCTTGGCCTGGACGATTGACTACACCGACACCGCCAAGAGCCAACTAAAGAAACTCGACAAGACCTCAGCCCGCCGAATCGTGGGCTACATGGACAAGCGGGTTGCGTCGGCGGATCCACGTCGTGTCGGCCAAGCTCTCGCCGGACCGTTAGGAAAACTGTGGCGCTACCGGGTGGGGGATTTCCGAGTTGTCTGCGACATCCAAGACGAATCAGTGCGCGTGCTAGTGGTCAGGGTCGCAAAGCGCGACCGGGCATACCGATAGAGCTAGCTAAGGGCGAAGCCCTCGTAGCCGGCGGCGGCCACCTGATCGCACTTCTCGGCATAAGGGGGGAAGCCGGGCAGAGGCATGAAGACCCTCGTCTTGCCGGGGATGTTGGCCCCCAGGTACCAGGAATTGCAGGTGGGGTAGAGCGTGTAGCTGGCCACCAGGTTCACATGGTCCACCCAGGCTTCGGTGGCCTCCTCGGTGGCCTCGATGTGGCGGTGGCCGTTGGTCCGCATGTAGTCGATGCAGTCGCCGATCCAGTCCACATGCTGCTCGATGCACACGATCATGTTGGCCAGCACCGAGGGGCTGCCCGGGCCGGTGATGGTGAACATGTTGGGGAACTCGGGCACCCCCAGGCCCAAATAGGTGCGGGGTCCGGCATACCACTGCTCGGAGAGGGGAAGGCCACCGCGGCCACAGATGTTGATGCGGAGCAGCGAGCCGGTCATGGCGTCGTAGCCGGTGGCGAACACAATCACGTCGAGGTCGTAGCTGGTGCCATCGGCAGTGCGCAGGCCATCGGGGGTGATCTCGGTGATGACGTTCTCGCTGATGTCCACCAAGGTGACGTTGTCGCGGTTGAAGGTGACGAAGTAGTCGGTGTCGAGCACCAGGCGCTTGCAGCCGATGTAGGTAGTGGGGATGAGCCGGTCGGCCACCTCGGGGTCTTTGACCGTCTCGCGGATCTTCTCCTTCACGAAGTCGGCGGCGACGTGGTTGGCCTCCGGTGTGCGAGCGATATCGCCGTAGGCACCGAGGAAGGCGAAACCGCCCACCTCCCAGCGGGTTTCGAACTCCTTGAACGCCTCCTCGACCTCGACTTCGAGCACCGAGCCCTCGTTCCAGTCGAAGCGGGCACCGAGCGCGCCCTGCTGGGTCTTGTTCTGCTCCCGGAGCCGGTGGTAGTCGGCCTTTACCTCGGCTTGCTCCGCCGGATTGAGGGGGTGGTTGCGGGCGGGGATGGCGAATTGCGGAGTGCGCTGGAACACGGTTAGGTGCTCTGCGGTCTCGGCGATCACCGGGATGGCCTGGATGCCCGACGACCCGGTGCCGATGATCCCGACTCGCTTGCCGGCGAAGTCGATTCCCTCTTTGGGGTAGCGACCGGTGTGGCACACCTCGCCCCGGAAAGTGCCGACGCCGGCGACGTCGGGAACGTTCGAGGACGACAGACAGCCCACCGCGGTGATGAGGTACTGGGCGGTGACGTGGCTAGTGGCGTCGACGTTGGGAGCGTGGTTGTGGTCGATGTGGTCGACGGCGGGCGCGCTGCTGATGTGCCAGTGGCCGGTGTCGTCGTCGAACGCGGCCTTGGTGACCATGGTGTTGAACTGGATGTCCCGGTACAGGTCGTACCGCTTGGCCACGTGCTGGGCGTAGCGGAGGATCTCGGGCTGGCCGGGATAGCGCTCGGTCCACTCCCACTCCTGCTCGAGTTCGGGATCGAAGCTGTAGCAGTACTCCAGGCTCTCCACGTCGCAGCGAGCACCGGGGTAGCGGTTCCAGTACCAGGTGCCGCCCACGTCGTCGCCGCGCTCATACACCCGGGCAGTCAGCCCCAGTTGGCGCAACTTGTAGAGCATGTACATGCCGGCGAAGCCGGCGCCGATAACCACGGCGTCATAGTGGACATGAGTGGTGTCGTTGGTGCTCATGGTGGTTTCAGTTGGGGTCGGAGTTTGGGAAAGGGTTCAGGCGGCGGGGCGGAGCTTGTAGCGAACCGGCAGCTTCTTGGCGCCGACGATGAGGTTCGACTCGGTGCGGACGATCGGCCCTGCTGGCTCGATCTCGATCACCCGCTCGGCCAACTGCCTGATGAGGGCCTGGGTGCTGGCTCGGGCCAGATGCGCCCCCAAGCAATAGTGCTCGGCCCAGCCAAACCCCAGATGGCGGTTGGGATGGCGGCCGATGTCGAAGTCTTGGGGACGGTCGAACACCGCCTCGTCCCGATTGCCGGAGGCGTAGAAGAACACCACGAAGTCGCCTTCTTTCACCGGCTGGCCGGCCACGGTGGCGTCGGCCATGGCGGTGCGCTTCATGTAATTGACCGGGGTGGACCACCGCACCACCTCCTCCACCGCATCTTTGGCCATCTCGGGGTTCTCCCTCAGCCGCTGAAGCTGGTCGGGATAGGCCAAGAATGCCTCCAGCGCGCCCGACAGGCCATTTCGAGTGGTGTCGTGGCCGGCGGTGAACACAATGAGGTAGTAGCCGAAGGTCTCGATCTCGGGCAGGGAATCGCCGGTGGGGAGATGGGCATTGGCCAGCATGGTGGCCAGGTCTTCTTGGGGGTTGGCCCGGCGATCCTTGATGATGCGGTCGAACATGGCGTAGAACTCCATGCCCACCTCCGCGCTGGCCTGATAGCGGGTCTCGGCCTCGCGCCGGTAGTCGGGGTCGTCGCCGGACAGGAGTTGCTGGGTCAGCACCAGCAGGCGCTCCTCGTCTTCTCGGTCGATGCCCAAGATGGTGGACAGCACCCGCAGCGGGTGGCGCTGGGCGATGATGTCCACAAAATCGCACTCGCCTTCGTCGCCCAGGCTGTCGAGCAGGGCCTTGGCGCTGTCATTGACGATCTGATCGAGCTGGCTGATGCCCCTAGGGGTGAAGAAGCCGCTGGCCACCTTGCGGTAGAGCCGATGATCAGGCGGGTCCATGCTGATGATGGTCCGCATGTCGCCGATGATGCTCCCGTGTTCCTCCTGATCAGCGATCTGCTGGTCGGTGCGCACGGTGATGCTGTCGGCCTCGTTGCTAAACAGCTCGGGTTGCATGGAGACTTCGATGATGTCGGCGTGGCGGGTGACGGCCCAGAAGTTCTGGTAGCCGTCGGGTTCGCACCAATGCACGGGAGAGTTCTGGCGCATCCAGGCCAGCAGCTCGTGAGGCTGGCCGTTTTCGCCGTAGCGCTTGGGGGAGATGAGATCTAGGGGGTCGACGTCCACGCATGAAACGTTAGATCGTGGGAAATGCTTGATCCACAGCGCAGCGAGATGTCGTTACCGATTGCCGGCGGGTTGGCGAGAACTAGTTGCTGGTAATGCCGCTTTTTTGGATGATGTCTTCGGAGCCCTCGAAGCCACCGCCTAGGGCGTCGAAGTCGACAGAGCCGATGGACAGGGCGGCTAGCGGCGGAAGTGCGGGGTTGGGATCCACCCCGCCGGCTAGGGGGTACTCAAAGGTGTTGCGGGTGAAGTAGCGCTGTACCGATGGGGACAGCAGGTAGGCGATGAGGCTCTGGGCTGCTTCGCGGTCGTCAACGCTGGTGGTCATGGTGGCGGCAGAGATAATGAGCAAAGAGCCGATGTCCTCGTCAGCCAGGTCGTAGTTGGCTGCCCGATGCTGGTTACCGGCTGATTCGGCGTCGGACGCCATGCGGTGGTTGTAGTAGTGGTTCACCAAGCCCACGTCGATCTCGCCCCTATGAGCTGCCTCCACAATGGAAACGTTGTTGGGGTAGTAGCGGGCGTCGTTGGCCACCATGTCGTCGAGCCACTGAGTGGCTACGTCATCGCCGTATTGGTCGCGGAACACGGTGAACCAGTCGAGGAACGATCCGTTGGTGGCCGGTATGGCTACTCGGCCCCTCCACTCCGGTTTGGTGAGGTCGAACACCGAGGTGGGCAGATCGGAGGGCGGCACACTGTCGAGGTTGTGGACCAGCACCCGCTTGCGCCCGGAGAAACCGATCCAAGTGCCGTTGGCTCCCCGGTGCTCATCGGCCACTAGGTCGAGCACGCTGGAGTCCATAGAGGTGAGCAGGCCCTTGGTCTCGAGGAAACCCACCGGGCCCGGTGACCGGGAAATGAACACATCGGCGTCGGTGCGATCGCCTTCGGTGTCGATCAATAAAGCCAAATCGGTGGATGAGGCCCAGCGCACTCGGACGGCAGTGCCGGATTCGCAGGTGAATGCATCCAGCACCGGCTTGATCAGGTTCTCGCTCCGACCGGAGTAGACGGTGACCGCAGAGCCCGTGTCGTCTGCGCACTTGCCGTCGTAAATGGTGGCGGCGACGCCATCCAATTTGGTGCCGCCGTTGCCACCGCAACCAGCAGCAACTAGGGCTACGACGACAACCACTCCGGCCAGTCCGACACGCGAAATCTTGGTCATGGGTGCGGAACCCTAGGGTGACTGTCTCAGGTTGTCAAGTTAGCCTAACAAAAAATGTGCAGCCTGCGAGACAACCGTCTAGGCGGCGGGTTTGACCGACTTCCAGTGCAGAGGCAACTCGACGTAGCCGTCGACAAGGCTGGAGTGCAGCCGGGGCAGGGTTGCGGGGTCGTCCACTCCCAGCTCTAGGCCTTCGAAGCGACCAACGATGGCCTCGAACATCATCTTTGCCTCCAGGCGGGCCAACGACGCACCGAGGCAGAAGTGGGGTCCGCCAGCACCGAAGGCCACATGCTGGCTGGCGTCGCGGGTGAGGTCCAGCGCGTCGGGGTTTTCGAAGGCCCGCTCGTCCCGATTGGCCGAGGGATACCAGATCACCACCGGCTCACCCGCCTTTATCTCCTGGTTCCCCACCACGGTGTCGTAGGTGGGCCGGCGCACGAACTGGATCACCGGGGTGATGTAGCGCAACAGCTCCTCCACCGCATTGGGAATGAGCGAGAGGTCATCCTTGAGCATCTGCATCTGGTCGGGATGACGGATCAGCTCCAGTGTGCCGGTGGTGATGAGATTGCGGGTGGTCTCCGATCCGGCGTTTTGCAAAAGCATGAAGAACACGTCGATCTGCAACTGATCGAGTGACTCGCCATCGATCTCGGCCTCCATGAGCACGCTGATGAGGTCGTCGTGGGGCTCCTTTTTGCGGATCTCGCACATTTGGTCGGCATAGGCGAACATCTGCGTGCTGGCGTCGAGCATCTCCTCGGCGGTGTACTTCTCATCGAAGCCAAACGAGACCTCGGTCCAATGAAAGATCTTGTGACGGTCTTCCTCGGGCACACCCACCAAGTCGGCGATCACCTGCAAGGGCAGCTCCACCGCGATCTCGTTGACCATCTCACAGCTTGTCTTGTCGGCCACCTGATCAATCAAACGGTCGACCTGGGCCTGGATCTTCACCTCCAAGTTGCGCACCCGGCGAGGGGTGAACCCCCGGTTGACCAGTTTGCGCATCTTGGTGTGATCAGGCGGGTCGAGGCTGATGAGCATTAGCGAGTTGGAGCCATCATCAACTGCGGGCTCCCGGTCTCCGGCCAAGAATGGATTGGGCTGGTTCTTGAAGCAATCCGAGTCGCGAGACACCCGCTGCACGTCGGCGTGGCGGGTGACATTCCAGAATCCGCCCCACACCGGATGCTCGCACCAGAACACCGGGTCGTTGTCCCGCTTGTGGCGGAAGTACTCGTGGGGGAATCCGTTCTTGAAGGTGGCGGGGTTCCAGAGTTCCAAAGATTCCATATCTGCCTCCTGAGTTCTCTAATTCGAGGGCTTTCGGCCGATCACGGCTATTGAGACAGTGCTCATCATGACAAATCCGGGCGCTCGAACCTGAGCCAGGGCGGTGTCACCGTCTTCGGAGGTCACCAAGCCGGCCTCTACCAGCCGGGGAATGGCTCGCTCCAAGGCCATGAACCACCACTCCCCTCCGGGCTCGCCGGGTCGCATGGCCCACACATCGCCGATGACGTCGATGTCGACTGCTCCCAGATCCCGGAATCGACCGGGCAGCCTCACGCCGTAGTCGGCGTCGCGCCACTCGGTGGTAACTCCCGAGGACACGTAGCGGTGGACGGTGGCATAGGGCTCGGGCAGGGTCTGCTCGGCGAACGATCCGAAGGCGCCGTCTTCCACCATCAGCCAGCCGCCGGGGACCAAGGCATCCCACAGCTTCTCGATCACCTGGTCGCGCTCGGGCAGGTGCTGGAGCACGGCCCGGGCGTGGACGAGGTCGAACGCTGAGGTGGGCACGGGGGCGCGGGCCACGTCGTGTTGTTCCACCACCACGTTGGGCAGCACCGGGCGGTGGAACTGGAGGTCGATATCGGTGGACCACACCGTGCCGTCGGGGCCGACTCGCTTGCCCAGCCACGCCGACACAGTGCCAGCGCCGGCGCCCAGCTCCCAGCATCGCCACCCAGGACTCAGCCCAGTGTTGTCCAAGATGCGGCGGGTGCGGGGGTCGCGGGCCGCGGCCAGCATGTCGAGGCGGTTGCGTTCGATCTCCACCTCTTCGTCACGTACCCCATATCGATCATCGGCCATTTGTGCTTCCCCTCTGTATTCGCTGGCGCATTGTCATCGTGGGCCACTACTTCTAGTGGTGGCCATTTGTGCTTCCCCTCTGATTCTGTCGAAGCAATACCGTATCGTCGCAATGTGGCTGAGCACTTAGAAGACACACCGGAGAAGGCCGCGTTCCGAGCCGAGGTGCGGGCTTGGCTGGAAACCCGAGCACCTTTGCGGGAAGACGGCGACGGCTGGTCGACTCGGACTACCCATCCCGACGAGGCCGCGGAACGGGCCCACATGGACCGGTGCCGGGCGTGGCAGCGGGAGCTGTACGACAGCGGCTGGGCGGCCATCGACTGGCCGATGGACCACGGCGGCCGGGGCGGCGAGCGGTGGCAACAGCAGATCTTCCAGCAGGAGGCCGCCAATTTCGACGTGACCAGCGGGTTCCTCGCCGCGGGTATCGCCTTGGCCGGCCCGGCCATCGGCCACTTCGGGACCGAGGGGCAAAAAGCCCGCCATCTCAAGCCCATGCTGCGGGGCGACGTGGTGTGGTGCCAGCTGTTCAGCGAGCCCGGTGCCGGGTCGGATCTGGCCAATCTGGCCACCAGGGCCGATCAGGATGGCGACGAGTTTGTGGTCTACGGGCAGAAGGTGTGGAACTCATCGGCCCACCTGTGCGACTGGGGAATCCTCTTGGCCCGCACCGATCCCGACGCTCCCAAGCACAAGGGGATCACCTTCTTCTTGGTGGACATGGCCACCCCCGGCGTGGATCCCCGTCCCATCCGCACCATCAACGGGTCGTCTCACTTCAACGAGGTGTTCTTGAGCGACGTGCGAATCCCGACCGAGAACGTGGTCGGCGAGGTGAACGGCGGGTGGGCGGTGGCCCGGCTGGTGCTGGCCAACGAGTCGACCATGATCGGCGGCGGCATGGACAGGGCCGACAGCGCGTCCAACCTGATCGCCCTGGCCCAGAGGTGGGGCGCAACCCAAGACCCGACGATCCGCCAAGAGCTGGCCCAGGCCTACACCAAGGAGAAGCTGCTGGATTGGATGGGCCGGCGGTTGCAGGAAGACGTGCGCCGTGGCCGCCAGCCCAGCTTCGACGGCTCGACGCTGAAGGTGTACTGGTCGGAGAGCCGCCGAGACCGGGGCAACCTGGGGGTGGGGATTCTCGGGGGATTCGGGGTGGTCGGCGAGCACGCCGACACCGGGGTGTGGGCCAACGAGGCGCTGAACCGGTTCTGGGGGTCTATCGGAGGGGGGACCGACGAGGTACACCGCAACAACATGGCCGAGCGGGTGCTCGGGCTGCCCCCGGAACCACGGGTGGACAAGCACGTGCCGTGGCGGGAGCAGGTGGGCTGAACCAGCTCAGAATGACGTTTTGTATTCATCACCTGTTTATCTCAGTCGCGATTACATCCGCCGATCGCAGAAGTAAGCTGTTTTCAAATGGCTGACCAAGCCACATTCGCAGAGCAAGCCATGGAGTACATGGACCAGCTCTACTCAGCGGCCCGGCGGATGACCCGCAACGCCGCCGACGCCGAAGACTTGGTGCAAGAGACCTACCTGCGGGCCTACCGGGGATTCGGCAACTTCCAACAGGGCACCAACCTGCGGGCCTGGCTGTTCCGCATCCTCACCAATGCTTTCATCAACTCCTACCGGAGCAAGCAGCGCAAACCGAGGTCGGTGGACCTGGCCAGCGTAGAGGATTTGTACCTGCACCAACGGCTGGGGGGCGACACCAAGGCCACTCTGGGGGCCAGTGCCGAAGACATGCTCATGGAGACGATCACCGAGTCGGAGATCGTGGAGGCTCTGGAGTCGCTGCCCGAGGAGTACCGGATCACGGTGCTTTTGGCCGATGTGGAGGGCTTCGCCTACAAGGAGATCGCCGAAATCCTGGACGTTCCCATGGGAACGGTCATGAGCAGGCTGCATCGGGGAAGAAAAACGCTGCAAAAGCGGTTATTAGAGTTTGGACAAGAGCGGGGCTGGGTGGATCCACCCGACCCCGACCGCGAGCCGGCTTCGGCTGGAATCTGAATTTCGGAGGCACCGCGATGGGCAGCGAACGGGATTGCTTGGGCGTTCCCAATCAATGCGACTACTCGCGCGATCTCATTGCCCGGGCCCTAGACGGCCAGCCCACACTGGAGAATCTCAGCCGGCTGCGGGTGGAACTGGGCGACTGCCTACCCTGCGCTCAGGTTCTCGACGTGGAGGTGCGATTCAAGCTGGCCATGAGCCAGGCGTGTCGGGAGTCGGCCCCCGCCTCGCTGCAAATCCGCATCACCGAGACCCTCCAGCGCGTGGTGCTCGACGACCTGGAAATCCAAGACTTTTGAGCAGGCGAGGGCCTACCGCCCGGCATGGAGTCTCAGCAGGCAGACCACTAGGGTGAGCACATGGATTTGATCGCTGCCGTGGTGTGGCATTGGTGGATCGCCCTGCTGCTGGTTATCGGCACGGTCCCCCTGGTGATCGCCACCATTGTCGGCTACTTCACCAAGGTGGTCGCCCCCCGCTACAACCGTCGGCACCAGCGGGAAACCAGATCTCAGAGCGCCGGCGACTCCGAACAGTAGCAACGGTTGTCACCGGTGGTTGTCGCAGCCGATCCAGTCGATTGGCGTCTCGCGGAGCGAGTAGCCAAAAAGGTCGGCGGCCACGAGCCGTTCCTCGACTCCTATCACTACCGCAAGCTCGGCCCCGAACTCACCGAGTTCACCGCCCAGGCCGAGGAGTTGGTGGCGGCCGAAACCGGTTTGAAGTCGATGTCGGGGGCGGCCCGAGCCCAGGTGACCACCCGGTCCGGGTGGGTTGACGCCAACGTGGCCTCCTTCCAGCGGCTGCTGCGCCCGGTGACCAAGAAGATGGCTGAGCGGGTGTCGTATTCGTGGTTGGCACCGGTGGCCCAGAGGGCGAGCGGCACCGAGATGGGGGCGGTGTTGGGGTGGATGTCCACCCGGGTGCTGGGCCAGTACGACCTGCTCATCATCGAGGACGATCGGCCCGAGGACCAGGACATGGTCTACTACGTGGGCCCCAACGTGATGGCCCTCGAACACAAACACGGATTCGACCCCCACCAGTTCCGGCTGTGGCTGGCCCTGCACGAGACCACCCATCGGGCCCAGTTCACCGGTATCGAGTGGCTTCGTCCCCACTTCTTGGGCCTGGTGCAGGAGGCCCTCGATACCGCCGAGCCCGACTTGGAGCATTTCAAGCAGGTGGCAAAGCAGGTGTTGGAGGCCCGTCGGCGGGGAGAAGACCCGCTGGCTGACGGGGGGCTCCCCGCCCTTTTGGCCACCCCGGAGCAAAAGGCGGTGCTGGACCGTATCGGCGGCATGATGAGCCTGCTGGAGGGCCACGGCGACGTCACCATGGATCGGGCCGGGGCCAGCCATATCCCTGACGCCGGCCGGTTCGCCCGGGTGCTGCGCCACCGCCGCAATTCGGCCAAAGGCCTGTCGAAGCTGCTCCAGCGCATAATCGGCATCGAGGCCAAGCTCAACCAGTACGCCGCCGGCGAGGCGTTCATCGAGACGGTGGAGGCCCGGGGCGGACCCGAACTCGTGAGCCGGGCGTGGGAGTCGGCCGACCGGCTGCCCACCATGACCGAGATCCGCAACCCCCAACTGTGGATCGACCGGGTCAACGGCACTCCCGCCCTCGCGGCCGGTTGAGCGTCGACATCCAGCCGTGGGTGGGTCGAATCAACAGAACCCCCCGCTAAATGGGCAGGTAAACATCAAGATCCCCGACCTGCTGAAACGCTGCACCTTCCCCCCCGCGGGCACGGCGGTGGACTGCGCGGTATCGGGCGGGCCGGATTCGCTGGCCTTGCTGGTGCTTGCCGCAGAGGCGGGCTGTGCGGTGACCGCCTGGCACGTGGACCACGGACTGCGGCCGGGCTCTGACGCCGAGGCCGACGTGGTGGCTCAGGCCGCGGCTAGGTGGGGTGCGGCTTTCGAGGCCCGCGCCGCCCCATGCGAACCCGGGCCCAACCTTGAGGCTCGAGCCCGCCAAGCCCGCTACGGCGTGCTGCCCACCGGGGTGCTCACCGGCCACACCGCCGATGACCAGGCCGAAACGGTGCTGTTGAACCTCATGCGCGGGTCGGGGCCCGACGGGCTGGCCGGCATCGACCCGGCCCGCCGTCCGCTGCTGGGCCTGCGCCGCCACGAGACCCAGGCGCTGTGCGAATCCCTCAGCCTGGAACCGGTGCAAGACCCGTCCAACCTCGACCCCGTCCATCGCCGAAACCGCATCCGCCACGAACTGCTACCGCTGTTGTGCGACATTGCAGAGCGCGACGTGGTGCCGATCATCGCCCGGGGAGCCGGGCTGATGGCCGCCATCCGCGACCTGATCGACGAGCTGGCCGCCGCCATCGACCCCACCGACGCCAAAGTGGTGGCCGCCGCCCCCGAGCCCCTGGCGCAGATGGCGCTGCGACGGTGGATCCAGCGCGAGACCGGCGCCGACCACCCGCCCGACGCGGCGACCATCGAGCGGGTGTTGGCGGTGGCCCGAAACGACGCTCGATCCACCGAAATTGGCGGAGGCTGGCGAGTAACCCGATCGGCCCAACGGCTCGGCTTGCAGAGATAGGCACAACTAGGTTGACCGCTGTGTCCAGCGAGTCGACCACTGGCAACGGCGATCCCGGCCCGATCCTCATCTCCAACGACGAGCTGACAACCAAAATCGCCGACCTCGGGGGCCGCATAACCGCCGATTACCAGGGCCGGGCACCGCTCCTGGTGGGTGTGCTCAAAGGCGCCTTCATGTTCATGGCCGACCTGGCCCGAGCCATCGAGCTGCCGGTGGAGTTCGACTTCATGGCGGTGTCGTCTTACGGCAGCTCCACCCGCACCAGCGGCGTGGTGCGGATCGTAAAAGACCTCGACCTGGATCTGGCCGGCCGAGACGTGATTTTGGTGGAAGACATCATCGACAGCGGCCTGACCCTCAACTACCTCCGCAAGAACCTGGCCGCCCGCAACCCGGCCAGCCTGGAGGTCTGCGCTCTTTTGGTGCGCAAGGGCCGCCAGTACGAAGACCTCGACCTGCGCTATGTGGGCTTTGAGATCCCGCCCGACTTCGTGGTGGGCTACGGCCTCGACGCCGGCGAGCGCTACCGCCAACTCCCCCACATCTGCCAATACCAGCCGAACAGCAATTCATAGAATTACTTGAGATACACCTTGCTTTGCTGAACGAGGTGTGGCAGATTGAGACCCTCGGAGCGACTCGACGGCTCCCTCCCCAACCTTCCGGAAACAATCCATGCGGATGGAAAGCGAGGATCGCCGGCGTCAGCTTCCCTGGGTGGCACTGGGGCTGACCGTCACTCTCACCGCAGCAATTGTCTTCGCCCTCTGGGCCTCGTCGCTCAGCAGTCGCACCGCGGTGGCGGTCGCTGGTCGCAACATCGCCGGTGGCTCGACGATTGAAATCGACGACCTGCGGGCCGTTGAATTAGCCAGTGGGCAAGGTGCGGGCTACGTGCCCATGGCTGATCTGGACTCATTGGTGGGCCGCACCGTTCGTGCTGCCATTCCCGAGGGAGCAATCCTCCATCCCGGTCTGCTGTCAGCGAGTTCTCCGGTAGACCAGGGAATGGCTGTCGTTGGAGCAGTACTCGAGCCTGGCGAATATCCGATTGCCGGCCTCGGTCCAGGACAATCGGTGGGAGTTGTCTTCGCCAGTGAAAGCCGCTACGAGTTCGCCGCTACCGAACGTGACCAGCTAGCCCTTGCCCCGCCAGTCGGCGCCGGCAGCAAGCCAGTCCGGGCCACCGTGGCCGAAGTGAGCGAAGTTCTGGAATCGGGCCGAGACGCTCTCTTTGTATCGCTGTTGGCCTCAGCCGACGACGCAGTCCTCATTGGCAATGCAGCAGCATTCGACGAACTGCGGCTGATCCTCTTGCCTGGAGTGCCCCCACCAGACGACAGCCTGCCGGCTAACCAACAGACAGGGGCTGGAGCAAGTCGATGAGCATCATTGCAGTTGGCAGTGCAAAATCCAGTCCGGGTGTCACCAACCTGTCGGTAGGACTCGGCCTGTTATGGGAGTCAACCACTGGACGACAGGCAGTTCTCGTTGAAGCGGATGGAGACGGCGGCGTACTGGCGGCCCGTTTCGGCCTGGCTTCGACACCGTCGCTCGTAGAGCTCTCAGGAACAGCACGACATGAGCTGACCATGGATCGGCTGCAATCCAGCTGCCAGTCGCTGGCTGGCCAATTGCCTGCCCTGGTTGCACCAGGTTGCGGTGAGACAACCACCCTGGTGCTCACGCCACTGGCCAAGCGTTTGGCGGACGGTCTGGGCCAGCAGGACGATATAGACGCTTTGGTCGACGTCGGTCGGATTAGACGTGGCTCCCCTGCTGGTGAGCTCATCAAGCGCTGCGATCTCCTGGTGCTCGTTGTTCGACCCCAGTTCGATCAGCTCGTGCCCCTAGTCCACCAGGCCCGAAGAATGAAGTCTGATGACATACCAACCGCGTTGGTGTGCGTTGGCGACCGGCCCTACCCTCCAACGGAGATAGCGAAGGCCTCTCAAGTCAATCTCTTGGGCGTCATGGCTCACGAACCGAGAGTGGCGCAAGCGTTGGGGCGCGGGCTGCCCGTCAATCAGCGCCACCGCCGTCTGCTGATGTGGCGAACCCTTTCAGACCTGGTTCATCGCATCCATTTCCGCCTGCAAATCCCAGCGGCTGACCGAGTGGCGACATCGTCGTGACTTGCCCCCTCGTATTTCAGGTGCTCGGGCTGGTCACCAAGCAGCTCGAGCAGGCCGAGACGAATCATCTCGGCACTCGGCTCGAGCAAAGGGCTATGGCCGGACAGTTCATTCTTGAGGCGCTCGACGCGATTGCCGCCGAACGAGCGCGGGCATTTCTGCCCCCGATTGACCGCGCCGAAGAATCACGAATATCCGACGAAGTGTTGGCCACTTTGTTCGGCCTTGGCCCCTTCGAGCGATTGTTGGCCGAGGACTCGGTCGAAAACGTGAACGTGAACGGTTGCGACTCGGTTTGGGTTACTCACGCCGACGGGACCAAACAGCGAGTTGAACCCATCGTTGGCTCGGACGATGAACTGGTCGCGCTAATACGCAAGGCAGCCGCCCATCTGGGTCGCAATGAACGACGATTCGACATCGCCAACCCATTCTTGGACTTGCAGTTGCCCGACGGATCCCGGCTGAACGCGGTGATGGCCGTGTCAGAACGCCCGGCAATCTCGATCCGCCGTCACCGCCACAAGCAGGTCACTTTGAATGATCTCTACGACCTCGGATCGATTGACGAACTTCTCAGAGATTTTCTGACAGCAGTGGTGCAAGCCCGCATGAGCATCATCGTGTGCGGCGGAACCAACGCGGGAAAGACAACGCTTCTTAGAGCCCTTCTGAACGCCTGCGACCCCGACGAACGGCTGATCACCATTGAAGACCGATTGGAACTGGGCTTGTCCGCCGACCACGAACGGCATCGCGACGTGATCGAACTGGAAACTCGAACCGCCAACATCGAGGGAACCGGTGAAATCACGATGCAGCAACTGGTGCGCAATGCCCTGGCAATGTCCCCCGACCGGCTGATCGTGGGGGAGGTGCGAGGCGCTGAAGTAGTGGACATGCTCGCGGCGCTATCGACCGGAAACGACGGATCGATGTGCACAATCCACGCCAACTCTTCCCAGGCAGCCTTCAGCAAGATAGCCACCTACGCGTTGCGCTCCGCAGAGCACATTCCGGTGGAGGCCACAAACCGGATGATCTCAGAGAGCATCAATTTTGTGGTCCATGTCGAAAAAGACCGCGACGGCCGACGTCGGGTTCGGTCAGTGCGAGAGGTGACGGGCAATCTTGCGGGAGCAGTTGGCAGCGTGGAGGTGTTCACGGCCAATGGGACCCCCATGGCTCAGCCGAACGGCAATCTGCGGCCTTCCACCGCCGAACGGTTGACGGGTGTGGGCTTCAGTCCCACTTCTTGGATGATGCACGGAGACGAGAAATGACTCCGCTGATCGGAGCGCTGCTTGGCGCAGCATTGGGCTGCGGAGCCTTCACTGCCATCTTGAGCTGGCGCGGCTTCCCGTCAAGCCCGGAAAGAACCGGCCCGAGGCGATTGAGCTCTCTCACAAGGCCCAACACCTTGTTTGTGCTCCGCCTGGCCCTTTCAGTTGCAGGGTCGGCGGTGGCATTCGGGCTGACCGGATGGATAGTTGCCGGCCTGTTTGCGGGCATAGCCGGTTTCGTGTCACCAACAGTATTGAGGGCAAAGGCAAACCGTGATCGAGAGGTTGATCGCATGACCGCTCTGGCGACCTGGATTGAAATGGTGAGGGACACCGTAAGCGCGGCATCTGGACTGACTGAGGCTTTGAAGGCCACGGCCGTCTCCGCGCCTTCTGCCATACGCACACCGGTGCGACAGCTCGCTTTTCGTGCCGAGCGGGAGACATTGCCTGATGCTCTGGCCAAGTTCGCCGACGAAATGGACCATGCGGTCGCGGACTCAGTAGCGGTGACATTAGGGCTTGCGGCGGCCAATCAGGTGGGGTCTTTGCAAGAGACACTGGCAGAAATCGCGGAGAACACCCGGCAGGAGGTGTCGATGCGATTGAGGATTGAGGCGTCTCGAGCCCGTCAATTCACTTCTGCCCGATTCGTCGCGGGCGTCGTAGCCGTGTTCTCCGTGGGAATGGTGGGCTTTAACAGGTCGTACTTGGCCCCGTTTGACACTTTTTCCGGTCAAGTGGCCCTTGCAGTGATCGGAGGGCTGTTCGTTGCTTCGGGGATTGCTCTCGTACAGATGAGCCGGTTCTCGAGCCCGCCTCGGATCCTCGACGTTCGTGAGGTTCCGATGACCTCAAACGCAAGTGGGGTACTCCAATCATGACGGTTGGCTTGGCCTTGGGATCCCTTATGGGCCTTGGATTAGCGGTGGCTTTCTGGGGGTGGTTTCCTCCCCGAGAACCTCTGAAAGACCGATTGACCGAACTGGACCAGCCATCCGACGACCACCAACCAGCAGAGGCAGGTCGGATTCGAATCGGACGGACCGCGGCAAAGTTGTGTCGCCCATTGGGCTTGCGAGGCGACCGAACCGAGCAAGACCTACGGGCAGCCGGGCAGAGCATAGAAGAACTGGCCATTGCCAAATTGGGGATGTTGGTACTCGGTGCAGGGTTGCCCGTGGGAGTCTGGCTCGTCACCTGGCTCAGCCAAGCGTGGGTCTCTCCGGTTCTGCTGGTGTTGGCGTCGATCCTGGCCGGAGGGTTGTTCTTCTTCATCCCCGACCTGTCCCTACGGGAAAAGGCCCGGAAACGCCGTCGCGAACTTCGCCACCACGTCAGCGCGTACCTCGATCTGGTGAGCCTCCATCTGTCTGGAGGCACAGGAATGGAACGGGCGTTGGCAGATTCCGCGGCCCAGGGTTCTGCCTGGGGATTTGCCGAGATCAAACGGGCTTTGAGACAAGCCCAATTGGCCAACGAACCACCATGGAATGCGTTTGAGAAGCTGGGGAGCGACCTAGGTTCGCCAGAGCTCGAAGAGATGGCCGCGTGGGTCTATCTGGCCGGGACCTCCGGGTCGCGAGTGCGATCCTCCCTGCACATCAAAGCCCGAGGTCTGCGAGAGCGGGCCCTGAACGAAGCAGAAACCCAGGCCCAGCAGGCCACGGAGCGCATGTCGCTTCCTGTTGTTCTCATGTTTTCGGGCTTTCTGGGGCTGATCGGCTACCCGGCAATCACTGCCATTGTCAGCGCATGATCAATCCAGCTGGACATGTCCTGAACCACATCTTTATCGGCGATTTGAACCGCCCCCTTCGAGATTTTGCAGGAGACACAAGTGAAAGCGAGATTCAAACTCCTTCTATTCGCTGCCGCGGTGCGGAATGGGCTTGAGCCGCGAATCCGCAGAGTGTGGAATTGCGAGCGGGGAGATGTGACGTCAACGGTCATAATCATCGCCGTTCTTGTCGCCGCAGCAGTGGCGGCCGGTGTGGTCATCACCAACTTCATCGCCGGCCAGACAAGCAAGATCAGCTGACCTATCACGGTGAGGCCGAGTAAGAAATGGACAACGAGCGCGGCGAAGCAACCACTGCGGTCTTGGTCGTTCCCTCAGCCATGTTCATGATCCTTGTCATCGTCCAAGCTGCCCTGGTCTTTCACGCTCAGTCCATCGTTGACGCCGCCGCCATAAGCGGAGCTCAAGCAAGTCAAGAAGGCTCTGGAAACGAGGCCATGGCCCGGTCAACGGTGGAGTCGGTGATCGGAACAAGCGCGAATGGCCTTCTGTCGGATGTGGGTGTCTCCTATCAGAAGAATCGATCCCGGCTATCGGTGACGGTGCGGGCCGCGGTGCTGTCGCTGCTCCCCGGGTATTCGCCGACCATTTCCTCTACGGCGGCAGTTCCCCGAGAGGTCTTCATCCCCACCAACCGACGATGAAAGCCGCGTCTCAAAGAAATTGGGCGTCCGAAGATGCACAAGACCGAGGCAGCAGTGTGGTTGGGCTAGCGGTCTTTGCCCCCGTCATGCTCACCCTCTTTTTCTTTGTCGTGGCTGCCGGTCGTGTGGGAGTAATCGAGGGCAGGTTGACAGCTGCGGCCAATGGTGCCGCCCGGGCCGCTACCCAGCATCAGTCCGCCCTCGCGGCCCAAGCAGCTGCCATCTCGATCGCTGAAGCCACATTGAGCAATTCGAAGACGAACTGCACAGGCGGGCCCAAGGTGTTTTTCCCGGAAGTGGATCTCAAGCCCGGGGGCAGAGTGCAAGTGCGGGTCTCGTGTTCTGTGGGGTTGTCGGATCTGACCACGCTGGGAATACCCGGCAGCTTGGAATTGTCAGCAGACTCCGCGTCAGTGGTAGATCACTACCGAAGCAAAAGCAGCTAGCGGTGAACCCGCTTCGTCGGAATGGCTGCGCTCGTCGGAATCCGGCGCCGAGATGCCATCAGCGAGGACAGGTCACTGTGGTTTTCGTCATATTGGCTTCAGTGTTGGTCACGCTGGGGGGACTGACATACGACGGTGCCCAGATATTGAATGCCAGGCGGAAGGCCACCAACTTGGCATCCGAAGCAGCCCGAACAGGTGCCCAGGCACTTTCAACCGGATCCATATACCAGGAGACGGGCAACCTGATCGTTGATCCAGAGCAAGCTCGAATCGCCGCGGCAAGATTCCTTGGCCAAGACGCAGAGTGGTCCATTTCCGTGAGTGGCGACACGGTCTCCATCACCGTCTGGCTGACCCAGCCGCTTCAAATTCTCTCAATGCTCGGTGTTGATTCACGCCGGGTGTCTGGTACCGCCACTGCCCGCGCGGTCCGGGGAATAACCACAGGAGATGACCTATGAACTTGAATGAGCATCGCTCGGACCTCATCCGCGGTGTGGCTTCGGCTGCGTCGCTCTTCGGCCTTCTGGTGGGCATCCCAGTGCTCCTCATCATTGGTGTGGGTTGGCCGCTGCCACAAGGGATCCCGTCAGGCTCCGAAGCACTAACCGCCCTCAAGACCGGGGCGTTTTCCCCATCTCTGATCTTGAAGCCGATTTCGGTGGTGGTGTGGGTTCTCTGGTTGCAGATGCTGGCCGGAGTGGGGATTGAACTTTGGGCACACTTCCATGGCCGGGTAGCCCCCCGAGTTTCCTTCATTCCCTCGTTCATGCAGCGCTTGTCGGCTCGATTGATGGGCACAGTCCTCCTCATCGCGTTCTCAATTCAACATCCCAGCGCTGTGATGGCCGACAACCAGGAGCTCTTAGCCCCCACAACCGTCGAAATCGATGCCGACCAGATATGGGGGATCGAGCCGAACAACGTAGACGACTCCACCGCACCCCAAGGAGCAGCGGTCGAAGTCCCCGTCAACCAATCCACAGATGCAGCACGACTTGTCCATACCGTGAGTCGGCGCGACAGCCTGCGAGTGCTAGCTGAGCAGTACCTAGGCAACCCGGACAGATGGACTGAGGTGTTCGTCCTCAATCAAGGGCAGACCCAAGCAGACGGCGAAACCCTGACCGACCCAGCCCGGCTACAACCAGGATGGGAACTTGTCATGCCAGCCGATGCCCGTCTTCCTACATCATCCGAGTTCGATATCGACGAGCTCCCAGGCAGCAGTCAGCAGACCGATGCCGCTCCTGTGGAACTTGACGATCTATTGGTCACCGTGCAGGAGGGAGACACGTTGTGGGATCTGGCGGCTCATCATCTCAACGACCCGCAGAGGTGGGTTGACATCTTCAACTCCAACCAGGACATCATCCAAGACCCAAGCTTGATCCTGCCTGGATGGGAGCTCCAGATTCCGGCACTCGATGTTGAGCCTGCGGTTTCCAGGCCCCTCGCTGGTCCGCTGCCACCACCCGACGACCTCGCCAGACCGGAAACCCAACCGCTGCCACCACCCGACGACCTCGCCAGACCGGAAACCCAACCGCTGCCACCACCCGACGACCTCGCCAGACCGGAAACCCAACCGCTGCCACCACCCGACGACCTCGCCAGACCGGTAGCGGCATACACCACTTCGAGGCCAACCGTGGTGGCCAGCGTTGCCTCCCCCAGCGCCGAACAACAATCAGCTCCCAGCAGCCAGACGATGTTCGCAGTAGGAGGCCTCGGAGTGTTTGCCAGCAGCCTCGGGTGGGTACTGGCCCGGCTTCGACGGACACAACGCCGCCGAATGCCAAGCGGTCGAATGCCTCTACCCCCCTCAGAGACGGCCGTTCAGCTACAACAGGAATTGCTGGCTGCTGCCGATCCAGACAGCGCTCTTTTCTTGGACGCGTCCTTGCGAGTCTTGTCTTCTCGGGTGGCCGGGAACCCTCCGCCCGACATCATAGGGGTAACCCTGAGCTCAAACCGCGTGTCGATTCACCTCAGTGCCCCCGGAGAGGCTCCGCCCGGTTTCCACACCGGCGACGACAGCACAACTTGGACACTTCCCAGAGAAGCCGCTTTGGAGAACCTCCTGGCCGAAGCCGATGGCATACCAGCTCCGCTGCCGACTCTGGCTACCGTCGGAAGGCAACACGGCCACGAATGCCTATTGAATCTTGAGCACTTGGTTACCCTGAGTCTGGAAGGGGATCCGGTGGCGATTGCCGAACTTTGTTCGGCTATGGCAACTCAGCTGGCTAGCAGCCACTTGGCCGACGATCTCACCGTGCTGTGCGTGGGGTTTGGCCAAGATCTCACAGTGCTCGAACGGGTTGACTACGTACCTGACGTGGCTTCGGCAATTGAACGGATAAGACACCAACAGCGCCAGAATCAAGCCATGCTCGGAAGTCACCCGGTTCCCCTTGACCGCAGACTCGGCAGCAGCGATGACTTTTGGCACCCCATGGTGATATTGGTTCCCAACCGTGTAGACGAGGAAGAAGCCGCTCAACTGCTGGAGGCATGCGATCCGTCAGCCTGTGCAGTGGCCCATGGCCTCGACGGCGCAATGTGGGTCGGCCAATTCGATGAGGACGGCCTCCTGTTGCAGCCCCTCGGTCTCCGGCTGGAGCCATACGGTTTATCGGGCAATGCCTTCGCCGCCGTCGCCGAACTGGCGTCAACAGCCAAGGACACCGAGGGGGTGGAGCTGACCGTACCGCCATCGTCGCATCTGTCACAGCAGCATCAAGACGCCTCTGCTGACAACTTGTTGGATGTCGACATTGAAGTCCGAGTCATTGGAACCGTGGAAATAGTGGGAGCAGCTCAGCCGTTTACCTCACGACGAGCCTTGGATCTGGTGGCCTACTTGGCCTTCCATCCCGAGGGTGCTGATCGTGAACAGCTCAGGACTCACATTTGGCCTTCGGACGACCCGCCCTCTAAATCAACTCTGGCCAACACGGTCAGTCGAGCCCGTAGGGCCTTGGGGACCAACAGCGACGACGAGACCTACCTGCCCAGGGTGAGCTCGGAGGGGATCTACCGGCTGACAACAGGAGTGGGAACCGATGTGAGCCGATTCGAAGCCCTTGTTTCCGCCGCCCGCAACGAAACAGGTGACCGCGGTCGACAGCACCTTCAGTCTGCTCTCGCGCTGGTGCGGGGAATTCCGTTCTCCGGCGGGGCCGGAGACATGTTTCGATGGGCCGACTTCGGGCTGCGAACCCATATCGACTGCTTGGTGGACACCGCAGCCCATGAGTTGGCCAAAAGGAGCCTTGACGCCGGTGATGTCGAAGGTGCCAGGAGTGCAGTAATGACCAGCCTTCAGCTCGTGGGGGTTTGTGAACAGTGCTACCGCTGGCGGCTGATGGCCGCAGCAGAGAATCCCACCGAGGTGCGCCAGATCATGGCCGAGCTTTTGAACTTACTGAAGCGGGAGAGCAACCAGCCAGAGGCTGACGACTTGATCAGCCCCGATCTGTTGGAGCTCTATGAGGAACTGATGTCGGGGCGTTCCCTATTCAAGTAGTCGGCGATCAAATAGTTGGCGGGGGCGGCGACTCCGCTCTCTTATTGCGGCGGCGGATCCACCAGATCAAAGCGGCGATGGCGGCGACGATGGGCAGGAAGGGCAACAGCACACCAACCACGATCAGCACCACGCTGAACACGGCCACCACGCCGCCGGCGCCGTCAGAGACAGAGTCGCCGAAGCCGGGCAGGGCGTCGTCGGTGTCCACCTGCACCCACACCACCGACTCGCCCCACACCTCATCCAGCGCGGCGCCGTCGAAGTCCACCGGGGTGGCAAGCACTTCGAGCTCGATGGGCAGTCCCCGGGTGGCCACCCGGCCGGCCAGACGGCCTTCTTCGATGGGCAGTGCCAGCACCGCGGCCATCAGCTCGTTGGCCTCGATGCGGTTAAAGCTGCCCTGGGTGGTTTGGAAGTTGTCAAGGTTGAGGCGCAGGTTTCGGGTGCTCACCTCCACATCGGTGAGCGCCGAGGTACCGGTGTTCTCCACCTCCAAGCAGAGGTAGACCTCGGCGTCGGGCTCCACGGTGATGTTCTGCACGCCCAAGCACGGGTCTTGGGCATCCTCGGACACCCAGGCGGTAACCCGGACCCCGGTGTCGGGCAACACGGTGGGCGACTGGGTGATGGTGAGGGTGATGGTGGCCAAGTCCACCTGATCACGCAAAGTGCGAATCTGGCCCCGGAGCCGCTCCAGGGTGGTCTCTCGGTCGAGCAGCTCTCGTTCTAGCTGGGCCACGTCTTCGAGCTGGGTGGCCTCCTCGAGAAATTTGCGGAGGCGACTCACGCTGGCCTCGGCGGTGATGATGCGGCTTTCCAGATCGACGATGATCTCGGTCACGTCATCGGAGCTGATGACTTGATCAATCAGCTTGCCCACCCCGGCCAGGCGTTCGAGCGCGGTGGAAAAATCGGCGGGCAGCACCTTGAATGTGATCTCAGTGCGAGGCCGGGGCTCGGTGTGGGTGGCCTGGGAGAACACGATGCCGCCCAATCCCTGCACGATAGCCACCGCCTCGCGGCTGGCCGCGGCCACATCGTCGGCCTGCACTTCGATGGTGGCCCGGTAGATGATGTCGCGGCCCAGATCGGCAGGCGTGAGAGCGGTGGGAACGGCGAGGCCACTGTCTTCGCTAGCTGGGCTATCTAGAGCAACTTCCATGTCGGATTCCATGTCGGCGGCAGGTTGAGGCACGGGAGCCTCTTCCGTAGTCGCTGCCGGTGCTTCGGGCTCGGCCATGTCATCAGCGGGCGAATCCATGCTGGCCTCGCCGTCGTCGTCATCGCCACTGCCGCAGGCACCGAGCAGCAAGAAGAACGCGCTGAGCAGGGCCAACAGCATGAGACTCAGGGTGCGGCACCGGGTTTTGGACTGGGTGCGGGTCATGTCGTACATGGGTGTCCCCCTTCGAGTACTGACACCTATGACGAAGGCTAGGGCGAATTGGTTCCCCAACTCTCAAAGATCTCGGTTCAACCATTGGCGGACTAAGGGTAAGTATCCTCATGGAATCAGAGGCGCAGCCGACGACACCGAGCTAGTTGAGAAAGCCCAAAAGGGCGACCAGGGCGCTTTCGACACCCTGCTACGGCAGCATTACAACCAGATCTACGCCATCTGTCGGCGGCTGGCCGGCAACGAGGCCGACGCACAGGATGCCGCTCAGGAGGCGCTGATCACCTTGGTGCGGCGCATCGACCGCTTCGACGGGCGATCGAAGTTCACCACCTGGATGCACCGGGTGGTGACCAACGCCTGCTTAGACGAGCTGCGGCGGAGGGGCCGGCGGCCAGTTCCGTCGGCGGTGGAGGAGCAGCCACTGGCTGCCGTCGAAAGGCCAGTGGCCGACTCGGTGGGCGATCGGCTCGACATCGAGGCTGCCCTAGTCCAGCTTCCTGAGGCATTCCGGGTACCGGTGGTGCTGTGCGACCAGTTGGGCCTCAGCTACGAGGAGATTGCCCAAGAGATGGACATCGCCCCTGGAACGGTCCGGTCCCGCATCTCTCGGGGACGCCGGCGCCTGGCCGAGTTGCTGGGCGGGAACCCAGACGGCTCCGGCGAACGTCTCACTGGGGAGAGACCATGAACGACGAACGCCCCGAGATGACCCCGCAGGAACTCGACGAGCTGGCTTCCGCCTATTTGGACGGGGAGGCCACGGCGGAAGAGGCCGCCCTGGTTGAAAGCGATCCCCGCGCGCAGGCGCTGGTGGAGGAACTCAGGGCCGTACGGGATTTGGTGGCTGCCCCGGTGGAGCTGCCCTCCGGCGAGGTGCGCGACCAGATGATCGCTCAGGCATTGGACCACCGCGCCCCGGTGGCGTCGCTGGAGACAGCCCGCCGCCGGCTGCGTTCGATTCCCCCACAGGCAAGGGTCATCCTGGCCGCGGCCGCAATAGTGGCGGCCATCGCCATGGTGGGCGTGACCGTGTTCGAGCAGGTCAACGACGATGACGCCGGCGAACAATTCGCCGACGACTCCTCAGCAGTCGTTGCTATGGACGACGAGCCAGCAGATACAGAGGAAATGTCGCGGCAAGCTCCAGCCGCCGAAGCCGAGATCTCGGAAGCTCACGACGAGGCACCGGCAAGTAATAGGAACGAGGGCTTCGCCGACCTCCAACAGCGGATCCTGCCGGAAGCTCACGACGAGGCACCAGCAAGTAGTGATTCTGACGACTCCGCAGCTGCCTTCTCGGCGGAAGCCCCTGCCGAGGACATGATGGACGAGGAAATGGCCATTGAGCTTCCCGAAGCCCCCATGGACGACGGCCAGGCCAGTGATGAGCCTTCCGAGGACGAAGCCGCACCCGAGCCGATGATGGCCGACAAGCCAGACGTCGTACCAACATCGGGCGAAATCCCCCTGGTGTTCGAAACTGCGGCCGAGCTTCTCACCCACGTTGTGAATCTTGTGGCTCAGCCCTTCGATGAGGAGATCGACGGTCAAGAGGACACAGCCGCTCCCGTCGATCCGATGAGTTGTCCGCAACCCCTCGGCGAAGGGGTTGCGCTGCTGATCAAATTCGCCGCCGTCGTGGAAGGGATCGAAGTCGAAGTGTCGGTGTACCAAGCCAACGAAGAGGTCCTTGTCTCCCAGACCACCCCACCCCCTGAATGCACTCCCATCGTCTCCCTCACCCTCCTCCCCTAGCCTCCCAACATCGGTTCCAAACAAACTCGGCGGTAGTCTGAACTCCTATGGCTGATGCCACTGAGCCAAAGGAAGAACCGACCGCCGCTTCGATTTTGGGGCTGTCGGAGGATTGGCCCGAGCAAGCTGCCGATGCCGTCGTGAATACGGTGGACAAGGTCCGCGGCGTGACCACCGGTCCGGTGGTCAATTTCACTCGCCTTTTGGGATATCTCGTTTTCGGAGTGTTTCCCCTGATCATCGTGCTGGTGCTGGGCATAATCGCCGCAGTGCGGGGATTGGAGGTGGCCACTGGCCGGGCCTGGGCGGCCCATGGCATTCTCGGCCTCTTCTTTGTTTCGCTGGGCGCCTACGCCTGGTCGAGGCGGCCCTCGTGAGCGACCAGGGCATCCGCGAAGTCATCATTATCGGATCCGGGCCAGCCGGGCTGACCGCAGCCATCTATTCGGCCCGAGCAAACCTTGCTCCTTTGGTCATCGAGGGCGAGCCGTCGTCCACCAGCGACCAGCCCGGCGGCCAGCTGATGCTCACAACCGACGTGGAGAACTACCCCGGCTTTCCCGAGGGGGTGATGGGACCGGAGCTGATGATCAAGTTCCGAGAGCAGGCCCAGCGATTCGGCGCAGAACTGCTCACCGAGAAGGTCACCCGGGTGGATCTGTCAGGGTCGCCTCACGGCGTTTGGGTCGGCGACCCGAGTACACCCGAGCCCACTTACCGGGCCTGGGCGGTGATCGTGTCCACCGGGGCCCAGTCGATCATGCTGGGCCTCGAGGCCGAAGAGCGGCTCATCGGCCACGGCCTGTCCACCTGCGCAACCTGCGATGGGTTCTTCTTCCGGGATCAGCACATCGCCGTGGTGGGCGGCGGTGACTCCGCCATGGAGGAAGCCACCTTTTTGACCCGCTTTGCATCAAGAGTCACAGTCATACACCGAAGGGACGAACTGCGGGCCTCCAAGATCATGCAAGACCGTGCGTTTGCCAACGACCGCATCGAGTTCTTATGGAACAATGTGGTAACTGATATTCGCGGCGAGGAGAAACTCACCGGAGTCGAGGTGCAAAACGTGGCCACCGGTGAGGCTTCTGTTCTCGACGTGACCGGACTGTTCATCGCCATTGGCCACCGGCCCAACACCGACTTGTTCGAAGGGCAGTTAAAGCGCAAAGAGAACGGGTATCTGGTTACCCAGCCCGACTCCAGCCACACCGAAATCGAAGGCGTGTTCGCTTGCGGGGACGTACAGGATGACTACTACCGCCAAGCAGTTACCGCGGCCGGCTCGGGCTGCATGGCCGCCATCGACGCTGAGCGTTGGCTGGAGTCCGCTGGACACGGCTAACCGCCAAAACCGCTGATAGGCTGACCGCCCGCCAACCGCTGCGACCGAAGGGATGCACAAACATGGCTGAGAGCATCACCACGCTCACCAATGAGACCTTTGATGAGGTGATCGGCAGCGCAGAGCTACCGGTCGTCGTCGACTTCTGGGCCGAGTGGTGCGGCCCGTGCAAGATGATCGCACCGATCCTCGATGAGATCGCCGTTGAGAAGGCTGGTGTGATCAACGTGGCCAAACTCAACGTGGACGATGCCCAAGATGTGGCGCTTCGTTACCAAGTGATGAGCATACCCACGCTCATAGTGTTCAAAGACGGGGAACCGGCCAAGCGGATCGTAGGCGCCAAAGGCAAACAACAGTTGCTCCAAGAGATCGGCGAAGTCGCCTTTTGATCATCCTCTGACGCTCATATTCTGCGGGGGGCGCAGCAGGAGCGCAAGACTTGTCCGATAACCACCCCCTTACCCTGAAGCGTGGAGACGAGAACGACGAGGTCGTTCTCTTGCAGCAGAAGTTGGCGTCATCAGGCTTCGCCTTGGCCTTGTCGGCCAACGGGATTTTCGACGTCTCCACCGCGGCCGCGGTGGCCGACTTCCAAGCCAGTCGAGGTCTCAGCGTGGACGGGATCTGCGGCCCGCACACCTGGACCGCATTGCAAGAGGCGAGCTGGGCACTGGGCGATCGCAATCTGTATTTCAACCAGCCGATGCTTCGAGGTGACGACGTGGCCGAATTGCAATTGCGGCTGGGTTCCTTGGGATTCGACGCGGGTCGGGTTGACGCCATTTTCGGACCCGACACCGCCAGTGCGCTAGAAGAGTTCCAACTCAACAGCGGACTAGTTTGCGACGGGGTGTGCGGCGAGGCCACTACCGCCGCCTTGAAACGCATGTCGGCCCGGGTCACGCCTGCCACGGTGGCCGCGGTCAGGGAACGGGCCAAACTCCAGCAGACCCCTCGTCAACTCACCGAGCGGCACGTGATGATCGCTTCGACAAGCACCATGGCCGCAGTGGCCGGGGAATTGGCCACCGGTTTGCGGCGATCCGGGGCCGCCGTCAGCGAAGCCTGCGACTGGCCCGAGGCCGAGAGAGTCGAGGAGGCCAACCGTCTCGAAGTAGACGTCTACTTGGGCTTGCTGCCATCTGACGAGCCTGCGTGCCGAGTGGCCTATTTCGCTACCGAGGGATTCGTCTCCCCCGGCGGACAGCGCCTGGCCAGCCTTTTGGGTCAAAGGCTTCCCGCGGCGCTGGGCATCGACAGCGCCGATGTGAGGGGAATGCGGTTACCGGTGTTGCGGCACACCCGCATGACCGCTGTGCAATGCCTCGTCGGGCCCCCCGGCCTAGTCCAAGCCCGCCTCTCCCCCCTAGCCCGCTCCATAGAAAGCAGCCTCGCCTCCTGGGCCACCAGACCCGCCTAACAACCCACCCCCCTCCTTCCGCCCAGCGAGGCAAGAGAGCAAAATAGGCGTGGTGGTGGGTGGCCCGGCTCAGGGCGCCCGCCGCCCGCAGCTCTGCGAGGACGGCGGGCTGGGCCGGGACAGGCCCCGCCACCACGCCGGAGGATGGTAATCCCTAGGCCTGCTAATTCTGAAGCATTACCCGGTAGATCCGCTCCAAATCATCCAGATCAGCAAACTGAATCACCAGTTTTCCCTGATTTTTACCGAGCGTCACATCCACTTTGGTATCCAAGTGATCACTCAACAGGCTCTCCAACTCCAGCACGGCCGCTCCCCTATCAGCACCAATCTCTTTCGGCGCGGGTTGCTTGGTTCTATTCACTGCCGGAACGATGCCACGAGCCTCTTCTTCCACTTTGCGGACGGTCAAACCTTCTGAGGCCGCCTTATTTGCCAGCTTGATCAGGCGCTTCTCGTTAGCCACGCCTAGCAAGGCACGAGCATGGCCCGCTGACAAAGAGCCACCGACAACCATCGCTTTGACCTCGTCAGGAAGCTGCAATAGACGCACCGTGTTGGCCACCGCCGAACGGCTCCGTCCCAACCGTTTTCCCACGGTCTCCTGGGTGAACCCGAATTCTTCGATCAACTGCTGACATGCGGCTGCTTCTTCAATGGCGTTCAAGTCCTCCCGGTGCAGGTTCTCCAACAGGGCTTGCTCGAGGGCATCGGCGTCCTCTGCCGTGCGAACAATGGCGGGAATCCGATCTAATCCTGCCTGTCGGGCCGCCCGGCACCGGCGTTCCCCCGCAATCAGCTCGTACTTACCATCGGTGCTGGGGCGGACCAAGACCGGTTGTAGCACGCCCACCTCGCGGATGGACTCCGTCAGCACGTTCAACGTTGCCTGGTCGAATTCATCCCGGGGCTGATACGGATTCGCGGAGATGGCATCAAGGGGGAGCTCCAGATACGACGACGAGCGCACCCCGTCGCTGGGCGAAGTGGAGTCGGATATGAGTGCGCTGAGTCCCCTACCCAACCCGGGCGAGCGCGCCATCGGCTACCTCCTTGGCAAGTTCCCGGTAAGCCAGCGCTCCGCGCGACCGGGGATGAGTAACGATTACCGGGGCTCCATACGAGGGCGCCTCCGCCAAGCGAATATTCCGGGGAATCATCTGGCGACAGACTTTGTCGCCAAAATAACTGCGGATCTCCGAGGCCACCTGGGCAGACAGCTTGGTGCGACCGTCATACATCACGAGCACGATCAGGGAGATCTCCAGATCGCTGTTTAGGCTGCCGCGAACCAAGTCGATATTCCTCATGAGCTGACCGAGGCCCTCGAGCGCGTAGTACTCGCACTGGATTGGGACCATCACCTCACGAGCCGCGGCCAACGCATTGACGGTGAGCAACCCGAGCGATGGCGGGCAGTCCACAAAGACAAAATCAAATTCGCCGTACACAGAGGAGATCGCAGAATCGAGCCTGCGCTCCCGGCTGAAGGCCGGCACTAGCTCTATCTCGGCACCGGCCAAATCCAGAGTCGACGGCGACACCCAGAGGTTTTTGATCTGGGTTGGGACAACGCTCTCTCTCATGTTCCCGTTTTGCAACAGCACGTCGTAGGTGGAAACGCCTCCGGAAAACGGATCAATGCCCAGGCCGGTGGTGGCATTTGCCTGCGGATCCAGATCAACCACCAGCACACGGTGGCCGATCTCGGCCAGACAAGCAGAGAGGTTGACGGTTGTGGTGGTTTTTCCTACTCCGCCCTTTTGGTTGGCGACTGCGATCACGCGGCATGGCCCAGTTTGCATTGGTTCGTGAAGAGACACTGGGGCAATTCTCCCTCACCCTCAACCCCGTATCAAGCACCCCCCTGCGATGTTTCATGTGAAACATCTATTTGTGAGTACCGCCGGCGGGGTTTCGGGTTGCGCGATGGAATCGGAAAGATGACGAGGTGAGGCGGTCGGGACCCATCCCATGGGCAGCAAGCTCGTCAACGGACCAAGGAGTGGCATCAGGGGCGGCACTGACTATGAGCTCCCCGCTGGCGCGGAGCAGAGGAGCGGCAGCTCTGATGACCGACGATGGTGGCCCGAAGCTGCGGGCAGTTACGAGATCGGTTTGGCCACGGTGCTGCTCGTCTTCACCGAGGATCTCGGCGGCACCATGGAGGACGGTCACACGGTCTGACCACCCAAGATGGGCGCAGCGCAGTTCCAAGAACGCAGCTCTGGCCAAAGAAATTTCCACCAGCGTCCAACGTGACTGCGGCCATACCGTTGCCAGAACCAAGGCTGGCAGCCCGCCACCGCTACCCAGATCCACGGCAGTGGCAGGGACCGATGCAGCCGCGTCGGCAAAAGCAAGGGAGTGGTCAATTTGTCGATCAATCGCCCGGGGGCCGATCCACCCCCGATCTTGGGCCAGGCTGAGCACCTCAGCCAGACTGGCCCGGTGTGCACTATCCAAGTGCACAGATCAATCAGAAATGATCACAACCCAGCGGCGAGGTTCTTGACCTTCGGAAACGGTTCTAACACCTTCGATCTCAGCCACAACGTCGTGCACCACTTTGCGGTCCGCAGCATTCATCGGCTCCAGCGGGCGCTCAGCCCCACTGTCTTTGACTTCCAAGGCGATCTTCTCACAGAAGGTCTCGAGGGCTGCACGACGTCGTTCGCGGTAACCCCCGATGTCAACGCGGATACGGCCTTCGCAGTTGCCGTCCGACTTGCGCTGTACCAGCATGCGAGACAGGTCCTCTACCGCCCGCAGGGTATTGCCCTTGGGCCCGATGAGCAGACCAACGCCTTCCACGTTCTCCACCCGCATTTCCACAGTCTCATCGTTGACCCTTTCGGCGTACACCTCAGCGTCCAATTCGAAGGCATCCAACAGCCCGTCGAGAAATTCAATTACCTGGGTGCTCTGCTCTTCCAAGCTCATTTGGTCTTCCATGGGTTTGCTCTCCCTCACTTTTTCCCCTCTCGGGGCTTTTTGTGGACGGTTCTTGCCGGCTCCCTCGTTTTTCTTGCCGACATTTTGCGATTTGCTGTCTTGTTCGCGTGAAGCTCTACCCCCGCTTGCTCTATTCCCGCTTGAAGGCTTCGAACTACGATTCTGGCCTCGGCCGCCTTGGCCACCTCGACTCTTGTTGTCCTTCAAGTTACCCCGTTCCGACTTGCGGTTCCGATTCCGATCCCTGTTGTTGGAAGGGCGGCGATTCCGGGTCCGTTTCTCACGGGGCACCACGGGGCGAACTCGCGCCCTGATTCGAGCTTCCGTTTTGCGAAGCCCCAAGAGCGCGGTCTTGGGCTCATCGACAACCGAGAACTCGGCTTCGCTTCGGTCTACTCCAAGTCGGTCAAGAGCTGCTTCTTCGGCTTGGGCAATCGTCTTACCGGTGACTTCCAGCCACTCCATGGCTACTTTCTCCTCTTCTTACGCCGGCGCCGACTATCCGTGGGATGTGACTGATGACCCTTTTGCGTGGTCCTGCTCGTCTGGCGCTGTGCGGGGTTTGATTTTGACGACTTTGTACTGGCTGATTTGGCTTCTGGTGCTTTCGAATCCTTGGCCCGCTCCTCTTTGGCGGGCGTCTCTCTCGCAGCCCGAGGTGTCGTCCGCTGTCCAGAAGTGGTGGTCGTGGTTCGGCGGCTTTCGGTGCGACGCTTCGGTGGAGTCCTCGATGTGGGTCGGCGGCTGCCGTGGTCTACTGCCGGTGTGCGGGCTCGGGTCGCCGGTCGGGGAGTGGGCTGGACTGGCTCCGGCGATTCGTCTTCCTCGTCTTCGGTCTTGTTTTGGACGAGAGCTTGGCGTTCTCGGTGCGGGTTGTAGATGCGGTGGGTGATCACCGCCTGCTGTCCGACCCGCACGACGTTGGAGCTCACAAAATACAGATTCAGACCGGCTGGAAACCCAATCGAGATGATGGGCAAGAACCAGGGCATGAACTTCATGATCATCTGCTGTTGAGGATTGATCGGGGCATCCGGATCGCGGCGCCCGGCAATCTGGCGCTGCTGGATGTAGCTGGACACCCCGATCAAGACGATCAGAAACAGGAACGGCAATGCAGTAGAAAAAGAATCCCGAAATGCATCAGTGAGACTGGCCGACAGGTCCATACCCAAGAAGTTCATCTCCGTGGATCCTTCAAGGGCGATACGCAGGTCGGAGTCAGTGGCCAGGTACTCCGGATTAAATGTCCGCTCGGGAAAGTCGGGGTCGGACACGCGGTTCTCCCCAAACGGCAACCGCCAACCAACATGGGTTCCTAAATCACTGACACGCCGTGTTAACCCTCGAATTAGTCGAAATAAAACAAAAAAGACTGGAAGCTGGGCAATTATCGGCAAACAGCTTCCTAGGGGATTCACGTTGTTAGCCTGGTACAGACGCATCATCTCTTCGTTCATCCGCTGACGGTCGCCCTGGTGTTTCATCTGGATCTTTTTGACCTCCGGCTGGAGGGTCTGCATCCGAAGCATCGACCGCGTGGTATAGAACGTGAGTGGCGTCAAAATCAGCATCACCGTGAGTGTGAACAACATGATGGCGATGCCGTAGCTCTCCCCCAGGGAGTAATACACCGCCAACAGCCAAGCCAGGCCGTCAAACAAGCCATCGAACACTGAGTCAAACACCGGACACCGCCTCTTTGGCCGTGGGGTCAGGTGCCAGCTGGCCGTTTCTGTCTGGGACTGGATCCCAACCTGATGGACCTCCCGGACGGCACCGCAACAGGCGGCGCAGGCTTAACCAGGCACCATAGGTCGCACCATGCACCTCTACCGCTTCCACCGCATAGTAAGAGCAGCTCGGAACGTACCGACAGGGACTCGGGCGATGGTCGGTGGCCCGCTGATATCCGGTGATCAGGGTTCTCAAGATCCGCGCCGCAACGCTCAAGCGCAAAACTCCGTTCGAATAGTCCACTGGATTCACGACACTGCTCGATCCAGTTTGGCAAGGCAGCCCAGCAGAGAAACTCGCAGGTCAGCATGGGTGAATTGACGGTTGGCTCGTTGAGTGCCGATCAGATAGAGGCCGGCGGAAAGCCCTGTCGGGGCCTCTCTGTCGAGATTCCTCACGATTTCACGCAGGCGTCGGCGGATCTTGTTCCGGGTCACAGCAGAACCCAGCTGTCGCGGCAATGCGTATGCCACCTGGGCCGCGCTGACGGAGGGGTCCGGCACAAAACGGACCCAGAGCAGCCCACTGGCAGCGCGAATACCATCGGCATGCAGCCGAGCGAACGACGAGCGTCCCCGGAGTCGCTCGATCAGGCCGTCAGCCTTTTGCGGCCGCGGCGCCGGCGAGCACTGACGATCGCCCGACCGCTTCTTGTCATCATCCGGTGCCGAAATCCGTGACGCCGAGCACGGCGTTGCACATTCGGCTGATACGTGCGCTTCACAAGTTCCTCCAAGGCCGGGGTCGCGTCCTCTGGGGGTCGCCCTACCAGCGCCTCCCGTCTCCCGGCGTCCCCTCTACGCTACGGCCTCACTAGTGACCACGACAACCAATTGGCCATTCCGCCAAACTCATCCCCACAGCCACCACCTGAACGACACTGGCAACATCATCAACATATGCCTCTGACCTGCGAAAATCGTCAAACCCGCCCATGCACGGCCAACGAAGAGATGATACAGTCCTGAACTCCAGTCGAGGCGGTGCCAACTTGGTTGGGTGAAGAAGAAAGACCGCGAGTTATCCACAACTTATACACATTTGTGGATACCACATTTTTATAATTCTGGAGTTACCACCAAAATGGTGTCAGCAACACGTCTCTGGTCTTCATGCACCACCAGCATTCGAGCTCAAGTCCCAGACGCCGTATGGCAGTCAACCTTTAACCCAGCCAAGGCAACCTCTCTTGAAGAGGATGTCTTAGAGCTTACGGTCCCGAACACAATCATAAAAGATCGTCTAGAGGGTGAATACTTTGAGATTTTGCGGAATGCTCTGGCCAGTTCGAACGCCACACATATCACCCTGAAGATCTCGGCCGAACAAAGCTTCAATGGCGACGAGACCCATGTTTCTGTATCCTCTCCACCAACAACAATTCCTGAAATAGACAGTCCTGCACCAGTCAGCAGGACCAATAACGCGCTACACCCAAATTACATTTTTGATAAATTTGTCACTGGACCCTCCAACCGATTTGCCCTTGCTGCCGCTCTCTCTGTTGCTGAAACCCCTGGTAAATCATATAATCCTCTGTTCATCCATGGGCACGCCGGACTAGGAAAGACCCATCTCCTCCAAGCGATAGGGCACTACGTAAAGAGCCATTACGTTGATGACCAGCGTCACCCGATTACACGGATCGTCTATGTGTCAACCGAAACTTTTCTAAACCAATTTGTAGATGCGATTCGAACTAATACTCGAAGTGAATTTAAGAAGATTTATAGAGAGGTTGATGTACTTCTGGTAGACGATATTCAATTCTTAGAAGGAAAAGAAGGTCTTCAAGAAGAGTTCTTTCACACGTTTAATTCACTGCACGAAGTGAACAAGCAAATTGTTCTAACAAGCGATCGTCCACCAGATGCCATCCCAACACTCGAAGATCGCATGACCAGCCGATTCAAAATGGGTCTACTCACCGATATCCAACCACCAGATATTGAGACCCGCCTGGCAATTCTCCGCAAAAAAGCTGAACAATCTAACTTTGTCATAGACGATGATGTACTTACTTTCATTGCCAGCAATATCAAGGACAACATTCGTGAACTCGAGGGTGCGCTTACCCGAGTAACTGCATATGCCAGCTTTAACAACAAATACCTAGATCTTGAGCTGGCCCAGTACATTCTCCGAGACATCACTGCCCGTCGTGAGCCTCAGCCGGTCACTCCCGATGTGATTTTAAATGCAACTGCCGACCTGTTCGGATTCAATTTGGAGGACATTGTCGGCCCAAGGCGCCAACGACCCCTGGTAAAGGCTCGTCAGATCTCCATGTACGTTTTCCGAGAACTGACAGAATTGAGTTATCCAGACATCGCGCGAGTGTTCGGAGGTCGAGACCACACTACCGCTATCCACGCGGTGCAGAAGATCACGAAGCAGATGGCCGAACACCCCGAAACCTTCAACCATATCACGGAGCTAATCCAAAGGATCAAGAATGCCTGATAGACGATGCTGGGGACGCAGCAGTGGCCGATATGGGGAAAGACAGGCACCAGCTGGGGACGACGCTGGGCCTTTCCACAGCCACAAATCCCACCCCGCGTGTGATCCACTGGCCTGGGGAAACCACGCAAGAAAGTGAACGGGAGTTAACCAGGGGAAATGCAACCTTTCCACATTTCCACCGACCTACTGCTGACAATAGTATTAATTAACTAATACAGGTAAGAAAGCGAGAGTCCTGTGAAATTCCGATGCGAGCGAGATGCTTTGCTAGAAGCACTGACGGTGACCGGCAGAGCAGCGGGAAACCGCGGGGGCTTTCAACTCGTGTTGACCGGCGTCCACATGGCGTTGGAAGGAGATGAGTTGACCCTCACGGCAACTGATCGGGAATTGACGATCATGGTGCAGTTGACCGTGGCGGGAGGCGGAGACGGCACCGCGGTGGTAACCGCTCGTCTGGCTAGCGATGTAGTCCGGTCGCTGGACGCCGGTGCAGTGAATGTGACGGCTGATGAAGAGGGCATCCACATTGATTCCGCTCGGTCGAAGTTCTCCCTGCAAACCATGGGGGCTGAGGATTTCCCCCAGGTTGGTGTATCCGAAGGGGATCCGGTGGTTTTGGAGGCAGAGGGGCTGCTGACCGCGTTACGCCAGGTGGTGAAAGGGGCGTCAGCAGACGAGTCTCGCCCGGTATTGACGGGAGTGTTGGTGTCGGCTGAAGAGGACGGCCTGCGGCTGGTCACCACCGATTCATACCGGCTGGCGCTGTGTGATCTGCCGGGGTTGGAGGTCTTGGACTCTGAGCAGAGCGTCTTGGTGCCCTCAAGGGCGCTCCAAGAAGTCATCCGGTTGTTGGGAGACGTAGAGCAAGTCAGCGTGCGATTCAGTGAACGCGAGGCGTCGTTCACCCTGGGGGCAGTTACGGTGACTACGAGGCTCATTGAAGGAGAGTTTCCGAGCTATCAGGGGTTGATTCCCACCCATCAGCCGAATCGCTTGACAGTGGACAGAGAAGTCTTCACCAACGCAGTGAGACGAGTTCGGCTGATGGCTCAAGATTCCACTCCAATCCGACTGGAGATGTCGGCTTCGGGGTTGGAGCTGTCAGCAGTCACCCAAGACGTTGGGGAGGCGAGCGAACAGCTGGACGCGGTCTTTGAAGGGGAGGATCTAACGGTTGCCTTCAACCCCGAGTACCTGCTCGATGGAGCTGAAGCGGCACCGGGCGACGAAATCGTTTTGAACACGGTGGACGCACTGAAACCAGCCGTGATCCGCACACCGGGATCTGAGCAGTTCCTCTATTTGCTGATGCCTGTTCGCATCAATTGAGCCCTGTTCGCATCAATTGAGCAAGGTGTGCGCCTCAAACATCTCTGGCTAACCGATTTTCGCAACTACAGTCGCCTAGACCTGGAGTTCCCTTCCGGCACCAGCCTGATCGTGGGATCCAACGGGGAAGGCAAGACCAACCTGCTGGAAGCGGTCTTCTATTTGGCCACGATGACATCATTTCGCGTCAATTCCACCGACGTTTTGATCCGTAGCGGTACAGACATCTCCGAAGCGGTAGTACGGGGGGAGATGGCTGCCGACCAAAGAGAGATGCTCTTTGAGGCCGCGCTGAGGTCAACGGGCCGCTCCCAGTTCCAGGTAAACCGACAGAGGGTCCGCCGCCGAGACTTGTTGGGTCTCGTGCCGGTCTCGATTTTCATGCCCGACGATCTGGTCTTGGTCAAAGGAGGTCCTGGGGAGCGGCGACGATTTTTGGACGATGCTCTGGGACAGATTGATCCTCGACTCGATGTCGTTAGATCGGACATGGAGAGTATTCTTCGCCAAAGAAACGCCTTGCTGCGCCAATCAGGGATCCGGCTCGACTCCGATGCAGCCGTGACCTTGGAAGTTTGGGACGAGAAGTTCGCTGATGTGGGCCAACGACTGGCCAGTGCACGGAGCAAATTAGTGGCCAATCTAAACACGAAGGCCACCGCGGCCTACCAGGAGATAGCGCTTGAGCCCACGCCGATTGGTCTGAGCTATGAACCAACCTGGCCCTGGGGGGAGTTGACTATGGCGTTGGGCCAAACTCGTACCGAGGACCTGCGTCGAGGGGTCACCACGGTGGGCCCTCACCGCGATGATGTGTCGGTGGTCCTCGATGGAAAGCCGGCTAGAACGCATGCCTCTCAGGGTGAACAGCGGTCACTGGCGTTGGCGCTGCGACTGGCTGTACACCGAGAACTGGAGGAGGCAACCGGTCAATCGCCCTTGTTGCTGCTGGACGACGTGTTCTCCGAGTTGGACCCAGACAGGTCACGAGGAGTCCTGGGGGCACTGGTGTCTGAGCAGACCTTGCTGACCACGGCGGGCGCACTGCCCACCGATATCGACTACAGCGCCCGGTTTCGGGTGACCGATGGTCGCGTTGTCCGCGAAGTGTGAATTTTCGGTCGCCATAGCGATGCAGCCGGGGCAGACTGGGACGATGGGGTGGGAGCCGTTGCGCAAGCCGTCAGGCCCTCGGCGATTGGAGGAGTCGTTGGACCAGGTGGTCTCGGGGCTGAAGGCGCCGCGGGTTCAGGTGCTGAAGATTGTTTTCGAGGCCTGGGAGGAACTCGTCGGCACGGTGATGGCAGCTCACTCTCGGCCGATTCGCTTGGTTGAAGGCGAGTTGGTGGTGGCGGTCGATGATCCCGCATGGGCCACTGAAATGAAGTTTTTCGGCGGTGAGCTCATCGATCGGATCAACGCCGCAGCCGAGGACGAAGCCGTCACCGCTCTTACGGTTAAAGTCCGCCCTCGTTGATTGGCTCGAGAGGCCGGTAACCAGTCCTCCAGTGAGTCAAATAGACACCTGAAACTGGTAGAATTGCACCATCGGAGGCAGTGCGTTCTGCTGAGCTGATCGCGAGGCGAACAGCCCGGCGAGAGCGACCGCCCTACCCACCTACAAAGCCCGTTTAGCAGGGCAGAAAAGCCAGGTCGTGACCGACATCTCTGAGTCTTACAGAGCTGAAGACATTACCGTTTTGGAAGGCCTCGACGCCGTTCGAACGCGTCCGGGCATGTATATCGGGTCCACGTCGGTGACCGGGCTGCACCACCTGGTATACGAAGTGGTGGACAACGCGGTAGATGAGGCCATGGCCGGGTACTGCTCGACCATTGAAGTGACCCTTTTGGCCGACGGTGGTTGTGAAGTTCAAGACAACGGACGGGGCATACCGGTTGACCCCCATCCCCAGCACCCGGATATGAGTGCAGTCGCCGTGGTGCTCACTCTCTTGCACGCTGGGGGCAAGTTCGGTGGCAACGGGTACAAGGTGTCTGGAGGCTTGCACGGTGTTGGCGTGTCGGTGGTGAATGCTCTGTCCACCCGGTTAGAGGTAGAAATCGACCGGGACGGGCGTCGGCATGCAATGACATTTGCCGACGGCGGGGAAGTGCGGGAAAAGCTGCGGGTAACCGGCGACAGCCCCGAAGATCGCACCGGCACGACGGTTCGCTTCTGGCCAGACGACAGCATCTTCGATGACGTTCGGTTCCGGGCCCAAGCGCTGTTGGAGCGGCTCCAGATGATGGCGTTTTTGAACCGCAATCTGGAGATCAACTTCCGTGACCTGCGTCCTGACGGCACAGGAGGCACCGACTGGACGGTGTACTGCTACCAGGACGGCATCAGCGACTTCGTCCGCGAGGTGAACAGTTCGAAGGACGCCCTGTTCGAAGAGGTCGGCTTCTTCTCGCAGCAAGAAGGCGGCGATGAGGTAGAGATCGCCTTCCAGTGGAACACCGGCTACAACACCGACGGCTTGCACTCCTTTGCCAATGGCATCAACACCGTTGAGGGAGGCATGCACGAAGAGGGTTTCCGCAAGGGACTCACCAGGGTGGTCAACGACTATTGCCGGGCCAAGGGTCATTTGAAGGAAAAGGACGACAACCTGGCCGGCGAGGACATCCGCGAAGGGTTAACGGCCATCGTGAGCGTGAGGCTGCAAGAGCCGCAGTTCGAGGGCCAGACCAAATCAAAGCTGGGCAATGCCTCGATTCGCTCGCTAGTGGAGCGGGCCACCAACGAGAAGCTGGCCGAGTGGCTGGAGGAGAACCCCGCCGACGCCCGCAAGATCGTGACCAAGTGTCTCCAGGCCCAAAAGGCCCGTCTTGCGGCGCGGCAGGCTCGAGACGCCACTAGGCGCAAGTCGGCGTTGGATGGAGCGGGACTGCCCGGCAAACTGGTCGACTGCACCTCAACCGACCGGGATGAATGCGAGTTGTTCATTGTGGAGGGCAACTCGGCGGGCGGATCGGCCAAAGATGCCCGCGACCCCAAGACCATGGCCATCCTGCCCATCCGGGGAAAGATCTTGAACGTAGAGCGCGTCCAAGCCGATCGGATGCTCCGCAATACGGAGATCCAAGCCTTGGTGGCGGCGATCGGCGCAGGGTTCGGCGACGAGTTCGATGTGGTTGAGGGCAACGGCGCCAAAGAGGTGGAAGAACCCGAACCAAAAGACGAGAGCCGAATTCGCTACGGCAAGGTGATCCTGTTGGCTGATGCCGATGTAGATGGCAGCCACATCCGCACACTCTTGCTCACCTTCTTCTACCGGCAGATGCGCAAGCTGGTGCTGGGGGGCCGCGTGTACATCGCTCAGCCACCGCTGTACTCCACCGAAGTCGGGCGGTCGAAGATCTATCTGAAAGACGACCACGCCAAAGAGGCCTTTTTGGCAAAGAACCCCAAGCACAGCGCGGAGTTCCAGCGGCTCAAGGGCCTTGGTGAGATGGACGCGGAAGAGTTGTGGTCGACCACCATGGACCCCGCTCAGCGCACGCTGCTGCGGGTGTCGGTGGAACAGGCAGCCGCAGCCGACGATGTGTTCTCCAAGCTGATGGGGGAGGACGTTCGATCACGTAAACGATTTATCCAGACCAACGCCAAAGACGTCCGCTTTTTGGATATATGACCGCCAAGGAATCCTGTGCCCGACGATATTGACGCCCCTCCTGAGCCGGAACAGCCGTTGGAAGGCACGGTGCAGGACATTGATATCCAGACCGAAATGGAGCAGTCGTTCTTGGACTACGCCATGTCGGTCATTACCGCCCGGGCCCTTCCCGATGTGCGAGACGGGCTTAAGCCGGTACACCGTCGCATCCTGTGGGGCATGTACGACCAGGGGACCCGCCCCAATCGGCCGTATGTGAAATGCGCCCGGGTGGTGGGTGACGTTATGGGCAAGTACCACCCTCATGGGGATCAGGCTATTTATGACGCGTTGGTCCGCCTGGGACAGAGATTCTCGCTGCGCCACCCGCTGATCGACCCGCACGGGAATTTCGGCTCTCCCAACGACCCACCGGCGGCAATGCGCTACACCGAGTGCCGCCTCCACGAACTGGCCATGCGGCTGTTGGACGGCATCGACGAGCAGACCGTCGACTTTGCCGACAACTTCGACTCCACCGAGCACGAGCCGGTGGTGTTGCCGTCCCGGTTCCCCAACCTGCTGGTGAACGGCAGCCAGGGAATCGCGGTGGGAATGGCCACCAACATCCCGCCCCACAACCTGGGTGAGGTGATCGACGCGGTGAACCACTTGCTGGAGAACCCTGAGGCCACCACCGAGGCATTGATGGAGTTCGTGAAGGGTCCTGATTTTCCCACTAGGGGCTGCATCATGGGTTTCCAGGGCATTCGGGACGCCTATGCCACCGGCCAGGGGACGATAAAGGTACGGGCCTTGGCCGAGATCGTGGAGAGCGGCTCCAAGACCAGCATCGTGGTCACCGAGATCCCATACCAGACCAGCGCTGAGGTCATAGAGGAAAAGGTGGCCGATTTGGTGAACCGGCGAGTGGTCGACGGGATCCGCCAGATTCACAATGAGTCGGCTAAGGGCCAGACCAAGCTGGTGTTCGAGTTGAAGAGGGACGCCCCCGCCTTGGTGGTGCTCAACAACCTCTACAAGTACTCCCCGCTGCAAACCAGTTTCCCGGTGAACATGGTGGCGCTGGCCGATGGGGTGCCGCGGACCATGACGCTGCGCGATTGCCTAGCGGCCTATGCCGACCATCAGCAAGAGGTGGTGAGCCGTCGCACCCAGTTCCGTTTGGAGGAAGCTCGCCGCCGAGAGCACATCCTCGAGGGCCTGGTGAGGGCAGTGGCGATGATTGATGCGATCATCGCCGCCATTCGAGCCTCGGAGAACCGGGCTGCGGCCCGGGCCACGCTCATGGGCGAGCAGTTCGAGTTCAGCGAGATCCAGGCCAACCACATCCTCGACATGGCGTTGGGCCGGCTTACCCAACTCGGGACACGGGAGTTGAACGACGAGCTGGCCGAAAAGCGGGCACTGATCGTTGAGCTGGAGGCCATTCTGGCTGATGACGCCAAGCTGAGAGCGGTCATCCGAGAAGAGCTGATCGAGGTGCGAAATGGTTACGCCACTGAACGGCAGACCCAGATCATGCCCGATGAGGGCGATATCGACATTGAGGACCTGATCGACGACGAGGATCTGGTGTTCAGCCTCAGCGCGGCCGGTTACGTCAAGACGGTGGTGCCCGACGAGTTCAAGACCCAGGGTAGGGGCGGCAAAGGGGTTATCGGAGCCAATTTGAAAGACGGGGACTACATCGCCTCGCTTATCCACACCACGGCTCACGCCTACCTCATGTTCTTCACCAACATGGGGAGGGTGTACCGCATCAAGGTTCACGAAGTACCCCGAACCAGCCGCACGGCACGGGGCATGGCCATCGTGAACTTGCTCCACTTGGCCCCCGATGAGTCGATTTCAGAAGTGATCGACACTCGTGACTACGAGACGATGCGCTATCTGCTGTTCGTAACCCGCCGGGGGGTGGTGAAGCGCACCCGGTTCTTGGAATACGACAAGACCCGTACCAAGGGGCTCATTGCCATCAACTTGAAAGAAGGAGACGAGCTGGTTCGGGCGCTGCCCACCAGGGGGAGCGATGACGTCTGTTTGGTGAGTGCGTCGGGTCGTCTCATGAGGTTCTCAGAATCGGAAGTTCGATCGATGGGACGAACCGCAGCCGGCGTACGAGGGATGAAGCTGCTGGATGAGGACATCGTGGTTGCCGCCACCGCGGTGCAGCCCGGGGAGGACATGCTCCTGGCCACCGACCAGGGCTTTGGAAAACGGGTTCTTCTCGACCAGTTCCGCTCCAAGCATCGAGGAGGCCAAGGGGTCATTGCCATGAAGTTGCCCGACCAGCGGGGTTCGGTGGTGGCGGCCCGGGTGGTCGCCCCTGACGACGAAGTATTCGCGGTGGCGTCCAATGGGGTGACGATCCGAATGCCCGTCTCGTCGGTCTCGGTGCAGGGTGCTCACGCCGCCGGAGTTCGGATAATGACCTTGTCTGATGATCAAACCATGGCCGCGGTTGCCCCCGTCTTATCCAGTTCAGAAGACGTGGATTAGCCTTCTCTTCGTTGAATCTTCCCCCTCCATTTGACCGCGGAGCAGCAGTATGGGCGAACGGGGATCGATCTCGGTATTTGCAGTGGGGATTTTGGCGGTAATCGGAATGGCCGCGGTGCTGTTGGGCCAACTTGGCGCCGATGCTGTTCGGCGGGCCCGGGCCACGGCAAGCGCGGATGTGGTAGCGATGGCCGCGGCAGCCGATCCCCTTGTTGCTGCCAAAGTGGCCACGGCCAATCGGGCAACGCTGGTCTCGACGCTGAGGGAGGGATTCCAAACGGAGGTAGTCGTGCGCAGGGACGGGTCCGTGGCAACGGCCAGAGCAGAGATTCGTCCTCTCGGGTGGTGGCGGTGCCAATCACTTCCGACTAGCGATCCCGTACACTTCGGGGCGTGTCCATCGACCCCGGTCGGGTGAGCGACCCTCCTGTTGCGCCGCTGCCGAGTCAGGCAGTGTCGCGCCAAGCCGTGAAGGTCACTCCGAGGGAGTACCGCCGAGCCGTGCGGTTGCAGGCCAGAAAGGTGCGCCGGGTGATCCGGCACATCGAGCCGTGGTCCATGCTCAAGATCTCGCTGATCTTCTACATGTGTCTCTGGGTGATTGTGATGCTGGCTGGCGTGATGCTGTGGAGCATTGCAGTGGGGTCGGGCACGGTGGACGACACGGAGTCGTTCATTGAGGAACTGTTCGCGCTGCAAGAGTTCAAGTTCAACGCCAGCCAGATATTCCGGGGTTTTGCGGTGGGCGGGTTGGTGTTGGTGGTGGCAGGTACGTTCTTCAACGTATTGCTGTGCGTGCTGTTCAATCTCATTAGCGACCTGACCGGGGGAATGAGAGTCACCGTCATCGAAGAGGAGACAGCTCGTCAGCGGCCTCGGACCCGACCTCGTCGATTTCGTTGGCCTTCCTGGAACCCTCGTAAGTAGGCTCTTCACTCGGTTTGGCATTGGGGCTATAGCTCAGTCGGTTAGAGCGCACCCCTGATAAGGGTGAGGTCGCTGGTTCGAATCCAGCTAGCCCCACAACGCTCGGCTACCCCTGGTTGTGTCGTTGACAGGGTTCGTTAGGATGACGCTGTGAAGATTCTGCGAAGAGCGTTGGTTGCTCTGGCAGGGGCGGCCGCCATTGCGGCCATTCTGCGTGCTCGGGGAACCGGGGGCGTTCCGCCTCAGTCGGGCGGTTGGCGCCAGCTCAGCGGCGGCAACAAGTTTTGATCTCCAATAGCTGAACTACATGGACATCTTGGTAGTCGGCGCGGGTGTAGTGGGCGCCGGTGTGGTGGAGCGTTTGGCTGGCTCACCGTCAATTCCGGTCGGACGGGTGGCAGTAATCGATCGAAATCCGGACCGGGCCTGGCATTTGTCGAAAAAGCACGGGCCCTCAGTGGCTGTGGGCAGCCTGGAGGACCCAGCAGATGTAGTGGTGCTGGCCACCGCATCCGGCAGCCAAACCCGCCTGGCTCGTCGATTTCTAGGTAGTGGGCGGGTGGTGCTGGCCACGTCTGACTCGGTGTCAGATGTGCGACGGCTGCTGGGCATGAACGGGGCGGTTCAGCAGCAGAGGTCGTTGGTGGTCGCCGGGGTGGGCATGGCTCCTGGTTTGAGCGACGTTCTGGCTGTTCGGGCGGCAGAGGAAATTGACGAAGTGACGGAAGTACACGTCGCCAAGTTCGGCACCGGTGGACCCGCTTGTGCCCGCCAACACCACAGGGCATTGAGCTCTTTGGCGTTGGAATGGCGGGCGGGGTGGAAGCAGCGGCCCGGTGGTTCGGGCCGCGAGCTCTGCTGGTTCCCGAGTCCGGTGGATGCGGCCGACTGCTATCGGGCCGGGTTGCCCGATCCGATGCTGCTGGTTCGCAGATTCAGCCGGGCGAATCGGATAACTGCCCGCATGGCGGCCACTCGGAGGGATCGCTTCAGCTCTTGGTTGCCGATGTTGAGGCCGCCGCATCCGGAGGGGAAGCTGGGCGCGGTCAGGGTAGAGGTGCGGGGGCTGAGGGATGGGGCTTGGTGTGGGCGGATACTGGGGGCTTCGGCGGCGCCGGGGTTTGCGACGGCGGCGGTTGTGATGAGCGTTCTTGAAATGATTGGGTCGGGGAAGGTCTCTGGGACCGGGGTTGTGGGGTTGTCGGAGGTTGTGGATGCGGGGGAGTTCTTGGGGGCGCTTGAGGAGCAGGGTGTTGTGTGTGAGGAGTTCTTGGGGCTTAGCCGTTGAGGAGGGTGCGGAGTTCCTCGTGGAATTTCCCGTTGGTCGTGAGCCAGTCACCGGCACCGGCAGAGTTGCTTCCGTTCCATTGGGTGATTTGGCCGCCGGCTTCGGGGACTATTACCAGCATGGGGGCTATGTCCCAGAGGTTTAGGCCGGGGTCGATCATGGCTTCGGTTCGGCCGGTGGCTACCAACACGTAGCCGTAGCCGTCTCCCCAAGTGCGCATGCGGGCGCCGGATGTCCTGACTCGATCGAATGCGCCTTCGGGCCACCATTCGAAGCCGGATGCGCACAGATACGATCGGCCCAACTCGGTTTGCGGGTTGACCTGGCAGCGGCGGCCGTTGTGGAAGCAGCCCAGACCTCGGCCAGCCCATACCGCTTCGTCGAGAGGGGGGACGGCTGCTACGCCTATGGCGGGGCCGTGCTGATCGATCATGGCCAACAAGGTGGTGTAGAGAGGCACGCCGCGGACGAAACTACGAGTGCCGTCGATGGGGTCGATGATCCAGGTCCGCCCCGATGTGCCCTTCTGCTCGGGGAACTCCTCACCCACTACGGCATCGTCGGGGAAGCGGTTGGACAAGGCTTTCCGCAGAAAAGACTCTGCCGCCTTGTCGGCGTCGGTAACCGGGGAGCCGTCGTCTTTGCGGTACACCGACAGTTTGTGATCGTTGAACCAGTCCAGGGTGAGACGTCCGGCCTTTCGGGTCAGCTCAACGGCTTCGTCCAGCAGCTCGGCATCCGCCGATTGGGTCATCCGAGGATGCCCTGGTCCCGCAGTGCGGCCAGCCGGTCGGCGCCCAACCCCAGCACCTCGCTCAGCACCTCGTCGGTCTGCTGGCCGACGGTGGGGGCGTGGGTGGGGGTTGGGAGTTCCTCGTCGAAGAACTTGACCGGGAGGGGGAGCTGCTCGCAGCCCACCTCATCGACGGAGAACAGTGGCAGCCGATCTTGGAACTGCGGGTCGTCGACCACGTTCTTGGCGTTGTTCACCGGGGCGATGGGGGTGTTTACCCGGTCGCCGAACTCCAGCCATTCTGCGCTGGTCTTGGAGCGGAAAATGTCCCGCAGCTCCCGCTGCAATTCCAGATTTCCCCGGGCGTGGTCGGCGTACTTCGACCCCGGCCAGCGGTCGAACAGGTCCATTCGATTTAGGGCTTCGCAGAAGTTGCGCCAGAAGGCTTGTTCTGAGGCCATGAACAGCACGTGGCCGTCGGACGACTCGTACATCTGGTAGCGGACGCCCTCCCACATGCCGGCCAGGCCCGGCGCCCGACGCTCGTAGTCATCCGACGGGTTGCCGGTCACCTCGTCTTCGGGGCGCTCGTAGGCTTTCCAGGTCTCGATGCGGTACCAGTCCATGTAGGCGGCCGCGTCGGACTGGGCCAGCTCCAAACGGCAGCCCTCGCCGGTGTCTCGAGCCCGGATGATGCCGGCGCAAACCGCAAGCGCACCGATGAGGGGGGCGATGTTGATGCCGATGTTGGGCATTTCCGGGATGCGGCAGAATCCGTCATCGTCGTAGGCGGGAGGGATGAGCCCGGCCCAGGTGTCGTAGGCGATGCCGTGGCTGGGCATGTCCTTGTAGGGGCCGGTCATGCCGTATCCGCTGATGGTGGCGAACACGATCTTGGGGTTCACTTCCTTGAGCTGCTCATAGCCCAGGCCCCGCCGCTCCAGTGCGCCGGGCCTCATGGCCTCGACCACCGCGTCGGCGTTGCGGGCCAAATCCAGGTAGAGCTCAACGCCCTCGGGCTGGCGCAGATCGAGCACGATGCTGCGTTTGCCCCGGTGGGTGTGCAGATGCAGCAGCGACACCCCGTTGACGATGGGCCACGTCATCTGGCGGATGTAGTCGCCTTGCGGGGGCTCTACCTTGATGACATCGGCGCCCATGTCGGAGAGGAACGTGGTCAAGAATCCGGGGCCGAGCAGCGAGCTCTCGATAACACGGACGCCGGCCAGGGGGGGAGACGAATGGCTCATGTCTTGGTTCCCCCATCTACTCTCAGGACTATTCCATTGCAGTAGCTGGCGTCGTCGCTGGCCAAGAAGGCGAACGCTGAGGCCAGTTCCGGTGGTTGGGCTGGGCGGTGGTAGGGGAGCATGCCAGACATGAGGGTGAGGTCTACACCCTCTGGCGGAGTGAACTGCTCGCCGATCGGCGTCTCAACACCACCGGGGGCGATGCAGTTGACCCGGATTCCCGACCGCCCGTTGGTGATGGCCATGGTCTGGGTGAGAGCGATCACCCCGCCCTTGGATGCCGAGTAGGCCGAACTCCACGCCTGGGCATTGGTCCCGGCGGTGGAGGCGGTGTTGACGATATTGCCCTGGGATTCGAGCAAGTGGGGCAAGCAGGCCTGGGACATGAAGTAGGTGCCGGTGAGGTTGACGCCGATGACGCGGTTCCATGCTTCGGGGGTCTCATCCTCATCGCGGGCGAAATGGCCGAGGCCGGCGATGTTGCACAACACGTCGATGCGGCCGTAGGCATCCATCACCTGAGCGACGGTGGGGGCGATGGCGTCCAAATCGAGCAGATCCAGTTGGATGGCCAGGTCAACGTCGTCAACCGGATCTCGGTCAATGCCCACCACAGTGCCGCCTTCTGTGCGCAGTCGGTCGGCGGTGGCCCGTCCGATGCCGGAAGCCGCGCCGGTGACTATGACGATTTTGTCTTCAAATCGATTCATGCTCAAAGCATGGCTTATTGGGGAGGTCGGCGATGCATCAGAGCAGAGCGAACGGCCTGGCTGACTAGAGAGTCTCAGGGGCAAATTGCCGGCCGGAGTGTTGAGATGCTGTGACGGCCGCGGTCCGAGAAGGAGCCTCGATGATCCCGGTCAACATGTCCACCAGATTGGCGGCATACACCTCGCCGGGAGTGGCCAGGGGATCGCCTGCTTCGATGCGGCGGGCTCGTTCGGCCAAAGAGGCGGTCATCAGCTGGATCATGCCCAGAACCCGCTCATCTCGTTGGGCTTTGTCGTCAACCGATGAGCGATCTCGCAACAGCCGCAAGATGGCGTTGAGGTTTGCCGGCACGTGGGTGGGATCGAAATCCCAGCGGCTGAACTCCGCGCTGAGCTGAGCCACGATTCGCAGGTAGCACCGACCGCTGGCGGTGGCCAGCCGGCGGGTGAGGGGCTGAATCAGCGCCTCGATGAGCGCGGGTGCCTGGTCGCCGTCCAAAGCGGCCCACACCTTGCCCCGGTCTTGGTCGATGGGCTCACCGTGCTCCCGCAAGATGGCGTCGAGCACACCGCTACGGGAGCCGAAGTGATAGGTGAGCGCTGAGCTGTTCTTCTGCCCGGCGGCAGCCACTATGTCTTGCACCCGCACCCGCCAGATGCCCTGCTCGGCGAACAGCCGCTCGGCCTCGGCGATCAAGCGGGCTCGGGTTTCGGTGGCGTCGCGCGGCACTGCCGCTGCTCCTCAGATCGGCCGGGCTACTTGCCGTGGCCTAGGGGCAATATGGCGGATTCGGGGATGAGCTCTACGTCGATGCCGTCGGGCAGGGGGAACTCGAAGTTGGGGTAGCGGCGCTGGGCGGTGGCCCGGTAGCGGTCGGTGGAGTGGATCGGGTCGGGATCGTGCTCGGGGATCACCTTGGTGCCGAACACCTCGAGCATCTCGTCGATCTCGTCGTGCTCCATGCCCTCGCCGGGCAGGCCGAACACCACCTGATCGCAGCCGACGGTCCGGTAGCGTTCCACCTGCTCGCACACCTCTTCGGCGTTGCCGCACAGCATGTAGCCCCCGGCAATGGCCGCATCGAGCATCTCGTCGGTCCATTCGATCTGCCTGGGGGTAGAAGGCCAGGTGATGGCGTCGGGAGACTTGGGCATGGTGTCGTGGTAGAGGTTCACCATGGTGACCAGGTAGCCGCGCCCTTTGGACTTGGCGATCTCCCGGGCCCGATCTCGGTCTTCCAGGCAGATGACGGCGTTGGTCATCATCACGTTGTCGTTCTTGAACTGGCCGATCTGCTCCACCGGGCTTTGAATAGCCTCCTTGTAGGCGTCGATCCGGCCTTTGAGGTTGAAGATGGGCTCGAAGTTGAAGGCAATGGCACCGATGCCCAAAGAGCCGGCCTTGGCGAAGGTGGGCGGGTTGCCGCACGCCACCCAGATAGCGGGATGGCCGCGGCCGTGGGGCTTGGGCAACACGTTGTGGGGCTTGGGCACCGAGAAGTGCTCGCCCTCGAAGCAGTAGTCGCGCTGCTCCCACATGCGGGGAATTTCGCGGATGACCTCGTCCCACATCGACTTGGTCTCGGGCGGGGTCAGTCCGCCGAAGGTGGCCACCTCGTGGCTGCCCGCGCCGCGGCCGGTGCCGAACTCGAAGCGGTTTTCGGTGATGTGGTCGAGCATGGCGGCCCGCTCGGCGATACGCACCGGGTGCTCCTTGGCGGTGGGCAGGCTGGTGATGCCGGTGGAGAGGTGGATGCGCTCGGTTTTGGCGGCTACATAGCCCATGACCGGGGCGGGGGCCGACATGTGGCTGTACTCGGTGAGGCAGTGGTGCTCGCCGAACCAGGCGTACTTCCAGTTGTACTTGTCGGCGGTGATCACGTAGTGGGCCTCCCGCATCAAAGCGGTGTGCTCCGCCTCGGTGTCGTGGGCTGCCGGCCCGGGTATGTAGCCGTTGACGAAAATGCCGAACTCCATGGTCTCCTCCGCGTCCGTAGGGCGATGTCGGGCTAGTTCTAATGGAAGCTATTAGAACCTGTCAAGTCAGGCGCTTCCCACTTGGCCGCGGAGATCATCGATCCAACTCTGAGCTTCGGCCCATGCCGTGGTGGCCGCGGCGCTCTGTTCTTCATTTCCTCTTAAGTTGGCTGGGTAGGAGCCGAGGAACTTCACCTCGCCGTGCTTGGCCACAATGCTGGTGAGGCAATCGGCCACCAACTGGTCGGCCACATGGCCTTCGAGGTCGATTAGGAAGCAGTAGTCGCCCAGTGCCTTTTTGGTGGGGCGAGACTCCAGCTTGGTGAGGTTGATGGAGCGGGCGGCGAATTCGGCGAGGATGCCCATGAGAGAGCCCGACCGGTCGGCCCGCTGGAATACCACAATGGACGTCTTGTCGTGACCGGTGGGGGCGGGCACTCCCGTGCGGGACACCGCCACGAAGCGGGTTTGATTCTCCGGGTGGTCCTCAATGTCGGTGGCGATCATGTCCAGCCCGTAGATTTCCTGCGACAAGGCGGTGCCGATGGCTGCGGTGGTCTTGTCATTGGAGATGGCGAGGTCGCGGGCCGCGGCGGCAGTGGAATTGGCCGCGATCTCCTCGGCATGGGGGAGATTTTCGGTCAAATAGCGCCGACACTGGGCGGTGGCGACGGGGAAGCTGATGACGCGGCGAATCTTGTCCATTGAGGTACCGGAGAAGCCCAACAGGTGCAGGCGAACGTCGATAACCACTTCTCGCTGGATGATCAGGTCGTGCTCGAAGATCAGGGCGTCAAGGGCCACGTTGACCGTCCCCTCGATGGAGTTCTCGATGGCGGTGAAGCCCAATGCAGCCCTACCGTCAGCGGCGGACCCCAGAACTTCGGGGATTGACCGGCACAAGAGGTGGTCGGCTTCAGCCAAATCGGGTTGGGTGAGGAGCGCTTCTTCGGTGAAGGTACCCGGTGGTCCGAGGTAGGCCACTTGGCTTGGGGATCGGGCAGAAGCAGTCACAAAAGGGCAGGATAGTGGTAGTGGATGAGGTCTTTGTTCGGCAATTGATGGCAAATGTGAGCGATGGCACGGTGACCGCGGACGACGCGGTCCGGCAATTGCGCTGCTTGCCGTTCGCTGATTTGGGGTTTGCCCGGGTGGATCACCATCGCAACCTCCGTCAAGGTTTGGCTGAGGTTGTCTACGGACCGGGCAAGACGCCCGACCAGTGTGCGGCCATTGTGGGCGAGTTGCTGGATCAGCCGGGCGGCCCAGTGTTGTTGACCCGGTCCTCTGCGGAGCAGGCGGCCAGCGCTCTAGCCCTCAACCCCGAGGGGGAACGCTACGACACCACCGTGGTCTGGCGACCAGCGCCGCCGAGACCTGAGCGGGTGGTGCTGGCCGCGGCAGGCACCGCTGATTTGCCGGTGGCCGACGAATGCGGGGTGGTGCTGGCCGCTCATGGCTTGGCACCGCAGCGGCTGAACGATGTGGGGGTGGCGGGACTTCACCGGATTCTGGCGGAGACCGAAGCACTTGCATCGGCCGATGCCGTGGTGGTGGTGGCCGGTATGGAGGGTGCCTTGGCCTCGGTGGTGGGTGGGCTGACCGCAGCTCCAGTAGTGGCAGTGCCCACTAGTGCGGGCTACGGCTCTTCGCTGGAGGGTGTCACTGCGCTGCTGGCCATGTTGTCCTCGTGTGCTGCGGGGATAACGGTGGTGGGGGTGGACAACGGGTTTGGCGCGGCCTGTGCGGTTTTGCGGTTGTTCAAATCGAGGGAGCGGGCCGCTTCGGAGGCGGAGATGAGTGGAGCAGGCGATGTCTGATCCGGACCGCATTGCCTGGTTTCACTGCTTCAGCGGTATTGCGGGCGACATGGCGCTGGGAGCGTTGATCGACGCGGGGGCCGATGTGGCCGACGTGCGGGACATGTGCGAATTGCTGCCTCTGGGAGGGTGGGACTTACAAGCCCATCCCACCCAGAGGGGCGGCATCGCAGCCACCGACGTGAGGGTTATCACTCAGGAGACCTCGGTGGTGCGCACGGCCAGCCACATCAACGCGCTGATCGGGGAGGCTCGGCTGCCCGATCGGGTGGCCGATCGAGCGCTGGCCATCTTTGAGGCCCTGGCCCGGGCCGAGGGCAAACTGCACCGCCGTCCTCCCGAGCAGGTGCACTTCCATGAGGTCGGGGGTCTGGATGCCATCATCGATGTGGTGGGCACGTGCGCCGCGCTGGAGGTGCTGGGCATAGACGAGGTTCACTCCAGTGCGGTGGCCTGCGGGCGAGGGATGATTCGCAGTGCCCACGGGCGGCTGCCCAATCCGCCGCCTGCGGTGGTGGAGCTCTTGGTGGGATGTCCGACGTTCGGGCTGGATGTGGGTTTGGAGCTGACTACGCCTACGGGAGCCGCGATCTTGTCGGCGTTGTCCGCCGGGTGGGGGCCCATGCCGCCGATAACCGTTTCGGCCGCCGGCTTCGGAGCAGGCGACAACCATCTGGAAGACCGCCCCAATCTCACCCAGGTGGTGGTGGGCACGATGTCGGCGGCGCGCCCCGAGGGCCAGCCGGTGATGTTGTTTGAGACCAACGTGGATGACGCCACCGGGGAAACGCTGGCTCATACGGTGGCTTCGTTGTTGGACGCTGGGGCTCATGATGCTTGGATTACGCCTATTGTGATGAAGAAGGGGCGACCGGCGTACACGGTGAGTGCGCTGGCTGATCCTGCGGTGGGGGACCAGGTGGCGGCCACCTTGGCGGATGAGACTGGGTCGTTGGGGGTTCGGGGGCAGTTGATCGAGCGGTGGCCTCGGTCGCGGTTTGAGCATGAAGTTGATGTGGATGGGCGACGGGTTCGGGTCAAGGTGGGTGCTGGGCGGGTGAAGGTGGAGCATGATGAGGCGGTGCGGGCTTCTAAGTTGCTGGGATTGCCGGCGCGCGAAGTTGTTTCTCTGGCGGAGGAAGCCTGGCGGCGGCAGGGGGATGACGAGCCGGTTGCGTAGTATCGGGCTCGTGAAAGATGAGCGTCTGTATTTTCGGCAGTTGTTGTCGGGGCGGGATATTGCGGTTGGCGACATGATGGCTCGGCAGATGGTGAACTTTGTCTACTTGATTGGGGATCGGGAGACGGGGGAGGCCGTGGTGGTTGATCCGGCGTATGACCCCGAGGGGATTGTGGCGCTGGTGGAAGACGATGGGATGCGGCTTAAGGGGGTGCTGGCCACCCATTACCACCCTGATCATGTGGGCGGGTCGATGATGCAGTTCTCCATCACGGGCGTTGCCGAGCTGTTGGAGTTGGTGTCGGTTCCGGTGCATGTGCAGGCGGATGAGGCTCGCTATGTCAGCATGACCACCGGGCTGGAAGACGACGATCTGTGCTTGCACTCCAGCGGCGATGTGCTGTCGGTGGGGGCGGTGGACATCGAGATGATCCACACCCCGGGCCACACGCCCGGGAGCCAGTGCTTTTTGACCAACGGGCGACTGGTGGCGGGCGACACGCTTTTCTTGGAGGGGTGCGGGCGTACCGATCTGCCGGGGAGCGATCCCGCGGCCATGTATGAAAGTCTCACGCAGCGCCTGGCCCGGGTTCCCGACACCGCCACGCTTTATCCCGGCCATCTGTATTCGCCCCAGCCGTCGGCTTCGATGGGCGAGACCCGGCGCACCAACTATGTATTCATGCCCCGTTCGGCCGACCAGTGGCTGGCCATGTTCGGCGGGTGAGCAGGATGGCGGCACCCCCGGCAAGAGATCCTCTGGCGGCTTTGGACCCTCATGTCTCCGAGCCGTTAGATGAATTGGTCGAGGCTCTCGATGCCACAGGGGTGGATGCCAGCTTGCTGGAGCTGTGCGCCGCTCGGGTCGAGCAGATGTTTGGTGGTGAAGCTCTTGCTCGGACTCCCGCAGACGACCGGGAGAAGTTCGTGCTGGCGTTCACCGAGCAGTACGTGCTGGATGCCCACGGCGTGACCGACGAGCTGTGCGCGGAGTTGAACGCCCATCTGTCGCCGCGGGAGTTGGCCGCGCTCACCACCGCTATCGCCACATTTGAGGCCTTGGCTCGCAGCCGGGCTGCACTGAGAGGAGTTATCCAATGACCAGAATCGCTGTCCCCGAAGGGGGAATGTCGCTGTTCGACCACCAACCCGAGCTGTTCGCGGTGTTCAACCGCTTCTACGGCACCCTGTGGAGCGAGGGGCAGCTCGACCAGGCAACCAAAGAGGTGGGCCGGCTCCGCAACGCCCGGGTCAACGACTGCAATATTTGAAAGAACCTCCGCTTCGCAGGTGCGAAGCAGCAGGGTCTCACCGAAGAACTGGTTGACCAGATCGACGATGGTTACACCGACAGCGACTTGCCGGATCGGTTCAAGCTTGCCTTGCGGATGGCCGACGCCGTGATCTCCGACCCGTCAGGACTCAGCCCGGCGGACCAAGCGGCGCTCAACGAGGAGTTCACCCCGGCCGAGTTGGCTGAGTTGGCTCTCACGGTGGCCATGGCCGCGGGATTCTCCAAAGCGGCCATTGCCTGGGGACCACCCCCGGTCATCCCCGTCACCGAGGTGCCCACCCCCACCCCTGAAGGGACGGTGGGCTGAGCAACAGAGTAGGGCCTTCGCCAGTTTGTCTGACCTGGCTGATTTACGGCCTCCCAGAGACGTTCCATGTTGAAATCGTCAGCGTTCCACGTTGGATTGGAGGGGTAGGCCGGACTCTGCCGCAGGCCTAAAGGGTGTTGTCCCAGGTCAGTGCTTTAAGGTGGAGCTGGCTGAAGGCAAGACGCCATTGTAGGGGAATTCAAGCTGGGTGGATTTCCCTTTGGTGAGCCTCTCCGGGTATCGCGCAGGCTCCGGCCAGAATCCGGTGAGGAAGTGTTGCGGAACTAGCTTCACTCGACGGGGTATATCGTTGGAGGCACTGGAGGCGGTGTGGGCGGGGGAGGCTCGTAGGGTGCGGGTTGGGGTCGGGGGTTGTAGTCCAGGGGGCCGGGCTCGCCGACCCATATGTGCCAGGAGTACTCGGGGATGAATGTGAGGTTGAAGTGGTAGAAGGTACGGCCGTCGAAGATTGTTGGCTGGCTGACGACTTGAGGGAAAAAGTGGGGGTGGGACCAATCGTTCCCAAATTCTCGGTACAGAGGCGGTTCGATGACGTCGTAGACCTTGCCTGCGCCGGTCAGCGCCATGTAGAGGCGCAGGTCTTTGATGGTCTGGTTGAGCACTTGGTCTTTGAGGCTCGGATGGGACGTGGGCGCGGTGAGGCTCACGGTGAGGTACTCGAGCATGAGCCGCCCGTCGTCGTCGATTTTGTGCTTCTCGTGCTCGTAGACGAAGCCGGGCACGAAGTCTTTGAAGAACTCCTCTGGCACCGCTCGGGTGGTGACGGAACCGCCGGCGCCGAAGCTGAAGGCCCGGGTAATGTCCACTCGGTCGGACAGCTTGGCGGCAACCGACAATTCGATTAAGGCTGGATCGTCGGAGCCGGTCCAGCCCTCAATTTCAAAAAAGGCCCGCTCGCCGGGCTGGACGGTCAACGGGAATCGCCCGGTGGCCGGCTGAACATCGCTGTCGCCGGAAGGGGGCCGAGCAGTAACAGTGACCTCGCGGGCGAACATGGTCTTGGAGAGGTTGTGCACCAGGCCCCGTATGGTGCCGTCGAGAACTAGCACAGAGTCCTCCAGCAGAACGACCCTGTCGACATCCTCCAGCGGGAAACTCCAGCGCAGAGCTCCGTAATAGCCCAAAGGAATATCCTTGGGGTACTTGATCTTGTTCACTTCGTAATACGGGGTTCGCTCCTTGTAATCCTCAATGGCACCCTCGACGGTAGCGAACGCTCCACCCGGACCGACATCGCTCATGTACACATAGCGGCGCCCTCCGGGTTCACTACACGACACCTCGCCGACTCGACGCTTGAACGCAATCGCGTCAAGGTCGTCGCTGGTTAGCTGCTCGTCCGGACCGAGGGTCTGGCCCATCACCACTGTGTAGGCATCCTGGTCGTCGCATAGATCGTATATCTCGTTGGCTACTCCCAGATAGGGCGGCGGAGGAGCGAGAAGCCGCAGCCCGCCCGGCTCGTCGCCCTCGCCGGGAACCACCCCGGCACCGCCCTCGGAAGGGCCGCCCGTGCCGCCGACCGGGCCCGACGGCCCGTCTGGCCCGGGCAGCTCGCCCGGGGCGGGGACTTCCCCGCCAGACTCCTGCGAATTACCGACGCTGGGCAGCGCGGTGGCCGATAGAACAGGAGCAGTGGGGGTTGCCTCGGCGGTAGGCTGCGCATCTTCGGCACCCTCGGTCGCCGCGCCCGCCACCAGCACAGACTGCTCAGATCCCTGCCCGCAGCCGAACGCAACCACTGCCACGGCCATCACAGCAGCCCGCCACCAGCACCTCCGCAAGCACCTTGCTTCGTTCTTGTGGGTCCCCATCTCAGCCATTGTTCATCCCTTACTCATCTGTGCTGGCGGCAACGGCGTTGGTGCTCGCCCAGCAGGCCTCCATGAGCTCATCTCCTATCGTGCCGGGGCAGTTGTACATTTGGAGGTCGCGGCCGTTCACGAGGCTGTCGAACCACCCCTCGGGCCCTGGGCCGTCATCGTCGAGGCCGTGGTTGTCTGCGCTGTTGTTGACCGTTAGAGGCCCGCCGTTTAGCTGGGCGATCTTGGCCTCAATCCGGGCTTCGTATTGGGAGACGGTCTCGCCCGGTTGTTTGGTCAGGCCGTGATAGGCAATCCCCTTGTTGTCGAGATCGCTGTCATCGTTGTAGGGGCTGAATCGGGCGTTCTCTGCTGTTCTGACGGCCCGGATGATCGTCTTGGCCGTCTCGCCCGATCCCGCGGCAGTCGTTTTGGGCCAGGCCAACCCAGTCCTCGACGAGGGCCACGATTTCGGCCACACCGCGAACTTCGTGTCCATGCCCGGGTAGGTGGTGGTGTCGGTGAAGGAGATGAACGGCGCGGCCTGGGGGGTGTAGGGGTTGTAGGCGCCGGTGTACGCGCTGGTGTAGGGCGTGCCCGCTGGGCAACAGTCAACGTTTTCGTGGCCTTCTTTGAGGTTCAAGTCGTACAGATAGCAGACCATTTCAAGTCCCTCGGTCCCCCACCGGCAGAGCCTCTGGCGGGTGCCCCCGGTAGGGTCGCCCAGTCCTTCTATAATCTCGGCCTGGAAGCTGTCGGCAGTCGAGTCGTACCTGGAGTTGTGGGTGGACTGGCACTTGCCACCAGTGCAGGCAAACCACCTGCCGTAAGGGTCCATGTTGTTGCAGTATTGGTAGCGGATAAGCTTGGCAACTTCGTATCCGCCCTTGTCTACGTCCGCCCGCTCGGCGTGGCCATATCTCAAGGCGTCCACCTGGGCATTCGGCTCGGTGAAGTAGTCCAGCTGCCACAGGCCCACTCCAGGGTTCCAGTGGGCCCGCTTGTAGCCGCTGAGAGTCATGTGGGAATAGAGCTGGATGTTGCTCGAGTCGCCACTCCGGTTCACCATGTTGTCGCCCCGGGAAAGGGTCATGGGGGCCAGTGCTTTGCTGGTGTCGCCCCCGTTCAGCTCCCATGCGGAGATTGCCAGCATCATCGACGCCAGCATGTTCCGGGTGATCTGGCTGCGACCGCTCTCGTTGAGCTGGGCCTGCGTACACTGTAATCCAGTCGGCGAGGTTACCGCCTTTTGCGCTGCCCGCAACACAGCGTCGTAAACGCCCCGAGTTGCGCAATACTTGCTAGTCGTTGAGCACGCGGTCAAGACCGGCGTCTGAGGTGCTGCCTGCGTGGTACACGCCACCGTCGGCCGCACCCGCTGCCAGTCGCCAACTGAAGACGCCTGCCACCATAGCGGAAACGAATAGGCAGTAGCCGGGCTCAATCCTGTGAAGGCCGCCTTCAGGGTTTGGGCCTCTAGCAGTCGACTGGCGACAAAGGAGCCTCCTGCGCCCGGTTGTGCTGTGTGCCAACGCTCCACCAACGAATGTGGGCTCCATCGGACCTCCAGGCTGTTTCGGGTCGCAGCGCCGCATGCAGCAGGACCGGGTTGAGATGCCAGCGAAGCGGTAGTGCATCTTGTATGAGGCTCCACCTTGACCCAACTGCCTGTCTCAGATCCCCTCCACCAGAAATTGAACTGGTACGTGGTCGCATGGCTCAAACCGTCGAAGGCCGCGCTCAGCGTCGATGCCCCCAGTGTCTGCCCCCCGACTTGAGCGGTATTGGCCTTGGCGGAGACAGTGGCAGGTACTGTGGCCCGGCTGACATGCCATTGATGCACTCCGACATTCGAGGCCCAGTTGAGGGTGATGCTGTCGGCCGTCGCTGCACCACATGTCGGAGGCGCTGGACCTATACGAGGGCCAGTCGTCGTGCACTGCGTCTCGGGCTTCACCTGCGTCCACGACCCATCGGCTGCTCTCCACCAGAAATAGAACCGATACGCAGTATTTGACGCCAAGCCGGTGAACTGCTTGGTCAAGACGCTGGATTCAAGCACGCTGCCATCGGCTTGTGAGGATCCCGACGCCCGGGAGACGTACCACTGTCGTACCCCGTCTGCCGGGCTCCACTTCAGGGTAACGCTGTTGTCAGTCATAGCAGAGCACACAGGCCTGTTGGGGCTCGCCGCGGACGCGGCCGTCGCGCAGCTTTTTCCAGCGGGTAGCTGCTGGTGCCCGCCAGCAACGGCGAACGCGGATAGGTAATAGCTCGTCGACGGATCCAAATCGAAGAACTTCACGGACGTAGCTGCAATTCTCTCTGCCCGTCGCCGTACGCCATTCGAGGTTCCAGGCTCCAACTGGACGGCATAGGTGTCCGCCCCGACCACCGCACCCCATGAGAACTCAATGGTTGTCGCCGTTGCCGTGCACGCCAGACCTGAGAGCAGCGATGAGAACGCTGTTCGACAAACCCGGTTGGAGGCAACACCCCAAGTGGTGGAACCCCCGTCGTCGCTGCCAGCCTGCACGCTGAGCGCATAAAGAGTGGCCGCAGTCAGGCCGGTGAAAGCATACGAAGTGCTGTCAGCCGGAGTGGGCTGCACCCACATCGTTCCGCCATCGCTGGACAGCCGATATCTATCCGCTCCATCTGCCTTTGTCCACGATAGCGTGATCGCCGTGGCAGTCGCCCCACACTTTAGCTCTGTCGGCACCGCCGATGCCTGAGTCGGCGCAGCGGTGTCGCATACCTTGGCCGCGGCGGCACTCCAAGCCGTAACAGAACCGGCCGTGTTGCCCGCCTGGACACTCAACGAATAAGAAGTGCTTGCTGTCAGCCCAGAAAAGGTGTAGGAGGTGCTTGGGGCAGGGGAAACCAGATTCCATGTTGCCCCACCGCCGTTGGACACCCGGTAGACGTCCGACCCGGTAACGGAATCCCACGAGACCTCGATCGAAGTCTCTACCGCAGAGCACGACAAGCCGGTCGGCGTCGCTGGGGCGCACACCGAGACGTACCACCAGCCCACACCGTCATTGCCCGTATGTCGCCATGCGCCCCCATTCGGACACGCCGTAGTCGATGTGACATGAGGCACCACCGGCGGAGCCGGACACGATCCCCTCACCCGATTGCGGCGAGCCAACTCTTTCTGGACCGACCCGGCGGAATACCAAATGCATACCTGCTGCGAGGCAGTAGCGCATCTCCTGTCCGCAGAAGTACTCCAAGCTGTCACGGCACCAGCAGAGTTTCCAGCCTGGACGTTCAGCTGATACGAGGTAGCTGCACTCAGTCCGGTGAATGTGTACGAGGTACCAGCAGGCGAGGCGGGCCGAAGCCAAGCTCTCCCGCTGTCCTTGGATACCTGGTAGCGATCTGCTCCAGTGACTGCATCCCAAACGAGCCTTATCTCCGACACAGTCGCGGCGCACGTCAGACCTGTCGGCGCGGCAGGTGCGCATACTGACACGTACCACCAGCCGATGTCATCGTTACCCGTATGTCGCCATGCGCCCCCATTTGCACACGCCGTAGTCGACGTTGCATGAGGCACCACCGGCGGAGTTGTACACGACCCCCTCACCCGATTGCGGCGAGCTAACTCGACATGAGGCGCCTCCGTATACCAAAGGCAAAACTGCTGCGATTGCCCCTCAGCAACCCCTTTCGAGCCAAGTCCGGGCAACACATCGGAGACGCGCTCCGACACCGACACCGAAAATTCCAACCCAGCCGCCAACACAACCACAGCCAACAGCAATACCAACACCCGCCTCATGTGCCAGCAATCTAACGGCTTGTTGAATTACAACAAGGTATTTCTATAGGGACGGAGAGAGTGGTTTGTTGGTTAAGGACATGTGCGAGGCACGGGTTGAAGTGGGATTTCTATCTGGGGGAATCCTAGTCAGCCACCGCCAGTACCTGGTCGAGCTCGGTGTGCATGTTGACGAGCCGGCGGTCGAAGTCGCCCAGCACCAACTCGTCTATGCCGTTGGATGCCATTCCGGCCTGGACCCGGCCGATGCCGTCGAGGTCTTGGTTGACCACTTCGGCGACGACCGTCCCCTTGGGGAAGCGGATCATCTCGGGAGGCGGACCCGATCCTGCTCGATCGCTCAGCCGGTGGAACAGCCAGAAGTCGAAGTACGAGTGCCCGGCGTGGTCGCCGGGGCGGGCCCGGAAAATGGTGAACATGTCGCTGTTTGCTCCTTAGGCGGGTGTGTCGCGTGTCAAGGCTTTTGGGTCAGGTCATGGTTTGGTGCTGGCTTGAGGGAGGATCTTGGTGGGCCGTCAGCCCGCGAAGTCTGTGGTGGACAAGGCGAGGATCGTTTTGGCTGTGTTGGGGGGCGAGGTCGCAATCGCGGGGGCGGCACGCCGGGAGGGCGCCTCGGAGGTGTCGGTCTCGAAGTGGCGTGACCAGTTCCTAGCCGGCGGCTGGCAGGCGCTTGAGGCCTGTGCCGGGCGCGGGCGGTCTGCTCGCGAGCGGCGGCTGGCCGCAGAGGCCGAGCAGCTGGACACCGCTTTGGGCGAGGCTCGCATGGAGCTGCGGCTGTGGAAAAAAAGGGAGCTCGCTGTATGGGCCTTCGACGAGATCGAGGCCCTGCGCCGGCAAGCGGGCGTGACCGTCACCGGGTTTTGCGAGGTCGCTGGGATCCCTCGGGCGGGTTGGTATCGACGCCGGCCTAGGACGCCGTCGAGGCCGAGGCCAAGATCTCAGCCGCTGGCGGGGAGGGCTGGGTGCCGCAAGCCGGCCGCCGTCGGGCGTGCCCGGTATCGACAGTACAGAGCCGGGCCCGGTGTCGGGCTCGACAATGTATCGGGTGCCGGCCCGCAACGGGCCGGCGCTTCGGGCAAACCACGCCGCCGAGGCCCGCCACCAAGCCGGGGCGTGCAACGAGGCGCTCACCGGCCCGCCCACAAGGCGCAACCGCCTGCGGCAGGCCGGCATCTTGCGAGCTCGAGGCCAGCGGCGCCGGGACCTGGAACCCGGGCGGTGTCGTGGACTGCCGGGCCAAGGCGAACCCCGCCTGCGAGGTCACCGCCGCCAACACCACCGCGGATGCCATCGGGTTCCTCGATGCTTCCCTGGCCGAGACCGAGAACCTCCTCGACACCCAAGACCTTTCAGCCTACCAACACCCACTCGACCAAATGACCTCGCCCGGCGGCCAGAACCCAACCATCGACGATCAGCACTATGCCGACCCGGACACGCACCTAAGAGCAGAACTCGACGTACCCCCAGCCCGACGACAACACCCACGCCCGAGAAGTGCTCTTCAAGTCCGAAAACCCGACATCGACAACTCCAGCCCCCGACCCTGAGATCCAACACCCTTCCGAAACCAGGCACCGGGCTCCTCCATGAGCCACCACAAGCGCTTGAACCCGCCTATCTGATGCTGACGGAATAACACCGTCAGCATCAGCGCGCCCGCAAACATGACCCAACCCCTAACTCGGCACAGCGAAGGATCGAGAACCCGGTTCAAACCGCCCGAGTGGGTACTCCGATTCGAGAAAAAGCCCTGAAAAACCTTGATCACGCCAACTGGCGAACAAGAACATCGCAAACAGGCGAAGACCCTAGAGTGCGCGAGGGGGGACTTGAACCCCCACGTCCTTGCGGACACAGGAACCTGAATCCTGCGCGTCTGCCAATTCCGCCACTCGCGCTGGTTGTCGGGGTGGTCAGCGTACAAGACGGGGGTTCAGATCGGTAACCGAGTATCGGGATGATTCAATATTTTCGTGGGTCGAATGCCAATCCTGGTGGGCGCTGGTTATAGTCCACCGCAAAGTGGGGGCACCACGGTCATGGAACTCTGATGATCCGGCTGGAAGCGGCACAAGCTACCGATAGAGGCCGACGTCGAGAGAAAAACGAAGACTCGATGCTGGCTGAAGGGCGACTCTTCGCGGTTGCCGACGGGTTGGGAGGCCATCAGGGAGGAGAAGTGGCGTCGGCTTTGGCGGTCGAGATACTGGCGGCCGAAGTCCAAGCTGCGATTGAAGCTCGGGCCGCAGACCGTCGACGTCATCGGTTCGCCCGTCGCCCCCACCACTCCCAGGCCCCAACCGTCGAGGAGTTGGTAGATGCGGTGGATCGGGCCAACGAAGAGATTCTGGCCAATTCCACGTTGAGCGATGAGTTGACGGGCATGGGGACCACATTGTGCGCGTTGGCTGTGGTTGAACATGAGCACCGCGAGGCGTTGGCGGTGGTGAACGTCGGCGATTCCCGGGTGTATCGATGCGACGAGAGCGGGTTCCACCAGCTGACCGAGGACCACACCGTGGTGCAGGAGATGGTCAAAGCAGGGATTCTCACTCGGGCGGAGGCCGGGGTCCACTCCTACCGGCATCGTCTCAGCCGGGCACTGGGAATCGAGTCGAAGGTGGTCGTCGACGACTGGACCCTGGAAGCAGTGAGCGGGCATCGCTACTTGCTGTGTTCAGATGGATTGACCAATGAGGTGGCTGATCGGGAAATCCATGCGGTCTTGCTGCAATTCGAGTCACCGGATGAGGCCACCGCGGCCTTGGTGAACCTGGCTCTGGAGCACGGTGGGAGCGACAACGTGACGGTGGTAGTCGTCGATGTTGCCGACGTGGCCCTACCGTAAAACGAGCAGGTCAAGAAGTACGCTTGGTTCGCAATGCCAGATAACGATCCAGAGCTTTTGGGCGGTCGATACCGACTGAGAAATCAGATCGCACGGGGCGGTATGACCGATGTGTTTCTGGGTCAGGACACCCTTTTGTCCCGCCCGGTGGCCATCAAGCGCTTGTTTCCCGAGTTCGCGGCTGATCCGAGCTTTGTAGAGCGGTTCAGGCGGGAAGCCACTGCGGCGGCCAACCTCAATCATCCAAACATCGTGGCGGTGTACGACTGGGGCTCGGCCGCGGGCACCTACTACATCGTCATGGAGTACATAGAAGGCCAGAGTCTCGCTGAACTGCTGCGCCTAGGCGGTCCCCTGTCACCAGAACGGGCCGCAGAAATCGCCATGTTTGTGGCCGGAGCGCTGGGCTTTGCCCACGACAACGGTGTCATCCATCGCGACGTGAAGCCCGGCAACGTGCTGCTTTCGCCGGACGGGAAGGTGAAGGTAACCGACTTCGGCATCGCCATCGCCGCGTTTGGGGGAGCGGAGTCGAATCTCACCCAGACCGGCTCGGTGATGGGAACGGCCACCTACTTCTCGCCCGAGCAAGCCCAAGGGCAGGCTCTCGACCACCGCAGCGATCTGTATTCGCTGGGAATCGTGCTTTACGAGATGCTCTGCGGCCGATCTCCATTCACCGGAGACAATTCGGTGGCCGTGGCGTACAAGCACGTCCAGCAGGCAGTGCCGGCACCTTCGTCTCTGGGGGTGGTACTGCCGGAGTCGCTCGAGGCCATCATGTTGAAATTGCTGGCCAAAGACCCGGCCAAGCGTTATCCGACCACAAGGGATCTCCAGCGGGATTTGCAGCGTTACCGCGAGGGGCGCCATCAACTCTCAGCCCGCCAACAACCGGCTGAAACCCCGCCAGCAGCGCCCGGCCCACCGAGGCAGGAGGCCGATGAACCGGCTACTACCCAGCGGGCTGCCCCTCCTCCGTCTTCGGCTGCCCCTCCGCATCCGCCCGCATCCCAGCCGCCCGGACCGCAGCCTCTCGCACCGCAGCCGCCCGGACCGCAGCCTCTCGCACCGCAGCCGCCCGGACCGGTGACGATTTTGGAACCCTCATCTCGGGCCGGGCTGTACACCGCGGCCGCGGTGATATTCATAGCAGTGGCTGTGCTGGTGTTCTTTGTGCTGTCGAATGTGCTCGACAATGGAGAGGACGTTGCTCCGCCAGTAGCAACGGTCGCTCCCGTCCCTTTGGTGTCGGTACCCGATGTGGTGGGATTGTCAGACCAAGCGGCAATCCGCTCGCTTCGCTCTTCTGGATTCTTGGTCAGCGAGGTATACGAAGCCAGTGACACTGTGGGGGCCAACGAGGTGATCGCCCAGAACCCTGCGGCCCTGACTGAATTGGAGCAGGGGGAGGAAATCGAGATCACGATCAGCTCCGGGGCAACGCCGGTGACGGTACCGATCGTGGTGGGCCTAAACGCAAATGACGCCGCCCGCTTCTTGCAGGATCGGGGGTTCCCTTCCGAATTGGAGGTGGAGGAGGGATCTACTGCTCCAGCAGGACAAGTGTTGCGCCAAGATCCTGCGGCGGGGAGTGAGGTGGCTCCGGGCAGCACCGTGGTGCTGTTCGTTGCTGAGGGCATCCAAGCCATAGAAGTCCCCGAGGTAACGGGGATGACCTTGTTGCGGGCCACTCAAGTTCTAGTCCAAGCTGGCCTAGACGTTGCTGACGAGATCGTCGAGGAACCGTCTATCGAGGTGGAGGAAGGCTTGGTGATCGGCACAGATCCCTCGCCACCCGTTTTGCTGTTGCCCGACAGCCCAATCAAGATCGTGGTTTCCCTGGGTCCGGAGAGCGTGGTGGTTCCCAGTCTGATCGGGCTGACACCGGATACGGCGGCGCAGCGCCTTGATGAGTTGGGACTAGTTCTGGTCCAGCCTGTCCCCGAGTGCGAATTCTCCAACGAGACAGAAGAACTGGTTGGGCGGATCATGGGTCAGGTACCACCGGCCCAAGAAGAACACCCGGTGGGAACAGAGGTAAGCGCCTGCCTCGGTCTGGCGATCTCGGCAATTCCCCCGTCGGGTACGCCGGTCCCCGAGCCATCGGCTCGCCCCGAGGTTCCGCCTGAAGATCTCGATCCCCGCCGATCGCAGGCGTGGAGCGCAGCCGCAGACATCACCTTGAGGGCCATTGCCTCGGGGCGCCAACCCGATGCACTGGGCAGCATCACCAAATGGAATGAGCTTTCGATCCGATTTGAGACAGAGTGCAGAGGCCTCGCCACGACCTACGCCGACATTCCCGGCTTTGCGGCGGAGTGGATTGTTGAGCTTCCGTATCCGATGCCTGCATCGGCGGCCAATGCCGCCAATTGGACCGAGGGTCTGAATGGCAACAACCCGGGGGTTGACGACGGCTGTGCCGTGTCTTGGAGCTAGTGGGAGGTCTGGGCCAAGAAATTGGACAGCATGTCATGGCCCGAAGAAGTGAGAATCGACTCGGGATGGAACTGCACTCCTTCAACGGGGTGGTCGCGGTGACGCAGCCCCATCACCAGCCCGTCGTCGGTCTCAGCGGTAATAGCCAAGACATCGGGTACCGAAGACCGTTCGACAATGAGCGAGTGATAGCGGGTGGCCTCAAGAGGGTTGGGTAGCCCGGAGAAGACTCCCTCACCGGAGTGGTTGATGACCGAGGTCTTGCCGTGCATGACCTGCGGGGCTCGAACCACCTTTCCGCCGAATACCTCACCGAGGCACTGCAATCCGAGGCATACCCCGAGCACGGGTTTGACCCCGCAGAACGCCTTGATGAGGGCATTGCTCAATCCGGCATCAGATGGACGTCCTGGTCCGGGACTGATGAGCACGCCGTCGGGATCAAGGTCGAGTGCTTGATCGAGCGATATCGCGTTGTGGCGGTAGACCATCGGCTCAGCTCCCAACTCGCCCAGGTACTGAACCAAGTTGTAGACGAACGAGTCGTAATTATCGATCACCAGGATTCTGGAACTCACCGGTGCCAACGATATCGGGGGCCGCTGACCACGAGTGCGGGATAATTCGGGGTCTATCCTTGGTCCATGGCCAAGCCGACCAAACGCAGAGTGCAAGGGGGGCGGGTAACGCCGAGAGGTACCCGGCCCGAGAACGAAGCCGTCCCCCGAGTGCCGGTCTCCGCTGAGAAGGTCAGCCCTATGTGGGTGCCAGTGCTGATGATCGCTCTGCTGGTGCTGGGTGCCATTGTGATTGTGCTCAACTACGTGGCGCTACTGCCAGGCGACACGAACAACTGGTACTTGCTTGGTGGCCTAGGGCTGCTGCTGGCTGGAATGCTGGTGGCCACCCAGTGGCATTAGCGATCGCCGGGGTTGATTCCAAGCAACGCACTAGTTACGACCTTGTAGTTTGTGCCCATTTTATTCACATTCTGTGGATAACTAATCGTCGATAGGGGCCACTAGGTCCATGTCATCGCCGCAGTGGCGGGGAGGTTCAGGATCTTCCTCTGGGGCAACGGTCATGCGGACTTCGGTATGGCAGATGGAGCACCGGTAGGCGATCTTGACCTTGCGCAGCTCTCCCCGCGGCGGAGGAGGGGGAAGGGGTTGGCGGATCATCAACAACACGCCGATGCCGATCCTGATGAGGATCATCCCGGCAAGGATGGCAATGAGAACGCTGAGCCATAGGGGCACCTATTCAGCCTAGGCATCCCAGTACTGTGGGCTTATGGACGAGATGAATTTGGCAATGTTGTTGCTGCGGGTGGGCATCGGTCTCACGTTCGCGGCCCACGGGTACGGCAAGATCTTTCAAGGCGGCCGCATACCCGGTACCGCTGGCTGGTTTGACAGCATGGGGATGAAGCCGGGCAAGTTGCATGCCTGGATGGCAGCACTCACCGAGATCAGTGCTGGATTGCTGTTGGCATTGGGATTCCTCACTCCTCTGGCGGCCGCGGGGATGGTCGGGGTCATGGTGGTTGCCGCCTGGACCGTGCATCGCCACAACGGCTTCATGATCGTCCGGGAAGGATGGGAGTACACCTTCGTGCTGGCCGTGGTTGCCGCGTCGGTGGCTACCTTGGGGCCCATGGAATGGTCGGTAGACAGTGCGCTGGGCATCGACGACGACTGGGATGGCTACGTCGGCCTGGCTATCGGTGCCGGCGGCGGCGTGCTGGCGGGGTTGACCCAGCTCGCTGTGTTCTATCGCCCGCCAAAATCTGACGAAGCTGGCTAGCAATGAGCGACTCCAACGTGGTCCTGCTGGATCACGACATCTTGCGGCGCTATGAGATCGCCATTCTCGAAGGATTGGGGGTTCCCTCCGATCAGGCATTGGTAGTGGTCGACAACCTGGTGGAAGCCGACCTGCGAGGCGTGGACTCCCACGGTGCCCATTTGATCGAGCTCTATGTGGCCCGACTGAGGTCGGGCCATCTTCGGCCGGTCACCGAAGTGTCCGTGATTCGCGATGACGGTGCCACGGTGATGATGGACGGTGGCGTCGGATTCGGGCAGGTGTCGGGCGTGGCGGCTATGGAGTTGGCCGTCGAGCGGGCCAAGGCCCATGGGGTGGCCGCGGTCACGGTGCGAGAGGGAACTCATTTGGGCGCTTTGGCCTATTACACCCTCCCCGCGGCCGAGGCCGGCTGTTTCGCCATGGCGGTGCAAAACGGCCCCGCGATTGTTCCTCCCTATGGCGGCCGATCAGGCATCTTTTCGACCAATCCATTCTCTTGGGCGGCACCCGCTGGAAAAGAACTGCCAGTGGTGTACGACATCGCCACAACTGCGGTGGCCGGAAACAAAATCCTGCTGGCGAAGAAGCGGGGCGACCCGGAGATTCCCGAGGGCTGGGCCAACGATGAATTTGGCCGGCCAACCACGGACACAGCGGTGGCATCGGCGCAGAACCTGTGCTGGTTCGGGGGCTACAAGGGGTTCGGCATTGCGTTGATGGTGGAGGTGCTATCGGGGATTGTTGCCGGGAGCAGCTTCGGGCATACCGAGCAAACCGAATGCGAGCTGGCGGGGAACCGCCGGTTGGCCAAAGGATGGATGTTTTTGACGCTGGATCTGGAGCGGTTTTGCGGGCTGGATCGATTTCGGGAGCAGATGGACCAGCTCATCCGAGACGTTCACAACACCGAGCGGGCCGAAGGAGTGGACCGGATTTATGTGCCCGGGGAGATCGAGCACGAAAACCGAGCGGAAAGGCTGACCAGAGGAATCCCTCTGCCGGTGGCCCTGGTGGACGAGATCAGTGCTATTGGCGCTGATTTTGGGCTGCCCCCGCTGGGCTCGCAGTGATCAGACGTTCTGCTCGCTCTAGACGTTGAATTCGAAGGCCACTTTGACGGCGCCGCGGGTACCAGCCTCGGCGGCATGGGCGATGGCCTCCCGATAGCGGTGCAAGGGGTAGCGGGCGGACACCAGTTGCTCCAGGTTTGCCGAGGCCACCAGGTCGAAGGCCATCGCGAAACTGGTGGAGGTCTTGCCGTCGTGGAGGGACTCGGTTCCGTAGGTGTAGGCGCCGACCATCTCGGTCTCGCGATGCCAAAGACCGGTGAGGTCGATGCGAGCGGATTCGGGCATGCCCAGCAGCACAACTCGTCCTCGGGGGCGGGTGATGGCGATGGCCTCGGCGACCGATGCCGGACTGCCCACGGCATCAATCGTGATGTCAATCCCGCCTGACAGATAGTCGCCCAGCATGCGGCATCCGCAGAACCTCCGCACGGCCCGGCGAACCTCGCGGGGATCAACAACGATGTCGGCGCCTAGGGCGGTGGCCAGATCCCGCTGATGGGGATACTTGGCGGTGGTGATGATGGTTCCCGCCGAGGTCAGCGACCGCAATGCGGCCAGAGAGCACAGCCCCATTGTTCCCGCACCGAGCACTGCTACCGAGGCCCCGGGCTGCACGCGGGCTTTCAAGGCAGCATGAACCCCGCCGGCGGCCGGCTCCAGCATGACGGCGGCTTCGTCGCTGAGGTGGTCGGGCACCGAATGGAGCTGGCTCTGGTGGGCAACCAAGGCCTCTCCCCAGCCACCTCCCGTGCTCGAGCAAAAGCCGATCTGGATGCCGTCTTCGATGGAACCGCCAAGAAGGTAGCCATAGTCATCGCCGTCGCCCGGTGCAGCCCCGGGGAAGGGAAGGGGCTCGTCGCGGGCCGCATGTCCGAGCACCGGCTCAAGAGCCATGCGGCGGCCCTGTTCGTCGATCCCCACCACCTCGTGGCCGGGGACGAATGGGAACGACACCAGTGGCTCAAAGTAACGGGAGGACCGACCCTCCACGGTGGCCAAATCCGACCCGCAGATGCCCGTCAGCCGAGGCCGGATGGTGTGCCATCCCGGTCCGGGCAGCTCTGGGGGGTCGATGTCGCGCAGGCGCAGCGGACCGACACCGGTTCCCGCACCGGGGAATACCCGAGAAGCCGCGGCCGCAGCAACATAGCGGGCGGGCTTGCGCTCGAAGACCAACGCCTCCATTGGCCCAGTCTTGCCGTGTGTCTTGGGAAAGGACAACCGAACCGTTGGCTGACGCAGGATGGGCCTGGCGCGATGAGCTCAGAGACGGAGGTAATTGGCCGGGTCGCGAGGAGAGCCTTGGTAGCGGACTTCGAAGTGGAGATGGGGCCCGGTAGACCATCCGGTGCTTCCCACTCCCCCGATGGTCTCTCCGATCCCGACTTCTTCGCCGAGGGAAACGCTGAAGCTGGAGAGGTGGGCGTACAGCGTGGTCCACCCGCCACCATGATCGATGACTATGGTGTTTCCATATCCCTCCCGGAACTTGACTTGGATCACGGTCCCAGAAGCAGCGGCAACGATGGGGTCGCCAAAGTTGCTGCTGAAATCGAGCCCGGAGTGGAATCGAACCGTGCCGAAGATGGGGTGGACCCGATTGCCATACCCGGATCCGGCGTCCCCAGTAACGGGGCGGAAGAACTCCGGGGGAGCGGGGATGTCGATGTCGTCGAACTGGCCGGCTCGCTCTTGTTCGGCCAGACGGGCCAGATCCGCCTGGCGCTGACGCTCTAGCTCGGCCAGACGGGCCAACTCTGCTTGGCGCTTGCGCCTCTCCTCCTCGAGGCGAATTCGCTCCCGCTCGCGTTCGATCTCATCTTCGATTTGCGAGATGTCTACGTTGAGCCCGGAAATCTCGTTCTCAATGTCATTTCTGGCCTGGGTCTCGGCATCGATCCGTACTTGGAGGAGGTCTCGTTTTCGGTTCCACTCCTCTTGGAGTTTCTCTTGGGCTTCTTTGAGTTCGGCTAGCTCAGCCAGCGCCTCGCTGATCTCGGCTTGAGCCTGTTCGATCTCGGCCTGGGCCTGCTCTGCTTGGCGTATCGATGCCTCTTGGTCGTCGACTGCCCGCCGCAATCGGTCAATGAGAACTTGGGCGTCAGCACCGAGCTCCTCGACATAGAACTGCCGGCGGGCATTTCGGTTGGGGTCGCCGTCTTCGAGCAGGAAATTGGGTTCGTACACCAAGTCGAGATAGATCTGAACCACTTGGCCTTGCAGTTGATCCCGGATCTCCGCGATCTCCGTCTCGACCCCGGCCGCCCGTTCTTGGGCGTCGGTCACCCGCTTCAACGCCGCGGTGCGGGAGAGCTCGAGAGCCCCTAGACGAGTCTCGGCGGCGGCAATCCAGGAGTTGACCTGATTGAGACGCAGATCCACCTCTTCGATCTGGGCATTGGCCACGTCGAGCTCTTTGATGGCGAACAACGACTCACGTTGAAGAGCAAGCTGGTTTTGCTGCGCCTCCTCGATCTCTCGCTTCTTTTCTTCGATCTGCTGTTGCCGCTCTTCGAGAAAGGACGAGTCTTGGGCCGCACTGGGGGTGCTGAAGCCCAGCGGCATCATGGCGGCAAGGAGGACGACGACCCGGATGATTTTGGACATGAGGAGCTAACGAGACTCGAAGCTTTGGCGGTGTTGACTATAAATGTAACCAAATTGCAACATTAATCCAAGCATCTCTTTGATGGTGCCAGTGTGGCTGATGTTGCCAATGCGGTCAATGGTTTAGCCGAGTCTTCGGCGGTTTCTCCGGGTGTTCATGGGGTGGATACCCTGAGGGCATGGCCGGCGGATCCGACCTCTTGACTCGACGAGATCGAGTTGTCCTTGCCGAAGACTTGGCCGGTGTGGCCGAAGGTACTTCCGGCGAGGTGATGCTGCATACCGGAATCACGTGGCTTCGCTATTGGGTCCGGTTCGACAGCGGGGCCGAACGGGGTTCGATCCACCGCAACAAGCTGGTCAGGGAAGCCGAATGGGAGGACTTCCTCACCAGCCGGGCTGCCGCTGAAGCGGCGGCCGAGGTCGCCGCCGAATCCGGTGAACTTCCCAGCGGCGAGCCCGACGAACTCGCCGCGGAGGACAGCGGAGGCGATGGCGGTGGAGATGTGGTGGTCAACGGGGCCACGGTGCCGGCGCATCTGCTGTCCCGCAGCGCATCGGCCCGCGAGCGCTTGGGCGGCTGACCAGTCCGCTATTGCAGGGCGTCGGCGCCACCAGTGACCGCGGGAAGCAGGGCAGGGGCGGTCGGGAGGATCTGGTCGAGATAGAAGCGGCTGGAAGTCTGCTTCGCCCTCCAGAAATCAGCACGGTCGGGCTCGGCCGTTTCGAGTCGCCTTGCTGCGTCCCATGCCCGAGCCATGACCGAGCCGCCGACGGTGAGGCCGAGCATTTCGAGAAACGGAGTGGCCCCGGCCAACACATCGTCACCGGGATGCTCGCCCAGCCAGCGAGCCGCTTCGGCCACCGCTGCGACTGCCTGGTCCAAGTTCTTGTCCAAACCGGTCATCTCTTCAAGTAGTGCAGCCAGTGGTGCGCCATCGTCCATGGAGAGCTTGCGTCCGACCAGATCGATGGCCTGGATGCCGTTGGTGCCTTCGTAGATGGGAGCAATGCGGCTGTCGCGCCAATGCTGGGCCGCGCCGGTTTCCTCGATGAATCCCATACCTCCGTGTACCTGGATGCCGGTAGAAGCCACTTGAACGCCCTGATCGGTACACCAGGCTTTGGAAACCGGTATCAGCAGATCGGTCCGCTGCTGGGCTTGTCGGCGTTGCTCCGGATCGGGATGGCCTGCGGCTCGGTCGGCGGCCGCGGCGTTACAGAAGAGCAAGCCTCGCATGGCCTCGGTGCGGGCCCGCATGTCCAGCAGCATCCGGCGCACGTCGGGGTGTTGGAAGATGGGGGCCTGGGCACCGGGCTCGGTGTCGGCTCGCCGGCCCTGGCGCCGTTCGGCGGCAAAGGCGGCTGCCTGCTGGTAGGCGCGCTCGGCCACCGCGAGCCCTTCTAGCCCCACCAGGAGGCGGGCCTTGTTCATCATGGTGAACATCTGGCGCATGCCCTCGCACTCTTCTCCCACCAATTCGCCGAACGCACCGTCAAGCTCCATGACGCAAGTAGGGCTGGCGTGGATGCCGACCTTGTGCTCCAAGCCGATGCACCGGATGGCGTTTTGCTCGCCCAAAGCGCCGTCGTCTTCCACCATGTACTTGGGCACGATGAACAACGAGATGCCCCGAGTGCCGACCGGGGCGTCGGGGGTGCGGGCCAACACGCAATGGACGATGTTCTCGGCCATGTCGTGCTCGCCCCAGGTGATGAAGATCTTCTGACCCCACAGCCGGTAACTGCCATCTTCCTGGCGCACCGCTCTGGTTGTGAGCGCACCGACATCGGAACCGGCTTGGGGCTCGGTCAACAGCATGGTTCCAGTCCACGATCCGCTGATCAGTTGGGTCAGCCAGCGGTGTTTTTGTGCGGGGCTTCCGTGGGACCCGACGGTGCCGATGGCGCTCTGGCTGAGCATCGGGCACAGGGAGAAGGACATGTTGGCCGCGGTGAACATCTCTTGGATTGCCACGTCGACAACAAGGGGAAACCCGGCACCGCCGTACTCGGGGTCGGCCGAAACCGCTGTCCAACCGCTGGTGGCGTACTGCTGGTAGGCCTGGCGAAAGCCCTCCGGAGTGATGACATTGCCGTCGTTGTCGAGCACGCTGCCAACCTGGTCGCCCAATCGATTCATGGGGGCAACGACCTCGGAGGCCAACCGACCGGCTTCGGCCAATAGGTCTTCGGTGTGGTCGAGACCGATTCCAGACCATGGGGGCAGTTCGGCCAACTGGTCCAAGCCCGCGATGTGGCGCAGCGAGAAGGAGATGTCGTCGAGGGGGGCGGAGTAGGTGCTCATGTCAGTCTCCAGGGGGGATGTCGGGATTCAATGACGCCAGCAGCGCTTCGGCAGCCGCGGCAGGAGAGATCTCGCGACGGTCGACACGACCAAGGGCAGTCGAACCAGCCTCTTCCCCGATGATCTGATGAGCGCGGCTGCGCAAACCGAGTTCAACCCGGTCGACCACTTCATCCCGGAGACGGCGGCAGCGTCGGCGGAGCAGTTCGCCGGTCTCGTTGAGGTGGGCGGTGTGGCGCTCGATCTCCGCCCACAAGTCTTCGATGCCCTCGTCCTTGATGGCAGTGGTCATCACCACGGGAGCCCGCCAGCCGCTTTCATGCCCGAGATCCAGCATCAGCTCCAAGTCGCGGCGGGCGCCTCGGGCATCGGGCCGGTCGGCCTTGTTCACAACGAAAACGTCGGCCACCTCCAAGAGCCCGGCCTTGTTAGCCTGCACCGCGTCACCCCAGCCCGGGGTGACCACCACCACAGTGGTGTCGGCGGCAGCGGCAATGGAGACCTCCACCTGGCCAACCCCCACGGTCTCCACGAAGATGGGATCGCATCCGACGGCGTCGAGAACGCGGACGGCGTCGGGCACCGCCACGGCCAGTCCGCCGGCGTGGCCCCGCGTCGCCATCGACCTTATGAAGGCACTGTTGCCGACGTGGTTGTCCATGCGGATGCGGTCTCCCAAGATGGCGCCTCCGGTAAGCGGAGAGCTGGGATCGATGGCCAAGATGGCCGGTCGGGCTGCACCGGAGACGGCGGCCAGCCGCCCGGTAATGGTGGATTTCCCCGACCCTGGTGCGCCGGTGACCCCGATGACCCGGGCCTGTCCCGCACTGCGATGGGCCCGCTGTGAAACCTCGGCGGCCGACGCGTCACACCGCTCCACCATGGTGAGCAGCCTGCCCAGGGCTCGCCGGTTGCCGTCACGGGCTGCTTCGAACAGCTCGTCGAGCGAGTTAGGGCTCACTGCTCGGTAGTTTGGCCGGCCACGGCGGTTCTAACCGCCGACACCACTTCTTCGGCAGATGCGCCAGGGCCGAGGACCGCAGCCACTCCGGCATCTATCAGAACGGAGACGTCGTCAGCGGGCACTATGCCGCCGATCACCACCGGGACGTCCAGTCCGGCCTCGCCGACTGCCTGCACCATGCGGGGGGCCAGGGTGAGATGGCCAGCATTATGCATCGAGAGCCCGATCACGTCGGCGTCCTCTTGCTCGCAGGCGGCCACAATGCTGTCGGCGGTCTGGCGCAACCCCAGGTAGATCACTTCCATGCCGGCATCCCGCAATGTGCGGGCCACAACCTTCAGACCACGATCGTGGCCGTCTAGGCCCAGCTTGGCCAGCACGATCCGAATTGGGCCTGCATCCCAAGTCAGCTCCCCATCCCGAATCGGGCCTGCATCCCGAATCGGGCCTGCATCCCGAATCAGCTCCCCATCCCAAGTCAGCTCCCCAATCCGAATCGGGCCTGCATCCCGAACCTGCTCCGCGTGGCCTGCGGTAGGGGGCGAATCGCCCGACGCCTCGTCCATTGGCCTACACCACCGCGGTCTCAACGTAGGTGCCGAACACCGATTCCAACGTGGCCACAATCTCGCCCTCAGTGGCGTAGGTCCGCACCGCGTCGATGATGGGCGGCATCAGGTTTACATCGGGGTGCTCGGCGGCATCGCTTAGCGCGGCGAGAGACGCCCGCACGGCATCGTTGTTGCGATCGCCGCGGACCTGTTCGAGGCGCTTGAGCTGCATCTTCTCAGTGTCGTGGCCGATGGAAAGCAATTTGGCCTCCTCATCGCCGTTCTCGGTGAACTCGTTGACTCCGACGATGATGCGCCGACCGGCGTTCACCTCGCGCTCGAAGCGATAGGCGGCGTCAGCAATCTCGCCGACGAAATACCCATCGTCGATGCCGGCATAAACCCCTTCCAGCATTGAGCCGTTGCCGAGTTGGTCGATGTGGTCGAAGATCTCGTTGGCCTGTCGCTCGATCTCGTCGGTCATCCACTCCACGAAGTGGGATCCGCCCAGCGGGTCGACCACCGAGGCTGCTCCGGTTTCATGGGCGATGATCTGCTGGGTGCGAAGGGCGATGCGGGCTGCTTTCTCGGTGGGCAGAGCCAGAGCTTCGTCATGGGAATCGGTATGCAGGCTCTGGGTGCCGCCCAGCACAGCCGAAAATGCCTGTAGGGCCACCCGGGCAATGTTGTTCTCCGGTTGCTGGGCAGTGAGGGAGACGCCAGCGGTCTGAGTGTGGAAGCGGCACATGAGCGACCTGGGGTTGGTGGCGCCGTATCGGTCTTTCATCCAGGCAGCCCAGATGCGGCGGGCGGCTCGGAACTTACCGATCTCTTCGAAGAAATCGCTGTGGGCGTTGAAGAAGAAGGACAGTCGGGGAGCGAATTCGTCCACATCGAGGCCGGCCGCCACGGCGGCTTCCACGTAGGCGAAGCCGTTGGCCAGTGTGAAGGCCAGCTCTTGGGCCGCGGTCGAGCCGGCTTCGCGGATGTGGTAGCCGGAAATGGAAACCGGATGCCAGCGGGGCATCTCCGCGGTGGTGAAGCGAATAAGGTCAGTCACCAGTCGCACCGACGGGCGGGGAGGGAATATGTACTCCTTTTGAGCCTGATACTCCTTCAGGATGTCGTTTTGAATGGTGCCGCCGAGATCCTCCCGGTCCACGCCGCTCTTCTCGGCCACCGCGACGTACATGGCCATACAGATGGCGGCTGGCCCGTTGATGGTCATCGAGGTGGTCACCTCGTCCAATGCGATGCCCGCGAATAGGTCTTCCATATCAGCCAAGGTGTCCACGGCTACCCCGGCTCGGCCTACCTCGCCTTCGGACCACTCGTGGTCGGAGTCGCGGCCCATGAGGGTAGGCATATCGAAGGCAGTGGACAGCCCGGTTCCCCCGGCTCGAAGAAGAGCGTGGAACCGGGCGTTGGTGTCGGTGGCGGTTCCGAAGCCGGCGAACATCCGCATGGTCCACAGCTTGCTCCGATAGCCGGATGGGTATATCCCGCGGGTGTAGGGGTATTCCCCCGGCGGCAACCCATCACCATAGAAGGCGTCGAGGGGAATTCCCGACATGGTCTCGACCATTTGGGAATTCTATCAAGGAAGTCCGATAGTTGGAAGTGCAACTAATGGCTTGAAGCAGGATCTCTTGGGCAGATTGGGATGTTCTGCCAACGAGGAGCTGTTCAGCTCCTCACCAACCGACCGGGTAGGGCACCGGTCAGCTCACCGTCGGTCAGCACCATCTGTCCGGCAACCAGGGTGGCGACAAAGCCGTCGGCCCTCTGCGTCAGCCTCCTGCCACCGGCGGGAAGGTCGAACACCATCTCAGGAGTTCGAAGTTGGAGTTGGTCGAAATCAATGAGATTCATGTCGGCCCGCTGACCGGCCGCCAGCGTACCCCGGTCTCCGAAACCGACCAGAGCCGCAGTGTCGGCGCACTGCCACCTGATCAGCTGCTCCACCGGCAGGGTTTCGCCCCGCGTCCGATTGCGGCCCCAGTGGGAGAGGAGGAAGCTGGGCATGCTGCCGTCGCACAAGAACCCCACGTGGGCGCCGGCATCGCCCAGCCCCGGGACGCTGAGCGGGTGGGCGAGCATCTCTTTGGTGAGCTCGAAGTCGCCCTCGCCGTAGTTCATCACCGGCACGTAGAGCAGCTCAGTGCCATCGCGGGCCAACAACGCGTCATAGAGGGCCTCGTGGGGGTCAATCCCCCGCCGGGCGGCGTCGGCAGCAACGCTGGCGTCGGGAGAGGGCTCGTAATCGGGGAATTCGCCCAACGGGAAGAGCTTGTCGAGTTGGTTGAAGGTATGGACGGGCTGGGCGGCTAGCTCGGCCACCAGGCGTTCCCTCACCTCGGGCTGGCGCAGGCGGGCCACCCGCTCAGCAAGTTCGAGGGTAGCGATCTGGCGGTAGCCGGGGCACGAGAGGAGTGCGTGGTAGGTGGACTGGAGGCCTACGAGCACGCCCACCGGTCGGCTGGCCACCTGGGCCCGTAGCGGGATGCCGGCCGCGTCGGCCTGGGTGATGCGGTCAAGCAGCTGGTGGCCCAGATCGGGGCGGCTGTCGGGAACGGTAACGGTCATGGACAGGGGACGACCGCTGACTCGGGCCATCTCGGCCATCAAGTCGAACTCGGCATCCAAGTCGCCCCAGTCGCCCACCATCTCGAACACGCCCTTGCCGGTTTGCCCCACGGCCTCGGCAATGGCCCAAAGCTCGGCTGCCCCGGCTGTGAGGCTGGGAGTGTGCTCGCCGTCTTTGGTCTTGTGGTTGACGGTGCGGCTGGTGGTGAAACCCACCGCGCCGGCGGCGACGCCCTCGGCGGCCAGCCGGGCCATCTCGGCGATCTCAGCGGGGGTGGGATGATTGTTGTGTTCGGCGCCCCGCTCGCCCATGACGTAGGCCCGTAGCGCACCATGGGGAACTTGGGCGGCCACATCGATGGTGCGGGATTTGCGCTCGACGGCGTCGAGGTATTCGGGGAAGCTCTCCCACTCCCATTCGATGCCCTCGGCCAGAGCAGCGCCGGGGATGTCCTCCACGCCTTCCATAAGACCGATGAGCCATTCCTCCGAGCCGGGGCGCACGGGGGCGAAGCCCACCCCGCAGTTGCCCATCACCACGGTGGTCACTCCGTGCCACACCGAGGGGGTCATGTCGGGATCCCAGGAAACCTGCCCGTCATAGTGGGTATGAATGTCGACAAAGCCGGGGGTGACAAGAAGACCGTCGGCATCGAGTTCTTGGCGACCCTTGGAGATGTTGTTGCCTATCTCGGTGATCGCTTTGCCGTCGATGGCGACGTCGGCGGTGAAACCTGGCTGGCCGGTGCCGTCTATGACTGTTCCGGCGCGGATGACGAGGTCGTGCATGAGCCGAAGTTAGTCTCTCGGCATGAGTGATGAGTTGGCGGTACGGAATCTTGTTGCCCGGTTGGCGCAGTTGGCGGATGAGGGGGATTTGGGGGAGTACGTGGAGTTGTTTACCGAAGATGCCCGGTGGGATATGCCGGGGGGAGAGCTTGAGGGCCGGGAGAATCTCTTGGCGGGAGCCATTGAACGACGAGCCGCGGGGACCGTCGGACCGGGGAGCAACACTCGCCATGTGATCACCACCCAGTCCGTGGCGGTGGACGGCGACGAGGCTGTCTCCGACGCCTACTGGCAGTTCTGGGTGAACACCGCTACCGAGCCTTCGATCGCTCTGTTCGGGACATACCACGATCAGCTAGTGCGCACCGAAGGCGGTTGGAAGCTGGCCCACAGGGTCATCTCCTTCGGCTAGCCCTACACCATATGTCGAATGAGGATCAGGGCGTCTTGAAGGGCCGGGTGGCGGTGGTCACCGGCGGGGGCCGGGGGATTGGACGGGCCATTGCGCTGGGAATGGCCGAGGCGGGAGCAACGGTGGTGGTGTCGTCGCGGACCCAACAGCAGCTTGATGCGGTGGTGGCTGAGATAGAAGACGTCGGTGGGCAGGGAGTGGCAGTGGTGGCGGACGCGGCCGATGAAGACCAGGCCCGGTCGCCGGTGCGGGAGGCTGTTGCGGAGTTCGGTCGGGTTGACGTGCTGGTCAACAACGTTGGGGGCTCGTCGGGGGGAAACCATGATCCGTTCTCGGGCGATGCCGAGGCGTTCATGGGCACGTTGCGGTTGAACCTGATATCGGCCTTTTGGACCAGCCAGGAGGCGCTGCCGCACATGAGGGAACGGAGGCATGGCCGCATCATCAACATCGGATCGGGCGCGTCCAAGAGGGCGGCGGCCAGCGTGGCCTACACCGCGGCCAAGCATGGACTGGTGGGTTTGACCAAGCAGTTGGCGATGGCGGCGGCCCCGTTCGGGATCACGGTGAACTGCCTGTGCCCGGGGTGGACCAACACGGCGTTGGTCGACTTCGAGAGGCTGGCCGCGGCCAAGGGGATAAGTGCTGCCCAAGCCGAAGCCGATGCCCAAGCCGAAAGTGCCCAGCGACGAATCCTGGAGCCCGAGGAGCTGGCCCCGATGGCGGTGCTTTTGGCCTCAGACGCCGGCGGGGGCATCACCGGGCAAGCAATAAGCGTGGACGGGGGCTACCGCCTGTGAATCGGATGCACCGGGTCACCGTGACCGGTCTTCTGATCGGCTAAACAGAGCCGCAGTGGAGATTGCGGCTTTCCAGCAGCTCATGAACGATCTGTACGGTCCCCAAGACCGGGAGCGAGGCATTCCCGCCACCGTGGCGTGGCTGTGCGAGGAGTTGGGCGAACTGGCTCAAGCTGTGCGCAAGGGCGACGACGCCGAACGGCTGCACGAATTGGGCGATGTATTGGCTTGGTTGGCCTCATTGGCCAACCAGTTGGGGTTGAGTTTGGAAGAGGCGGCTTTGCGCTATCGAGACGATCCGCCGCGGTAGTTGCGGTTTTGGGTTTACCATCTTCCGGCGAGGTGGCGGGGCCTGTCCCGGCCCAGCCCGCCGTCCTCGCAGAGCTGCGGGCGGCGGGCGCCCTGAGCCGGGCCACCCACCACCACGCCTAAGTTTGTCGCCTAGCTCCTTTGTGTCTTAAAGAAGCGCTTCGGCGATTTGGATGGCGTTGAGGGCGGCGCCTTTGCGGAGGTTGTCGCCGGCGACGAAGAACGACAAGCCGCTGGGCACGGTGCGATCCACACGAATACGGCCGACCAGTGTGGAGTCGATGCCGGCGGCGGCCAGCGGGGTGGGCACTTCGTCGACCGCCACGCCGGGGACGGACGATAGCAGCTCGGTGGCCTGTTCAGGGCTGAGAGGGCGTTCGAATTCGGCGTTGATGGCCAGGCTGTGGCCGGTGAACACCGGCACCCGCACGCAGGTGGCGCTCACCGCGAGCTCGGGCAGCTCTAGGATCTTGCGGCTCTCGTCCACCAGCTTGCGCTCCTCTGAGGTCTCACCGGAGCCGTCATCGATCCAAGAGCCGCACTCGGGTACCACGTTGAAGGCGATAGGAGCAGCAAAAACAGACGGGGCCGGGAACGAGACGGCCTGGCCATCGTGGGTGAGGCCGATGGCATCGTCGGCCACCTTGCGCACCTGTTCGTCCAGCTCGGCTACCCCCGACAAACCACCGCCGGACACCGCCTGATACGACGAGATCACCAAGCGGCGCAATCCGGCTTCAACGGCCAGTGGTTTGAGCACCGGCATGGCCACCATGGTGGTGCAGTTGGGATTGGCCACGATCCCTTTGGGAATGGTGGCCAGGGCGTGGGCGTTGACTTCGGGCACCACCAAAGGCACGTCGGGGTCCATTCGCCACGCCGAGGAATTGTCAATCACCGTGGCTCCGGCTTCAGCCACCCGGGGGGCCAGTTCTCGGGAGGTGCCTCCGCCAGCTGAGAACAAGGCGATGTCCACCCCTCGGTAGTCGGCGGTAGCGGCATCTTCCACCAGCAGGTCCTGATCCCGCCACGACATAGTGCGGCCCGCCGAGCGGGCCGAGGCCAGCACCCGCAGCTCATCAACCGGGAAACTGCGTTCATCCAACATGCGGAGCATCACCCCGCCGACCTGCCCGGTAGCGCCAACAACAGCGACTCTCACGGCGACAAGCCTACTTTCGAGGGCACAAGAAACTGATGCCGTTAATGGGACAAGCCGAAGGCTTTGTGCAGGGCCTGCGTAGCTGCGTCGGCATGTTCTTCGCGGATCACGCAGCTGATGCGAATAGGCGATGTGGAGATCATCTCGATGTTGATCTGGTTTGCCGACAGGGTCTCGAACATGGTGGCGGCCACACCGGGGTGCGACTTCATGCCCGCGCCCACCAGGCTGACCCGGGCGATATCCCGGTCGGCGGTCACCCCGGTGGCGCCGATGTCGTCGGCCAGGCTGCGGGTGATGTCGGCGGCGGTGTCGACATCACCGTCGGGCACGGTGAAAGAGATGTCGGTGATGCCGTCCTCTGAGGCGTTCTGCACGATCATGTCCACGTTCACGCCGGCATCGGCCAACTGTCGGAACATGGTGGCGGCCACGCCAGGGCGGTCGGCCACCCCGGTGACGGTGATCTTGGCCTCGGAGGTATCGGGGGTTACCGACCGAATGATGGGTTGTTCCATGGAGAACTCCTCTTTGACCACCCAGGTTCCCTGCTCCCAGGTGAATGCGGAACGGATGTGCAGCTTGACGCCGTAGTTCTGGGCCACCTCGACGGAGCGCATGGCTGGCTTGGGACAGCCCACCGCGGTCATCTCCAGCAGCTCGTCGAAGGAGATGCTGTTCAGCTTGCGGGCGTCGGCGCATACCCGAGGATCGGTGGTGAACACCCCGGACACATCGGTGTACAGCTCGCAGGCGTCGGCACCCAGGGTGTGGGCGAGTGCCACCGCCGTGGTGTCAGAGCCACCCCGGCCCAAAAACGTCACATCGTTCTCGGTGCTGACGCCCTGTGAACCGGCCACCACCGGCACCCGGTTGGCGTCTATTGCGGTCTGGACCCGATTGGGGGTGATCTCCAGGATCTTGGCGTTGCCGTGGTTGGTGTCGGTGATGAAGCCGGCTTGGCTGCCAGTGAAGGAGTCTGCGGGCACCCCCAGATCGTGGAGTGCCATGCACACCAAGGCGCAGGCCTTGCGTTCGCCAGCGGTGATGAGCATGTCCAATTCCCGGCCCGGCTGGGTATCGGAAACCGCTGAGGCCAGCGCCAGCAATTCGTCGGTTTCCTTGCCCATGGCGCTGATCACCAGCACTACGTGGTCGCCCCGGTCTCGAGTACGCCGCACATGGTCGGCCACCTCGCGGATACGGTCGGCGTTGGCCACCGACGTCCCGCCGAACTTCTGTACCACTAAGGCCACGACCTAAAACGCTACCGGCCCCCTATCGCCACTTCGGTTGTTGTTATTCGAGTTTTTCGGGCTGGTAGGCACTTGGGCGGCTGCGAGCCTAGATTTCAGGCGATGGCCACGAGCAAGAGGCAACGCCAGCGCAAACGTCGGCAAGTCGCCCAGCAGCGGGCCAAGGTGACCGAGACCCGCGGCCGGATCCGTTCTGGAGGGGTGCGAGTTGCCCTGATCGGGCTGGTGATCGTGGTGGCTGTTCTGGTTCTCTGGCTGACGCTTCGCGGCGATAACGAGAGCAGTGAGCCTGAGGCATCCGGCGCTGCCAGTGAGGCCGCCGGCGGCGACGGCACCGATGGCGCGCCAGAAACCGGAGGTTTCCCCGAGCTTCCCCCACCTCCAGCTCCCGGGGGCGAGCTAGGCGGAGAGGTCACCCCATGTCCCGATCCGGCGGGTCCGGCGTTCCGAGTGACCTCGTTCGAATCGGCGCCGGATCAGTGCCTCGATCCTGAACTCAACTACACCGCGGTCTTCGACACCAGTCTGGGGCGAATACGGGTGGCGCTTGATCAGGAGGCCGCTCCCAAGGCAGTGAACGCCTTCGCGGTGCTGGCTGGCTACGACTACTACGACGACACAGCCATCTTCTACACCGATCCCACCGGGGGCTACATCCAGGGTGGATCACCCCATACCAACTCCGCCGATGATCCGGGGCCGGGATTCACGGTCGATCCCGGAGAGGCAGTGCCCTCGAGGGCGGGCCAGCTGCTGTGGTCGGCCGAGGGTGATTCTGTGGGACAGTTCTTGTTCTTGGCCTATGACGAGGAAGACTTCTTGCCGTCCCAACCGGTTTCCGGGCTGGCCACCTTGGGGGAGATCTCCGACGGCAGTTTGGCTGTAGTGCTGGATGCCCTGGTTATCCATGTAGACAACCCCGACACCGCTTTCGGGGGACGGCCGTCGGAATCGGTCATCATCAACTCCATCGACATACAAACCACCAACCCCACTCCTGAAGGGAGTATTGACTTGAGCGCATGCCCGCCCGCAGACGGTTCGGGACCCCAGGTTCTGGATTTCGACGGTCCCCAGCCCATGTGCTTGGACGCTTCCAAGCAGTACACCGCGGTGTTCGACACCACTGCGGGTGAGATGCGTATCGACCTCGACGTGGCCAACACGCCGATCACGGCCAACAACTTCGCGGTTCTGGCCCGGTACCACTACTACGACAACACGCTGTTGTTCCGGACTGATCCGGGCATCGGCATCATTCAGGGCGGGGCGCCCCACACCAACTCCGCGTCCGACCCCGGCCCGGGCTATACCATCCCCGATGAGGGCTCGGGGTTCACCTATGAGCCGGGCCAAATCGTTATGGCCCGCACCGGGGCGCCCAACAGCGCCAGCGCCCAGTTCTTCTTAGCGGTCAACGAGAACACCGCCCTGCTTAACAATCAGGGCACCTACGTGGTGTTCGGCCAGATGGACACCAACAGCCTGGCGGTGGCCGAGGCCATCTTGGCCAGCCACGTCGACCAGCCTGGCAACCGGTTGGGCGGGGCGCCCGATCCCCAGGTGATCGTCAAGTCGGTATCCATCGAAGAATCCGGCTAGTCCCGCAGCCCCGCCGCTCTGGGTGGGGCAGAGTATGGGGGTGAGGCCAAATGGTCGACTTCGCCCCGAGCCCAGCCAGTGGGAGTTTCCTTCCGCGGAGACCGCTGATGAGCATGGCCTGGTGGCGGTGGGGGCCGACCTGGAACCCGGCACGCTGCTGGCCGCCTATCGATCCGGCTTGTTCCCGATGCCGCTGGGGCGGACCGACAAGCTGGGGTGGTGGTCACCTGATCCCCGAGGAGTGATCCCCCTCGATGACCTTAGGGTGACCCGGTCGCTGCGCCGGTCGCTGCGCCGCTATCGGATCACGGCCGATGTGGCCTTTGCCGATGTCATCGACGCCTGTCGGATGATCGAGCGACCCCATGGGTGGATCTCGCCGGACATCCGAGACGCCTACGTGCGGCTGCACAAGCTGGGCTGGGCCCACAGCGTGGAGGCGTGGTCGGAAGAAGGGGAGCTGGTGGGCGGCTTGTACGGGGTATTGATCGGCGGCCTGTTCGCCGGTGAGTCGATGTTCCATGTCGACCGCGACGCCTCCAAGGTAGCGTTGGTGTCGTTGGTGGGGCGGTTGAATCATGGTGGAGTTGCTCGACTGTTGGATGTGCAGTGGGCGACGGAGCACCTGGTGAGCTTGGGAGCGATTGAGATTCCTCGAGATGAATATTTGGCGCGGCTGGAATCGGCGGTGAAGCAGCCGTCGGCGCCGTGGCCGCGCTAGCTCAAACGGGTAACTGAGTCGCCTTGGTGGATGGGGCCGGGGTGGATGACTTTGGCGTTGATGCCGCGGAGGTTTAGGGCACGGCCGGTGGGGGAGTTGACGAAGCGGAGGGCGTCGGGGCCGAACCGGCGGGAGAACTTGCCGCAGCCGGTGTGGGGCTCGGCGGTGACCTCGATGACGGCGCTGCCGATGGCAAGTTGAGTGCCGGCTGGGAGGGATTCCAAGCTGATGTCGAGGTCGATGTAGAGCTGGTCGCCGGCTAGGGCCCATCGTTCGATGTGCCCGGCTATGGCCGCAGTCGTGCGAGCGTTCATGATGTTGATCTGGGCGTCGATCAGCGGGCCGCCGTCGGGCGTCTTGCTTGAGCCCCGCTGGCTCCAGGTGTCGCCCTCAAGGCCCTCCTCCAGGGTGAGCAGACCGGATTCGAGCACTTCTCGCTCATTCACTGCGGGCCGGCGCACGATGAGCTTGAGGGTGCCGTGGTCGGCGGGGGCTTGGCGAATGTGGTCGAGAGCGGCTTCCAACTCCTCGGCCGTCCGGTGGCGAGCAGGGTCTGCGGTCATCGTCTTAAGGTCTGCTTCCTCCGGCGGGTGGATGCGGGCGCTGTCCACCAGCGGCCGCTGAACCGCCAGCGGGTAGCGGCAAGAGCGGGAGGCTGTTCGCCCGATGGCCGGGGCCAAAGAGCCTCATAGGCTGCCAAAATGGCAGCCACCTCGGCTTCGGTTGGCTGAGGAGTGATCTGGATGATGCTCATGTCTTCAAGGACGCCTACAGCGGGATAACCCCGTGCTTGCGGGGCAACAGCTCCTCGCGTTTGGAGCGGAGCATCGCGAATCCGGCGATGGCCAGGCGCCGGGTGTCGGCGGGGTCGATCACGTCATCGATGTAGCCCCGCTCGGCGGCGATGTAGGGATTGGCGTAGCGCTCGGTGTAGTCGTCCACCAGCTCGGCTCGCCGGGCGACCGGATCGGCGGCCGACTGGAGTTCCCGGCGGTGGATGATCTCCACTGCCCCTTGCGGGCCCATGACCGCCAGCTCGGCGCCGGGCCAGGCGAATGACAGGTCAGAGCCCACCGACTTGGAGTCCATCACCACATAGGCACCGCCGTAGGCCTTTCGGGTGATGATCTGTATTCGGGGAACGGTGGCCTCGCAGTAGGCATAGAGCAGCTTGGCTCCGTGGCGGATGATCCCGCCGTGCTCCTGATCGACTCCGGGCAGGAATCCGGGCACGTCCACAAGGGTCAGAAGCGGAATGTTGAAGGCATCGCAGGTCCGCACGAATCGGGCCGCTTTGGACGACGACTCGATGTCGAGCACTCCGGCCAGCACCATCGGCTGGTTGCCCACCACGCCGACGGTGTAGCCATCTAGCCGGGCGAAGCCGCACACGATGGATTGGGCCCAGTTCGCGTGGTACTCCATGAACTCCCCGTCGTCCACCACCGCCTGAATTACCTGGCGCATGTCGTAGGGCAGGTTGGGGCTGTCGGGCATGATGTCGCGCAGCTCGGGGGTCAGCCGCTCGGGATCGTCGGTGGCAGCCACCTGCGGAGGCTCCTCCAGATTGTTGGCCGGCAGGAGGCTGACCAGGAAGCGGACCTCGTCCAGCACCTCTTCCTCGGTCTGGCCTACGAAGGTGGCCACTCCCGACTTGGTGGAATGGGAGCGGGCCCCGCCCAGATCCTCCAAGGTGACCTCTTCGCCGGTGACCGTCTTCACCACGTCGGGGCCGGTGATGAACATGTGCGACTTCTCGGCCACCATGAACACGAAGTCGGTCATGGCCGGGCTGTACACCGCTCCGCCAGCGCACGGCCCCAAGATCACGCTTATCTGCGGGATTACGCCGGAAGACTTGACATTGCGGTGGAAAATGCCCCCGTAGGAGTCGAGCGACACCACGCCCTCTTGGATGCGGGCGCCGGCGCCGTCGTTGAGGCCGATCATGGGCGCGCCCACCGACAGGGCCAGGTCCATCACCTTGTGGATCTTCTCGGCGAACACCTCGCCCAGCGCCCCGCCGAACACGGTGAAATCCTGGGCGAACAAAAACACCTTGCGGCCGTCGATGGTGCCCCAGCCGGTGATCACGCCGTCGGTATAGGGCCGCTCCTCGATGCCGCTGTCCAGCGCCCGGTGGCGGGCCAACATGTCGAGCTCGTGGAAGGAGCCGTCGTCGAGCAGGTACTCGATGCGCTCCCGGGCCAGCATCTTGCCCTTCTCGTGCTGGCGGTCCACCGCCCGCTGAGGTCCAGCATGGAGGGCCTCGTGCTTGCGGCGCTCCAAGTCGTTGAGTCGATCCTTCATCGAGTGCTCGGCCATTGCCGCAACAGGCTACATGGGGCTTGTCGTTTTCGTGGTGTTGGGCTTTCCCCATCTAGTGCAACCACCGCCTAGCCCTGCCTGGAGACCTTCCTGTTCTGTCAAAGGCATGATTGCCTCCCCAATGAGCCCAATCGAGGTGACCGGCCAGGGGACTGTCAGTCCCGCCAGGTCTGCTGGGGGGTGGCGCTGGGGTTGGTGTGGTGTGGGTTAGCGTCTGGCCGTATGGTCCGGTTTTTCGGTGGGCGTCGGTCAGGGCGTTTGTTGGTTGTCGCGGCGGTGTGGTTGTTGTTGTGGGGCGGGTTGGGGGTTGGTGTTGGGGGTTGGTGTTGGGGCGCAGTCGGGGGTGGGTGTGCCGGTTCCTGGTGTGCCGCGGGTGGGTGTTGGGGGCGGTTTGGTGGCGGGGCAGGTGGATGGTGTTGTGGGGAGCGGGGTTGATGGGTTTGTGGGGCGATGACTATACGGCGAAGTTGCAGTTGGGGTCGGGGCAGGGCGGCCAGACGGTGAGGACGACGTCTTCACCACTTCCCATGGCCTTTTTGTCGTTCACCGATGATTCAAGTGGTAATAGATTTGCTGTATGGCCCAAGAAATGGCCCAGTACCACAACCTGGGAAATATGGCCTTCTGAATCTGTAAGCCCTAACCATACTGTCATTAGAGCTGTTCGAGGCGGGGAAGTAGTGCGATGCAGCCCTGGCCGAGACCCTTCGCCTGAATCCTCGGATACTAAAGTTGCGGCCGCAGACTGTGCAGAAGAAACTTATAAGCCGTTTGGGAGTGAAATTAGTAATCACAATTTTTCTGCTGACAATGTGATAGTAGAAGGGTGGTTCAACGACTCAGTTCCTTATCGTGATGGCAATACGGAACAGGATAGGCACAGTCTCCAAGTTGAAAGTCGTATACAGTGTTCGGGATCTCGATAATGTATTGCAATTGGATTAATTTGTGATTTTTCCCAATCAACGCTCGAATAGTACGAACCTTTCCAGCTCTCTCGTTACACACACAAATAGAATATTGAAAGCTGCAATTGTATCCGCAACGGCAATATCCGTGGTCGTTGTTGGCTGCAACGGAGAACAGGCTGGTCAATCCGTCAAAAATACAGCATTTGAGACAAATATAATCATTCCTGAAGACGTTACACTGAATCCAGCAGTAGACACCTTTGTGGACGATCTTAAGACCAATGCGACCCCGGTTACAGGAAGGGAACCTCCTCTTCTAGCTGGATTAACTGCTTTCAAAGAAGAACTGGTGAGTTCTGAGCACGATGTGGCAACAACAGATGTTCTCAATTACCCTTATTATACCTTCAGAATAGATCCACCGCCAAAGTCCAAAGATGAAGTGGTGCTTGATTCTCTTACTATTAGAGATTGTGTGGCGCGAGGACTAGTCCATAACTTGTCCGACAGCAAGTATGCTAACAATGTCGTGGTTACGCTGCAATCTAGAGACGGACATCATGCCGGGAGTTGGAGTTGGCCGCTCACTATGATGCCTGGTGAGTATGCGCCTTATGAAATTGAATTGACTTGGGATCCTACATACCTAGATCCAGAATATGTTAACGCGTTTGACAGCAGAGGAGAGAGATCACTTCCTCGGGAACCGAAAGGCAACATCCACGGTAGCGTGAATGCTGATTTTGTAGAGATAGCAGACATGAGTCGAGCCTTTGCGAGGAACATTGATGGTTCGGAGGACTATTATGTTGGTGGTGTAAATCCACATCTAATAGTATATGATGAGCGGTTATTTTCTTTGGAAGAATGGGATGATTTTTATGCAATTGATAGAGGGGTTGACCTGATTAGTGAGGACAGTTTTGAATATATATTTCCAACTTACTTGATATTAGATAATGATATAGATGCGGTAGCATCCAAATTTATACCTCTTGTATCGTCCGATCTGTACTATGCACCTGAAACTGTATTTCCCAACCTATATGATGGTGATGTTCACCATACCATAGATGATATTAAGATTTATCAAGCGGTAATCGGACATGGTGATGTACTTGACGTGCGAGAACTAATACCGTTTAGATTACAAAATGAAGAGAACGGCACCAACATGATAGGATCATCTTTCTTTCCGCATGATGATTTCAAAGTCGCTACTTCGAAGACTATTGATCCAAGTTATATACTCTTATTAGTGCCTATACTATATCCTGAAGTGATAGACGGTGTGTATACTTTTTCCTATGAATACTCTCGCCCATATGGCGACTACTTTGATTATGTGAATTCTCAAAGTCCAATTTGGGTTGGAAAACCTAATTTGTCCTTGCGCGAAGAATATGATGGAACAGCAGAAACAAAAGTGAGTAGTATCTTGTTAGAATCTCCTCAACGGATTGAGAACTCTTGTGATAGGAGAGGCGGTTTGACAAAAGAGAAGTATAGAGTGGTTAGTCCTGCTAGAATAGAGGTTATTGATCATACGCTGGGATATCATGGATTCTTTGGCAAACTGGAGTCAAGTCAGGTATCAAGTGATTCCGTGGACGTGGTCATGGACACGATTTCCGCAGAAGATGGATTTGTACGTGGGTTGATCCACAATTTATCCAATGAATTGTTTGCCAGAGATATAGTAGTAGATGCTAGGACCATGGATTATCCAGAAGCAAGTGAACAATGGCATTGGCCACTAACACTGCAACCTGGAGAACGTGCCCCATTTGAAATCTTTCTTGGGGGTTGGAAAGGTTCTATTCCGATTTCCCAATTAAATATAGAAGTTACGAGCAAATTCTCCCAACAAGTAGACATTAGTCGCTCCTTCCTGATTCACGGTTACAATCAAGGTACGGTTTATAAGGATGACTCCACTGCTCAATTTGGGGCTCACATGCAATTTACAGAAGAATATCGGCATTTGGATATCACTGTCGACGGTGCATTTAGATTTCCTCATCAACACATATCCCTACGTAAATATTTGGACAGATATAGCGGTGTATTGTGTCTAGAACAAACGCAGTATGAAGATCTATCTGATAGATGCTCTGTAACATTTGAGTCATCAAATGGCGGGCAAGAAAAGCCTCCTTTCCATTTCGTAGAACTACATGCTGAAGTAGAAATTCCAGATTCACATCCTAGCCTTGGGTCTCAGATTGCTTCTCTCGCTATCAACAAACTGCAAGCTTACGCAGCTATGCTGGATGACAACGGTAAAGTGACAGATGTGAAGGAGTTGATTCCGTTCACTAGCTCATATTCTCATAAAGCCAAAAAGGAGATGTTTTGGAAGATCAATAGCATTCCTGCTCAGAACCTGACAAGTCCAAACAGTTTGCGCTTGGTATTTAGTCTTCCACATTCTGAAGAGCGGCGATGGGACTTGCGGAATTCCTATCAGGTGTGGATAGGTGGCAGCCAGGAATATTCGGGGTAAACAAATTATTACTATGAGGGAAGCGTGGTGTCTGGTTCAATGAGACGGGTGGCCGTTTTTTGTAGCTCTTCGCTGGGGACTGAGCCGGGTTATGCCTTGTTGGCTGCTGATTTGGGGCGGCGGTTGGCTGATGAGGGGATTGGGGTGGTGTTTGGTGGGGGGAGAGTGGGGCTGATGGGGGTTATGGCTGACGCGGTGATGGGCGCGGGGGGCGAGGTGATCGGGGTTATTCCGAAGTTCTTGGACGAGATCGAGGTGGCTCACCAAGGGTTGACCGAGCTTCACCTGGTGGACGACATGCACGAGCGCAAGCAGCTCATGTACTCGCTGTCGGACGGGTTTTGCGCGCTGCCGGGCGGACTGGGGACGATGGAGGAGCTGTTTGAGGCGGCAACGTGGACGCAGTTGGGCTTGCACGAAGGCGGGCGGCACAAACCGGTGGTGCTGTTGGACGATGACGGGTTTTGGGAGCCGCTGGTTGGGTTTCACGACCGGCTGGTCGAGGTTGGGTTTGTGAAGCAGAGCAAAGCCGGGATCATTCGCCGGGCGACGTCGATTGATGAGGCCTTGGAGCTGTTCTACCCGTCGTCGAGCTGAGTTGTGAGGGACTCGATCGCCGTAATGAACTCTTCGACGAGGTTGTAAACCACCTGGCGGGTGGGGAGGACTTGGTTCATGGTGCCGACGATCTGGCCGACGAAATAGTTGGCCAGTTTGTGGGCGCCGCTGTCGGGATGGTGGGACATCCGGTCGATGCGGCGGCGAGCCTCGCCGGTCAAGATGACCTGCAAAGGCATGGGCAGCGGGTCGGGAGTGTCGGCCCGATTCCATTCTTCGGTCCAGGCTGATCGCAGCATCCGGGCCGGCTTGCCGGTGAGGGTGCGGGACCGCTCGGTGTCTGATGATGCGGCAGCCAGGAACTTCTGCTTGACCGCCGGGCTGGTTTCGGCTTCCTCGGTAGCCAGCCACACCGATCCGCACCACACTCCCTGGGCGCCCAGCGCCATGGCCGCCGCCATCTGGCGGCCGCGGCCGACGCCCCCGGCGCCCAGCACCGGCACGGGGGCCACCGCGTCCACCACCTCGGGTATGAGCACCATCGAGCCGATCTCGCCGGTGTGGCCGCCGGCTTCGTATCCCTGGGCGATGATGAGATCGACGCCGGCGGCAACGTGGCGCTCGGCGTGGACGGCCCGGCCGGCCAAGGCAGCCACCTTGGCCCCAGCGGCCTGGCTCTGGGCGATCATCTCCGGGGGTGGCGGGCCCAGCGCATTGGCCACCAAGGCGGGCTCATAGGCCAAGGCGATCTCTAGCTGGCGGTCGGCTCGGCGGCCCGAGAGCGGGGCCGCGGGGCCCCAGTTCTGGGTCGGACCGTCGTCTTCGGGCAGTGCAGGCACGTCGTAGCGGTCGAGCATCTCGTCGAGGAACTGCTGATGCTCCTCGGGAATGAGCGCCTTCACTTGATCGGTGTCCAGTCCGCCTTGGTCGGCGCCCTCATACCGGGCGGGAACGATGAGATCGACGCCGAAGGGCCGGTCGCCCACTTGCTCTCGGATCCAGGCCAGGTCGGTGTCCAGATTCTCATCGCTGTGTCCGACAACGCCCAAGACTCCCAGCCCGCCCGCCCGGCTGACCTCGGCCGCCACGTCGCGGCAGTGGGTGAAGGCGAAGATCGGGAACTCGATGTCGAACATCTCGGTGACCGCAGTGCGCATGGGTGGTTGTTCCTTTCAGCCTTGCCCGATCCGGGCCTTCAGTTTCTCAGCCCGCTCGATTAGGTGCTCGCCGCCCATTCTGCCCATCAACTCGGGGAACTCGGCTGTCGGGCCGGCCCAGGCCAGCTCGTCGAGGCGGCTGAAGGTGGGGGCATCATCGGCGATGGTAGCCACCTTCCGGAACAGCGTGGCCAGCTCCCGGTTCTCGGCCAGGGTGGAGGCCAGCTTGGCCGAGCCACGCACGCTCACCTCCCACTGGCCCACGGCGTCGGGGATGTTCTCCAAGTGGCGATAGTGGGACAAGACCGTCGCGGTTGATCGGGCCCCCCATCCGGGCAGTCCGGGGAAGCCGTCGGCGGTGTCGCCCACCAAGGCCAAGTAGTCGGGGATGGACTCAGGGAGCACCCCGAATTTATCCACCACCCCGCGGTGGTCGATGAGCTTTCGCTGGCGGCGGTCGTATTGCACGATGCGCCCGTCGGGAGTGACGCATTGGGCCAGGTCCTTGTCGGGGGTGCAGATCAGCACCTGCTCCACGGTCGGATCGAGCACGGCTTTGCGGGCGGCAGCCCCCATGGCATCGTCGGCCTCGTGCTCGACCATGGGCCACACGCAGAAACCGGCTGCGGCCAAGGCCTCTTCGACCAGGGGGAACTGGACCATCAGTTCGGGCGGCACCCCTTCGCCGGTCTTGTAGTCGGGCCACAAGTCATTGCGAAATGACTCGATTACCTGGTCGGTGGCCACTCCGACGTGGGTGGCCCCGTCGTAGACGAGTTGGAGCATGCTGTGGACCACGCCCCGGGCCGCTCCCCGCTTCGGGTCGCGGTTGCCGGGAGAGAAGTGGTAGCGGAACAGCTCGTATGTGCCGTCGACCAAGTGGATCCGCACGCCCTGACCGTATCCTGTTCGGCAGCGGAGACGAACCTGCAAAGGGGATGCAATGAGCAAGACGGTGATCGTGGCCGGGGCCCGGACCCCCATCGGGAAGATGTCGGGTGGATTTGCGTCGTTGTCGGGAACCGAGTTGGGGGCGCGGGCCATTCGGGCCGCACTGGACCGAGCAGGAGTGGCACCCCAGCAGGTGGACTACGTGTTCATGGGCCAGGTGCTGTTGGCCGGGGAGGGCCAGGCCACCGCTCGCCAAGCCGCAGTGGGGGCGGGAATACCCATGACGGTGCCGGCCACCACGGTGAACAAGGTGTGCTTGTCGGGAATCAACACCATCTATTTGGCCCATCAGATGATCTTGGCCGGCGATGCCGAGATCGTGGTGGCCGGGGGGATGGAGTCCATGACCAAGGCGCCCTATCTTTTGACCCGGGCTCGGGAGGGTTATCGCCTAGGCGACGGCGACTTGGTGGACTCCATGATGTACGACGGGCTGTTCTGTGCCTTCGACCGCTGCGCGATGGGAACCGGAACCGAGAAGTACGCCGCCTCGAGCGGGCTACCCCGCGAGCCCCAAGACGTATTCTCGGCGCAGTCGCACCAGAGGGCCGCGGCCGCGGCAAGTGCGGGCCTGTTCGACGACGAGCTGGTAGCGGTGGATGTGCCCCAGCGCCGAGGCGATCCGGTGTCGGTAATGGCCGACGAGGGGGTTCGACCGGACGTGAGCGCGGAGGCGCTTGGTCGGCTGCGGCCAGCGTTTGCCGAATCGGGCAACATCACCGCGGGCAACGCTTCCCAGATATCCGATGGGGCCAGTGCGGTGGTGGTGGCCAGCCGGGAGCGGGCCGAACAGCTCGGGATAGAGCCGCTGGGGACTTATCTGGGCTACGGACAAGTAGCCGGACCTGATCCCTCGCTGCTCACCCAGCCGTCGCGGGCCATCTTCCAGGCGCTCAAGTCGGCCGACTTGAGCCTCGGCGACGTGGACCTGTTCGAGATCAACGAAGCGTTCGCGGCGGTGGCGCTGGCCTCCATGGCTGATCTGGGGATTTCAGACGACGTGGTGAACGTGAACGGAGGCGCCATCGCCTTGGGGCACCCCATCGGGGCCAGCGGAAACCGCATCGTGCTCTCGCTGATGCACGAGCTGCGTCGCCGGGGCGGCGGTGTGGGGGCGGCTGCACTATGCGGCGGTGGAGGCCAAGGAGACGCCCTGCTAGTACGGGTTTGATTGTTACAATCCTCCGATGACTTGACTTCGATTCGTCATCTTTGTAATGTAATCGCAACAAACAAGCGCCGCCTTGAGCGTGCCGGTTCCCAATGCCCCCCGCCCGGCTCGCTAAGGCGGTGTCTTGTGTTAAGGGACTGGTGGTTAGCTGGCGTTGATACGCTGGCGTCCTTCCAAGGCCCGGCTGAGGGTGAGTTCGTCGGCGTACTCCAGATCGCCGCCCACCGGGAGACCGCTGGCGATGCGGGTAACGGCCACCCCGAGCGGCTCGATGAGCCGGGCCAAATACATTGCGGTGGCCTCGCCCTCGATGTTGGGGTTGGTGCAGCAGATGACCTCGGTGACGTTCTCGTCGTCGATGCGGCCCAGCAGTTCTTTGATGCGGAGTTGGTCGGGGCCAATGCCCTCGATGGGATTGATGGCGCCGCCGAGCACGTGATAGCGGCCCCGGAACTCCCTCGTCTTCTCCAACGCCACGATGTCGCGGGGTTCTTCCACCACGCACAAGACGGCCGGATCGCGCCGGTGGTCGGAACACAGCTCGCACTCGGTATGCTCGCTGATGTTGAAGCACCGCTGACAGAATTGAGTCCGCGCCTTGGCCTCCTTGATGGCTTCGGCCAGCCTCAAGGCGTCTTGTTGGGAGACCTTCAGCAGATGAAAGGCGATGCGCTGGGCTGACTTCGGCCCGATTCCGGGGAGCCGGCCCAATTCATCGATCAGAACCTGAACCGGGACGGTATAGACGCTATCCATGCTCGGCCCTTCGATCCCCGTTGCCTAGGCCCTACTGCCCAGAGCCCTGTTGGCTGGATGCAGCCGGCGGGTCGAAGGTGACGAGTTCGGAGTCGGGGAACGCTTCCATCAGTGAGGAAATGGCCTCCTGGGTGATGGTCTCCTCGTCCATGAGCTCGTCGGGATCGATGGCCTCGGCCTCGTCGCGATCAGAAGGTGTCGGGTGCAACCGCACGGGCTGTTGGTCAGGGGGCGGGGCGGTGCTGTCGTCGTCAATGACCAAGCGCATGGGCACGGGCCGCCCGAAATGGTTCAAAAGGGCGTTGTCCACCTCGGTGCGGACTTCTTCGCAGCGGTTCAGATGGATCTGATTGTCAAGGGCGAACACCACGGAATCGGGCTCGTTGGCCAAGAACCGCCCGGTCTGGAAGCGAACCCGCACTTTGTTGGAGAGACTGCCCAAGATGGCGTCGGCCCACGCAATGACGATCTCCTCACGACTGGGCAGCGCCTCGTTGACCTCTGCCGGTGAAGCAGGGGTCGAAGTGGCATCTGCGGGCTCGGGCCCTTCTGATGTGGCCGCGGGGACCTTGCCGGCCCGCACTGCCCCCAACGTGGGCCGGGGGGCTCGATCAGCGGGTGGCGAGATCTCCGATTCGGTGGTTTGGGTGGAGGGCGGGGTTGAAGGGGGCGGGGCCTCGCTTTGTTTGGCCTGTATCTGGGCGATGGCGGCACGGGCTCGCTCGTGCCCACTGGCGGGACCTCCGCTGCGCGGGGGGGGAGGTGGAGCGACCGCAGAACCAGAGGCAGCGGCATCGCCGCCGGGAGCGCCTCCCGGCGAGGCCGTGCCGTACCGCTCCAGTCGTTCGATGCGCTCCAACAGGGCATTGAGGTCGGTGTCTAGGTCGCGGCGGGTCAGCCGGCCCAAGGCCACCTCCAAGTCGATCCGCGGATCGGGGGCTTGGCGCATGTCCACCAGCGCGGTGCCCAGCACCTCCAGGGCGCGGGTGAGCCCGGCGGGGGGAATCAGCGCAGCAGTGGAGCGGGCGCTCTCCTGTTGGGCGTCGGTGAGATGGCTCAAATCAGCGCCCATCGCGGCCAAGAAGGCGTTGCGGAGGCGGTCGAGCAACGCCTCGCCGATGATTCGGGGCTCCCGCCCAGACCGCAGAGTCTCATGAATGGCAACGAAGGCAGGGCCGTAGTCCTGTCCGCCCAGGGCCTCCACGATGGCGTCTACTGCGTCGAGTCGATCTCCCACTCCGCCGGCGGCCACGATCTGGTCGAGGGCCGACAGCGTGTCCCGAGCTGATCCGGCCCCTCGGTGGACGGCGTGGTCGATGGCGTCTTCGTTTACCTCCAGACCGGCCTGATCCACCACCCAGCGGGCGTGGTCGGCCAGCACGTCGCCGTCGATGAGGTTGAACTCCAGGTGCTGGGTGCGGCTGCGGATAGTGGGGACCACCTTGTGGGGCTCGGTGGTACAGAGCACGAACACCACGTGATCGGGGGGCTCCTCAAGCGTCTTGAGAAGGGCGTTCTCGGCACCGGTGGTGAGCATGTGGACCTCGTCCAGCACGTACACCTTGGCCTTGCCGGGGTTGCCTATCGCCACCCGGGAGATGAGGTCGCGAACGTCTTCCACCTTGTTGTTGGAGGCGGCGTCCAACTCGATGAGGTCATAGGAGGTGTTGTTGGCGATCTCCGTGCAGGACTGGCACTGGCCGCAGGGTTCGCCATCGCTGCTCAACTCGGTGCAATTGAGGGCTTTGGCCAGGATGCGGGCCGTGCTGGTCTTGCCCGTTCCCCGGGGGCCGCTGAAAAGATAGGCATGGCCGACCCGACCTTGCTGGACCGCGTTCTGAAGGGCTCGAACTACGGCCTCTTGCCCGCGCAACTCGCCAAAGCAACCCGGTCGGTACCGTCGATAGAGCGCCTGATGGGCCATTGCGCCGACTTTACTCACGCTGAGCGACAACAGGGCTGAAGCCGGCCCTGCGTCTCGGTCTCGAAAGTGATGGCCAGGCGATCTGCGGCACACTCCAGGATCCGCTGAGAGCTGCTGCCTCCCGGCCCTGACTCGGTTCACGGGCTGGCGTTGCACAGGACCCGACCATCACATTCCAAACCGGGCCCACGACCCAGATACCCACACGATAGCGGCAACCGGTGCAGGACCGCCCGTCGGTGTGCGGTAAATTTCTACTCCCCGGAGGGGTGCGAGAGCGGCCGAATCGGCACGCTTGGAAAGCGTGTGTGGCGCAAGCCACCGTGGGTTCGAATCCCACCCCCTCCGCCGACGTGCTGGGGGTGCTCACGCCGATCTGGCACACCAAGCCAGAGACCGCCCGAAGGGTCCGGAACCGGATCAAAGCGGTCATGGCCTGGGCCATCGCCAACGGCAACCGGGCGGACAACCCAGCAGGCGACTCGCTCGAACCGGTGCTGCCCCGCCAATCCGCCAGCAAGAACCACTTCCCGGCCCTGCCCCACAAAGAGGTGAAGGGCGCGCTGGAAAAGATCCAGGAGTCTGGTGCGTGGGACTCGACGAAGCTCGCATTCCGATTCCTGGTGCTGACCGCGAGCCGTCCAGGCGAGGTGCTCGGCGCCGTCTGGCCGGAGTTCGACCTGAAGAACAGGGAGTGGACGATCCCCGCTCATCGCATGAGAGCAGGGAGACAGCACCGGGTGCCGCTGAGCGACTCGGCGCTGGACGTCCTGCCCCAGGCCCGCTCCCTTTCCCCCGAGACGGGACTGGTGTTCCCAAACCCAACCGGCAAAGAGATGTTGAACGCCACTATGTCCAAGCTGGCCAAAGACCTCGAACTCGGCGCGGTGCCCCACGGGTTCAGAAGCAGCTTCCGGGACTGGTGCGCCGACACCGGAGTGGCCCGCGAGGTCGCCGAGGCGTGCCTGGCCCATGCCGTGGACGGCGTGGAGGGCGCCTACAAGCGCACCGACCTCTTCGACCGCCGCCGCCCGGGCATGGACGAATGGGCCGACTACATGATCTAGCCCGCGGGGTACGCCCTGGGATGGGGCGTACCGGGGTGTTCTGCGGGTGCCTGGTCGGGGGCAGCTCGTTAACCCCTGGGGGCGACCCCGACCTCAGGGGTCGCCGACCCCCCACACCCGTCGAGTTCGAAGCCCGAAACCAACAAACACCATCAGCGCGAATCCAACATCACGCCTCCACCAAATCCATGGACCACCAGTTTCGAGATGTAGCCGCCCGTTGACCAGTTAACGCTGGATACGTTGTCTAGCCCGTCGGCTCTCTAGTGCGCCCGAGAGTTGATCAGCGAGCCTATGTTGGCCGATCTCCCGCAATTGACCATCGAGTTCTGGGCGCGACTTCGGAAATACGTGTGCGCGACTCAGTTCGGCCCGGCAAATGTGAGTCAAACTGGACAACTGCAATTCGTCAGCAGCGTCTTCGTCACCAGCCTCGCGTAACTCCATCGAAAAGCACTTCGCCTTCTCGGCCCGTGCAATGGCCTCGGTCACTGAAGGCAATGAGAGGCGGTCGTTCCAGTCTGCTCTGAGACTTGTCCACCAACCGCCCCGCTCATACAGGATCTGGCCGTATCGAACGGTCCATGACAGGTAGTCGTGGCCTGCTGCCAGTTTCTGCGTGACTTCGGCTTCATCGTATCCACGAAGATCTATTGAGATCGGAGGCCGCGGCATTGCTGGACGACATTCGTGGTACACGAATACGAGATCAAGGTCGTCGCTGAATTCAACATCGCGAACAGAGGATCCGGTGGCGACGATGGCTTGAATTGTCTCATTGGCCATCGCCTGTTCGATGGCGCCGAGTGCCCAATTCCGCGCAGCATCATCGGGCCACCTCTGTACGGCGGCCAGCCAGCTTGTAGGTACCTCCGGGGCTCGTCCCCCTCTATCTGCCGCCAACTGCTGTGTCATGGCGTCAGAAACCTGTTCACGGCCTCGACGTATTCGTCAATTTCAGTGGCAACATCTTGAGGGTCGAGATTCTCGGGCGGATCAATGTCTCCGTAAGCCTCGTGTTTGCGCATGTTGTTCAGGTCAACCAGCAAATCCCCAACATCTGGCAGACCATGTACCGAGGCAAATTGTCTAGCTTCTTGCACCTTCTTGGGATGGGTGTTGGGACGAGGCATCCCCAAGTGCAATGCAACAGCCGCAACGCATGCTTCCAGGCAGTAGAAGCCAAAAGTTGCGAGGATGGCCCAGTCTGTAGGGTCATCCCACGAGGCAAGCACCCGCTCACGATGGTTCAGAGCTATCTGAAAGGATTCTGCTGCCGTCTGCACGATCTGGCGATCCCCGTTTCAGTCCTAGGAGTCGATGCGTGCCATCAATCTACTTGCTTCCGAAGAAAGAGGAGCGACCATAACAGCCCAGATCAAGGTGCAATGGGCTTGGGCATGGCCCGAAAGCAGACCGGCGGGCGATAAACGGTCTTGTCTTCGGATACCCATGTCGGCGCCTTGACCCGCGCCTACAAGGAGTTCCTGGATCCCGCCTGGCATGACGAGTTCGATGCCTGGGAGGCGGCCATCACCAATCAGTGGGTCGGGAGGAACTGAATCGCATCGACCAGCGGCTGCGCAACATCCAGAGCAAGTACGCCGACGACCCCCGCACCTTCAAATACGCCCCCACCTTCGGGTCGGCCACCGTCGATGGCCTGTCGCTATCGCCCCATGAATACTGGCAGCCCAACTGCCGCTTGGGCTATGAGCGCCACGATCGTGCCGGGCGCGGGACTCCGAACTCGCGCAACGGCTCTTCGCCCAAGCGGACCGCCACCGAGATCGGCGAGATCGATCTGGCGGTGCCTCGCGATCGCGCCGGGACTTTCGAGCCGGTGACGGGCGCCTGAGCACCAGCGCCGCTTGGACGGCCTGTCGGGCAATGTGATCTCGCTGTACGCCACCGGCCTCACCACCGGCGAGATCCAGGCGCACCTCGAGGAGATCTACGACACGTCGGTGAGCCGGGAGACGATCTCCAAGATCACCGACGAGATCGTCGCCGACATGGCTGTGTGGCAGAACCGGCCCCTCGACGCGGTGTATCCGGTTCTGTTGATCGACGCGATAGTGGTCAAGGTCCGCGACTCCCAGGTCGCCAACCGGCCCGTCTATGTGACTATCGGCGTGGATGTCCAAGGCGAGCGCGACGTGCTGGGACTGTGGCTGGGCCCTGCCGGCGGCGACGGTGGCCAAGCATCAGGCAGCAATGCTGGGCGAGTTCCGCAACCGGGGCCTGGCCGACGCGTTGATCGTGTGCTGCGACGGGCTTCGGGGACTGCCCGAGTCGATCCGCGCCACCTGGCCCGACGCCACGGTGCAGACCTGCGTGGTGCACATGGCGCGCAACAGCCTGCGTTACGCCTCCAAGAAGCACTGGGGCCAGATAACCAAGTCCATGCGGGCTATCTACACCGCCCCCACCACAGGGGCCGCCGAGGCGCTCTTCGAGGCCTTCGCCGAAAACTGGGAGGACACCTACCCGGCCATGATCCGCTCATGGCGACAGTCCTGGGACGAGTTCACACCGTTTTTGGAGTTCCCCGCCGAGCTGCGCCGGGTGGTCTACACCACGGATGCAATTGTCAAGAAGGGGGTGCGGGTTTTTGGGGCTGCCAGTGGGAGACGAGGACCTCGTAGGCCCGCTCTTGTTGCTCCACGAAGGCCTTCTCGGCGTCGCTCAGATGTTTGATGTGGTAGTCGCGCGACGGACCGGCGGTCGGCCCGCGGCGGGACTCGGGTCCGGCGGCGAGCTCGAGGCCGCGGCGCTTGTGCGCGACCAGGCTGGGGCGGGCGAACGCGTAGTCCTCGCCTTTGGTGACCAGGCGCCAGCACAGCACCGCCATTTCTCGGGCGGTGGCGACGGTGGCGATTTGGAAGCCGCGGCGCTGGTTGATGCGCCGGTGGAACGCCCGCAGCGGCCCGGGGGCTCGCGCCGCGGAGAACGCTGCCTCGACCAGCATGCCTCGGACTTGGCCGCGTCCGGCTTTGGTGATCCGCCCGTGGGCGGGCCGGGCTGTTTCCCGACTGGGACACCCTCGGGTTCAACCCGAGGTAGGACACCAGGCGGTCCGGCGACTCGAACCGTGAGAAGTCGCCGACCGCGGCAACAATCGACATCGCCGCGGTCACGTTGATCCCCGGCACCGTCATCAGCCGGGCGATCACCGGATCATCCAGGGCGTCGGCGGCGATGTCCTGCTCGACCTCGGCGAGCTCTGCGCCATGGAAGTCGACCTGGCGCAAGAGCGCCTCGACGTTGCGCCGCTCGTCGCCCGGCAGGTCCTGGCCGGCGAGCCAGCGGCGGCCGGCGCTTCCGAACAGATCAGAGTGCGGGCACGTCGCCACCAGGTTCCGCGACAGGATCGCATGCACTCTGTTCTTCAGCCTGGTCCGCTGCTTCACCAGATTTGTCCGCTGGGCGACCAGACGGCGGCGGCGGCGGGTCCGGTCGTCGGCCACCCACGTCTCCGGCAAGAAATCCGCCGCCAACAGCTGCGCAAGGATGCGGGCATCCACCTTGTCGGTCTTGACCTTCGCCTCCGCTATCGCCCTGGTCTTGCGCGGGTGGCGTGACCCCCTGTGGTTGGTCCATCTGATGGACCAAAAAACGGGGTCCTGTCACGGTGGTTGCGGGCACCGGGCGCGGTCCAAGGGTCGCCGGGAGCCGGTTTTGCGCGATGTGTCGGCGTCGGGCGGGCGGCCGCTGCGGGTGTTGTGGAGCAAGCGGGTGTGGGCCTGTGCGAATCCGGGGTGCGGGGTGAGGACTTGGACCGGGCGGTCCGCGCGGGCCGGGTTCGACGAGACTGCCATGGCTTCGGCCACCCGCCGGCGGGCCGGCTCTATCGAAGTTGTCTGTGTGGATCCCTGTGAGGGCTACCGCAGCGCCGCCGAACACGAGATAGGCGCCGGGCGCCTCTCGGCCAGCACACAGGTCGCCGCGGACCCGTCCCCGTATCGTGCGCCTGGCGAACCAGGCGGCGGCCAAGTGCCGTCAGCGCACCCAGAACGAGACCACCGGCCACCGCGGCCGAAAAGGCGACCCCCTCTACGGGATCCGCAAACTCCTGCTGGCAGGCGCCGGGCACCTCGACGCTTGAGGCCACATGCGCCTGCAATCAGCCCTGGACCAAGGCGACCCCCACGACGAGGCAGCCGACTGCTGGGAGGCCAAGGAGAAAGTCCGGTCCGTGTTCAAAGCCACAGACCCCGAACAAGCCGAACACCGCCTCGACGACGCCATCGAATGGCGCGCCGCCCCCGAGTCCGGTCCCGAGCTGCACCGGCTCGCCCACACCCCGGGCCGCTGGCGCGACGAGATCACAACCAGCATCCGCACCCTCACCCACAACGGGCGCACCGAGGCCGCCAACGCCAAGATCAAAGACGTCAAACGCTCAGCCCGAGGCTTCCGCAACTTCAACAACTACCGGCTACGCATATGAGGTTCCCCCCTTTTTGTGGAGACATCGTCTATAAGGAGATGCGATGTCTAGACAACGAAGAAGGTTCGATTCGGAGTTCCGTGATGGGGCTGTTCGGATCGTCAAGGAGACCGGCCGTCCGGTGGCCCATGTGGCCCGGGAGCTCGGCGTCAACGAGGGCACTTTGGGCAACTGGGTGCGCCGGGAGCAGGCCGAGCGGGCCGGCGGGCTGTCCGCTGATGAGCGGGCCGAGCTGGCCCGGCTCCGCAGGAGGGTCGCGGAGTTGGAGATGGAGCGTGATGTCCTCAAACGATCCGTGGTCCTTTGGGTCAACGAGGCGACGCGGTGACCGCAGAGTTCATCGCCTCCCAAAGGACCGGCCACGGTGTGCCTCACGCGGTGTCTTGTCGGGCGCTGGGCATCTCGCCCTCGACGTTCTACAAGCACCTGAACCGGCCTGTTACCGCCCGGCAGCTCCGCCGACAGGCGGTCGATGCCGAGGTGAAAAAGGCGTTCGAGGTGTCCGAGGGCACCTACGGGTCGCCCAGAGTGAGAGCCCAGCTGCGCCGAGACGGGCTGTCGGTGTCGAAGACCACTGTGGAGGCCTCGATGGCCCGCCAGGGCCTGTGCGCCCGGCCCAAACGGCGCTACAGGGGCCTCACCAGCCAAAACCCCGGCGCCGCGGCCCCGACGGACCTGCTGAAGCGCGACTTCAGCGCCAAGCGATCAACCAGAAATGGTGCGGGGACTTCAAAGAAGTCCCCACCGCCGAGGGCAAAGTGTTCTTAGCCACAGTCGAGGACCTGTGCTCGCGGCGCATGCTCGGCTTCGCCACCTCCAACGACTATCCAACCGCCGAGTTGGCCAAACAGGCCATCAACATGGCCGTCGCCACCAGAGGAAGCGATATCAAAGGAGTCATTTTTCACTCCGACAAGGGATCCCAATACACGGCCGAAGCCTTCGCGAAGGCCTGCCGGCGGCTCGGCATACAGCGCTCAACAGGGCGCACCGGCAACGCTTTGGACAACGCCCCGGCAGAATCGTTCTTCTCCACACTCCAACACGAACTCATCGACCGGCGCCGCTGGACCACAAGAACCCAAGCCCGCCAGGACATCGCCATGTGGATCAGCGGCTGGTACAACCAGCACCGGCTCCACTCCGCAATCGGAATGGTCCCACCCATAGAATACGAACAAGCCAACACCCCCAACCCTCAAAAACAAACTCTCCACGAATAGGGGGGAAGCTCAGCATACTCCCGGCAGCCGGACAAAAACCACGCGAAACTCAACCCGTCACAAGAATCAGAACCCGACGTCCCAGCCTCGTCGCGTAGAGCCCCTTAACAGGCAATAGGGCTCCCAGTGCAAGAACCACCTCACCCCTATTGCGGGCATAAGACAGTCTTGCCCGCCTCCATGCCGCCAGGATTTCCTGATCAATCCGACCGCCGGCCCCGACCGCCGGCCCCGCCGGCCTCGGCTTGGACTTGTGACCGGGCACCGGGCAGGCCCGCACCCCTCAGAGCTGCTCGGATGCCCGGCGCCCCCCTACCAGAGCGGCCCCCGACCGGGGACGACCCGCCCTCCCGGCCACCTGCCCTGCAAAGCCGTTCGTTGAGCCCCGCCCCGCCGGGCGATACGCTTGAGTCCGGCAACAGCACAGGAGGCGTCTCGGATGCCCGGTCAAGCACAAGCCAATTACGAGGCATATGTCGCCAAGCACCAAGCGGACATGGAGCGAGACCACAGGGGGAAGATCGCTTTGATGCACGACGGAGAAATAGTCGGCATCTACAACGACGACGGCGATGCCTATGAAATCGGATGCGACAAATACGGGCTCGGCAATTTCTCTGCTATAGAGGTCGGAGCGAAGCCCATCGACCTCGGCATCCTCGCGCTCGCATTCGACTGACCGATGCCGACAATCAGCGTCCCAGCGCGGGACGGCAAAATCCTGATCGACGTCGCGGTCTTCATGCCCCGCTCCGACCGCCAAGACCCAGAACCGCGTTCCGGGCCCTGGTCGACACTGGCGCCCAAGTCAGCGCCATAGGGCCAAGCGTGGTCGAGCAGTTCGGGGCCGACCCGTATCTCACCACCACGATGAGAACCGCTTCGGGCGTGGCCGAGCCAGCCCACCTGTTCCGAGCGGTCATCGGGATCGCCGCACCGGACACCGACGCGGCCGAGTTCCTCTGGGTCCCCGTCAACGCAATCGGCCTAGCCCGCGCGCAATCCGGATACGACGTGATCATGGGAATGGACGTACTCGCCCACGTCCACGCCAGCCTCATCAAGGGAACCCTCACCCTCAGCTATTGAACCGCCGCAACACCACCTGCCCAAACAGTTGTTGTCGAAGCACACGCCCTTTTGGTACTTGGCCCGAGCCCGCACTTCACCAATTGGGTGGGGCAGATCGGCTCACTCGCCAGCATTAGCCATGTGACCAAGGGATATACAGAGCCTTAGAATCCCACCCCCTCCGCCATTTGACTCCGTCTTTGGAGCCAGATCGCCGATCAGGTGGCTTCGCCGGCGAATTGGGCGGCGTGGAGGTTGGCGTAGGGGCCGCCGCGGGCCATGAGGTCGTCGTGTGAGCCTTGCTCGGCGATGCGGCCGCCGTCCATCACCACGATGGTGTCCGCGCCCCGGATGGTGGACAGGCGGTGGGCGATGACGAAGCTGGTGCGGTCGGCCCGCAGCGCGTTCATGGCCTCTTGGATCAGCACCTCGGTGCGGGTGTCCACCGACGAGGTGGCCTCATCGAGGATCAATATGGCGGGGTCGGCGAGGAAGGCACGGGCGATGGTGAGGAGCTGCTTTTGCCCCGCGGAGATGTTGTCGCCCTCGTCGTTGATCACGGTGTCGAACCCGTCGGGTAGCGAGTGGACAAAGCGGTCTACATAGGTAACCCGGGCGGCCTCGAGAATCTGGGCGTCGGTGGCGTTGGGGTTGCCGTAGCGGAGGTTCTCCCAAATGGTGTCGCCGAACAGCCAGGTGTCTTGGAGCACCATGCCGAACTTGGAGCGCAGCTCGTGGCGGGGCAGTGAGGTGATGTCGCGCCCGTCGAGGATGATCCGCCCGCCATCCAGCTCGTAGAACCGCAAAAGCAAGTTGACCAGCGTGGTCTTGCCCGCCCCGGTCGGGCCCACGATGGCCACCGTCTGGCCCGGCTCAGCGGTGAGGTTGAGTCCGGTTATCAGGGGCTTGTCGGGGTCGTAGGCGAAGTGGACGTCGTCGAACACCACCCTCCCGGCAGTAGGCGGCGGATCGGGCACCGGCTCGGGGTTGGGGCTGATCTCGTCGACTTCGAGCAGCTCCACCACCCGCTCCAGAGATGCGATGCCCGACTGGAAGGTGGCGGCCATCGAGGCCAGCGACTGGATCGGAATGGCGAACTGACGGGTGTATTGGATCATCGCCTGCATGTCGCCGATGGTGATGGCCCCGCCGGAGATGCGCAGCCCGCCGACCACCGCGACGGCCACGAACTGGAGGTTGCCCATAAGCATCATCACCGGCTGCATGGTCGACGACAGGAACTGGGCCGATTGGCTGGCGTCGTAGAGCTGGTCGTTTTCGGCTTCGAAGCGCCGGCGCTCTTGGTCTTGGCGACCGAATGCAGTGACGATTGCGTGGCCGCTGACCACATCCTCGGCCTGGGCGTTCAGCGCGCCAGTGGTCCGCCACTGCCGCAGGAACCGAGGCCGGGCCCGGTGGGCGAACAGGCGGGTGGCCATCAGCGACAGCGGCACGGTCACAAAGGCCACTAGCGCCAGCAAGGGCGACACCGTCAGCATCATCACCGTCACCCCCACGAGCGTCAGCAGCGAGGTGAGGATTTGGTTGATGGTCTGCTGGAGGCTCTGCGTGAGGTTGTCGATGTCATTGGTCACCCGGCTGAGCAGGTCGCCCCGGGCGTGCTGGTCGACATAGGACAGGGGAAGGCGGTGGAGCTTGGCCTCGATCGTCTCCCGCAGCCGGAACATCGACCGCTGGAGCGCGCCGGTGAGCAGGTATGTCTGGGAATAGCCGAACACCCACGCCGCCCCGAACACCCCGGCAATGGTGAACAGCCGATCCCGGAGCCGGCTGGTGTCGATGCTGCCCTCGCGAACCCCGCTCACGATGATGTCGGTGGCCCCGCCGAGGAGCCAGGGACCGATAACCGTGAGGCTCACGCTCATCACCGCCAGCACGATCACCAGGATCAGCACCGGCGTCTCCCGCCCGGTGATCTTGGCGAGCTGACCGACGGTGCCCCGGAAGTTGCGGGTGGCCTCCGCGGGCATCGGCGCGCCCATTCGGCCGGAGAACCGCATTGCCTCGCGCCCGAACGTCTGGAGGGCTTCTTGGTCGGCTTGCTCGTCGTCTGACTCGCCTTTGCCGGGTCCGTCCGGGCGGGGCTCGTCCGTGCCGGGTTCGTCGCCGGGCACAATATCTCCCGGTTCATCCTGGCTCATGGCCCCTCACCTCCTCTCTGGGAGGAGACGATCTCGGCGTAGGTGGGGCTCGTGGCGAGCAGTTCGTCGTGGCGCCCCTGGCCGACCACGATCCCCCCTTCGAGGACGATGATCTGGTCGGCGGTTTCGATGGTGGAGATCCTCTGGGCCACCACCAAGACGGCGGCGTTGCGGGTGTGGGGTTCGAGGGCCCGTCGGAGCCGGTCCTCAGTGGCGAGGTCGAGGGCCGAGAACGAGTCGTCGAACAGGTAGACGTCCGGTTGGGCCACCAGCGCCCGGGCGATGGACAGCCGTTGGCGCTGGCCGCCGGACACGTTGGTGCCCCCTTGGTTGATGGGGCTGGCCAGCCCGTCGGGCATGGACTGGACGAATCCGTCGGCTTGGGCGATCTCCAGGGCCTCCCACAGCTCGCCGTCGGTGGCCTCGGGGCGTCCGTACCGGAGGTTGGAGGCCACCGTGCCGCTGAACAGGTAGGCCCGCTGGGGCACGTAGCCAATGGTGCTCCACAGAAGGGTCTGATCGAGCCGGCGGACATCCACCCCGCCGACAGAGACCTCGCCGGTACTGGCATCGGCCAGGCGGGCGGCGAGGGTCAACAGCGTCGTCTTTCCGGAGCCGGTCGACCCGATGATGGCGGTGGTCTCTCCCGGAAGGGCGGTGAATGCCACGTTGTCGAGCACGGCGTGCTCTGCGCCGGGATATCGGAAACCGACATCGCGGAACTCCACCGTCCCGGGTCGGAAGAACTCTCCAATGGGGTTGACCGGCGGGATCACCGAAGACTCGGTGTCGAGCACTTCGACAACGCGCTCCGCGGCGACCGCGGCCCGGGGAATCATCGACACCATGAAGGCGGCCATGGTGACGGCGAGGAGAATCTGGAGGAGATAGGTGATGTAGGCCACCAGCGACCCGATCTGAGTCGATCCGTCTTCAATGCGGTCGGCGCCAATCCACAAGAGGGCCACGCTCGACAGGTTCACCAGCAGTGTGACTGCCGGGAAGGTGGCGGCCATGAGCCGGGCCGCCCGCATCGATGTGGCGGTGAGCCGGTCGTTGGCTTCGGCGAATCGGGTGCTCTCCACCGGCTCGCGGGTGAAGGCCCGCACCACGCGGACCCCGGTGATCTGCTCGCGCAGCACGGCATTGACCCGGTCGATTCGCTCCTGCATCTTCTGGAACGCCGGGTTCATGGCGGCGATGATCGAGCCCATGACGATGATCTCCAAAGGGATGACCACCCACAGCAGCACCGACAGCCCGGCGTCTTCTCGAACGGCAAGCACGATGCCGACGATCATGGTTAGCGGGGCGGTGATCATCATGGTGGCCACCATCGCCGTCAACGTTTGGATCTGGTGGGCGTCATTGGTTATGCGGGTGATGAGCGACGGGGTGCCGAATCGGCCGATCTCACGGGTTGAATAGCGCGTGACCCGGTCGAACACATCGCGCCTCACGTCTCGGCCGAACGCCATGGCCACCTTCGACCCGTACCAGACTGCCCCGGTCAGCAGACCGACCTGCACGAAAGAGACCAGCAACATGATGACGCCCATTCGCCAGATCACAGCCTGATCGCCGAGGAGTACGCCCTCGTCGATGAGGGTGGCGTTCAGTCCGGGCAGCAACAGGCCGGCGGTGGTTTGACCGGCCTGAAGTACCAGCACGAACACGATCGCCCGGCGGTAGGGCGCCAAGTGGCTCTTGAGGAGTCGTCGCAGGTTCATGGTTGTGCTTTTTGCAGCGTGCTGCTGCCGGGTTCAGGCTATTGCCCTGCTTAGCCTTGAGGTCAGCCGATGACCCGGCCGCCGTTCACGCCGAGTATTTGGCCGGTGACATAGCTGGCGTCGTCGCGGCACAGATAGGCGCAGGCCGCCGCGATGTCATCGGGCTGGCCCACTCGGCGCACCGGGGTGGTGGGGATGTGCTGATCGATTCCGTCGCCTAACTGGCCGCCATCGGCAGCCCGGTGAAGCGAGGGTGTTTCGATGAAGCTGGGGGGAATGGCGTTGACGGTTATGCCCTTGCGTCCGAATTCCAAGGCCAGCGACTTGGTCAAGCCGAAGACCGCTGCCTTCGATGCCGAGTAGTGGGTGTGGCCAAAGCTCCCGGTCTGAGCGCTCGATGATGAGATATTGACGATTCGGCCCCAGCCCTCTTGCACCATGTGGGGGATGACTGCCTGGCAGAACTCGAATGTGCCCCGCAGGTTGACTGCGATCACCTGGTCGAAGGACTCCCGGGAGATCTCTAGGAAACGCTCGAAGGGGGTGATGCCGGCGTTGTTGATCAGAATCGCCGGGCTTCCGAGTTTGTCGGAGGTCTCGGCGACACCGGCCTCGATCGACGCCCGATCGGCCACATCGCAAGCCACTGCTATGGCGCTGCCGCCCGCACCCTCGATGATCGCGGCGGTCCCGGCGGCTGATTGGCCATTGAGGTCGAATACGGCAACGGCGGCACCGTCAGCGGCCAGCCGCTGGCTTACGGCCGCGCCAATGCCGGAGCCGCCACCAGTCACGATGGCGACGCGGGGTTGGGACCATGCGGGAACGGTCATTGTCTTCAATCTCTCTTTCTTCCCAGTTTCACAAATGTTATACGACTAAAACTAAAGGGCATTTTTTTGCAAGATGGGCCATTACCTGCTCATAAGCAAATCATTGGACGCTTATGTTCCGAAGCAACAAAGCAATAAATGATATTGAAGTATTGGGGAGTTCAATTGAGTACGTTCAGATTGTCATGCATCTGACTATTGCCTTTTCCATCGGGTTGACTTCCGTTTCGTTTGGAAGGCTCAACTAAGATTCCTTTTTCTCCGATGGTTTCTCTCAGGTGAGCGCTTGTGACGCTTGATGACATCTTCCAAGTCTTTGCAACATCTAGGTTCGGAGCTTACGCCGTGTCTTCGGATCAGACCATTGTGTTCTGGAATCAAAGCGCCGAGCGGATGTTGGGACACTCCGCCGATGAGGTATTGGGTCGTCACTGCGGCGAGGTGGATTTCGACCTCGATCCCTTGGGATTTGCTTCTGAGGGTCAGGACGTCGGGGCACTCGTAACGGCTCTGACCACCGGCGAGGTCCCGGAAGCGCCATACCTGCCGGTACATGATGTGTCGGAGCCCTCCAAGCTGATCTCGCAGACGCCCATGTTGGTATGGGATGTCGAGGGCGGCACACCTCTGCTCTTGTATCTGGTTGACGACGGTCAGGGACTGGAACCTGAATATCCAGTAGTGATTGCCGACCCGAGCGGTGCGGGCATGCTAACGCCGCGGGAGGTAGAGGTATTGCATCTGGTGGCATTGGGAAAGGACACCTTGGCAATTGCGGCAGAGATCGGCGTCAGCGAGCACACTGCGCTCAACCACATTCGCAATTTCCGTCAGAAGCTCGATGCTCAGAACAAGCTCCAAGCCGTGGTCACCGCAGTGGGCCTCGGCATCTTGAGGTGGCAATAGGCGAATGCCGCATTGCGGAGGGAGGGGGATTCGAACCCCCGGGACCCCGGAAGGCCCTACGGCTTTCAAGGCCGTTGCAATCGTCCGCTCTGCCATCCCTCCGAGAGGGAGATTAGTGGTCTAGAGGTGGGGTCGACGGGGCGGTTTAGGCCCAGCGGTTCCAGGCGATGATCTTGTCGGGGTCTTTGCGGGTGGGGGGCTTGAGGTCGTCGCCCAGCAGGTAGGCCACCGGGATGAGGCAGGTTTGGAGGTAGTCGTCGGGAATGTTGAGCAAGGCGGCCACCTCGTCGGCGGCCAGCAGGTGGGCGGTGGTGAAGGTGGAGGCTAGGCCCCGGCTGTGAAGGGCAAGCTGGAAGCTCCATACCGCGGGCAGGATCGACCCGAACAGGCTGGCCGTCCAGGCGAGATCAAGGTCGGGGTCGAGCTGGCCCTGGATGCAGGGGATGACCAGGGCGGGCACTTCGTGGAAGCGCTCGGCCAGGTAGAGCACTGCCTCGGAGTGGCGGACTCCGGCGGCATCTCCATCGGCCTGCCGCCGCTCCAAGAGCTCCTCCATGGGCGGAACGATGCCCGCTCGATAGTGATCGGCGATAGCCGCCCTAGATTCGGGATCGGTCACGATTACCCAGCGCCAGTCCTGGGCGTTGGACGCGTTGGGGGCATATGAGGCCAGGCCCACGCACTCCCGCAAGATGTCGGGATCCACCGCCCGGTCGAAGTCCAGCCGACGCCGCACCGACCGAGTGGTGGACAGCAGCCGATCGGTGATTTCGGTGTCAAAGGGAGTCATAAGCCGTTGCATTCGCAGTGACGAGTAGTTATTGTCCGAGAAGCTATCGGAACCGGCATCGATCCCGTAATAGGGGATCAAGGGTTCCCTCTGATTTGAAGAAAGGAACCCGAGATGCCGGTCACCGAGATCGAGCGTAGAGAGCTGGTGAACCGACTGGTCGCCACCATAGGAGAGGAGTCCACAGAAACTCTCATGCAGTGTCTCCTCACCGAAGGACGCGACCAGCTCGCCACCAAGGAAGACCTGAAGGCGTTCGCCACCAAGGAAGACCTGAGCACTCTTGAGAACATCTTGAGGACCGAACTCGCCACCAAGGAAGACCTGAAGGCGCTTGGGAACAGCCTGCGAAGCGAGTTCCAGGCGGAGTTCGTCAAGCTGCGTGCGTATATTGACTCAGCTATCGGCAAGCAGATGCGCCTCTATGTGGGCCTCCTTGTTGGGGTCATGCTCACGGTTTGGGGAACGTCGCTTGTTTATGCCTTTGGTTGACAGGGTCCCGTTGCTTCCCCGCAATCTATAGAGCCCTGCTGGTGGCGAACCGCTAGGGTGGGATGTCCTGGAGAGGTGGCCGAGTCCGGTTGAAGGCGCTTCCCTGCTAAGGAAGTAACTGCCGCAAGGTGGTTCGTGGGTTCGAATCCCACCCTCTCCGCTCATTGCTGGTTGCCCACTAGTGTTCGACGCCATGGGAATGCTTGACGGGAAAACGGCCATCGTTACCGGCGGGGGTCAGGGAGTGGGTCGGGGCATCGCCTTGGCCTTGGCGGCTGAGGGGGCGGGGGTCGCAGTGGCGGCCCGGACCGAGTCGAAGGTGCAGGCCGTGGCGGCCGAGATCACCGAGCGGGGCGGTTCGGCCTTGGCGCTGGTGTGCGATGTGAACGAACTGGACCAGATCCAGGCGTGCGTGGAGCAAACGGTGGAGCACTTCGGCACCGTGGACATCTTGGTGAACAACGCCCAGCAGGTGCCCCACGGGCACTTGCTGGAGGTGAGCGACGAGGCGTGCATGGCGGCGTGGACCTCGGGTGCGCTGGCCTCCATCCGATTCATGCGGCTGTGCCATCCGTACCTGAAAGACGGCGGGGTGATCATCAACCAGGGATCGGGCTCCAGCCTCAAGACCGACCCCAGCGGCATGGGGGTGTACGCCGGGGTGAAGTCGGCCATCCAGTCGATCACCCGGGCGGCAGCCATGGAGTGGGGGGCCGACGGCATCCGGGCCATCACCCTGATGCCGGTAGCCATGTCGCCGGCCATGGAGAATTGGAAAGGCTTCAACCCCGACGGCTTTGCCGCCCTTCAGGAGCGATTCGCCCTCAAACGGGTAGGGGACGCCGAAATCGACGTCGGCCGAGTAGTCGCCTTCCTATGCAGCGACACCGCCGGCTACATCACCGGCACCACCGTCAACATCGACGGCGGCGACGCCTACCTGCGCTAGCTGGCGGGGGCTATGTGGCCTTCTAGGTTGTAGGGGCGGTAGGGGCCGAATATGGATTGCTCTAGGACTCCTATGCCCTGGCGGTCGCCCATGCGGACCTTCATGAGGTGCTGCACGTGTTGGTTCTCGAAGGCGTTGTCGTCGACGTCGGCCAGCTTCCAGCGCTCGGCCTCCATGGCCAGCTCGCCCTTCCAGTCGCCGTGCGACCAGGTGGGGTGGCTGTAGCCGATGCCCTTCATGCGGTAGGTGAACTGCTTGTCGAAGGTGATCTCATGGCGGGTGTCGTCTACCAGCGAGGTCATGGCCAAAGTGGCGCTCTTGATCATGCGGCTGCCGGGCTCGAACTCCAGTTGGTGCTCGAGGCGGTGCATGGGCTCCACGCCGGGATCCTCCACGCCGGGGTTGTCGGCCAGGGAGTCGTAGGCGGGCAAGAAGGCGCCCACGTGGAACCGGGGGCGGCCCAGGGTGTCCTCGAACAGCTGGTAGTGGCTGCACATATCGTCCCAGTGCAGCGGGGCCCACAAGAAGAACAGCCCCATGGCCCGCGGCGGCTGGGGGGCGCCCCGGTTGTCGCCGCCGGCCACCGGGCGGACTCCCCAGGAGCGGTCCTTGGTGCCGTAGGTCTCGGTTCGGTCGATCTCCATGCGCTGGCCGTCGTATTCGATCCAGCCGTGCCAGCGGCCGAACTGGGTGAACCGGGTGGTGTCCATGATTCGGCGGCTGCCGTCGGACCAATGGTGGCGGGGCTCCTCGATGGCCGCGGTGCGGGCCTCGAAAGTGAGGTCGGCGGCGAAATCGGTGTCGTTGGGCTCCAGCACCACCCGGCAGGCCTTCATGGGCTCGGTGATCTTCAGGTTGAACGGCCCCACGCTCAGGTCGGATGGCTCGGAGTTGGCCCGGGCCGAGGCGTGGAAGGCGTGTTGCACGCCATTGTGGACGATGCTGATGCCGCAGTCTTGGATATCGAGGTGGGGATAGCGGGCGGTGCCCACGCCGAGGTACATGTCGCCCACCTTGGAGTAGCCGTTGAACCAGTAGCGCTCGTAGAAGTCCTTCTCCCCGGTGACCGGAGTGGAGATGGGGTCGGGGGTCTGGTGGATGGGGAAATCGTCGAATTTGGTCAGCACCCGCCTATGGTGGCAGACCGGCTTCCCCCAACAAATGTCGGAGGGGCTGGTACCATCAACAGTAACTCTGACAAATCGACGGCATCCTATAGGGAGGCACTCACCATGAGCACCGGCAACGGCGACCAGCACACCTTTCGCACCTTCCAACTCCGCAACCTCGAGGACACCCCCGGGTTCGACCGGCTGAGCGACCACCAGAAGATGGTGACCCGCGTAGTGGGCTCGGTGCTTCCGTTCAAGACCAACAACTACGTCTGTGAGCAGCTCATCAATTGGGACAACGTCCCCGACGACCCCATGTTCCAGCTCACCTTCCCCCAAGAGGGGATGCTTGACCCCGCCCACTTCAACCGCATCGCCGATCTGATCAGCGCCGAGGCGCCGGCCGCCGAGCTAAAGGCCGCCGCCCGGGAGATCCAGCTGAGCCTCAACCCCCACCCCGCCGGCCAGGTGGAGATGAACGCCGGTTACCTGGAGGAAGAGGTGGTGCAGGGCGTGCAGCACAAATACCGGGAGACGGTTCTGTTCTTCCCCACCCAGGGCCAAACCTGCCACGCCTATTGCACCTATTGCTTCCGCTGGCCGCAGTTCGTGCAGCTCGACGACCTCAAGTTCGCGAGCAAGGAGATCGACCGGCTGGTGGCCTACCTCAAGCTCAACCCGACGGTGTCCGACGTTTTGTTCACCGGGGGCGACCCGATGATCATGCGCACCGAGTTGATCCGCCGCTACGCCGAGCCGCTGATGGCCGACGACCTGGAGATCAACACAATTCGCTTCGGCACCAAGGCCCCGGCCTACTGGCCCTACAAGTTCACCGAGGGCGAGGAGGCCGACGACCTGCTGCGGCTGTTCGAGGAGATCGTTGCCTCCGGCCGCCATCTGGCCATCATGGCCCACTATTCGCACCCGGTGGAGCTGGCCACCGACGCATCGCGCCAGGCGCTGCGGCGCATCATCGAGACCGGCGCGGTAGTGCGGTGCCAGGCTCCGCTGATCCGCCACGTGAACGACAGCGCCCGGGCGTGGGCCGACATGATCACCACCGAGGTGTCCCTGGGAGCGGTGCCCTATTACATGTTCGTGGAGCGCGACACCGGGGCCAAGCGGTACTTCGAGGTGCCGCTGGTGGAGGCCTACCAGATTTACACCGACGCCTATAAGCAGGTGTCGGGGTTGGCCCGCACATGGCGGGGGCCGTCGATGTCGGCCACTCCGGGCAAGGCGCTGGTGGACGGCGTCACCGAGATCGGTGGTGAGAAGGTGATCGCCCTCAAGTTCGTGCAGGCCCGCAACCCCGACTGGGTGAACCGCCTGTTCTTCGCGGCCTACGACGAAGAAGCGTCATGGCTTGACGAGCTGCGCCCGGCATTTGGTGAGGAGAAGTTCTTCTATACCGACGAGCTGAACAACATGAAGACCGACACCCCCCAGCGGGTGCAGCTCATTACCACCCGAGCCGCCTAATTTCGGCTCAGCTCACTCCCACTCGATGGTGCCAGGGGGCTTGGAGGTGATGTCGTAGGCCACCCGGTTTATGCCGTCGACTTCGTTGATGATGCGGCTCGACATCTTCTCCAACAGCTCATAGGGCAGCCGGGCCCAGTCGGCGGTCATGGCGTCCTCGCTGGTCACCGCTCGGATGACCACCACTTGGCCGTAGGTGCGCTCATCGCCCATCACACCCACGGTGCGGATGTCGGGAAGCACAGCGAACGCCTGCCAGATCTCCCGATCGAGGCCCGCGGCGTGGATTTCGGCCCTCACGATGGCGTCGGCCTTGGCCAAAAGGGCCGCTTTGTCAAAGGTGACCTCGCCGATCACCCGAACGCCTAGGCCGGGACCGGGGAAGGGCTGGCGCCACACGATCTCGTCGGGAAGGCCGAGTTCGTGACCCACGGTCCGAACCTCGTCTTTGAACAGGTCGCGCAGCGGCTCGACCAACTCGAAGTCCATCTCCTCGGGGATGCCGCCCACGTTGTGGTGGCTCTTGATCATGGCCGCCGAGTCGGAGCCCGACTCGATCACGTCGGGATACAGCGTGCCCTGCACCAAATAGGAGGCCCCGTCGACTTGATTGGCGGCCTCCTCGAAGATGCGGATGAACAGCTCGCCGATGATCTTGCGCTTCTCCTCAGGGTCGATCACCCCCACGAGGGCCTCGAAGAACCGGTCGGCGGCTTCCACTGCGATCAGCTCGATGCCCTGGGAGCGGCGGAAGGTTTCGATCACCTGCTGGCCTTCGTCTTGGCGCATTAGGCCGGTGTCGACGAACACGCAGGTGAGTTGGTGGCCGACCGCTCGGTGGACCAAGGCCGCGGCCACCGCGGAGTCGACCCCGCCCGACAGGCCGCACACCGCTCGGCCTCCGCCGATCTGGGCTTGGATGGCGGCCACCGCTTCGTCGATGAACGACTCGGTGGTCCACGACGGGGCCAACCGGGCCCCTCGGTACAAGAACCGCTCCAGCACCGCCTGGCCACCGGGGGTATGGGCCACCTCGGGGTGGAACTGAACTCCGAAGATGCGCTGTTGGGGGTCTTCAAGGGCGGCTACCGGAGCCTGGGGGGTGGAAGCGGTGACCACGAAGCCGTCGGGCGGGGTGGAGATGGAGTCGAAATGGCTCATCCACACCGGTCGCTCGGTGTCTTCATTGACGCCGAACAGCGTGCCGGGATTGCTCACGCTCATGGGGGTGCGGCCGTACTCGCCGACGCCGGTGCGGGACACCTCGCCTCCGAGCTGAGCGGCGATGAGCTGAGCGCCGTAGCAGATGCCCAAGATGGGGATGCCCAGGCGGTAGATGTTGGGGTCGATACGGGGCGACCCCTCGACGTGGACCGATTTTGGGCCACCGGAGAAGATCACCGCGCCGGGTTCGCGGGAGGCAATTTCGTCGGCGCTGATGGAGTGGGGGACGATCTCGCTGTAGATGTGGGCCTCGCGCACCCGTCGGGCGATGAGCTGGGCGTACTGGGCGCCGAAGTCCACCACCAATACCCGATGGTCTCGGGTTGCACTGTCGGCTGTGGACATGGCCGACGATAATCCGTCGGCTGAGGACTTTGAGGAAGGACTCAACGGCCCATTCCGATGCCCTGGGAGCGCTGGAGGGACTTGCCCTCGGTTTGCAGGGAGGGGGCGATCATGATGTCGGCCTTCTGGAACTCTTTGAGCGTCTCGTAGCCGCAGGTGGCCATGGAGGTGCGCAAGCCGCCGAACAGATTGAGTCGGCCGTCGTTCTCCCGGGCTGGGCCGACCAGTATCTCCTCCAGGGTTCCCCGGGGGGTGGTCTGCACTCGGGCGCCCCGGGGCAGGGTGGGATGGAAGGTGGCCATGCCCCAGTGGTGGCCCCGGCCGGGCGATTCGTGGGCGGCGGCCAGCGGGGAGCCGATCATCACCGCGTCGGCCCCGCACACGATGGCCTTGGCGATGTCGCCCCCGGTGGCCATGCCCCCGTCGGCGATGATGTGGACGTACACGCCGGTCTCGTCGAGATGGCGCATCCGGGCAGCCCGGGCGTCGGCGATGGCGGTGGCCTGGGGCACCCCGATGCCCAGCACGCCCCGGGTGGTGCAGGCCTGGCCTGGCCCGACGCCCACCAGGATGCCGGCGGCCCCGGTGCGCATGAGGTGAAGCGCGGCGTCGTAGCTCGCGCAGCCCCCGACGATCACCGGGATCTCCAGGCGGCGCACGAACTGCTTGAGGTTCAGCGGCTCGTGGTTCTTGGATTTGTGCTCAGCGGTGACCACCGTGCCCTGGATGACCATTAGATCGAGCTCGGCGGCCAGCACGTGGGGGGCGAGTTGCTCGGTGCGCTGAGGGGTGACCGACGCACACGAGATCACCCCGGCGTCTTTGATCTGACGGATGCGCTCGCCGATCAGCTCGGGTTTGATCGGCTCGGCGTACAGCTCCTGCATCCGCAGGGTGGCCTTCTCCGGAGGCTGGGAGGCGATCTCGTCGAAGACTGGCTCGGGATCGTCATATCGGGTCCAGAGTCCCTCCAAGTTGAGCACCCCCACTCCGCCGAGTTGCCCGATGGCAATGGCGGTTTCGGGGCTGACCACGCCGTCCATGGCTGAGGCCATGAGGGGCAGGTCGAAGCGGTAGGCGTCGATCTCCCAGGCGATGCTCACATCTTCGGGGTCGCGGGTGCGGCGGGTGGGGACGATGGCGATGTCGTCGAACCCGTACGCCCGCCGTGCGGTCTTGCCCAGCCCGATCTCAACCTCGGCCATCGCGACGCCCCTTTTGCTTGGAAACCAAGAATTCTAAAGCCTTGCGGCTTGCTTTAGGGGGATTTATTCCCTCACCAGGAGGGAGGCGAAATCAAGCAGCCGATTGGATCAGATTCCAGAGTTCTTCGATGTGATGGCGCTCGGTTTGGGGGCTGCCGATGGCCACCCGGAGGATGAAGCGGTCGTCGAGGGTGGTGTGGCTCACAAAGGCTCGACCGGACCTGTTCACGGTGTCCATGATGTGGCGACCAGCTTCGTCGCCGTCGGTGTGGCGGAAGCACACCAGACTGAGCACCTGGGGGGCGACCAGTTCGAATCGGTCGTCAGCCTCGATCCAGTTGGCCAACTCCGATGCCCAGGCGATGTGGCGGCGAACATGGGCCCGGAGCCCGTCGGTGCCGTAGTGGCGGATCACAAACCAGAGCTTCAGTGCCCGGAAGCGTCGACCGAGCGCCACTGTCCAGTCTCGGTAGTCCACTGTTTCCTGCTCGGAGTTGGCGGTGGCTGCCGCCGCGGTGCCATCGCTCAGATACTCGGCTTCAACGGCCATGGCGTTCAAGAGATCGGCTCGGTCGGCCACATAGAACACCGAGCAGTCCAAGTTGGTGAGCATCCATTTGTGGGGGTTGAACAGGTAGCTGTCGACGTCTTCTAATCCGGCGTTGAGGAATCGCATTTCCGGGCACAGCGCGGCGGTGCCGGCAAAAGCGGCGTCTACATGGATCCAGGCGTCGAAATTGGATGCCACCCAGGCCAATTCGGGTATGGGATCAACGGCCGTGGTTGAGGTTGTGCCTACAGTTGCGCCCACGAAAAAGGGGATCAGTCCGTCGTTTCGGTCTTTGACAATCTCATAGGCCAAGTGGTCGGCCCGCATGGCGTAGTCGGGGGTGGTGGCGATTGGCCGAATGCGGTTGTCGGCAATGCCCGCTACCCGCAGCCCCTTGGCGATGGAATAGTGGGCTTGGTCGGAGGTATAGGCCACCATCTGATCCAGCTTCTCGTTGCCTCCGGCTTTCGTCCGAGCAGCGAGGATGGCGCACAGGGTGCTCGAAGAGGCACCGTCGGTGATCACGCCGTTGCCCCGAAACGCCTCGGGCAGGCCAAGGGCAGTGACCAGCCAGTCCAACATGTGCTGCTCTAACTCGGTGACCGAAGGCCCTGTGGTCCACATGGCTCCATGAGCTCCCAGGCTGGCCGATATCAGCTCGCCCAGCGCAGCAGGACCGCTGGTGTTGGCCGGGAAATAGCCGTACATGCCCGGTGCCTGCCAGTGGGTCAAGCCGGGCAAGATCACCCGGTCGAGATCGGCCAGCACATCAGCGAAGTCCCCGCCGTGGGTCGGCGGCTCAGCAGGCAATTTGTTCCGAACCTGGCCCGGTTCGATGTCGGCCATCACCGGCAGATCACCGAGGCGCGCCATGTAGTTCGCCACCCAGTCGACAGCTTGATAGCCCGCCTGGCGGAACTCCTCAGGATCCATATGGTTCGGTCGCTCACCCATGCCAGCCATTGTGGCCGACGAGTGGCAGGTGTATTGAGGCGGAGGCCTCAGCTACATCATGCCGCCCATTCCACCCATGCCGCCCATTCCTCCCATGGGGTCGCCACCAGGGGGCATCGGGGGGCCGGGGGGCTCGGGCTTGTCGGCCACGAGGGCCTCGGTGGTGAGCAGCATGGCGGCGATGGAGGCCGCGTTCTGCAAGCCGGCTCGGGTCACTTTGGCCGGGTCGATGACACCGGCGACCACCAAGTCTTCGGTGACGCCGGTAGCGGCATTGAACCCGATGGTGCCGGATGTGTCCTCGATGTCGCGCACCACGATGGAGCCCTCGAAGCCGGCGTTGGCGGCGATGAGCGAGCACGGCACGCTCAGTGCCTCGAACACGATCTTGGCGCCGGTTGACTCGTCGCCGCTCAGGTTGTCGACCACCTTGGACACCGACGGGCGGGCCCGCAGCAGGGCGGTGCCGCCGCCGGCGACCACGCCTTCTTCGATGGCGGCCCGAGTGGCTGATAGCGCATCCTCGATCCGGTGCTTTTTCTCCTTGAGCTCCACCTCGGTGGCGGCACCCACCTGTACGACGGCCACGCCGCCGGCCAGCTTGGCCAGACGCTCTTGGAGCTTCTCCCGGTCCCAGTCGGAGTCGGTGTTGTCGATCTCCTGGCGGATCTGGGCTACCCGGCCCTCGACGTCGGCCTTGGAGCCTGCACCCTCCACGATGGTGGTGTCGTCTTTGGTGACGATCACCTTGCGAGCGGTGCCCAACAGATCGAGGGTGACGCCGTCGAGATTGAGCCCGACCTCTTCGGCGACCACTTGGCCGCCGGTGAGGATGGCCATGTCTTGGAGCATGGCCTTGCGGCGCTCGCCAAAGCCGGGGGCCTTTACGCCTACCGAGTTGAAGGTGCCCCGGATCTTGTTCACCACCAGGGTGGCCAGGGCCTCGCCCTCCACGTCCTCGGCGATGATCAAAAGCGGCTTGCCGGTCTGCATGACCTTCTCCAGCACTGGCAGCAGATCCTGCACCGAGCTGATCTTGCCCTGGTTGAACAAGATGTAGGGCTCGTCGAGGACGGCCTCTTGGCGTTCGGCGTCGGTCACGAAGTAGGGGGACAAAAAGCCCTTGTCGAACTGCATGCCCTCCACGAAGTCGAGCTCCATGCCGAAGGTGTTGGACTCCTCCACGGTGACAACGCCGTCTTTGCCCACCTTGTCAATGGCATCCGCGATGACGTTGCCGATGGCCTGGTCGGCGGCCGAGATGGAGGCCACCTGGGAGATCTCCTCTTTCTGGGAGATGTCCTGGGCTTGGTCGGCCAACGAGTCGACCGCGGCGGCCACGGCCTGCTCGATGCCCCGCTTGAGGCTCATCGGGTTGGCGCCGGCAGCCACATTGCGCAGACCGCGGCGGACCATGGCCTGGGCCAGCACGGTAGCGGTGGTGGTGCCGTCGCCGGCGATGTCATTGGTCTTGGTGGCCACCTCTTTGATGAGCTGGGCCCCCATGTTCTCGAACTTGTCGTCGAGTTCCACCTCGCGGGCGATGGACACGCCGTCGTTGGTGATGGTGGGGGCGCCGAACTTCTTGTCGAGGACCACGTTGCGGCCCTTGGGGCCAAGGGTGACCTTGACCGTGTCGGCCAGCTGGTTGACGCCGGCTTCGAGGCCCTGGCGGGCCTCCTCCCGGAATTTAAGGATCTTCGTCATCGTGGCTACTTGACGATGGCGAGCACGTCGCGGGCCGACAGGATCAGCAGATCCTCGCCGTCCGCAGTGATCTCGGTGCCGCCGAACTTGCTGTACACCACGGTGTCGCCGACGGAGACGTCCACTGGGATGAGCTCGCCGGAGTTGTCGGACCGCTTGCCCGGTCCTACGGCGATAACTTCACCCTGCTGGGGCTTCTCTTTGGCTGTGTCGGGGATGACCAGGCCGCTGGCGGTCATCTCTTCAGACTCACCGGGGCGGACAACGATTCGGTCATCAAGGGGCTGTAGCGCCATCTTAGCCTCCAAATAGTCGGTTGGATTGAGCGTTAGCACTCTCAATAGGCGAGTGCTAAGAGTAGGGGTTGTGCCGCCTTGAGGCCAATTCAGGACGACTAGATAAAGGGCAGCGGGAGATTGGGGTCGGCGCCGGTGTCCAGAGGGGAAGGGCCGTCGAGTTGGAGTCGCTGCCAACCGGCGGCGGCCACCATGGCGGCGTTGTCTGTACACATGGAGCGGCTGGGCAAAAAGCCGCTGATGCCGGCGGCCACACAGGCGTCGAGCAGGCGCTCCCGCAGCGAGGAGTTGGCCGCCACACCGCCGGCCAGACACAGGCCCTTGGCCCCGTACTCCCCGGCGGCTTTGCGGGCTTTGTGGACGAGCACGTCTACCACTGCTTCTTGGAACGACGCCGCGACGTCGGCCACATCGAGGTCGGGGTGGTTGCGCACGTGGTTGACCACGGCGGTCTTGAGGCCGCTGAAGGAGAAGTTGTAGCCGTCGTCGTACATCGGTCGGGGGAATGTCACCGCTTCGGGGTTGCCGTCCATGGCCAGGCGGTCGATGACCGGGCCGCCGGGGTAGCCCAGGTCCATGAAGCGGGCCACCTTGTCGAAGGCCTCGCCGGCGGCGTCGTCGAGGGTCTGGCCGATGAGCCGGTAGCGCCCGAACGCTTCCATCAGCACCAAAAGGGTGTGGCCGCCCGACACCAATAGCACCACCACCGGCAAGTCCAGGTCGGGTTCTTCCAGGAACGAGGAGAAAAGGTGGGCCTCCAGATGGTTCACCGCCACGAACGGCACATCCCACACCAACGCCAGCGATTTGGCTGCGCTGACCCCCACGAGGAGGGAGCCGATGAGGCCGGGACCCGCGGTGGCGGCCACCGCCTCCACTTCGTGGTCGCTGAGGCCGGCCTCGATCACCGCCTGGGCGACCACCGGGGTGAGCAGTTCCACATGGGCCCGGCTGGCAATCTCCGGGACGACTCCGCCGTAGCGGGCGTGCAGGTCTACCTGGCTGCTGATAACCGACGACAGAACGTCGGAGGGTCCCGAGACCACCGCGGCGGCGGTCTCGTCACAGGAGGTCTCGATGCCCAACACGATGGCGGGCGCCTCTGGGTGGGGGTCCAGGGCAGTCATGCGCGGTCCAGTTCTACCGCGATTTTGATGAGGCGGTTGGCATAGTCAGGCTGGTGGATGTTCTCGGCTCGCATCACCACGGCATCGGGTGACAGGCCCATGTTGGCGTAATAGCCCCGTTGAATGCCCACAGGGGCCAATCCGAAGCGCCGATAAAGGGATTGAGCGGCGGGGTTGTCGGCGGCCACCTCCAGGGCCAGGCTGGTGTTGCGGCGGCGGGCGGCCAATGCGAGAGCCAACAGCAGCCGGGCGCCGATGCCTTGGCCCCGGCAACCGGGGGCCACCGTCACGGTGGTGATGTGTGCTTCATCCTCCTCGAAGGCCACTCCGGCGTGGCCGACGACTCTATTGGGGTGGGCGATCACATAGAGACGATCATCGGTGCGGGCTAGCTCGGCTTCGTAGACGTCCCTGGACCAGGGAATGGGGTAGCACTGGGCGTCAATGGCCATGACCTCAGACAGATGATCAGGGTTCATGGGAACGATCATCGGATCACGAGTCCTGGGAAGGTAGAAACGATCACCGGGTGCTCCAGTTGATATCGGCGTCGGGAACCCGGAGGTAGATGGGCCGGAGGTCCCACGGCTTGACGAATTCCTCTCTCAGCGCCCGGGCGTGGGCCAACTGCACCAGCGACGCGGCAGAGGGGTGCGCCAACCCCTGCTCGGCGATCTCGGTTTTCTGGAGCCGCTCGAACACCCCGGCGTAGCGGCGGGCGCCGTCTCCCACCAGCAGCACTTCTTGGCTGGCGGCAATCAGCTCGGAGGCCAGATCGTCGGGCGTGCCCACTTGTGCCTCGGACACTCTTTGGACCCCGCCGGGGACCTGGCGGTAAAAGGCGTAGAACAGCTCACTGCGCCGAGCGTCAATAGCGGCCACGATCAAACGGTTGGTATGGCGCACGGCAAAGGCCAGAAGGTCGAGGCTGGATACTCCGATCATCGGTATGCCCAGGGCGTAGGCCATGGCCATGGCGCTGGATATGCCCACTCGCAGCCCGGTGTACAGGCCCGGTCCGAGATCGACGGCCACGCAACCCACATCTTGGAGCTCGACCCGGGCTTGGCGGGTCACGAACTGGACCTGGGGGGCGATGTTCTCGGCGTGGCGGCGGCCTCGGGCGCTGTGGGCCGAGGCCAGCACCCCCTCGTGCCCGCCGAGGGCACATCCCACCTGCTGGGTGGCCGACTCGATTCCCAGGATCAACATGGAGGTCGCTCCAGCCACCGGCAGATGTCTCCATTCATTGCGTTCAGACCTCCAGCCACCGGCAGATGTCTCCATTCATTGCGTTCAGACCTCCCGCCACGGTTCGGCGGCGGCCAGCGTTTTGCTTCGGGCTTGCCAGCGGGAGCCCTTGGGGGTCAGCACCACCACCCGCTCGTCGGGGGAGCTCTCTGGGCCGTCGACGAAGATGAGGGCAATTTCGAGGTAGTCGTTGGGCAGGGCTTGGCGGATGGCGTCGCCCCACTCGATGAGGATGACCCCATCGCTGTCGAGCAATTCGGGCAGGCCCAAGTCGAGGACTTCGGCGATTTGGTCGAGGCGGAAGACGTCGAGATGATGAAGCAGCAGCCGCCCGTGGTATTCACGGGCCAAGGTGAAGGTGGGGCTGGTAACTGGCTCATGGATGCCCAAACCGGCGGCGAACCCCTGGGTAAAGGTGGTTTTGCCCGCCCCCAGATCGCCCACCAGCAGCAACAGGTCGCCCGGCTGGGCCAACTCGGCCAGGGCGGCAGCCAGTTGTCGGGTGTCCTCCGGCGAGCGAGTGCGAGCTCGGATCATCCCGACATCGCCATACGGGCTCGGACCAAATCAGAGCGCATCTGGGCCTCTTGGAGGCCGCCGCCTCGAAGAATCGCCGCCGGATGGTAGGTGGGTATGACCACCGCGCTGGTTTTGATCATGTTTCCCATCGGGTAGCTCTGGCCTCGCAACTTGGTGATCCCGGTTGTGGTGTCCAACAGCAGCTTGGAGGAGAAGTTTCCCAGGGTGACGATGACCCGCGGGGCGATGAGCTCGACCTGCTGCTCCAACCACGGGCGGCAGGCAGCGATCTCGTCGGGTTTGGGATCACGATTGTCGGGAGGGCGGCACTTGACCACGTTGGCGATGTAGCACAGGTCGCGTGTGAGTCCCATCTCCTCGGCCATCAGCCGATCGAGCAGCTTGCCCGAGCGGCCCACGAAAGGGAGGCCCTGCTTGTCCTCTTCGGCACCAGGTCCCTCACCGACGAACATCAGATCGGCGTCGGGATTGCCCATCCCGAACACCACCTGCGTCCGGCCCTGGGCCAGCCCGCAGTTGGTGCAGCCCGCCGCCTCAGCGGCAACCTCAGCCAACGTCAAAGTCACAGGCCAAGAATACGCCCCTTTTGGGGCGTTGAGACATGCTCGAATCGTGCTCCGGGTTCTATGAGATGTCGAGATGCGGGTGCGGTACGGTCGGCGGTGATGTTGGGAATTGGCGGGGGCGTGCTGGTGGGGCACTGGACCGATGAGGCGGCGCTGACGGGGTGCACGGTTGTGGTGTTTCCCGAGGGGACCACGGCCTCAGGTGAGATTCGAGGGGGTGCCCCGGCCACCCGGGATTTCGCCCTGCTGGCGCCGGAGCGGACGGTGGGCTGTGTGGATGCGGTGGTGCTGTCGGGGGGCTCGGCGTTCGGGTTGGCCGCGGCCGACGGGGTGATGCGGTGGTGCGAGGAGCGGGGACGGGGGTTCGAGACTCGAGGAGGCCGGGTGCCCATCGTGGTGGGCCTGTCGCTATACGACCTAGCCGAGGGCGACGGCTCGGTGCGGCCCGGGCCCGAAGATGGCTATGCCGCGGCCCACTCGGCCCATGAAGGGGTTCTCGCGCTGGGGCGGGTGGGTGCTGGCACCGGGGCCACCATGAACAAGTGGCGGGGGGCAGAGCACCGCGAGCCGGGGGGAATGGGCGGCGCGCTGCTTCAGGTGGGTGATGTGGTGGTGGGCGCGCTGGTGGCGGTGAACGCATCGGGGGCGATCAACGACGGCACCGTGGTGGGCTCGCTGGTGGCCGGCACCTACGAGCACCAGCCGGCTGATCCGTTTGCGAGACCGGACGATGCCGCGACTCATACCAACACCACCATCGGGGTTATCGCCACCAACGCGGTGCTCGACAAGCTGGGCTGCCATCGGGTGGCCCGCAGCGGCCACGGCGGAATGGCCCGGGCGCTGATGCCCGCCCACACCGACGGCGACGGCGACGCGCTGGTGGTGGGGGCCACCGGACAGGTTGAGTCTGATTTCGGGCTGGTCCGGCTGATGGCCGCCGCCGCGGTGGAGACAGCCATCCGGACAGTGGGCCGACATTGATGGCGTTCGAGGAAAATGGGATGGTGAATGCGTCGGTGGGCCATTATGGCGGTGCTTGGATTCGACCGCGAAGGGGGTTGACATGAAGGACTTGGCCGGAAAGGTGGCGGTGATCACCGGGGCAGGCAGCGGCATGGGCCGGGCCATGGTACGCAAGGCCGCATCCGAGGGGATGCACGTTTTGGCCGGCGACATCGACGAGGCCGGACTGGCCGAGACGGTGGGCGGCCTGGAGAACGCCCAGCTCATGTTGACCGACGTGACCAGCCCCGACGCCAACGAGGCGCTGGCCAACGCGGCGCTGGAGCGGTTTGGCGGCGTCCACCTGGTGCATCTCAACGCCGGAGTGCTCACCGGCGGGTTCACCTGGGAGAACACCGTGGACGACTGGCGCTGGGTGCTGGACGTCAACCTGTGGGGGGTGATCCACGGGGTGCGCAGCTTCATTCCCCGGATGCTGGACAAGGGCGAAGACGGCCACGTGGTGATCACCGCCTCGGTCGGAGGGCTCACCTCCGGGGGGCTGCTCGGCCCCTACACCACCTCGAAGTACGGGGCGGTGGCCATCGCCGAGTCGCTCCATCGGGAACTCGACATCATCGGTGCGCCCATCGGAGTGTCGTGTTTGTGCCCCGGCCCGGTGGCCACCGGCATCTTTCGGGCTGAGCGCAACCGCCCCGATACCTATGACGACACCTGCGGCCCGATGTCGGCCGACGCTGAGGCGGCCGCCTTCCACAAAGCGCTGATAAATGCCATCGACGAGGGCACCGACCCGGCGGAGATCCCGGAGTTGGTGTTTGAGGCGGTGCGCGACGACAAGTTTTGGATCTTCCCGCACCCTGATTTCAAAGAGAGGATCGCAGCCCGCACCGAGTCGATCATGAACGACACCAACCCCGAATACACCGTGGGGCTGCCCGACGCAATACCGCCGTCTCGCTAGTTGGCGCTTGTCCGGTGGGGCGGCGTGGGGACCTGCTGTTTAGCTAAATCGCAACGGGACGCGGGGGCCGAATTGGCAGACGATTTCGTAGGCGATGGTGTCGAGGCGCTCGGCGATCTCGGTGGCGGTTATCTCCTCGTCACCTTGACGGCCCAACAAGATGACCTCATCACCGGTCGATACCGGGTGGTCGACGCCGCAGTCCACCATCGTCTGGTCCATGGTCACGACCCCGGCGATGAGGCGTCGCCGGCCCCCGATCAGCACCTCGCCTCCGTTTAGGCCGAGGCGCCGAGTCCAGCCGTCGGCGTAGCCGATGGGAATGGTGGCCAACTGCGTGTCGGAGGGCGCGGTGTAGTGGTGGCCGTAGGACACGGGAGTGCCGGCGGCAATGGTCTTGACCATGGCTACTTCGGTGCGAACGGTCATGGCGGGCTGAAGCGGTAGGCAGCCGTCCATTGCCGGGGACGGGGGGATGCCGTAGAGGGCGATTCCACAGCGCACCATGTCGAAGCGACCGGCAGGGAGGGCCATGGACACTGCCGAGTTGGCCAGGTGGCGGCAGAAATTCTGGTGGCCGGCAAGTCGCAGTCGGGACAGCAAATGGTTGAACTGCTCGATCTGGTAGGCGGTGAATGGATTCTCGGCTTCATCGGCAACCGCGCAGTGGGTCCACACGCCGGCCAGCTCCAGCGTGTCGCGCTCGGCAATGGCGTCGGCCAGCATCAAAACTTGGGCGGGCGGGGCGCCGACCCGGGACATGCCGGTGTCGACCATGAGATGGACGGGCAGGCGCTCGTTGGCGGCCGTGGCGGCGGCTGCTGCCGCCGCCAAGCCCTCGCCTTGGTACACCGTGGGAGTGAGCCGGTGCTCCACCACTTCGGCAAATTCGTAGGGGCGGGGCTCTGACAGCAACAAGATGGGGACTTCGATGCCGTCCGCACGAAGCTGGCGGCCCTCGTCCACCAGGGCCACCGCCAGCGTGGTGGCACCCGCCTCGACGGCGGTTCGGGCCACCGGGATCATGCCGTGCCCGTAGGCGTCGGCTTTGACCACCGCACACATCTCGGCGGGATGGACCATTTCGGCTAACAATCCCACGTTGTGGGCGATGGCTTCCAGGCTGATGTCGGCCCAAGTCGGTCTCATGGGGTCGCCTCTTGCTGAGCGGCGGCCTCCCACACTTTGGGCAGGGCAATAAGCAGATCAGAGGCCACCATGGCGGCCAGCGGGCAGGCGGTGGCCGCCTGTCCGTGAAGCCAGGCGGCTGCGGCTGCGGCTTGCATGGGCTCAGCATCGGTGCTGAGCAGGCCGCAGATGAGTCCGGCCAACACGTCGCCGGTGCCGGCGGTGGCCAGCCGGGCGTCACCGCTGGTTACGGCCAGTGCGTCGCCGTTGGGATGGGCCACCACGGTGGTGGGGCCTTTAAGCAAGACGATCGCTCCGGCGGCGGCGGCCAGCGAGCAGGCGGCGGCGAACCGGTCGACATCGGGGGCCGCGCCGGTGAGGGTGCGGTACTCGCCGTCGTGGGGGGTAAGCACGGTGGGGGCAGCGCGATGAGTCAATACATCAGGCGCATCGGTGCCCAGGGCGCCGAGGCCGTCGCCGTCCACTACCAGGGGCAGCGGTATCTGGGCGACGAGGTCGCGGACTGCTTTGACGGTGTTGGGGTGTCGGCCCAGCCCAGGCCCGACCAGCACCGACTTGAATCGGGCCAGATCGTCGGCATCAACCACAGACGCCCAGTCATCAGCTGGCAGGGGATAGCCGACAGCTTCGGTGGGCGCAGCGGGGCCAGCCAGAAGGTCGGCTGCGTCGAGGCCGGGCGTGCTGAGCCGGACGTAGCCCGATCCGCCTCGTTGTGCGGCGCTGGCAGCCAAATGTGCAGCCCCGGTCATACCCGGCGACCCCGCGATGACCCAGCAGGCGGTCTTCCACTTATGCGCCACGACAGGTCGGACCGGCAGCCAACGGCCCACGTCGTCGGCGGTAACGAGATGGGTTCGGGCTCTTGAGACGTCGAGACCGATGGAGGCCACCGTGATTCGGCCGCAGTGCTGTGCGCCGGGATGGAGGATCAACCCCGGCTTGAGTGCGCCGAAGGTCACGGTTTGAGCCGCGACCCAGGCGTGTCCGGGGATCTCACCGGTCAATCCGTCCACCCCCGAGGGGATGTCGGCGGCCAGGATTGGAGCTGCCTGGTCGGGGCGGTCGAGCAATGGGGCCGGCGATGGCGGAGAATAGGGACGCTGCAAGCCGGTGCCGTAGGCGGCGTCTATGGCCAAGTGGGCTGCGGGCAGCGGGTCGGCGGCATCGGCGGCATCGACTACCGCCACACGGACACCTCGGCGGCGCAACCGCTGGGCGGCGGCCCGTCCGTCGGCGCCGTTGTTGCCCTTGCCAGCCAGCACCGTCACCCGTCGTCCGTAGCCTCCCCCAAGCATGTCCAGCGCGGTTCGGGCCAGCGCGGCCCCGGCTCGCTCGATCAGCTCTTCGACGGGCTCAGGGGCGGCCGCATCGATGGCGGCCATGTCAGCCGGGGTGACAATGGGGGTCATTTCAAAGGCGTAACCGAGCATCGGGTCACGGCCGCCAGCGGTCGGCCAACTCGGCCACAGGCTCCAGCAGGAGAGCTTCGGTGGTGATGTCGCCCAGCCGGTCGAGGCGGAAGTCGGGTTCGGTCTCGGTGACCTCGTCGCGCAGGGCGGCGAATCGGTTCCGATAGCCCTCCAGAACTCTTTGGGCCGTCTCTGGTGAGAGGCTGGGCTGGAACCGCACGTGCAGCAGGGTGAGCCCGGTGGTCTGGCGGTCTTTTACCTCGGGGATCAAAACGATGGTGCGATCGTCGGAGCGGCCCCGGGCGGCTCTGACCTGTCGCTCGACGGCCACGAGGTGCTTGCTGCCCCGCAGGTGGGGTCGCGTTCGGTGCGGGAGGCCAATCCCACGGTGATGCCGCCTCGGTCGATCACATGAATGGTGGTGCTGGGGGCTTCCGGGTCGCCGTTGATGCCGTAGCGGATGTACCCGGTGACTTCGGCCACCGCGGGATCGAGAGCGGTGAGCGTGCGCAGGGTCTGGTAGCTGAGCTGGTGGCGGGGGGCGCCGGCGTCGAGGGCGGCTCGGACCAGGGGCCGTTCCAGCAGCGACTCCTCGGCCCGGGAAATACCGACGGTTACGGTCTTGGCCTGGTGGCGGATGGCATCGACCGGTCGGGTCAGCTCGCCCACCGCCACGGTGAGCATGGCGGTGAGGTCTTCCAGAACCACCGCCGGAGTGCCTACTCGACCCCGTTCCAGTTGGTAGGCATCGAGGGGGGCGATGCCCAATCCATAGCGGTACATGGAGGCCATCTCGGCGGCGGTGCCGGCTTCGAGGCAGCCGTTGTAGCGGCCTTGGCGCAGATCCTGGAAGAACTGCTGGGCCGCGGGGGTGAACTGGGTGCGGAGAGAGGCCAGCATTTGTTGACTGTCGATGCCAGCGTCGTTGTCGGCGGCGCTAGAGGCCACCTCGGCCTCTATGGCCGCCCGAGTCTCCCGCAGAGGTTGGGCCAGCTCGTCGATGGCCAGCGCCGACTCATAGCCGAACAGGTGTCCCACCATGGTGGCCAGCACGAAGGCCAACTCGGGTGAGCCCGTGGTGTGGGTGGCGATCACCTCGGCGGCGGCGTCGAAACGGACTTCGGTGCCGCTGGTGATCACGATGGGCGCAGCCTTGTGGGCTCGGAAGATGGCCACTTCTTTGGCCACGTCGTCGGCGGTGGAGTCGAAAAGCCCGGCGGCGCACACCAGGATCAGCGGTTCGGAGGACAGATCGATGTGCTTTTTGTCCTCGGTGGTGTCGCAGGCGATGGACTTGTAGCACAGCTCCGAGAGCTTGATGCGGACTTCCTCGGCGGCCACCCGGTTGAGCCCGTTGCCCACCACTGCCCAGTAGGTGCGACCCAGGGCGTGGCGCCGGACGATGTCGGCGATGCGCTCATGCAGGTCGAGTACGTCGGTCATCGCGGCGGGCAGGTCGCGCAGCGAGGCCAGCAGCTGCTGGCGGCGCTCGTGCTGGCGGGGGTTGACCGGACCATCCCCGTTGACGGCGTTGGCCAGAGCCACAGCTAGCAGCACGCCGGCAGCCACCTGGGCGTAGAAGGCCTTGGTGGAGGCCACGCTCATCTCCACGTCCCGGCCATCGGAGGTGTAGAGCACCCCGTCGGCCTTGTCGCACAGGTCGCTGTTGCGCCGATTGACGATGGCGATGACGGCCGCCCCCCGCCGCCTAACCAAATCGACGGTCCGATTGGTGTCGGTGGTGGTTCCCGACTGGCTTATGGCAATAACCAGGGTGTCGCTCATGTCGGACTGCATCCCGAACCCCGACAGCTCTGTGGCCAAGACGGAGCTGACCTGTCGATCAGGCAGCTCGTGACGCAGGAAATGGGCCAGGCTGTGGCCGGCCACCGCGGCGGTGCCCTGGCCGATGACGATGAAGTTGGCGATCTTGCCGTTGGCCAGCCGCTGCACCAGGGAGTCCGGCAGGGTTTCAGACCCGAGTCTTACCGTCAGGGTTGGGGTGCGCTGCTCGCCCTCGGCGCTGACGATTCGGCCCCGCAGGGTCTTGCGGAAGGACTCGGGCGACTCGGTGATCTCTTTCAGCAGATAGTGGCGGAAGCCCCGGCGGTCGACGTCCCGGGTTGTGATCTCGGCGTCAGCCATGTCGGCGGAGGCCACCGGCAGCGGCGTGCCGTCGTAGGAGAACCGCTGCACGGCGGCCAGGTCCCCGGCGTGGTCGCGGTTTAGAACCACCACCTGACCCCGGCTGGCGTCTGCGTTATTGGGATCAGACGGGGTTTCGCCGTCCATGCGAAGGTAGCGATTGGCCTGTTCAACCAGTCCGTAGGGCTCGCTGGCCACCACGTAAGCGTCCTCGGCGGCGCCGATGTAGAGGGCTTGGCCACTGCCCCGCAGGGCCAGCAGGAGTTGGCCGGGGTTGGCCGCGGACTGACCGGCGATGGCCACCGAGCCGGTGAGGTCGGCGACAGTGCTGCGGAACGCGTCGATGGCGCTGCCTGAGCCATCCAGTCGGGCAGACCAGAGCGCGGGGATGACCTTGGCGTCGGTGGTGATGCCAGGGTCCAGGGCCAGACCATGCTGGGCCACCAGATCGGTGTGGTTGTCGACATCGCCGTTCAAAGCTCCAATGGCGTAGAGCCGGTCGGGGCCCTCAACCGTTTCGGAGTTGAGCGGGTGGGCGTTGGCTTCGTTGATCATTCCCACGCTGGCCCAGCGAGTGTGGCCGATGACCACCGCGGACGCCGCTTCGGCGTCCACCGCGGCGGCCAGCAGTTCGTCGCCGGTGACTGCGGCTCGCAGTGCGGCGGTGTTGTCGCCGAGTTCGCCTATCTCGGCGGCGGCCTTGTAGACGAAGCTCAAGGCGTTGTCGGCCCAGCGCACCGAGCCCGACCGGAACAGAGGATCGGCGGCTCGCTCGGCCAGTGCCGCAGCCACCGCTGGGGTTGAGGGGTCGAGGCCGTGACCGCTGACCATGATGTGGAGGCCCGCCGAGTCCCGCCCTCGAACTTCCAACCGGTCTAGGGCCGACAGGGCGATCTGCACAGAGCTGAACGCGGCCAGGGCAGGTTCGCTGGCCGTAGGCCCGGCCAAGGCAGCCACCGCGTCGGCGGTGCTCAGCCGGTCGTTGCCGATGGCCCATAAGGAGTCCTTCAGATGGAGCAGCGCAGCGTTGACCGCCTCATTGGCCCGATCGCCGGCGGATCGGTCGAGATAGCTTTCAAAGGCGCTGGTCAGCCGGTCGATCTCGCTCAGGGTGGCCCGGATTGTGGCCCGCAGCGTTTTCTCGGCCAGCAACGCCTGAAGTCCAGGGGTGCCCTGGAGCAAATAGTCGGCTCGGATCAGGTTTTGGGCCCCGGCTTCGATGTGTTTGACCATGTCGTTGGCGCCGCCCAAGTCGCGCAAAGAGACGACCACCGGGCTCAAAAGGTCGAGGACCTCGGCCGAGGTCGGGGGAACACGCTCAGACCAGCGCCGTACCACCGCGACAATGCCGCACATCTCCCCCAAGGTTAGTGGCCGCTGGGCAAAATGACTTGCCGAGTGCCGATGGGCTTAGGTGCCGATGGATCTAGGTGCCAATCGCTTTAGCGATATTGGCGGCAACGGATTCGGCGGTCTCGAGGGTTTCGGCTTCGACCATGATGCGGATTACTGGTTCGGTGCCGGAGGGGCGGACCAAGACTCGGCCGCTTGAGTCCAAGGCTTGCTGCGCACTGGCGATGGCGGCGTCTAGGCGAACTTGGTCGATGGGGTCGGGTCCGGTGGCCACGTTGTACAGCACTTGGGGCATTTTCTTCATGGCTTCGGCGGCCAAGTCTCGCAGCGGCAAGCCTCGCCGGGCTACCACCTGTAGAAGCTGCAAGGCGGTGAGAAGACCGTCGCCGGTGGTGGCCAGGGGGGGAAAGATCACGTGGCCCGACTGCTCGCCGCCCAGAGTCCAGTCGCCGTTTTGGAGGGCCGACCATACGTGGCGGTCGCCCACCGGGGTGGTGACCACATTGATGCCCCGCTGGGCCATGGACCGGTGGAAGCCCAGGTTGGTCATCACCGTTACCACCACGGTATCGCCCGGTAGCTGGCCCCTTTGATGTCGGTCTATCGCGCAGATGGCGATGATCTGGTCACCGTCGACCAACTCGCCGGTGTGGTCCACGGCCAGTACCCGGTCGGCATCGCCGTCGAAGGTGAGACCTAGGTCGGCGTTCTCCCCGCAAACCGTCTTGGCCACTGCTTCAGGGAAAGTGGAGCCGCATCGACGGTTGATGTTGCGGCCGTTGGGGGACGAGTTGATTACAGTGACGGCCACATCGTGGGTTTGGAGCGGGCCAGGCAAGACAGCGGTGGCCGACCCGTGGGCCGCGTCAACCACCACACGGAGTTCGTGTCCGTCAAAATCAACTGTGCTGGCCACCGCGTCTTGGTACTCCTGCAACAGCTCTGACCCGTCGGAAGTGCGCCGGGGGGCGCCAAGGGTGGATGCGGTCTTGCGGCCGGAATACCCCAGATTCGACTCCATGGCGGCCTGGACTTCGTCGTCGAGCTTTCGGCCCTCTGGACCGAAGAGCTTGATGCCGTTGTCGTGCCACGGATTGTGGGATGCCGAGACCATGGCGCCCGGGGCGCGGGTACGAGCCGCCGCCCATGCCACTGCCGGTGTGGGGGCTACTCCCAAGTCGATGGAGGAGACCCCGACCGCGCTGAACCCAGCTGCCAATGCCTCGGCGAATTCAAGACTGGATTCCCGAGTATCGCGCCCGATTACCACCGGGCCAGGCGGGGCGAGAACTTCGGCAGCCGCTTGGGCCAGCCGGACGACGTCGTCAGGGAGGAGTTCTTCGTAGGCTCGACCTCGAACCCCGTCGGTTCCGAAGCGCAGCACAGGAGGGGTTTAGCGCTTGGAGTACTGAGGCGCCTTGCGGGCTTTCTTCAGGCCGTACTTCTTGGATTCCTTCTTGCGGTCATCGCGGGTCAGGAATCCTGCCTGCTTGAGGGTGTCGCGTAACTCGGGATTCATCCCCACCAAGCCGCGGGCGATGCCCAGGCGCAGGGCTCCGGCCTGGCCGTTGGCCCCGCCGCCGTGCATGTTCACGTCGATGTCGTACGCCTCGGCGGTGTTGGTGAGCCGGAGGGGCTCCATGAAAGACATTCTGTGGCTGCGAGAGGGGAAGTAGTCCTCGGCTGTGCGGCCATTGACGGTCACTTGGCCGGTGCCGTGGCGGAACCGGACCCGGGCGACCGCCCGCTTGCGCCGTCCGGTGGCCTGGGTCAAAGGATCAGCCATCAAGAGTCTCCGATGTGGGATCGAGCCCCGGCTATCTCCAGGGGCTGGGGTTGCTGGGCTTCGTGGGGGTGGACTGGTCCGGCGTAGACCTTGAGTTTGCGGAGCATCTGGCGGCCCAAACGGTTCTTGGGGAGCATCCCCTTCACGGTCCGGCGCACAGCTTCGGCGGGCTGGGTCTTCAACATATGGCCGTAGCTGGACTTGTGCAGACCGCCGGGGTAGCCAGAGTGGCGGTATACCTGCTTGTCGGTGGCCTTGCTGCCGGTGAGCACCACCTTGTCGGCGTTCACGATGATCACGTGGTCACCGGTGTCGATATTCGGGGTGAACTCAGGCTTGTGCTTGCCCCGGAGCACGCGGGCCACTTCGGTGGCCATCCGGCCCAAGATGAGCCCCTCGGCGTCCACGATGTGCCACGCGCGTTCGATGTCTTTGATTTTCGGGGAGTAAGTGGGCATCGGCATTCCTTTAGACACGATCCCGGGAAAGGCAATGATACGGCCAGGACCGGGGGAGTGACAACTGCCCCGGCGAGTGGGCGGGCAAACAATTCACGGGTATGAAACCGACCACAGGCACAGGCCGTGGGGTGGAGCCAAATTGGGAACGTTGGAGCGGTCCTTGGTGGCCAAGATCTTGGCCATGGCCTCGGGGGGGCGCCGGGCCGCTCCTATGTCCACGAGGGTTCCGGTGATGGAGCGCACCATCTGGTGGCAGAAGGAGGAGGCCTCAATCTCGAAGCGCAAGAGGTCTTGGTCAACTGCACCCCAAACAGCCCGGTGAACGACGCGCACTCGGGACTTCTCCGAACCATCGGCAGTGTGCTGTCGCCGGCAAAAGGAAGAGAAGTCGTGTTGGCCCACGATGGCTGTTGCCGCCGCGTTCATGGCGTCGACGTCCAGAGGATGGGGATAGTGCCACGCAGTGGCAGCCGAGAACGGGTCGGGCACTTCTCGATTGAGAACCGAGTAGCGGTAGGTGCGGCTGGTGGCGTCGAACCGGGCATCGAATCCCTCCGGGGCGGCCTCCACTGCTTGGATGGCGATGTCTGGGGCCAACATGCGATTCACCGCGGTGCGGATGTCCATTAGGTCGGAGTTGTCGGGGGCGTCGAAGCTCACCACTTGGCCCCAGGCGTGGACTCCGGTGTCGGTGCGGCCGGCACAAGTCAACTCCACTGACTGGCGCAGGCACCGGCTGAGGGCCTCGGTCAGGTCGCCACCGACGGTCCGAACCCCTTGGTTGACGGCGAATCCGTGGAAAGGTGCGCCGCGGTAGGCAACCGTGGCTCGAACCCGCACGGCCGCTGAGCAGCTAAACCAGCTCGATACGGGCCATGGGGGCGTTGTCGCCGTGGCGAGGCCCGAGCTTCAGGATGCGGGTGTAGCCGCCGGGCCGGTTGGCGTAGCGGGGGCCGATGTCCACCATGAGCTTGTCGGTGATCTCCGGGTCACCCAACTGAGCCAGGATCTGGCGGTGGTTGTGCCGCCCGCCTTTTTTGGCCTTGGTGATGAGCTTCTCGGCCACCGGGCGCATGGCCTTGGCCTTGGCCTCAGTGGTGGTTATGCCCCCTGCGGCTATCAGCGATGCCACCAGGTTGGCCATCATCAGCTTCTGGTGCTGCGAGCTGCCGCCGAAGCGGCGTCCCTTGCGTGGTTGTCCTGGCATGGCGATCCCCGTTCTACGAGCGGGGGCCGGCCAGGGCGAGGCCCCGCTCGTCCAATTTCTCGTTGACCTCGTCGAGCGACTTCTGGCCAAAGTTGGTGATGGCCAGCAGTTCGTCCTCGGTGCGGGCCAGCAACTCGCCGATCATGTTTATCTGGGCACGCTTGAGGCAGTTGCGGGGTCGCTCAGACAGCTCCAGGTCTTCGATGGGCAGGTCGAGGTCGGGGGCGCCAGCCGGAGCGCTGCCTGCTTCGGCCATGCTCAGCCCTTGGGGCTCGTCGCTCATCTCTTCCACCAACTGGACGAGGGTTCGCAAGGTGGCACCTGCGGAGGCCAGAGCCTCTTGGGGGGTGATGGAACTGTCGGTCTCGATGTCAAGCATGAGGCGGTCGAACTCGGTGGACTGCTCCACCCGGGTGGGCTCAACGCTGTAGGCCACCCGGCGCACGGGGGAGAAGATGGAGTCGATCGGGATTACGCCGATGGTGGAGTCCAACTTGTTGATTTCGGCCGAGACATAGCCCCGGCCCTGGGAAACGGTGATGTCCATGGCCAGGCGGGCCTTGTCGTTCAGTCGAGCGACGACCAGCTCAGGGTTCAGCACCTCGACATCGGGGTTGACGGCCAAACTGGCTCCGTTGACCTCGCCAGGCCCCCGCTCGTCGATGCGAAGTTCAACTGGCTCCTCGCTGTGGCACCGAAGCACGAGGTCCTTCAAGTTCAAGATGATGTCGGTGACATCCTCGGCTACACCGGTGATCGTGTCGAACTCGTGAAGGGCGTCGTCAAAGCGAACTCGGATCACCGCGGCGCCGGGAATCGACGACAGCAGGGCTCGGCGCAGAGAGTTGCCAAGTGTGTGTCCGAAGCCAGGCTCTAGCGGGCCGATGGCGAATCTCTGGCGGTTGTCTTCGAGCTCGGTAACGGACTCGACGGTGGGTCGTTGCATTACCAGCATGTTCCGGCTCCCTCAGTTCTTGGAATGGTGATGGTCAACTTAAATGAATGGTTTTCGTGGAAATCAAGAGGCAGAACTGCCTACTTGCTGTAGAGCTCGACGATGAGCTGTTCTCTGACCGGCACATCGATCTGCTCTCGCAGGGGGGCATCTCGCACGGTGGCTTCGAAACCGTTGTCGGCCCGGCTCAACCAGGCTGGCGGGGTCCGGTCCAGCACGTCGAGGTTCCACCCCACCACAATCATCTCCTGGGCCTTGTCCCGCAGGGACACCACGTCGTCCTTGCGCAGTCGGTAGCTGGGAATGTCCACCCGGCTTCCGTTCACGTTTATGTGGCCGTGGGAGACGAGCTGGCGGGCTTGGGGTCGGGTGGCACCCCACCCAAGGCGGTAAACCACGTTGTCGAGGCGAAGCTCTAAGAACCGCAGCATGTTCTCGCCGGTGACGCCCTTGTAGCGGGCCGCCTCCTTGAAGATATTGCGGAACTGGCGCTCGGTGAGCCCGTAGGTGTAGCGGGCTTTCTGCTTCTCCTGAAGCTGGAGCAGGTACTCCGAGACGTTGCCCCGGCGCCGGGACCTGCCGTGCTCTCCTGGGGGGTAGGGCCGCCGTTCCAGGGCGATGGTCTCTCCTTTAGTGCCCCAGACGTTCACGCCGAGGCGACGAGAGACCCGAGATCGCGGACCGGTATAGCGAGACATGTCAGACCCTCCGCCGCTTTGCCGGGCGGCAGCCGTTGTGGGGAATGGGGGTGACGTCTTTGATGCCGGTGATCTCGATGCCCACCCCCTGGAGCGAGCGGATGGCGGTCTCGCGGCCCGAGCCCGGACCGCGGACATGCACGTCCACCTTGCGGATGCCGTGCTCCATTGCCTTGCGCCCGGCCTGCTCAGCAGCCATCTGGGCGGCGAACGGGGTGGACTTGCGCGATCCCTTGAAACCGACGTTGCCCGCCGAGGCCCAGGAGATGACGTTGCCCTGCTGGTCGGCGATGGTCACGATGGTGTTGTTGAAGGAGCTCTTGATGTGGGCCACCCCGTAGGAGATGTTCTTGCGCTCCCGGCGGCGGGGCCGACGCCCTCCGGCTGATGGCTTGGCCATTAGCGGGAATTCCTTTCCTGATTCACTTCTTCATCACCTTCTTCTTCCCGGCTACGGTTTTCTTCGGCCCCTTGCGGGTGCGAGCGTTGGTGTGGGTGCGCTGGCCGCGCACGGGGAGTCCCCGGCGGTGTCGCAGCCCCTGGTAGCAGCCGATCTCCATCTTGCGCTTGACGTCCTGGCTGTTCTCCCGGCGGAGGTCGCCCTCCACCCGGAGGCTGCCCTCGATGAAATTGCGCAGCCGGGCGACCTCTTCATCGGTGAGGTCGCGCAATCGGGTACTTTCGTCGACTCCGGCCTCCGCGCATATCTGGCGGGCCAATGTTGGTCCGATGCCGTATATGTAGGTCAAGGAGATGACGGTGCGCTTCTCGCGCGGAATGTCGACGCCGGCGATACGGGCCATCGCTCAGCCCTGCCTTTGCTTGTGTCGGGGGTTGGTGCAGATCACCCGGACGCGCCCGTGTCGGCGTATGACCCTGCACTTGTCGCAGATTTTCTTCACACTGGGACGGACTTTCACGAGGTGCCTTTCGATGATCCGTAAAGGGCTGTGGCCATTTGTATTGAGGCTACTTGTACCGGTAGGTGATTCGTCCCCGTTGGAGGTCGTAGGGGGTCAGTTCCACTTGGACCCGGTCGCCGGGGAGAATCCTTATATAGTGCATCCGCATCTTGCCTGAGATGTGGGTAAGCACCTTGTGCCCGTTCTCGAGTTCGACTCTGAACATGGCATTGGGAAGAGACTCGGTGACCGTCCCTTCCATGATGATGGCGTCTTCCTTGTTCTTCGCCAAGGGCGACCTCTCCTGACGGTTTGGCATGCTTGTGCGGCGCACCGCGCGAACAACGGCCCACTACGTGAGCCGAGTGGTCATGCTATCGGCCAGCATCGACGGGAACAAACCGGCTGGCCATCTGGAGTGCAACGACAAAGGGACCGTCACGGGAGGGCGTCGATGGTTTCAGACATGCGGGCGAACACCTGGTCTTCGGTCCCCATTCCGTCGACGATGGTCAGGCAGCCCTTTGCTTCGAACCAGGCCAGCAAAGGCGCAGTTTCGGCCTCATAGAGTTCCAGCCGACGGGAAATAGCCTCTTCGGTGTCGTCGTCTCGTCCTCTGGCCAGCATCCGCTCGGTGACCACGGCAATGGGGACGTCGAGGTTGATGGCCAGGTTGGGTCCGGTCCCCCCCAGGATCTCGGCAAGGGCGTCGGCTTGGGCAGTGGTGCGGGGGAATCCGTCGAGCAGCACGCCGTGGGATTGGATGTCGTCGGCGGCCAACCGCTCATCCACTATTCCGATCATGATGTCGTCACCGACTAGGTCGCCGGCGTCCATCACCGCTTTGGCCCGAATTCCCAACTCGGTGCCCGCGGCCACCGCGGTCCGCAGCATGTCACCAGTGGAGACGTGGACCACCCCGTATCGCTCGGCCAGCAGCGCGGCCTGGGTTCCTTTTCCTGAGCCTTGGCGGCCCAATATGACCAGCACCAGCGGCATTACTTCAGGAAGCCCTCGTAATTTCTCATCATGAGCTGGCTGTCGATCTGCTTCATCGTCTCGAGGGCGACACCCACGGCGATGAGCACGGAGATTCCGGTGAAGCTGTATGCCGAGGTGCTCTGGGAGGGGATGTACTGAGAAAGGGCAATGGCGGGGATGACGGCCACCGCGGCGATGAACAGTGCCCCGGGCAGCGTGATGCGAGACAGAATGCGACCTAGGTAGCGCTCGGTTTGGCGACCGGGCCGAATGCCCGGGATGAACCCGCCCTGCTTGCGGATCTGGTCGGCTTGCTTGACCGGGTCGAATGTGATGGCCGTGTAGAAGTAGGCGAATCCCACGATCATCAGGGCGAAGATGATCAAGTACACCGTGTCGGCCGGGTCGCCCAAGTTGTTGTTCACCCAGTTCTGCACGCTCTCACCCCAGGTGTTGTGGTCGGGGTTGGAGTCGGACGGCAGCACTGCGGCCAGCAGGATGGGCAAATACAGAACCGAACTTGCGAAAATGATGGGGATCACGCCGGACTGGTTCACCTTCAGGGGGATGTAGGTGCTCTGTCCGCCAGCCATGCGGCGACCCACCACCCGTTTGGCGAACTGCACCGGGATCTGCCGCTGGCCGTTCTCCACGAACACGATGGCCACCAACAAAGCCAGGTACATGAGGGCGATGACGAACACCGCGCCCCAGCCCTCCGACGCCTTCACCAGGGAGAATTGGTTGGGGATGGTGGAGACAACCGAGGCGAAGATGATCAGCGACATTCCGTTGCCGATGCCCTTTTGGGTGATCAGCTCCCCCATCCACATCAACAAAGCAGTGCCGGCAGTGAGGGTGAGCACCACAAGGAACACCCGGGGAGCGGTGAAGTTGGGCAGCAGGTCGATGGCCTGGTTGGCGTTGCCACCGGTGAGGCTGAGTCCGCCGCCGCCATTGTGGAACAGGAAGGAGAACGAGGTGGCCTGGATGATGGCGATGGCGATGGTCAGATAGCGGGTCCACTGCGTGATCTTGCGTTGGCCCACCGCACCTTGGTTTTGCCATTGCTCGATCCGGGGGATGACCACACCTAGCACCTGCATGATGATGGACGCGGTGATGTAGGGGAATATGCCGAGGGCAAAGATGGCGAACTGCGACAGAGCGCCGCCGGAGAAGAAGTTCAACAGTCCGGTGACGCCGCCGGCATCGGCCTGGTTGCGCAGCTGGTCGACGGCGTCGAGGTCGACGCCGGGAGAGGGTATGGCCACGCCCAGGCGGAATATGACCAGCATCGACAGGGTGAACAGGATCTTGTTGCGCAGATCTGCCACCCGGAACATGTTGGTAATCCTGGTGAGCACGGCCTCTCCTACTCCTTCAACCCTGTTGAGCTTGTGCTATCGGTTGGTGAGGGCGTTGCCCTTGGCCGGTGGCCGCCCGGTGAAGGGTTTGGGCAACACCTCAACGCTACCGCCTGCGGCAACGATGGCCTCTTTCGCCGACTCCGAGAAGCCGTGGGCTTTGACGGTGACGGCTCGGGTCAGCTCGCCGCGCCCAAGAACCTTGGCCAAAGCCCCCTTGTGCAGAAGTCCCTGCTGGTGAAGCACCTCTGGGGTGATCTCCTCTAGTCCAGTGGCTTCTATGACGTCGAGGTTGATGGCCTGGTACTCCACGCGGAAGGGGTTCTTGAACCCGCGGAGTTTGGGTACCCGGCGGGCAAGGGGCATCTGGCCCCCTTCGAACCCGATGGGGATCTTGCTGCGGGCCCGCTGTCCCTTGGTTCCCCGGCCCGCGGTCTTGCCGCCTTTGCCGGCGATGCCCCGAGCCTTGCGCTGGGGTCGCTTGCGGGATCCCGGAGCCGGTTTCAAATCATGGACTTTCATGACTCTTAAGTCTCCTCCCAAGAAATCAGGTGGGTCTTCATGACTCCTCGGTCTCTTCCCAAGAAATCAGGTGGGACACCTTGTCGATCATCCCCCTGATTTCGGGGGCATCCGGCAGGGTGTTGGTCTGGCCGATGCCTCGCAGGCCCAAGGCCCGCAGCGTGCCCCGCTGCTTGGGCCGAGTGCCGATTTGAGACCGGATCTGGGTGACCTTGAGGGCCATGACCACTACTCCTCGTCGCTTTCGGCCCGCGCGGCAGCAGTGGTGCGCTCCGATTCCCGGTATGCGGCAAGCAGCCCGGCGGGTACGAACTCATCGGCGGGGATGCCGCGGTGGCGGGCTACCTCGTCGGGTCGCTTTAGGGCTTTGAGTCCGGCGATGGTGGCCCGGGCCACGTTGATGTGGTTGGGGGAGCCCAGAGACTTGCACAGCACATCGCCGATGCCAGCCTCTTCCAGAATGGCCCGAGCGGCGCCGCCGGCGATTACTCCGGTACCCGGTGCAGCCGGCTTGAGCAGCACCCGCCCTGCGCCCATCTCGCCGATGACCGGATGGGTGATGGTGGAGGAGGCCAGCGGCACCTGGAACAGGTTGCGCCGGGCCTCTTCGGTTCCCTTCTGGATGGCCAGGGGCACCTCTTTGGCTTTGCCGTATCCCAAGCCGACTCGTCCGGCACCATCGCCGATCACCACCAGGGCGGTGAAGGAGAACCGTCGCCCACCTTTGACCACTTTGGCCACCCGGTTGATGTTGATTACCCGGGAGTCGCGCAGCTGGCCATCCCCGGTGGGTGTTGAGGTTGAGGTATCGGTCATCAGAACTCCAGTCCGGCTTCTCGTGCCGAGTCGGCCAGGGCGGCGATTCGTCCGTGGTAGCGGAAGCCGCCTCGGTCAAAAACGACTGCGGTGATGTTCTTCTCCTTGGCCCGATCAGCGATGAGCTTGCCCACCGCAGTGGCTCCGGCCACATTTCCGGTCGGACCCGACCGCAGCTCAGGCTCGGTGGAGGAGGCCGAGACGAGGGTGTGGCCCGCGGTGTCGTCGATGAGTTGGGCGATGATGTGGCGATTGGACCGGTATACGGCCAATCGGGGGCGCTCGGCGGTGCCCTGGATCTTCTTGCGAACCCGGCGATGACGCCGGACTCGGCTCTGGTGCTTGTGCTTGACGCTGCTCATGTCGATTCTCAGCCCTACTACTTGGTTTCCTCTTGCAAGTGACTGTTCGTCTTGTCTCGCCGAGTCACTTGGCTGCTTTCCCGGCCTTGCGGATGATTCGCTCGCCCGCGTAGCGGATGCCCTTGCCCCGGTAGGGCTCGGGCTTGCGAATGGATCGGATGTCGGCGGCCATTTGGCCGACCGCCTGCTTGTCGATTCCCAGTACATGGATGCTGGTCTGGTTGGGCACCTCGAACGTCACGCCCTCGGGGGCCTCGACGTGTACTGGATGGCTGAAGCCAAGCTGCAACTCGATTTTGCTGTTGCCCTGGGCAATGGCCCGGTAGCCCACGCCGACGATTTCCAGCTCTTTGCGGTAGCCCTCGCTTACACCGGTGACCATGTTGGCCACCAGCGAGCGGCTCAATCCGTGCAGCGCCTTGGTGTTGCGCTGCTCGTCGGCGCGCTCAACGATGACGAAGCCCTCTTCGGCGCGGGCCGAGATGACTTCGGGGAGGTCGTGTTCCAGCGAGCCGCGGCTGCCGGAGACCGTGACGTGGGCGCCGTCGATGGCAACTTCCACGCCTTCGGGCACTGGGATCGGGTTCTTTCCGACTCGTGACACCGCCAGCCTCCTACCAGACCACGCAGACGACTTCGCCGCCCATGCGGCGGCGGCGTGCCTCTCGGTCGCTCATCAAGCCCTTGCTGGTGGACACGATGGCCACTCCCAGCCCGCCCAGAACTCGGGGAATCTTGTCCGACTTGGAGTACACCCGAAGTCCTGGCTTGGACACCCGGGTGATGCCGGAGATGACCCGCTCTCGCTGGTCGGAGTACTTCATGTCGATTGTTAGGGTCTGGCCTGGGCCGGCATCAGCCTCGGCCACCGCGAAGCTCCTGATGTAGCCCTCCTGCTTGAGAACGTCGGCCAGCGCCACCTTCAGCTTGGAAGATGGCATCTTCACCTCGTCGCGCATGGCCGTGTTGGCGTTGCGGATGCGGGTCAACATGTCGGCGATGGGGTCGGTCATTGTCACAGTTGCCTCACCTCACCAGCTCATTGGAGTTGATCATCATCGCAATCACCTCACCAGCTCGCCTTGGTCAGGCCGGGGATCTCACCGGCGTGGGCCAGCTCCCTCAGACATACTCGACAGAGGCCGAATTTGCGGTACACGGCTCGGGGTCGGCCGCAGCGTCGGCAGCGGGTGTAGGCCCGCACCTTGAACTTCGGCGTTCGCTGTTGCTTTTGGACAAGCGCCTTTTTTGCCATTGAGTTACTGTCCCTCGACTTGGAATGGGAACGAGAAGGCCTCGAGCAGCGCCCGGCCCTCCTCGTCGGTGGTTGCGGTTGTGACGATCGTGATGTCCATGCCTCTGATGACATCGATGGAGTCGTAGTCGACCTCGGGGAAGATGAGCTGCTCGGTGACTCCGAAGGTGTAGTTGCCGTTCCCGTCGAAGGAGCGGGGCGACAGGCCCCGAAAGTCCCGGATTCGGGGGATGGCCAGGTTGATGAGGCGATCCAGGAATTCCCACATGCGGGGCCCTCGCAGGGTGACCTTGGCACCGATGGGGTTCCCCTCGCGGATCTTGAAGTTGGCGATGGACTTCTTGGCCCGAGTGATGACCGGGCGCTGGCCGGCGATCGTGGTCAGGTCGGTCACTGCACCGTCGAGCAGCTTGGCCTGGGCCACCGCTTCGCCAACGCCCATGTTCAAGACGATCTTCTCGAAGCGGGGCACCTGCATGACGTTGTCGAATCCCAGCATCTCTTTGAGCTGGTCTCGGATCTCTTCCCGGTACAGGGTTTGCAGCCGGGGGGTGGTCGCGGTGGCAGCCATCACAGATCAACTCCCGTGCGACGGCATATCCGGACCTTTCGGCCATCGGTGTCGAATCGGTATCCCACCCGGGTGGGTTGGCCGTCGGCCGGGCTCAGCACTGCCACGCTGGATGCCCGTATGGGCATTTCCTTGTCGATGATGCCGGTCTGCATGACTCCTTGGCGGGGCCCCTGGTGCTTTCTGGCAATATTCACGCCGTCGACGATGACAGTTCCGTCGGTGGGGTAGGCGAAAGTCACCTCACCCTCCCTGCCCCGGTCTTTCCCGCTGAGCACGCGGACCCGATCTCCTTTGCGGACTTTCATGACTGCTACAGCACCTCCGGTGCCAGCGACACGATGCGCATGAAGCGCTTGTCGCGCAGTTCCCGGCCCACCGGACCGAAAATGCGGGTGCCCCGAGGCTGCTGCTGGTCGTTGATGAGCACGGCGGCGTTCTCATCAAAGCGGATGTAGGAACCGTCTTTGCGACGTTTCTCCTTCTTGGCCCGGACCAAGACGCAGCGCACTACTTCGCCCTTGCGTACTGCGGCGCCGGGCATGGCATCTTTGACGGTGGCCACGAACACGTCGCCGATGGTGGCGTAGCGCTTCCGGGACGATCCCAGGACCCGGATGCACAGAACCTCCTTGGCGCCGGAGTTGTCGGCCACCTTTATGCGGGATTCTTGCTGGATCATCGGGCACGCTCCACGATCTCCACCAGTCGCCACCGCTTGACCTTGGACAGGGGACGGGTTTCTTGGACCCGCACCCTGTCGCCCACCGCGAGTTCGTTGGACTCGTCGTGGACATACAAGCGGGTGTTGCGCTGCACAGTCTTGTTGTACCGGCGATGGCGGACGCGATCGGTGGAAACCACCACCGCGGTCTTATCCATGGAGACTGATGTCACCATCCCCTCCCGCACCTTGCGGCGATTGGGCCGGGTCGCCGACTGCGCTTCGGTCGTCGGGTCAGCTGAGTCGGTTACTTCCGTCGATTCGACGTTTGCGTCAGCCATTGCCGACCTCCTCCAATTGGGCTTCAAGCGACTCGGCAGCTTGGATCTCCCGCATCCGCAGTTCGGTCATGGCCCGAGCTACTTCCTTTTTGGCCTGCTTCAGGCGGGCGGTGTTGTCCAAGCGGCCGGTGACGATTTGAAAGCGGAGCTTGAACACTTCTTCTTTGGCCTCGTCCAGCCGCTCAATGAGGTCGGCGTCGCTCAGATTCTGCCAGTTGGCTCTGCGGGCCATTGTTACCGCCTCTCCCAGCACCAGGTGGTCTTACCGATCATGGCGATCACCCTTCCTGGCGCTCGACGAATCGAGCCTTGATAGGGAGCTTCTGGATTCCCCGCTCAATGGCCGTCCGGGCCACCTCGCGGTCGTGGTAGGACAGCTCGAACAAGATGCGGCCCGGCTTCACCACTGCCACCCACCGTTCGGGGTTGCCCTTGCCCGAGCCCATCCTGGTCTCTGCCGGCTTCTCGGTGACCGGCTTGTCGGGGAAGACGTTGATCCACACCTTGCCGCCCCGGCGGATATGCCGGGTGATGGCGATACGGGTGGCCTCAATCTGGCGTGCCGTGATCCATCCCGGCTCGAGAGCCTTGATGCCGTACTCGCCAAAGGTCACGGAGGTGCCTCCCTTGGCGATGCCCTTGGTCCGGCCTCGATGGTGTTTGCGGTGCTTTACCTTTTTCGGCATCAACATGGTGCGTCAGTCTCCATCGCCCGGTCGGAAGTGCGGTGTCTCGCGGTGCTCGCGAGTCGAGCGGAGGATGTCCTCCTCCTCCTCGAGCAGCTTCTCGAACTCTGGATCGGCCTCTTTGATGAGGGGTGCGGGCTCTTCGGGCTCTTCGGGGCGGTCGGTTTCGCCCTGACGACGGGCCGCCGCCGACGACACCACGGCCCGGGGCTTTTGGGTGCCGGATGCCTCGCCCACTGCCATCGCCGCCTCGCGGCTGATCTTGTCCTCGGCCTGGGTTTTGTAGGGGAGGATGTCGCCCTTGTAGATCCACACCTTCACCCCGATGCGGCCGTAGGTGGTGTGGGCCTCTCTGAATCCATAGTCGATATCGGCCCGAAGGGTGTGCAGGGGAACCCGGCCCTCTCGGTACCACTCGGTGCGAGCCATCTCCGACCCGCCCAAGCGGCCTGAGCACTGGACCCGGATGCCAAGAGCGCCGGCCTTTTGGGCGTTTTGGACTGCCCGCTTCATGGCCCGGCGAAAGGCGACCCGGTTGGCCAGCTGATCGGCCACCCCTTGGGAGATGAGCGCAGCATCCAACTCGGGCTGCTTGATCTCCTGGATATTGAGCTGCACCCGATTGTTGCCAGTGATCTTGGCCAGGCCGTTGCGGAGCCGGTCGGCCTCACTGCCTCGGCGACCGATGACGATTCCCGGCCGGGCCGTGTGGACATCCACCCGGAGGCGATCGCGAGTCCGCTCGATCTCAATGCGGCTGATGGCGGCGTGGGGCAGCTCCGACATCAGGTAGTCGCGTACCTTCCAGTCTTCGATGATGAAATCGCCGTACTCCCGGCGATTGGCAAACCAGCGCGACTTCCAGTCGGTGGTGACCCCGAGTCGGAACCCGTAGGGATTTATCTTCTGGCCCATCAGGAATCCTTCTCGTCGTCTTCTTCGGCGTCGGTCTCGGTTTCATCACCTTCGGTCTCAGCGGCAGCTTCATCATCGCTGTCGGCAACGGGTTCGTCGGCAACGGGTTCGTCAGCAACAGCTTCTTCGTCGCCCTCTTCGAGATTGTCGAAGTCGTCCTCAGTGAATTCGGCGTCGTCGATGGCATCGAGGTCGTCCTCGTCCTCGCCATGATCGTGGTCGTGGTCTTCGGCTCGGGCCGCGTCGCGCTCCCGGCTGGCCGCCACTCGCCGACGACGAGCCTCGGCAGCAGAACTGCGCCGACCGGTGCCCTTGAGGGCCATGCGGGCGTCGATGGCGGCCAACTCCTCATCGGTGTAGCGCGCCACCACCACGGTGATGTGGCAGGTGCGCTTGCGGATGCGGGTGGCCCGGCCTCGGGCCCGAGGCCGCCAGCGCTTAAGCGTGGGACCTTCGTCGGCGTAGCAGGCGGCGACGAACAGTTCTTCGCCGTCTAGGTCATCGTTGTGCTCGGCGTTGGCCACCGCGGAGTCGAGGCACTTGGCGATGGAGTTGGAAATGCGCCGCTCCGAGAAGGTCAGGATCTCCCGGGCCTCGGAGTATGACTTCCCCCGCACCAAATCGAGCACCTCTCGGACCTTGAAGGCCGAGGAGCGCACGTACTTGGCCACGGCTCGGCTGCCCGGGCGGGTCTCATTTCCCACGGTGACGACAGCCATCAGCGTCGGACTCCCCGCTCTTGGCCAGCGTGGGCCCGGAACGTGCGGGTGGGGGCGAATTCGCCCAGCTTGTGGCCCACCATCGACTCGGTGATGTACACCGGGACATGCTTTCGCCCGTCGTGGACGGCGATGGTGTGGCCCACCATGTCGGGGATGATGGTGGAGCGGCGGGACCATGTCCGAATGACCTGCTTTGTGTTCTGGTCGTTGAGCGCATCGACCTTGCGCAGCAGGTGGCCGTCGACAAATGGGCCTTTCTTCAAACTCCTGGGCATGAGCGTTTCCCCCTAGCGACGCCCGCCGCGGGTGCGGCGCCGTCGGACGATCATCTGCTGGGACTTCTTTTTCTTGTTGCGGGTGCGGCCCTCGGCCTTGCCCCACGGCGACACCGGGTGGCGTCCGCCGGAGGACTTGCCCTCGCCGCCGCCCAAAGGATGGTCGACTGGGTTCATGGCCACGCCCCGCGTCTGCGGTCGCACTCCCTGCCAGCGGGCCCGGCCGGCCTTGCCCAGCTTGACGAGCTCGGCTTCGGCGTTGCCCACCGATCCCACAGTGGCCCGGCAGTCGATGGGCACTCGGCGCATTTCGGTGCTGGGCAACCGGAGGGTGGCGAAGCTGCCCTCTTTGGCCACGAGCTGGGCGCTGGCACCGGCGGAGCGGGCCATTCGAGCACCTCCGCCCGGCTTCAATTCCACCGCATGCACGGTGGTGCCCACCGGGATATAGCGAAGCGGCAGGGCGTTGCCTGGCCTGATCTCAGAGCCGGGGCCGTTTTGCAAGACGTCGCCTACGCCGACACCTTCCGGAGCCAACACGTAGCGCTTCTCCCCGTCGTGGAAGTGCAGCAGCAGGATGCGGCAGTTGCGGTTGGGGTCGTATTCCACCGAGGCCACCGTGGCCGGAACGCCGTCTTTGGTCCGCTTGAAATCGATGACGCGATAGCGCTGCTTGTGGCCCCCGCCCCGATGTCGGGAGGTTTTGCGGCCATGGTTGTTGCGCCCGCCGGTGCTGGTCTTTTTGGCGACCAGCGATTTCTCCGGCTTTGTGGTGGTGATGCCGGAGAAGTCGGACACCGTCTGGAAGCGGCGTCCAGGGCTGGTGGGATTGCGTCTACGTACTGCCATGATCTGCCTTAGACGTCGAACAATTCGATCTCGTCACCTTCGGCAAGCGTGATCAATGCCCGCTTGGTGTCAGGCTTGCGGCCGAAGGTGGGGCTGCGCCGGTTGCGGCGGCGCTTGCCCTTGCGGTTCATGGTGTTGATCTTGAGAACCGTTACGTCGAACAGCGACTCGATGGCGTCTTTGATCTCGGGCTTGGAGGCAGTGGGGTGAACTTGGAAGGTGTAGACGTTGGCCTCCAGCAGTTCGTAGGACTTCTCCGAGACAATCGGGGCGAGCACGACATCGCGGGGGTCTTTCATGACTCATCCCCTTCGTCTTCGGTATCTGTCTCGGCTGGCCCGGTGGAGGGCAGGGTGTCGAGGGTGAACACGACCACATCGGACACCAATACGTCGTAGGCATTCAGTTCTTCTGGGCTGACCAGATGAACCTGGGGGAGGTTGGCGAAGCTCTTCCACACTTCGGCTTGGTCCCGCTCAGCCACCAACAGCACCCGGCCGTCCGCCTTCAAAGCGTCGAGCGCGGCGATGGCGTCTTTGGTGCGGGGGGAGTTGAACCGCCAGTGGTCAACCACAACGACCTTTTCGCCGCGAGCCCGATCGGACAGGGCCGACCGCAGGGCCAAGCGGACCATCTTTTTGGGGGTGCGCTGGCGGTAGCTCCGGGGTTTGGGGCCGAGGGCTACCCCGCCACCACGCCACTGCGGGTTGCGGGTAGATCCGTGACGGGCCCGACCGGTGCCTTTCTGGCGCCATGGCTTGCCGCCGCCGCCCTTGACTTCAGATCGGGTCTTGGTGCTCTGGGTACCCCGGCGCCGGGCGGCCAACTGGGCGGTGACCACCTGGTGCATGACCGCCACGTTGGGCTCGATGCCGAACACATCGGGATCTAGATCCACTGTCCCGGTCTTCTTGCCGGAGGGGTTGCGCACGGTGACAGTGGTCATTTCGCCCCGTTTTTGACCGCACTGCGGATCAGCACGGTTGCTCCTCTGCGGCCGGGCACGGAGCCCTTGAGCAGAATCAGATCGTTCTCGGTGTCCACCCTCACCACCTGGAGGTTCAGGGTGGTGACCTTCTCGGCGCCGGCCCGTCCCGGCATTTTCTTGCCCCGGAAAATCCTTGAGGGCGTCGCGCACTGGCCGACGGCCCCGGGCTTGCGGTGGACCTTGTGGGCGCCGTGGCTGGCCTTTTGGCCGCTGAAATTGTGCCGCTTCATGACCCCGGAAAAGCCCTTGCCCTTGCTGACGCCGGTCACGTCCACCCGCTCGCCCCCGTCGAACACATCGGCACCGATTTCCTGGCCGGGTTCGTAGATGCCCACGTCGTCGAGGCGGAGCTCCACAAGCTTGCGGCCGGGAGCAACTCCGGCTTTGTCCAAATGGCCTCGCTCAGGCTGGGTCAAGCGATCAGGATTCTGGGTTCCGTAGGTCACCTGGAGCGCGGAGTAGCCGTCGGTCTCCGGCCGCTTGACTTGCACGATGCGGCAAGGCTCCACCCTCAGCACGGTGACGGGCACGACGCGGTCGTTCTCGTCCCATACCTGGGTCATTCCTAGTTTTTCGCCGACAATCGCCTTGGCAACCACCGCGAACCTGCCTTCACGCGAACGCTCCGCACGGGTGCAGACCCATCGGTTGGGACCTTCCGGCGGAGCGGGCTTCGGTTGTGCCGTCTGGTTCCCAGAGCAGGGTGATTGCCCCTTGCAGGCCTAGACGGACGTCGTTTGACACGAACAGTGCCGACCAAAGCCGGCACGAGATTGAAATGATAGCGGGGGCCGGGGGAATGGCCAAATCCCCAACTAGGCAAAAGGCGACGGTTAGCGTGAAACCGTGGACGAAGTGTCGTCGGAAGAGGCGCCGTCCCAGAAGCTGCCACCTTGGCTTTTCCGGGCCATTCTCGTCGGCGCGGCCGCTCTCGGCGGGCTGTATGTGCTGGGATGGCTGATCGAGGAACTGAAGACGCTCATCGTGATCGTGCTGGTGTCGTTTTTCGTCTCGTTCGCGCTGGAGCCAGCCGTCAATCGCATGGAGCGGGCTGGAATCCGCCGGGGCGTGGGCACCGGGATCATGTTCTTGGTGATATTGGTTGCGCTGGGGTTGTTCCTCTGGGCCATCGGAACGGTGCTTGCCGACCAGATTGGCGAGTTCGCCGACGACGCTCCCGGCTACATCAACGACATTGAGGACTGGGTAGAGGACGCCTTCGACATCGAGGTCGACGCCCAGGGCCTGCTCGACGAGTTCCAGGAGGGTGGAGCGGTTGCCAACCTGGCCACCCGGCTGGCCGACAATCTGATCAACCTGGGCGCCACCGTCGTACAAGTCCTGTTCCAGATTCTGACAATCGTGCTGTTCACCTTCTATCTGGTGGCTGAAGGGCCCAAGCTGCGGCGCAACATCTGCTCGCTGCTACCGCCCGAACGCCAGCGCCAAGTGTTGAGTATCTGGAATCTGGCTATTGACAAGACCGGGGGCTACATCTACAGCCGGCTGATCCTGGCGGTGGTCTCGTTCTTGGTCCACTGGCTGGTGTTCTGGCTAGTGGGCGCCCCCTTCCCAGTGCCGATGGCGATGTGGGTGGGATTGGTATCGCAGTTTGTACCGGTTATCGGCACCTACATTGCCGGGGCGCTGCCGGTGATAATCGGCCTGCTGGACAGACCATCTACGGGCTTGGCGATCTTGATCGCCATTGTGGTGTACCAGCAGATGGAGAACTACTTGCTCCAGCCCAAGGTGACCTCTCACACCATGGAGATCCACGTGACAGTGGCATTCGGCTCGGTTATCGCCGGGGGCCTGCTGCTGGGGGCGGTAGGAGCGCTGCTGGCCCTTCCGGCAGCCGCCACCATCCAGGCGTTCATGGCCAGCTACCTCGAACGCCAAGAGGTGGTGCAAGAACTCGAAGAGGCCGAAGCAGCCCAGCATCCCGAACGCGAACCCATGGCACATCGCATCCGCCAGGTGATGCGCAGGGTGTTCACTCCCAGGTAGCGACTAGGCCCTATAGGTCAGGAGCAGGCTGCGAGGGCGGCGTCGTAGTTGGGTTCGGAGGCGATGGCTTCCACCAACTCGGAGTGGGCCACGGTGCCGTCGGGGGCGATGACCACCACGGCCCGGGCAGTGAGGCCCGACAGGGGGCCGTCGACCATCTCCACGCCGTAGTCGTCCAGAAACTCCCGGTTGCGGAAGATGGAGCCGATGGTCACGTTCTCGATGCCCTCAGCGCCGCAGAAGCGGGAGCCGGCGAAGGGCAGGTCCATCGAGGCGCAGATCACGGTGGTGTTGTCGAGACCGGCGGCCCGCTCGTTGAAGGCCCGCACGCTGGCAGCGCATACACCGGTGTCGATGCTGGGGAAGATGTTGAGCACCACGTTGCGTCCCACCAGACCATCCAGTGTGACGGGAGACAGATCGCCGCCCGTCAGCGTGAATGCGGGCGCTGCCGCGCCCACCATAGGGAGGTCGCCGCCGGTGTTTATTGTTGTGTCTCTGAAAGTTGTCTGGCCCATAGCCGTTTTGTAGCACCCCAGCTGGTAAGAATCGTTGCCGAGGACAGAATCTGCTGCGCTTAGGACTCGTGAGAGCCTGCTTTGGCATTGGACCCTTGCACCAAGCTGTCATGGCTGCCTCGTACAATCGGACCGTGCCGCCCCCTGAGCACCGAGACGAGAAGGCGTTGAACGCGGCCATCGCCGCGGCTATCGGGCGATGCCATCCGCAGTCGGTGGTGGAAGCTGAGCGTGCCAGCAAGCTAGTCGGCTCAGCCAAACAACCCGATATCACGGTGGATGCGCCGGGCCGAGAGCGAGTTCTAGTCGAGAATAAATACGCAGGTGTCTCTCCCCGAGGATTGGAGCAGCAGTGCTTGGGACACTTCGGAACGCGTTGGGCTGAGGATGATCGCCCGGTGAGGGTAGTAGTGGGGATGAGAAGCCCGGAGCGGCTTGACCAATTCTCAGACGAGGACTTGGCACAAGGCGCGTTCACCGAGATCACGTTCCAGTGGTCAATGTGGTCTGAGAACGGCGACGGCACCCCATCTAGATTCCCTGAATCTGGATGGTTAGAGGGCAGGATTGCAGAACTCGCTGCGTTCATAGACCGAGCAGGGGCCGATGGGGCTGATGCCAGCTCTCTGGCCGATCTAGTGCGAATGCGCCTGACTGCCGCAGCTGCTCATGCAACCGAGGGGGTTGGAACAGCCGATGCCTTCGGGGAGGTGCTGACTCAGGAGTCGGGGGAGCAGACCAACCGCATGGCCATGGCGATTCTGTTCAACGCCGTGCTGTTCCAGTTTCACCTTGCGAAACATCATCTGGAGATACCAACGCCGTCGCAGATGATGGCCGACAACGAGCTGGACCAGCTTCGGGTCTTGGAAAAGTGGCAGTACATCGTGGATGATGTGAACTACTGGCCTATCTTCGGAGTGAGCCGAAGGCTGCTGCGGGCCATTAACAGCTTCGTGGGTGCCAAGCGAGCGCTCGAGATACTCTGCCGCACCGCGGGAGAGATAGTCGACGACCCAAACTCCTCTGGCCTGGTCGGGCGACTCTTCGGGGAGTTGATCGGTGATCGCAAATTCTTGGCCACCTTCTACACCCGCCCCGCATCAGCGGCACTGTTGGCCGAGTTGGCGGTTGAACGGCTGGAAGTGGACTGGTCCGACCCCGAGGCCATTGCCAGATTACGGGTGGCCGACATGGCCTGCGGCACCGGGGCGCTATTGACCGCGGTCTATCGCCGGATTGTCGAGCGGCACCGGGTTGAGGGCGGTGAAGATGCTGAAATTCACCAGTCTCTAATGGAAGAGGTGATGGTCGGCTGCGACATCATGTCTGCCGCCGTACATCTCACTGCGGCCCGTCTGTCGGGAGAAAGGCCTGACATTGACTATGCCAACACCAAGACGTGGGTGATGGGCTATGGGAAAGTGGCCGATGCCGAGGGGGTTTTGGGGTACCGGATCGGCGCTCTTGATCTCCTCCACTCCGACGTTCAGAAGGCTCTTTGGGGGGACGGGACGATGGCCGTGACTGCTCAGGGTGAGCAGGCCCATTCAGATGCATATATTCCGGCTGGATCTTTGGACATCGTCATCATGAACCCGCCGTTCACTCGACCCACCAACCACGAAGGTCACCACGCTGAGATACCCAATCCGGCGTTCGCGGGACTTGGCAATGACCCCAAGGCACAGCAAGTGATGTCAGATTTGCTGGCTGCGAGCACAAAGGAAATCAGAGGCATGAAGGCAAGCCATGGTAACGCCGGGATCGCCTCCAACTTCATCGACTTGGCCCACGCCAAGCTCAAGCCCGGTGGGGTGCTCGCACTAATCGTCCCCGCGTCGCTGGTATCAGGTGCAGCATGGAAAGGGGCGCGTCAACTTCTTGCTGCCCATTATAGGGACATAGAAGTCATCTCGATTTCCCAGCACGGAGCCGAAGTCTCTGAGGGCCGCGCTTTCTCCGCAGACACTGGCATGGCAGAAGTGATCATCGTGGCTACCAAGCAAGCCAGGCCGGTGCTTGGCGCAGAGCTGGATATCACTTACGCCATTTTGAATGATCGACCACCCTCACCGATCGCTGGCGTCGAGGTTGCCCGAGTAGTCAAGGCCAGATTTAGCTGTCCCGGCTTGCTCACGGTCGGGAGTCAGGACGTGGGACTGAGCACCACTTCGATGCTCGGGGCCGATATGAGGGGCCAACCAGTCGGGGTTTCAAACGTTGGAGTGATGGTTGCTGCCACTGAGCTAGTTGCAAATCGGCTGAATTTACCGCGCCATCGAACTATCAAGTTCCCTGTCATCAAGCTGGACTTGCTGGGCTATCGAGGGCCGGTACATCGGGATATTTCAGGTCGGAATCCAGACGACACCCCTCGCGGTCCATTTGACATAGCAAAACTGCGTAATCGAGCTGTTTACACTCAGGCCAGTTGGCCCGTTCTCTGGTCGCACGACCACAAGGCCGAGACGAGCATGAGTGTGTTGCCTTGCTCGGAGGGAGTTGAGCGTCCTGGGATGCGGGAGTCCGCTCTCGTGGTATGGGAAGGGCGCATCAATAGAGCGGGATACTCGATTGCCGGTGCTACTCGTTTGCACATCAACAACGATTTTCAGGTGAACTCGCAGCCGATGGCAGCATGCATGACTCCCGCTCCCGCCATCGGCGGGCGGGCCTGGCCATCGTTTCAGCCGACGCCAGACAAGGAGGCCGAGGCCGAGCTCTGGGAGAAGGCCCTCTGCGTCTGGCTGAACAGCACGTTTGGATTACTGGGCCGCTGGTACGTTTCCAATCGCCAGCAGAAAGGCCGTGCAAATCTGACGGTGACCACGATGGGAAACATTCCTGTGTTGGATTTGAGGGCGGTCTCCGCCGGTCAGCGGCGGTCATTGGCCGCGGTGTTCGACCGATTTGAGCACCGGGCCATGTTGCCGGCCAACGAGGCCTATCGAGACGAAGTCCGCCACGACCTGGACGAGGCGGTTCTGTGCGAAGTATTGGGCCTTCCCGTCACCATTCTCGATCCGTTGGCAACTCTGCGGTTGCAATGGTGTGCCGAACCCTCGGTCCACGGTAACAAGAAAACTCGTCCCTGAAGACTGCCGGGGCCGCGAATTGCGTTAGCTGAGGCCCAATCGACTAGCGCGAGACAACTGTTGCTGGGCGGTGAGGAGGTGGGCGTGGTCGATGAGGCGGCCTTGGTGGCGGAAGGCGCCGATGCCTTGGGCCTCATGCTCTTCGACGGCGGCGATGAGTTGGCGCCATCCTTCGATCTCTTCGGCGGTGGGGGAGAAGGTCTGGTTGACAATGGGTATGTGGCTGGGGTGGATGATCATCATCCCCTCGTAGCCGAGTTGACGGGTTTGGGTGGCGAACCCGGCGAGGCCGTCGAGGTCATCCACGGTGCCCCAGAGGCCTGACAGGGGATTGGGCACGCCGGCTGAGCGCACGTCGATCAGCACCTTTTGGCGCAGGTACAGGGTTTCGGTGCCTTCGGGTGACCACTGGAATCCCACTGAGCGGCCCAGGTCACCGTGACGGCCGGTGGCGCCGCCCATGTAGGCCACTCGTTCGGAGGCAGTGGCCAGTTCGTAGGCCAGACGAACGGCGGATGCGGTCTCCACCAGCGGCATGATCCGGGCTTCGATCCCTTCTAGGGCGGCATCCGCAGTGGCCACTTCTTCGGGTCCGGTGACTTGGGGCAGCATCAGCGTGGTCAGCGACGGGTGTCGGCAGGCGTCTGCATCAGGGGCGAAGTCATCAGTTCCCACCGCGGACACCCGGACGAACACCGCGGCCTTATCAGAGCTATGGCCTTCCAGCGCGTGGCGGACATTGGCTCGGGCCTCGGCGGCCGCCCCGCGGGGTATGGCGCTCTCCAGGTCGAAAACCACCCCGTCGGCCTCTGAGGCGAGCGCCTTTTGCATCCGGTCGGCCCGATTGGCCGGTACGAACAGCAGACTGCGAATCGGCGGCGGATCTACTGTCATGTCAACCGCGATCAGATTCCCTCGGCCTCGACTTCTTCGCGGCTCACGCCCAACAGGAACAGCACGGCGTCCAGATAGGGGACGCTTACCGCAGTCTCTACCGCTTGGCGGACCTTGGGCTTCGCGTTGAAGGCGATGCCCAGTCCGGCGGCGGTGAGCATGTCGATGTCGTTGGCCCCGTCGCCCACTGCCACCACCTGTTCGGCCGATACCCCTTCGGCGGCGGCCACCTCGCGGAGGATTTCAGCTTTGCGGCCCCGGTCCACGATCGGGCCTTTCAAGTTGCCGGTGAGCTTGCCGTCTACCATCTCCAAGGTGTTGGCGAAGGCGTAGTCGAGGTCGAAATTGTGCTTGAGCCGGTTGCAGAACCGGGTGAACCCGCCACTCACAATGGCGATGGCATAGCCCAACCGCTGGAGGGTGGTCACGAATGTCCGGGCCCCTGGGGTGAGCGTGACCTGATCCCACACCCTCTCCAGGGCCGCCTCGTCCAATCCGGCCAAGAGGCGGACTCTTTCCCGCAGCGAGGTCTCGAAGTCGATCTCGCCTCGCATGGCCTGATCGGTCAATTTCTGGCACACCTCCACACAACCCGCCTCGGCGGCCAGCAGGTCGATCATCTCGTCTTGGATGAGAGTGGAGTCCACGTCCAGCAGGGCCACCCGCTTGGCCCGTCGGGCCAGGCCCTCTCGCTGAACGGCCACGTCGAACTCGGGATTGGCGGCGGCCACCGAAAGCAAGTTGCGGCGAATGGCATCGGGATCGCCGCCGGTGACCATTAGCTCGTAGCTGTAGATGGGGTAGCGGGAGAGGCGCACAATGCGGTTGATGTTCCCTGCTCCGTCGGCGATGGCGGTGGCGGTGGCGGCCAGCATGGAAGGGGTCAGCTCCCGGCCCAACACGGTGACCGCGTGAGCACCGGCGTGCACAGAGGGCACCGGATCGACCACGTCGAACTCGACAGCGACTCTCTGCTCCCAGCCGAACAACAGCAGGTCTTTGAGCAGATCCTGGCCGGGGGGAACCTCCATCACGATTCCCAGAGTGAGTTGGCGCCGGATGACCACCTGCTCGACGTCTTGGATGTGGGCGCCACCGTCGGTCAAGACGTTGAGCAAAGCGGCGAACAGCCCGGGTCGGTCGGGCCCGGAGACCCGGAGCAGGATTACTTGGAAGTTGGCCATGGCTGTCCCGGACTCAGTCCGCGGCCCCGGCATTCCTTCTCTGACTTGGCCTCAGCCGTGTTGGAGCTTGATCTCGATGTCGACGCCCGCGGGCAAATCCAGCCGTTGAAGGGAGTCCACGGTTTTGGGGCCGGGATCCACGATGTCGAGCAAGCGCTTGTGGATGCGGATCTCGAAGTGCTCGCGGCTGTCCTTGTCCTTGTGGGGTGAGCGGATAACCGTGAAGCGGTGCTTCTCGGTGGGCAGCGGGACAGGTCCCCGCAAGTCGGCTTGGGTGCGCTTGACCGTCTCCACGATCTTCTTGGTGGATTGGTCGATGATCTCGTGATCGTAGGCCTTGAGCCGAATGCGGATCTTTTGTCCTGCTGCCATGGGAGCTACTTGAGGATCTTGGTGACGGTGCCCGCACCCACGGTGCGGCCGCCCTCGCGGATGGCGAAGCGCAGACCTTCGTCCATGGCGATGGGGGCGATCAGCTCCACGATCATCTCCGTGTTGTCACCGGGCATGCACATCTCGGTGCCCTCGGGCAGGGCGATGGTGCCGGTGACGTCGGTGGTGCGGAAGTAGAACTGGGGCCGGTAGTTGCTGAAGAACGGCTTGTGGCGCCCACCCTCTTCCTTGGTCAGCACGTATACCTGGGCTTCGAAGTTGGTATGGGGGGTGATGGAGCCGGGCTTGGCCAGCACTTGGCCCCGCTGGACGTCGTCTTTGTCGGTGCCCCTCAGCAGGGCGCCGATGTTGTCGCCGGCGCGGCCCTCGTCCAGCAGCTTGCGGAACATCTCCACGCCGGTGCAGACCGTCTCGGCCGTATCTTTGATGCCGACGATCTCTACTTTGTCGCCGGTGTTGACGATGCCCTGCTCCACGCGGCCGGTGACCACAGTGCCCCGCCCGGTGATCGAGAACACGTCCTCGATCGGCATCAGGAACGGCTTGTCAACGTCGCGCTCGGGCTCCACGATGTAAGAGTCGACCTGTTCCATCAGATCAATTACCTGCTGGGCGGCGTCTCCGTCTCCATCAAGAGCCTTCAGGGCCGACACCGGCATCACCGGAATGTCGTCGCCCGGGAAGTCGTATTCGTTGAGCAGTTCCCTGACCTCGAGTTCCACCAGCTCTAGTAGCTCATCGTCGTCCACCATGTCGACCTTGTTCAGGGCGACGACAATGGCAGGCACGCCTACCTGGCGGGCCAGGAGCACGTGCTCGCGGGTCTGGGGCATGGGACCGTCGGCGGCCGACACCACCAGGATCGCGCCGTCAACCTGGGCGGCGCCGGTGATCATGTTCTTGATGTAGTCGGCGTGGCCGGGCATATCGACATGGGCGTAGTGGCGGTTGGAGGTCTCGTACTCCACGTGGGCCACGTTGATGGTGATGCCCCGCTCCCGCTCCTCGGGCGCCTTGTCGATGTTGTCGAACTCGGTGAACTGAGTGGTGGTGGGATCGGCCTCCGACAGCACCTTGGTAATTGCCGCGGTCAGCGTTGTCTTGCCGTGGTCAATGTGGCCCATCGTGCCCACGTTCAAGTGCGGCTTGGTGCGCTCGAATTGTTCCTTAGCCATTTTCTATCCTCCGAAGACGGGCTCCTCGCCCTTGATTATTCGCCCCGAATGCGGGCGACTATCTCCTCTTGCACCTTGGCAGGCGCCTGCCGGTAGGTGTCGAACTGCATGGTGTGCGTTGCACGCCCCTGGGTTCGCGACCGGAGTTCGGTAGCGTACCCGAACATTTCCGAGAGTGGCACATGGGCCTTGACAATTTGTTCACGGCCCCGCTGTTCCATGCTGTCGATCTTGCCCCGCCGACCGTTTAGATCGCCGATGACGTCGCCCATGTACTCCTCGGGGGTCACCACGTCGACGGCCATTATCGGCTCTAAGAGGATTGGCTTGGCTCGGCGGGCGGCGTCGCGGAAGGCGGCGGTGGCCGCGATCTTGAAGGCCATGTCCGACGAGTCCACGTCGTGGTGTTTGCCGTCGGTGAGAGTCACCTTGAGGTCGACCACCGGGAAACCGGCTAGCGGCCCGGTGGTCATGGCGTCCTTCATGCCGCTGTCCACTGCGGGGATGTACTCCTTGGGGATGCGCCCGCCGCTTACCTGACTGGCGAACTCGTAGCCCTTGCCCGGGTCGTTCGGCTCCAAATCGAAGGTGATCTCGGCGTACTGGCCCGAGCCGCCGGTCTGCTTCTTATGGGTGTGGGTGAACTTGCTCACCGGCATGGAGATGGTCTCGCGGTAGGCCACCTGCGGCTTGCCCACCGAGGCGTCCACATTGAACTCCCGCAGCATCCGCTCCACCAGTACCTCCAAGTGAAGCTCGCCCATGCCGGCGATGAGAGTCTGAGCAGTTTCCTCATCGGTGCGGACCTGGAAAGTGGGGTCCTCTTCGGCCAGGGAGGACATCGCCTTGCCCAGCTTGTCCTGGTCGGCTTTGGTCCTGGGCTCCACCGCCACCTGGATTACCGGGTCGGGGAAGTCCATCTGCTCTAGTTCGATGGGGTGGTTGGGATGGGTCAGGGTGTCGCCGGTGCGCACGTCCTTGAGGCCGATGCCGGCCACGATGTCGCCGGCCCGGACGACGTCGAGGTCTTCCCGGTCGTTGGCGTGCATCTCCAATATGCGCCCGATGCGCTCCTTGCGCCCGGTGCGGACGTTGACCACCTGGCTGCCTTTGTCCAGGTGGCCGCTGTACACCCGGAAATAGGTGAGCTTGCCCACATGGGGATCGCTCATGATCTTGAACGCCAGCGCGCTGAACGGAGCTTCGTCGTCGGTGGGCCGATCGCACTCCTCCCCTTTGTACGTGCCCTTGACCGGTGGAATGTCCAGCGGGGAGGGGAGGTACTCGATGATGGCGTCGAGCAGGGGCTGGACTCCCTTGTTCTTGAAGGCCGATCCGCACAGCACCGGGACGACGTCGAGTGACAGGGTGCAAGCTCTCAGCGAAGCCCGCAGATCGGCCGGCGTGATCGATTCCTCGTCCTCGATGTATTTCTCCAGCAGGTTCTCATCGAATCGGGTGAGCAGGTCGATCAGCTCGAGGCGGGCTTCGGAGGCCGCGTCCTTGAGGTCATCGGGAATTTCGGTGACCTCCCAGGTGGCGCCCAGATCGTCACCTCTCCATACCAGGCCCCGCATCTCCACCAAGTCGACCACGCCGAGCAGGTCGGACTCGATACCGATGGGAATCTGAACCACCGCGGTGTTGGCCCGAAGGCGCTCAGTGATCGTGAGCACGGCGCGCTCGAAGTTGGCGCCGGTGCGGTCGAGCTTGTTGATGAAGCAGATCCGGGGTACGCCGTACTTGTTGGCCTGGCGCCAAACGGTCTCCGACTGGGGCTCCACGCCGGCAACTCCGTCGAACAGGGCCACGGCGCCGTCGAGCACCCGAAGGGAGCGCTCCACCTCCATGGTGAAGTCCACGTGGCCGGGAGTGTCGATGATGTTGATCCGGTGTCCGGCCCATTCCGCAGTAGTGGCGGCCGAGGTGATGGTGATGCCGCGCTCTTGCTCTTGTTCCATCCAGTCCATGGTGGCGGCGCCGTCGTGGACCTCTCCGAGCTTGTAGGCCTTGCCGGTGTAGTAGAGGATGCGCTCGGTACAGGTGGTTTTGCCCGCGTCGATGTGGGCCATGATGCCAATGTTGCGGGTCTTTTCCAGCGGGTGACGAGACATGGCGCTCAGAAAATAAGACCGCTTACCAGCGGTAATGGGCGAAGGCCCGGTTCGACTCTGCCATCTTGTGCAAGTCGTCGCGTCGTTTCACCGACGCACCCAGGCCATTGGAGGCATCCAGGATTTCGTTGGCCAGCCGATCAGTCATCGTGCGCTCGCGCCGTTCCCGAGCATTGTTGACGATCCAACGGATGGCCAGCGTGTTAGCCCTTCGAGGGCGCACATCCACGGGGACCTGATAGGTGGCCCCGCCGACCCTTCGACTGCGGACCTCCAATTGGGGGCGCACATTGTCGACGGCTCGCTTCAGGGTGCCCAGCGGCTCGGCGCTGGTCTTCTGCTCCACGACGTCGAGCGCGCCGTACACGATTCGCTCGGCGGTGGAGCGCTTGCCCCGTTGCAGGATCTTGTTCACGAACTGGGTGACCAGCAAAGATTCGAAGACCGGGTCGTTGGGAAGGTCGCGTCGCCCCGCCGGGCCCTTGCGAGGCATTGTTAGCTCTCTTTCTTGGCGCCGTAGCGGCTGCGAGCTTGTCGGCGATCGGTGACTCCGGCGGTGTCCAGGGTGCCGCGGATGACCTTGTAGCGCACGCCTGGCAGGTCGCGGACTCGTCCGCCGCGCACCAGCACGATGGAGTGCTCTTGGAGGTTGTGTCCTTCGCCGGGGATGTATGCGGTGATCTCCATCCCGCTGGTCAGGCGAACGCGGGCCACTCGCCGGAGTGCGGAGTTCGGCTTTTTCGGAGTGGTGGTGTAAACACGAGTACACACCCCTCGCCGCTGAGGCGCGCCTTTGAGGGCCGGCGTCTTCTCTTTGCGGAATTTGGTCTGGCGGCCTTTGCGCACCAGTTGCTGAATCGTGGGCACAGCACTTCCTAGGGCCGAATGGAAAAAGATTGAGGGCGCAGCGAAGGCCGCGATCCAATTCTAAGTTTACGTCTCTATGTTCCCCATCGGCAACACGTCGGCTTCCTCGGCTTCAGTCGTTGAGGCCCATTGGGCAAATTGATCGGCCAGGTCAACGTCTTCGTCGGCTGAGGTGTAGTACTCCATCGGCGTGTAGTCGGGGGCGTGGGTCGCGATATCCCGGTAGATCTCCATTCCGGTCCCGGCGGGGATCAGCTTGCCGATGATGATGTTCTCTTTGAGACCGATGAGCCCGTCACGACGAGACTCAATTGCTGCCTCGGTAAGCACCCGAGTGGTCTCTTGGAACGACGCGGCCGACAGCCAGGAGTCGGTGGCCAGCGAGGCCTTGGTGATCCCCATGAGCTCAGGCCGCCCCTCGGCGGGGCGCTTGCCCTCTTGGGCCAGGGAGCGGTTCACGTTGGTGAAGATCTGGGAGTCCACCCGCTCACCAGGCAAAAAGTCGGAGTCTCCCGGTTCCTGAATGGCCACTCGTCGGGTCATCTGGCGAACGATCAGCTCGATGTGCTTGTCGTGGATGGAAACGCCCTGGTCTCGGTAGACGCGCTGAACCTCGTCCACGAGGTACTGCTGGGTCTCTCGCACGCCGCGGATCTCAAGGAGCTCCTTGGGGTCGCGGGGCCCGTCGGCCTGGGCCACCGAGTCACCGGCGGCCACCTCTTGGCCTTCGACCACCGCCAGCTTCCATGCCGGGTCGATGACGATGGACCACTCGGCCCCGTCGTCGCCCACCACAGACAGTCGGCTGGCCTTGCCGTCTTCTTCGTTGATGCGGACCACTCCGGAAATCCGGGTGAGCTCGGCTTTGCCCTTGGGAGTGCGAGCCTCGAACAGTTCCACAACCCGGGGCAGACCGCCGGCGATGTCCTTGCCGGCCACACCGCCGGTGTGGAAGGTACGCATGGTCAGCTGCGTGCCCGGCTCGCCGATTGACTGGGCAGCGATGACGCCGACCGCCTCGCCTACTTCGATGGCCTGGCCGGTCGCGAGGGAGAGCCCGTAGGACGACCGGCTGATCCCCACCTCGGAATCGTCGGTGAGAGGGGAAAGCACCCGGACTCGGGTCACACCGGGATCGTCGCGCAGTGAGGCCATCTCGAGGTCGCCGACGATCGAGCCCCGCTCCAGCACGGTGCCGTCGCTCAGGGTGACATCATCGGCCAGGGTGCGGCTGAACAGGCGGGTCTCCAGATAGGTCCGCTTGCCCGGCTCGTCGGGCATGACGTCGTTGATCCAGATGCCCCTGATCGGCCCTCCCGACTCGAACGGGTCCCGGTCGTTGATGATGACCTCTTGGGCCACGTCGACTAGTCGGCGAGTGAGGTAGCCGGAGTCCGCGGTGCGCAGGGCGGTGTCCACCAGGCCCTTGCGGGCACCCGGGGTGGCGATGAAGTACTCGAGCATCGCCAAGCCCTCGCGGAAGTTGCTCTTGATAGGACGGGGGATCATGTCGCCACGGGGGTTGGCCACCAGGCCGCGCATGCCCGCAATCTGGCGGACCTGCATCATGTTCCCCCGGGCACCGGAGCCCACCATCATGTCGATGGGGTTGAACTTCTCGGACTGGAGCACAGCTTCCATGCGCTGACGCACCTTCTCGGTCGCCTCAGTCCAGATTTCAACCTCTTTCTGGCGACGCTCTCCGTCGGTGATGATGCCCCGCCGGAACTGGTTCTCAACCTTGTCGGCTTCCTTCTCGTAGCGGTCCAGGATGGTCTGCTTGTCGTGGGGGACCTTGATGTCGTCCACCGAAACGGTGAGGCCGGACTGGCTGGCGAACTGGAAGCTCAGGTTCTTCAAGGCATCGAGGCTTATAGCTACGACTTCTTTGGTGTACTGCTGGGCCAGCTTGTCCACGATGGAGGTGATGTCCCGCTTGGTGGCCACTCGGTTCACATAGGGGAAGTCCTCGGGCAGGGTGCTGTTGAACAACACCCGCCCCACGGTGGTGGGGGTGTATGTGGCCGCTTCGCCGTTGGCCGGGGTGTCCACCAGCTGGGGTATGCGGTACTCGATGCGGGCGTGAAGCTCGACCTCGCCGGATTCGTAAGCCCGTTCGATCTGGTGCTGGTGGCGGAATTTCCGCCCCTCGCCAGTGGCGCCCTCCACTTCCTCGGTGAGGTAGTACGCCCCGATGATCATGTCTTGGCCAGGGGTGACCAGAGGTCGGCCGTGAGCGGGGCTGAGCACGTTGTTGGCCGACAGCATGAGCACCCGGGCCTCGGCCTGGGCTTGGGCGGACAGCGGCAGGTGGACCGCCATCTGGTCGCCGTCGAAGTCGGCATTGAAAGCGGTGCAGACCAGCGGGTGAATCTGGATGGCCTTGCCTTCAACCAGCACAGGCTCGAAGGCCTGGATTCCCAGACGGTGCAATGTCGGAGCCCGGTTGAGCAGCACGGGGTGCTCTTGGATGACCTCGTCTAGCACATCCCATACCTGGGGACGACGCCGCTCCACCATCCGCTTGGCCGACTTGATGTTCTGGGCCAAGTCTTCTTCCACCAGCTTTTTCATGACGAAGGGCTTGAACAGCTCCAACGCCATGAGCTTGGGTAGGCCGCACTGGTGCAGCTTGAGGGTGGGGCCGACCACGATGACTGAGCGGCCGGAGTAGTCGACCCGCTTGCCCAACAGGTTCTGGCGGAATCGCCCCTGCTTGCCCTTGAGCATGTCGGACAGAGACTTGAGGGGCCGGTTGCCCGGACCAGTCACCGGCCGTCCCCGGCGACCATTGTCGAACAGGGCATCGACCGCCTCTTGGAGCATGCGCTTTTCGTTGTTGACGATTATCTCGGGCGCGCCCAGATCGAGCAGTCGCTTGAGGCGGTTGTTGCGGTTGATGACCCGGCGATAGAGGTCGTTCAGGTCTGAGGTGGCGAAACGGCCGCCGTCAAGCTGCACCATGGGGCGCAGTTCTGGGGGGATGACTGGAACAGCGTCCAAGATCATGGCCCGAGGGTCGTTGATGCGTCGGCCGTGCTGATCTCGCCGGTTGAAGGCGGACACGATCTTGAGGCGCTTGATGGCTTTCTGCTCGCGCTGCTGGGAGAGCCTCTTTTGGCCTTCGGGCGGATCTAGCTGCTCGCGGAGCTTGCGCTCTTCCTCGTCGAGATCGACGCTGTCGATGAGCGTGGCGATGACCGCGGCACCCATGCCCCCAGAGAACATGTCGCTGTAGCGATCTTCCATCTCCCGCCACAGTTCTTCATCTTCGACGATCTTGCGGGGGAACAGGCTGGAGAACTCCTCGAAGGCCCGCTCGACCAACTCGATCTCCTCGGCGTACTCCTCGTCGAGGGCCAGCAGGTCTTTCTCGGCCGCCTTCTGCCGCTTGTCGATGTCTTTGGGGTCGTTGGCCTCTGCATCGGCCAGTTCAGCTTCGAGTTCAGCGAGACGCTCGTCTTTGCGCTCTTGGAGCTCGTCGCCAATGGCCTGGATCTCCTCGCGCATCTCCCGCTCGAGCTCGGGAAGCCGCTGGTGGCGCACCTCCTCGTCGACCTCGGTTACGAGATTGGCCGCGAAATATATGACCTTCTCGAGTTGCTTGGCCTTCAACTCCTCTTTGGGCTCGGTGCCCATCAGCAGGTAGGCCAGCCAAGATCTGGTGCCCCGCAGGTACCAGATGTGGACGGCCGGGGCGGCGAGCTCGATGTGGCCCATGCGATCGCGGCGTACTTTGGATCGAGTTACCTCGACTCCGCAGCGCTCGCAGATGATGCCCTTGAAGCGGATGCGCTTGTACTTTCCGCAGTAGCACTCCCAGTCTTTGGTCGGACCGAAGATCTTCTCGCAGAACAGACCGTCTTTTTCGGGGCGAAGCGTGCGGTAGTTGATAGTCTCGGGCTTCTTCACCTCGCCGTTGGACCAAGTCCGAATGGCGTCCGCGGTGGCCAGTCCGATGGAGAGCTGGTCGAATGCGTTTACGTCCAACATTTAGAACGGCCTCCCTGCGATTCGGCGCTCGTCTTCATCATCAGATCCCCGTTCGGGGCGGGAGATGTCGATGCCCAGCTCCTCGGAGGTGCGGAAGGCATCGTCGTCCAGCTCGGTGATCTCCACTTGCTGTCCGGCGGTGTCCCTGACCTCTACGTTCAGGCATAGGGCCTGCATCTCCTTGATGAGCACCTTGAAACTCTCCGGTATCCCCGGTTCGGGGATGTTGTCGCCTTTGACGATGGCCTCGTACACCCGTACCCGGCCGAGCACGTCGTCGGACTTGATGGTGAGCAGCTCTTGGAGGCAGTAGGCCGCGCCGTAGGCCTCCAGCGCCCAGACTTCCATCTCGCCGAAGCGCTGGCCGCCGAACTGGGCCTTGCCGCCCAGAGGCTGCTGGGTGATCATCGAATACGGCCCGGTGGAGCGAGCGTGGATTTTGTCGTCAACCAGGTGGGCCAGCTTCAGTATGTACATGTAGCCGACCATGATCCGGTTGTCATAAGGCTCGCCGGTGCGCCCGTTGTAGAGCTCGGCCTTACCGTCGATGCCGACGAGGCGCTCCCCGTCGACGGTCTCGGGATTGATGCTCCCCAAGAGCTTCTGAATGGTGGGGTGCTGTCCCGAGTGACCCGCCTCATCCCAATGGGCTCCGTCGAACACCGGGGTCGCAACCAAGGTGGAAGCCCGAGTGGTGGGCCGGGTCTTGCGTCCATCGCCGCGCTCGGGCTCTTCGCCCACCCCGCCATCTGCTTCCCAACCCCAGCGAGCGGCGTAGCCCAAGTGGGCTTCCAGTACCTGGCCCACGTTCATGCGGGAGGGAACTCCCAGCGGGTTCAAGATGATGTCCACCGGCGTGCCGTCGGCCATATGGGGCATGTCCTCCATTGGGAGGATCCTGGATATAACGCCCTTGTTGCCGTGCCGTCCGGCCAGCTTGTCGCCCACGGAGATCTTCCGCTTCTGGGCCACATACACCCGGACCAGCTGGTTCACCCCAGGAGGCAGTTCGTCGCCGTGGAAGCGATTGAACTTCTTGACGTCGATGACCTTGCCGTTCTCTCCGTGGGGGACTTTGAGGCTGGTGTCTCGCACCTCTCGGGCCTTCTCGCCGAAGATGGCCCGCAGCAGGCGCTCCTCAGGGGTCAGCTCGGTTTCGCCCTTGGGGGTCACCTTGCCCACCAGCACATCTCCGGGGCCGACCTCAGCGCCGGGGCGGATGATCCCCTCATCGTCGAGATCGGCCAGGATCTCTTCCGACAGGTTGGGAATGTCCCTGGTGATCTCCTCGGGGCCGAGCTTGGTGTCGCGGGCATCAATCTCATGCTCGTGGATGTGGATTGATGTGAGAACGTCGTCGCGCACCAGCCGGTCGCTGAGGATGACGGCGTCCTCGTAGTTGTAGCCCTCCCAGGCCATGAAGGCCACCAACAAATTCTTGCCCAGGGCTATCTCGCCGTTGTCTGTAGACGGACCGTCGGCCAAGATGTCGCCCTTGCGGAACCGTTCGCCCACCTTAAGCAGGGGCTTCTGGTTGATGCAGGTGTCCTGGTTGGATCGTTCAAACTTCATCAGCTTGTACTTGGACGACCCTGCGTTCTTGTAGTTGACCGTGATGCTGTCGCCGGCGATGTCGGCAATGGTGCCGTCCTCTTTGGCGATGATCATGTCGGCCGCGTCCCGGGCCGCCTTGCCCTCTATGCCGGTTCCCACATATGGCGCCTCAGGTCGGACCAAAGGCACCGCCTGGCGCTGCATGTTGGCGCCCATGAGGGCCCGGTTGGCGTCGTCGTGCTCGAGGAACGGGATCAGCGCGGTGGCCACAGAGACGATCTGCTTGGGGGAGACGTCCATCAGCTGGACCTCATCGGGGGGAACCGAGGAGATCTCGGTGGTGGCCCCGAAGAACACTTCCTGCTCGAGCTGGGCCTGCAAGCCCTTCATCGTCGCGGCCTGGGGCGAGCGGCGCACCAGCACCCGATCGTTGACGAACCGGTTCTGGTCGTCGAGGGGGGCATTGGCCTGGGCGACCACATACTCCTCCTCGTCGTCGGCAGCTAGCCAGATGATCTCGTCGGTGACCTGGCCGTCGATCACTTTGCGGTAGGGGGATTCGATGAAGCCGAACTCGTTGACCCGGCCATAAGAAGCCAATGCGCCGATCAAACCGATGTTGGGACCCTCCGGGGTCTCGATGGGACACATCCGGCCGTAGTGGGAGAAGTGGACGTCGCGCACCTCGAATCCAGCCCGCTCCCGGGAAAGGCCGCCCGGGCCCAGCGCCGACAAGCGGCGGCGGTGGGTAAGGCCCGACAGCGGGTTCACCTGGTCCATGAACTGGGAAAGCTGGCTGGTGCCGAAGAACTCCTTGATGGCTGCGGCCACCGGTCGGTTGTTGATCAGCGACGTGGGGGTGATGGCCTCCACGTCCTGGGTGGTCATGCGCTCGCGCACCACCCGCTCCATGCGGGAGAGGCCGATGCGAACCTGGTTCTGGATGAGCTCGCCCACCGAGCGAATGCGCCGGTTGGCAAAGTGGTCCTGGTCGTCGAGTCGGTAGCCCGGCTCGAATTTCACCAAGTGCAGCAGATAGGTGCAGGTGGCCAGCACCTCAGCAGGCGAGAGCACCGGTTGATCGGGCTCGGGACGCTCCAATGGAAGGCCGAAGAGCTCTTCGATGCGGTCCAGTTCCGGGCCGAGCTTGCGGTCGAGCTTGTAGCGGCCCACCCGGGAGAGGTCGTAGCGGCGGTTCTCGAAGAATGCGTTGCGGAAGTAGTTGCGGGCCGCCTCCACCGACTGGGGCTCGCCGGGACGGGCCCGCTTGTAGATCTCCAACAGGGCATCTTCTTGGGTGGTGTGCTGGTGCTTGTCGCTTTCCCACTGATCGGCCAGGAAGTCGAAGTAGCCGACGAACTGATCCAAGAAGCCGGGAGCCCGCTCCTCGTCGTAGCCCAGAGCCCGCAGCAGTGTGAACAGGCTCATGCGGCGCTTGCGGGCCACTCGAGCCCCCGCGGTGGGGTTGCGGCCCGGCTTGTGTTCTACGTCGAACTCGATCCACTCTCCCCGGTAGGGGTGGATGGTGCCGGTGACCAGCTGGTGCTTGCTCAGGTTGCGAAGCCGGAACCGCTCGCCGGGCTGGAAGATGACGCCGGGGGAGCGCACGAGCTGGGACACCACCACGCGCTCGGTGCCGTTAACAATGAACGTGCCCTTGTCGGTCATGACCGGGAAGTCGCCCAAAAAGACGATCTGCTCGATGATCTCGCCGGTGTTGCGGTTGGAGAATCGGGCCTGCACCAAGATGGGCGCCGAGTAGGTCATGTCCTTCTCTTTGCACTCTTCCACCGTGGTGCCCCAGCGGGGGCCGGGGTTCAGGTCTTCATCATCGGGGTTGAACTCCAGCTCGAGTTGCAGGGTCTCCGAGAAGTCCTTGATGGGGCTGATGTCACGAAAGGCATCGGCCAGTCCTTGCCGGATGAACCATTGGAAGGAGTCCTTTTGCACCGCGATAAGATCGGGCAGAGGCAGCACCTCCTCCAGGTTTCCGAAGGTGTAGCGGTCGCGGGTCGCCGAACGGGGGGCCAAGGTGAGCTCCTGAAGTGTTGAAATAGACGGGCAACGCCGGTTGGCTGCTCGAATCCCTTAACGTCAACGGGAGGGGGAATCCCAAAACGCGGCCGCGTCAAAGTAGAAGTCGTGGCCGAGGAGACAAGCGAGCGGGTATCCGGGAATGATACGCGGCGCGGGCATGGTTTACAAGCCATGCCCGACAGGAATTTGCTGGTCGGGGGTTACTTGAGCTCGACAGCTCCGCCGGCGGCCTCAATGAGCTCCTTGGCCTTCTCGGCGTCTTCTTTGGAGGCTTTCTCCAAAACTGGCTTGGGAGCGTTGTCCACCAGCTCTTTGGCGTCCTTCAGGCCCAGGTTGGTGAGGGTGCGCACCTCTTTGATTACCTGGATCTTCTTTTCGCCCGCACTGGTCAGGACCACGTCGAATTCGGTCTGCTCCTCGGCGCCGCCGGCGTCGCCGCCGTCGGCCCCGGGGGCCGCCATCATCATGGGCATGGCTGCGGCGGGGGCCGCGGCTTCCACGTTGAAGCGCTCTTTGAACGCCTCTTTGAGCTCGGACAGCTCTAGCACGGTCATGGACCCGATGGAGTCCAGAATCTCGTCAACCTTGGACATTGCTATTCCTCATTCCTTTTGTTGGTTTGTTCCGGTTGTTTTTGGTGGTCGGTATTCGGGCTCGGTGCGGATCAGGCCGCGGCGCCGGCTTTGTCGGTCAGCGACTCCAGCAGCCCAGCAGTCTCGACCAGCGGGGCGTCGAAGAGGCCCGCCATCTCGACCAGCGGGGCGTCGAGGAGGCCCGCCATCTCAGCCAAGGGGGCTTCCAGCAGCCCAACAATCTCGGCCAGGATCTCGTCGCGGGTTCCGAGTTTGGACAGGGCGCCCACTTGGTCGGCGGTGAGCACTTGGCCGTCGAGCACGCCCCCCTTGATCGACAAGAAACTGGAGTTATCGGCGTATTGGCAAAGGGCTTTGGCCAAAGAGACGGCGTCGCCGGGGGAGCCGTCTTCTCGGGCGCCCACGAAAGCCAGCGCGGTTGGGCCTAGGAGCATTTCGTCGAGGTCGAGGTTCAGCTCGCGGGCCGCGAATCGGGTAAGGGTGTTCTTGTACACCTTGTATTCGCCGCCGGCCTCGCGCAGCTGGCGGCGCAGATCGGCCAAGGCCGGCACGTCGAGGCCGCGGTAGTCGGTGAGGACAACCGCCTCGGTAGAGGAGATGCGGTCGCGCACCTCGTTCACGACGGCCACTTTTTCGGGGCGGGGATTTTCCATCGGATTGCCGTACCTTCCGCAAGAACCAGCAATGGGGCACCGCTAACGTGCGAACGCCCCACGGGTTTCGGGAGGGTTCACCTCTTCAGGCCGGTCGGCGAGTCTGTCGGTTGGGGACAGAGTGCCAGCCGATTAAGCGGTGCGGAGCACTGCGCCTGATGTCTGCGGCAAATCGATCAATTGTGAGCGCCAAAAGGTACCAGATCAGGTGTTGGCACCCAAGTCGGCGGGATCCAGCCGGATGCCGGGTCCCATGGTGGACGATATGGTGATCTTGCGGACGTAGCGGCCTTTGAGGGAGGCGGGCTTGGCCCGGGTGATCTCATCCATGACCGCTCGGATGTTGGCCACCAGGGCATCGGCCTCAAAGCCGACCTTGCCCACCGGCACATGGACGTTCCCCTGGCGGTCGGTGCGGTATTCCACCTTGCCGCCTTTGAACTCTCCTACTGCTTTGGCCACGTCATCGGTGACCGTGCCGGTCTTCGGGTTGGGCATGAGCCCCCGGGGACCGAGGATCTTTCCGAGCTTTCCCACCACCGGCATCATGTCGGGGGTGGCGATGGCCACGTCGAAGTCCATATTTCCCGCCTGCACCTGCTCGGCGAGATCATCGGCGCCCACCACATCGGCACCGGCCTCGCTGGCTTGTGCGGCCGCCTCGCCCTGGGCAAACACCGCCACCCGAACGTCGGTGCCGGTGCCGGAGGGCAGTGAAACAGTCCCCCGGATCATTTGCTCGGCTTTGCGGGGATCAACTCCCAGTCGGGTGGCGAGCTCCAAGGTCTCGTCGAACTTCGCAGCCGACAAGCTCTTGACCAGCTCGACCCCCTCTTGGGCGGTGTGCGGATGTTGCTTGTCGTAGCGCTGGGCGGCATCGCTGTACCGCTTGCCATTATTCGCCATGTCGGCTCCCTTTCCTACTCCACCTTGATGCCCATGCTGCGGGCGGTGCCGGCCACCTGAAGCTTGGCTTGGTCGAGGTCGTCGGTGTTGAGGTCGGGCATCTTGACCTTGGCGATCTCCGCGCATTGGGCGTCGGTGATGGCGCCGACCACTTCGCGTCCCGGCTCCATGGAACCCTTCTCCAAGCCGGCCGCTTCCCGAATGAGGAATGAGGTGGGCGGGGTCTTGGTGATGAACGTGAACGTCCGGTCTTCGTAGATGGTGATCTCCACCGGGATGATCTGGCCCCGCTTGTCCTCGGTTTTGGCGTTGTAGTCCCGGCAGAAGTCCATGATGGCAACGCCGTGGGGGCCAAGCGCGGTGCCCACCGGCGGCGCGGGGGTGGCCTGGCCGGCGGGAATCTGGATTTTGATGGTGGTAGCTACCTTCTTTTGAGCCATTGCTCTTTCCCTTCCGGCTTGGTTCTCTTACAGCTTGGCGACTTGGGAGAACTCGAGTTCCACTGGCGTTTCTCGGCCAAAGATGTTGACCAGGACCTTTACCTTGAGCTGGTCTTCGTTTATCTCGGCCACCTCGCCGGAGAAGTCGGCGAACGGGCCTTCTTTGACCCGGATGGTCTCGCCCACTTCGTAGAGCAGGCGGGGCTTGGTGCGGCGGACAGTCTGCTCGCCGTCGGTCTTGACTTGGAGGAAGTTCTCCACGTCCTTGCGCTTGAGGGGCGAGGGCTTGCTGCCCCGCCGACCGTGGCCCACAAAGCCGGTCACGCCGGGGGTGTTGCGGATGACATCCCAGGAGATGTCGTTCATCTCGGCTCGAACCAGCAGATAGCCGGGGAACATCTTCTTTTTGGTGGTGACCTTCTTGCCGGCCTTGAACTCCACCACATCTTCCATGGGGATGACGGTCTCGTGGATATGGCTTTCCATGCCCATGGTCTTGCGGCGGGCTTCGATGTTCTGCTGGACCTTGTTCTCGTAGCCGGACTGGGTGTGGACCACGTACCACTTCCCGGGCATGTCATAGGGGCTGATGGTCTCGATTTCTTCTTCGGGCTTCTCGTAGACCAGTTCTTCGGCGTCGATCACCTCGGCCGCATCGTCTGATAGGGCCGCATCGTCCAGCACAGCGATGCCTTCGGGATCGGGGCCTACGGGTGCGGGCTGGGGACCCGGCCCGGTGGGGAGCAGTGCAGCCGCGGCTTCGGCGGGGTCGACCGCTTCGACCGCGTCGGACTCGGACGCTTCCGCGTCAGCGGTGGTGGGGAAGAGGTCAGTCATGTCGGTTTCGTCTACCTCAGGGTTCATCGATCGAACAACTTCAGGATGGCTTCGCTGAATCCCCAGTCGAGCAGGCCGATGGCCGTGGTGAGCAGCACCAGTACGACCAGAACCACGATGGAGTAGTTGACGACCTCCTCGCGCCGCGGCCACGACACCTTGCGGAGCTCGCCGCGGACTTCGCGCAGGAACTGGGCCGGACCCACCCGCTCTTCTCCGGGTCGGGGTTGATTCCGGGCCTGGCGGCGGTCGCGGACCGGGGTGCCTTCCTCGTCGACGAAGCCCTGCTTCTTGGCCATCCTCTTCTGTTGTCTGTTCAGGTCGGTCATGTTGACTCCAGTGCGCCCGGCACTACGGAGACGGGGTCGCTTGCGCAGGGCAGGAGGGACTCGAACCCCCAACCGCCGGTTTTGGAGACCGGTGCTCTACCAATTGAGCCACTGCCCTTCGTTCGTTAGGGGCAGGACAAGGCTACAGCCCCAGAGAGAGCCATCCCAATGCAAATCCATGGGAGCAAGTCGATTATTGGCGAGCCCGACGGCGGAAGAGGACAGTGATCACCGCCAGGGTGGTGGCGGCCAAGAAGCGCCGAATGAGCTGACGGCGACGGTCGTACTCGTCGAGCCGGGCCATGACCTTCCACACAAGGGTAGGAGGCGCCTCCGTCGGGGGTCGGCGGTCGAAAGACCGGGTGGCGTCATTGATCACGAGGTCGCCTCGTCTTCTTCTTGAAGTAGAGGTTCTGTCTGACCGGAGCCCACTTCGGCAGTTCGTTGCAGCACGGCGCGAAGCTTCTGGCGGGCCCGGTGAAGCCGGACCTTGGCCGCCGATGTGGTGATGCCCAACTCGGCGGCGATCTCGCTGTGAGAGAGATCGTGCAGATCACGCAGCACCACCACTTGGCGCAGTCGCTCAGGCAGCGCCCGGACGGCGCGGTCGATGTGATGGCGCAGAACGGCCGCCTCGGCTCGCAGGCTCGGGTCCTGCTCGGGCCGCAGGTCGACGATGGGCACCTCGTCGCTCAACTCCTCGGTGCGTTGGCGGGTTCGGCGGCTCAGATGGGTTGATGCGCAGTTGCTGGTGATGCGGTACATCCAGGTGGAGAAGCTGGAGTCGCCCCGAAAGCGGCGGACCGCCCGGTAGGCCCGGACATAGGCGTCTTGCACCACGTCACCGGCGTCGTCCCGATTGCCGGTGAGCCGGTAGGCCAAGGCGTAGATGTCTCGGTAGGTGGACCGGACCAGCTCGTTGAACGCGTCGCGGTCGCCCCGGCGGGCGGCTTCCACCAATTCGGCGTCTTCGAAAATCGGTTCGCGAGATGCTGCGGGTTCGATGGGGCCAGATTATCCCTGGCTGGTCGCAGGGCGAAAGAGCGGGTGGTAGCGGCGGCCAGACTCGAACTGGCGACCTCTCGATTATGAGTCGAGCGCTCTTACCAACTGAGCTACGCCGCCCCGGAGCCTCTCGAGCGGTGATAAGCCGCCTAAGAGACCCTGAGCCTCCTGAGAGAATCGAACTCTCGACCTTTTCCTTACCATGGAAACGCTCTGCCGACTGAGCTAAGGAGGCGGGCTGGGAACTCTATCCCTATGCGATGCCAATATTGCCACTCTGTGCTGGCCGCGGGAAAGCCAGAATTGGGAGGTGGCGGACAGTACGGTGCACCCGGTGGCGATTCGAGCGGCAAGGCTGTCTGATGCTGAGGGTATCCGCGAGATTTACAACTACGAAGTGCTGAACGGGACGAGCACTTTCGACATCGAGCCTCGATCTCTGGCGGCACAGCAAACCTGGCTAAGGGATCGCAGCGGCGTTCACGCGGTGCTGGTGGCCACCCCTTATGGAGACGACGATTCTGTGATCGGTTACGCCTCCTTATCGCCGTTTCACACTCGACCTGCCTATAACACCACGGTGGAGAACTCGGTGTATGTCCATATCGACTACCGGGGCGAGGGAGTCGGCCGGTCGCTGCTGCTGGAGTTGATCGCCTTGGCCCAGAGCCACGGGTTTCACACCGTGATCGCTCGCATCTCTGGGGGGAACGAGGCATCGGTAGCCGTCCACCGCTCCGCTGGCTTCGAAGTGGCAGGCGTCGAACGCGAAGTAGGCCGCAAGTTCGGCCGCTGGCTAGACGTAACCGTGATGCAGCTCATGCTGCGAGATTGGAATTGCCCCTAGCTTGGGTTGTGAGCTTCCCCCCTGATCGTGGATATGCGGCCTCTGCGGTTGGGGGTGATGGCCCCGATCGTGCCTGCCCAGGCGGGTAGTCGGCGTAGGGCGCCGGCGGCGGCCGAAGTTCGTAGCCGCCGTTTCGGTTTCGGTGTACCGCCCAGCCGTCGTCGTGGATGTTGTGGTGGCAGCTCTTGCAGACCAGCACCAGGTTGTCTATGTCGGTGCGGCCGCCTGTCAGCCATTCTTCGATGTGGTGGGCCTCGCACCATACCGCTGACCGCCCGCAGCCGATGCAGTGCTTGTCGCGGATGATCAGCGCAGCCCGCTGGGCCTCGGTAGCCAAGCGGTGTTTGCGACCCACCCACAGTTCCTGGTTCTTGGTGTCGAACACAGAAGGCACGACGTCGGCGTTGCAGGCCAGCCGCAGAGCCTCAGACACCGGCAAAGGCGTGCCGTCGACCAGGCGGGCATCGGCCAGCTTGTGGTTCAGCGCGTCCCAGTCGGCAGTCAAGATCAGCGTGGCGCCCTGCGGTTTGCGGTCTTTGGTGTCAGCACAGACCAGGTTCTCCAAGGCGTCGGCCATCCACTGTTCGAACGCAGTCTGGTCGCCGTCTTTGCTGCTGTTGCGCAGGCGGCGCACCTCATCGGCCAGCGCCGCCTCCATACGATTCCCCGCAACCGGGTCGAACCGCCCGTTCAAAACGAACATGCCGTCGTCAGAAGACTTGAAAAAACTAAACGAACGCCGCTCCCGCTGCTGGGCCATCAACGACTTGCCGTCATCGCCCGACTGCTCATGCTGATGGTCGCGCAACGTTCGGGAGAACGTGCCGAAATCCTCCCGCCGAGCCGCCTCCACCAACACCGCCTCATCAACCGGACCCTGCGAAGCAGCCTTGGCGATCTGGGTGGCATGGGCCGCGGGAATCTCCCCCGCGCCCAACGCATCGAGAGTCTCGGGAACCCGCGAGAGCTGAGAAGCCGTCTCCACCACCCGGCGGGCCTGCTGCTTGGAAGCCTGCAACTCCTCCAACACCACCCGCCGGGCCAAACCCTCGCCACCCCGGCTGGCATACGCAGCCAGCGTCTCCGTCTTCATCGCAGCCAGCCGAGCCTCGGACTTCTTTATCAACCCCAACCGCTCCCGCAGCTCCGGCAGCGACATCCTGGAGACGTCAAATGCCTCCGGCCACACCGGCCCAGAAGCCTTGCAATCAGCCCGTCTCCCCTGCTCAAGGGGCCCAAACTCCATGCATACAAGTATACCGACCCCAGTGACAGCATCTATCCGATTGGGGTTGTGGCCCGTTCCCATTGGCCGCTCGGGCGCCTGTGATTATTGGGCGGTGACTGTTTCGTAGATGCCTTTGGCGAGGTCGGCGAACACGATTTCTTGGAAGTCGGGTTCGTTGAGGCAGCGTTTGACGATTTCGTCGTTGTCCGCCATGCGATCGATCATCAACCTCGGCAGTTCTTGGCGGATGGCGAGTTCGAATTTCTCGAAGGGGTTGGCTGCGGCGGTCTGGCTGATGTTCTTGTCGTTTGCACCGTCTTCTTGGATCTGCTCGAAGAACAGCCGGTCTGATTCGCTGAATGCTGTGCCGAATCGGTCGTTGAGGTTGGCGATGATCTCGGAGAGTGGGGCCTCATCCTCCTCGGTGCGGCCTGTGCCCACTTCGGTCGGACTCCTCACGGTTGGGCCATCGTCGTCGAGGTCGATGGCTCCGGTGGACACGTGTTGTAATCGGTAGTACTCCAACTCGACATCGTCTTCAAGGCGCAGCTGTTCCACCATGTCGTCGCGAAGGCTCGGCAGCAGCCTTCTGGCGAATGCTGCAAGCTGTTCGAGTTCGCTGTCGGCGTAGGGGATGATCTGGCTGATGAAGGCGTAAAGCCGGACAAACGCCCCGAGCCGGTCGCGGAACCTCGCCTGCTCGTCATCGTCAAGCTCTCTGAACCGGCCTACAGCGGGCTGAAGTTCTAGTACCAACGTCGCATGGTCACTCTGTTGGCGCTTGTCGAATGGCTGAAAGTATACCTGGGCGAATCGCTCCACTTCGTCGTGGTGGTAGACCTGCATCTCATCGAGCTCGTACTTGAGGCCGTCGAGCAGGTTCGGGTCTGATTGGGCTTCGAGCTGGGTCTGGTCGTAGTAGGGGGCGAAGGCCGCGGCGATGTCTTCGGGATTGTTGACGAAGTCCAGAACGAACGGGTCGCTCTTGCCGGGAGCAACCCGGTTGAGGCGCGACAGCGTTTGCACGGCTTGGACTCCATCGAGCCGCTTGTCGACGTACATCGCCTGCAACAACGGCTGGTCGAAGCCAGTCTGGTATTTCTCGGCCACGAGGAGTATCTGGTAGTCGGGCGAGTCGAAGCGGCCCGGCAGGGCTGATTCGCTGATCGGCTTGCCGCCCACGATGTCGGTGTTCATGCCCGGCTCGGTGAAATCCTCGCCGGTGTCGGGGTCGGTGACGGTGCCGCTGAATGCGACCAGTGGGCGAATGTCGGTGTATCCCATCTGGTTGATGTAGTCCTGGAAGGCCCGCATGTAGCGCACGGCATGGAGCCGCGACGACGTGACCACCATCGCCTTTGCCTTGCCCCCCATGCGATGCCTGACGTTGGCGCGGAAGTGCTCGATGATCACCTCGGTCTTCTGGGCGAGGTTGTGGGGATGGATCGATGTGTACTTGCTGAGGGCTTTGGCCGCGCGGCGCTGCGGGTACTCGGGGTCTTCAGCGGCAGTTCTGGCGATCCTGTAGTAGGTGTCGTAGTCGGTGTAGTTCCGCAGCACGTCAAGGATGAAACCCTCCTCTATGGCCTGGCGCATGCTGTAAATGTGGAACGCCTCAGGGATTCCGCCGGCACCCCGCCGCCCGAATAGCTCGATGGTTTTGCCCTTGGGGGTGGCGGTGAACGCGAAGAACGACAGGTTCGGCTGCGGGCCGCGGGACTCCACCACGGCGTTCAATCCGTCCTCCCAGTTTTCAAGGCTCTCCGATGCTGCCCGTGAGCGCTCACCGAGGATCGCCTTCATGTCTCGGGCGCTCTCCCCGGTTTGGCTGGAGTGCGCCTCGTCGACGATCACCGCATAACGCCGCTCAGCGATCTTCTGGCTCCAGTCCTTCGCCTGGGCCTGCTCGAATTGGGCGGGTTCGTCGGGAGAGACAGCACCGGCGATGGACAACAGGCCCCGCATGACGAACGGGAACTTCTGCAACGTCGTAATGACGATCTTCGTCCCGTCCACGAGGGCTTGGGCTAGTTGCGTTGAGTCTTCGTCGATGGCCTGCACGACACCTTGGGCGTGCTCGATCTGGTAGATGGCGTCTTGAAGCTGCCGGTCGAGGACCCGGCGATCGGTGATGACCAGAACGCAGTCGAACACCTTGTGGTCGGTGTCGGTGTGCAGGCTCGCCAGCCGGTGTGACAGCCACGAGATGCTGTTGGTCTTCCCGCTGCCCGCCGAATGCTGGATCAGGTAGTTGTTGCCAGCCCCTTCTGCTCGTGCTGTTTCCACCAGGCTGTTCACCGCGTCGAGCTGGTGGTAGCGGGGGAACACCAATGTCTCCCGCCGCACGGTGCGGGCACCGCTCTCGCCGTAGACCTTCTCGTCGCGGCGCTCGACGAACACGTAGTGGCCCAAGATGTCGAGGAAGCGGGTCCGCTCAAGAACCTCCTCCCAGAAGTAGCTGCTGCGGTAGCCCGATGGATGTTCCGGGTTCCCCGCGCCGCACCTGATGTCACCAGGTGCGCTGCCCCGGTTGAACGGCAAGAACCGGGTCTTGTTCTTCGCCAGCCGAGTGGCCATGTAAACCTCGTCGGTGTCGGCGGCGAAATGCACCAGGGCGCGCTTTGAGAACTTGAACAAAGGAGCGTTGGGGTCGCGGTCTTCCTTGTACTGGCGGACGGCGTTCTGCCAGGTTTGGCCGGTCATCGGGTTCTTGAGTTCGCAGGTCGCCACCGGCACGCCGTTGAGAGCGAACACCATGTCCACGGTGTCGCCCTTGCCGGGATGGCATCGAACCTGGCGCGTCACCGTGAGCTCGTTCAGGGCAAACTGTGCCACCGCGTCGGGGTTGAGGCCGTGGGCCGGTTGGAAGAACGCCAGACGCAGCGTTTTGCCCTGGAACTTGAACCCCTGCCGCAAAACCCCGAGAGTCCCCTTGACCTCAAGCTGCTTCACCAACTGATCCACGACCATCGCATCAAGGCTCGCTCCGTGCTGAGCAGCCAACTGCCCCCACAGCTCAGGTTGTGCGGCCTGCAAGAACGCGACCACCCGGGCAGGGAACAAGCCCCGCTCCACATCCCACTCGGCAACATCGCCCTCGTACCAGCCGCCCTCGACCAGCATCGACTCAACCGTCGCCTCAAACGCCCTCTCGTTAGTCTGGCTGGTCACGCCGCGCTGCCTTCTGTCTCGACCGCGGCATAGTCCCTCACGTCGATCTTCCCGGTCACCGCCGCTGTGATGAGCGCCGTCCGGTACTCGGCAAGCCGCTCGATGGCTGCCTCGACCCGAGAGGACAGAGCGTCAATGAGCTCTGTCTCGCAGTCAAGGAACGCTGCAATGGCCTGCTGCTCGACGGGCGGTGGAGACGGAATCGGGAGATTTTCGATCTCGACAGCGTTGATGGCGGGGTAGCTCACGCCTGTCGAGCGGGCAACGATTTCTTGGACAAATCCATGTTCCCTCAATGCCCATGTCGCGAACCTCGAATCAAGCCCCCGCGGCCGGATCACGGCGAAGCCGGTCGACACCACCATCTCTGGAGGCGGGTCGCAGATAGGGGCTATTGCTCGTAGGTAGGTTCGGACGGTGGAGATGATGGTGTCCCCGTCGCGGACGAGTCTTCGCGCCCGCGACGGTGCATCCTCAAAGACCATTTCTTCGGTCTGGACGACTCCGACCGTAGAATCCACAGACCCAATATCGACGTAAGTGATCGTTCGAAGGGGGTCTTCTGTTTCGGAGAGGCTCTCATCATTGGTGGAAGCCACAAACTTCAGACGCTTAAACTGCCAGTGCTCCGGTACGTCGCCAAGCCATTCCACCCCTGACGGTTTGAGCCGCGGCGACGGGTCGAACCCTTCGGATTCGGCGACATCAGGCGGGAGACCCTTCGTCACCGTTCGGGTGATGAGCGCCACCCGGTACTCGGTAAGCCGCTCGATCAGCTGGTGATTCTTCGCCACGAGGGTGTCCACCTTGGCGATCTCACGGTCAAGGAACGCGGCGATGGCACGTTGCTCTTGGAGAGGTGGGAGGGAAGTAAGCAGGTGTTTGAGTTCTCTGCCATAGATGTGCATGACTGTGACGCCCCGCCCCATACACGCTTTCTGGTAAACGGCTGGTGAACTGTCTGCGGCGTAACCGAAGAAGGTCGCGTCGATCTCGACATCGGGTCGAAACCCGATTACATCCCCACCGCAGTAGGCGGGGCCTTCGATGAGGTTTACCGCCGACTTGCCGATCTCCTCTATGGTCTCTCCCGATCCGGCGAACAGGAGGTCTCCGTACCGCAACCGCTTGTACCTGCTAGCGCTCACCTCAGCTATGCCAGCCCGACTTTGCCTAATTAGGTATTGGTGCTGCGTGTATAGATCTCCGTAGCGGATACAAGGCACGCCACCCTCAACTTCATCTTCCTTTGTGCTCCCACCACCCTTAAAGAAGGAACCCAAACGCCCCAGTTGCACCAATTCCCAATGTTCGGGCACGTCGCCGAGCCATTCCACTCCTGAGGGTCTGTAGCGAGGATAGGGATGTTTCATCCGGTGACCTCGCCGAGCAGCACGGCGATCTCCCGCTCGAGCGTTTGCAGGTCGGCCTCTATCTCGTCTAAGGGGCGGGGTGGTTCGTAGACGTAGAAGTGGCGGTTGAGGGGGATTTCGTAGCCGATCTTGGTCTTGGAGTGGTCCACCCATGCGTCGGGGGCATGGGGCAGCACTTCGCTGGCCATGTAGTCGTCTATGGCCTCGCCCAGCGGTACGGTTTCGGTATCGCGCAACTCCGGGTCTGGTTCAGAGTTGCCCTGTTTGTCCGTGCAAACCGCTGCATTCGGATCGCGTTCTCCAAGTGCGGCTACGAGGGCCTTCTGCTCCGGCACCGTCAGCCGTATTCCAGCAGCATTCGCCGTGTCTCGGAGAGTGCTGATGAAAGCGTCGCGGTCGTTGATGGGCTCGCCACCCATCTCGTCTGCGACCGCATCCACGAATGCTCGAAGCAACTCCTGGCGCCGTTTGCCCGCGGCTACATCGGCATCGTGCTGAGGGCCAGGGCGCTTCTTGCTCTTGGCCAGGTTGGCAAACGCCTTTTGATCTTCTAAGCGGCAGTCGCAATCGGGGGGGGGGGGGGGGGGAACTTCAGGCGCAGGGGCCGTTCGACGGTGATCTTCTGGAAGCCGAAATCGCGGTTGTCGAACACTTTGCTCACAATAAGGGGCCGGGTGCGAGGCAGGTGGGTCACGGGGTCATCATCGGTGAAGTCGCGGGTTTCGCCGTGCGCGAAGTTTCCGTGGATTCTCGTTATGTCGTCGATTTGGGCTTGCGAGAGTTCGTTGCGCTTGTTGCCGAGGCTCTTTCGCATCTTCTCGAACATCTGGCGAGCGTCGATGAGCTGCACCTTGCCGGTGCGGTGCGGTTCCTTGCGGTTGGTGAGCACCCAGATGTAGGTGGCGATGCCGGTGTTGTAGAACATCTGGTCGGGCAGCGCCACTATCGCCTCCAGCCAGTCGTTCTCGATGATCCACCGGCGGATTTCGCTCTCGCCGCTGCCGGCGTCGCCGGTGAACAGCGGAGAACCGTTGAACACGATGGCGATGCGGCTGCCACCCCCGCCACCCTCGTCGACAGGCTGCATCTTGGACAGCATGTGTTGCAGGAACAGCAGCGACCCGTCGTTGATCCTCGGTGTGCCAGCGCCGAAGCGTCCGTCGTATCCGAGTGTGTCGTGCTCTCGTTCGATGATCTGGCGCTGTTGCTTCCATTCCACGCCGAAGGGCGGATTGGCCAGCATGTAGTCGAACGTCCAGGGCTGCCCATTGGGCCTCCTGCCGAAGCCATCGCTCGTAAACGTGTCTCCGCGGATGATGTTGTCCGCGTCCTGGCCCTTGAGAAGCATGTCGGACTTGCACACCGCCCAGGCTTCGTCGTTGTAGTCCTGCCCGTACAGGATCGGACGCGACTCCCGGTTGTTCTCCAGCAGGTGCTCCTCGGCCACCGACAGCATCCCGCCAGTACCACAAGCCGGGTCGTAAATCGTCTTGACGACATGGCTCTTGCCCAGGTCGCTCTCAGGCGACAGCAAAAGGCTGACCATCAGCCGGATCACCTCGCGGGGAGTGAAGTGCTCCCCGGCCTCCTCGTTGGACTGCTCAGCGCCGATGCGGATGAGCTCCTCGAAGACGTAGCCCATCTGCATGTTGTCGATGCGCTCCACCGACAGATCCACCCCGGCGAACGCCTTGACCACTTCGTAGAGCAGGTTCTTTTCGCCCATGCGGGCGATGTGGTCGGCGAACCCGAAGCGCTCGATGACCTCCCGAACGTTCTCCGAGAACGCACCGATGTAGGCGTTGAGGTTCTGGGCCAGCAGATTTGGGTCGTCCAGCAGCCGGTCGAAATCGAGCCTCGACATGTTGTAGAACGGCAGCCCCGAGGCCGCCTCCAAGAGCTGCTCACGGACGGTATCTGGCAGGTCGGAGTGCTGCTCGTGGGCAGCGAGCACCGCTTCTTTGGTGTCGGCGAGAACGCAGTCGAACCGCCGCAGCACCGTCAGCGGCAAGATCACTTTCCGGTACTCGTTCCGCTTGTAAGGCCCCCGCAGCAAATTGCATATCTTCCAAATGAAGCTGGCTAGCTGCTGGTGCGTGCTGGCATTCACAGGGCTCCAACTTAGGCAACTTAGGCGTGGCCGAGAGAGCCGAGCGCGTTCAGGCCGCGGCTTGATTCAAACGGGGCGGCGGGTTGGCTACGAGGCTGGGCCGGGGCGGAGGGTGGAGGCGGTGCCGTCCGGTGTGGGTGTCGCGTTCGAGGATGTGACCGTGCTTGTGGACTTTCTTATGGCATTTGGGGCATAGAAGCACCAAGTTGGCCATGTCGGTGAGCCCGTTATGATCCCAAGGTTGGATGTGATGGCCGTCGCAGGCCTGTGGCCTGATGCCGCAGCCTGCACAGCCGCGGTCCCTGCGGTACAAGGCCAGCTTCTGGGCTCTTGTAACTGCCCGTTGGGCTCTTCCCATATAGACGGGCTGCCCGTCGGATCCGAAGATCATCGGCACGATCTGCGCCTCGCAGGCGAGACGGCGGAGCTCGTCGAGTTCGATAGGCGTCCCGTCGATCAGCCCGGCGTTCTTGAGCTGGCCCTCTATGGCGTCGTAGTCGGCGGACACCACCAGCACCGTCTTCTGCGGCCGGGGCTCGCAGTGAAACGCGCCCTCCGCTACTGCGTCTGGGGTCTCGGCGGCGGGCTGTTGGGTAATGAGCGCGACCAACGCATCGGCGTTGCGCTGCTCGAAGGTGCGGATCGGGTCGTAGGCGATGTCGTCGCCCAGCATCTTGGTGCTCAAAGAGCCAAGAGCAGTCTTTACCCGCTCACCGGATATCTGGTCCAACTCGGCGTGCAACACCACCATGCCGCCTGTCCCGTCGAACACCTTGGCGCACCGGCGGGCCCTTTGGCGTTCGGCGCGTCCCATCCCGTCGGCGGCCCGGCGCTGGTCCTCGCGGGCGGCGACTGTTCTTTTGAACTCGTCGTGGCCTTGCCACCCCCCCAGCGCCAAGATCTCCTGCTGGTCTTGCGCGCTCATCGGCGCCCGCTTGTGCGACTCGGCGACCAACCCCGCCTGGTCGGCGGAGATATGCCCATCTTGGACCGCGCCCAGAATCTCAGGCATGGTCGCGACGCCCTCGGCCGTCTTGGCCAGCCGTCGGGCACGGTATGCGCTGATGCCCAGTTGATGGCACACCGTCGCAGCCGCGCCCGGGCCTTCAAGCTCGCCGTAGCGGGCAACCAGGCCAACCAGATAGCCCTCCGCCCGACGGCGCAACAGATCAGCTTCGCCCATCAAGCCCAACAGCTCAGAAGCGCCCGCCCCGGAATAATCCGGGAATCCGAAACCCGCAGCAACGCCAGCACCACTGCCGCTCGTACTGGGATTCAACATAACTTCCATAGATAGAAGTATACCAACCGCAGTGACACAATACCCCCTGAAACATGCCTAAACATCTGAAAATGTTAAGTAGTCAATCGGCACACCAGATCGCCTGTTGGTTAACCGCCCGCGTCAGTTCGTCCAGGGGTGAAGGGCATTTCGATGATTCGCAACAGTTGTGTGGGCCGGGGAGGATTTGAACCTCCGAAGGCTATGCCGACGGGTTTACAGCCCGTTCCCTTTGGCCACTCGGGCACCGACCCAACGGAGGGCAACCTTACCGGCCAGCGTCATGGCTTCCCCACTCATTACGGAGACGGTGCCAATTGCTCGTCTCCGTCAGGGCTATGCGGTCGGACAGCAATCTGGGCCTGAGGCAAGACTCACGCATCGAAGTCGGGTGGGGCTACTTTCCACCCAGCTTCTCGTAGGGCCTCGGCGGCATCTCCCTGATTCCGGCGTACCGCCGCCTTCACCTGGATGCCCTCCCAACGGGCTCTGTGATCTTTGACCACTTGCTCCCAGCCAGGCCGCGGGTCGACCATCTCTTCAGTGACCATGAACTCCACGAGGTCTTCAAGGGTAGGCCGGAAGCGCCTGCCCCCTACAGGAAAATGAAGGTCGCGGAGCTTGCGGATCTTGCGGTCATCGCCCAAATAGATCGCATCCAGATCGCCTCGCTGCCCGGCTACGTGTAGGTGCGCGCCTGGAAACTGGTTGTCGGGGTTGCGGGCATAGTCAATGCCAACAATCAGTTGGTCGTCTTCCATGTCTGGCGATGTGTAGAGGCTCATGGTGGTCTGCGTCATGGTCAGGTAGACGCCTTCGGGGTCGGGCTCATATGAGTGCAGCAAGTAGAGGAAGACGACAGCGTCTTTCTTCGTGGGGGTAATCGGAATCGGCAGCGAAGTCGAGCGATTCTTGGAGACCCCTGCTCCGATGATGCCGTATCCGGTAGCAGTCTTGAGGGACGAGACGCGTATGCCGTCTGTGACCGTCCTATTCAGCAGATCTGAAATGTCATCCGCAAAACTGCGCGCCTGTTTTTCAAGGCTTTCTGTCATCTCCAGGGTCGACGACGTTTAGCCGCGGCCGAGACCCACGACGGAAAACCATGTCCGTCGGAGCTTCTCCGACTCGAACCTGCCGAGTTGTGCTTGGCGGCGTAGCTCTTCCAGCTTGACCCCGGCGTCTTGCAGAGTCGCCTCGATCAGCACATCAAGCTCTTCGTCGGTGATGTGATGCACTTCGGTTTCGGGCATGGACGTCATGGCCGTCTCTCCTTGGGGACGCTGTACAGACATGGTACTGGAGCAGGCGACAGTTTCTCAGGTTCTCACCAGGCGCTGGTATGAATATCGCCAGCAGAGGTGCGGTAGGTTCGGGTGATGCCGACATTTGATGTTTCTTCGGAGCTGGACATGCAGGAGGTCCGCAATGCGGTGGACCAGGCCGCGAGGGAGATCCACAGCCGATACGACTTCAAGAACACGGGCAGCGAGGTGGAGTTGGGCGACGGTGTGATTTCGCTGCGGTCGTCCAGCGAGGACCGGCTGGTGGCGGCCCGCCAGGTGCTGGAGGAGAAGCTGGTGCGGCGCAAGGTTTCGCTGAAGGGGGTGACCTACGGGGCGGTGGAGGATGCCGCGGGCGGCACTGTTCGCCAGGAGGCGGCGCTGGCTGCGGGGATCTCGGCGGACAAGGCCCGAGAGTTGAACAAGTTCATCAAGAACCTGGGCATGAAAGGTGTATCGTCGCAGACCCAGGGCGGCCAGCTCCGGGTGAGCGGCAAGAAGCGAGACATGCTCCAAGAGGTGATCGCCGCCCTCAAAGAAGCCGACTTCGCCATCCCCCTCCAGTTCGGCAACTTCCGGGACTGACTGGCGCCGGGTGGGGGCGGCGGTTTAGTACGCTTGGGGGACCCACTCGCCGGCGCGGAGGCGGCGGATGCGCTCTTCGGCGGGGGGGTGGGTGCTGAACAGACTGCGGAAGTTGGCCCGGCCGGTGAGGGGGTTGACGATGTAGTGCGACGCCTGCTCTACCGGCACGTTGACCGGGATGCGCTGGGAGGCGGCGTTCAGCTTCTCCAGCGCCCGGGCCAGGGGCTCGCCGTCGCCGATGAGACGAGCGGCCGAGGCGTCGGCTTGATATTCCCGGGTGCGGCTGATGGCCATCTGGATCAGGCTGGCGGCGATGGGGGCCAAGATGGCGGCGATCAACACGCCGACAAGGTCGCCCATGCCCCGATCGCGGCCTCGGCCGCCGAAGAAGATCATTCCCCACACCGCGATACGCGATGCGAATGTGATGGCCATGGCGATGGCCGCGGCCACCGAGCCGATGAGGATGTCCCGGTTGCGGATGTGGGCCAGTTCGTGGGCCAGCACGCCCCGGATCTCATCCCACGTCAAGTGGTTGATGAGCCCTTCGGTGATGGCTACCGCGGCGTGCTTGGGGTTGCGGCCGGTGGCGAAGGCGTTGGGCTGGGGGTTGGGGCTCACGTACAGCTTGGGCATCGGAATCTGGGCCTTGGCGGTGAGTTCTTCCATCATCGCGTGGTACTGGGGAAGCTGCTCGGGGGTGACGGGCACAGCTCGGGCCGAGGCGATAGCCAGCTTGTCGCTGAACCAATACGAGCCGCCCACCACGACCACCGCGACGACGATTCCGATGGCCAGTCCGCCGCTGCCGCCCAGCAGCCCGCCGACGGCCACGAACAGCGCCGCCATCAGCACCAGCAGCAGGATTGTCTTGATCGTGTTCATGCCCAGGGTCACTCCAAATTGAAGATCAGATTTTGGAGGTCAGGCTATCGGCCAAGGGCAATTTTCGCTCGTCAGCGGTCGTAGTAGCCGGAGTAGATGTAGACGCAGGGGACGTTGGCCTCGGTGTACATCTTCACATTTCGGGGGTCGTCTTCGAGGGCGCATAGCAACTCGAACCCGTGCTGTCGGAGATTGTTCACCTCGGTGGCTTTGTAGGACTGCGACGAGCCGGAGCCCTTGGGGGGTCGCAGGATCAGAAGATCCCAGCGGACCTGGTGCGTCTTCAGCCAGGCCACCGTGTCGTCGAGCAGCGGCCAGGGGCGGGCGGTGAGCAGAACGACCGTGATCTCGGGGGCCAGCGAGCCGACCAGGGCCACCGTTGCCTTGAGCGGGGGGTCGTCAGGGCAGCCGGCGAAGAACTCGTCCCAGCGGCGGGCTTGGGCCAAATGCTGACGGCCGCTGCCGTCGGAGATGACCCCGTCGACATCGACGATCACCGCGGGGCCGCCGTCGATGGGCGCGCCCCGCCATGTCCAGTGGGAAGGGCCGGCTCGTTCGGTCAATCTTCTTGGGGGGACTCGGCGGCTCGGGTGCGGATCTCGTCCACTACCGACTGGTCGGCCAGGGTGGTGGTGTCACCCAGGCTGCGGCCCTCGGCCACATCCCGCAGCAGGCGGCGCATGATCTTGCCCGAGCGGGTCTTGGGCAGGTCGGGAACCAGCACCACGGTCTTGGGTCGGGCAATGGGCCCAAGTTTGGTGGCCACGTGCTGGCGGACCTCCTCGCCCAGCTCGTCGGTGGCTTCGTGGCTGCCCCGCAATATGACGTATCCGATAATGGCCTGGCCAGTGGTGTCGTCGGCCGCGCCCACCACGGCGGCCTCGGCCACGGCGGCGTGGTCCACCAGGGCCGACTCCACCTCGGTGGTGGAGATGCGGTGGCCGGAGATGTTCATCACGTCGTCCACCCGGCCCAGCAGCCACAGGTAGCCGTCATCGTCCACTTTGGCCCCGTCGCCCGCGAAATAGCGGCCCTCGAACCGGCTCCAATAGGTCTCCCGGTAGCGCTCGGGGTCGCCCCAGATGCCCCGCAGCATCGACGGCCACGGGCGGGTGATGGTGAGGTAGCCCCCGCCCCGCTCCACCGGCTGGCCGTCGTCGTCCACCAACTCGGCGAACACTCCGGGGATGGTATGGGTGGCTGACCCCGGCTTGGTGGTGGTGACGCCGGGCAGCGGGGAGATCATGTGGCCGCCGGTCTCGGTCTGCCACCAGGTGTCCACAATGGGACAGCTCTCCCCGCCGATGTGGGTGTGGTACCACATCCACGCTTCGGGGTTTATGGGCTCGCCCACCGTGCCCAGCACCCGCAGGCTGGACAGGTCGTGTTTGGCCGGCTCCTGGGCGCCCCACTTCATGAAGGTGCGGATGGCGGTGGGGGCGGTGTAGAGCTGGGTCACGCCGTAGCGCTCCACGATGTCCCACAGCCGATCTCGGCCCGGGGTGTCGGGGGTGCCCTCGTAGATCACCGAGGTGGCGCCGTTGGCCAGCGGGCCGTACACGATGTAGCTGTGGCCGGTTACCCAGCCGATGTCGGCCGCGCACCAGTACACGTCGGTGTCGGGCTTCAGGTCGAACACGTACTTGTGGGTGAACGCCACTTGCGTGAGATAGCCGCCGGTGGTGTGCATGATGCCCTTGGGCTTGGCGGTGGTGCCCGACGTATACAGCAGGTAGAGGAGCGCCTCGGAGTCCATGGGCTCGGGCGGGCAGTGTGCTGAGGCGTCGGCCATGAGGTCGTGCCACCACAGGTCGCGGCCCTCGGCCATGTCGACGTCGGTGTTGCAGCGATTGACCACCACCACGTGCTCCACCGAGGCTGCTCCCTGGCTGAGGGCGGTGTCCACGTTGGGTTTCAGCATGGACGGGGCGCCGCGGCGGTATCCGGCGTCGGCGGTGATGATGAGGCGGGCCTCGGCATCCTCGCAGCGGTCGACGATGGCGTCGGGGGAGAAGCCGCCGAAGATCACCGAGTGGGCCACCCCTATGCGGGTGCAGGCCAGCATGGCCACCGGAAGCTCGGGGATCATCGGCATGTAGATGGCCGCCCTGTCGCCTGCCCCCAGTCCCAGGCCTTTGAGCACGTTGGCGAACTTGGCCACCTCGGTCAGCAGGTCGGCATAGGTGATGGTGAGGGTGTCGCCCGGCTCCCCCTCCCAGTGGAAGGCGATCTTGTCGCCCTTGCCTGCTTCGACGTGGCGGTCGAGGCAGTTGTACGACACGTTGAGGGCACCGCCGACAAACCACTGGGCGAAGGGCAGGTCCCACTCCAGCACGGTATGGAAATCGGTGTCCCAGCTGAGCAGATCGCGGGCCTGCCGGGCCCAGAACGACTCATAGTCAACATCGGCCTCGTCGTAGAGCGAGCGGTCGTTGGCCAGTGCGGCGACGGCGAAGTCGGCGGCTGGGGCGAAGGTGCGGTCTTCGACGTAATAGTCCTCAATGGTGGCGTCGGACATTGCTCAATCCTTTCCGAAGTTCTCGCGGTGCGGCGCGGCGAGCCTACATTCTGTAGCCCTATAGAGGTTATGGTCAGGTAGTGGAGCTACTTCAGGCCGGGAGCTGATCGGCGGTTATGGACATCAGGGTTGCAACGCTGTGTGATTTTGCCCAAGTGCGGGAAGGGCTGCTGTTTGTGAGCTCGGCGGGCATTACCCGGGTGTATCGGGAGTCGTTTCCGGCGCCGATCGGGGTCATGCTGGCGCTGGTGTTGGAGATGTCGCCGGTGGAGGCCGCCAATCCCAACAAGATCAAGGTGCGGATTGAAGACGCCGACGGACAGAAGCTGGCCGAGATGGTGGGCGAAGTCCAGGTGAAGCTGGGATTGGGCCATGATCCCGGCGAGCTGGTCAACGTCCCGTTCGTGGCCGACTTCCGGGCGATGAAGCTGCCAACGCCGGGCCGCTATCAGGTGACCATACATCCGGAGGTCGAGGGGGCTAATCCGGTGGCGCTGGGTTTTCGGGCCGCTGTTCGGGCCAAGACCTGATTCAGCTCAAGCAGGCGGCGGCCCGCAGGCGCGCCGCGGCGGGGGATGCTTGGCGTGCCGCTCGCCCCTGGAGTCGGGGGGCACTGGGGGCGTTGCGCCCCGATTGGCTACGCCTTGCAGATCTTGGCGATGGTCTGAGGCGAGGCTTCGGCAACCTCGGCGATGTCGCGTAACGACGCTCCGTTCGATTGGGCGAGGCGGATAGCGGTGGTCCATTGCAACGCGAGGTCCTCCTTTTGGCGGGTGAGGCGCTGGACGACACTCAAAGCGGCGTCCTCAGCGCTTTTGGAAACCTCCACCTCGGAGAGATCCCAGCGCGATTTCACGGTGCTCATCTTGCCTCCTCAATTGCTCGCAAGATCTTGGCGATCACGTCGCGAAGGATGATGGCTGCAACCAGTTCATCACTCCGGCGTTCAAGAATCTCGACAACACCACCGAGCGCCTCCAGGGTATGGGCTAGCTCTGCTTCGTCGAGGTCAAGTGCTATCTGCACACCATTAGTCTAGCAAGTAGACAAGGTGTCCAAAAAGCGAACATCGGCGACCCTTCGCCCGGTCCTTGCCGGTCCCTAGGCCATGGGCGGGGGCGTTTAGCGTGCTGCTGTGCGCCAGAAGACATGATCCAGCTCAAGCCGGAGCGGGAACGTCCCATTCGGCCACGGTGAAGCCGCCCAGCCCGACGGGATCGAGCAGGGCCTCGGCTTCGATGGCCCGACTGCGTCCTGCTAGCGCTACGAGATCGCCTTGGGCGGCTCCCGCTCGCCAGGAGGCGACACCCTCTTCGACAAGATCATCGATACCGTGAGCACGCAACCAGGTCGCCTGATCGGAGACCCGGGAAGGAGGACAAACCGCGGTGAGCTGATCGAGGGCCACTTCGCAGGTGATGTCCTGGGTTCCGGGGTTGGACCATGGATCATCTCCCCGCTTGTGGCCCCGGTACGTCCGCAGCCACTCGGGCCAGGGTCGAGAGGCCATTTCCTCAGTGGTGCTCATGTAGTCGATCACCACCACGGTGCCCTGGTTCAGGATCGACAATGCCTGGGCCAGCCAGGCACAGGCCTGGTCTTGGCGGGGGGTCAGGCGGGTCTCGGGGTTGGGGCGTTCGTACACCTCGCGACTGTCGGAGTCGAAGAGGTGAAGTGGCAGGTTGTCGAGCAGTTCATTGGCCACGATCACTCCGTTGATCGGTCCGCGGGGCATGTCGGCACGGGATTCTCCAACGTTGTGGGCGGCTCGACCTGCGGAGCTCCGCTCCACGTTGATCCACCGCAGAGTAGGTGTGCATTGGGGCTCGGCCTTGGCCACGGTGCGGGCCAGGGTGCCTGGTCCGGCACCGGCGTCAATCACGGTGAACGGATCGGGTCTGCCTGTCTCATCCCAGCGGTGGTCGAGCATCCGGCTCAGCACCGCGCCGAACAGCGGCCCCACCTCAGGGCTGGTGATGAAGTGTCCACCTCGGCGCCCGGCTTGGCCCGACTCGTAAAACCCATGCTTAGGGTCATACAGAGCCTGTTCCATGAACTCGGCAAAGTTCGTCACTTCTCTGGGCGGGAATCGCTTCTGCTCTCGGCGAACCCCATGAGTCCAGTATGGGCGATACTGCGGGCCGGGTACCTCACTGGTGCGCGGCTTTTGCGCGGCAAATACACTGTCGGCACATGGACGAGCGAAATCTTGTGGTTTCGCAGTATCCAGCATTGGAGGCACTGTGACTGAAACACCGATGAGCCGACCTGGTGAAGTAGCCGGTTGGCCGAAGCTGACCGTTGAGTACCGGACCGACCCGGCTGGCATCGAGCAGATTCTCCCGCCGGGGCTCACACCGGGGGAGCCGATCGTCACAGTAGGGGTGTACTGCGTGCCGGTGCTGGGCGAACCGGAGTACGGCGTGAGTGTGAAGGTTCCGGCCAGTTGGCAGGGCACCAGCGGCCAATACAGCCTGGGCTTGGGCATCGACCAGGAGGCCGCCATCTTCATCAGCGGCGAGACCAACGGCCAGCCCAAGTATCCGTGCGACATCCGCTTCTATCGCCTGGGCAACCGGGTAGAGGCCCGGACGATCCACCAGGGCTACACGTTCTTCGAGTTCGAGGGCGATGTCACCGGAGCGGTGGACCCGAAGGCCGGAGAGTTCACCGAGCATGAGTGGTGGACCAAGTACTCCCGGGCTATCGGCGGCGCGGAGAAGGAGTACGACTTCGCGCCCCACGTGGTGGACGTGGCCACCACCTTCGAGCAGGCACACGTCGAGGACATCGACGGCGAACTGCGGTTGCTGGACAGCCCCTGGGATCCGGTGGCCCGCTATTTCCCAGTTGTCGAGCAGCTTTCGGCGCAGTTGGTAACCAACCGGATGATCGACCGGCAGATCACCAACGCCGGTCCGCTCGATCCCGATGCGTTCTGGCCCATGGCCGACGTCATCGGCGGCTCCCGGTGGCCGGGCACTCGGGGCGGTCCTCGCCAGTTCTGACGAGCTAGACCGACAAGTCGACGAGGCGCTCGCTCAGCTCCCACAGCGCGGCCTCGGTGGCCGGGTTGTAGATGTGGGGGGCGTAGCCGATCTCGCCGGTTCCCGGCTCGGCCACGTTGCAGTCGGCCAGGTACTTGCCGTTGTTTTCGGCGATCTCTGGAGCGGTAGCGCCCCATACCTGAGTGGCGGCACCCGATTCCAGGCTCTTGTATTGGAGACCTTGGCCCGAGGACGAACTCGCTTTGGCCCGTTCCCTCATGCCCTCGATCATCTCGGTGGTCATGTGCCGGCCCAGCTTGGTGGGGATCGCTCCGGGATGCACCGAGACCGACAGCATTTGGTCGCCGAAACGGCGGGCCAGTTCGGCGGCGAAGTGGACGTTGGCGGTCTTAGACCGGCCGTAGGACACCCAGGGGTCGTAGGGGGTGTGCTCGAAGTTGGGATCTTCGAGGTCGACGTCGGAGATGCGATGGCCGCCCGAAGAGAGCGTGACCACCCGGGGCTTGTCGGCTTGGCGTATTAGTGGCAACAACTGGACGGTGAGGGCGAAGTGGCCTAGGTGGTTGGTGCCGAACTGCATCTCGAAACCGTCGGCGGTTCGGCCAAACGGACAGCACATCACTCCGGCGTTGTTCATCAACACGTCGATGCGGTCGAACTCGTCGGCGGCTTCGGCCGAGAATCGAGCCACGCTGGCCAGGTCGGAGAGGTCGAGCTGGTGGGTCGAAAGATCAGCGTCGGGCACTGATGAGCGGATGCGCTCGGCGGCCTCCAAGTTCTTCTGGGGATCGCGGGCCAGCATGGCTACTTGGGCGCCGCGGGCCGCGAGCACCCGAGCCGACTCCTCGCCCAAACCACTTGTCGTTCCCGTGATCATGAAAACCTGCCCCGACAGGTCGAGCCCGTCAACGACCTCCTCGGCGGTGGACTCTCGACTGAACGAACTCATGGTGTGGCCTCCTCGTCGACATCGGGAAGATAGTTCGTTTGGGGGGCAGCTGCCGATCAGTCCTCGAGGTCGCTAAAGCGCTTTCTTCCTCTAGCGATCATGCCAAGAGGCTAGGACAGGGCCACGACTTTTAGATCGGTGTGCCGGGCCATGACATCGAAGTCGCCGTCGGTATGGAGGATGGGAACCCCGGATTGAATGGCCACCGCGGCGATCAAGCAGTCCAGCAGCTTGCGAATTGTCTCACCCCTCCTGCGACAGGACCGGTAGACAACAGCGGCGTAGTCATAGTGTGAGGGGTAGGTGGGAAGGATTATGGCTCGGGCCAAGAGGCGTTTGAGCTTCCGCTCGTGGATGTCGTCACGAGCACCGGCTAGGACTTCCAACCTCACTGCGTCGGTGACGGCCAACTCAGATCTCTCAGCCAGAAGGTCGTCGAGCCTTACGCAAGCCCTGCTCCCTGTATCCCTCAAATATTCCACCCACACTGAGGTGTCGACGAGAATCACCAGACGTCAGTGGTCCGCATCTCATCGAGGTCACCTTCCCATCCGGCTCCCCGCATCTGAAGGGCCTCTTCCACCGTGAACGGCCTGATGGCCAACTGGTTCAGGGCAAAGTTGACGGCTTCTCGCTTGGTGCGCAGCTGGTAGCGCCGCATGACCTCGGCGCAAGCGTCATCGTCGATATCGATGTTCGTCCGGGCCATGCACAAACTATACACCACCGATACACCATATTGGTTCTGAAATTTGAAGGCCTTAGGGGGTCCGATCAACTACGCAGCTGAAGTAGTCAGGTCGGGCTTTCCCGCAATCAGAGAGCTACCGGATCGACTGCGGCGGGCACAGCTGGATGGCTATGTGGAGCGCATCGTGGACCACGATCTCAGTGACTTGGGGCGCAATATCCGCGATCGCGTCACGCTTGGCGTCTACCGCTGAAGAGTCAGAAGGCAACTACGGCAGGGCGATGAGGGTGCCAAGTGGGTGATGACGGCAGGGTAGATGCCAAACAGGAAGGTGGCCGCGGCAGAGCTGTGACCGGCTGAAAAAACTGCTAGAATTTTTTGTACATTTTTGATAGGAGTGTTTCATGGGTGCTCCAGAGTGGACCGTTCCCGCTGCTCAGTTCCGCAACAAGTGTCTCAAGCTTCTCGACGTCGTCATGGCAACCGGCAACACATTGGTTGTAACCAAGCACGGCCGGCCGGTGGCTGCTGTCATTCCGTTTGTTGAGCAACCTCAAGCAGACGTTATCGGATGGGCCGGTGACATGGTCCTTGATAGCGATCTAGCCCAACCGGCCATTCCCCCCGAACACTGGCATATCGTCGCTGACCCCGACCGGGTCCTGGCCGGAGCAACAGCTGACGAACAGGGTTGAGCGTGGACATCATTTTGGACACCGACGCCTTGCTGTGGGTATCCCAAGGCAGTTCAAGGCTAGGCGAAGAGGCGAGAGCCACCATCGAAGAAGCGATTCGAGGCGGCAGGGTGCGGTTTTCGCCGATCTCCATGTTGGAAGCCACCCGGCTCCACTGGGACGGGCGCATTGATCTTCGCAGAGCCCCCGAAGTCTGGCACCGAGAACTCATCGACAGAGGGGTTCGAGAAGTTCCAGTTACCACAGACATCACCATCTTGGCCGCCTCACTAGAACCACAAGAGGGCTTTCATGCCGACCCAGCCGATCAGATGATCACCGCGTCGGCAATAGTGACTCGGCTCACCCTGGTCACCTCGGATCGGAAAATCCTCAATTGGGCTTCCAACCGCACCGAGATCGCCTGCCTCAATGCCCGCATCTAGCCGTCGAATTTAGTGCTGAGGCCTGGGGCATCAACAGTTTGCAACTAGGGCAGGGCTATGAGGGTGCCGTCGGTGAAGTGGGTGATGACGGCGGGGTAGATGCCGAACAGGAGGGTGGCCGCGGCGGTGAGGCCGAGGGCGGCTACCAGGGAGGGGGGCACCCGCAGGGAGGTGGTGTCGGCTCCTTCGGGGGTGTCCTCGAACCACATCATGCGGGCCACTTTGGCGTAGTAGAACAGCGCGATCACCGAGTTGACCGCGGCGATGACGGCCAGGGAATAGCCCCAGCCGGTGTCGGCTTCCAAAACAGCCCGGAACACGGCGAACTTGGCGAACCAGCCGCCCAGTGGGGGAATGCCCGCCAGCGAGAACAGGAAGATGGTCATGAGAACGGTCATGCCGGGGGCGTACTTGAACAACCCGGCATAGGAGCGGATCTCCCCAGAGGCGGTGCGGCGGGCCACGGCGATGATCGCTGCGAAGGCCCCCAGGTTCATGGCCGCGTAGATCAGCACGTAGGTGATCACCGCGGAGAGGGCCTCGTCGCCGATATCGCCGGCCACCGCCAGGGGGGCCAGCATGAAGCCGGCTTGCGACACCCCGGAGTAGGCCATGAGCCGAACGATGTTCTCCTGGCGCAAAGCGATCAGGTTGCCCGCGGTCATCGAGCCCACGGCCAGGATCCACAACAGCGGCTGATAGACGTCGTCTCGGCCGGGGAAACCGGCGTGCACCAGTTGCATGAGGGCCACGAACCCGGCGGCTTTGGAGGCCACGGCCAAAAAGGCGGTCACCGGGGTGGGCGCGCCCTCGTAGGTGTCGGGGGCCCAGGTGTGGAACGGGAAGCCCGACACCTTGAAGGCGAACCCGATGATCACGAAGATGATGCCCAGCGTGATCACCGGATTGGTGCTGCCGCTCGACACTGTCTCGGAGATGACCGACAGGCGGGTGTCGCCGGCCAGCCCGAACAGCAGCGACATGCCGTACAACATGATGGCCGAGGCGAACACTCCCATCAGGTAGTACTTGAGCCCGGCCTCAGTGCTCTTGAGATCGCCCTTGCGCCACGCGGCCATCAGGTAGGCAGGAATGGACAGCAGCTCCAGGGCCACGAAAATGGTGACCAGATCGCGGGCCGAGGCCATCAGCACCATGCCCAACACTGATGCCAAAAGAAGGCCGTAGTACTCGTTTTCCCAATAGTCGCCCTCGGCGATGTAGTTGGTGGATAACAGCACCACGATGTAGGCGACCACGATGAACATGGCTTTGAGGATCAGGGCGAAGTCGTCCACCACGAAGGCCCCGCCGAACATCTCCCGGGTGTCGCCTGCTGCGGCCAAGGTCACGATGGGTATCAGCGCCACCAGCAGGCCGATGCCGGCCAGCGCCGATGTGTAGGCCCGCCCCCGCTCCAACAGCACGATGTCGAGCAGGGTGACCACCGCGCCCACTCCCAGAAGCGTGAGCTCGGGCGCGACCGCGTGCCAGTCGATGTCCGGCCGGACGAAGCCGACGATCGAGGGCAGGGACGAGAGCATCAGTGCTGGCTACTTTCCGGCCGCCGCGTCGAAACACGCCCCGCTGGTCACGGAGTCGAGGCATTCGCTGATCGAGTTGACCACCGCGGGATCGGTGGCCCCGAACAGCAGTTGGGGGTACACGCCCAGCACCACGATGAGAATGAGCAACGGCGCCCAGGCCAGGTACTCGGAGATGGTGGCGTCGCGGACACCGGGGTCGTTGGCGAACTCCTCACGGGGGTTGCCGAAGGCGGTCTTCTGGAGCATCCACAGCAGGTAGCCGGCCGCTAGCACCGTGCCCAGCGCAGCGATCACCATGTACGACCGGAAGGTCTCCTCGGCCAGCACCTCGGCGGGGTTGTAGGAGGCCAAGATGGCGGGGAACTCGCCCCAGAACCCGGCCAAGCCGGGCAGGCCCAGCGAGGCCATGGCGCAGAACCCGAGAATCCAGCCCATGCGGGGGGCCTGCACCAAAAGGCCGCCCAGCCGGGACATGTCCAGGGTGTGATAGCGCTCTTTCACTGAGCCGGCCAAGAAGAACAGCATCCCGGTGATGAGCCCGTGGGCCACCATGCCGAACACCGCGGCGTTGATGCCGAAGTCGGTGAGGGTGGCAATGCCTAGCATCACGAAGCCCATGTGGGCCACCGACGAGAACGCCACCAGCCGTTTCAGGTCGCGCTGGGCCAGACAGCCCAAAGCGCCGTAGATGATCCCGATCACCGCCAGCAGCCCGATGAACGGGGCCCACTCGGCGGCCGCCTCGGGCAGGATTGGGATGGCGATGCGGACGAACCCGTAAGTGCCCAGCTTCAACAGCACCGCGGCCAGGATCACCGAGCCCACGGTGGGGGCCTCGGTGTGGGCATCGGGCAGCCAGGTGTGGAACGGGAACATGGGCACCTTGACCCCGAACCCCAAGAACATGCCGCCGAATACCCAGACCTGCGACGACTTGGCGATGCCGGCAGCGGCTTCCGGCAGCAGCCGCATATCGAAGGTGTCGGCGTCGGCCAGGAAATACAGGGCCAGGAAGCTGACCAGCATCAGCGCCGAGCCGAACAAGGTGAACAGGAAGAACTTGATGGCGGCATAGCGCCGGTTCTCGCCGCCCCACACCCCGATCATGAAGTACATGGGCAGCAGCACGACCTCGAAGAACACGAAGAACAAGATCAGGTCTTGGGCGGCGAAAGTGCCGATCATCCCGGTTTCCAGAATGAGGATCAGCATCAAGAAGGCCTTGGGATTGTGGGGCTCGGGGAAGTGATTCCACGAATAGATCACGCACAGGGGCACGATCAGCATGGTGAGCAGCATCAGCGGTAGTGAGATGCCGTCGACACCCATGATGTAGCGGGAGTCGATTACGTCGATCCATCCCTTGTCCACCACGAAGTTGAGCGCCCCGTAGTTGTCGTTGTCGATGAACTGGATCAACAGCAGCAAGCCGAAGACGGCCACCGCCACGGTGGTGGCCAAAGCGATCAGCTTGTGGAGCTGCTCTCGATCCTTGGGGATGAGCAACATGACGGCCGCGCCGATAATCGGCAGGAACGTCGGGATGCTCAGCCCCCAGTCGTTGAGAAATGACTCCATGTGTACGTGTGCTCCCTAGATGACGATGATGAAAATGCCGGCCAGGATGGTGGCGGCGGCGAACATGATGGCGGCGTATTGCTGAACCTTGCCGGTTTGGATGCGGCGCAGCTCCTCCCCCGAGCTGTCGGAGATCTTCCCGGTGGCGTTGACGATGCCGTCCACCACCAGCTGGTCCACCTTGTGGTACACGATTTCGCCGGCCTGAACCGAGCGGGTGCCGGCCTCGTTGACCACTCGGTCGATGACGTTCTGGTTGGTCCAATAGGCCGCTTTGGCCAATGGTCCCTTGACGAAGCCGACGATCACGGTGGTGTACAGCCAGTCGAGGTAGTACTTGTTGACCAGAATCCGGTGGCCGACGCGGGCCAGCGCCGACTTGGTGGTTAGCCCGTCGGGAAGCTCGGTGGCCGCTGGGCTCACCGCCTGAACCCGGACGAAGTAGTAGCGGTAGGCCGCGCCGATGCCCACCAGGGCCACGATCACCGACACGATGGCCAGCGTCCACGACGGGGTGGCGTGGCTGATTGCCGGGAAGTAGCTCACCCCCACGGGTTCCACCCATTGGAGGAACTTCTCCTCCCATGAAGCGGGGACAAGCTGGAAGCCGGCCGGGAAGTTGATGAACCCGGCGACGACGGCCAACCCGGCCAGGATCCACAGCGGCACGGTGATCCGAGGGCCCGACTCATGAGGTGTGCCGTGGCCCCGGAACTCGCCGAAGAAGGTGAGGTACACCACTCGGGTCATGTATGCACCGGTGAGGGCGGCGGTGATCATGCCCATGGCCAGCATCACGGTGTAGGCCCCGTTGCCCCCGGTGCCCCCGAACAGTCCCCACCCCCCGGTTCCGGCCAAGATCTCGTCTTTCGACCAGAACCCCGACAAGATGGGCAGTCCGGCCAGCGCCACCGTGGCGATCATGAACGTTCGGTAGGTGTGGGGCATGTGCTTGCGCAGCCCGCCCATGTCCTCCTTCATGTCGAAGGAGTGGACGGCGTGGCTGACCGAGCCCGAGCCCAAGAACAGGCAGGCCTTGAAGAAGGCGTGGGTGAACAGGTGGAACAGGGCCGCGGTCCACGCCCCCACTCCCAGGGCCAGCACCATGTAGCCCAACTGGGAGACGGTGGAATACGCCAGCACCCGTTTGATGTCGTTCTGGACGAAGGCCAATGTGGCCCCAACCAGCGTGGTGACCCCGCCGATGAGGGCCAGCAGGTTGATGCTGGAGCCGCCGATTGAGTAGCCCTCGAAGAACACCCCGTAGAGCCGGGCCACCATGAAGATGCCGGCCACCACCATGGTGGCGGCGTGAATGAGGGCCGACACCGGGGTGGGCCCGGCCATGGCGTCGGGTAGCCAGGTGTGGAGGAAGAATTGCCCCGACTTGGACATGACCGCGGCGGTGAGGCACAGCGCGCCGGCCAGCGTGACCGTATGGCTCATGGTGCCGGTGATGGCGGCCTCGTTTACTCCGATTACGTCGAAGGTGCCCGCGCCGAAGAACAGGATCGACACGCCGATGATGATGCCCATGTCGCCCACCCGGTTGGTGAAGAAGGCCTTGAGGGCGGCATCGGAGTTGTCCTTGTCCTCCCACCAGTGGCCGATGAGCACGAACGAGCACACCCCGACCAGCTCCCAGCCCACCAGCATCTGGATTGTGGTGGAGGCGGTGACGAAGAAGAGCATCGACGCGGTGAACAGGCTCAAGAAGGCGAAGAAGTGGGTGTAGCGCCGGTCGCCGGCCACATAGTCGGTGGAGTAGATGTGTACCAGCAGCGACACCACCGTGACCACGAAGATCATCATCACGGCCAGGCCGTCGATCATGATTCCCGCCCCGATGGCCTCGGCCCCGTTGGTGAGCCAGGTGATCGACCGGGTGAGTGCCCCCACCCCGCCCGATGCCTCGCCCTCGGCCGCGGCAATCAGGCTGTCGGCCCCCAGGGCATGCTCGCCCTCGGCGCCGCCTTTGCCCGCGCCCTCCACTTCGCTGATCCACTGGATGGCGGTGAGCAGGCCGAACACGAAGGAGGCCCCCACCGCGGCGATGCCGATCTCGGAGCCCCCTCGGGGGAAGCGCTTGCCGAACAGCAGGATCAACAGGAACGACACCGCGGGGAACAGCCAGATCAGCCAGGCGTTCTCCAGGAACCAGCCCGAGGCGGCGACAGCCTTGCCGGCGGTTTCGGCCGCAGCGATGTTCGCACTCAGCACTGGCCCGTCACCCCTTCATCAGATCGACTTGGTCCAAGTCGATGGATCGCCGGTTCCGGTACAACAGCAGCACGATGGCCAGGCCGATGCCCACCTCGGCGGCGGCCACAGTGATCACGAACAGGGCGAATATCTGCCCCATGACCGTGTCGTGGAATGCGCCGAAGGCCACCAGATTGATGTTCACCGCATTCAAGATCAGCTCGATGGACATGAGCACCAGTACGCCGTTGCGGCGGGCCAGCACGCCGTAGACCCCGATGCAGAAAAGCACCGCGCCCAAAAGGAGCATCTCATTGAGAAGCATCAGCGGTCAGCTCCCCATGAAAGCGGGCACCAATTCGCAGACATCAGCCGCCCTCCTCTCGGCGGGCGATCACGATGGCGCCGATGAGGGCGGCCAATAGCAGCACCGACACCGCCTCGAAGGGCACGATGTACTGGGAGAACAGCTCGTCGGACACCTGTGCGGTGGTCTGGGGGGTCAGGCCGTCGGGCAGGTTGGCATCGAGCTTTACGCCTTCGAAGCGGTCAACCAGTGCGCCGATCATCACGGCCAGAAGCAAAAGAGCGGTAAGCACCGCGGGGAATTTGCGCTTGTGGTCGGGTTCGGTGTCCTGGTCGAAGTCGGACCGGGTGAGCATGATGCCGAATAAGAACAGCACGATCACCGCGCCGATGTAGATGAGCACCTGGGTGATGCCGGTGAACTCGGCGCCCACCAACAGGAACAGGGCGGCCACGCCGGCCAGCACGATCACCAGATACAGGGCGGCGTGTACGATGTCGCGGGTGGTCACCACCCGCAAAGCGGAGGCCACCATCACCGCGGCGATGATCCCGAAGGCGACGTGCTCGGCGATCACCGGGGAACCTTCAACACCTTCTGCTCGGAACCAGGCTCATAGGACTCGAAGTCGGGTACGGTGTCCATCCACTCGCTGAGGCGCTCCTTGTCGTGGAGCAGGTCGGCGATTCGGGGCTCGGAGTATTCGTACTCGGGACTCCAAAACAGCGCCTCGAACGGGCAGACCTCCACGCAGATGCCGCAGTACATGCACAGGCTGTAGTCGATGTCGAAGCGGTCGAGTGCGTTCTTCTGGCGGGGCTTGCCCCCCTCCCGCCGGGGCGGGGCCAGGTACTTGTGGCCCTCTATATAGATGCACCAGTCGGGGCACTCCCGGGCGCAGAGCATGCAGGCGGTGCAGTTCTCCTCATGGAGGGCGATCACGCCTCGAGCCCGGTCGGCGGGCATCTCCTTGACATGGGGGTACTGCACGGTATGGGAATGCTTGGAGGGGGCGGGCACCAGCGGGGGGCCGTCGCCGAACAGGGTGCGGAACATGGTGCGGGCGGTGACCTTCAGTCCCGTTATCAATCCTGGTACCAATGCCATGACGAACTCCTACAAAACGACCTTGAAAATGCCGGTGACAACGATGTTGACCAGCGACAGCGGGATCAGGAATTTCCACGCCAAGCGCTGAAGCTGGTCCTCTCGCAGCCGCGGATAGGTGAAGCGGAACCAGAAGATCAGCGCGGATACGGCCATGACCTTCACCAACATGATGACCGGTCCGGCGATGTTGAACCCCCAGTGGGTGAGGTCTCCCCACGGCAGCGCCCAACCGCCGAGAAACATCACTGCGGCCAGCGCGGCGAAGGCGAAAGCGGTGCCGAACTCGCCCATGAAGAAGAACAGGAACCGGAAGCCGGTGTATTCCACCTGATAGCCGCCCACGATCTCGGACTCGGCCACCGGCATGTCGAACGGCGGTTGGGTGAGCTCGGCCTGAACCGCCACCAAGAAGATGAAGAACCCCACGAACTGGGTGAGGATGAACGGGTTGCCGATGCCGCCCCAGCCGAAGATCTCCCCGTTGGCCTGGGCGGTGACGATCTTTTGCAGATCCAAGGTGCCGGCTTGGATGACAACGCCCATTACCGCCAACACCAGCGGCAGCTCGTAGGCGATGAGCTGGCCGGCGGCCCGCAGGCCTCCCATGAGGGCGTATTTGTTGGCCGAGGCCCAACCGGCCATCAAGATTCCCACCACCGACAGCGATGACACCGCCAGGGCGTAGAAGATGCCCACGTCCAACTGCGCTACCACCGCGTCGGGCCCGGTGGGGATCACCACGTAGATCAAAAAAGTGGACACCAGCACCACCAACGGGGCCAGGGCGAACACCGTCCGGTCGGCTTTCTCTGGGAAGATGTCCTCTTTCTGGATGAACTTCAGCCCGTCGGCCAGCAGTTGCAGGGTGCCGTAGGGGCCGGCCTCCATGGGGCCCAGCCGGCTTTGCATGAAGCTCATCATCTTCAGCAAGAACACGTAGCCCAGCACCAGCGCGGCGGTGGGAACGACCAGGGCGATGAGGCCCAACTTGATGATGGACGACGCCCAGTAGGGCACCTCCACGGCCAGCAGGCCCGAAATCACGGTGGCCGCGGTCATCGTGATGCACCCATTGTGAGCCCAGCACCCGCGGTCATCGGTCGATGTCTCCCAAGATGAAGTACAGGCTGGCCAAGATGGTGATGATGTCGGGCACGTACACGCCCTTGAGCAGCCAGGGAGTGATGGAGATGTTGGAGAAGCTGGCCGATCGGATCTTTACCCGGAACGGCACCAGGTCGCCCTTGCTCACGACGTAGTAGCCCATCTCGCCCAGCGGGTTCTCGGTGGCGGCGTAGGCCTCCCCCGCCGGCACCTTGATGATGCGGGGCACCTTGGCCATGATCGGCCCAGAGGGGAGCCCGTCGAGCAGCTGGTCCACGATGTGGGTGGCCTCCCTGGTTTCTTGAAGCCTCACCCAGTAGCGGGCGAAGGAGTCGCCGTCGGGATGGGTCCACACCTTCCAGTCGACCTGGTCGTAGGCCAGGGCCTCATGGCTGTCGCGGCGCAGATCCCAGTCCACCCCGCTAGCTCGGATGTTGGCCCCCGAGAGCCCGTAGGCCAGGCCGACCGCGGGAGGCACGATGCCGATTCCCCGGCTGCGGGCCTGGAAGATCTCATTGCCCAGCACCAGCTCCTCGAACTCGTCGCAGAAGTCGCGGATCTTCTCCATGGCCTGCTTGGTGTCGTCGATCCATCCCTTGGGCAGATCGTCTTTGATGCCCCCGATGCGGTCGAAGTTGGGATGGAAGCGCCCGCCGGTGACCGCTTCGATCTGGTTGAGCACGAATTCCCGATCTCGAAAGGCCATGAACACCGGGGTTAGAGCGCCGAGCTGCACGGCCATGTCGCCCAAGAACAGGGTGATGTTGGCGATGCGGCTCAGCTCGAACAGCGCGGTGCGGATCCATTGGGCCCGGGGCGGAGCCTCCACCTCCATGAGCTTTTCGGCGGCCAGGATGAACGGCACCTCGTTGGCAAAGCTGCCCAGCCAGTCGATGCGGTTGATGAGGGTGGTGACCTGGGGGTAGGTGCGCACCTCGGCCAGCTTCTCGTAGCCCCGGTGCATGTAGCCCATGATCGGCTCGGCTTCCACCACTTGCTCTCCGTCGAGGCGGGCCACTAGCCGGAGCGTGCCGTGGGTGGCCGGGTGCTGGGGTCCGATGTTGAGGGTCATGCCCTCGGTCTCGATCTCCACGTTGAGCCGGGCGTCGGCCGCTTGGGTGGCGACGTAGGCCTGTTGCTGGCGCTGATCGACGCCCTTGCCCGCTTCGCCCACCGCGGTCATGGGCCTTCCTCGCCGGGAAACAGCTCCACGTCCACGATGCCGGGCCACGGCTTCACCCGCCGGGCCAGCAGAGGAAAGTCCTTGCGGAGGGGGTTCCCCTCGAACTCGCCGGGCAGGTAGATGTGGCGGAGGTCGGGATGGCCGTTGAAATGGATCCCGAACATCTCCCAGGCCTCGCGTTCGTGCCAATTGGCTCCGGGAAAAACCCTCATCAGGGTGTCGATGCTCAGGTCAGCGTCGGGCAGGTCGGCCTTGATGGTGATGCCCATGTGCTGGGTGATCGAGTAGAGGCGCATCACCATCTGAAATCGGGTCTCGCCACCGGCGTGGCCCTGCTCCAGTGGGTCAGCTGCTTTGGGCTCGGGATTGTCCTCTTGGGCGTCCATATCGCGACCGTAAGGAGAGGGCAGCCAGTCAATGGCTGAGAGCCAGTCGAAGAACTCACAACCCAGCCGGTCGCGGGCGGCGGTGGCCGCGTCAGCCCACGAGTCGCGGGTGACCCGCGCCCACAGATCGCTGCCGGGGAGGATGAGGTGCTCCACAAAGCCCTCGCCCAGTGCGTCGGCCAGCTTGGCAGCCCAAGCTTCCCGGTTCTCGTCGGGCTCCGGCCCGGCTTCGGCCGCGGTGTCGATGTCGGTATCAGTCGACGACAATTGGGTCACCTCGCCACCGCACAGCCGGGTCCTCGTTGCCGATTCTCTCCTGAAGCAGCACGATGCCCTCGAGCAAGGCCTCGGGCCGGGGCGGACAGCCGGGCACGTATACATCCACCGGAATGATCTGGTCCACACCCTTGGTCACTGAGTAGGAGTCCCAATAGGGGCCTCCGCAATTGGCGCAGGAACCCATCGAGATGACGTACTTCGGGTCGGGCATCTGCTCGTAGAGGCGGAGAATGGACGGCACCATCTTGTCGGTGACCGTTCCCGAGATCACCACCAAGTCGGCCTGGCGGGGGCTGGCGGGAAAAGGGATCACGCCGAGGCGCATGACGTCGTAGCGGGGGGAGCCGATCACCGCGCCCATCTCGATGGCGCAGCAGGCCAGGCCCCATTGGTACATCCAAATGGAGTACTTCCGGCCGAGGTTGAGCAGCTTGGTCAGGGGTTTTGGAGCTTTGCCGCTGGTGACCAGTCCCACTGCCTACCTCAGATCCACCGGAGCACACCCTTTCGCCAGGCGTACACCAAGCCCAGCGCAAGGATGAAAATGAAGATGGCCATCTCGACCAAACCGAATGTCCCGTAGGCCTCTAGGCGGGTAGCCCAGGGGAATATGAACACCGCTTCGACGTCGAACATCACGAACAGGAGGGCGAACACGTAATACCGGATGTTGCTCTGCGACCAGCCCAGTCCAACGGGGTCGACGCCGCTCTCGTAGGTGATGTACTTCTGGGGTTGCGCCCGGGAGGGCCGCAGCAGGCTTCCGACCCCCAGCATCCCGAAGACCAACGCGCCCGCCAGCACGAGGAATAAGACGACTAGGAGGTAGTCGCGGAGGAACTCCGACACGGCCCGAAGGTTACCGATGGCGTTTTCTGCGGGCCAAGACGTACTTAGGCGGTGGGCACTATAGCTGCGGCGATAACCCCGGGGCCGGCGTGGGTGCCCACAACCGGTCCGATGAGGGCCACGGTCAAGGGGTTCTGGGCAGGGTTTTCGCCCAGGCCGGCCACGAACGCGTCAATATCGTCGGCCCCACCGTGGGCGATGGCCAAGTGCTCCAATTCCCCGGCTTCGGCCACCCGTGCCGCCAGCCAGTTTCGGGCCTTGCCTCTGGTTCGCTGCTTGCCCGCCTCCTCCACGGCTCCGGATGTGAGGTCCAAGCAGGGTTTGATGGACAAGGCGCTGCCCAAAAGGGCCTGGGCGGTGCCGATGCGGCCACCCTTTTTGAGGTTGTCCAGTGTGTCGAGCACGGCATAGATGAAGACCCGGTTTTTGAGCTGGCCGAGCTGGGCTTCGATCTCATCGGCGCTGTGCCCGGCTTCGGCGGCGGCGGCCGCGGCTTTCACCATTACACCCAAGCCCACCGAGACTTTGCCAGAGTCCACCACCCGGACGTCTACCTCGCCCTCGGTGGCGCGGGCCGCGGCCTGAGCCGACTCCCCGGTGGCCGACAGGGCGAAAGACAGGTTGACGCACACCACCGCATCGGCCCCGCCTTCGGCCAGATCTCTGAATACGGCTTCGAACGCACCCGGCGCCGGGGCGGCGGTGGACGGCAGCTCATCGCTGGCCGCCATCTTTTGGTAGAAGTTCTCCGCCGACAACCCCACGCCGTCGGTGAACTCCTCGTCGCCGAATCGGATGGTGAGCGGAACCACAGTGATCTGGTGGCGCTCAATGTCGGCGGGGCTGAGGTCGCAGGAACTGTCGGTCACTATTCGGACGGTCATATCGCGACACTACTTTTTTGTAGCTCGGACTTGGCGCGATGTCGTGACCACCAGTGCCGAGCCCACCACAGCATCAAGATGGCCAGGGCGGCTGCCGAAATCACCACACCAGTTCCCGACAGTGACGTCGCCCGCACTGTCAGCTGGGATTCGCCGAGGGCCAAGAGACCGGTGGGGGAATTGACCTTGATCTCCAGCACGGCGTCTCCCGACGTCTTGGCCTGGACCGGCACTTGGACTTGGTTTACCCCTGGAGATAGCTTCCAGAGCAGGGAACCACCTTCAGGGAAGTCCAATTTGTCGCTGTTGAGGTCGAGGCGAACGATGACATCGTGGTCGAGGCTGTTGCGAATGAGCATGGGAATACTCTCCGACCGGCTGGTCAGGGTGATCCTCTGGCGTCTGGGGGGTTGGATGGCGGCCACGGTGTCGCGCACGGTTTGAGCCACTACGGCCAGGTAGGCGTCTCTTTGGGTCTCAGTCAGCCCGTAGGTGCCGGACAGCAGCAAGGCCCGGTCTAGAGTCTCGATCAGCTGCCGCTCGGGGGTGTCCACTGTGGCGATCGGATCGACCATGTTCTGGTACGACCGGGCGATGCGCTGGCCGTCGCTCAGCGCGGCCTGGTAGTCCTCTCCGAATCCGTTCTCCTCGGCGGGGCGCACTCCTCGGAGGGCTTCGGGTGTGAGGCTCTCCATGATCGTGGAGGGGTCGACGGGCGAGAGGATCGGGCTGGCGCTGATTTCGTCGAGCAGCACTCCGAGTGCAATCGAGTCGGGCAGTGAATCAAGCGGCGGGGCCATTACGATCCCCCTGAGCTGCTGGGGGTCTTCAAACCAGCGGACGGCAAGATCGGCTAACACCAGATAGGGAGCGGCATCAGCGCCATCGATCCGGGTGAAGTGAGCCGTCACCGTGCTGTCGATGGCCAATGCTTCCATCGGCTCTTCGATGGCGGGCAGCAAGAACGATGTCCTGGCCGAAGTGCCGACCAGCTCGTTGGCCGGATTGAGCAGCACAGCGGGGACCAACACCAGCTCCACTCGCTCTCGCTGAAGCCGATGGAGCAACTCGGGAGAGGCCGACGTGGTTAGCAACATGATGGTGCGATCGGCCTGAGAGCCGAGGAACTCATCTAGCACCGCGGCCCCCGCCTCGATCTGCCAGCCGATCTCGAGGCTGAGGTCTTGGTCGATCCAAGCATCGCTGTCCAGGGGGACATAGGTGTTGCTCGCAATCTGGCGGTTGATCGTGGACTGTTGGAGCCGGGCCAACAACTCGGCGTGCTCGGATTGCTCGCTGATGGCCAGAGCGTCAATCAGATGGGGATCGACAGAGACGGTGGCGAGGGGTTGGGGGCGAATTCGGGGGTCGAATACGTCGGCTAGCGTCTGGAGGCTCTGGCCGGTTGTCCCCAGATCCACGGCGCCTTCTGGGCTGACGGCGGGGGGCCCGGTCACCGAGAGCACGGTGCTTACCAGCAAAGGGGGCTGGTTGGCGTCGGTTGGGGGGATGCGGACCAAAAAGGTGTGGACGGTGTCGAGTCGAAGGCCATCGGGGTCTCGAAGAACGAGGCTTGCCGGATACACCCCCTCGGCGGGAAGAGACAGCCGCGGTTGGGTCGGCCTTTGGGGCGCTAGTCCCTGGCCGCTAGTGGTGGGGATTTGGAGTGTTGTGATTCCGTTGGCGTCGGGTTCGGCCACCGCCAGTCTGGAGATCTGGTGAAGGACCTGTCCGGTAGAGGGATCGGCTAGCCGGTCCAAGAACGCGGACCGAGACCGGATGGGCAGGCCGACGATCATGTCAACGGTGGATTGCCTGGGAGCATTAGAGAGGCGCAGGGAGACTCGAAACGAGTCCTCGTCGGCGATCCACATGCTCTGGCTGACCAATTCGAGGGCGGGTGCGGATTCTTCGGGCTGGGCGATGTCGTCTTGGGCCGACGCGGCAAGAGGCAGGAAAGCGGGTGCGGCCAAGAGAACCACGGCCATGGCCAGACCCGCGGCCAGGGATATGGGCCGTCGTCTTCCCAAGTCTCTTGGGCGGGGGTCACTGCCCAAGGTCCAACTCCAGTACTTGCAGGCCAGGGGGATGCAGCTCGAAGCCCATGCGTTCGTAGAACCCCACAGCCCCCGTGTTTTGCTCGGGGGTGTTGACCCAAACTTGAGTTGCGCCCCAGCGGGCCATCCACTGCAAACCGTCGATCACAAGGGCGGCCCCGGTCCCTTGGCCCTGCTGGCCGGGCGAAACGGCCAGGCGCTGGAGATAGCCGGCGGGGCCGCTGCGACCTGAGATGGCATACCCGGTGAGCGTGGTGGTGTCATCTTGGCGGGCAACTCGAAAGTGTCTGAAGGGGGTGGCCCGAAGGGCGTCTTGCAGACCTGTCTGGTCTAGCTGCCAGTAGGACTCGAATGCGGCATGGTCCACCGCTAGCACCAAGGGGTGGTCTCGGCGGCGAGCTCTTCTGATGGCAACACTGCCGTTCGGGTGGGGGATGTCGTCTTGGAGTTCTCGGGCATGGATCTGCCGCGACAGCAAGGCGAGCTGTTGGCGGGGCTCGAACCCGGCTCGAAGGAACGGCTCGGATTCAAGGCGCGACAGCGCCGAAGTCCTCAGGCGCTGGTATCCCCGCACAGCGGCATTTTCGGTGGCCGCGGCTGCGGTGGAGTCGGACACCGCCGTCCCCGAGGTCAGCAGAATGAGATGACCGGTGCCGGCTTCACCCGCCCACGGCCTGAGTCGCAGGCGGTCCTGTCCGAGTCGGAGCGTTATGGAGTTCTGCCCCGACCATCGGCCCAACATGCTCTTGAGGCTAGTGGTCGAGTTTTGGGAGGGCTGTGCGGAGATATGGGCTGATGGAGCGGGGAGGCGGGGGTACCGTGGGGCGGTGGCGGTTCTTTGGATCACCGATGAGCGCTTTTTGGGCCATGACACAGGGCGCGCCCATCCCGAGCGGCCCGCCAGGTTGAGTGCGGTGGTCAACGGGGTTGCAGGGGCAGGTTTGGAAGATGCGCTTGTTCCGACTGAGCCCCGGATGGCCACTGATGACGAGTTGCTGGCTGTCCACCATCGGGCGGTACTCGATTCTGTGCGACGGGTGGCCCAAGCCGGGGGCGGGTACCTAGACCCCGACACAGTGATGGCTGTGGAGTCGGAGGACGCGGCGCGGCTGGCCGCCGGGGCGGGGATGGCGGCCATAGAGGAGCTGGACCGCGGCGCGGCCGATGCCGCGTTCTGTGCGGTGCGACCACCGGGCCATCACGCCACGCCGGTTCGGTCGATGGGGTTCTGCCTTTTCAACAGCGCGGCGGTTTGCGCCAGAGCGCTCGCCGATCGGGGGGAACGAGTGTTGGTGGTGGACTACGACGCCCACCATGGCAACGGAACCCAGGACATTTTCTGGGAAGACAGCCGGGTGATGTATGTGTCGTGGCATCAGTACCCCCTCTATCCCGGTACCGGTGGGCTGTTGGAGCGGGGCAAGGGGCCGGGCGCGGGCACCACCATCAACTTGCCCATGCCCGCGGGGGCCACCGGCGACGCGTATCGCCAAGGCTGGGATGATGCCGTGCTGCCCGCGGTGGAGGCATTCGCTCCCGATTGGCTGGTGCTTTCGGCTGGATTCGACGCCCACCGAGCCGATCCGCTGACCAGCCTGGGCTTGGCCGCCGGGGACTTCGCCGATCTCACTGAAGCGATCATCGGAGTGGTACCGCCCGGTCGACGCATCGCCTTTTTGGAAGGGGGCTACGACTTGGATGCGCTGGCCGACTGTGCCGCGGCTGCGGTAGCCGCTTTGGCCGGCGCGGAGTGGCGACCGGAGTCGGCCACGGGGGGCGGGCCGGGTGGGGAGGTGGCCGCAGCGGCGGCCGCGCTGTTGTCGTGAGCCTGGAACGTCTGGCCCCTGTCCGAGAGGAAGCCCGCGAGCTGGCCGAGCGGTTTGCCGCTGGTGGCTACCGGATCTATCTGGTGGGCGGAATCGTGCGCGATGCGATGCTGGGGTTGCCGCTGGACACCGCTTTCGATCTGGATCTCACCACCGATGCCCAACCGCCCGCGGTGAAGTCGATTTTGGAGGGCTGGGCCGACACCTTGTGGACCCAGGGAGAGCGGTTCGGAACCATCGGCGCCCGGCGGGGAGACCGCCGTTTTGAGATCACCACTCACCGCACCGAGCGGTACTTGCCCGACTCCCGCAAACCCGACGTGGCCTTCGCCGACGCCATCGAGGCCGACCTCTCCCGCCGCGACTTCACCATCAACGCCATGGCCGTCGAGTTGCCCGACGGCGAACTGGTTGATCCCTTCGGCGGTGCGGCCGACCTGGCCGCCCGGCGCCTCCGCACCCCTCTCGATCCTGAGGCAACTTTCAGCGATGACCCCTTGCGCATGTTGAGGGCGGCCCGGTTCATGGCCCAGTTGGAGCTGACCGCGGAACCGGCGCTGGTGGCCGCCATGGCCGCTATGGCTGACCGACTCAGCATCGTGGCTGACGAGCGCATACGCGATGAGCTTGACCGGCTACTTGCGCTGCCCAACCCGGCTTCCGGGTTCAAACTACTGTTCGAAGCCGGTTTGGCCGAACGGGTTCTCGGATTTGAGGGCGACGGTTCCGCGGCTCTGTCTCGTCTCCACCAGGCGGGCAATGATCCGATGGTCCGCCTGGCGGTGTTGCTGGATAGCTTGGGTTCGCCAGAGGAAGCTCGTGCTGCGCTGACCGATCGGCGAGCACCCACGTCTACAAATCGGGCGGTCTTCGCCATTCTGACCGCGGCCCACCGCGCCGTTGACAATCCGCCCAGCACTGCTCCGGCGCTGCGACGGTGGGTGGTGGATGCTGGCGACTTTGTCGACCAGTCTGTGGCGGTGGCGTCAGTCTTGGGCGAAGTGGGCGCACTAGCGGCTGATGTGGCGGCCCTGTTGGATGCAGAACCCGATCTCTTTGGTCCCCCAGTGCTTGACGGGGACGAGATCATGGCCTTGCTCGACCTAGAACCCGGTCCCGAAGTAGGAGCGGCGGTCGATATGCTGCGCCGCCACCGCTTCGAATCTGGCCCCCTCTCGCCCGAAGAGGCCCGCAGCCGGCTCTTGAATTGGCAACGTCAAAAGACCTCAGAACGTAAGGTGTAGGCCGGTGCTCACGAAGTTGACAGTCCGAAACTTCAAAGGGCTGGACGAGGCGGAGATCGATCTGGGAAATCCAGTCGTGTTCATCGGCCCAAATGACTCAGGCAAGACGTCGGCCTTGCAGGCGTTGGCCCTATGGGATCTCGGTTTGCGTCGGTGGACGGAAAAGCGCGGCCCGTTGTCTCCCGAGAAGCGTCCTGGCGTAGTTATCAACCGCCGAGACCTGACCGCCGTGCCGGTTCCCTCGGCCCGCCAGCTTTGGCGGGAGATGCAAGTCCGCCGCACCTATCGGGATGCCGACGGGCAGCGCACTGAGAACATCCGCTTCGACGTGACAGTTGAGGGAGTCACCGATTCGACTGTATGGACATGTGGACTGGAGTTCGATTTCGCCACACAGGAGAGCTTCCACTGTCGCCCTCTGCGGACTACACCCGATGGTGGGTCGCGGATGTCAGTGCCAGAAGAAGCGCTTCGCTCCAAAGTGGTGTTGCTCAGCCCCTTGTCCGGCCTAGCCGCTAATGAGACCAAATTGGAGTCGGGGGCAATCAACGTGCGGTTGGGTGAGGGTCGCACCGCTGAAGTGCTCCGTAATATCTGCTTCCAGGTATTGGATTTGCCTGACGGTGAGGAGCGGTGGAAGACCTTGACCAAGCGCATGAATGGCTTGTTCGGCGTGAGGTTGGACCGTCCTCAGCTTGTTGTGGAGCGGGGGGAGATCGAGCTTGCTTACCACAACTTGGTTGGCACTCAACTGGATCTATCCGCCTCCGGGCGAGGTATGCAGCAAACGCTGCTGTTGCTTTCCTTTATTGCCCTGAATCCTGACAGTGTGGTGCTGCTGGATGAGCCTGACGCCCATTTGGAGATTCTGCGACAGCGCCAAACCTACGAGCTGTTGAGTGAGGCCGCGTCCGACAGCGAGACACAGATCGTTTTGGCATCGCACTCGGAGGTGGTGCTCAACGAGGCCGCCGACCGGGGCACTGTCGTGGCATTTGTTGGCTCCCCCCATCGACTAAACAAGCCCAGCGAAGTTGTGAAGGCACTCCGAGATATTGGATTTGAGGATTACTACCAAGCGGAAATCACAGGCTTTGCACTGTACTTAGAAGGTTCGACCGACCTGGCCATTCTGCGCAGTTTTGCTGAGTTGTTGGACCACGGAGCTCAAGAACTCCTGGAGCGGCCTTTCGTCCACTATGTGGGTGATCAACCCAACAATGCCAGGAAGCACTTCAATGGTCTTCGGGAAGCCAAGGGTGATCTAGTTGGATTCGCCTTGTTCGACCGCCTAGATCGAACCGATCTGCACCCAGGTGGAGATCTTGTTGAATGGATGTGGCCCCGCCGGGAAATCGAGAACTATTTGCTTCCAGCGGTATCGCTGGGCCGATATGCCCAAAAGCGCGGTGCAGCCGTTTACGAAGGCCAGTTGCTCGCGACTAATGAGTCACGCCGCTGGGATGAGGCGATGGACAATGCCCTCCAAGATCGTGTGCCTCCGGCTGCCCTGCGAGACTCTGATGACGCCTATTGGTTCGACACTAAGATCAGCGACGATCTCCTCGCACCGGTGTTCACGGCCTTCTTTCAAGCTCTCGGACTTCGCGATGGCCTGCCAAAGGCAAACTACCACCAGCTAGTCCGATATCTGGAGCCCAATGAAGTCCACGAAGATGTGATAGCCGTCCTCGACGCCATTTTCGATCAGCAGAGTCGGGCCAAACCAGTTAGCTGATCTCGCCTCGGGCGTAGGCCTCGACCATCTCGCGGGCGGCCTCGTCGCGGTACTGGATGGGCGGGCTCTTCATGAAGTAGGCCGAGGGGCCGAGCAGGGGGCCGCCCACTCCATGGTCCAAGCCGAGCTTGGCGCAGCGCAGGGCGTCGATGATGACGCCTGCGGAGTTGGGTGAGTCCACCACCTCGAGCTTGAGGTCGATGTTGAGGGGCACGTCGCCGAAGCCCCGGCCCTCGAGGCGGATGTGGGCCCATTTCCGGTCTTCCAGCCAGGGGACGTGGTCGCTGGGGCCAATGTGCACATCATCGGCGGCGATGCCGTGGTCAAGCTGGCTGGTGACCGACTGGGTCTTGGAGATCTTCTTGGACACCAGCCGGGTCCGCTCCAACATGTTCATGAAGTCCATGTTGCCGCCGAAGTTGAGCTGGTAGGTGCGGTCGAGCTCCACGCCCCGGTCTTCGTACAGCCGGGCCAAGGTTCGGTGCAAGATGGTGGCGCCCACCTGGCTCTTGATGTCGTCGCCCACCACCGGCACGCCGGCGTCACAGAAGCGCTGGGCCCACTCTGGATCAGAGGCAATGAACACCGGGATGGCATTCACGAAGGCCACGCCGGCCTCGAGGCAGCACTCGGCGTAGTAGCGCTGAGCTTGTTCGGAGCCCACCGGGAGATAGGAGATGAGCACGTCGGCACCGGCCTCCCGCAGGGCCTCGGCAACGTCCACCGGCTCGGCCGGAGACTCCTCGCACTGCGTTCGGTAGAACTCGCCGAATCCGTCCAGGGTGGGGGCCCGTTGCACCCGCACTCCCAACTCGGGCACATCGCAGAACTGCACGGTGTTGTTGGGAGCCGCGCTGATGGCCTTGCCCATATCCAGCCCGACCTTGGAGGCGTCCACGTCGAAAGCCGCCACAGGCTGAACATCGTTGATGTGGTAGCCGCCGAGCACCACGTGCATCAGGCCGGGGACTTGGTCGTCGGGTTCGGCGTCGGCGTAGTAGTAGAGGCCCTGCACCAAAGAACTGGCGCAGTTGCCGATACCGGCGATGGCGATTCGGATGGGGTTGCTCATTGTGGTTGCCCTCCCTGGGGGAAGTCGGATCGATCGGAGTCGATCATCGGTCGGTCGGTTCCTGTGGCCGGTTGGCGCGCTCGTCGGCAATCAACCGGTCGAGCCAGGCCAGGTCGTGTTCTCGGCGCTCCTGGTCCCTCTGGAACAAGGAGCGCACGTAGGGATCGTTGGTTTGCACGGGGTCGCGGCGGGCCATGGCTTGCAGGCTGACCAAGTGGGCTCGGCGCAACTCGAAGAGCGCTAGGCGCCGTTCGGGGGGAAGGAATCGGCAGAAGGCCAACTGCAAGCGAAAGCGCCGCTCGTTGTTGGCGTCTTCTTGCAATAGCTCCAACAGGTGGTCTTCGCCGGCCACGGTGATCTGGTACACCTTGCGGGTTCGTCCTGACTTGGACCTGGTGGTGCGCCGCCGATTACGCCGTGCATGCCCGTCTGCGGCTTGTTCGTCGATGGCAATGTCAGGTGCCACTGCTGTGGAGCTCACCCATCCGCGCCGCTCCAAGCGCGCCAAGGCGGGATACAGCGCACCGTAGGAGTTGGCGTAGCCGCCGACCAGGGATTTGAGGCGCTTGTTCAGCTCGTAGCCATGGAGGTCGCCCTCCTTGAGCAGTCCCAGCACCGCGAGATCCAACATGGAACCGCGATTATATCGATTCGCTATATCAGATCAACTAGTCGGTGCGCGATAGGTAGGTAGTGGCTCAGCCGAACAGGACGACCGAGGGGTCTTCTGGGCCGCGGATCGACCGGGGATCGTGGGGTTCGGGATTGGAGTTGGGCATTGTCACCGAGTGGTCGGTGATGTAGTTGCGTTGATTGATAGCCCAGCGTCCATCGCGGCGGGACCATTGGTCGACGTAGCGGCCTCTGGAATAGATATCGGCCGCCTCGGGGCCGTCGCCGAAGGGCAGGGTGCGCAGAGCCACCGTTACGTAGGCCTCGCTGACTGCTCGGTCCCCGTCAATCTGAATCAGCACGTTGGTGATCTGATGGGAGTGGGTGGACATGGCGGCGTGGGCCGTCCACACCCAGTCGACAAACTCATGGCCGGTTCCCTTGAAGATGTCCTCGCCATAGTCGGCGGTCCCGCCGGGGTGCCAGACCGCATAGGCCGCGTCCTTGTCCATTCGGTCGAGAGCACGGCAATAGCCGTAGATCACCTCGGTGATGGCCTGTTTGGCCACAAGCGTCTCTAGTTCGTCGGTACTGATGGGGTCGCTCATGACCCCATTTTCTATCGCGTGGGTGCCTCATTGCTGATGAGACCGTTGGCGGCCCGGTTGTTTATCGTTTGGCCCATGTCTGATCTGATTATTCGCGGTGGCAACCTGATCGACGGCACCGGGACTCGGGCCCGGCCTGCTGATGTGCGCATCAAAGGCGGCATCGTGACCGAGGTAGGCCCAGGACTGGCCCCCGAGGGCGAGAAGGAACTGGATGCTGGCGGCTGCTATGTGACCCCGGGGTTCATCGACTCCCACACCCACCTTGACCCGTCTATGTTCTGGGATCGGAGCTGCGACCCGATGCCCCAGCACGGGGTGACCACGGCGCTGATCGGCAACTGCTCGCTATCGCTCGCCCCGGCCAAGCCCGAGCATCTCGACGAGCTCATCGACGTGTTCTGCTACATCGAGGACATGCCGGTGGCCGATTTTGAGTCGGGCATTCCCTGGACCTGGGGGTCGTGGCGCCAGTACCGCGACGCTATGAATGAGGGCGGGATCGCGCTGAACATGGCCTCGCTGATCGGCCACTCCATGCTGCGGATCTATGTGATGGGCGACGATGCCTGGACCCGTCAGGCAACTGAAGACGAGATATTCGCCATGGCCGCGGAGATGTCCGATGCCATGGCCGCAGGCTGCTACGGCTTCAGCACCTCGTTCTTCGACCTGGATCGCCGCAGTCGACCGGTGCCAAGCCGGCTGGCCTGTGACGGTGAGCTGAGTGCGCTGGCCGACGTGCTGGCCGCCGCAGGCCACGGTCTGGTTGAGTTCATTCCCAACCTCACCGGCGAGGATCCTGAGGCAGACATCCGCCGGATGGCCCGGGTGCTCGGACCCCTGGGGGTGACCTCTATCTGGAACGGGGTTTCCCACAGCGACATGGCCCCGCACCGCCCGGAGGAATACATGGCGTTCACCCAGGCGATCCGGGAGGAGGGCTGCGACATGTGGCCCATCTCCTCGCCCCGCACTGTGGACCTCAACGTGAGCTGGGAGCAGACCATGGTGTTCATGATGCTCCCCAAGGGCTGGAACCAAATTATGGGAGTGGCCGGACAGGCTCGGCGGGAGATGCTGGTTGACCCCGGCTGGAGGGAGATCGCCCGCGACGAGTGGGATGCCACCGAGAAGTCGCTGTTTCCCATCAACCGGCCCGACTTCGTGCGGTTCACGGCGGTGACCCGCCCCGACAACGAGGCTTGGCTGGGCCGCTCTCTAGCCGAGTTGACCGAGGCTCGCGGCGGCCACCCCTCCGATGTGTTCGCCGACTGGATTCTGGAGAACGACCTGGAGCCCGGAGTGGTGGCTATGGGGGTGAGCAACAGCAACACCGACGGCGTAGCTGAAATGATCTCCGACGACCGTTGTTTGATCAGCGCCTCCGACGCCGGAGCCCATGTGCAGATGATCTGCGCGGCGGGCGACACCACCTTGCTGCTCACCCGCCATGTGCGCGACCGAGGCGACCTGGAACTGGAGCGGGCCGTGTATGAGATCACCGGCCGACAGGCCGAGGTCTTGGGGTTCAACGACAGGGGACGCCTGCTGCCCGGCTATGCCGGCGATGTGACGGTGTTCGACTTGGACGAGCTGTCGTGGGACAACGACGGGTTCGTGTCCGACCTTCCCTCGGGCGCTCCCCGTCTGCGCCGCCCGGCCGGCGGTTACCGGGCCACCGCGGTCAACGGTGTTCTCACCCAGGTAGATGGCTCTTTGACCGGCGCCAACCCCGGCGCAGTGCTCGATGCCAATACGCCGGCGCCTTGAGCCTGTTTGCTAGGGCACCGCGGCGAACTTGAGGGGGAATAGCTCGGCTCAATAGTCCTGGCCTTTGGAGGCGTTGTGATCGCCCCAACCGCTGGGGATGTAGCCGTCCATGGTCACCGAGCGCTCGGTGAATAGCCACCGGCCGTCCACCACGCCGTAGCGGTCGATGTAGCGGCCCCAGTGGTCGAGGCCGTGCTCCATGATCACGTGGTAGTAGCACCGGCCTCGGGCCTCGGTGGGCGAGATCAAATCGATCTGATGGGTGGCGGTGTGGTGGCGGATGTATTTGGGAGTGCCGCCGCCGATGTCTGACAGGGTGTTCTGGGCGCCGGTGAAGATGGTGCGGATCTCATCGATGCCGTACTTGTCGGGCTGGGTCGGCGTCCGCATGATGGCGTCGGGGGCGAATAGCTCCATCACTTGGTCGAAGCGGCCCGAGTCGCCGTTGGCGTTGTACCGGGCCACCAAGTCCCGGATCGATTCTCGAGCGATCAATTCCCACTGCTCCATAACCCGACGGTACATCGTCTCAGCGTCATGTGGGCCGTTAGGGTGCGGTCGTGATGATCGACGACAGGACGCCGGTGCTGGTGGGGGTGGCGACCGCTGCCCAGCGATTTGATGACCCCACCGAGGCTAAAGAGGCCGTGGGGCTTATGGCCGAGGCCCTGGTTTCGGCCGCCGACGATGCGGGCAACAGCGGGCTGTTGGGCCGACTCGACCAGGTGAGGGTCACCAAGGGCACATGGGGCTATACCGATCCGTCCCGTTGGGTGGCCGAGGATGCCGGAGCGCCACAGGCCAGCAGTTATCTGGCCGACGTGGGCATCTTGCAAACCGCGGTAATGGGCGATACCGCGGCGGCCATTGCTTCGGGTTCCGCCGACGTGGTGGCGGTGGTGGGCGGGGAGGCCAAGTATCGGGGCTTGCGGGCCGCGATCACCGGCGTCGATGCCCCCGACACCGACCAGGGCGGGGCCGAGCCCGACGACTTCGTCACCCCCCACGGAATGATCATCAGCCGGGCCGAGATCGACACCGGACTGGTGATGGCCACCCACCACTACGCCATGATCGAAAACGCCCGCCGGTTCGCCGATGGACAGACCATTGAAGAGCACCGCGACGTGGTGGCCGGGCTGTGGGCTGGATTTGCCCAAATCGCCGCGGCCAATCCTGATGCCTGGTTCCGGGAAGGGCTGGATGCCACGGCCATCGCCACCCCGGGAAATGGGAATCGTTGGTTGGCTTGGCCGTATACCAAGTGGCACAACTCACAGTGGAATGTGGACCAGGCCGCCGCGTTGATCTTCTGCTCAGCGGGCACCGCCCGGGCGTTGGGAATCTCCACCGATCGCTGGGTGTTCCCCTGGGCGGCGGCCGAGTCCAACCACATGGTTCCGGTGACCGAGCGGCCTGAACTCCATCGCAGTCCGGGTTTCGCCCATGCCGGTCGGGCTCTGAGCGAACATGTGGGCATGGCCCCCAACGAGGCCGACCACATCGATCTCTATTCCTGCTTCCCCATCGCGGTGCGCACTCAAGCCCGAGAGATGGACATCGATCTGGGTCGCGACCTGACCGTGACCGGAGGCATGACATGGGCGGGCGGGCCGCTCAACAACTACGTGATCCAGGCCGCGGTGAAGATGGCCCAGGTGCTACGGGCCGATCCAGGGTCCACCGGATTGGTCACATCAATCAGCGGGATGATCACCAAGCAAGGGGCCAGCCTGTGGTCGGCCCAGCCGCCCTCCCAGCCGTTCGTGAACTTGGACGTAACTGACACAGTGGCCGCCGAACTCCAGCCCAAGCCCTACCGGACGGGAGATGAGGAGCAGGCCGAGGTGGTGTCCTACACAATTATCTGGGGCCGAGAAGGCCCTGAGCGGGCCGTGGTAATCGGCGAGTTCGCCGACGGCGCCCGAACGCTACTCGTCTCCGCCGTCCCCGATGTCATGGCCGCCGCTGTCGCCGGAGAGTTCTGCGGGTGCCGCGTCATCGCCGGTGCCGACGGTTCGTTCACGCCTGTCGACTGAGTCGGGCGGGGGCTGCTCGGGGTCGTTCTCGTTGCGGATCCACACGGTGCGCTGGGGGAACGGGATCTCGATGCCGACATCGTCGAAGGCCTTCTTGATGCGGGCTCGAAGTATGCGTCCGACTCCCCACTGCTCGCTGGGGTCGGTCTTGACCACCAAGCGGATGACCACGGCGTCGTTGCCCAGCTCTTGAACCCCCCACACCGAGGGCTCTTCCAGGATGGTGGCGTCTTCTCTGTTCTCGCGCCACAGCTCATCGGCCACTGCCTTCATGATCTCGCTGGCCTGGTCGATGTCGGTGTCGTAGCTGACCCCGATATCCAAGATGGCCCGCGACCACAGCTGTGAGTGGTTAGCCGTGCGGTGGATCTCCCCGTTGGGCACGGTCCACACCACGCCGCTCACGTCCCGCAGGGTGGTGGTGCGCAGGCTGACCTTTTCGATGGTGCCCGAGGTGTCGCCCACATCCACCACGTCGCCCACCCCGAACTGGTCCTCTACCAGGATGAACATGCCGGCCAAAAGTCCTTGACCAGCGACTGGGCGCCGAAACCCACGGCCAGGCCGGCGATACCGGCACCGGCGATCAGGGGGGCAAGATCGATGCTGAGCTCGCTCAAGCACAATAGGGCGGCCACGGCCAGGATGAGCGCGGTGGCCAAGCTCTTCAACACTGCGGCGATGGTCTCGATCCGCTGGGCACTGCGCGCTTGGCGCTCCTGGATGCGGTTGATGGCCTTGGCCGCCCGGGTGCCGAAGTCCAGCTTCCCAGCACTTTCTAGCTGCTCCTCCGTGTCGGTCTCGCTCTGGCGCACCAGCCGGGCCACCGCCCGGTCGATCACCTTGTGAGCGACCTTCTTGATGATCCAGGCCACCAGCAGGATGAGGATGATCCGCAGGGGCCGCTCGACCAGCCACCCGACGATCTCGGCCAGCCGCTCGTTCTCGGTGTTGTCGAAGATCAGCTCACAGAAGAATCCTGGATCAGGACCGCAGGCATCGTTGACGGTTGCCGCAGGAACTACCAGAGCCATCGCCTCAGGCTACCGGCGGGTTTGGGCTTTGAGTCAGTCCAGCCGGTAGACCCGAGCGGCGTTGTCGTGGAGTACCTTGGCCAACAGGTCGTCGCTCAGGCCGCCGAGGGCGCCCTCGGCGTAGTCCCGGGGGTATTGAGCCGGGGTGGCCGGGCCGGGGTGCTGGCAGGTGGGGTGGGGGTAGTCGGTCTCATACAGGATGTTGTGGGGGAACCGTTCGATGGCGTTCACGGCGCCGGCCTGCTCAAACCAGAAGCAGCCGTAGATCTGGCGCTCGAAGTACTCGCTGGGCAACAGGTCGTACTCGGGGTGCTCCAGATGGACTCCGCCGTTGCGCCACTGCCAGTCGAATGCCTCTAGGGCCGGCGGGATCCAGCCGGCTCCGCTCTCCACCGACACCAGTTGGAGATCGGGGAAGCGGTGGCACACCCCTCCGAAGATCAGATCGGCGATGCAGCGCATGTTGTCCAAGAAGATGAGCGACGAAATTTTGGCGAAGTTGGTCATCCACCCCATCTCGGCCTCGTCGGCCATGAGGGTGCCCATGTTCCCGCCGCCCACGTGGAAGCTCACCGCCAGATTGGCCTCCTGGGCCAGCGCCCAGATGGGATCCCAGTGCTGGTGGCCCAGCGGGGGTTGGCCGTAGTCCTGGGGCTGGTTGCAGAAGTTGATGGCCCGGTGGCCCAGCCCGGCGCACCGCTCGATCTCGGCTAGGGACAGCTCGATGTCCCAGAACGGAACCGCGGTGATGGGAATGAGCCGGTCGGGGGCGGCGGAGGTCCAGTCGCAGAGGAAGTCGTTGTAGGCGGCCACGCACTGGGCCACCACCTCCCGGTCGCCGAGGCGCAGGAAGTAGCCGTTGCCGAACCCGCCCACGTTGGGATACAGGATCTGGGCCCAAATGCCCTGGGAGTCCATGAACTCCAGCCGGGCACCGGCGTCGTACATGGACGGGGCGATCTCGTCGTAGGTCTCGGGGATCTTCAGCGGCATGAGCCCGTCGAACCCAGCCATGGAGTAATAGCCCGGCGACCCCAGCGACTCCCCGCTCACCATCCAGGTGTCCCGCCCGTCCACCCGCTCAATATGGGGCACCTTGTCGTGCAAGCTGGCCGGCATCCGCGCCGTCCAAACATCCGGCGGCTCGGTCAGGTGCGTATCAACATCGATCACCTTGAACCGCTCAAACAGATCAGTGCTCATGGGGTTTCCTTCCTTCTCTGGGCTCTCAGGCGTCGAGGGGGTTGTCGGGGGCGGCGTCTAGGAGGGCGCGGCCTAGTTCTAGGGCGGGGCCGGAGCCGGCGAAGACGTGCTGGGTGCCGGCGTGGATATCGCGGAACGCCCGCTGGAGACCGCCGGAGCGCAGGGCGTCGGTGCCGGCCAGCAAGTAGGCCCGGCGCAGGATGTCGGCGCCTTCCTGGGTGACGAACACGGTGGCCTGGCGAGTGAGGATCACGTCCATCGGATCGACGATGCCGGTCTCGACTACGTTGCGCTCGGCGGTGGCAAAGGTCTCGTGGAGCCAGCCCTTGGCAGCCCGGAAGTGGGACTCCAACTCCCCGATCTCGTGGACGAAGCGGTCGTTTTGGGCCAGGGGGGTGGCGTCGCCCATGCGGTGTTTGGAGCGGGCCACCGAGTGCAGCTCATCGAGGCCCCGTTGCACCACCCCGATGGCGAACCCGGCATGGCCCGCGGCGGTGAGCGGCATCACGCCCAGTTTGTAGAGGGGTCCGCCCCGGTACACGGTGAGGTCGAACATGTCGAAGGTGGAGATGGCCGGTACATACACGTCTTCGAGGGCGTAGTCGTAGCTGGCGGTGGCCTGGAGGCCCATCACATCCCAATTGCCGGTGATCTGGGCCTTCTCCACCGGGTAGATGGCGAACAGGAAGCGGGGGTCGACGCCCTCGGGCTCCTCGGTGAAAACCCCGGCGCCGGCCCACTGGGCGTGGTTGATGCCGCTGCCGAACGAATACCGGCCGTTGAGGCGGAAGCCGTCGCCGTCGGGAGTGGCGGTGCCGTTGGGGGCGAACTGCCCGGCCGACATGGGCACCCCGTCGGAGAACATGCGTTCGATGTGCTCGTCGGGGCACCAGGCCGCGAAATAAGCCGTGGCCGCACAGCTAGCCATCAGGCACCACCCCACCGAACCGTCGGCCCGGGAGATCTCGGCCCAGATGTCGATGCACTCGTTGACCGGCAACTCGAGCCCGCCCACTGCATCTGGCACCATCACCTTGTGCAGCTCAGCATCCTCCAAGGCGCTGACCGTCTCCTGGGGGATGGGCAGCCCGTCGGTCTTGGCCGCGTTCTCGTCGATTAACGAGCGCAGCTCCCGAGCACGGTCAAAGTAAATGCTGGCCATGCCTCAAACCCTAGAAGCCAAGGCCAGCACAGGGGAACCCGCAGAAAACACATGAGCAACCTCAGCATCATCCCGAGTCTGTTGCTTGGTGAAAGAGACTCTTTTACCAAGTACGCTGCCGAACATGGCTACCGTGTTGGAATTCCTTGTGTCGTCATCGGGACAGATGTCTCTGCCCGCTCAGGTCCGCCGCCGCTGGAACCTCAACGAGGGAGGCCCGGTCGATGTGCTTGATCTCGGATTCGGCGTGCTCACTGTGCCTCAGGGAGAGGGGCGGCACCTGCTTGGTGACTTGCTTAGCCGCGACGAGCACGCGGCCTTTGTGCGATCGCTGGATGACGACCCTGAACTCGCCACTACATGACCAATACAGTTCTCGACGACCATCTCCTCCGGGATCTGCTGGCGGGTGAGGCAAGTGGCGAGTTGCTTCAGATGCTGGCCGACCATCAGCCGGCGACGACCAACATGTACCTCCTGCGGCTGTGCCGGAGCGTGGTGTCTGCTGCCGGTGGGACGCTCACAGGCTCATGGTCGGCAAGCGCCCGTCGGGCACTGGGCCAACAGTTCCTCGCACTTCCCGAAGATGTCGAGGTCGTCCCAATGCGCAGCCTTGCCTTCCGGATGGCCGAGCTTGCCGACGCCCACCGACTTTCAAGCCTTGGAGCTGAGGCGGTGGCAGCCGCGGAGCATTTTGGGGGTCCACTCTGTGTTTGGGTTGGAGATGACGGCCCGGGCATTCGGGCGGCAATGGCCAATCTCGCTGGTGACTATCGCACGATTGCTCGCTGAACAGAGAAGAACTTGGCGATAGGGTCGGTGGGGTGGACCGGGTGCTCTCGTTTTCGGGCGGGACGGTGCCGGTGTCGGCGATCGCCTGGCGCTTTGATCCCTCGGGTGGACCGGGAGGCCAGCACGCCAATCGGTCGAATACCCGGGTCGAGGCGACGCTTGATCTTGCCGCGGCTGGCGACATAGCTCCCGAAGTCCGCCAGCAGCTGATCGACCGGCTGGGCGACGAATTGCGAGTGGTGGTTGACGACACCCGATCGCAGGCCCGCAACCGCGAGATCGCGCTCGACCGGCTAGAAGAGCGCCTTCGCCGCGGGCTGGTAACCGCCAAGCCCCGCAAGGCGACCAGCCCGTCACGACGGGCTCGACGGCGCCGCCTCGACGATAAGCGCCGCCGAGCCGAGACCAAGCGGGGCCGAGCCCGCATCGACCCATCCAGCTTTGACCGATAGCCGCGTTTATTGACTGCCGATGCCGATCGATGCCTGAACGAGTTCAATTCCGGTGCCGTCCATCTCGACCGCCATTTCACCGTCGTTTCAGAGCTCGGGGTTTTGCGTACCCCGTGGAAGGTCAGGAGATGTCGATGCTGCTATGCGGAGGTGTCAGATGCAAGGAGGTAGCGGGCGGTTCGTCGTTTACCAGTCATACGGAGTGCGCCCTCAGCGGCCAACCGACGCAACAGGCGCGAGGCTTGGTCTGGGGAAAGCCTACAGAGCTCGGCCGCTTCACCCCTCCCGATAGACCCGTGCTCAGCGGTGTAGGTCAGCACCATTTGTTCTTGTTGGATTGGGGTAAATCCGCGACTGCGCACATATGCGGCTGGCTCACCGATTTCTCGATAGAGCTCAGCAGCCAGGTGATAGGTGCGCCCTCTGCCCTCACCGCGGGCCTCGAGCAGTCCTCGCTCGACCAGGTTGTTTAGTACTGCCCGTGATTCGGCGACTGCGATATGCGATAGCTCGGCAGCACGCTCTGAAGTGATCCGACTCTCGGAGCGCACTTCATGAATAATCTGGAGAGCTCGCAGGTCCAGGCCATTGTCATCACGCGCTGCGGCTGCGGCGAAGACCGCCAGTTCTCGATCAGCAGCCCCGCCCGGAACCCGTACTTCAACCCACGATCGATTTGAACGTGAGTAGTCGGGTTGTGGTCGCCCGAGAACCAGCTGGTGGCGGTAGACGCGATTGATGCCCCGGCCAGTGCGCTCAACGAGTCCGGCTCGCTTGAAGGCGTCGGCGATCAGGGGGTTTCGTGCTTGCGGCGGCGCGGTGAGGAGGTTGTTGATTGTGATGCCTTCGGGAAATCCACCCGGGCTGCTGATTGAGAGCGTTGTGTCTTCAACGGCTACGCGGATTTGACCGTTTTGGGAGTAGTCGCGGTGAACGAGGGCGTTGGCAATCAGCTCTCGGATCGCGACCTCGGAGAATCGGGGAAGGCCTAGCCGGAAAAGCCCGTCTTGAACTTCTTCTTCAGGGTTATAGGGCATCACCGCTTCGACCAACTCGAGCATGGCTCTGATCAGTGGTGCTCGCAGGTTGCGGTTGGCCAGAACGGCGTCATGGGAGTCAAGCGCCTGGAAGATGGCAGCGTGGGTGGGAGCAAAAGCATCAAGCACGGTTGGAGTGCCGAACAAGAGGGCTGCACCTAGTGTCGGAGTATCGCTGACAGATAGAAACCCAAGGGCAGACAACAGATCGTTGGCGGAGAGGTTAGCGAGGACCGAATCTCCGCCGCTTGCTGCAAGGTTGCGAAAGCGGTCAAGTTCCGCGGGGTCCAGATCTTCAACAGAGAGATTGGCGAGAGGCAAGGTCGAAATGTCGTGCGCTCCTAGCGAGCTAGCTCGGGTTTGGATTTCGTGAGGGGACATGGGCCGGCATTCTGGCCTTCCGTGTACGTCCGTAGCCCTCCGCAGATAGCGGCCCGAGGTTGTTGCGACAACCCTTGACGCCTTGGGCACGTCTATTGCCACGACATCGTTGCTGCCGAGCTGTACAACACTGACCTCAACACTGAGAGACGGCGTGGTCTTGTTGGATACGAGGGCCACTATCCGCTGGCTATGCGTCGTATTGCCATGTCGGGGTGGGGCACCAACGACCCTTCTGTCGTCACTGACGCCGATAAGGAGCCATCCACCGTCGCCGTTGGCAAGGCATAAGACGGCTTCAACGAGTTCTTCGTCGTTGGCGTCGCTCTTGAATTCGACGGTGTATGTCTCTCCTGCTGCGATAATTTTCTCTAGGTCGCTGGACCCCACAGAGAAACTATAACGCAGTCGTTACGCTTTAGAAAAACAGAATAAAAGTGCGTATAGTTTTGTAAACCGTCGTAAAACCCCGCTCCTGGCTAGGTGCCGGCGGTTTGGCGGGTGGGGAGGCCGAGGATCTCTACGGCTTGGGTGGAGGTGGCCACGGGGCGGCCCATCTCATTTGCCAGCGCGGCGACTTCGGCCACCAGCTCGTGGTTTGGTCGGGGGCGGTCGCCGGCGTAGTCCTCGTGGCCCACTCGTAGGTGGCCGCTGCGCTCCAGGGTGAGCTGGGGGATGGGCGATTCGATGAGGTCGCCGCCTACCACCGCAGCGAACCAGGGGAGGTCGCAGTCGACCAACTCCAGCATCTCCAGGTAGGCGTCTAGTGCCTTGGCGGTGGGGGGCAAGCCGAAGCTCACGCTGTCGCCGATGGCGAAATAGCCCCCCGGCCCGCCGAAGTAGAATTTCACGAACGAACCGGGGGTGAGCTGGCCGAAGCGCCAGTACGACAGCACGTTGCGGAGGAAGCCGGGCTCGAAGATGGCGAAGTGCATGCCCAGGCCCAGCCGGTTGCACTGCTCGATGGCCACTTCCATGTCGGCGAAAGAGTTGACATAGACGAAGCTGTTGGGATCGGGCAGCCCGTTGGCGCCGGCCTTGCCCAAAATCATGCTGCCGGGGTCGATGAACCCCAGCCGCTGCAATCCCCCCTCGGCCAGATAGTCCAGATGCCCTAGCTTCTCGGCCATGTCCTGGCCCCAGCCCAGGGTGGGCAGCACCAACACGTCGGGGTCGGCGGCCACCCACGGCTCGAAAGTGGCCCGGTATTCGGCTGCGGCCTCTGCTGCCGCCACCCGCATATCGGCAATGTGGCAGTGGATGATTGTGGCGCCAGCGTCGATACATGCCAGGCCCTCTTCGATCAACTCCTCTCGGCTGATGGGCACGTGGGGGTTGCGCTCGCGAGTGGTGGTGCCGTTGAGGGCTACTTCAATGATTACCGGTGGGGTGTCCATGGCCTGAGAGTACCGTCGGGAGTCGTGAGGCGGCCCAGCGACCCCGACAGGTTGCCAAATGGGAACCGAATGGTCGGGTGGAGGTCATGAGTCGGGAGTGGAAGGCGCTGTGGTTGGTGTCGCTGGCATCGGCGGCCAGCTCCCTGGACGTGACGCTCATGTTTGTGGCCTATCCCGAAATTGTCGACACCTTCAGCGGCACTCCAGAAACGCAGGTGTCTTGGGTGATAAGCGGCTACAACATCATGGTGGCGGCCCTGCTCATACCGGCAGGGCGCCTAGCCGACCGGATCGGCCACCGGCGGGTGTTCTTGTGGGCCATCGCCATATTCGTCACCGGCTCGGCCGCAGTGGGATTGGCGCCCAATGTGCCGGCCATGATCGCGGCCCGCTGCTACCAGGCCTTCGGGGGCTCCAGCCTCATCACCTCGGGATTGGCCTTGGTGATGACCACCCTCGGCCCGCAACGCCGGGCGGTCGCCGTGGGGGTGTGGTCCACAGTGGCCGGGGTAGTGGCGTCCCTCGCCCCTACTCTGGGGGCGTTGGCCATTGAGTTCACCTCGTGGCGGGCTGGGTTCTTCTTGGTCGCGCCTGTAGGAGTGGCGGTATTGGCTCGCCGCGGCCTCATAGCCGAATCGACAGCCGACGACGACGCCGAGTTGCCCGACTTGGTCGGCGTGCTGTTCGCCGGGCTCAGTACGGCGGCGCTGGTGCTGGGCATTGTGCAATTCAACGCTTGGGGATCTGACGATCCCCGGGTTATTGGTGCATTCGTAGCGTCCGCGGCGGGAATGGCGGCATTTCTCTTTCGCTGCGGACGACACCCCTCGCCCGTTATCGACTTGGCCCTGTTTCGACACCGGGTGTTTGCTTCCACGGCGGTGGTGGCGGTGCTAGTGGGGGTGGCGTTCTTCGGCATCTTCTTGGCGCTCGTGCAATTTCTCAGGGGTCCATGGGGGTACAGCACGCTGGAGGCCGGGCTAATGCTAACGCCGCTTACCGCGGCCTCCAGCACCGTGGGATATGCCACCGGCCGTGCCATGGAGCGCTTCGGACACCGTGTGGTAATGGCGCCCGCGGCCTTTTCCATCGCCTTGGGCTGCCTGTGGGTGGCGGTATTCGCCGGTACAGAGCCGGAGTGGGCTGCGGTGTGGTTTCCGGCTGCGCTGTTGATGGGTTTCGGTGTGGGTACGGCTTTTCCCGGAGTCAACAGTGCCATCGCATTTGGCGTGCCCCCCGGCCAGCTGGGCTTGGCGGCGGGCACAGTGCAGACCGTGATCCGCATAGGGGGTGCAGTGGGGGTGGCTGCGGGGGTGGCCATGCTGGGAGGTGAACAAAGTGATTACGACACGTTCTTCATCGTCTTGGCCGTCGTTTGCGGGCTTGCAGGGCTGGCGTCATTAGGCATGGCAACGGGCAATAAGAGCGCCCTGTGACACTTCCCCCGGGTGGCACACACCTGGCCAGCTGAACCGGGCTGCCCACGGGCCTAACCAAGATCAACTCTGCTGATCGGCGGTCTGACGCGACAAGGCCAAGACAGCCGCCGCCGACTCGAAGTGCCACAGCGGAATCAGCCTCGGCCACTGCGACGATGGCGACCTGACCGTGGATGTCAACGCCGACAACGGCCTCTGAGCAATATCGGCAACACCCGCTGCATTAGCACCCTGACCTCAACCTTGTCAAGTGTCAAAACATGACAAGTATTCGTCATGTTTTGACACTGCTTTTGCTTGACTCATGTAAAGCTCAAGGATACCGTGTTTTGCAATGTTAGAAACTCACATCAAAAGGAAAATAAGCCAAGCAATTGTAATGAAGGCCATTGGATTCTCAGCTGTCTGTTCGATTATGATTGCCATCGGGGTGTTTGTTTTTCAGAGCGTAGCAGCTGCTCACTATTTTGGTGGTCGATACGCTGATAATGATCAACACAGGTACGCATCAATTGAGTCAAATGACTCACATCATAATGAGCTCAATCCATTCGTAACTGATTCCATGTACTCCGACTACGAGTTGGATACAGCAAACGACATCAATACAATCAACGACGGACGTCAGGCTGCTGTCCCACACGCGCGCGTAGATGTATATTGGTATGCAGCTGATGAGAGTCACTTCTCGCGGCCCACAATCTTGGGTGATGCTACCTGTATGAAGACCATGAGCAACAACAAATGCGATCAATTCCGTATTCGATTCAATGAAGATACATTGATAGGTAACTCAGCTAGTCAAGTCGGTCATACTGTTTGTCACGAGATTGGACATACTCTGGGCAGCGACGACGGGCTGACGGAAGACGAAGGTTGCTGGCCCCAGTCAAAGTACTCTCTTGATACCGACCTCACTGTCCATGAAATTGATCACCTCAAGGATAAATACTGATCTTACAATATTGTTTGGTCGCTATAACAAAGGAACTATGCGATGTTTAGACTCGGTTGCACTATTGCGTTGTGTGCAGGATTGCTTGTCATTGGGTGTACGAGGTCCGATGCCAATTCGTCCGATAAACTTGATATTGTTGTCATACATGTGGATGAGCTCGGTCCAGCAACTTCTGAAAGCCTCATTGAAGAGAGTTCAGCAATTGTACAAGTTACATTAGACTCAATAACTACAGGAGCAGGTTATAGAGGCGGATACAACGAAGATGAACCTACAAGTGAATTTATAGAACTTATCCAACTGAACTTCAGTGTTGTCGAAACTCTTAAGGGTGAATCACCTGCCCAACTGTCGCTGTTATGGGATGGATTTACTGTCAGAAATGTCGACGGCAAACCTGGTGAGCGTCTGAATCGCGTTTCACTCGCTGGCGCAAACTTCACTTCCACAGACATTGGGCAATCCTTTGTTCTTTTCTTGACAGAGCGAAACAATACGCTTGACATCATAACAGTCACTGACGGAATAGCTCACTTGTTGGCAAATGGCATGATAAGTCCTGCTACGACGTCCGGCGTGCTCGGTATTACCTCGGAGGCTACAACCGTCGACTATATTCGCCAGGTTAGCTCTAGTGAATCTGCACCATTTGTTGAATGAGGGCTGCGACGGTTGAGTGCCCGGTGGTGTTTGAGCTTCTCCCCCATCAGCAGGACTGGCCGGTATGGCGTCATTAGGCATGGCAACCCACAAGAAAGAACATTGAGTGGAATACCCTCAACTTTTGGTGGTTAGTACGGGAGAAGCCAGAGAATCAAAGCAAAACGAGGAGCCCATTGATGCTTGACCCCAATCGGTGGACGTTGAAGACCCGGGAGGCGTTCAACGACGCCACCGCCATGGCCCAGTCGAAGAGCCATCCTGAGGTAACCCCAAACCACCTGTTGCTGGCCCTCATCGGCCAAACCGACGGCGTGGTGCTGCCGGTGTTGCAGCGCACCGGGGTGGCGCTGCCCGAACTGCGGGCCCAGCTAGAGGCCGCGCTCAGCCAGCTGCCGTCGGCCTACGGCACTGAGGTGCGCACCGCTCGCGACTTGGTCAAGACCCTGGAGACCGCTGACGCGGCCCGCACCGAGTTGAGCGACGAGTACCTGTCCACCGAGCACCTGCTTTTGGCTATGGCCGACCGGGTGGGGGTGGGCCGCAACCGCTTGCTGGAGGCGGTGGCCGAAGTGCGGGGATCGCACCGAGTGACTTCGACCACCCCCGAGGACTCCTACCAAGCGCTGGAGAAGTACGGGCGCGACCTCACTGTATTGGCCCGGGACGGCAAGCTCGACCCGGTGATCGGCCGGGACGAGGAGATCCGCCGCACCATCCAGGTGTTGAGCCGCCGCACCAAGAACAACCCAGTGCTGATCGGAGAGCCCGGCGTGGGCAAGACCGCCATCGTTGAGGGCCTGGCCCTGCGCATCGCCGACGGAGACGTGCCCGAGGGGCTGAAGAACAAGCGGCTGGTAGCGCTGGACATGTCGGCCATGGTGGCTGGGGCCAAGTACCGGGGAGAGTTCGAGGAGCGGCTCAAGGCGGTGCTGAAGGAGATCACCGACGCCGACGGCGAGGTGATCACGTTCATGGACGAGCTGCACACCATCGTGGGTGCCGGCGCGGCCGAGGGGGCCATGGACGCCGGCAACATGATCAAGCCCATGCTGGCCCGCGGCGAGCTGCACATGATCGGCGCCACCACGCTGGACGAGTTCCGCACCCACATCGAAAAGGACGCCGCCTTGGAGCGCCGCTTCCAACAGGTCTACGTGGGCGAGCCGTCGGTGGAGGACGCCATCGCCATCTTGCGGGGGTTGAAGGAGCGCTACGAGGTCCACCACGGGGTCCGCATCCAAGACGCCGCCCTAGTTTCTGCGACCGTGCTCTCCGACCGCTACGTGACCGGGCGGTTCTTGCCCGACAAGGCCATCGACCTGGTGGACGAGGCGGCGTCCATGCTCCGCATCGAGATCGACTCCATGCCCACCGAGATCGACGTGGTGGATCGCCGAATTCGCCAGCTGGAGATCGAGCAGGTGGCGCTGGCCAAAGAGTCCGATGCGGTATCGGCCGAGCGCCTAGAGGCTCTGGAAGAGGAGCTGGCCAACCTGCGAGAAGAACTGGCCGGCATGCAGGCCCACTGGCAGTCGGAAAAAGAGGCCATCGGCCAGATCAGAACGCTGAAGGAAGAGCACGACGCCCTGAGCACCGCCCTGGAGCGGGAAGTCGACCTGGAGCGGGCCGCAGAGATCCGCTACGGAAAGCTCCCCGAACTGGAGCGCCAGATCGCCGAGGCCGACCTGCGATTGGCCGAGCTCCAAGCCGACCGGCAGATGTTGAAAGAAGAGGTGGACCCCGACGATGTGGCCTCAGTGGTGTCCCGCTGGACCGGGGTGCCGGTCACCCGCCTGATGGAGGGCGAGACCGACAAGCTGCTGCGCCTGGAAGCGGTATTGGGCCAGCGGGTTGTCGGCCAATCCGAGCCGGTGCATCTGGTGGCGTCGGCCATTCGCCGCAGTCGAGCGGGGCTGTCGGATCCGAACCGGCCCATCGGATCGTTCTTGTTCATCGGCCCCACCGGGGTGGGCAAGACCGAGTTGGCCCGCACACTGGCCGACTTCTTGTTCGACGATGAGCGGGCCATGGTCCGCATCGACATGTCGGAGTACATGGAGCGACACAGCGTGTCCCGACTTATCGGAGCGCCCCCCGGCTATGTCGGCTTCGACGAAGGCGGCCAGCTCACCGAAGCGGTACGGCGGCGTCCCTATGCGGTGGTGCTGCTGGACGAGATCGAAAAGGCCCACCCGGAAGTGTTCAATGTGCTGTTGCAGCTCATGGACGACGGACGGCTGACCGACGGGCAGGGGCGCACCGTGGACTTCACCAACGCGGTGCTGATCATGACGTCCAATCTCGCCGTTGACCCCAAGGAGTACTTCCGCCCCGAGTTCGTCAACCGCATCGACGACATCGTGGCGTTCGGCGAGTTGAAGCCCGAGCACTTGGTCCAGATCGTCGACCTCCAGATCGACCGGCTGGCTGAACGCCTGTCTGACCGGCGCATCCATCTGGTGGTGCCCGATGAAGTTCGGGCCAAGCTGGCCGCCGACGGCTATGACCCGGCCTACGGCGCCCGTCCGCTCAAGCGGGTGATTCAACGGGAGCTGGCCGACCATCTCGCCGAGGCCGTCCTCAGCGGGAAGATCGCCGAGGGGGCGACGGCAACGGCCACTCTCGACTCTTCCGGAGAGATTGCCATCGGCTCCGAGGGGGATTAGCGGGTAGTAGGCCCTGTCTATACATTCTCGCGGTGTTTGCATCTGGGCTATCGGGCCGGGTCTTGTCCCGATTCTGTGGGGCTGCTGCGGCGAGTCTGCTGGTGCTGGCCCTCGGCGCGGCGGCTGTGAGCGCTCAGGATGCCCCAAGCAGCGAGTTCACCCGAGAAGACATCGAGGTGCGCGACAACCTGATCGCCGCCCAGGAAACGCTGCTCAACGTCTATCGCTGTCGATTTGGCGTCGACGTCGGGGCGGTGCCCGGCGGCTGTGACGACGGTCTGCCCAGCCAGGGATTTTCCCGGCCAGGGGAGTTTGAGGGCACTCCCACTCTGGAGGAAATAGAGGTGCGGGACGAGCTGATCGCGGTGCAGGAATCGCTGCTCAACACGTACCGCTGCCGGTTCGACTTCGAGATCGACACCCATATCACCCCCGAGGGCTGTCCCGGCCAGCCTGGTTCAAACGGGTCGGTGTCGCCCAATATCCTCTCCTTTGAATCGCTGGTGCTGTCCGAGGGTTTCGACGGCGATCCCCCGCCGGGGTTGATCACGCCCACCGGTGTGTCGGTTGCCGTTTTGGGGGTGAACGAGGGGAAGTTTGTGGTGATGACGCCGTGCGGCTCGATTTCGACGGTCGGCGCTGGACTGCCTCTCTCCGGTGTGCGAGTGGTGGTGGACCCAGGCCATGGAGGGTCTTATGACGTAGGTGCGGTGGGACCCAACGGCTTGGTCGAGCGCGACCTGAACCTGACCCTCAGCTATGCGGTCTTGAACGAGCTCTCGAGTCGGGGCATTCCGGCTGCTTCGACCAGGAACGGCCACTACGGGTCTCCGCTGTCGATTCGAGCCGCCTTCGCCGACGCCTTGCGAGCCGAAGCCCTAGTCTCGATCCACCACAACGGGCCTACCTACGGCATCGGCAACCGGCCGGGCACCGAGGTGTACGTGCAGTCGGTGTCGGTCCAACAGGCCCGCGCCGATTCCGCTCGCCTTGGCGGGCTGCTTTATCAGGAGATCACCGAAGCGCTTTCAGGCTTCGACAACGTGGCGTGGAGCCGTGTGGCCGATGCGGGGGTGATGCGGGTTCTCTCGACCAGAGGGCACGACGCCTACGGAATGATCAGCCGGCCTACTGTCCCTGCGGTCCTCGTCGAATACGGCTATTTGTCAAACCGTTCCGAGGCCGCGCTCTTCGCTACCGATGAGTACATCCGCGTGGCAGCCAAAGCCACCGCTAACGCCATCGAGGCCTACCTGAACACCGACCGCTCGGGCACAGATTCAAACCAACGGGCGCGGGTGTTAAACCCGGCCCGGGCCCCTTCCCGTTGCAACGAGGTGGCATTGGAGTAGGGCCGGCTGGGGCTTGATTCCGTCAGTCGTCGTCTTCGAACTCTAGGCCAAGCTCGGCGGCGACCGTCCGCAGTGCGGTGTAGGCCTGGGCGCTGGCCGGCCAGCCGGCGTAGTGGGCCAGGTGTACTACCCACTCGGCCAACTCGTCGGGGGTGAGATCGCCCGCTTCGAGGGCCGGCTTCATGTGGAAGGGCAGGATGGCGCCGTTGCCGGTGGCGGCGATGGCGGTCAGCGTGGTGAGGCGACGCTCCCTCTGTCCCAGGCGGGGACGGGCCCACACGTCGGAGAAAACCCGCTTCGTGAACCGGAGGTACAGGTCGTCGTGGTCGGGGGGATCGTCCAACATGATGTTGTTCCAGGCGACACGATCGGCTTCTTTGTTGTCCATCTGCGCAGCGTAGGGTACAGGGGTGCAGATCGCCTTCATCCGCCACGGACAGCCCGAGAGGGAGTGGAATACCGACAAGGTTGCTGATCCGGGGCTCAGCGAGCTGGGAAAGTGGCAGGCAGAGCGACTGGCCGACTGGCTGGAGCACGAGCCCTTCGACCACATTATCTCCAGCACCAAGCGGCGGGCCGTCGAGACCATTGAACCGCTGGCCGCCCGATTGGGCATGGGCATGGAGCTCGAAGAGGACTTCACCGAGATCGACCACAACTCCAAGGTGTACCTCCCCACCGAGCTGCTGGCCACTGAGGGCGGGGAGTACTACGAGGCCATCCGGGCCCAGGACTATGCCGCCATCGGCTGGGATACACCCGAAGAGTTCCACAAGCGGGTAATCGCTGCGTTCGAGCGGTTGTGCGAGGCCCAGCCCGGTCAGCACATCGCGGTGGCTTGCCACGGAGGTGTGATCAACCGGGTTGTGTCTGAGTTGGTGATGGCGTCGGAGCGGGTCCACCTCCATGTGTCCTACACCGGCATCTGCCGATTGTGGGTGGACGAGGACCGGCGAATGCTGATGAGCATGAACGAGACCGGCCACTGCTGCGCCACTCGCACCGGTGTTACCGGCTCTATGCGCGACGGGATCGTGGTCGCCCCTCAGTATTAGAGGCTCGCTAGCCTAAGCGGGTTTTCTGGAGAACGCCTAGGATTCCTGCGTGCATCGATTGCCGAATACAACGGCGTCGTTGCCACCTGCTCTCGCATTGCTGGCGTTGATCATGGTGGGAGCGTTGTTGGCTGCGTGCGGCGGAGGGGAAGAGAGTGCCCCGAGCGCGGAGCTGGCCACCGCTGCTCCGACTACTTCCCCGACAGAGGGAGTTCCGAGCGGTACTGCGCCCGCGGCAACCGAGGCTGTGGTGGCCGATGTCGACGAGGCAGAGCCGAGTACTGAAACGGCTGTGGCCACTGCTGAGCCCGAGCAGCCGACAAGCGAACCGGCGCCGGTTGCAGAAGAGACCCAAACCGGTGTGCCGGAGGCTAAGAGCGAGGAAACAGCCTTGCTCCCGCCGGTCCCAACCCCGGCGGCCAGCACTGTGAGCGAGCTGCTGGCATTGGGGCGGCCACTGGTCATCGGCCACGCTGGCGGCGACCGCTCTTGGCCCCACTCCACCATGTATGCCTTCTCCCAGGCGGCCTACGCCGGTGTGGATGTGCTGGAGATGGACTTGCAGATGACTGTCGACGGAGTGCTGGTGGTGCACCACGATGACACCGTCGATCGCACGACCGAGGGAACTGGGCGGGTAAGGGACATGACCTACGAGGAGCTTCAGGCGCTCGACAACGGCTATTGGTGGTCCGAGGAGTGGCCCAGCCACGACCTCGCCCCAGAGGCTTACACCTATCGGGGCATTCGCACTGGTGACATCGACCCTCCTGCGGGATACAGCCCTGACGACTTCCGGATCGAGACATTCCGAGCGGTAGCGGAGGCGTTTCCCGAGCATGTTCTTGATGTGGAGATCAAGACCCCCGCGGGAGACGACGGCGAAGACGACATCGATTTCATCCTCGAGATGGCGGCCGTGCTGGCCGCCGACATTGAGGAGTTGGGTCGCACCGACTCGGTGGTGGTGGTCTCGTTCAGAGACGAGGCGCTGGTCGGATTCCGAGAGCTGGCCCCCGAGGTCGTTACCAGCCCCGGCCAGGATGCCCTGCCGGCGTGGGCCTTTGCGTCGGTCCCCCTGCACCCCAACGACCTCATCTTGCAGGTGCCCCCATCATTCAGCGGCCTCGACGTGCTCACTCCCGACCTGTTGGGCAAAGCCGTCGACGAGGGACTGGCTGTGTGGGTGTGGCCCAACGAGGACTACCAAGAGCACCCCGACTACTACGCCGAGCTCATCGACTTGCCGGTAGACGGCGTTATCGTCGGCCGGCCCGCGGAAGCTGTCGAGCGCTTCCGATCCGACGGCGACATCCCCTGATTCAACAGCTGAACGTCGGCTTGCCAGCACCCCATTAGGTGTGATGGTTGGAAGCCCATCTCAGTGTTGATGGCCAACATGGCGGCGTTGCTCTCGGCGTTGCCGGTGCGCAGTGTGGCTACTTCGGGGGCCTCGGCGCGCAGCCGCCTCCACATTGCCGCCTTCATCCAGCGTCCGATACTCCGGCCCCGGTAGGCGGGTAGCGCGACTGTATTCCACTGCCATGCGAAGGCAGGTCGGAAGCGGTTGACGAAAACCTCAGTGGCACCCGCGGCCGACCCGTCAGCGCAGACGGCCAGTATGCCCAGATAGTCGATGCCCGAGGCGTCGCGGGCGTCGAAGTCGGCTCGAAGAGTGGCCGCGTCGTAGAAGGTGTCGGCGATCTCGAGATCGTCGGTGGGGGCGTCGTTCATGGCATTGGCGGTGGCCACGAGGGCATCGATGTGCTCGTCGGGGCAGCATCTTTTCCAATGCACCAATTCGATGTCGTCCGGTGCGGCGTCGATCCACCGGCTCATCAGGTCGGCGTCCACCGAGGCCAGGTCCAAATCGGACTCCTGCTCGGTGGAGCGCAACTCGGCTCCCAGCCCGGTCCAGAATGCATCAGCTTCGGGCGTGCAGTCGCCCCAGGCGATGACCGAGGCTCGGCCATCGGCTCGTGCCATTTTCAGCAGTTCGCTCAACACCGTCGTTGACGCGTCGCTGTGGACTGGAGTTATCTCCACGATTGCCAATGTCGCGTTGGCGGGATCGCAGGGAAGTTCCAAGTGGCCAATGGCGACGGCTTCTACGTCGCCGAACGCCACAATGCGCTCGTGGCGGGCGTTCTCGCTGGCGTTGTCGTCAAACGTGGCCCGCAACTCGCCGGCTGGGGTTACGGGAATCCCCGGGTCGCGGGCGCAGTCCAGCCGCTGCTGAAGTTCTAGGGTGGCCTCGAAGTGGATCTGATCAAGCTCCCGGGCGTTGAGGAACTGCATCATCGGAGCATAAAGGCGGGAACGAACAATGCCTTCGAGGTCAGCGGAGCGCGAGGTATTCCCAGCTCTGGGCCAGATCGTCGAACCATCCTTGGGCTCGGTCCATGCGCCAGCAGAACAGGGACATGACCACGTTGACAGTGGTGGCGCCGGCAGCCACCCACTGGGGGGCGGCGTCCATGCTGGGTCGGATTGACGGGCGGCCGTTTTCGTCGATCACTGCGTCGATGTCGCCCTGGATGCCGAACCCGTCGAGGTTGCGGCCGGCGGCGGCTAGGGCGTCTTGGAGTGTGTGTACTCCGTCGGCCAGCTCGTGGAGGTCGGCGTAGGGGGGCGGGATCCAGCCGTTGGCGTGTTCGACGAGGCGGGCGAGGTTGTTGGGATGGAGGGCCCCGGCCACCCAGATGGGGATGCCATCGGGCTGGGCCGGCTTGGGCTCGCACCAGATGTTGTCGAAGTTGACGGTGGCTGATTCGAATGAGGCCGGGGAGTCCCGCCACAGCGTTTGGCAGGCAGCGATGGTGTCGGTGAAGCGTTGGCCCCGCTGGTTCCAGGGAACGCCGGCCGCTTCGTATTCCTCCCGTTGCCAGCCGGTGCCCACGCCTACTTCGAGGCGGCCCTGCGACAGCACGTCCATGGTGGCCAGGGTCTTGGCCAGCACCGCAGCGGGGCGAAGGGGGGCGATGAGGATCTTGGTGCTGAACCGAACCTGTGAGGTGACCGCGGCCATGTGGGCGATGGATGCCAGCGGCTCTAGCCAGGCGGTTTCCGGGGGGAAGGGGAAGGGGCCGTAAGGGTACTTTTCGGTGTGTTCGCCCATGACCACGTGGTCGGTGAGCATTATGCGGTCGACTCCGGCTTGTTCGGCCATTTTCGCGAGGTCGGCGATCTGGTGGAAGTTGTTGTCTCGGAAGATGGGGCCGAACGACGGAAGGGTTACAGACAGCGTGGCCATGCCCTTATTCTGATCGAATGCTCACTGGCAGGACGTTTTGGGGGATGGTGGAGAGGCGGGCGGAGCTTTCGCCTGACGCTCCGATGATCGTGGATGATCGGGATCGGGTGCTCACGTTTGCGGGGTATCGGGATGCGGCTTTGCGGGCGGCGGCGGGGTTGGTTGAGTTGGGGGCGGGGGCGGGGGTTTCGGTTTCTTGGCAACTGCCCACTTGGACTTCGACGCTGGTGTTGCAGGCGGCGCTGGCTCGGTTGGGGGCGGTGCAGAATCCGATCATCCCGGTTTATCGGGAGCGAGAGGTGGGGTTTTGCATTCGGCAGACGGGGGCCCGGATGTTTTTGGTGCCTTCGGTGTGGAGGGGGTTCGACTACCAGGCAATGGCCGAGGGGATTGCTGCGGAGGTTGATGGGTTGGACGTTGTGGTGTGCGATGGAGAACTGCCCACCGGGGATCCGTCGGTGCTGGACGACATTCCTGCCCCGCAGGACGCCGAGGAAATCCGGTGGGTGTATTACACGTCGGGCACAACGTCGAACCCCAAGGGGGCTCGCCACTGCGACACCTCGGTGATGGCATCGGGTATTGCCATGGTGGAACGACAGCACGTCACGGCCGACGACAAGTTCGGGCTGGCCTTTCCGTTTGCCCACATTGGTGGGGTGTCCAACCTGTCGGTGTCGTTGAGCTCGGGTTGCACCCTGGTGATCGCCGAGACGTTCGACCCGGCGGAGACCACTGCGTTGTTCGCCCGCCACGGCGTCACCCTGGTGGGCGGGGGCCCGGCCTTTTTCATGGCGTTTCTGGCCGAGCAGCGCAAACAGCCCGGCGAGCCGATCCTGCCGCAGCTTCGGCTCTGCTCAGGAGGGGGAGCCCCTATGCCTGGGTCTCAGCATTACGAAGTGATGGCTGAGATGGGCGGGCGGGGGTGCGGCCATGCCTGGGGGATGACCGAGGCGCCGATCATCGCCCAGAACACTCCCGATGACCCCGATGAGAAGCTGGCTGAGACCGAGGGCCACCCGCTGGCTGGGGCGGAGATCAAGGTGGTGGGCTTCGACGGCGAGCCGGCCGATGTCGGGGTGGAGGGGGAGTTGTGGATTCGGGGGCCCATGGTGTGCCGGGGCTACATGGACGAGGTGCTGACTGCCGCCTCATTCGACAACGGCTGGTTCCACACCGGCGACGTGGGTCATTTGGACGCCGACGGTTATGTGACGCTCACCGGGCGGGTAAAGGACATCATCATCCGCAAAGGGGAGAACATCTCGGCCACCGAGATCGAGGACCTTCTCTTCGCCCACCCCAATGTTTTGGATGCAGGCGTGATCGGGCTGCCCGACGATGAGCGGGGCGAGCGGGTGTGCGCGGTAGTGGAGCTGGCTTCTGAAGCTGACGGTCTTACATTGGCCGAAGTGGGCGATTACTTCCGGTCGTCGGGGATCATGCCTCAGAAGATCCCCGAGCAGCTAGAGATCGTGGACTCGCTCCCGCGGAATGCCACAGGGAAGGTGCTGAAGCACGAGCTCCGCGCTCGGTATAGCGACTAGAGCACCTGCTTGATGGCGTGGATGGCTAGGCCGGCTAGGGCGCCTATGAGGGTTCCGTTTATTCGGATGAACTGGAGGTCGCGGCCTACTCGGCGCTCGATGCGGGTACTGGTGTCGTCGGCGTCCCAGCGGGCCACGGTGGTGCCGATCACGTTGGCCACCTCGGCTTGGGCGTGGCGGGCCAGCAGGCTCATTGCGGAGACGAGCCACCGGTCGACCCGGTTTTGAAGGCTGGATTCGGTTTGCAGCGACTGTCCGACTCGGACTAGGGCGGCTTCTACCCGAGTGCCTAGCGCGGCGCTGGTTTGGAGGCGCTGGGCGTAGCTTCTCAGGCCGGCGTCGATGCGCAGGCGCAGCTCGTGCTCGGGATCGTCGGCCATGTCGGCCAGCACTCCCCGCACGCCCCGGTGGAGCCGGTTGAAGATGTGGTGGTCGAGCACCTTGGGGGTATAAATGGGGGCTTCTTCGACGATGCGGTCCCTCAGCACCTCGTGGTTGTCCACCAGAAAGCGGTCGGCCCGCTCGACGGCGGCGTCCACCATCGAGCGGTGGTGCTTTCCGTCGACCAGTGATTCCAGCAACCGGCCCAGGGCGGGAGCCGATACCAGCCCAGTGTCTCCCTCGGCAGCTAGCCATCGCCCCAGGGCCTCGGCGGGAGCCCGGTCGGCCACCCATTGGGCCAGGTCGTCGGGGTCGAAGAAGTTGTCCTGCACGAACTCGCCCAGGCTGGCACCGATGGCGTCTTTGCGGCGGGGGATGATGGCGGTGTGGGGGATGGGGATCCCCAGTGGGTGTTTGAAAAGGGCGGTCACCGCAAACCAGTCGGCCAGCCCGCCGATCATGGCGGCCTCGGCGGCGGCTTCCACGTAGCCGGACCAGCCGTCGCCGTCGGTGAGCAGGCGAATGACCACGAATAGGGCGGCGGCCGCTAGCAGCAGGCCGGTGGCCCGGCGCTTGGCGCGGCGAAGCGACGGGGAGTCCCCTGTGGCCCGCCGCTTGGCTCCCCAGTGAGAGGCTGGGTCGCTCAGGCGACCGTTTGGGGCATCCATGACCCGCGGATCTGCTCAGCCCACGGGTAGCGCAGCGGCTCGATGAGTTGGAACGGCCCGTCCATGCCGACGTGGGTGGTGGCGGGCCGGGAAGGGGTGGCGGCCCGCAGCGCGGCGACCACCTCTGCGGGATTGCCCTCGATCATGTGCAGGTCGATGGCGGTGTCGGGGGCGAATCGGGAGGTGAACGACACCACCGCATGCACACCGTCGACGGCCACCGCGGCGGGGGCGTAGATGTCGCGGTGCCAGTTCTGGTCGCCCAGGCCTCGGCGCAACACTACGTGGAGGTCTGTGTGGGACATGTGGGGGATGTCGCCGGGGTCGGCCTTCAGCGCCGGATCGGCCACCGCCCAGTCGAGGGCCAGGGCGTCGCCCAGCCGCACGATCTTCTTCTCGTCGGGGAACATTCGGTCGGCTTCCACCAGCACTTCTCGGTATTCGGTCATGGTGGCCATCACCCCGTCGACGTCGCCGCACAGCCAGTAGACGGTGAGGAACGCGCTGCGGCCCTCTGAGAAGGCCTCGTCACAGCCATCGGGGCGCAGCGCCTGGTGGCTGGGCGGGGCCACATAGCGGCGACCGTGCATCACATCGGGGAGGGCGATGTTGGGAGGCAGATGCTCGAGGTCGTACCAGCGGTTCCAGCCCTCGATGGCGTCGGCGTCGCAGTCGAGGCCGGCGAAGATGATTCCGGTTGTCTTCATGGATTCATGGTATGACCCTGGGACCGACCCGGAGGCATTGATCCTTGTTATGGCCTATTTGGCCCCGCTGTCTGCTAGGACGTGTTGGTGGAGTTTGTAGCGCTGGCTGGCGGGTCGTTTCTGATGGGCACCGACGAGGTGTGGTTCGAGGGCGATGGCGAGGGACCGGTGCGTGAGGTGGTGCTGAGGCCCTACCAGATCGCGGCCACGGCGGTGACCAACGCCGAGTTTGCCGCCTTCGTGGAAGCCACCGCGCACGTGACCATCGCCGAGCGGGAGGGATGGTCGTTCGTGTTCGGCGGGTTGCTGCCCGACGACTTTCAGCCCACCCGGGGAGTAGTGGGCGCCGAGTGGTGGCGGCAGGTGGAAGGGGCCTGTTGGTCCCGGCCCGAAGGGCCACAGTCGTCGGTGGAGGATCGGGGCGACCACCCGGTGGTCCATGTGTCGTGGTTTGACGCCGCCGCGTGCGCTGCATGGTACGGGGCCCGGCTGCCCACCGAGGCCGAGTGGGAGCATGCCGCTCGGGGCGGGCTTGAGCAGTCCCTGTTGCCTTGGGGCGACGAGCTGTGTCCCGACGGGGTGCCTCGGCTGAACATCTGGGAGGGCGAGTTTCCCAGCCACAACACCGCCGAGGACGGCTACGTGGGCACCGCCCCGGTGGACGAGTACCAGCCTAATGGATTCGGCCTCTATAACTGCTCGGGCAACGTGTGGGAGTGGTGCGCTGACTGGTTCGAAAACCGGTTCCCGCCTGAGAGGCCGCTGGTCGATCCGATGGGACCTCCCCAGGGCCGGGTCAGGGCCATCCGGGGCGGGTCGTACCTGTGCCACGACTCCTACTGCAACCGGTATCGGGTGGCTGCCCGGCACGCCAACGGCCCCGATTCCACCACCGGGCACATGGGATTCCGGCTGGCCGCCGACGCCGAGGCTGAGGTCGGCCCCAGTGTCGGCTCCAAGATGCGCTGATCGGAGGCTGGTCGGTAACGTCACCGCCATGAAGTTGGACTTGCTGTACGAGGTTGATGCGCCCAAGCCGTGGGGAAAGCCCCATCCCTGGGGTCAAAGGGAGCGGGAGCAGAAGGCTTACAAGGATGCCGTCGAGCAGATCAAGCTGGCTGACACCTTCGGGTTCAACACCATCTGGGCAGTGGAGCACCACTTCCGAGAGGGCCGCTCGCACTGCCCGGCCTCCGAGGTGCTGCTCGGCGCTTTGTCGATGGTGACCGAGAACATCAAGATGGGCTTCGGCGTGACCCTGACACCGTTCGGCTTCATCCCGCCGCAGCGGATCGCCGAAAAGGTGGCCACCGTCGACATCTTGTCCAACGGCCGGGCGGTGTGGGGCACCGGCCGGTCCACGCCGATGGAGCAGATCGCCTTCGGCGTTGACCGGGAGAAGTCCCGAGACGACTGGAAAGAGGCCATCGAGATCGTGTGCGGCATGTGGCGGGAGGAGTACTTCGAGTACGACTCGCCCCGGTTCAAGTTCCCCAAGCGAATGGTCACGCCCAAGCCGATGCAGTACCCCCATCCGCCGGCGTGGATGGCGTGTGCCTCGGAGAACTCGGCGGCGGTAGCCGGCAAGGCAGGCATGGGCATGCTGTCGTTCTCCATCATGCAGCCGCTGGAGGCCATGGGCCGCCACATCCGCAACTACCGGGCCGCGGCCGAGAACCCCGAGCCCATCACCGACGTGACCACCAACGCCACCGCGGCCTACACCCTGGTGCATTGCGCCGACTCCCCCCAGCAGGTGCTGGACAACGAGGTGTGGAAGTCGGTTGAGTGGTGGTACACCAACCTGGCCCAGTTCACTTTGGACTGGGAACTGCCCGAGCTGTCACAAGAGGAGCGCGACGCCACCTTCCCGCTGCTCAAGCCGTTGATGGAAGAGGGGATCGACGACCTCATCCACCACTTCGACGAGGCCGACATGATCGTGGTGGGCGACGTGGACACCTGCTACGAGAAGATGAAGCACTACGCCGACCTCGGCGTCGACCAGCTCATCTGCTACGTGCAGTTCGGCTACCACTCCCACGAGTCGATCATGCGCACCATCGAACTGCTGGGCAAAGAGATCATCCCCGAGCTCGAGAACTACACCCCCTCGCCCAAGACCTCCTGAGACACTTCAGATAATTTCTTGCTCTATCAAGCTGCTGGCTAAATGCTCTATGCATAGAACCCGGCTTTTGAACTAACCAGTTAGAAAAATACATAGACTATGTATACTGGTGGAGTGAGTGCTGACGCTGTACGAGGGATGATCGTTGCTGGCGAAACTCTGACTGTTGAGTTCAAAGGCGGCGGCATTGATCAGGACGATCTCGCTGCTGCGGTGGTGTGTCTCGCCAACAGCAACGGCGGGTACTTGTTGCTTGGTGTAACCGATGTTGGCGAAGTTGCCGGGATTGATCCTGGCAAGGCGGACTACAACGATCCCCGCCGCCTAATGGCTGCAATCGCAACCCGCACCCAGCCCGCAGTCATGGTGGGCATTGAAATGGTCGATATTGAAGAGAGAACGGTGGCGGTTATAGCGGTGCCAGTATCTGACGCCATTCATGCCACCAGCAAAGGCCGATATCTTCGTCGCACCATTGATGTTCAGGGCAAACCGCAGTGTCTGCCCATGCCTCCTCATGAGGTGCTCGGGAGGGCGACCGGCACAGTTGATTATTCGCGGCGGGTAGTAGAGAGCCTCTCTATCCAAGATTTGGACCGGGGCGAGCTAGTTCGCATGCGAGAGTTGGCCCGTCAGGCTGGTGAGGATGTGTTGGCCTCGCTCAACGATATGGAGTTGCTGCAAGCGCTCAATCTCGCTGATGCCAGTGAACGGTTGACCGTTGGCTCGCTTTTGCTATTCGGCACCACTGAAGCCATAGGCCTGCACCTCCCCGGTTATGAAGTGGGGTTTCAAGAACTCGCCGGGACTGAGATCAAAGCAAATGAGATCAGCAGAACCCCGTTGTTGCGCTCAATGGAGCAACTGGTAGACCGGGTCGAGGCACGCAACCCTGAGCAAGACGTGGAGATTGGATTGTTTCGGGTGGCCTTGCCCCTCTATGCAACCGTTACCATTCGGGAGCTCATCGCCAATGCTCTCGTGCATCGCGATTACACCCAAATCGGCCCTACGCTTGTGCAGCTTGAAGGGGACACGCTCACTATTTCTAACCCTGGGGGTTTTCCCCGGGGGGTAACCATCGAAAACCTACTGACTACCATGCCGCGCCCTCGCAACCCTGCGCTGGCCGAAGCCTTCAAACGGTCTGGACTGGTTGATCGGATCGGACGCGGCATAAATCGAGTCTTCGAGCACCAGCTGTCCTTGGGCAGACCCGCTCCGGATTACAGCCGCAGTACGGATGGTTCGGTGGTTGCCCGGATCCGATCCGGCCCAGCGGATGCGGCGCTCGCCGGTTGCATCGCTCAAATGCGCCGCTCTGGACAAGAGTTGTCGCTTGAGAGCTTGCTCACGCTGCATGAGGTACGTGCGGAGAGCAGGATGACGACCGCGAGAGCTGCACAGCTGTTTCAAGTGGACCATTCCGCGGCGCGAGCGATGCTCAACACGTTTGTGGAAAGCGGTGTGCTTGAATCTCGTGGGGAGGGAAAGGGACGTACCTACCACATGTCCGCGGCGCTCTATCGTCAGCTTGGGGAGCCAGCACAGTACGTGCGAACCAAGGGGCTTGACGAAATCCAACAACGGGAGATTCTGCTCACCTTTGTCAAGCGGCATGGCTCGATCACTCGCCGTGAGGCATCAGAGCTATGTCAGCTCGCTTCCCCGCAGGCAGGACGTATCCTGCGTGAACTGCGTGACAGGGGCGAGTTGGTGATGTTTGGTGAGCGACGATGGGCAAGATACGAGCTCCCAGCAGACGAGCCGTGAGGGCTTCTGGATCAGCAGACTGCATGCAAGTATGCTGATTGCATGGCATCGCTTCAGATCCGCAATGTACCCGACGACCTCCACCGGGGTTTGAAGGCCCGGGCCGCCCTTGAGGGCCAGTCACTCTCCGAGTATGCGCTCAGTGAGCTGAGTCGGGCCATGCAGCGGCCCACTCGCCGCGAGATGGCCGAGCGGGTGGCTGCATTCGAGCGCATAACCGTCACCGAATCGGCGGCCGACGCCGTTCGGGCTGAGCGCGACGCGAGGTGATCGTCCTCGACTCCTCGGCCGCAGTGGAGTGGCTTCTCGGCCTTTCCCTCGCTGATCAGGTCGGTGATCGGATCATGGCGACCGACTCTTTGCATGCTCCAGCATTGCTCGACGTGGAGGTGGCCCAAGTAGTGCGCCGCTATACAGCTTCGGGCGAGATTGCGGCACAGACGGGCGAGCGTGCCCTGAGCGCCCTCGCCGACCTGGACGCCGTGCGGTACACCCACGAGTTGCTACTGCCTCTGATCTGGAGGCTTCGCAGCAACCTCACGGCATATGACGCTGCTTTCGTTGCGCTCGCCGCTGTGCTTGACGCCCCCCTGCTGACCCTCGACGCTCGTATGGCTCGTGCCCCATTGCCTGAGTTGCTTGGCCAGATGATCGTGGTTGACCTGATAACTGGCCCATAGAACCCAAGGGCGGGCCAGGTTGAGGGGGCTTCGGGGTCTGTTGGGCCATTGTGGAAGAAAAATAAAACAGTGAAGACAGTGAAATCAGTGAAGAAAAAGAAAACAGTGAAGGCTCAATCGACTGAAATGGGCATTGAAGCCTCAGCTCAGTATGGGAGGCCGACGGCTTGGTCGATGAGAACTCGGCGCAGCACTTTGCCCACCTCGTTGCGGGGCAGGGCTTCTAGCGCCTCGAAGGCCACCGGCACCTTGTAGGGGGCCAGGTGCTGGCGGCACAGCTCATCCAATTCGGCGGGGCTGGGGGCGGCGCGGCCGCTGGCCGGTACCACGTAGGCGTGGGGAACCTCGCCCAACCGGTCGTCGGGCACTCCCACTACCGAGGCGTCGGACACCGCCTCTGATAGCAGCAGCACCTCCTCCACTTCGGCGGGGAATACTTTGAGCCCTCCCCGGTTGATCATGTCCGACTCCCGGCCCTCGATCCACAAGAAGCCGTCGGCGTCGAGGCGGGCGATGTCGCCGGTGCGAAAGAACCCCTCGTCATCGAGGCGGTCGCCCATTCGCCCCTTTCTGTCCAATGAGGCGGTGTAGGCGGTGCGGACCCACAGCTCGCCGTTTTCGCCGAACCGCAGCTCCACTCCGTCGTGGGGACGGCCAACGGCGCCTAACTTCTCGGGATGCTCCCGGAAGTCCCGGGCGGTCCAGCCCACGATCTCGCCGCCAACCTCGGTCTGCCCGTAACCGTTCAGCACCATCACGCCAAACCGCCCGAAGAAGCGGCGGGCCTGCAAGGGGGACAGTGGTGCGGTGATGGAGCGGACGATCCTCAGCGGATCGAGGCTCTCGATGCTGGGCTCGTCGTTGAGCATGGTGATGGCCGCCGGGGGCAGCACGGTGGAGGCGATCTGATATTGGCTCACGATTCGGGCGTATTCCAAGGCGCCGAAGGTGGGCATCAGCAGCGCTGGGCTTCCGGTGCGGACAGCGAAGATCACGTTGTAGATCCCGGCCCACAGCGAGGTGGACACCGGGATGACGTTGGGCATGGTCGGCCGCTCGGTGGGTTCTCGGCCTTTGCGCACCGTGGAGACGATCGTGTCCATCAGTCGCAGCACCGCGTCGGATTGCAGCTCGATGGGCTTGGGCCTGCCGGTGGTGCCTGAGGTGAACGACACGATGGCGATGCCCGGATCATGGAAGGCCGGATTGGTGGTCCGGCGCTCCGCCACGGACCAGCCCATTTCGCCATCGGCTGCGATCCGGGTGATGGGCGCCTTCACCCGTTGGAGCTGCTCGGGCTGCCCGATCACCGCGGCGGGGCTCACATCGTTGAGGATGTGGTCGATCTCGGGGTCGGAAAGGCGGGGGTTCACCGGCACGTACACCCCGTCGGCTGCCCACGTGCCAAAAAAAGCAGCCACCACGTCGGCGCTGGGCGGAAGCAGACAGGCCACCGGCGTGCGGGGAGCGACTCCGGCATCGGCCAGGGTGGCCGCCAGCCGCCGGGCTGCTTCCACCAGATCGAAGTAGGAGGTCACCTCGTCGCGGTCGGGCCGGGCGATGATGACCCCGGGAGTGTCCGGCCCGACGGGCAGTTCGGGCTCCAGAAGGAGCGATGCGAAGCTCATGGCGTTTCGACGATAACCCACACCGGATCCGCCAACATCGGTTCACAGTGGCGGCTTTTCGGCGATGGTGATCTCTTGCTGCGAGATGGCTATTGGTTCTGTTGGGTTTACGCTTTGGGGATGGCAGAAGAGGGGCTCAGCCGGGCTGAGTTGATCGAAGCGTCGGGCTTGATGTCCGAGCAGGTGGACTTGGCCATAGATGCCGGACTGGTGATCCCCGACGGTTTTGGTCGGTTCAAAGAAGATGCGGTCACCATGCTGCAAGCCGGAGCCGCCCTCGTCTCGGTTGGGGTGAGCGTGCCGGACCTGGCTCGTCTGGCTGTTCGCCATGCCCGCAACGTGGAGGCAGTGGTGGACGAGGCGGTTGATTTGTTCTTGGCCGCTATGGGTACCGAGAACTTGGACAGCGACGATTTGGAGAACCTGACCCCGTTGGTGGAGGCGCTGGTGCCCCAAGTGGTGGCTCTGGTGGGCGAGCACTTCCGCCGGACCTTGCTGAGCAGGGCCGCGGCCCGCTTGGCGGAGCGGGTGCAATGACGCCTCTGGATCAGTTCGCCCACTGGGCGGGCGGCGACAGGGTGTATTGGCGTGCTCCTGGGGATGAGGCGATGGCCGGTTTGGGGGCGGCCCGGGCCGTTGAGGTGGATGGTGCTTGGCGGTTTGATGCCGCAGCCGGAGCCGCTACTGATTTGTTGGATGAGGGGGAGATCGCGTTTGCCGGATTCGGGTTCGCCGACAAGCCGGCATCGGGAGCGTGGGCCGGATTTCCCAGCGGGAGACTGGTGGTACCGGAGCGGTTGGTACGGGGGACGGAACCGGGCACTGATGACATCTGGCCAGGCGGTGCGCTTCGGGTTGAGGACGGTACCCGCCCCTCATATCGGGATGCAGTGAAGCAGGCCACCGGTGCCATCGATGCCGGAGAGTTGGCCAAGGTAGTGGTGGCTCGGGAGGTGGAGGCGGTTGGCAGCATCGACCCCGCGGCGGTCTTGGCCCGGTTGTCGAGCCGCTTCGATTCGTGTGCTGTGTTCGGCTTCGGTCGGGGGGCGTCGTGTTTTGTGGGGGCTAGCCCCGAGGTGCTGGTGGAGCTTGACGACGATGTGGTCACAACTTTCGCGGTGGCCGGTACCGCTCCCCGGGGCTCGACTCCGGCTGGTGATGACGCCAACGCCCAGCGGTTGGCGTCTGATCCCAAGGAGCAGGCCGAGCACCACTATGTGGTGGAGTATCTGCGGACGCGGCTGGCCTTGGCTGGCGTGGAGCTGGATCCCACCGGCGAAACCGAGGTCCTGACCCTGCCTGGTATTCACCACCTGAGCACGATGGTTTCTGGGCGGATCGCTCCTGAGCCAGGTATGGCCCTGCGGTTGGTGGGCGCCCTGCACCCCTCTCCCGCAGTAGGGGGCACGCCGAGCACGTTCGCCCAACAGTGGATCGCAGAGAATGAAGGGCTCGACCGAGGGTGGTACGCCGGCCCGGTGGGGTGGATCGACCATCGGGGCTGCGGCTCGTTCTACGTGGCCCTGCGATCGGCGCTGATCAGTCCCGGCGGAATGCTGCTGATCGCCGGGGCCGGAATCGTGGCCGGGTCCGACCCCGAGCAAGAACTGGCCGAGACCGACATCAAGCTGGCTGCGATATTGGATGTGGTCACATGACCGATCTCGCCTACCGGGCCACCGGCCGATTCTGGGCCGAGCTGGCGGCCAGCGGGGTGACCGACGTGGTGATCTCGCCTGGATCCCGTTCCACCCCGCTGGCGGTTGCCGCCCGCAACCAGGACGGCCTCCGGATCACCGTGCTGCTCGACGAGCGGGTGGCCGGGTTCTGCGCTTTGGGGATGGCCAAGGCGGCGGGCCGTCCAGTGGCCCTGGTGTGTACGTCGGGCACCGCGGCGGCCAACTATCTACCCGCGGTGGTGGAGGCCCATCACAGCGGAGTGCCGCTGGTGGTATGTACCGCCGACCGCCCGCCTGAGCACCGAGACGCCGGAGCGGGCCAGACCATCGACCAGGTGAAGCTGTACGGCGACCACGTTTGCTGGTTCGCCGAAGCGCCCTGCGATCTCGACCAGCCCGACTACTTTGCCCGCCTGGCCGTGCGGGCGGCCACCACCGCTGGCGCAGGTCCCAATCCCGGCCCGGTGCATCTGAACTGGCCGTTCCGCAAGCCGTTGGAGCCCCAGGGCACGATTCCCCGCTTGTCGTCAACGGTGGGCCGACCAGTCGTTCCCGTCCGCCCCCTGGTCGACGCCGATGTGGAGGCAGTGAGCCGCCTGGCCGGTCGTCGGGGGCTGATCGTTTCTGGGGCGCTGGACGTGGACGACGTCGGCGCGGCGGCCATTGTCGGCTTTGCTGAAGCGGCCGGATGGCCGGTGGTGGCCGATGTCGGATCCCAGCTCCGAGGTCGAGGGCCGCTGGTCTTGGACGGGGCCGAGTGGGTGCTGGGCCGCGCTGATCTGGCTCCCGATGTGCTGGTTCGCCTCGGCGGACCGCCCAGCAACCGGGCGGTCATCGATTTCGTGGATTCCTGCCCGGCGTCTGATCGGCTGTTGGTGGACCCTCGGCGCCGATGGGAGGACCCGTCGTTCGGATGGACGCAAGCACTGGTCTCTGATCCGGTGGCCCTGCTGGGTGCGGCCTCGGCCCGAATGGGCTCTGCCGATGATGCCTGGGCCGCGAGCTGGATCGAAGCGGCCGCCGAAGCATGGGATGGGGTGGCGGAGGCCTTGGGTTCCGCTGATCTGCTGGAGCCGCTGCTGGCCGCCACCTTGCTGCGGTCGTTGCCGCCGGAGGTGGCGCTGTATGCGTCCAGCAGCATGCCGGTGCGGGACGCGACCACCTTCTGGCCCCCAGACGCCCTGCCCCGCCGGGTGCTGGTCAACCGGGGCGCCAACGGCATAGACGGCGTGGTGTCGTCGGCTTTGGGGGCAGCCCTGGCCTTCGGCCAGCCCGTTGCTGCCCTGGTCGGCGATGTGGCGCTGCTGCACGACATCGGCGGGCTGCTGGCCGCGTCCCTAACTGATGCCGACCTCACCATGGTGGTGCCCAACAACGACGGCGGCGGCATCTTCTCGCTATTGCCGGTGGCCGACGGCGGGTCCGACGTTCATTTCGAAGAGCTGTTCCATACCCCACACGGCGTTTCGCTGGGCGATCTGGCCAATGGATTGGGCATCCGCCATCGCCAGATCGAACAGGCCGATGAGCTGGCCGATGCCGTCGCCAAGGTTTCGGGGGTGACGGTGATCGAGGTGCCGATCAACCACGATGCCGCCATGAAGCAGCGCCGACATCTTTCCGATCTGGCCGAATGAGCCCAACGGCCACCGTGGTCCTTCACGGATTCACCGGATCGGCGGCGGCAATGGCCCCGCTTGCCAGCCGCTTGCCCGATCCAGTTATGGCCCTTGATCTCCCCGGCCACGGTTCGGCGCCGGCCTCCGACGATCCGGCCGACTACACCATGGCCGCCGCAGTGGACGGAGTGGTCGCGGCCGCGGCCCATCTCGAGCAGTTCGCCTTGGTGGGCTATTCGATGGGTGGCCGGGTGGCGCTCCACATCGCTTTGGCTTGTCCCGACCGGGTTGTGGCGCTGGCCCTCATCGGCGCTCGAGCCGGTATCGACGATCCCGCCGAGCGCGACGAGCGCATAGCCGCCGACGAGGCATTGGCTAGCCGAATCGAATCGGAGGGTGTCGAGTGGTTCGCCGACTATTGGGCCGACCGCCCCCTGTTCGCCAGCCAGCGCCATCGGCTGTCAGCCGAGCAGCGAGCCGGGCTTCGGGCTCAGAGGCTGGCCTGCGACCCCCGAGGCTTGGCCTTCAGCCTGCGGGGCATGGGAGCTGGAGCGGTTGAGTCCATTGGGTGCCGGTTGGGGGAGCTGTCGATGCCCTGCGCCCTCGTCGTCGGCGAAGACGACACCAAGTTCGCGGCCATCGCCCATGAGATGGCCGCAGTTATGCCCCGGGCTGAAGTCTGTCTGATTCCCGACGCCGGCCATGCCACCCACCTTGAAGCCCCCTATACAACCGCTGCTGCGGTAATCCAATGCGTGTCGAGCTGAGAGAGTTCTCCCTGGAGCTACGCCATCCGGTGATTACAAGCCGGGGAGCGATCACTCGAAGAGATGGGATCCTGGTGCAGATTTCCGACGGCGGCCTCAGCGGTTGGGGAGAGGCCATGCCCTTGCCCGGATGGCCAGGCGCCGACCTATCGGCAACTCGACGAGCGTTGGAAGCATGGGCGGCGGGACCCGAACCATCCAATCTGCCCGGCGAACGGTTCGCCCACGGTGCTGTCGAGTTGGCTCTGCTTGGTTTGGAGGCCCAGCGCGCCGGTCGAAGGCAGTCCGAGGTGTTGGCTGCCGGCCGACCGGTATCCGGCTCGGTGGAGTTGAACGCCCTGGTCAGCGACGCCCACGGCGCGGCTGCTGCGGTAGCTGATGGATATCGCACGGTGAAGCTGAAGGTGGGTGCGTCTGATCCGGATGAGGAAATGGCCGCGGTGGCCGCGGTGCGCGGCGCTATCGGCACCGCCACTCGACTGCGCCTTGATGCCAATGGAGCGTGGACCATGGCGCAAGCGGTCACCGTCTTGACCCAGCTTGAACAGTACGACATCGAATACGTCGAGGAGCCGGTGGTTGGCTTTGAGGCTCTGGCCAAAATAGCCGAGCAGTCCTCAGTCCCGGTGGCGGTGGACGACAGCCTGAGTACAGCCCAAGACCAAGTTCCCGAAGCAATTGCTGTGGTGGTGGTCAAGCCCATGGCCCTGGGCGGCCCCCGTACCGCCTATGCCGCTGCCCGACGCTGGATCGACCAAGGCCGCAAAGTGGTCGTCACCAACTACCTAGACTCCGCCATCGGCCAACACGCCGCCCTGAGCGTTGCCGCCGCCCTACCCGGACCCCCACAAGTCCACGGTGCCATCACCCCCGGTCTCTTCACCCGAGACATCGCCGAGACACCGCCCGTTACCGAAGGCTGTTGCCCCCTATCGCCCCAAAGTCCGATCGCGGTAGACCTCAACCTGAGCGAACAATGATGTATTGATGTTATGATGTAATGATGCGAACGACGGTTGATCTCCCCGATGACATTCACACCCTTGCCAGTGAATTGGCCCACCAACAGCGAAAAACCATGAGCGAGGTGCTGACTGAGTTCATCCGCCAGGGCATCTCGTCCCAGGCTGCTCCTGAAACTGCTCGGTCAGGCTGGCCGATCATAAGCGTGGGCCGTCCTGTTACCGCCGAAGATGTCCGTTCGCTAGAAGATGAATGACAACTGCATTGCTCGACGGCAACGTCCTCATTGCTCTGACGGTTTCAGAACATGTCCATCACGGTAAGGCGTGGGGTTGGTTCGACCCCAGAAACGACCGATTCGCGACCTGCCCGATCACCCAGGGAACTCTTCTGCGGTATCTCATGCGTGCCGGAGAGACGGCTCAAGTAGCGCTCGGGGCGCTACATCAGATCGTTGAACTTCCCCAGCATGTCTTTTGGCCCGATGAGATCGGCTATGGCGCTTCGATGATGACCGGTGTTATCGGCCATCGGCAGGTAACGGATGCGTACTTGGTTGAACTGGCTTCACATTTCGGCGGATCGCTTGTGACGCTCGACAGGGGACTGGCCGCGCTTCACGGTGACAGCATTGAGCTGATTCCTACCTAGACGGGTCCTCAGAGCTCCCAGACCACAGTGTCGGTGTTGGCGTCGATGATGATGCGGTTATCCAGCGGCTGGTCGAGGGTGATGGAGGCGGATTGTTGGAGGCCGGAGCGTTGGCACTCTTCGGTGGTGACTAGGGCGTAGACGGCGATCTCTATCTGGGTGATGCCGTAGTCGATCTTTGCGTCGCTGAACTCCTCGCACTCGGTGCCCCAGTAGCGGATGGTGAGGGTGCGGTCGTCGTCGGCCACCTCCACGTTGTTGATGATGCGGATTTCTCGGGGCGGCCCCTGGGGGAGCTCCTTGGTCTTGGTGGTGCAGCCCGCGGCCAACAGCACCAAGACCACTAGCAGCGCGATTCGGCGGAAGCTCACGACTCCTCGGCCCGGGTCGCCACCATCTCCCATCCCCAGATCATGCCACTGGACGGAGCGGGGCAATACCGTCGAGTTGTGGGACTTTGGCGGTCACAGCTCGTAGTGGTGTGGCTGATCGGTGCCGCGGTGATCCTGCCCAACGCCTCGATCGCTCCGGCCATTCCCGACATCGCCGCCGCCTTCGGCATATCCGACCAGACCTCGGTATTCATCTTGATGACCGCCCACGCACCCGGTCTGTTCATGGCCTCGGTGATCGGGGTGGCTGCCGACCGCTACGGCCGTCGGCGCATCATCGTGCCCTGCTTGATGCTATTCGGGCTGGCCGGGCTGGTCATCATGGCATCGACCAACCTGGCCATGCTGTTGACCTTCCGGTTCATCCAGGGGCTGGGTTCCTCGGGCTTTCTGAGCCTGGCGCTGGTGATCATCGGCGACAACTACCAGGGCGTGGAGCGCACTCGGATAATCGGCCAGAACGCTCTGGCCATGAACCTCAGCGTGGCCCTGCTGCCCGCCGCCGGGGGCCTGCTCACTGAGTTGTTCGGCTGGCGGGGCCCTTTCGCCATGCACGCTGCCACTATCGTGCTGGCCTTGTTCGCTGCCACCTTGTTGCCCCCCGACGAGCGCCGGACACCCCAGCCTCTGCGCCACCAACTCCGCCAGGCCCGCCCCCACCTGATGCAGCCCGAAGTCGGAGTGCTTCTGCTGGTGGCGCCGTTCACGTTCCTGGTCTTCTTCGCCGTGGGAATCACCACCATGCCCATCCACTTGGAGAACGAGTTCGGGGCTTCCGCTGGGATCCGCGGCGTGATCCAATCGCTGCCTGCGGTGACAGCGGGATTGATTGCGTTGAGCATGGGACGAATCGCTGGTCGCCATTCCATCTCGACGATGGTGCGGGCCGGCTACATCGGGTTTGTGATCTGCCTCACCGGAATGGCGCTCTCACCTTCGCTGGCAGTGATCATCGCCCCCGTGCTGGTGCTGGGAGCCGCCGACCAGTTGGTTGTGGTCCCCCTGCAAAGCCGAGCTGCCTCGCTGGCTCCCGAGGAACACCGAGCCGTGATGGTGGCTGCCTGGGGCACCGCAATCCGCATCGGCCAGGTCAGCGGCCCCGCCGTCGTAGCCGGCCTGCTCGCCGTAGGAGACACCCGCCTAGTTCTCTGGTCCGGCGCCGCCCTCTCCGCGGTAATGCTTATCTTCATCACCCTCGTCCGCACCTACATCGACCGCGACCCGGGTTTTCGATCTACACCGACTTGAGCAGGTATTTTGCTCCAGAAAGGCGTAACCCCGGCCGTTTGCCGAGGCAGTGACGGTTCCGGGGTTTAGGGCACCAAGTATACGGGGCGCTGAAGTTTGGGGCAACGACTTTCTTAGGCTGAGCAGATTGTCAGGCCGGCCTGGACGCCAATACGGCAGGGACGCGGGAAAGCCCAGCCATCCAGGCATGGGTGTCGGCGCACATCCACTGTATGAGTTCCAAGATCGTGGCAGCATCGTCAGCCAAGGCTCGACGGTGGATGGGCTTGTGGTGGGCTACTCGGTTCCTCAAGAAATGAAGCCTGCCCATACGAGAATCGACGTCAGCACGTATCTGTACGGCATTGGCTGGCGAGGAGGGGTGGTGTGGGAACTGTTTGGCCAAGGCTGGACTCCATAATGACGTGAGATAGCGCTCTGCACAGAGGAATCGCCAGAACCCGAATCCCAACTCGGCAATCACACTGCTCTGGGGTGGATGTGGCTGCCCGTGTCGGGCAGCCCGCCCCTTCGCTTTCACGATCACCTTGAGAATGTGCTTGCTGCCGCGGCCGGGGAAGATCGTGCGGTGGTCGTACCAGGGGTGGGGCAAGCCGTCCGATGCGGCCAGGGCGGTTAGGGCCTCGTCGAATCGATTGCGGAGTACCACCTCGAGCCGTCCAAGGTCTTCGAGGAAGGCGGCAGCAATCTGCGCGTTCCAAGCGTAGAGGTCGAGTGCCAGATCTAGGTCGTCGTCGCAGTCCTCGAGGTACGACCTCAGTCGGTCGATGGTCAGGCGACTTAGGATGACCTGGGGATCGAACGTTGACGATGCAGGCATCGGCCGGTATCCTCACTCGTGAAAACCCCGGAACCGTCACTGCTTCGGCAAACGGCCGGGGTTACGTCTTGGTGGGGGGAAGTGAGGGCGACCGGGAGGTCGCTGTTGGTGCCGTCAGACAGCCGAATTGAGGCTATTGGCGGCGGAGGGTGTTTCGGCGCTGCTAGCGGGAGGCGGCGACGCCATCAGCCGACTCCCCGACCGCGGACCTCGGTTCAATTCAGGATATATCCTCGCTCTACAAGCAGTGGCACTGGCTGTGGCTTCCGTTAACAAGTTCTGAGCAGATGCTCTCCAAGTGCCACACTCTGGGCAGACGCTAAGGAGACCGATGGCCAGTTTGACTGTCCCACGAGAAGACATCGTTGAGATGTTGAAGAGGAATGCGGAAGCTGGCGTGGGTAACTTGTGAAAATGGCGGAGCAGCGAGTATCACCAGATCAGGGAGTATTGCCGAAGGTGGGCAGCAAGGCGGGGAGGACGACTCTTCGATCGGTCGAGCAGATGTTGACGGCCAAGCAGCGCAAGGCCCTCCATGACGATCTGTCTGAGATGGCCCGGTGCCGCCGCGAGGCTGAAGCATCATTGAGTTAGCTCAGACATAGCTAACGCCATCATGGACTGAGAGGATCCCGACCCAGCTGATGTCGTTTTGTCCGAGGAAGGCGTAACCCCGGCCGTTTGCCGAGGCAGGGACGGTTCCGGGGTCTTGACCCACCACTGTACGAGGCACTGTTGCCTGAGTCAACGCTCTTTTGCGCCGGTGGTCTGAGCTTTGGTCGATTTCAGGATGGTCTGGAGGCCAGAACGCCGGGGATGTGGCAAAGACCAGTCATCCAGGCATATGTGTCGAAGCACATCCATTGAGCGAGTTCGAAGATCATTGAGGCGTCATCTGCCAACGCGCGGCGGTGGATGGGCTTGTGATGAGCGACCCGGTTTCTGAGGAAGTGGAGTTTCTTCATCCGGGATTGCACGTCGGCTCTTAATTGAGCAGCGTGGCCAGGTGAGGGGTGATTCGGGAACTGGGCTGCAAGAGCAGGAACCCACATTGTGGTGTGGTAGCGCGGTGAGCAAAGAAACCTCCAGAAGCCAAAATTGAGTTCGGAAACCACTTTGCTGTGGATCATTGCCCGCTTCCCATGGTCAGTGACTCTTTGCTTTGCCTTCCTTATGTCCCGGAGAGCGTTGCGTGAGTGTTTGCCGGGGAAGAGTGAGATCTCGTCGTACCAGGAGGGGAGTAGACCAGCTGAAGTGACCAGCGCAGTCAGAGCCTCGTCGAAGCGATTGCGGAGCACGACTTCGAGCGGCCTAGATCCTCTAGGAACGCGGCAGCGATCTGGGCATTCCAGGCGTAGAGGTCGAGTGCCCGTTCCAAATTGTTGTCGCAGTCGACGAGATACGAGGTCAGGCGATCTGGACCCAGGCGCTGGAGAATGACCTCAGGATTGAACGTTGACGGATCGGACATGGGCCGGTATCCTCACTCGTGAAAACCCCGGAACCGTCACTGCTTCGGCAAACGGCCGGGGTTACGTCTTGGTGGGGGGAAGTGAGGGCGACCGGGAGGCCGCTATTGGCGCTGTCAGGCAGCCGAATTGAGGCTATCGGGGTCGGAGGGTGTTTCGGCGCTGCTAGCGGAAGGCGGCGACGCAATCAGCTGACTCCCCGACCGCGGACCTCGGTTCAACTCAGGGCAGGTTCTCGCTTTACAAGCAGTGTCACTGGCTGTGGCTGCCGTTAACAAGTTCTGAGCAGATGCTCTCCAAGTGCCACACTCTGGGCAGACGCTAAGGAGACCTATGGCCAGTTTGGCTGTCCCACGAGAAGACATCGTTGAGATGTTGAAGAGGAATGCGGAAGCGACCGGGCTGGGCTTGCGCGGGTTCTACAAGCTTGGCAAGGAAGATCGTCTCGACAACCCCTTGCTTCGTGACCTGTGGCTGATCTGGGGTGAGGTGCTAACCGAGGAAAACCTAACACCCGTTGCGCAGAACATCTCGGCATAGCTTTTATGTAGCTCACTGAGGCTTGCACCTGCACTACGGTGACAAGTCAGGTGTCTCATTGAGTTACTTGGATGGTGGAGACCGTGGAATTTGCTTATGGCACTAAGTGATGTCTGTGTTCAATTGGTCGAAGAGCGTAGGCGGTTCTGCTGAAACAGCTTCCAAGTTCGCCTTTGGGTCGGCGGGGTCGGCTCGCTCGATGCGGTCGACGTGGAACGGGTCCACCGCGATCCGCGTGTCGGCCCGCAGGCGGTCGCCGCGCAGCGACCTGATGGCGCTGCGGTAGCCCTCGTGGGGGTCGATGCAGACCACCTCGACGGCCCGGACCCATTCCCGCGCCTGCTGCGACACCCATCTACGCAGGCCAGCGGAGTCTCGGCCCTCGAACACGTCGACGACCCGCCCGGTGTCGGCGTCGACCGCGGCGGTGATGAACCGGCGGCGGCGCCGCGAGGCCGAGGCCATCACGGTCTCGTCGAAGCCCAGCTTGGCGACCGGCCCAACCCCGCCACCGGCTGCGGCCTGCTCGGCCGAGGCGGCGAGGTGCGACCACATCGTGTGCCAGGCGACGCCGAGCTGGCGGGCCAGCGACGCCACCGACCCCTCCACAGCGGCCAGCCTGCCCACAGCCCAGCCCACCGCCCGGCCGGTCAGCACCCGCCGCGGCCCGGCCAGCTCGGACCGCTCGGTCTACGACCCCTTCGCGCAATGCGCGTCCGGGCACGCCCACACCCTCTTGTTCCACACCACCCGCTGCGGGCGCCCGCCGCCGAAAGGAGCGTCCCTCAGCACCACCTCCCGGCGCCCCTTGGAGCGGGCCCTGAGCCCGCAACCATCGCAGAACACCGCCTGCCCGCCCGGGGACTGGACCCGCACCACCACCTCGCCGCCCACCTCCTCGACGCCGGCCACCTCCAACCCGAGCGCGCCGAACTCAACCACTGAACTATCTTGAACCACCAGGGGCCTCCTGACTCTTGGACTATCTGACAGTCACAAGAATCGGCGAGGCCCCCACCTCAATGGCGGACCCCCACAATCACCCCAGTCCCAGCTTCAACGCGAAGAGCCTCTTTACTTACTGGCGTGAAGGTTGGAAGGGAACTCTCGACAAATCGTTGGAAGACTGGAACAAGCGACAAACTCAGGCCACGGTCCGCAACAACCCTGCAATTGCCATCGAGCAGCTTGAGGGGATGGGTTACGAAATATCGCGGCGGGAGCAGTCTTTGGACCCCTAGCGGCCGGCGGCGGGGCGGAAGGCGGCTACTACTTCAGCTAGGAAGTCGTGGGCTTCGGCGGCGTTGGAGGGGATGGGGAGGTGGGCTCGGAAGTCGGTGACGCCGGCTTCTACCAGGGCGGGGACGCTGTCCATGGTGGCGGCCAGGTCCACGCCGTCGTCGGTGCGCACGATGGGGAGCGTGCCCACCACTCCGATGCCGGACGGGTCCCGGTCGAAACCGGACACTGCCTCTCGCATCTGGTCGATGTGGGAAGCCATGTCGCCGCCCATGTAGTCGCCCCAGGGAATCCAGCCGGCGCCGAAGCGGGCCAGGCGACGCATGGCCCGGGGGTTGACAGTGCCGCTCACCCAAACGGGCACCCCGCCGGTCTGCACCGGTTGGGGCTGCATGTAGATGCGGGAGAACTCGAGCTGGTCGTCGCTGAAGTCTGCTGGACAGGAGCCCCACAAGGCCTGGCACACCGCCAGGGTGTGGTCGAGCTGGGCGCCCCGCTCGGCGAAGTCCAGCCCGGCGGCCTCGTATTCCTCGGCCTGCCATCCCACGCCAACGCCCAGGTCAACCCGGCCGCCGGTGAGCACGTCGAGGGTGGCCAGAGACTTGGCCAGGATCACCGGTCGGCGCAGGGCGGCCAACAAGATGTTGTTGCCCAGTCGGAGGTTGCTGGTGATGGCACCCAGCGCCGTCAACACGGTGGTGGGCTCCAGCCAGTGGCCATCGGGACCGGTGGGCTGGCGGCCACCCGCCATGCCCCCCAATCCGGGCTCGCCGTAGGCCTCCAGGTTCTCGCCGAACACCACGTGGTCGCTGACCACAACTTTGTCCACTCCGGCGGCATCGGCCGCTTTGGCCAGATCCAGCACGGGTTGCCAGCCCCCCGGACCCGGGTCGGCGGCGGCGAACGTGCGGAGATTGATGGAGATCAGCGCTGTCATGGCGCCTTGCTTAGCCGATCAGACACCCCGATGACTCAGAGACCGAAGAGTTAGTTGTGGTTTGCATCAGTCACCCAAGGTCTATCGCCACGATCTCGCCGCCGGGGCGGGCTTGGACTTTGGCCGGGTCGATGCTGGGGGCGGTGCACACGTATAGATGGCTGCCGGTGTCGTCCAGCACGCAGGCAGTGGGTCGGCAACCGGGGAAGTTGATGACTTGGTCCACGGTGCCACCTTCGGCAATCAGCAGCACCCGGCGGCCCATGGGGTCGGCCACCCACACCAGGCCGTCAGGAGCCAAGCAGATGCCGTCGGGCGACCCGGCGTCCAACTCGGCGAACGTCTGCCGGTCGCCCAACGAGCCTTCGTCGTCTACCGCGAACGAGGTCAGTCGCCGACCCCAGGTCTCGGCCACGATCAGCCGACGCTGGGGTGTGATGACCATGCCGTTGGCGAAGCGCAGCCCGTCGGCGGCCACCGACACCTCTCCGACGGGATCAACCCGCAAGATCTGGGCGGGCTGTTCCGGGGCCCGGGCCTCTAGGTCGAAGCCATCGTTGCCGATGTAGGCGGTGCCGTCGGTGTCTACCACCATGTCGTTGATCTTGGAGTCCGACACCGGTTTGAGATCAGCGACGATGGTCCCGTCGGCTCGCCTCAGCGTGCGGTCCAAAGTGGACACCACCAGCAGTTGGCCATCGGGGGTCCAGCCCAGCCCTGACGGGCGCTGCGGGACCTGGGCCTGCTCGGCTATATAACCGGTCTCGGGATCCCAGGAATAGACCAGGCCACCGAAGACATCGGAAAACCACAATTGGCCGTCCCGCCAGCGGGGTGCCTCGGGGAAATAGAACCCGGAAGCGACCATCACCGGCGGGACACGGCCTATGTGGCTATTCAATTAGGACGTCTCAGCAGACACATTGCCCTTGTAAGACGCATGGCTCAACGCAACGATCCAGATTGCCAAGACGATGGCAGTGATGAGGCTGACCGCCATCCAGAAGTCGTTGGAATCAACTGCCGCCGCCATGAGGAGGAGCACTGCGGTAGCCAACATGAAGAGTGAGGCGATGGCCTGTATGCCTCGATGAAGCCCTCCAGGCAGCAGGCGTGTGCCGCCTACGCCGGCAACTCCGATTGATGCGTAGAGCACGGGCCAAGCGATCAAGACGATTCCAAGCTTGACCGATTGCATAGCCACCGCTATCTCCGTGCTGTCGCTGCCGATGCCGTCGTTCAGCACTCTGACCGTCATATGGTCAAACCCTTCGATCAGGGCGATGACAAAGAGGGAGAGCATTCCCAGCAGCGTCCCGCCGCGAACCATGTCTCCCACCAGGCCTCTGTCGGTCACAAAGTTCCGCACGCTGTTGAGGCCGGTGATGACGAACATCAGCCCAAAGGCGTACAAGACCGCGGAGACATGGGTGAGAACCTCGTTGTCAGCCATAGCGCCGACCAGTCCGTCGACGTCGTTCCAGTCCACACTGTCTACGACAATCCCTGGCTTCATGCCCCTGCCGACGGCGGATATCACCCCACCGGACAAGATGTACACGCCCCCGCGTTGCATGGCATTCAATGATGACAACATGTCATACCCCCCGTCTCTTCCATCCGGCTCGATGAGCCGGTATCCGCTTCATATTGCCTGGTGTGAAACTACATCTGAATCTTTTGGGGGGCAAGGATGCTGGTTGTGGAAAATTCCCGTCGGAGCCTGGCCTTCTCCTAGGGCAGATTCAACGGCCAAACTCGTGGAGTGACGCCGACCTTGGACGAGTTCACTGCCGAGGCTCAAGTGTTCTTGGACGCCAACGCCGAGCGGGCTGTTCGCGATGAGTTCACCTGGGGGGTCGGCTCCGACGAGATAACCGTGTATGCCGAGAAGAGCGCAGCAGAGGAGGAGGCCGCGGTCAAAACAGCCCAGCAGTGGCGGGCCGAAATGTGGGATGCAGGGTTCGGCTGGATCACCGGGCCGCCCACCTACGGCGGTCGGGGTCTCGGTCCGGAGTACGAGCGGGCCTATCTTGATCTGGAGGCCGGCTATCGGGTGCCGTCGCAGACGATGTTCGGTACCGCCTTGGGGGTGGTAGCCCCCACCATCTTGGCCCACGGCTCCGATTGGCTGAAAGAGCGATACCTGGCCCGGCTGTTCCGAGGGGAGATCCTGGCCTGCCAGCTTTTGAGCGAGCCGGGCGCCGGGTCGGATTTGGCCTCCCTCAGTACCCGGGCCGCTGCCGACGGCGACGAGTGGGTGATAAGCGGCCAAAAAGTGTGGAGCTCCCGGGCCCACTACTCCGACATAGGCCTGCTGCTGGCCCGTACCGACCCAGAAGTGCCCAAGCACCAGGGCATAACCGCCTTTATCTATCCGATGGACACGCCGGGAACCGATGTGCGCCCCCTGCGACAGATGACCGGTGGATCGGAGTTCAACGAGGTTTTCTTTGACGACGCCCGCATCATCGACCGCTGCCGGGTGGGCGACATCAACGCTGGCTGGTCGGTGTTCCGCACCACGCTGCAATCGGAGCGGGCCTCGATCGGGTCGAGGGGTGCGGGCTACGGCGGCAGCGGGCTGGTGGGACTGGCCGCCCCTGAGAAGGTTGCGCAGTTGGCCCAACACTTCGGGCTGGCCGACGACCCGATGGTGCGCCAAGACCTGGCCCGTCTGTACACCGGCTACCGGCTGATGGAGTGGAACGCCAACCGGCGGCCCCCGCTGGCCCCGGCAGCGGCCAAGTACGCCACCGCCCGGCACATGAACTGGGCGGCGTCAATGATCGCTCGCCTGCTCGGCCCCCGCATCTGCGCCGACACCGGCGAATGGGGCACCTACGCCTGGAAGCAGCTGCTGTTGGGAGCGTGCGCCATTCGCATCGGAGGCGGCACCGACGAAATCATGAAAAACGGCGTAGGAGAAGTGGTTTTGGGGTTGCCGAAGGAGTCGCGCTAGGAGCGTGCAGGCTGGGCGCGGAAGCAAGCGCAACCCGGCGTCACCGCAACCGGCTGGGTGACAAGACAAACAGTATTTGCGCTGGTAGCTTGCTTGCGGGTTAAGGTATTCCTGGTTAGGGAAAGGCGGGGAGTCGGCGTGTATATGGTGCTGCGGTTAGGGGCTATCGGCTTGGTGTTGGCGCTGTTGGGCGGGGTGCTGAACGGCGCGCTCGCCGAAGGCTCGGGGCCGGGGCCGCACCCGTCGGCGGCACAGTTCGAGTCGGCGTTTGCCATGGGGGGCGACTCCGTCGTGGTCGGGGCTGAGGCGCCGCTTGCGGCTGAAGGGGAGCTTGGCTATGGGGACGGGCTGGCCCCTGACGGCGGGGAGCTTGGCGCAGGGGACGGGCTGGCCCTGAGGAAGGTTTGGGCGGTCCGGAGCTGGGCGAGGCTGTCTCGGAGTTGGGCGTATTGGATTTGGTGGGCCCCGACGGCGTTTGGACCATGGATGACGGTGGCCGTGGGGTTCCGTTGCGCTTGTTGGACGAGTCGGAGGTTGCGGAGCTGGGCGATGCCCGGTCGTTGGCGGCGTCAGTGGCGGCGAGCGCGCATGCGCCGGGGGCGGCTGGGAACGCGTCGGGGGCTTCGGCGTCGGGTGCGGGAGCGGCGGCGAATCCGGGCACCTGGTTCGTGTCCGACACCGGGCAGCCGCATCTTTTGGTGGGCGGTGTGAATGTGCTGTTCGTTTCGCATGCGAGCGGGTCCGACATTGGTGCGGTGTGGGATCGCCACGGTGTCGCGCCGGGGCGGGTGTCGCCGCTGGGCGAGCTGCCGAACGCTTTCTTGGTGAAGACGGTGTCGGACGCCGAATCGCTCCGTCTGGCCGACGCGTTGTCGGCCGAGCCCGATGTGGACACCGCGGTTCCCAACACGTTCACGCCGTTCTCGCCGGGCGAGCTAGGGCCTTTCCCGAGCGGTGCTGAGCTGACGGCGGATGCGGAGCGGCGGTGCAATGCCCACGCCGACCTTTGGACCGACGAGCTGTCGAGCTGCCAGTGGCACCTGGATGCGTCCGGCGACTTCAGGTTTTACCGGTATCGGGAGACATTGAAAGTCAGCGATCCCAGCATCGACATCAACCTCGGCGATGTGTGGTCCACGACGATGGGGGCCGGAGTCACTGTGGCCGTGGTGGACACAACTTGGAATCCGGCCCACGAGGATCTTGTCGACAATGTGGACTCTGCGAGGAGCCAGTACTGGTGCGGCTACACCGGGAAGTGGATACGCAATAGTCATGGAACCTCGGTTGCCGGGGTTGTGGGCGCCCGCGACAACACGGTGGGCGGGCGCGGCGTCGCGCCCCGGGCCACATTGGTCAACTACAATTTAATGGACTGCCAATCCTCGGCGAATGCAGTCGCGGCGAAGACGCTCAACATGGAGACCGTGGCAGTGTCCAACCACAGCTACGGCATGCACCGCCGGGGATTAGCTCCGAGGGACAGGTTGTGGCAGGCGGCCTTGGAGACCAGCCTCGAACAGGGGTTCGGCGGCAAGGGGACTTCCCACGTGCATGCAGCCGGCAACGGCGGCATAAGCGATTGGCAATGGGCGAGCCTTGACGCCGCGAACAACTACCGCGGCGTGATCTCGGCGTGCGCGGTGAACTCGGCGGGCAGTTTGGCGTATTACTCCGAGAAGGGCCCCAGCCTGTGGGTGTGCGCGCCGACGAGCGATGGGGGCCAGGCGGGGATCCTGGCGCCGATAGGCGAGGATGGCGATGATCACTACACCGCCCATTTCGGCGGGACCAGCGCGGCTGCGCCGATCGTGTCGGGGGTGATCGCGCTGATGCGCAGCGTGAACGCCGACCTCACCTGGCGCGACGTGAAGGTGATCTTGGCCGACACCGCGCAGAAGAACGACCCGCAGCACTCGAGCTGGCTCAGCGGCGCTCAGAAGTACAGCTCGACGGGGCCTGAGGCGGATCCGTACTCGTTCAGCCACAGCTACGGCTTCGGCCTGGTGGATGCCAAGGCCGCCGTGGACGCCGCGTCGGGTTGGACGCTTTTGCCCCCGATGCGGACCGCCACGGCTTCGCACACCGGCGATGTGGCGCTGCCGGCGCGAGGCGAGGAGATCGAGCTGGCCCTGGGCGTGTCCTCGGCCATCGACTTCACAGAGCACGTCAAGGTCGCCGTCACCGGCGACGTGTCCAATATCCGCGACTATCGGGTGACGCTGGTATCGCCGTTGGGCGCCGAGTCGATCCTGTCGGTGCCGACCAACTGGTGCGATGCCGGTAAGTGCTCGTTGCGGGGCTCGTTCGATTTCGGGTCGTCGCGCCATCTTGGCGAGAACCCGGAGGGCACGTGGAAGCTGCGAATCCGCAATGAGCCGAACAGGCCGAATTGCGCCGGGGGCCCTGCTGCATTGTTCAACCCGTACTATCCCAATTTGGATCTCCAGGCTCGGTATAAGAGGTACTGCGACGACAGCTACAGGGAGGTCATCAGCGCGTGGAGCATCGAGGTCACCGGGCACTCCACCTCCCCGTCGGAGCCGGTAACGCTGTCGGTCGCTTCTCCGAGCGCCGCCGAGGGCGGGAGCGTCGATGTGACGGTGTCGGTGGGCGGCGCGGTGCTGGAGCAGGATCTGGTGGTCCCTTTGGTGTTCGCCGCTGTCACCGCCACCCCTGCGGGCTCGGCCGGCGCTGATTTCTCGCCGCTGCCGTCGGTAACGGTGCCGAAGGGGTCGTCTTCGGCCACCGCCCAGATTTCGATCACACAAGACACCGTCCACGAGGCCCCCGAGACGTTCACGGTCGGGTTGGGCCCCTTGCCGCGGACGCACCACGCCGAGTCGCGGCCGATCGTGGTGACGATCGACGATGACGAGCCGCTGCCGGTGATGACTCTGCTCGCCGCCTCGTCGGTGGTCGAGGGCGGCTCGGTGGCGGTCACCGCGCAGCTCAGCGGTGTGACGTCCACCGACGTGACCGCCAACCTGTCTGCGACGGCAGTGGCGCCGGCGGTCGCCGGCGATGGGTCGCTGGGCTCGCCGGCTGTGCTGACGATCCCGGCGGGCTCGACCGCGAGCTCGGGGTCGGTGGCGTTCACGGCGTCGCAGAACGACGTGTACGAACTGGCCGGGTCGGCGGCGAAGACGTTCGAGGTGTCCGCGACCGCCGGCGGCGGCAACGGCGTGGCCGACCCGGCGGCGATCTCGTTGAGGATCGACGACGACGAGTCCGACCCGGCGGTCTCCATCGTCGGGGGCCCCGACGTCGCTGAGGGTTCCGCGGCGGAGTTCATCCTCACCGCCGTCCCGGTGCCGTCGGCCGATCTCGCGGTGAGCGTGACGGTGGCCCAAGAGGGAGCATTCGGCGTCGTCGTCGGGGCGCGGACGGTCACGATCCCCGCGTCGGGCCGCGCCGTTCTGGTTGTGATGACCACTGACGACTCGACAGCAGAGCCCGACGGGTCTGTCACCGTCACGGTCACCGCCGGTGCCGACTACACGCCGTCGGCGTCGGCGAGCGCGGCCGTGTTCGACGACGACAGCCCGAGGCCGCGGGTCTCGATCACCGCCGGCGATGCCGTCAGCGAGGGTTCCGCCGCGGAGTTCACCCTCACTGCGGTCCCGGTGCCGTTGGCCGATCTTGTGGTGAGCGTGGAAGTGTCCCAGCAGGGCTCGTTCGGCGTTGTCGAAGGCACCCGGACAGTCACCATTCCCCCTTCGGGCCGCGTTGTGCTGTCGATCGCGACAACCGGCGACTCGACAGCAGAGCCCGACGGGTCGGTCACCGTCACGCTTATCGACGACCTCGCCTACGACCTCGATGCTTCCGCGACCGCAACCGTCGGGGCCGACGACGACCTTGCCGCGTCCGCAACCTCCGAGGAAGCGTCCGCGTCTGTCGCGGTCGCCGACGATGACGGCGGCCCGGTGCCGGTGGCGGTGTCGCTGTCGGCGGCGGACGCGTCGGTGTCTGAGAACGGAGGCGCCACCGATCTGGAGATCGCTTTGAGCCGGGCATTGAGGGCCGGCGAGACGGTGAGCGTGCCGATCACCGTGTCGGGTACGCCGGGTGCCGACTGGTTATTGGGCGACCCGGTGGGGCCGGGCGTGATGCGAACGGGTTACGGCAAGGCCACCGCCGTGGAGTTCAGCGCCGGCGGGCGCGCCGCGGTGCTGCGCTTTGAGGCGATAGACGACGACGCGATGTCCGACCGGCCTATCACGCTCGCGTTCGGCACCGGTGCCCGCGCCCCGACCCACACAGGCGTATTCGGGGGCCTCACACTGGGCGGTCCGGTAACCATCACCATCGCAGACCACGACCTCCCGCCGGTGTGCGACGGCCCGCCGACGGTGTCGGTAGCCGACGCCACTGCGCTGCGGGGCGAGGACCTCGAGTTCCGCATCTCTCTCAGCTGCCGATACAGCCGTGTGGTGGTGGCGCACTACTACATCGCTCGCGGCAGCGAGATCGACGGGGATACCCAAAGGGTCACCTTCGAGCCCGGCGACACATCAGCGACGGCGAGCGTGCCCACCAAGGACTCCGACAAGGTGAAATTCAAGGTGGTATACGCGCAGGGCGCCGCGAACATCCTCAGTGTGCCCGCGGCCTTCGGCACCGTCACCGACATTTCTACGGCAGACGCAGCGTCGGCAGACGACGTGCCGGTGGTAAGCATCGCCCCCGGCGCCGACATCACCGAAGGCGCCGCTGCGACGTTCACCATAACCGCGGTCCCCGCGACGGCGAGTCCGCTCACCATCACCGTGGACGTTTCCCAGACCGGCGACTTCGCTGCTTCCACGCAACGGCGGACCGTCGTGCTGAGCGTCGGCACGGCGACCTTCTCCGTCCCGACCCGCGACGACACCGTCGACGAGGCGGACGGCTCGGTGACCGCGACGCTGGTAGATGGCGCTGCCTACGACCTGGGCACCAGCAGCACCGCGACGGTGGGCGTCGCCGACGACGACGACCCGCCCCCGGTGGTGACCATCGCCCCCGGCGCCGACATCACCGAGGGCCACAGAGCATCGTTCACCGTGACCATGGTTCCCGCACCGGCGAGTCCGGTGTCGGTGTCGGTGTCGGTGTCAGCCGTCGGGGATTTCGGCGCGACGACAAGCGCTCGGACGGTGACGGTCCCTATACAGGGGTCGGTGACGTTCGCGGTAGCGACCTCCAACGATGCGATAGTTGAGGCAGATGGGTCAGTGACGGCGTCACTGGCAGACGGCCCCGGCTACGACGTGGGCACTAGCAGCACCGCGACGGTGGGCGTCGCCGACGACGACGATCCGCCGCCGGTGGTGACCATCGCAGCCGGCGGCGGCGTCACCGAGGGCCACAGCGCGACGTTCACCGTCACCGCGGTTTCCGCGCCGGCGAGCCCGATCGCGGTTGATGTGATGGTGTCGGCTGTCGGGGACTTCGGCGCGACGACCGGCGCCCGCACGGTGACGGTCCCGACCTCGGGGTCGGCGACGCTCTCGGTCTCTACCGCTGACGACAGCGCGGATGAGGCCGACGGTTCGGTCACCGCCACGCTGGTCGACGGCACCGGCTACGACCTGGGCGCTGACAAGACCGCCACAGTCGACGTGGCCGACGACGACGATCCGCCGCCGCAGGTGGACATCACGGCCAGCTCGGGGGGAACCGAGGGCGCCAGCGCAGTGTTCACCATCACCGCGGCGCCGCAGCCAGCAGCCGACCTCGATGTGGCCGTGGCGATCACCGCATCAGGCGATTTCGGCGTCGCAACCGGTTCGCGCACCGCGACAATCTTGTCGGGCACCTCCCAGGCGACGCTGACGGTGGCGACGACCGATGACAGTGATGACGAGCCGGACGGCAGCGTGACTGCGACTTTGGCGGCTGGCGCCGGTTACACGGTCGGCCCGCTGGCGTCGGAGACGGTGCAGGTTCTCGACGACGACGACCCGCCGCTGGTGATCCCCGAGGTCAGCATCGCGGCTGCTGGGGATGTGACCGAGGGGGCCGACGCGGTGTTCACCATCACCGCCACCCCCGCCGCCGCGGTGCAAGTAGCGGTAACGGTCACCGCGGCCGGCGACTACGGGGCCGTGACCGGGGCGCGCACCGTAGACGTGCCTGCGGGCGGCACGGCGACTCTCACCGTCGCCACGACCGGCGACAGCGTCGACGAGGCCGACGGGTCGGTCACCGCCACGCTGGACGCGCCTGGTGCGGATGCGGGGTATGAGGTGTCGGACGGCCAGGGCGAGGCGTCGGTTGCGGTGGCTGATGATGATGTGGATCCGTTGACGGTGTACATGATTTTCTTTGCGAGGTCGATCGCTGAGGACGGCACCGGCGATGACAATCAGGCGCACCTGAGAATCGCCCCGACTCGCGCTTTGCGGTCGTGGGAGACGCTCACGGTGCCGTTGAGCGTGACCGGCGGCGACGAGGGCACGCATTGGACGATGCGCGACCTCAACGATCCCGATGCGGTGTTCGCGAATGAGTTCGAGGTGGTCTTCGGGCCGGGTGATCACGGTGTTGTGCTGGAGCCGGGTGATCAGCGTGCTGAGTTGGTGTTGACGGCTGTGGATGACAGCGACTGGGACGATCAGGAGATCACTGTGTGGTACGGCACCGGCAGTCGGGCGCCGACGCTGAACGGCAGCACCGACGGCGTGACTTTGGGCATCTCGTGGGGGCCCGACGGAGTTGAGCGGGCTGACGGGTCCACCACCGTGGTCATCGTGGACAGCGACGACCCGCCCCCGCAGATCGACATTACCGCTGCCGCGGGCGGCACCGAAGGCACGAACGCGACGTTCACCGTCACCGCGTCGGCGCCCACAACAGCCGACCTCGACGTCAACGTCTACGTCGCGACAACAGGCGACTGGGGTGTCACAGCAGGCACGCAGACGGTGACGATCCCCCAAGGCACCACCCAGGCCACCCTCACCATCGCCACGACCGACGACAGCGCCGACGAGCCCGACGGGTCGATCACTGCCACCATCGCAGCAGGCAGCGGCTACGAGATCGGCCCTCAGCCATCACAGACCGCGCACATCGCCGACGACGACGACCCGCCGCCCGAACCCGCCATAGCGGACTGCGCCGCCGCCCCGAGGGTAATCGTGGCCGACGCCACCGCCCGCCAAGGCGACGACCTCCAGTTCGAGATCAGCTTGAGCTGCCGCTCGACGGGCGACGTCACCGTCTACTACGCCGTCGCCCACGACCGCCGCCTCGGCAGCGTCATCACCATCACCATCAAAGGCGGCGAAACCGGCGCTACCGTGAACGTGCCCACCGCGGGCATCGACGCAGACATCGAGTTCCACATCGTGTACCTCATCGGCGCCGCCAACTACACCGCCCAAGCCAAAGCCACCATCACCCCCTGACCGAAGTCCCCCTAATCGAAGAGAGGTTGTTAATGAGGTTGTTAATGAGGATCGGCGGTGTGGTTGCCAAGGGTTTGGCGGCTGTGGTGTTGGCGGCTGGGTTGGTGGTGCCAGTGTCGGCAGGTCCGGCGTGGGCGCAGAATCCCCCTCCGGCGGTGGATTACGACGTCGACGATGACGGTTTGATCGAGGTTTCGAGCTTGGCGCAGTTGAACGCGATCCGGTGGGATCTCAACGGCGACGGCACCGCCGACGTGTATCCGCCCGATATTGCGGGCCGCACCGGTCATGACCCCGACGGCGCTACGAAGCATGCGGCAGCGTTCCCGAACGCAATGGCGGGCATGGGCTGCCCGGCTGATGGGTGTGTCGGCTATGAGCTGGCCGCGGACTTGGACTTCGACACCAACGCCAACGGGCAGGCCGACGCGGGTGACACCTTCTGGAACGGCGGCCTGGGCTGGTTCCCGTTGATGGGCGGCGAGGCGATCCGCGATTGGGATGCGGATTGGCGTTTTATGGACTACGCGGGTACTAGCGGGCCAAATTCGCGTGCTCGCATGTTCACTGCGGTGTTCGAGGGCAACGGCCGCACGATCTCGAATTTGTTCATCGACGATCCTGATCGGCGGTATGTGGGGCTGTTCGGCTATGTCGGCCCTGGCGGGCATGTGCGCAATGTGGGGCTGCCGGCCCCCAACTCCGACAGCGGGGTGCGCGGCAACCGTCATGTGGGGGCGCTGGCAGGCACGGTGGAGGGGGGCGTTGTCAGCGGTGTGTGGTCCGATGTCGACGTGACCGGCAGCAGGACCGAAGTCGGGGGCCTGGTCGGGGCGAGCTGGAACTTCAGCGCTGTGGTCGAGAGCTACGCCACCGGCGACGTGACCGGCATGGCGCTTGTGGGCGGCTTGATCGGGATCCTCAACGCGGGACCCGGTGCTATTGCGAGCTACGCCACCGGCGACGTGACGGCACACTGCGTAGGGGGAGGGCTCATCGGGCGGCGGATCGACGGCCACATCCGGGCGGCCTATGCCACCGGTTCGGTGACCGCCACCGGAGCAAGCAGATGCAAGGTGGACGGCGTGTTCGTGAGATCTGTCGGCGGCTTGCTCGGGTCGATGTGGGCACCCGCTCTGGTTGACTGGCCGCGTGCCAGCTACGCGATCGGGCAGGTCTCGGCGCCGCAGGGAGCCATCGGTGTCGGCGGGCTGGGCGGTCAGATCGTCCACTCGAGTATCTCGTCTGGTGAGGGTTCGAATTACTGGGATGTGGAGACATCCGGTCAGGCGGCTAGCCCGGGGTTGGGGGTGGGCTACACGACGGCGCAGTTGCAGGCCCCCACGGGTTATACGGGCATCTACGCGGACTGGGACGAGATCGGCCCCGGTGATGATCCGTGGGATTTCGGGTCGTCGTCGCAGTATCCGGTGTTGAAGTATTGTGGGGACAAGCCGGGGATCGACACTGCTGACGGTGAGCCGTATTGCCCTCTGGATCCGGCCGGGCAGCGGGCGGGGGGGATCACCAGCGACGCGGACACGCCGGAGCCGGCGGTGTCGGTGTCTGCGGCGTCGGGCGGCACTGAGGGCACTGATGCGGTGTTCACGCTGTCGGCTGTCCCGGCGCCTCAGGCTGATCTCGATGTGACTGTCGAGGTGACCGGTTCGGGCGATTTCGGCGCGGCGGTCGGGTCGCGTACGGTCACGATCGGCGCTGGCGGCTCTGCGACGGTGACGGTCGCGACCACAGACGATGATGTCGATGAGGCGGACGGGTTGGTCACCGTGAGCGTGCAGCCCGGCGACGGGTACACGGTGGGCGCGGTGTCGTCGCTGAGCGCGGACATTGTCGACGACGACGAGCCGACCGGGTCCCTCGACGACAGCGGCGACGGCGAGGGCGACGCGGCGCCGCAGGGTTACACGGTCGATCCCGGTGTGGTAGCGAAGGTGGAGTACCTGGCTTCGCAGGTTCATCACGGCGCGGCGCATGTGAATCGTTGGCAGCGGGTGCTGGTCGCGTTCGGGGTGCTCGACGCAGCTGGCGTTGCGGGCGGCGCGATGACCGCCGCCCAGGCCCAGCAGATGGCTGACACTCACAGCAGCCCGGTGTGGGACGAGGTAGTCGTCGAGCTCACCGCGCTCGAAGCCGCGCAGGCCCCGACGACGCCGGACGATGCCCCGACGACGCCGCAGGATGTTCCGGTGCCGCCGGACGATGCCCCGGCGACCCCGCAGGATGTTCCGGTGCCGCCGGACGATGCCCCGGCGACCCCGCAGGATGTTCCGGTGCCGCCGGATGTGCCGGTGCCTGTGGTCTCCGTCGCGGCAGGCGGCGATGTGAGCGAGGGCGGCGGCGCGGTGTTCACGCTGATCGCTGATCCGCCGCCGACCGCAGGGCTCGATGTGGCTGTCACGGTGTCGTCGCAGGGCGACTGGGGTGCCGCGGTCGGTTCGCAGACGGTGAGCTTCGCGGCGGACGCGGCGACGGCGACGCTCACCATCCCAACTGTCGGCGACGGCGTCGACGAGGCCGACGGATCGGTGTCGGTCTCTTTGGACGCGCCCGCGGTGGATGCGGGCTACACGGTCTCGTCGAGCGGCGGCACTGCGTCGGTGGCGGTGTCTGATGACGATGTGGATCCGTTGACGGTGTACATGATCTTCTTTTCGAGGTCGATCGACGAGGACGGCACCGGCTATGACAATCAGGCGGGGCTGAACATCGGTTTGACGCGCACGTTGCGGTCGTGGGAGACGGTCACGGTGCCGTTGCGGGTGACTGGCGGCGATGAGGGCACGCATTGGACGATGCGTGATCTCCATGATCCCGACGCGGTGTTCGCGAACGACTTCGAGGTGACCTTCGGGCCGGGCGATCAGCGCGTCGAGTTGGCGTTGACGGCTGTGGATGACAGCGACTGGGTCGATCAGGAGATCACTGTGTGGTATGGCACCGGCAGCCGGGCGGCGACGCTGAACGGCAGCACCGAGGGTGTGATCTTGGGGATCTCGTGGGGTCCCGACGGCGTCGAGCGCGCCGACGGGTCCACCACCGTGGTCATCATCGACAGCGACGAGCCGCCGCCGGAGATCAACGTCACCGCCGCGACGGGCGGCACCGAGGGCACGGCTGCGACGTTCACGGTCACCGCGTCGGCGCCCGCAACAGCCGCTCTCGACATCACCGTGGACATCGCCTCAACCGGCGACTGGGGCGCAACCACCGGCACGCGCACCGCGACGATCCCCCAAGGTGCCACCCAGGCCACCCTGACGGTGGCCACGACCGATGACAGCGTCGACGAGCCGGACGGGTCGATCACCGCGACGCTGAGGGCGGGCAGCGGCTACACCGTCGGCCGGCAATCGACGCAGACAGCGCAGATCGCTGATGACGACGATCCGCCGCCCGAGCCCGCCGTCGCCGACTGCACCGGCAAGCCGACGGTTTCGGTCGCCGACGCGACAGCCGCACGAGGCGATGACCTCGAGTTCGTGATCAGCCTGAGCTGCCGCTCGAGTGGTGCGGTCACCGTCTATTACTTCATCTCCCACGGCGGCAGCTTCAGCGCGGGCGACATCGTCACCATCGCCGGCGGCGGCATCGATGCCGCCGTGAGCGTGCCCACCGCCGGGGTGGACAAGGCCATCGGGTTTCATGTGCTGTACACGATCGGCGCCGCCAACAACACGGCCAAGGCGACGTCCACCATCACCGACTGATCCGTCGGCGACGGGTGCCGCTCCGCCGGCGTCCGCGGTCATGCAGCGGCTTGGCCGCTGCCTGCTCACGGGCTTCCTCGCCGCGGGGCCTGTCAGATGCTGTCGTGTCAAGCCGTGAGCGTCAGAGTGCCGTTGGTTGTCTGGCGGGCGTGGTCTGCGGGTTCGCTGCGGTGAGTGAATTAGGGTTGAGGGACCATGGTGGTCAAGGTCCGGGTTGTGCGATTCAACGCCTTGTGCTTGGTGTTGGCGCTGTTGGGCGGGGTGTTGGCCGTGCCCGCGGCGGGCGCGTCACCGCAATCGGCGTCGGCGCAGCAGCCGCGTGTTCCGCTTGCCGCCGAGGGCGAGTCGTACAGCGCCGCGCTCTGGTCCGTCGAGCCGGGGCCGCCCGCGTCAGGTGGTGAGCTCTCAGCGCGTGACGGCGATGTTGCGCCGCGGGAAGCCGCGCCGGGTGCGGGGGACGGGCTGGCTCTGGAGGACGGTTTGGCGCCTGAGGACGGGTTGGACGGTCCGGAACTGGGCGAGGCCGTGCAGGAGTTGGGTGTCTTGGACCTGGTGGGGTCCGACGGCGTGTGGGTCATGCGCGACGGCGGGCGTGAGACTCCGCTGCGTCTGTTGGACGCGGCCGAGATAGCGGAGCTGGGCGATGCCCGGTCGTTGGCGGCTTCGTCGGCGGCGAGCGCGTATGCGCCGGGGGCGGTCGGGAACGCGTCGGGGGCTTCGGCGGCGGGGGCCGCAGCGGCGGCGACGCCGGGCACCTGGTTTGTGTCCGACACCGGACAGCCGCATCTGTTGGTGGGCGGCGTGAACGTGCTGTTCGCTCCGGAGGTGGGCGGGCCGGATATCGAGGCGGTGTGGGGCCGCCACGGTGTCGCGTCGGGGCAGGTGTCGCCGCTGGGCGAGCTGCCGAACGCCTTCTTGGTGAAGACGGTGTCCGACGCCGAATCGCTGCGTCTGGCGGACGCATTGTCGGCCGAGCCGGGTGTCGAGGCCGCGGTTCCCAACACGTTCACGCCATTCGAGGTGGGGCAGGTCTCGTCGGGTTACTCGTTCAGACATCGCGCGAAGACGGCGATTGCGAGGCGACGGTGCAACGCGTACACCGACCTTTGGGCCGACGAGCTGTCGAGCTGCCAGTGGTATCTGGACGCGTCTGGCGACTACCGGTATGACGACGTTGCCGATCGCCGTTTACAGGCCTGGGATCCGGTGATCGATATCAACATCGGCGATGTGTGGTCCACGACGATGGGGGCCGGGGTGACGGTGGCGGTGGTGGACGGCACTTGGAATGCGGACCACGAGGACCTCAGGGACAACGTGGACACCCAGAGGAGCACTAACTGGGGCTGCTGCACCCCAGGCGAAGGGGGTATTTCTCACGGCACTGCGGTTGCCGGGGTTGTGGGCGCCCGCGACAACGCGGTGGGCGGGCGCGGCGTCGCCCCCCGGGCCACGCTGGTGAACTACGGCCTGTTGAGGAGCTATTCCGACGCGAGGCAAGCCGAAGCGCTGACACTCAACATGGAGACGGTGGCGGTGGCCAACCACAGCTACGGCAAGAGATCTCAGCAGGGGCTCGCTCCGGAGGGCTTGATCTTTCAGCGGGCTTTGGAGACCAGCCTCGAACTGGGGTTCGGCGGCAAGGGGACTCCCCTTGTGAAGTCGGCCGGCAACGGCCGCGAAGCTAACACACGACGCGTCTGGTCGGCCTTCGAGGCCGCGAACAACTATCGCGGCATGATCACGGTGTGCGCGGTGGCGTCCACGGGCAGATTGGCGAGTTACTCCGAGGAGGGTCCCAATCTGTGGGTGTGCGGGTTGTCAAGGGATGACGGCCAAGCAGGGGTCTTGGCGCCGGTGGGCAACAATCACTACAGCGACACCTTCGGGGGCACCAGCGCGGCTGCGCCGATGGTGTCGGGGGTGATCGCGCTGATGCGCAGCGTGAACGCCGAGTTGACGTGGCGGGATGTGAAGGTGATCTTGGCCGACACGGCGCGCAAGGTAGACCCGCAGGACTCCCACTGGCTGAGCGGCGCTCGAAAGTACAGCTCTATGGGGCCGGTGGCCGAGTCCTACTCGTTCAGCCACCGGTACGGCTTCGGTTTGGTTGACGCCGAGGCCGCGGTTGATGCCGCGGCCGCCTGGGCGCTTTTGCCCCCGATGCAGACCTTCGCGGCTTCGCACATCGGCGATGTGCCGCTGCCGGGGCGCGGCGGGGAGATCGAGCTGACGTTGGATTTGCAGACGAGCATCGATTTCACCGAGCACGTCAAGGTCACCGTCGCCGGCGACATAGCGGACGTCCGCGACTACCGGTGGACGCTGGTGTCCCCGTCGGGCGCCGAGTCGCTCCTGGCGCCGGAAGCCAGCTATTGCTTGGCGGGCGGGTGCTCGTTGCGGGGCTCGTTCGATTTCGGGTCGTCGCGCCATCTGGGCGAGAACGCGAGGGGCGCGTGGAAGCTGAGAGTCCAGCACATGCCGACTTGGCCGGACTGCGGCCGTTTCCCATCCTGGAACCGCCCGTACTGCGGCACTGGCTTCGGGGAGGTCATCAGCTTGTGGGGCGTCGAGGTGACGGGGCACACGCGCGGGCCGACGGAGCCGGTCACTTTGACGGTTGCGGGGGCGAGCGTTGCGGAGGGCGAGAGCGTGGATGTGGCGGTGTCGGTGGGCGGCCCGGCGCCGACTGAGGATCTGGTGGTCCCGCTGGCGTTCGCCGGCGTGACCGCTGAGGCGGGCGCCGACTACACAGTGCCGGCGTCGATCACGGTGCCGAAGGGGTTGTCTTCGGCGACCGCCCAGATTTCGATCGCCCAAGACGTCGTGCACGAGGGGGAGGAGGCGTTCGCGGTCATGCTGAGCGCTTTGCCGCGGGGGTACCGGTCCGCGTCGCAGCCGGTTGTAGTGACGATCGACGACGACGATCCGCTGCCGACATTGACTCTGCATGCTGCCGCGTCGGTGGTCGAGGGCGGTTCGGCGGCGATTACCGCACAGCTCAGCGGCTTGTCGTCTGAGGATGTGACCGCTGACCTGTCTGCGTCTGCTGTCGCCCCGGCGGTGGCCAGCGATGGGTGGCTGGCCTCGCCGGCGGTGTTGAGGGTTCCGGCGGGGTCGACGGCGAGTTCGGGGTCGGTGGCGTTCGCGGCGTCGCAGAACGATGTGTATGAGCTTTCCGGGTCGGCGGCGAAGACGTTCGAGGTGTCCGCGACCGTCGGCGGCGGCAACGGCGTGGCCGACCCGGCAGCGATCTCGTTGAGGATCGACGACGACGAGTCCGCCCCGGTGGTCTCCATCGTCGGGGGCCCAGCCGTGGCGGAGGGTTCCGCGGCGGAGTTCACCCTCACTGCCGTTCCGGTGCCGTCGGCTGGTCTGGCGGTGGGCGTGACGGTGGCCCAGCAGGGTGCCTTCGGTGTCACCACCGGCGTGCGGACGGTGACCATTCCCGTTTCGGGCAACGCCGTTCTGTCGGTGAGGACGACCGGCGACTCGGCTGCGGAGCCCGATGGGTCGGTCACCGTGACGGTCGCAGCGGGGGCTGATTACACGCCGCCGACGCCGCCGAGAGCGAGCGTGGCTGTGTTCGACGACGACGCTGCGAGGCTTCGGGTGTCGATCGCCGCGGGCGACGCCGTCGCCGAGGGCTCGGTGGCGGAATTCACCCTCACCGCCGACCCGGCGCCGTCGGCTGATCTGGCGGTGGGCGTGATGGTGGCCCAGCGAGGCGCGTTCGGCGTCGCTGAAGGCCCGCGGTCGGTGACGGTCCCCGCTTCGGGCCGAGTTGTGCTGTCGGTGGCGACAACAGATGACTCGCTCGGCGAGCCCGACGGGAAGGTCATCGTGAGTGTGGTCGACGGTCTCGACTACGACCTGGGCACCAGCAGCACGGCGACGGTCGTGGTGGCCGACGACGACGGCGGCCTGGTGCCGGTGGCGGTGTCTTTGTCGGCGGGGGACGCCTCGATTTCTGAGAATGGGGGCGCGACCGATTTGGAGATCGCTTTGAGCCGGGCGCTGGTAGCCGGCGAGGTGGTCAGCGTGCCGATCACGGTGACGGGTGTGCCGGGCAGCGACTGGTTGTTGGGCGATCCGGCCGGGCCGGGCGTGACGCGTGCCGGCTATGGCAGCGCCACTGCGGTTGATTTCACAGCGGGCGGGCGCGTCGCGGTGATGCGTTTCGAGGCGATAGACGACGACGCCATGTTCGACCGGCCCATCACGTTCGCGTTCGGTGCCGGCGACCGGGCACCGACCCATTCCGGCGTCGCCGGCGTCCTCGGGTTGGGCGGGCCGGTCACCGTCACCATCGCCGACAACGACCTCCCGCCGGTGTGCGAAGGCCGGCCGACGGTGTCGGTGGCCGACGCCACCGCGGTGCGGGGCGAGGACCTCGAGTTCCGCGTCACGCTCAGCTGCCGATTCAGCCGTGCCTTGGTGGCTCACTATTACATCGGTCGCGGCAGCGAGATCGACGGGTCGACCCGGAGCGTCACGTTCGGGCCCGGCGACACATCCGCGACGGTGCGCGTGCCCACCAAGGACTCCGACAAGGTGAAATTTCAGGTGGCATACGCCCCCGGCGCCGCGAACGCCCTCCGTGTGCCCGCGGCCACCGGCACCGTTACCGAAACCCTTCCGGTGGTCAGCATCGGCGCCGACGGCGACATCACTGAGGGCGCCGCCGCGACGTTCACCGTGACCGTGGTCCCTGCACCGGCGAGCCCGATCACCGTCACCATGGACGTCTCCCAAAGCGGCGACTACGCCTATGGCGTAGGGCGGCGAGCCGTCGTGCTGAGCGGCGCGGCCACGGTCTACTCGGTCGCGACCCGGGATGACAATGTCGACGAGCCGGACGGGTCGGTCACCGCGACTGTGGTGGACGGCGCCGGCTACGACCTAGGAGCTGAAAAGACCGCCACGGTCGCCGTGGCCGACGACGACGATCCGGCGCCGCAGGTGGACATCACGGCCAGTTCAGGGGGGACCGAGGGCACTGATGTGGTGTTCACCATCACCGCTGCGCCGCAGCCGACGGCCGACCTCGATGTGGCCGTGGCCATCACCGCATCGGGCGATTTCGGCGTCACTCCTGGAACGCGCACCGTGACGATCCAATCGGGTGCCTCAGCGGCGACGCTGACCATCGCTACCGCGAGCGACAGCGTCGACGAGCCCGATGGGTCGGTCACCGCGTCTTTGGTTACGGGCAGCGGTTACACGGTCGGCCCGCTGGCGTCGGAGACGGTGCAGGTTCTCGACGATGACGACCCGCCGTTGGTGATCCCCGAGATCAGCATCGCGGCGGAAGGCGACTTCACCGAGGGGGCCGACGCGGTGTTCACGGTTACCGCCATCCCCGCGGCGGCGGTGCAGGTGGCGGTGACGGTGACCGCGGCGGGCGATTACGGGGCCACGGTCGGCCAGCGCACCGTGAACGTGCCTGCGGGCGGCACGGTGACTCTCACCGTCGCCACGACCGGCGACTCCGTGGACGAGGCCGATGGTTCTGTCACGGTGTCGTTGGACGCGCCGGGCGCGGATGCGGGGTACACGGTCTCTGCCGCGCAGGGAACTGCGTCGGTGGGGGTGTCTGATGATGATGTGGATCCGTTGACGGTGTACATGATCTTCTTCTCGAGGTCGATCGAGGAAGACGGCACCGGCTATGACAACCAGGCCGGGCTGAACATCGGTCTGACGCGGACGATGCGCGACTGGGAGACGCTTACGGTGCCGTTGAGCGTGACCGGCGGCGACGAGGGCACGCATTGGACGATGCGCGATCTCAACGATCCAGACGCGGTGTTCGCGAACGACTTCGAGGTGGTCTTCGGCCCCGGCGACCAGCGCGTCGAGTTGGCGTTGACTGCTTTGGCCGACAGCGACTGGGACGATCACGAGATCACTGTGTCTTTTGGGACCGGCGCCCGGGCGCCGACGCTGAACGGCAGCACAACCGGGGTCACGCTGGGCATCTCGTGGGGTCCCGACGGCGTTGAGCGCGCCGACGGGTCCACCACCGTCGTCATCATCGACAGCGACGACCCGCCCCCCGAGATCGACATCACCGCCGCCACAGGCGGGACCGAGGGCGCAGACGCCGTGTTCACCATCACCGCGTCGTCGCCGGCCGCAGTCGCTCTCGACATCACCGTGGACATCGCCTCATCAGGCGACTGGGGTGTCACAGCAGGCACGCAGACGGTGACGATCCCCCAAGGTGCCACCCAGGCCGCCCTGACGGTGGCCACCACAGACGACGGCGCGGATGAGCCCGACGGGTCGATCACCGCCACCCTGGTGGCGGGCAGCGGCTACACCATCGGCACCCACGCGTCGCGGGCCGCGCCGATCGCAGACGACGACGACCCGCCGCCCGAACCCGCTATCCCAGACTGCGCTGGCAGCCCCAGGGTGTCGGTGGCCGACGCCACAGCCCGCCAAGGCCAAGACCTCCAATTCGAGATCAGCCTGAGCTGCCGCTCAAAACGCGACGTCACCGTCTACTACGCCGTCGCCCACGACCGCCGCCTCGGCAGCGTCATCACCATCACCATCAAAGGCGGCGAAACCGCCGCAACCGTCAACGTGCCCACCGCGGGCATCGACGCGGACATCGAGTTCCACATCGTGTACCTCATCGGCGCCGCCAACAACACAGCCAAAGCCACAGCCACCATCACCAACTAATCTCCCGCCCATGATCTATCGGAAATATCGGGTGCCAAACAGGCCGGCGGGACCGCAGGTATGAATCATGATTTGAGGACCGTGAGAGACGCAGTTCGGGTTGTGCGATTCACGGCGGTTGGCGTGGTGTTGGCGCTGTTAGGCGGAGTGCTGGCCGGTGTGCCTGGGGTGGGCGCGTCACAGCGGTTTTCGTCGGTGCCGCAGCAGCAGACCCCGCTCGGCGTCGAGGATGGCCTGGCCCCAGAGGACGGGCTGGCCCCAGAGGACGGGCTGGCCCCAGAGGACGGGCTCGGAGGTCCGGAACTGGGCGAGGCCGTGCAGGAGTTGGGTGTCTTGGACCTGGTGGGGCCCGACGGCGTGTGGGTCATGCGTGACGGTGTGCGCGAGACTCCGCTGCGTTTGTTGGACGCGGCCGAGGTCGCGGAGCTGGGCGAGGCGCGTTCGTTGGCGGCGTCGGTGGCGGCGACTGCGTACGCGCCCGGCGCGGGAACCTCGAATGCGTCTGCGTCCGCGGCGGGTTCGGCGGCGAAGCCGGGCACATGGTTCGTGTCCGACACCGGCGAGCCGCATCTCTTGGTGGGCGGCGTGAATGTGCTGTTCGGTCCACATGTGGGCGGATCGGCAATCGAGGCGGTGTGGGGCCGCCATGGCGTCGCGCCGGGGTGGGTGTCGCCGCTGGGCGAGTTGCCGAACGGGTTCTTGGTGAGGACGGTGTCGGATGCTGAGTCGCTGCGTCTGGCGGACGCGTTGTCGGCCGAGCCCGGTGTCGACACCGCGGTTCCCAACACGTTCACCCCGTTCGAGGTGGGGCAGGACCTGTTGGACGCCTCGGACGACTACGTTTCGCAGACCGCGGCTGCGAGGCGGCGGTGCAACGCATACACCGACCTTTGGGTCGACGAGCTGTCGAGCTGCCAGTGGTATCTGGACGCGTCTGGCGACTTCCGGTATGACGACGCTGCCGGTTTCTACTATGGGGCCAGGGAACCGCTTATCGACATCAACCTCGGCGATGCGTGGTCCGCGACGATGGGGGCCGGGGTGACTGTGGCGGTGGTGGACCGTACCTGGAATCCGAACCACGAGGATCTCAGGGACAACGTGGATGCCAGCCGGAGCACGAACTGGGGCGGTTTCACCTCGGAGACCACCCGAGACGCTGCCTTTCACGGCACTGCGGTTGCTGGGGTTGTGGGTGCCCGCGACAACGCGGTGGGCGGGCGCGGCGTCGCGCCCCGGGCCACGCTGGTGAACTACAACCTGTTGGACAACTCCTCGGCCGCGCGAGAAGCCGAGGCGCTGACGCTCAACATGGCGACGGTGGCGGTGGTCAACATGAGCTACGGCGCCATCGATTGGCCGGGGCTCTCGAAGAAGGGCTCGATTTATCAGCGGGCATTGGAGACCGGCCTTCAGCAGGGGTTCGGCGGCAAGGGGACTTCCTACGTGACGGCGGCCGGCAACGGCGGCCCGCTCGGTTGGTCAGGCTTGGAGGCTGGGAACAACTATCGAGCCATCATCTCGGCGTGCGCGGTGGACATGACGGGGAAATTGGCGTGGTACTCCGAGAAGGGTCCCAATCTGTGGGTGTGCGGGCTGTCGAACGGTCCTCCGGGCCGAGCGGGGATCTTGGCGCCGATGGGCCAGAACTATTACAGCGACGCCTTCGGGGGCACCAGCGCGGCAGCGCCGATGGTGTCGGGCGTGATTGCGTTGATGCGCAGCTTGAACGCCGAGTTGACATGGCGGGATGTGAAGGTGATCCTGGCCGACACGGCGCAAAAGGTCGACCCGCGGGACTCGGGCTGGCTGAGCGGTGCGAGGAAGTACAGCTCGACGGAGCTGGTGGCCGAGTTGTACCCGTTCAACCACAAGTACGGCTTCGGTTTGGTAGATGCTGAGGCCGCCGTGGATGCCGCGGCGAGCTGGACGCTGCTGCCCTCGATGCAGACCTTCATGGCTTCGCACGCCGGCGATGTGTCGCTGCCGGGGCGCGGCCATGAAATCGAGTTGGCCCTGGACTTGCAGACGGCCATCGATTTCACAGAGCACGTCAAGGTAACCGTCGCCGGCGACATGTCGGACTTCCGCGCCTACCGGTGGACGCTGGTGTCGCCGACGGGCACCGAGTCGCTCCTTTCGCCTGAGAGGGACTCGTGCTTTGCGGCCGCGTGCTCGTTGCGGGGCTCGTTCGACTTCGGATCGTCGCGCCACCTGGGCGAGAACCCGAGGGGCACCTGGAAGCTGAGAATCCAGCACATGCCGACTTGGCCGGATTGCTCCGACCGTTCCTTCTTCCTCTCGAACCCGTTTTGGTACATCGCGTATTGCGGCACTGGCTTCAGGCAGGTTGTCAGCTCGTGGAGCGTCGAGGTGACGGGGCACACGAGCGTGCCTACGAAGCCGGTTTCGCTGTCTTTCGGGGCGGCGAGCGTCGCTGAGGGCGGGAGTTTGGATGTGACGGTGTCGGTGGGCGGCCCGGCGCTGGAGAAGGATCTGGTGGTCCCGCTGGCGTTCGGGGGCGTGACGGCTGAAGCGGGCGCCGACTTCTCGGCGCCGACGTCGATCACGGTGCCCAAGGGGTCGTCGTCGGCCACCGGCCAGATTTCGATCAACCAAGACACCGTCCACGAGGGTTCCGAGACGTTCGCTGTCAGGCTGCACTCTTTGCCGGTGGGGTACCGGGCCGCGTCGCAGCTGACGGTGGTGGCGATCTCCGACGACGATCCGCTGCCCACGCTGGCGTTGCACGCCCCGGCGTCGGTGGTCGAGGGCGGTTCAGTGGAGGTCACCGCGCGGCTAAGCGGCTTGTCGTCTGAGGATGTGACCGTCGACCTGTCCGCGTCTGCTGTTGCTCCGGCGGTGGCCAGCGATGGGTGGCTCAGCTCGCCGGCGGTGTTGACGATCCCGGCAGGCTCGACCGCGAACTCGGGGTCTATGGCGTTCGCCGCGTCGCAGAACGACGTGTACGAGCTCTCGGGGCAGGCAGCGAAGACCTTCGTGGTGTCCGCGACCGCCAGCGGAGGCAACGGCGTGGCCGACCCCGCCGCGGTCACGGTAAGGATCGACGACGACGAGTCCGCCCCGGTTGTCTCCATAGCGGCGGGCCCCGCGGTCACCGAGGGTTCCGCCGCGCAGTTCACCCTCACCGCCGACCCGGCACCGTCGGGTGATCTGGCGGTGAGCGTCACGGTGGCCCAGCAGGGCGCCTACGGCGTAGTCACTGGCGTGCGGACGGTCACCATCCCCGCGTCGGGCAGCGCGGTGTTGGCGCTGAGCACGACAGACGACAGCGATGCGGAAGCCGACGGTTCGGTCACCGTCACAGTCACCCCAGGCACCGACTACACGCCGCCGCCGGTTCCGTCGGCGACCGTGGCCGTGTTCGACGACGACGCTTCGAGGATTCGGGTTTCCATAGCGGCGGGCCCCGCGGTCACCGAGGGTTCCGCCGTGCAGTTCACCCTCACCGCCGACCCGGTGCCTTCGGCTGATCTGGCGGTGAGCGTGACGGTGGCCCAGCAGGGCGCCTTCGGCGTCACTGTCGGCACGCGGACGGTCACGGTCCCCGCTTCGGGCCGCGTTGTGATGTCGGTCGCGACGGCCGACGACTCGGCCGGCGAGGTCGACGGATCGGTCACCGTGACTGTGGCAGACGGCCTCGAGTACGACCTCGGCGCGGCCGCGGTCGCGACCGTCGCGGTGGCCGACGACGACGGCCCGGCGAGCGTCGCGATCACGCTGTCGGCGGCGGACGCCTCGGTGTCTGAGAACGGCGGCGCGACAGACTTCAGGATCGCTTTGAGCCGGGCGCTCAGAGCAGGCGAGACGGTCAGCGTGCCGATAACGGTGACAGGTGTGCCGGGCAGTGACTGGTTGTTGGGCGATCCGGCCGGGCCGGGGGTGACGCGCACCGGCTACGGCAAGACCACCGCGGTGGAGTTCACCGCCGGCGGGCGCACCGCGGTGATGCGCTTCGAGGCTGTCGACGACGACGAGACGTTTGACCGGCCCATTACGTTCTCGTTCGGCACCGGAACAAGAGCGCCCACCCACACTGGGGTCGCGGGCGGCATCACGGCAGGCGGGTCGGCAACCATCACCATCACCGACCAGGACCTCCCGCCGGTGTGCGACGGCCGCCCGACGGTGTCGGTGGCTGATGCGAGTGCGGCGCGGGGTGGGATGTTGGTGTTCGAGTTCAGTTTGAGTTGTCGTGCGTCTGGTTCGGTGGTGGCTCACTACTACATCGGTCGCGGCAGCGAGATCGACGGGAATACCCAAAAGGTCACTTTCGAGCCCGGCGACACACACGCGACGGTGAGCGTGCCCACCAAAGACTCCGACACGGTGAAATTGCAGGTCGCATGGGCCCCCGGCGCCGCGAACGCCTTCCGTGTGCCCGCGGCCATCGGCACCATCATCACCGCCCTGCCGGTGGTCAGCATCGTCGCCGGCGGCGACATCACCGAGGGCGCCGCCGCGGCGTTCACCGTGACCGTGGTCCCTGCACCGGCGAGCCCGATCACCATCACCATGGACATCTCCCAAAGCGGCGACTTCGCCTATCGGTCGGGACAGCGAACCCTGGTCTTGAGCAACGGTGCCGCGGTCTACCCCGTTGCGACCAGGGATGACAGTGTCGAAGAGGCCGACGGGTCGGTCACCGCCACGCTGGTCGACGGCGCCGCCTACGACCTGGGCACGAGCAGCACTGCGACGGTCAACGTGGCCGACGACGACGATCCGCCGCCGGTGGTCACCATCGCAGCCGGCACCGACGTCACCGAGGGCCACGACGCGACATTCACCGTCACCGCGGTTCCCGCGCCGGCGAGCCCGATGGCGGTCGATGTGACGGTGTCGGCCACAGGTGACTTCGGTGCGACGACCGGCGCCCGCACGGTGACGATCCCGACATTGGGGTCGGCGGCCCTATCGGTCGCTACCGCTGACGACACCGCTGACGAGCCCGACGGGTCGGTCACGGCCACGCTCGTCGACGGCGCCGGCTATGACCTGGGCGCTGACAGGACCGCCACGGTCGCTGTTGCCGACGACGACGATCCGCCGCCGCAGGTGGACATCACGGCCAGCTCAGGGGGCATTGAGGGCACCAGCGCAGTGTTCACCATCACCGCGACGCCGCAACCGGCAGCCGACCTCGATGTGGCCGTGGCCATCACCGCATCGGGCGATTTCGGTGTCACAACCGGAACGCGCACCGCGACGGTCTTGTCAGGCACCACCCAGGCGACCCTCACTATCGCCACCGCAAACGACAGCGACGACGAGCCCGACGGGTCGGTCACCGCGGCTTTGGTTGCGGGCAGCGGCTACACGGTCGGCCCGCTGGCGTCGGAGACGGTGCAGGTTCTCGACGATGACGACCCGCCGTTGGTGATCCCCGAGGTCAGCATCGCTGCTGTTGGGGATGTGACTGAGGGGGCCGACGCGGTGTTCACGGTTACCGCCACTCCTGCGGCGGCGGTGCAGGTGGCGGTGACGGCAACCGCGGCGGGCGATTACGGGGCCACGGTCGGCCAGCGCACCGTGAACGTGCCTGCGGGCGGCACGGTGACTCTCACCGTTGCCACGACCGGCGACTCCGTGGACGAGGCCGACGGTTCTGTCACGGTGTCGTTGGACGCGCCGGGCGCGGATGCGGGGTACACGGTCTCTGCCGCGCAGGGAACTGCGTCGGTGGGGGTGTCTGATGATGATGTGGATCCGTTGACGGTGTACATGATCTTCTTCTCGAGGTCGATCGACGAGAACGGCACCGGCGACGACAATCAGGCGCACCTGAGAATCGCCCCGACGCGCGCTTTGCGGTCTTGGGAGACGCTCACGGTGCCGTTGAGCGTGACCGGCGGCGATGAGGGCACGCATTGGACGATGCGCGATCTGAACGATCCCGATGCGGTGTTCGCGAATGAGTTCGAGGTGACGTTCGGGCCGGGTGTCGACGGTGTTGTGTTGGAGCCCGGTGATCAGCGTGCTGAGCTGGTGTTGACGGCTGTGGCGGACAGCGACTGGGTCAACCAAGAGATCACTGTGTCCTATGGGACCGGCAGTCGGGCGCCGACGCTGAACGGCAGCACCGAGGGGGTGACGTTGGGGATCTCGTGGGGTCCCGACGGCGTCGAGCGTGCCGACGGGTCCACCACCGTGGTGATTGCCGACAGCGACGAGCCGCCCCCGCAGGTCGACATCACCGCCGCCGTGGGCGGGATCGAGGGAACCGACGCTGTGTTCACCATCACCGCGTCGGCACCCACAACAGCCGACCTCGACGTGGCCGTGGACATCGCCTCAACCGGCGACTGGGGCGCAACCACCGGCACCCGCACCGCAACGATCCCCCAAGGCAACACCCAAACCACCCTCACCGTCGCCACCATTGACGACGACACCGACGAGCCCGACGGATCCATCACCGCCACCCTCGCCGCGGGCAGCGGCTACACCATCGGCCAGCAGGCGTCGCGGGCCGCGCCGATCGCCGACGACGACGACCCGCCGCCCGAGCCCGCCGTCGCCGACTGCACCGGCAGCCCGACCGCGTCGGTGGCCGACGCCGCCGCCCGCCGAGGCGAAGACCTCCATTTCGAGATCAGCCTCAGCTGCCGCTCGACGGGTGATGTCACCGTGTACTACGCAGTCGCCTACAACGACGACCTGAGCGACGTCATCACCATCACCATCGAAAGCGGCGACATCGGCGCGACCGTGGCAGTCTCCACCCAAGGCATCGACGCAGACATCGAGTTCCACATCGTGTACCTCATCGGCGCCGCCAACTACACAGCCAAAGCCACAGCCACCATCACCAACTGATGCCCCGCCAAGCGTCTGTCGGAAGTGAAGTATTGAGCGCCAAGCATGCCCACGCGCCCCCAGGCGTGCATTATTATTCAATATTATTCAATGATCGTGAGAGGTTCGATGCGGTTTGTGCGATTGACAGCAGCTGGCATGGCGCTGGCGCTGCTGGGCGGGGTGCTGGCCGGCGTGCCCGCGGTGGGCGCTTCACAGCAGTCACCGTCGGTGCCGCAGGAGCAGACCCTGCGCGACGCCGAGGCTGAGCCGTATAGCGCGGTCCTCCAGACCGCCGAGTCGACGACGAATCGGGCGCCGTCCGCGACAGGTGGTGAGCCCTCGGCTCCAGGCGGCGGTCTTGCGCAGCCTGATGCGCCGCTCGGCGTCGAGGACGGTCTTGCCCCAGAGGACGGGCTGGCGCCCGAAGACGGCTTGGCGCCAGAGGACGGGCTCGGAGGTCTGGAGCTGGGCGAGGCCGTGCAGGGGTTGGGAGTCTTGGACTTGGTGGGGCCCGACGGCGTGTGGGTCATGCGTGACGGTGGGGGCGAGACTCCGCTGCGCTTGTTGGACGCGGCCGAGATAGCGGAGCTGGGCGAGGAGCGTTCGTTGGCGGCGTCGGTGGCGGCGACGGCGTATGCGCCTGGTGCGGGCGACTTGAATGCGTCCGGGTCCGCGGCGGGTTCGGCGGCGAAGCCGGACACATGGTTCGTGTCCGATGCCGGTGAGCTGCTCCTGCTGGTCGGCGGTGTGAACGTGCTGTTCGGATTGCAGGTGAGCGCTCTCGACATCGATGCGGTGTGGGAGCGCCACGGGGTCGCGCCGGGGCAGGTGTCGCCGCTGGGCGAGCTGCCCAACGCGTTCTTGGTGAGGACGGTGTCGGACGCGGAGTCGCTGCGTCTGGCGGACGCGTTGTCGGCCGAGCCCGATGTCGAGACCGCGGTTCCCAACACGTTCACGCCGTTCGAGGAGGGGCAGACCCTGTTGAAGGCGCCGGACAGCTCATCCTCGACGCTGGCCGATGCCAGGCAGCGATGCAACCTCTACGACGACCTCTGGGCCGATGAGCTGTCGAGTTGCTCGTGGCACCTCGACGCGTCTGGCGACTACAGGTTCTCCAGGCGTTCGGAGGCGGTGCGGGTCAGCGACCCGGTGATCGACATCAACATCGGCGATGTGTGGTCCACGACGATGGGGGCCGGGGTGACGGTGGCGGTGGTGGATCGCAACTGGACAGCGAGTCACGAAGATCTCAGGGACAATGCGGACACCGGCCGCAGCACGAACTGGGCCGGATTCACCTCAGAGGCGGACCGGCGGCACCACTATCACGGCACCGCGGTTGCCGGCGTTGTGGGCGCCCGCGACAACACCGTGGGCGGGCGCGGCGTCGCGCCTCGCGTCACCTTGGTGAACTACGACCTGTTGGACAACTACTCACTCGCGAGGGAAATCGAGGCGCTGACGCTCAACAAGGCAACCGTGGCCGTGGCCAACCACAGCTATGGCACTCGGCCTCGGTCGGGGCTTGCTCCGGAGCCGTCGATTTGGCAGCGAGCACTGGAGACAAGCCTCGCGCAGGGTTTCGGCGGCAAGGGGACTTCTCACGTGAAGTCGGCCGGCAATGGCCGCGACCCTGATTCCCGGCGCTACTGGTCAGCCTTGGAGGCCGGGAACAACTACCGCGGCATCATCTCGGTGTGCGCGGTGGCGTCTTCGGGGCTAGCGGGAAGTTTCTCTGAGGAAGGCTCCAATCTGTGGGTGTGCGGGCTGGCAAGGGACGCGGGCCAGGCGGGAATCTTGACGACCGTGGGCCAGGACGTCTACTACGCCCATTTCGGCGGAACCAGCGCGGCTGCGCCGATGGTGTCGGGGGTGATCGCGTTGATGCGCAGCGCGAACGCCGAGTTGACGTGGCGGGATGTGAAGGTGATCTTGGCCGACACTGCGCGCAAGGTCGACGCGCAGGACTCGGGCTGGATGAGCGGCGCCCAGAAGTACAGTTCGACGGGTCCGGTGGCCCAGACGTACTCGTTCAGCTACAAGTACGGCTTCGGATTGGTGGATGCCAAGGCTGCTGTGGATGCCGCGGTCGGATGGACGCTGTTGCCTCCGATGCAGACCTTCACGGCTGCACACAACAACGAGGTGTCGCTGCCGGCGCGCGGCCAGACGGTGGAACTGGCGCTCGACCTGCAGACCGCCATCGAGTTCACTGAGCACGTCAAGGTCTCCGTGTCACTCGACACAGCCGATGTCCGCGACTACCGGTGGACCTTGGTGTCTCCGACAGGCACCGAATCTCTCCTGGCGCCAGAAGCCGAAATCTGCGATGTGAGATCGTGCTCGATGCGGGGCTTGTTCGATTTCGGGTCGTCGCGTCATCTGGGCGAGAACGCGCGGGGTACGTGGAAGCTGAGAATTCAGCACATGCCGACGGACCCTGACTGTGCCGACCCCGTCTTCAAGACTAATTCCCGCTACGACGAATTCTGCGACGCCGGCTTCAGGGAGGTCCTTCGCTCGTTAAGCGTGGAGGTGACTGGGCATTCGACGGCGTCCACGGTGCCGATTTCCCTGTCGGTGGCTTCGCCGAGTGCTGCCGAGGGCGGGAGCGTGGATGCGACGGTGTCGGTGGGCGGTGCTGCGCCGACCCAGGACCTGGTCGTCCAACTCGCGACGTCGGATGTGAGTGCGCAAGCGGGCACCGATTACTCGGTGCCCGCGTCGGTGACGGTGCCGGCGGGGTCGACGTCGGCGACTGCGACGATCTCTATCGCCCAGGACAGCATCCACGAGGGCCCCGAGACGTTCGCGGTGAGACTGGGGCCTGTTCCGCAGGGATACCGGCCCGCGTCGGAGCCGGTGACGGTGGCCATCGCCGATGACGATCCGCTGCCGGTGCTGACCTTGCATGCGGCAAGCGCTTCGGTGGCCGAGGGCGGCTCGGTGGCGCTGTCGGCACGCCTGAGCGGCATGTCGTCGAAGGATGTGGCTGTGGATCTGTCTGCGACGCCGGTCGCGCCGGCTGTGGCGTCGGACGGGCAGCTCGGCTCGCCGCCCGTATTGAGAATCCCAGCGGGGTCGACGGCGAGCTCGGGGACGGTGGCGTTCGCGGCGTCGCAGAACGAGGTGTACGAGCTCCCGGGGGCGCCGGCGAAGACGTTCATGGTGACGGGGATCGCGGCGGGCGGCAACGGCGTCGCCAATCCGGCTGCGATCACAGTGGGGATCGACGACGACGAGCCGGTCCCGAGTGTCTCCATCACGGCGGGACCTGCGGTAGCGGAGGGTTCGGCGGCGGAGTTCACCCTCACCGCAGTCCCGGTGCCGTCGGCTGATCTGGCGGTGAGCGTGACGGTGGCCCAGCAGGGGGCGTTCGGTGTCACAACCGGCGTGCGGACGGTCACGATCCCCGCGTCGGGCAGCGCTGTGTTGGCGCTGAGCACGACTGACGACTCCGACGCGGAAGCCGACGGGTCGATCACCGTGACAGTCACCGCAGGCACCGATTACACACCGCCAACGTCGTCGTCGAAGACCGTGGAGGTGTTCGACGACGACACCGCGAGGCCGTTGGTATCGGTCGTCGCGGGCAGCACCGTCGTTGAGGGTTCGTCGGCGAAATTCACGGTCAGCGCCAGCCCGGTGCCGTCGGCTGATCTGGCGGTGAGCGTGACGGTGGCCCAGCAGGGGGCGTTCGGCGTGACGGTGGGAGCGCGGACGGTCACGATCCCAGCGTCGGGCAGCACGGAGCTCGCGATCGCGACCACCGCTGATTCGATCAGAGAGCCCAACGGGACCATCACCGTCACGCTGGCTGACGGCTTCCGCTACGACCTCGCCCCGTCGGCCTCCGCGACGGTCGCTGTCGTGGATGATGTCCACGCTGTCGTGCCGGTGAACGTCTCGTTGTCGTCGACGGATGCGTCGGTGTCTGAGAATGGCGGCTGGACGGATGTGAAGATCGCTTTGAGCCGGGCGCTGTTGGACGGCGAGACGGTCAGCGTGCCGATCACGGTGACCGGGACGCCGGGCAGCGATTGGACACTGGGTGACCCGGCAGAACCGGGCGTCACGCGCACGGGCCAGGGCACGGCCACCGCGGTGAAGTTCGGCCCCGGCGGGCGCACCGCGGTGATGCGCTTCAAGGCCGTCGACGACGACGCAACCGTCGACCGGCCCATCACGTTCGCGTTCGGCACCGGCGCCCGCGCCCCCTCCCACACCGGTGTGATCGCCGGCATCACGCTCGGTGCGGGGCTCACTGTCACCATCACCGACCACGACCAGATGCCTGCGTGTACTGGCAGGCCGACGTTGTCGGTGGCTGATGCGAGTGCGGTGCGGGGTGGGACTTTGGTGTTCAGGCTCAGTTTGAGTTGTCGTGCGTCTGGTTCGGTGGTGGCGCATTACTACATCGTGCGCGACGGCGATATCGACGGGAATGCACGGTCGGTGAGATTCGCCCCAGGGGTGACGCTGATGTCTGTGAGCGTGCCTGCTGAGCAGTCTTCTGAAGTGACGCTCAATGTGGCGTGGGCCCCGGGTGCGGCGAACCTTTTCAGGGTGCCTAAGGCGACGGGCCGGATCGTGAAGATAGTGCCGGTGGTGAGCGTGTCGGCGGGCGCCGGTGTGAGCGAGGGCGCGGATGCCGTGTTCACGGTGACGGCGGCGCCGGCGCCGGCGAGCCCGATGGCGGTCGATGTAGCAGTGTCGGCGGTCGGGGACTTCGGCGCGGCGACCGGCGCCCGGACGGTGACGATCCCGACGGCAGGGCCGGCGACCCTTTCGGTCGCGACCTCCAATGACAGTGCCGACGAGGCCGACGGGTCGGTGACAGTCACGCTCGTCGACGGCGCAAGCTATGACATGGGTACGAGCAGCACTGCGACGGTGAGCGTCACCGATGACGACGAGCCGCCGCCGGTGGTGGACATCACGGCCAGTTCAGGGGGGACCGAGGGCACAAGCGCAGTGTTCACTATCACGGCGTCGTCGGCGCCGGCGGCAGACCTCGATGTGGCCGTGGCGATCACCGCTTCGGGCGATTTCGGGGTCACTACCGGAACACGCACCGCGACGATCTTGTCGGGCACCTCCCAGGCGACCCTGACCATCGCCACCACTGACGACAGCGTCGACGAGCCCGACGGCAGCGTCACCGCGTTGTTGGCGGCGGGCAGCGGTTACACGGTCGGTTCGCTGGCGTCGCGGACGGTGCCGGTTCTCGACGACGACGATCCGCCGGTGGTGATCCCCGAGATCTCCGTTACCGCTGGCGGGGACGTGATCGAGGGCTCTGATGCGGTGTTCACGGTGACCGCGAGCCCGCCGAAGTCTGCGGCTTTCGATGTCAGCGTGACGGTCGCCGCGTCGGGCGAGTGGGGTGTGGCTGCGGGCTCGCGGACGGTGAGCTTCGCGGCGGACGCGGCGACGGCGACGCTCACCATCCCAACCGTCGACGACAGCGTCGACGAGGCCGACGGCAGTGTCACGGTGTCGTTGGACGCGCCCGGTGCGGATGCGGGGTACACGGTGTCGGCGAGCGGCGGCGAGGCGTCGGTGGCGGTGTCTGATGATGATGTGGATCCGTTGACGGTGTACATGATTTTCTTTTCGAGGTCGATCGCCGAGGACGGCACCGGCTATGACAATCAGGCGGGGTTGAACATCGCCCCGACGCGCGCTTTGCGGTCGTGGGAGACGCTCACGGTGCCGTTGAGCGTGACCGGCGGCGACGAGGGCGTCCAGTGGACGATGCGCGATCTGAATGATCCCGATGCGGTGTTCGCGAATGAGTTCGAGGTGACGTTCGGGCCGGGTGTTGACGGTGTTGTGTTGGAGCCGGGTGATCAGCGTGTTGAGTTGGTGTTGACGGCTGTGGCCGACAGCGACTGGGTCGACCACGAGATCACCGTGTTCTACGGCACCGGCACCCGGGCGCCGACGCTGAACGGCAGTACCGAAGGTGTGACTTTGGGCATCTCGTGGGGGCCCGACGGAGTTGAGCGCGCTGACGGTTCGACCACGGTGGTGATCATCGACAGCGACGAGCCGCCCCCCGAGGTGAACATCACCGCCGCGACCGGCGGCGCCGAGGGCACGGCTGCGACGTTCACGGTCACCGCGTCGGCGCCCGCCGCGGCCGATCTCGACGTGGTCGTGGACATAGCGTCGACAGGCGACTGGGGCGCCGCGGTCGGGCAGCGGACGGTGACGGTCCCCAAAGGCGCCACCCAGGCGATCCTGACGGTGGCCACGACCGATGACAGCGTCGACGAGCCGGACGGGTCGGTCACTGCCACGCTGAGGGCGAGCAGCGGCTACACCGTCGGCCCACAAGCGACACAGACCGCTCACATCACCGACGACGACGACCCGCCGCCCGAGCCCGCCGTCCCGGCCTGCACCGGCAAGCCGACGGTCACCGTCGCCGACGCGACAGCCGCACGAGGCGACGACCTCGAGTTCGTGATCAGCCTGAGCTGCCGCTCGACGAGTGCGGTCACCGTCTACTACTTCATCTCCCACGGCGGCAGCTTCAGCGCAGGCGACATCATCACCATCGACAGCGGCGACATCGACACCACCGTCACCGTCCCCACCGACGGGGTCACCAGCACCATCGGACTCCACATTCTGTACACCATCGGCGCCGCCAACAACACAGCCAAAGCCACATCCACCATCACCGACTGACTCGGCGTGGGGGCCCGTCGGCCGAACCGCGCGGCGGGTAGAACTGTCAGTCCGCAGCCGTGAGTGAATTAGGGTTGAGGGACAATGGTGGTCAAGGCCCGGGCTGTGCGATTCAACGTATTCTGCTTGGTGTTGGCGCTGTTGGGCGGGGTGCTCGCTGGCGTGCCCGCGGCGGGCGCGTCACCGCAGTCCACATTGGCACCGCAGCTGTGGACCCCGCTTGACGCCGACAGCAAGTCGAACAGCGCCGCCCTCCGAACCGCCGAGTCGGCGGCGAATCGGGGGCCGTCCGCGTCAGGTGTTGGGCCCTCAGCGCCCAACGACGATCCTGCGTCGACGGAACCCGCGCCGGGTGCGGGGGACGGTTTGGCGCCTGAGGACGGTTTGGGCGTTCCGGAGCTGGGCGTGGCGGTGCAGGAGTTGGGGGTCACGGATCTGGTGGGGCCCGACGGCGTGTGGATCATGCATGACGGTGGGCGTGAGGTACCGCTGCGCCTGTTGGATACTGCCGAGATAGCGGAACTGGGCGATGCCCGGTCGTTGGCGGCGTCGGCGGCGGCGAGCGCGTATGCGCCTGGGGCGGCTGGGAACGCGTCGGGTGCTTCGGCGTCGGGGGCGGGTGCGGCGGCGAAGCCGGACACCTGGTTCGTGTCTGACACCGGGCAGCCGCATTTGTTGGTGGGCGGTGTGAATGTGCTGTTCGGTCCGGAGGTGGGCGGGCCGGCGATCGAGGCGGTGTGGGGCCGCCATGGTGTCGCGCCGGGGCGGGTGTCGCCGCTGGGCGGGTTGCCGAACGGGTTCTTGGTGAAGACGGTATCGGACGCGGAGTCGCTGCGTCTGGCGGACGCGTTGTCGGCGGAGCCGGGTGTCGAGGCCGCGGTTCTCAACACGTTCACGCCGTTCGAGGTAGGTCAGGTCGCCGTGGATGTGGAGGATTCTGACTATGCCTCGCAGACGGCGGCTGCGAGGCGGCGGTGCAACGCATATGGCGACCTTTGGGCCGACGAGTTGTCGAGTTGCCAGTGGCACTTGGACGCGTCGGGCGACTACCGGTATGACGAGGCCACCAATCCCCGCTGGCAGGTGAGGGATCCGGTGGCCGACCTCAACATGGGAGATGCGTGGTCCACGACGATGGGGGCCGGGGTGACAGTGGCGGTGGTGGACCGCACCTGGAATCCGAACCACGAGGATCTCAGGGACAACGCGGACACCAGTCGGAGCACGAACTGGGGCGGCTTCACCTCGGAGACCTCTAGGAGCGGCGCCTATCACGGCACTGCGGTTGCCGGGGTTGTGGGTGCCCGCGACAACGCGGTGGGCGGGCGCGGCATCGCGCCCCGGGCCACGCTGGTGAACTACAACCTGTTGGACGACTTCTCCACCGCGCGAGAAGCCGAGGCGCTGACGCTCAACATAGGGACCGTGGCGGTGGCCAACATGAGCTATGGCGTTCGGCCTCGGTCGGGGCTCTCGCCGGAGGGCTCGATTTTTCAGCGGGCTTTGGAGACCGGCCTCGAGCAGGGGTTTGGCGGCAAGGGGACTTCCTATGTGAAGGCGGCTGGAAACGGTCGCATCGCTAACACACGGCACCACTGGTCGGCCTTGGAGGCCGCGAACAACTATCGCGCCATCATCTCGGCATGCGCGGTGAACTCGGCGGGGACATCGGCGAGGTTCTCCGAGGAGGGCTCGAATCTGTGGGTGTGCGGGCTATCAAGGTACGCGGGCCATGCCGGGATCTTGGCGCCCGTGGGCGACAATCACTACCGCGACACCTTCGGCGGGACTAGCGCGGCTGCGCCGATGGTGTCGGGTGTTATCGCATTGATGCGCAGCGTGAACGCCGAGTTGACGTGGCGGGATGTGAAGGTGATCCTGGCCGACACGGCGCGCAAGGTCGACCCGGGGGACTCAGGCTGGATGAGCGGCGCTCGGAAGTACAGTTCGACGGGGCCGGTGGCCGAGTCCTACTCGTTCAACTACCAGTACGGTTTCGGTTTGGTGGACGCCGAGGCAGCGGTAGCTGCCGCGGCGCGTTGGGTGCTGTTGCCCCCGATGCAGACCTTCACGGCTTCGCACGCCGGCGACGTGTCGCTGCCGGGAAGCGGCGGGGAGATCGAGTTGGCCCTGGATTTGGTGACGGCCATCGATTTCACGGAGCACGTCAAGGTCACCGTCGCCGGCGACATATCGGACTTCCGCGACTACCGGTGGACGCTGGTGTCGCCTACGGGCACCGAGTCTCTTCTGGCCCCGGAGGGCAACCAGTGCATAGCGGGCTGGTGCTCGTTGCGGGGCTCGTTCGATTTCGGGTCGTCGCGCCATCTGGGCGAGAACCCGAGGGGCACCTGGAAGCTGAGAATCCAGCGCATGCCGACGTATCCCGACTGCTCCAGCCCTTCGAACTTCAGGAGCCGGCTTTGGTACGACGTGTACTGCGGCACTGGCTTCAGGGAGGTCGTCTCGTGGAGCGTCGAGGTGACGGGGCACACGGGCGCGCCGACTGAGCCGGTTTCTTTGTCGGTTTCGGCGGCGAGCGTCGCCGAGGGCGGGAGCGTGGATGTGACGGTGTCGGTCGGCGGCCCGGCGCCGACCGAGGACCTGGTGGTCCCGCTGGCGTTCGCCGGCGTGACCGCTGAGGCGGGCACCGACTTCTCGGCGACGACGTCGATCACGGTTCCCAAGGGGTCGTCTTCGGCGACCGCGACGATATCTATCGCCCAGGACAGCGTGTACGAGGGCCTCGAGACGTTCGCGGTCAGGATGGGCGTTTTGCCGCTGGGGTACCGGCCAGCGTCGGGGCTGGCGGTGGTGGCGATTGACGACGACGATCCGCTGCCGGTGGTGTCGTTGCACGCCGCGAGCGCGTCGGTGGTCGAAGGCGGCTCGGTGGCGGTCACGGCGCGCCTCAGCGGCGCGTCGTCAAAGGATGTGACCGCCAACCTGTCCGCGGCTGCTGTCGCGCCGGCGGTGGCTAGCGATGGGTGGCTCAGCTCGCCGGCGGTGTTGGCGATCCCGGCGGGCTCGACGGCGAGTTCGGGGTCGGTGCCGTTCGCGGCGTCGCAGAACGACGTGTACGAGCTGTCCGGGTCAGCGGCCAAGACGTTCGAGCTGTCCGCTGCCGCTAGCGGCGGCAACGGCGTGGCCGACCCGGCGGCGATCACGGTGAGGATCGACGACGACGACCCCGCGCCCCTCATCTCTGTCGCTGCGGGCCCCGCTATGGCGGAGGGTTCGGTGGCGGAGTTCACCCTCACCGCGTTTCCGAGGCCGTCGGCCGATCTGGCGGTGAGCGTGACGGTGGCCCAGCAGGGTGCCTTCGGCGTCACAACCGGTTCGCGGACGGTCACGATCCCTGCTTCGGGTCGCGCCGCGCTGGCCATCAGGACCACTGACGACTCGGCGGTGGAAACCGATGGGTCGGTCACCGTCACGGTCACCGCGGGGGCCGATTACACGCCGCCGACGCCGCCGACAGCGAGCGTGGCGGTGTTCGACGACGACAGTCCGAGGCCGCGGGTCTCGATCGCCGCGGGCCCCGCCGTAGCGGAGGGCTCGGTGGCGGAGTTCACCCTCGCCGCGTTCCCGGCGCCGTCGGCCGATCTGGCGGTGGGCGTGATGGTGGCCCAGCGGGGCGCCTTCGGCGCCGTGACCGGTTCGCGGGCGGTGACGGTCCCCGCCTCGGGCCGGGTTGTGCTGCCGGTGGCGACGGTCGGCGACTCGTTCGGCGAGCCCGACGGTTCGGTCACCGTTGCGCTGGTCGACGGTCTCGACTACGACCTCGCCGCGGCCGCGGCCGCGACGGTCGTGGTGGCCGACGACGACGGCGGGCCGGTGCCGGTGGATATCTCTATGTCGGCGGGGGACGCCTCGATTTCTGAGAACGGGGGCGCGACCGATTTCGAGATCGCTTTGAGCCGGGTGCTGGTGGCCGGCGAGGTGGTGAGCGTGCCGATAACGGTGTCGGGTGTGCCGGGCAGCGACTGGCGGCTGGGCGACCCGGCCGGGCCGGGCGTGGTGCGCACCGGGTACGGCAGCACCACCGCGGTGGAGTTCAGCGCGGGCGGGCGCGCCGCGGTGATGCGCTTTGAGGCGATAGACGACGACGCGGAATTCGACCGGCCCATCACGTTCGCGTTCGCCACCGGTGCCCGCGCGCCCACCCATGTCGGCGTCGCCGGCGGCGTCACGGCAGGCGGGCCGGTCACCGTCACCATCGCCGACAACGACCTCCCGCCGGTGTGCGCCGGCCGGCCGACGGTGTCGGTGGCCGACGCCACTGCGCTGCGGGGCGAGGACCTCGAGTTCCGCGTCACGCTCAGCTGCCGATTCAGCCGTGCTTTGGTGGCCCACTACTACATCGGTCGCGGCAGCGAGATCGACGGGTCGACCCGGAGCGTCACGTTCGGGCCCGGCGACACATCGGTGACGGTGCGCGTGCCCACCAAGGACTCCGACAAGGTGAAATTTAAGGTGGCCTACGCGCCGGGCGCCGCGAACGCCCTCAGTGTGCCCGCGGCCACCGGCACCGTCACCGGAACCTCCCCCCTAGTCAGCATCGCCGCCTTCGGAAACGTCACCGAAGGCCACAGCGCGACCTTCACCGTCACCGCGGCTCCCGCACCCACAAGACCGATCACCGTCACCATCAACATCGCTCAGACCGGCGACTTCGCCTCCTATACCGGGCGTCAAATCCTCGGCTTCACCGGCGGGTCCGCGACCTTCTCAGTTGCGACCCGAGACGACGCGGTCGACGAGCCGGACGGGTCGGTCACCGCCACGCTGGTCGACGGCGCCGGCTACGACGTGGGCACCAGCAGCACCGCCACGGTGATCGTCGCCGACGACGACGACCCGCTGCCGGTGGTCACCATCGCGGCCGGTACCGACGTCACCGAGGGCCACAGCGCGGCGTTCACCGTCACCGCGGCTCCCGCGCCGGCGAGCCCGATGGCGGTCGATGTGACGGTGTCGGCGGTTGGGGACTTCGGCGCGGCGACCGGCGCCCGCACGGTGACGGTGCCGACCTCGGGGTCGGCGACGTTCGTGGTTGCGACCTCCGACGACAGCGCGGATGAGGCCGACGGGTCGGTCACCGCGACTGTGGTGGACGGGGCCGGTTACGAGTTGGGTGCTGACAAGACCGCCACGGTCGCTGTTGCCGACGACGACGGCCCGGCGCCGCAGGTGGACATCACGGCCAGTTCGGGGGGCACCGAGGGCACAGATGTGGTGTTCACCATCACCGCGACGCCGCAGCCGGCAGCCGACCTCGATGTGGCCGTGGCTATCACCGCTTCGGGCGATTTCGGCGTCACCGCCGGAACGCGGACGGTGACGATCTTGTCGGGCGCCACCCAGGCGACCCTCACTGTCGCCACGGTCGACGACGGCGACGACGAGTCCGACGGCAGAGTCACCGCCACACTGGTTGCGGGCAGCGGCTATACCGTCGGCCCGTCGTCGTCGAAGACCGCGCCGGTCGCCGACGACGACGACCCGGCCCCGGTCATCCCCGAGATCTCCGTCACCGCTGGCGGGGACGTGATCGAGGGCTCTGGTGCGGTGTTCACGGTGACCGCGAGCCCGCCGAAATCTGCGGCTTTCGATGTCAGCGTGACGGTTTCCGCGTCGGGCGAGTGGGGTGTGGCTGCGGGTTCGCGGACGGTGAGCTTCGCGGCGGGCGCGGCGTCTGCGACGCTCACCATCGCCACTGCGGGCGACAGCGTCGATGAGGCCGATGGCTCTGTCACCGCCACGTTGGACGCGCCGGGAGCGGACGCTGGTTATGAGGTTTCGTCCGCCCAGGGAGAGGCCACCGTGGCGGTGACAGATGATGATGTGGATCCGTTGACGGTGTACATGATTTTCTTTTCGAGGTCGATTGAGGAGGACGGCACCGGCTTTGACAATCAGGCGGGGTTGAATATCGCGCCGACGCGCGTCTTGCGGTCGTGGGAGACGCTCACGGTGCCGTTGAGCGTGGTCGGCGGCGATGAGGGCGTCCAGTGGACGATGCGCGATCTGAATGATCCCGATGCGGTGTTCGCGAATGAGTTCGAGGTGACGTTCGGGCCGGGTGTTGACGGTGTTGTGTTGGAGCCGGGTGATCAGCGTGTCGAGTTGGTGTTGACGGCTGTGGCCGACAGCGACTGGGACGATCACGAGATCACCGTGTTCTACGGCACCGGCACCCGGGCGCCGACGCTGAACGGCAGCACCGAGGGGGTGACTTTGGGCATCTCGTGGGGTCCCGACGGCGTTGAGCGCGCTGACGGTTCGACCACCGTCGTCATTATCGACAGCGACGAGCCGCCGCCCGAGGTGAACGTCACCGCCGCCACGGGCGGAACCGAGGGAACCGACGCGACCTTCACGATCACCGCGTCTGCGCCGGTCGCAGCCGACCTCGACGTGGGCGTGGACATCGCGTCAGCGGGCGACTGGGGTGCCACCGCAGGCACGCAGACGGTGACGATTCCCCAAGGCGCCACTGAGGCCACCCTGACCGTCGCCACGGTCGACGACAGCGCCGACGAGCCCGACGGGTCGATCACCGTCACCCTGGTGGCGGGCAGCGGCTACACCATCGGCTCCCAGGCGTTGCGGGCCGCGCCGATCGCCGACGACGACGACCCGCCCCCCGAGCCCGCCATCGCGGCCTGCACTGGCAAGCCGACCGTCACCGTCGCCGACGCCACAGCCACACAAGGCGAAGACCTCCAGTTCGAGATCAGCCTGAGTTGCCGCTCGACGGGCGACGTCACCGTCTACTACGCCGTCGCCCACGACCGCCGCCTCGGCAACGTCATCACCATCACCATCGAAAGCGGCGAAACCGGCGCAACCGTCAACGTGCCCACCGCGGGCATCGACGCGGACATCGAGTTCCACATCGTGTACCTCATAGGCGCCGCCAACAACACCGCCAAAGCCAAAGCCACCATCACCCCCTAACCTCTATTGGCTCGGCACCGCGGACGCCCGACACCTCGCTAGGAGCGAGGTCACCCACCTCTCACGAGTGTGCCATTTCGAGATGTACCAGGTGGGTGCGAACCCAGGCAGTCTCTGAACAGCGGTTTGAATCACGCCGGGTTTGGTAGAGACTGTTTTTGTTGAGTCTCAGCCGGGGTGGCTGTGGTGTTGTTATGGTAGGCGGCTTCGTGGTCGGCGGGGGTGGTGTACGCGTATCGGCCTTCGAGGAGTTGGCCGTGCAGTCGCCGGTGGTTGTACCAGTCGATGTATTCGAGGGTGGCGAACTCGACGTCGTTTTGTCCTCGCCACGGTCCCCGCGGGTAGATCAGCTCCCATTTGAACAGACCGTTGAAGGACTCGATCATCGCGTTGTCATATGAATCGCCTTTGGATCCGACCGAGGCGACGATGTCGTTGTCGTCGAGGCGCTGGCTGTAGCGGATCGACAGGTACTGCGAGCCGCGGTCGCTGTGATGGGTCAGCTCGTCGAGGCCGGCGCCCGCGCGTCTGCGGGCGGCGATTGCCATGTCCAAAGCGTCGAGCGCGAGGTCGGTGTGCAGCGATCTCGAGGCCTGCCAGCCCAGCACCCGGCGCGAGTAGGCGTCGATGACGAACGCCATGTAAACCCAGCCGCTGCGCGTGGGCACCCAGGTGAGGTCCGCGAGCCACAGCCGGTTCGGGGCGCTGGCGCCGAAGTCCCTGTTCACGAGGTCCTCGGGCAGGTCGCCGTCGGCGGGGGTGGTCGTTCGGGGCCGGCGGCCCCGCCGGGTGCCCGCCAGGCCCATCTGGGCCATCAGCCGCTCCACGGTGCAGCGGGCCACCTGCACGCCCTCGACGCGGTTGAGGTGGTCCCACACCTTCGCCGCCCCGTAGGCGTCGTAGTTCGCCTTGTGGGCCTCGGCGATCATCGGGCGCAGCTGCGCATCGCGCACCGCGCGCTGCGACGGCGACCGGTTTTTGGCCGCGTAGTAAGTGGACGGGGCGATCCCGACGCCGTGCTCTGTGAGCACCGCGCAGATCGGCTCGACCCCGAACCGGCGCCGGTGGGCGTCGATGAAAGCCACTACGACCTCCACTGGCGGTCGAGCTCCGCCCCGAAGAAAGCCGACGCCGCCTTCAATATCTCGTTCGCCCTGCGCAGCTCACGGTTCTCGCGCTCGAGATCTTTGATCCGAGCACGCTCCGCTGTAGTCACACCCGGGCGGGCGCCGCCGTCGACCTCAGCGCGGCGCACCCACTTGCGCACCGACTCCGCCGACGGGCCCAGCTTGTCGGCAACCGAGCAGATCGCCTCCCACTGCGACCCATAAAGCCGCTCGTTGTCCAGCACCATCCGCACCGCCCGCTCACGCAGCTCGGCGGGATATCTCCCATAATTTGGCATTGCTCCATCCTCCCAAGGAACAGAGCCTCCACGAAACCCAGGGTGATTCAGTTTTGTGGTTGGTCTAGGGTGTTTGTGGTGAGGATTCGGCGTGGCCTCGGCTCTGTTTTGGCATTGCGGGTGGGGGCTGTGGGTTTGGTGCTGACGCTTTTGGGCGCGGTGCTGCCCATCGCCCCGGCGGCGGCTGGCGGGGAGCTTGGGTTAGGGGACGGGCTGGCGCCAGAGGACGGGTTGGGCGGTCCAGAACTGGGTGAGGCGGTGCAGGAGTTGGGCGTCTTGGATTTGGTGGGCCCTGACGGCGTGTGGATCATGCGCGACGGCGGCCGCGAGGTACCGCTGCGTCTGCTGGACGAGGGGGAGGTCGAGACGCTGGGCGAAGAGCGGTCGTTGGCAGCATCTGTGGCGGCGACCGCCTATGCACCGGGAGCGGCAGGGAATGCGTCGGGGGGGGGGCCTCAGAAGCCCGATACCTGGTTCGTGTCCGATACCGGGCAGCCGCATCTGTTGGTGGGCGGTGTGATGGTGCTGTTCGGTCCGCAGGTGGGCCGAGCGGCGGTCGATGAGGTGTGGGGCCGCCATGGTGTCGCGCCGGGGTGGGTGTCGCCGCTGGGCGGGTTGCCCAACGGGTTCTTGGTGAAGACGGTGTCGGACGCGGAGTCGCTGCGTCTGGCCGACGCGTTGTCGGCCGAGCCGGGTGTCGAGGCCGCGGTTCCCAACACGTTCACGCCGCTCGAGGTGGGGCAGGACCAGTTGATCGCCGCGGACGGCGTTGCCTCGGACACGGCGGCTGCGAGGCGGCGGTGTACCAAGTACGCGAGCCTTTGGCCCGACGAGCTGTCGAGCTGCTTGTGGCACTTGGACGCGTCCGGCGACTACCGGTATGACGAGACCAATGATCTCCGTCGGCGGGATCCTGTGGTCGACATCAACCTCGGCGATGCGTGGTCCACGACGATGGGGGCCGGGGTGACGGTGGCGGTGGTGGACCACACTTGGAATCCGGCCCACGAGGATCTCCGCGACAACGCGGACACCAGCCGGAGCACGAACTGGGGCGGCTACACCTCAGAAGTCGAGGGGTGGAGTGGCGGACCTCACGGCACCATGGTTGCCGGGACTGTGGGGGCACGCGACAACACCGTGGGCGGGCGCGGCGTCGCCCCCCGGGCCACGCTGGTGAACTACAACCTCCTGGACAACTACTCCGCAGCTCGAAAAGCCGAGGCACTGACTTTCAACATAGGCACGGTGGCGGTGGCCAACCACAGCTGGGGCACCCCTCAGAAACGAGGACTTGATCGGGCGGGCTCCATTTGGCAGCGGGCACTGGAGACCAGCCTCGAACAGGGATTCGGCGGTAAGGGGACTCCCCATGTGAAGTCAGCCGGCAACGGCCGCGTTGCTAACTCCCGACGTGTTTGGTCGGGCCTGGAGGCTGCCAACAATTATCGCGGCATCATTTTGGCGTGCGCGGTGGCACCCTCGGGGCTATTGGCAAGTTACTCCGAAGAAGGCCCCAGTACGTGGGTGTGCGGACTCGCAGGGGACTACGGCGAGGCGGGGGTCTTGGCGCCCGTGGGCGACAATCACTACCGCGACGACCTCAAGGGCACCAGCTTCGCTGCGCCGATGGTGTCGGGGGTGATCGCGTTGATGCGCAGCGTGAACGCCGATTTGACATGGCGGGACGTGAAGGTGATCTTGGCCGACACCGCGCGCAAGGTCGACCCGCAGGACTCGGGCTGGATGGGCGGCGCCCAGAAATACACCTCGACAGGGCCGGTGCCGCAGTCGTACTCGTTCAGCTACAAGTACGGCTTCGGTCTGGTCGACGCTGATGCCGCGGTCGATGCCGCGGCCGCCTGGGCGCTGCTGCCTCCGATGCAGACTTACACGGCTTCGCACACCGGCGATGTGTCGCTGCCGGGGCGCGGAGCGGAGATCGAGCTGACCCTTGATGTGCAGACGGCCATCGATTTCACAGAGCACGTCAAGGTCACAGTCGCCGGCGACATATCTGACGTCCGCGCCTACCGGTGGACCCTGGTGTCGCCGACAGGCACCGAATCCCTCCTGTTGCCGGCGACTGACGGGTGCCGCGCGCATGCGTGCTCGTTGCGGGGCTCGTTCGATTTCGGGTCGTCGCGCCATCTGGGCGAGAACCCGGGGGGAACATGGAAGCTGAGAATCCAGCACATGCCTACGCTGCCCGACTGCACCAGTCTTGCCACCTTCACGCGCAGCTTGGCAAGGAGTTGGTACGACTTGTACTGCGTCGACGGCTTCAGGGAGATTCTCAGCTCATGGAGCGTCGTGGTGACGGGGCACACGGGCGTGCCCACGGAGCCGGTTTCGCTGTCGGTCGCGGCGGCGAGCGTCGCTGAGGGCGGGAGTGTGGATGTGACGGTGTCGGTGGGCGGCCCCGCCCCGGCCACCGATCTGGTGGTGCCGCTGGCGTTCGCCGGTGTGAGCGCTGAGGCCGGCGCCGACTACTCGGCGCCCGCGTCGATGACGGTGCGAGCGGGTTCGTCGTCGGCGACCGCGACGATATCTATCGCCCAGGACAGCGTGTACGAGGGCCTCGAGACGTTCGCGGTCGGGCTGCGCGGTCTGCCGCTGGGGTATCGTCCCGAATCGGGGCTGGTGGTGGTGACGATCACCGACGACGATCCGCTGCCGGTGATGTCGCTGCACGCCGCGAGCGCGTCGGTGGCCGAGGGCGGCTCGGTGGATGTCACGGCGCGCCTCAGCGGCTTGTCATCGAAGGATGTGACCGCCAACCTGTCCGCGGCCGCGGTGGCACCGGCGGTCGCCGGCGATGGTTGGCTCAGCTCGCCTGCTGTGTTGACGATCCCGGCGGGTTCGACGGAGAGTTCGGGGTCGGTGGCGTTCACAGCAGCGCAGAACAACGTGTACGAGCTCTCGGGATCGGAGGCGAAGACGTTCGAGGTGTCGGCGACCGCCCGAGGCGGCAATGGCGTGGCTGATCCTGCCGCGATCGAGGTGAGGATCGACGACGACGAGTCCGTCCCAGTTATCTCCATCGCTGCTGGCCCCGCCGTGGCGGAGGGTTCTGCCGCTCAGTTCACCCTCAGCGCCAGCCCGACGCCTTCGGCTGATCTGGCGGTGAGCGTGTCGGTCGCCTCACAGGAGGCGTTCGGCGTCGTGACCGGTACCAGGACGGTCGCGGTTCCCGCTTCGGGCAGCGCAGTTCTGTCAGTCGCGACGGTCGACGACTCGATCACCGAGCCCAACGGGACCATCACTGTCACGCTGGCAGACGGCTTCGACTACGTCCTCGCCCCGCCGGTGGCTGCGACGGTCGCGGTGGTGGATGATGACGGCGGTTCGGTGCCGGTGGCGATCTCGTTGTCGGCAATGGACGCGTCGATTTCTGAGGACGGCGGCTGGACTGACGTGGAGATCGCCTTGAGCCGGACGCTGTTGGACGGCGAGACGGTAAGCGTGCCGATCACGGTGACTGGGACGCCGGGCATCGACTGGATGCTGGACGACCCGAGGGGTCCGGGCGTCACGCGCACGGGCGACGGCACGACGACCGCGGTGGAGTTCGGCCCCGGCGGGCGCGCAGCGGTGCTGCGCTTTGAGGCTGTCGACGACGACGCGATCGTCGATCGGCCTATCACGTTCGCGTTCGGCACCGGTGCCCGCGCTCCCACCCACACAGGCGTGTTCGCCGGCATCACGCTTGGGGCGCCGCTGAACGTCACCATCATCAATAACGACCTCCCGCCGGTGTGCGACGGCCGGCCGATGTTGTCGGTGGCTGATGCGAGCGCGCCGCGGGGCGGGGCTTTGGTGTTCAGGTTCAGTTTGAGTTGTCGTGCGTCTGGTTCGGTGGTGGCGCATTACTACATCGTGCGTGACGGCGAGATCGCCGGGAATACCGCGTCGGCTCGTTTCGTTGCGGGGGTGACGTCGGTGTCGGTGAGCGTGCCTGTTGCGGGTTCGTCTGAGGTGTCGCTCACCGTGGCGTGGGCCCCGGGCGCGGCGAACGCGTTCAGGGTGCCTGAAGCGACTGGTGTCATCGTGGAGGCGTTGCCGGTGGTGAGCGTCGCCTCAGGCGGCGACATTACCGAGGGCTCCGCCGCGGCGTTCACTTTGACTGCGGTTCCGGCGCCGGCGAGCCCGGTCTCTGTCACGGTGGATGTCTCGCAGGTCGGTGATTTCGCGGTGTCCGCGCAGCAGCGGACGGTGGTGTTGAGCGGCGGGTCGGCGACCCTTTCGGTCGCGACCGCTGACGACTCGGCCGACGAGGCCGACGGGTCGGTCACCGCGGCGCTGGTCGACGGTGCCGGCTATGAGCTGGGCGCGGCCAAGTCGGCGACGGTGAATGTGGCTGACGATGACGACCCCCCGCCGCAGGTGGACATCACTGCCGGTTCGGGGGGGACCGAGGGCACAGATGCGGTGTTCACCATCACCGCGGCGTCACAGCCGGCGTCCGATCTGATTGTGGGCGTGGCCATTTCGGTGTCGGGCGATTTCGGTGTCACCGCCGGGTCGCGGTCGGTGACGATCTTGTCGGGCACCACTCAGGCGACCCTGACCATCGCCACGGTCGATGACGGCGACGACGAGCCTGACGGGTCGGTGACCGCGACTTTGGTTGCGGGAAGCGGATACACCGTCGGCCCGTCGTCGTCGAAGACCGCGCCGGTCGCCGACGACGACGACCCGGCCCCGGTCATCCCCGAGATCTCCGTTACCGCTGGCGGGGACGTGATCGAGGGCTCTGGTGCGGTGTTCACGGTGACCGCGAGCCCGCCGAAGTCTGCGGCTTTCGATGTCAGCGTGACGGTCGCCGCGTCGGGCGAGTGGGGTGTGGCTGCGGGCTCACGGACGGTGAGCTTCGCGGCGGACGCGGCGACGGCGACGCTCACCGTCCCCACGGTCGATGACAGCGTGGACGAGGCCGACGGGTCGGTGTCGGTGTCGTTGGACGCGCCGGGCGCGGATGCGGGGTACACGGTCTCGGCCACCCACGGCGAGGCGTCGGTGGGGGTGTCTGATGATGATGTGGATCCGTTGACGGTGTACATGATCTTCTTTGCGAGGTCGATCGCGGAGGACGGCGCCGGCGATGACAATCAGGCGCACCTGAGAATCGCCCCGACGCGTGTTTTGCGGTCGTGGGAGACGTTGACGGTGCCGTTGAGCGTGACCGGCGGCGATGAGGGCACGCATTGGACGATGCGTGATCTGAATGATCCCGATGCGGTGTTCGCGAATGAGTTCGAGGTGACGTTCGGGCCGGGTGTTGACGGTGTTGTGTTGGAGCCGGGTGATCAGCGTGTTGAGTTGGTGTTGACGGCTGTGGCTGACAGCGACTGGGTCGACCACGAGATCACTGTGTCCTATGGGACCGGCAGTCGGGCGCCGTCGCTGAACGGCAGCACTGAGGGGGTGATTTTGGGGATCTCGTGGGGTCCCGACGGAGTTGAGCGGGCCGACGGTTCCACCACGGTGGTGATCGTCGACAGCGACGAGCCGCCCCCCGAGGTGAACGTCACCGCCGCCACGGGCGGAACCGAGGGAACCGACGCCACCTTCACGATCACCGCGTCGGCGCCGGTCGCGGCCGACCTCGACGTGAGCGTGGACATCGTCTCAACGGGCGACTGGGGCGCAACCACCGGCACCCGCACCGCCACGATCCCAACAGGCGCCACCCAGGCCACCCTCACCATCGCCACCGTCGACGACAGCGCGGATGAGCCCGACGGGTCGATCACCGCCACCCTCGCCCCGCGTAGCGGCTACACCATCGGCCAGCAAGCAACACAGAGCGCACAGATCGCAGACGACGACGACCCGCCCCCCGAGCCCGCCATCGCCGACTGCGCCGGCAACCCCAACGTGTCGGTGGCCGACGCCGCCGCCCAACAAGGCGAAGACCTCCACTTCGAGATCAGCCTGAGTTGCCGCTCAACGGGCGACGTCACCGTCTACTACGCCGTCGCCCACGACCGCCGCCTCGGCAACGTCATCACCATCACCATCGAAAGCGGCGAAACCGGCGAAACCGTGAACGTGCCCACCGCGGGCATCGACGCGGACATCGAGTTCCACATCGTGTACCTCATCGGCGCCGCCAACAACACCGCCAAAGCCACAGCCACCATCACCGACTAGAGGTCAGTCCAATTCTGATTGCTCTAGGGCCTTGCGGTCGATCTTGGACATTGGGGTCATGGGGAAGGCGGTGGTGAGACGGAGGTGCTCGGGGAGCTTGTGGGCGGCGATGTGCTGCTGGCCGAAGGCTCGCAGCTCCTCCAAGGTGGGCGGTTCGGCGGGGTCGGCGGGGATGACCACGGCCACCCCGACGGCACCCATCACGTCGTCGGGCCGGGGCACCACGCACACCCCGGCCACTTTGGGGTGCCAGGCCAGCACCTTCTCGGCCTCCACGGGGAACACCACGTAGCCGCCCCGGTGAAAGCCCTCCCCTCGGCGGCCCACCAGCCGCAGGCTGCCAGTGTCGTCGATCCACCCCTGATCTCCGGTATAGAGCCAGCCACCCCGCAGGGCCTCCGCGGTGGCGGCGGGATTGCGCCAGTACCCGGCCATCACTGTGGGGGACCGGAAGCACACCTCTCCCACTGTCCCGGGGGACACGGCCAAATCGCTGTCGGTGTCGCGCACCTCCACCTTGATGCCGGGCCGGGGCCGCCCCACGGTGTAGAGCATCTCCTCCATGGGGGCGTCGATCCAGGTGAAGGTTCCTATTCCCCCCGCCTCGGTGCAGGCGTACCGCTGGGTCCAATCGGCCCCGAAACGCTGGCGGGCCTCCTCGATCACATTGGGGGGTGAAGGCGCTCCCCCGGTGACGACGAGTTTCACCGAAGAGAAGTCGTACTGGTCGAAGTCGGGGTGGCGAAGCATGAGGGCTATCTGGGGGGCCACCCCACCCATCGCGGGCATCCGGTAGCGGGAAACGGCCTGCAACACCGAGGTGGCGCTCCATTTGTCAATCACATGCAGGGTGGTGCCCACTGCGAACTGGGCCGGCACCTTGCCCATCACCCCGATATGGGCCATCTGGGTGTTGGAGGTGATGGGGCCGCCCTCCCCCCAGCCGTTGCCGGTGTCCACCACTGCGATGTCGGCCAAGATCTGGTTGGTGAACGTCGCCCCTTTGGGCACCCCGGTGGTGCCCGAAGTGAACACCACCGCCACCGGCCGGTTGCCGTCGGCGGGTAGCGGCGTCGGAGATTCGTCGCGAACCCGGAGGTTGGCGCATACCGAACCAGGCCCGTTGGCCAGAGCCACCTCGATCACATCGATGTCGATGGCCATCCCGTCGACCATGGCCGCAGTGGCAATTGCCCGGTCGGCCTCAGCCACGTCGTTCACCAGCACGGTGCGCTCGGGAGCAGGCAGACGACTGCTTACCCCCGCGGTGATGGCCCCCAGCTTGGCCAGCGCGCCGTAGAGAACGATGTAATCCACCGACGACGGCACCAGCAGGGCCACCACCTCGCCGTGGCTCACGCCTCGGCGGGCCAGGCCTACCGCAACCTCGTCGGTCAGGCGGTCAAACTGGGCGAAGCTGACAGGCCAACCCTCCTCTGCCACCAGGGCGGCTCGGTCAGAAAACCGTTTGCCCGACGCCCTGATGGTTTCGGCCCACATCTCCCGAGTTTGCCATTTTGGGATGAGAATCCGATGACCCAACCGAGTGAGACCCGCGCATGTTGTCAGATAATCGGGTTGGTGTCGGGGACGGCAAGAGCCTTCTCCTCGGGGGGAGTGGGGCCGAAGCGGCGCCAGATCCAGCCGAGGGCCGCGCCGATCACGATCATCAGCACTCCTATGAGGGCCATGTCCATCAGCCGACCGCCCAGATCTCCTAGCAGGGCCTCGTGAATGGACTGGGCGGCCCGGACGGTGTCGGTGTTGTCGATCAGCACGGCCAAAAGCGCTCGGGTGCCGTAGATCCCCACTCCCAAAATGCCGGCCATGGCCACGATGCCGGTACCGATGCTCCACACCACCCGAGTGCGGGATGGCGATATCAGCAAAGATCCGATGCCGCACAGCAAGATCAGCGTGATGGTTGACGACCGCCGGTCTTCGAGCTGGCCCAGGAACTCCCAGAACCGATCTCCTGGTTGGGTGCGCTGGAGCACGGTCACCACTCCGGCGTCGAACGGGGGCGTCTCGGTACCCAGAAAGGCCAAGTCCTCGTTGGCCACGATCTGATCCAGCATCTGGCTGAAGATCGGGCCTAGATCCACTTCGATGCTCCGGGTCGGTGGGTTGGCCACCAAGGTGCCGCCCTCCACCGCCAGAACATCGTTGTGGGCCTGTCGTATCGACCGTTCCAGCAAGCCGTCGTTGGCCTCATCGGTTAGCAGTTCGGCTACCGCCAACGGGACCTCTTGCTGAATGGCCTGCTGGGCGCCGGCCGAGCCGGCGGGGGTGACCGGTAGGGCAGCCATATCCAATGTGGTGGTGGTGAATGAAGCGGCCACCACTTTGTGGACGTCTTCGTCGTCGAAAATCCCGGCGAGCTCTTCGGTGAAGCGGTCTTCGTTGTACACCACGAGATTGGCGTAAGTGGTGAGGGCGGAGAATCCCGAACCGAACACCACGATCAGCAGCAACAGCACGGCCACCGCCTCGCGCACCGTGCGAGAGGTGACGCTGCGCCAAGAGCGCACCAACTGCTGGAAATAATCCTCCACCGTGTTCAGTTTGCCTGATTTTTCCCGCCGCCCCGAGGCAGGGGGTGGCCGAACGGGCTAGCCGAACAGCGGAGCAACCGAGGAAACCTGGTACTTCTTGCCATCCATCCCGGTGATGCCCAATTCGGTGATGGCCGCGCCGAACGCGGCGATGTGGGGAGCGGTGAAGTGGGCGCCCAGGGCTTCTTCGCTTTCCCAGATCTCGAAGAAGCGGATTTTCCCGGGGGCTTCCACCGAGAAGACGTACTCGATGTTGCCGTCCTCGGCTCGCGATGCGGCGGCCATCTCATTGGCGGCTGCCATGAAGGCATCGGTGTTCTCAGGAGCAAGGGAGCCGGTTCCGGCGATGACGATCATGGGATCTCCTCAAAGTGGTGATGAGCGGACATAGCGTAGCCACAGGGGAACTGGGAGAAGGGATCGGGCTAGCCGAACAGTGGGTCTACTGAGGTGATCTCGTACCTCTGCCCATCCATCCCGGACATGCCCAACTCGCCGACCGCGGCCTGGAATGCGCCGAAAGGGGGAGCGGCGAATTGAGCCATCATGGCTTCCTCGGTCTCCCAGCACTCGAAGAACCGGAAAACACCAGGGGTTTGCATCGAGATGCAGTAGTCGATGTTGCCGTCGAGGGTGCGAGACGCCGCGGACACATCGGTGGCGGCGACCATGAATGCCTCGGAGTTCTCGGGGGGGACGGAAACGGAACCGGCGACGATGATCATGGAAGCTCCTAAGGATGTGGCAGCCGGCCACAGAGTAGCCATTGGCGAGGCTGGTGGACGGATCACCTGCCGACAACGATGACCGGAGTGGTCGTCACCTAGAGTGGCGGGCGGATGCTGCCGTTCGACCCCATTGGAGAGGCCCGGCGAAACTGGGAAGCCAACGATTGGCGGGCCGTTGACGCAATGTCGGCCGCCACGTCGATTACCCGTGCCAACCAGCTGGTGATTGGGAGGATCAACGAGGCTCTGGCCCCGTTCGATCTGACATTTTCTCGCTTTGAAGCGCTGGTCTTGCTTCAGTTCTCTCGCCGCGGCTCTCTGCCGCTGGGAAAAATGGGCAACCGGCTCATGGTTCACCCCACCAGCGTCACCAATGCCATCGACCGTCTGGAGCGAGACGGATTGGTTCGCAGGGTGCCCCACTCAGAGGACCGCAGAACCGTCTTGGCGGAGATCACCGATGAGGGGCGCAGAGTGGTGATCAAGGCGGCCGATGCCCTGGCCTATATCGAGTTCGGCTTGGCCGGTCTGTCAGCCGACACCTTGGGCGCTCTGGACGACGCCATCCGCACACTCCGCAGGGATGCGGGAGATTTTGCCGACTAGGACCGCCATGGTTGCTCTGGACATCCGCCCGCTGACCTTAGACATAGGTGCTGAGATCCACGGGGTTGACTTGCGCGAGGAACTCGACGACACCACCGTGGCCGCTATCCGCCAGGCCTTGCTCGACCACCTGGTGGTGTTCTTCCGCGACCAGGCCATCACGCCCGACCAGCATTTGGCCTTCGGTCAGCGATTCGGCCCCATCAACGTGGCGCCGTTCGGTCCCAAACTGGACACCCACCCGGAGATCACCGTGCTCGACCAAGTTGCCCCGGTGGGGGGATTGGCTGCCCGGTGGCACAGCGACAACACCTACATGCCCAAACCACCTCTCGGCACCGTCCTGAGAGCGGTGGAGATGCCCGAAGTGGGGGGCGACACTTGCTTCGCCAACATGTACAAAGCCTATGAACAGCTGTCTGAGCCGATGCGGGCGCTTGTCGACGGGCTGGAGGCAGGTCACGACCTCACCTATACCCTCACCCGAGCAATCGACGAAGGTCTGGCCAAAGAGCACCTCGACACGATGCAGGCCCAATACCCGGAGCTGATCCGCCCGGTGGTGCGAGTTCACCCGGAAACGGGGCGGCGGGCACTGTTCGTGAACAGCAACTTCACTTCCCGCTTGGTGGGGGTATCCGAAGCCGAGAACGGCGTATTGCTGCCGTTCTTGTTGAACCACGTGCGCTCCCCCGAGTTCCAGTGCCGCTTCCGGTGGGGCACCGACTCCATCGCCTTTTGGGACAACCGGTCCGTCCAGCACTTCGCCGTCCCCGACTACATCGAGCGCCGCCTCATGCACCGGGTCACGGTGGAGGAGTGGGACTAGGTGCTCAGCGTTAGATGGTGAAAGCGCCGTCGATGTCGAGTTTTTGGCCGCTGATGTAGTTGGCGGCGTCGGAGGCCAAGAAGCAGGCGGCCTCGGCGATGTCCACCGCCTTGCCGAAGCGGCCCAGGGGAATGTTTGTGCGGGCCACTTCCAGCGCCCGCTCGTCCAGATCGCCGTCGGCCATGAGCCGGGCGGCCATGCCGTCTTCCAGCATTCCCGGCCCCACGCAGTTGGACCGCACCCCGAAGCGGCCCTCTTCCACGGCCACGGCCCGCATGAGCGACTCCACTGCGCCCTTGGGGATCGACGACAGGGCGTCGCGTTTGGGGAAGACGGTGGTGGCCGCGGTGGTCACATATACGATGCTGCCCCCCGAGGGTCGAAGGTGGGGGAGCACGGCGGTGGTCAGGTTGAACGCGCCGATCACGTCGGCCTCAATTTGCTGGGCGAACAGAGCGGGGCCGGTCTGCGACAGGTACATCTGGGGCACATGGGGCCCCGCCGCGCTCACCACGGTGTGCAGCCCGCCCAGCCGCTCGGCCGTCTCGTCGGCAAACGCCCGCATCGCGTCGGCGTCCTCCAGCGCGGGATTTCCAATATGGGCGACCACGCCAGAGGAGCGCACCGTGGCGGCCACCTGTTCGGCGGTCTCTGCATTGGACCGGTAGGTGAATGCCACCGGGCTGCCCCGCTGGGCCAGCATCACGGATATGGCTGCGCCGATGCCCCCGCTGCCCCCGGTGACCAGCGCCCCGCCAGACCGGCCAGAGAAATCGCTCACATGCGGAACCCTACTGGCCATTCCAGCCGACGCTACGCTTGTAGAACAGTCCGTTCATACGGTTACAGTGCCCTAAGACCTGCTGGTTGCTGTGGCGCACCCAGCTTCCGAATTTCTAGTTAGGTGGGAATGCAAGTCCCGATTTCAAAGCAGCTGAGGCAATTCCACAAGCTGTCCGCCGGGATGAAGGACGCGTATCGCGGTTCAGATGCCCGCAGCCTGGTAAAGCAATTCAACGGATGGATGGACAGAGCGTCATCGGGTGATGCCGACACGACTGACTACGACCACGCCGAGACCGTCACGGATTACTACGACCTTTGCACCGAGATCATGGTGTTCGGTTGGGGTGAATCGCTCCATTTCGCGCCGCTGTCGCCCCAGGAGAGCCTGGAGGAATCCAAGCTCCGACATCAGCGTCTGATGATCTCCAAGCTGGAACTGCAAGAAGGCATGGATGTGATCGACGTCGGCTGTGGGATCGGCGGCCCAATGCGCCAGGTCGTCCGCGACACCGGTGTCAAGGTAGTCGGAGTAAACAGAAGCGAGTACCAGTTGGAGAAGGCGAAGTCGTTGAATGCTTCGGCGGAGCTCGACCACATGGTTGAGTACCTGCTGTGCAGTTTCATGGACATGGGTACCGTTGCCGACAACACCTTCGACCGGGGATACGCGATTGAGTCGACATGCCATGCACCGGACAAGGAGGGCGCATTTGCCGAGATCTTCCGTGTGCTGAAGCCCGGAGCCCTCTTGTGGGGTCAGGAAATGTGCATGACTGACGAGTTCGATCCTGACGACGGCCGGCACCGGGCTATCAAGGAAGAGCTCAAGCACGGCATAGCGCTCAATGAAATCGCGACTATGGACGAGGTGAACAAAGCCCTCGCAGCGGTGGGATTTCAAATACTTGAGGCAGAGAACCACGCCGTTGGCGAGGATGATACGACCACTCCGTGGTATCAGCCGATGGCCAGTCAACGCAATACCCTGGGCAATGCCCTGCGCAGGACGCCGCTAGGCCGCAAGGCGCTGTTCGGGGCAACAAGAGTGGCCGAGGTGATCGGAGTCTTCCCCAAGGGCGCCGCGGATGTAATCAAGCTGATGGATCGCACCGCCAACGCCTATGTAGCAGGAGGCAAGGCCGGCATCTTCACGCCGCTGTACTGCTTCTTGGTCCGCAAACCCCTCTGAGTGGCGCTCTGCTCGCGCCATTGACCGCCCGCTAGTTCCAGGTCACGTCCAGGGGCAGGTGCTCGTGGCGGCGGACGAACATGCTCTTTTCCCAGCGGGGCGGATCGTCGCCGGCCAGGGAGAACCATGAGGTCTCTTGGAGCAGCCGCTCCAACGAGCAGAGGGTCTCCAAGCGGGCCAGCGGAGCGCCCACGCAGTGGTGAATGCCCCGGCCGAAGGCCAAGTGGCTGCGAGGTATGCGACGGTCCAGAACAACCTCGTCGGGACGGTCGTACTCTGCGGGATCGCGGTTGGCCGAAGACCACAGCAAGAACGCAGTGGTGCCGACAGGGAGGGTGACGCCTCCCAGTTCGCAGTCGCGCTTGACCTGGCGGTAGTGGCCTCGAAACGGTGACTCCAGTCGCACGGCCTCCTCGACGAAGTTCTCAATGAGGCTGTGGTCGGCACGGATTTGCTCTTGCAGTGCGGGATCGTCGGCCAGCATTCGCACCGCGTTGCCGATCAGCGATGCGGTGGATTCGCCGCCTGCGCCGAGCAGCACCGTCAGAGTGCCGATGGCTTCGCCTCTATTCAGATCGCCTTTTGCCACTGCCTTGGCGCACACCCCGACCAGGTCTTCACCCGGGCCGTTGCCGGCTTCGGCGAGCTTGGTGTACAAGAAGCGGCTCGCATCGGAGTTTTCTTGGGAGATGGCGTTCATGGTTTTCGGGGTGTGGAAGCCAGCCAGCAGCAGGCCGCCGTGGAGAGCCCACCTCATGACATTGGGCCAGTCCTCGTCGGGCAGCCCGATCAATCGCCCAATAACCCGAGCGGGAACGGGATGAGCCACGGTGTTGGCCCACTCCACCCTGGTGCCTTGAGATCGGGCAATTTCGAACTGCTCGCCGATAAAGGCCTCGATCTCGGGTCGCATGGCCTCCATGCGACGAGCCACCAGCTCGGGGAAAACCACGCTGCGATGCATAGTGTGCTCGGGCGGGTCGGCGGTGGCCAGGGTGGTGGTTCCCTCGCCGAACTCCTCGGTGCGAAACAGCATGGGGTTGCCGTCTTCGCCGGTGGCCAGCAACACATCGAGGTGGCTGGAGAAGTCGTCGATCCGGCGAAGGGCGTCCACGATGAGGTCGTGGGAGGCCACGAAAGCCATTTCGAGCCCTGGCACAAGCCACACCGGGTGCTCTCGGCGCAACTGCTCGAAAAATGAGTAGGGATCGGCCCAGACATCGGGATCGATGACTGTCCGAGCCTCCAATGGGGCCGTGGATGGGGCAGCCGAGCTCATGGCAAATACTGGCACAAGCACAGCGAAGGCGTCGGCCCGCCTCGGCTGATCGTCTGACGATTTGGGAGAGTGGGGCCATGACCGATTTCTTTTACGAGCAGGACGCGGATCTCTCCGCTCTGGACGGCCAGCGGGTGGCCGTCGTGGGCTACGGCAACCAGGGAAGGCCATGGGCGCTCAACCTGCGGGACTCGGGTTTGTCGGTGTCGGTTCATGTGCGGGCCGATGAGAGCCAGGAGCAGGCCATCGCCGACGGGTTCGACGCCGGCGACATCGCCGATGCCTCGTCGGCCGACGTCATCTGCGTGTTGATTCCCGACGACTCCATTCCCGGGTTGGGACTGTCTCCGGGACCGGAAGCGCTCACCATCGTGGCCAGCGGATACACACTGGCCTTCGAACGGTTCGCTCCTGATGGCGACATCGCCATGGTTGCCCCCAGGATGCTGGGCCCCGAGGTGCGGCGCTGTTATGAGGAGGAGGTCGGCTTCATCACCGCGGTGGGGGTGGACAAAGACGTCACCGGCACCGCCCAGGCCCGCATGCTGGCCGTGGCCCGGGCCATCGGCGGGCTGCGCCAGGGGGCCATAGCCATGTCCCCCACTCAAGAGGCGGTGCTGGATCTGGCGGTGGAGCAGCTTCTGTCGCCGGTGCTGACCCATGTGAACACCAACTTTGTGTTGGTGATGCTGGAGTTGGGCATACCGCTGGAGGCAATCACCACCGAGCTGTTCTACTCCGGCGAGGTGGAGCGCAACTACCGGCTTCTGCGGGAAACCGGGTTTGTGGCCCAACTCGACCACCATTCCCCGGCCAGCCAATACGGCCAGCTCTCCCGGCGAGGCCGATTCGACCATGTGGATGTGGCCACCACCATGCGGGAGCTGGTTGCGGACATCACCTCGGGCCGGTTTGCCGACGAGTGGGACGCCGAGTCGGCCGCCGGCGCCCCCCGGCTGGCCGAGCTGCGCGACCAGCATGCCGGAGAGCTGATCAAGGCCGTCGATGACGATCTGCGGGCCAAGCTCGGGCCTAGCGCCGGCCCCGCGACCGGGGGGTGAGCACCCCATCCCAGTGGACTGACCGGCGTCGGCGGTTCCAGGATTGGCCCAACTACCGCTGGGCGGTGCTGGGGCTGACCATGGCCGGGATCGCCTCGACCAGCTTTCCCATTACCGTCCTGTCGGCGTCGCTGCCCGAGATCGCCACCGATCTCACAACCTCGGAGAGCGCGGTGAGCTGGGTGCAGACCGCGCCGCTGATCGCCATGGCGGTGGGCACTCCCATCGCCGGCAAGTTCGGCGACCTCTACGGCCATCGCCGGCTGTACCTGTGGGGGTACACCTTGGCCACCTGCTTTACGGTGTTGACCGGGCTGTCTTGGAACGTGGGCGCTTTGGTGGCCATGCGCACCCTTGGCCAGTTCATTGGGGCGGCCACCCTCCCTGCGTCTATGGCCATCATCATGACGGTGTTCGCCCGCCGGGAGCGGGCGGTGGCCTTGGGCTACTGGTCGGCGGTCACCGCGCTGTCGCCGGCCATCGGGGTTGCGTTAGGGGGATTCATGGTGGACGCCTTCGGCTGGCGGACCATCTTCTACATCCAAGCGGTGCCGTCGCTGATCGCCCTGTTGGCTGCTATTCCGCTGCTGCCCGACACCCCCCGCAAGCCAGATGTGCGCTTCGACGTCGGTGGTGCAGCCAGCTTGGGGCTGGCCGTGGTCGGGCTGCTGATGGCCGTAAACCGGGGCCCGGAATGGGGTTGGGGCCACCCGCTGGTGGTGGCGGGGCTGGCTATCGGTCCCATCGCGCTCGTCGTGTTCGCTGCCATCGAGCAGCAGACCGAAGACCCGCTCTTCCCCCTGGAGTTCTTGCGCCGGCGGGGGTTTGTGATTCCCAACCTGGTCACTTTCCTCGGTCACATGGCGTATATGGGCACGCTGGTGGTGGCGCCCTTCATGCTGGAACGCTCGTTCGGCATCACCGACGTCAGCCGAATTTCAGCGGCGCTCATCGCCCGCCCAGTGGGGTTCAGCGTTGGGGCGTGGTACGCCGGGCGGGTGGAGTCCCGCTTGGGAGGGCGGAGGGTGATGGTCGCAGGGGCGCTGACCATGTCCGTGGCCTTGGCCGGGACGGGGGCATCCATTCAGGCCGGTTGGCTGGCCGGGGTGATCGTGCTGTTGTTCGTGGCCGGGGTGGGCCAAGGCACCATCCGGCCCGCGGCGGTGACCGGGGTGGCCAACTCGGTGGACGATGCCGATCTGGGAGTGGCCACAGGGTCGATGCAGATGATCGGCCATATTGGAGCGGCCACCGGCATCACCATCATGATCACCGTGCTCGGCCCGAGCGGCTCATCAGAGCGGTTCTTCGCCATCTTCCTGCTGGCCGCGGCCATTGCCTCAGTGTCGGCCTTTTCGGCCCGTTGGTCGCCGGCGTTGGGGATCGCTAGGTCAGCGGGGGCAGGTCGCCGAAGTCGATCGTGAAGGGCATGTCCGGCTCAGGCTCGTCGTCTTCCTGTTGGATTTCCACCCTGGTCTTCTCCGGTTCCAAGATCTCGCCTAGCGCCACCATGGCCGCGCCGAGCGCGGATCCGCCCGCAGAGCCGGTTACCTTGCGGACCATCCCATCGGTTGACTGGTAGTCCCGGGGATCAGTCCACTGGAACTCCAGATCCTCGGAATCAGCGCCTTCTCGCTGGGAGCCCGCCTCCAGATCCTCAGTTTCTTCCGGTTCGGGCATCTCTTCAGTCTACCGGCCTACGCTGTGGCCGCCTCGGGGAGTGCGCCGCTGAGTATCTCATAGGCCACCCGCTCGGACTTGAACCGGGCCCGGCCGCCGGTCAGCGACCGAAGCTCGATGGCGTAGCGCACCAACTCGGCCTCGGGGACGATGGCGTGGATCACCTGCTCACCCCAGGGTCCGGAGTCGGTGCCCTGCACTTGGCCCCTACGGGACGACAAGTCGCCCATCACGTCGCCTTGATATTCGGGGGCAACGGTGATCTCCACCCGGGCCATGGGTTCCAGCACTACTGGGTTGGCTTGGGCGAAGGCGGCGTTGAAGGCCAGCTTGCCGGCCATGTTGAAGCTGAACTCCGAGGAGTCCACCGAGTGGTGCTTGCCGTCGTACAGCGTGGCTCTGACGTCGACGATGGGGAAGCCCAGATCGCCACCGTCGGTCATAGCGTCGCGGATTCCAGCCTCCACGGCGGGGATGTACGACCGGGGGACGGCGCCACCGCTGATGGCGTCTACGAACTCGAAACCGCTGCCCCGGGGAAGCGGCTCGATGCGCACATAGGCCACTCCGAACTGGCCGTGGCCGCCGGACTGTTTCTTGTGCTTGCCCTCGGCGTCGCCGTTGCCGGTAACGGTCTGGCGATAGGGGACCCGCAGATCTTCGGTCTCCACTTCGATGCCCATGCGGTTGAGGCGGGCAATGGCCAGCCGCAGGTGGGCTTCGCCCAGACCCCACAGCAGGGTCTGGTGGGTCTCCTCGCTGCGCTCAAGTTGAAGGGACGGGTCTTCATCGGTGAGCCTTCGCAGCCCGGTGCCCAGCTTGTCCTCGGCGGCCCGGGTCTTGGGGATCAATCCATAGGCCAGCACTGGATCCGGCCAGGGCTCAAGCTGGACGACGGCTCGCCCGGCGTTGGTGAGGGTATCGCCGGTGCGGGTTTGCTGGAGCTTGGTGACCCCGCCAATGTCGCCGGCGCAGATGCTGTCGATGTCCTCTTGCTTGCCTCCCACCAGGTCCACGAGGCCTCGTAGCCGCTCGCTGTCGCCGGATGTGGAGTTGGTGAGGTTGTCGTCACGGCGGATGGTGCCCGACAACACCCGGAACAGCGAAATCTGGCCCACGTAGTCGTCGCTGATGGTCTTGAACACGCAGGCCAGCTGGTCGCCGTTGGGATCGCAGGCCGGCTCGGAGTCGATGTCGCTCATGGTCACGGTCATGGCGCGGGTGGTGGGGGGCGGGCCGATCTCCACTAGAAAATTGGCCAGTCGGTCCACCGCGATGGGGCCGGTGGCCGAGCCGCATACCACGGGGAACACCGACCCGTCGGCCACGCCGCGGCTGAGCACCTCTTCGAGCTCTGTGGGGCTGGGGACATTGCCGTCCAGATATTGCTCCAGCATGTCGTCATCGGCCACCACGATGCCCTCAACCAGTTGCTCGTGGACCTCGGCCTCCTGGTCTTCCATCTCCTCGGGGATCTCGGCTTCTTCCGCTGATCCGCTGTCGTAGATGTAGGCCTTGTCGGTGAGCAGGTCGGCAATGCCGTGAAAGCCGGGGCCTGAGCCGATGGGCAACTCCAGCGGGGCCACTCCGGCGCCGAACGCGTCTTGCAGCTCGTTGAGGACATTCTCGAAGCTGGCGTGCTCCCGGTCGAGCTTGTTCACGAACACGATCCGAGGCAGGCCGGCGTCGGCGGCTTGGCGCCAGATGGCAGTGGCCCGGTGATCCACGCCGCTGGATGCGTCGATCACGAAAACCAGCAAGTCGGCCACCTGGAGGGCAGCGTGCAGCTCGCCGGCATAGTCGGGTGCGCCGGGGGTGTCGAGCAGGTTGACCTTGTGGCCGTGCCACTCGAAGCTGGCCAGGGCAAGCGACTGACTATGGGTGGCGGCCTTCTCCTCGGGGCTGAAGTCGCACACCGTGGTGCCTTCCTCCACCCGGCCCGTGCGGTCGATGACGCCGGCCCGGTACAGCAGCGCCTCGGCCAGTGTGGTCTTCCCCGACCCCTGTGACCCCACCAGCGCGACGTTGCGGATCTTCTCCGGTGCGACAGCCATCAATATCCCCCTATGGACTCTGGTTTCCTACCGCGGTAGGTCGCCGATCCTACCCGCCAGCCGCAGGTTTGGTCCCATGGAGAGGGTTGGATGTCGGGAGTCAGCTCTTGGCGGTGGTTAGGAGTTGGCGCATCCGTTGGGGTGGCAGGTGCTGCTCGGTGACTTCAATGCCCAGGTGGCGGACAGCGTCGGCCACAGCGTTGGTTATGGCGGCGGGGGCGCCGATGAGGCCGCCTTCGCCCACCCCTCGCCAGTCGGCGTCGTGCAGTGGTCCGACTTCGAGGTGCTCGACTTCGATGAGCGGCATCTCGGCGGATGAGGGCACCAGGTAGTCGGCCAGCGAGGATGTGAGCAGGTTGCCGTCTTTGTCGTAGAAGTGGCGTTCGAACAGCACCGCGGCGATGCCCTGGGCCACACCGCCTTGGATCTGGCCATCCACTATGGCGGGGTGGATCATCTCCCCGCAGTCCTCCACCACCACGTAGCGGGGAATGGCGATTTCTCCGGTTTCGGCATCGATCTCCACCCAACAGCAGTGGGTGGCCGATGCCCAGCCCCCCGGAGGTGTCCGGTACTCCACCGTTGCCTCGATGCCCTGGTCCATGCCATCGGGCAAAGACGACGGCGCAAACCAGGCCTGCTGGGCGATGCCGGCCAGGGGGATGGAATGGCCCGGTGTGCCCCGCACCGAGATGTTGCCGTCGACAATCTCCAAGTCGGCGGGATTGGCCTCCAGCCGTTCAGCGGCGATGGCCAGCACCTTGGCCTTGACCTCGGTGGCCGCGGCTTTGGCCGCGCCGGCGCCCATCATTGAAGACCGGCTGCCGCCAGTGCCCAGCACATTGAACGGGGTGGAGTCGGTGTCGCCGAACACGATGCGCACTCGGTCTAGGCCGACCCCTAGCTCGTCGGCGGCCACTTGGGCGATGGTGGTCTCGTGGCCTTGTCCGTGGGGCGACTGGCTGCTGGAGATGGTCAAGTCGCCCGTCGGCTCTATGCGGGCCGAGGCCAGCTCGCCCCTAAGGTCGAAACCGGCCGACTGGGCGAAGTCGGGCGGACCGGGGGCGATCTCGATGAACGTGGCGAACCCCAGACCCAACAGCCGACCCTCGGCTCGGGCCGCGGCCTGCTCAGCGGCGAAGTCCTCCAAGTCCATCATCTCTGTGGCCCGGTCCAGCGTTTGGCGGGCGGTGATGCCCGAAACGGTGGGGCCGGTGATCATCTTGGTGGGCTGATCCTCGTCGATAAGGTTGCGACGGCGGATCTCCACCCGGTCGAGGCCCAACTCGGCGGCAATCTCGTCCAGCATCCGCTCCCGCACCCAGGTCTCGGCCGCCCACGGCCCCCGGTAGGCGATGTAACTGCACTTGTTGGTGGCCACCACCCGGCCCCGGAAGGCATATGCCTCCAGCCGGTAGGCGTTGGGAATCAGCATCTTCACCAGATTGCAGAACAGCGACGACGGATAAGGCGGCATCGGGTAAGCCCCCTGGTCCATGGTCATGTCGGCCTGGATGCCCAAAAGCGTGCCGTCGCTTTGGACGGCAACCTTCACCACCAGATCTTCCTCACGCCCATGCCCGGCCATCTGGAGGTTTTCGGTGCGGTCTTCGGCCCACTGCACGGTGGCGCCTAGCAACACGGCGGCCGCGGCTGTGCAGATCGTCTCTCGCCCCAACTGGCCCTTGGAGCCAAAGGCGCCACCGATGTCTCCGGTGCGCACCCGAATGTTGCTGAAGGGCAGGCCCAACAGATTTGCCAGGTTGAGCTTCACCGCGTGGGGGCGCTTGGTGGCTATCTGAATGTCGAGCTGGCCGTCCGAGGGGGTGTAGCCCGCCACCAACACCCGACCTTCAAGGGGGGCGTGTCCGAAGCGGTGTTGGGTGAAGGTGCGGGTGAACACATGGTCGGCCTGGGCAAAGGTCTCGTCGATGTCGGCGCCCCACGACTGCTCGGTCTCGTACACCACGTTTGTGCCCAGCTCCTCGAACAGCAGCGGAGCGCCGTCGGTGGCGGCCTGGTGCATGTCCACCACTGCGGGCCGGGGGCGGAAGTCCACCCCGACCGCGGCTGCGCCGTCGGCCGCCGCGGCCCTGGTTCGGCCAACCACCACTGCGATGGGCTCGCCTACGGTGCGAACCCGGTCGCGGGCCAGCGCGGTGAAGGGCGTTACGGCCAGCTCGGGGGGACCGGCGACGACGATGGGGGCCACCACCCCCTCAAGGCGGTCGGCCGTGAGCACCGCCACCACGCCGGGGGTGTTCTCTGCCGCCTCGATGTCGATGCCCAAGATGTCGGCGTGTCCCACCGAGCTGCGCACGAAGGCGATGTGAAGCAGGTCGGGATGGCGGATGTTGCCCACGAAGCGGCCCTCGCCGCGCAGCAGCCGAGGGCCTTCGACGCGGTCAACGCTCTGGCCGGTCAAACGGGCCGTCATTCGGCTTCTTCGTTGTCCTCGATGGGCTCAGGGGGCAGTGGAACTTCGATCAGGTTGCTGCGGTACCACACGCCCTCGTCGAGGTCGGCGGGCAGGTAGGCGATGTCGGGGGAAATGTCGTCGCCGTCGATACTGCGGAATCCCAGTTCGATCCGGCCGTCGGCAAGGCGACGGGCGCGTATCTGGCCGATGGAGGTGCCGTCCAGCTCCACGGCTTGGGATGAATACCACATGCCGACCCCTGTGTCGGCGGGCAGGTATCGCCTCTCGGGCAGGATCTGGAGGCCGCTGAACAGCTCTACACCGTGCTCTATGCGCCCGTCTCCGCCGAGTCGGGCCAAGATGCGCAAACGGTTTGGCGGATCGGGCTCTTGTTCCAACTCCGGTTCGGGAAGCGACTCGGGTTCGATCAATGCCAGAAGCTGCTCGCTCTGGTCGAGGCCCAAGCGCTCGAGGAACTGGAAGTTGGAAGCATCGACGTTCTCGATAGCGCAGAGCACGTTGTCGATGGCAACGATGTAGGCGAACAGTGCGGCCCTCATTTCGACATCTAAGGCTGCCAGAGTGTCGGCATCTTCAATTCCGGCAAGCGCCAGCGGGTCGCTCAGCGGGTCTTCGCCGGTGTGGCAACTCGGTTGGGCAGACAGCATTGCCTGGACTTCTGGATCATCCCAGCCCAGTTCGGCAGCCCGGGCCGAAGCCACGATCTCTCCGGCCGACACTATTGGGGCTATGACGCGCTCTACGTAGGCCAGTTGTGCATGGAGGACCGATGCTTCGTCGAACGACAATGCCTCGCCGCTGTCCACCCGCTCCAAGAGAGTCCGCCAAGAATCTGCCATAGATGCATAGGCCCCTGATGCCCCGTCGGCGAATGCGAGTACCAGATTCTCAACAGCTACGGGGCTGATCGTCTCTCCGGCGGCCAAGATTTCGAGCAGTCCCGAAGCTTGGACCAGAGAGGCGTACCGCGGCCCGGCCGTCTGGAGGAGCCCGCTCGACGAGGGGCTGCCCACGGTTACCGAAACCGGGTCGGCCGATTCTGGCAGCCCCGCGATTGCCGGCCGATCGAAGATGCCGTCCAAGAGCTGCGTGCGCACGCCGGCCGCGTAGCGGGCCCTCTCCTGAACCGCCGGGTCGACTTCCGCGGTGGCATCGGCGACGGCGACCACCGGCATGGCGACCAGACCGTCGCCGTCGGCGTCAGCGGAAACGGTGTAGGCCGCGCCGTCCACCTCCACCTCTACCGGGTCGAATACCGGGCTGCTCAGCACCATCAGACTGCGTCGGATGCCGTGCAGCGCGATTTCGCGGTCGTCGGCGTCATGCACTCCGACCCCTACGAACACTGCGGTGGGTCCATGCTGGTGGAAGGTCACCGAGAACGGCGCCACCTCGCCGGTTGCAGTACTTGTGGCACTCTCAGTTTGCCCGCCGGTGTGGTAGGAGACGCCAGGCTGCCAGATTCCGGTTATCGGGCTTGCCAAGTCGAACACCTGCCTGTTGACCACAAACAGTTCGGCGTAGCTGCCGTCGTCGGGCAGGCCTCCTCCTCCCTGATTGCTCACGCGGTAGTGAACGGCGACGGGGTCGCCCGCCACCACTTCAGCAGGAGTGTGTATTTCCTCGATCTTCAGTTGGAGGCCGAGCTGGTCCTCCGCCTCGTCCACGAGGCTGATCGTCAGGGTGAAATCGGCCTGGGGAGGGTAGTAGTAATCGCGCTCGCGGTATGTGGTCGCCTCGATGATGTACTCATCTGGGGGCAGGTATTGCTCGAGGCGGGAGTTGAGGCCGTCGCCGCTGTCGTCGTCGTGGGAGACAAGGCCTTCGGAAAGCGACTCAAGAGCGGCGGCCGGTGCGACGACGAGGATGGGATCGCCAGTCGGCGACGTCAGGTCGATCCTCACCCGACCGCCTTGGGGCAACTGGAAGGAGTAAGGCTGAGAGGGGTGCCCGGTGAGCAGGCGGGAGTCGCACAGTTCGAGCGTCCAAGAACCAGAAGCGGTAAGCGGGCTGTCTGGTGTCAGGGTGCCCAGTGGCGTCGGGCCGCATTCGGTTATGTGGCTGACGGCGAGGGTGAAATCCGCCGGACCGCGGGCCCGTCCGCCGAGGGCGGTGGCCTCTACCATGTAGGTGCCTGGTGCAAGGCGGCGCTCGATCCGGGCGTCGGTGCCGGTTCCGATGCCATCGTCGTCCTCGGCAATCCGGTTTCCCCCCTGGTCGAGCAGATAGAGATAGGAGTCCCTCTCCGATGAGATCAGATCGACCCTGATTCGCCCGGCCTCGGCGACCTCGAACGAATAAGTAAAGGCATCGCTGTCACTGCGGAAGCGCGAATCGCAGTTTGCGGTGGTCCATCGACCACTGGCCCGAAGCTCACTGCCAGAGGTGCTGTCCAACATTCCCAGATCGATGGTCTCGCAACTCGACTCTTCTTCGGTGGTTGCGTCATCTTGGGTGGTCACTTCGGCTTGGACCGGTACGGGCTCTTGGGCTGTCGCCGTCGCAGCCCCGGAGAAAGCCAGCACCCCGGCCAACAGTGCGACGATCACTCCGGTCGTTGCCGCCACTCGTGTCATCGCTATTGCTCGCTTCACCCTGGTTCTCCCTATCGGCCGACAGTCATCGGAAGTCATCTTGGTTCAAGACGCGACGACAAGAATAAGCAGTAACGAAGCAGTACAGCGACCTGAACCACTGGTTGGTTGAAAACTGGGGGAATCTGGTTAGGGCAAGGCGGCCCGGTGGTATGCCTGTCACCGGCCTCTACACTGGTCTTATGGCTTTGTTCGGGATGAAGAAGACGATGATGGTCAACCCTGCTGATGCGATGCCCGGCAGGGAAGAGGAGATGCCGGTGCCGGAGTTCCACTTCGTGAACGGCAACCCGCTGAAGCCGCCGTTTCCTGACGGCATGCAGCAGATCGTGGTGGGCATGGGCTGCTTCTGGGGGGCGGAGCGGGTGTTCTGGCAGGCGCCCGGCGTGTTCACCACTACGGTGGGCTACGCCGCAGGGTTTACCCCCAACCCCTCCTACCAGGAGGTGTGCAGCGGCTTTACCGGCCACAACGAGGTGGTTCTGGCCGTGTTCGACCCTGGGGCCACCAGCTACGAGCAGATGCTGGCGCTGTTCTGGGAGAATCACGACCCCACTCAGGGAATGCGCCAGGGCAACGACGTGGGCACTCAGTACCGCTCCGGCATCTATTACTTCGACGACGACCAGAAGGTGGCTGCCGAGGCATCACGAGAATGGTTCGGCGCCCGGTTGCAGCAGGCCGGCTACGGAGAGATCACCACAGAGATCATCGCCGCCCCGCCCTTCTACTACGCCGAGGACTACCACCAGCAGTACCTGGCCAAAGTCCCCAACGGCTATTGCGGACTAGGCGACACCGGCGTGTCCTGCCCTGTCGGCCTGGTAGCCGACTGACTAGGGAGGTGGCTGGAGCCACCAGACCCAACTCCCGCCCTCGACGGGTGGTTGCTGTAGGAATTGATCGAGGGCGGCGATGAGGGTGGCGGGGTAGGCGGAGGTGTTCCGGTTGAACCGGTTGGGATTGGTGTAGACGATTCCGGCGTGGGGTGTCGCGTTGGCTGCCCATTGGGAGGCCAGCACGGCGAAGTCCGACACATTTTCTGTGACGACGGCTCGGTTAGTGTCAGCTGCAAATTGGAGCAGCTTCGCATCGGCCATACTTCGCAGCAGCGGATCGTTCGACACCGCATGAACATCGTGACCGGCTTCCTGAAATGCCCGGGCGACTGTCGGGCTGTGCATCTCGTCGAGCAGCAGCCTCACTGGGCGAGCAGTGCTTGCTGGCGCATCCAGAGCTGCTCTTGCTTGTCGGCAGCTAGTTGCCTAGCGGCTATCTCGGCATCTATCTCGGAAGTGAACTCGGCGTAATAGGTCAGAGCGGCGTCCACCAGAGATTCGCGCAGGCACATCATCTCGGCAACTCTGGCTCGGCGCTGCTCAACTGGCACGTCTCCGCCAGTGAGAGCTGACACCACATCGGCCACTTCGGGACCTCCGACCAATATGGCACGGCGGCCGGCAGGTCCATCTCGAAAGCAAATGGCAGGGTGCTCTTCCATCCGGAGACCTTCTTCGATCAGGCGTGCAGCCAACGACGACATTGAAGCGTCGCGTCTATGGGCATGATCCCTGAGCCGGTCGAGGGTCAACTCATCGGGGAAGCGGAGTGACATCACACACATGACTACATTGTAATCAGTTGTAGTAACACTTGCTCAGCCGATTCAAGAAGCGCTTAGACCGGGGTGAAGATGCAGCGGCTGGTGGCTTGGTCGTAGCGCACGTCTCCGGCTCGGCCCACGGCTTCGGTCGCAAGCAGATCGCGGAGCAGGTCGGGGTCTTCGGGGGTGTTGGCCAGGAAACGGCGGCCTTCGTAGCCGTTGTTGTCGAGGCGGCCGCAGACGTAGCCCGTTGATGGCTGGCCGCCGCGGTCGTGCATGACGGTGTAGGCCTCGATGCGGCCTGGCCCGGTGGCCGAATCGTGGGGGATGGCCGGAGTGGTCTCCATTGAGGCCGAAGGAGGCGGTCCGCTGGGGCGGTCCCAGCTCCCTTGCTTGGGCTGGGCTGAGAGCACCGCAGCGGCGTGCTTGGTCAAAAAGAACCCGTTGCCGGTGACCATCCCAATTGAATGGGCGTCGTCACGCAGTCGCTCGACCATGGCGGGGATCGAGTTCATGTTGTAGGCCGAACCCGGCCCGCCGGCGTAGGGCAAGCCGCCGGTCACGGTGAACGGGCGTTCGTCCAACTCGTCGATGCCGAGCATGGCGCAGGCCATCCGCACCGCCACGGGGAAGCAGGAATAGAAGTCGAACAGCGCGATGTCGTCGACGTCCACGCCGGCCTGGTCTAGCGCCCCCATAGACGAGTCCTTCATCGACGGGCATTCGGCGAAGTTGGGGCGGGTACTGGCGAACCAGGCCTCCTCGGCGGCGTCGTGGCCGCCCCACCAATACACCCAGCGATCAGCGGGGATCCCCAGCTCCCGGGCCTTGGCCACCGAGGTCATCACATAGGCCCCGGCCTGATCGGTGTTGAGCACTGAGTTCAGATACTTGGTGTAGGGGAAGCCGATCATGCGGTTCTCGGGCGTGGGGGTGGCCAGTTCCTCGGCACTGCGCTCGGTGGGGAACCAGGCGTAGGGATTGGCCGCGGCCACCGCGGTGAACTTGGTCATCATCTCACCCAGTCGCTGGGCGTGCTCGGCCAGAGTCATCCCCTGAGCGGCCCGCAGAGCGTTCTCGAACAAGGGGTAGGCCTGGATGGGGCGGGTCAGGCGATGGCGCTCTTCTATCTCCGACACCATGGCCTTGGCAGTTGGGGCGAACCGGTCGTCGGCACCGGCCGGATCGCCGCCGGTGGGCCAGTCCAGATCGACGCCGGCCGCCTTGGCCCGTTCGGCTGTCTTCCAGATCTGGCCGCCGGTCATTACCGCCACCTCGGTACGGCCGGCCACGATCTCGGCGGCCAGATGATTGGCGGCCAGCACCCCCATCTCCCCGCCACCACCGGTGTTCTGCACCCGGGCTCGGCGATCGATACCCAGACGCTCGGCGGTGAGAGCGGCGCCGTTCACCGGATTCCAATAGGCCAAAGGGATCTGAATGAAGGTGTTCACGTGGGCGAACAGGCTTTGGCCCACTCCAGTGTCGTAGGCGGCCCGAGTAGCCACATCGGCCATCATGGTCACCGGATCAGGCGCGGCCGTCGGGTCGGTTTCCCTTCCCACGAACTGGGCCACGCCCACCAACACCGGTGCCCGGTCGCTCACACCATCAGCTCCCACCGCGGCGATGGTAGACATCTTTCTCCCCAATCCGCTGATCGAAGAGGCACGGCGTAGTCTCAGGGTGTGAAGTTCGGCGTTTTCTATGAGCATCAGCTGCCCAGGCCGTGGCAGCCCGGCGATGAGCAGCGACTGTTGCACGAGGCCCTCGAGCAGGTGGAGCTGGCCGACCAGTTGGGTTACGACTACGCCTGGGAGGTGGAGCACCACTTCTTGGAGGAGTACTCCCACTCCTCGGCCCCAGAGGTATTCCTGGCCGCGGCCAGCCAGCGCACCGAGCGGATCAGGCTGGGACACGGCATCGTGCAGATGCCCCCCAAGTACAACCATCCGGCTCGGGTGGCCGAGCGCATCGCCACCCTCGACCTCATCTCCAACGGCCGGGTGGACTTCGGCACTGGGGAGTCGTCGGCCGCGGTGGAGCTGGGCGGATTCAACGTCGAGCATGCCGACAAGCGCCCGGCGTGGGCCGAGGCCACCGAGCAGTGCTGCAACATGATGGTGATGGACCCCTACCCGGGGTACGAGGGCGAGTACTTCTCCATGCCGTGCCGCAACGTGGTGCCCAAGCCGGCGCAAAAGCCCCACCCGCCGCTATGGGTGGCGTGCTCCAACCGGGAGACCATCAAGCTGGCCGCCCGCCTGGGCGTGGGCGCGCTGACGTTCGCCTTCGTGGACCCCGACGAGGCCGCCCAGTGGGTGGACGACTACTACCGGATCCTGTCGACCGAGTGCGTGCCCATCGGCCACACCGTCAACCCCAACATCGCCATGACGGTGGGCCTGTCGATGCATCAAGATCGAGAAGAGGCCGAGCGACGGGGTCTCGAGGGCTTCCAGTTCTTCGGCCACGGCCTTTTGCACTACTACGTGATCGGCCAGCACCAGCCGGGCCGAACCAATGTGTGGGACAACTTCCAGGAATCCAAGGAGTCATTTGAGGGCCTGGGAGAGACGCTGGGCATCGGCACTCCCGAGCAGGTCACCAAGCAGCTCCAGGGTTACGCCGAGGCCGGTGTCGACCAGGTGATGTTCATCCAGCAGTCGGGCCGCAACCGCCACGACCACATCTGCCAGTCGCTGGAAATGTTCGCCAAAGAAGTCATGCCCGTCCTCAAAGAGGGTGAAGACGAGAGCGAAGCAGCCAAAGCCGCCCGCCTCGCCCCTCACATCGAAGCCGCCCTGGCCCGCCGCACCCCCATGGTCCCCATCCCCGACGACCAGATTCCCGTTGTGGGGTCGCTGGGGACTTCTTGAATGATCGGCAACTTTTGCATCTTCCATGCAAAACGAATGATCTCCAAAACCCAAGGCATACAGGCATGAGTAGGGCAGCAGTAGAGGAGAGGCGACCACATGCCCGTACCGACCGCCTCGAGCCGGCCGACGGCCGCGAGGAGCCGGGCCATTGGGAGGTGCTGTTGAGAGTAGGCGGCAGAGTAGATATCAAAAGATCGGATGACCAGGGGAAACGTATCCTGTAATTACTTAACAGTCATTCAATCCGGTATTTCCAGTACGCTCTTGGGTCCTTCGGAGACTTGCCCACCCAGTCGATCAACCCCTCGTCTCTGAGTGCTTGGAGATGCTTTAGAACGACCGGACGCGACTCACCGGTCGCTTCCATAACTTCTCCAGTGCTGAGTCGCTCCCTATAGCGGATGACTCGGAGCACTTCCCTGGCTCGCCTTGGGAGTCGTTGTTCTAGTTCGCGGTCTACAGGTAGGCACGACAGTGTTAGACGCACACTGCCTGATGTTTGGATGTACACGGGGTCGGCGAGTCCGGCGAGGCTCATCTCTTCGAAGATTCGCCGGATGCCCTCACCCAATTCCTGTCCGAAGTGCAGGTCGGCGCATACCCGGGCAATGCGCGGGTTGCGGGCAAAGCGGGTGACGTGTTGAGGCTCATGGGGATTGACGAGGCCAGGGAAGCGTCCAGGACTCTCGATTTCAATACGGTCGTCGAAGACCTCGACTCTGATGTGGTCGCCGCTGATGCTGTATGACCGGTGAATGACGGCGTTGACGAGGCCCTCTAACCAAGCATCTTCGGGAATTAGGGGTAGCCGTTCGAAACGCCCTGTGTTTGCCAGCGCCCTTCGGGTTGGGAGCAGGTCAAAGAGAGCAAGGCGAGCCTCAACGAGCTGATGGGGAATAGAGCCTTCAACCCGGACGTCTTCCAGCAGATATTGGCGGGCACCAGTGCCGCGCTCGTTGCCCTGGTACCGCAGTATTCGCACATATGCCTCCGGTAGCCATCGCTGGGGACGCTCCCCGAAGAGCAAGATGGCTGCGGTTGTCAACTCTCCACTCCTAGCCAGCAAGTCGCGTGCTTGGAGCAAACGCCTTGGTTCGGTGTGGTTGACGGCATCTACGTATTGAGACAGCAAGTCAGAATCGAGGTCGTCGAGAGAGGCGTTGTCCACTGTGGTGATTTCGAAGGACGCTTGGCCTTTGTCGTAGTTCAGGTCTTGGCGTTGGTCAAAGGTGAGTTTGCGGTTCTCGTCGCCGACCCTAAGGAACACTTGATCCTTGTTGTCAGTGTGCACTCGCTCAGATGCTTCAACATCGAATACCAGTAGATGGTCAGGGTGCCCAGTCGATGCTAGGCATTCGACGCGTTCGACCCGACACCGTACCGAGGGCTGCGTGAAGTCGAAAGCTGTCTGTTGCCACTCAGCGAGTTTCTTGGGTCCAGCGTCGTCGATGCCTTCCACCCGCTCGCTATGCAGGCCCACTACAACCGTTCCTCCTTCCGCGTTGGCGAATCCAATGAGTACTTCTGCGAGTTGTCTAGAAGCGACGCGAGCGCTCTTTCGGTCAAACCATTGGTCTTCAGGTATGGAAAGCAGGGCATCACCTCTCTGACCAGGACTTTTGGCCAACGCCTGCTCCACTGCGACAGTAGACATACATCTACTCTAAATTATTTAGAGTAGAGATGAGTAGAAAATGTGATTAGCCGGTCGGTGTCAAGTAGGCGGCGAAGACCCAGCCGGTGACGGTGTTGGTGCGGACTTGCACCCAGGTGCCGCTGGTGGGCGACTCCACTACTTGGCCGGTGAGGATGACGGTGGAATCCAAGCTGGCGGTGCCCAGCACCTCGTGGGCGGTGCTGGGGCCGGCTCGCACATTGAGGGCCGAGGGAACGTCGAACACCCTCCACTGGGTGTCGGGGGGATAGCGGGGGTCGATTTCCAATTCGACCACCACGACCGGCTCGGGCAGGGGTTCCTCGGTGGCAGTAGGGGTCGCTTCGTCGGTGGGGTCTGGCTCAGTCTCCTCCGACTCGATGGTTATCCAGTCGAGCCCCCAGGTGGACACGATGCCGGCCAAAGAAAGAGCGGCGAAGGCCAAACCGGCAACGGCCACGCAAAAGACAATGGCCCTTACGCCCACTAGCGGGCCTGCCAGTCGGGGGGACGTCCCTCGGCCCGGGCGGTCATGCCCTCGGCGGCATCCTCGGTGCCGCCGGCCACCAGTCGCATGGTCTCTCCGAAACGAACCGCCTCCACCCAGGACATTGCCCGGGTGCGGGTGGCCACCTCTTTGGTGGCTCGCACGGCCAGCGGCGCCGAGGCGACGAGCCGCTCGGCGAGGGCCCCGGCTTCGTCCATGAGCTCGTCGTGGGGCACCACCCGCCACACCAACCCCATCTCCCGGGCCCGCTCGGCGTCCACCCGCTCGCCGGTCAGCAGGAGTTCCATGGCGTCGGCCCACTCCACCCGCCGGGGCAGGGTGATGGCGCCCACGATGGTGGGCACCCCCAAGCGCACCTCGGGGAACCCGAACGTGGCCCGGTCGCTGGCGATGAGGAAATCGCAGGCCAGCGCGGCGGTGAGGCCATAGCCCAGGCAGTGGCCGTTCACCGCGGCGATGGTGGGCTTGAACAGCTCCAAGCCCGACTCGAAGGAGTTGATGGTGGGCTTCTCCCAGAAGGTGCCCTCGAACACCCCTACCGACCCGGCGCCGTCTCGCATGTCGGCTCCGGCACAGAACGCTCGGCCCGCCCCGGTGAGGATGGCCACCCAGGCGTCGTTGTCACCCCGGAACCGGTCCCAGGCCGCGTTCAAGTCTTGGCGCAGCTCACCGTTGACCGCGTTGAGCGCCTCGGGGCGGTTGTAGGTGATGGTGGCCACATGGCCGGATTGCTCATACAGCACGGTTTCGGGCATTGCGTCAGACTAACGACACTCGACCGCGCCGCTGCCGCTTCGAGCCAATGCAGGTCAACGGTATTTGATGGACAACTGGCGTAGGGAGCGGGGGCCGGGGCTGTGGGGCATCTCCCGGCGGTGGACGGTGCCGACGGTGTCGAAGATAACAACGTCGCCTTGGTGCCAGCGGTGGGTGTAGGTGTGCTCGGGGACTATGGCGTGGTCCATGGCCGCTTGGGTGAGGGCGAAGGCCTCCTCAGGGTCGTCGATGCCCTCGAAGCCGCACGAGAACGATGAGACATACAGCGCCACCCGCCCGGTGTCGGGGTGGGGCATCTCGACAGGATGCTCGACCACCTCGTCGGATCCGGGATAGACGATGTCGGGGTTAGCCTTCAGGCGGCGGGCGGCCGCCGCAGCGGGATCCTCGTCGTGGTGGTTCTGGTGAAGCCGGGTGTTGTTCTCCGAGGTAATGGTGTAGTGCCCGATGCGCCCGGCCAGCTTCTCAGCCAGATGGCCGGGCAAAGTCTCATAGGCGGTGTACATGTCGCAATAAGAGGTGTCGGCGCCGCCGTCGGGCGGAACCCGCTGGGCGTTGAGCAGCGACTCCCGGGCGATGGTGTCCAAGAAGGCATAGTCGGTGTGCCACGGCAGGGGACCGCTGCCGGCCGTGCCGATCTCGTGGCCATCGTCGTTCAACTCGTTGGACACAGCCAGCACCTCAGGCACCTCGGTGGGGATGTTGTAGAGCTCATCGGCGGGGAAGGGCTCGCCCAACTGGTGGGCCAGCGCGGCCAGTTCGTCGGCATCGCACTCCCGCTGGCCCCGAAGCACCACCACCAACCGGTCGGCCAGCGCCTGGCGCAGCGTCGCTAGGTCGTCGTTGGACAAGGGGGCGCCCGGATTCCAGCCGGTGGCCAGCGCACCCAGGGGGGCATCGATGGGCTCGGTGCGAATCATGTCTCTATCCCTATCATGTCAACGCTGCACGCTCGCCGTGCTAGTACAGGGTGAGCAATGGTCTAGGAGGAATGACTGTGGAAGGCCAAAAGATTCTTATCACCGGGACCGCAGGACAGATTGCCCTGCCCATGACCCGACACTTCGCCCAGAACAACGAGGTATGGGGGCTGGCCCGGTTCAGCCAGCCGGGATCGCGAGAGCAGGTGGAGGAGGCCGGGGCCATACCCCACGCCGCGGATCTGGCCTCCGGCGAACTGAACGGACTGCCCGACGACTTCGACTATGTGATCCACATGGCCGCGTTCATGGCCGCGACCCCCGACTACGACTTCGCCCTCACCCAGAACGCCGAGGCCACCGGCCTTTTGATGGCCCATTGCCGCAATGCCAAGGGCTTTCTGCACGCGTCCACCGCCGCCGCGTACAAGAACAACCCCGACCACACCTACGTCTACGCCGAGGGCGATCCGCTAGGCGACAGCGAGCAGCCCTATTCGGAGACCTACGGAGTGACGAAGATGGCCGCCGAGGCGGTGGCCCGCACCATGTGCCGGCTCTATGACCTGCCCACCGTGATAGGCCGCATCAACGTGGCCTACGGCCAAAACGGGGGACTGCCGGCCATCTTGCTGGCCATGATGACCAGCGGCATGCCGGTGATGCTCAAGGACTCGGCGCCCAACATGTTCTCCCCGGTCCACGAGCAGGACATGTGCGCCCACGCCGAGGCGTTCTTGGAGTCGGCCACCGTGCCGGCCACCATCGTCAACTGGGGCGGCGACCAGAACGTGAGCATCGAGGACATGTGCCGGCGCATGGGGGAGCAGGTCGGGGTGGCGCCCGAATTCCAGTACTTCCCGGTGGGCACCCACAGCCGGGCCTACGACAGCGCCAGGCGCATTTCCATCACCGGGCCGTGTGCGGTGTCGTGGCAGGACGGAATCGACGACATGGTGGCGGCGTGGGATGCCGAGAAGGGCCAACAGATGATCGCCCGGCTCATGGGCGAAGGTTAAGCGAGCGGTACAAGCATCAGGAGGAGTTATGCCCAACCACCCCACCCGAGACGACATCAACTTCCTCGACGGCTTCTGGTACCAGCACGAGCCCCACGAGACATGGAAGTGGATGCGGGAGAAAGCGCCGGTGTACTACGACGCCAACAGCGACGTTTGGGGCATCACCCGCTATCACGACATCTTGGCCGTTGAGAAAGACCCCAAGACGTTCTCGTCCTATCGCAGCCCCCGTCCCCACGGGAACCCGCTGCCGATGATGATCTCGATGGACGACCCCATGCACAAGCAGCGCCGCAAGCTGGTGAACCGGGGCTTCACCCCCAAGCGGGTACGGGACCGTTCGGCTGAAGTGGTCGCCATCTGCGACGAGATCCTGGACAAGGTGTGCGAGCGAGGCGAGTGCGATTTTGTCTGGGACATCGCCGCCCCTCTGCCGCTGATCCTGATTGGCGACATGCTGGGCTTTCCCCGCGAGAGCTACGGCGACTTGCTGGAGTGGTCTGACGACATGATCCGGGCGACCACCGAGACCGACCCGGTGGCCATGGAGAAGGGGATGATGGCCGGCATCGCCTTTAGGGAGTTCCAGCTTGAGGTGATCGCCGACCGCCGATCCCGCCCACCCCAGTCCGACCTTGTCAGCGTGCTCTGCCACGCCGAGGTCGACAGCGAGAGGCTGGATGACGAGTCGCTGGTGCAGGAGTCGCTGCTGATCCTCATCGGGGGCGACGAGACCACCCGCCATGTGATCAGCGGGGGGATGCTGGCGCTGATGGAGCACCCCGACCAGCGAGCGCTGTTCAACCAGCGGGCAGCCAACGGCGACTGGATGGACGGGGCGGTGGAGGAGATGCTGCGCTGGGTGACGCCCATAAAGAACATGTCCCGCAGTGCCACCCGGGACGTGGAGATGCACGGTGAGACCATCGGCGAGGGCGACCAGATCATCCTGCTCTATCCGTCGGCCAACCGCGACGAGGCGGTTTTCGACGACCCGTTCAAGTTCGACCTGGAGCGGGCCCCCAACCACCATCTGGCCTTCGGCTGGGGCACGCACTTCTGCCTGGGGTCGTCCTTGGCCCGCCTCGAGCTCAAGATCATGTTCCAGCGCCTGGCCGAGCGGATGCCCGACATGCATCTGGCCAGCGAGGATCCGCTGCCGTTCCGGGCGTCCAACTTCATAGTCGGCCCCGAGGGCATGCCGGTGGCGTTCACCCCCAGCGCCCCGGTGGGAGCTTGATCCTGTCTCGCCCCCGGTGGCGAAGGAGACTGGGAGTCCTGCTGCTGAGCGGCTGTTTGGCGTTGATGGCGTCAGGGTGCAGCGGAGGGGCAGACCCTGAACAGGCAACTGCTCCGACGGTTCTCCCGGTCACCGAGCCAGCAGCCCCCGGGGAGATCTCCGTCGGCAAGAGCGTGTATTTGCAGCGCTGCGTGGGGTGCCACGCCGTCGATGGGAGCGGCATTGTCGGCCCCGACATCCGCCCCGGCAAGGTCTTGGAGAAGTACTCCTCGGCCGAGGTGATGGAGGCGATAATCCGCGACGGCCTCGGTGAGATGCCCGAGTTCGGTTCCAAGCTCACCGACCCCAAGATCGCCGCCGTGGTGGTCTACGTGAGAGGCGGCCTGGGCTAGACCTAGCCCGCCCAGGCACCGACCACGTCGGCGGTGGTGGTGACGGTGGCGACAATGCCCAAGGTGTGCTCGAACACGGCATCCACGTAGTCGGGCGGGGTGCCGGCCACCGCGTCGCGGGGGATCACCACCATGTAGCCGGCGTTGACGGCGTCGAAAGTCAGGTTGATGATGGCCACATTCACCGACACCCCCACCGCCACGATGGTGCGGATTCCCTCGTTGCGCAGCAGCGAGTCGAGCTCGGTGCCCTCGAACGGCGACAGGCCGTGGTGGCGGGGCAGCACAACATCGGCGTCGGCCACCCCGATCTCGGGAACCACCTCCACCGCCGGGGTGCCCACGTGCAACTGCACCGGCATCTTGGGCATGGCTCGGAAGAGGCGGGCATTGCGGTTGCCGCCCCACCCGTCGGTCCGGTGCTGGGCCGTGCAGTGAATCACCCGCACGCCGGCAGCCCGGGCTGAGGCCGCCAAAGCCGCCACATTGGGGATCAGCCCGGTCCTGGCTGCCTCAGCCAGCGCAGGCAGGGCCGAAAGCTCCCCGATCACCCCGTTCTGGCACTCCTGAAGCACCAAAGCAGTGGTCGCCGGATCGACTACCTCACGCAGTTTCATGCTCGTTCCGCTTTGTGTATTCGGGACCCAACTAGGCGCGGGCCAGGATTCCTGTGTTTGAACAGGCGGCTTGGAACGAGAGGATGTTTAACCCGTTCCATTCGTTCAACGAATCGACTGCGCTCCTTACTGCGTCGTCCAGAGAATCCGCAGACTGGGCGAAGTGAATGCAATGGCGTTCGTCTCGACTGGCATGTCCGGTGGCCCCGGTCTGGACAGCGACCCACTCGGCGAAGTCATCGTCCTGGCCGCTCGGCCCAACAACCTCTAGTGTGAACCGGAATTCAATCATCGCAGGCATTCTAATCCTCATCCCTTGCGGTCTGGTCGTGCGTGCAGCTCGCCACATCGGACCGAATGGGTTGAGGGTCTGAAGCCACGCGGAGAGCGTACGAAGCTACGGTGACGGTTCCCGCTGAAAGACCTCCCATAATTGGCCCCCTATGGCTGGGTCGATCTTGGGCACCGAAGTCATCCGCCGGGAGGATGGCACCTTGCTTACCGGTGAGGGTCGATACACCGGTGACATTAGGCCCGATGGGTTGCTGACCGCCTGCTTTGTGCGCTCGCCTGTGGCCCATGGGGCGGTGGTCGGCATCGACACCGAGGAGGCTGGCAACCACCCTGGTGTGGTGGCGGTGTACACAGCTGCCTCGTTGGGTGTGGGCAAGGTGACTTCTCGTATGTCGCTCGACCCCCACTTCGAGAGGGAAGCCCTCGCCTCAGAGCGGGTCCGCTTCGTCGGCGAGGCGGTTGCAATGGTGGTGGCCGAGTCTGCCGCAGCCGCCCAAGACGCCGCCGATCTGGTGATGGTCGACTATGAACCGCTGCCGGTGTCGATGGACGCTCAGGCGGCTGTTGGCTCCGACAGCGCAACGCTGTTTCCCGAGAGGGGATCGGACACGATGGTCCGGGTGTTCGGCCCGGTGGACGGCCTTCACGACGGGGCCGACAGGGTTGTGGAGGCTCGAATCGTCCACAATCGGATGGCGGTCGTGTCGATGGAACCGCACGCGTTGCTGGCCGATCCCACCGGGGATCAGCTCCCTGTGTGGGTATCCACACAGGGAGTGCATGCCACCCGAAACGGTATCGCCGAGTCGCTGGGTCTGGCTCAAGACGAGATCCGGCTGATCGCCCCATGGGTGGGGGGAGGGTTCGGGGCCAAGGGTGGATGGAACCCCGAGCACGTTGCAGTGGTGGCCGCGGCCCGCTTGTTGGGCCGACCGGTGGTGTGGAACGAGACCAGGGCCGAGAACCTCCTCTCCATGCACGCCCGCGACCATGTTCACTACGCCAGGCTGGGCGTCACCGATGGCGGGAAAATGATGTCGCTGGAGGTGGTGGCGGTGGTGGACGCGGGCGCCTATCCGGGCATGGGCGGCGTGCTGCCCTTCGCCACCCGACTCATGGCGCCCGGGGTGTACGGCATCGACAAGGTGCAGTTCGACTATGCGGTTGCGGCCACCAATCGGGCGCCGCTGGGGGCGTTCAGAGGGGCAGGGAGGCCCCAGGCCACACTCACCATCGAGCGCATGGCTGACCTGGCCGCAGCGGAGCTGGGCATCGACCCGGTGGAGCTTCGTCGCCGCAACTACCTGGCTCCGGAGAGCTTCCCGCTGATTACCCCCACCGGAGGGGCATACGACTGCGGCGAGTATGCAAAAGCGCTGGACCGAGCCTGCGAGCTAGTCGGCTACGACGAGCTGCGGGCCGAACAGGCTGAGCGGCGGGCCGCGGGCGACCCCCTCAGGCTGGGCATCGGGGTGTCCAGCTATGTGGAGGTGACCGCGCCGGTGGGCCAATCGGAGTACGCCTCGGTGGAGGTACACCGCGATGGGTCGGCCACGGTTTCGGTGGGCACCGCTTCCCACGGCCAAGGCCACGAGACAGCGTTCACAATGATCGCTGCCGACCGGCTGGGCATCGACATGGACCGGATCTCCTTCGTGCAGTCCGACACCGCGCTGGTGGCCCGAGGCAGCGGCACTGGCGGATCGCGCAGCGCCCAACTCGGGGGCAGCGCCATCCATGCTGCTTCCATGGAGGTGCTGGACATCGCCCGGCAGCGGGCGGCGGAGCTGTTGGAGGCCAGCGCTGACGACATCGTGGTCACCGACGAGGGCCGTCTGGGAGTGGCCGGAGTGCTCAGCGCTTCGGTGGGGTGGGCCGAGGTGGCCGCAGCATCCGAAGAGCCGCTGCGGGTTGAACTCGACCACACCACCGACGGCGCCACCTTCCCCTTCGGCACCCACATCTGCGTGGTTGAGGTGGACACCGATACCGGCATGGTCACCTTGTTGCGCTTCGTTGCCGTAGACGATGCCGGAAACCTGCTCAACCCGCTGATCGTGGCCGGTCAGCAGCACGGCGGAGTGGCCTCGGGCATCGGCCAAGCGCTGTATGAGCATGTGGTTTACGACGACCACGGCAACCCGCTCACCACCGGCCTGGCCGACTACGCCATGCCGTCGGCCGCCGAGTTCTGCGACTTCACTGTGGACAGCACCATCACCCCCACCCACCTCAACCCGCTAGGGGTCAAGGGCATCGGCGAGGCCGCCACTATCGGCGCTACCCCCGCGGTGCAAAACGCGGTGATCGACGCCCTCAGCGACCTCGGAATCCGCCACATCGACCTGCCGCTCACCCCCGAGCGGGTATGGCAGGCCATCCAGACGGCGGGCGATACCGAACCGGAGATCACCTGGCCCACCCTGTAGAGCAGTTCTATTATATTTCAACTATATTTATCTAATATCAATGTTAATGATTATACTTGTCGGGGTAGGCGAAGGAGTGGCAGAGAATCCGAGAAATGAGAAAGCGTCACCGTCGAACGCTGGAACGGATGCGAACCGTGCCTACGCCAACGGACATCCGTTGGGTGGATATCGAGTCGTTGCTGGGAGCGCTTGGAGTCGCCGTGGTTGAACGGGCTGGCTCCAGGGTTCAGCTGGTAAAGGGGTCAGATTCGATTGTCGTCCACAGACCCCACCCCCGGCCTGTGACCAGGCGCGATACTGTTCGTGACATTGTCAAGTTTATGGAGCGCATAGGATAAAGCTGATGCTGGAGCACAAGGGCTACGTCGGCGAGGTGGTATACGATGATGAGGCCAAGATTCTGCATGCCAGGGTTATCAACAGCGGCCCATACCCAATAGCAAACGCTGAGGCGGCTGATATGGAGGGGATTGAGAAGGAGTTCTGCTTCTCAGTAGATGCCTATCTCGACGGATGCGCGGAATTGGGAATCCAGCCCGTCAAGCCTACTGCCAATTCGGTCGGATCGTAGGCAAGCCGAGGCTCGTCGGATATGGCAGGCCATCCAGACGGCGGGCGATCCCGCTCCCGTTATAACTTGGCCCTCACTATGAGCGTCGATCCCGAGCAAATCATCGCCGACATCATCAACCCGGAGACGCGGGGAAACCTCTACCCCCACTATCACGCCCTTCGGGAGGCCGCCCCGATTCACAAGACCCACAACGCCATCCTGCACGAGGCCTGGGTTTTCACCCGCCACGCCAACGCCGAGCAACTCTTGCGAAACCCCAAGGCCATTAGCGACAGGCGTACGACTGAGATGTACAACGTGGGAGCGGGGGGCACCGAGTACTACGACATGATGAAGCGGATGCTGCTGTGGCTGGACCCGCCCGACCATCAGCGCATTCGCTCCATGGTGGCCCGGGTGTTCACCCCTCGAGCGGTGGAGAAGATCAAGCCGGCCATCAACGATGTGGTGACCGGCCTGCTCGACGCGGTGGCCGACGACGGCCACATGGATGTGGTGAGCCAGTTCGCCTACCCGCTGCCGGTGCATGTGATCTGCGAGATGTTGGGCATCCCCCGCAGCGACATACCCGACATCGAGCAGTGGATGTGGGACTTCGCCCGCCGGGGCGACATCGCCGCGCTGAGCGACGAGATGATCGCCAACGGAGAGAAGGCCGTGCGGGGGTTCACCGAGTACTTCACCCAACTGGCCGCCGAGCGCCGGGCCAACCCCGGCGACGACCTGATGACCAAGCTGGTCACAGTGGAGGACGAGCGGGGGCCGCTCACCGACCAGGAGATCGTCCCGACCTGCATAATCCTGCTCCAAGCCGGCCACGAGACCACTGCCGACATCATCGGCAATGCCACCAAGGCGCTGTTGGAGAACCCCGGCGAGCTAGAGCAGTTGCAGGCTGCCCCCGAGATGATCGACGACGGCTTCGAGGAACTCCTGCGCTACGACAGCTCAGTGCAGATCAACCACCGGGTCCTCGCCAGCGAAGTGGAGGTGGCCGGCCAAACCTTTCCCGAGGGCGACCTGTGTGTGGTGATGCTGGGGGCGTGCAATCGGGATCCGGAGGCGTTTGCCGAGCCCGACCGGCTAGATCTCACCCGCGACGCCAGCCAGCACAATGGCTTCGGCCTGGGCGCTTACTACTGCCTGGGCTCATCGCTGGCCCGAGCCGAGGCCATCGCCGCGCTCGACGCCCTAGTCCAGCGGTTCCCCACCCTGGAGCTGGATCCCGACAAACCCGCGCCCGTGTACCGCCCCACTCTGGTGCTCCACGGCCACGAGCACCTCCACGTCCGCTGGAACTGACACGGGCCTCATGTGGGATGTGGTCACTACGGCTGAGTACCAAGAATGGTTCAGGACCCTTGATGGACGGGTCCAAGCTCGCTTGAAGAAGGCACAAGAACACTTAGAACAGAAAGGGCCAAGCTTGGGCAGACCCATGGCTGACACCGTTGTTGGTTCCGCTTACAGCAACATGAAGGAGTTGAGGCCGACGTCAACGGTCCGAGTCTTCTTTGCCTTCGACCAGCAGCAACGAGGTGTCCTGCTGTGTGGCGGCGACAAGGCAAGATCCACGAAGGGCAATAAATGGTACAAGAGCATGATCCGCCGAGCAGACAGGCTCTTTGCTGCCCATATCACCAACATCAGGCGATCGCAGCCCCATTGAAGAATGAGATGTCGATGCTAGGATCTTTGATGATGAGTCTGTTGCGCCGTCGCCGAGACTTGGGGTTACGTCCTGTTTCAGAATTGCATGATGAATTTATGCAGCGGCCAGATGCGGAAGACCTCCTAGCCGAGGCTGAGGAATATTGGCAGCAACAAGAGCAGGAATATGCGGCCCAAGTTGAAATGGAGCGCACAAGGTCAGAGAACGCGTTGGTGGTGGATCACGATGATCTAGACGTTCCGGTTTCTGGGGCGCAATCCGGCCAAAACTGTGGTGCCCGCACTGCCGATGGAAAGCAGTGTGCGAATCCCGTGACGTCAAGCACCAGTCGCTGTGCGGCCGGGCATAAGCCTCGCAGCTAACTGCCTTTCACAGGGCTGAGCATTGGGGTGAGTTGAGTGAGGTGGCGGTCAGCGGAAGCAGTCCAGGTGGAGGCGGGGATTCCGCTGGGGATCCTGGGATGCGCCCCGGAATGGCGGGGGCTGATGGACGACCCGGAGTATTCTCCGTATAGCGAGGCGGAGTGGGAGCGGTTCGCCGCCGATTCGTCGAAAAAACTTGGATTAGCAAGCCTGAAAATTGCTGGTTATTTGGACTGAAATATTGTGATTAGGGCGAAGGACGAGGCTGAGGTGGCGGTCGGTTGACGCTGCCCAGCCGGGGGGGACGACCACGGTGGAGGAGGTTTCTTCGATGATGGCGGGGCCGGCGATGGCGGGGCCGGGTAGGAGGGTGTGGCGGCGGTAGACGGGGGTGTCGGCCATCTTGCCGTCGAACCAGGCGGGGCGGTAGGAGAGGGGCACGGGCGGTTGGGCCGCTACTTCGTCGGTAGACCAATCGGGTTTCGGGACGGGGCCGATCACTCGCACTCGGTAGTTGACGAACTCCACCGGGTCGTCTTGGCAGATGCCGTAGAGCTGCTTATATAGATCGCCGAAGGCCGTGGCGGCCCCGTCCAGGTTGCCGCTGTGGAGGGGGACGGTCAGCTCGTGGGCCTGGTGGCGGTAGCGGACGTCGATCTCGCGCTCGAGCACGATCTCGTTGGCGGCGAAACCCTCCGCGCCGATCTCGGCGACGGCCACTGCTTCCAGCTCGGCGTAGATGGACTCGACAACGCTGGCATCGACGCCCACCGAGTCGATCACCTGGGTGCGGACATGGTCAGTCACCACGTCGGAAGCCAACAGGCCCACGGCCGAGCCCACACCGGGGTTGGCCGGGACAACCACCTCAGCGATGCCGAACTCCTCGGCCAATCGGGCCACATGCACTCCAGCGGCGCCGCCTGAGGCCAAGAGGGTGAAGTCGCGGGGGTCGATGCCCCGCTCCAGGGTCACCACCCGCACTGCGGCGGCCATGGTGGCGTTGACCACCTCGTACACCCCCGCGGCGGCCTCCTCCGGGCTCAGCTCCATGGGCTCGGCCAGCTCAGCCAGGGCGCCATGGGCCAGGTCGGCTCGGATGGCCATGCGGCCCCCGAGAAAGAAGTTCGGGTTCAGGTAGCCCAGTACCAGGTCGGCGTCAGTCACCGTCGGCCGAGTGCCGCCCCGGTCATAGCAGGCTGGTCCCGGCTCGGCCCCGGCGGAGTCCGGCCCCACCCGCAATGCACCGCCGCTGTCGAGGTAGGCGATCGATCCGCCGCCGGCGCCCACCTCGGCCAAGTCGATCACCGGGATCTTGATGGGATAGCCGGTGTTGATCTGCTTCACGCCCGAAGACGCGGTGCCCCCCACGAAGAACTCATGGGCGATGGCCGCCTGGCCGTTGCGCACCAGCCCTGCTTTGGCGGTGGTGCCGCCCATGTCGAAGGAGATCAGATCGTCGATGCCGCTGAGGCGGCCGATGTGAGCGGCGGCCATCACCCCGGCGGCTGGCCCCGACTCCACCAACTGCACCGGCCGCCGGGCCACGGTGGCCGCCGAGATGATGCCGCCTGACGAGCCCATAATCTGCAATCGAGCCCCGATGCCCTGTTGGGCCAGTTCTTCGTCCAGCCGGGCTATATAGCGGGTGACGGTGGGGCCTACGTAGGCCGACATCACCGTGGTACACGCTCGGGGCAGTTCCCGGTACTCGGGCCACACCTCGCTGGAAACCGCCACGTAGAGGTCGGGGTTCAGCTCGGCGATGATGTCGGCCACCCGGCGTTCGTGCTCCCCGTTGGCATAGGAGTGCAGGAAGCACACCGCCACGGCTTCCACCGGCTCGCGGGCCAAAAGATCGGCCAGCGCGGTACGGGCTTGGTCGATGTCGAGCGGCACCACCACCGAGCCGTCGGCTGCGATGCGCTCCACCACGTCCACGGTGCGCCGCCGGGGGACGATGGGCGCCTGTTTGGTGTAGAAGAGGTCGTACTTTTCGGCATCGCCCTTGCGCTCGTTGCCGATGATCAAGATGTCGCCGAACCCGGCGGTGGTGACGTAGGCCACCGGGCCCCCTTTGCGCTCCAAAATGAGGTTGGTGGCCAAGGTGGTGGCGTGGACCGCTTGAGAAACCTCGTCTGGGTCGTACCCCGCGTCGTCAAGAAGCTCGGCAATCCCGGCCAGCACCCCGGTGGCGGGGTCGTCGGGGGTGGTGAGCACTTTGGCCGCGCAGATGCTGCCGTCGGTGCGGTCGATCAGCACCACGTCGGTGAACGTTCCGCCGATGTCGATGCCTAGGGCGGCGGTCATCGGCTCCTCATCGCCGCCGTGGCCTCCGAGTCAACCTCCCCGTTCTCAAGGACTACCACCCCGTAATCCTGTCGGGCGGCTTCAGTTGAGACCCGGCCGTCTCGTACATCGGCGGCCACCAGTTCGGGGTCGCGCTCGAACGGGTCGCCAAAGCCCCCGCCGGCGGAGGTGAACATGGTGATTATGTCTCCGGCCCGCAGGGAGTGGGCGGTGACCTTGGCCGGCAGCGGCTGCTCGTCGGGAGTCCCCTGGTTGAGCACCCAGCCCCCGCCCGCGCCAGAAGAGCCGCCGTAGATGCCCGGGGGCGGGCGACGGCAGCGGTCGGTGGCCCGCCCGGTGAACTGGCCGTCGGTCAGGATGCGGATGTCGCGGCGCGCCCCGGTGCCGCCCCGCCACTGTCCCGGCCCGCCCGAGTCGGTCCACAGTTCGAATCGCTCGAAGCGCACCGGGTGCTCTTGCTCGTAGGCCTCCACGGTGTGGAACGCCCCGCCGGCGCCCAGCACCAGCGGCCCGGTCACGTCCACGCCGTCGCGGTCGGAGCGGGCGCCCGATCCGCCGAACTGGGGGTCCATGAACGCCCACGGCCGGCCGTCGGTTCCAACACCGTTCATGATGTACACGTGGACGTTGCAGGAAGCGGCCACCGCTCGGGCCGGATCGAGCTGCGAGAACGCCCCCAACATGGCCTCCACCACCGCCATGACTGTGGCCATGCGGGCGTTTAGCGCAGCGGGCTGGTTGGGGTTGACCAGGGTCCCTTGCGGCAGGCGCAACTCCAGGGGCCGGAAGGCGCCGTCGTTCACCGGGATGTCGGGGGCCAACAGGCAGCGGACCGCGAACAGCACCCCGGAGGTGGTCTGGGATACCGCGGCGTTGATGGGCCCGGGCGCTTGGGGTGAGGTGCCCTCGAAATCGGCGGTGATGGTCGAGCCGCTTACGGTGAGGGCAACCTGCACCTCGTGGTCGGCATCGGGGTTCACGCCGTCGTCGTCGATGATGAACGAGCCGGTGTAGGTGCCGTCGGCCAGTGCCTCGATGCCGGCCCGGGTGCGGCGCTCGGTGTAGTCCAACAGCTCGTCGGTGATCTGGTGCAGCCGGCCAAGCCCGTAGCGGTCGGCCAGGTCGGCCAGTCGGTCGGCCCCCAGGTTGGTGGCGGCGATCATGGCTCGGATGTCGCCCAGCACCTTTTCGGGGGTGCGGCTGTTGGCCGCGATCACATCGAGTATCGGCTGATTGGGATCCCCCGCTTTGGCCAGTGGCACCGGGGGCAGCACCAGGCCCTCCTGGAACATGTCGGTGGCATTGGCCGGCAGCCCACCGGCGGCCATGCCGCCGAGGTCGGCAACGTGCAGCAGCGCGCAAGTGAAGAACGCCAGGGTGTTGTCGATGAACACCGGGCGGAACACCATCACGTCGTTGGAGTGGATGCCGCCCCGGTAGGGGTCGTTGGAGGCATACACGTCGCCATCGGTCATCGAGTCGGGCGGGAAATCGTCGAGCAGGGAGCGCAGCGACGGCCGCAGGCTGGACAAGTGCATGAGCGGCGCGCCCATCGACTGGGCGATGAACTGCCCCTGGTGGTCGAAGACCGCCGCGGTGGAGTCGCCACCCTCTTTGACCACCGACGAGTAGGCCGATCGCACCGTGGTCAGCCCCATCTCCTCGGCGATGGCTGCCAAGGCGTTCTTCACCACCTCCAGCGCAATGGGATCGGAGGGGCGGGTGTTGGAGCTCATCGGTCAGGCGCGGTCCATGGCAATCAGAGCCCTGTGCTCAAAGCTCGAATGGACCTTTGCCCATCTGGTCGCGGATGGTGGTCACCGCCGGGTTGGTCATGGAGCGACGCTGCCAGTTGGCCCCGTCCACCACCATGGTGTGGCCGCTGATGAACCGGGCGAAGGGGGAGGCCAAGAAGGTGGCGGCCCAGCCCAGCTCCCGCAGCCGCCCCACCCTCATGGCCGGCTGGCACGGATCCTTCTCGTGGGTCCGGTCAAGGCTGGATCGGATATCGGCGGTCATGTCCTCGTGGGGAAACAGCCCCGGCACCAGGCCGTTCACCTGGATTCCGTAGGGCCCCCATTCCACGGCCAGGCTTTCGGTCATCGACTTGACGCCGGCTTTGGCCGCGGCCGAGTGGGCGAAGCCGGGGCCGCCGGTCCAGGCGTAGGACGCCCCGATGTTGACGATCGACCCCGGCGTTCCCGCGTCCAGATGGCGGCGGGCGAACTCCCGGGCGCAGAAGAACGTGCCGTTGAGGGTGATGTCCACCACCGTGCGCCAGGCGTTGGGCGACATGTCCTCTGCCGGCACCGGGAAGTTGGCCGCCGCGTTGTTGATGAGCACATTGGGCAGGCCGCACCGCTCGGCCGCCGTGTCGAAAGCCTCGGCCACCTGCTCGGGCTGGCGGATGTCGCAGCTCACCACCAGCACCTCGGCGCCGACCGCCTCGATGGCCGCTTGGCCGGCTTCCAGGTGCTCGGGCTTGCGGCTGGCGATAACCAGGTTGGCCCCCAGCCGGGCGAATTCGGCGGCGATGGCCTTGCCCAGCCCGGTGCCCCCGCCGGTGACGAACACCGTTTGGCCTTCGTAGGTGCCGGGTACCAGGGCGGTGGCACCCTCTGGGGCGGGTTCGGGCAGTCCGATGATTTCAGCCATGGCTCAAGTCCTCCTTGGGGTCGTTTCTCAAGATCGCTTGTATTCGGGTTCCCGCTGTTCGGCTCGGGCGGCGCGGAACTCGTTGTAGTCGTCGGAGCGGTTGATCAGCGTCTGGTAGGCGTACTCGTCGTTCATGGAGCGGCGCAGGTTCTCGTCGGCCAGGTTGCGGATCACCCGGCGGGCGAGTTGCACCGTGTAGGGCGAGGCGGCGGCGACCTTGGCGGCCATCTCCATCACGGTGTCGTCCAGCTCCTCGGGTGCCACGATGCGAGACACGATGCCATGGGTCAGGGCCTCCTCGACGCTGAGAACCCGGCCGGTGAGCACCATGTCGCTGACCAGGCCCGAACCGCATATCTCGAACAGGCGGCCCACCCCGCCGGTGTCGGGGATCACCCCGTGGGTCACCTCGGGGAGCATGAAGCGGGCCCCCTCGGCAGCCACCCGGATATCGCACAAAAGGGCCCGTTGGAAGGAGCCACCGATGGCCCATCCCTGTATGGCCACGATCACCGGGGCGTCGATTTCCCAGAGCTGCTGGATGCCCCGTTGGCCTCTTTCCATGAGGGCGTGGTGGGCCATTTCCACCTGCTGGCCCCCGATGGCGGCCACATCGCGGCCCGACGACCACGATTTCCCCTCGCCCCGCCACACCACGGCCCGTATGGACTTGTCGGCTTTGATCTCGTCGAGGATCTCAAACAGGGCGAAATCCATCTCGTCGTCGAAGGCGTTGTGCTTGGCAGGGTTGTTGTTGGTGATGACGGCGATGTGCCCGTCCCTCGTGAGCTGTACTCGTTCGTCGGCCATGTCCAGTGTTTAGCCGATGAGCTGTTCAGGGTGAACCTTGAGTCAGAAGTTGACCCGAGTTCGCAGCCATTCGGCCAGGGCTCGCTCGTCAATTTCACCAGCAGCGACGGCCAGCATGGTTTGCTCGGCATCGTCGACATCAGGCGGATCGGGATCCCAAGTGCCACCGTTGAGGTCGAGAAACATAACCAGTGCAGCCCATGCGGCTCGCTTGTTCCCATCGGGGAGGGGGTGGTTTCGGGCAAGTCGCCAACACAGCACGGCCGCTTTGTCAAAGAGATCGGGATAGAAGTCTTCATCGCCAAAACCAGCCATGGGGGCGTGCAGGGCAGAGTCAGCCAGGTCGATACGGCTCATTTTGGAGAGGGTTAGCGCTGGCACTCCCGTGACTTGCTCAGCGAGCCAGAGGTATTCGGCAAGGTTGAGGTATCTCGTCACCTAGCGAGCCGTCTGAGGAGCTCTTGATCGCGCTCAATGAGGCGCTTTGCCCGTTCAGTGAAATCGATGTCGGCTCGGACCCGCTCTATCTCTGTTTCAAGAGACTCCACAATGAGCTGGTTCATGCTCATTCCTTGAACTCGGGCGACTGCCTCAGCCTCGTCAGCCAGATCTTCCGGAAGCCTTACGGTGGTTTGTTTCGTCACGCAATCACGATATCATACTATCGAGAATTCGCAAATCTACAGCCCTTAGGTGAGGCTTGGCGAGATGCGACACAATGGCACCCATGGCGATGAACTTGGACATGGTCGGGCACCGCGGAGAGCCGCATCAGCGGGGGTGGCTGCCCCGAGATTGCACGCTGTATGCCCTCAGCGTGGGGGCGGGGTTCGACGACCTGGCCTTCGTGGGCGAGCAGGCCGCCGGGCACCCCCAGCAGGTGTACCCCAGCTTCGTGTGCTCGGGGGGCCGGTCGGACAAGCCCAGCAGCGGTGGGAATCCCATGTTCCAGTTCGGCGACTACCAGGTGCACCAACTGGTTCACGGTGAGCAAGAGCTGACCGTTCACGGCGAGATCGCCCCGAAGGGGTCAGTGGTGAGCACTTCGACGGTGGTGGGCATCTACGACAAGGGCTCAGGCGCGGTGGTCCATTCCCAGAGCGAGTCGGTGGACGCCGCCACCGGTGAGCCGTTGTTCACCACCGGTTCCAAGCTGTTCGTGATGGGTGAAGGGGGTTTCGGCGGCGATCCCGGGCCGAAAACGCCATCCTGGGACACCCAGGATGCCCCGCCCGACGCCACCGTGGACTGGCAGACCCTGCCGGTGCAGTCGCTTCTCTACCGGCACGGGGGCAACGACCCCAACCTGATCCACTACGACCCTGCGGTGGCGGCGGCGGCAGGGTTCGACGGACCCATCCTCATGGGGCTGAACACCTACGGCTTCGCCTGCCGAGCCCTAGTAGAGACGGTATGCGGGGGCGACCCGTTGGCCCTGGGTTCGATGGCCGGTCGTTTCGCCTCCCCCGGCTACAACGGCGACGTGCTCACCACCCAGATCTGGCACAATCCCGCTGAAGAGAACGGGGTGCTGTTCCGAGTGGTCTCCAACCGGGGCACCACTGTCTTCGACAAAGGCCGGGCCACGTTGGGATGAGCAGCAGAGGGGGAGAATTTCCATGAGCAGACTGGTCATCGACGCCGACGGGCACATCAGCGAGCCGCCCTACCTTTGGGAGGAGTTCTGCGATCCGGAGTTCCTGGCCTTCGCCCCCCGGCGGGTGCTGGACAGCCAGGGTCGGCCCCGCACCTTCGTGGGCGGCGAGATGGCGCCTTACATCCCGTTCGACTCTGAGGCCTATGACAAGGAGCGCCCCAAAGGGGGCGTTGATCCCCACGCCCGTTTGGCCGATATGGACAGCGAGGGCATGGACGTCTCGGTGATCTTTCCCACGACCGGGCTCATGTTCGGGGGCATTGCCGACGCCGCGGTGAACAACGCCTTGTGCCGGGCCTACAACGACTGGCTCCGCACCTACTGCGATACCGACACGTCCCGGCTGCTGGGGGTTGCGGTGGTGCCCCAGGTGGATCCGGCGCTGATGTTAACCGAGGCCCGCCGGGCCATCGACGAGTTGGGTTTCGTGGCCGTAATGCTGCGGCCCAATGTGATTGCCGGCCGGACCCTGGACCACCCGGCCTACGACGGGCTGTGGTCGCTGCTAGCCGATCGGGGCGTGCCCGCGGCTCTGCACGAGGGCACCACCCAGAACGTCCCCCAATCGGGACAGGACCGCTACGACAACTTCATGTTCCGCCACGTGTGCTCCCATCCCCACGAGCAGCAGATGGGCTGTTTGGAGCTGATCGCCGGCGGGGTGCTGGAGCGCCACCCCGAGTTGCGGGTGGTGTTCTTGGAGTCGGGTTGTGGCTGGATCGCCCATTGGCTGGAGCGCATCGACGACCACCTGGACTCCTGGGGCCACGCCTCGGCCCCGTTGGAGCTGAGCGCCACCGAGTATTTCCAGCGGCAGTGCTTCATCTCCTGTGACCCCGAGGAGCGGACCGTTCCCGGCGTGATGGACTGCCTAGGCGACGACTGCGTGGTGTTCGCCACCGACTACCCTCACCCCGACGGCGTGTTCCCCGGCGTGGTGAAGGCGCTGGCCGATCGGGAGGACCTGACCGAAGACCGCAAAGACAATATCTTGGGGCTCAACGCCCAGAGGTGCTTCGGACTCTGAACCGGTTAGTCGGGTTTCTGAGGAAGCAATTCAACAAAAGTCCGTGTCGCTTTGCTGAGGCATTGAGAGTTACTGAAATAACATTATATATACTATTGTTGCTCTCTGGAGGGTATTGGGGTACGGTGGGGTTGTGGAGGTAGTGACCCTGACCGATCTGGCCCCGATCCTGGCCGCAGTGGTCGGGCCCATGCTGGCGATCATGTTCGCCATGATGCGCTACCAGCACGTCGACAGCACCAAGACCCGGGATCTCATCGAGGAGTCGAATCGGGAGACTCGGGAGTTGATCAAGGAGAACCGGGATTTCACTGAGGAGTCGAATCGGGAGACTCGGGAGTTGATCAAGGAGAACCGGGATTTCATCGAGGAGTCGAATCGGGAGACTCGGGAGTTGATCAAGGAGAACCGGGATTTTACTGAGGAGTCGAATCGGGAGACTCGGGAGTTGATCAAGGAGAACCGGGATTTTACTGAGGAGTCGAATCGGGAGACTCGGGAGTTGATCAAGGAGAACCGGGATTTTACTGAGGAGTCGAATCGGGAGACTCGGGAGTTGATCAAGGAGAACCGGGAGCTCATCGAGAAGAACCACTTGGAACTGCTCGGCGGCCTCGGAGAGGTCCGTGAGCGTTTAGCCTACATAGAAGGCTATCTGCGGCAATCTCTGCCGCCCTCCAACGACACCGATGCAGAAGCGGCCTGATAACTCTGAAGGCCGCTTCTACAGGCCCATGTCGTGGTAGTCGGGCATTTCGTAGCGGCCGATGGCTTCGGCTCGGCGGTGGAGGAGAGCAACGGTGTCTTCGATGTTGCGGCCGATGATGAACCGGCGCTCTTCGACGCAGTCGACCACGAAGTTGCCATGTTCTAGCAGGTCGGCCACCTCGGGCTCGTAGCCCCGGATCTCCGTCATGATGTCCTTGAGCTCTTGGAAGGTCATGCTGCGCCGCCCGGTGGCGTCGCCCACTCGGGCGAAGTGGGCGGGGCGGTTGCGCTGAGCGGTGAACAGGCCGGTGTCCAGCATGCCGCCTGACGGGTAGAGCACCGAGGCCCGCAGGTCGCTGCCCTCGCGGATCAGGTTGGTGTGCACGGTCTCGGTGAAGCAGCTCACCGCGGCCTTGGAGGCGGCGTACACCGAGGCGGTGGGCACGGGGGCGAATCCGCCGTCGCCCGAGGAGGTGTTGATGATCTGGCCGGGCAGGCCGCCAGCCAGCATCCGGGGCACGAACTCGGTGGTGCAGATGGCCACGCCGAACACGTTCACGCTGAAGCACCACCGCCAGTCGTTGGGCTCCTGCTCCCAGGGCTTGCCGCCCCCGCCCGAGGTCACCCCGGCGTTGTTGAAGAGCAGGTTGCAGCGTCCGTGGGCGTCGTAGACGAAGTCGGCCAGCGCGGCCACCGAATCCTCGGTGGCCACGTCGGTGCGGCAGCCCGACACCGGCCCCAGCCCCGACAACTCGGCCACGGTGGCCTCTGTGGTGTCGGCCTCGATGTCGGCGATCACCACGGTGGCGCCCCGCTGCAAGAGAGCGGTCACGATGCCCTTGCCGATGCCGCCGGCCCCGCCGGTGACCACCGCCACCATGCCGTTGACGTCGAGACGCTCAGATGGGGTGTCGCTGCTCATGATGCCTCCTGTGATGGCTGACGGCTGAGGTTTAGCAGTTTTTCACGGCCAGCCCAACGGTCACAACGGTCAGTCGGCGTTGAGGGATTCCCGGGCGATTTGGGCGGGGTTGGGTGGAGCGGCGCTGGGGGTGATGACATCGACGTGAGCGATGGTGCCGGTCCACGGGAACGGGGGCTGGTAGTCGTCGTTGACCGGGAAGCCGGTGTCGTGGCCGATGATCAAACCGGTACCGCCGTTTTGCCAGGAGTTGGGCAGCGTGCGGTCCAACTCCAGGCGGACAGCCACCTCGCCGTCCACCAGCAGCTCCACCAGGCTCGAGGCCGGTGATGTGGGTTGATAGCGGCATCCCAGGCTGGTGGTGTCGGTGGGAACCGGCGGGGTGGCCAGCCGGAATTGGTCGCCCGAAAGGCACAGACCCAGCACTAGAGCACCATCCAATCCGTAGAGGGCCAAGCCGCTGGTCCAGTCGCCCATGGCCCACACGATGCCCTCGGCGCCGGCTGGGTCCACCGTCACCTCGGCATCGATGGTGAACCCCCGCACCAGCACGGGCATCACCTCGTCGGCCACCCGGCTTGCGCCGGGCCGGTACCGTGCTTGAGCGGGGGGCGGGTAGGCGGGGGGGTAGATGGCGGGCATGCGCCCGGCGTAGCCGTCGTCGAGGGGCAGCACATGATAACGCTCGGCCGCGGTCCACCAAGCGGCCTCCAACTCAGCCAGCCTCTCGGGGTTCTCAGCGGCCAAGTCGTGGGCTTCAGAGAAGTCCTCGTCGAGGCAAAACAGCGCCCAGTTGTCGTCGTCAAACGAGCGGCTCCCATCCAATAGAGCAATCTCGTCGCCGTGGGCTTGGCCCACATGATCGGTGGTGGCCTTCCAGCCGTCCAGGTACATGGCCCGCGACCCCTGGACCTCGAAATACTGCTCGGATCGGGCGGCGGGGGCACCGGGGTCGTCGAACGTGGCGGCCAGGCTGGCCCCGTGCATCGGCATCTGGGCCACCCCGTCCACCGCCTCGGGGGCCTTCACCCCGCAGAGCTCTAACACGGTGGGGGCCAGGTCAATGGCGTGGCAGAACTGGGAGCGCACCTCGCCTCGGGCGGCGATGCCCGCGGGCCAGTGCACCACCAGCGGGGTGCGGGTGCCGCCCAGCCACGCGTAGCGCTTCCACAGCCGAAACGGGGTATTGCCGGCCCACGCCCAACCCCAGGCGTAGTGGTTGTAGGTGCGGGGACCGCCCAGCTCGTCGAACCACTCCAGGTTGGCGGCCACCGACTCGGGCAGCCCCTTGGTGAACCGATGCTCGTTCACCGAGCCCACATGGCCGCCCTCGGCGCTGGCCCCGTTGTCGGAGCACAGGACCACCACGGTGTTGTCCAGCTCGCCGATGGCCTCGAGGTGGTCGATCACCCGGCCGATCTGGGCGTCGGTGTGGGTGACGAACCCGGCGTACACCTCGTGCATGCGGGCGAACAGCCGCCGGGCGTCGGCGTCTAGCTCGTCCCAGGGCTGCACCCACGAGGGCCGTTCGGTGAGCGTGGTGCCCTTCGGCGCGACGCCCGAGGCCAGCTGGCGCTCGAAGGCCCGCTCCCGCCATCGGTCCCAACCGTCGTCGAACCTTCCCCGGTAGGGTTCCACCCACTCGGGGGCCACGTGGTGGGGGGCGTGGGTGGCCACCTCGGCGTAATAGCAGAAGAACGGCTTGTGGGGGGCGGCGTGCTTTTGGTCGGTGATGGTGGCGATCACCTGATCGGCCAGATCGGCGCTGAGGTGGTAGCCGTCGTCGTAATGGGCCGGGGGGTCGATGTAGTGCTGGTCGCGCACCAGGTTGGGGGCCCAGCAGTTGGCGCCGCCATGGAGCACCCCGTAGTAGCGCTCGAAGCCCACCCCGGTGGGCCACAGGGTGAACGGCCCGGCCGCGCTGCGCTCGCCTCGGGGGGCGAGGTGCCATTTGCCTATGGCCATGGTTCCCCAGCCGGCGTCTCGCAGGATGCGGGGAAGCATGGCGGCTGAGGGGGGGATGCGGGCGGTGTAGCCGGGGAAGCCCATGGTCATGTCGGACAGAAAGCCCATGCCCACCGCGTGGTGGTTGCGCCCGGTCAACAGGGCCGCCCGGGTGGGCGAGCACAGGGCGGTCACGTGGAATCGGTTGTAGGCCAGGCCGCCAGCGGCCAGCCGGTCGATGCTGGGGGTGGCGATGTCGGCCCCGAAGCAGCCGAGCTGGGCGAACCCGGTGTCGTCCAGCAGAATGACCAGCACGTTGGGCGCCCCCTGAGGGGCCCGTGGCAGTTCCGGAGGGGAGGGGGTGGACTGGGCCACGGTGAGCCCGACATTGACGTTGGGCGACGATTGAGTGGGCATGGGAAGTCAGCGGCGCGATCGGTAGTCGCTGCCGGGGACGGTGGCGAACGGGAAGGGCTCGGGCTCTCGGCCCTTGAACAGGGTGAAGCACTCGCCGGTGAGGCCCGAATCGAGGATCGCCATGGCGGCCTCGGCCACCTCTTGTGAGTCCATTATGACCATGCCCGCAGCCTCTAGGCGGTCTCTGTTGCCGCCCAAGAACCCGGTACCCACGGTGGCCGGGCAAATGGCGTTGAGGCTGATGCCCCGCTCTGCGAGGTTGGGGGCGGCGCTGCGGACCAACGCGGCAATGGCGTGCTTGGACATGGAGTAGCCCAAGTCCACCGGCAGCGGGCTGAACGAGGCCATTGACCCGGTAACCAGCGCGTGCCCGCCCCCGGCCGCTTCCAGCAGAGGCACCGCAGCCCGCAGGCCGAACACCGTGCCGTGCTGGTTGATCCCGATGATGCGGAGATAGTCCTCGTCGGACATCTCGGCGATGTCGCCCAACCCCATCATGACCCCGGCGTTGAGGTGGACCAGGTCGAGGCATCCCGGGTCATCGGCCAACTCCGCGGCCAGTGCGGCCCACGCCGAGGAGTCGGCCACGTCGAGGTGGCTATACCGGCCCCCGACCTCATCGGCCACCTGCTGGCCGGCGTCGTCGGCCACATCGGTGCAGACCACCCGCGCCCCGCCAGCGGCGTAGCGGCGGGCACAGGCCGCACCTATGCCCGAGGCCGCCCCGGTGACCAGCGCCGTCTTGCCACTGAGGTCCACAATCAGCCCCCGGTTTTCTCGGCGCCGCGGGCGAAGGCGTCTTCGGTGTCGAGGTCGTAGAGGCCGTTTATGAACTGGAGCGGGGGTTTGTTGGTGTACTCCTGCTCGGCCCGGGTGGGCATGATCTTCTCCCGGTGGCGCAGGTCCCACATGCTCTCGCACCGCCCCGAGTACTGGTCGGGCTGCTCCAGCATCCAGATGATGCCGTCAGCCGGTACCGACGTGGGCTCCCAGTCGGAGAGGTCGATGTCGCCCATGTTGGCCAACGTGCCCTCGGAGGCAACCGGAATGTCGATGCGGAAGCAGTTGACCGCGATGCGGTCGGGATATAGCTGCCGGGCCAGATCGGTGGTCATCCGCTCGAGGGCCAGCTTGGACATGCCATAAGACATGAGGCCCGGAACGGGGCGCAGGGCGGCCTGTGACGACAGGCTGAGGATTCGTCCTCTCCCCGCGGCCCGCAAGTGGGGCAGAGCGGCTCGCACGGTGAGCAGCGGGGCCCGAAGGTTGATGTCCATGATGAGGTCGTATCGCTTGAGCGGGATGTCCACTTCGCCCACGAAGGTCACCGCCGCGTTGTTGACCACCACGTCGAGGCGGCCCCAAGCCTGCACCGGGGCGGCCACCATGGCCTCGATGTCGTCAGCCGACGTGAGATCGGTGGGAATGGCCAACGCCTCCCCCCCGGCGGCGACAACCGCTTCCACGGTCTCGTCGATGGTGCCGGGCAGCGGTTTGGGCGATGCCTTGGTAGAACGGGCCGCGCACGCCACCTTGGCCCCTTTGGCTGCCGCGGCCAAGGCAATCGCTGCGCCCACTCCCCGACTGGCCCCGGTAATCAGTACTACCTTCCCGAACAGGTCAAAGGGCTCAGAGTTCTGCACGCATCGCTACCCTAATGACTTGATGCCATTCACAGTGGAGCCTGAGTGAGCCAGTATCGACATCTGAAAGTGGCCCCAGTGAGCGGCTGCATCGGCGCGGAGATTGGCGGGGTAGACCTGAGCGCCGATCTGGCCGTCGATGTGGTCGCCGAGATACGCCAGGCCTGGCTGGCTCATCTAGTGGTTTTCTTCCGGGATCAGCATTTGACCCTCGACCAGTTCTCAGCGTTCGCCCACCGCATCGGCACTCCCGGCCGGTACCCGTTCGTCCCCGGGCTGCCCGATCACCCTGAGATCATCGAGGTGAAGAAGCTGCCCCACGAGACAATCAATTTTGGCGGCATATGGCACACAGACACCGCCTATCTGGAGCGGCCGCCTATGGCATCGATGCTGCTGGCCCGGGAGGTGCCCGCCGCGGGCGGTGACACCGAGTTCGCCAATATGTACGCCGCCTTTGACGCGCTGTCCGACGGTCTGAAGGAGTTCCTGCGGAGTCTGCGGGCGGTGAACAGCTCGGCGCTGGCTGATGTGTCTAAGACCCGGGAAGACCGCGTTGCCGACGCCGCCGAAGCCGGACACGAGGCCGGCAAAGATTATGAGGCGGTTCATCCGGTGGTCCGGACCCACCCCGAGACTGGTCGCCAGTCGCTGTACGTCAACGTGGCCCACACCGCCCGGTTCGAGTGTATGACCGAGGAGGAGAGCAGGCCCTTGCTGCGGTATCTGTTCGCCCACCAGTCCCGCTCAGAATTCACCTGCCGGTTCCGCTGGGAGGTGGGATCGCTGGCGCTGTGGGACAACCGCTGCGCGATGCACAACCCCGTCAACGACTACCACGGCCGACTCCGGGTCATGCACCGCATCACCTTCGAGGGCGACGAGCCCCGCTAAGGCTGCGTTGCGGTGGCTCCGCAGTCGTCAAGCACTGCCTGGAGCTCGCCAACAGTGAGGTGATAGTTGATCGGGGTGAAGATCAGCCCGGCCAACTGGGCGGCCCAGAACACCGCCATCGACTGCGGGGTGGTCTCCGACACGATGGCTAGGTGGTCACCGGCTTTGAGGCCCCGGGACCGGAGCAGATGGGCCAGCCGGTTGGCCTCCTCGTCCAGGGTCCGATAGGTGATCACCTCACCGGTACGCCCCATGATCGCCGCAGGATGATCGGGTGTCTGAGTTGCAAACCGCCGGGGATGGAGCGTCTCCGAGTCCATCGGCGGGACGATAGTTGCTCTTGGGCTTCGACAGGTTCACAGCAATAATCGGGCGGCAGTGCGCCCACTAGGGTGAGGCCAGTTTTTGGGCAATCAGGGAGAAATCAGCCATGTGGCACGAGGAGCGGCTGTTGATCGACGGGGAGCTGCGAGCCGCTGACGGGGGCGGTGTATTCGAAACGGTGAACCCGGCCACCGAGGAAGTGCTGGGTGTGGCGGCCAACGCCACCGAAGTCGACGCTATGGCCGCAGTGGCCGCGGCTCGTCGGGCGTTCGACACCACCGACTGGGCCCGGGACCATGGGTTTCGGGCCCAATGCCTGCGCCAATTCCATACCGCCATGGAGCGTCATCTGGAGGAGATGCGGGAGCTGACCGTGGCCGAGGTGGGCTCGCCGGTGATGCTCACCCACGGCGGCCCGCAGCTAGAGGCGCCGGTGGCCTCGGTCAAGTGGGTGGCCGACATGATGGACCGCTACCAGTGGACCGAGGACCTTGGGGAGGTCGAGGCCTACGGGGGCCTCCACCGGCGGTGGATAGAGCGGGAGCCCGTGGGGGTGGTGGCCGCCATCACCGCCTACAACTTCCCGGTCCAGCTCAACCTGGCCAAGCTGGCCCCCGCGCTGGCCGCCGGCAACACCGTGGTGCTGAAGGGGGCGCCCGACACCCCGTGGTCGGCCCTGGCCTTGGGCCATCTGATCGCCAACGAGACCGACATGCCCCCCGGCGTGGTCAACATCTTGAGCTCGGCGGAGAACTCGGTGGGCGAGGTGCTGACCACCCACCCGGATGTGGACATGGTGACCTTCACCGGCTCCACCGCCACCGGGCGAAAGATCATGGCTGCGGCCAGCGCCACGGTGAAGAAGACCTTCTTGGAGCTGGGGGGCAAGAGCGCCTATGTGGTGCTGGACGACGCAGATGTGCAGGGCGCGGCCGCCATGAGCTCGTTCATGATCTGCACCCACGCCGGGCAGGGGTGCGCCATCACCACCCGCTTGGTGGTCCCCCAGGCGATGGCCGACACCGCCGCCGAGGTGGTCGCGGCCACGCTGGCCGCCATCCCCTACGGCGATCCCACCGATCCCGGCGTGATGATGGGACCGCTCATCAACGCCCGCCAGCGAGACAAGGTCCACAATCTGGTGACCGCGGCGGTGGACCAGGGGGCGACGCTGGCCGCCGGAGGCAAGCGCCCCGATCACCTTCCGGTGGGCTACTACTACGAGCCCACCGTGCTCACCGGGGTTGGCGAAAACGACCTTATTGCCCAAGAAGAGGTGTTCGGGCCAGTGCTGGCCATCATCGGATACGAGGGGGGCGACGACGAGGCGGTGCGCATCGCCAACAACTCCATCTATGGTCTGTCGGGCGCAGTGAGCAGCGCCGACCCCGAGCGGGCCCGGGCGGTGGCCCGGCAAATCCGCTCGGGCACCATCAGCGTGAACGGCGGCCTGTACTACGCCCCCGACGCTCCCTTTGGAGGCTTCAAGCAATCGGGCATCGGCCGGGAGATGGGCGTGGCCGGCTTCGAGGAGTTCCTCGAGATCAAGACCCTGGCCGAGCCGGCAGGCTGAGCGGTGGAGCCAGCGGGCATGGGCGCATCGGGGCAATGGGCCAGCATCCCGCAGATGGCCCAATCAGCCGCCGAGCGATTCGGTGGTGCCCCAGCGGTAGTCGAGGGCGACCAAGTGCTGACCTACGCTGAGTTGGGCCAGCGGGCCAACCAGGCCACCGCCGCGATGCTGGCCGCGGGGGTGGAGGCAGGCGACCGGGTGGCCATCTGGGCCTCCAACCGCTCGGAGTGGATCATCGCCGCGCTGGGGCTCCAAGGCGCCGGGGCTGCGCTGGTGCCGGTGAACACACGATTCAAACCGGCCGAGACCGCCTACATCCTGGGTAGCAGCCGAGCCCGACTGCTGGTGGCCGAAGCCGGGTTCGCCGGCATCGACCCGGCAGGCTTGTTCCACCAGGGCGACTCTGACCTTTCCGAGCTGGAGCAGATTGTCGTGCTGCCGCCCGGAGAGGCGGGTGAGGTGCCCAACGGCGTGTCGTGGACGGAGTTTCTGGCCGCGGGCGAGTCGGTGTCTCAGGCTGAGGTGGAGGCCCGCCGCCAAGCGGTGGGCTCCGACCACCTCAGCGATATCTTGTTCACATCGGGTACCACCGGCGCCCCCAAGGGGGTGATGATGACCCACGGCCAGACCTTGCGGCAGTTCTCCGACTGGTGCGACTTCGCCGATCTGCACCAGGGCGACCGGTATCTGATCGTCAACCCCTTCTTCCACATGTTCGGCTACAAGTCCGGTTGGCTGGCCTGCCTGATGCGGGGGGCGACGGTGTACCCGTTGCCGGTGTTCGACGTCGACCGGGTGCTTGATCTGGTGGAGGCCGAGCAGATCACCGTGTTCCCCGGCCCGCCCACCGTGTACCAGGCCATACTCGACCATTCATCCCGCGCCGATCGCGACCTGTCCAGCCTGCGGGTGGCGGTTACCGGGGCGGCCGACATCCCGGTGGAGTTGATCCGCCGAATGCATGAGGAGCTCCCGTTCGAGCGAATCTGCACCGGCTACGGCCTCACCGAGGCGGGGACCTGCACCGGAACCCGATCCGGCGACGACTACGAGACCATCGCCACCACCGTGGGCCGGTCCATGCCCGACCTCGAGGTGCGGATAGCCGACGGCGACCATGAAGCGGCCCGAGCCGAGGTCGGCGAGGTGCTGGTGCGGGGATTCAGCGTGATGGCCGGCTATTTCGACGATCCCGAGGCCACCGCCGCGGCCGTCGACGCCGACGGGTGGCTCCACACCGGCGACCTCGCCACCATGGACGAACGGGGCTATCTGAAGATCGCCGGTCGGCTCAAGGACATGTTCATAGTCGGGGGGTTCAACGCCTACCCCGCCGAGATCGAGAACATGATGCTGGGCCATCCCGACGTGGCCCAGGCCGTGGTGGTGGGGGTGCCCGACGAGCGGTTGGGCGAGGTGGGCCGGGCCTTCGTCGTGCCCCGGCCCGGGGCGGCTGTCGATCCCAATGAGCTGATCGCCTGGTGCCGCGAGCGCATGGCCAACTACAAGGTGCCCCGGTCGGTGATTCTGCGGGAGTCATTCCCCATGAACGCCACCGGCAAGGTGATGAAAAGCGAGCTACTGGCCAGCTCCTAAGACACACCACTAAGGCGCGAACTGGAGCTTCAGCTCCCGCCGCAGGGTCTTGCCCGAGGGAAGCCGGGGGATGGCCTCCACAATGTGCACCGCGTGGAGGCGCTTATAGCTGGCCAACGACTCGGCCACCAGCGCTTTCAGCTCGTCGACGGTGGCGTCGGTGCCCGCAATGAGCTGCACCGCGGCGGCCACCGCTTCGCCGACATCGGGGTCGGGCACCCCGAACACGGCGCAGTCGGCCACGGCGGGATGGCCCAGCAGCACGGCCTCCACTTCGGCGGGGGCCACTTGAAATCCCTTGACCTTGATCATCTCCTTGACCCGGTCGGTGATGTGCAGCCACCCGTCGGGCTCCATCCAGCCGATATCACCGGTGCGGTACCAGCCGTCGGCGAAGGCATCGGCGTTGGCCTCGGCTGGCAGGTAACCGGCCATCATTGCCGGGCTCAGGGCCTGGATCTCGCCTACCTCGCCTGGAGGTAGCACTGCTCCGCTTTCAAGGTCGGCGATGCGAATCTCCACGTCGTGAACCGGCGGGCCGGGAGAGTCAAGCCGCCACAGGTCGGGCCGGTGAACCGGGTTGCTGGTGAGCACCGGCGCCTCGCTGGCTCCATAAGCGGGCATAAACGGAACGCCGGTGCGCTCGGTGACCCGCTGGGCCACGCTCTCAGTAACCGGGGTGGCCCCCCACATGATGTAGCGCAGCGACGACAGGTCGTACTCCTCCAAGCGGGGATGGTTGGCCATGGCCAAAGCGATCGGGGCCACCGCCATTTCCAGGGTGATGCGGTCGGCTTCGATGGCGGCCAGCATGGCGTCGAGGTCGAACCGGGGGTGGAGCCGCACCGAGGAGCCGGCCCACACCGACGAGAGCAGGTTGAGCAGCCCCAGGATGTGGAACGGCGGGGTGGTGATCTGGAAGCGGTCTTCGGGGGTCAGGCCCAAGACCTCTCCCCAGATGACGGTGGCCGCGTTGAGGCTGGCGTGGGTGTGGCGCACCGCCTTGGGCATCCCGGTGGTGCCCGAGCTGAACATAAGCACCGCCTCGGTCTGGTCCCAGTCGAGGTCGACCGTGACGGGCTCGGCCGGGCTGTCGGCCAGGGCTGCGACCGTGGGATCGTCGTCGAGGTGGATCACCTGGTCGGCCAATGGGGCGGGTAGGCGAAGGTGGGTGTGGCCGTCGGTCACGGCCAGTATGGGCTCGGTGAGATCTACGGCGTGGGCGGTTTCCGTCTCTTTCCAAGTCGAGCTGATCATCACCGCCGAGGCCCCCAACTTAGAGATCCCGAATACGGCGGTGAAGAACTCGGGTCGGTTGGAGGCCATCACTGCCACCCGCTGGTGGGCCCCAACACCGCGATCGGCCAGCAGGCGAGCGAACCCGTCGGCTTGTCGATTGAACTCCCGGTAACTCAGCGCTTGGTCTTCGAACCGGATGGCCACCCGATCACCGATCCGGTCGGCGGCCGACTCCAGCAGGCCATGAACGCTGATGCCCTGGGGATAGTCCAGTGGCGGGAAGATCGACGACATGGCCTAGCGCTCGTGGTCGGCGGGGAAGCTTTTGCCCTCGAGTTCAGGATCGAGGGGCAAATCGAAGCAATTGAAGGCCACCGCCAAGGTGCCGTAAGCCCCCACGGTGAACAGCAGGTCCATGATCTGGCGGGTGTCGTAGGCCTCGGCCAGCTCACTCCAGATGGCATCTGACCATCGGTGGTTGTTGTGAAGCTCGTCCACCGCCTTCAGCAACAGGGCATCCTCGGCGGCCCATCCTTCAATGGATTCGGCGGCGGTGCGATCGATCTCCTCGTAAGTGAGACCCGCCTCGATGGCGGCGGCCGAATGCTGGACCCATTCGTATTCGCTGCGACGCAGCCACGCCACCCGCAACACCACCAGTTCAATAGCCCGACCGGGCAGGGTGTTGAAGTAGAGCAGATGGCGGTTGAACGCCAAGAACGCCTTGGCCAGTTCCGGATAGTGGGCCAGCACCGACAAGGCGTTGTTGGGCCGCCTCACCTGCTGCTTGCGGTCGGCTTTGCGCTTGTCGTAGGCCGAGCCCTCTGGGGGGCGCATGGACTCCATGGCGGCAAATGCCTCGGTCGTCCACTCCGGCAACTCCAGCGGGGCTATCCGCGGCCTCCTGCCAGGGTTGTTGGTGTTGTCGGCCGAGCTGCTCACCCAGTCCTCCTTGGATATCTGCTCGGATGGTAACCGACCTTCCGGCAACGTCGATCCCCGCTGGTTGACCGGCGTCTGATATGAACTGGGCTGCGTCTGACAGCGAGGAGTTGCTTTGCGCATAGGACTGATGGTGGGGCCCGAGCGGCGCCGGTATGCCTCCAAGACAGCCCGCATGATCGAAGCCTCCCAGCAAGCCGAGGACGGCGGGTTCACATCGGTGTGGATTCCGCAGATCCCCGACGAGTTCGACGCCATGACCGCCGCCGCGCTGATCGGATCGGCCACCTCGACGGTGGAGGTGGGTACTGCGGTGGTGGTGGCCCAAACCCGCCACCCGATCGCCCTGTGCCAGCAGGTGCTATCGGTGCAGTTGGCCTGCGAGGGCCGGTTCGCCCTGGGGTTGGGGCCGTCGCACCACTGGATTGTGGAGGACATGCTGGGGCTGTCCTACGACCGGCCTGCCGCCCAGATCCGCTCTTACCTCGACGTTCTGGACCGGGCGTTGTCTAGTCCGGGACCGGTTCAGGTCGACAATGAGCACTTTCAGATCGACAACCCGCTGGACATCACCGATCAGACGGCCACCCCGGTGCTGTTGGCCGCGCTGGGGCCGGTCATGCTGCGGTTGGCCGGCTCCCGCGCCGACGGCACCACGCTGTGGCTGGCCGACGAGCGGGCCATCGGCGACTACATCGCCCCTAGGATCACCGCCGCGGCCGCCGAGGCCGGTCGCCCCCCGCCTCGGATCGTGGCCGGAGTGCCGGTGTGTTTGTGCGCCCCCGGAGAAGTGGATGCCGCCAAGGCCCGGTCCGAGCGGCTGCTGGCCGAGGCCGAGGTTTCTCCCAACTACCAGCGGCTGCTGGATCGGGGCGACGCCCAGGGGGTGTCCGACATCATGGCTGTGGGCGACGAGGCCGAGGTGCTGGCCCGGCTGCGGTCGTTTGCCGACGCCGGAGTCACCGACTTGTCGGTGCGGGTGCTTCCTGTGGGCGACGGCCGCGACGAGCTCATCGCCTCCAGCGAGCGTACCCGGGAGTTCCTGGCCTCGTTGACCCCGGAGATCTAGCGGCTCAGGCCGCGGACTGGACCTGGTTGAGGGGGTTCATGCCCGGGCAGCCCTTGGCCCGCTCGGGGATTTCGGCGTAGTCGATGGGGGTGGCCACCTCGGCCTTGGTGGGGCAGAATTGCTCGGCCAGCGGGGCCAGCGCGTCCAAGTCGAAGCCGTACACCTCAGCAGCGTTGGTGGTCAGGATTTTGGTGGTCTCTTGCTCAGTGAGGTTGGCGAAGGTGAGTCGCAGATGCTGGCGGGTGTGGGGGTGCGATCCCTCGATGTGGGGATAGTCGGAACCCCACATGACCCGGTCGATGCCCACCGTGCGGGTGGCAAGTGCCTCAGAGGGACGCAAGAACGACGCCCCGATGTAGCACTGGCGGGCGAAGTATTCACTGGGGGTGAGCGACATGTCGGCCACCGCCTGGCTGCCGAACACGGTCTCAGAGCCGTACTTGGAGTACTTCATCCGGTGGAAGAAGCTCTCCAGCTTCTCCAGGGTCTCGGGCACCCAGGCGGTGCCGGTCTCGGTGGTGACGTATTTGAGCGTGGGATAGCGCTCGAACACCCCTGAGAACATCAGGTGCCACAGCGCCCGCTGGGTCCACCAGGTGGCTTCGAGAATGAACATGGCCAACGACGAGGGGAAGTGGTTGCCGTAGTTGGGCGATCCCCCGCCGGCGTGATGGTTCAACGGCAGGCCGGCGGCCGCGGTGGCCGCCCAGATGGGCTCGTAGCTCTTGGAGTACAGCGGCTCGAACGGCGAGTCGGGCGGGGCGCCGGGAATGAGCACACCGCCGGTCAGGCCGTTCTCGGCCGCCCACTCGATCTCTTTGACCGAGCCCTCCACGTCGCCCAAAAACACCTGGGCGATGCCGGCTCGGCGTCCGGGGGCCTGGCTCACGAAGTCGGCCACCCACCGGTTGTGGGCCCGCAGGCCGGCCCAGCGGTGCTCGAAGTTGTCGCTGTAGGGCGGGGCCTCGAACGCGGTGGCGGCAGGCGGGGCGAACGGGGGCTGGGTGTTGGGGAACAGCACCTCGGCGATGAAACCGTCGGCCTCCTGCTCGGCCAGGCGGTCAGACGACGACCAGTTGCGGTGGCCCCACACTTCGGGGTCTCCGTCCACCCCCACCTCCATGGGTGAGCGCTCTAAATCGGCGAACATCTCCTTGCGCCGCTCGTTGAAGCCGTCCATGAAGTCGGCCCACTCGTCGAACTCGTCGTGGTAGCGCGACTCCAAGTAGGGCTTGTAGTCCCGCAGATCGGCCCCGCAATGGGTGTCTGCGCTGATGACAATGTGATGGTCCATCGGCTTCCTCGTTATGGAGCGATCCGGTTGGTGCCTGTCATCTTAGGTTTGGACGAGTGATCCCCACCTAGCGCAACTAGTCCACTGACCCCCGTGGGACGATCCATTCGCACTTTTGGCCGGTTGCCGTGGCGATGAAGTCGAAGTCGGAGTCGTAGTGAAGCAAAGTGAGCTGGTCCAACTCGGCGGCGGCCGCAATGAGCAGGTCGGGGACTTTTCGCCCTCGTAGGCCTTGCTCGGCCAAGAGTCGCTGCGTCTGCCGTGCTCGACGCATGTGTTCGGCGGTTGTCTCTACAAGCCCCAGTTCCGAAAGGCTGTTAGAGAGCTTGTCCCACTCTTGGGCGTTGCGGGCGGAGAAGCCGATTTCCAGGTCGGTGATGCCGGCCCGAGCGGCGCGGCCGGCAAGAGCCAGCGGCTCTACTACCTCTCGAATGGGGGGTTGAGAGAGTCGGGTCAGAACGCTTGTATCAAGAAGATGGGTCAGCGCCACGCGTGCTCACGGTCTTCAAACACGGCATCAGCGAGCACGTCGAGTGCTTCGGTGACTCGCGGAGCGCGGGGGAGGCTTGCGGCTTCAAGTGCTGCGTTGACTGTTGCCTTGATGGTGTCGGTTCCCAATTCTGCACGAGCAGCGGAAAGAGCCTTCTCATCAATGTCAACCAAGTGTTTCCCCACGAAAAAGGAGTATATATGCATTCGATGACGTATATACCACTTCTTTCCAAGCAACTAGTGCCTCACGTCGATGACCACCCGGCCGCGGATGGTGCCGGCCAAGATGTCGGCGGCGGCGGCGGGGACGTCGGATAGGCCGATGGTGGAGGTCATGGCGTCGAGTTTGGCGGTGTCGAGGTCGCGGGCCAGGCGGTTCCAGGCTTGGGCCCGGCGCTGGGCGGGCTCGTAGACGCAGTTGATGCCGGCCAGGGTTACCGCCCGCAGGATGAATGGGGCCACCGAGCTGGGGAGGTCCATGCCCTGGGCCAGACCGCAGGCGGCCACGCATCCGTGGGGCTGGGTCTGGGAGATGATGTTGGCCAGGGTGTGGCTGCCCACGGTGTCGACTCCTCCGGCGAATCGGGCCTTGCCCAGGGGGCGGGCCGGGCCGGAGAGCTCGTCGCGGTGGATCAGCTCGGCGGCGCCCAGCCCTCGCAGATAGTCGCCTTCGGACTCGATGCGGCCGCTGGAAGCCACCACCTCGTAGCCCAGTTCGGCCAGCACGGCCACGGCCACGCTGCCCACCCCGCCGGCGGCGCCGGTGACAACCACCGGGCCGGAATCGGAGGCGATGTCGTGCTCCTCTAGGGCCAGCACGCAGAGCATGGCGGTGTAGCCCGCGGTGCCCACGGCCATGGCCTGGCGGGTGGTGTAGGCATCGGGGAGGGGGGTGAGCCAGCCGCCGTCCAGGGCTGCTTTGGTGGCCATTCCCCCCCAGTACGACTCGCCCAGGTCCCAGCCGTTCACGATCACCCCGTCGCCCGGTGACCACGCCGGGTCGTCGCTGCTGGCTACTGTGCCGGCCAAGTCGACACCGGGGATCATCGGCCAGTTGCGCACGATGGGGACGCCGTTGACGACGGCTAGGCCGTCTTTGTAGTTGAGCGTGGAGTAGTCCACGTCGACGATCACCGGCCGATCGGGCAGCTCGGCGTCGTCGAGTTCGGTAATGGCGTGGGAGCGATTACCGTCGTCGTCTTGGCTGAGCAAGAGGGCTCTGAACATCCCGCCAGCCTTTCAGACGTGTCGCTGGTTGCTCCATCCGGCGGGCATCGGGGGGCTCTATTTCATTGGGTCGTGGTGGCGGGGCCTGTCCCGGCCCAGCCCGCCGTCCTCGCAGGGCTGCGGGCGGCGGGCGCCCTGAGCCGGGCCACCCCCCACCACAACCCATTTTGCGGCCCCCGATGCCCGCCTACCCGAGGACTCCGGCGGACTTAAGGCGGTTGATTTCCTCTTCTGTGAGGCCGGCAATGCTCTTTAGGACTGAATGGGTGCTGGTGCCGAGGGTTTCGGCGGGGGATTGGTCGGTGTTGGAGCGGGAGAACTTGATGGGGAAGGAGGGGCCGAGCCGGTTGGTGGGCTCGGTGGCGAGGGGATGGCGGAGGGGGACCAGGGCTTGGCGGTGCTGGATTTGGGGGTCATCGGCTGCGGAGAAGGCCGAGGCCACTTCTCCGGCTGGCACCCGGATTTCGTGCAAACGGGCCAGCAACGCTTCAGTGGTTTGCTGCGCCATCCACGCCGCTACCCCTTCGCATATCTCCGCCCGATTGGATGCTCGAACCGGGATATTGGGTCCCAATTCGAACAGGTCGGGGCGACCCATTTCCTCCGTCAGTCGCTCGAATTGGGCATCGGAGGTGATGACCAGGGTCACCCAGCCGTCTTGGGATTCAAAGGTGTCCAAGATGCCCCGGGGGTCGCCGTTGCCGATGCGGTCGGGCATGCCCCGCTCTCGGTACAGGTCCAAAGGCTCGTCCCACAGCATGGTGACCAGGCTGTCGAGCATGGCCACGTCGATGTACTGCCCCTTGCCGTCGATGTCCCGTTGGCGCAACGCCGCTACCACGCCGAGGGCGCACAGCGCCGCGGGGAACTGGTCGCCGACGGTGGCCCCGGCCTTGATGGGCGGACCGTCCGGGAACCCCGACTTGGCCATAAGCCCCGACCGCCCTTGGATGATGAGGTCCATAGAAGCCAGATCGGCGTCGGGCCCATCTGGCCCGTACCCGGTAATGGAGGCATGAATCAGCCGGGGATTCAGCGCCGACAACGTCTCATACCCCACCCCCAGCGAGTCCATGACCCCAGGCCGGAAGTTGTCCACCAAAACGTCAACATTGGCCACCAGCCGCCGAAACGCATCCACCCCCTCAGGCCGACCAAGTTCGAGCACCACGCTGCGCTTCCCCCGTCCCTTGCGCAGATAGCTGATCCCGATGTCATCAGGCCCCATAGCCTCCGACTGCTCACCCTCAGCTCCCACCCACGGCGGAATTCGCCAAGTCACATCCCCACCCGGCGGATCAACCCGAATTACCTCCGCCCCCAACGAAGCCAAAAACCAAGTACAAACCGGTCCCGAAACCACCCGAGTCAAGTCAACAACCCGAACCCCCTCCAGAGGTTTCACGTCTCTTCACCTACGGTTTGCCACAATCGATCAACTGGAATGGTCATCAGACGGTCATCTGGTCGCGATGGGTATTTGCCCAAGTGGAGCATGACGCCAGCAATGAAGCGGTCTCCCACAGCATCTCGAAGTGTCCTCAATCCGCTCAGGTGTTTGCTCTTGACATTGCCAGCCTTGACTTCGAAGGCAACCACCATGCCGTCTCGGCGCTCGACCACGAGATCCACTTCCACGCCGTCATGGGTACGCCAGTGCCCGATCTCAGCTATTTTGTCCATCCACGATGCCTGTTTGATGATCTCACCCACCACAAAGGTCTCCAGCAGATGGCCGAACTGCTCTTGGTCAGAGGGGTTGCTCGACAGCAGTTTGGTGTCCGATAGGCCCATAATGTGAGCAGCCAACCCAGCATCGACCGCATGCAGTTTGGGCTTTGCTGTTGCCCGGGCTCGTAGCGTGGTTCCCCATGCGGGGAGACGATGCACCAAGTACACCGCTTCGAGGAGCTTGGCGTAGCCCTCAGCTGTGCTGGGCTTCAGATTGGTGGCCTGTCCAACTTTGGTGATGTTGAGCACCTGAGCAGTCTGGGCCATCAGATGGCTCAAGAGCCGCGGCAGTGCTTCTCTTTGGCGAATGTTGGCCAGTGCTCGAACGTCGCGTTCAAGTGCGAGTTCTACGTAGTTGTCGAACCAGCGGCCGCGGGTGCCGCCGGTTAGCTCGAGTGCCAGAGGGAGGCCGCCGCCCACGATGCTCTGGATGTAGTCCTCGCGAGTCGTCGCGGACCAAGTACTCGTGACCACGCGTGCAGGGTCTCTGAACAAAGTTTCCAACAGATTTTCGTGGTGGCCGATTAACTCCCCTTGTGAGAATGGGTACACGGTGAGACGGTACAGCCGGCCGGTGAGTGCCTCTGCCATCTGGGGCAGGGCTTCATGGCGAGTGGAGCCGGTGATGACGAACTGGCCGGAGGATCCGTTGCGGTTTAGTTCTGCCTTTATTGCACTGAGCAGCTCGGGAACGTGCTGGTACTCGTCGATGAACACCGGTCGGGGTCCCTGCACGAAGAGGGAAGGATCGTCGGCAACCGCTGTCCGCGTAGCCAGGTCGTCGAGATCGATGATGTCCGCTTCGGCGCCAACCGCGAGCGATCGCAGGATGGTTGACTTCCCGACTGATCGGGGCCCCAGCAGTGCTACCACTGGTATCTCCCCCATCATTTGGGTGGCGATGTCTTCGATTCGGCGGCGGATGAGTGGCAAGGATGACCTCCAGAATGGTGGCAAAATACCAGATCAGAAGTTGTTCTGGGGAATCCGAGGGGTTTTTCTCGGGAAATCCGAGTGAGAAATCCTGGGGAATCCGAGGGGTTTTTCTCGGGAAATCCGAGTGAGAAATCCTGGGGAATCCGAGAGGTTGAGTGGTCGTATCGTCCTGAGTGTCCGGTGCCGACTAGACATTTAGCTCGTGGCCAAACACCCATTTCACGATGTCGCCATCGTCGGCATCGCCAACTCCGAGCAGGCCCGTGTCCTAGAAGGCCACGACTCCACGACGATTACCTTCCAAGCCGTCCACCGGGTGCTAGCCGACACCGGCCTCTCCCCGTCGGACATCGACGGCGTCGCCGCCGGCCCGTTCAGCGGGCCGCTCACCTATTACATGCGCAACGGCCCGTCGTGGCGTCACTACATGGCCCCGTCCATCCCCACCATCTTGGACGCCGCCTCGGCCATCGCCACCGGCCAGTGCCACACCGTGTTGGTGGCCCACGGATCGGCGGGCGTCTACACCGAGCGGGCCTCCACCGCCCCGTGGACCCGGCCGGCCCACGAGTTCGTGGTGGCCTATGGCATGTTCACCGCGGCTGAGTTCGCCCTCATCGCCCAGCGCCACATGCATATGCACGGCACCACCCCCGAGCAGCTGGCCACGGTGGCCGCCACCGTCCGCAACAACGGCCACGCCCACCCCGATGCGGTGTACCACGGGCGGGGGCCGTTCACCCCCGATGACATCTTGGCGTCGCGCATGGTGGCCGACCCGTTCCACCTGCTCGACTGCGCCATGACCTCAGAGGGAGCCTGTGCGCTGATCCTCACCACCCGGGAGCGGGCTCAGGATCTGCCCACCAAGCCGGTGTACATCCTGGGCGGGGCGTGCGACAGCTTCGGCCCCTCCTACCAGCATCCCCCGGCGTGGGATCTGGCCGGTCCCAGCGGCCGGAACAACGGCTACACCGGCCGGTGGGCGGCCCAGAAGTCGTTCGCCATGGGCGAGCTCGGCCCCACCGATGTGGATGTGTGCGAGTTCTACGACCCGTTTTCGTTCGAGATCATCCGCCAGTTCGAGGCCTACGGGTTCTGCGAGGAGGGCGAGGGCGGCGAGTTCATCATGGACGGCCGCATCGGCCCCGGTGGCCAGTATCCGGTGACCACCGACGGTGGCACCATGTCGTTCAGCCACGGCGGGGCCGCGGTGCAGCAGCTCCAGCGGGTGATCCGGGGGGTGGAGCAGCTCCGAGGCACTTGCGCCACGGCCCAAGTGCCCGACGCCCAGGTGGCCATGTGCTCCAACGGGGGCGCCGGTGCGCTGTTCACCGACGTGATGCTGCTGGGAACGGAGACGCCATGACCGAGATGCTGCAACCTCAGTCGCCCGGCATCCCCCTACCGGTGCCCACCCTGTTCTCCCAGCCCTATTGGGACGGCTGCCAGATAGGCGAGCTCCGCTATCAGCGGTGTCGGGACTGCGGGGTCATAACCATGGACCCGGCCCCGGCTTGCTGTGGCTGCTTCTCAGCCAACCTCGATTGGGAGGTCAGCACCGGGCAGGGCGAGGTGTACTCGTGGACCACAGTGTGGCGACCCCAGACCCCGGCATTCACCGTGCCCTATGTGGCGGTGATCGTGACCCTGGACGAGGGGTTCTGGCTGCTGGCCAACCTCATCAACTGCCCGGTCGACGCCGTGTACGTCGGCATGCGGGTGAGAACCACATTCGTGGAGATGAGCGCGGAAATCACCCTGCCCTACTTCGAGCCCGCCGACTAGTGGTGTGTCGAGTGTTTGGTTGCGGTGTTGGTTGGCTGGCCCTGACCGTTGTAATGTGGGAACAGCGGTCGGCGGGTCGGCGGGGGTATTGTCCCTGTCTTTGACCTTGGATCTTGGCCAAGGCAGACGATAGCGAGGTGGCTCGTGAGGAGTTTCTCTATTTTGAGCGGTTCGACGGCGACGTTCGCCGAGACCCTTGGTCGGGTCCGGGGGGGGGGGGGCTTCTTAGAAGCCTTGTAGCAGTTGCTGTGGTGGGCGCGTTGCTGGTCCCGGTGCCGGCGGGCGCGCAGACGCCGACGGTGCTGGTGAGCAATCTCGGCCAGACCGGAAGCCAAAACGCCAGCCTCGTCTCGTTTGATTATGCGCAGGCCTTCTCGACGGGCGGCAACGCGGCGGGTTACACGCTGAGCAGTGTCGATGTGCGGTTTTCTGCGTTGGCCGATGCTGCTGCGGCTTCGAAGCTGTCGGTGTCGGTGCATGCTGAGGCGTCCGGCCGCCCGGGCGCGGTGGTCGGCGCGTTGGCGTGGCCCGCCTTCACGCCGTCCAGCAGTATTCAGACGCTGCGCTTCGCGGCGCCTGTGGGGGGCATAAGCCTCGCGGCGAACACCACGTATTTCTTGGTGCTCGACTCCAATACCTTTGGCATCCTCTTGGGCAACAACTCAGTCAACGCCATGTTCTCGGGCAGTGAGGACGCCGGCGGGGCGTCCGGTTTCAGCATCGCTGATAGCGGCTTTCTGCGCCCGTTCGTTTTGAGCAGCGGCTCGTGGGCCGGCACCACCCAGGTCTTGCACATCGCGGTGAACGGCGTCGCGGTGGGAGCAGCGCCGTCCGGTTTGGTGTCTGCGCCGTCGGTGGTGTTTGTGCGTGAGGGCGAGTCGGTGTCGGTGCGTTTGGATTTGGCGCAGGAGGTGACCGGTTCGGTGTCGGTGTCGGCGGCGTCGTCTGATGCGTCGCGGTTCAAGGTGAATCATCCGCGGTTTTTGCATATGGCTGGGGGCCGTCGGGTGCAGACGCAGTTCGAGGCGTGGGGGACGCTCGGCGGTGCTCACGGGATCCGGCAGTTGGCGCCGTCGGGGTCGATCGGTTTCAGCTTCGACGCCCTGGATTGGGCGGGCTACGGCCCCGACTCGCAGAAGGGCTATCGGGTGGTGGAGGTGACGGCGTTGCGCTCGGGTGCGGGCGGTCAGCCGGGCACCGCGCCCGATGCGGTGTTCGATCTGGTGTTGTCGTCGTCGGATTCGTCTGTGGGGTTCCCTTCGGTGAAGGTGGTGGTGCAGCGCGGGCAGGGTGCTTTGGATCCGCGGTTCGACCCGGATCCCACCAATGACGGCAACTGCCGGTATGTGCAGTGCCTGTTTTTGGGCGAGGGCGGTTCGACGTCTTACACGGTGCGGAATTTCAACGTGCCGCGGCCGGGTTCGCCGTTGACGATCACCCCGACGCTGGCGTCGGGGTCGGGGGTGGTGTTCGATCCGCCGTCGGTGTCGTGGTCTTCTGCCGACGACTACCTGGAGGAGCGCACGATCACGGTCACCGCCGTTGAGGACGCCGACAGGGACGATGAGGATTTCGTGGTCCGCCACGTGTTCAGCGAGAGCTGGGACACCAACGGCTGGTTGAGCAAGGGGCTGCGGAACCCGGCGCGGGCGCTTGTGTATACCAAGGACCAGCAGGAGTCCAGGTTCAACTTGGCGGGCCGGGTCGGCGACGACGACAAGCTGGGTTTCAGCCTGCATCAGGGGGACCCCGCCGCGGAGGTCTCCGAGGTGGTGATCAACAGCAGCAGCAGCGGCAACACGGCCGCGTTCGAGGTGAGGGCCGACAGGGCGCCTGACTGCTCGGGCAAGACAAGGCCCCCCCACGGCAACGAGCGGCTCTACCGGGGGCCCGATCCCATCCCCGTTGCGTGCTATGAGACCCTCTACATCAGGCTCCAGACCGCCGTCTCGAGGAGCTTCCCCATCAACCTGGCGCCGTTCGTGGCCTCTGTGGACGGCGGGGCGCAAAGCCGTTTCCTCACCCGCAGGGTCACGCCGGCCAACTGGGACCGCCCGATCCGCGTCGACCTGGAGATGGAGAGCTCCATAGGCATAGGCGCCACCGGCAGCTACGACATCTCGATGAGCTTGACCCGGCCCGGCAACCAGCCGTCCGCGCACCGCACGCTGAGGGTCAACTACTCGCCGACCGCGGTGCCGGTCATATTCGAGACGCCGGTAGCCGACGACGGCGGCGGCGGCGTGCCCCCGGCCGACGACTACCAGCCCCCCGCCGACGCAGCAGCCCACGGCGGCGGCGCCCCCCAAACCGACGCCGACCCCCAGACCGATGCCGACCCCCAGCAGCAGACCGGCACCCCCCAGCAGCCGACGCCGTACGTGGTGCCGCTGGCGCTGATAGCGGAGGTCGAAGCGCACATCGCGTCGTTCAGGGCGCGCCACCACGCGGCAGGGGTGCGCGACTGGACTGCGGTGCTCGACCGGCTCGAGGGCCGCAGCGGCGGCATGGGCGACGAAGACATCGCGGCGTGGCTCGCCCGGTCGCGCCGCCACGGCTGGGCCGACGGCGTAGACACACTGCCCAAAGTGCAGGCAGCCCTCACCGCCCAAGCAGCCGCCCAAGCCCAACAACAACAGCAGCCTGACAGCGACGACCAGCAGCAGCCGCCGCTGCCTGTTGTTGTGCCCGAGGTGACCGTCGCGTCAGCGTCGGGAGCGACCGAGGGAACCGCGGTCACGTTCACGGTGGCCGCGTCGCCTGCGCCCACCGCGGACCTCCCCGTCGCGGTCGCGGTGACCGCGGCAGGCGACTACGGCGTCACAACAGGCACGCGCACCGTCACGATCCCCGCCGGCGCGTCGTCGGCGACGCTGAGCGTGCCCACGACCGGCGACACCACAGACGAGCCCGACGGCGCCGTCACCGCCACCGTGACCGCCGGCGGCGGCTACACGATCGGCCAGCCGCCGTCGCAGTCGGCGCAGGTCCTCGACGACGACGACCCGCCGCCGCAGGACCCGGACCCGGCGCCCTCGTACGCCGCGGATCCGCAGGTCGTCGCGGCGGTGCAGTACCTGGCGTCGCAGACCCATCACGGCTTCGCGCACGTGAACCGCTGGCAGCGGGCGCTCGCCGCGATCGGCGCATTGGATCCCGCCGACGTCGCCGGCGGCGCGCTCACCTTGGCCGAAGCGAGGCAGAACACCCAGAGATACAGCAGCCCCGTGTGGGACCAGGTAGTCGCCGAGATCGAAGCCAAACAAGCCCACGGCACCATCACCAACTGACTACCAGGGGCGCCTGTATAGGGGCTTGATATTGCTGACGCGCTCAAGTAGCTAGCTGGAGGGCTCCAAGTAGACGTGGGTGGCGGTGGGGACGATTTCGCGCAGGCGAGCCTCCACCGCGGCTACGGCCGCGGGCATCTGGTCGCCGGATAAGTCGTCGGCGAAGTCCACTTCGGCGGCCACCAGCAGTTCCTCGGGGCCGAGGTGCTGGGTGCGCAGGTCCACTAGCCGGTCGATTTCGGGTGAACTCTCCAGCGCCGCCCGAAGTCGCTCCCGGTCTTCTTTGGTGGCGCTCTCGCCGATCAGGAGGCTCTTCATCTCGATGGCCAACACGATGGCGATGATCCCCAAAAGCACGCCGATAACCAAGGTGCCCACGCCGTCCCAGCGGGGCTCGCCGGTTACCTCGGACAGCACAACGGCTACCAGCGCGAACACCAAGCCGAGCATGGCGCCCAGATCTTCGAGCAGCACTACCGGCAACTCAGGAGTGCGGGAGCGGCGGATGAACGTGCCCCACGAGAGCTTGCCCCGCACCTTGTTGGATTCCACGATGGCGGTGCGGAACGACAGCGACTCCACCACGATGCCGAAGATCAGGATCCCGATGGCCACCCACAGCGATTCCAGCTCGTGGGGGTGGCGGATCTTCTCTATGCCCTCGTTGATGGCGAACAGCGCGCCCAGGGTGAACAGGATGATGGCCACCACGAACGACCAGAAGTAGCGCTCCCGGCCGTAGCCGAACGGATGGCGGGGGGTGGGGTCCCGCTTGGACAGCCGACCGCCCAAAAGCAGCAGGGCCTGGTTGCCGGTGTCGGCACAAGAGTGGACGCCCTCGGCCAGCATGGAGGCCGAGCGGGTCACGGCGAAGCCCACGAACTTGGCGATGGCGATGGCCAAGTTGGCGAACAGAGCGGCCAATACTGCCTTGGTGCTGCCTCCTGCGGCCATGCCCCAATGGGTAGCACACCTCGGGCGGGTAATCTCGTGTTGTGTTCAGCATTGAGAACGATGGGCTTGTAGCCCGCATAACCCTCAACAACCCGAAGCGGCGCAACGCGCTGAGCTTGGAGTTGATGGAGGCCCTCGTCGAGGCGCTCCACAAGCTGGGGGAGCGGACCGACGTCGCAGTGATCGTGATGGCGGCCGAGGGTCCGGCGTTCTCCGCGGGCCACGACCTGTCGGAGATGGTCGACCGGGACGCCCAGTTCTACGACGACTTGTTCGAGGTGTGTACCGAGTTGATGGAGGCCGTCCATGCCGTGCCCCAGCCGGTGATCGCCGAGGTGGCCGGGGTGGCCACCGCCGCCGGGTGCCAACTGGTGGCAGCCTGCGACCTGGCGGTGGCGTCGTCGTCGGCCACCTTCGCCACCCCCGGAGTGCGCATCGGCCTGTTCTGCTCCACGCCCATGGTGCCCATCTCCCGGGCAGTGGGCCGCAAGCGGGCTATGGAGATGCTGCTAACCGGCGAGCCCATCGACGCGCCCACCGCCGCTGATTGGGGCCTGGTGAACCGGGTGGTGCCTCCCGATGAGCTGCGGGCCGCGGTCGACGAGCTGGCCAGCCGGATCACACGGTTCAGCGACCACACCATCGCCATCGGCAAGCAGGCGTTCTACCGCCAGCTCGACTGCGGAGAGCCCGAGGCATACGACCTGACTAGGGAGGTGATGGCGGCCAACGCGGCCAGCGATGACGCCCAAGAGGGCATTGATGCCTTCTTGGCCAAGCGCTCCCCCTCGTGGTCGGGCCGTCAAGGGCAGTAGTTTCCCGCCCATGGGAACCGTTTTTGCCACCGTTGACGACCTGTCCGCCGCCGTCGGCCAGCACTTGGGCCACAGCGACTGGATGGAGATCACCCAGGAGCGGGTGAACCAGTTCGCCGACGCCACCGGCGACCACCAATGGATCCACATCGACCCCGAGCGGGCCGCCGCCGAGAGCCCTTACGGCACCACCATCGCCCACGGCTACCTCACGCTGTCGCTCACCAACATGTTCCTGCCCAGCCTGATCACCGTGGAGCAACTGTCGATGGGCATCAACTACGGCGTCAACAAGGTGCGGTTCCCCGCCCCCGTCCCGGTGGGCTCACGCATCCGCGTGGGCGCCGAGCTCAGCTCAGCAGACGAGATCGCCGGCGGCGTGCAAGCCGTCATCACCATCACCGTGGAGGTAGAGGGCAGCCCCAAACCCGCCTGCGTGGTGGAGAGCCTCACCCGCTACCTGCGCTGAGCACCAGGTAGGCGCTTCGTCCCTATCTTGTTGTGACACAGCGGCTTTGCCGCGGGTCGAATTGTCACTGGTGCTGGGTAGCTTGCCCGTAATGTTGACTGGTATCGCAACGACTTGGGACGAGTTGGAGGCCATCCGGCGTTCAGCTGCCGCTGAAATCGATCTGGTAAGCCGCAAGGAACTTGGCCAGGTCCTGACTCCCGTTCCGGTTGCCTTGCTGATGGCCGAGATGTTCTCAGGGTGGCATGGCGACGTTGAGTTGATTGATGCCGGTTCGGGAGCAGGTACCCTTGGGGCTGTTGCTGCGATCAGTGCGCTGGCAGCTGCTGAGATGCCTACATCAATGCGGATCTTGGCTTGGGAAGCTGATCCTGAGTTAGCCACACAGACAAAGCAATCGCTCGCCCAAGTTTCCGAGCGATTCGACGAAGTGGGGATTCCGTTCGAGTTCGAAGTCAGAAATGAGGACTTCCTTCACAGAGCGGCCGAGTGGTCATGCGGCTTGTCGGCTCGGGCGCCGACAGCGACGCATGCGATTCTCAACCCGCCTTACGCGAAGCTCTCCTCGTCGTCGAACGAGCGGGCTCTGGCAGAACGGCTGGGAGCACCGGTGCCGAACCTCTATGCCGCGTTCATGCTGGCGGCATCCTCGCTGCTCAAGGTTGGGGGTGAAATGGTTGCCATTACTCCAAGGAGTTTCTGCAACGGCCCCTACTTCAAACGCTTCCGGAAGGCTTTGCTGGGCCAGAACACCCTGTCTTCGATCCGGGTGTTTGAGAGTCGGACCTGCGCTTTCGCAGATCAGGCAGTCCTCCAAGAGAACGCCATCACCCATTTGGTGCGGGGCCGGGCACAATCACAGTCGGTCGGCGTACAAGTGGGTGACCCCGGTGGGGCGGTTATCGAAAGAGCCGTCCCAGCAGAGGAAGTTGTTTTCCCAGGAGATCACGACGCGTTCATCCATGTGGCGGAGACCGAAGCCCAAGCCAGTGCAGCAGCCCTCATGCACGAGCTCCCGGCGACGCTCGCCGCGATCGGCGTTGAGGTGTCGACCGGCCCGGTGGTGGATTTCCGGGCTCGCCGATGGCTTCGGACCGAGCACAGGCCTGGTTCGGTTCCCCTGCTCTATCCGTCGGCAGTCGCCATCAATGGGGTTTCTTGGCCGGGTTCAAGAAGCAAACCGATAGCCATCGAAGACGTGAAGGCCACTGCATCTCTGTTGACGCCGCGGGGCAACTACGTACTAGTGAAGAGATTCAGCAGCAAGGAAGAGCGTCGCCGCATTGTTGCCGGGCCATTATTGGATGAGGCACTCCCAGAGTGTTCGAGATTCGGGATCGAGAATCACGTCAACTACCTCCACAGTCAGGGAACACCCCTCGACCGCCAACTCGCAATCGGCCTCGCGGCCTTCCTCAACCACGAGTTGGTTGATGTCTACTTCCGGTCATTCAGCGGTCACACTCAGGTCAACGCCACAGACCTCCGGCGCCTTCGGTTTCCCGACCGTGCCACCCTCGAAAAGCTTGGTTCTGCCGCGAACCCGCATATGGGCTGTGACGAGTGGGTTAGCGGCTTTGCGACAGCCTGTGGGATCAGCGGTATAGGGGAGGGAGACGAACTCTTCAAACCTCTGCCGCACGCTAGTCATCTCCCCTGATCTCCAGTGCTCCTCGAAATCCACGAAGGGTCGAAACCGGCCGGTTGAGAAATACGCAGCGGTCTTGGTCTCTCGGGGTCGTGTGCGGCTGGCCAGGTAGCTCTCGCTGAAGCTGTACGGATCGATCCACCAGAGGCCAACTCCCTCGAATCGGGTTGTGGGCGGTTCGGCCCGGTCGATCACCTGAGCGTGGAAGAGGTAGACGACGATCCCTTCGGTTCCCGCTACTTCGCTGATGTCGTCGCAGTCGCCATGATCGAGCTGAAACGTTGCCATCTTGGCCCCCACCGGAGCCCACCCCCCAAGGTGGCTGCGCCCAGTTTTAAGTTCAATGCCGGCGACTGGGCTGCCGTCTTCATGGATCATGAAGTCGATAGAGGGCGTCTTTCGTTCCAACACCCGAGCGTCGTGCGCTCTCAAGACAGGCTGGTCTAGCTGCTCAAGTTCGAGCAGCGATTGTCCGAAAGCCTCCTCGAACCGGGCAGCCACATACTCTTCTGCGGCGATGCTCCGTCCTATCGATCGAGCGACACGCTCGCAGTTCCCGCAAAGTAGCCACTGAACCAAGTGGAGCTGGCTAGCAACCTCCGTGCAGTTCTGGCAACTGCCCGATAAGACCGATGCATCGAACACCGGCGGCTCCCCTCGAAAGGCGCCCACCGTCCATTCAGCCACACACGACTCACAGAGATGAAACGAGCAGAGCCGCACATCCCAAGCCGCCCGCCCCTCCCGAACACATTCGTACGGAGACAGTGGATCCTTGGCAAGGGCTAAGTCCATCTCCCCAAGAGCCTCCTCGATCCTGTCAAGGCTCTTGTCGCCAACCCCTTGGATCGACCCCAACTCCCTCCGATTCCACGACGCAAGCTCGTCCACGGTCTCAATCCCCGAACCTTTGATCCTTCGTGCCAGCGAATTCCCCAAACCAAGACTCTGCACAGACGTCGCGCGCCCACGCTATCCATGGTGAACCCGCCAACATGAAGCAGCGGTGAAGGCCAGTAGAGTTAGTGGACGATGGCGAAGCGCAAGCGGTCGCGGGGCGCGACGTTGGACCGGATACCGGTTTCAGAACCGCCGGTGAGACCGGGGCTGATCGGTCCCCGCCGTCGGGTACCAGGCAACATTGAGCGGCCTCCGTATGCCCGGACGGGGGAGCCGGGGCCGTCGGTGGCGTCGTCGGTGCGGAGCGCGGCGGAGATCGAGGCCATGCGCCGGGCGGGGCAGACGGCTGCCGAAGTGCTGCTGTTCGCCGGGAAGCTGGTGGCCCCTGGGGTCACCACCGACAGCATCGACGCTGAAGTCCACGAGGAGATCTTGCGACGGGGGGCCTATCCCAGCCCGCTCAACTATCGGGGTTATCCCAAGTCAGTGTGCACGTCGATAAACGAGGTCATCTGCCACGGCATCCCTGACAGCCGGGCGCTGGCCGACGGTGACATTGTCAACATCGATGTGACCGTGTACCTAGACGGGGTCCACGGAGACACCTCGACCACGTTCGAGGTGGGCGACGTGGACGACCACTCTCGCCTGCTGGTGCGGGAAACCCGGACCGCCATGTATCTGGGCATCGATGCCGTGCGAGCCGGTGCGCCGGTGAACGCCATCGGCCGGGCCATCGAATCCCACGCCCGCACTCATCGTCTGGGAGTGGTGCGGGAGTTCATCGGCCACGGAGTGGGCACCGAGTTCCACTCCGGGCTCCAGATCCCCCATTACTACGAGCGCAACCACAACACGCCCCTGGCCACCGGCATGACCTTCACCATCGAGCCCATGCTCACCCTGGGTTCCCCCGACCTGTACATGTGGGACGACCAGTGGACGGCGGTGACCGCCGACCAGCGCCGCAGCGCCCAGTTCGAGCACACCCTGTTGTGCCTAGACGACGGTGCGGAGATCCTCACCCGCACTCCCGCGGGAGAAGGTGCCGCCGAGGTCTTTTCCAGGGACTGACCGACTCGGCATTAGCTGAGGACGGGCGAACTTGCCATGATGGGGCTATGGCACTTCCCGTTGAAGACATCCTGGCCATCCAGAAGCTGGCCGCCGACTACAACCACCTGATCGACAGCGGCTCAGCTGAGGCTTGGGCCCAGCTTTTCGTGCCTGACGGCACGCTGGAGTTCGGCATGCCCGAAGGGGTCAAGGGCCACGAGGATCTGGCCGCGTTCGGCGCGGCCATCAACCCGGCCACCCGCCATGTGATCAGCAATCTGTCCATCGACGGGGCCGGCAACGAAGCGATTGCGTCGGTGTACCTGGAGGTGTACCACACCGCACCTCCCGGTCAGCCTCGTGAGCTGGCCATCACCGGCGTGTACCGCGACCAACTGCGCAAAGAGGACGGGAAGTGGCGCTACGTGTCCCGCCAGCTGATGCCCGACTTGGGCGAATGGGCACCCGCCCCCGCAACTGTTCCCGGGCTCTAGTCCCAGTACCAGGCCAGGCCGCGGACTCCGGTCCCGGAATTGATCATCATCGCCTGGCCGAATCTGCTGATGAACGAATCGGCTGGCGCCACCTCGGCGGTGACCGCGTCGAGCAGCTCGGTGGCCCGCTCGGGAACCTCGGCGTGCAGGCACACCAGATGAAGCTGGCCGTCGCCGTCCGCCGGTTTGGTGCGCCGCCAGATGCCCAGGAGACGCTGATGGGCGGCTTCGTCGCTGAGTGCGGGCCGCAGTCGGCCGATTGCTCCGTCTTCGATATAGAACATTGGGCGAAGTCCAATGAGGTTGCCGGCCCGTCCGGCGAGGCCTGGCACCCTTCCGCTGCGGATCAGCTGGTCGAGGTTGGCCAGCGCCCCCACGAGCTTGACCCGCCCGGCTATCTGCTCGGCTCGGGCGACCACTTCGTCGAGTGTTGCCCCAGTTTGCGCGGCTCGGGCGGCGGCCACTGCTACCAGCCCCTGCCCCCCGGCCGCGGTGCGGCTGTCCACCACTGACACCGGGCAAGCCGCGCCCTTGGAGGCCAGTATCGCCGACTGGTGGGTGATGCTCAGCGAGGACGTCACCGTCACAACCACCACGCCGTCGCCCTGGTCTTGTCCGGCAATCGCCTCGGCGAATGCCCCTGGCGATGGGCCGGAAGACGAGTGGCTCTTCGCGGCCAAGACCTCGGCGGTGTCCAGCTCCCCGTCCTCCACCGTTCGGCCGTCCACGGTGATGGCCAGCGGGACCACGGCAATGTTCCAGCGAGAGCGCACCTCCCCGGGTAGGGCGGCGGTGCTGTCGGTGACAATGCCAACGGCCACTCAAGCCACCTTGTCAACGTCGACAATCGGACGAACGGTGGCGGCCGAGGCCAGCACAATCAGGCCCGAGGCCAACAGCACCGAACGGGTGCCGGGCAGCCCGGCCCCGTTGAGTCCGTCGCCGATGGCCCCCGCCCCCAGCGCGGCCGCGCCCAGACCGATGCGGATCACCACGTGGAACGCCGAGAAGGCCAGTACCCGCTCCTCTTCTTGGGGGATCCGGGCTTGGAGCGCGCTCATCCCCGATGTGAGAGCCACGGTGGCTCCGGCCCCGAAACCGGCCGCCCCGAGGAAGGTCAGCCAGACGGTGGGGCTCTGGCTCATCAGCGCCACCAGCGCCCCCATCACCAGCGCACCGCGTCGGGTGAGGACCAACAGATCGACATGTCGGGATTTGTGGGTGAGCGCCAGCCCAATGCCCGCTCCCGCGCCGAACAGCACGATGAGCACCCCGTATTCGATGTCGGAGGCATTCAGCTCCTCTCGCACCAGCTTGATTCCCAGCGAGAACAGCGCCCCTAGTCCGATGGCGGCGGCGGCGGTGGCCGGCAGAATCCGGCGCACCAGCGGCACCGACCAGGAGTCGCGCAGGCGGCCGGGGGAAACCGACAATTCACTGTCCAGCGCTACAGGGCTCTCCCCGGCTGCCTCGGTGGAAGTACCCCGGCCCCGAAGGCCGAGGGCTCGGGCGATGAAGAAGGCGGAAACGCCGAAGGTGAGGGCGTCGATCCAGAACACCAGGGCGTAGGGGTGCGAGCCCAGCCAGCCATCGTCAAGCGGCAGGGCGGCAAACGCCGCGAACAGGCCCGCTCCAATCGGGATGTTGCCGTAGGACGATCCCATCATGGCGGCGTTGGCCAAAGGCAGGTCGGACTCGTCCACCAGATCAGGGATGGAGGAGTCTCGGGAGGCCAGGAACACCACGCTGGGGGCTTCCAGCGCCAATGCCCACAAGTACACCCACCACAGCTCCTGCACGAAGGGGACCACGGCGATCATCCCGGCCCGCAGCAAGTCCATGGTGATCATGGTTCGGCGGCGATCCCAGCGGTTCACCAGCTTGGCGGCCAGTGTTCCACCCAACGCCGCAGGTATGAGCCGGAAGGCCAAGATGCCGCCCACCGCGGCGGCTGAGTCGCTCAGGTGATCCACCAGCGCCATGAGGGCGAAGGTGCCCATCCAGTCGCCGAGCGCGGAGGCCCCCTGTCCGACGAGAAGACGACGGAAGTCGACCTGGGTGCGAAGGCTCAACGTTCTCTTGGTTGCCGGCGTAGGGCCGGGGTATGGAGTCTCAAGGGGCTGTTGGTTCGGCCGGGGATTCTCGGTCTCAAGGGTTGGACGGGGTTGTCGAGACCCAGCTGTCGTTGTCGAAAACCAGTCGGTGGGTGGCGGCCTTCAAGCGGTTCGGGGTAGGCAGCGGCCCATTGCCCAAGACGCGCTTGATCAGTATCGGGACGATGATCACTGTGCTGGCGATGGCGGCTTGGCCGTCGGCCACCAGAAGCAGGAAAGGAGGCAGAGCCGGCATGGTGATGAACACCACCAGGCCGGTATGGCGCAGGATGCGGCCGAGGGCCAGCCCCCCCAAAAGGAAGAGTGCTGCTGGCCAGGCGATCACCGCGAACGCACCCAGGGTCGGCGACAGTCCCCGACCTCCGGCACCGTTGAGGAACATCGACCAGTTGTGGCCGATCACCGACACTGCGCCGGCGAATGCCATAAGCAGCCAGCGGTCTCCGGCCAAAAACGGGCCGAGCGCCCCCTTGCCCACATCGCACAGGCCACCCACCACCAAGGGGATGAACCCGGCCACCCGATAGAGGCTGGTGCCCGAAACCGTTCCGGTACCCACCTGGCGCAGGTCGGTTCGGGCCAGCGACTGGGCAATCATGTAGGAGAAGGGGACCGCACCGGCCGCAAAGGCCACGATGAGCACCAACGTCCCCCACATCATCGATACAGATTCTGCCCCAATCCGGGGCTGCTTTGCCACAGGTTGATGAAGATGAATCGCTGGAGGCCCGGCATAAGAGTTTGGCGTGGCAATATGGGGCCGAGATGAGCTCCGGTGAACGAACCCGCTTGTTGCTGATTCGCCACGGTGAATCGGAGGTAACGGTCAAACAGATCATCGGCGGTGATCTGGCGTGTACGGGTTTGTCGCCGCTGGGACGCCGACAGGCCGAAGCCCTCGGAGAGCGATGCATGCAGGGCTATGAGCCCAAGGTGGATGCACTGTGGTCGAGCACGTTGCCCCGGGCAATTGAGACGGCCGATCTGCTGTCTCCCTCGCTGGGCGGCTTGAAGGTGCATACCCATCCCGACCTGGTGGAGCGCCGCCCCGGAGAGGCCGACGGTGTGGGCTACCAGGACTTCGGCTCCCTGTTCGAGTGGACCGGCGACTTCCACCCCCACTTGCCGCTCGCACCCGGCGGAGAGAGCTTGGCAGCCTTCTCCTACCGAACCGGCCAGGCGCTCTATGAACTGGTCGAGGGGTATCCGGGCACCACCATGATGGTGGTGTGCCATGGCGGGGTGATCGACATCGCCATGAGGCTCTTTATGGGTCTGGGGATGAATTCGCAGTTCGTCCTTTGGACCCTCAACACCTCCATCACCGAGTTCGTGACCACCGACGAGCCCGGAGTGTGGCGGCTGGTGCGATACAACGACGCCGCCCATTTGGACGGCCTGCCACCCCGAACCGAGCCCGCCGAATAGACCAGGCATCTCAACTCACCACGATCGCGCCGGATAGATCTGGCGGCTCAAATAACCACGATCGCGCCGGGATCGGTTGCGGTGATCTCGCCTACTACGGCCGCGGTGTGACCAGTGTCGTTCAACCGGGCGACCGCATCGGCAGCCGCGCCTGCTGAACAGCAGAACAGCAGGCCACCGGAGGTCTGGGCGTCGGCCAGCATGGTCAAGGTCCGCTGGTCGTCGGAGCCTCTGACCCAAGGACGCGCATGATCGAGGTTCCGGGCTGTTCCGCCAGGTGCAAACCCTTGGTCCAGCAGTTCCCAGGCGCTGGGAAGCACGGGCACAGCCTCTGCCCGTATCACCGCGCCGGTGCCGCTGGCGGCGGTCAGCTTCTGGAGGTGGCCCAACAGTCCGAAACCGGTGATGTCGGTGGCCGAAGTGGCTTTGGCCTTGATGGCAGTGGAAGCGGCCTCGTCGTTCAGCCGGGTCATCTGGGCGACACCCGCGGCGTAGGTCTCCGCCAGCCAGCCGCCGGACTGGATCGCCTCGGGCTCGGATCGCTTGACCGCGGTGGCCAATAGCCCAGTGCCCAGCGGCTTGGTCAGCACCAGCGATTGACCGGGTTGGGCTCTGGAGTTGGTCAACAGGGTCTCTTCATTTGCTTCCCCAGTGACCGCTTGGCCGTACATCGGCTCGGGTCCGTCAACCGTGTGGCCCCCCACCACCGCCCAGCCTCCATCGGCGGCAGCCGCCGCCCCGCCGGAAAGAACCTCGGTAAGAACTTCCAGCGGGAGCTCGCCGTGGGGCCAAGCCACCAGGTTCAGCGCGAACCGCGGGGTGCCGCCCATGGCGTAGACATCGGAGGCGGCGTTGGTGGCTGCGATGCGACCCCAGGTGTGGGGGTCGTCGACCACCGGAGCGAAGAAGTCGGCGGTCGAGATCAGGGCGCGGCCTTCCCCAAGACGCCACACCGCGGCGTCGTCTCCGGTCTCGGTGCCCACGATCAGGTTCTCGTGGGTTGGGGTTGGCAGCGAGCGCACGACCTGCGCCAGCTCGGCCGGCCCGAGCTTGCCGGCTCAACCGGCTCCGTGGGAGTAAGCCGTGAGCCTTCCGGTTTTCGGGTTCACGGTTCCGACGCTACCGGGCCGCAGCTGTTCGGGGTGGGTTAGCTTTGCTCTTGTGACTCCTCACGAGCAGGCAGTGCGATCGATCAAGGCCCTCATGTACGTCTACGCCGAATGCGTGGACTTGGCCCGCTTCGGCGAGCTCGGCGAGCTCTTCTCCCACGGCGTGCTCACGTCCACCAGCGCGGCCGACCCTGACGACGGCATGTCAGGGGGCGATGTCGCCGCGTTCTACACCGCCACCAACAGAGTTCACGGCGATGGCACGCTGCGCACCCGGCATGTGGCCAGCAACGTGATCGTCAACGTCGCCGAGGACGGGCAGACGGCCACTGCCCGCTCGTACTTCGCCGTTCACCAGGGCACAGACGCCCTGCCGTTGCAGCCCATTGTCTCCGGCCGCTACGAAGACGACTTCGCTCTGGTCGACGGCCAGTGGCGATTCGCCCGCCGGCTAGTGATTGTCGACCAGATCGGGGATATGCGCGAGCACCTCACCTTCGACCTTTCCAAGGGTGACGTGCGCTACACCGACCATGTGGGATCGGGATGAGCGAACCGCCGACTCGTCGGGCGCCACCGGGCTGGTACGCCGAGCAGGGCAAGAGCGGATATCGATATTGGGACGGCGAATCGTGGGCCGAACCGATGGGCAATCCGGTTCGAATTCCGGGTGCGGGGACCGGCAATCGGGCTTCCGCTGGCCACCTGAGAGCGGGGCTGGCCTTCATGGGCGCCGCAGTGGCCATGCTGGTTGCCAGCCTGCTGCTTCCCTGGGCCGAGACTGGTTCGAACAAACGGGGAGTGGTTGACGGAGATCTGCCGTGGCTGATGGGTCTGGGAGGAGTGGCCGATACTTGGGTGCTGATCCTGTTAGTCGCCTTGATGGTTTGGGCCCTGCTGGTGGCGACGTTGGCGGGGAGCACTCAGCGGATATGGCTGACGGCGCTGGTGGGGGGACTAGTCGTCATGGGGTTCTGCATCGCAGAGGGGCTGGCTCTCGATGACGAACTGGATTTGTCAGGTGGCGAAGTTGGCGTTGGCGTCTTTCTGGCTTACGCCGGAGGGGCGACAGCCGCCATAAGCGGAGTGCTGCTCAGACCGAACAGTTGATTTTGGAGCTTCTGGATTGGGATCATTTGAGGCAGAGGCAAACTAGTTATGAGTCCCATTGTTAGTCCTATTACCAATGGAAGAGAAAGGTTGATGACAGCCATTGATTGTGCCTAGGGTTTGCCGAGAAACACTTTGTCTTTAAACCAAGGAGTCCTCATGGCTGACCATGTTCACACTGATGCGTGTTACGACCACCCGGAGCACACGCACGCCGACCACGCCGACCACTGCGACACGGCCGAGCACGGCCACGCCGACCACGCCGATCACTGTGACACGGCCGAGCACGGCCACGCCGACCACGCAGAACACTGCGACGATGCCAGCCACACGCACGCCGACCACGCCGATCACTGTGACACGGCCGAGCACGGCCACGCCGACCACGAAGATCACTGCGACACCCCCGTTCACAGCCACGCCGACCACGAAGATCACTGCGATATTCCGGTACACGTCCACACCGACGAGTGCTGTAACGCGGCCTAGTGGACAAAACTGATCATGGCCACGGCCATGACCATGACCATGATTGCGGTCACGATCACGATCACGACCACGATCACGGGCATCACGATCATGGCCACCACGGGCATGACCACGACCACCATCACCACGACCTAAGGGAAGCCAGTCGCAAGAGCCTGATTACCGCGGTCACCCTGACCACCACCTTCATGGTGATCGAGGTGATCGGCGGTTTCGCGTCGGGCAGCTTGGCGCTGATTTCCGATGCCGGCCACATGCTCACCGACAGTGCGGCCATTGGCCTCGCACTGTTCGCTATGTGGGCTGCTGACCGGCCGGCTTCGCATCGGCGGACCTTTGGCTTCTACCGCACTGAGATCTTGGCTGCCATGTTCAATGCGCTGTCTCTCTGGGTGATCGTGGGATGGATCTTCTACGAGGCCATTCGGAGATTCGATGGAGAAACCCATGTCGAAGGCGGGCTCATGCTCGGCGTCGGCGCGGCCGGCCTAGGGATCAACGTCTTGGTTGCCTACGTACTGCACCGGCAATCGGGACACAGCCTGAACGTCGAAGGCGCCTTCCAGCACGTGCTGGCCGACCTGCTGGGATCGGTAGCCGTCGTGGTCTCGGGCATATTCATCATCACCGCGGGCTGGGACATCGTCGACCCGATCCTCAGCATGTTCATAGGTGTGCTCATACTCTTCAGCTCTTGGAACCTCGTATCTGAGGTGTTCCACGTGCTGATCGACGGCACCCCGGAGAATGTGGACGTCTACAAGCTGTGCCACGACATCGAGGATGTGGACGGGGTGACCATCGTCCACGATGTCCACGTGAGGACGATCTCATCGGGGTACCTGTCGATGACCGCCCACGTTCTGGCCGACCCAGCTGCGGATGTGCTCGAATCGGACAGCCAGTTGCGCAGCATTCGCGAAATAGTGAAAAGCCACGGAATCCACCACACCACCATTCAGCTTGAGCACTCGGTGGAGGGTTGCGACCAGGAGAACCACCACGTCGACCACCTGATGGCGACGGAGCGGGAGATCCGCAAGAGGTCCAAACTCGCCAGCTTCCTCATGCACTCCCACTAAGGGGAAAGCACCCGGCTAAGCGTCGTCGCCTAGGTCGTCCTTGTCCTCGGTCAGGACGGTATTGGGTTGCTGTCGTGTCAGCGGCAGCTCCACCACCATCTCGGTGTACTCGCCCGGCTCGGTTTCCACGGTGATGGTGCCGCCGTGCTCGCGGACGATGTCATTGGAGAGCGCTAGGCCCAGCCCGGTGCCCTCGTTAGTTGGCTTGGTGGTGAAGAACGGATCAAAGATCTTGGCCGCCACGTCGGGGGGGATGCCGCTGCCGTTGTCTCGCACGCTGAGGATGGCGCTTTCTTCGGTACGGCGGGTCTTCAACACGACCGTGGGCACGTAGTCGCCGAGGTTGCCCGACTCCATGAGCTCCTTTTGCCTCTTGTTGGTGGCGTAGCTGGCATTGGCCACAAAGTTCAAGAACACCCGTCCCATGTCTTGGGGGACCACTTCGAGTTCGCCCATATCCGAGTCGAACTCCTCTTCAAGGGTGACTTGGAACTCGTTGTCTTGAGCCCGGGCGCTGTGGTACGCCAGCAGCGAGTGCTCGTGGATTAGGTCGTTGATGTTGGTCAACTGGACCTCGCCCCCGCCTCGGCCCATCAACAGCATGTCCTGAACGATTCGGTTGGCCCGTTTGCCGTGATTCTGGATGCGCTCAAGATTGTCGTTCAGATCTTTGTTGATGTCTTCAATCAGGTCCTTTTGCTCATCGGTGAGATTTTCCTCGAACTCCTCATATATCTCGGCCATCTCTTCCAGCAGTTCAGCCGACGCCGCGGAGAAGTTGTTTATGAAATTGAGGGGGTTGCGGATCTCGTGGGCAACGCCGGCGGTGACCTCGCCCAGCGCGGCCAGCTTTTCCCGGGCGACGATCTGATCTTGAGCCTGGCTCAGCTCTTCCAGCACTTCTTGCAGTTCGTCGTTGCGCTCACCCAGTTCTTGAGCAAGCTGTTCAACCAGATTCAGCCGTTGGATTTCCAGCGCGTGGCGGCGGAACACCTCCAAGGCTGAGGCCATCTCGGCGATCTCATCGCGACCGCTGACCTCCACCTCCTCTTCCAGATCGCCTTTGGCCAGCGTCCGCATTCGACCAGACAACCGTCCGATACGGCGCAGCAAGACCCTTCCCACAAAGAGCCAGCTGATCATACCGGCACCGAGTATGCCGACAGCGCTGATGATCACCAGCAGAATTCGGGCGGTGTTGATGGTTTGCGCCGAATTTTCGGTGGCCTGATCAGCCCCGGCTTGGGCTGCTTGGACGAAAGCGTTTACCTCAGCGAGGAGATCGACCGCGACTTCCTGGTTCTGGGCCAGCAAATTGTTCTGCCGTTCGATGATCTCCAGTCGGTCGACGGCAACCCGGAATGCGTTGTCTCTGCTGGTTCCCAGCGCCAAAAGGCTCTCGACTGCTATTTCCAGCTCCGGCGCGATCCCTAAAGCGGCAATGGCCGACAAGCTGATCTGGATCCGGTCATCGGTTGACTCGAAGCTCTCAATCAGCGGTTCGACAAAGTCTGGTTCAGAGGCGATGAGGGCGCTGCCCATGAGTTCGGAGACTTGGGCCACATCAGCCTGCAATGCGTTGAGGTGTCGGTATAGGAGAAGCTCGTCACCCGAAGTTCTCGCCATGGCGTCGGTGGGTTCGGTGTTTTGGTCTCGGTATCCGGTTACTTGGAAGAAGAGCTGGTCGTCGATGGCAGGGATGATGATGTCTTTGACCTCATCGTGCCGGGCGGAAATCTGCACCTGTAGAACTTCAATCTGCCTAGACAAGCTGTAGAAGTGGGGCATATCGGCCGTGATCGTGGCTATATTCCTCTCCAGAACATCAGCTACCGTAGAGATGCCCTGAACGTGAACGTCATCGGGATTCTCGCGCAACAGCGTTTCGAAGCGCTCTTCGAACTGCTGTTGCGCGTCCGTGACCTCGGCGGATATATCTGAGAACTGGGCCGGAGGCGCGGTGGTGAGCCTGGGAGCAGCGGCCACCAGCGCATTGCTGAACTCAGCCAGGCTGAATGCTCCTGCCAATTCGGGCACGCTCTCCTCGTTCACCCTCTTTTGGCTGCGGTCTATATTGGTGAACGAGATCCAGCTCACAACACTGGCCACAATGGTCAGCGCTACCGCACCGAAGATCCCGGCATAGAGTTGGGTGGAGATCCGGTGGCGGAGTGCGGGCCGCTGGGTGCCTAAAGGATGATCCTCGGATTCAGTGCTTTGTGGAGCCGTTGATTCGGTCACGGGCTGACTTCTTCCAAAGTGCTCGCCGACCGATAGCTTCCGTTGGCGTCAATCACGGTCAAAAAGACGGCGTCAGAGCCTTGGTTGTCCACTGACCGGTTGTCTTCTGTTCCGAAGTCCACGGTGAAACCGTCGATGTCGAACCGGCCGGCACCCAAGATGTTCTCCAAAAAGCAGTCTCGAGTGAGATAGGCGCCGCAAGCCTCGAGTCCGGCGATGGCCATTCGGCCGGCAATGTATCCCTCCAAGGATACGAACCCAGGTTCGGCCCCGGGGTCGTAGGCCGCCAAGGCCGCGGTATAGGAGGCAACCACCGGGATCGAAAGGTCGTGGGGGAAGGGGATCACCTGGGTGACGTACACCCCCTCCCCATCGGAGCCCAACTCCGTGGACAGTGCGTTGCTGCCCACAAACGAGACCGTCATGAAGATGGGATCGAACCCGATGTGGCGGGCCCAGGAGATGAGGGCCGCCACCGGCTGGTATGCGCCTATAAGGATCACAGCCTCGGGGTTGCCCAACCTCAGGTCGAGAAGCCCTGATTTCACTGCGGTGGTGTTGCGGGGATAGATGCCGGTGGACACCAGGTCCATCCCCCGGAGTTCGAGCGCGGCCAGCGCCCCGTTGTAACCGGCCCGTCCGAAGGAGTCGTCTTGGAACATCACCGCGATTCGAGTGACGCCCAAATCAGTGGTTAGCCGTTCGACCATCTCCTCAGTCTCCTGGGCGTAGGAGGCCCGGAGGTTGATGATGTTGTCCCAATTATCGTCCCTGAGAAAGCCGGCGCCAGTGAATGGAGCGACATAGGGGATGCCTGCTTCGGCTGCTACCGGGGTGGCCGAGCGCGATGTCGGCGTGCCCACCGCGCCGATCAGTGAGAACACCTGCTCGTCGTTTATCAGACCTTGGGTGTTGATGATGGCTGCCTCAGGCTCGTATGCGTCGTCTCGAGTTGTGAGCTCCAACATGCGCCCATGCACACCGCCATCTCGGTTGGCCTCTTCGAAGGCCGCCATGATTCCCAAGTTCATGTTGATGCCCAACTGTTGGGCGGGGCCGCTGAAGGCGGCTGATTGTCCGAAGACCACACGGTCGTCAAAGACCCCTGGAACCCCACCGCTCTGAGTAGGAGCTTGAGTGGCTCCGCTGGTCGGCACAGGGGTGGCTACGGGGTCGGCACCATTGGATCCGCACCCCGAAAGCACGACGGCAACAGCGGCGATTGCCAGGGCAGCTAGCCGCGCTCTAGGCAGGTTTCTTTGGGTCGAATGCCTCACGACTCAGGGTGTACGACGAGCTTGAGGTTGTTGCGGTCGTTTTCCCGGCGGTATTCCAGTTCCTCGCCCATCGTCCGCACCAGATAGACCCCCAACCCTCCGATGGGCCGCTCGGCCAAAGGAAGGGTGACATCGGGCTCGGGGGCATCGATGAGCGGATTGAAGGGCGATCCGTCATCGGAGAGGCGGATGGTGAGCGCATGGTCATTGGACTCCAGCTCAAGATCGATTGCCGTGAGGCCGCTGGTGTCACCGTGGGTAAGGGTGTTGAGCACCAACTCTTCCAGGATCAGGTTGGCCCGCATGGTGAGCGTTATCGGCCAGTCGCCTTGCTCTGCCATCTCATTGACAATGTCCTCGATCAACGGCAAGACATCGGAGGGGTGTTCTTGCTCTATAGGGTGGGACAGGCGCAGTGTTCGTTGCATTTCAGCGGTCCCTCGTGGCGGGCGGAGGAGGCGGCGACCGATCGAGGAGGGCGAACATCAGGGGCGTCGAAGTGTCAGGCAGGTGATGTCGTCGGACTGGGGGGCATCACCTGCAAATTTCCTTACATGCTCGAAAACTGCTTCGTTGGCGGCCAGAGCGCTGTCGGGCGAGCTGCCGTCAAACACGTCTGCCAACCGCTTCAGCCCGAATTGATCGTTGTCGGCGTTCATGGCCTCGGTCACTCCATCGGTGAACAAGACCACGGTGTCGCCCGGGGCCAAGGTGACCGTCTCCTGGGTGTAGACGATGTCGGGGGCGATTCCGAGCGCAACTCCCTTGGTTAGCGGCAGCTCGGTAACGGTGCCATCTGCGCTCACCAGCATCGGGGGGTCGTGGCCCGCGATGGAATAGGTGAGAGTGCCGCTGACTGGGTTGAACAAGGCATAGATAAGGGTGACGAACATGAACGTGGGGTTGTCCTGGTGGAGCTGATTGTTGACTTCCTCCAGCACCTTTTCGGGGTTCCGAACACCGATGGCCGCTCCTTTCAACGCGGTCCGGCTGGACATCATGAACATCGACGCGGGGATGCCCTTGTCGGATACGTCGGCCACTACCAGGCCGACTTGTTCGTCGAGTTTGAAGAAGTCGTAGAAGTCTCCGCCCACGTTGCGGGCCGGCTCCATGTTGGCCGAGACCTCGTACGTCTCGGTGACCGGCGGGTTCTTGGGCAGGATTGACTGCTGAAGCTGGCTGGCGATGCTCAACTCGTTTTGGAGGGCCACAAGCTGATCGCGAGACGAAAGCGCCTCCCGCCACTCGGCCAGATGCTCCAGCGTGCGGGTGATGGTGATCTTGAGGTCGTCAAAATCGATGGGCTTGGTGACGAAGTCAAACGCCCCTCGGTTCATGGCGGTGCGGATGTTGTCCATGTCGCCGTAGGCGGAGATGATCACCGCACGGAGGTTGGGATCGACGCCGGGGAGCTGCTGGAGAAGGGTGAGTCCGTCCATCTTGGGCATGTTGATGTCCGACAGCACCATGTCGATGGTCGGGTCGGCGTTGAGCTTCTCCAGTGCTTCCACACCGTCCCGGGCGAATACGAATTCGTATTCGTTTGACCGGATCTGGCGGCGCATCCGCTGCAAGATCAGGGGTTCAAGATCCGGCTCGTCGTCGACGACCAGGATCTTGTAGGTCCGGGTCAAGGGATTACCCCTGTTTGGCGTCGTCTACCGAGGGAAATACGTTGATGATCTGATCGAAGCCGCTGATGCGGAATACGTCGCCCACCGCTTCGGTCAGAGAGCAGATGCTGAACGACTTATTCTGCTTGTCGAGATTCTGGGCCGCCATGAGGAGCACGCGCAGCCCGGCGCTGCTGATGTACTCAAGACCGCCGAGGTCCAGGATGATCTTCTGGTCGCCGGGATCGAACATGCCTTGCAGGGACTCCAGGAAATCCGACGCGTTGGATCCGTCTACCCGTCCTGCTGCATTGACGACCAGGGTGTCGCCTGAACGGTCATGGCTGAATTCCATAATTGGGCCTCTCTCGTTGGGTCCTATCTCGGAACATTCTGTCATTCGGGATCATACACATTCCAATGGGCTGAGGGGCAGGGAGAAGCCAAGTGAGATGCAGACGACGCTGGCTGTCAGCGGGGCCGGAAGACTAGCGGGGCTGGGAGAGTATGAGAGCGCTGGTGGGAACCGCGGTTCCCGCGGTGGCCAACACGTTCTCCACGTTGTCGACTTGGTTCACCGAGTTGCCCCGGATCTGGCGCACGCCTTCGGCGATCCCGTTGAGGCCGTGGATGTAAGCCTCCCCGAGTTGGCCTCCGTTGGTGTTGATGGGCAGGCGGCCGTCCCTTTCGAGGTGGCCGTCGCGGATGAAGTTTTTGGCCTCGCCTCTGTCGCAGAAGCCGAACTCCTCGAGCTGGGGGAGCACCAGCGGGGTGAAGTGGTCGTAGATGATGGCGGTTTGGATGTCGTCGGCCGACAGGCCGCTTGATTGATAGAGCTGGCGGGCGCATAGTCCCATCTCGGGGATGCCGGTGATGTTGTCCCGGTAGTAGCTCCTCATCATGTGCTGGTCTTCGGCTACCCCCTGGGCGGCCGAGGCGATGACCGCCGGTGTCTGCTTCAGGTCTTTGGCCCGCTCGGCGGTGGTCACCAACAGCGCCTGGGCGCCGTCGGTCTCCTGGCAGCAGTCCAACAGGCGCAGCGGCTCCACGATCCAGCGGCTGTTTTGGTGGTCTTCCAGGGTGATGGGCCGCTGGAAGAAGTGGGCATAGGGATTGGTGGCCGCGAAGGCCCGGTCGACCACCGACACTCGGCCGAAGTCCTCGGTGGTGGCCCCATACTCGTGCATGTAGCGGGTGGCGAACATGGCCACCCATGAGGCCGGCGTTACCAGCCCGTACGGCGAACTCCACGAGAAGCTCACCTCGGACGCCTCGGCGCCTGCGGGCCTGTCTTGTACCCCGGCCCCGAAGCGGTGCCAGGAGCGCTCGTTGAAGGCCCGGTAGCACAGCACGTAGTCGGCGGCGCCGGAGTAGATGGCTTGGCAGGCCACTGCGATCACTCCGCAGGCGGCGCCGCCGCCATGGTGGACCATGGAGAAGTGGGTCAGCTCTTCGATGCCCAGGTTTCTGGCCACCTCGATCTCGGGGTTCTGCTCGGCCGAGTAGGTGACCATGCCGTTGACTTTCTCCGGTGGAAGGCCGGCGTCTTCGCATGCGGCCAGGCAGGCTTCCACGGCCTGGTCCATGGGGGTGCGGCCCGAGTCCTTGGTGAACGGGGTGGCGCCGATTCCGGCGATGGCGGTGTGGTAGGCGTAGTTCAAGGTCATGGTGCTCTCCTACTAGCGAGGCAAGGCCAGGTCGATGGTTCCGGTCACATGGGGGCCGCGGCTGTTCTGTCCACGGAACGACACCTCGACGATGTCGGTGCCATCGGCATTCCGCTTGTCGGTGACCGAACCCGACATGGTCATGCAGTCGTAGGGGTAGTTGGGGGCCCCGAGGCGGATCTTCAGGTTCTTGAACACGGCGTCGGGGCCGGCCCAGTCGCTGATGTAGCGGGCGGAGAGGCCGCTCGAGGTCAAGATATTCATGAAGATGTCCTCCGACCCCTTCTTTAGGGCCATGTCCCGGTCGTGGTGGACGTCTTGGTAGTCGCGCGAGGCGATGGCGGTGGACACGATCAGCGTGGGGGTGAGCGGGATCGGGCAGAGCGGCAGTTCGTCGCCCACGTTCACCTCATCGAATGTGAGCGTGGCGGGGTTGCGAGGCACCCGGGCGGGTCGGAATACCGGCACGCTCACATCCTCATGGGTCTGCATGTGCCAAGCCTGAAGCGGCATGCCCACCTTGAGCTGATCGGAGGTGCAGTCGGTGATGTTGGTGACCAGGCGGACGCCTTCGTCCAGTTCCACCAGACCGATGTTCAGGGGGTAGTCGAAGGAGGGGACCCGGGGGTGGTGGGACACCACGTAGGAGTACAGGGTGCCCTTGCCGCAGGCTGTGGTGTAGCCCATGTCGACCGCGCCGCAGCCGGGACAGCGGGCGCCGGGTGGGTGCTGAAGCCGCTCGCATTTGAGGCACTGCTGGATGCGGAGCTCGCCGGCCCGGCTGCCCTGCCAGAAGAAGTCGGTGTCCTGGTTGCGGCTGGGACGAGGGCGCGGTGGGCCCTCAGATGCGCTGTCGCCGTCGCTGGAGCCGGCGGTCCGTCCTGTGCCGGGTCGGAACTTGAGGATGCGGAAGAACATGGAGCCGACGTGGTCGCCGTGCTGGTCGTGGTACTCGGTCTCGGTGGTCACGAAGTGTCCGATGCCCAGAGCGGTCTGCTTTTCTTCGGAGACGTCCATCAGCTTGACCACCCCGGTGAGGTGGTCGCCGAGTTTGAGGTAGCGGTGGTAAACGTGCTCGGAGTTGGTGGCCACCACGCCGACATAGCCGGCTTCATCCAGCATGGCATACACCCCGGAGGCGGGGTCTTTGGGGTCGTTGACCCGGGGGACCAAGCCGATCATGGTCCAGGCGTTGAGCATGGCCGGAGGGGCGGTGATTTCCCCGTGGGGGCCTCCGTTGGCTGCATCGGGATCGGTGTAGAGGGGGTTGGCGTCCTCCATGGCATCGCACCAGTGGCGAATCATGGGTTGGTTGACTGGATCGCGAGCAGTTGTCGGAGTGCCGGTGCTCCCAACCTCTCGGCGCAGCTTGGCTACGAACGCCTCTTTCTGCGCGTCGGTCATCTCGTCGCTCATGTTCTCTCCCCTTTGACCGGAGCGGACGTTATCGCGGCTGGCATTGAGGGCAGAAAGTAAGCGTACGGGCGTCGTAGGTACGACGTTGGAGCGGGGTGGCGCAGCGCAGGCAGGGTTGGCCCGAGCGGCCGTAGCAGGCCAGGGCGTGCTGATGGCTGCCCTCGTCTCCGTCGGCGTTGCGATAGTCGCGCAGGGTGGTGCCGCCATTGGCCAAGCCGGCCTCGAGTACCTCAACTATGGCGGCGTGGAGTCTGGTGGCCGCTGCCCGACTGATCTGGCGTTTGGCCGGGTGTATGCCGGCAATCCATAGCGCTTCGTTTCCGTAGATGTTGCCGACGCCGGCCACCGGCTTTTGGCTGAGGAGCTGGGTGTGGATGCGGCGGCGGCTTTTTCGGAGGGCCTGGTAGAAGGCCTCGGCGGTGAAATCGGGGCTGAGGGCGTCGGGGCCTTGGGCGGCCAGGGTGGGGATGGAGTCGTGCTGGTCAGCAGGGATGCAGCGGATGCGGCCGAACCGGCGGACATCTCGATAGATGAGGACTTCATCGCGGTCGAGTAGCCACCATGCCCGAATGTAGGGGTCGTCGGGGACTTGGGGGGCGAGGGCAAGGGAGCCGGTCATGCCCAGGTGGATGATGAGCTCCCGGCCGTCGTTTAGGGAGGCGATGAGGTATTTGCCTTTTCGGCTTAGTCCTTGGATCGTGGCGCCGATGCTGGCGACTGCGGGGGTGAACTTCTCTGAGGGGTGGCTGTCGGCCTCCAGGATGAGGCGACCTTGCAGTCGAGGGGCCAGCTGGCGGCGGATCGTCTCGACCTCGGGTAGCTCGGGCACGGATTAGCGGGATCTGAGGGCGGCGCGGGCGACTTCCAGATCATCGGGGTTGGTGACGCCGATCCAGGTCTCGTCGGTGGTCACTACTCGGACGGTGAGCGCGCCCTTTTCCATTTCGGCGGCGACGGCGTGGGGGAGGAGGTACTCGGCGGTGGGGCTGTCGCCGCATTCGTTGAGGAATCGGGCGAAGCCGTCTTGCAGGCTGTCCATGAATCGGGGGGAGAAGGCCCATAGGTTCATGGACACGATGGTGTTGGCGGGGAGCGTGTGGTCGGCTCGGGAGATGCCCTCTTGTTCGACGATGCCGGTGAGGCGGTGGCCGTCAACTTGGCACACGCCCCGGGTCACCGTGCCCTGGGAGGGCAGGGTGTGGTCGAGGCGGTAGCCGCACAGCCAGGCCTCGTTTTCGGCCATGTCCCCGATGGCTTGGGCCAGGGCGGCGTATGCGGTGGGGCCGTAGTAGTCGTCGGCATTGCACACCACGAACCGGCCGTTCACCGCGTCGGCGGCCGACAGCACGGCGTGGGCGGTGCCCCACGGCTTGGATCGGGGAGGGCCGTGCTCGTTTTGGCACACATAGGCCACGTCGAGGTCGGTGGGCAGGTCGCCGCGAGACTCGAAGTGCCGCTTCACGTCGGCTTCGATGTCGCTACGCACGATGAGCACCACCCGGTCGGCGCCCGCGGCTTGGGCGTCGGCGATGGCGAAGTCCAGAAACGCCTCGCCGTTGGGCCCCACTTGGGCAAGCTGTTTGGTGCCGCCGAAACGCGACCCCAGCCCTGCGGCCATCACCACCAACGTGAACATGGGCTTCCTTTCTCAGGCCGCGGTAGACGCCAGCCTTCGGCGGACTTCTTTCTGGGCTGAGACTAGGTCGCCGTCGGCGATGACGACCTCTCTTGCCTCTTGGCCTTGGCGGGCGAACACCAGCACGCATCGGGAAACGGTCTCGCCCACCGCCTGCTCCACCGCCAAGGAGTAGGCAGCCAGCTGAAGCTGATAGCGGTCGACTTTGGCCTGGAGCGCTTCGTCGTCGTGGATGTCGTCGGTCTTGTAGTCCACCACCACCAAGCCCTCCTCGGAGCGGTACAGCAGATCGATGTAGCCCTCCACCACGGTGCCATCCACCGGGGCGGCCACGAACAGTTCTTTCCAATGGTGGTTGGCGGCGGCTTCACGCACCGTGGTGGATTCCAGGGCTGATTGGGCCAGAGCCCGTACCGTGCTCCGGGCGTGGGATACGCCCTCGGCTTCGGCTTGGGCGGCGGCCACCGGGCCGAGGCTGTCGGGGTCAGCGGTCAAGTTCACGGTCTGGAGCAAACCGTGAACGGCGCTGCCGATCTGGGTGCCGCCTCGTCCTTTGCGCAGCGGCGACCGATCATCGTCGCCGTCGGTAGGCCCGTCTTTATCCAGGCCGGGGAGTTGTTCAACATCATTAGCCTCGGTCCATGCGATGGCCGAGGCACTTGTGATTGATGGCTGGCCCGCGGCGGCGATAAACCCCTCGCGCTCGCTCTGCCACGTCGAAAAGGGTGCTTCGACGTGGGTGTCTGCTTCCTTTGATGGCAAGGATTCGGGTACCCACTTTGCTGCTGGCAGCCAGGCGGCGTTGTCCACCACCATCTCAGCCATCGACGGCTTGGCGGTGCTGTTCTCGCCTCGCGCCATGCGATGAGCCGACACCACCAGGTGGTCCATCGCCCGGGTGAGAGCCACGTAGAGCAGACGTACTCGCTCAGCGTGCTCCATCTCCTCCTCATGGTCTTGGTGCTCGGCGAACGACTTGGTCCGCAAGAGATTGCTGAAGCGCACGCCGAAGCCGCCGTCGGCAGGCCACACCAACTGGGCCGACATGGGGCGGCTCCGGGCGTAGGTCCCCGACAGGATGACGATGGGGAACTCCCGGCCCTTGGCGGCGTGGATGGTGGTGATGCGCACGGCGTCGTCGTCGGTCTCCGACAAGATCACGTCGGACTCCCTGGTCCGCTCACCGATCTTCTGTTCCACCCAGGCGACGAATTCCCGCAAACCCCGTCCACCGGAATCCTCAAACTGGCGAGCCTGGTCGACAACCAGATTGAGGCTGCGCCACGCATCCCGGGTGCGCTGCTGGCCGAAGCAACTCGACTCCATCAGCCGCCGCTGCCTCACGATGCGCTCGATCACCTGACTGGGCCTCAGCCAGCGGACCTCGGCATGCAGTTCGGCCAGCCACGCCATGGCCTCGCCCACCGGGTGATCGCTGGGTAGGTGTTTGGGTCTAGCCGCCATGTAGTTCCACGAGCCATGGTGGGCAACTTTGTAGGTGAACAAGTCGTCGTCGCCACACCCGAAGGCGGGGGATCGCAGGGCATTCACCAATGAGACTTCGTCGGTGGGATCGGCCAGCGCTCTCACCGCCGCCATCACGTCTCGAATTGCCTGGCTGGTCCAGATCAGCGAACCGGCCTCGATCCGATAGGGGATGCCGTGTTCCTCCAACGCCTGTTCGAGTTGCGGCAGAGAGGTGCGGGTGGGCAGCAGGATGCAGATGTCCTCCAGCCGCGCGGGCCGCCAGAGTTGTCGCTTCTGTTCGTCCAAGCCGTCGCCCACTGACCAGCCTTGGCCGACCGCGGTCAAGATGGCCTCAGCCACTTCCAAAGCCTCCGCGGCGCGCAGGCTTTGGGTGCCGGGTGCTCTGGGGTGCTCGTGGTCGAGCACTGCCACCGCCGGCCCTTGCGGAGGTTGCTCGCGAACGGCATCTAACGCCTGATAGCCGGGTTGCACATGCTGCTTCGAGGGGTTGGGCGGGGCCATGAACCCCTCGAATAGGGCATTGACCCAATCGAGGATGGGCTCGACCGACCGGAAGTTGCGGGTGAGCGACTTCCGGTTCACGGTGGGGGCCTGTCCCGCCTGGGTGTACAGGGCGATGTCGGCTCGCCGGAATCGGTAGATGGACTGCTTGGGGTCGCCCACGAAGAAGAGCCGCCCCGATGTGGCTTGCAGTTCCGACCAGTGTCGATTGTCGTCCGGGGGTGTGGCGATGAGCTTGGCCAACTCGATTTGGATGGGGTCGGTGTCTTGGAACTCGTCTAGCAGCAAGCGCTGGTAGCGCCCGGCCAGCGTTCTTCTGATCTCCTCGCCGTATTGAGGGTGTCGCAGCAGGTTTCGGGCCAGCACCAGCAGGTCGTGGTACTCCAGCACCCCCTTGCGACGACGGTCTTCGGCGGCTTCGAGAGTGAACGCGCCCAGTACCAAGGCCAGCCGCTCGATCAGCGCATCGGCCACATGTTCCCGGAGGTCTTTGATGGCGTCACCCAGCGTGCGCAGATGGTCGGCCACCTCTTTCAATGGCGGCTCACCGCTTCCGTCGTCGGGCCAGTTGCCCTTGCGGCCCGATTTGGTGAAGCTCAGCCCGGGAACAAACAGCAGGCGCAGGATCTGGTCGTCGTCTCCCACTGCTTCGTCCAGCAACCTGGCCCGCTCGGCGATGGCGTCGAGCTTGGGGAGCATCCGATCAGTGGGGTCTGTGCAGTAGGCCGACAAGGCGGCCACCTCCCCGAACCAGCGGGGGAAGCCGCTGATGTCGGGAAGGCTGATCGGGCCGTCGGGGGGTGCCTGACCGGCCATTTCCCGGTCGGCCAAGTCCCAATTGTTGTCGAGTTTTCGGGCTAGTTCTCGTAGGTGAGCGGTATTGATGCCCAAGATTCGGGCTAAGGCCAAGGGCTGTTCTTGTTCAGGGCTGCTCAGCAGGCGGCTTCTGAAGTCCTCCCAGCGGTCCTCAAAGGCCTCTTCGGGGCTCACCTCGATGCGAGGCGGCAGTCCGGCTTCGATGGCGTGATGGGAGAGGATGCGCAGCGCGAACCCGTGGAGGGTGGTGATGGCCGCTCCGTCCAGCTGGTCGAGGGCCTCTGGGTGTCGGCCAATGGCGGAGAGCCTCTGGCGCAGGCGGTTCTTCAGTTCGGCGGCCGCCTTCTCAGTGAACGTGATGGCCGCGATGTTCTCCATGGCCACGCCGGTATCGAGCAGGGCCAGCACCCGCTCCACCAACGCGGTGGTCTTGCCCGATCCGGCCCCGGCTTCCACGAACAGGGTCGAGTCGAGTTCGGAGACGATGGCCTCGCGGTCGAACTGGTCGTTGTAGGGGGGCGCCATGGTCAGTCCGCCTCGCGGTCGAATCCGTGGGGCGACTCGGCCAGGTGCCGATAGTCGTCTAGCTCGGTTTGATCCTGCATGTTCTCCCACCCCCGGCGGCGTTCCTGGGTGCCCAGTCGGTCGGCGTTGCAGTAGTCGCAATACTGGCTGTATGGCCCCTCGGTGCGGTCGGGCTGGGGCCGGTCGCAGAACACTCCGCTTTCTATGCCCTGGGTGATGGTGTCCACCACTGTGCGGAAGCGATCCATCACCCGGTCGGTCAGCCAGTATCCGCTGGTCTTGAATTGCTGGTCGCTGGTGACGAACCAGTATTGGCTTCTGACCGGGGCATCGGGGTCGTCGATGTGGTCTCGGGCGGCCAGCCCGTACACCGGAAGCTGAAGCTTGGTGCCGCGTAGAACGGGGTCCCAGTTCCGGCTGTCTTCGTCCAAGTCTTTGTAGCTGTCGGACTTGCCGGTCTTGTAGTCGGTGACGAGCAGGCGGTCGCCGGCGCCGTGGTCCACCCGGTCGGCTCGGCCTCTGAACCGCACGGTTCGGCCATTGCTCAGGGTCACCGCCACCGCGCCCAAATCGGCATCGGGCATTCCGAATGACAATTCGCTGGCGGCGGCGGTGACGCCATATTGGCGGCGCTGGGCATCGTCATTAAACAAGAAGCTCTCCAGGTCGGTCAGAATCCGTCGCCGGTCGTGGTGCCAGTACACCGGCGCACCCGTCAGCCCTCGGGCCTCGGCCTGATCGCACAACTCCGTTCCGATCTCGAGGAGCCGGCGGCGCTGCTGTTCGCTCCACGGTTGGCCAGGGGGCGGCACTTGGTCGTTCTCGAGCTGCTCGCCCACAAACATGTCCAAGGCGTCGTGAACCAAAGAGCCCTTCTCCAACGCGGAGATCTGGAGCAGCTCCTCGGGCTGTTCGAAGGTCTGCACCCGCAAGACGTGCTGGAAGAGATAGCGCATCGGGCAGTCGGCCCAGGTTTCCAGGCTGGTGGGCGAAACCACGTCGCTGATCAGGTCGGCTGCTTCGAGGTGGGACAGGTTGCCGTCGAAGCGGGTGAACTGGTTTGACGCCCGGCCGACAACCAGCTCGGCCCCTCGGGCCAGAACCGGGTCGCCGTCGAGCGGCAGATCGTCAGATCGACTGGTCTGGGCCAGGGCCTGCAACCGGAACTCTTGGGCGGTGGCCGGAAATTCGGCGTGGAGCACCCTGCCGGCAAACGAGGGAACGTGCTCGAACCAGCCGGCGATTTCGGCGTCGGCCAGCTCTTCCAGGTTGGTGCTGTCCACCACGCGGCCGGCCAGTGAGCTCGCGGTGTCCAGCAGCCAGCGAGACGGGTGCTGTTCAGAAGCACGCCGGGCATCGCCTCGGGCGTACACCAGGGTGGCGATCTCGGCTGAGGCCAGCACGGCCAGAAGGCCACGGTGCTGATCGCCCATCCGATCGGATAGCAGGGCGAGATCATCACCGGCGGCCATGCGCTCCCGGTCGGGCAGGAGCGGATCGTCGGACGGGCTGTGGGGGAATGTTCCCTCGGCCATGCCGATCAAGATCACCCGGTCCAGCTCCATTCCCAACGAGGCCCTGATCTGCTCGGTGAGCACCCCGTGCCCGACCCGCCCTACCCGCCCGGTGGATACACCCAACTCCGAGATCAGGGTGTGTCGGAAGGTGGCTGGTCGGGGACGATGCTCTATCTCGTCCAGGTTGGCCAAGCGGTCGAGTGTCCCCTCGATCTTGTCGCCAGCCTCCTGCTCAGCAGGAGGCCAGTGCTGTCGGGCCTTCTCATCGCCTAGGTAGGTGTGGATCAGCCCCTTGATCCACCCGCACCAGTCCTTCCAGGAGGAAGGTTCCGGCTCAGGCGACAGGTCGCTGATGAGCTGGGCCATGAACCGGGCCAGCGACTCCGCGTGGTCGGCCTCTCGGCGGCGCCGCTCGACCCGCCCCTCGATTCGGTCGGGATCGCCCTCCTCTTGCTGAGCGGCTTCCCGCTGTTCTGCGGCGTAGCTGTTGAGCCTTGTCTCCCACTGCTCAGAACCCCGAGCCACACCGGCTCGGCGCGACACCCGCTCCCACGCCATGACCGAGTCGGTGGCCGACGAGGGCTGCTCGTTTCCGGCCTCGGAATTGGGCAAGGAGGCCGATGCCACCGATAGCAGGGCGAACACCTCGTCTCGGCGGAAGTCACGTCCCACCAGGTTCAGCAGGGCAATGAGCCCCCGGCCGGCCAGCGAGTCGGCCAGGATGCGCCCGCTGGGGCCGTTGTAAGGGATGGCGGCGGCATCGAGGCGATCATGCAGGGCACGGATCACAGGCTCGCTGCCAGCGCACAGCACGGCGATCCGGCTCAGGGAAACACCGTCTCGGGCTGCGTTGACCACCTCCCGAACTGCCACCCGGACTTCCTCGTCGGCGCTGGCCGCGCTGATGATCCGCTGGCCGTGGGGCTGGTTGATCTCCGGAGGCGGAACGAACTCTGCCCCCATACGGTGGATTGACTCCGCCACCGCGCTATCGGCCTTTCCGTTTCCGGTGAGACCAGCTATGACCGCCACCGACGTCTCAGCGGACAAGGAGGAAACCATGAGGCCCTGTGATCGGGTGACCCGTTGGGGTAGGTAGATGATCACCGGGCCGAACTCTTGGACAAGGTCGCTGACCGACCCCGACCCCAGAGCGCTAATAGCCAGCTCGTTCAGATCTTGGCCGTCGTACCACTTCGACTCCAGATCGGTTCGGACCTGGCCGCAGATGCGGACCACATCGGCAGCTCGCCGGCTCTGTGACGCCAGAACGTTGAGCTGGCCTTCAGTGAGCTCACGCAAGTCCCGGTAAGACTGCACCAGAGCCTGCTGAGTGGCGGGATGGTGGGCCGAGGCCCGAAACAGCCCAGGGTCGGCATCCAACACGCTCCGCACTGTGGCGCTGAGCACGAGGTCGGACAGCGGCTTGCGCTTCAGCTCTGCGGCCATCTGCCGCCCAGCCAGTCGCTCGGCCAAGTCGAACAGCTTGAGGAAGTTCACCCCAGCGACGCCTTGGTTCCGTGCTCCCAACGCCCGCCGGGTGGCCAGCCCAGCAATGTTGGTAGGCACCACCACCGTGACCGGTGCCAACGGGTCGCCGTTCTTGAGCACGGCAATCTGCTCCCCCAGCCGCTCTGTGGCAGGCGGCCCATAGGGCGTGCAGATCACCTGAATGCTCACGGGTCTGACTCTAGAGACTCGCTGTGACACTTCCCGGATCTCGACATCGACCGACCGAATTGGCGATTGTTGGGTCCAGCGCCTGCCGGTAGGGTGGCGGGCACCACGTGTGGGCGGTGTTTCGGTCCTCCTTTCGGAATGTTGGATGGGAGAGGCTGGGTATGCTTGTGGACGAGACAAGGCGTTTGGCGTTGTTGAGCCGTTTGAGCGAGGTGTTGGGTGAGGAGGAGGCGAGAACGTTGATCGAGTGCCTGCCTCCCGTGCGCTGGGAACAGCTCGCCACTAAAGACGACGTCAAAGCGAGCGAAGACCGGATCCGCACCGAGATGAACGGCAAATTCGCCCAAGTCGATGCCGAGTTCGCCAGGGTTCACACCCGAATCGACGGCCTAGAGCACAAAATGGACGCCGGATTTGAGAGCCTGCGAGGCGAACTGGCAGAGCAACGAGGCGAGATTGCAGAGCAACGAGGCGAGATTGCAGAGCAACGAGGCGAACTGGCAGAGCACCGCGGCGAGATGGCGCTTCAGATGGCGAAGATGACCCGGACGATGGTGTTCATGATGTCAGGGTTCATGCTCACGATCTGGGGCACGATGCTTGGCATCGGACTGACCTAGCCGCCCTGCGGAGAACGTAACCACAAACAAGCCGCCGGGCTGCGAGTGGGCTTAGCCTGGGTGGGTGAGCGAATTGGATCGCGGGCTGTTGGCGTGGGTGGAAGAGTGCTGCGGACAAGGGGTTGCTGATGCTGTTCGCATTCCGGGGGGTGCTTCCCGTCAGGCGTGGGTGGTGACCCTGGGTGACGGTGGGCAGCGGTTCTTGCGGATGGATGCAGGAACCTCGGCGCTCTCCGCAGTGGGCTACGACCTGGCTCGGGAGGCCCGGGCGTATCAGTGGCTGACCGACAAGCCGGTAAGGGCGGCCGGATTCTGCGGTGTGAGCCCCGATGGGCGGGCGCTGCTACTGGACTTCGTGGAGGGGGAGCCAGGTCCGCTGGACGATCCCGGCTTGGCCCGAGACTTCATGGAGCAGGTCAACGCCCTCCATGGTCTGGCGCCGCCGGCTGATCTGGCCCATGACGACCTGGCGGTGTGGACCCAGCTCTACCGAGAACATTGCCCTAAGCGCGACCCGCTCATCGACCTGGGCTTGCGCCATCTGGTTGAGGCCGCGCCCGGACCCCCGGAGCGGGTAGTGCTGGTTCACGGCGATCTGGGGCCGGGCAACGTTCTGCACGACGGTTGCAGGGTGACCGGGCTGTGCGATTGGGAGTTGGCCCACGCGGGCGACCCTATGGAGGATCTGGCCTGGATCACGGTGCGGGCCATGCTCACTCCGTTTGTGGACATCGACACCGCGTTCGGGTGGTACGACGGCCCGGTGGACCCCGAGCGCGTGCGCTATTGGCAACTGGCCTGCCAGGTCCGCAATTTGATCGGGCTGGGGGTGGCCGGAGCGGCCGGGGGGGATCTGGGCATGGGAATGCTGTTCTCAGCACTTCACCGCCGGGTGACCGCGGAGTTGCTGTGCGAGACCCTGGGGGTGGTGCCGGAGCCGGTTGGGGTGCCCGAGCCGCCAGACACCGAGACCAGCGAGGTCTACCAGGCGGTGCTGGACGATTTGCGCACGGTGATTGCCCCCGCGTTGGAAGGGTATGCCTCCGCTCGGGCCAAGTCTGTGGCCCGGCTGGTGCGCTATCTGGACATGGTGGACCGCATCGGGCCAAAACTGGCCGAACAGGACCTGGCTGACCGGGAGCGCTTCGACATGGGAGACGACAGCGAAGCCGCTCAGTATTGGGCCCGAGCCACTCAGCGGCAAGAGGCGCTCATGCGACCGGCCATGGGCCGCCTGGCGGGGACGCGACTGCCCCGGCTCTAGTTGTCAGCGTCTGAGTCGGTGTCGGCGACCTGGGCGATTCGCTCGAGTGCGGGGGCGTCGGAACGCAACTTGCCGATCTTGTCGCGGTGGAGCACCTCTTTGGTGCCCTCGGGGCACTGGGCTACAAAGGGGCACCAGCCGCACAGCGGGCCGGTGGAGGCTTCGAACTCCAGGGAGATGCAGCGCTCCATGATGGCCAGCCAAGTGGATCGCAATTCGTTCACCGCCTCGGCGAGGTTCTCGTCGGTGATCTCCACCTCCACCACTTTCTGGCCCAGATACAGCAATTGGGCCTTGGCCGGCTTGCGCCCCTCCAGTTCGGTCAGCGCGGCGGCGTAGAGCAGCATCTGGGTGGCGTAGTTGGATGAGAACCGCTCGGATGGGGCCTTGCCCGACTTGTAGTCGGTGACCACCAAACCATCGTCAGTTTCGTCGACTCGGTCGATTATGCCCCGGAACGGGACCCCGTTGATCTCGACCCTCACATCCTGCTCGGTGGCGGCCACTGCAACCTGGCGGGGGTCTTCCAGGTTCCAAAGTCCCTCGATGGCCCGCCAGCCGTTCCTGCGGAAATCCAGACCGCCCCGTTCGTCCAATTCGAGGCCCTGGTAATCGCGGTGATTCTCCATTCGGGGCCAGAGCTCGCGGGCCAGCATCTTGGCTCGATCCACCGTGCGATTCTCAACCGGCTCCTGCATCAGCTTCTCCAGCACCATGTGGGCGAAGGTGCCGGTTACCGCGGCCTCACCGGGCGGGTCGGGCAGTCGGTCGACGTAGCGGAACTTCCACCGTCGGGCGCACTCTCTAAAGGACGACGCGCTGGAGGGAGACAGATACTTGGGCACGTAGCGCTCAGGAATCTCCACGAGCTTGTCGCTGGTGGGCTCTTCGGCGGGCTCGGCCTGTTTGGCGGGCTCGGTCATGGTCATGTCTGTTTACCCGATTTCTCCTTTGAAGGTCAGTAGTCGAGGGCGTCGCGGTCGACGAGCTCGCTGTGGGCGATGAGGAAGTCCTTGCGGCGGCTCACATCGGAGCCCATTAGGGTCTCGAACATCTCCTCGGCACCTTTGGCGTCGTCGAGGGTTAGCTGTCGAAGGGTGCGGGTTTCGGGGTCGAGGGCGCACTCGGCCAGCTCGTCGGTGTCCATCTCCCCCAGCCCCTTGAACCGGGACCACCGGATATTCTCAGCCTTCCGGTTGCCCTTGGACAGCTCGGCGGTTACCTGATCCCGCTGGGCATCCGACCACGCCCGGTGGGTTTGGTCGCCCACCTTGGCGGTGTACAGCGGGGGCTGGGCCGCGAACACCCGGCCGGCTTCCAGCATCGGGCGCATGAAGCGGTGGATGAGGGTAAGCAGCAGGCAGCGGATATGGCTGCCGTCAACGTCGGCATCGCACAGAATCACGATGCGCCCGTATCGGGCCCTGGCCATATCGAAGTCATCGCCGGAGCCGGCTCCCATGGCGGTGAACAGCGCTTGGGCCTCGGCGTTGTCCAGCACCTGCTTCACCGACGACTTTGCCGCGTTCACCACCTTTCCCCGCAGAGGCAGAATGGCCATGTTCTCGGCATTGCGCCCCGCCTTGGCCGGCCCCGCGGCCGAATCGCCCTCCACCAGGATCAACTCCGAGTCCGGGCCGTGCACTCGGCAGTCGGCAAGCTTGTCGGGCATCCCGGTCGAGCCCAGCGACGCGGCCCGGCGCTTGTTCTCCAGGGTCTGGCGGGCTGACACCCGATTCACCACCGCATCGACGACCTTGGACTGCAACGCGGTGACATGGCTCTTGGGCCCGGTTTGGAACCAGCTCTCCAACCCGTCTTTGAGCACGTTGTAGACGATGGACTGTACCGGGGGCGTCCCCAGCTCCTGTTTGGTCTGGCCCCGGAATTGCGGCTCGGGCAGGGTGACTTTGACCGCGGCCACCAGCCCCTCCTGCACATCTTCCCGCTGGGCCCGGTCGTTGCCCTGCTTGGCCAGGCGGGCCAGTTTCTTGGAGTCGGCCAGCAAGCTGTCGTTGACTGCCCGGGTCAAGGCCCGCTCAAAGCCCGCTAGGTGGGTGCCGCCATGCGGGGTGGGGATGGTGTTGACGAAGGTGACTACCTTGGCGTCGTAGCCCTTCACCCAGCGCATCGCGATGTCCACCTGGCATTGGCGGGAAACCACCGTCATGGCTCCGTCCACTGGGACCTTTTCCTCAAATTCGCCTTCCCCCGGAATTGAGATGACCTCGGTCACGGTCTCTGAAGAAGACAGGTAACCCACCAAATCGACCAGACCCCCGTGGGAGATCAAATCGACCGGTTCGTTGTCGGTGCCGCGGCGCTTGTCCTCCAGCTTGATCCGCAATCCGGGCACCAAGAAGCAGGCCTGCTGGGCCCGCTGGCGGATGGTCTCGAAGTCCACCGCCGCGTCGGGGTCGAACATGTCGAAGTCGGGCCAAAAGCGGATGCGGGTGCCGGTCTTGCGGGTGGAGCGGACCCGGCGGAGCTTCTTGCCCTTCACGAACTTGTCGTCGTCGAACTGCCCCGCTTTTTGCTTCACAAACCAGAGCTGCCAGGTAGCGCCGTCTCGGTCTACCTCGGCCCGCAGCCGGGTGGACAAAGCGTTCACCACCGATGCGCCCACCCCGTGCAGTCCGCCAGAGGCGCCGTACACGCCGCCGCCGAACTTGCCGCCAGAGTGCAATTCGGTGAGCACCACTTCCAGCGCCGACACCTTCTTGGTGGGATGGGGGTCGATTGGGATGCCCCGGCCGTTGTCTCCCACCTCCACCGAGCCATCGGCATGGAGGGTCACGTCGATGCGGGTGGCGAATCCGGCGCCGGCTTCGTCCACCCCGTTGTCGATCAGCTCCCACACCAGGTGCATGAGGCCGTCGGCCCCCGTGCCCCCGATGTACATGCCGGGGCGTTTTCGGACCGCCTCGAGCCCCTCCAACGTGACGATGTCGGAGGCGTCGTAGCTGCCGTTGCCGTTCCCCCCGTTGGGCGGGGTGAACAGGTCGGCATTCTTCCCCTGGGCCCGGGTGGTCTTGGTCACCACCGGGACATCCCCACGCTCAAAACCACCGCGTGGTCAGATTCCCCATTGGCCAGCGAGAAGGGCACTGGTTCCTTGGCCGGCTTGCCGTTGTCGTCCACTTCGGCCAAGAGGTCGGTGGGAAGGGTCACCGCGGCCATGGCCAGCAGGTTCTCGCCTCCCAGAGATGTGCCCACCCCGCCCCGGCCGGTAGGCGGGATGTCCGTGGCCGACTTGATGTCGACCGACCCCGAGACGTCCACCAAGATGACGGCCTCCTCTCCGCTCACCTCTCCGGCAGCGATTACCCGGTCGCCGTTGCGGATGGTCATGCCTTTGACGCCCGATGCCCCCCGTCCTTGGACCGGCACCGAGTCAACCGGGGTCCGCAGTGCTCGGCCTTGAGCGCTGACCAGCAACAACTCCGCGGTCTCCGGAGCGCAGAAAGCGGCGACCACCTTGTCGTTGGGCTTCAGCTTGATGACCTGCTTGGCGGCCCGGCCCTTTTCGGCATCAGAAAGATCGACTCGCTTCACCGTTCCTGCGGCGGTGACCAGCACCAGAGGATCGCCGCCCGCCATCACCAGGGTCAGCACCGCCTCGCTGCGGATGGTCCCGAACACCTCAGATGCCCCGACTCCCCGGCTGCGGCCCGACACTTCGGGCAGGGTCATGGCTGGCGACGCAATAATCCGGCCCCCCGAGGTCACGGCCAGAACCGTGTCGCCAGGGTCGGCCTCCAGCAAAGCGGTCAGCACATCGTGACGGCCGAACTGAGAACGACGGCGTCCCCCCGCCGATGCCCGGCCCACGATGCCGGTGGTGGACAGGGTGACCACACACGGCCCTTCAGCGGTGGGGGTCAGCTCAGCCGCGGGCGTGGCCTCGTAAACCGGTGCGTCTTGATGGGACATGATCTCGGTCCGGCGGTCCTGTCCGAAGCGCTCAACCAGCTCATCCAGCTCTTTGAGCACCACCGTGCGCTGGCGCTGCTCGGAGCCCAGCAGCTTCTTGAGGTCGTCGATGAGGGCGATCAGCTCGTCGCGCTCGTCGATGATCTTCTGCTTCTCCAGCGCGGTGAGTCTCCGAAGCTGCATGTCCAAGATGTGGGCGGCCTGGATCTCGGTCAATTCCAGGGCGTCCTGCAATCGCTGGCGGGCTTCGGCGGCATCATCTGAGCCGCGGATGATGGCCACCACTTCGTCGATGTTGTCGAGGGCGACAATGAGCCCCTCCAGAATGTGGAGGCGGGCTTCGGCTCGGCCCAAGCGATACCGGGTGCGCCTTACCACCACGTCGAGGCGGTGGTCGATGTAGTGGCGGCACAAGTCGTAGAGGCCCACGGTGGTGGGAACGCCGTTCACCAGCACCACGTTGTTGACGGCAAAAGTCTCTTCCAAGGGAGTGAGCCGGAACAGGTCGTAGTACAGCTTCTCGGGCTCCACATGGGGCTCGCACTCGATGAGGATGCGAAGGCCGTGGTGGCGGTCGGACAGGTTGCGGGCGTCGTGGACGCCGGGCAGCTTGCCGTCGACTATCAGGTCGTTTATGCGCTTCACCACCTTTTCAGGACCGACCATGTAGGGCAGCTCGCTGACCTCGATTCCCCAACGGCTGCGGGTCAGCTTCGCCGGCTTCATCTTGGCTCGGATGCGAATTGAGCCTCGCCCGGTGTCGTAGATCTGGCGCAGCCCTCCCTCCTCGGAGTCGACAACTGTCCCCCCGGTCGGGAAGTCGGGGCCGGTTAGCGCGCCCAAGAGCTCGTCGATGGTGGGTTTGGGCCGGCGCTTGGTCATCACCAGCCGGATGGCCTCGGCCACCTCCGCCAAATTGTGGGGGGCCATGTTGGTGGCCATGCCCACCGCGATGCCGGTGGTGCCGTTTACCAGCAGATTGGGCAGCCGACCCGGCAGGCACTCGGGCTCGGCGCTGTCGCCGTCGTAGGTCGGCCGGTGCTCAACGGTGTCCTCGTCGATCTCGTCCAGCATCTCCATGGCCGCCTCGGCCAGGCGGCACTCGGTGTATCGGGGGGCGGCCGGTGGATCGTCGAGGGTGCCGAAGTTGCCGTGGGGGTCGACCAGGGTGATGGGCCGGGAGAACTCCTGAGCCAGCCGAACCAGAGCGTCATAGATGGCGGCATCGCCGTGGGGGTGGTACTTGCCCATGGTGTCGCCCACCACCCGAGCGCTCTTTCGGTGGGGTCCGTCGGGACGGATACCCATGTTGAGCATGGAGTAGAGGATGCGGCGCTGCACGGGCTTCAGGCCGTCGCGGGCGTCGGGGATGGCCCGTGAGGTGATGACCGACAAGGAGTACGCCAAGAACGACTCCGACATCTCGTCGGCTACTGGGACAGGCACGATCTCGCGGGCAAAATCGACATCTGAGTGGCGGTCGTCCGACACGCTGTCGAGGGACAACTGTGATTGTGGGGGCATGATTCCCTTAGCGGATTTTCGTAGGGGGAAGTACGGGTTTTACCTCTGTTTAGAAGGTACCCGTCCTGGGTGACAGTTCAGCGGAAATCGGCAGCTTACAGTCAGATTTTGGGGATTCGAGCACGGCTGAGGCGCACCGTTTGGCCAAAGGAGCGGAGAGCGGCCCGAAACGCCAGCCAGCCCAGCATGGAGACCATTCCTGTGGTGCGGTCGTGGTGGGGGACGGGAACCTCGGCCAAGCGGCCGCCAGAGCGGGCCAGCATTCCCGAGAGCACCACGTTGGGGGCGAAGGTGTCGTCGGGGATGGGCGCCAGCAGCGGGGCCAGCGCCGACGAGCGCATAAGCCGATAAGGACAGTTCACGTCGGCCAGACGACAGCCGAAGGCCACACGGGCGGTAAGTCGGGCCGCCCGGGTGATGGCGCGTCGGCTCGCTGACTGGTTCCGGCTGGTGCGGATGCCGATCACTGCGTCGACGTTGGGGCGAAGCTCCCAGAGCTCACCGAACGCAGCGGCGGGCATCTCGTTGTCGGAGTCGGTTTGGAACACCCATTCGGCGGTGACCACCCCCCGGCGGTAGCCCCGCAGGATAGTGGGCCCGTGGCCGCTGTTGGGCTTGGCATCCACCACCAGGTGCGGATGGCGCTCGGCCACCGCCCGCAATACCTGCTCGCTGGAGTCGGTGGCCCCGTCCACGATGGCCACCAGCTCGTAGTCGATTCCCAGACTGTCTAGAACCCCGAGCCAGCTCTCGGCCACCTCGCCGACGATCTCCTCCTCGTTGTACACCGGCATGACCGCGCACAGCTCAAGCCGGACCTCGGGGGTCACTATTGGGCGCTCTCAGCCAGTAGCTGGGCCTCCTTCTCAGCCAAGATGGCGCCGCTCAAGTCGTAGCTGATGGCGGCGGTATTGGGTTCCGGCCCGTCCCAGCCGGGCAAAAGGCCCCGTTCATGGCAGAAGAACTGGGCCTCCACATTGGTGCCGTTCAGCTCCCGGGCCTCGGGGTCGGAGGCCAGCCAGGCCACCACTGCGCCGATCACGTCGGGGGGCTGGCCGTTGTCCTCAAAGCCGAACTGGGCCATGTCTTGAGCGATGCGCTCGGTGGAGATGTAGCCGGGCTGCACGTTGAAGGTGTTAATGCCCTGGTCGCCGTGCTCAACAGCCAAGAACCCGGCCACCCGGTGGAAGGCCCCCTTGCTGATGCCGTAGCCCATCCCCCAGCCCCCGTCGCCGGCCGCCTCGGTGGGGTCGGCGTAGCCCGAGGCCGAGGTGATGTTCACAATGGTGCCTTTGCCCCGCTCGATCATCTGGGGCAACAGCGCCTTGCTGAGCACCAGCGGAGCAAGGCAGTTTGCCTTCAGATGGTTGTCCAGCAGTTCGATGGGGGTGTCCAGCAGGCGGTCCATGTGACCCGGTCCGATATAGCGCCCGTTGTTCACCAGCACGTCAACCCGCCCCCACCGCTCTAACACGGTGGTGGCCGCGGCCTCCAAGGAGTCGAAGTCGAGCAAGTCGGCGGCTGTGATCAGCGCGTCTCCCCCCGCTTCGGCCACCAGCGCGGCGGTAGCCGACAGGCTGCCGGGCAGCGGCGAGGTGTCCGACCGCTGCACCGTGGACGAGTGCTCCCGCTGTTCGCCCTCCCGCACCGTGCGGGCTGAAACCGCCACATCAAAGCCCGCCCGAGCCAAATACACCGAGCACGCCTTCCCAATCCCCCGGCTAGCCCCGGTCACAAACGCCACTGGTCGATCACTCATGGCGGATGTCCACGTCGTGCCAGTCGCTGCGCAGTTCGTCGGGTGGGTCGGGGAAGGCGCCGCGGGCCCACTGGGGTCTGGCGGTGCGGGCGGTGATGAGCCAGCCGTCGTCGAATCGGGCCACGTCGTCGCAGTAGTGCAGGCCCAAGATGAGGTCGCCCACGCCCGAGTCCTCCGAGCGCATGTGGTAGGCCACCGCCCAGGTCTCCACGTGGCCCTCATCGGCGCCTTCTTCCAGATCCACGTACTGGTTGCCCATGAAGTGCAGCGTGGACTCGAACTTGTGCAGCTCTTTCTCGGTCCAGTCCAAGTAGGGGTTGAGAGGTCCGGAGATCACCGTCCCGTAGATCTGGCAGTCGGGGTGGAAACTTGAGCGCACCAAGTCGAAGTCAATGCGGTCGATTCCCCGGGCGTACCGCTGGGGAACTTCTTTGATCAGCTCCCGATCCTTCAGCCAGCGCACTGTGGTTTCGATGTTCATCTCGCCTCCTTCGACCCGCTCCGGCACACTCGGTCTCGCGCTACGGTTGCCCTCATGAAAGAGCTGATCTATCACCGGCTGTTCTACCCGGCGGTTGAACGGTACGCCAACAGAGAGGCGATCGTCGACGGCGCCTACCGGGCCAGCTTTGCTGCCCACGGCGAGCGGGTCACCCGGCTGGCCAATGCCTTGGGCAGCGAGCTTGGCGTGAAAAAGGGCGACCGGGTGGCAATCATGGCCCTTAACAGCGCCTCCTACCTGGAGCTGTACCACGCCTGCTATCTGGGGGCAGGGGTGGTGAACCCGCTGAACTTGCGTCTGGCCGGCCCCGAGCTGGACTACATCGTGCGGGACTCGGGCACTGAGGTGGCCTTTGTCGACTCCTTCTTCGCCGAGGCATTCGTCAAGGCCATGGAGGCCGCGGGCGACAGCCCCATCCGCAAGGTGGTGCTCATCGGACAGGGCGATGTGCCCCACGATGTGGCCTATGAGGATCTGGTGGCCGCGGGAGACAACACCACGCCGCCCGAGCCCGAAGAAGAAGACCCGGTGGTGCTCATGTACACCGGGGGCACCACCGGTTTGCCCAAGGGAGTGCTGTTGCAGCAGCGGGCCGAGATGCTCAACGTGTACCACGTGGCCATCGGTCTCGGCGGCACGAGAGACGACGAGGTCTTCTTGAGCCAGACGCCGCTGTTCCACGCCGCTTCCATGGCCAGCCTGCTGGTGATTCCGGCCTCCGGCTCCAAGATGGTGACCATTCCGGCATTCGACCCTGGCGGGGTGATGAACCTCATCGAGGCCGAGGGCATCACCCAGACGGTGATGGTGCCCACCATGATCGGCATGTGCCTCCAGCATCCCGACTACCGGCCCGACCGGCTGGCGTCGCTGCGAGAGCTGGTCTACGGCGCGTCGCCGATGCCTGGGGCCGTCTTGGGCCATCTGCTGGAGCATTTGCCGAGCGTGAACTTGATCCAGGGCTACGGCATGACCGAGTGCTCGTCGGTGCTCACCCTTCTGTCGGCTGAAGACCATGTGGCTGGCAGTCCCCGACTGCGGTCAGTGGGCCGCCCGGTGATCGGAGTGAACCTCTGCATCCAAGACGAAGAAGGCAACGTGCTGCCCACCGGCGAGACCGGCGAGGTGTGCGCGCAGGGCGGCAACTACATGCGCGAGTACTGGAACAAGCCCGAGGCCACCGCCGAGGTGTTCGAGGGCGGCTGGTACCACACCGGCGACGCCGGGTATCTCGACGAGGGCGGCTACCTGTTCCTGGTGGACCGGGTGAAGGACATGATCGTGTCCGGCGGCGAGAACGTGTACTCCTCAGAGGTGGAGAGCGCCATCTCCACCCATCCGGGCGTCGCCCAGGTGGCGGTGATTGGCATCCCCGACCCAATGTGGGGGGAGGCGGTGCATGCCGTGGTGGTGCCCGTGCCCGACAGCGAGCTCACCTCCGAAGAGGTGTGCGAACACGCCCGCCAGTCCATTGCCGGCTACAAGGTGCCCAAGTCGGTGGAGTTCCGAGCGGAGCCGCTGCCGCTGTCGGGGGCCATGAAAGTGCTCAAGCGAGAGCTGCGGGCCCCCTACTGGGAGGGCCAGGACAAAAACGTCGGGTAAACACCGGAAAGATTCACCAGACCCGCGCCTATTTCAGGGAGGTGGCTGGGTAGGATGCCCGGTCATGCAGGTAGATATACGTCATGCCCCCAGCTTTGCGGTCGCCCGGTGCAACCTGGGCGGGGGCGAGCAAGTAAAAGTCGAGGCCGGTGCCATGTCGGCCCACTCCTCTGGGATGTCGCTGGAGGCCAAGATGGAGGGCGGCGTGCTCAAGGGCCTCAAGCGGAGCGTGTTGGGCGGGGAATCCCTTTTCGTGTCCACCTACACCGCTCCGGATCAGGGCGGCTGGGTGGATGTGGCCGCCAAGCTGCCCGGCGACCTTCGGGTGATAGAGCTGGACGGCTCGCAATCATGGATCATCGAGCGGGGAAACTGGCTGGCCTCCGACGCCTCGGTGGTGATGGACACCAAGTGGGGCGGCTTCAAGTCGCTGGTTGGCGGCGAGGGCGGGTTCATGGCCCACGCAGAGGGCACCGGCAACGTGGTGGTGGCCTCCTACGGGGCCATCGACGTGATCTCACTGGCCGCGGGCGAGACGGTGGTGGTGGACACCAGCCACATGCTGGCTTTCCCCGACACGGTCAGCTACGAGCTGCGCCGGGCAGTTGAGGGCCGCTCGATTCAGTCGATGAAGTCGGGCGAGGGCTTTGTGTTCCATTTCTCCGGCCCCGGCGACATCTTGACCCAGACCCGCAACCAGGCGCAGCTCATCGCCTGGATCAACACCGAGATCGGTTCTCGCGAATAGCGCGGCGGCCCAGCCCTTCTATAGCTGATCGGTTCTCGCGAATAGCGCGGCGGCCCAGCCCTTCTATAGCTGACAGCAGTCGACGGGGCAGGGCGCCGGCGGGGGAGCGAGCACTAGGTCGGCGATCATTTTGACGAACGCCGGATGGGTGCCGACGGTGGGAACTCGGGTGTACCGAAGTCCCAGCACATCGGCCCGCTGGCGGGCCTCGGTGTCGAGGTCGTAGATCACTTCCATGTGATCGGCCACGAAGCCGATGGGCACCACGATCACTGCGTCGGCGCCCCCTTGGGCCAGCCGGTCCATTTCGTCTCCGACATCGGGTTCCAACCACGGGACCTGGGGCGGTCCGCTCCGGCTCTGGTAGGCCAGCGACCAGTGCTCAACTCCAGTGCGGCCTGCTACTTGGCGGCAGGCCTCGTAGAGCTGTGCCTGGTACGGGGCGGTGGCTGCCATGGACTCGGGGATGCTGTGAGCGGTGAACACCACCGGGGCATTCGGCTCGGCCCGTCGGCCCACGGCGAGATGGTCGGCCATGGCCGACAAAAACCCCTCCTGGTTCCAAAACGGCGGCAGCTTGTGGATTGTCGGAGCCTCGGAGCCAGCTGCGGACCGAGCCTGCTCGATGTCCTCGCCATACTGCCGGCAGCCCGAGTAGGAACCGAATGCCGAAGTGACGAAGGCAACGGCCCGGGAGACACCGTCGTCGGCCATCTGGGCCACGGCACCGGCCAACATGGGCGCCCAGTTACGATTTCCCCAGTACACCGGTAGCTTCACGCCCCGCCCGGCCAACTCGTCGTCCAATGCGGCGATCAACTCGCGGTTGCACTGGTTGATGGGGCTGACCCCGCCGAACAGGTGGTAGTGCTCGGCCACCGCGGCCAAGCGGTCGTCGCCGATACCCCGTCCCCTGGTTACGTTGCGCAGAAACGGCATCACGTCGTCGGGCCCCTCCGGGCCGCCGAAGGAAACGACCAGGATCGCGTCTATCCAAGGCTCGACGTTGGTCTGGGCAGTGCCGTTTGAAGGGACAGTGGGCATAGTCGGTAGATTTGTAACAGCCGGTTGGGGTTTTGCTGCCCCGAAAGGCGTTGCGGTAAACCCGTTTCGAGGGTAGCCGAACTGGGGAGAGAGTTTGTTAGCTCAAGAACGCAGTCGCTTGACGGTTCTTTTCGTCGTGGTGTTGGCTACCGCGCTGGCTGTTGGCGGGGTCGCTTTCGGACAGACCGACAGCGAGGGCGAAGCGGCCCAGCCGGTGGCGGTGGAGGCGGCAATGCCCCCGTGGCGCGATCTTGAGCGAGCGGAACAGGATCTGGAAGTGGCCATCGAAGCACGCGAGGCCGTGCAAGCGGCCAGGGACCGCACGGTCGACGAACTGCATCTCGAGCTGGCCCGGCTCGATCAGCTAAGCGTCGTCGATACCGGAAAGCAACTGCTCATCGATGAGGCTGAGAGACTGGTCGTCCAGGAGTACATCTCAGGGGGAGACATAGAGGACCTGGCCTTCATTCTGGACGTAACCGAGGCCACGGACGCTCTCTGGCGGAAAGCGCTGCTATCGGAGGTGTCCGAAGTAGTCGACCAAGCCTTGGAAGCCAGGGAGAACGTCCCGGGAGAGCGGGAGCGAACGGAAGCCCGCATCAGGCGGCTAGACGACGCCCTCCCGTATCTGAACAGTCGGGTGATCGACGCCGAGGAGTCGATTGAAGCAGCCGAGTGGGTGGTGTACATCGCGGAGATTAACGACTTGGCCGATCGGGAGCTGGCCGAGAACAGGTTCATCGAGCCCACTGAGCAGCAGTGGTACAACCTGCGATTCTGCGAGTCCACCGACAACTACACCGCCGAAAGCGCCAACGGCCTCTTCTACGGCGCCTACCAGTTCGAACCCCGTACCTGGAGGACGGTGGGCGGCACCGGGAACCCCGCCCATGCTCCTCCCGAAGAACAAGATGCCCGCGCCCGCTTGCTCTATTCCCGCCGGGGCGACCAGCCATGGCCCCGTGACTTCTGCGGTCGGTGGCTCCCCCGAAACTAGATTCGTGTATCAATGAAGCTGTGGGTGGTGCTGCTCCTTGCCGACTGTGTGCTGGTTGGCATTGGTTTGAGCTATCTCACCGAGCTAAAGCTCCGCATCGAGGAGCGGGTGGCCTACGGAGCGGTGGTCGGGTTCATGGCGGTCACTCTGGTGGGCTATGCCGCAGGCTGGGCCGCCGGGGGGTTGAGTGGATGGGTGGTGTTGGCGGCGGCCCTGGTGGCGACGGCAATATCCGCCACCGGCTGGAGGACGGGCATCGGGCAGATCACAGCGGAGTGCCGCGACTTCCGGCGCCGCCTGATGCGGCCCATCTCCCGCCCGGAGAATCCGGCCCCCCTGCTGATACTGACCGCTCCGGCCTGGGTGCTCACCGTGTGGATTCTGAACCGGGCCTATCTGCCCGACGGGTCGGGAGGTGTGCTGGCGGGGCACCTCTCGTCGTGGACCGACTGGCAGGCCCACCTGACTTATGCCTCGTCGTTCGCCCACGCCGAGAACTTCCCGCCGGAGTTGCCCACCGCATTCGGCGTAGATCGGCTGCCCTACCACTTCGGGATCGACTTCTTCGCCGCCATGCTCGATCGAGCCGGGTTGAGCGCATTCGGCGGGTTGGAGGTGTCGTCGGGCTATCTGGCGTTCGCGTTCGTGCCCGTGTTGTATCTGGCCGGGGTCAGGCTGTTTTCCAGTCGAGCAGTCGGAGCGGTGGCGGTGCTGGTGTTCACCCTGTTCGGTGGCCTGGGGTGGCTCCGCTTCTTCGGTGACCGGGCTGAAGGCGGCTGGAACATCGTCTGGGATCTGCCCACCGACTACACCCGCCATCACGCCGGGAACATCCTCATGGAGAACGCGGTCACCGGAAATCTATTCCCCCAGCGACCGACCCTGGCCGGGTTCTCTCTGCTGCTGGTTGTGGTTGTGCTTTTGCGGGAAGCCCATAAGTCGGGATCGCGTCGGCAGTTCGCCGCCGCGGGGGTGATTGTGGGGCTGATGCCGCTGTTCCACGTTTACTCCTTCGGGGTAGCGCTGGGGTTGGGCTTGATATGGGCCGTGTTGGACCGCCGCTGGCAGTGGCTGTTGTTCGCCCTGCCGGCGTTGGCCTTCTCGCTGCCCGCGGCGCTGTGGATCAAGCCGCTGAACACCGAAATCGTGTGGGAAACCTGGGTGAACGGCCCCTGGATGCAGCCTCCCGGCTACTCGGTTGAGCAAGACAGCCTGCTCACGTTTTGGTGGCGCAACGCCGGGGTCTTCTTGATGCTGATGCTGGCGGCCCAGCTCTGGAAGGGAACCTTGCCGCGGATTCTGCTGTGGGGTTCCATTCCGGTGTGGCTGTGGCTCATCGTGCCCAACTTCGTGCGGGTGGCACCGTCGCACCCGTGGAACAACACCCACTGGTTCGTGCCGGTGATTCTTCTGGGGTCGCTGCTGGTGGCCGCGGTGCTGGTAAGGCTGGCCTCGGTCGGATGGCTTGGCATCGCGGGGGCGGTGGCGCTGTTCTTCATCCTCACTCTCGCCGGTGCGCTGGACATCTGGAAGGCCGTCGACCCCGAAGTAAACGTGTGGCCCCACCCGATTGCCTCAGGCGACGGGGTGGCGGCCGGGGAGTGGGCCCGGGATCACACGCCTGCCGACAGCGTGTTTCTGATCGGCTTTGAGCACACCCATCCGGTGCCCGCGCTCAGCGGCCGCCAGACGGTGGTGGGATACGCCGGTTGGATCAACGACCTCGGAGTGACCGACTGGCCGAAACGGTATCAGCAGGCCCGAACCATGCTGGGCGGTTTCGACGAAACTGAGGAACTGCTCGATGCCTATGGGGTGGACTATGTGGTGGTTGGGCCCATCGAGCGCCGGGCCGGAGTCAACGAGCAGTTCTGGGCGGCCCGGGGGACCTTGGCCTTTGCCCAGGGTGAGTACACCGTCTACGAAGTGAACTGAGCCATGCGAGCCATGATCAGCGAGCGAAACGTACCCCTGAAGGGTTGGAGCCCGGTGGAGTTCTGGCGCCGTCGCCCGGAGACGGCGCTGGCCATAGCCGTCGGGGCAATGGCGGTGGCTGGCCTGGTGCTGCGGCTCGTTGAGTTGGCCGAGCGTCCCCTGCACCACGACGAGAGCATCGACGCCTGGTACTCGTGGCAGTTCCTGGAGGGCACCTATGAGGGGTACGACCCGGTGTATCACGGCCCTCTGCGGTTCTATCTGACCGCGGCGTTCTTCTGGGTGTTCGGGGAGTCGCACGCCACCGCTCGCATGGTGGCTGTCCTCGCCGGGGTGGGGATGATCGTGTTGCCGTGGTTCCTTCGCCGATCCCTCGGCCGGGCGGTAACGCTCACCGCTTCGGCGGTGTTGGCGTTCAGCCCCATTGCCCTCTACATGACCCGACTGGGCCGGGAAGACTCGCTGACCGCGTTCATCACGCTGGCCATGATGGTGGTGATCGTCCGCTTCTTGGACCACCCCCGACTGCTGCTGGCCGCGCTCTTCGGGTTCTTGCTGGCCGCGGGCTTCGCGGTCAAAGAGACCACGTTCATTGTGGTGTTCATCTTCGGAGGCTTCTTGTTGGCCCTTTTGGGCGAGCAGGCAGTCTTGGCGAACAGCGGGGGGAGTGTCGAGAACCAGCGCAGCGGGCTCGCCGGGTGCTCGTGGATGTTGCCCGCCGGGCTGGTCCCCATGGGCATCGCCTTCGGGGTCAGCGCCTACTACGAGGCGGAGGTCTTCCTCACCCTGGGCGTCTACGGGGTGATCCTGGTGATGTTCATCCTCATGAAGGCCAGCCCCCAGTCGATTTGGGAGCTGCCGGTGGTGCGAGCTGCCCGGGGCGTGCCCGGGTGGGGGTGGGCGCTGGCCGCCGCGGTGTTCCTGTTCTTCTTCGCCCTGTGCTTTACGGTCTTCTTCACCAACTTGGAGGGCTTCGCCGACGGCTTCACCGAGGGGATCACCTACTGGCGTGGCGAACAGGACACCAACCGGGGCAGCGAGCCGTGGCACTACTACCTGTACACCATCCCGCTCTATGAGTATCTGGTGTGCATCCTGGCGGTGATCGGGGCGGTTCACGTGTTCCGCAACCCCACCTTTGTGGGCAAGTTCATGGTTTGGACTGCGGTGGCCAGCTGGTTCTCGTACTCCTGGGCCAGCGAGCGCTTCCCGTGGCTGGCGCTGCACATTCTGGTGCCGATGGCCTTTTTGGCCGGCTACGGCGTCCAGGTGCTGTGGCGATTCCGCAGAAAGACTTGGATGATCCCGGCATGGGTGGTGCTCGCAGGGCTGCTAACCACCACGCTGTTCTTCTCCTGGAGGGTCAACTACGCCAACCAACGCGACCCGAGAGAACTCCTGACCCAGGTCCACACCACCGATGACTACCTCGAAACCGTGCATCGAATCGAGGCGCTCAACACCTATAGCAAATCCATCGGCGAGGGTCCGGTGACGGTAGCAGTGGACACTGCTATCTCAGTGCCCAACCTGTGGTACTTCCGGGACTACGAGGCCCTCGTTTGGACCGACTCCGCCTCGGCGCAGCATGTGTCGGCCGAATTCGTTCTCCACCTCCCGGAGAGCAAAATCGCCGGATCGGCACCCGACTTGGCCGACCACCAAACCACTCTCATGCCGCTTAGGGACTGGTGGGCCCCTCAGTTCGAGTCGTACCAAGACGGTTGGTTCTCTGGCTGGGCCCAGTGGCTGGTGGACCGGGAAGTGTGGAACGAAGCCACGCTGGGAAGCACCGACTTCGAACTCTCCGTGAGCCCGCGTGCCCTTGCCCTAGAGGCCCGAATGGTCGGGGGCTAGCTCCACGCATTTCCAAACCCTCCATTCCACGATGACCGAACCTCCACGGTTAGGGGGAAGACCAAGGGGGAAGTCAGAGTCATGTGCCGTTTCTCTTGAGAGGCTTGTAGCTAGCATTGGCCTTGTAGCCTTCCCGAGCATGGCCGTACCGGAGATGACCACTCTCGACAACTCAATGAGCGGAGCCGATCGCCAGCTCATCCTCACTGCGTTGAGAACCCCCCGGGGTCACTACTACTGCGAACGAGCTAGCCAACTATCCGGCATTCCGGCCCGCACCCTGCGCGACTGGCGCCAATCGGGCGTTCTCGTCCCAGATTGGAGCGAGAACAGGCCCTGCGGTTGGTCATACCGGGATATCGTCTACGCCCGCTTGCTGGCCTGGCTGCGCGGCCTTAGCATGAACCGCGACGCTGCTGCCCAACGCGTCGGTGTGCTTCGCGACAGCTTGGCCGCAGCCAACATCGATCCGATCGTTGTCGCCGACCCTTCGGTGCGCAGCGATGGAACAGTGTTTTTGATCGGCCAGGAGCGAGGTGACAGCTTCACTGGCCAACAGGTTTTCGACGCCTTGATCCCACTCCTAGACGCATTCGAGCTTGTGGAACCGATAGAGGGGGTTTCACGGGGCAGTCTCTGGGGTCCTAGCCTGATCCGCCCATCTGAACACACCTATATCTCCCCTAACGTCGTGGCCGGCGAGCCATGCATCGTCAACTCTCGTGTCCCTACAGGCACCATCCATGCTCTGCACGCCGAACGCGGCCTGAAGATTGGCGGCATAGGAGAGCTCTACCCACAACTAGAGGAGAGTGGGATCAAAGACGCCATTGCGCTGGAGGGGCGGCTTCGAGGGGTATGCCTCGAAGCCGCCTAAACCAGTGCGCTTTCTATTGGACGAGAATTTTCCGAACCTGCCCGGATTCTTACAAGCCTTGGGTTCTACTACGACTGGAATCGAGTCGCTACACGACTTTGCTCCTGATCTGACAGATACCGGGACGCCGGACTGGTACCTCTATCTCAGAGCCGCTGAAGCAGAATTCGACGCGCTGGTTACCAGGGACAAGTCGCAAGCCGAGCAGCCCGAAGAGATGTGGGTGCTGTCGCAGACGGAGATTTCTGTTGAAGCCGTTCCTCCGCATCCACTGGATGTGGCCGATCCACACCGAGACGCGGGCCAGTTCCGCGGCGTAAGGATTAATCTCAATGCCCTTGACATTGCTGGGATCGACCTCGGGAAAATCACGTTGAAATCCCAGAACCTCCGCCTCTACCTGAATCCTATGCTCGAGGTCTTTGAGCGCTTGCAAGGCCAAGTAGAGGAAGTTACCCGAACCGCAGGCGGGGTCGAGGACGGTGAACGAACGCAATCGAGAAAGCAGCTCGCGGTACTGCTGTTCGGCCTTGTTGCGCCGTGTGGTCCGCGCTCGAAAAGCGTCCCTAGGATCGACGGATCGATCTCCGACCAGTCCAGCCTCGACGCCTGCATCACCGCGTCGATGTCGGGCTTCTTCAATGGCAGCGCGGAGTCGTCGTCGAACAGGCCCCCGTTGAACCAGGCAAACGGCACAGATCAATGAAGTACTCCTGCGACGCCGAGCTCTCCTTGAGAGTGGAAGACCTCCACTTGGCAATGAACTCGTGTGGTTTCACTATCAGACCCTCAATGATCCGGCTGGCCGGTGGGCGGCTGGCTGCCGCCCAATAGGCGGTTGAGCATGCGGCCTACCGGGCCGGGATTCGGGGGTTCGTAGCCTTCGGGCACCAGATTCGGGGCGCAGTCGGCCAGAGCGGCCATAACCTGAGCGGGGGTGGGGTTCACCATTGAGGTACCGCCCACCACCACGGTGGGCACCGTCTCGTTGCCGTTGGCTGCTGAGCGCACGAAAGCGGCCGCCGCGGGGTCCTCCCAGATGTTGTGCATATCCATGGGCACGTCGTGTCTGTCCAGTTCCCGGTGCAGGTGGGCACAGAATCCGCACCCCGGTCGCCAATAGAACGTGACGGCCTCCGCCGGGGCTTCGGCGTTCACGAAACGTAGGCCAGGGCTAGAACTACCCTCTCGCCCAACTCGCGGTCGCCGGAGACGGTCACCAGAGCGGACGCCAGCGCGCCGGCGGGATCGGTGCGGCCGCAGCACAGCGCGTTGTAGGTGTCCACGTCGGTGTGCACAGTCGCGGTGGGATTGTCAGCCGGGGCCGATGGCTTGGCCCGGCCGTCGACAACTGCCACGCCCCGAGGGCCATCGGCATCGCCTTCGATGTCGAACACCACCGTGCTGCCGTCGGGGGCACCGGCCTTCTTTCCCACCACATAGCCCATGTTGCGGGCGTGCCAGTCCAAGCAATGCTGCACCACCGGGCCGCTCAGGTGGCCAGGAATGCCCAGTGCTCGGCGCATGTCCTGCTCGTGGGCCCAGCAATCGAACACCCGTATGTGCATGAACGTGCGGTAGGGGGCGTCGCCGATGGGGGTGAAGCCCACCTCGTCCCACTTCTCATCGGGCAAGGCCCGCAGCATTTCCAGCCGTCGGGCGCAGATGTCGTTCATCTCGGCCAGCACCTCTGCACCGGGACGGGACCGGCGGGGCGCAATCTGCCCCTCGTTGAAGGCGGCGATGCCCTCGAAGCCGCCCTCGGTGGCGGGCGGCTCGGGCTTCTCTCCAGCCAGCATCAGCTCGAGGCCGGTGATGTGGCTCACCTGGTCCCGAACCGACCAGCCGGGGCACTCGGTGGGGGTGTCCCACTGCTCGTCGCTCAAGTAGGCGCCGAGGTGGGCGATCGATGCCCAGACCGACTCCAACAGATCAACAACCGGGTCGCTCATGCTTGCATTCCTCCCGTGTTCGACGAGTCGCCCGTCAACTCAATCCGACGGTGAACGACTGGGTGTCGTGGTCGAGCATCCCCCGCACCGACTCGGCCACCGGTCCCCGGATCACGCGCCGAGTGCCGGCAAAGGCCTTCAATGCGAGTCCCTCGGCCAGCCCAGCCGCTTCAGACATCGTGGCCTCTTCGAGCTCATCGGCCGGAACCACCCAGTCCAAATAGCCGACTTCGGCTGCTTCAGAAGGGGAATAGAGCCGGGCCAACAGCACCGAGGAGTGGACGTGGCGGGGCGACAGGCGATCGCGGGCCAGCGCGACCACCGACGCAGGAAGCACCATGCCGATGGCGGTCTCGTTGAGGCCGATCTTGGCGGGCTCGTCGGCGCCGATGCGCACATCGCAGCACATCAGCCAGATGGCCCCGGCGGCAAAGGCGTGGCCGGTGCAGGCGGCCACCACCGGCAAGGGGAACTCGTAGAGGCGCACGAACAGGTCCATGCCCGCCCGGAACAGGCCGCTGGCCGCCTCAGGGCCAGACTGCATCACCTTCAAATCGAATCCGGCGGTGAACTTGCCGGGACGGCCCGCCATCACCACCGCCTTGGCCTCTTGCTCGGCTCGGTCCAGCGCCTCGTGCAGGGCGTCGATGACCTCGTGCGACAGCACATTCACCTTGCCGTCGTCCAACCGGATGAGGGCGACGTCGCCGGTCACCTCATAGCTGACCGAGGGGCAGCTTGTCTCTGGCATGGGCGATGAGAATATCCCACTGTTCGCTTGTAGCATCATCGACCGTGCCAGCAGCCATTTCCGCCCAGGGGCTGCGCCGAACCTATGGCGAAGTGGTGGCGGTTGACTCCCTCGATCTCGAAGTCGCCCAGGGAGAGGTCTACGGGTTCTTGGGGCCCAACGGCGCAGGCAAGTCCACTGTGGTGCGGATGCTGTGCACTCTTGCTTCGTTGACCGCCGGTTCGGCCTCGGTGGCCGGCTACGACGTGGTCTCGGAGGGCGAACTCGTGCGCCTCAGCATCGGCGTGGCCCTCCAAGACGCCGCTCTCGACGGCAAGCTCACCGGCCGGGAGACGCTGACGCTGCAAGGCCGCTATTACGGCCTGGAGCGCGAGGCCGCCACCACCCGTATCGAGGAGCTGGCCCCCCTGCTGGAGATGGACGCCATCGACCGGCGGGTGTCCACCTACTCGGGGGGAATGAAGCGCCGTTTGGATTTGGCCGCCGCGCTGATGCACAACCCCGAGGTTTTGTTTCTGGACGAGCCCACCACCGGTCTCGACCCCATCAGCCGGGCAGTGGTGTGGGAGCAGATCCGGAAGTTGAACCGCGATTTGGGCATGACCATCTTTCTCACCACCCAGTACCTGGAGGAGGCCGACGCGCTGACCCACCGGGTGGGCATCTTGGACCATGGCCGGCTGGTGGCCGAGGGCACGCCTGTTGAGCTCAAGCGCACGGTGGGCTCCGACGTGGTGGTGGCCCGGGTGGTCGGTGATCCCGAGGCGGCCGCCCAAGCCATCAGCGGTGTGCCGGGCATCAGCCACGTCGAGGTGTATGGAAACGAGGTGAGCGCGGCAACCGGCGACGGGGCCTCAGTTGTCAGCCCAGTGGCGGTGGCATTGTCGGCCGCTGGGGTGGAGGTAACCGATCTGTCGATTCACCCCACCACGCTTGACGACGTATTCTTGGAGCTCACCGGGGCCCGAATCGAGGTGGAGGAATGAGCGAGGCTGCCACCGCTTCCCCACCCGCCATCGAGGTGGCGAGGGCCCGGCCGTCGGGGTTCTTCAGCGATATGGCCTCGGTGTCCAGCCGGGCGCTGCGGTTGTTGCCCCGTGATTTGGAGGCGATTGTCCCCGCCATGCTGATCCCCTTGTTCTTCCTGTTGGTCACCATCGGGGCCATCCAGAACTTGGCCGGTGACGTGGTCTCCGACATCGACTACAAGGCCTTCCAACTTCCGGTGGCCATCATGACTTCGGTGACCGGAATGTCCCGGGCCAACGCGCTGGTGATCGACATCTCCGAGGGCTACTTCGACCGGCTGCTGCTGACCCCCGTGAACCGCTACGCCCTGCTGTTGGGGCTGATGGTGGCCGACTTCACCCTGTTCATGGTCATGGCGGTGCCGGTGATCGCCTTGGGCTTCGCTATTGGGGTGAGTTTCGGGGCCACCGGGGTGCTGGGCCTTTTGGTGTTCGTGCTGTTCGGGGCGCTGTGGGGGCTGGCCTTCACCGGCTTCCCCTACGCCATCGCGCTGCGCACCGGGAACCCGGGGGCGGTCAACTCCAGCTTCTTGCTGTTCTTCCCGTTCATGTTCTTGACCACCGCCTGGGTGAGCCGAGACGTGATGACCGACTGGCTGGCTGCCATCACCTGGTTCAACCCCATGACCTATGTCCTGGAGGGAATGCGCTCGCTGTTCTCGGGATGGGACGGCTGGGCGCTGGGGCGGGCGCTGCTGGCCATCGCCGTGGTGGGGCTTTTGGCCCAAACACTGGCCTTCCGGTCGTTGCGGGGCCGCATCCACCGCGGCTGATACCGGTCCCGAATGAGGTTTCGGGCCATGGTGGCGGGGGTCGGGCTCGGGTAGGCTGGTGGCCGTGAGCGAAACTGTCGAAGCCCAACTTTTCGAGGTAACCGAGGCGGCAATTGCCAAGGTGCTTGAGATCCGGTCCAACGAGGATGATCCCGAAGCCCTCGGTCTGCGCATCGAGATCACCGGTGTGAGCGGCGCCGATTACACCTACGACCTGGCGTTCGAGGAGGTGGCCAACTGCGCGGAGGGTCACCGCCACATCGTCTCCGACGGTCTTACCGTGATGATCCCCGAGGAGTCGGTGGAGAACCTGACCGGCGGCACTCTGGACCTGCCCAACAACCCCATGCAGGGTGGGCTGGTCATCCGCAACCCCAACAAACCCGATCTGTTGGCCGGGGCCGACTTGGAGCTCTCCGGCACAATCCCCGAGAAGCTTCAACAGCTCCTCGACCAGCACATCAATCCTTCTCTGGCCTCCCACGGCGGGTTCGCCAACCTGTTGGGAGTTGAGGGGCACACCGCCTACATCACCATGGGCGGCGGCTGCCAGGGATGCGCCATGAGCGCGGCTACCCTGCGGGAGGGCATCACCGTGATGATCACCGAGGCCATCCCCGAGATCACCGAAGTGGTGGACGCCACCGACCACGAGGCTGGCGACAACCCCTATTTCGCCCGGGCCTGAGCCCTGGACTTCATTCGAAGCAATCACGGCATGGGCGTTGTCACTGCGCCCTGAAAGAATGGCCCCATGTTCGATCTGCTGATTCGCGGGGGCACCGTTGTTGATGGGACGGGGGCGGCGCCGACTGTGGCCGATGTGGCGGTTTCGGGAGGGCGGGTGGCCGCCGTCGAGAGCCGTATCGACGCCGACGCCGCCGAGGTGATCGACGCCGCGGGTCGCTATGTGACCCCCGGGTTCGTGGATGTCCACACCCACTACGACGGGCAGGCCACCTGGGATCCCATCTTGGCCCCATCGGCGTGGCACGGGGTGACCACGGTGGTGATGGGCAACTGCGGGGTGGGGTTCGCCCCGGCCGATCCCAGCCGCCATGACTGGCTGATCGAGCTGATGGAGGGCGTCGAGGACATTCCGGGCGCAGCCCTCCATGAGGGGATCACTTGGCGATGGGAGACCTTTCCCGAGTACCTCGACGAGCTGGAGCGGATGGGCCGCACCATCGACGTGGCCGCCCAAGTGCCCCACGGCGCAGTGCGGGCTTATGTGATGGGCGACCGAGGGGCCACCACCGAGTCGGCCTCCGCGGCCGAGCTGGCCGAGATGGCCCGCATCGTGGGCGAGGGGACTCAGGCCGGCGCGGTGGCTTTCTCTACCAACCGGCTGCCGATGCACACCTCGCTGTCGGGGGTGCCGGTTCCGGGGACGTTCGCCGACCACGAGGAGCTGGCCGCCATCATGGGCGCGCTCGATGGACAGTCGCTGGTGGAGGTGGTGCCAGCCGGCTCTATGGGCGAGGATCCCGAAGCTCCCATCCGCGAGGTGGAGCTATACCGGCGCCTCAGCCTGGAGACCGGTCGGGCCATCACCTTCACCATGGTCCAGGTCCACGTCAACCCCGGCCAGTGGCGCCAGCAGATGGACATCGTGGAGCGGGCCAACGCCGAGGGAGCCAAGCTGGTGCCGCAGGTGCAGGGCCGCCCCGGCGGGCTGCTGGCGGGCTGGGACCAGTTCAACCCGTTTGCCAAGCGGCCCGCCTATGAGCCGCTCGACCATCTCCCGCTGGAGGAGCGGCTGGTTGAACTGCGCCGCCCCGAGGTGCGGTCCGCCATCTTGTCCGAGGACATACCGGGCGATCCGGCCATGGGCATCCTGCGCCACTCCCTACACGCCACGTTCCCCTTCGACGGAGGACCGGTGTTCGAGCCCGACCCCACCGAGTCGCTGGCCGCCATGGCCGAAAACACCGGGGCCGATGTGATCGAGCTGGTGTACGACCTGATGTGCGAGCGGGGAATGCTCCAGGTGTTCTTCACCGGATATCGCCACGGCGACCTGGAGGATCTGCGAGAGATGATGGTACACCCCATGACCGTGGTTGGGCTGGCCGACGGCGGGGCCCATTGCAGTGTGATCTCCGACGCCAGCCTGCCCACCTACATGCTTCAGCATTGGGTGCGCGACCGGCATCGGGGGCCGAAGCTGTCCATCGCCGAGGCGGTGAAAATGCTCACCTCCGAGCCGGCCGAGCTGTACGGCTTCGACGATCGGGGGGTGCTGGCGGCCGGCAGGCGGGCCGACATCAACGTGATCGACCTCGACGCCATGCAACTCCACCTCCCCGAAGTTGTGGGCGACCTGCCCACCGGCGCATGCCGCCTGCTGCAATCCGCCGACGGCTACGACGCCACCGTCTGCGCCGGCCAGGTCACCTTCCGAAACGGCCACCCCACCGGTGCCCGCCCCGGCACTCTCATCCGCAGCTGAGAAACTACCCGCCGGTGGGACATTAGACCGTTGACTTCTCCCCACTTATGCCGTACATTTACCGTACAGTCTTGGTTAGATGCTAGGGAGGTGACAGTGGCAACCGAAGTGCGTCCTCGGCGCAGTGAAAGGATTGAGGTTCGTGTGACGCCCGCCGATCGCGCTCTGATTGATCGTGCAGTAAGGGTGAACGGGACGCAGTTGACCGAGTTTGTCGTGACCCACTTGACAGTTGCCGCCCGCCGGGTACTGGCCGACCGCAACGAATTCGCGCTCAGTGCAGAAGCAGCGGAGGAGTGGGAGAAGATCAACAGCCGTCCTGCTCAAGACCTTCCCGGCCTCCGAGCACTGATGGCCCGTCCGTCGCCTTTCGTTGCCGAATAGTCCGCAGTATCTCCCGCCGACACTGCTCAAGGCTGAGCACCAGATCGAGAGTTTCGAATGCCGCTCGAGCGAGCAAACCGAATGGCTCCGCCGTCATGCCCGACAGTCGATGTCAGTTGGCACGACCAAAGTGCTGGTGGTCACCCAGCCGGGGGAGCTTCAGGTGGTTGCGTATTACGGCTGGTGCATGGCCCAGATCAACATTGAGGATGCGCCTGCTCGATTGCGAAAGGGTGCAGGTCGCTACCCGCAACCGGTCGCGTTGTTGGCTCGTCTCGGGGTCAGCACCGCTCACGAGGGACGGGGTATCGGTGCCGGTTTGCTCCAAGATGTGCTGGTCCGCACTATGGCTTTAGGGGACGAAATCGGGTGCCGAGGTTTGCTGGTACATTCCGAGGGTCCGGAAGCTCGGGGCTTCTACCGTCACCTGATCCCAGAGTTTGAATCTTCGCCCACCGACGACCTGCATCTGATCTTGCTCATGAAGTCAATTCGCAAGACCCTGCGTTAGGTGCTGACCGTCGTCGAATCTCAAGAGCGCGAACTCTTTCCTCCTCAGTCGGCTCACCCCACTCGCCCTCTGCCCATTCGATGAACTTGCGCATGGCATCGATCAATTCATCTTGTGTATCCATAGGATTCCGGTCTATCCCGATGGTTGAGGGTCAGAGCGAAGAATACCCTTGATGTCGTCGCCGTAGGCGGCGAGTTTGGTGGGGCCGATGCCGGGGACGGCTCGGAGTTCGGCATCAGTGGTGGGGCGGCGGGTGGCTAGTTCGATGAGGGTGGCGTTGTTGAACACTATGTAGGCGGGCACTTTGTCGGCTCGGCTGCGGTTGAGCCGCCATACCTTCAGGGCTTCGTAGGCGGCTGATCCTTCGGGGTCTGTGGGGGGTTGGGGCTTGGGGCGGCGAGATGATTTGGAGGCGGGGGCCTGGGTTGGCGGTGGGGCTGATCCCACTACTACAGGAGGGGTGAGGAGGCCACTTGAGGGCTCAGTAGCAGATTTAGCGGGAGGTTCAAGTGGGAATTGGTAGCGAGTGGTGAGTTCGCTTCGGAAGTCGGTGGGCGGGTCGCCGCAGATAAGGGCGATCGACTCGGAGCAACGGGTGATTGCCACGTGGAACACCCTTCGCTCTTCTTCGAGGTCGTCCGACAGGCGGTGAGGCATCAGCCCCTTGGAGGCTTCGTAGACGATGACATGGGGCCACTCGCGGCCCTTCACCTTATGGATGGTGGCAAGCTGCACACCGGGGCCGTTGTCGCTCTGGTAGCCGTCGGAAAGGCGGTCGGACAGCCAGCGGCGGAAGTCGGTGGGGTCGGGATGCAGGTGGGCCACCGAGATGAGAGCGCGCAGATCGTCGCCGTGGGCAGATCGGTCCACCGAGCGGCGGGAGGTGTCCAAGCGGGTGTCCAGGCTGCCGCCGAGGCCCAAGTCGCCGCGCACCGTCTCTAGGAGCGACTGTGTGGTGAAATCGCCGTCGGCCTGCTTCATCTTCGACCGCAGCATGGCGATGTCGTCGGCCAACTCGTCCACCTTCTTGGATGACCGCTCGTCTTTGATGCGACCGGCCAAGGCCTTGATCTCCGAGACGCTCCGTTGCTCGGCGATCCACTCGATAACTCTTGGAGAGATGCCCCGTGGCGGGCGGCGTGCCGCGTTCGACAGCGCCTGGGCTGGCAGGCCGCGTTCTGGGGCTGTGGCGATGTCAAGCCAGGCCAACGACGCAGCCACCCCCGTGCGCTCCAAGAACCCGCGGCCTACCGGCTGAGCCGACGGCACCCCCATGTCTCCGAGCACGATCTGGGGGACCAGCAGCGTGCTATTCACCCGGGTCAACACAGCGATGTCGCCGGGCTGCGTCCCTTTTGATAGCAGCGATTCAACGGTTCGCCGCAACACCGGTGCCCCGTCGGGGGCCACCTCCACGGCCATGATCGAGCCAGCACCGACACCGTAGCGCGCAGTGGGAGAGCCAACGGCGGGTACCCTGTCGCCCCCGACTGAAGGTTCTCTACCTGGTGCCGCCGTGATCTGCTTGTCGATGCGGCGGCGGTTGTGGGACAGCAGGTTCGAGGCGGCATCCACTACTTCGGGGGGACAGCGGTAGTTGACGTGCAGTTCATGGCGCCGAGCGCCAGGAAAGAACTTGAGGTAGTCGATTAGCCACTCTGGGGAGGCGCCTGAGTAGCCGTATATGGTCTGGTCGTCGTCGCCTACGCCGAACACATCGGCCTTCGGACCGGCCAACAGCCGCACCAGCAATAGATGGGCTGGGGTGAGATCTTGGAACTCATCCACCAGCAGGATGCCGCAGGTGCGCCGGGCGGCGGCGCGGGCCACAGGGTCGCACAGGAGGATTTCGATGGACCGGATGATCTGCTGGTCGAAGTCCACCAACCCCTCGGCGTTGAGCACATCGACATAGCGAGGCGCGATCTCGGCGAAATCGGGCACGTCAGGCTGGAAATCGCGCTCCACCTCGACGGGATCGCGCAGTCCCAGCCGGGACGCGCCAAGCGCCTCGATCCAGGGGGCGATCTGGTCGGCCATGGCCCGCCGCCTTCGGGTCACCATCCCGTCGAGCAGGTCCCGCACTCCCCGCTCGTCCACCACCTCCACCCGGCGGCGGTCATGGGGGTTGGCAAACGGTCCGGTGCCGTTGCAGATGGCCAACGCCAGGCTGTTCAAAGTCCGCACCTCCAGTCCGGGCAGGTCGGCGGTGCGCTCTTGCATCTCGGCCCGGGCCCGCACATTGAATGCCACCAGGCACACGGCTCGGGGGTCCACCCCGAGGTCGCGCACCAGATACCGGGCCCGCTCGGTAAGCACCCGGGTCTTGCCCGACCCAGCCGGGGCCACGATGCAGGCCGCACCGCCCAAGTGTCCGACCGCCGCCTGTTGATCGTCGGCCAGATCGGCCTGGGGCAGTGCCGGGTTCAGAGCGGCCAGGCTGCCCACCGCCAGATTCACCGCTGGAATAACCCCAGCGCACCCGTCGCCCAGCGCGTCAGGATCGAACACGTCGAACGGCCCTCCATCGCACCAGACCGGCCCTGCTTTGGTCATCACATTGCCCGGTTCGTCTGCCCCCGCCAACTGAGCCCCCAACGCCAACGCCCGCTCAAGCGGCTCGAACCTAGGCCGCTCGGGATCGCGCCAATCCACCGCGTTGGCCGTCAGTAGATGGCGCACCACCTCTGCGGGCAAGGTCAAACCTGGTTTGAGCTCCCACCATTGAGCGTGCAGCACCGGCTCGGCCTCCGGCAGGTCGCCGTCCAACTCGATCACAAGCGGTGTGCGCTCGATCCAAGCCCGCCTCAGCTCCCGGCCCACCCTAGGATCGAAGCGGTCAGGACAAACCGTCACCCGCCGACAATCCCTCCACCCCGGAGGTGCCGCCTGCCCCACCCCCACCAACACACCTCTCCCCAGCGGCTTAGGTCCCATCAAGTCGTCTATCAGACTCACCCTCTCAAACCACCCCCCACCCCACGAACACGCGCGGGCTCAAAGATATTTGGCTAAGCCTTGACCGCCAGAGCCTCTCGGGCGGTGTCCGCGATGCCGGCGGGGTCGAGGCCGCAGTCGGCGAGGATCTGGTCGGGCACTCCCTGGGGTATGTACTCGTTGGGCACCCCCAGCACCCGGATGGCCGGTACCGGGCCGTCACGGTCGGCAAGCAGCAGGCGCTCGGCCACGGCGCTGCCCGCGCCGCCCTCTCGCCAACCGTCCTCCATGGTCACCACCGCCCGATGTCCGGCAGCGTGGGCCAGCATGTCTTTGTCGAGAGGTTTGACGCAGCGGACGTCCCACACGGTGGTCGACACCCCGTCGGCCTCCAAGAGCTCAGCGGCTTGTTGGGCATTGGCCAGCATCTTGCCCACCGCCAGCAGACATACGTCGGTGCCCTCTTTGACCTTGCGGCCCTTGAGTCCGCGGCCCACCTCATCTTCGGTCACCGAAGGCGCGGCGGTCTTGGACCAACGCAAGGACACCGGACCGGTGGTGATCTCCAGGGCGTCGTGCAGCATCTGCTGGATCTCTTGGTATGACGACGGCGCCAGCACGGTCATACCGGGAATCTTGGTAAGCAGCACCATGTCGAGCACGCCGTGGTGCGAAGGGCCGTCGTCGCCGGTGATGCCCGCTCGGTCGAGGCAGAACACCACTGGCTGGCCGTGCAGCCCCACATCGAGGTTCACCTGGTCGATGGCCCGGGTGAGGAATGTGGAGTAGATCGCCACCACGGGGCGGAGTCCTCCCATGGCCATACCCGCCGCCGCAGTCACCGCATGCTGTTCGGCGATGCCCACATCGAAGCACCGTTCGGGGAACCGCTCGGCGAACGGCAACAGCCCGGTGGAGTCGGGCATGGCCGCAGTGATGGCCACCATCTCGGGTCGAGTCTCGGCCTCTTTGATCATCGCTTCGGTGAACGCCTCGGTGTAGCTCCCCGGCTTGGACTTCGACATGTCGTGCATGTTCTTGACCGGGTCGTTCTCGGCCGGCCCGTATCCCCGGCCCTTCTGGGTGAGCACATGCACCAAACAGGGGCCCTCCAAATGGGACACCCGACTGAATACCCGCTCCAGCTTGCCCAGATCGTGGCCGTCGAACGGGCCGAAGTAGTTGATGCCCAGCTCATCGAAGAATGTGCGGGGCTCAACCATCTCCCGCACCGCGGCTTTGGTGGCCCCGAGGGCTCGACCGGCCAGATCGCCCACCCAGGGGATGTCCTTTAGCACTTTGCGGATCTGGTTGTCGGTGCGCACATAGCGGGGGTCCATCCGAACCCGCAGCAGGCTTTCGGAAAGCCGGGAGACGGTGGGGGCGTAGGAGCGCCCGTTGTCGTTGAGCACGATGGTCACGTCGCAGCCGGAGTGCCCGATGTTGTTGAGACCTTCAAAGGCCACCCCCCCGGTGAGGGATCCGTCGCCCACCACCGCGATTACCCGGCGATGTTCGCCACCGGACGCCTGTTGGGCCGTGGCCAAGCCGTGGGCATAGCTCAACACGGTGGAGGCGTGGCTGTTCTCAATCCAGTCGTGGGGGGACTCCTCTCGGCTCGGATATCCCGATAGACCCCCTGGCTTGCGGAGCGTTGCGAACTGGTCGGTCCGCCCCGTCAGCATCTTGTGTACGTAGGCCTGGTGGCCGGTGTCCCACAAGATGATGTCCCGGGGGGAGTCGAACACCAGATGAAGGGCCAGTGTCAGCTCCACCACGCCCAAGTTGGAGCCCAGGTGGCCTCCATGCGAGTTGACCGTTTCGACGATGAACTCGCGGATCTCCTCGGACAACTCGGTCAATTCCTCGTCGCCCAAACGGCGCAGATCGGCCGGACAGGAGATCTTCTCAAGATGGTTGGTGTCCACGTCCCTCCAAAAGGGTTGAGGGCACAAATGCTACCCGCTGACCCTCCATTTGTGGTAGCCCCAAGCCGCCGTCCAGCCAAAGCCCAGCGCACCCAGGCCCCCCACCGCGTCGATCCAGTAGTGGTTGGCGGTCACCACGATGGCAAAGAGCGTCAGCCAGGGATAGGCGGCGATGGCCAGTTTTGCCACCGGGTTCACCAAATGCTGGCGCAGAGCCAGAAAGCACCACATGGCCCAGGCGAAATGCAGGCTGGGCATGGCGGCGTATTGATTGGAGAGCTGCTCGGCGGCTCCTTCGGTGAACGACCACAGCCCGCCCAGCTCGTGAACGGTGTCGACATACCCGGTTTCGGGCAGGTCGCCGCCGTAACGGCCGCCCACCGACAGCAAGCGAGGCGGCATGAGAGGAAACAGCGCGAATCCCACCAAAGCCGACCCGGTGGTCAACAGGCCAGTGGTACGCCAGAGCGGATAGTGACGGGGTATGCGCCAGTAGAGCCAGATGAGGGTGAAGGCGGTTACCGCAAAGTGGAAGAGCCCGTAGAACAGGTTCCAAAATTGGATGAACGACACCCAGCCGATGAACAGATCCTGGAGGTCGCGCTCGAAATACAGGCCGATGCTGCGCTCCCAATCGATCACCAACTCGGCATTGGCCTGCGCCTCGCCCGGCTCCACTGCGGCGGAGCCGAATTGGTTGCGCACCCAGGAGTAGATGCCGTAGAAGGCACCGAGTACGGCCAGCTCCAGATACCAGCGGGGCCGAGTGCGGGCGTTGGACTTGGAGCCCCGACTCGACAAGGACAGCGTCATGGTTCTGGAGTCCGGGGGTGGTCAGCGTCCATGGTGGGAGCGTGAGGCCCGCTGCCAGTGGCGGCCGCCGAAGACCAGCGCCGGCAGCCCCACCAGGCTGCCGGCCACGGTGAGGAAGTAGAGCAGCAGTCCCATGGCGATGGCCCGCTCGTCGATCACACCCAGGTCATGGAGGAACAGCACCAAGGCCCCTTCTCGCAAGCCGAGCCCGCCCAAGCCGATGGACAGCACCTGGATGATCAGCACCGCGGGAATGAATGCCATCAGCTCGGTGGGCCCCAGGCCGTTGATCCCCACCACCTTGGCCGCGCACCCGGCGGCGGCCAGCATTATCGCCTGGTAGGCGAAGGCGGTGATAAGCACACGACCGGTGTCGCGGGGCTTGGCCCGCAGTTCGTCGATGCCCATGTGCAGTCCATTTACGAAGCGGACCCAGCCGTCGCGCCGGCTGACCCATTGGCCGAACCGCTGATTGCCCACCAGGATCAGGATCAGTCCGAGAGCCAGCAGGGTGAGCCCGGCGGTGATGGCGGCCGCCCGGGCGGGCGCGCCCAGTCCCCGCAGCTCTTCGTCGAGCGCCAAGCCCAAGAGCGTGAACACCGGCAGCACGATCCAGCCGCTGAGCCGCTCCAACAGCACCGAGGCGAAGCTGTGAGGGCCGTCGCCGGTGTCGTTGGAGAGGCGGGATATCCGCAGCACATCGCCGCCCACGGTGGTGGGCACGAAGTTGGAGACGAACATTCCGGCCATGTAGTGCGAGAACATGCGCCTCGGCGTCACCTGAAGCCCAAGGGCGCTGGCCACCTCATACCACCGGGCGGTGGCCGCCATGTTGCCGATCACCGTGAGGGCCAGCGCGCCGAACAGCCAGAACAGGGTGGCCGAGTTGAAGTCGGGCCACAGCTTGTTGGCGTCGAATGACGGCAGCCACCAGATCAACAGGAAGAAGAGGGCCACACTGATGCCCACCCTGAGCACGATGCTGAGCACCCGGCGGGTGGTGTGCTTTTCAGTCAAGCCCGGGCTCGCTGACGTGTAAGGGCGACTCCGGGCACGCGCCAGCGGTTGGGGCGGCCATCGGGGTCATTCAATAAAGGCTATTGCCCCGCTGCACCCCCGTGGATATTACGGTGAGGCGAATGTCGGGAAAACAGGTGTCGGGACACGGGGGCGAGCAGGTCTTGGCCGCACTAGCCCCCTTCGGGGTGCGGGAGCTGTTCACCCTGTCGGGGGGCCACATCTTCCCGCTCTATGACGCGGCGGTGAAGCAGGGCGATGTGGTGCTCTATGACGTCCGCCACGAGCAGACCGCGGTGTTCGCCGCTGAGGCGCTGGCCAAGCTGACCCGCCGCCCGGGGGTGGCCGCGGTCACTGCTGGCCCCGGGGTGACCAACTCGGTGAGCGCGGTGACCACAGCTTGGCTCAACGGGGCTCCGCTGGTGGTGCTGGGCGGTCGGGCCCCGGAAGCCCGCTGGGGGTCTGGATCGCTTCAAGAACTCGACCACGTGCCCATCTTGGCCCCGGTCACCAAGCGCTCTCTCACCGCCGGGGGTGGCGACGACCTGGCCACCGCCACCTACCGGGCGGTGCAGGCGGCCATGACCCCCCATCGCGGCCCGGTTTTCGTGGACTACCCCATGGACGTGCTGTTCTCCGAGGGTTCCGGAACCGTGCCCGACGAGCCCATGCCGGTGGGCGCAGCCCCCGATCCCGATGGGCTGGCCGCGGTGGCCGAGATGGTGGCTGCGGCCCGACGACCCGCGCTGCTGGTGGGCACCGACGTTTACTGGGACGGTGCCTGGGACGGTATGCGGGCCTGGGTGGAGGCCCAGCGGATGCCGGCTTTCGCCAATGGGCTGGGACGGGGGTGCCTGCCCGCCGACCATGAGCTGTTCTTCAGCCGCACCCGGCGGATGCTGCGCTCCGATGCCGACCTGGTGATCGTGGCCGGAACGCCGCTGGACTTCCGGCTCTCCTTCGGACGGTTCGGCGATGCCCAAGTGGTGCATCTGACCGACAGCACCGAGTCGGTGTCGGCCCACGCCCAGCCTGCGGCGGCAGTCTCCGGAGACCTGACCCAGATGATGGCCGCGCTGGCCGACGGACCCGGGCCAACTCATTCCACCGAGCGCGGCCAATGGGTGCGGAAGCTGCGGGACGCGGAAGACGCCGCTCGGGCCGAAGAGGAGGATCTGTTGGCCACCGCGGCCGATCCGATTTTGCCCACTCGGGTGTACGGGGAGCTGCGCCAGGTGCTCGACCGGGATGCGGTGGTGATCGGCGACGGCGGCGACTTCGTGTCCTATGCCGGGCGATTCGTGAACTCATATCTGCCGGGCCACTGGCTCGATCCCGGGCCCTACGGGTGCCTGGGAACGGGTCTGGGCTATGCCATGGCCGCCCGAGTGGCCCACCCCGACCGCCAAGTGGTGCTGCTTTTGGGCGACGGAGCAGCGGGGTTCTCGCTGATGGACGCCGATTCGCTGGTGCGCCACAACCTCCCGGTGGCCATCGTGGTGGGCAACAACGGCTGCTGGGGCCTGGAGAAGCACCCCATGCGCCAGATGTACGGCTACGACGTGGCCGCCGACCTCCAACCGGGATGCCGCTACGACCAGGTGGTGGCCGCCCTCGGCGGGGCCGGGGAAACCGTGGAGCGACCCGTCGACATCGCCCCGGCTCTCAAACGGGCCCTCGACGCCGGTGTGCCCTACGTGGTGAACGTGATCTGCGATCCCGAGCACGCCTACCCCCGCCGATCCAACTTGGGCTGAGGTCTTCGCCAGCCCTGTTCCCGGTTTAGGCGGGAGATCGGTAGGCTACGGCGGCAAGACAAAGGGAGAACCTGTGATCAACGCGCTAGATGGGAGACGGGGAGCACAATTGTGATCGACGAGTCGGTGGTTGCGAGCACGCTGTCGGAGGCGCTGCACACAGGTGGCGAGTTCGCCGAGGTATTTGTGGAGGACCGGCGCTCGTCGTCGGCGCTGTTGGACGACGGCAAGGTGGAGGAGCTGACCTCTGGCCGCACCCGGGGGGCAGGGATCCGAGTGGTGGTGGGGGAGACCACCGGATTCGCCCACACCTCCGATCTGGGCGAAGCCGGCTTGGCCAAAGCGGCGAGGGCCGCCGCGGCCGCCGCACGGGGCGGCGGTGGTGGCCACCAAGTAGCAGCCCTTGACCGGGTTGATGCCCCGGCGCCCAACGAAATCCAACTACTGCCCGAAACAGTGGCCAAAGCGACCAAGGTGGAGTTGTTGGGCCGGGCCGACGAGGCCGCCCGAGCAGCGGGTGCGGCCATCTCCCAGGTGTCGGCCCGCTACGCCGACGGCCGCCGGCGCATTCTGGTGGCCAACAGCGACGGGCTGCTGGCCGGCGACGACCAGGTGCGCACCCGGTTCGCGGTGTCGTGCGTGGCGGTGGGCGACACCGGCATGCAGACCGGGTTCGAGAGCGTGGGCCGTCCCATCGGCTTCGAGCTGTTCGACGAGTACGAGGTGGACGCCCTGGCCCGCACCGCGGCCAACCGGGCGCTCACCAAGCTGGCCGCCGAGCCCGCTCCCAGCGGCTCGATGCCGGTGGTCATCGGCCCCGGCGGCGGCGGCGTTTTGTTCCACGAGGCCTGCGGTCACGGCCTCGAGGCCGATCTGGTGGCCAAGCAGGCCTCGGTGTTCCGCAACCGGGTGGGCGAGCAGGTGGCCCACCCCGAGGTCACCCTCATAGACGACGGGACCATGGCCCGGGAATGGGGGGCCTACGCCATCGACGACGAGGGCCGTCCCGCCCAACGCAACGTGCTCATCGAGAACGGCGTGCTCACCGACTACATGTGGGATCTGCTGCGGGCCCGCAAGGAGGGGCGGGAGAGCTCGGGCAACGGCCGCCGCCAGAGCTATCAGCACCTGCCCATGGTGCGGATGACCAACACCTACTTGGCCAACGGCACCGAGGATCCCGAGGCGATCATCGCGGCCACCGACCGGGGGGTGTATGTGGCCCACCTCGGCGGTGGCCAGGTCAACACCGCCACCGGCGATTTCGTGTTCGGGATGAGCGAGGCCTATCTGATCGTCAACGGCGAGATCGGCCCCCCGATCCGCGAGGGCAACTTGATCGGCAACGGTCCCGAGGTGCTGGCCGGCATCGAGGCGCTGGGGAACGACTTCGCCATGGGCTCGCCCGGCACCTGCGGCAAAGACGGCCAAGGCGTGCCGGTGGGCGACGGCACCCCCACCCTGCGGGTGGCGTCGATGACCATCGGCGGAACAGCGGCGTGACCGCGACGTAACCACTCACAGGCCGTCACCCAGCTCAATCCGGCCTTGGAACCGGCTGGCCGGGTGTTGGGCGTCATGCTGGGGCTGGGCACCGCCCGGTCGCAGGCAGTGTCCAATCGGTCCAGCCGGCGGCGGTGCGGGCTCTGGCCAGCGCTTGGTAGTCGGTGGTGTGATCGCCGTCGGCGATGATGCCGGCCCGGATGCCGGTGTAGTGGGCGATGACTGCTGTCTGGGTGGTGCCGCCGTGAGGCGTTTCTTGGCGGGAGAGGGCTACTTGGTAGTTGTCGGCGCGGGAAATCGTGTCCCAGGCGATATTGACTGTTGGGGGGCCTTCTCGGTTGGCGGTGCAGGTGATTGCCAGGTTCTTAGGGGCCTTTGCCAGGGTGCGGCAGGTGATTACTCCCACAGTTGAGCCAGTGGCGTTTGTCGATTGGACGAGCACGACGCTCGTCTGGTCGATGTTCAGCCCTGTGACCGTCACCGACAGTTCGGCCCCTTGGTGGTCTTGCAACTTGTAGAAATTGCGAATGTGGCCGATTTTGTAGCTGGTTGCCGCATAGGCGGGGGGCCACTCGACAGTAATGCTGGTGGTGGTGGGCTCAACGCAGACCGGCAGGGGTATTTCGGGTTGGGCGGGACCGCCGCCGCTCGGCGCGGCGTAGCAGTTGTGGATGGTTACGGGGCCGGTCTCGCCGGCTTTTGTCGCCCGGACGCGCAACTGGTGGCGGGTACCGGCAGTGGCGGCAGCAGTGATGGTGGGGCTGGCCGGGTCGGAGATTGTCGTTGTCTTCCAGGTGTCAGTGCTTGAGCTTCTGTGTTGGTATCCTGTTGCACCGGGAACAGGAGCCCACCCCCAGGTGACGCTGGATGAGGTCGCCGAGATGCAGCGCAGCGTCGGCGCTCGCAGTGGAGCGGTCGCCGTGGAGCACGGTTTGACCGCGGCGAGGCTCTCCCACCCGTCTGCGTTGCCGGCCTGCACTCTCAGGTCATAGGAGGTGCCGGCCTCGAGGCCGCTGATGGCGCGCTGTCGCGCAGTGCCAGGTGCGGTGATCCAGGTATGGCCGAATCCTGCTCGGTAGCGGGTGGCGCCGTCCACCTGGTTCCAACTCAGTGTGATGGAGTTGGCCGTGGCGGTGCAGGCCAGGCCGCTGGGAGCGGACAGCGCGGTGGCGGGCAGCGTTCGGCAGGAGATTGTTTTCGTGCCGTCCCAGCCGTCGGCGTCGCCGGTTTGCACTTGTATCGAATTGTACGAGTTGCCTGCTGCCAGCCCGGAAAGGGTGAGGGCGGTGCCGGTGGTCTCTTCCCAGGTCTTCCCCGAGTCCTTGGACACCCGGTAGCGGGTGGCGTCATCCACCGGGCTCCACCTCAGTTCGAGGGAGTTGATCGCGGCGGTGCATACCGCTCCAATGGGCGCGGGCAGCGGCGGTTCGGCAGTGGAGCAGGTGGTCTGCGAGCTGGCCCCCCAGCCTCCCGCGTTCTGGGCCTGCGCCGCGATCTGATACTCGCTGCTCGCCGTGAGCTTGCTGAAGGTATGGACGGTTGTCGCGCTGTCCAGCTCGACCCAGGTAGCTCCGTTGTCAGACGACACCCGGTATTTTGTGGCGCCGTCCACCGGGTTCCACTGCGCGGTGATCGTCGAAGAGGTCACGGCGGTGCAGGTGAGACCTGCGGGTGCTGAGGGCAGGAGTACGGTGGTAGTGCAGGTCGCGGGGGGATAAATCTGGATCCAGGGGCTTTGGGCGGAAGACCGCCACCACAGGTGGAAGGTGTAGTCGGTATCGGGGCTCAGGCTTTGTTTGAGATTTTGCTCCATCCGGAGTCGTTGCCCGCCCGAACATGAAGCGTGTACCGGGTACCCGGGCTGAGATTGGCGAATCGGAAATATCTGTTGGCTGTTTCAACCCACCTCGTGCCGGAAGGGTTCACGAAGACTTCATACTTGGTTGCCCGGGCTGCCCGATCCCATGTGAAGGTGATCGTCGTGGTCGCGGCCGTACACCTCAGGTTGGTCGGCTGAGGTGGAGGATCGTCAGTGATGCACGTTACCGAAAGGAGGCGGAACCAGGCGCCGTTCTGGGATGCCTTCCACCAGTAGTAGAACGTGTATCTGCTGGCGCTGGCGAGCCCGGTGAACACCGTCGAGGTCTTTGTGCCGCTCACCGCTCTGCCGTCGGTGTAGGAGTTCTTATCGGCCCTGGTCACATACCACTGGTATGGGGTGATCGACCCCTTCTTAGCGTTCTTGTCCCAGCCAATCGTGATGCTGTTGGAAGTAGCATCAGCACATTCCGGGGGTGCGGCTTTGGTCGAGCACGGGCGACCGGTTCCGACCCCTTCTTGGCTGCCTTTGACTGCCCTTACGCCCATGATGTATGAAGTGAATGGCTGCAAGCCTTTGACCGTCGCCGAGGTGGTCGTCCTGCCTGAAACCGTTGTTGTGCCCGCGAGGGTGCCCGAGCGGGGGCTGATCCGCAGGCTGGCGGAAACCTTGTAGCCCGTGACTGCGGTGTCTGCTACAGCGTTCCATTTGATCTTGATGGAGTTGGAGGTGGATTCGACGCAAATGGGAACGCCCGAAGGGGTCGGTATGGCTTGCCCCGACGCGCCTGAGATCGCGCTCGCGATCGCGCCCTGGGTAGCGCAGATTTTGGTTGTCGGTGTACCCCAGCCGTCGTCTCCGCCTGCTTGGACGCCTATCTCAAATCGGGTGTTTTGTGGCAGGCCGCCGAGTTGGTAGGCCGTGTTGGCTGTGACCGCCCAGGGGATCCCGCTCAGCAGCACTTGGTACTCGTCGGCCCCGTCTACCGCCTGCCACGATAGGCTGATCGACGCGCTGCCCGCGCCACACGACAATTCCAGCGGTGCAGGAAGCGCTCCTGTTTGCGTTGCCTGAGCTTGGATGGCCTCCAAGGGCACCAGATGGCTGCTCTCAGTGTCGAGATCGGGGGCGGTCTCCGCCCCTGGAGGGGTTCCGGCGCCCTCGGCCGCTTCGGAGGCTTGCGCCTGTGGCTGCTCTTGCAATTCGGCGTTTCCTACAGTGGCCAATCCTGCTACGGACAAAGCAATCGCCACTGCACCGCACAATGCTCGCTTCATGGGCGGCATTGCTATATCACGGAAGACGACAAGGGCAACCCCACCTGCTCTCCGGTGTGTCAGAGGTGCATACTTGTGGTGATCCGCGTTAGGGTTTTCTGAAATTGGGGTGGTTCTACGGTGCTGAAATCTGGGGTGCTGGGTAGTTTTCGCCTGGCTGTTGTGCTGACCCTTTTGGCCTCGGTGTGCGGGCTGGCGGCGGGGCAGCGGGCGTCGGCGCAGTCTGCTGAAGCGGTAATTGCGGAGCGAGATGGGTTGATTGCCGCGCAGGAGGCGTTGTTGAACGTCTACCGGTGCCGGTTCGACATCGACACCGATGTCGTGCCCGGAGGATGCCGACAGGGCGTGCCGGCATTGCCGGCCAAGGGGCCCGATACCTGGGTGCGAGGAGAGGCGGGGTCGGCGGTCGGGGAAGAACTAAGGAAGCGAGATGGGTTGATTGCCGCGCAGGAGGCGTTGTTGAACGTCTACCGGTGCCGGTTCGGCATCGACACCCATGTCGTAGAGGGCGGCTGCCGCGACACCACCGACATGTTGTCCGCGACTAGCCCAGGTTGGTACCCCGACCCCACCTGCCGCCACTACTACCGCTTTTGGAGAGGCGGTAATGATCAGGGTGGTTGGAGTCCTCTGGTGAGACAGCAGGACGGGGAGCAACTAGTAGACGATTTCATTTATGCCATCCAAGACAGCGTGTCTTTGCCAGGGAACGACCCCGACTGTATACAAGCTGGCGCAGCAGAGTATCTGCCGCCGGGAGAGCGCCTAAGCTCCTTATCAATAGGCAATTTTCAGATGTGCTTACTGCGGGTTGACGGAGTCCTTACCTGCAAAGGTCACGCTAGTAGATTTTACGCTATCGAATTCTTTGGGGAGTTTTCTGATGGGCGACGCGCTAGGCTATCGGACCGGTTTCTGGCTGTTTCCGTGGGTCATGCGCATTCGTGTGCGGTTCGCGTTGACCAGACTGTTCTTTGCTGGCGTATTATTGGCAGCGCATTAGGGAGGTATACAGATGCCAATGTACAGCTTGACGCTCCTCCGGGCCGGTACACCGCGGTCTCTACTGGCTACTGGTTCTCGTGTGGTCTGAAAGTTGACCAGACAATTGTCTGCTGGGGCCGCAATGACAAGGGTCAAACGGCTGCCCCTCAAGGCCGGTTCACCGCGGTTTCCTCGGGCCATGAACACTCCTGCGGGGTGCGAGACGACCAAGCAATAGTATGCTGGGGCGACAACGAGCACGGGGAGTTGAAGACTCCGGCTGGCCAGTTCACTATGGTTTCTGCTGGTTTCGGGTTCTCGTGCGGCCTGAAAACCGACCAGACGATCACATGTTGGGGTTCTGAAGCAGTACTCCAACAGGACAATGGCGATTCGCCTTTGTCCGGACTCCGCGATTTCCATCTTCCAAACGCCTACGGCGAGCTGGATGCCCCTTCAGGCAGTTTCACTGCAGTCTCCGCATCAAATACCTATGCATGCGGATTGCGCGCGGATTCCGGTATCGAGTGCTGGGGAAATACTTTAGCGCATGAGTATAGAAGCACTTATAAGACTTATAAGTTTGTGCTCTCATCAAGGCACCCGCGACAGTTCACGGCGATCTCTGCGGGCGATCTTAGTGTTTGCGGAATGCGCGCCGACGGCACCGCTGAGTGCTACTGGGCGGGTTATCCTTTACTGAATCGATTTCGTTTTCCGAATACCAACCAGCATGATGTGTATGTGTACTACTGCGCTTCTAATAACGCGGGATATACCGAGTCTGGTTTAAGAAATGAGATCGAAAAATTGACCAATACAGTGGGTGAATTCTACTTCAGAGAGTCGTCAGGACTGGTGAGTATAAGATTTCTACTCGGCGGCATTCTGACACCTGATCTCCCATGGGGGGATACAGAACAGTACTCAAATACCATAAATAATGCAGATGTACTGATTCATAATTGTTCTCCACATGAAGATGTAGGACAAGAATACAACGATCCTACAATAGATAAAACCTTTCTTTTGTTAGTTGACGCTAAGGAATTCCGCACCTCTACAGATGATCCATTGCAGATCGCAATTGGATTCGCAACTAGAAACCATGCTGTTGTGCGAACTGCTGAGCAAAATTATAGAGATCAAGTTGATGATTGCAATTACTACCTGTTATTTGACCTTCCTGATTCGCCATGCCAAGAACTTACTCGCGTTAAATATACGAGTGTTGTTATTCATGAGCTTGGCCATGCGATTTTCAACTTCGACCATCCCCATGACTGCTCAATAATGGGAAATAGTTATTTCTATTGTACAAACGCCGCTCTCCTACATTCATCCATTAGTATGGATATGTACTTAGATTCTCAGTACATCGGATGCCGAGACCGCAGAATGATGGGATGGCCCGAAGACAGCGAACAGTGCAAAGAGCCATTACGAGAGTTGGTCGAAAGAATCGCAAGGTTTCTACAAATAGAATGGGACTAGCACTAGAACAGGTATTCGTTTAGCAGGCTGCGGCATTGAGGGTGGCGAGAATAGCTTTCATCGGAGGGTCTATTGTGGGCATGCTGTTGGATGCTGCGAACGGAGCTGCCGCATGAAACCCGAGGAATTGCTGGAGATTGCCGAGCGCGTCGTGGGTTGGGGCCGCGACGGCGAGCAGGTTGAGGCGGTGGTCGGCCACAGCCAGGAGACCGAGGTGCGGGTGTACGAGGGGGAGATCGAGTCGCTGTCGGTGGCCGAGTCGCAGGGGGTGGGCATCAGGGTGATCGCTGATGGCCGCCAGGGGTTCGCCCACGCGGGGACTCTTGATCCCGAAGTGCTGGAAGAGACCCTGGCCGAGGCCCGCGACAACGCGGTATTCGGCTCTCCCGACGAGTTCTTCGGGCTGGCTGAGCCCGACGGGGTGGATCCTCCAGAGCTCGACCTATACAACGAGGCCCTGCTGGAATTCAGCACCGAGGCCAAGATCGACCTGGCTCTGGAACTGGAGCGGGAGGTGCGGGCCGGCGACCCCCGCATCGTGGGGGTGGAGTCGGCCGACTACGGCGATTCGGTGGGCGCCGATGCCATCGCCACCACCACCGGCATCCGCAGCTCGGGGCGGGACACCTCGTGCTATCTCACCGCCTACTCGCTGGCCTCCGAGGGTGACGAGACCCAGACCGGCTTCGGCTTCTCGGTGGGCCGAGAGCCCGGCAGCCTCGATGTGGCTGTCGCGGCGGCCGACGCGGTGGAGCGGGCCACTCGGATGCTGGGGGCCTCCCAACCCCCCACCGAGCGGGTCACCGTGGTGCTCGATCCATTCGTCACCGCACAGTTCTTGGGCATCATCGGCGGCACCCTGTCGGGCGAGGCGGTGCTCAAGGGCCGGTCGCTGTTCGCCGACCGCCTGGGCGAGCAGGTGGCCGCCGCTGGCGTCACCCTGGTGGACGACCCCACCAACCCCGAGGCATTCACCGCCTCCGACGCCGACGGAGAGGGCCTGGCCACCCGGCGCAACCTGCTGATCGGCGGCGGTCGGCTTGAGCGGTTCCTGCACAACAGCTACACGGGCCGCCGCTCGGGCACCGCCTCCACCGGGTCGGCGGTGCGGGGCTATGCCAGCACCCCCGGAGTGGGCTGCCAGGCGCTCTGGCTGGTGCCCGGCGACCGGTCGCCGAGCGAGCTCATCGCTGGCATCGACAACGGGGTGCTGGTGCAAGGGGTGTCGGGCCTGCACTCAGGGGTCAACCCGGTGAGCGGCGACTTCTCCACCGGCGCCGAGGGGCTGCGCATCCGCAACGGCGAGTTGGCCGAGCCGGTGAGGGAGATCACCATTGCCTCCACCCTCCAGCGGATGCTGCTCGATGTGGCCGCGGTGGGGTCCGATCTCACCTGGCTGCCGATGAGCTCGGCCGGAGTGTCGCTGGTGGTGGCCGAAGTCACCATGTCCGGGGCCTGATGGGTAGCCGCTGGTAGCGGCCATGTCGATCCTGCACGCCATTTTGCTGGGCATCGCCCAGGGGCTGACCGAGTTTTTGCCGGTGTCGTCCAGCGGGCACTTGCAGATCATCCCCTGGCTGGCCGAGTGGGACGATTTCGAGGGCGACGACGACCTCAAAAAGGCGTTCGACGTGGCCCTCCACTTGGGCACGCTGGTGGGGTTGGTGGCCTGCCTGCGCCGGGAGGTGTGGGCGCTGGTGCGAGACGGCATCGGCGCAGTGGTGAATCGCCAGAGGCCTATGACAGCCGAGGGCCGGCTGGGGTGGCTGCTGGTGCTGGCCACCATTCCGGCCGCCGCGGTGGGAGTGGGCCTGCGTTCGGTGATCGACGAGGCCGGCGACGAGGTATGGCTAACCGCGGTGATGCTGGGCGTTTTCGGCATCCTGCTGTGGTGGGCCGACCGGCGCCAGGGTCGTCGGCGCACCGATGACGTGGGGGTGCGAGACGCGCTGCTATTGGGCCTGGCCCAGGCTTGCTCGCTCCAACCCGGCGTGTCGCGCTCTGGTGTCATCATGACCGCAGGGCGCCTGCTCAGCTTCGACCGGGAGGCGGCGGCTCGGCTGGCCATGCTGATGAGCGTGCCGGTGATTGCCGGGGCCGGGGTGTATCTGTTAATCGACATCGGCGGCTGGAGCGGCATCCCCGCTGATGCCCGGGCTGGGTTTGCCTGGGGCACGGCCGCATCAGCGGTCACCGGATTCGCCGCGGTCAAGGGGCTGCTGGCCCTAGTGCGCACCCGCAGCTTCGGCCCCTTCGCGATATACCGGGTGTTGGTGGCCCTGCTGGTGCTCAGCCTGATCGCCGCTTCGGTGCGCTGAGCACCCTCTCGTCAGCCCGATTGCACGAGGGCCAAGGTGACTGATCGTTGGATTGCGGCTCACCGGGGGTTCTCAGCCCCAGAGGGCGGCTATGGGTACTGCTTCTATGCGGTCACCCAGTGAATAGCGACGAGGGCCGGTGTGGAATACCACACCGCCAGCGAATTGCTCGGGTGAAAGCTGGTCACGCAACCAGGCGATGTGGCGGGCATCGCGTCGCGCGGGTGCGCTAGCGGTCTTGATTTCGAATGCCGCTATCCGTTGGCCGAACTCCACCACGAGATCGATTTCTCGCTCTCCGCTTTGGGTGCGCAGATGGTAAAGGCGTGCTTGTTGAACCGCGGCCTCAACCTCAACTCGAATCTGCGCGGCTACGTAGGTGTCGATGATCCGCCCGCGGGCATGGGCGTCGCGTGCGAGTGCTTCGCGTCCTGTGCCAACCAGCCACGCGGCGAGTCCGGCGTCGGTCAGATAGCGCTTTGGCATCGACGTGAGCCGCTTGAGCCGGTTGGCGTGCCACGCGGGGACGTCTTGGATGAGGCGTAGGACGGTCAGCATCTCGTGGTAGCCCAGACCCGTGCGGCGGTCCAGGTCGGCGGCCTGCGCCAACGCGGTGTCAGGGACCACGCCGGATGTGTGCAGCGCGCAGGCAGTGAAATACCGGCGAAGGGATTCGGGGCTCCTCCGCCGTCCGGCTCCTGGTGAAAGCTCGTCGAGGTCGCGGGTTGCCGCAATATCTACATAGGCGCGCATCCAGTCCTCGCGGGCACCCCCAGCTGCGGCTGCGATGGCGCCGGGGAAGCCGCCATCTAGGGCGATGTCCAAGTAGCCGAGCACGTTGGGAGGGTTCGCCGGTATCGCGAACCTGTTTTTTGTGTCCCAGCGGTCGAACAGTGAAGGAGCCGTCGCATCGCCGAACCGCTCGCGCCCGGTCAGCGGCCATAGCGACAACGGCAAGACACGTCCGGTCAAGGGCCACTGGCCGATGTGGAGGTCGTTGCGGGCCGACCCTGTGATGATGTACCGGCCTGGCTGACGGGGGCTGGCATCGACGGCTCGTTTGACGGCAGCCAGCACATCAGGGGCATGCTGCCACTCGTCAATAAGCAGGGGAAACGGACCCTCGGTTATCGCTGCGTCCGGATCGTCTAGCACCACACCCAACTCGGCGGGCCGGTCAAGGCGCAGCGCGGATGGCGCGTAGCGAAGCGCCGTTGTGGTCTTGCCCACTGCCCGCGGTCCAGTAATGAACTCCGCCGGCCAAGCCTCGAGATGGCGGGTCAGAACGCTGTCGGCAATTCGGACGGTGTAGTCGTCCATATCAGCAGACTACCGGAGATCTCTCATTATTGGATAAATTCACAGGATAATTACTGGATATAATCACACCACAATTACTGCCTATTGTCACGGCGCAAGGGGGGATACTCAGGGGTCTTTGGCCCAACGCGGTGCGGCGGTCAGCCCGATTGCACGAGGGCCAAGGTGACCGAGCCCTGGATCACCGCAGAGGCCACAGGTAGCAGCTCCTCGTTTGTGACTGCGATGGTGACGGCGTGCTCGGCCTTGTCGGTGACCACCGCAGCGGAGGCCACGGTGAGCGTGGCCTGGGATTGGGCGCCATTTTCATTGGAGATGGGCAGGGTTACCAGTAAGTCCACCCGGTCGCCGGGGGCCAGCGGGGGCAGGGCGGTGTGGGCGGGGATGGCCACCTCGGTGCGATCCCCGATGGGCAGCCCGCCCAGCCGGGCCGAGGTCACCACATCGCCGGGATGGAGGGCGGCCGAAGCCACCTCGTCGCCATTCAGGGCAGACACCGCGTGGTCGGGCAGGGTTAGGGCCGGGTAACGGCGGGCTTCGGTGTTGTACTCGTCTAGCGGCTCTCCGGCCTCGATGGGCTGGGTAACCACCACCACCGGGGTGAGTTCGCCCAAAGAGGGTCCGCCCCCGGCCAACCCGGCAATGGCCGCCACCACCAGCCCAGTGGTTGCCGCGGCCGCGGCCACAACCAGCCAATAGCTGCGTCGCCCACCCGGAAGCCGGGCCAGAAGCGACCCCCGCCAAGTGAGGGGTTGGCCGACATTTTCCGTTGATGCGTCCACCGGCGCGCCTCTGCCAAGTTCAAAATGGGAGAAGCGAAGTTCAGGCTACCTGCGGCGCAAGTGATTGGAAAGGGTCAGAAGGGGGGCAGGGGTGGGTCGATGCCGTTGGTGCGGGCGGAGCAGTCGGGGAGGTTGGGGGCTATGGCTCGGATGGCGCCGAAGAGCACTGACCGCATTTGATCGACGTTTTGGGCGAAGAAGGCGAACACCTCTTCTTGGGTGACGGGCTTGGTGTCGGGGTCGTCTTCCAGTCCGGCGTCGTGGTCTGTGACCAAAGCCGCGGTGGCGTAGCAGATGCCCAGTTCGGCGGCTAGAGCGGCCTCGGGGTACTGGGTCATCCCGACCACGTCCCAGCCGTTGGCGGCAAACCAGAGCGACTCTGCCCGAGTGGAGAAGCGGGGGCCGGAGATCACCGCCATGGTGCCGCCGTCGTGGGCAACCATGCCCTCAGCCCTGGTTGCATCCAACAGAGCGTGGCGGAGCTCGTCGCAGTAGGGGTCGGCCAGAGAGACGTGGTTGGTGACGGTGTCGAAGTAGGTGTCGGCCCGTCCCGAGGTGCGGTCGACCAGCTGGTCGCACACCACCACATGGCCGGGCGCCAGTTCTGGGCGCAGCGAACCGCAGGCGCAGGGAGCAAAGATGGCCCGCACTCCGGCCTGGCGAAGCGCCCACAGGTTGGCCCGGTAGTTGACCTTGTGGGCCGGGTATCGGTGGCCGGGACCGTGGCGGGCCAGGAAGGCCACCTCGATGCCGTCAACCGAGCCGATGGTGATGGGCCCCGACGGCGATCCGAAGGCATCGTCGCCCGATACTTCGACTGCGTCTTCTAGCAGAGAGTAAAGACCGGAGCCGCCGATGACGCCGATCTCGGGCATCTAGTCGTCTGAAGAGCTTGAGGCGGCTTTGGCCGGCTCGCGGCTGGAGGACTGCGATGAGCTGCTGTCGGGCTTGGCTGAATTGGACTTCTCAGAGTCGGACTTTTCAGAGCTGGACTTCTCCGGGCCGTTGGTGCTGTCGCCGTTGGACGAGGAGCCGGCCATGGTGGATGACTTGGTTCCCGAGCGGCTGTCGTTGCGGTAGAAGCCATCGCCTTTGAAGGTGATGCTGGGGACGCTGAAGACCTTGGCTACTTGGCCTTGGCCAGGCTGGGTGCAGGCTGCGGGGCTGGCGATCGAGTCGGCTTGGGGGCAAACGGTTAGAGAATCTTCGGAGAACGACTGGATGATCTCGAAGCGGGTGCCGCAGGTTTGGCAGTTGTAGTCGTAGGCGGGCACGGAGTTAAAGGATAGAGGCGAGTTGCGTTTTTTGGCTATCTGAGGGGGGTACCAGCGTCGGGCGGGGCGCATTTCAGTATTGTTGGCGCGTGGGCTGGGAATGGGTTTTGGTCCTTGTGGGGTATTTGTGGGGGACTTTTCCTGGCGCGCTCTTGGTGGGGAGGTATACGGGGCATGATCCGACGCGGGAGGGGTCGAAGAATCCGGGGACCAGCAATGTGTACCGGGTGGCGGGGCGGTGGCCAGCGGCTTGGGTTCTTCTCAGCGATGTGGGCAAGGGGTTCATTGCTGGTGGGCTCGGCCTGATATTCGGAGACCTACTGGTGGGGGCGGCGTGCGGGGCGGCGGCTGTGGTGGGCCACATCGTGCCGCTGGGGCGCTATCGCGAGGGGGGCAAGGGTGTGGCCACGTTCGGGGGGATGCTGCTGGCACTCTCCCCGGTGGTGGGGGTGATCCTCATCGGCGTGTGGGGAGTGACTCTGGCCGCAACCAAACGGGCCGGGGCGGCCTCGTTGATGGCGACGGCGGCCGCGCCGGCCGCGGTGGCCGTTCAAGGTTGGCCGGCCCCGGAGGTCGGGGTGGCGATCGGAGTGGCGGTAGTGGTTCTTGTCCGCCACCATGAGAACATTCGCCGCATGTGGCGCAGGGAAGAACCGGCCCTTTGGTGATGATCCCGCTATCCGAAGCCCAACAGCGGGTGCTGGCCGGCTGCAACGTGCTAGCTGAGGCGGTCGTGTCCGTAGACCACGCCCGAGGACTGGTGACCACCGAGACCGTGCTGGCACCCGAGTTGGTGCCCCCGTTCGACAACACGGCTATGGACGGCTTCGCGGTGCGGTCGGCTGATGTGGCCGACGCCCCGGTGACCCTGGCCATCGCGGGCACGATTGCCGCAGGTGCGCCGCCCGACGTGGCCGTGGGAGCCGGGCAGGCGGCGCGCATCATGACCGGCGCGGTGATCCCCACCGGCTCGGACGCGGTGGTCATGGTTGAGCTCACCGAGACCAGTGCTGACGGCTCCACGGTGACAGTGGCGCAGTCGGTGCCCGCGGGCAACCACATTCGCCGGGCCGGCGAGGACTTGGCGGTGGGCCAGACGGTGTTCGAACCGGGAGAGGTACTGACCCCCGGGCACTTGGGGGTGCTCACCAGCTTGGGCATGTACCAGGTGAAGGTGCGGCCCAAGGCCCGGGTGGGGGTCATGTCCACCGGCGACGAGCTGGTGGAGGGGCCACAGCCCCTGAAGGTGGGGCAGATCCGCGACTCCAACCGCCACACGCTGCTGGCGCTTTTGGCCGAGGCTGGGTGTGAGCCGGTGGACTTGGGGAGCTTGGCCGATGATGAGGCGGAGATCGCCGCGGGGATCAGGGCGGGCGTGGAGAAGTGCGACGCCCTTTTGACCTCGGGCGGGGTGAGCATGGGCGACTACGACTATGTGAAGAAGGTGCTCGACGAGATCGGCGACATGTCGTGGATGCAGGTGGCCATCAAGCCGGCCAAGCCTCTGGCATTCGGCGTGGTCGAGGGCGTACCGGTGTTCGGGCTGCCCGGCAACCCGGTTTCGTCCATGGTGTCGTTCGAACTGTTCGCCCGCCCCGGCTTGCGCAAGATGATGGGACATCGGCCCGGCACCTGGCGTCGTCAGCCGGTGATGGGTCGGATGGCCAAGCCGCTGCGCCGCCGACCCGACGGCAAGACCCACTTCGCCCGGGTGCGAGTGGACTACGCAGACGGCGAGTTCTTGGCCGGCTCGGCTGGAGGACAGGGGTCGCACCAGCTCTCAGCCATGGCCGCAGCCGACGCTTTGGCCGTGCTGCCCGACGGCGAAGGGCTCGATGCGGGTGATCCGGTGTCGCTGCTGATCCTGCGCTAGTGGGCTCTGGTTCCCAGGCTGGTTTGGCGTTCCACAGTGTGTCCGGCGCTTTATTAGGTCAGAATGGGGGAGTGAGCGTGCCGCTGATCGATGGCTACGGTCGGGTCCATCGAGATCTCCGAATCTCGGTGACCGACCGATGCAATTTCCGCTGCACATACTGCATGCCCGCCGACGGGCTCGACTGGCTGCCCCGCGAAGACCTGCTCACCTTCGAGGAGATCGAGCGCATTGCCGCCTTGATGGTGGACCGATTCGGCATAGACAGCATCCGGCTCACCGGCGGGGAGCCCACCGTGCGGGCCAACCTCCCGGTGCTGGTTCAAAAGCTGGCCGCGCTGGGCGTCGACTTGGCGCTGACCACCAACGGAGCCACCCTGGGCCTTCTGGCCGACAAATTGGCCGCCGCCGGATTGCGAAGGATCAACATCTCGCTCGACTCCCTCCGGCCCGACCGGTTCGAGCGTCTCACCCGACGAGATGACTTGGACCGGGTGCTCGATGGCATTGACGCCGCCCTGGCCGCGGGATTGAACCCGGTCAAGATCAATGCGGTGATGATGCGGGGCATCAACGACGACGAGATCGTGGACTTCGCCCGCTTCGGTCGGGAAAAGGGAGTGGAAGTCCGGTTCATCGAGTTCATGCCGCTGGACGCCGACCAGTCGTGGAGCAATGACAAGGTGGTCACCCTCGAAGAGATCGTGGCTACCGTGGGCGAGGCGTATCCACTGGCCCCCGTCGAGCGGTCGCACTCACCAGCCGCGGTATGGCACTACGCCGACGGGCGGGGCTCGTTCGGCGTGATCGCCAGCGTGACCGACGCATTCTGCGATAGCTGTGACCGGGTGCGGCTCACCGCCGAAGGCATGTTCCGCAACTGCCTGTTCGCAGTGGACGAGCACGATCTCCGCAGCCTGGTTCGCTCGGGGGCGAGCGACGACGATATCGCCGCGGTCATCTCCGGCGTGGTGGCCGACAAGTGGGCCGGGCACGCCATCAACCAGGTGCACTTCATCCGCCCCGGCCGTTCGATGTCCCAGATCGGCGGCTGAGGTGACCGACGTCGGATTCACCCACCTAGATCCCCTCGGCCGAGCCCGAATGGTGGACGTGACCCCCAAGGATCCAACGCACCGGCGGGCTATCGCCCGGGCCAAGGTGTTCATGAGCGCGGACACTGCCTCAGCCGTGGCCCGGGGGGCCATTGGCAAGGGGGATGTGCTGGCGGTGGCCCGGGTGGCGGGCATCCAGGCGGCCAAGCGCACCCCCGAGCTCATTCCTCTGTGCCATCCGCTACTGGTTGGGGCAGTGTTGGTGAACTTTCGGATCGAGGACACTTACATCGAGATTGAGGCTGAAGTGGAGACGGTCGACCGGACGGGGGTGGAGATGGAAGCCCTGACTGCATGCTCAGTTGCTGCACTCACCGTCTACGACATGTGCAAATCTCGGGACAAGGAAATGGTGATCGGCGAGGTCGCACTTTGGGAGAAAACCGGTGGGCGCTCAGGCCCTTACCGGCGTGTGGGGGATGCCGACGCGGCCTACGACGATTGACCGCCAAGCGCCCGGGCGAGAACAGGTGGCGCAGGTGGACTTTCTGTAGTAGAACCGTAACAAGTGTCAAGTCCCTGTAATGTCCAACGGCGGATAGTCACGTACCGTTCAGAGGTATTTCAGAAGGGGATGATTCGCGACCATCCACCAGTGAGCGCATTTTTGCGGCTTACCATTAATTCTGTAAGGGATCTCCGAGATTGGTGACATCAGTGTTGCTCATGATCTTGGCGGCCGCATGGGCTGCCTTTTTGCTACCGCCCCTGATCCGCAGGGCGCGCAACGGACAGTTCGGTAGCAAGCGCCGTTCGCCGCAATTGGGATTCGGCACTCCCCTTCGCTCGGTGCATCCCCGTTTGGCAGAGCGGGGAGCCATGGCGGCCCCAGTGGTAGCCCTTCGGCCCAATATCTCCTTGCCTCCTCGGGTGTACGCTTCTCAGATGGCTTCGAATTCGACTCGGGGCATGCCTCGGACCTCGATCGACGCCCGCCGTCGGCGGCGTCGCATTCTTGTGACCCTTATAGGGGGCGCGCTGGCCTCGTTTATTCTCGCCGTCTACCTAGGCGGTTTCGCGTTGGTGGTCCACCTGCTGATTGACGCTCTGTTGCTGGGCTACGCAATGCTGCTGGTCCAGCACCAGCGGACCCGCGAGGAGCGGCTCAATCCCATCGATGTGGATGACCCGCAGACCCGCTCGTGGGACGTCGCTTCCGGCGGCCAGCGCTGATCTCTGTTTCCTGCGGACTCTGCTGATTCCAATCGCGGTTCGGCGCGCGGCCCCCATTAGGCTTGATTCGGCATTTGGGGCTGTAGCTCAGTTGGCTAGAGCGCCTCGTTCGCAACGAGGAGGCCGGCGGTTCGAGTCCGCTCAGCTCCACTCAGACCTGCGCTACTAGCGTGTTGCGCTGATGACCAGTGATTTTGATGTTGCGCTGGAGGAGTTCATTCGGCGTCGATTGGGGGATGTGGACGGGATTCGGGTTGAGGGCGAGGCCCGAGCCACCGGGGGACAGTCAAGGGAGAACTGGCCGTTCGACTTGTTCTGGGAAGAGGAAGGACAGAGGCGTCGACGTCGCTTGTTCTTGCGGCGCGATCCGGTGGGCAGCGTGCTGGAGACTGACCGCCGGGTGGAGTACGAGGTGCTGCGGCGACTGCACGACCAGCCGGTGCGGGCCCCCGAGGTGGTGTGGTTGGATGCCGACGGATCGGAGTTGGGTCGCCCGGCGCTGGTTATGACCCGCTACGACGGGTTCAACGACCACTTCATTCTGGAAGGCGGCCAAGGCCGGTTCGATGAGGACACCAGGGCGGCTATCGCCTCTCAGATGGTGGACTTGATGATCGAGGTCCACGCCCTGGACTGGCGGGTCGCCGGGCTCGACGAAGCGCTGGCCGTGCCGAGCGATCCGGCGACCGCGGCCATCGATGAATGGGCCGCGGTGATCGAGCGCCAGTCATTGGAGCCTCAGCCGGTGCTGGCTCTGATCGAGCAGTGGCTGCGCCGCAACCGTCCGGCTGCCGGCGAGATCACCGTGGTTCACGGCGACATCAAGCCGGGCAATGTGCTGTTTGACCACGACCGAGTGCAGGTGCTGCTGGACTGGGAGACAGTCCATCTGGGCGATCCGACCGAGGATGTCGGGTGGGTGACCAACCCCTTGCGCCGGATAGAGCACCAGATTGCCGGACGGTGGGAGGCAGACGACTTGGTGTCGGCCTATGAGGCCCGCACCGGGCGGACTGTGGATCGGGCCGCGCTCCGTTTCTGGCAGGTGCTGGCCAATTTCAAGCTGGCCGCCATCGCCATGACCGGGGTGCGCAGCTTTTGCGAAGGCCGCACCCAGCGGGTGTGGTCCGGTGCTGGACTGCTGGGCAAAGTGCTGTTGGCCCAAACCGAGGGAGGGTAGCGATGAGACCCACGCTGAGCGAGCAGATCGAGGGGGCCCGCAGGGTGCTTGTGGAGCTGGTGGCTCCTCAGGTGGGCGACCCCTATGCCCAAGAGCAGGTGACCTACGCGGCCGCCGCGCTGGAACATGCTGCGGCCCGCTGGCCCCAAGTGCTGCCCGATTTGGTGGCCGACCTCCGGGCGCTGGAGGAGGTGCTGGGCGTCGAGCCCGCGGTGTTGGACGAAGCGGTGCCCGGGGTGCCCGATCTGGCCGCGGCCGAGGAATATCACCGGGGGCTGCGGGCCCGGCTTACCGATGAGATTATGGCCGCAACCGAGCCGTCACCCGCGGTGCGGGCCTATCTGTCCGATTCCATCGAAAGGCTGAAGTAACCATGCTCGGACCTCTAGACGACACCTTGTGGCATCAGATCGCCGAGCCGTTCGAGCATGTCGGCACGTCGGACCCCCGGTTCTTCGACCGCTATTGGTTCGCCATCTACGACCCGGCCGGGCAGGCCGCGGTGCAGTTCACCATGGGGTCGTACAACAACATGAACGTGCTCGACGGCGGGGTGGTGATGGTTCGGGGCGGCACCCAGCACAACCTGCGGGTGTCGCGGGCATTGCGCCCCCGCCTGGAGCCCGAGGTGGGGCCGATGCGGGTGGAGCCGACGGCCCCGCTGGAGGAGCTGCGAGTGATCTTGGCCCCCGGCGATCACTCCATCGCCTGCGATCTGGTGTGGCGGGCCGAGCTGGCCCCGGAGATCGAGAAGCCCCACGTGGAGCGGGAGCGGGGCCGGGTTACCCAGGATTACCAGCGTTTCAACCAGGTGGGAGTAGTGGACGGCTGGATCACAATCGGCGACGAGGGCTTGACGGTCGACGGCTGGTGGGGTGGCCGGGACCACTCTTGGGGAGTGCGCCCCGCGATGGGCATTCCCGAGCCGGTGACCGGCCAGCCTCGGCGCCACAGCGAAGTCGGCACGCTGTTCTACTTCCTGTTCTTCTCCACAAACCGTCGGGCCGGCCATGTGCAGATCATGGAGCGAGGAACCGAGCGGGTGTACCTCACCGGGCTCATCCGAGACCGGGACGCTCCCGACATCGACCGTCACGTCACCCAGGCCGATCTGTCGTTGGACTTCTTTGCCGGCACCCGGCGGTTCTCGTCGGCCGATATGGCGGTGAGTTTGGACGACGGCGGTTCGCTGCGGCTGTGTTCGACGCCGCTGGGCTCGGCGGTGGCCATGGCCGGGCTGGGCTACAGCGGCGGCTGGAACGACGAGCTCGGCCTCGGCGTGTACCGGGGAGAGTCGCACATCGAGCACGAGATCTGGGATGTAAGCCACCCCGCGGATGTGGTGCCCGCCTCCGGCGAGGTGTTCACCCCTATGCACCGCATCGCCCCGGTGACGGTCACCACAGACGACGGCGATGAGACCGGCACCGGCAGCCTCACCATGATCGCCAACGGACGCCTCCCCCAACACGGCCTGGATTGAGCAAACCTGGCAGATTCGGAGTGCTCAGGGGGCGTCGGGGAGGTTGGTGAAGCCGCGGCCGTCGGCCCGGCGGTACCAGCCCTGGGCGGTCATGGTGCCGCCGTCCACCGGGATGGTCTGGCCGGTCATGAAACGGGACTGATCGGAGGCCAAGAACAGGGCGACCTCGGCATAGTCGTCGGGGTTGCCGAATCGGCACAGGGGGATCAGCCGGGACACCTGCTCTAGGGGGCGGCCCCGCAGCATCTGGTCGAGGGGGGTTTGCAGGGTGTCGGCCATGTCGGGGGCGATGCAGTTGACCCGGATGTTCTGGTCGGCCATCTCCAGGGCGATGGATCGGGTGAAGGCGATGATGGCGGCGTTGGACGCCGAGTACACCGCGATGCGGGGCATGGCCCGCATGGCCTCCACGGTGGACACGTTCACGATGGCGCCGCCGCCTCCTTCCACCATGGTGGGCAAGAACGCGCGGGTGCAGCGCAGGACATGGCGGAAGGTGATGTTGATCTGGGCGTCCCAGTCGGCCTCGGTGGTGCGGATGAACTTGCCCGCGCCCGGCCGGTAGTCGCCCACGTTGTTGACCAGCACGTCCACTCGGCCGTCGCCGAACTCGACTGCCGCTCGGTGGAACTCGGCCACCACATCGGCGTCGGTGATGTCGCCCACCACCGCGATGGCCCGTCCTCCGGCGTCGGTGATGTCGCCCACCGCGGCATTGGCCAGGCCTGCGTCGATGTCATTGACCACCACCGCGGCACCGGCTTCGGCGAACAGTCGGGAGATACCGCCTCCGATTCCCCCGCCTCCTCCGGTGACGGCCGCGATCTTGTCTGCTAATGGCGTTGCGCTCGGCATGCGAGGTTTCTAGCGCATCCCGTCTGCCTCCGCTCGCATCGAGGAGGCGATTGCCCTGGCCTGACATCGATGCCGGAGAGCGGGGTTTGCCAAGATGTCACCATGAGCATGCGCTTGGAAGGAAGGGTGGCCATCGTCACCGGCGGGGCCAACGGACTGGGAGAGGCCATCAGCCGCAAATTCGCCGCCGAGGGGGCGGTAGTGGTGATCGCCGATGTGGACGAGACGGCCATGGAGCAGGTGGCCGACGAGCTAGGGGTGGAAGCTAAGAGTTGCGACGTGTCCGATCGGGAATCGGTGCAGGCCCTGGTGGACGGAGCAGTGGAGCGCCACGGACGGCTGGACGTCATGGTGGCCAATGCGGGTATCGCCAACTCCCCTTCGTACCTGGATATTGACGACGAGTTCTGGGGCCGGATGCTCGAGGTGAACCTGACCGGGGTGTTTCTGTGCAATCAGATCGCGGCCCGCCACATGGTGGCGCGAGGCGGCGGCGGTGTGCTGCTGAACACTGCTTCGATCCTCGGGGCGGAGGGCCATCCCCAGACCCCGGCGTACGCTGCGTCCAAAGCCGGGGTGATCTCGCTGACCCGCAGCGGGGCAATGGCCCTGGGGCAGTTCGGCATCCGGGTGAACGCAGTGGGGCCGGGCTACATGAAGACCCGCATGACCGAGGGGTTGCGAGCGGTGCCAGAACTCGAAAAGGGGATGGCGGAGATGATTCCGCTCAACCACTTTGGCGAGCCTGGCGACATCGCCGACGCCGCGGTGTTTCTGGCCAGCGACGAAGCCTCCTACATAACCGGCCACACGCTGTTCGTGGACGGCGGCTGGTTGACCCACCACCTACCCGCCCGAACCGAGGAGCAGGAGGAAATCCGAATCCGCGCCCAGGCCGAGGCCGAAGCCCGCTAACGCGACTCGGAGTGCCCCCGTTCCGCGACTCCGGCGGCACCAACTGAGCCACCGGACCCCTGTCCATCTAATCGGCTAGGCCGAGGAAGGTTACTTGCGCCTACGACGAGCCCGGTCTAGGTCCTGGTCAGCCAACTCTTCGGCCAGCTCCAAGTAGCGCCGCAGGCGGCCCGGATCCACATTGCCGGCCACCCCGCAGCCGGGCTCACCCTGATGCCAGCAGTCCTCCGCAAAGCGGCACTCGTGGTCGAGCGCGTCGACCTCGGCATAGGCCGCGGCCAGCCCCTCCCAGGCATCCCACGGCCCCACCGCCCGGATGCCGGGTGTGTCCACTATCGACCCGCCGCCGGGCAGAGAGATGAGCCGCCGGGCGATGGTGGTGTGGCGGCCTCTGGCGTCGCCCGTCCGCACCTCCTGGGTGGCCTGTACCTCGGTTCCCACCAGGGCATTGATCAGCGTCGACTTGCCCACCCCTGACGGACCCAAGAGCGCCAGGGTGCGGTTTGGTTCCAACAGGGCAGCCAGGCGGTCGAGGCCCTCGCCCCGCAGCGCCGCGGTGACCACCACCGTCGCCCCTGGGGCCAAGGCGGCGGCCTTCGCTGCGTCTCGGTCGGGATGGCGGCGGAGGTCGGCTTTGGCCAGGATCACCGCTATCGCCGCCCCCGATTGCCAGCCCACCACGCAGAAGCGCTCAAGCTGGGCCGGATTGATGCGGCGGTCGAGGCCATGTACCACCCCCACCACGTCGGCGTTGGCCACCAGTGTCTGGGCTCGGGCGTGCTCGGCCGGGTCCCGCCGTACCACCAGCGTGCGGCGCTCCAGCACCTGTTCCACCGCGGGGCTGTAATCGGGGCCGGGAACGACGGTAACCCAGTCGCCGGTCACGGGGGCCACATCGTCTTGGGCTCTCTGGGAATCGGACGAGACTCGGATCTGGCCGTCGTCGGTCATCACCTCGCACTCACCCCGGTCCACCTGCACCACCCGGCCCAGTCGTCCCCCCTGGCTTTGGGCCAACTCCCGCCACCGTTGGTCGGCGCCCAAGGCCTCCAACGGCGTCATTGGATCACGAGGCCCACTGCTGTTGGAGAATGGCGGCATCGGGCTGCAAACAGGCGTGCAAGCGGGTGCCGATTGGCACGAGTTCCATAGACTGGCTCCTGGTAGCGGGTTTGTCGGCCCAGAAGGCGGAAAATCACAATAGCCTTAGTTCAACAATGCCGGATGAAGACATCCCGGCCTAGCTGATCGGAATACAGAAATGAGCGAATCGGAAGTGACCGCATCAGCCCCGCGGCCAGCGGTCATCTCGCCGTTCCAAGCAATCTCCGCTGGAATCGTGGCCGCAGGAAGTGCCCTCGGCCTTAGCGAAATCCTGTCCGGGCTGAGCCGCAAGATCCCGTCGCTGGTGGTCTCGGTGGCTGACATCATCGTCGATAACACCCCGGGCTTCATCGCCCGCTGGTCCATCGACACCCTAGGCAGCAACCAGAAGCCCGCGCTGGTGTGGGGCATTGTGGTGGTCTCGGTCCTTCTCGGCGCGGTGCTGGGCTGGCCCTCCCGAAAGCGCTGGTGGGCGATGCCCGCTGGACTGGTGGTGTTCGCGGTGGTCGGCGGGTGGGCCGCGGCCCGCAACCCCCTGTCCAGCGATGGGTTGGGATGGATGTCGGGTCTGCTGTCAGGTGCCTTTGGCATCGCGGTGTTCATGACCCTGTATGCGCTGGCATTGTTCTCGCCGGCCGCGGGCGATGAAGAGCCCTCAGATGCTGACGCCCTACCGGTGCCGATGGTGGGTCGGGGCCGGTTCAACGACCGGCGCCGTTTCGTGGGGGCGGTGGGCATCATGGCCGGGGCTTCTCTGGCTGGAGGCCTGCTCGGGCGATGGCTGCGACGGCGCGACACCGTAGAAGGAGCCCGCGAGGGGGTTGCCGAAGCCCTCCAAGGACGCACAGTCGCCACCCCGACCGCCCGGTCCACCCCGACTGCTACCGCTCAAGCAGGGTCTACTCCGACTGCGACGGCTGAAGCGACCTCGACACCGGGTGCCGATGGCACCCCCGAGGCGACGGGGGATCCCACTGCTGAAGCCACGCCCTCGGTCACCGCCGAGCCGGTTCGGGAGCCCAACTTCGACCACATCGCTGGGATTGCGCCGCTCATCACCCCTAACGAGGACTTCTATCTGATCGACACCGCGCTGTCGTACCCCCAGATCGACCCCCAAGACTGGTCGCTGCGGATCCACGGCATGGTGGACCGAGAGGTGGAGATCAGCTTCGATGAGTTGCTCGACCTGGGCTTGGTTCGAGAGCAAGTGACCCTGTCGTGCGTGTCCAACCGGGTGGGCGGCCGCTTGGTGGGCAACGCCGAATGGGTGGGAGTGCCGCTGGCCACCGTGCTGGACCAGGCCGGAGTGCAGCCCAGGGCCACGCAGATAGTGGGCCGATCGGTGGACCGATGGACCGCGGGCTTTCCCACCGAGGTGGCCCTCGACGGGAGGATCGCCATGGTGGCCGTGCAGATGAACGGCGAGCCGCTGCCCATCTCCCACGGCTTCCCGGCCCGGTTGGTGGTGGCCGGGCTCTACGGCTACGTATCGGCCACCAAGTGGCTGTCGGAAATCGAGCTCACCACCTGGGAGGCCTTCGACGGCTACTGGATCCCCCGCGGCTGGTCGAAGCAAGGGCCGATCAAGACCCAGTCCCGCATCGACGTGCCCCGCCGGGACTCCACCATCGATCCCGGCCCCACGGCGATTGCCGGGGTGGCCTGGGCCCCCAGCCGCTCCATCGACAAGGTGGAGGTGCAGGTGGACGATGAGTCGTGGGTGGAGGCCGAGCTCAGCCGCGAGACCACGATCAACTCCTGGAGGCAGTGGATGGTTACCTGGAACGCCACCCCCGGCGAACACCAGGTGAGGGTGCGGGCCACCGACGGCACCGGAACCACCCAGACCTCAGAGACCAGCGACCCCGCTCCCGATGGCGCCACCGGATGGCACACCATCCGAGTACGGACCGACGAGGCCTGATCCTCCGAGCCCCCTCTAGTCCATATGGGCCCGTCAGTCTTCCGACTGGCTGAGTCGCCACGCCCGCTTCTCCTTGCTGCTCGTTGGACGATGCTCCCACACGGGGATCAGACCGCACGGTTCCCCTTGCCCACGCACCGTAGCGAACCCTCACCCCGTGACCCAATGGATTGGAAGATTCCAGCATCTCAGAGGGTCGATTGCTGTTCAGGCGGTAGGGGCGGCGGTGCAAGCCTAAAATCACTTCCCATATGGGGGATGATCACCAAAGCGCCGGGGCGACGAATATTGAGCGGTGGGAGACGGCTGTCGATTGGCCGATGCTGGTGCTGGCGCTGGGGAGTATCCCGCTGTTGGTGTTCGAGGGGTCTTCTTCGTGGGCAGAGTCGTTGGCCGGGCCTTTGAACTGGGCGATCTCTGGAGTCTTCGCCGTTGAGTTGGGTGTGAGACTGGTATTGCACGGTTCGGGGCGCGCTGGATATGCAGTACGCAAGTGGTACGACTTCGCCATCGTTGCGCTGACACTGATTCCTGTCCTGATGCCGTTGCGTGCTTTGAGGTCGGTTCGGGTCCTGAAGGTGCTGAAGATTCTCAAGCTGGTGGCATTTGCAGAACGAGGCTGGTACACGGCGAAGCGGATTTGGGCAAACACCTCGGGCCGCTGGGTGCTGGCGGCTGCTATAGCGCTAATCGCAGCGTCGGCTGTCGGTGTTTGGGTATTCGAGGACGGTGGCGGTGGCGGTATCGACTCATTGGGCGAGACGGTCTGGTGGACAATCGTCACCGCGACCACCGTCGGTTACGGAGACATCTCCCCCCAGACTACTGGTGGAAAATCGGTAGCAATCGTGCTGATGCTTGCCGGAATAACCGTCTTCGGGATACTTACCACGAATCTGGCCGCTTGGTTTACTGCCAGCAAGGAGGAACCGGAGATGGAAGACCTTGCCATGCAGGTCAGTGAACTGGTCGCCGCTGTAGATCGCCTCACATCCCAAACCGAGAACAGCACAGTAGAAGGTCCGCTTCCAGAGCGTTCCGACAGAGGTGTCCGCCCATGACTGCCGCAGTGCAAGGGAGAACCCCCAAATCCCCAAAGACCTCGACCGTCAACAACCTCTACCAACCCTGGAGCTAGCGGCGGGTCGTCTAGCTGGCCGGGGCGCCGGTAGATTTCCGGCAGATGGACTTCGATCTCAGCCTTGGTGAAAAGGACTTCCGCGACGAGGTGCGGACATGGCTGGAGGAGCACTTGGTGGGGGAGTTCGCCGGGTTGCGGGGCCGAGGCGGCATGGGCCAAGAGGACATTCCGGCCGAACAGCAGATCGCCTGGGAGCGCGAGCTGGCTGGCGGAGGTTGGCTGGGCATCGACTTCCCCCCCCGCTTAGGTGGCCGGGAGTGCAGCCTGACGGAGCAGGTGCTGTTCCACCAGACCTATGTGGAGGCCAGGGGGCCGGGACGGCTGCCCAACATGGGGGTCACCTTGCTGGGGCCGACCCTGGTGGCCTACGGCACACCCGAACAACAGGAGCGGTTTGTGCCCTCGATCCTGTCGGGCGATGAGTTCTGGTGCCAGGGCTACTCCGAGCCCAATGCCGGCTCGGATCTGGCCAGCGTGGGCACCAAGGCAGTGCTCGACGGCGACCGCTGGGTGGTCAACGGCCAGAAGATCTGGACGTCGCTGGCCCAGTACTCCGACTGGTGCTTCGTGGTGTGCCGCACCGACCCCGACTCTGCCCGTCACGCCGGGCTCTCCTACCTGTTGGTGCCCATGGACCAGCCCGGCATCGAGATACGCCCCATCGTGCAGGTCACCGGGGGAACCGAGTTCAACGAGGTCTTCTTCGACGACGCGGTGACCGACGCCGATCTGGTGGTGGGCCAGCCAGGGCGGGGCTGGGAGGTGGCCATGGGAACGCTGGCCTTCGAGCGGGGGGCGTCCACGCTGGGCCAGCAGACCTACTTCCGCCAGGAGCTGGATGCGCTGCTGGCCGAGGCCCGGGCCAACGGCACTGCCGATGATCTGGTAGTCCGCCAGGAGCTGGCCCAGGCTTACGCCACATTGGAGATCATGCGGTACAACAACCTGCGGATGCTCACGGTGGTGGACGCCGGCGGAGTGCCGGGGCCGGAGATGTCCATCGGCAAGCTGGTGTGGTCCAACTGGCACCGCTCGCTGGGGGAGCTGATGGTGCGGGTGCGGGGGGCGGCCGGCATGGCGGTGGCCGCTGACGACGGCGAGCAGTACACGCTGGACTCCTGGCAGCGCACCTTTTTGTACAGCCGAGCCCACACCATCTATGCCGGATCGAACGAGATTCAGCGAAACATCATCGGCGAGCGGGTTTTGGGCCTGCCCCGGGAGCCGCGGTAATCGGGAAACCGAATTGTTCGGCCTGCCCCGGGAGCCGCGATGATCTCTAAGACCAGAAAGAGGAGCAGCCATGGCTGAGGCATACATCATCGACGCGGTCCGCACCCCGGTGGGTCGACGGGGCGGCAGCCTGTCGCAGGTCCACCCGGCCGATCTGGGGGCCCACCCCATACTCGGCTTGCTCGACCGGACCGGCGTCGACCCCGCTGCGGTAGACGATGTGATGTACGGCTGCGTGGACGCGCTCGGCCCCCAGGCGGGCGACATTGCCCGCACCGCCTGGCTGGCCGCCGGGTTGCCCGAGCATGTTCCCGGCACCACGATCGACCGCCAGTGCGGGTCGGCCCAGCAGGCCGTCCATTTCGCGGCTCAGGCGGTGATGGCCGGGGTGAACGACATGGTGGTGGCCGGCGGCGTCCAGAACATGAGCATGATCCCCATCGGCGCGGCCATGACCGTGGCCGAGCATGTGGGGGTGACCGATCCCGATCCCTTCACCGGCTCCGACGGCTGGGTCGACCGCTACGGAACCCAGGAGGTGTCGCAGTTCAGGGGTGCGGAGATGATCGCCGAGCACTGGGACATCAGCCGGGAGCAGATGGAGGAGTTCGCTCTGGCCAGCCACGAGCGGGCCGCCACCGCCACCGACGAGGGACGGTTTGAAAACGAGATATTGCCCCTGGGCGGCTTGGAGGTTGACGAGGGCATCCGCCGGGGGACCACCATGGAGAAGATGGCCGGTCTGTCCGTGCTGGTGGAAGGCGGGCGCCTGACCGCCGCGGTTTCCAGCCAGATATCCGACGCGGCCTGCGCCATGCTGATCTGCGGGGAGCAGGCGGTGGCCGACCACGGCCTCAAGCCCCGGGCTCGCTTCCATCACATGTCGGTGCGGGGCGCCGACCCCATCTACATGCTCACCGGCCCCATCCCCGCCACCGAGTACGCACTGGCCCGCACCGGGATGGCCATCGACGACATCGACCTGTTCGAGTGCAACGAGGCCTTCGCCTCGGTAGTGCTGGCCTGGATGGGCGAGCACGACGTGCCCCACGAGAAGGTAAACGTGAACGGCGGTGCCATCGCCCTGGGCCACCCGCTGGGCGCCACCGGAGCCCGGCTGATGACCACCCTGTTGAACGAGCTGGAGCGCACCGGCGGCCGCTACGGCCTGCAAACCATGTGCGAGGGCGGCGGGCAGGCCAACGTCACCATCATCGAGCGCTTGTAATTCTCGGCGAGCTTTCTCTGGTTCTTCAGCCTGGATCGCTTATTTCGTAATACAATAATCAAGTGTGGAGATCCACAGATCGGCCCGGAAGCACGGATACAGCGATCAAGAGATACTTCATGCTCTTGAGCATGCCATGGCCGTCGTCGACATGGACCCCGAGGCAGACCCTCCCAGGGTCTTGGCTATCGGACCGGACTCCTCGGGCAATCTGCTGGAGGTGATTTGGCTGGATTTGAGCGGTGGGGAGCAGCTTGTGATCCACGCTATGGGGCTGAGATCTATGTATTTCATACTTTTGGAGCTTGCACCGGGGGAAGAACAACCATGACCAGCAAGAAGACATACCAAACTCAGACTGGACGGGTACTCACCGACGAGGACATCGACCGTATAGCCGCAGAGGTCGAGGCAGCCGACTACGACATTGAAGAGCTTCGCGTTCGGCGCCGAGGGCGTCCTTCTTTGAATTCTGACCCCTCAGAGGTCGTGACTGTGCGGATCGACTCCGAGTTGCGTGCTGCTCTTGCGGCAAGGGCAGAGAAAGATGGAACAACGGTGAGCAGCATTCACCGGCAGGCTCTCCGCCAATTCCTCGAAGTGTCGAAGACCGCATAGCACGACCAGTAGGAGGAGCGTTGTGGTCGTTGAAAGACGGCTGCTCTAGCCTTTGATGCGGTCGATGAGGCCCCAGGACAGGGCACAGGCGGTGTCGATCTCGGTGTTGGTGAGGGCGAAGTAGCAGAGGCGCTGGCGGCCGATGCGGCGGGCGATGCTGACGGTGCCCCCGGCGCCGGGCACCAGGCCCATGGCCACTTCGGGGAGGCGGAAGGTGGTGTCGGGGTGGGCGGCCACGTCGTGGGCGTAGGCGGGCAGCTCCACTCCCGCCCCCACGCAGGTGCCATGGACCATGACCCGGGTCTTGGCCGCCAGTCGGTCGATCCAGAACGCGGCGCTGCGTACCGAGCGGACGCGATGGGCAGTACCGGGGTCGGGGGTGGTGCCGAACTCAGCCAGGTCGCCGCCGGAACAGAAGGTGGCCCCAGCGCCGTCGAGCACGATGCCGTCCAGGCTGGGATCGATTGACGCGGCCCGGAGCTGCTCGACTAGTCCGTCGCGCATCTCGGCGCTGAAGGCGTTGTGGCGTTCGGGCCGGTTGAGAGTGAGTCGCAGGGTGGAGCCCACCCGCTCGGCCCTCACCGCGGGTTCGGGATTCACCCGCGCCAACCGGGTCGGCTGGGTGGCCAGCCAGGCCTGGAATTGTGGCCCGGACTGGAGGGTGGAATAGGCCAGCGACTCGGCCACCAGCCCGTCGGCAGTGGAGCAGCTCTCGCTCAGTCGGAGAAGCTGCACCAAGGCCACCGCCGCGGCCGGCGACGCCGTGGCAGCTGCGGCGATCTGGTCCAGCTCGCCGGGGGGCACGGCCAGAGGGGCCGGTACATCGTCGGGAGCCAGCACGATGTCGAAGGGCTCGCAGAGCTCGGCCAATTTGTCGGCGTCGACGCCGACAAAGCCTTCGGGCACGGCCACCGCGGTCACCGCAGGAGTGCTCTTGACCAGCATGGCCATTTCATCGGAAGGCCGCGCCGACAGGTCGGCGGCGGTCAATTCGACGAGGATCACCGGGCAATCGGCCAGCCCCAAGTCCTCACCGGCATAGGGGTGGGACAAGAGAGCGTGGGCCTCAGCCAGGCCCGTGGTTTGGATTGGCGCAGCCATCACTGAGTGATCGCAGGTTAGCCCAGGCGGCAATCAGCGGATTTCGGCGAGCTCATCGCGCAGGATCCGGCGCAGGAGTTTTCCGGTCTCGTTGTAGGGCAGCTCATCGCGCACTTCGATGCGGTCGGGGGTGCGCGACGACCGCATTTGGGCTTTCACGAACTCCTGGAGCTCGGCGACGTCAAGGGTCTGACCCTTGGCCGGCACCACCACCGCGGCCACCGCCTCGCCCCATTGCTCGTCGGGCACGCCGATAGCGGCCGCATCGGCAATGGATTGGTGGCTCAGCAGCACATCCTCGATCTCGCCGGGGGAGATGTTCTCGCCTCCCCGCACGATGATGTCGTCGATGCGGCCCTCCACAAACAGGTAGCCGTCGGGGTCCAGCGAGCCGCCGTCGTTGGTGGGGAACCACCCGTCGGGCGTGATTCGGGAGTTCCGCCCCAAGTACTCGCCGGAGACCTGCTCGCCCCGCACCCAGATTTCGCCGGATGTTCCGGTGGGAACCGGCTTGCCTTCTTCGTCGCGGATGTCCACCTCGATGGTGGGCAGTGGTCGTCCGGCCGAGCCCAGTCGGGCCCGCACGGCGGGATCGCCAGAGCGATGGGCCTCCCGGTGCTCTTCGGGTCCGAGCACCGCCACAGTGGAGCTGGTCTCGGTGAGGCCGTAGGCGTTCACGAAGTTGGTCTCGGGCAGCAAATCCAGGGCCCGGGCGATTACCGGAGCGGGCATCTTGCCGCCCCCATACGACAAAGCCCGCAGTGTTGGGAGCCCGCCCCCTACGTCCTCCAAATGGTCCACGATGCGGGCCAGCATGGTGGGCACCACCATGGCGTGGGTCACGCCCTCGGCCCGGACCAAGCTCACCCAGTCGGCGGCGTCGAAGTTGGGGAGCTGCACGATGCGGCGCCCGGCGTACACCGAACTCAAGATCGCGGCCATCCCGGCCACGTGGTAGGGGGGCACCGACACCAGGGTGGCCTCGTCCTCGGCCGCACCCATGAACTCCACCGAGCCGATGATGTATGACACCAAGTGCTTATGGCGCAGCACGGCGGCCTTGGGAGCTCCGGTGGTGCCGCTGGTGTAGAGCAGGATGGCGATTTCGTCAGGGTCGACGTTCCAGTCGTTGTCGGGAGCGCCTCCCTCGGCCCACTGGGTCAAGAAATCCGGCCGGACAACGGCCCGCACGCCGTCGAGGTCTCCGATGGCGGCCACAGCGTCGTCGTTGCACACCGTGACCGAGGGGGCCACCTCGGCGGCCAAGTGCCGCAGTTCGGGCACCGTCAGCCGGTAGTTGAGCGGGACGAATGGCACTCCGGCCCAGGCCGAGCCGAATAGGGCGATGGGGAGGGCCTCGCTGCTGGTGTCCACCATGCTGACCCTGTCGATTCCCGCCTCGCGGAAGCGCACGGCGGCGGCCCCGGCCCGCATGAACAGTTGCTCGTAGGTGAGTCCCTGCCCCTGGGATCCGACGGCGGTGCGGTCGCCAAAACCGCTGGACGCCATCTCCAGCAGCATCATCAGGTTCATGGGCTCATCCGGTGGGGCGTTTCTCCCGTTGGCTCAGCTAGTCGGAGGCCGGGAGGGGCTTGGCTTCTTTCAACCCGAGGGGGGTGCCACCCAGCGCCAGAGAGCCGTCGCCGGGCTTGGTACACAAAACCTCGAGGGACTCGTCCTCGTTCACGTAGCGCTTGCCCAGCGCGGTGCCATCGGCGGCATCGGCGGATACTTCGCCGTTGCGCTCGGCCTCAGACGGATCGGCCATCGGCGCGCCGCCACAGGTGATGTCCACGTTGCCGTTCGGTGCTTTGACCACGATGAGCTCGGTATCGCATACCGAGCTCTTGAGGCGGCTACCCGGTTTCAGGTCCATTCCTACCTCCTGGGAGATGTCTCCCAATCTTTTCCCGTCAGCCTCAACAGGTACAAACTGCAGTGATGGACTCCACCCTCAGCGGCCGTCACCCGGCGCTGGTTTGGGCCGGATCTGGGCTGATGGGCCTGAGCGGTCCCAAGCACGGACCCCCGGCGGTGGCGTCAGGGTGCTGGGTGGAGCGGCTTGATGGCGTGGTGGGCGACATTGCTGAGCTGAGGGGCGAGCCCCTGAGGACTGATGCCGCTGGCTTTCTGGGGGAGCGGGCGGCGTTGGTGGGGCGAACTCGCCGTGGGCCGGTCTCGGTGGGGGGCGCGTGTCGCATGGTGGCCGCGGCCGACGGTGTGTTGGCGGTGTCGTTGGCCCGCACCAGCGACACCGAAGCGGTTCCCGCCTGGTTGGAGAGGGGCGATTTGGTCGGGGACGATGTGTGGTCTGAAGTGGTTGCGGGGGTGCGGGAGCGGTCGGTGGCCGAATTGATGGAGCGCGCCGACTGGCTGGGCTTGGCGGTGGGGGAGGCAGTCCGCCCATCGCCGTCGACGGAGCCCTGTTCGCTCACCGATGCCGGACCGGCAGGAATCGGCCGGAATCTGGTGCTGGATGTGAGCTCGCTGTGGGCTGGCCCGCTGTGCGCCTCGCTGTTGGGCGGCTTCGGTTTGGAGGTGCTGAAGGTGGAGGGCCCCGGTCGCCCCGACGGTGCCCGGTACGGCTCGCCTGCGTTTTATGAGCGGTTGAACCAAGACAAGCGGGATGTGATCATCGATCTGGCATCCGACGACGGCCGCTGCCGATTTCTGGATCTGTCCCGACAGGCGGCCGTGGTGGTCGACGGGTTGCGACCCCGGGTGTGGGCCAACTGGGGTGTCGACCGGCTGGATGTGGCCGAAACCTGCGGGCTGGTATGGGTGTCGATCACCGGCCACGGCGACGACCGGGCCGCCTTTGGCGACGACGCCGCGGTGAGCGGGGGCCTGTGGCTACAAGACCCCGACGGAGGACTGCCGTGGTTCGTTGCTGACGCTGCCGCCGATCCGGTGGCCGGGTTGGTGGCGTGTCGCGCTGCGGCCGAGGCCGTAGCCGCCGGTCGCGCCGGGTTGGTCGACGTATCCATGAGCCAGGCGGTGAGCTGGGTCAGAGCAGGTGATTACCTGAGCGCCCCCGGCGCCGAAGTGCTCCGCCGAGGCGACAACTGGGTGGTACGGGCCGGCGAAGACGAACAGGTGGTGATGGCTCCTCAAGGCGGGGCCTGATCGTGTCGGCTACTAGGGCTAAGCAGCTTCGATGTCGGTAAGGGTGAAGTCGCGGCCCTTGAACAGAAGTGGCTCTCGGGTCTCTTTGGCCAAGGCGTAGGCGAAGCAGTCGCCGAAGTTCAGCGCCGCGGGGTGGTTGCCCTTGCCGAACTGCCGCCAGGCGCGGCGAGCGGCCTGGGCATGGTCGGACGTGACCGTAACGAGCTGAATTGGGGCCCTCTCGACCAACAGATCGAGTTCATTGCCGCCGGCGATACCGGTACGACCTTCCAGCACTATGGCGACCTCAAGGAAACTCGCAGCCGACATGAGGCAGCGCTCGGCCCCGGCAATCGCCTTCCGGTAGTGCTCGGCGTCATGCTCCTCGAAGAGGATGGCCAGCACGGCTGAAGTGTCGACGATCACTTGGGCAACCCATGCTCGTCGTACAAAAAGTCGCCATGTTCCACCGCCGATGGCCCCGGGCGAAGAAGCTTGGAGCAGCGCTGTGCAATAGCCCGCATCGCTTCAAGGCGGGCTTCAACGCTGCGGCTGCGCTGTTCGCGTTCGAGGCGTTCTCGCAGGGCCACGGTGATTGCCCCGGTCATCGTCTCGCCGGTGAGATTGGCCAACTCGCTGGCCAATCGGCACGTCTCGTCATTCTTGATATTGAGACTCATGGAAATTCTCTCATGGTAGAAACGAATTTATTTTTCTACCATACACCGCCCATGTGCCTATTCAAACGGTAGGTTGAGACCGTGTTCGCACGAAAGAGCAGCGGTTCGGGGCATCTCGGCGAGGGGCACCACCGCAATGTGACCCGGGGAGGATACCGGGCCGCAGTATTTGGGGTGAGCGACGGATTGGTGTCCAACGTTGCTCTCATATTAGGTGTGGCCGGGGCTAGTTCGGGACAGGAGCTGGTGCGGATCGCCGGTTTGGCCGGGCTCATCGCCGGGGCGGTGTCGATGGCCGCCGGCGAGTACATCTCCATGCAGGCCCAGCGAGAGCTGCTGGAGCGTGAGCTGGAGATGGAGCGACGAGAGCACGTCCGCAACCCGGAGCACGAGGTGGAGGAGCTGGCTGAGATCTACGAGTCCAGAGGCGTCGACCCGGACATGGCTCGGGAGATGGCCACCAACCTCATGGACGACCCCGAGAAGGCCCTCGAAGTGCATGCTCGGGAAGAGATGGGCATCGATCCCAACGAGCTGGGAAATCCGGTGTTTGCGGCAACAACTTCGTTCTTCTCCTTCGCCCTCGGCGCGGTGCTTCCGCTGCTGCCCTGGTTCTTCGGCGGAGGCAACGGTGCCATCGTGGCGTCGATTCTCCTCGGGGCGGTGGGCGCGGTGCTGGTGGGGAGTGCGCTGGCGCTGGCCACCAATCGGTCGATCGTGCGGGGGTCGCTCCGCCAGCTTGTGATTGCCGCCGCAGCAGCCGCTATCACGTTCGGGATCGGTTCCGCAGTGGGGGTAGGAGTATGACTGATTGGGAGTGGACCCTGGGAGGCTTAGAAAGCCCGGTGGACCCCATCTGGAACGACAGCAACATCCTCGACCCGTCCAGCGTGCTGCTCACCGACAAGGTGGCCATCGTCACCGGCGGCGCCCGGGGAATCGGGGCGGCCACCGCCGTGGCTCTGGCCCGCTTTGGTGCCGACCTGGCCATCTGCGATCGGGAAGCCGACGACATGGCCCGCACTGCCGCCGCGGTTGAGGCATTGGGACGGCGGTGTTTGACCGGGCTGTTCGACGTGCGCCATCCCGAGTCCCGCGATGGTTGGCTGGCCGAGGTTAGCGAGACTTATGGGCGGGTGGACGTGCTGGTCAACAACGCCGGAGGCACGTTCAACTCCCCGTTTGCCGACATCAGCCCCAAGGGCGAGGCCGCGCTGATCGCCGAGAACTTCACCCAGGTCACTGGGTTTATTCGAGGGTGTCTTCCGCTGATGGGAGAAGGCGGTTCGATCATCAACGTCACCTCCATTGAGGCCCATCGGGCCGGGCCCGGCTTCTCCATCTATTCGGCCATGAAAGCGGCCCAGGCCAATCTCACCATGAGCCTGTCGCTAGAACTGTCCTCGTCGAAAATAAGGGTCAACTGCATCGCCCCCGATGTGATCCCCACCGAGGGCGAGAGCCTGCTTGGCGGTGAGAGCACCGACGATGAATCGGGGCTGGCCCCCCAGCCGTGGTTGGAGGGCGGCACGGTTCATGACTGCGCCGCCGCCGCGGTGTATCTGGCCGGTGACATGTCCCGCTTCGTGACCGGCACCACCATCCACGTTGACGGCGGCAACATCGCCGCCGCCGGATGGAAGCGCCGCACTTCGGGCCGGTTCACTGCGTAGACACCCCGCTAGGGTTCGAGCCGGCACGCAACTGCGGAAGGGCATCCATGGACATCGATGTTGAACGGGTAACCGAGCTGGCCGGGGAGGTGGCCACCCACATGGCTGGGGCCACCACCATGGCCATGGTCCACATCGGCGACGAGCTGGGCCTGTATCAGGCCATGGCCGGGGCGGGGCCGATGACTGCGGACGCTGTGGCCGGTGCTGTCGACTGCAATCCCCGCCTCGTCACCGAGTGGCTGCGCCAGCAGGCCGCAGTCGGCCTCGTCGAGCTCGACGGCGAGGGCGACGACGACGTCACGTTCAAGTTGACCGACGAGGCCGCCGCGGTGCTGGCCTGGGAAGTGAGCCCCGCGTTCTTGGCCGGCGGCATCGGCATGTTCCGGGCGATGTTCGCCGACATGGATGACATTCTTGAAGCCTTCCGGGGCGACGGCGGGCTGGCATGGGGCGATCACCATCCCTGTCTGTTCACCTCCACCGCCCGGTTCTTCCGGCCCCAGTACGAGATGTACCTGGCCAACGAGTGGATCCCGGCCGCCGATGGGATCGACGATCTGCTCCGAGCCGGGGCCACCGCCGCCGATGTGGGCTGCGGCTGCGGCGACTCGGTGCAGATCCTGGCCTCGGCCTACCCCGAGTCGCACTTCACCGGGATCGACTTCCACGGCCCGTCCATCGATCAGGCCATCGAGGTAGCCGCTGATGCTGGGCTGGAAAATGCCTCCTTCGAGGTCGCCGACTCGAAGGGCTACCAGGGCGCCTACGACGTGATCTTCTTCTTGGACTGCCTCCACGACATGGGCGACCCCGTGGGCATCGCGGCCCACGCCCGCAGCCAGTTGGCCGAGGGCGGCTCGGTGCTCATGGTGGAGCCCTTCGCCCTCGACGGCCACGTCCACAATCTCACCGAGAACCCCATGGCCGCCACCGCCTACGGCGCCTCCGCAGTGTTTTGCACCCCGTGCTCTCTGGCCCAACCCGTCGGCCTGGGCATGGGCGCCCAGTCCGGAGAAGCCGCCATGCGAGAGGTGTTCGCTAAAGCCGGATTCTCCAGCTTCGAACGGGTAACCGAGACCAACGCCAACATCATCTACCAAGCCCGCCCCTGACGGGGAAGTCGCTGGGCTTGGATACGCCCCAACAAGTTATACTTAGTGGTATGACTCACACCGTTGGAGCAAAAGGACAGGTCGTCATCCCCAAGGAAATACGCGACCGGTTCGGCATCAAGCCTGGTGACGAGGTGAGTTTCTGGGATTGCGAGGACCATGTTGGGATGCGCGTCGCCCGCGACCCGGAAACGCTCAAGGGGCGATTCCGTGGTCTTGGACTGAGCGAAGACCTTGAAGCAGAGCGCAGTGCTGAGCGAAAGCGCGAGGCCCGATATTGAGAGCAATACTGGATTCCTGGGCGATTCTGAGATACCTCGAGGACCGAGAGCCAGCCGCGTCTGCGGTGGCCGGGCTGCTCGAAGAACAGAAACCGATTGTCAGCTGGATCAATCTGGGCGAGGTGTTCTACATCCTCCGCAGGCGCACCGGAGAACATGACGCTTTTGCTGCTGTCCGCGATCTTCAAGAAGTTGTTGTCGCTGAGGTGCCCAGTTCGGACCGGATCATAGAGGCAGCCCGCATAAAGGCTGACCATCCCATGGCCTATGCCGATGCCTTTGCCGCTGCGACCGCTGTCAGCCGCGGAGCAACTCTCTGGACCGGTGATCCTGAATTGCTCCTACCGTCTGCCGACTGGGCGTGGCGCGATCTCCGATAGATGGATTCTCCGGGGAATGCCCACCATTTAGGTCGCCCCAACCCCGGTGCAGCCGGTACACTTCGGCGTTCCCGCCCCGTTCGTCTAGAGGCCTAGGACGCCAGATTCTCAATCTGGTAACACGGGTTCGAATCCCGTACGGGGTGCTCCTCACAGTTATCTGCTTTTCCCACACGGTCCCAGTTGTTCTCTAAAACCCCAGCGTAACAGCGGTATTTGTCAGATTTGAAGGCTGTACTGTTCCCACTCATAGCTGTGTTGACCGGACCCCGGGCCTTGCACAGCGACTTGATCTGGCCTGGCTGAGTGCGGCGGTAGGGGACGGCCAAACTGCTGGGGTCCGCTCCTACTGAGTTGCTTTGGGATTTGGGGGTGGCTCTGATGGTGCCCGCCTTGCGTTGGCGAATCACACCGGAGATGCCAGCGGCAAGTATCAGGCGGGTGAGCTGGTCCTTTACGATCTCAGACCCAATGGGTGCGTACTGTTTGCAGGGAGTTTGGGTGAGTTCCCCCCCTTGGCGGACAACCTGGACTAGAAGAAATCTGCATCGTTGCCTGAGGGGGACAACTCGCCGACCAGGTTGGTCGGCGCACGCGTGGCTGTGTGCGGTTCTGCAGAAGTTGACTTGAAAAATGCGTCCGGCGATTTAGACTGAGGGAGAACCACCTAGTTCTCCGTCGAGGGGCTAGGCCCAGCAGGAACCCGCTTAGGCGGGTTTCTGCGCGTCAGGCCCTCCACTCTTTGGGCCTGTGGATCTTGCTGCCCTTCACGCCTATCACCGGGTCGGGGAGCTGGCACTGCTCAAGCAGTTTCCGCTTCAGCGTCCGCTTGTCGCCACTCAACAAGCGCCGAGGCTGCTCAGACTGCTTGTGTGGGTTTACCGTGACCACCGCTATGCCCTCATCCTCGGCCATCGTGACCGGAGTTTGGAGGTCGCTGTCGTTGGAGAACACCAACGCCACGTCCATGTTCTTATGGCAGGCATCGCGCACAAGGTGCGCACCAAGGGACACATCTGAGCCCTTCTCCTCGGTGTGCACCACACGGGCCATCTTGATCTTGCCGGACCGGTACCCGCGGACAAGGGGCAGGTTCTTCTCCCTGTGCTTGAACTGGCCCAGGTGGACTTCGACCCCGGAATGCTCCTCGAGGGCGCGGATGTAGACGCCCTGCCGCTGGGCTAGCCCTCGGTCATCGCGCCGGTCCTGAACTCGTGCGGTGAAGTACTTGACAGCTTCAACGTGGTGTCCCCGCAGCAGACGGACAGCCAGTTCACGGTAGTCAAGCCATTTCAAATCCGGGTTGCCCTTGAGCGCCCCGTAATAGAAATTGAATCCATCCACGTACACGATGGTCCGGGGTTGAGGCCTCTGAGACACAGCCCGCAACTCTAGGCGGACTGCTAACTGCGAAGCACAGGACACCCGTCCAGGAGATGAGGTCGGTCAGGACGGGCCGCGGCCACTGCGAGGAGCGTGACGTGGGAAGGCCTGAGCGGGAAAAGCGAACGGATGGCAAGCCTAACTAGAGCTGAGATGGGGCAGCACGCAATTTGGTCGTCTCACTTGTCAACCAGCCCGGTACATGCGTGTCATCGTTTGGGTGGCAGCACCGGCCTGGCCCCCCTAGCGGCGGACCCCCACGGCTACCCCAAACCCCACCACTCCACGGGACGCCCCCGACAGGCAACTTCGCCTCGACTGTTCCGGCCAAACGTTAGGTAAATCCGCCGGACAGCCATCGGTGCTATGGAATCTCCCCAGGTCCAGGACAGCAGAGTCCAACATCAGCCCGACACAAATCCCGTGGACTACTGATTTGGGTGTGTGCCATTGGGTAGAGGGGCTTGAATTGGGTCTTTGCCTCAGAACGGATGACCCCGCCACAGCAATCGGAGCTTGCCTCGTCTGAATTGAGGTTCTCCGACTCCTGAGACGGGGTCATCGCGTCCATCACGCAGCTCTCAGCTACGGAGTGTGGGGATTGTTTGGCAAACCGAGGTTCTGCTGCATGAGCAACGGCGGTTCGCCTCGTCAAGCATTCTACCAGCCGACTCTGCCGATCCAAGTGTGTTTGACTTGCTAGCGAAGCTCATTCAAGGAATCGCCTTCCATTGGATGCCGAGTAGCCGACCTCCGTGTTGTGCTGTCTTGGGGATGTTCTGCTTGTTTCCCCACCCATACGGTGTCGCCTTCGCAGTACCGGGCGGCTGCGATGAGCTCTGCGATGTAGCGCGAGATGGTGTGGCCGGCTGCGGAGGCCTCGGCGATTGCCTGCTTGTAGTGCGATTCAATTTCAGTGGTCTGGAGCAGCGACGCGATAAAGGGGTTGGGATTGAGGATCAGCTGCTGGTCTGGCGTGGGTATCTCGGCGATCCGCCGAGAGATGGCGCCGTGATTAGGTACTGCTAGGTGATCTCGACCGGATAAGAGGGTTTCGTTGGCCCGTGCGAGGCTGTTACGCAGCCGAGTCATGACCGCGGGGGGTACTGCGATTCTCTGGGAGGTAAGGCTGGGAGGGAGGTCGCCGGCCATCGCGCGAAGAAGGGCGTATTCATCGCCGGCAAACACGTGGACGGCGGGATGCTATAGCGGGGACAGCAGGTTGTCGCTGCACGCCTCGTCTAGGTATTTCCCGAAAGCGTCATCGGCGGTAAGGGCGAGAATCGCGGCGCGCCCTTCAGCGGAAAGATGCGGATCGCCACCAGCTTGCTGCTGTCGCGTCCCGGCGCGGCCCTTGGCAGCCGGAGACGGGTCGTTGCTGTCTCCAGGCAACGGCTCTGCTGCGAGCGAAGCATCTTCCATGACGTTTACCCTACCTCTCGCAGAGTGCTGTCTAACAGAGCTATTGCCTTACGGCGGCCTCTCCAGACGCGTCAACAGAAGCAGCTTGGGCTGGGATGGAAAGGCGAATCTCGGAGTCCAGGCCGACGCCCTCTCCAGCACCACACCTGAAGCGTGGGACAGATTGGGGGACAGGCAAGCTAGACGGCCCTTCATAGCGGCAAACGAGCACCGGGGGCCGTTGTCTGATGCCGTCCTCGCAGAGCAGCAGCAGGCCAAGAGCCTGCACGACGTTTCCGATCTCGTTTTTCCTTCACCGCTCAAGCCGCAGAAGTCGATCTGGGCTGACAAAGGGCAGCGATGGAAGGCAGGCCGGGTGGGCCTCCCTAGCCTGCCAGGGAGGTTTCGGCCAGTCTCTCGGCTTGCAGGAGGTCGTCGTAGTCTGGGGACTCGATGGCGATTTCGAATGGCTCGTCCGGCTTGTAGCCCAGCACGTAGAAGAGCATCCCTATCTCGCTTTCAGGGGCGACTGTTAGCTTCGACATGTGAGGCTCGGCAGCTTTCCGCATTTGCACGCTGATTACGCTGACCTGGGCCTCGTTGATGCAAGCAAGGCTGGCTCTGCCGGGGTAGTGCTTGTCCAGGTAGTCGAAAACGGCACCGATGCGGTCCTCAGGGAGCACCACGATCACGTTCTCGGGAATCCGATCACGGATTTCCGGGTGTTCAGCTACATGCCGTCTGAACGCCCGAGCGGCGTCGACGCGTTTAGCTGAAGCGTTATCCCATTCCTCAGCCATGTGCTCAGTGTAACCGTAGCGATTTCGCTCTGGGCAAGAATTCACTGGACCCGCCACCGCCGGAGATTCTCTTCCCAATGGTCTCGCAGGTAACTCTCTGCAATCTTGTTGGCCTCCTCTAGGTCTTCCCGCGACGTGCAGGGATAGAGCGGGCGGGGTTTGTCTGGCTCTCCTCTATGCGAGTTGTACCGGTGGATGTGGGCATCTCCATGACGGACGTCGATTCGAGCGACCTCACGCCATTCGCCTTGGATGGAGTCGTACGTTTCCTGAGCGGCGATGAAGTTCGACAATGCGCCACTGGACTCGTCACGCCAATCTCTCATCACCAAGCGCTCAGTGCCGGCAGAATTCAAAACAGCCTCCGTCGCTATTTCCCAGGTATTCGTGCGATATGGCTTGAAGCTTGCGGAAGGCGAACTGGGGTTGGAGCCCGGCCAGTCACGCCCTTTCGATGACATGGAAGACACGCTAATGGAGCGGTGGGATGAACTTCAAAAATGTAACTACACACAGGCGATTTCCAAAGTCTCCCAACAGCGCGCTTCCAAAACACATGGTTTCCGCCCAGTGCCAATCAGCGCATGAGGTGGCGAGTCTTCCTGATTCTTGTGTGGGACAGATTGGGGGACAGACTAGCCAGGCCGCTGCCTATAGCGGCTCTACCTGGGACTTTGTTGAGCCTTCGAATCCCGTACGGGGTGCCAGCACCATGGTTGAGACCATTCCTCCCACAGGGAAGCCAGCTAATGGGCTCACGGACCTTTGATCTCGTGGACTAATGTCTAGCTAATAGATTAGCTAGACATTCCGTCGTGCGGCTATGCTTTTGACATGTTGACGGTGGGAATGCACGAGGCGAAGACAACACTTTCACGACTGGTCCGAGAGGCGATCGCGGGGGAAGAGGTGGTGATCACCAAGTCCGGCACGCCGGTGGCGAAACTTGTTGCCGTATTGCCAGAGGGGCCACGACAGCTGGGCCGAGACGTGGGTCGCTTCTCGGTGCCCGACGACTTCAACGATTCGCTTCCCGACGACCTGCTGGATGCGTTTGAAGGCCGGTGACCTCGACCGTACTCGTGGACACCCAGGTTTTCCTGTGGATGAACGCGGCACCGGAGCGGCTCTCCAAGGCGGCCCAGTCGATGCTGGCCGATCCAGCCCAGGAAGTGCTGCTGTCGGCCGTATCGTCTTGGGAGATTGCCATCAAACACGCATTGGGACGCCTTGACCTTCCCGAACCACCCGCGGAGTACGTTCCCAGCAGAATTGCCAGCGCCCGCCTCACAGCAATAGCCATCGAGCACTCCCACGCCCTGCACGCCGGTGCACTTCCCCGCCACCACAGCGATCCATTCGACCGATTGTTGATCGGTCAGGCCCAGGAGTTGGGCATACCGGTGATGACCTCAGACCCAGTGTTCGATCAATACGATGTCAAGGTCATCTGGGCTCACCGGAAATAGGCAGACCTGGGAGTTGATCCGCCGCCGCCGGCGGCGGCTCTAGTTGAGGGTTCCTTCGGTCTTCGAATCCCTTGGGAGACTCGCGGCGAGGCCCTTCTGGTGCCGCACCGCGAACAACTGGCAGGCTATTGCGGCGGTGCCGTAGGCGAGGTAGCCGACCCCTACGGGGGTGACTGTGCCGCTGACTGCTTGGTCGATGAGTGCGGCTAGGCCGGCGCCGAACAGGGCCATGGCGAAGCCGAGCACGGCTGAGGCGGTGCCGGCCATCTTTCCCATGGGCTCCAGCGCCAGGCTCTGACCCAGGGGAAAGAATGCCACCAGGCAGGCATTGGTCAGGCTGAAAATGGTGATCCACAGAACAAACGGCGGCGTTCCCCCGTTGACCATGGCGAGACTCAGCATGGTGCTGGCCCCTGCCATCTGAAGCAAACCCGCGCCCAGCGCCAGGTTGCGGGCCCGGAACCAGTGCAGTGCCCGATGGTTGAGCAGCGCCACCAGGCCCATCCCGGCGGCCATGATCGAGAAGTAGGGGACGAACCATTGCTCTTGGTCGAACACATCGTCGAAAATCAGCTCTGAGCTGCCCAGAAACGAGAAGAAGGCCCCGGCCGAGAACGTGGTGGCCAGTGTGTAGCCCAGGGTCACCGGGTGTGTGGCCACCGACCGGAATCCTTCTAATGTGGTCCGGAAGGTCAAAGCCCGCCGATGCTCGGGTTTCAGCGTCTCCTCTAGTCGCAGCGACCACAGAACGATGGCCAGCGCGGTGAACACGCTGAAGGCCATCACATAACGCCAGGACCCCAGCGCCACCAGGCCCTTTCCCAGAGGCGGCCCGGCGACCGGGGCCCAGAAGAACACCGTCATGACCAGGGTCATCACCCGGGCCATGGCATCGCCGGAGTAGTAGTCCCGCACGATGGCCTGGGAGGCGGTCCGGGGGCCGGCGGCGGCGAACCCCCAGATGAATCGGCTGACGTAGAGCATGCCCAGCGTCACCGAAAAAGTGGCCATGAGCGAAGCCAGGGCGTAGAGCACCAGGCTTCCGACGAGCACTCTCTTGCGGCCGAGGGAGTCGGCCATCGGGCCATAGACAAGATTGCCGATGCCCGACCCGACGAAGAACAGAGTGATGGTCAACGACAGGCCGGTGGAGTCCTCTGGGAGATTGAACGCCTCCCGCATGGCGGAGAACGCGGGGAGCAAGGTGTCGATGGCCAAAGCCGATACGGCGCTGACCATGGCGATGAAGAGGATGAACTCCCGTTCGCCCAATTTGCGGCCAGTGTGAGTGGATGCGTTAGTGGTCACACCAGCCGACTTCTCATAACGGCGTAGCCTGTCCCTCTTATGGCGAAGATGTCAAAGGAGTTGGATGGCAAGGTGGCGCTGGTCACCGGCGCGGCTCGGGGGCTAGGTGCAGAGATCGTTCGCCTCATGGTGGCGGCCGGGGCTCAGGTGACGGCAGCCGACAAGAGAGTGGACGTCGGGGCCGCGGCCGCTGCTGAGTCCGGAGCCGATTTCGTCGAGCTTGATGTAACTGATGCCGAGCAGTGGTCAAACGCGGTTGCATCAGCCGCTGCCGCCGGCGGCGGGCGACTCGACATCTTGGTCAACAACGCGGCGATCACCCGGGTGATTCCGATCTTGGACTGCGACCCCGCCGAATTCCGCAAGGTGATCGACACCAATGTGGTGGGCACTCTTATGGGCATCCAAGCTGCCGCCCCGGTCATGGCCTCGAGCGGCGGTGGATCCATCGTCAACTTGAGTTCGCCGAGTGCCTTTGAAGGCACAGTGGGGATGTCGGCCTACTCCACTTCGAAGTGGGGGATCCGAGGGCTGACGCGTACTGCGGCACTGGAGCTGGCCGACTCCGGCATTCGGGTCAACTCGGTGGTGCCCGGTCCTCTGCGCACAGCCATGACCCGTCGACCGGGATGGGAGGACGAGGACTACGAGCGTCACTACGGCGCCACCGTGCCGCTGCGGCGCATGGCCGAACTGGGAGAGGTGGCCGACTTGGTGGTGTGGCTGGCCTCTGATCAGGCCTCCTACTGCACCGGCAGCGACTACGCGGCCGACGGCGGCTTGGGTGCGGGCACGCCTGCGCCCGACCCCGGCTAAGCGCCCGAAGCTGACACGAGCCGCTATGCCCGGTAGTCGGGGTTGAACTCGACCTGGCCCTCTACTTCGCGCAGCCAGGGATACAACTCGGAGGGGCGGCGGGCGACCACGGCCAGTTGGTTTCGCTGGCGCTTGAACACCGCGCACAGTGCGCTCAAAGCCGGCTTGGCCAGCTGCCCAACAAGTCGGCGCCGACGACCGGTGGCCTCGGCGGTGGGCAGGCGCAGGCCGTAGCGGAACTCAACTCGCGGCTCGCCGGTGGGGTCGTAAGACCGCAGGGTCTTGACCACCTCGGCCTCGGTCCAGCGGTACACGTGGTTGGGCACGCTGGTGTTGTCCAGGCCCCCGGTGCGAAACCCTTGATCGGTGACCGCAGCCAACTCGTAGGCATCGGCCATCCCCACCCGAACGGCCAGGCGCATCAGCGCGCTGTCGCGGGCCTCGATGGCCACGATCCCCTCCCGGCACACCCGGTACATCTCCCCCAGCGCCCGGTGGGGGGAACGGCAGTGGTGCAGCCCCTCGGACACGAACACCCAGTCGAATGAGCGGTCGTCGAAACTCAGCGACTGGGCGTCCTGGTACGACCACGCACCGTCGGGCACCAGCGGGGCGAACGCCTCGTCGAGGTTGGACACCACCACGTTGGTGAAACCCAGGGAACACAGCAGTTCCCAGTCCTCAGTGCCGGCGCACACCGCCAACAGCCGGGTGTCGGCGTCGAGGCCCAGGCTGCTCAGCGCGGCAGCGGCGAACTTGCGGTCCAGAGTCCCTCTCCTGTCTTGGTCGTGGTCAGTCATCGTACGGCGACCGCTAGTGGTGCGTCGCCGAAATAGCGCCATGGAATGCGAAGGCAGCGGCGTCTCTCGCAAGGCGCACCGACGCAGCCATACCCGGAGCGTACGGCAAGGAGGCGCAACGCCGCGAGGGGCGTCGATGCCTAGCAGGACATGCGCGATTATTTTGGCGACGCACCGCTAGGTTGCGGAGGGTGAAGTTCGGTTTCCCCTTCATCTCGCTGCACCCGGGGGCATGGGCCGAGGTGGCCCAAGCCGCGGACGAGGCCGGGTTTGAGTCGTGCTGGATCGCCGACCACCTGGTGTTCCCGATAGAGATGGAGGGCTCGCTGGGCGACGTCGACCACCCCAATGTGCCGGCCACCGTGCCCGTGTACGACGCCCCGGCCTATCTGTCGTATCTGGCCGGGCTGACCACCCGCATCAACCTCGGGGTGTACGTGTATCTGGCCGGGCTGCGCCACCCGTTCACCACCGCCCGGGCCTTCGCCACCTTGGACCACGTCAGCAATGGAAGAGCCCTGGTCGGTATGGGGGCGGGATGGCTGCGCAACGAGTGGACCGCCGCGGGGATGGACCCCCGAACCCGGGGGCGCCGCCTCGACGAGGCCCTAGACGTGTGTGTGCGGCTTTGGACCGAGCCCGAGGTAGAGCACCACGGCGAGTTCTACGACTTCGAGCCGGTGGCCTTCGAGCCCAAGCCGGTGCAAAAGCCCCATCCTCCGATTCTGGTGGGTGGGCTGTCGGATGCCGCGCTGCGACGGGCGGCCCACTTCCAGGGTTGGATGGGAATGGGCGACACCTTTGAATCGGTCCGGTCGGCGGCCGACCGCCTCGCTGAGCTGGGTGCGCCCGACATCGAGATCACGGCCCAAGGAAGGTGCGAGACGCTTGACGACTTGCGCCGGTGGGAGGACGCCGGCGCCCACCGGCTGGTGGTCACTCCCTGGGAGAGCACCAGCAAAGCCGTTGACTCGCTTCGGCGGTTCGCGGAGCGGTTTATCGCCTGACCGCCCCGCTTGGAAATGTGCCAAAAAGCCCAGCGGAGGGCGTAGAATGGCATTTCTGCGCAAACAACGTCTGACTAGGAATTGCCATGGGTCGAGGATCAGAGAGTTTTCAAAAGCGACAGCGGGAAAAGAACAAGCGCGAGCGGGCTGCGGCCAAGCAGGCTCGCCGCCACGGCAAGCTTGAAGACCCGTTTGAAGTGGAGGAAGAGGCTCCTTCTTCGAACGGAAAGTCAGAAGCCGAGTTGTATGAGGATTTCCGCCTCTTGAGCGAGAAATACCAGTCCGGGGGAATGGACGAGGAGACCTACGAGGAGCGCCGGGCCGAGATCTTCGAGCAACTCGGCCTCGAGGTCCACTGACCTAGCTGCTCAGCCCCCAGCACCGGTGAGAATCGGGCGGCTGGTGGGCATTCCCAGCATGCACGAAAGCCCCGCAGACTGAAGTCCGCCCGCGCCGCCGGCCACCAAGATCACGAAGTAGTCGGGGGAGGGCACGATGGGCACCCGGTCGTTCTCGAACGCCACGCCCATCTTGTCGAGCACGTCTCTGGTGGGCTGGCGGCGGTACGGCGGGTAGAAGTCCAGCGGCACCCGAGCCTCGGCAAACAGGTGCTCCCGCAGCGCCTGTTTGGTGGGAAACAAGCTGGCCACCATCTCGGCGATTACCGGGCTCACCACCAGCACGGTCGGGAAGGGGTTGGGGGCATCGTGACCCCCGCACGGCCCGCTGATGGCCAGGCCGTGGGTGACGTGGTGCAGCACTTGTTCGGGCTCGTGGTGCATGTCGGTGATGGGCCACATCCCGTTCACGGCCAGCACCGTCACCACATCTTCGTCGGCCTCGAACCCCATGTCGGTGTGATAGGGAGGCCACGGGGAGGCTTCTTCGTTCTCGGCCACGCACAGCGAGGTGGCCTTGCCGGGCCAGCCCAGCGGTGCCTTGTCCACCTCCCCGGGAGTGGCCCCGCCGATGTTCACCAGGGCCAACCGCAGGGCTCGTCCCACGGTGGCATTGGTGTGCGACCCCGGCCCGAAGCACCCCGCGCCGAAGTTGAATTCCAGCTGATTGCGAATCGGGCCGTTGACCACGAGCATCGGCCCCACCGGATTGGTGGTGGTCTGAACGCCGTGGGCGTTCATCTGCGGGTCGCAGAAGGCGTCGATGGCGGCGATGAGCACCGGCATCACCCCGGGCGAGCATCCGGCCATCACCGCATTGACCGCGATCTTCTCCACGGTGGCCGGGGCGTTCATCGGCGGCAGCTCGCTCACCACATGGTCGGCTGACAGCCCGGAGGCGGCCACCGCGGCGGCTACCCGCTCGGGTGTGGGGGGAACAATCGGCAGCCCATCAGTCATGCCCCGTTCCCGCAGGTAAGCCTCTACTTGGTCGGGGCCGCCTTCAACGGTTACCTGTAGGGCCATTTCACCAATGTCTTTCAGAAATCAACGGCGACGCTCTGGGTCATGTGACCAATGCGTCCACGATCTCGTCGAGGCGGGATGCGATGTCGGCTCTGATGTCGTCCTCTGACCACTCGTCATAGCCTGACGGCAACACGATCAGAGGTTGGTTGTCCACCCGCAGCCCCCGGGCCGTGGCCTCGGCCAAGCCTCGGAATTGCTCGGTCACCAAACCCACCGCCGGAGTGCCCATGGCTTCCAGGGTGCTGCTGGCGTGGATACACCACGCCGTGCACGAGCCTCAATTGCCCAGCCCGCTGATCACCGCGTCGACTTCGGCGTGGAAAGCCTCCATCTCCTGGCGATATTGCTCGGGATCGGCACCGTGCATTGGGCCGCTGGCCCGCACCACCACTCCGGCTGCTCCGGCCCGGTCCACCAGCCGGTGGGACAGTTCGTCGGCCAAGATGGCCATCGACCGCCACATGTCATTGTCGATGATGCCCACCACCGCGCCGGCCAGCGAGTCCTTTCGGATAGCCAGCGGCTTAGCCGGCTCCGTCACCTCGCCGGTGGGCAGCAGGATCGTGGTGGTATCGACGCGTCCCATAAATTCACCCTACCCCGTGGCGTAATGTGTCGCGATGCGCACAACGACGCTGCCCCGGCCCTCGGTCATCATGCAACACGCCCTTGAGGACTCCGACGTGTTGCTGGGCATCTTGGAGCGGCAGTCGCCTCATCCGCTGACGCTGGCCGGCGAAGAGTTCGTGGAGAGCCGAGCTGCTCTGCGAGCCGGGGCCAAGACCGGTGACGTACCCCCGTTCGTCGATGTGGTCAACGGGGAACCCCGGGTGCCACCAGTGTTCCGCACCACCTGGGGTGCCGAGCACCAAGCCGTGGAGGGCGCCGACGTCATCGTCAACAACCCCCGCTTCATCGAAGCCGCCCAACAGCTCTACAACGCCGAAGTAGTGCGGCCCTATTTCACCTACGTGAACATCAACGCTCCCAGCGGCCAGTACGCCCGCCACACCGACATTCCCGCCTTTCGGGGGGTGGGCCGCGACCAATATCCCACTTGGCTGCTCAATTGCATGATGCACTCAGGGTGTTTCGACCGCTGGCGGGTGCAAATAGCCACCGCGGTGTGCTGGTACTACGAGGGCGCCGGAGGGGAGTTCACCTACTGGCCCGAGGGCTGGGATGGCGATATGGTCACGGTTGACCCGCCCTGGAACTACGGCGTGATGGGCGACAACGACTACATGCCCCATCGAGTGGAGAAAATCGGAGCCGAGGCCGACTACGCCAAATACGGCTTCGGCGCCACCATCACGCTGACCCCCGATCGGCAGTGGATGATCGAAGAGCCCGGCCACGAGCCGGTTCGACATCCCTTCAACGAGGTGCGGGTGTCGCTTTCTTGGAAGGCCTTCGTGTTTGCCGATGCCGACGAGGCCGAGGTGTATGACCATCGGCTGGACGACCTCGACGAGGCGACCTTGATCGCCACACTGGCCGAAGACTGCGCCCAGCGAGGCGTGGCCGTGCCCGACGGGCCCGACGCGCTTACTCGTCCCGAATTCGGAGAGCAGATAAGGAACACTTATCTATCGCCTGAACTACGCTTCTGACCGTTTGAGGCGGGAGGCTCCTTGGTGTTCACTTGTTCTCGATCCTCGAGGAGTACGGGTTGGCTGTGGCTGAACCTTGTCTGTGCCACCGCGCTGCTGGCCGCTGCCTGCGGCGGGGGCGGCGATAGCGACAGCGGCGCTGACCGCGACGACGCGGTGGAAGAAGCCACTCCCTCGGACACAGAGGACGCTGCCGGCAGCGAGGACGGCACCGCTGTCGGCGAGGACGGGACGGCTGTCAGCGAGGATGATCCCGCCGGCGATGAGGAGTCGGCTGGTGCAGACGAGGGCTCCGCCGCGCCCACTACGCCCGCTGAACAAGCACCGCCATCGGTAGACGACTCGATCTATGGCGGCACGCTGGTGTTCGCCTTGGAGTCGGAGACCACTGCGGGATGGAATCCGATCACCACCTCTGCCGCGACGTCGGGCCATATCGTGCTGCGGCAGCTCTACGACCCAATGATCATCGAGGGGGCCGACGGCGAGCCGATTCCATTCTTGCTGGAGAGTTTCTCATCCAATGAGGACTACACCGAATGGACGTTCACCTTGCGCCCGGGCATCACGTTCCATGATGGCCTGCCGGTGAACTCGGCCGCCCTGGTCCGCCATTTGGAGGAATTGGGCAATGCCACCTTGTCGCGGCTGGCCATCGAAGAAGCCCAGATACAGAGTTTTGAGGCCATCGACGACTTGACCGTGAAGGTCACCCTGGGAAGAACTTTCGTCGATTTCCCCTTGGGCTTCACCAGCGCGGGCGGCTTTCTGGCTTCGCCGGCCATGCACGACCTCGGCACCGACAGCGCCCGCAACCCGATCGGCACGGGCCCGTTCATGCTGGATGAGTGGGTTGAGCATGAAGTGACCCGCCTGGTGCGCAATCCGAACTACTGGCGCACCGATGCTGAGGGCCGGCAGCTTCCCTACCTCGACGCCATCGAGTTCCGCCCCTTCGAAGACGATGAGGCCCGGTACAACACCCTTCGGGCCGGCGATGTGGACGCCAGCGTCGACAACGGAGGAAGAAGGGTCGAGGAGTACAGCGAGGGCTTCAAGACCTACTGGCAGGACCAGCAGTACTCGGCCACCACTTCTGTGTTGATGAACACCTCGAAGCCCCCGTTCGACAACGTGGAGATTCGCCGGGCGCTGGCCCAGTGTACCGACCGGCATACTCTCAACACCGTGCTATGGGACGGGCAGCCTCCGGCCACCGGCCCGTTCTCACCGGGAACTCCCGGCTATCTGGATGACTCCGGGTTTCCCGACTACGACCCTGACGCCGGTCGGGCAGTGTTCGAGCGGCTGGGCGCGCCCAGCTTCGAGATCACTACCACGGTCACCACGCTGGACCTTCTGCAAGCCGAACTACTGGTCCAGATGTGGGGTGGGTGCGGGCTGGATGTGAGCATCAACCAGATGCTCCAGACCGAGGCGGTTACCACCGCCGTCTTCGGGAACTTCTCTGTGTTTGTGGCGGTCAACCACAGCGGATACAGCCTGACGATGGAGCGGTTCTGGTGGCACAGCGGATACAGCCCGCCGCCGCCGGTTCCGGCCATCAACTTTGGGCGCGTCGCCGACCCCCGGATCGACGCAGCGCTGGACGAGGCCATCACCACCGCCGACGAGGATCGGCAGCGGGAGCTGGCCGAGGAGATCAGCCGGGCGTTTGCCGAGAGCGTCTACAACATATGGCTCTACCACTCGCGGTGGCTGGTGGCTACCCAGGACCATGTGAATGGCATTGACAACCTCACGCTGCCGGAGGGGGGAGAGCACCCCAAAGTCTTCTTGGGCCGGGTATTTTTGGCGGAGACTTGGCTAGACGAGATGTAGGGAGCGCGCTCTCGCCTGCTGGGGTAGCTTGGTGACAAAGATCGATATGGGAGGACCGTGCGATGGCTGATCTTTGGCGGGTTTCGAAGTTGGCGCGCTGGCGGTGGCTGGCCCTGTTCTGTGCAGTTGCGCTAGTGGCCACCGCCTGCGGCGGGGGCAACGACGACGATGACGGCGGCGGCGTAGCGGCTGAAGCCACCGCTGCTCCCGAGGCACCCACAGGGGACAGCGACGAAGCCCCCGCTCCCAGCGGAGACGACGGGGATGAGGGTCAACCCAGTACCCCTGATGATGGTGGGCAGGACGCAGGCACCTCCGAAGACACGTCAGACCCGGCGCCTGCTGCCACCGAGACCCCGCCCGCCGAGCTGGAACCCCAGTACGGGGGAACGCTGGTGGTGGGATTGGAGGCGGAGACCACCAACGGCTTGAATCCGGTCAACGCCCAGGCTGCGACCTCGGGCCACATCCTGTTCCGGGCGCTGTACGACACCTTGACCCTCGAAGGCGACGACGGCCAGGTGGTGCCGAATCTGCTGGAGAGCTTCAGCTCCAACGACGACTTCAGCGAGTGGACGCTCACCTTGCCGCCGGGGATCGCCTTCCACGACGGGACGCCGGCCGACGCGGCGGCGCTGAAGCGCCATTTCGAGGAGAACGCCAAGGGTACGCTCACGGGCATCGCCATCGGCGACTGGGATCTCCAGGAGATCCAGATCGTGGACGATCTTACGGTGAAGCTGGTGCTGGGAGGGCCCTTCGCCCCGCTGCCCTATTTCTTGAGCAGCCATCTCGGCTACTTCGGAGCGCCGGCGATGCACGATATGGGCGCCGAGGGGGCGGCCCGCAACCCCATCGGCACCGGGCCGTTCATGCTGGAAGAGTGGATCCCCAATGAGATCACCCGCATGGTGCGAAACCCGAACTATTGGCGCACCGATTCGCAGGGCCGCAGCCTTCCCTACCTGGACGCCCTCGAATTCCGGCCCATCCCCGACACCGACGGCCGGTTCGCAGCCCTCAGGTCGGGCGACCTCGACGCCACCAGTGTGAACACCGGCCTCAGGGTCGACGAGTACAACGAGCAGTTCAAGACGTTCTGGCAGGACGAGCAGTACAACGAGACCACCTATTTGCTGCTCAACAACTCCCGACCCCCGTTCGACAACGTGGAGTTCCGCCGGGCCCTGGCCCAGTGCACCGACGTCCAAACCTTCAACACCGTTCGCTGGGATGGACAAGCACCGGCCACCGGCCCATTCTCGCCGGGCACTCCTGGCTATCTGGAGGACGCCGGGTTCCCGGCCTACGACCCCGATGCGGGAAGCGCGGCCATCGCCCGGCTGGGTATCACCAGCGTTGAGCTCGGCACCACCAACGACCCGGCCAACCTCCTCAACACCGAGCTGATCGCCGCCATGTGGGGCGACTGCGGGCTTGATGTGTCCATCACCCAGGTCGACCAGGCAGAGTTGATCACCAACGCCGTGTTCGGCCTGTTCACTGCCTTTTTGTGGCGCCAGCACGAGAGCTACAGCTTGGGCGCCGAACGGGTCTGGTGGCACAGCAAGTTCAGCTCGGGAGTCGCCCTGAACTTCGGCCGGATCAACAATCCGGCGATCGACGCCGCTCTCGACGAGGTCTTGACCACCAACGACCCCGAGCGATTGCGGGAACTAGCAGAGGACATCAACCGGGCGTTCGGCGAGCAAGTCCACTACCTCTGGACTTACCATTCGAATTGGCTGGCCGCCACCCACGACCACGTACACGGTGTGGACAACCTAACCCTGCGCGGTGGACAGGAGCACGAGAAGCTGTTCAGCGGGAGATTCTTCTTGACTGAAGCCTGGATAGAGCAGTAGCAGCGGGCTGCGGCGGGGAGGGGCGCCGAAGAGCAGAGGGGCAGACGAGACATTGCTCCGGTTCCTAGGGACGCGTTTGGCCCAGCTGGCGGTGGTCGTGTTGGTGGTGACGCTGCTCTTCTACTGGATGCTGAACCTGTTGCCCGGCAACCCGTGCGTGGCCGCTTTCGGCGGCGCAGCCACCGAGGCGCAGATCGCCGAGTGCGAACGAGACCGCAACCTCGACGACCCGGTGATCGTGCAGTGGGCCAAATGGGGCGGCGACGTGCTCACCGGCGACTTCGGCAAGTCGTACCTCACCGGCCGCACCTTCAGCGAGGCCATCTCAAACGCTCTTCCCCGCACTCTATTGCTACTGGCGTACTCCCAGTTCCTGGCTCTGGGCGCGGCGATTCCCTTGGGGCTGTGGTCGGGATATCGGCAGGGCAGTTCTAGCGACAAGATCGTGAGCGGCGGCGCGTTCGCGCTGCTGTCGTCTCCGGTCTTCGTCGTCGGGTTGATCCTGATCCTGGTGTTCGCGATAAAGCTGGACTGGTTCGATCTGAGCGGATATCAGCCGATATCCGAAGGGCTGGTCGCCCATTTCAAGGTGATGTTCCTTCCCGCGGTAACGCTGGCCTCGGGGCTGCTGCCCGTATATCTGCGATTGCTTCGCACCGATGTGATCGGAACTCTGCAAGAGGACTTTGTGGGCACCGCCCGGGCCAAGGGCCTGCCGGTCCGCCATGTGCTGCTCCGCCATGTGCTGCGCCCGTCCAGCTTCACGCTGTTGACGATCTTTGGCATCCAGGCCGCCCAGGCGGTGAACGGCGCCATCGTGGTGGAGTTCATGTTCGACCTCGACGGGGTCGGGTCGCTGTTGGTCTCATGGGTGGCTGCCCGCGAATTTCTGTTGGTCCAGACCCTCGTCGCTCTGATTGCCGCGGTATTCGTTGCCGTGACCACGGTGGTAGACCTGCTCTACTCCGTGCTCGATCCCCGGGTCCGGCGAAGATGACCGATGTGGCCACCACCGCCATCAGGGGGTCGATGCCTGAAGCCGTCCCCCCCCGAAAGCGCCGTCGCAACGCGGCCCTGTGGTTGTCAGTGGTTTGGCTGATTCTGATCATTGCCAGCGCCGTGTTGGCGCCGTGGCTGGGATTTCTCGACGACCCCCACAGGCCTCTGGCAGGACAGCCCGAGGAGGGGCCGTCGTGGTCGCATTGGTTCGGCACCGACCAGCTCGGCCGGGACATGTTCGCCCGCTCGGTGTGGGGCGGCCGGCTGTCGCTTTCCATCGCCGGTCCCGCGGTGGGTTTCGGGATTGTGGTCGGCGGGGTTCTAGGCGTGATGGCCGGCTACTTCGGCAAATGGATCGACCTCGCGGTGAGCAGCGTGGTCAACGTGGCGCTGGCCCTGCCTGCGCTGGTCTTCGCCCTGTTCATCGTGACCGTGCTGGGCCAGAGCTACACCAACGTCACCATCGCTGTGTCTGTGCTGACGATCCCGGCCATTGCCCGCATTGCCCGGGCTCAGGCACTGCGGTTCGCTGCTCGGGAGTTTGTGACCGTGGCTCACATGATGGGCGCCCGATGGCCTCGGCTGCTGTTCAGAGAAGTTCTGCCCAACGTGGTGCCGGCCATGGCTTCTATTGCCTTTTTGGCCATGGGAATCGTGATCATCGCCGAGGGGAGTCTGTCGTTCATCGGGGTGAGCGTGGGCTCGCCCAGCATCACCTGGGGCAACATCTTGGCCGCCGGGCGAGGGCGGCTCGAAGAGTCTCCCCATATCGCCCTGATCACCGGCGGGGTGATGTTCGCCACTCTTATGGCGCTGAACTTCGTCGGCGATGAACTGCTGAAGCGCCTTGATGTCCGTGAGGCCCGGATTTAGCCCCGGCCCCTGCTGTTGCTGCTGGCCGGGTTTACCGCGAATTGCGACCCCGGCCCCTACTGTTGCTGCTGTTGTTGCTGCTGGCGGGTGCGGGGGGCCCTGACCGCGGCCAACAGCGAGGGCTGCATCAGGGTGGACGGCTGGCGGGCCGGGTCCATGCGGCGGATCTCAACTGAGGCTTCCACCTCGGGAATGCCTGCCCCGGAATAGACGCCCCGCAGCGGAGGCACATCGTCGTAGTCCCGTCCGTGGCCGATCTTGACGTGCTGGCGGCCCACCGCGAGCTGGTTGGTGGGGTCGAGCGGCAGCCAGCCCACGCCGGGTATGGCCGCTTCGAACCAGGCGTGGGTCTGCACCCTCACCAGATCGCCGTCGATGCGGCCGGTGCGGTCGCTGCTGGAGAACAGATAGCCCGACACATAGCGGGCTGGGATGCCGATACTACGACACAGGGCCACCGCCAGATGGGCGTAGTCCTGGCAGACCCCCGCCCCTTTGGCCAAGACCTCGGTTATGGACACTCCGATCTCGGTGGTGCCGGGCTCATACGACAGTCGGTTGGCCACGAACTGATGGATGCTGGTCACCGCCCCCACCACATCGGGCTCGGCCTGGACCAGGCTTCGGGCCTCCTGGGCCATGGCGTCGTCCCATTCAGTGTGGCGGGTGCGGGTGAGGAACTCGTTGTGGCCGCCGCGGAATTCAGGATCGCCCAGCACTTCCAACCGCGGTGCTGATGACACCGGAAGCGGGTCGTGTGTCTCCACCGAGGCCTCGGCGATGACTTCGAGGGCGGTGTGGCTGTCGGTGACGCCGAACTGGTCGACGCGGGTGCCCCAGTAGTCGGCGAACGACAGCGTCCTCGCCGACGGCTCCACCGCGATCCGGTAGCTCAAGAGCTGCTGGCGGTCGTTGGTGACGGGACAGGCCCGCATCTCGTTTTGGGACTCGCGCACCGGAGCGTCGAACCGGAACACCGTGCGATAGCAGATGTCCAGCCTCATGACGGCATCCCAGGATTGGGCAATCGGCAAACCGGGGAACTGGCCCACACTGCGCTCACGACGACACCCCCGGTGCGATGGCCTGGCTGTGGAGGTCGAACGCCTCGGCGTTACGGAAGAAGTGATTGCTGACGAGTTTGGCCACGTCTCGCACCCTCCCTTCCAGCGCGGAGAGGTGGCGGGGCAGGTCGGCCACCATGGTGTCGAAGTCGGCGTACTCCAACTCTGAGCGCAACTGCCCCAAGCGGCGGAGCGGCGGTGCCTTGCCCTGGGGGTCTAGGGCTTCGACATGGGCCTCGCTGGCTCGCAGGCAATGGAGCACCGACCGGGGGAATGAGTCGTCGACCAGCAGGAAACGGGCCACATCGGAGCCCAAGGGCGACGACTGGCTGGCCCGCTGATAGGCCTCCAGCGCCGAGACCGACCGCAGCGTGAGCGCCATCTCGTCATAAGACGAGCCGTCGAGTTCCGGGAAGCGGACGCTGATCAGGCGGCAGGTCATCAGGGCTCGCTCCAGCGTCTGCCCCAGCACCAAGAACCGGTAGCCCTCCCCCTGGGACATGGAGGTGATGATCACCCCGGTGAGCGATTGGCAGCTCACCCGGATGAAGTCGAGAGTCTGGAACGGATCGTGCTCCATGGTTACCGGGAAGTCGCCTTGGCGGAGATGCAAGTGGAATTGGTTGGTCTGCTCCCACAGCTCGGATGGAATCTGGTCGCGCAGGGTTCGGAAGTTCTCCCGAGCGCGGCCGATGCAGAAGGTCACCGAACCGGCCAGCGAGGGGGAGGTCACCAACGTGGAGGCCGCCGCCTGGACGTCGATGCCCAGACCGGCCTCGCTCCGCAGCATGGGAGGCGTTGGGGTCATGTGCTCGGCCATGGTCTGCACGTCTTCGGAGGGTGTGGGCATTTCCAGGCGCAGGGTTCGGATCAGGTTCTGCATGCGGTCGATGGCCTGCGCCGGGCTCTCGGCCACGGTGCTGAGCAGCGTGGCCCGCACCATGCGGGCGGTGTCCTCGGCCCGCTCGAGGTAGCGGCCGGCCCAGAACATGTCCTCGGCGTGTCGGGCCAGCATCAGCCTCGAACCCCCGCTGCCGGCTGCTCAGGGCTGCCCAGGACCCAGGTGTCCTTGGAACCGCCGCCCTGCGAGCTGTTGACGATGAGCGATCCCTCCCGCAGGGCCACTCGGGTGAGCCCGCCGGGGATCACCTCCACCTGTTCCCCGCACAGCACGAAGGGGCGCAGGTCGATGTGGCGGGGGGCGAATTGGTCGCCGGCCCACGCCGGGAGCCGCGACAGGTTGACCACCTCCTGGGCGATCCAGTTGCGGGGATCGTCCAAGATCTTGGTGCGGGCATCGGCCAGCTCGGCATCGGTGGCCTTGGGGCCGATCACGATGCCGTAGCCCCCCGACTCGGCCACCGGCTTCACCACCAGTTGGTCGAGCCGCTCCAGCACCTCGTCCCGCTGGTCCTGCTCCCACAGCAGATAGGTGTCGGCGTTGGGGATGATCGGCGCCTCGCCCAAGTAGTAGCGGATCATGTCGGGCACATAGGCGTAGACCGCCTTGTCGTCGCCCACCCCGTTGCCCACCGAGTTGGCGAGCGAAACCGTGCCCGCCCGGGCCGCGGCCATCAGCCCGGGCACCCCCAGGGTGGAGTGGGGGTTGAACACCACCGGGTCCAAGAAGTGGTCGTCGATGCGCCGGTAGATCACGTCCACCCGCTTCAAGCCCCGAGTGGTGCGCATGGCCACCACATGGTCGTCCACCACCAGGTCGCGGCCCTCCACCAGCTCCACGCCCATGCTTCGGGCCAAAAAGGCGTGCTCGAAGTAGGCCGAGTTGAAGATGCCCGGAGTCAGCACCACCACGGTGGGGTCGTCGCCGCAGGCCGGCGGGGCGATGGAGCGCAAGGCCCGCAAGAGCGAACGCCCGTAGTGGTCCACCGAGCGGACGGACAGGTCGGAGAATGCCGCGGGCAGGAGCTTGGTCATGGCGGCCCGGTTCTCGATCACATAGGAGATGCCGCTGGGGTTACGCAGGTTGTCCTCCAGCACCCGGTAGGCGCCGTCGGCGTCGCGCACCAAGTCGATGCCGGCCACCAGGCAGCGAGCCCCCAGCGACACCGCCACGTTCATGGCCTCCCGCTCAAAGCCAGTACACGAGGTGATCAGCCGGCGGGGCACGATGCCGTCGTGGAGGATGGCCTGCTCGCCGGCGTAGATGTCGTCGAGGAAACGGTTGAGGGCGGTGACCCGCTGGATCAAGCCCCGCTCCAGCATGGCCCACTCGTCGGCGTCGATGATCCGGGGGAACAGGTCCATGGGCCAAGTGCGCTCGGTGCCCTCGTCTTCGCCGTACACCGTGAAGGTGATCCCCTGGCGGCGGAATGACTCGTTGCGCTGGGCTTCGAGCCCCTTCACCTGCTCCAGCGTCAGCCGGTCGAACCACTCCTGCACCGGCCGATAGTGCTCGCGGATGAGCCCTTGTTCGTCGGTGTGCTCATCGAAGAAGCCTGTTCTCGACATCGGCCTCAGCGTAGACCTCTTGGCCAAGGTTGGCTGTCACTCCCCCTTGCTACTCTCTCGGCCATGAGCATTAACAGCACTCGCAGCTTCCTCTACAAGTTGTCCAAGTTCTTGGGCGACGTGAACGCGGTGAAAAGAGGCAAGGTTGGCAAGCGCATAGCCCGCCGCGCGCTGGGCAAGGCCACCGGGCGGGGCATGGGCAAGCTGTTCCGGTAACCAAGCCTCACAACAAAAGGCCGGTCGCCTGCGCCGCTCATCGGTCAAGTGGACCGGACTTGCGTTATCCGGCCCGCCGGTCCCCATGCCGTGTCGGCGGTGAGCACATCGGCATCGAGTCGGGTTGCCAGGGCCATGCATAAGCGGTCTGCCAGCGACAGCCATTCGCCCGGCTGCCAGCGCTGCGCTGCCCACTCTGCGTCTTCGCCGGTCACCGGTTCGATCTTGATCCCATAGCTGAGAAGCAGTGCTCTGACAAGGTCCCAGTCGCGGCCCGCGGCCATCACCTTCTGAGCGACCTCTGACCAGTTGGCCGCCCCGCACAAGGCACCGCTGGCCAGTGCTTCCTCAACCGCCTGGGCGCCGTCTTCGTCCTGCACGAAGGCCAAGATTGCCGACGCATCGAGGACGATGCTCACACTGCGCCATCCTCTAGAGCGGCCGCTTGGCGTCGATCAGCGAGCAATTCGGCCACCAGATCGACTCCAATAAACTCGCGGCGCACCCGGGCGCGGAGTTGCTCGCGGGATAGCAGCACCAGGCCGTCAGGGGTTTCCAAGAGGATCAGTGGCGTACCCTCGCGAAGGTCAGCCCGCTCCCGCACCTCCGCAGGGATAACCACACGCCCTCGATCTCCCACCGAAAGCGCATATGTCCCACTCATTATTCAATAATACCACTCTATATCATTGCATGGGCATCAAATATCTTAAGTGGTATGACTCCCAGAAGGCGGGTAGACAACCGCGGTCATCGCCGCGCTTGTAGCCGGGCAAGTACAACAGGCGAGGGAAGAAGCCGGTGCCTCATGGCTTGGGGGTCGGTCCAATGCTGAAGGAGGCGGCGTGTGGTGGCGGTGACGCCGGGGTGGCCGTCGGCTCGCCACTGCGACACCTCGGCTCGAACCCTCTCCACCGTCGGGTTCACCTTGCGGTCGCTCAAATGGAGCGCCTGCTGGCGACCGGCTTTGCGGTCTTCGGGGACGCTGATGCTCACCGGTGGGCGGCGCCCCGGTATCGGCGGCTTGCCTTGCTCCGCTCGACCGGAGTCGTCCAGCGCCCAATGCCGGTCGGGCGGGTCATACGGCGAGCACAACGCCGGATCAATCGCAGGATCGCAAACGGCCTCATTCACCGACGCCAACTCCCCCTACCCGTCATTCAGCCGGGAGGCTATCAAGTCGGGCTAGCCAGACTTGCACCGGCCTCGAGCACTAGGCGCGGGCGTCGATGACGTGCAAGGGCCCATCCCAGCCGATCATCTCCCGGTCTGTTGTGATCAGATCACATCCGGCGAGTATTGCTGTGGCGACGATCATTCGGTCTGCTGGGTCGCGACCCGCAAATCCCTCCCTCTGTAGTCGCCCCGCCCGCAGCGCCATGTGAACGTCCAGCGGGATCACCCGGATTCCGTCTTCTCTGGCCTGTTGGTAAATCTCGCCCGCGTCAACGCTTACGCTGCCCCGCTCAGCAAGCGTGGCTATTTCCAAGAAGGTAATGGCACTGAGGGCTAGCTCACCGCTCACTGCGGCGGCCTCAACCATGCGATTGGCCGCAGAGCTTATTTCGTGTGTGCGTGCAGCATCGGTGCGAAGCATGACGTTGGTGTCAAGCAGCAGCGTTGCCATCAGGTATCTATTTCGTGAGTGGGACACCAGTCGGCACCCCACTCTTCTTCACCCATGCGGTCGATGTCTGCGCCCGGTTCTACCTTGATGAGCTTGCCATAGCGGTCCCAAAAGCCCTCTGACTGCTTGGGGCAGGGCGTTACGACTGCCACGGGGCGACCGTTTTTTGTGACGGTGACGGTGTCACCGGTTTCCTCCACGCGGTCCAAGATGCGGGAGCAATCGGCGCGGAACTCGGAAAACGGGATTCTGTCAGGCTGCGATGCGGGCTCGGCGACGGCTGACATGAGATGCCTCCCTGTTGTTCTGTACAAGTCAATTGTACTATATAACCGGTGTCGGGCTGGCCGGATTTGAACCGGCGACCCCCTGCTCCCAAAGCAGGTGCGCTGACCAAACTGCGCCACAGCCCGTGGTGGGGCCAAGGGTACTCGGCGGCAGGGTGGCAGAGAGAAGCTTGTTTTCTGCGACGCCGGTCAGGCGGCCCAGCTATGACAGGGCTTGCTCCACCTGGTCGAGGGCTTCGTCCTCAGACACGTTCAACGAGAAGCTCAGCTCTGACACCAGCACGTTGCGGGCTTTGTTGAACAGGCTCTTCTCACCGGCGGACAGCCCCTTGTTCTGGTCTCGCAGCGCCAGGTTCCGCACCACTTCGGCCACCTGGTAGACATCGCCCGACTTGAGCTTCTCCTGGTGGTTCTTGAACCGGCGGCTCCAGTTGGCCGGCTCCCGCACGTCGCGCTTGCGCAGAACCTCGAACAGGTCTTCCACGTCTTCCATCGAGATGGGCCAGCGCATTCCCACCTCTTCTGCTTTGTCCACGGGCACCGACAGCACCATCTCGCCGTGGGCCATGCGGAGCACGAGGTACTCGGTCTTCTCCCCGAAGGCCTCTTTCATCTCTTTTTTGACGACGGTTGCCGCCCCGTGGTGGGGGTAGACGACCTTGTCACCTCTTTTGAACGTCATCTCACTCCGAAGTGGGCTCAGGGGAACCCCTTAAGGATGCCATTGTCGGGCACCGTTTCGCATCTTGGCTGACCTCTTGTTCTTCTGCCCTCGCTTTTGGGCTGAACTTCATGCACCGCGGCGGCTCAGCGGCCAAGATGGGCGGAGATGGCTTCGCTTCGTACCGAGATAACCGAGATCGTCACCGGGCTGGGGATGCTCGGGCTGGCGTCGGTGGACGAGGCGCTGGCGGCCCGGCCCGCCGAGATGGTGGGGGTGGAGGGCTACCACTACAACAAGCTGGTGGGCGCCCGGGCCGACGGAAAATACGGGTTGCAGTTCGAGGAGGCCTGGGCCAACGGCATGGCCTTCGCGGCAGCCGAGGATGGGTTGCGGGGAAGGCGTCCGAAACGGGTGGAGTGGAAGGGGCCCCACCAGGCCCCCTCTTACGAGCAGACTCCGGCTGACCTGCGGATCGACCATGTGTATCTGGTGAGCTGCAAGTACGGGTCGAGGTTGCTGCACAACGTGTCGCCGAGCCATCTGTTCGAGCGCCTGCTGGCGGTGAGGCAGGGGACGGCGGGGGACTGGTACGCCGAAGTGGCCCGAGAGGAATATCAGGCTTTGTATCAGGCCGCTCGGGAGTACTTGGCCGGCCACGAGGAAGGTTTCGACGATCTGCCCGCGGCGGTGACCGACTTGGACGCCGACCAGCACAAGCGGATGAAGCGTCCGTTCTCCCGCCGCTGGCCCGATCCGCTGGCCGAGCCGGCCCGATGGTTCTCGGTGGCGGTGTCGCAAGCCTCCGCCGAGCGGTGGCTGAAGGCCCTGGGTCGTCGAGCCGGCCGGCGGGAGGAGGCGCTGTGGCGTATGCTGCGACTCCAGCCCGCACCCTATTTCGTGTTGGGCACCGACCACCGCCGCCAACCGGTGCGCTACCGGGTGGACACTCCGTGGGATTTCCGCCAGCGGTACGCGTTCAAGTCGTTCGATGTGTGGCCGGAGGCCAGGGTGCAGCCGGTGGTGCGCTGGCGGGGCGATCTGATCGTCAAGGTCACCGACACCCCGGTGCATGTGGACGGCCATGTGGAGGTGCGCTGGAGCCATGGACGGTTCCAGGGCTCGCCCGAGGCCAAGGTGTACCTCCGCACCCCCCACTTGGAGACCCCGGGTTATACCGTGCTTTCGTGAGCATTTCCGATGAGGTGAACGGTTTGTGGAACTTTCCCGCATGCTCTGTCGTCTTAGTTCCCATGGCGATCTGCCCCCTGATCTGGAAGCGTGGGAGATGATGATGGACTACCTGAGGCGTTTGGCCGTAGTTGGACTGGCTTTTGTGCTGCTGGCAGCCGTCTGCTCGTGTGAACGCGAGCTTGCGGAGGGGGAAGACAGCAGGGCCGAGGGCAGCGGGACCGCGAGCGGTGCGGCAATCCGGGTGGTCGGCGGGGAAGATCCCGACCAGGAGCCCTCCCTTAGGGTTCGCCTGAGCCAGGGCGGGACCACGCCCGGCGAAGGCTTCCCAGAGATGGCCCGGGTGGACGGCGAGCCGCTCGATGACGCCGGGATAGAAGCCGTGATTGACCGGCTTCCTCCGTGGGACGAAGGCGAAGGCGGCGACGGCGGGGTGGAGTTCAACCGACCGCCCGAATCCCTGCCGCCGCCCCGCACCGGCGCAACCATTGAGCACCCGTTCCCGGCTGGCCCGGATTCACAGGCGTCGCCGGTTGATTCAGGGCCGTTGGAAGTCTTGAGGGTGCAGCCCACAGGAACGGTGGGGATCGCCCCCTTTGTCAGCATCACCTTCAACCAGCCGATGGTGCCTCTCGCCACCCTCGGCCAACTCGACGCCCTCGACGTTCCCGTCGCCATCACGCCGACGCTTCCGGGCCGCTGGCAGTGGATCGGTACTCGCACGCTCCGCTTCGAGCACGACCCCGAGATCTTGGACCGCCTGCCGATGGCGACCTCCTATGCGGTTGAAATCCCCGCGGGCACGAAGTCGCAAGCCGGCGGGGAACTCGCCGACGATGCGCGTTTCACATTCGAGACGCCCCCGCCCACGCTGTTGGAGCTCAGCCCCCGGCACGATTCGCTCGGCCTCCAGCCGGTGTTCTTGGCGACTTTCGACCAGAGGATCGAGCCGGCCGCCGCGCTTGAGGCAATCACGCTCACCGCGAGCGGACAAGAGCGTGGAATACGCCTCGCCACCAGCGCTGAGATCGAAGCCGACGAAGACATCACGCGCCGAATCGACTCAGCGGTGGAGGGCACTTGGCTTGCCTTCCGGCCAGTGACCCCGCTCTATGCCGACTCTGAGGTCGAGATCGAGGTCGGCCCCCATGTGCCATCGGCAGAGGGCCCGAATACCAGCAGCGAACCGTCGATTGTGTCGGCTCGCACCTACGGGCCGCTGCGGATCGACGAGGCAAGCTGCCAGCCGACCACCTATCAGTGCTATCCGGGGCACGGGCTGAGTATCCAGTTCAACAACACGCTCAATCCAGAAACGCTCGATACAGCCGATTTCTCCATTACCCCCCGGCTTCCCGACGCCACGATCTCGGTGAGCGGGCGAAGGCTCCAAATCAGGGGGACCACAGCAGACAACACCGTTTATGAGGTGGTTGTGCCCGGCACCTTGGGCGACGAGTTCGGCCAGACGCTCAAAGAGCCCCAAACTATCGAGTTCACCATCGAAGAGGCCCGGCCCCTGATCCGATCGCGGGGGGGCGAGTTCGCCACGATCGATCCGCTGGGAACGCGCCAGACGCTCCCAATTCTCGTGCGCCGTTGGGAGCAGCTTCGGGTTCGGCTCTATCGCGTCGAGCCGAACGACTATGGGCCATTCCAGAGGTTCTTGACCCACTGGAACCGCAACTCGAATCAGAACCTGTACGCGTCTGATCCCTCGCATCCGAGTTTGCCGAAAGCGCCTTGGCCGCTGGCGGTCGACGAGATCATCGACACCGGAATCGACCACGGCGATCTGGTCGAGGTTCCCATCGACTTGTCCCGGGTGCTGCGCGGCCGGCACGGCCATGTGGTGGCGATGGTCGAGGGGGCCGGTGAGCAGTTGGAGACCGCGAACCTGTCCTGGGAGAGCCGGCCAGTGGTGATGTGGGTGCAAGACACCGACATCGGGGTCGACCTCATCAGCCACCAAGACGACTTGGTGGTTTGGGCCACTGACTTGAGTTCCGGCGATCCCCTGCCGGGAGCAGAAATTTCGTTCAGCGGACTTGCCGGGAAGTTCACCACCGACGAAAGCGGGCTCGCCCGCATCACCGCCGGTTCGGCCCATATCGATTTGGTGGCTGCTAGGTGGGGCGAAGACGCAGCCTTGCTGCCCGTGTACTTGCGCCCAGAAACGCAGCGCGACCAGACAATCTGGTACACCGCTGATGATCGGGGTATGTACCGGCCCGGGGAGACACTGAACTTGAAGGGCTGGGTTCGCAATCTGGATTTGAGCGGTGACGGCGGGCTTGAGCTTTTCTCCGAGGGCGAGTTGATCGCCTATGAGGTCTATGACCCCTTCGGCAACGAACTTGACAGCGGCGTTGCCCGCTTGGACAAGCTCGGCGGCTTCAACCTCACCGTCGAGTTGAGCGAGCAGGCAAACCTGGGCCAGGCCTGGATCCAGTTCCACCGGCGCGCCGCCGGCGATGAAGGCTGGCATGACCATCGCTTCCAGATCCAGGAGTTCCGCCGACCTGAATTCGAAGTGGCCACCCGCACCGTCGCCTCCGGACCGTACTTCGTCGACGAGCCTGCGGAAGTGGCGGTGGAGGCCAAGTACTTCTCCGGAGGGCCGCTGCCCAACGCCGAGGTGACTTGGACCGTCACCACCCGCCAGGCCACCTACTCGCCGCCCAACTGGAGCGATTTCACCTTCGGGGTGTGGCTGCCCTGGTGGTATGGGGGTGGCTTCGGGCCGGGCGATCACTGGTCGGCGCCAGAGCGCAAGACCCTGGCCGGAACCACCGGTGCCGACGGCAGCCATGTCGTTCGCATCGACTTTGAGGGCGATGGCGACCATCTGCCCTCGATGGTGACCGCGCAAGCCGAAGTGCTCGACGTGAATCGCCAGCAGTGGTCATCGTCGACCGACCTGTTGGTCCATTCGGCCCGCCTTTACGTGGGCCTTCGCTCCGCCCGAGCCTTCGTCAAGGCGGGTGACGGGCTCGAGATCGAGGCGGTGGTGACCGACCTCGACGGCAATGCGGTGCCCGGTCGCCCGTTCGACATAACCGTCGGTCGCGTCGTCGACCAGTTCACCGACGGGGAGTGGGTGGAAGTCGCATTGGACGAGGAGACCTGCGAGGCCACCTCTGCCCGAGCGCCGGTGTCTTGTGAATTCACGGCCTCAACCGGGGGTCGCTACCGCATCGATGCCCGGGTGGCCGACGATTCCGGGCAGATCAGCCGCAGCGAGCTGACCCGATGGGTATCGGGAGGGCGAGATGCCGCGCCGAGGCGCAATATCGAGCTCGAAGTTGCCGACCTCATACCCGACTCCGAAGCCTACGAATCGGGCGATGCCGCCGAGATCCTGGTCGTCTCGCCCTTCAAGTCGGCGACCGGCCTGTTGACCATCGCCCACAGCCGGATCATCGAGACCCGGACTTTCGAGGTGGCCGAACACTCAGCGGTGCTCACCGTTCCGATCACCGACGACCATGTTCCCGAGCTGATCGTGCAGGTCGAACTGGTTTCCGTAACCGAGCGCACCGCCGCCGATGGCACCGTGATCGACGGTGCCCCAGCCCGCCCTGCCATTGCCGCCGGCCAGGTCACCTTGCGGGTTCCGCCTTTGAGGAGAACCTTGAATGTTGCCGCGGCGCCATCGTCTGATGTGGCCGAGCCCGGTTCGGCCATGAGCATCGAGGTGGAGGTGCGCGACGCCAACGGCGCCCCGGTAGAGGGCGCCGACGTGCTGTTGGTCGTGGTGGACGAGGCGGTGCTGGCCGTGTCCGGCTATGAGCTGATCGACCCGATCGACGTCTTCTACAGCCCATGGGGTGTGTACCTGAACACGTTCCGGAGCCGGAGTGAGATCCTGCTCGAGAATGTGCTCGCTCAGTCGGCGGACGGAGAGGAGCAGACCAGGCTCACGTCGGTCACCGATGCAAGTGAACCCGTAGCCGCCGAATCAGCGGGCGCCGACGAAGAAATGGCCGACGGCGACTTCGGCCGGGCCGATCCTACGGGAACCCAGGTCGACGTCCGCCAGAACCTCGACGCCTTGGCGCTGTTCGACCCGAAGGCTGTCACCGATGATCGGGGCCGGGTTGGTGTGGAGTTCGACCTGCCCGACAGCCTCACCCGCTACCGGGTGATGGCGGTGGCGGTCGCCGACGCCGAGCGCTTCGGATCAGCCGAGTCGGCCATCACGGCGCGGTTGCCGCTCCAGGTCCGTCCCTCGGCGCCGCGGTTCTTGAACTTTGGCGACGAGTTTGAGTTGCCCATAGTGGTGCAGAACCAGACTGACGCCGCCATGGAGGTGGATGTGGTGGTGCAGGTGTCCAACCTCCAACTCACAGGATCGCCCGGACGCCGGATCGAGGTCCCCGCCAACGACCGGGTTGAAGTCCGATTCCCGGCTCGCACGATCTCACCGGGTGTGGCCCGCCTGCGGGCCGCGGCGGTGTCGGGCGGCCACGCTGACGCCCAGGTGGTCGTCCTCCCCGTGTACACCCCGGCCACCAGCGAGGCTTTTGCCACCTATGGCGTGGTGGACCAAGGCGCGGTAGTCCAGCCGATTGCCGCCCCAACCGACGTGATTCCCCAGTTCGGCGGGCTGGAGATCAACACCTCGTCTACCGCGCTTCAAGCGCTGACCGATGCCGTGCTGTACCTCACCGAATACCGGTACACAAGCTCAGATGCCTATGCCAGCCGCATCTTGGCCATATCTGCGCTGCGCGATGTGCTCGGCGCTTTCGAGGCCGAGGGTCTGGGCAGCCCCGGAGAACTCGACGCGGTGGTTCGCCGCGACATCGCCCAGCTAGAGAGCCTCCAAATCTACGATGGCGGCTTCGGATGGTGGTCGCGCCGCGAGGGCGCCTATCCGTATCCGTCGATTCAGGCGATGCACGCACTGTTGACGGCGCGAGAAAACGGCTTCGCCGTCTCGGGCGATGTAATCGAATCCGGGCTTGGGTATCTCAGCAACATAAACGCTCGGATACCCGATCATTACGGCCAGCGAGCCAAGGACATGCTGGTGGCCTATGCGCTCCACGTGCGCGGGCTGGCCGCCGACCGAGGCTCCTCTCCAGCGGCCAGAACCCTCTGGAATCGCAGAGGCGTCGACTTGGGCTTGGACGCGATGGCCTTGATCTGGCCGCTGGTCGACGATGACGACATCGAAGCTCAAATCGAACGCGTCATCAACAACCGGGCGACCGAGACAGCCGGGGCGGCCACGTTTGCCACCGACTATGGCGAAGACGCACATCTGATCCTTCACTCCGACCGCCGCACCGACGGCATCGTGCTCGGTGCCCTGATAGCGATGGCCCCCGAGTCGGACCTCATTCCCAAGGTGGTGGCTGGCCTGTTGGGCAATCAGGTCAAGGGGCGTTGGAACAATGTCCAGGAGAACTCGTTCATCCTGTTGGCCCTGAACAGATATTTTGCCGCTTTTGAGGCGTCCGACCCCGACTTTGTGGCCCGAGTGTGGCTCGGCGACCTTTATGCGGCGCAACACGAATTCGCCGGCCGCAGCACCGATCGCGCCCTTACTTTGGTGCCGATGGGCGAGCTCCTGGAAGCCGGTGACTCCAACCTCATCGTCGAAAAAGACGGCGAGGGCCGCCTCTACTACCGCCTAGGGCTCCGCTACGCACCCGACGATCTCAACCTGGATGCTCTTGACCGGGGCTTTGTGGTGCAGCGCAGCTATGAGGCGATCGACGACCCCGGTGACGTGTGGCTCGACGACGACGGCGTGTGGCATGTGCTGGCCGGGGCCAAGGTGCGGGTTTACCTGACCATGGTCAATGACAGCCGACGTACCAACATGGCATTGGTCGACCCCATGCCCGCGGGTTTCGAGTCGCTCAATCCAGCATTGGCGCCTACGGGGGAGGTCGGCGTGCGTCGCAGCGGGGCGGAGGATTCATGGTGGAGATGGACATGGTATGAGCATCAGAACCTCCGCGATGACCGGGCTGAGGCGTTCTCGTCGTATCTGTGGGCCGGTGTACACGAGTACAGCTACGTTGCCAGGGCCACCACCCCGGGAACGTTCGTGGTGCCTCCGGCCAAAGCCGAGGAGATATACGCCCCCGAGGTCTTCGGCCGCTCCCGCACCGACACCGTTGTCGTGCAAGATCCCCGTTGAGCGCTTTGGAGACCATGTTTACAGGAGTTGTTCAGGCCAGGATGGACATGGGGAATCCGGTGGCGTCGATCTGACCTTCCCCTAGAGTCTGGGCGGTTCCGGCGGCCATGCGCCGGGCGGTCCAGGCCGCGGCAGCCGCGTCGAGCAGGTCGTCGATGGTCGTGCCCGGCACGGGGGTGGGCAACTCGGCCAGGTTGGTGAATTCCGGTGCCAGCACGGCCAAGCGCTCGGCTTTCCCTGGTGGTTGGCGCTTGGATGATTCCATGGGCCTACCGGCCAGCACGGCGAAACTGGTTTCGGGGTGGACTTCGGCTGCTTGGGGCGTGGCGTGGGGGGCGAGGTCTTCTGGGGCCAGCTCGGCGCGCACCTCTCGAACCTTGGGCAGCAGATGGAACGCTTGAATGGACAGGCCTCGACCGGTGGTTTGTTTGGACCGACGATTGGCCTCGGCATGGTCGGCCGCGTCGAGCACGCACAGCGGAGGAGTCCAGAACAGCGAGGACCGGCGGGGGCCGAGCAACTTCCGGGCTTCGACGTCAGATCGGCGCATATCCTGGCCCGGGAGTCCGATGGGCATGTCAACGCCAACGGCCAGCAGCCCTTGCGACCGGGCCTCAGCCCACACGTCGGCGAACGACGGCCACAAGGAGAACGTCACTGGCAAGCCGGGTGCGGTGGCGGTGGTGGCCATGACCCATCCGCCCTTGGCCGCGTCCACCCCGGCGACCAGCGCGGCGTCATTCAAAGCGGACCTCGAACACGGTTGGCCAGCGCTTGCCGGTTATGAGGAACGTGCCGGTGTCGGACCGGTAGGCGATGCCGTTGAGAACGTTGTTGCTGTCGGCCAGCTCCGGGTGGGGGTTGATGATCCCGGCCATGTCGGCCTCGGCGATGACTGTGCCGGTGTCGGGGTCGATGACAACTATGCGGTTGGTGAGCCAGACGTTGGCCCACACTTCGTCGCCGATGCACTCCAGTTCGTTGAGCCGGTTGACCGGGCTGCCGTCGGCCCGGGTCACCGGCACTGATCCCAGCACCTCGAACGTCTCCGGGTGGCGGAAGGTGAGCGTGCTCGACCCGTCGCTCATCACCACGCGGGCGCCGTCGTGGCACAGCCCCCAGCCCTCGCCGGAATAGCTGAAGCTGCCGGTTTGCTCCAGCGTGTCCTGGTGGTGGACCGTGGCCGTGCCGGCCTGCCAGGTGAGCCAGATGAGCTGGTCGTCGACTAGGGCCAAGCCCTCCCCGAAGTGGCGGGGCTCGCCGGGTGTTTCCCGAAGCACGCGTCCGGTGGGCAAATCCACTATCCGCAGCACCGACTGTCCCCGCAGCCCGGTGCTCTCATACACCAGCCCGTCGAACCACAGCAGCCCTTGGGTGAACGCTGAGGTGTCGTGGGGGTGGGTGGCCAGCACCTGGTAGCTGAGCGTTCCCGACCACGAGGGCGAAGGTGTAGCCGCGGCGGGTTCTGGGGTTGTCGTGGGGGTGGGTTCTGGGGTTGGGGTCGAAGTTTGGGCGGTTGGCCCGGCAGTGGGTTCGACAGTGATCTGGGCAGTGGGTTGAGCGGTTGTCGGCGGAGCGGTTGGGGGTGTGGTTGGCCGGGCGGTGGGTTGGGCGGTGGCTTGAGGTGTTGGGGGCGGGGGAGCCGACCTGGTGGGTGCCGCAGTAGGCGAGGCGAAGGACTCGGGCGCGGCGGTCGGCTGGTGGGTGGGTGCCGCGGTGACCAGGACGGGGGGCTCAGCCGATGCCGACGGCTTCGGCGATGCCGCGCTGTGCGCAGTAACCGTCGCCTCGGGTGAGGTCGTTGGTGGGGGCGCGTCGGTGCCGCAAGCCCCGGCAAGGGCGGCCGTGGCCAGCAAGCAGATTGCGGCCCAGAACGTGCGGGTGCGGTTCAGACCAGCCATTTTGGCTCAAATGCGCCCTCAGCACAGAGGGGTGCCACACTGAACTGGTGGATTTCTCCCTTTCTGAGCAGGAGCAGGCGGTAGCTGATCTGAGCAACCAGATCCTGGGCGACCTGTCGACCCCGGAACGGCACAAGCAACTGGAGGCCGATGGCATTGCCCACGACAAGCAGGCGTGGGGGGCGCTGAGCGACGCCGGGCTGGTGGGCGTCTCCCTGCCCGAGAAGTGCGGAGGCGGAGGCCTGGGATTCTTGGCCGCCTGCCTGATGTTGGAGGAGATCGGCCGCACCACTGCTCGGGTGCCTTTTCTGGCCCCAGTGGCGGCCATGGCAGTGGCCGAGTTCAGTCCTGATCACCGTTGCCTGGAAGGCATGGCTGATGGAACGGTCCTGATGTCGCCCGCCTTGGTGGAGTCGGGACGCGACCCCGACGACCCGTCTGTGGCCGCGACTGCGACGGGCGACGGCTGGACGCTGAGCGGGGCCAAGGAGATGATCCCGTTTGCCGATCAGGCCGACTGTCTCTTGGTTCCGGCATCGACCAGCGACGGGGTAGGGCTTTTCTTGGTGGACAAGGCAGCTTCGCAAGTTGAGGTTGTGATTCAGGAGACCACATCGGGGTTGGTTGAGGGCAAGGTGGTGCTGTCCGACGCGCCAGCCGAGCGACTGGGCACCGACGCTGGGCCAGCGGAATGGCTGTTGCAGCGGTGTACCGCCGCGCTGAGTGCGGTGGCCGTGGGAGTGGTGAGCGAGGCGTTGCGGCTGACCGCGGCCTACGCCAGCGAGCGGGAGCAATTCGGCCGCCCCATCGCCACCTTCCAGGCCGTGGGCCAGCGGGTGGGCGACGCCTACATCGACACCGAGGCCATCCGCCTCACCGCATTGCAAGCGTGCTGGCGCCTCGACCAGGGCCTAGAGGCGTCCACCGAGGTGGCGGTGGCCAAGTATTGGGCCGCCGACGGAGGCCAGCGGGTGGCCAACGCCGCTCAGCACCTCCACGGCGGTATGGGCGTGGACCGCGACTACCCCCTGTGGCGCTACTACGTGTGGGCCAAGCACCTGGAGCTCTCTTTGGGCGGTTCCACCGCCCAGCTCCTGCGCATCGGCGACGCCCTTGCCGCCGGCACCGCCTGAGGAAAGCCGGCAAAGGGGCATTACCCTACGCCACCATGGGCGATGCCAAGCGAGATGTCCGGGCCACCGACAGAGCCTCTCTTCCGGTGGTGGTGCGGGCACTGAACAGCTATGGCCGCACCGTTCGCCGCATTCGCCCGGGACATGGGCAGCTCAACGCCGACGCGTTGGCGAGCAAGGCCCAGGAGTCGGCCAAACTAGACGATTTCGGCCCCGACGGCTGGCGAGAGGGATTCGAGATCCTGGTGGACTCGGTCAATGCCGAGGGGAATCTGAGCCAGTTGGGGCGGATGATCATGGGGGGCTTGCTTGACTCCACTCTTCAAATGCGGCTGCGGGTGGTGGATTGGGCCAACCAGCACCCCGAGGTGGCCCGGGAGCAGGTCACCGCGCCGATCGTGGTGAGCGGTATGCCCCGTACCGGCACCACCCTGCTCAGCAATCTGTTGGACCTCGACCCTCAGAACCGGTCGCTGTTGGCCTGGGAGGCCGGGGTGGTGGCCCCGCCGCCCACCCTGTCGAGCCACCGAGAAGACCCTCGCATCGCAGAATCAGTGAAGGGCTCGGGACAGTTGTCCAAGCTGGCCCCCAGCGTGCAGGCCATGCACCCCATGGCGGCCACGCTGCCCACCGAGTGCGTGACGCTGCTGGGCGGGGAGTTCAAGTCGATCCACTTCGAGACCCAGGGGACGTTCGACTCCTACGGCGCCTGGTTCGAAACCTGCGACATGGTTCCGGCCTATGAGTTCCACCGGCTGTGCTTGCAGGTGCTGCAATCCACTATTCCGACTCAGAGGTGGTCGCTGAAGACTCCGGGACATATGTGGCACATGGACGCGGTGTACGCCGTGTATCCCGATGCCCGAGTGGTGTGGACCCACCGCGATCCCCTGAAAGTGGTCGGCTCGGTGGCCAGCCTCAACAGCACCCTCCACGCCACCAACACCGACAAAGTTGACTTTGCCCGGGTAGGCCGAACCTGGCGGGACAAGTGCCTCCACGGCATCAAGGCAGGCACAGAGTTCCGCGACCGGCGGGGATCGGGCGACACCGTGTTCGATCTCCAATACGCCGAGTTCATGGACGACCCCGTGGGTTCAGTAGAACGCATCTACCGCCACTTCGGCATGGAGTTGGATGACTTGGGCCGACGCAAGATGCAGGCCTGGATGGAGGAAAACCCCCAAGACCGCTTCGGCCGCCACCGCTACACCCTCGACCAGTTCGGCCTAGACGCCGATGAGCTCCGCGAGCAGTTCGCCGATTACGTCGAGCGCTATCAGGTGCCTTCGGAGGGGTAGTAGGAGACCCTAGGGCCAGTGGGGTCCGGGGTAGGGGGTGGGGTTTTGGGTGGCCCAGTGGTGTAGATGGCGGGCGAGGTGGTGGGCAAGCGCGCCGCCTCGGGGGTGGTCGGCTTTACGGACCAGCACTACGGGTGTGCAGGGGTAGTCGTTGGCGAGTCGATGGGCGGCGATGGCTGCGAAGTCTGAGAAGTTCTCGGTCACAACCACTCTGCTTTGCTTGAGGGCTACGGCATAGACCGACTCGTCATCCGCTCCGGCAAGTCCAGCAGCCGCGGTGTTGACGGCGTCGTGGCCTAGCGCGTTCAACTCCTCCGCGGTAGTCGGGGGCAGCATCTCGTCAATGAGCCACCTCAAGATGACAGCAAGTTCTCGCGTTCTTCTACCCGCCGCCGGATCTGCTCGGCAGCCTGTTCGTCGGCTTCGATGCGAGCATCAATCTCCACGGGGAAGGCGCTGTAGAAATCTGCTGCCAAGCTGACCATGCTCACCGGCAGGTCGAGATCCTCAGCTAGGCGCTCGACGCGCTCCATGCCCCGGCCCGGCCAGTGCCGCAGGTCGCGGATCACTTCCCAAACGTCGGGACCGCCCACAAGCCCAGCTCTCCGCCCGGTAGGGCCAGGACGATAGACCACACCGGGAAACTCCCGGGTCTTCAGTCCCTCATCGAGCAGCGAGCTCACCAGAGAAGTAGTCGAGATGGATGCAGCCCGACTCTCAGCATCGAGCCGCTCTAGCAGTTCTTCCTCAAGCCGGAACGATGTAGGACGGGACATAGCTCACACCTCTCTGGCGTTTAGCCGCTTCAGAGTTACGCTACATCGCACTACATTGCAATACAACTGCAAATCAGAGGTGGGGGAGCACCTCTGATTCGAAGAGGTGGAGGTTTTCCCAAGACAGCTCAGGGTCGAGGCCGCCCATTAGGGGGTGGAACATTAGGGCGTCGAAGTCGCCCATGGCCTTGATCATCTCGATGGCCTCGGGCGGGGTGAGCAGTTGGTGCATGCCCATGGCCCGCAGGGCGTCGGCGTCGCTGACCGGCTCGAAGCCGGTGGCTGCGCCCGACTCTGCGGCCCACTGGCCGTAGGCGTTCATCTCGTGCAGGGCGTGGGGGGCGACTTTGGCCCAGGTGGCGTCGGGGTCGTGGGTGATGTGCAGATAGCCGACCCCCCCGGAGGTGGCCGGGCCGGGATCGTCACGGCCGAGCTTGACCACCTCGTCGCGGTAGAAGTCCCAGAACTCGGGCATGGTGGGCAGGAATCCGTCGGCGATTCGGGCTGCCCGCCGGGCCGCCTTCTCGCCGCTTCCTCCCAGCCAGATGGCCGGCCGGGGATCCTGATACGGGGTGGGGGTGACCCGCACGGTGCGGCCTCGGAACTCGAAGGGCTCGCCGGTCCACGCCGCCTTGAGGGTCTCCACCATCTCCACGGTGAGGCGAACCCGGTCGCTCGAGGTGTGGCCGAACATCTCGAACTCTGACGGCACGTAGCCCCCGGCCACCGTCACGCTGATGCGGCCCTTGCTGATCCGGTCTAGCACGGCCAGGTCTTCGGCGATCCGCAGCGGGTCGTGCATGGGGGCGATCAGCGCGGCCAGCATGATGTGGATGGTCTCGGTGCGGGCGGCGATGGCCGAGGCCAGCGCGACCAGCGAGGGCAGGTAGCCGTCGTCGGAGCCGTGGTGCTCGGACAGGGTTACTGAAACGAAGCCCAGCTTCTCGGCCCACACCGCCTGCTCGATGGCGGCGTGGTACAGCTCCTCCACCGGCACCGGGCAGATGTCCGGGCACCGGAAGTCGTAGCGGATGTTGTGCAGGGCCATGGCCGTCTCCTGTCGCCGACTAGCTGTTATTGAACTCGGTTGGCGACATCATCCGCCCACGTCAGCTCTTGAACTCGGGGATCACGTACTTGCCCATGAGCTCGATGGAGGTCATCACGTCTTCGTGGCTCATCTTGTACGGGTTGAGCAGGCAGAACAAAAGGTCGCAGCCCACTGCCTCGTAGCGCTTGGCAACCTCGATGCACCGGTCGGGGTCGCCCACCACCGCGGCGCCCGATTCCCAGATGTAGTCCATGGTGATCTGGCCCAAAAGGCCCTCGTCGCGGCTCTGCGCGGCATCGCCGGTGTAGGAGTAGGTGCCCAGCTCGGCCACCTCCAAGTCGGCCAGGTAGTCGGCCACCGAGGCGATGAGCCCGCCTCCGTAGCCCGGATACCACACGAACGACTCCTCGGAGGCGGCCCGGGCCTTCTCGTTGGTCTCGTTGCAGTGGACCATGGTGAAGGTGGCGGCCCGCTCGTTGCGGAACTTGCCCACCGGCTGGTCGCAATCGGCCTGGCCTTTGCGGTAGGTCTCGATGCGCTCGGCTAAGTCCTCGGGGGGCGAGCCCACCGTGAACGAGCACAGCCCGATGCCCCGCTTGCCGATCTCATAGTGGCCCGGCACCGAGCTGGTGGCCCCCCAGATGGGCGGGTGCGGGTCTTGGCGGGGCTTGGGCAGCACCCGGCGCTTGGGCATCGACCAGTATTCGCCCTCGAACTCGTACTCGTCGTTGGTCCAGCAGCCCACGATGTGGCGCAGGGCCTCGTCCCACTGGGCCCGGGTCTCGTTGGGGTGGATACCGAAGCCCTCCAACTCGGCCCGGGTGGAGGAGCGTCCGGTGCCGAACTCCACCCGTCCGTTGCTGATGAGATCCAGCACCGCCACCGACTCCGCGGTGCGCACCGGGTGGTTGTAGGGCTTGGGCAGCAGCCGCACGCCATATCCCAGCCGCATGTTCTCGGTGAGGGCCGCAATGTGGCCGTATAGCACCTCGGGGTTGGAGCAGTGGGAGTATTCCTCCAAGAAGTGGTGCTCCACCGTCCAGAACGAGTGGAAGCCCATCTTGTCGCCCAAAACGGCCTGTTCGATGGTGTTCTGGTAGGCGTTGTACTCGCTGTCGCGATTCCAGGGCCGGGCCACCGGAATCTCGTAGAACATCGCAAACTCCATGCCATTCCCCTTGTGTGTGCGGCGGTGAGTTGTCGGGGCAGATGGTAAACGGCGCGACCCGAGGGCTGCGTATACGGACAACTAGGGTGCGGCCATGGCACTAGATCCGACCGCCAAAGCCGTCATGGACATGATGGAAGACAACGGGGTGAGCTTCAAGGGCATCTCCTCGATGACCGCCGTGGAGCTGCGCAACATGATGCAGACGGGCGACTTGCCGGTGGAGGACGTGGCCCGCACAGAAGACCGCGTGATCCCCGGCGCCGACGGCACCGAGCTGCCGATCCGCATCTACTGGCCCAGCACCTCCGACGAGCCGTTGCCGGTGGTGGTGTTCTTCCACGGCGGGGGCTGGGTGATCGGCGGCATCGACAGCCACGACGGACAGGTGCGCGAGATGGTGAACCGCACCGCCATGGTGTACGTGTCGGTGGACTACCGGCTGGCCCCCGAGGCCCGGTTCCCGGCCGCGGCCGAGGACTGCTACGCCGCCACCCAGTGGGTGGCCGCCAACGCCGCCTCAATCGGCGCTGATGCAACCCGGCTGGGGGTGGCCGGCGACAGCGCGGGGGGCAACCTGGCCGCGGTGGTGGCTCTGATGGCTCGTGACCGGGGCGGCCCGGCCATCGCCCATCAGCTGCTCATCTATCCCTGCTGCGACATGGACTCCAACGCCTGGCCGTCGCAGACCGAAAACGGCACCGGCTACTTCTTGACCAAGGAGTCGATGGACTGGTTCTACGACCAGTACGCCGACGTCGCCGACCGCAACAACCCCTACGCCTCGCCGATCAAGGCCGCCGACCTCAGCGGCCTGCCACCGGCATGTGTGATCACCGCCGAGTACGACCCGCTGCGCGACGAGGGAGAGGCCTACGGTGCCCGTCTCCAAGAAGCCGGGGTGGCCTGTGAGGTCCACCGCTACGACGGCATGTTCCACGGCTTTTTCGGCATGACCCTGGCCATCCCCGGCGCCGTGGCCGCCCAGGAGGCCGCGGCGGCCGCAGTGAAGGCCGCACTGTCGGCTTGATATCGGTAAACCGCTGAGCACCGCCGCGGTCGGCCACGACGACCGCTACCGGTTCCGCCTGATGGCGGCCATCGTCCCCGTGCAATTCGGGGTGAGCATGAGCCTGACGGTGATCGCGGTGGCCGTGGGCGACATCGCCCGCGACCTCGACACCGGAACCGGTGCCGCCAGTTGGGCGGTGACCGGAGCGATTCTGGCTTCGGCGGTGTCCACGTCGCTGGGCGGCAAGCTGGGCGACATCTACGGCCACCGCCGGGCATTTCTCGCTGCCGCGGTGATGCTGGTGGTGGTCACGCCGCTCAGCGGGCTGGCCTGGAACATCGAGAGCCTCATCGGGTTCCGGGTGGCGGCCGGGGTGGCCAACGGGGTGGCCACCGCGGCGGGCACTGCCATGGTGCTTTTGGCATTCCCCATCGCCACCCGCTCCCGGGCCATCGGCTGGTACCAGTCGGCCCTGTCGGGCGCGCCGGCGATCGGGCTGATCGTAGGGGGGCAGATCGTCGAGCAGTTCGGCTGGCGGTGGGTGTTCGCCTTCTTCGGGGTGATCGCAGTTGTCGGCCTGGTGACCAGCGCGGCGGTTGTGCGGCCCATGGGGGGCGGCCTGGAGGTGTCCATCGACTACTGGGGCGGCCTCACGCTTTCGGCCGGGGTGGCGCTGGTGCTGGTGGGGCTCACACTCTTGGGAAACGACGGAGTGGGCACCTCGGTGAGCATCATCCTCATGGGCGGCGGGGTTGTGCTTTTGGCCGCGTTCGCCCGCATCGAACAGCGCGTGCCCGAGCCGATCATCAGCATGCACTACCTGCGAAAGCGCAACTTCTCCATTCCCATCTGGGTGGTCACCCTGGCCAACTTCTCGTTCATGGGCGGCCTGGTGATCACCCCGTTCTTGTTCACCGAGCGGTTGGGCTGGGGCCTCGGGGCGGCCACCCTTTTGCTGGCGGTGCGGCCGATCACGTTCAGCTCGTGCGCCTTTGCCGGCGGCTACATCCACCCTCGCTTGGGGCCCCGTTTGACCCCGGTGGTGGGGTCATCGCTATTGGCGGTGGGCATGGTGTTCTTCGCCCTGTCGGCCTGGCAGGCCTCGCTGGGCTGGACGGTGGCGGGGCTGTTCGTGGTGGCCATCGGCCACGGCATCCAGCTCCCGTCGCTCACCACCACCGCCTCCGACGCAGTGGAACCCGAGGACTACGGGGTGGCCTCGGGCATGCGGGGCACCCTCACCCAAGTGGGCGTCACCACCGGCATGCAGACCATGGTCATCATGATCGGCACCAACATCACCGGCAACTCCCTAGCCAACTCCTACCTCCTCGGCGCCGCCGCCGCCATAGTCGCCGTCGCCCTGTCCCTGGCCATCTCCCCCCGCTCCCGCTACTAACCGGGCAGTAAGTGTGACTATTTATATGGTCATAGTTGTCGGAGGCTGATATTGTTTAGGGATGTCACTGGATGCGCCTTATCGCACCATCTCCGCGGGGGAGTTCAAGGCCAAGTGCTTGAAGCTAATGGACGAGGTCAACGAGTCCGGGGAGCAAATCGTGATCACCAAGCACGGCCGCCCGGTGTCCCGGCTGGTACCTGCTGGATTTGAGCCCCGAGGGATTCAAGGACGGTATCGGGGGATGATGCCCGCAATTGACGATCCTTGCGAAGGGGCCTATTCCGAAGAGGAGTGGGACGAGATCATGGCTGAGTGGGATTCCAACCAGCAGTGGTGGTTTGAGTCGGCCCCGCCCGATGAATCCTCTTCGTGATACTGCTGGACACGCACGCCCTCGTCTGGTGCGCCACCGGCGACACAACCAAGATGAGCGGCGCGCGCATGGAACAGATCGACGCCGCGATCATCGAAGGCCAGGCTGCTGTGTCGGCGGTGACCTTCTGGGAGTTGGAGCTGTTCCGGCGCAAGCCCGACAACAGCTCGCTGCGATTGCCGCCCACGGCCAATCTGCGATTGCGCCTCCTGTCTGACGGCCTCCAGGAGATTGCTCCCACAGGAGACCTCATGGTGCGTGCCGTTCAGCTGGGAGATGAGGGCTTCCACAAGGACCCGATGGACCGCATCATCGTCGCCACCGCGCTCCGAGGCGGGTTGCGCCTGGCGACCGCCGATGCCCAAATCATCGACTGGGCCAACCACACCGGACATCTGGAATTGTTCGACCTTCAAAGAGACTGAACAGGCCCCAGTTATCCCTGTCACGACCCTGGCTCCTTAAGCGTCGGCTCAGGGTAGAACGATGCGGGCGGGGCGGAGGGGGAAGGTCTCTGAGGACAGCTCGTCGAAGGTTTGGCCGGTGATGTCGAGATAGAGGCTTTGCGGGCAGGCGTCGACTTCAGTGCCGTCACCCCACGCCACTGCGCCGGATCCGCCCACGATGTGTGCTGAGCGCCAGAAGTCCTGGTCAGCCCATGCGGCGAAAACGCCGTCAAGCGCCGCGCTGTCCGACAAATCGACAGTGCCGGCGATGCCGTCATCGAACCGCAGCCAGAGCTTGTACGGCTCTCGAACCTCGAGTTCAACCACATGCGGCGACAGCATGAGACAAACGATATTTGCAACGCCCCGCCAACCGCGAACGACTTGCCCTTGTCCCGCCAGCCGGTAGTTTTGCGACGGGAGGTGTGAGGTGAACAGACGCTTCACAGCGATAGCCAAATGCGAGGGCGACGGCTGCGCGAGGAGATATATGTGACCCAAATCGAGGTCGAGGTTGGCTAGTTGACGCGGTATATTGAAGACACCCACCCGGCTCCATGAGGGCCGGGTCTTTCTTTGGCCGTGAAACCGGGAGCCAGGAATGCTGCGACAAATTGTTCATCCTGGGGAGGTGCTGAAGGGCGAGTTGGAGGAGTTCGGGATCACTCCGACCGAGCTCGCCCGCCAGATCGCCGTGCCGCCCAATCGCGTATCTCAGATCATTGCCGGAAAGCGGTCGATCACCGGGGATACGGCGCTTCGGCTCGGCCACTGGTTCGGCGTCGAGCCGCAGTTCTGGATGAACCTGCAAACCCAGCACGACTTGGCGGTTGCCGGCCAAGAAGTCGGCGAGGCAGTGAAAGCACTGCCCACGGCCCGCCAATTCGCCTGACAGGCACAAACAGCGAATTCAACCCTGCGTAGGCAGGCAAATTGCTGAGTACATCCGTCCAGAGTCAGTGCTTCCATTCCTCCGAAGCAAGCCGGCCTACCGTTGAGCGAACCGGGATACGCATTGGCTCTTGCAGATAGCCTCATGACATGTGCGCTGAATCCCCGGGCAGTGACCACAACGAGGACGATGTCCGCAGGCCCATAGTGCTGCCAGCAGTGACCGTGAACCGAGGTCTCCTTCCCGACTCATGGGGCATTTTGAGCAGATTGCGCAAAAGGAAAGCAGAAGATCGGCGACCAGCCTCGCCCAGCTAGCTGTTGCGGGCTCAGCGGCGACGAGCAGGATCGGGCAAGTCCCAGTGCTCAACGTCAAGCGTGTCCAAGCCCAGCAGGGCGACTGCCCGGTCGGTGTTGTCGCAGTCGAGGCCCTTGATGGTGATGCCGTTGCGCTCGGTCTCATGGGCGTGGTGCCAGTGGCCGTGTGCCACCAGCTTGGGGCGGATCGCCTCGACCACCTGGGCCAGCAGGCGCCTCACTTGCAATGGGGACAGCCTGCGTGTCCCTGTTACCTATCCAGCTAAAGGGAAGGTCGAACTCAGCAGTTCACGTACTTGAAGGGTAAGGACTCCCCCTGTTTGAAGAGGTGCCGCACGCTGGTGTTGCGGTAGTGCGCGAGCTCATCGGCAACCTGGCCACTGAAGCCCCACCGCTTACGAGACTTGCCAATGTCTTGTTCCCAGTCCCGGTCGCCTGGCTGTCGCTGTCGCCAGTCGTCAATCCGATACACCTCGCGGATGACTCCCCGGTTGACGGCAAAGGCGTAGTCGGCACCATTGCGGCGGGGCCCAAGCGTCCACCAGCCTTGAGTTGTCTCGTACAATTCCTCGGCGGACATCTCCGGTGACCAGAGCCGGGGAATCCGAAACAGAATCACCCGCTCCTTGATTCCAGGCACTTGGCCTGCTGCATGAATCTCCCTGATCCGATCCAGCTTGTCGCCCGCAGCTTCCTCGTTGCCAAGAGCATCTAGGGCGTGGGCGAACACCCGGCTCCCGTTTCCCTTGCCCACATAGAAGACCTCATCGTCGCGCGGATCGATCAACAGATAGACGTACGCCTTGAGCTTCTCGCTTACGTATGGTGTGAATGCGCTCACCGACCGTGCCCCCGCTCGAAACACCCGAGATTCTTGTCTCTCACGGCACTAGGTCTAACGGTGACGGAGGTCGTAGACACCATTGTCGGTGCATCTGTATTCGGGCGTCTCAGATGGGACTCATACCGGAAGATGGCGACTCATTCATTCGGCTTCGGCGGATGTAGGGACCAACGTCATGTCCATTCTGCCAGCGATGAATTCGTAGGGTATTTCTGGCACTTTCATTACATGTTGACAGAACAGTTCAATGGTGTCGAGGTCGCCGGACAACACCATCTCGTCCCTGCAATAGAGGGTGAAGTGGTGTTCTTTGTTCTGGCCCCAACCCCATGACACGTTGACTGCTGATAGCCGCAGTTCGGGCAAGCACACCAAGAACTCAAGAGCGTTTAGAGGCCCACCCGGTGAGCCATGCGCCCGCCACAGGAACACTGTTTCTAGTAGATAACGGTTTATCCACATCGCACTGTTGTCTTTGCGCTGATTGCATGACTGGTGTGTGACTTGCAAATTCACCAAGGCGTTGGCATTTGTAGACAGGCCCGTCCAGTGGGTGCCAAGAGACTTGATGTGGTCAATGTTGTATGACGTGTCCAGGGGCTCCCAACAAAGGCCGCAAAACCCAAGCTGCTTGTCAAGCAGCGCCTCACCATGAATCCTCTTTAGCCCGCGCATTCGCTTCTTGCGGTTGGACTTGCCTGCGCTCATTGCCTCGGGCCTCCGTTGACTGGAAGGTGGCAAATCACGACGTTATTCCAGCGACGGATCGCCACTCTTGGTTATCGGCCCCCTGTGTTTCATGCAGGGACGACACAGCCTGGACGCTCGCTGTGGGAGGCAGTTCAGACACTTGCTGCTGTTCCGCGTGGTTCATTCCGACACCGGGGACTCGTAGATGGGAGCATCCTCCATGAACTGTCCTACACGTTCCAGCCGGCTCTCTATGCGACTTAGTTGGCGGTCGACCACCCAGTAGCGAACAGGCGGCACAACAAGCATCAAGAGCGCTATAGCCACAAGAATCCACTGTTTTGCTCTTGTCGGCAGCAAGCGCAGGAGGATCGAAAATCCCATGGTCCAAGACTACGGACGCCAGTGACAATTGGTCCGGGGTCACTATGGCGTGACCCCCTGTGGTTGGTCCACCTGTTGTGAGAGTCCGTTGTCCAGTATTGCTGGATGGAGGAGGATCACGAGTATGGCTAGGCGGAGGCACACGCCCGAGCAGATTGTCCGCAAGCTCCGGGAGGCTGACCGGCTGTTGGCCGAGGGCGCATCGATCGCGGATGTGGCCCGGCACCTGGAGGTGTCGGAGGCCACGTTTCATCGGTGGCGCAACCAGTATGGCGGTTTGAAGGCCGACGACGTGAAGCGGCTCAAGTCGCTGGAGGCCGAGAACGCGCGGCTGAAGCGGATCGTGGCCGACAAGGAGCTGGAGATCGACGCTTTGCGGGAGATCGGCCGGGCAAAATGGTAGGCCCGCCGCAGCGGCGCAGAGCCGTCGAGCTGCTCGGGGAGCGGCTCGGGGTGTCGCAGCGGCGGGCTTGTCAGATCGTCGGACAGCACCGCTCCACGCAGCGCTACGAGCCGGCTGCGGCGGACCCGGACCGGGCTCTGCGGGCCGAGCTGCGCGAGTTCGCGAAGGACCACTCCCGATGGGGATACCGGCGGGCGCACGCAGTCTTGCAGCGGCGGGGGTGGGCGGTGAACCGCAAGAAAATCCAGCGCATCTGGCGCGAGGAGGGCCTGCGGGTCCCGCCCAAAAAGCGCAAGCGCCGGCGCACGGGCGACTCCGACGCCGAAGCCGGCCTGCTCAAAGCCGAGCGCCCCGACCACGTGTGGGCGCTGGACTACCAGTTCGACGTCACCGCCGCAGGCCGCAAGATCAAGATCCTGCACGTCCTAGACGAGTTCACCCGCGAGTCGCTCGCCGACGTTGTCGACCACAGCATCGACGCCGACGCCACGGTGGCATGCTTGGACAAGGCCGCGGCCGCCAGGGGCCGGGGCCCGGAGTTCCTCCGGTGCGACAACGGGCCCGAGCTCACCGCCCACGCGCTGCGGGACTGGTGCCGGTTCACCAGCACAAAGACCAGCTACATCGACCCCGGGTCGCCCTGGCAGAACCCGTGGGTCGAGTCCTACGGCAGCCGAATGCGCGACGAGCTTTTGGCCATCGAGCAATTCGACAGCCTCCTGGAGGCCCAAGTACTTGTCGCCGACTGGCGAGACGACTACAACTACTACCGCCCCCACTCCGCGCTCGGCATGCTCACACCAGCCGAATACGCAGACCAATGGGCGAAAAACAACCCAAACAAACTCTCATAAAAAATGGACCAAAAAACGGGGTCCGGTCAACTAAACAGAGCCCCCCTTGGCCGGTCGCCACCTTTGAGATGTTTCCGTGAATTCGATGAAGTAGGACTGGACTGTCAGGGAAGTCCAGGCGGCGTCCTACGAAAGGCTTCGAGTCTTGCTGCCGGAGTGTGGCCGTCCAAGAACGGAAAACCGCGCAAGGGCGAATGCAGCTGACACCAGCGCGGGCATACAACCGACCCCTGCGGTTTCTTTTTCTTTAGGCCGCGCTTTCTCCAAGACCCGGTCGGTGGCGTCCCACGCCTGGCGCTCCAGCCAGACAACTTGCTTGAAGGCCGCTTCCCGGTCCTCTTGGACTGCCTCGACCATCGTCTCCACGTTGGCGCTCAACCCCGTCATCGTGAGGTTGGCAGAACCCGCCAGCACTGCGATCGGCTTCCCTTCAGGCCCTTCTACAGCGAACACCTTGGAATGGGCGATGGCGGCGCCTTTCTTGTTCTTGTCAGTCCGGTACCAATTGAGAATCCGAACGTCGGGGCGCGAGATGAACTCTGCGGCTTCGGCGGCATCGCGGGCTTCGAATTTGTCCATACCTGTACGTAGGTCTCCGACGATAACCGTCACCTGTCTTTTCGCTGCCTTGCGGGCCAGCCATGCCAGCCCTGCCATCGACGTGAATCCGGTTACGACATGGAGATGCCCTGCCGGATGGTCAGCCAAGAACCGCTCGATGCGCGCCATCGCTTGAGAATCAAAGTCAGATCCCATAATGCCAAGTGCCGAGCATCGTAGGTGCATGAGACTTCTGGCCTACAACCTCGGAGGCGGCACACCCGCAACCAAAGTGGTCGCCTGGTCTCAAAACCCTTCTATAGTCCCACTTCAGCTCTACACGAAACACAAGGCACTCCACAGCCTGCGTGAAACCCGAGGAGGTTCACTGTTCGTGTATCTGTCACTGAAGTGCGAATAATGGGGGCATGAGGGTTTTCATCAGTTCGCTCATGGGAGCACACTTCATCTCTCTTCGAGAGGCGGCGGCTAAGGGGATCGTGGCGCTGGGATTCGAGCCTGTGATGGCGGAGGACTACACGGCGTCTCCCAGTAGCCCGCAGGCGGCGTGTCTTGAGGGTGTTCGCACATCGGATGCCGTCGTTTTGGTCTTGGGCTCAGAGTACGGGGACTCCCAGGCGTCGGAACTGTCTGCGACGCACCAGGAGTACAGAGAGGCGCGAGAAGAGTCGATTCCTGTCCTAGCCTTCATCGAGGAGGGAGCCGAGGCTACGGAAGACCAGACTGTCTTCATTCGCGAAGTAAGAGATTGGGCGCAGGGGCAGTACACAGAATCATTCAGCAGCCCAGATGGTCTTCAGGCCAAAGTGACCCGGGGCCTTTATCGGCACTCGGTCAATGAAGCCCGAGCCCCCGTTGACGGAGAGGAGGTGGCCGGGAGGGCCAGAGCGCTGATCCCAGAGCGCACCCACACCGGCCAGGCCCAGCTCTTTATTGGGGTCGCTGGCGGGCCTGCCCGCCAAGTGATCCGCCCCTCCGAGCTTGAAGCCGAAGAGCTGCGCTCGTTCCTACTAAGAGAGGCGCTCACCGGGCCTGTTCCGGTGCTCGACCTCTCGTTAGGAACCGACTCGATGATCAGAGGAGACGCTCTCGTCGTCGAACAGCGGGACAGCGGCACCGGAGTCTCGCTCAGCGAGACGGGGAGTATTGTCGTCATCCAGCCCGCGGTCGACTACGGCGGCCTGCCGGCAGGCATACCCTCCGTCATCGAAGACGAGCTCGCTGAGCGCATTGAGCGAGGTCTGCGGTTCTCTGGGCTTGTGCTCGATCATGTGGACCCACAAGAACGGATCAGCCGGGTCGGAGTTGCCGCCGCGGTGCACGGCGCGGGCTATCTGCCATGGCGCACCCGCGAAGAGCAATACCAAAACCCCCATACGGCCACCATGAGTTCATTCGGCCTGGACCGGGTCCAAGCCGAGCTGTCGCCCCCGACCTGTCTGCGGGCGGCGCTGCTGAGAGACGCGCAGCGTCTGTCTGAGGATCTCGCGGTTCGGCTGCGTCGGCAGGCGACTGAAGGTCCGTACCGATGAGCAAGCTGTTGGAAACCGATCTCGTAAGGGAACGCTGGCAGAAGACCCTAGCCGCAGAGGCCCTCGATGACGCCGACAGGGAGGATTTCATGCTCGGTGGCCTGGGAGCACGAGTGCAAGAACCCACGGCACGGCTGGTGCTGCTGCCCCCTGATCCCCAAGCGGAAACCCCCGGGTTGTACGACTCGATCTGGGACTGGCTCGAGACACGCCGGACTATTCGTTTAGGAAACGGGGAGGTTCCCCTCGGTGACAACGTCGTGCCTACAGCTCACGCCGCCGCGCTCGTCCGAGACGGCGGTGAGAACCGGGCCTGGAGGAACTATGCCGCTGTTCACCGCAGCGGAGCAGTCGAAGTGGGACTCGGAGACCGGGGAGCTGCAAACCGCTCGACTCAAAACGGCGACAAGACTCGATTCTTCTGGCTGATCTCCATCGTCGCCTATACGTGGGCCATGGCTGAACTCGCACGCGACCTTCCAGTTGATGCCAACCGGGAAGGGCCGTTCCTTCTCACCGCCGCACTCAGGAACACCCAAGGCGCTCTGCTCGATCACCGCGGCGAAGGATGGGCGCCCGCACAGTCGCCTTGGAACAACTTGGGGAGATGCCCAGACAAGAACCTGCTCTGGCACATCGAGTTCGACCACCTGCCCGAGGACCCGTCTACATCACAAGCGCTGGCCTTCCGGGTCGGAGACAGGATAGAGAATGCTTGGGGATGCCGGCAGAGACTCTACCTCGACCGCCAAGGCGAGCTAGCCGGCCACTTTGACGTAAGCCGGTTGCACCGGTAGCCGAATCGCACACGAACTTATCAACTACTTCGCATCCGGAATCACATGGTGGCCAACAACTTGGGATCGCCGCGTCTTGAAGCCGGTTGCCAACCGACGGCTTGCTCACGTGGTAACTGATGGGCTTGGCTCAAAAGGAGCTGCTGTTTGCCTAGCGTGCTGGCTATTGGTCGGTGATAGTGGCGTCCATACTCGATGTATGGGCCTTTGCTTCGATCTCGCTTGCAGCGCTGGGTGACATGGTGGCCGACACCAAGAGCTGTAGCCACGAGAGATCGCCGTCGGCGATGCTATTGCGGAGGGCGTCTAGCGTCACCCTAATGGCGTCTCGGTTGTCGGAGCCGACCGCCAGCGTGGCGGAAATCGTCACCCTCTTTTCGCCGTCGGGTCGGCGTTCTTCGCCTTCTTCGGTTTCGTGGCGGTCGTCGTCCGGGTCACCGGTCGGTTCTTCTTGCTCGTTGGCGGCTTTGATGCGGAGTCTTTGCATGTCGGAGGAAAGGTTGATCTCAGATGCGCTGTAGGCCTCCCGGGGGTTGTCGTCTTTGTCGACGATTTCCAGGTCGCCTGCTCGTAGGGCGTCCCAGATGGCGTTGCGGAGGTCGCTTTCCCCGTTGGGCAGCAGCGGGAGGCGGGGAACTCGCCAGAAGTCGTCGCGCAGTTCCGATAGCGGTTTGCCGTAGTCGCGGTCGTCGAGGTTGTGGAGCAGGGCTTTGGCGGTGAACTCGCCAACGCCGAAGGCCTTTTCGGCTGCCTCCAGCACTTTCCACACGTGCGACCCGTTTAGCGCGGTTTCGAGGTCGCCCTCCAAGCGTTGATGCGCCCAGCCGCGCTGGCTGTCGCCGGTGTCGGCGAGCCAGGCGATGTGCTGGAAGGCGGCCCGGACCTGTTTGTCGGCGGCTTTGGAGGAGCGTTCGAGCTCTTCGTCGGCCTGTGCTTTGAGGTCGGGGTCTTTGAGGACGGCGTCGCGGGATGCGACCCGGTCGGCTGCGAGATATTCCCCGGCGGCGGTCAGGGCGTTGCGTCTCCGATGGGTGTTGACGACGGCGAATACCGCTGAGGATGCCCAGTTGACTGCGAGTTTGCTGGCGCCGAGCCCCATTGCGGCTTCAATCGCCTCGCGTGTCTCGCGGTCGTCTCCGTTGAGCAGCGAGAAGACCCGGGGGTCGAGTATCACGAGCCGGTTCTTGCGGCTTTGGTCGACTGACGCGGCGCCGATCGTCTCGAGAGTCGTCGCGTCGTCGCTGGGCCGTTCGACGAAGAGCAGCGTCGAGAAAGGCCCCGAGGCAGCTAGTTTCTCGCTGCGGCGGCGGAGTTCGGCGGCTCGCTGATCGTCGGTGATTGAGTTCTTGGCGTCGCGCAAGAACATGCCGAAAGTCCTCTTGGTCGACAGGTAGAGGCGCTGCGGCTGTCCGCCCTTGCCCGGAATCTGCTCTAGGGACGCAAGGCCCGTCTGGGGGTCTTTGAGCAATTCGAGGACTATCTCGGCGTCCCCGTACCCGTAGGAGACGTCCGGTATGTGGCTCGCGGCGAGCACCTCGGGGACTGAGCCGCCTTGGCCTCCTTGCGGTCGGTCGCTTAGCGAGTAGAGCAGCGCAGCGGTAGCGGCCCGTTCAGCGGCACGGGGGTTGGCAGATCGCGCCGGATTGGTTTCGGCGGTCTGGTCGACGGCTCGGGCGTTGCCGCTCGCGTCGTCTTCGTCGACAATGTCGGTCGCTATGACTTGCCGGTAGTTCTGAACGGCGGTGGTGTCGATGACGAGGCCGGAGTCGAGGAGCGCTTCGCGCACGTCGGGATCGGACAGCACGAGGTCGCCGGGGCCGATGAGCAGAGGCGCCCACGCCCCATCGCCAACGCTTCCCGAGTCTTGCTGGGCGTCTTCGACGGACAGGCCGGCTGCGTCGGCGAGGCGGCGCAGGTGTGCGTAGACGGTTGAGGCGAACACGCGGATGGTCGAGCGGACGCGTTGGAATCCCGCCACATGCGACCATTCCTGCTCGGCGAGGTGGATGAGAGCCGGGTGGAACGGGTAGCTGCGCTCCACCTGGGCGGCGAAATCCTCCGCAAACGATCCTCTGAGACGGCTGAAGACCTCCCTTTGCCAGACATCGTCTTGCATCGACCTTTTGAACGCGTCCGCCGTGGCGGCGATAGTCCCCGGTTGCGGGGCAGCCTTAAACAGGCGGCGCCTGATGATGCTGGCAAAGTCGTTTGGGGAGGTGACCGCGTCCGTCGTGACCTCCCCCCGGGCGGACTCCGCCTCGAGCTCCTCCCGGCATTGCGCGCCGAACTCCGATAGGGCGATGGGGTCTTTGTCCGAGTCGATCATCACCATCACAGCGATGCAATGGGCCACCTCGTCGGTGTCCCGCATCATCTCGACGAGGAACTCCTGGTCTTTGACGGCTTGTTCGGTCGGGCCGGCCGCAGTGGAGGCGCGGACGTAGTGCATTACCTCGTCGAACAGGATCAGTACCGGCCGTCCCGCGCCGCGCAGCGCGTCTGTGTAGCTGATGGTGTCCTTGTCGGCGACCCACCTGTCGTGGTCGCCTTCGTAGAGGCGGAATAAGAACCGTTCCCGCAGCGTCTGCGCTCCGCCGAACATCTCCGGATCGGGCCGGCCGGGGTCCATCTGGTCGCCGGGCAGGGCAACGACGATCGGGTTGCCGAGGCCGGGGTCCATGGTGCCGCTGCCGGCCAGCTCCTCGGCTTCTGCGAGAATCTGTGCGCCGATGTCGGTTTCGGCGAAACCGGCTGGGTCGGTGCCCAAATGCCACAGGGCGACGAGGGCGTGCGATTTGCCGCCGCCCATGCCCTGATCGAATCGCCATACCGGCTTCGCGGATGCGGTTTGCCCGCCGGTGCCGCCGAGGCGCAGGGCAATGTCGGCTGCTACGCGGCGCAAGCTGGGCGACGGGTGGGTGATCTCGCCGAAGTAGTCGACCGACCGGTACGGCAGCTCCTCGCCGGCTGTGCTGTAGGCGACTCCTCGCAGGCTCATCTGTATGTCGCCCACCGCCCCGGCGGTCGCTACTAGCTCATCTCTGAGGCGGAGCTCGTCCCACCACGGTGTCGGCCGTTTCGTCATTCGTGTTCCCCTTGATCGAATATTGAAGGCTGATGTCCAGCTGCGTCTGCGCGCCGCTGTTCAGAAACCCTGGCTGCCTCGACATCGGTGGCGGCGTTGGCGACTTGTTTCCGGTACCGCATCAGCCAGGTGTATATCTCGCCGTCGGAGTCGGCTTCGGCGAGTTGGCGGCCCATCTCGCCGATCGCTGACCACAGATAGTCGTCGTCGGCTCGACCGGAAAATTCGAGGACTTCGGCTGCAGCCGAGACGCTCTTTCCGGCACGGGCCAGCGCGAACACTACGTCAATGGTCGATGTGTCCCGGTCGACGGACGTGCCAGCTTCGGACCCGTAGGCGAGGCGGACTCCGCTTTTGACGTTGATGACAATGCCGCCCAAGTCGAGTTCGGTGCCGGCCACGGCTTGAGCGGTGAGTCGCTGCCAGCGCTCCTGGGCGGCGTCGGAGACGACCCGGCGGTGCTGGCGCACCCAGGACAGGGCGAACCGGGTGCGGGCATCGAAAGTCCCCAGCGGCAGCCCGTCGATCCTAATGTCAGCCGCGTCCTCCACAGCCTGCCGGGCTATCAGCAGGAACTTCTCCGGGCTCTCAGGCTCGGCCTTGTTATTGAGTATCTGCCGGTACTGGCCGACGATCTCCATAGCTGGCCCATAGGCCGCCATCTGCTGGTCAGGCAGCGCGAGGCCGGCTTGCTCCCACAGCGGGATGCGTTTGTCGACCTCCTCCCGGATGGCCGCAGCGACGACGTTGCTTCGCCCATCCGGGCGCTCTTCGGGTGCGGCACGGCATGCGAGGGTCATGGTGGTGACTATGTTCGCAGAGCCGGCCCCGCCGCCCTTCTCCGTAAGGGCGGGCCAAGTGCCTGTGAGCACGAGGCCAGCGTCGGTGATGATCTGCAGCAGCCCGCGCCACACATCCGGGTCGTTGTGGCCGAACACGATCGTGACGACCCCGCCGGATGAGGTGACGCGGCGTGCCTCTGCGAGGGCAGCGGTGAGCTTCTCGTTGTAGAACTCAGGGGTGCGGTGGTCGCCGGCCGCCGAATAGGAGTCTTTGACGATAATCTCCTCGGCCTTCTCCTGCACTCCGTCAGGGTGCGCGGAGATGGCGAGCATCGGATACGTCGTGTGAAGTGCCCGTTTGAGCCAGACGTAGAAGAGGTCCGAGGCGTCTGAGTAGTCGATCATGGCGTTGTAGGGCGGATCTGTCACGACCGCGTCGAGCGATTCGGTTTTCATGGGCAGTGCGAGTGCCGACCCTCGCTCGATGCGGGCCGGTGTCCCTTCGGCTCGCTCGAGCTGGCCACGAAGCGTTCGCAGCGAGTCTCTTGCGAGCGAGTGCCAGGTGCCGGGCCCGTGTCCTGGTCCTGTCTCGAAGTGGTCGTACCCGAAACCGATGCAGGATTCGTTGACGAACAGGTCACCGACTTTTGCGTTGCCCTTTGTTGCCTGCAAGCGGGCTCCCCGGGTGGCTTGGCGAAACCGCCGGACCATGACCGAAGCCGCATATCCTGTGAGGGCTGAGGAGTAGTCTGCGCTGACACTGCTCTGCCGTAGCTCCTGTCCGAGGTCGGCGATGATGCGGCACAGTCGGATGAATCCGAGAGTCTGGCGGTTGTTGCAGAGATCGCCGTAGGTCTTGTAGCCGTACTTGGATGGCCTCACGGTGTGGTTGTTTCCGGCTGGGATCGGCTCGTCGGGGGCCGCGGGGAGGACCGGCGAGAAGTGGGACTCGCAAGCAAGCGCATTTCTGGCCGCTTCCACTGCGCCGCGTTCGTCCGGCGTCGGAACTCGGAACACTTTGCCGAATGCGTCATCGTGGTCGGCTACCACCATCATGTGGTCTTCTGCGAGCCCGTCGTTCATGAGCCTGGTGTGGACGTCAATGGGGTGCGCATGTTGGCAGTTCGGGAATGGGCAGACAGCCGACTTGCCGCGGCGACCTTGGACGGCCATGAGCGTGGGTTGGGACGTGGGTGGCCCTTCATGGATGACGATGTCGAAGCTGCCCGTGTCGGGATTGGCGGTGATGCGGAATGACTGTCCAGGGTCGTTTTTTTTCGTGGGCGGGTGTCGCAGGACTAAGGAGCCAGCGAGGGGAAAACGGTTTCCGCATTCCTGGCACGGAAGGGTGACGGCCCACAAATAGCCCCACGGACGCTTCCCGTTGACCTCGGGGTAGAAATCGTGCATCGACGCCTCATAGCGGTCGGCGACGATTGAGAGCGCGGTCTCGACATCTCGTAGGAGCCGCGGCGAGCCGCTGACGTCTATATTGAGTTGGCCGCTGGCTGAGCTGACTCCGTCGAATGGGAGGGGTGGCTCGTGGTCCCAGTCTCGCAGCGGGTAGTCGGCCAATAGCCTGCCGGCGAGCGTCGCAACCGGCGAATAGTCGATGCCGGTCGCCTTCATACCGAGGCGTGCCGCTTCGAGTGGGATCATCGCCCGCCCGGAGAACGGGTCGAGCATTGCGGCACCGTCGGGGTAGTGCTTAGCGAGTTCGGCGATGAGGTTGTTGTGGGCTGCGTCCCGGCCGTCGGTGTCGTCGGGGTCGGGGAAGGCTGAGCGCACGAGTGCTTGTAGGCGGCGCTGCTCGTCGGGGTCTTCTGGCCATGGCAGCAGGCTTGTGATCACCGCTGCTTTCGCTTGGGCGAGGGGTCTTTTGGCGAACCAGGTGAACAGGTTGGCTTCGCTGTTTCCCGAACCCCAGCCTTTCGTCGAGTTGGCGGACACCTCTTCGCAGGGGAACCACCGCTCGATCATTCGGGGTCCGGCGGTCACACTGAACCCCTTTTGGCCTCTGTGAGGTCTGACCCCTTAATGTGAAGTTCTGCGATGTCTCGTGTGGCGTCGGCGAATCTGGCTGCCGGGTCCGGCCAAGCGTGGAAGAGCTGGCCGGTGCCGTCAGCGCAGTGATCGACTACGTACAGCCAGTAGTTCGACTTGTGGATGCCCGCTGTTGCCAGTTCGGCGCCGGTCACCCTGATCCCGGTCGACGACGCCGAGCCTCTGATGCCTTTGACCTCCACAGCCCTGTATTTCGAGCCCTTGGTGGCCTTGAGGTCGTAGCCCAGTTTCTCGGTGTGGACGTCGGCGACAGCCCAGCCGTCAGCGTTCAGCAGCGAGGTGACATGACGCATCGCGACGATCTCGGAGTCGGGGTCTTCTCCGGAGGGGTCTGGTGTCGCGGTCGCCGTCACATGCGCCCACCCGATCGTCTCTATGTCGCCCACCTCGAAGTCGGTCGACGCCTTAAGCGCCTCGATCCGCTCTTTGACGGCCGCGTCGACGCTGCGTCGTGCTGCTGCGCTTTGTTCAAGGTCGTCTATGCCGTCGGTGACGTCGTTGGGGAGTTTCTGGAGTTGGATGCTCGCGTGGGACAGCCACGCGTCAAGCTCGGCACGCCTCTTGCCTTCTTCTTTTTCGGCTTTGTGGAGGGCTTGCGCCTCGGCGTTGGTGAGGTCGGCTGGGTGCCGGGTCTGCGGCGAAGGCGTCGAGGCGGCTTGGAGATTGGAGAGTATCTCCCAGGGGACGATGCGGGTGCCGGCGGCATCGACCTTCACCAGGTAAGACCAGGAGTTCTGTCGCCTCCAGGTGGATGTCGGTGCCGAAGTGCGCCCTTGGCTGACCGGCACTGTGAAGCAGAACAGCCGGTAGTCTGTGATGGCGTTGGGGTCGTTCAGCGCTCCGCCTTGGTACAGCGCGGGGAGAAGTTTCTCGCTGGCTTGGTCCACGAGGTCGCGGAATGCCTTGTCGTTGGGTCCGAGCGTGATGGCCTGCTCGGCGGTGGTCGCTCCCTGCCTTACGGCGTCTCGCTTGGCGCTGCCGCTGGTCGCCACGAGGGCCACGCCTGTTTTGCCGACAGGCCGGGCGATTTCGGCGGGCTCGATGTAGAACAGGCCACGGTCGGCTGCCGCGGGGAGCGTGAGGCGGATGAGGCCGGCGTCGTGGAGCCGGTTCAAGTAACGATCGACGACGTCAGGGTTGATTCCATCGAGTCGTTGCTGGGTGGCGCCTGAGATTGCGCTGCCGATGTCGACCATTGTCTCAAGGGATTGGTCTTCTCGGCGGATGCTTTCGTGTTGCTGGCGGAAGCGCTCTTTGGTCATTTCCCGGATGGCCGAGTTGACAGCGTCGTTGTCCGCGTCGGGTTGGTGGAGGTTAGACAGCAGTTCTTCGAGCTTTTCGACGCCTGCGGACTGCGCCAGGAGCAGTTCGCCCACCAGGGCGAGGCTGTCGAAGATCTTGCCTTCGAGCTCGTTCGCGGCCGCCACGAGGTTGTCTAAAAGGGTGGCGTGGGCGTCGCCCTCGCGGGTGTCTGTGGCGATGAGGTTGAAGAGGTCGACGTCGTCGGACTGTCCTACCCTGTGGATGCGGCCGAGGCGCTGTTCCAATGTCACCAGAGACCAGGGGACGTCCCAGTTGACCAGCACCCGGGCCGACTGGAGGTCGATTCCCTCGTTGCCAGCGTCGGTGGAGACGATCACCTGGAATTTGCCGGCTATGAACCGGGCGCGGATGTCCTCCCGTTCGGCATGGGTTTGCCTTCCCGAGTACATCTCGGTGCTGTACCCGCTGTCTTTGAACCGCTCCGCTAGCCAGTGGGCGGTGTCGGCGTACTCGGTGAACACGACCAGCTGCTCGTCGTTTCCGGGGGCGACATCGTTCGCCTGCAAAACCTCTCTTTTGAGGCGCGGCCATTTGGATGCGGGAACCTCCTCCTTGGCCAGTTCCAGGTCGATCTGTCCCATTAGCTCTGCGATCTCGCGCCGTTCCTGGCGGGCGGAACGCGACTCGATGTGGGCGATCTCGACCAGCTCGCGCTCGTCGGCATCCTCCTCGCTGACCCCTGCGGTCTCGTCAGGGTGCTCGGGGGTGCCCATCCTCGCGCTTCGTCGCCGCAGCGTCTCGCGCAGCGCGTACAGCGACGAAGCGGCGCGCTTGCCGTACACCATGCGGCCCAGCCCGACGGCGTTGGCGGGGAAGTAGGCGTCGACCAGGGTCTGGGCCTGGTCGTAGATGACCTTCTCCGGGAGGTTCAGCGGCACCGAAATGTTGTGGGCAGTCCGCTTCTTGAACAGCTTCGTTACGCCGTCGATGTCGACAAGCCCCTCCTTCATCCGGCGCAGGAAATGCACCGGCCCGGGGCGGAGCCGCTGCAACCCTCCTCCGTCGCCAGGCTCGGTGGGCAGCGGGAATACCTTCGGGTCGGTGAGGTGCATGAGAGATCGGAAGAGCCACTCCGATCCCCGATGGGGAGTCGCGGTCATCAACAGCGCACGGGGCGCCTTGGCGACGGTTGTGAGCCCCACTTGGAAATACGTCGTCGCCGTCGGGGTCAGCCTGTGCGCCTCGTCAGCCACGACGAGATCCCACCCGGCCACGTCCGGATCGATCGCTCCTCTGACCTGAGGGTTGGATGACGCGAGGTGCAGCGACACGACCCAGAACGGGTGCGGACTGGACTCAAGGGCGCGCTCGCGAACCGTGTCGTTGGTGATGCGCCTCAACTCGACCCCGAAGAAGCGGGAGAAATCGTCCTGCCACTTCCCGACAAGGTGCGCCGGGCACACCACCAGCGCCCGGTTCACGATCCCGAGCCTGCTCGCCTCGGTGAGGTAGAGGCCAGCCATGATGGTCTTGCCGGTGCCCGGCTCGTCGGCGAGCAAGAAGCGCAGCATCGGCTGCGGGAGCATCGCCCCATACACTGCCTGGTGCTGGTGGAGGTACTGCATCAGTGGTGCCGACCCCAACGCTGTCCCCGAATCGCTCTCGGCCTCCTGCAACATCCACTGACTCCAAAGGGCCGCAAGCGTGCGCTCCGGGTCCGCTGCACCATCGGCCGACAGCCGGAAGACCTCGTCGGCTTCGGTTGCGGTCAGCTCCACCCGGCGGTACTCGCCGCCGTCGAGAACCATGAGGCTCACACCGCCATCAGGACGGGAACTGCTCATGCCGACGGTTACAACAGTGCTCTCGCCCGGAAGGCGAACCCGAACACCCTCGTCGAAATTCATCTGCGGCTCCGCCTCATCCGCAGCCCTCTCCGGCGCAGCACCCGGCCGAGACGACGCTAAGAAGCTCTTTGTCTAACCACTTTGCTGCTGGCTTCGAGGAATTTCTGCCCGTGTCGATCACGGCCCTGCCAAACCACCGAGCCGAAGTCCAAGCAGCGGGTCTGTGCCTTTCAATGAAGTGATCACGCCGACCAGCTTGACACCAGGGAAATGAGGTACTGCCACCAGACAGGAATCATAGAGAACTCTATGTACCAATCCTCGGCCGCCGGAGTCCCTTGAGTGGGCTTATCCATTCTTGAGTTCCCAGAAGCTTGCAGCGCAGGCGCGATCGCCGCGGGATTCTCCGCCTTGCCGCGAGGGTCGGTTAATTCTAAGACTGACGGAGGTTGTTGACAGTCGGCCCTAATCAGCGATCTCTGTGGTGAATTGACTTGTGGACCCTGGCCCAGATGCGCTGAGTGAGTTCTCGTGTGTGCCTGACCAGTGGCCTCAGCCAGCGCTCATCTTTGGTGTTTGAACAATCGGTTACGTCTGTCAACTCAATCAGTGGATGCGGCTCGCGGTCGGGTTGGCCAAACAGGATCCAATTGATGCCGTCAGAGTGGATGCTGGACGGGAATCGGACGGCATTGACCCCTTGCTTTCCTCGTGACGGTAGGTAGTAGCGCAGGAATTCTCCGAGGACCTGTGTCGCGAGATACGAATTGGCAACGCTGCGATCCTCGTCTGCCGGGCGCGTGACGCGCTTGGAGAACCCACCTAGGAACAGAATGTAGGCCCGTTTGCTGGAGTCGGTTGGGTGAAACAGGCTGGGAAGGTCGAATGGTCTGGCAAAGTCCGCGTACACGAGCGTTTCGGTGGTCCTCCAATGTCCCACGGAAATGTGTTCAGCGTCATTGGACTTGGTTTCCGTGATAGCGGTTTCACTGTCTTCTGAGGCGTAAAAGCAGGACACTCCGGCTGCGCTCAGCCGCTGGGGCAGAGCTACAGCGGGTGGTGGTGACCCGAGCTCATCAGCGGAGGTGAGATAACCCGTCGTGTTTGTGCGCGCCCTGAAGAGGCGAAGGCCAGGCTCAGCCGTTTTCACGAAGTCTGTTTGAAGATGCTCTCCAAGCCTTGACAGGAACGAGAAAAGCGCTCTTGCCGACATCTCCGGTGGGTTGTCGGGGTCAGTCTCTGTAGGGGAGAACAGGAACCGGGGTCCTCGGAGGAGTCGTTTTTCAAATGCGTCCCACGACCAGACGCTGAGCTCGTTGATGGTACCTACCACAGAGTCGATGAGGTACCAATCGTGTTCGATTCCAGCGGCAAAGGATTCGGCGAGGTCGCTTCCGTCGCCAAGGGGGTCTCCGACCTCGTGCAGGACTTCAAATGTGTCCAGCGGCGTGATCCCCATCCATCCATCTTCTTTGTCCCAGAAAATCGCGTGCTGAAGCGGATCTCCGTATTCCAGGAGCAGGCACTTGTAGACGTATTCGAACAACTCGTCCACGTCTGCAAACGGCGGAGTGCGTCGGCCGCAGAAGTCGCAACTCGCATTGCTGAAGGAGCGGCAGATGACCATTCGCAGCGCGTCGTCGCGGATGCACTCGCCACATACAACGGTCATCTGCTGATGGTAGGGAAGCCTCACGTCTTGGCGGATTCTGGAGCGTCGGCTTGTCTTGCTGCAGAGGCGAGACGAATGTAGCCCCTGCGCCCTCTTCCAGACTGAGACCAGTCATGGCAGATTGTCTGAACCTCACAATGTCCACGACAGCAGGATCCAACATCAGCACTACTCAAGACCCAGGGATCACCAGAGCCTGCACAAACTCCGAGTAGGTCTAGTTCGCTGTGAAGGACCATAGGGCGCTGAGTGTGAGGCCGCGTGCCGTGTGCGTCCGGTCTTTTCTGGGTTCCTGCAGCGATCGGTCGGCTCAGAAGCTAACTCCGAAGAGCCTTCCAGCATCGGATTCGTCAGTCAGCACCACGTCAAGGACGTGGTCATTGATGGAGAACCCGTCCGGAAATTCGTCGGGCGTAGCATCGGAATTCAACGTCACGATGTACTGGAATCCTTCTTCGGTTGCCGAGCGATCGCCCAGCGCGAGCGCGTTCGCTACCTGGCGGGAGTCGACCCCGTCGAACACGTGACTGTCGTGGACTAGGAACCCCGGTCCTTTCTCATTCCGCACCAGCACCTTGCTAGTCAGCAGATCAAAGGCGAAGACGCCCATTTGTCCGATCCCTAGGCTTCTCCCGTCCTCCAGGTCTACTCTATATTCAGGCCCGCTATCCTTGCTGTCGATGACGAGACTGCCGCTTCGTTCCTTATAGAGGGCAGTGATAATCGCTTCGAAGTCAGTAATTAGCGCGCTCAGCTGAGCGTCCCTTTCGCGATGATCTTGTTGGAGAGCAGTCAGCAGGTGCTGCTTCTCTTCTCTTGCTCTGCCCTTGTCTGCCTCGATCCGGTCGGCCAACTCGAATCTTTCGCGAAGCACCTGGGCTCGCGAGGTCTCGCGAGCGAGTTCCCCCTGGAGTGACGTTAGCTCATCCATAGCCCCACCTGATTTCAGCATCGAAAGGATCTGTCGTCGCCGGCCGTCGAGTTGCGCCTGCGACGCCTCAGCTTCCGAGATGCGCTGCTCGACTTCCCTTATCTCACGCGCGAGGTGGATCTGCCGGTTCTCAACCACGGAAGTGTGGAATCTCTCGACCTCGTCAAATCGACGCCGCACAACATCGCCAAGTTCCAATCCCAGTGCCTCATAAACGGTTGCGACGGCTTCACCGTCTGGCGGTTGCTCGCGTTCGTATGTAGTTTCGAGTTCCTGTAGAAGCAGCCGATCCATGGAAACGCGATCGCGGGACGCCGCGATCTGTTGCGTGAGCTCGTTCGCCTCAGCTTCGAGGTCCCGGAACGAGTCGATGACGCGGAAGTCCTCTGCCCTCTGCCGCATCCGGTTGACGTGTTTGTCAACGAGCGCGAGCTCAGTGCGAAGCTCGGCGACGCTGCCAAGGGCGGTTTGCTGACCGCTCGCTCGAAGGACCTTCCTAAGCGCCTTCACACCGGCTTCGAGATCACGGACTTCCTGCCACTTCCTTGCGAGCCTCCAGTCGAGGTCAAGGAGGTATGTTGCTGCTGTCTGCCAGTCACCGGGCGTCTGCTGATAGTGCTGCTTGAATGGCGAGTGAAATCCGCCCGACTCGACGTTTCGAATAGCGTAGGAAAGTAGCGACCGAGTCGAGGGTAGGGAGTCCTCGGGAGATAGCCCGTACCATCGCTCGCCAAGCAGGTCGCTCCACTCTGCGGGCTTCATTATGACGTTGTCAGCAGCACCGTCGAGGCCTGCAATATTGACCTTGCTGTGGTTCTCGCCAGTTCTCGACACGGTGACCGTCGATCCGGCTACGTCGAGTTCCATACCAAACGTCCATGAGGCAAGCGTCTCACTCCTGAAGATGGAATTCGTGCCCGAGTTGCCACCGAGCAAGAAGTGGATGAGGTGCACGAGGCTGGTCTTTCCTGAGCCGTTGCGGGTGTCTTTGTCCGACGCAGAAGGGTCCCGCTCAGCAAGCAAGATATTCAATCCTGCGAGGAACCGAAGCTCGCGGAAGCGGTCGTCAGAAGCGAAAATTCGGCGGATCACGATTCAACCGCGCGTAAGACGCCGGTCTGGTCCAATTCAATGGCCCCGAGCGCGTACAGCATGTCCAGAGACAACACGAACCACTCGAAGCTGGCTGGAGCAGCTTGAGCGGCCCTCTCGCTGGCGTGAAGCTCTGTCCACACCGAAGTCACCGTCAACGGAGACTCCCCAAGCAGCTCTAGGACACATCCGCCAAGTGCAATAAGCGACTTCTCAGGCGGGATGCTCTTCGAAGGAAGGATCACGGTCCCTCCTCTTCGAAGATCTGGCAGGTGAAGAAGAAATACGCAAGGACAGTGACAGCGTTGACGAAGCGATCCGCTTCGGCAGCCCCTGCGGTAAGCCAGGCAAGAAGGTTGTTGAAAACGTCGTTGGCATCGGCAAACGCCGTGCGCAGCTCTTCGTACTTGGCGGCGAACACACCTGAGACCTCGGCCTTGTATGTGGGTCGAGAAGAGACTCGTGATAGATACTCGTCGACCAACTGCATTTTGGCTTCCCCGAACGTGAGCAGGCGAGCCTGGGCATCACCGAGCCCGTTTCGTTCCATCTTGTCTACAGGCACCGGACCAATTGCCTGAGCATCGGAGTTCTGCGCGGCGAACTGTAGATGTTCGAACAAAGGTTGGAGGGACGCAGCGGTCACGCTGAGGAACTGCTCGACAGTGATTGGCGGTCCCAGTAGCGCTACGAGGTCAGCGTCATGTAGCTGTACCAATTCGCGCCTGATCTGCTCCCGCCCCCACGAAATGCAGGTGATGTTCTCGTTCCGCTGATCGAGCTCAGAGACCTTCAGTTCGACCGCGGGGCCAAGACCATCGACGTCGTTGTGGACGAACACCCATGTGTCGAAGTAATCCTCCCAGTAGTCCACCGCTCCATCGAAGTCCTCCGTCAGCTTCGTGGCGAGGTCGGAAGCCCTGAAGCTGGCAGGTGCGTAGACCTGGAACAGCGTTCGGCTTGCTGGACTCCAGCCGTCGTTCTTCCGATCTCCCTGGTTCCCCCATGGCCGCACGCGCCGAAAATCCGGGTCGCGGCGCTCCATTAGGTTGTTGAAGAAGTCTTGGAACTCGTTGCCCCGACCCTCAGCAAATTTGAGCTGAAACTGAAGTTCGTAGCCGTACGGCAGACCTGGCTCGTTCATGTGTGGCCGACCGCCATCGGCTCACTGTAACCGAGGGGCTGATGTCCCGCAGACCTTACTTTTGCCATGAAGCGCGGAACATCGGAGGTGACGAGCGGGCAATGCCGATCCGTGTTGTTCCAGGTCAGAGGACATAGCCAGCGCAACAAGTCACCGGTGGACAAGCGTGATCTCCCGCAAGTCCATCGCCTTCTCCATCGAGCGCTCCTCTTGTAGATTTGCCACCCGTTTCTTGTCGGCGGCTTTCTGGAGCTTGATCTGTATCGCCACATCTAAACCTCTGTTCATGTATTATCACGATATTCCATAGCACTACACACCTAGGGCCGTGCCAAGAGGAAGATTGTGCCTGGGGACGTGTGCGACTCATGTACGCCCGCAAGTTGTTGAGTACGCAGATCGCAGGGATCCACCTCACCTCAAAGCAATGTCCGCGGGGCGGATGGGGATTCTTGGGAGGGGTTGGCCGGTGGCGGCTCTTACGGCGGCGGAGGAGGAGATGGTGGGGGGTTCGCCGATGCCTTTGGCGCCGTAGGGGGCGCCGGGTTCGGGTTCTTCTACGAAGGCGGCGATGGTCACGTCGGGCATGTCGAGGGTGGTGGGGATCACGTAGTCGGTGAAGGAGGCGTTGCGCACCAGGCCGTCGTCCAGCACGATCTCCTCCATCAGGGCCAGCCCCAGCCCTTGGGCGATGCCGCCTTCGATCTGGCCCACGGCCTGGGTGGGGTTGAGGATGCGGCCCACGTCTTGGGCGGTGGTGATGTCCCGCACTCGCACCAGGCCCAGGTCGGGGTCCACGTCGACAGTGGCCCTGTGGGCGGCGCAGGCGAACGACACGTGGGCGTTGCCCTGGCCGTTCTCGTCCATCTCTAAGACTGACGGAAGTCGTTGACAGTCGGGGTCTTTCGTGGGGCAAGATCCTATGGATGCCAGCGGAGTTCCAAGCTGTCGCGGCCGATTATGTATACATAAGGGCCTGGCTTGGCTGCCCGTTGCAGGATTCGGTTGAAGTTGGTCTCTAAGCGGTCCACCATCTCGGGTGGCGGCCGAGGCCTCGATCCAAGAAGAAGACAGGAAGCGGTTGGTCAGGCTGCTGCCTGCGTCGGCCAGATGGCACAGAGGGCTTCCTCTATTTGGTCTGCGGGAGTCCCAAAATCGGCTGCGATGGACTCCAACGGCTCGCCGGCACTGGCGCGGGATGAAACGGCCGAGAGAGTTGCGCCCCCCTCAACAAAAACTGCATCTCCTCCTGCCACTTCCGGGATGACGCGAAGCAGAGGCCGTTCGGTCACCGGGAGGATGAGCTCGGTAGCCCAGGTGTCGCCGAAAGTGATGCGCTCCAAGTAGTCGCCTATCACCTCATGGAACACGCGCTGGCCGGTGTGTACCACGGTGAGCAGCCTGAGTTGTTTGTCCTGGCTGCGGGTTGCGTAGTCGTACAAGACGCTTGCTCCATCGCTGAACAACTGCCGCGACGCCAGCGCATGCTCGAGTTCACCCTCGTTGGCGAGAATTTCGAGCGCCTTTCGGATGCGCTGGAGGGGAAGGCCCGTATTGCGAAATGCCTGGATTACGACTGCTTCGACCAGCCCAATAAAGGGAATCGACCGTCGATCACTGAAGCGGTTGTCGAAGGCGGTGATGACAGGCCCCTGCTTCACCTGGGTATTGCTCAGGAGTGTCCTCTCATAGCCGTGAGACCATGTGCGCAGAGTGGACGGGCTCATGCCCACTAGGCGCGCCGCTCCAGCCACTGTGTAGAGCCGCCGGGTAAATCGTTCGTCCTCGATGGCACCTCTCCGTCTCAAGTGGCCAACCGTCTCGTCAACAACCATGGTAGCGGGGGCATCATCGGCTGACAGCGCCTATGGAGCGGCAACATAACCGCACTCGGGCTCACCCCAAAGCGATGTCGGCGGGGCGGATGGGGATTCTGGGGAGGGGTTGGCCGGTGGCGGCTCTTACGGCGGCGGCGGAGGAGATGGTGGGGGGTTCGCCTATGCCTTTGGCGCCGTAGGGGGTGCCGGGTTCGGGTTGTTCTACGAAGGCGGCGATGGTCACGTCGGGCATGTCGAGGGTGGTGGGGATCACGTAGTCGGTGAAGGAGGCGTTGCGGACCAGGCCGTTGTCCAGCACGTTCTCCTCCATCAGGGCCAGCCCCAGCCCTTAGAAGCTGGTGGTCTGCTACCGGGCCGTGGGGCGGGCGGCGAGCGGCCTTTCGATGACGCAATGGACGTTGTCGCGGGCGGTGAGGCGGGTGGCCTTGTGGCGACCAGATTGGTTGACCAGCGCAGGCTTGCTCAGCTTTCGGGCAGTGATAACAATGCGGTCGCCTCTCAGGGCGTCGCCGTAGTCAAACAGCGTGGTCGGCAACGTAGATCACGTCTTCTTCTTGAAGCTTGTTGCATATTTCCACGACCATTTCTAGGTCGAGTCTCAAGCGGTCGGCGATATCGGAGTAGTAGAGGGTCTCGCTGTTGGCGAAGAGGTCGATGATCTCGGCCCTGGCCTCGTCCATCGTGACCTCCCGCAGTTCGATCACCCTTTCCTCTGAGTGCTCCTCTAAACGTGCCACCCGCTCTTCAAGAGCAGCTACTCGGGACTCCATCTGCGTCGCCACTACTAAACCTCATTTCATGATCTATCAATATATTTCATGGTGGCACACATTAGCGGCCGGGACAAGAGGAAATTAGCACCCGTGGACGTGAGGTGGGTGCGGAAAACTGGGCGTAGCGGTACCAGATTGTGGGATTCACCTCACCCCAGAGCGATGTCGGCGGGGCGGATGGGGATTCTGGGGAGGGGTTGGCCGGTGGCGGCTCTGACGGCGGCGGCTATGGCGGCGGAGGAGGAGATGGTGGGAGGTTCGCCTATGCCTTTGGCGCCGTAGGGGGCGCCGGGTTCGGGTTCTTCTACGAAGGCGGCGATGGTCACGTCGGGCATGTCGAGGGTGGTGGGGATCACGTAGTCGGTGAAGGAGGCGTTGCGCACTAGGCCGTCGTCCAGCACGATCTCTTCCATCAGGGCCAGCCCCAGGCCTTGGGCGATGCCGCCCTCGATCTGGCCTACGGCCTGGGTGGGGTTGAGGATGCGGCCCACGTCTTGGGCGGTGGTGATGTCTCGCACTCGCACCAGGCCCAGGTCGGGGTCCACATCGACGGTGGCCCGGTGGGCGGCGCAGGCGAACGACACGTGGGCGTTGCCCTGGCCGTTCTCGTCCAGCGCCTCGGTGGGGGCGTGGTGGTACTCCACGTCGGCCTCGTAGCCGGACCCGGCGGTCACCTGGGCCAGCAATGCCTCCTGCTGGCCGTCCAGCGACACCACCAGGCCGTCGCGCAGCACCAGCCCGTCGGGAGACACCCCCCAGTCGGCGGCGACGTCGGCCAGGATCTGTGCTCGCACCTCCCGGCAGGCGGCCTGCACCGCCCCTCCCGACATCCAGGTCTGGCGGCTGGCCGACGACGATCCGGCCGAGCCGATGGTGGCGGTTTGGGCCGGGGCCAAGATCACCTCGTCCACCCCGAGCTCGGTGCGGGCGATCTGCTGGGCCAGGGTCACGAACCCCTGGCCCACCTCGGCGCAGGCGCAGGTGATGGTGGCCACCCCGTCGGACACCCGGCAGGCGGCCGATGAGTAGTCGTCGTAGCCCTCGGAGAACATGAGGTTCTTGAACCCCACGGCGAAGCCCGTTCCCTGCACGGTGTCGGCCGCATCGGTGGTGCGGCCCGATCCCCCGGGGAGGTCTCGCCGGTCGTCGGAGGGGGGGATCTCAGGTTCGGGGGCATAGGCGCACTGGCGGATCACCTCGGCCGTGGGGAACGTGCCGGTGATGAGCTGCCCGGTCACCAGCCGATCACCGGGGCCTATGGCGTTGAGCAGCCGCAGCTCCACCGGGTCCATGTTCAGGGCGGCGGCCAGCTTGTCCATCTGCGACTCGTGGGCGAAGCAGGTCTGCACCGCGCCGAAGCCCCGCATGGCCCCGCACGGCGGGTTGTTGGTGCGGGCCGCCAAGCCCGTGATGTGGGCGGCGGGCACCTTGTAGGGGCCGGCGGCGAAACAGGAGGCGTTGGCGATGACCGCCGATGAGGTGGAGGCATAGGCCCCGCCGTCGAGCACGATCCGGGCCTCCACCTTCATCAGCCGTCCGCTGCGGTCGGCATGGTGGCGATACCACATCTTGGCCGGATGGCGGTGGACGTGGCCGAGGAACGACTCGTCCCGGCTGTAGACCATCTTGACCGGCTTGCCGGTGTGCAGGGCCAAAAGGCACAGGTGCACCTGCAACGACAGGTCCTCTCGGGCGCCGAACGCCCCGCCCACCCCGGCCAGGGTGAGGCGGACCTTCTCCTCGTCGATTCCCAGGCAGGCGGCGATCTGCCCTCGGTCCACGTGCAGCCATTGGGTGGACACGAACAGCTCCACGCTGCCGTCCTCATCGGGCAGCGCCATGCCCGACTCCGGCCCCATAAAGGCCTGATCTTGCATGCCCACCTCGTAGACGCCCTCCACCACCACCTCGCCGGCCACATCCAAGTCGCCGTGGCGGATGGTTATCTCCCTAAAGACGTTGCCGTCGGGGTGGATCGCGGCGGCGGTGGGCGCGGCCTCGGGATCGGTCAGAGGCTCGGTCACCTCGTAGTCCACCACGATGGCCTCGGCGGCCCGCCGGGCGATGTCGGGGTGGTCGGCGGCCACCAGCGCCACCGGCTCGCCCACATAGCGAACCTGCCCGTCGGCCAACGCGGGCTGATCGCCGTGTTCCAGCCCATATGTAAGACAGCCGGGCACATCATCGGCCAACAGCACGGCGTACACCCCGGCCATGGCCACCGCCGGGCCGATGTCGATGCCGCGGATCAGAGCCGAGGCGTGGGGAGAGCGCAGGGTGTGGCCCCACAAGAAGTCGTCGGCCCACAGGTCGGAGGAGAAGGCGAACCGGCCCTGCACCTTGGGCACCCCGTCGGGGCGGCCCACATCGGCGCCCACCCCCCGGGTGCCGGCGTCGACGATGGTGTCGGTGCCGGTTCCGGTCGCGGTGCTGCCACCTGCCGCGGTGTTGACCGCTTCAGAGGTCATGGCTGGCCCCGCTTGGCCTCGGCCGCAGTGTGAACCGCGGCCAGGATGCGCCCATAGCCGGTGCAGCGGCACAGGTTGCCCGACAGGGCTTCTCGCACGTCGCCGTCGCTGGGGTCGGCATTGGCCTCGAGCAGGTCGTGGACGGCCACGATCAGCCCCGGCGTGCAGAACCCGCACTGCACCGCGCCCTCGTTCACGAACGCCTCCTGCACCACCGACAGGCCGTCGCGGCCGTCGCCCAGCCCCTCCACGGTGGTGATCTCTTGGCCCGCGGCGGTGGCGGCCAATACCAGGCACGAGCAGGTGAGTACCCCGTCGATCAACACCGCGCACGAGCTGCACTCGCCCTCGGTGCAGGCGTTCTTGGTACCGGTGAGCCCGAGGCGCTCCCGCAGCACGAACAGCAGGCTCTCGGCTATGTCGGAGTCGGCCACCTCGCAGTCCGCTCCGTTCACCCGCAGCGAATAGGGATCAGGCATCGCTGGGGCCTCCTTGGGCAAAGGCCCGCTTCAGGGCTCGGGTGGCCAGCACGGCTATGGCATGGCGACGGTAGGCCGCGGTGGAGCGATGGTCGTCAATGGGGGAGGAGGCCGCCGCCACTCGCTGGCCGAACTCGTCGGCCACGGCATCATCGATCCCAGCGCCATTGTCCCAGTCGATGCGCTCAGCCACCCAGGCCTCGGCTTCGCGGGCCCGGGGGATGCCGGCGGCCACTGCTCCCAGAGCGCAGCGCACAGCGCGGGCATCGTGGTCGGCCACCAGGGCCAGCCCGGCCATGGAGATCACCATGGCGTTGCGGGGGCCGATCTTCAAGAACTCCTGGCGGCCCGACGGCCGGTCCATCTCGACCCGCACTATCAGCTCGCCCGGCCCCAGCGAGGTGCGCTTCACCCCCACCACGAATTCGCCCAAACCCATCCGTCGTTCCCCGTCGGGGCCCACCACCACGATCTGGGCGTTGAGCGCGGCCAGCACCGGCAGGGTGTCTCCCGCCGGCGAGGCGGTGCCCAAGTTGCCCCCCAGGGTGCCGGCGTTGCGAATGGGCGGGGAGCCCACCGTGCGGGCGGCTTGGGCCAGAGCGGGGGCGGCGTCGGCCAGCGGGGTGGTCATCATCTCGGTGTAGGTCACCCCGCCGCCCACAATCACCTGATCGTCGGCAATGCTCCATTGGCGCAATTCGGGCACTTGGGACACGCCTACAACGTGGTGTGGACGGCGCAAACCCCGGTTGATCTCCACCATGAGATCTGTGCCCCCGGCCAGCACGGTGGCGTCGGGATGATCGGCCAAAGCGCCCCGCGCCTCGTCCAGGCTCCGGGCCACGACGACGTCGCTCATCGCGATGGCCTCGCCTTTGCCTCCAACGCAGCACACAAACAGTGCAGCATTCGCATTCGGTTGAAACTCACAGCAGGTAAAATCTAGGCGCTGCAAGCCGGGCTCGTTGGATGAGTTGGCAAAACTGCGGAACCAAGAGGCGAAAACTTTGGCAAACTATGTCTTCTGTGGCTACTGAGATCAGCGTTGATGGTCAGGGCCTAAGCGACCGTTTGGCTGCTCTGGCATTGATCGGCGAAATCGAGGGCACCGACGGCGCATGCCGTTTGGCGCTCACCGATGAGGACAAGGCCGGCCGCGATCTGGTGATTACGTGGATGCGGGATCTGGGCATGGAGATCAGCATCGACGGTATCGGCAACGTGGTGGGGACGATGGCCGGGGCCGAGTCCGGCCCGCCGGTCATGTGCGGCAGCCACATCGACACCGTGCGCACCGGCGGTCGCTACGACGGCAACCTCGGCGTGCTGGCCGGTTTGCAGGTGGTGGAGGCGGTGCAGCGGGCGGGCATCACCACCCGCCGGCCCCTGGCGGTGGGCTACTTCACCGACGAGGAGGGCTCCCGGTTCCCGCCCGACATGCTGGGCAGCCTGGTCTACACCGGCGAGCTCCCCTTGGAGGAGGCGCTCGACATCGTGGGCACCGACGGAGCGGTGGTGGGCGAGGAGCTCGACCGGATCGGCTACCGGGGCCCGGCGCCGTGTCCGTCGCCCCCGCCCCACGCCTTTGTGGAGCTGCACATCGAGCAGGGCCCGATCCTCGACACCGAGGGCATCGTGATCGGCGCGGTCACCGGGGTGCAGGGCATCAGCTGGACCGAGGTCACCGTGGCCGGCCAGTCCAACCATGCCGGCACCACCCCGATGGCCATGCGCCACGACGCCGGCTGGGCCGCCACCCGCATCGCGGTGTTCGTCCACGAGCTGGCCGAGGAGTTCGGCCCCCCGCAGGTGTGCACCGTGGGCCGGGTGGAGCTGCACCCCAACCTCGTCAATGTGGTGGCCTCCGATGCGGTGCTGACGGTGGACATGCGCAACACCGACGACGGCCTGCTCAAAGAGGCCGAGGACCGGCTGACCGCCTTCTTGGACGAGCTGGCCGCGGAGAGCGGCACCGGGATCACCTTCCGGCGCTTGGCCCGGTTCGCCCCGGTGGAGTTCGACCCCGAGATGATCGACCGGGTGGAGCGGGTGGCCTCCGAGCTGGGCTACAGCCACCGCCGACTGTGCTCGGGGGCGGGCCACGACGCCCAGATGTTCGCCCCGGTGTGTCCCACATCCATGGTGTTCGTCCCCTCCTGGCAGGGCATCAGCCACAATCCGTTCGAGCACACCGAGCCCGAGCACCTGGAGGCGGGGGCCAATGTGCTGCTCCGGGTCATGCTGGAGCTGGCCGAGGTGGCCGAGACGTCGGGGGCAGAGGAGAAAGCCGGAGTGAGGGCATGACCGCAAGCCACGACAAGACGCTGACCACCCACCTGGAGGGCGAAATGGCCGACGAGCGGGTGTCGCGCCTGTCGAGCAATGTCCGCGAGATCACCGTGGGCGCGGCCCAGCTCGGCCCCATCGCCCGCGAAGAGTCCCGGGCCGAGGTGGTGGAGCGGCTGCTGGCGCTGCTCCACAAGGGCCACAAGCGGGGCTGCGACCTGGTGGTGTACCCCGAGATGGCCCTCACCACGTTCTTTCCCCGATGGTGGATCGACGACGTCGACGAGCTGAACAGCTTCTATGAGACCGAGATGCCCTCGCCCGAGGTCAAGCCGCTGTTCGACGAGGCCGCCAGCCTGGGGATCGGCTTCTGTTTGGGCTACGCAGAGCTGACCCCCGACGGCCACCGCTACAACACCTACCTATTGGTGGACCAAGAGGGCAACGAGGTGGCCAAGTTCCGCAAGGTCCACATCCCCGGCCACGAGAAGCACGAGCCCCAGCGCCCGTTCCAGCACCTGGAGCGAGCCTACTTCGAGCCTGCCTCCGAGACGTTCCGCACTTGGACCGCGTTCAAAGGCGAGATCGGCCTGGCCCTGTGCAACGACCGGCGCTGGCCCGAGACGTATCGGGTGATGGGACTGGCCGACGTCGAGATGATCCTGATCGGCTATAACACTCCTATCCACTACTACCCCGACCCGTCCCAGGACTTCCTGGCCGGATTCCACAGCCGCCTGGTCATGCAGGCCGGGGCCTACCAGAACGGCACGTTCGTGGTGGGTGTGGCCAAAGGAGGCGAAGAGGAGGGGGTGGAGAGCCTGGCCGAGAGCTGCATCATCGGCCCATCGGGCGAGGTGCTGGCCCAGGCGACCACTGATGGCGATGAGCTGGTGGTGGCCAACTGCAACCTGAACTGGTGCGCGGCCTACAAGAACACGCTGTATGACTTCAGCCGCTACCGCCGCCCGGAGATGTACAAGTCCATCGCCGAGGAGATGCCGCTCATCTTGGAGAAACCATACGTAGAGGGGGCGCCGATCATCGGCGAAGCGCCCTCGACCCAGGGGGAATTGCCATGACAACGCTGACCATCAACGGTCAATCAACCACCATTGCGGGCGACCACGAGCACTTGCTGGCCGCCCTGCGCGACGAGCTGGGGATCATGTCGCCCAAAGACGGGTGCTCGCCCAGCGGCCAGTGCGGCTGCTGCGCGGTTTTGGTGGACGGCCGCGCCCGAGTGGCCTGCCAAACCTCGTTGGAGCGCTCCGAAGGCTCCGAGATTTTGACCCTTGAAGGGGTGTCGGCCGAGGAGCGGGCCCGCATGGCCGACGTGTTCGCGGCCTGCGGCGCCCTTCAGTGCGGTTTCTGCACTCCCGGCATCTTGATCCGCACCAAGTCGCTGGTGGATCGCAAGGGATCTGATCTGACCCGTGAGGAGGCATCCCGGCATCTGGGCGGCCACCTGTGCCGCTGCACCGGCTACACCAAGATCCTCGATGCGGTGGAGGCGCTGGCCCAAGGCGAGACGCCCGAGGCCGAGGTGCCCGGCGGTGTGGGCAGCCGGGGCATCAAATACGAGGCCCGAGAGCTGGCCCTGGGCGACCGCAGCTACATCGACGACCTGCGCCCCGAGGGACTGCTGCACGGCGCGCTGCACCTGTCCGAGCATGCCCGGGCCGACGTGTTGTCCATCGACACCTCAGCGGCTGAGGCCATCGAAGGCGTGGTAGCGGTGTTCACCGGCGCGGATGTTCCCGGTGAGCTGCGGGTGGGGATCATCTACACCGACTGGCCGGTGTTCATCCCCGAGGGGGGCCGCACCTCCTATGTGGGCGACGTGCTGGCCATCGTGGTGGCCGAAGACCGGGCCACCGCCCGGAGGGCGGCCGAGGCCGTGCAGGTGACCTACGAGGTACACACCCCGATCACCGACCCGGTGGCCGCGGTGACCAATGGCACCGAAGACGCAGTGTGGGAGCTAGACGGCAACGTGTTGTCCCGCTCGGTGTACGCCCGGGGCGACGTGGACGCCGCTTTGGCGGCCAGCGCCCACACCATCCACGAGGTGTTCCAGACCCAGCGCATCGAGCACGCCTTCTTGGAGCCGGAGTCCACCCTTGCGGTTCCCACCGAAGACGGCGGCCTGCACGTGTATTCCGGCGGCCAGGGGGTGTGGGACGACCGCGACCAGATGGCCTCGGTGCTGGGGATCGACCCCCAGAAGATCACCGTGGAGCTGGTGAGCAACGGCGGGGCCTTCGGCGGCAAAGAGGACATGGCCAACCAGGCCCAGACCGCGCTGGCCGCCTGGCTGCTGAACCGCCCGGTGCTGTGTACGGTGTCTCGGGAGGAGTCGCTGCGGATGCATCCCAAGCGCCATCCCATCCGCATCGAGATGTGGGCCGGCTGCGACGCCGACGGCAAGCTCACCGCCCTGCGAGCCCGGATGGTGGGCGACTCCGGCCCCTACGCCTCGGTGGGCATGAAGGTGCTGGAGCGGGCCGCGGGCCACGCCAGCGGTCCCTACTCGGTGCCCAACATCGACGTGGAGGCCATCGCCGCCCGTACCAACAACCCGGTGTGCGGGGCCTTTCGGGGCTTCGGGGCCAACCAGGCCCAGTTCGCCATGGAGGGCGTCATGGACCGCCTCGCCGAGGCGGTGGGCATCGACGGCTGGGAGATGCGGTCGCGCAACGCGGTGGCCCCCGGCGCCATCTGGGGACCGGGACAGATCATGGACGACGGATCGCTGGGGGCACGGGCCTGCCTGGAGGCGGTGAAGCCGGCCTGGGACGAGGCCCGGGCAGCCGGGAAATCGGTGGGCATGGGCCTCGGCCTCAAGAACTCCGGGCTGGGCAACGGCTTCAAGGAGATCGCCAAGGCGGTGGTGCGCTTCGACGACGACTACCACGAAGGCGGCGGCGTGGAGGTGCGCCACTGCTGGACAGAGATGGGCCAAGGGATCCACACCGTGGCCCAACAGGTGGCGGTGACCGAGCTGGGGGTGAGCGCCGAGCAGGTGCGGGTGGTGGTGGACACCACCCACGAGCTGGGCGCCGGCCAGACCACCGGCAGCCGGGGCACGCTGATGGGCGCTGGATCGGTGGCCGATGCCTGCCAGGCTGCGCTGGCCGACGGCTGTCAGCCCGGCGTGGACTACTACGGCGAATACCGGGTGGACTGGACCAACAAGCTCTCCGACGGGGTGGAGAACCCCATCATCCACTCCACCTTCGGCTACGCCGCTCAGATGGTGGTGCTCGACGATGAGGGCACCGTTGAGCGGGTGGTGGCCGCCCATGACGTGGGCAAGGCGGTCAACCCGCTGCTGTGCGAGGGCCAGATCGAGGGGGCGGTCCACATGGGCCTGGGATACGCCCTCACCGAGGACTTCCCCGCCGATGAGAACGGCTGGCCCACCAACATGACCCTCAAATCGCTGGGCATCCTGCGGCCCAAGGACATGCCCCCGGTGGATGTGATCTTGGTGGAGTCGCCCCAGCCCGGCGCCCCCTACGGCATCAAAGGGGTGGGGGAGATCGGCCTGGTGCCCACCGCCGGCGCGGTGGCCGCTGCGCTGCGGGCCCACAGCGGAACGTGGCACACCAGCCTTCCCATGGGGGAGTGAGCGACCCCGTTGGGGCAAAGCGGCCTATCCTTCACTGCTGATATGGACTCTGGGCACCACACCAGCACCACTGATATGGACACTGGGCATCGCTCCAAGACCACGCCCGGGCTGGTCTGTGCCCACCATCACCTTTATTCCGCGCTGGCCCGGGGGATGCCCGCCCCGCCCGGAGTTCCCACCGGGTTCACCGACATCTTGAAGCTGGTCTGGTGGCGCCTCGACCGGGCGCTCGACCTCGACACCATCGAGTGGTCGGCCAAACTGGGAGCGCTGGAGGCCTTAGAGGCCGGTTGCACCGCCATCGTCGACCATCACGAGTCGCCCAACGCCATCGAGGGCTCGCTGGAGACCATCGCCGAGGCCTGTGCCGAGGTGGGGGTGCGGATTAGCTGTGCCTACGGGGTGACCGACCGCCACGGCCCCGACGGCGCCCGCCGGGGCCTGGCTGAGAACGAGCGGTTCTTGCGGGCCGGGGGCCGGGGCATGGTCGGGGTCCACGCCGCCTTCACCTGTACCGACGACACGCTGGAAGCCGCCGCCGGACTGGCCGCCGATCTGGGCACCGGGGTCCACATCCACGTGGCCGAGGGGCCGGTTGACGCCCCGGCGGCCGAGCGGCTGGAACGGTGGAGCACCGACGAGTGGCTGCTGATCCACGGGGTGCATCTGCCCGATGACCACCAACTGGCCGGCACCCTGGTACACAACCCCCGGTCCAACATGAACAACGCGGTGGGCTACGCCCGCCCCACCCGCTTCGCCAACCCGGTGGCGCTGGGCACCGACGGCATCGGCGCCGACATGCTCGAGGAGTTCCGGGTGGCCTATGTCCGCCACCGGGAACACGACGTGACCGCGACCCCCGACTCGGCGTGGGAGTGGCTGGCCCAGGGTTGGGAACTGTTTCCCGAGGCCCGTTCCGATATGGTCCGCTGGTCGTATGACCCCATCGACCCGTGGCGGCTGGCCTTCACCCCCGGAGTGCGGGCGACCGATGTGACAGTCGACGGCGAGACGCTGCTGGCCCAAGGGGTGGCCACCCGGGTGGACCCCGACGAGATCCGGGCCAAGGCGGCAGAGGCCGCTGGCCGAATGTTCGCGAAATTGGAGGAGATCGACCCATGAGCTCATATCCGGTGGCCCTATACCTGCAAGACGCCCATTCCATGGCCGAGGCCATCGAATGCGTCCGCTACGCCGAGCAGCGGGGGTTCGAGGCCGTGTGGCAGGCCGACTCCCGGCTGGTTCGGGAGGCCACCGTGCCCATGGCCGCCTTCGCCGCTTCCACCGACACCATCAAGGTGGGCAGCGGCGTGCTCGACATGTGGACCCGCAACCCGGCCCGGCTGGCGGCCACGTTCTCCACCCTCGACGACCTGGCCCCGGGACGCATCCTGTGCGGGCTGGGCGCATGGTGGGACCCGCTGGCCAGCAAAGTGGGCGTGGACCGCCGCCGCCCGCTGGGGGCCATGCGGGAGGTGGTCACCGTGGTGCGGGCGCTTTTGGCCGACGAGAACGTGACCTTCGACGGAAGCTATGTGCACCTCGAAGACGTGGAGCTCGACTATGTGCATCAGCCCCGCCGCCCCAAGGACGTGCCCATCTACATCGGGGCCACCGGCATGAAGATGATGGAGCTCACCGGCGAGATCGCCGATGGCGTGGTGCTCAACTACCTGGTGTCGCCCGACTACAACCGCAGGGCCATGGACGCCCTGGCCGAAGGCGCGGCCCGGGCCGGTCGAACGGTGGACGACCTCGACCGTCCCCAACTCGTGGTGTGCTCGCTGGCCGAGGACCGGGCCGAAGCGCTGGACGCCGCCCGCCTGCTGGTCACCCAGTACCTGGGCCAGCAGCCCCACATCATGGCCGCCTCGGGCGTACCCGACTCGCTGCTGGAGGCGGTCAACGCGGTGCTCACCTGGCCCGCCACCATGGAGCAGGTAGAGGCGGCCTCCAAGCTGGTGCCTGACGAGATCGTGCAGATGCTGTGCGCGGCCGGCACCGCTGAGGAGTGCCGGGCCAAGGTGGACGAGTACGTGGCCAACGGGGCCACCTGTCCCATCCTCTACCCCCTGGGCCCCGACGTGGCGGCCATGATCGACGCCTTCTCGCCCTGATGAGGCTCCACAACTAGAGCGATCACAACATCGACGGCCATAGCTGGAAGAGTTAGGACCATGAGCAACCGCGAGGAGTGGAAGCCGTGGCTGGAGGAGCTCGACCGTCGGCGGGCTGAAGGCGCGGCCATGGGCGGCCCCGAGCGGGTCGAGAAGTACATGCACTCGCGGGGCAAGCTTGATGTGCGCCAGCGCATCGACCGGCTGTTCGACCCGGGCACCTTCCGGGAAATCGGCCCGCTGGTGGGCACCATGGAAGACATCCCCTCCGACGGATTCGTGTGCGGCTACGGCCGCATCGACGGCCGCACCGTGCTGGCCGGCGCCGAGGACTTCACCGTGCTGGGCGGGTCGATCGGGGCGGGCAACACCGCCAAGCGCTACCGCATCGCCGAGTTGGCCGCCCAAGAGGGCGTCCCGCTGGTCACCATGCTGGAAGGGGCCGGCCACCGGCTCACCGACACCGGGGGCAGCCGTGCGCCCGGCGACCTCCAGGTCTACGCCGATTTGAACGGGCAGGTCCCCATGGTGTGCTTGGTTATGGGCGCCTCCGCGGGACACGGGGCGCTGGCTGCTCCGCTCAGCGATTTCGTGATCATGACGTCGTATGCCTCCATGTTCACCGGGGGACCGCCGCTGGTGAAGGCGGCCACCGGCGAGGACGTGACCAAAGAGGAGCTGGGGGGTGCCCACGTCTGCACCCGCATCGCGGGCTCGGCCCACAACGAGGCCCCCGACGACGAGTCGGCCATCGACATGGCCCGGCTCTACCTCTCATACTTCCCGTCTAGGGCGGGGGAGCCCGCGCATCGCTTCACCGGCCCGGACACCGAACCGCGCCCGGTGGAAGAGCTGCTCGACGTGATCCCCCCTAACGACCGTCGCCCTTACGACATGCACGACGTGATCGACCTGATTACCGACGACGACAGCTTCTTCGAGATCCAGCCCGCCTACGGCCCGGCCATCATCATCGGGCTGGCCCGCTTCGGCGGACGGCCCAGCATGATCGTGGCCAACAACCCCTCCTACCTGGCCGGTTCGGTGGACTCGGCCGCCGCCATCAAGGCCACCGACTTCTTGGAGGTGATCGGCAACTACGACCACCCGGTGGTGTTTTTGGCCGACAACCCCGGTGTGATGGCCGGCACCAAGGCCGAGCGGGAGGGCATCTTGAAGTGGGGCGGCAAGATGTACAAGGCCGAGCGCCGTCTCACCAACCCCAAGATCGAGATCACCATGCGCAAGGCGTTCGGCTTCGGATCGGTGGTGATGGCCCAGAACCCGTTCGACAACCAGACCCAGTCGTTCGCCCTGCCCAGCGTGAACATGGCGGCCATGCCCGCCGAGCCCGGAGGCCGCTCAGCCAAGCTCGACGCCGAGACCCAGGCCCAAGTGGAGCGCGACCAGCGCTCCGGCCCCTACCGCTTGGCCAACCGCCTCGGCAGCGACGACGTGATCGACCCCCGAGACATGCGCAACGCCATCCTCGGCGCCCTTACGCTGGCCGAAAATCGCTGAACAGCGCTGTTAGACATGGCGCACGCCCTGAGCGACTGAGATCCTCACCCGCTACTTTGGAGCAGCCTAAGGCGAGGCTGGATCGCCAGTGAGGAGCTGATCTATGGAGATCTCAATTTTCGGTGTTGACTTGAGTCGGAACGCAGCGTCCGCAACCTCTTTGGACACCATCCGAGCGCAAATCGAGCGTGCCAGTCACCAGGGATTCAGCGGCTATTGGCTTCCGCAGGCCGCAGGCTTGGACGCGTTGACTGTTCTGGCTGCGGTCGGGTCAGGGGTCGATATGCCCATGGGCGTGGCCGTAGTGCCGGTGTACACCCGCCATCCGGTAGCCCTGGCTCAGCAGGCTTTGACGGTCAACAAGGCCCTAAACGGGAATCTGACCCTCGGCGTGGGCGCCTCCCACCGGGTTTTCGTGGAGCGGGTATGGGGCCAGAGCTTCGACCGCCCCGTGAGCTACATGGCCGAATACCTGGAAATCTTGCTGCTCTTGCTGGAGGAGCGACAGGCCTACATGAGGGGCAAGAGAGTGGTCATGAGGGGCGATCTCGATATCGAGGGCCCAGCCTGCCCGGTGATGATCGCTGCTCTCGGCCCGCGCATGCTGGAGTTGGCGGGGAGGGCGGCGGCGGGAACTGTCACTTGGATGGCCGGGTTGAAGACGATCCGGGATTTCGTCGTGCCGACAATCAAAGATGCGGCGGAGTCCGCTGGCCGCAGCGCTCCAGATGTGGTTGTAGGACTGCCGGTGTGCGTGACCGACGACATTGAAGGGGCCAGGGGGCGGGCCACCGCGTTGCTCAGCAAAGAGGAGCAGGCTTCGTCGTACAAGAACATGCTGGACCGCGAGGGCCTCTCCGGCGCCGGGGAAATCTGCGTCATCGGCAGCGAGGATGAGGTATCGGAAAAGCTGGCGGCGTTCTTCACAGCCGGGGCCACGAGTATCTTGGCTGCTCCCATTGGCACCGGCGACGAAATCGAGCGCACCTGGGAGGCATTGGCCGCGCTCGTCAGATAGGCGTGTCGGGCAATTGGTTTGGCCCAGTGGCAAAGAGCAGGAATTCCAGCATCTGGCCTCAGAGGGTTGCAGCGCCCCATGTAGCGCGAGGCCGCACTTGGTTGTTAGCTTGGTGCCCATAGGGCAAAACCTCATGCAGCACTCCTCGTCTGTATGAGGTTTTCCATTTGCAGATTTGAGAAGAGGTAGGAAATGAAAGTTTCTCGACGTTTGCCATCGGGCGTGCGGAGCAAGCCATGGCTCGCTGTGTTTTTCGCCCTATCGGTGCTGGCCTCCGGGCTTGGTTTGGGCGGGGCTGCCTTAACGGCCCAAACCTCAAACGATGTCTCTGATCGAGACCAGGAAATAGCCGAGCAGGAAAACCAGTTGAACACCTTGCGCTGCCAGCTCGGCGTGGACACCGGCGTCGTGCCCGGCGACTGTCCCGACTTCGAGCCCAGCCAACCCGGCTCTGCTCCCGACTCGCCGACCGCCGCCGACATCGCTGAGCGCGACGCACTGCTAGCCGAGCAGGCCAGCTTGTTGAACGCCTATCGCATGATGGAATCGGCCGATTCTGAGACCGGCGATTCCTCAGAAATGGACGATTCGACGTCGATGGAATCGGCAGAGCCCGCAATGCTGACCCGCGAGGGCCCCAACGGCGAGTTCGACCTGGTGAACGGCAACGCCATGCATGGGATATTGATTCCCCGCCTCGGTCCGTGGGCCAGCACAGAGGTGTCCCCCGCGTTCAACGACGCCTCGGTGGTGTTCCGCTACACGGTGCAGATGTACAGCGCGGCATTCGATGCGGTTGCGCCCTACGACGAGACCGCCGTGGGCATCTACTCCCGAATAGCGCGACGACCCGCTTCTGAGTCAGACGACAATCTGCTGCCCAACACCGCGGTAATGCACTCCATGTACCGCCTGATGCTGGATTTCGCCCCCCACCGGACCGAGGAATGGCGCGCCATGCTCACCGATCATGGGCTAGACCCTGACGACGATTCTGGAATGGACTGGTCCTGCGACAGCAGCGATCGCGCCGATGCCACTGCGGCGGCGATCGGCAACTTGGCGGCCCGCTGCACCCTAGACGCCCGCCGCGGCGATGGGTTCAACCAGTTCGGCGACATCAACGGCGTGGCATGGCGAGACACCACCGGTTATGCGCCGGTCAACTCTCCCCAGGAGCTGAGCGATGCGTCGCGCTGGCAGCCCCTTATCGTGCCCCACACCGATGGCGTATTCAGATCGCAGGTGTTCGTGACTCCCCAGTGGGCCAACGTGGAGCCTTTCTCCGGCTTCAACCCCAGGGACTACCGGGTTGAGCCTCCCACAGAAAGCGACCACACCAACGCCGAGGCGTATCGGGCGCAGGCCCAAGAGGTATTGGACGAGTCGGCGGGCCTTGACGATTACAAGAAGGAAATCGTCATGTTCTTCGACAACAAGCTGCGAGGGTCGCAGATCCTTCCCGACGTGAAGCACATAGTGGACATCGTGGACTTCATTCAGGTCTCCTTCTTGGTCGAGATGGCCTCCCACGATGTGGGCGTGGTGGTCTGGCAGGAGAAGCAGCGCTTCGACGCAGTGCGGCCTGTCACCGCAATCCACCTCCTGTTCGGTGACGAGAACGTCGATGCGTGGGGCGGTCCCGGCAAGGGCACCGTCAGCATGCCCGGCAGCTCTTGGCGAAGCTTTGCCGGCACCGCCGACCATCCCGAGTACCCGTCGGCCACCACCTCATTCTGCGGTGCCTACGCACAGGCATTGCGAAGGTACGCCGACGTCGAAGACGCCACTGGCGGATACCGGGGTATCCGGGCCGCCGGGTCGAACCCCATCGAGCGGGGCATCACCCCGGCCGAAGACGTCGAGATCAACTTCGAGACCTGGAGCGAATACGAGGAGGCCTGTGAGAACAGCCGAGTCTGGGGTGGAGTTCACTTCTGGCCATCGGTAGAGGTAGCGACGCCACTGGGCAATCAGATCGGCGACTTGGCCTACGATTACTGGGCTACGCTCATGGACGGCACGGCTTCTCTGCGTGAGCCGGCGAAGCCGCTTCCGTCCGACCCCATGCTCGAAGAATCCCACTGGACCGGTCGATAGAAGCCCCAAGGAGCATTTCATGGACGACCTGACCGCCAAAGTCCACAACATCGTGGCCGAGTCGCTCGACATCGAGGTGGACGAGGTGAGCGACGACTCGCTTCTATACGACGACCTCGATGCCGACTCGCTCGACATCCTCGACATGAACTACCAGGTTCGCAAGGCGTTCGGAGTCGAGACGGCCGTCGCCCACATCCAGCGACACTTCGAGGAAGCCGGCATCCGGTGGCTCGACGAGAACGGCGGGGTCACCGAGGAGGGCCTTGCGGTGCTGAACGATTTCATGCCCGAGTTGGACGACGGCCGCATATCGGCCGGTGATCGGGTGGAGAACGTCTTCGTGGTGCTCAAGGTGGGCGATCTCGTAGCCCTGCTCCAGCGAGCGCTGGACGAGAATGGCTAGGGCACTGATCACCGGCCTGGGCGCGGTGTGCCCGGTGGGCTGGGGGATACAGGAGTGCTGGCCAGCCGTTGTGGCGGGCCGATCGGGCACCGCCCGGCTGGAGATCGTGGAAGTTGGCGAGAACGACTGCAAAGTGGCAGGACAGGTTCCCGCCCGCGACGGAGTCGGATATGAGTCGTCGCCTCTGCGGCTGTTGGATTTCTACCGCTTCGCCGAAGCGGAGGCCCTTGAGCAGGCAGGACTGGAGCGGGACCGAGTTGTAGCTGACCCGCGGGCCAGGGCGGCGGTGGCCAGCCATGGTTTCGCCTGGAAGATCGACGAGTTCACGGCCGCATGCCGGGGTGAGACGGTGAACGGAACCGATCTCTCGGGCTATGTGCGACGCCCCCAGGAGGCCGCCCACGAGGGCATTGGCGCTGACTTCGGCGACCGATATTCGGGCGTCACCACCGCCTGCTCGGCAGGCGGCGTGTCGGTGCTAGAAGCGGGCGAGATGGTGCGTTCCGGTTTGGCCGACATCGTGATAACCGGCGGCGTGGACGCCAACATAAACGAGGTCATCGTGGCCGTCCATTCGCGGATGGGCGTGTTGACCAGGCACAACTCCACCCCGGAGACCGCCTCGAGGCCTTTCGACGTCACCCACGCCGGTTTCGTGATAGCCGAGGGTGCTGGGGTGATGGTGGTGGAGTCGGAGCGCAGCGCAGAAGCCCGCGGTGCCAAGCCCATTGCCGAGCTGGCCGGATGGGGTACGGCGGTGTCGACCGGTCATCTCACGGCGGGCTCCGAGGGCGGCGAGATACAGGCCCTAGCCATGCAGAGAGCCTTAGACAGCGCGGGCGCTGGGGTTGATGAGGTGGATTACATAAACATGCACGGAACTTCCACCGAGGACAATGATCTGTCGGAGAGCGAGGGCGTGCGGAGGGTGTTCGGCGATGGGGCGCCTCCCGTGAGCTCCACCAAAGGGGTTACCGGGCATCTCCTCGGAGGTGCCGGCGCACTTGAGGCGGTGTTCGGCGCGATGGCCATCCACACCTCGACTCTTCCGCCTACCGCCAACCTCAACAATGTTGATCCCCGGTGCAGCCTCGAAGACTACATCGCCGACGGTGCCAGGCACGTCACTTGCCGGGGTGTGCTCTCCAACTCGTTCGGGCTGGCGGGCTCGAACGCCTCGCTGTTCTTGAGGCAGCCATGAGAGCCCTGGTTTCGGCCTCGGCCAAGATCGGCTTCGGTACGCCTTTCGAGCTGAACCAGCGGGAATTGGTTCCTTTCCGCCACGACCGGCGATGCGTGGCAGATTTTGAACTGCTCACGTTGGCTTGCTTCAAGGAGTTGCTGGGAGATGGCGAAGAGGTGTCTGGGCGCGGCTGCGGTTTGTACTTCGCCGGGGCCAAGGACACCTTGAAGCTTGACATTGATTTTGCCGAAGAACTGGCCGAGAAGAGCGATCGGATTGCCGCGCTGACCGCCATGGCGGAAGGCCTGAACCCGCTGCTGCCGCTGCACAAGCTCTACAACATCGGGTTGTATCTGGCGGCCAAGGAGGGAATCGACTGCTGGCGGCATTGCCAGTACACCAACCACGACTACGCCGATCACAGTGCGGTGGCCGCCGCGGTGCGAGACGTGTGTACAGGCGCGGTTGAAGTGGGCTTTGCCGTCTTTGCCCAAGCCTCGGGCGGGTTCGAGCTGCCGTCGGAGTCGGTGGGCGCGGTCGGGGTTCGCGTGGTGCCTGGAGAAACAGGGGCCGACCCAGTGGAGCTGTTGGGACGCCCGCAGTCTGGGCTGCTGCTGGAGTTGGAGCGACTCCACTCCGCAGCGGGAGGGGCTGATTTGGTCGTTGAGCTTCCCGACGGCGCCTCTTGAACCTGGTACGGCCTTGAGCGGATAGGTCAGTGCTGTGACGACCGAAGCGCCGAGGCCGACGGGGGTAATTCTCGGGGCGACCGGCGCCATAGGGGTGGCGGTATGCCAAGCGATGGCGCCGGACTGGAATTTGGTCGGCGTCAGCCGACGCGGCCTGTCGAAAGAACTGCTCGACATCGGAGTGGCAGACCTGCGGGTGGACATCACCACGCCTGATGCCGGTGATGAGGTGGTGGCCTGGCTGGACGACGCCGGTTTGGGCTGCGACGCGCTGGTGGCCACCTCGGGCATCCATGAGGTGGCGCTGTTGATCGAGTACCAGATGGAGTCGGTTGAGCGGATGCTCTCCGTGAACTTCCTCGGGCCATTGGCCGTGACGCGGGCTTTGTTGCCCGGGATGTTGGCCCGGCGGCGGGGGTCGATCGTGTGGGTGAGCTCGGTGCGGGGAGAACTCGGTGATCCAGGGCAGGTTGCCTACGCGGCGACCAAGGGAGCGATGAACTCAGCCCTGTACTCCTTGGCGCGCGAGGTGGGGCGGCGCAAGATCCGGGCCAATATCGTGGCGCCCGGTGTGGTCAAGTCTCCGATGACCGAAGTGCTGGCCCAGAGCTGGAAGGAATCACTCAAAGAGCGCAATCCCCTCGGCCGCATGGCGGACGCCGAGGAGGTGGCCGCAGTCATAAGCTGGCTGGCAGGGCCGGACAGCTCCTATGTGACCGGCACAATTGTCAACGTGGACTGCGGAGAGTCGGCGGCGGTGCTCAAAGAACCGGCTGCATAACGAGCCAATTCGCCGCCAGCCGCACTCCGGAGTTGCTCGCGGCGGCGGTCAGGCGGTCAGGCCGCCGTCCACCCGCAAGACGCATCCCGTCATCGCGCTGGGACCGGGACCGCACAAGAAGCGAACTGCCTCGGCCACCTCTGTTGCCCGGCCGACTCGGCGCAACGCGATGCTGGCCGTGACCTGCTTGCTGCGGACCACAGGGGTGAGACCGTCGCCGTCTTCTTCGATGTACCCAGGGGCCACCGCGTTCACCAACACATCGCAAGGAGCCAATTTCACGGCCAAAGACTTTGTCAATCCCTCTAGCCCGGCACTGGCGGCGCAGAATTCCGCCTGATCGGGTCGGCCCACCAATGCCGCCGCCGAGCCGACCAGCACCACCCGGCCGTATTCCCGCGACTGCATTTCGGGCACGAACCGCTGAACTAGCCGGAATGCCCCCGAGAGGGTGGCGTCCAACACCCGATTCAAATCCGGCTTGTTGCCGTCATGGGCCAGCAGGCCAGCCGATGAATTGGCCACCAGACAAAGAGGCGGTCCGAATTGGGCCGTGCTCAAGTCTTTGAACCGGCTCAGCGAACTCGAATCCGACACATCCAACTCGAACGCCGCAACAATGCGCCCGGTATCATCCAACTCCTGCACCAGTTCGTCACCGCCTCGGATCCCCGGGTGAAATCCAAAAGAAACCGGGTGGCCCTCTTCGGCCAGAGATCGCACGATGGCGGCGCCGACCGGGCTCGATCCGCAGGCCACGACCGCTGGCGCCTGTGCGGCCGGGAGGCTTCTCATGCAGCCTTGATGATTCGCTTGCGCGAAATTCCGGAGTAGCGGATCATGTTGAAGATTCCTGCGTTGGGCAGCGATTCCACGAACAGTGCGTCCTCTTCAAAGGACTTGATGGTGGCCATCAAGTCGAAAGGCCTCTCGATGTTGAGCGCCAACCGGTCCCACAGGTCGCCAATGCTCACCGGACCGGGGTCGCCGGTAAAGCAGTCGTAGAACTCAACTGCGCCCGCGTCGGCGCTGTCAATGATCTCAAGGTCGCTCATGGCCTTCCTGAGCTCGTCGGCCACTCCGGCCATCAAGGGGCAATGGCTGGCGAAATCTATGGGCAGTCGCACGACGTTGGCATTGAGTTCTTCAGACAGGGTGCTCGCCACGTCTTCGCGGACCTCCAAGCGGCATCCCAGTGTCACCGAACTCCGAGTCATCACTCCTGATACCCAACAGCCGTCAATCTCCTCCACAACTGTCGCGGTCTCGTCCGGGGAAGGGCCCACCACCGACAGCATTCGCCCTTCTCCGTGGCGGGCGCTTGCCTCGGCTATCAGGTCGCCTCGGATCATCAGCAAGTTGCAGGCATCTTCGATCCAGATCGCGCCCATTAGCGCCGCCGCGGCCCAAACCCCGCTCGACTGGCCGATCACTGCCTTTGGCCGGGCACCGCGGTAGCGCTGGCGGGTGCAGGCGTAGGTCAGGGCGGCCACGCTGGCCTGATACGGACCGGGGGCTGATCCCACCTCGCCGTTCGCCAGTTTGGAGACAAAGTCGACGCCCAAGAATCCGCTCATGCGCCTCATATAGCTGGTGTCGAGCAGGGAAGTATCTCGCATGCTGTTCATGTCAATCCCGCCGCCGGGGAACAACACAACTTCTCGCGAGCTGGTCCCGGTCGGCGCGGCCCCGTCGGGGCGGGTGTCGGCGCTCACAGGCCCTCGACGATCGTGGCTTGCAAGTGGGAGCATGCGCCCGCGAGCTCGGTGAACTGGGCGAACTCTGCCGACCGCATCCACGAACGGGCTTGGCCCACATGGTCGAATTCCAGAATCAGAACCCGGTCCGGTGGAGACTCGCCCCCTGCTGCTTCAATGGTCCCACCCCTGGCCAAATACCGTCCGCCATAGTCCTCAGCGCTGTCGGCCAATGCCATCAGGCGTTCGAGGCTGTTGGTGAACGCGTCGGAGTCGGTCGCTGAGAGGCTGACGTTGCCGATTATTGTCATGGACAGATTCTCGCTCTAGATGGGTTAATGGCGTCCACAACAATAAATGACAAGGGGATATAGTGCGGCGGTGGACAAGTGGAGGGTGCCGGAGCCGGGTGGGATCGTGGATGCGGTCATGTCTGACGGAACCGTAATCACCGTGCGCAGGCACGGCAACCCCGACGGGCCGCGGTTGGTGCTGAGCCACGGATGCGGGCTGGCCGCCGACCTCTACTACCCGTACTGGTCGCGACTGACCGACCGTTTCGATGTCTGCATTTTCGACTTGCGGAGCCACGGTTGGAACCCCGCTAGCCCTATCGGCAGCTATAACGTCCCGACCCTGGTCGACGATAGCCAGGCCGTCATCGAGGCCATTTCATGCCACTGGGGGCCGAGGCCGTGCATTGGGGTGTTCCACTCTGTGTCCACCGTCATCGCGCTGACACACCAGTACCGGAAGCCGGACTTCACCAGCTTGGTGCTGTTCGACCCGGCCTTCGAGCTGCCCGGAGACGGCAGCAAGCACTTGGACGAGGTGTGCCAGCGCCAGGCGAGGCGGGCTCGGCGCCGAAAGAGCCATTTCGAGTCGCGCCACGAACTTGCCGAGATGCTCGGTCAGGCGCCGGCCTACTCTCGCATTTCGCCGAATACGCTGTCGCTGCTGTCGGAGGCCACGCTCCGGCCCGCGGAAGGCGGCGGATACGAGCTTCGCTGCCCGCCCGAGCACGAGGCCCAGCTCTACGAGTGGTATTTCGGCTTTGCCATGCAGGTGACCTACCTTTTGGACAGCTTCGACATCCCCCTAAAGGCCATAGGTGCCGACCCCACGGTTCAATACTCATTCCTGCCTGGCTTGGACTTGGGCGTATTGGCCAGATTCGACTACGACTTCATACCCGAGAAAACACATTTTCTCCAGCTAGAGGCCCCCGAGGAGTGCGCCGACTTGACGGTTGAGTTCCTCGAGCGCCGCGGACTGGCCTGAGGAGTACCACCATGGGCGAATTTGTCAGAGTTGAAATCGGCGAGGTTCCAGGTGTGGCAACTTTGCGACTTGACCGCCCCAAGGCCAACGCGCTGAACACGCAGGTCTTGGCCGAGTTGCATCAGGCGGTGAACGAGCTGTCGGTGATGACCGACGTGCGGTCGGTGGTGATCTGGGGCGGGCCGCGCGTGTTCGCCGCCGGCGCCGACATTGGCGAATTCACCGGTATGGGCGTAGACGAGGGGCGAGACCTATCCCGAAGGTTCAACGCTGCGTTTCGGGCGGTGGAGCTGCTTCCCCAGATCACGATATGCGCAGTCAACGGCTATGCACTGGGGGGTGGGTGCGAGTTGGCCATGGCAGCCGAATTCCGTTTGATCGGCGAGGGGGCGGTTCTGGGCCAGCCCGAGATCAACCTGGGGATCATCCCCGGCGGGGGCGGCACCCAGAGGCTCAGCCGCCTGGTGGGCATCACCAGAGCCAAAGAGCTGATTTACAGCGGGCGCAATGTGTGGGCCGACGAGGCGGTGTCCATCGGATTGGCGTCGGCCGCCTATCCCGACGACGAGGTGTACGACGAGGCGGTCAAGCTTGCCGCCCGGTATTGCTCCGCGCCAGCGGCAATTGTCATGGCCAAGCGAGCGATCCTTGAAGGATTCGCCTTGCCACTGGACGAGGCTCTGAACGTGGAGGTCGAGGCCTTTACCGCTTGTTTCGCCACCGATGACGCGGGCATCGGCGTGGCCAGTTTCTTGGAGAGCGGTCCCGGGAGAGCGAAATTCACCGGAAAGTAGAATGACTGACTACTATAGAAGAACATGATTGGCATTCAGGGTGCATGGGTGTTTTCGGGTCTAGGCGATTCTGGCTGACTTGTTGTGACTAGAAAGTCCAAGGCCGAAATCGGTACGCCAAAGAACCGCCCCGGCGGTGGCCCGCGCGTTGCTCGGAGCGTATTCCGGTTTGGCAAAGGCTCCCCACAAGATGGGTACTTGGGCCAGTTCTTCGGCGCTCACTTTGCCGAGTTGTATCTGATTTTCCGCGTGGGCTTCGCCGTCATGACCGCGATGCACGGTATCCAGAAGACTTTTCTGCTTTGGAACTTTCCCTCGGAGCAGGATTTGGACCCCTTGGTGGACATTGCCGGCTATGTCGAGTTGATCGCCGCAATCATGATCGGCGTAGGCGTGCTTACCCGGCTGGCGGCCGGGGCCATGATGTGCGTGACCGCGTCGGCCTTCTTCGCAATTCACCTGGAGCGGGGGCTTTGGCCCCATTACTGGAACCCGGATCATGGCTTCGACACTCTCCACCACGGTGGAGAGGTGGTGATAATGCACTTCTTGGGGGCGTGGGTCATTGGGATTCTCGGGAGCGGCAAGCGGGGGCTAGAGCGTCGTATAACGGGCAAGGAACTCCTGTGAACCGCGCGTCCCGTCAGCTCAACGGTTGAATGCCAGCCGCTAGTCCCAGAGGCGGCGGGCTCGGTGGGCCAAGTCGGCGTGGGCCGCGGTGAGGTCGCAGCCGAGGAGGTGGCCGTCTTGGACGACGGGATTGCCGCCGACGTAGAGGTGGCGGACCCGGCGGTCGGGGCCTAATACGAGTCCGGCCAGTGGATCGACCACGTCGGCGATGTCGTCGCCGGGCCACACTGCGAGGTCAGCGACCATGCCGGGCTCGATCCGGCCCAGTCGGTCGGCCACTCCCAGGCAGCTCGCCCCGCCCGAGGTGCCCAGGCGAAGGGCGTCGGTGGGCATGAAGGCGTTGGGGTCCTTGGCCCGCAGGCGGGCGGCGTATAGCGATTGGCGCAGTTCGGGGAACAGGCCGCCCACCTCATTGGAGGCCACCCCGTCTACCCCCAGCCCCACCGGCACTCCGGCGGCTTCCAGGTCGGTAACCCGGCAAGTGCCGGCGGCCAGACGGGCGTTGGACGACGGGCAGTGGGCCACTCCCACTTCGGCTGAGCCCAGCCGGGCGACCTCTTCGTCGTTGATCCAAATTCCGTGGGCCAGCCACACGTCGTCGCCCACCCAGCCCCAGTCGTCGAGCTGCTCCACCGGCCGGCGGCCGAACCGTTCCAGGCAGTGCTCCTGCTCGTCGATGGTCTCGCACAGGTGGGTGTGGAGCCGCAGGCCGTGTTGTCGGGCCAGCGCAGCCGAAGCCTCCATCAGCTCGGAGCTGACCGAGAACGGGCTGCACGGCGCCACCACTACGTGCACCATATTCCCGTCGTGGTGTTGGGCGATCACCCGCTCGGTGGAGGCCATGATGGAGTCCAGGTCTTCCACCACATGGTCGGGGGGCAGGCCGCCGTGGGATTCGCCCAGGTCCATCGAGCCCCGGCTGAGGTGCAGGCGGATGCCCACCGCGGCGGCGGCCTCGACGATGGCGTCGAACACTGCATCGTCGCCGTGGGGCACCAGATAGTGGTGGTCGGACGCGGAGGTGCAGCCGGTGACGGCCAGCTCACCCAGACCGACCAGAGCAGCGGCGGCCACGTCGTCCACCGTCAGCCGTCCCCACACCGGATACAGCTCCACCAGCCAGCCGAACAGGTCGCACCCCACCGCCCGGCCCCTGGTCATCCACTGATAGAGGTGATGGTGGGTGTTGAACAGACCGGCGGTGACGATGTCGCCGTCCACGTTGACAGTGATATCGCCGGACAGGGGCTCGATGGCGCCGGTCTCGGTGATCAGGCCGTCGGCGATGGCGATGTCGCCGGGCCAGCGAGCCCCCCGCAGCACCGTGCGGGCGGTCATCGCTGGGCTCCGGTGAACAACACCGCCGGCTTGGCCTCGGCGGGCGGATCGTCGCACAGCAGACCGGCCAGGCCGGCCGACCCAGTGGGGCTGACGTTGATGCCGGTAGCCGATCGGCCCACCTCGCAGGCTTCGGTCACCGCCGGTTCGGGCACCACCACCGGGTGGCCGCCGGTGGCTGCCATGGCCTCGGTGACCGCGGCCCAGTCGTAGGTCTCGTCATCGAGGATTCCGGTGGCCGCAGAGAATGGAGTCGGCGTCCACGGCCACATGACGGATGCCCGCTGCCGCCGGGCCTCGTCCAGCCCACCTAGTTCGGCGGTTCTGTCCCACGCCCGGGCCAGCGGAGCGCAACCCTCGGTCTGCACCGCCATCAGCGCGGCAGGCGATCCACCGATAGCCAACCCCTGGGCCACCGAGGCGGCTAACGCACCTCCGCCAACTTGCACATACACCCGATCAATGTCGGGGGTCTGCTCGGCCAATTCGTATCCCAGGGTGCGGCCTCCGTCGATGGTGTAGCCATTGTCCGGCCCCTGACAGCCGAAGGGAACCGCGCCGGAGCGGACCGCCTCCCTAAAGCGAAGATAGGAAGGGTCGCCCTCCTCCCCGTCGACCCGAGGGCAGAACTCCACTGTTGCCTCCAGCTCGCGCAACCGGGCCACCACCGCGGCTTCAGCAACCTCGGGCACGTACACGGTGAGCGGCCAACGCTCAGCGGCAGCCACCACCGCCGCCGCCACCGCGGCGTTGCCACACGAGGCAATAGCCAGCGTAGGCCGATCAGCAGCACCAGCCCAACGCTCCCGCACCAGCAAATGCAGCATCAGCCCAAACGTATGTCGAGCCTTGTGCGACCCCGACACGTTGTTTGTCTCGTCTTTGACGGTCACGCTTCTGCCATCGATGAGGGCGCTTGAGCAGGGGGTGACCTGGAAGCCGTGCCCGTCTACATCGGCCACCGAGTCGTCGAGCTGTCCCACCCGATCCACAAACCAGGCGTCATCGTCAGCCTCAACCCACGACCACAGCATCCGCCGATAGCGCACAAACGGCTGCTGGCTGCTGGCGTCTACCGACCACTCCGGCATAGGCAGGATCAGAACATGGTCGGAGGCGTCTTCGCTTCGCCGGGAACAAGACCAGCCGTTGGAGGCCGCTACGGCCCCACATGTGCAGGCCAAGCCCTGGTTCGTCACTGGGCGACTCGGGCGTTGAAGTCGGCGATCAGCTCGTCCCACACCGGCACCAAATCACGAAGGGCCACCCAGAACGACTGGTCGCGTCGGGCGTCGAAGTGGGCGAGGTCGACCCCCTGCTGCTCCACCCAGGTGAAGTAGCCCAGGTTGAACACCCGGTCGCGGTCGCGGTCGCTGAGCTTCAGCAGATGGTCGGTGTCCACGCCGTTGAGCCACCGGCCGGCTACCGCGGCGGCCTCTTCGGCCCCGAAATCGCCGTCAAACTCAGTGGCTATGGTCTTGGCCCGCTCCGAGCCGTACAGAGAGGCCCCATCGGTGGCCACGGTCACGATCACGTCGTCGGGGCCGCAGCCCAACGCCTGGGCCAGTTTGGCCGAGGCCAGCAGGTTGCAGATTGACGACAGCCCCAGATTGTCGAGGTGGGCGATCACGTCGTCGTCCACCCCCCGCTGGGACAGCAGTGCCCGACCCTCCGGAGACGAGAACAGCACCCCCAGTTCGTCGGTGGCCTGATCCGACACCGCCACCACCACATCGGTATTGGTCACGTTGTGGATCAGCGGGACGTGCTTGTCGCCGATGCCCTGGATGTTGTGCTCGCCGTAGCCGTTGTACAGCAGCGTGGGGCACTCCAGCGCCTCCACCACCGCGGTGGCCGATCCGTGGCGCTCCTTGAGGGGGTCGCCTGCCCCCAGCGTCCCGGCCGAGCCCGAGGCGGCGGTGAATCCGGCCAGCCGGGCCGCCGGGTGTCCTGCGGTGTAGTGCTCGAGCACCCGCTCCACTGCGGCCGCGGTGGCGGTCACATGGCCCAGGTGGTTGCCGTACTCGCAGAACTGGTTGAGGATCACGTTGGCCTCGTCGGCGGCCAACGCGGCGCAGGCGTCGTAGATCTCCTTCACGTTGCTCTCCGAGCCGGGGGTGCGGATCACGTCGGAGGGGTCCGATGTCCACCGGTCAAGCCATTCGAAGCGCTCGGCCGACATCCCCTCGGGCAGCACGGCTACCCCCCGGCAGCCCATGATTGTGGAGATGGCGATGCCGCCCCGGGCGTAGTTGCCGGTAGACGGCCACACCGCCCGGTTCTCGGTGGGGTCGAACTGCCCCGTGACCAGCCGGGGGGCCAAACAGGAGTAGGCGGCCAGCACCTTGTGGGCGCCGATCATCGGGAACCGGTTGCCCAGCAGCATGATTATGGGCGACTCAACCCCCGACAGCGCCGGGGGGATCACCACATGCTCGGGCACCGGGGCCCGCCCGGCCCGCGATGCATCGTTGAACCAGTTGACCCGCCACAGGTTGGCGGCGTCGGCCTCGTCGGGACCGACCCCGGCAAACCCGCCATCAGCCGCGGGAGGGTCGGCTAGCTCAGCGAAGGTGGGCAGTCGGATCCCCACCTGGCGGCACCGTTCGACCGCCCGGTCGCGAGCAGTGGCGTTGACCACCTCGGTTTCGAGGCCGAAGCCCTCGGGGATGCTGGAAAAAGCAGTCACGGCAGAACCTGTCGAATTGAAGTTGTATGGGAGCGATGCCAAGAACCTGGCACTCGCGTCAGAGTTACAGGCTACTCTCTATGGGTTGGCTTATAGAGCCGTTCCAAGGAGGGAAACATGGCTAGGAAGTTCTTGCTGAAGCTGCTGGTGGCTGTGACGGCGTTGACGTTGGTCGCAGTGGGTTGCGGCAACGACGACGACGCGGCTCCAGAGCCAGCACCCACTCAGGCGCCCACCGAGGCCCCAGCCCCAGAACCCACAGAGGCACCGGCTACGGAGCCCACTGAGGCGCCGATGGACGACGAAATAGTCGCGGCCTTCGTCTTCGTGGGTCCGGTGGGTGATGCAGGCTGGACCTGGGCTCACGATCAAGGTCGTCGATACGCCGAGGATGCAACCGGTGCCACCACGCTGTTTGTGGAGAATGTGCCCGAGGATGGGCCGAACTTCCGCAATGTCGTCGTGGACTTCATCGAGGACGAAAATGCCGACGTCGTTTTCGCCACATCCTTCGGTTACATGGATGCCATGGAGGAACTGGCTGGTGAGTACCCCGACGTGGTGTTCGAGCACGCCAGCGGCTACAAGATGAACGACACCAACTTCGGCAATTTCTTCGGCCGCATGTACCAGCCCCGCTACTTGTCGGGAATGGCTGCTGGTGCTCTGACTGAAACCGACCAGATCGGCTACGTGGCCGCCTTCCCGATTCCCGAGGTGCTGCGAGGCATAAACGCCTTTACCTTGGGAGCACAGCGGGTCAACCCCGATGTGGAAGTCCACGTGACTTGGACGTTCACCTGGTTCGACCCGGCGGTTGAAGGTGATAGCGCGGCAGCCCTGTTGGAGGCCGGCGCCGACGTGATCGCCATGCACCAAGACTCCACTGCGCCTGGCCTCGCGGCTCAAGATGCGGGGGCCCGGTGGGTGTCGTACAACTCCGACATGAGCGCCTTCGCACCGGATGCGTTCATCACCGCGCCAGTGTGGAACTGGGGTCCGTACTACGCCCGGATCATTGACGCAGTTGCTGCGGACACCTACGCACCGGGGGCCTATTGGGGCGGAATGGACGACGAAATAGTCGCCCTCGCTCCGCTGGCCGCCGACGTACCCGCCGATGTGGCTGCGGAGATCGACGCAGTGGCTGCCCAGCTCACCGACGGGTCGTGGGACGTGTTCACCGGCGAGATCCGGGATCAGGACGGCAACGTAGTTGTGGCCGAAGGCGAAACGATGGAAGACGGCCCGATGCTGGGCATGGAGTTCTTCGTCGAAGGCGTCGTCGGCAGCGCGACTGGTTGAGATTGACCGGGGCTTCCCGGTTTCCAGATGGCATCTGAAAATGCCGACCATGCGGTCTGGCTCCGGGGAATTGAAAAGCAATTCCCCGGAGTGATCGCTTGCGCCGGGGCCGACCTGCGGGTCCGCCCCGGCACCATCCACGCTCTCTTAGGAGAGAACGGCGCGGGCAAGACCACCATGGTCAACGTGTTGGCCGGGATATACCGGCCCGACGCCGGCGAGGTGTGGGTGAACGGCCAACGACGCTCATTCCATTCTCCCGCTGATGCCATCGCCGCCGGGGTGGGCATGGTGTACCAGGAGTTCCGCCTTGTCCCCACCCTGACGGTGGCCGAGAACATCGTGCTGGGGTCTGCTCCCCGGCTGCTGCGAAGCACAGAAATCGAGGAGCGAGTGGCCGAGATGTCGGCGGCCTACGGTATGGTCGCCGACCCCACTCGCCCGGTATGGCAGCTGTCGATGGGCGAGCGCCAGCGGGTCGAGATCCTCAAGTCCTTGTGGCGGAATGCCTCGGTGCTGGTCATGGACGAGCCCACCGCGGTGTTGACCCCCGGCGAGGCCGCCGAGTTGGGGGCGGCGCTACGGGCCATGGCCGAAGGGGGTCGCTCGGTAATCTATATAAGTCACAAGCTGGACCAAGTGGTGGCCTTCTGTGATGAGGCCACTGTGTTGCGCCAAGGCAAGACCGTTGCCACGGTGGACAATCTCGATGACGTGGACCTGAACGCGTTGGCCGAGATGATGGTGGGGTCATCTGAAGGCGGGTATGTGGAACGTCCGCCCTCCATCGAGACCGGTCCAGAGGTTCTGTCCCTGCAAGGAATCAGCGCGCTCAACGACCGGGGGTTGCCGGCGCTTTCCGATATCAACATGACCGTGCACTCCGGGGAGATCGTGGGCATCGTCGGGGTGTCGGGCAATGGCCAAAAGGAGCTGGCCGAGGTCATCAACGGACTGCGCCGGCCCACTGAGGGCAGGGTCACGCTCAAAGAGCGGGACGTCACCGGAGCGTCACCGGGAGACCTTTATCGCATGGGCCTGGCCTATGTGCCCGAAGACCGTCTCGGAGTGGGTTTGGCCCCCAAGATGTCGGTGGTGGACAACGCGGTGGTGCGCTCGTACCGGTCTCAGCGGCAGGGCATGTTCTTGTCGATATCAAAGTGCGTCAAGTTCTGCCAGAGTTTGGTCGAGAGGTTTTCGGTGCGGGTGGGCCGGCTGAACGATCCGATAGCAGGACTGTCGGGAGGGAATCTCCAGCGGTTGCTTCTGGGTCGGGAACTGGCCGAACAGCCCTCGGTGTTGGTGGCCGCTCAGCCCTCTAGGGGTTTGGACGTGCAGGGTGTGGCCGCCATTCAAGGTCATCTCGTGGATCAGCGGGCCGCCGGGGTTGGGGTGTTGCTGATCTCAGAGGATCTCGACGAGCTGCTGGCCCTGTCGGACCGCCTCATTGTGATGTTCGAGGGACGGATAATGGGGGAATACGGCCCAGACGTCACCCCGCGAACGATTTTGGGCTCGGCGATGGCGGGGAAGGCGCCCAAATGATCCGACCAGTCTTGGTGAGGCGCGACCGGGTACTGCCTGCCACTCAATCGTTTGGGTTCATTGTCGGCATCTTGGTGGCGCTGGTGTTGGGGGCCATCTTGTTGTGGGTTTCAGACAACAGTCCGGCTGAGGTGTATGAGCGGATGTTCGATTCCGCATTTGTGGGCACCGATTCGCTCTCTCGCACGCTGGAGCGGACGACGCCGCTGGCATTGACCGGCTTGTCGGTGGCGGTGGCTGGATCAATGGGACTTTGGAACATTGGTGCTGAAGGTCAGATGATGGCCGGTGCCACCGTCGCCACTGGTGTGGCCATGATGGCCGACGGGCTCTCCGGTCCCGCGCTGATCGCGGTGATGCTGGCCTCGGGCGTGGCGGGGGGAATGCTGCTGATGCTCGGTCCCGCGCTGGCCCGCTCCCACCTCGGCGTGAGCGAGATCATCACCACGCTGATGCTGGTCTATGTGGCCATCCGAGTGGTGGAGTGGCTTCAGGTCGGCCCGTGGAAAGACCCTGGGTCGCTCGGGTTTCCGCGTATCGAAGAGGTGCCCGGCCAGGCATCTCTGCCGGGGCTATTCGGCCGGGTCAACATTGGGGCCCTAATCGCCCTTGGGCTGCTAATCGTGTTCTCGCTAGCCGTGTCCCGTACTGCCTGGGGCTACGAGCTGCGCTTGGCAGGATCTTCGCCCGACACCGCTCGCTATGCCGGCGTTTCCTTGCGGCGCAAAGTGCTGACGGCGCTGCTGCTTTCGGGCGGTATCGCTGGTCTGGCGGGAACGATTCAGCTCACTGGCACAGAGGTCAGGCTGACTCCGGGGCTTTCAAACGGGTTCGGCTTTTCCGGCATCATCGTGGCTGCCCTTGCCTTGATGCGGCCCTCTGGGGTGGCGGTGGTGGCCTTCGTGTTCGGGGCGGTGCAGGTGGGCGGCCAGAGCATCCAAACCTTGGGGGTGAGCTCGGCCATCTCTGACATCTTGCAGGCCATGATCTTGTTTGGCGCACTGGTGGCCGCGGTCTTCTTCAACTATCGGATTCGCTGGACCGGCCCCTTGGGGGAGTCGTCGGGCGACGCGATCGAACAACTTGAACCTGCCGTGGAAGAACCCGATGTCTGAAGCGGCAATAGTCGGCCTGTTCGTGGCCACCGTGCAGTTCGGCACGCTGGTGTTCTTAGCCGCGCTGGGCGAGTTGATCGCTGAGCGAGCCGGGGTGCTCAACCTCGGGGTCGAGGGGATGATGACCATGGGCGCGGTGAGCGGGTTCATGGTCGGGCTGGAAACCGGAAGCCCGTGGGCTGCGTTCATTGCCGCTGCCGCGGTCGGCGCATTGGTGGGTGGGCTCCATGCCGTGGTGAGCGTGGTGTTGGGTGCAGATCAAGTGGTGTCAGGCCTAGCCCTCACCATTGGCGGATTGGGGTTGGCCGCCTATGTGGGCCGCAACGTGGTGGGGGAGCGTCCCGAAACCAAGTTCACCGATCTGGGGATTGTCGGTCTGGCGGATATTCCCTGGTTTGGCGATATCTTCTTCAACCAACCGCCGGTGGTGTATGTGGCTGTGCTGCTAGGGCTAGCCGTTTGGTTCGTGCTGACCCGCACACGCTGGGGTTTGGCCCTGCGGGCGGTGGGCGAGTCGGCGCCCACCACCGACGCCGTCGGCCATTCGGTGACGGCTCTGCGGTCGGGGGCGGTCATGGTCGGCGGAGCTTTTGCCGGCGCGGGCGGGGCATTCCTATCGCTCTATATGGCTCCAGGCTGGACCGAGGGCATGGTGGCCGGCCGGGGCTGGATCGCAGTGGCCTTGGTGATCTTCGGGGCGTGGCGGCCGGGGCGACTGGCCCTGGGCGCGCTGCTGTTCGGCTTCACCTTGGCGCTGCAACCCCGGTTGCAGTCATTCGACATCGAGTTCTTGGGGGTGGACGTCAGCAGCATCTCCCCCGCGCTGTTGGGCATCCTCCCCTTCGTGCTAACCGTGTTGGTTCTGGTGGTCATCAGCTGGCGCTATCGGCACCGCCCGTCGGTGGCACCCGCCGCCTTGGGCATCGCCTACCGCCGAGAAGAGCGCTGAGTCAGTTGCCGCCAGCGGGGAGTAGGGTTCCCCGATGGCTGTGAACTCCTCGCCGGGCACGGCGCGCTCGTTCTGGCCTTACTTCGTGGTCACCGGCTCATTGTCCATGGGCTATGGCTCGCTGTTTACCCTGCTGGCCGAATTCAGGGACAAGCTGGGCTTCAGCGAGACCGAGTTGGGCTTCATTGTTGCAGTGGGATTTCTGGCGGGGTTTGTAGCCCAAGTTGGCTTAGCCCGGTTTGCCGATCGGGGCTACGTCTCTTGGCTGGTCCATGGTGGGGTGTTCGTGGCCATCCTCTCGATGCTCAGCATGGCCATTACCGATGAAGTCTGGCAGTTCACCGCCGCTCGATTTTTCCTCGGTGCTGGCACGGGAGCCACTGGCCCCGCGATCCGCCGAATTCTCATTACCCGCGATCCCGCCAACATGGGCCAAAACCTGGGCAAGATGGGGGCCTTCGATATCAGCGGTTTTGTGCTGGGGCCGGTGGTGGCTGGACTCTTGGCCGAGTTCATCAACTTGCGAGCTCCGTTCCTGTTCATGGCCGGGCTCTATTTGCTCATTTACGTTTGGATCCTTCGGCTGGACCTGTCCGCGGGGGAGGTGGCCACCACCAGAGCGCCGGTCAGACGGCTGTTTCGCATCCGACCTCTCAACTCCGGAATGCTGGCCGGGGCAGCGTTCTTCACCACAATCGGGGTGTTCGAAACCTCCTGGGCGGTGCTGCTCGACGACCTCGGAGCCAGCACGCTGATCATCGCCCTTTCCATTTCCCTCTTTGCCCTGCCGATGATTCCACTCGCCCCGTATGGGGGCAAGAAGGCTCATCAGCGAGGTCCCATGCGGGTGATGCCGTTCTCGATTATGGGGGCGGTGGCCTGCATGTTCGTCTACGGCTACGTGGAGTTCGTGTGGGTGCTCATCGCCGTGTCGGCCGCTCACGCTGTTTTTGATGCTTTCACCATGCCTGCCGGGCAACTGGCGATAGCTCTATCGGCCCCGACTGAACAAGCGGCCGCTGCTCAAGGACTCTATGGGGCATTGGGATTGATCATCGCTGGGATTGCCGCTCTTGCCACCGGGGTGATCTACGAGAACTGGGGTGCCGAGGCCTTGTTCACAGGTTCGTCGATTGTCATGGTGGTGGCCCTGGCTGGAGCAATCTCACTGGGTGAGGAGCTCATGGGCCCGGATGGCCGCTCGGCCGAGGAGCCAGCCCCGGCCAGCTCCTAGTCGGGCGAGTCCCCGAGCAGAGCGGCGCCCACTACCTCAAACATCTCATCGGTAACGTGGACATGCTGGGTGGCGGCGTGGGCGTCTCGGAAACACTGGTTGAGGGGGTGGCCTCGGTAGAGGACCGATCCGCCGCCCCGGCGGTAGGCCATCGACGCCACCTCCACGGCGATATCGGCGGCGTGGGTGGCAGCGGCACGAGCCCGTTGCACCAGTTCTTCCTCCGCGGGCTCTGCTGCGACTGCGGCAGCCCAGAACTCGTCCAGCACTTCCAGCACCAGAGCCCGGGCGGCCCGCAGCTTGGTATCGGCCTGCCCCAGGTCGCGCTGGAAGGCCGGCCGCTCATCGAGGGGGGCGGTGCTGTGCAGGCGGTCCTTGCCCGCCGCGGCGATGGCGATCTCATCCAGGGCCCGTCGGGCAATGCCCAGGCTCACGCCGCAGTGGTCGGGGGTTATCAGCGCGTACATGGGCAGTAGGTGCAGGATGCCGCCTCGAGGCGGTGGCTGGGTCAAGTCGAACAGCCGGCTGTGGGGCACGAAGACCTCATCGACGCTGTAGTCGTGGCTCTGGGTGTCTTCTAGGCCGCTGACCTGCCAGGTGTCGCGAACGGTCACCTGCTCCACCGGGACCACCGCCCACCGCGGTCCTGATTCGGTGGCGCATCCGGCCACCACCCAGGCGGCTTCGGCGATGCCGGAGGCGAACCCCCATCGCCCGGTCAACACCACGCCACCAGGGGCAGTTGCAGTCCTCCCCGACAGTGGAAACGTGCCGGCGAACGGTGGCCAATCGGCCCCGCCGGTGGCGCTGGCCGCTACCTCATCCAGTCCATCTTGCGGCAGGCGGGCGGCCGCGATAGCCGCCGAGGTGGTGGTGAAGGTCTCGTTCCAGCCGGCCGAGCCGTCTTTCCGGCTGGCGGCCTCAGTGGCCAGGAACTGGTTTCGCAGGTCGGCCTCGAGTCCGCCGAGTTCCTTGGGCAGCTTCAGTTTCAGCAGGCTCGGACTCTCGGTGTTCATGCTGCTCTCAAGCCGATCCTGCCGGGCTGAGCTGAACCGGCAGTCCCGACTGCCAGACCATGCCCGTAAGGGGATCGACGTCGGCCTCGGCGGTGGTGAGCGTGCAGACGTTGGGATCGGCCCAGCCGTGGGGGATGGACACCGCACCGGTGGCGATCTCGTCGCTGGTGCGGGCCGTGCCCACCAACTCTCCGTGGGCGCTGGTCACTTGCACGGGCTGGCCGTCAGTGATGCCGTGGTCGGGGTGGATCAGCACCTCGGGGCCTACGTTGCCCAGATCGCGTAGCTGGCCGTTCATGGTCCGCATCTGGCGGCGAGGCAACAGCACCAGCGGCTCGGGGTGGTCGAGGTCGGCCAACTGCTCAACCAAAGGCTCGGGGGCCAGCCGCCAGCGCCGATCAGGCAGCACTCGGTTTAGCACCCAGCCGTGAACCGGGCTGGCTTCGCCCACCAGACCTCGGCGGGCGGCCAGCACGGTGGCGGCGTCGCTGCGGCCCCGCTCGGCGATCAGCGCCAACAGGTCTTCGTCGGTGGCGATGTCGGGGTCGATACCTCGGGGGAGAACGCTCACGCCTAGCCGACGGCCTAGATCGGCGAACGCCTGCCACATGAGCCGGCGCTCAGCGCCGGGCGGGACCACCGCTGGGGTGTACTGGGTGGCGATGGCCGGCTGGTAGGCGTCCAGCATCCACGGCACATCGGCCCGCTCGAGTTGACCGGCAACCGGCAGCAGGTGAGTGGCCAACTCCGTGGTGTCGGTCTCCACCACGTCGGCCACGGCCAGCACGTCGAGCGAGGCCAAGGCGGCTTGGGTGCGGTCCCGGTCGGGGAAGGCGATCAGCGGGTTCCCGCCCACCACCACCAGTGCCCGCACGTTGCCGGCCTCGATCTCGTCCACCAGTGCGGCGCACGGATACTCCCCGAACCGACGGGGCAGCTCGGGTCGGCTGGCCGGCCCCGGCTCGGGGTGGCCATCAGAGGGCTGCCAGCTCCGGGTGTCGAGCTGCATCAGGTAGCCGGGGTTGAACCACATCCCACCGGGTTGGTCATAGGAGCCGGTGATCACCGCGAGGGCCCACAGCAGCCACTCGGTCACATTGGCGTGGCGGCCCATGGACACTCCAGTTCCCGAGAGCACCGAGAGCTGGCCCGCGGTTCGCACCGCGTCGAGGAGGTCGAGCAGCTTCGCGGGCTCCAGACCGGTGCCATCAGCCGCCTGGTCCAGGGTGAACGGAGCGACCGCGGCGGTCAGATCGTCGACTCCGACCGCATGGTTGGCCAGATAATCCCAATCGGTTCCGTCGATGAGCAGCTCTCGCACCAGATAGCCCAGAATCAGATAGTCGGTGCTGGGCCGGGGGGCCAGATGGCGGTCGGCCAGTCGGGCGGTCTCGGTGCGGCGGGGATCGATCACCCACACCGGGCCCCGCTCCTGCTGGTCTCGCAGCCGCCTAATCGGGTCGGCTATGCCGTTGCCGTGGCCGTGGGACACCACCGGGTTTGTCCCTACCAAAAGGAGCATTCGGGCGGCCTCCTGATCCCACATTGGGGTGAGCCCCGACCAACCGCCCATGAGCTCGGCCACCAGCGGGCGCATAGGGGTGTCGATGGTGGTGGCGGTGTACTTCTGGCAGGAGCCGATGGCACCGAGGAATCGCTCGGCCGCTCGGCGGCCGTTGGCGTCATAAGCCGAACCGCTGGCCAGGTACATGGCCACCGCGTCGGGTCCGCTCTCGTCGATGATGGCGGCCAGGCGGTTGCCCAGGTCGTCGAGGCAGGGGTCCCAGCCGACGGCCCCACCATATATACGGGGTTGGTCTAGCCGGCGGGGATGGTGGTGCCAGTCGGGCAGCGCCCGGCCCTTTGGGCAGGTGTAGCCCTGGGACAGGGGGTGGGCGTCGTCGCCTCTCACTTTGACCACCTGGTCGCCTTCCACGGTGACGGTGATGCCGCACATGGCGGTGCAGATGCGGCAGAAGGAGTGGATCTCCTGGGCCTCAGGCAAGGCCGCGCCCACGGTCGATGCTCCATCGGCTGGTGGATGGAGAGTTGGAGCTGGTCTTGTCGGCGATGTCGGCCATGATGCCCTCCCGCTGGGCCATGCCCACCATGCTCTCCAGCTTTCCGGTATAGGAGGTGGGCTGCTGGAGCATCCACACCATGCCCTCGGACGCCACCGAGGTGTCGGCCCAGGTGGAGTGGTCGGCACCGGGGGCGTTCATCACGAACCCCTCGCTGGCCACCGCGGTGTCGATGCGGAAGCAGTTCACCGCGATGCCGTCTTTGGCCAAGATCGCCGCGCTGCTCACGGTCAGGTGCTCCAAAGCGGCCTTGGACATGCCGTAGGACATCATCGGGGAAAAGAATGCCAACCCAGCAGCCGACGAGACGTTGATGATGCGCCCCTTGGCTTCCGCCAAGTAGGGGCGGCAGAGCCGAGTGGTCAGCAGTGGGGCAGTGGTATTGATGGCGAAGGTCAGCTCGTAGCGCTTGAGCTCGATGTCCATATCGCCGTCAAAAGACACCGCGGCGTTGTTCACCAGAGCGTCGATTCGGCCGAAGTGACTCACCACGGTTTCCACCATGGCCTCGATCTGGTCGGGGCGGGACAGATCGCAGGGAACGGCCAATCCGTGGCCGCCAGACTCGTCGACGGCCGCGGCGGTCTCATCCACGGTGCCGGGCAGCTTGAACCGGGCCGCGTCGGTGGCCCGGGCCACGCAGGCCACCCCGGCGCCCAACTCACCGAGCCGGATGGCCAGAGCCCGGCCCACTCCCCGGCTGGCTCCGGTGACGATTACCGCTTGGTCGGCAAAGGGTTGTTCTTGGCTCACCACGGCCTCACATCGTCGTCTAGGCCCAAGAAGGGCACCCGTCCCGAGGCGATCACGATCTGATGGCCGGTCAGCGGCTGTCCATTCACGGTGCCAACCGCCGGTGCCTCCCGGTGGCCGGGGACTCGAATCTCGCCAGAGGGGAGCACCACGTTCTCGGGATGGGACAGATCGTAGATATCGGTCTCAGAGTAGAACTGCCCCCGGTACACGCCGAGGCCGCCACCGTCGTCCCAGCCCCAGTCGTATCCGGTGCCGATCATGGCCCAGTCCCGGTGGATCTGGTTGGTCTCGATCTCGTAGACCTCCCCGGCGGAGTCGGTGAATTGCGACCGAACCTGGCGCCAGCGGCGGGTGCCCTCCCAGAAGTCCACGTCGAACTCGGCGGCGACCACTTCGGTCTCGGTGCCGTCGGGCCGTCCAATCACCCCGTCCATGTAGTGCTGGCGCCCGTCGCCGGTGCAGTGGACCTGCACATGGCCGCCGTAGTCAGCGCACGAGAACGGCAGCCAGTAGAACACCGAGCCGTGCTGGGCCCGCACGTCGATGCCGTCCTCCCCGGTCACCGGCTCGGGCCCCGCGGTCTGGGGTCGCACTCCCCAAGAGTGGTCCCGGCCACCCCACCAGCCGGTCACGGTGTAGGCGGTGCCGTCCAAGGTAACCGTGCCGTCCATCCGGCCCACCTGGGTGTAGCGGCGGTAGTCCTGGGTAACCCGGCCCCGGACCCGGCTGAAGTGGTGGTCTTCCTCCTTGGGGGGCAGGAAGCTTGTCCAGGTCAGGTCCATGTCGATGGGGTGGTCGTCGCCACTCGCGGTGAGGCGGACCTTCTCGAACGGTTCGATGATCTCGATGTCGAGCGGTCCTACGCCTACTCGATCGATGTCGGGGCGCAGCGCCCGGCTGAAGCGGAAGTTCCGCTGACTAGTCCCTCCGCCGTCGCGGGGCACCTGGCAGGCCACAAAGCCGTCGAACACGTTCATGTTCATGTACAGCCCCACCCCGATGATCATGGTCAGCGACCCGGCCGGGTCGTAACACGAGAACCAGTAGCGGTCGAAGAACCGGGGGTCGCTGGTTCCCACATGGTCGAACGTGGTGGGGATCTGATGGCGCAGCGTCTCGTCGAGTCTGGTCAAAGGCACGGCGACATCCTATGGCTGGGCTGGCCGGGAAGCTCAGGCCACGGTGCCGTCAACCCCGGGATTCGCCGGCAGATAGTGGAATCCCCGCCCGGATCGGTTGGCTCGGCTCCCCACGAGCTGGCCGTTTTCGGCCAAAGCGGTGAGCAGCTTGCCGGCGGATGTCTTGCTGAGCCCGGTCAGATCAGACGCCTCCGTGGTTGACACCCGCCCTCGGGTGCGGCTCCAATCCAGGATCAGCGCTTCTCGGGCTTCAGGGGAGTTGAGGCCGATGAGCCGATGGGCAAGAAGAGCCCGGGATCCGTCTGAGAGACGGTATGCGCAGGGACGATTAGTCGGAATCCCGCGTATCGACGTAATCACCGGACCGATTTCGAGGCTGGCGCCAGCCAAACGGGCGATCGCCTCTTCCGATTCGGGGAAGGATCGTTGCAGAACAGGGATGGCGCTGTCGGCGTCTACCCACCCGCAGTGGCTCAGGTGCTCTATGAGCAGGAGTGAATCGACGGTGGCTACTTCGGCGAGGCTGAGAGCGGCGACGAGGTCGATGAAATCGGCGTCGGGTGTCCCACCCATGAGTGCCACTCGTACGTACGGCCCGTCGATTTCGGCTATGGCCGGCGGGGGTCGTCCGATAGCCAGCATGTCTCGCACCATGCGGTCGACTCCGATGCCCTCGCGTTCGGCCAGCCCCAGCTTGGCCATGGCCTCAGCCAGGCTCTTGTACCGTGGTACCGCCGGATGGGTGATGATGTTGGCGGGGGTTATGCCGCCGAGGAACCCTCCGGGTGAGGCTACTGTCAAGATGTCGCCCATATGCTCGACGGTGGTTGGCAGCGGGGAAAGCCAGTCTCGGTGTACCACTCCGTTCACAATTGCCTCTCGAAGGGTTTTGGGGGGGATGGCCCGAATCCTGCGGTGGGTGAAACCCTTGGCTATGTGCGAGATGCGATTGGCTGCTTCGGCTGCTTGCTCGATTTGGTGTACTTGCATGATGAGAGGGCCGGTGCTCTCGATGCGGACGGTGCTGTCGCCTCCCGGAACATCGCGGCGGATGTAGTCGATGCCGGGCCATGGGGTCTCAACGAACAAGAGCGAGCCTGCGTTGGTAAGCCGTTGCCGGTCTTTCGTCAAGCTGAGGCGCTGGGCTAAATCGGTGTCCGAGGCATTGGCCAGTTCAGCGTCGGATCCATCCTCACTGCCTTCTTGCAGGTAGCGGCGGGCGATTTCGCAAGCCGCCGGGCTTATGTCGTCAACGGTGTGGCCCGATGGCTGGTCCGACCAGTCGAATCCGATCCGATCCAGCATCCTGGAACGCCAGGCGATGGGGTCGATCTCGACACAGTTGGCTCCGACGCGCCACCTGAGCTCTCCGCGGTAACCGATGGGGTCGAATGCCTCGGTGCAGCTCAAGATCAGGATGCGGCAGCCTTCGAGACTCTCGTGGCGGACAGAAGTCGTGAGTTTCTTGGCGGTCAACTCCCAGATTCGGTGGCGAAGCCATTCCGCATTCAACTCGGTGCCTATTCGGGTGCCGTCATTGGCGATGCCCACGATGAGGGCGCCGCCTCCCGGCGAGTTGGCCATGCAGGCCATCTCTCTGGCCAGATACTGAGCGGCCTGCTCGTTGGTAGCCGAACCGCGGAGAATCAACCCGTCCTGGTCACGGCGATGGGGTTCTTCTTTGACATCGATCTGCTCGGTTTCGATCTGGCTGGGGGGTTCCCCCGCCGACAGCCGCCTGAGAGCCTCATCAATGAGTTTTTCGAGAGGGTCGTTCCCTAGAGCCCCGAACGCCATGGTTGCGCCCTTCGGTTGCTGCTGCGAAAAGGCAACTATAGCGTTGGTTGGGCGATGTAGTTGCCTTTATTCGAGTTTTGGTGGACTGAAAGACAACTATAGCGCTGGTTGAGCAATATACTTGTTGTTTTTCATACTTTAATGGTCTAAAAGACAACCGCATGGGGCTGCGGTTTGTGGTGGAGCGGCTCAGGCCACGGTGCCGTTGGCCCGCAACTCGGCGATCTGGTCGGCGCTTCGGCCCAGATCGGCCAGCACCTCGTCGGTGTGCTCGCCCAGGCCAGGGGCCAGGCTGCGAGGTGACCACGGGGTGCCGTGGAAGTCCACCGGGGTGGCCAGCATGGTGGTGCCGGTGGCTCCGTCGGGCACTTCCACCAGCGCCCCCGACGGTCCCGTCTGGGGGTCGGCCAGCAGGTCGTCGAGGGTGTTCACCGGGGCCCAGAACATGTCGGGTTCGGTGGCGAAGATCTCGGCCCACTCCTCAAGGGACCGGGCGGCGAACGCTTCGTCGAGGGCGGCGATCAGCTCCACGGCGTTGACCGCTCGGTCGCGGGCGGTGGCGAACCGCTCGTCGTCGATCCACTCGGGGTGGCCCACCGCCCGGGCCAGCGGCGGCCAATGGCGGTCGCCCTCGAGGCCCACCACCCAGAAGCGGCGGCCGTCGCCTGCGGTGTAGTTGTTGATGGCCGGGTTGCCCATTGCCTCCCGAGTGCCCACCGCCATGTTCAGGCCCCACATCAGCAAAATGTTAAGGTCGAAGCCGATGGTGTACATGCCCTCTCTAAACAGCGACGTGGACACCATCTGGCCCTCGCCGGTGCGCTCGCGGTTGAACAGGGCCGCGCTGATGGCCGCGGCTCCGGCCAGGCCCACGTTGTGGTCGCCCATCCCGCCCCGCTGGAACGGCAGAGCGCCGCCTGGCGGGGTGAGCTGGGCGGCGATGCCTGAGCGGGCCCAGAAGGCAGCGATGTCATAGGCCGGGCGGTCGGCGTCGGGTCCCTCGAGCCCGTAGCCGGTGATGGCGCAGTAAACCAACGCCGGATTGCGGGCAGCCAGCGACTCGTAGTCCAGCCCCAGCCGGTTGAGCGCGCTCAGTCGCAAGTTGGTGAGGAACACGTCGGCGTCGTCGATGATCTCGGCGGCGATGGCTTGGCCCTCGGGGCGGGCCAGATCGACCACCACCGAGCGCTTGGAGCGGTTGTCCAGCTCGAACACCGGGTTGGTGGGCATGTCTCCGCCCAGCATCCGCTGGAACGTCCGGGACGGGTCTCCGGAGGGTGGCTCGATCTTGACCACGTCAGCCCCCCAGTCGCTCATTATCCCGCCTGCCGCGGGACCGGCCACCCACACCCCCAGCTCGACAACCTTCACACCATCCATCGGACCTGCCATGTCCCTGAGCATAGAAACTGAGCGCGGCGAGGGCCGCACTGCTCGGGGTTCAGGTGGCGAGTATGAGCGGGATCATGGCGGCCCAGTTGCTGACGACAAAGCCGACGAGCATGAATGTGTACTGGCGGTGGTGCTTGGCCAGAGTCGAGTCGATGTAGGCCCGCAACTCGGTGAACCCCGCCTTGGTCTCGGCTTTGTGCTCGGTGAACTCGGCCCGCAGATTGGTTTCGAGGGCTTTGAGGTCGCTCTTGAGAACTCCGAGGTCGCTTTTGAGAACTCCGAGGTCGCTTTTGAGAACTCCGAGGTCGCTTTTGGTGGCGAGTTGGTCGCGGCCTTCGGGGAGGATGCACTGCATGAGGGTTTCGGTGCGCTCCTCTCCGAGCACCTCGACGAGGCGGTTGATCAGCTCAGTGCGCTGGATTTCGGTGACCGGCATCAGATTTTCTTTCGTTCTGGTGGTGTGGGAACCCTGTGTCCGGGGACGATGCCGGTTCCGACGGCACACAGAAACCATAGCGGCCAGCGGGGCCGCTCAACAAGAGTTGTCCTGACCAAGCCGTAGACTGCGGCCATCAAGGTTTTGTTTGTCTGCACTGGGAACATCTGCCGATCTCCGATGGCCGAGGTGCTCTTCGCCCACATGGTCCCTGAAGCTGAGGTCAGCTCGGCGGGCACCATGGACTGGAGCGGACAGCCAGCCCACGACTACGCCATCGCGGCCATGGCCGAGCGTGGCCTCGACCTGTCGGCCCATCGCAGCCGCCGCCTCTCTGAGTACCTGGTGGACGAATCCGACCTCATCGTGGTCATGACCCGCAACCACGGCTGGGCGGTGGCCGCCCGCAGCGAAGCCAAAGCGGCGGCCACTTTCCTGCCCGCTGAGCTCTCACGATTGGCAGCCGATGTTGGCGACCGCAACGGTGCCAATGCCGCCGAGTGGGTGGCCCGCCTGGCCGCCCGGCGCGATCCCCAAACCGCCAGTCGATTCATAGGTCGGGCGGCAGATGAAATACCCGATCCAATCGGCGAGTCTTTGCCCTACTTCCGGGATATTGCCGACCGTTTGGAACGCGAGCTCACCCACGCCGCCGCCCGGATGCGAGCGTAAGCTGGTCGATTCCAGCCATTCTTCTTGGAGCGAATCACGCAAGAATGCACGATTAGTGCTTTGTTGAGCGATTAGTGTATCTGTGTGGCGATACGTGCATTTCCCCGCATTCCTCCATTCCACCCTTCGGGCTCTGATCGTCCAGCCCAGATGACCCCTGAGGAGTTCAAGGCAGCCTTTCCGGACGAAGGCCAATATGTGGAGTGGAAGGCTGGCGCTGGTCGCCGCCCTGTTCAAGAAGCGGTGGTCGCATTCTCCAATTCCGATGGCGGCATCGTCATGATCGGGGTAGACGACAGAGGCGTGGTTGTCGGTTGCCCGTTCGATAGTGGCGTGGAGAAGGATCTCTGGGAAATGATCGGCCAGATAGAATCGCCCGGCCCTGTCGAGCTGATCGGAGTGCGGGTCGGTCAAGCTGAGATCACACTGGTTGTAGTTGGGGCGCGGCGCGACGGTATTGCCCAGACCCCAAACGGGCGTTCGCTGATCCGCCGGGGCAAGCAGAATCTGCCCTTGCTGGGTCGTGAGCTGAGGCAACTGCTGGCTACACGCCTGCCCGGCGACTTTGAAGCGGCCCCTTCGCGCTGGTCGCTCGACGATGCCGATCCAGAACTGCTTGTTCAGCTTTGCGATGCCCTGAGGATTGAAGCCGATCAAAACCCAGTCGACCTAGCAGCGGCTCTTGCCCAGCGCGGTATGGCGGTACCCGGCGACTCAGCGCATGCTCTGACCAATGCAGGTGCCCTGTTCTTGGTGGCTGAGGCTCCGGCGGCGTTCGGAAAGTCCTATATCGAGGTATTCCGCTTTCGGGAAGGCAGCCGCGAGCATGACCGGCGAGAGGTGTTCGGCGGCACCCCAAGCCAACAGGTCCGAGCCGCCCTGGAATGGATTATCGGAGAAATCGGCTTTGACCTCGTGGTCTTGCGCGCCGTTCGCCATGAACTGGCCCGCCTGCCTGCCGATGCCATGCGCGAGGCGCTTGCCAATGCGGTGGCTCATCGCGATTACCAGCTTTCTGGCGCCGCTGTCGAAGTGCATCTGACGCCGAGCGAGGTGGCGGTGATCTCCCCTGGAGGTTTTGCGGGCGGGGTGACCAGTGAGAATATCGGCGAGTCGCATTTCGCCCGCAACAAGTCTGTGATCAGCGTTCTGCGAGCGTTTGAGCTTGCCGAGGACGCGGGCCGGGGGATCGATCTCATCCGTTACGAGATGGCCGCGGCCCTTCGCTTCGAGCCGACGTTCGAGGAGGCTCCCGCCGGTTGGGTAAGAGTTGTGCTGTCGATTGGGGGTCCGGCCACGCCTGTGGAGCTGGCCTGGACTCACGAGATCCAAGGAGATGCCGGGCTGTTGCCCAGTGATCGCCGAGTGCTTGTTGAGGCGCTTCGCGGCGTCGAGCTCACCAACTCCACGGTTCGCTCCTTGCTCGATGTCGGGGTCTCGCCGGCCCGCAACACCCTTCAACGATTATGCGAGTTGGGCTTGTTGGAGCAGCAGGGCAGCAATGGAGGTACCAGCTACCGCCTCTCAACGTCGATTCCCACGCCGTATGGGCGACCTGTGAGTCGCGAAGAGAAGCGTGAGATGATCTTGGGCTGGGCCGCCGACGGCCCTGTCACCAACTCGATGGTGCAGTCCCGACTGGGCGTGACGCGCTCTCAAGCATTGACCCTGCTGCGCAGCCTGGCTGAAGATGGCCTGATAACGAAGAATGGCGCAGGCCGAGGGGCCAGATACCAACTGGCCGACTGAACAGGAGCGGGATTTGCCCTCCACATCGTGGCCATGACCCGCAACCACGGCTGGGCGGTGGCTGCCCGGATGCGAGCGTAAGCTGGTCGATTCCGGTCATCGTTCCCCGTGGAGGATTGCGCCAGAATGCACGACTTGTCTTTTCGTCGACAAATGAGGTGTCAACACGACAGTGCGCGCGTTTCTCCGCATTCCTCGCGCTCTTAGAAGTGCTTCAAAAGTTCTCCCACAACCGCTGGATCGGGACGGCGTACAGGTTGTCGCCGAAGCCCGCGCTGGTCTCTCCGTCATAGAGCACGACCCCGCCGACAAAGCGTTCCCCAGCGGCCGAAGCGAGCTTTCGCAGCCCGCGGAAGTCCGACCTGGTCACGGTGGCCGCAGCTTTGACCTTGATTCCGGCGACATGGGCTGCCCCGCGCTCGACCACGATGTCCACCTCGGCACCGTCTTTGTCGCGGAAATGGAAGAGTCGCAGCGGTGCTTCGTGCCAGCTTGCTTGTCGCCGCAATTCCTGAAACACGAAGGTCTCCAGCAACTGTCCGAACAAGTGCCGGTCTGCTGTCAACGCGTCGGCGTCGGCGCCGATCAGCGCGCAGGCGAGTCCCGTGTCGCCCATGTGCAGCTTGGGGGTCTTGACGAGCCGCTTGAGCCGGTTGTCATGCCACGGCGGTAGGCGATCTACCAGAAAGAGCCGTTCGAGCAACGTCAGATAGTCGGAGATCGTCGGGCGGCTGAGCTGGAACGGTGCGGCGAGTCCGTTGACGTTGAGCAGTCTGGCCGTTTGCCCCGACGCCATCTCCAATAGCCGGGCGAGCGAGTCCAGCCTGGCGATCCGAGCGATGTCGCGTACGTCTCGCTGTATCAGGGTGTCGGCGTAGTCCCGGTACCACCTTGCTCGTCGTCGACCTGCTGGCCGGGCCAGGGCTGCGGGATAGCCGCCCGCAGCAATCCGCTTGGCAAGTTGTTTGCCGAGGCGCTCCACGGTTCCAACTTTGAATCCGTCGCCGAACAGCGCGTCGAAGAATCCCCGCCGATGGCCGGTATTGCCATCAGATGCCGAGGTGCCCGCCATCTCGGACTGCGACAGGGGATGCAGCCGGACGATTTGCAGGCGCCCGGCCAGAGAGTCGGCCAATGCGGGGATCAGCAGCACGTTTGTTGAACCAGTGAGGACAAAGCGGCCTGGCTGCCGCCTGCGGTCTATTGCCACTTTGATAGCGGCGAACAGCTCTGGCACACGCTGCACTTCGTCCAGCACAACTCGTTCGGGCAAGTCATCCGCGAAACCGGCGGGGTCGGCTTGAGCGGCGTTGCGAGCTACTTCGGCTTCAAAGTTGATGTATGCGTATCCCCGCCCAGTGGCTGGTGTCTCTAGGGGCTGTCCCCGCCACTTGAAGTGAGTGGAGGCGCATACGAACTGCGCCAATGTGGTCTTGCCGCATTGGCGCGGGCCGTGGATCAACACCGCAGGCGAGTCTGTTAGCGCCTCGACAAGCTGGGCGTCGATTGAGCGCGGGTAGAAGACCGCTTCATCCATCGTCCAATTGTAAGGATAGATATCGTCTGATTGAAAGGTTATTGGTCGGCTGATTGCAAGTTTTGTCTTCGTCCGATTTCGAGTCTGATGAGCCGTACACGCTTTTTCAACGCTCTGCTTCCGGGATATTGCCGACCGTTTGGAGCGCGAGTTCACCCACGTCGCCGCCCGGATGCGAGCGTAGACACGGCGACGCTTTGCGCGAACTCTGAATAAGTCCCTAAGGTCTGACAACTTGCAGTCGGCTGAGGCCCGGCTGTCCATAGCCAATCCCGAGGGGGACATGCTCATGAAATCGCGTTGGTTGAGGCTTCTTGCCGTCTTGTTGGCACTAACGGTATTTGCCGTGTCTTGCGGCAACGATGACGACGATGGTGGGGTTACTACGGGTACAGAGGCACCCGCACCCGCACCGGAGGCCGAAGACGAGACTCCTTCTGAGGAGGCACCCGCTGAGGAGGCCCCCGAGGAGGATGCCCCCGCAGAGCAAGCTCCCGCAGAAGAGCCTGAAGAAGAGCCAGTGGTGGTCATCGAGGGCTCCGAAGAAGTGGAAGAAGAAGTAACGGGGGGAGTGCCTACCGGCAACACCGGGTATATCTCTGGTGAAATCCTCACGACCGACTGCTCCGACGGGCGGCCTACAGGCGGCGACCTCACAATCGGCATGTTCGGTGAGATCACCGGCTGGGACCCCACGTTGATTCAGGGGGGGGCCTCGCTGGGCGGCACGCAGATGATTGCCATCTACGGCGCGCTGTTCTACGAGGACTTCGGCACGGGCCAGCTGATTCCCGGCCTGGCCGAGAGCATCTCCACTGAAGACAATGAGGTGTTCACGCTGAAGCTGCGCGAGGGCGTCAACTTCACCGACGGCACCCCGTTGGATGTCGACGCGTTGATCTGGAACATCGAGCACCACCAGAATCCCGATATCGGGTCGCAGTCGCGGGCTCAGGCCGATCTGATCGCTTCGTGGGAGAAGATCGACGATTACACCATCGAGCTAACTGCCACCAGCAAGAACGCGGTGTTCGCGCAGATCTTCGCCTCCCGTATGGCGTGGATGATGTCGCCCACCACCTATCAGGCTGGCCAGGATCCGGAAACCGGTTTGAACTCCGACGTCAACATCAACCCGGTCGGGGTGGGCGCAGGCCCGTTCATGCTCGATTCTTGGGTCCAAGACGACCAGGCCGTTGTGGTGCGCAATCCGGATTACTTCCGCGAGGGTTGCCCCTATCTGGACAGCGTGATCTTCAAGCCCATCATCGAACCGCCCCAGCGCTATAACGCCTTCAACGCCGGCGACCTCGACATCGGCTACGACCGCCACCCCCAGAATTTGCAGGACGCAATCGCCAAGGGCGTCAACACCACCTCCCGGACCGACAACCACGGCGGTTATTGGATGCTCAACAACGTGAAAGAGCCGTTCAACATTCGGGAGTGCCGGGTGGCCGCTGCCCATGCCATCGACTACGAGACCGTCAACGAGATCGTGTACGAGGGGCTCAATAACATGATCCGCAGCTTGATGAGGCCTGGTTCTCCGTGGACCGATCCCGAAGCAGTGCTGCCGGGCTTTGACCAAGATGCGTCTGCTGCCGCGCTCGAAGAGTGCGAGGCCCAACTAGGCGGTCCGCTGGAGTTCGAGACCTACTGCACCACCTCACCGGAGAACGTGCTCCTTGCTGAGACTCTCATCGCCATGTGGAGCGAGGTGGGCATCTCCGCGGCCGCCAATTGCGTGGAGGTCGGCGAGATGGTCGGTGCCGTATTCGGCGGCGAAGCAGTGGCCAACCCGTGGGCCATCCCCGTGGGCGATCCCGACTACATGTACGACGTGTACTTCGGCGATTCCACCGAGGACGGCGTGTGCGGTGAAAATGTCTCATCCCGTAACTGGGCCAAGGCGTGCTATCCGGAATTCGACGCTTCGCTCAAGCAGGGTCGTGAAGGCGTCACCTTCGAGGAACGCTACGAGGGCTACAGCCGCTTCCAGCAGGAGTTTGCCTACCAGGTCCCGGTAATCGTGACCAGCAAGGGCGAGGTCGGCTACTACTGGACCGATGAGGTGTCCGGTGTGTTCCAGACCGATGCCGGCATCATCCTCTTGGAATTCACCGCCAAGGGCTAGCCGAGAAGTTCATTTGAGAACAAGGGGGTGGGCACGGTCCCGTGCCCACCCCCTGTTCTATCGGGCATCATCTATGGGGCCGTGCTGAAGTGCAGGGGGAGGTGACAGCAAGTTGAAGACCATCGGGCGCACCATCATCCGGATCATTCCGGTGCTGATCCTTGTGAGCTTCTTTTCCTCCTTCTATGTGGAGCTGCTGCCCGGTGATCCCACTATTCGCCTACTGGGACAGGAGCGGGCCCAGGAGCCCGCCGCCCGGGAGTTGGTCAATCGGGAGCTTCGACTCGACGAAAACGTCATTGTGCGCTACGGCAAGTGGCTGGGGGATGTGATCACTGGCGACCTCGGAGAGTCGGTCAAGACCCATGGTCTGAAAGTGTCAGACACCATCCGACAGCGGCTACCCATCACCCTGGAATTGACAGTGGTGGCCCAGGCCCTGGCACTGATTCTGGCTATTCCGCTGGGGGTGTATGCCGCCTATAGGGCGGGACGCAGAGTCGACCGAGCATTGAACTCGGCATCATTTGCCGCTATCTCCTTGCCCCAGTTTCTGGTCGGCATCCTGCTTATCTTCATCCTGTTCAACCAACTCGACGTGTTGCCGCCCCAGGGGTGGACCCGGCTTACTGAGTGGGACTGGTGGGACCATTCCCGTCGCCTGCTTATGCCGGTGGTCGCGTTATCTCTGACCGAGATTGCCGTGTTCCAGCGGTTGTTGCGGGCCGACATGATGGCCACCCTTCAAAACGACTTCGTGCTGACGGCCCGAGCCAAGGGCATGTCTCCCGCCCACGTGTTGTTCCGCCACGCCCTGCGGCCGTCGTCGTTCTCACTCATTACTTTGGCGGGGGTGAGCACCGGTCGGCTTATCGGCGGCACCGTCATCATCGAAGTGCTGTTCCAACTCCCGGGAATGGGGCTCAAGATGGTCGACTCCATTACCGGCAATGATCTGGTGGTTCTACAGGGACTAGTGCTGGTGGTAGCGGTGGCCTACATCCTGTTGAACATGCTGGTGGAGATCATGTACGCCCTGCTTGATCCAAGGATTAGACGTGGTTGACAGCACTGGTGCCATCACCGAGCCTGCGGCCCTAGAAGTCGTCGATCCCGAGCGAGGTCGCCGCGTTCGCCTCGGTAAGGAAGGCGGCTTCCGGCTGGTTGCCGGGGTGGCCTTGCTGCTGGTCCAGCTCTTGGTTACCTACGACGGTGCGGCCTGGCTTCAGGTGATCCTGGCCTTGGGAGGGATATACGGCATCCTTACCGGGGTAGGGCAACTGATCCGAGCAGCATTCGGTTCCCGGGTCGACCCAACTGTATGGATCTCAATGGCTTGGCTGTTCGTCCTAGTGCTATTTGTGTTCTTGCAAGTGGGCGGGCTGTTCGACAGCTTGGAAGCCGACTTCCAAGACCGGGAGCGGCCACCGTCTTTCACGACCGACGAGCCTCTGGGCACCGATCGGCTGGGCAAGAGCGTTATGAACCAGAGCATCCGGGGGGCGCGAATCTCCCTGATCGTGGGATTGGGCGCAGTGGGGATTGGCTTGGCGATAGGGTCGGTTATTGGTTTGTCTGCGGGCTACTTTCGGGGAGCAACCGAAGGAACCTTCAACATCATTACTGATGCCATTTTGGCGTTTCCTGCGCTGATCCTGCTGTTTTCCATCGTGGCCATATTCGGGGGCAGCGTGCTCGTCATCACGCTCGCGCTATCGGTATTGAGCATTCCCACGGTGGGCCGTTTGTCGCGGGCCAACACGCTGACTTTCGCCGCTCGGGAGTTCGTCACCGCGGCCAAGTCAATGGGTGCGTCCAACGGCCGCATCCTGTTTCGCGAGATCATGCCCAATGTGGCACTGCCGTTGGCCTCCTACGCCTTCATCATCGTGGCGGTGCTGATCGTGGCCGAGACCTCGCTGGCCTTCTTGGGGGTGGGCATCGATCCCATCAGCACTCCCACGTGGGGCAACATGATTCAGGAGGGCCGCGATCCGAATCTGCTGGAGAAGGCCCCCCACATTGTGTTTGTTCCCGGAGTGATGATGTTCCTCACCGTGCTGTCGCTGAACCGCGTCGGAGAATCCCTCCGAGGCCTCTGGGACCCCCGCGAAGCCAAGCTCTAGCTAAACAGCTCCACGTCGCAGCGGATGCCGGGGGAGCGGGCTAGGCGCTGGTCTGAGGTCAGCAGCGTTGCCCCCATGATTTCGGCAAGGGCGACGTAGGTGGCGTCGTAGATGCTCAGGTTGTCGCGGAGTTCCCAGCAGCGCTCAACGAGCGGGCTGTGAGGCAGGCGGGTGATCGGGAGGTTCGTGAGTCGCCGCAGGGCACGTTGAGCAACAGGCTCGGCGATCTCACTCCGGCGCAGCATCGACCTCAACGCTGATATAACTTCAATGTCGAGCAATTGAGGGGCACACAGCGGACCATGGACGAGTCGGCGTGCAGCTTCGAGGTTGCGTTCGTCGAGTCCGCTTATTGCCTCAGTGGCCACACTTGCGTCAACGACGATCAATGGGACTCACGGTCAGCGCGAATGATCTCAACGATCAAATCTCGGTCGACGCTCCTCTCGCCGAACTCGATTGCCTCTGCGCGCATGCGGGCGATCATCTCCTCAATAGTCACGATGTCGGCCTGTTTGCAGACCACGTCGAGCATGTACTTCTGTAATGACTTCCCGGAGTTGGCCGCACGGGTCCTGAGTTTGCGGTGGACATCTTCAGGGACGTGCTTGATCTGTATGGTTGCCACGGATCGAGGATAGCGTCAAAATGGCACCACTAGCGCCAAGATAGCGCCAGAAACTGAATTTCTTGGGTACCAGACATGCTCATACCGGGGTAGGCCGGTGTCAGCAGCACGGGGAGCACTAAGTTGCGGGACGGCCTTATAGGCCAACTATGAGCAGCGCCATTTCACACGAGTCCGACGAGCACTGTCCTCCGGCTGTCGCCGCCATTGCCGGTTGCTGGTGGCGCCCGTACAAGAGCGTCGGTGATATTGCTGTAATCCATGTCGATCTGATTCCCGATCTCGGGCGCGAAACCGAAGCTCTTGGGTGGCTTGACGGAGAAGAGCGCTCGCGTTGGCAGCGCTTTCGATCCCCAGCTGCTCAACGGCGCTATGTGCTGTGCCGAGCCGCGCTCCGCGCCGTCCTCTGCCGCCAGATCGGCTGCCGGAACGAGTCATTGGCGTTCGTAGCCGCCGAACACGGCAAGCCCTTTGCCCTCGTTGACGGCTTGCCCGCCTCCATCAGCTTCAATGTGAGCCACAGCGGCAGCCACGGGATGATTGCCGTGGCTCCCAGGGGACGACTAGGAGTGGATGTCGAGGAGCGGGCTCCTCGCCGAAATCTCGAGAACCTCATCGAAGGGGTGTTCAGCCCGCGAGAAAGAGCTGAATTGGAATCGCTTGACGGGCGTCAGCAGCTGCATGTGTTCTTTCGATTCTGGACGATGAAAGAGGCGCTCGTGAAAGCCCATGGCAAGGGCCTTTCCATGAAGGTGTCAGAATTGGAGATCCCAGAAGACATGCGCCGCGGGGCGACCAGGAGCGTGTGCCAGTTTCCTCAAATCCCTGATACGCACTGGTGCTTGGAGGACGTCGGGACTAAGGATTTTGCCGCTGCCGTCGCTTATGAGGTAAGCCCGCCATCATGAGAGAGAGTTCGTCGACGCGGTCCTCGCCTGGGGCCCCAGTGTGCGCCGCCTACCCAGGGTGGTGAGGGGCAAGGCGCCATTGTTGCCCCGAAAGCCCAGTTTACCTAGAGTGTCGGCACCACAACCGATGAGGGGGAATTGAAATGCGTTCCTGGCTTTTGAAGCTCTTGGCGTTACTAATGGTCTTTGGCCTGGTGGCCGCGGCCTGCGGCAACGACGATGACGATGGGGTGACCACTGGCCCAGACGAGCCGGCACCCGCCCAGCCGGACGACGACGATGAGCCGCCCCCCCCCCTCGCTGACGACGACGACGATGAGCCGGCCCCGGTCCCCGCTGGCGATGACGATGAGCCGGCGCCGGCTCCTGACGACGGCGATGAGCCTCCCGCGGAAGAGGAGATGATGGCTCCCTGCGAGGCCACTGTGCCGGGCACCAAAGTTGACTACGCGGTGTTCTCGCCCAACGCCAACATGGACCCGACGGCCAGTAGCGGCGCGCTGGTGGGTGGAACCCAGCTGGTGAACGTTTGGGACGTCTTGATGACGTTCGACCCTGAGTCCGGCGTGTACAACGGCCAAGCGGCGGAGTCGCTCACTCCCAACGACGACTTCACCGAGTGGACATTGAAGATCCGTTCGGGCATCACCTACGGCAACGGCGATGCCTTTGTAGCCCAGGACGTGGTCGACTCGATGCTTCGATACTTCGATAGTCGGGGCGATGGCATGACCAATCGCGCGGCCGGCTCGGTTGGCCTCATCGACTTCGACAACACTGAAGTCCCCGATGACAGCACGGTCATCTTCCGGCTCTCACGTGCGTGGAGCACCTTCCCATCGTTGTTGGGAGACGAGCCCGGCATGGTCGTGAACCCGCGGATCATCGCCCAGCTGCTAGATGAAGAGGCGTCCAACGCCACCGAGGAAACCAGCGCGGCAAGACTGGTCCGCAACCGGATGGCGGTCAGCCCCGATCTGGTCAACGCGGCCAGCTTCGGTCCCTATGTGGTGGCCGAGGTGGAGCCCAACGTGCGGACGGTGCTGCAAGCCCGAGACAGCTACTGGGGCGGCCCGGTGTGCATCGAAGAGATCGAGTTCACCTTCCCGGGTAGCTCGGTGGCCAACTGGGAGGCTTTCCAAGCCGGCGACTTCAATGCCGCGTTCCTGCGTGATCCGAGGGTGTACGCCGAGGCCCGAGATGCCGGCACAGTGCTGAGCTCTGAGTTCCAGAACCTGGGCGGCCTGTTCCTGTTCAATCACGGTGTTCGTGGTGCCGACAGCATGGGTGCCGACCTGCGGGTCCGGCAGGCTGCCCACCACGCCATCAGCCGGGACATCATCAACGAGCGGGCCTTCGAGGGCAAGCTCAACACCACCAATGGTGTGGCTGCTGAGGGCACATTGCTGTGGTCGCCTGAATTGCAGGAGTGCGCCGATCAAGAACCGGCCTTCGATCCAGATGCCGCGTCGGCACTGATCGAAGAGGTGAAAGCCGAAACCGGTTGGGATGGGTCATTGTTCTTGGTGCATGCCGATACCGACCCCGGCCCCGAAATCGCCCAGGCGGTTGAGGGAATGCTGGAGGCTGTGGGCTTCGACGTGGAGGTCGCCCTCGGGCCAGTCACCACGGTCCTTATTCCCAGAGTCATAATCCAGGCCGACTATGAGATGGCCGGGTGGGGATTCAACGCTGACGGAGCAACTTGGGTTGCCTCTCTCAACGACAACCTCCTCTCAACGAGCGGGTCCAACCGGATGGCCTTCGCCTCCGCCGAAATGGATGAAGCCCTGGGAGCTATGTACGGAGCAGAGACAGTGGAAGACCAGCGGGCCGCGTTGGCTGCCGTGCAGTGCGTCTGGAAGGACGAGCTGCCGGCCATGATCTACTCGGTCACCGAGGAAGGCCTTGCCCTCGCCGACAACCTCAAGGGCGTCCAGCGAGCTGGCGCCACCATCTTCCTGTTCGCCAACGCCTACATCGAGAACTGAGCTCAATAGCGACAATCTCTAAACAATCCAATAAAGAATTAGGGGAGGAAGAGCACCGTGCTGCGGGTGATCGGCTTGAAGCTGGTCCGTCTCGTGCCGGTGCTCTTCCTCGTTTCTTTGGCCACGTTCTTTCTGATCGACCTGATTCCCGGCGACCCGGCCGCGAACTTGCTGGGCGCCGATGCCACGTTTGAGGAATATGCGGCGGTCAACAAGGCGTTGGGTCTGGACAAGCCGATCGTCGATCGATACACGGACTGGCTGGGCGGTGCGCTAAGCGGCGACTTGGGCGAGTCATTGCGCTCTCCCAATGAGCCGGTTACAGACTTGATCCAGCGCAGCATTGGGCCCACGCTGCGCTTGTCGGCCATGGCGCTGGGCATGTCGTTCACCATCGCCATCTTCTTGGGGGTGTGGTCGGCTCAGGCGGCCGGAACTCGGGTAGACCGGTTGGTGAGCGGCACCATGTTCGGCTTCATATCGGTGCCGACGTTCTTGGCTGGCCTCCTTTTCATTTTCTTCTTCGTGTTCCGGGAGTCCATTCCCCGCTATCTGTGGGTGGTCGGCGTCGGGCTGATCGTCTTGCGATTGGCCCAATTGGCGATTAGCCGATTGATAGAAGACCGCTCCGATTTGTCAGGTTGGATGGGCTATGGCCTCGTCACCTTGGTGGTGGCAGGACTAATGATGTGGATCTTCGTCCAGTGGCCCGACTTCCCCCGCACCGCTTCTCATCGCTACGACGACAATTGGCGGGAGCAGCTCCGGTCCCTGTTCCTGCCGGCGTTGGCCTTGGCCTTGAGCGAGATCGCGGTGTTCACCCGGTTGTTGCGGGCCGACATGTTGTCGACCCTTCAAGAGCAATTTGTGCTGTCCGCTCGGGCCAAGGGCATGCCCACATGGCGGATTTTGTTCCGAGATGCACTTCGGCCGTCGTCGTTCTCCCTCATCACCGTGGCGGGAATCACGCTGGGCCGGCTCATCGGCGGCACGGTCATCATCGAGACCATCTTCGGCTTGGAGGGGTTGGGCAAGCTGATCGTGGGTACCGGCGTGATCCCCAAGAACTTCACCATCGTGCAAGGCGGGGTGTTGGTGTTGGCGGTGGGCTATGTGCTCTTGAACGCCATTATCGACATCTCCTATCAGTACCTCGATCCCAGAATCAGGCGGGGCCGTGTCTGACGCCGGTGTGCCTTCGGGTCCTCCGGTGGAGGCCGAGCCGGAGATCCGTGCTCGCAGCGCAGAGCCTCGGCCGTTCTGGCTCTCACCGCTCCTGCCCATCGGCATTGCATCGATCTTCGTAGGCACCATGGTGCTCAACGACGTGACCGCCGAGATCAGGGTGTTCTTGGTGCTGGCGGGCATCGTGGGTGGGTACTTCGGCTTGGATGCCCTGTGTCAGAGACGCTGGGGATCAAGCTTTGACACTTCGGCCTGGCTGTCGGGGTTCTGGCTGGTTTTGATCGGGCTGTCGGCCATAACTGTGGCGTGGCTGCCGATGCCGGAGTCCAAGTTGGTGAAGAACTCTTTTGGCGAGGGCTTGCGGCTTCGACCCGACTTGTTCTCCCGGCATCCTCTGGGCACCAACTCCCAGGAGCTTGACATCTTGGGCGGGGTTATGTGGGGGGCTCGAACGTCGCTGATCATCAGCTTGGGGGCGGTGGCCATCGGCTTGTTGATCGGGGGGATAATCGGCGTCACCGCCGGCTACTTCCGAGGGACGTTGGACAGCGGGGTGGGCATTCTGGCCGACTCCTTGCTGGCCTTTCCTCCGCTGATCCTGCTGGTGGCCATGGCCACGGTTTTCACCCAGAACCAGTGGACCATGGCGCTGGAGCTGTCGTTATTGGGCATCCCCACCTACATCCGATTAGCCCGGGCCAACACGCTGACCTTCGCCCAGCGAGAATTTGTTTTGGCGGCCAAGGCCATGGGCTCGGGGGATAAGCGCGTCATTTTCCGGGAGCTGATGCCCAACGTGGCGCTGCCCATGGTGTCTTACGCCTTCTTGGTGACCGCGGTGCTGATCGTGGCCGAGGCCTCGCTTAGCTTCCTGGGCGTGGGCATCCAACCTCCTGAGCCCACATGGGGCAATATGATCGAAGCGGGCCAGGAGAACTACAAAGACCATCCCCACCTGGTGTTCGTCCCCGGCATCGTGATGTTCATGACCGTGTTCGCCCTAAACCGGGTAGGCGACAAAGCCCGCGAGCGCTGGGACCCCCGCGAAGCCCAGATCTGAAGCAGTCTCACCACAGCAGGGGAAGGCCTTCAATGGCGGCGGCGGTTGAGAGTTGGCGGTCGAAGCAGCCGAACGAGCAGTTGTCGACGGTGTATCGAACTTCGAGAGCAGAGGCTAGCTGCACTGCGTCATAGGCGCGCAGCGGATGGCGTGCGACAAGGTCGGATGCCGCATTCAATATGTCGGTGCTTACTCTGATGACGTGTGCAGGCTGGCGCGACAAAGGGCCAATGTCGATTATGAACCGCTGACACAGAGCTTGAGCATGGCGGGCAGAAAACTCACCGGTTCGATGCTTTCGCCACAGCGCAGATGGCAGCTCGACCTTCACCAGCTCGCTGACGACAACAGTGGCATCGAGATCCCTAACTAGGGCGCTGTCCGGCTCATGTGCATAGCGCTTTAGAAGGGCGGAGGTGTCGAGGAAAACCGTCACCTGTTGGCGCGGACCAATTCGGAAAGCGGGGTTCCCTGGCCAGCACGCTCCATAGCCTCCTCAACGAGTGCCTCGTCTGGGGGAGGGAAGTCGGGGTAATCAGGCTCTACCAGGAGTCCTGCCAGCCTCAGCCGCGCCCGAACCTCTTCCATCGTGCTCGACGACCGGGAAGGATCGGTTGCCGTCTGAAGAATCTGAGTGAGGTACTCGTTCATCGACATGTCCAGATGTTGGGCGGTTAGCTTGACTCGGGCGACGAGGTCGTCGTCTGCTCTCCAGGTGACTTGCTGCATGGCTGCATGATAGCAGGCATGCAGGCAAATGCCGTTGGGAATAATCCAGGATTAGGGGGTTTTGGCGAGGACGGCCAGCCGGGTGCGGAATTTGGCGATGTTGGCCAGCTTGATGTTCTCGTAGCCGCGGACCAGATCGGCGGCCTCGGCGATGGCCTGGGCGGTTTGCAGGTCTTCAGGGGTGGTGGCACCGTCGACCGCTTGGCGCAGGGCGGTGAGGTACTCGCCTGGAAGGCGGCGCTCCTCTTGTCGGACATGGGCTCGGCCGAAGGGGTCGAGCGACGTACCCCGGAAGCGCTTCCCCTTGGCTAGCAGCATCATCACCGGCCGCCAGCGCTTCGCCGACAGGGCGATCTTGTTCTTGCGGCCCAGTGCCCTCAGGGTGGGCGGATGCAGCCGCCAGGCCAGCCGGTCGCCGGGCTCAGCGATTGCGATTGCCGGGGCGTGGCCGTCGGGGTGGAGCATCAGGCGGGCCACCTCGTACTCGTCTTTGTAGGCCATGAGCTTGAACAGGCCGGCAGCCACCGCCGCGGTCAGCGCGGCCGAGCCCGGGTTCACCCTGCGCTCTACGGCGGCGAATTCGGCTACCCCGTCCAGATAGCGGTCGGCCAAAGCCCGGTTTTGGAACCGCACTATCTCGGCGGCGAACAACTCCAGGGCGGCGGCCAACACGGTGTCCTGGTGGGCCAACTCGGCGATGCGATCGCTCAGTTTCTGCCCAAGTACGGACTGATTGTCGCCGTCGGCTGTCGGTGCTGATGGCAAGGCATCGTCGGGGGCAGACACAGGGTGGCGGTCTGCGGCGTCCTCCACCATTGGCTGGTCGGCCACCCACCAGCGGCCCCAGCGGAACGCCGCGGTGTTCAACTCCACAGCCACCCCGTTGAGCCCGATGGCGGTCTCCAAAGCCTCGGGCGAAACGGGCAGCAGCCCAGATTGCACCGCCATGCCCACAACGAACACATTGGCGCCCACGGTGTCGCCCACCAGTGCTTGGGCCAAATCGGATGCGCTGGCCCAGAACTGGGCGTCGGGTCGGGTCTCAGCCTTCACCCGCTCCAGCAGCTCCTCGGCGGTGGGCATATCGATCTCAGGATGGGCGGTCTTGGAGCCCGGAGGCACGAGATCCAGCGATCCGACCACCGAGGTGCGAGAGGAGTCGGCCGCGTCCAGGCCAGTGGGCGATGCCGCCACCAGCAAATCGAAGGCCAGCAGCAAATCGGCCTGGCGATCGCCGAGCCGGTTGCTGCCCGAGCGGCCATTCTGGGTTATGCGAAGATCGCTGACCACCGGGCCGGCCTTCTGTGACAGGCCAATTTGATCGAGACCGTGAGTCCCGGACCCGTCCAACATGGCCGCGGTCCCGATGAGTTGGCCGGTGGTCACCACTCCGGTGCCGCCGATTCCAGTGATGTGGATGTTCACGTCGTCGGGTGAGGGCGCCGGCGGGGTGGGGATGGGTGTGGGCGGCACCGGCCGGCTGGTCGGCTCTGATGCGGAGGACTTGCGACGGCGGGGTCGTTTGGGCCGGGTAATGGTGATGAACGCGGGGCAGTCTCCCTCCAAGCACGACAAGTCCACGTTGCAGCTGTCCTGGTCGATGGTGGTCTTGCGACCGAACGGGGTGTCGAAGGGTTGAACCGACAGGCAGTTGGAGACCTCGGCGCAGTGACCGCACCCCTCGCAGACGCGGTGGTTGATGGCCACTCGGGTTCGGGGCTGGCTGATTAGGCCCCGCTTGCGGTCTCGGCGCAACTCGGCGGCGCACCGCTGGTCGTAGATGAGCACGGTCACCCCGGCTGTGGCGGCCAGCTCCTGTTGGGCTTCGGCCAGCTCAGTGCGGTCTTTGACCAATACCTCCGAGGGCAGCCCGAGACTGCTGGTTCGGCCCGGATCGTCAGAGGTGACGATGATGCGGACCACACCTTGGGCCAACAGCGATCGGCACACCCGGTGCAGGGGGATGCCGCCGGTGGGATCCTGCCCCCCGGTCATGGCCACCGCGCCGTTCCACAGCAGTTTGTAGGTGATGTTCACCCCGGCGGCGATGGCCGCAGTCATGGCCAGTTGCCCGGAGTGGAAAAACGTTCCGTCGCCCATGTTCTGAATCAGATGGGGGGTTTCTACGAACGGCGCCATGCCGATCCATTGGGTGCCCTCGCTTCCCATGCAGGTGAGACCGGCGATGTCTCCGTACCGGGACTCGCCCCCCAGCAGGATCATGGTGTGGCAGCCGATGCCCGCGCCTACCACGGTGCCGGGGTCGGTCACCGTGCTGCGGTTGTGGGGACACCCCGAACAGAAGTAGGGGGTGCGGTTCACCGACAGGGGAATGCGCTCCCGCTTCGGGGGTTCCGGCGCCAGGAGGTCAGCCAGGCGGGACAGGCGATTGCGCAGTGGCCCGACCAAGTCGTCGGCGTGGAGGGCGCCGTAGCTCTTCACCAGGCGGCGGTCGTGCTCATCGAACTCGCCCACGATCCGAGGGTGATGGGAGGTGTTGTAGAGGGCGTCTTTGACTCTCGACTCCACATTGGGGGTCTTCTCCTCTATGACGAAAATCTCCTCCAATCCTTTGGCGAACTCCCGGATGGTGGAGGCGTTGAAGGGGATGGGCAAGCCCATGCGGAGCAGGCGGATCCCGGAATCGGCGATCTTGGCGTCTTCATCCAGTCCGATTGCCGCCAGCGCCTCGCGCACCTCCCAATAAGTGATCCCCGAGGAGATGATCCCGATCCAAGCGTCGGGGGAGTTCACCACAACCCGGTTGAGGTGGTTCAGCTCGGCATATTCGAGGGCCAGCTTGGTGCGGACCTCCACGATCTCCCGCTCGATGTCCAGTGTGTAGGGGGTGAGCAGCCGGGGGTCGGGACGGTGCTGGTAGGGCGCGCCCTCGTGCTGGGGAATGACCGGGCTGACCAGGTTGGGGTCGAGGCTCACGTTGGCCGAGCCGTCGGCCACGTTGGCCACGATCTTCATGCCCACCCACAGGCCGGTGGCCCGGCTCATGGCGATGGCATGGCGGCCCAACTCCAGCACATCGCCGGGATCACCGGGGTAGAGGACGGGGATGTGCAGGTCGGCCAGCACCCCAGCCGATGTGGACGGCAGCGTGGAGGACTTGGCATCGGGGTCGTCCCCGGCCAGCAGGATCACGCCGCCGGTGGGATGGGCACCGGCGAATACCGCGTGGCGAATGGCGTCGGAGGCCCGGTCAACACCAGGGGCTTTGCCATACCAGATCCCGACGACGCCGTCGTAGCGGGCATCGGGCCTCGATCCGGCGAGCTGGCTGCCCATAACCGCAGTCGCGGCGTACTCCTCGTTGACCGACGGCCGCAGCTCGACCGCGCTTTCCCCCGACTCCCGGACCGCTCGCTCCAGTGCGGAGTCGAGCCCGCCCATTGGCGAGCCGGGGTAGCCAGCTGCGAACGCCGCGGTGTTGAGTCCCGCCGCCCGGTCGGCTCGGAGCTGATCCAGTGGGAGACGGGCCATGGCTTGGATGCCGGTGAGGAATACCGTTCCGGAATCGTTGGTGAAGCGATCGGATAGCCGGTAGCTGCGATTCGACTCGGTGGCCGTCATGTGGAGGTCAGTCTAGGGGTGTGTCCGCGCATCGGTGTTGTGCAATTCGTCGATCACATCGAACATCACACAGCGGGGCTGGCCGGGGCGAAAGCCGGGCGGGTGCCGATGATCTGGGCGGCCTCAAGGCGGGCCAACTCGTCGTCGTCCACCCCGAGCAGGCCGCCCAGCACCTCGCCGTTGTGCTCGCCCAGGGTGGGGGCGGGGCGGTTGAACCAGCGATCGGGCTGACGGCCGAATCGCACCGGCATGGCCGGGAAGCGGTGGGTGCCGGCCAGGGGGTGATCGACCGACTCGTAGAAGCCGCGGACGTTCACCTGGGGGTTGCGATCGCCTCCTCGGCTCATTTCCAACTCCGCGGCGGGCACGCCGAACGAGATGAGCCGTTCGACCACGTCGGGGGCTGCGAGGTCGCCACACCAACGGCCGAGGAGCTCGTCGAAGGTGTGGCGGACGGCGAACCGGTCGGCCAATGCCGCCGAGTTGGGCACGCGGTGCAATTCCAGCTCGGGCACGGCTGCCAGCAGTTGCTCCCAGTGCTGGTCTGTCTCCACCGACAGTGCGATCTGCTGACCATCTGAGCACTCGTACACCCCTTGGGGACAGGCGTAGGGGTGGTGGTTGGCCTCCCGGGCCATGAGATGGCCGGTAGCCGCATACTCCACAACCTGCTCGGCCGCGGCGTTCAGCGCGGTCTCCACCATGGTGGCTTCTACGAAGCTGCCCCTTCCGGTGCGCTCACGGGCGTGCAGGCCGCAGATCACCGCGTAGGCGGCGTGCAGTCCGGCCAGCGGATCGGACGGGCCCCGGGCCAGTTGGGGCGCGGTGTCGGGGTAGCCGCTCAGCCAGCACATGCCGCTGATTTGCTCCATGGTCTGGGCGAAGCCCACCCGATCACGCCACGGCCCGTCCAGCCCGAATGCCGGCATACGCACCATGACCAGCCTGGGGTTCAGGGTGCTGACCGTGTCCCAGTCCAGCCCGAACTGGTCGATGACCCGGGGGGAGAAGTTCTCCACCAGGACATCGGAGACCCCGATGAGCCGGTGCAGCAATTCCATGCCCTCGGGTCGGGTCAGGTCCAGGGTCACCGACCGCTTGCCTACGTTGGCGTGGTGGAAGGTGGGGCCGAGCTCCCACCAAGAGTCGTCGGCCGGGGTGTGGGCCGAGCCGAATCTCATTCCGTCGGGTCGCTGCACCGACTCGATGTGGATGACGTCGGCCCCCAGGGTGGCCAGCACCAGCGTTCCATAGGGGCCGGCCCAAAAGGCAGTCATGTCCACCACTCGTACGCCGTCGAGGGGCAGGGCATCAGGTGGTGCATCGGGATCAGTTCCCACCTTGCGACCGGAGTTGTCTGAGTCGCCGCCCGCAGCCAACTCGCCCAGCACCTGTTCGGTGTGCTGGCCGATGTGTGGAGCGGGCTGAAAGGCGACCGACGGGTGAGCATGGTTGCGGTAGGGCACCCGGGGCTGGATGAATCCGCCACCGGGGTTTGGCACGTACACCCCCCGCTGGGCGAACTGGTCGAACTCGGGGAGGTTGGCGCCGTTGCCGATGGGGGCGACCGGTATGCGCAGCAGGATGGCCTCGTGTACCACCTTTTCGGTGGTGCGAGCCGAGGTCCACTCACGGATGGTCCCGGCGATTGAATCTCCGGCGGCGATTCGCCCGCCCATGGTGGCCAGCCGGGGATCGTCGGCCCACTCCGGTTGGCCGACCAGCACGGTGAAGTCCTGCCACTGCTGGCCGGTGAATACGCAGAACCCCACGTAGCCGTCCCGGGTGGGTTCTATTGAAGGCACCTCCAAAAGGGCCTTGGTGTCGTAGTCGCCGGTGAACGAACCCCACAGCGTCTGCACGTTGGTGCAGGTGGGGGTGATGGTCTCCAGCAAGGAGAGGTCCACGTGGTCGCCCATGCCGGTACGCCGAGCCCGGCGCACCGCCGCGGTGGCCGCCACCGCGGCGGTCACTCCACCCATCCATTCGCCGATGCGCCCCCCGGCGTTGAACGGCTTGCGCCCCGGCTGGCCCCGAGTGGCGGTCGATCCGGCGATGGCCATGAGCGTGAATTCGTTGGCCGGGCGCTGGCTCCACGGGCCTCCCCGGCCGAAATTGGACACCGACACCATGGTGGAATCGGGTCGCCGGCCGGACAGGGCCTCCCAGCCCACCCCCAGAGCCTCGAGCTCGCCGGGCTCGGACCGCTCGATCACCACCTCGGCAGTGCCATAGAGCTCTAGCAGCGCGTCTCGGCCCTGTGGAGACCGGTAGTCGAGCACCACTGACTGTTTTGAGGTGTTCAAGAACCCGAACAGCGGCCCGTGATCGCCAACGGGAGCAAAGGAGGCTGAATAGCCCCGCAGCGGGTCGCCCTCGGGCAGCTCCACCTTCACCACCTCGGCGCCCGCGTCGGCCAGCAGTTTGGTGGCGTAGCCCCCGGCGATGCCATAGCCCAGATCGACTATTCGAATCCCGTCCAGCGCAGGTGGCCCAACCATGAGTTTGTGAGGCTACCCGACTGGCGAACTACCGTCGGGGCCGATGGGCGACGACAAGAAGGCCACGGTGGACCAGCCACGGATCGAGGCCGCAGTGCGGGAAATCCTGGCTGCCATCGGCGAAGACCCCGACCGAGACGGCCTGTTGGACACCCCGGGACGGGTGGCCCGCATGTACGCCAAGATCTGCGAGGGGCTCCACGAAGACCCCGCCTCTCACCTGACCCGCCAGTTCGAGGCCGACCACGACGAGATGATCCTGGTGCGCGACATCCCCCTGTACTCGCTGTGTGAGCACCACCTCATTCCGTTTTTGGGCAAAGCCCACGTGGGCTACATTCCCAACAAGGACGGATGCATCACTGGGTTGTCCAAGCTGGCCCGGGTGGTGGAGGGCTACGCCCGGATGCCCCAGGTTCAAGAGAGGCTCACCACCCAGATCGCCGACGCCATCGAAGGCGCTCTCGACCCCCGGGGGGTTCTCGTCGTAGTGGAGGCCGAGCACCTGTGTATGTCGATGCGGGGCATCCGCAAGCCGGGGGCCAACACGGTGACCTCGGCGGTACGTGGCCTTTTCCGCACCGATATCGCCACTCGAGCCGAGGCAATGCGGTTCATCGACCGCTAGAGACCGCACAGAAATCCATCTCGCCTCTCGGTGGAGGTGGCCTAAAAGGGCTCATCGACCGCTAATCGCTGCTCCAGAGCCACCTGGCATAGGGGCGCCCTGAATTTCGACGGTACTCTGAGGTTGTGGAGACGCTGGAAACGGGGCCGATGGTCATGGGCATCGTCAATGTGACTCCTGACTCTTTTTCCGACGGGGCCCAGTTCTTTTCGCCCGAGGCGGCGGTGGCCCGAGGCCGCAAGCTTTTCGATGAGGGGGCCGCCGTGGTGGACATCGGCGGCGAGTCCACCCGCCCGGGGGCCGATCAGGTGCCAGTGAAGGAGGAGCTGGCCCGAGTGGTGGATGTGGTGGCCGGACTGGCTCCTCATGGACGGGTCTCCATCGACACCACCAAGCCTGAGGTGGCCCGGGCCGCGGTGGCCGCGGGGGCCGACATCGTGAACGACGTCTCGGCATCGATGCACGAGGTGGCCGCCGAGTTGAACGTGACCTGGATCGCCGTCCACCGCCAGGGCACCCCCGCCACCATGCAGGTCGCCCCCCAATACAGCGACGTCGTAGCCGAGGTAGGCTGTTTTCTGTTGGAGGCTGCCGAACGAGCTCTGGCCACTGGAGTTCCCGAAGTGTGGCTCGATCCGGGAATCGGCTTTGGCAAGACCACCGATCACAATCTGGAGCTGCTGGCCAACCTCAGGCAGCTAGCTGAGCGGGGAGCCCCGGTGGTGGTGGGCGCCAGCCGCAAGCGCTTTATCGGCGAGCTTCACGCCCATAGCGACGGTTGCGCCGAGGAGGAGGTCCCGACCGACGACCGGCTCGAAGGGTCGTTGGCCGCCGCGGCCTGGGCGTTTGCCCAAGGGGCGGCGGTTGTGCGAGCACACGATGTCGCAGCCACTGTGGGGGCGATGAAGGTGGTGACAGCGTGAAGGGCGAGTGGGCTGAGAAAGCGGTGACAGCGTGAAGGGCAAGTGGGCTGCGGGAATCCGGCCGCGGAACTTCTACTGGATCATGAAGGACCGGCTCGCGATCTGCGAGCGCCCGGGAGGGCGGGGGGAGAGCCACCGGCGAGTCCGGCGTACCGAGGAAATCAACTGGATTCGCCAGCAGGGATTCACCCGGGTTGTGTCGTTGATCCCGTCCACCCACAACCTGCACAACTACAGCGATCAGAACATCGCCTGGAGCCACTGGCCCATCGCCGACAACGAGGACTTCACCTCCCGGCTTGGCCCGCTGTTCACCGAGTTGCAGTCACTGTTGGCCAAAGGGGAGAAGCTCTTGGTCCACCGCCGGGGCCTGGGCGACGAGGTATGCGGGTTCATGGCCGGCTATCTGGTGTGGACGGGCATGGTTCCCAGCGAGTCGCAGGCTGTGGTGGTGGTGGAGAAGATGACCGAGCGGCCCATCGGATCGGTCGGCCGCCGCATCGTCAACGCTGCGGCCGCCCTTCCCCAGCCAGAAGTACACCTTTCCCTCGTTGATGAGCCCGCCGAATTAGAAGGCCTCCAAGAAGATGAATGACGACCGAATTAGAAGGCGTCCAAGAAGATGAATGACGACCGGCTGGTGCTGCGTGGCCTTCGGGTGACGGCCCTGTGCGGAGCGCTGCCCGAGGAGAGGGAGCGACCCCAGCCCTTCGAGCTGGACATCGAAATCGGCGCGGACCTTGTTCCGGGGGGCCAGACCGACGACTTGGGCGACACCATCGACTACGGGGGAGTGTGCGCAGCAGTGGCCGCCGCGGCCGAGGCCGAGCAGTTCACCCTCATGGAGGCCATGGCCCAGAGGGCAGCCGAGGTGTGTTTGGGGGTCGACCAGCGGGCGCAGTGGGTGACCGTGGAGGTCCGCAAGCTCCGTCCTCCAGTGCCCCAACAGCTGTCAACCAGCGGTGTCCGCATCACTCGCCATCGGCAATGACCCGGGCGTTCTTAGGGTTGGGGTCCAACTTGGGGGACCGTTTGGGCTACTTGAAGGCAGCGGTGGCCGCCATCGACGACTGTGTAGCCGTCTCCGGGGTCTACGAGACCGACCCGGTGGGCGGCCCCGACCAGGGAGACTTCCTGAATGTGGTGGCCGAATTGGACACTCGCCGGTCGGCTCGGGATCTCTTGGATCTGTGCCGGGGACTTGAGGCGTCGGCCGAGCGAGTGAGAGAAGTCCGCTGGGGCCCTCGTACGCTAGATGTCGATGTGTTGTGGGTGGACGGGGAGACGGTTGACGAAGCCGATCTGGTTGTGCCCCATCCCCGCATGTTCGAGCGGGCATTTGTGATGTTGCCATTGGGGGAGTTGGCACCCGACCTTGCCGAGGGGTGGACCGATCCGGGCACTGGCGGCAGCCACAGATTGGGCGACTGGGACGACCTTGCCGCCCGGGCCGAAGAAGGCGACTTGTGAGCGCGGTTACCGGTATACCGGTGGTCGAGGGGTCGTCTGAACTGCGGGCCGAGTTGAATGCCGCCCGCCGCGATGGCGGTTCAGTCGGTTTGGTTCCCACCATGGGCTACCTCCACGAAGGCCACCAGTCGCTGGTCACCCGTTCGGCGAGCGAGAACGATCTCACCGTAGTGAGCATCTTTGTGAATCCGCTCCAGTTCGCCGAGGGTGAGGACTACGGCGCCTATCCCCGGGATCTGGACCGCGACCGGGAGATGTGCGCGGCCGCGGGAGCGGGTTTGATCTTCGCCCCTTCAACCGAGGAGATGTACCCCCAGGCGCCGATCACCTCAGTGGCGGTAGAGGGGCTCAACGCCGTGCTAGAGGGCCAGTTCCGACCCACCCACTTCGATGGAGTCACCACCGTGGTAGCCAAGTTGTTCTCGCTGCTGGGGCCGGGTCGGGCCTATTTCGGTGAGAAGGACTTCCAGCAACTGGCGATCGTCCGCCGGATGGCCGCCGATTTGTCCATACCGGTGGAGGTGGTCGGCTGTCCCACCTATCGGGAGCCCGACGGCCTGGCCATGTCCAGCCGCAACGTGTATCTGACCGCCGACGAACGCCCAGCAGCCACCGTGCTGTGGCGATCTCTGCAAGCCGGTCGGGAGGCGGTGGTGCAGGGCAGCCGGGATCCCGACGAGGTGGAAGCGGCCATGGCCGCAGTGCTGGCCGCCGAGCCCAAGGCATCCCCCGACTATTCCGCAGTGGTCGATCCCGCCACGCTGGCTCGGCCCGATGGGCTGGCCGGCGAGTTGCGCCTGCTGGTGGCCGCCCGCGTCGGCCGAGCCCGCCTCATTGACAACTTGGGGTTAGTTGTGACCAGCTTTGACCCACAGGAACGAGAAGGTTGTGAGAGTTCGGACTCGGGAGTTGACTGTGAGCGGCTTTGACCCTCCGGCCGAGGACGTGCAGGTTGCAGTGGAGCGAGCCATGGCCGAGGACGTGGGGCCGCTTGGCGATCTCACGTCCTCGCTTCTTCCCCCATCCACCATGACCGCTGAAATCGTGGCCCGTTCGCCCGGTTGCTTGGCCGGACGCGCTTGTGCAGTCGAGGTGTTTCGCCAGGTCGACCCCTCAATTGTCCATCAGTGGAAGGCTGCCGACGGCGACCGGGTAAGTCCCGGCCAGACGTTGGCAGAAGTTGTGGGGCCTCGCAACTCTGTGCTGATTGCCGAGCGCACCGCGCTGAACTTCTTGAGCCACCTGTCAGGCATTGCCACCGAGGTGGCCCGGTATGTAGAAGCCGCGGAGTCGGCCGGTGAGGGCGGCGCTCGAATCCGGGACACCCGCAAGACCACCCCTGGTTTACGGGTACTGGAGAAGGCCGCGGTAAGGGCCGGCGGGGGCAACAACCACCGGTTTGGCCTGTCCGACTGGGTCATGTTCAAAGACAACCATCTGGCTGGAATCACCATTGCCGACGGGGTGGCGGCTGCCCGTCGGCGATGGCCCGACCGGACCGTATATGTGGAATGCGATCAGATCGAACAAGTCGACGAGGCCTTGGCTGCGGGCGCCGATGCCCTGCTGTTGGACAACATGGCCCCCGAAGCGGTTCGGGCCTGTGTGAACCGAGCCGCCGGTCACGACTGCCTGCTAGAGGTTAGCGGCGGCATCACCTTGGAGATGGTGGCTGAATATGCGGCCACCGGTGTGGAATTCATCTCGGTAGGCCGCCTGACCAATTCGGCTCCGGCGTTGGACATCGCGCTAGACGTAGCATGAGCCTTGCTCGATTGTGCGCTAGGGGTAGTGTCCCCTCTTGGTGGCCGAGCAGGTATTCGTGCGGAAGTTGATTGAGGTGGCGTTGCCGTTGGATGCCATCAATGCGGCTTCGGCTCGGGAGAAGTCGATCCGCCATGGTCATCCTTCCACGTTGCATCTGTGGTGGTCGCGAAAACCGCTGGCGACCTGTCGGGCGGTGCTTTTCGCTTCTCTGGTGGACGATCCTTCGTCGCGGCCTGATCGGTTTCCCACCTCGGAGGCCCAGGATGCGGAGCGGGAGCGGCTGTTCGGGCTGATCGAGGAGTTGGTGCTGTGGGAGAACAGCAACGACCCGGAGGTGCTGGCGAGGGCTCGGGCGGAGATCGCCGCGTGCTCCGCGGGGGGGGGGGGTTGCCTGCGGTTTTGGACCCGTTCGCGGGCGGGGGGAGCATCCCGTTGGAGGCGCAGCGGCTGGGGTTGGAGGCACACGCCAGCGATTTGAATCCGGTGGCGGTGTTGATCAACAAGGCGTTGATCGAGATTCCGCCCCGGTTCGCCGGGAGCGCGCCGGTCAATCCCGGGGCTCAGGCCGCGGCCGGGTTGGGGTCGTGGTCGGGCGCGCAGGGCCTGGCCGCCGATGTGCGCCACTACGGCCAATGGATGCGCGGCCGGGCCGAGGCCCGCATCGGCCGCCTCTACCCTGAAATCGACCTTCCTGCCGAGCACGGCGGCGGGCCGGCGCCGGTTGTCGCCTGGATCTGGACCCGAACCGCCCGCTGTCCCAACCCGGTGTGCGGTGGGGAGGCGCCGTTGGCGTCGTCGTGGTGGCTGTCGAAGAAGAGGGGCCGCGAGGCGTGGGTGAACCCGGTGGTCGACGAGGCGGCCCGGACGATCCGCTACGAGATCGGCGCAGGCCCGGGCGGGCCGCCGGAGGCGCCCAAGCAGGGCCGGGCCCAGTTCCGCTGCGTGTTCTGCGCCGCGGCCATCCCCACCGACCATGTCAAGACCCAAGCCCAAACCACCGGGCTCGGCGCCCGGCTGATGGCCATCGTCGCCCAGGGCGACCGCCAACGCCACTACCTTCCCCCCGACCCCGAACACGAACACCTAGCACTCCACGCCCCGCCACCCCTTGACCCGCCCGCCGGGCGGCTGCCGGATGAGGCGCTGGGGTTCCGGGTCCAGCGCTACGGCATGGCGGAGTGGTCCGACCTGTTCACCAATCGCCAACTCACCGCGCTGAGCGCGTTCTCAGATCTCGTTGACGAGGCCCGTGCTCAGGTGCTCACCGACGCGCTGGCTGCCGGTATGGGAGACGACCCGACCCCGCTTCGCGGCGGCGGCGGCGGCGCGACCGCCTACGCCGAAGCTGTAAGCGTGTACCTGGCGTTCGCGGGAAGCAAGCTGGCCGACCGGGGTTCGTCCATGTGTACCTGGGACATAAGCAGGGGTCTTCGCAGTACGTTCGCGCGGCAGGCGATTCCGATGAATTGGGATTTCGCTGAGGCGAACCCGTTCTCTGATTCAACGGGTAATTGGTCGGCGATGGTCGCCTTCGTTCTCAAGGCCTTGCGGGAGACGCCTGCTGCTGGTTCAGGAATAGTCCGACAGCGCGATGCCGCCGCGCCGGGGCCTTCGCCGGTGGTGGTGTCATGCGATCCTCCGTATTACGACAATATCGGCTATGCGGATTTGTCGGATTTCTTCTATGTGTGGCTGCGTAGGAGTCTGGGCGGGGTTTTCCCCGATGTGTGCTCGACGCTGCTGGCCCCGAAGGCGCAAGAGCTGATCGCCGCGCCGTACCGCCACGGCGGCGACAAGAAGCAGGCGGAGGGATTCTTCGAGGACGGTTTGGGGAAGGTGTTCGCCCGTTTCCGCGAGGTCCAGGATCCCCGGTTTCCGATCTCGGTGTTCTACGCCTTCAAGCAGGCCGAGACAACTGGCGATGGCGGCACCGCGTCCACTGGTTGGGAGACCTTCTTGGAGGGGCTGATCGGCGCGGGGTTCCAGATAACCGGCACCTGGCCGGTGCGAAGCGAGCTGGCCAATCGGATGCGCTCTCAGGCTAGCAACGCGCTGGCGTCGTCGATCGTTCTGGTGTGCCGGCCTCGGCTCGATGATGCGCCCCTTGCATCTCGCCGGGAGTTCTTGGACCGCCTCGCCGCCGAGTTGCCCGACGCGCTGGCCCGCCTGCGGGAGGCCAACATCGCGCCGGTGGATCTGGCCCAGGCCGCCATCGGCCCCGGCATGGCCGTCTACTCCCGGTACTCGAGAGTGGTGGAGGCCGACGGCACCCGGATGGGAGTGCGGGACGCGCTGGCCGCCATCAACCAGGCCCTTGACGAGACCTTGGAGAGCGCGGAGGCCGACTTGGATGCCGACACCCGTTGGGCGCTCACCTGGTTTGCCCAGCACGGCTTTGATCCCGGCGACTACGGGCAGGCCGAGCAGCTCTCCAAATCCCGCAACACCTCCGTCGAGGGTCTCGTCGCCGCAGGCATAGCCTCCTCCCACGCCGGCAGAGTCCGCCTGGTCGCCCGCCGCGAGCTCGACGAGAACTGGGATCCCGTCGCCGACGACCGCCTCACCGTGTGGGAGGCGGTCAACCACTTGGCCCGCCAACTCGAAACCGGCGGCGAGCAACCCGCCGCCGCCCTCCTGCGCCAACTCGGCGGCCTCGCCGAACCCGCCCGCCAACTCGCCTATAGCCTCCACCACACCTCAGAGCGCAACAACTGGGCTGCCGACGCCCTCGCCTACAACAGCCTCATCCAAGCCTGGCCCGAACTCGCCCGCCTCGCCCACAAACCCCCCGAAGGCCAGACTGGCCTGGGCTTCGACTCCTGATCTAGTGGTCCGTCTGCAAATTGATCAGGGCGTCCTGCTAGGCATCGACGCCCCCCGCTGCGTTGCTCCTCCTTGCCGTACGCTCCGGGTATGGCTGCGTCGGTGCGCCTTGCGAGGAACGCCGCTGCCGTCGCAATCCGCCCCTGCCAATTCACAGACGGACCACTAGCTGCAATTACGCCTCCTGCACCGCCCCAAGCCCCTTGAGTCTGTAGTGGCTCACAAAGAGCTGCTTGCACTTGCCCCCCAAATCGCTATCATTGAGGGTGCTGAGGGCAGTAGCCCGAGGAAGTGGAGCCCGGTACCTCTCCGGACGGTGAGTGGCCGGGCTCTTGCGCGCCAGCATCAGCAGCCGGAGTCGACATTGCGGACACATTCAATGAGACTGGCGGATCGTCGTCGCCAGTCGCCCCCAGCGCCATAGGCCCACGCCATCGCATCTGCTGCCCACAGCAGCGGCTCCTCGTGCCCGCTGAGATGGTCATAGCTCATTTCGGCCGGCCCTTCCCCGCTGCGGTTGGCTGTGGCAATTTGGGCGCTCTCTCTGGCATCTTGGCTGGCCTCCCTGCGCTCGATGACGAGCCGCCTGCAATCGAGAGCGCTCAGGTCGCGCAGTAGTGCAGCCATGATGTCCTGTCGGGCGTTTGGCTCTTTCGCAGCCGAAGAGTAGACCCAGGCCCGAACAGGCAGTCTGGTCAATTCTTCCAACAAGAACTGACGGCGCTTTGCGCTCTCCTTGGCAAAGTGCAGTCGCCTCTGTTGGGGCAGCCGCATTCCCCGCAAGCTTCCGCGGGTGTTGGCGAGATCCTTCGGGTCAATCAAGACTGCGCAAACCAAGTAGACCCCCCTGCGCTTGGACTCGTCGACGAACGCCTGCACCGTCATCGTTTCACCCTGCTTGGGTTGCTGTCTCTGCCCCTTGGTTCGAAGGGCGGTCTAAGCGTGTAAACGTTCTCGAATGTGAATCCATCGGGTGTCAGCGGAGCGGTGATGCGCTTCTTCTTCACATCGAGGAGTTGCCGGTCACGCAGTCCAGCCGAGCCTCGGCACAGAACTCGTGATTTGGTTGTCAACGCCCTAGATGCCCGCGCTTGACGGCATCCGAACCGCGGCCATGCTGAGGTATGGACACTGTTGGGGACTCGACCCCAAACAGGGACCCCCAAACCGCCTGCACCCCACGTTTTCTCGAAGGCTCAGAACATTTCACGGTTACATCTGGCGGTGGGCGTTGGTCTGTTGCCACTGCGATTCCTGTGATTGAAGATCATATCTTTACAGTGATTATACATTTATATTAGCTATTTATAAGTAATTCAGAGGAATATTGTCACCGGTGTTGGTAGACTACAGGCATGGAGTTTTCATCTGCTCTACTTTCTGCCGATGCTTAGACCGTTGCTTGGGGAGAGTAGAAAATAGGGATCGCGCATCCGAATCGGGCGGGTGCCAAGACAAGTACGTACGAATCAGGAGCCCCCATGCTGTTGGCGCTCGACATCGGCAACACCCAGACAGTGGTCGGTCTGTATGAGGCCGAACGTGCCGATGAATGCCGCGCCGATGACGGTTTGATCGAGCACTGGCGGCTGTCAACTGTGCATGAGCGCACGCCCGACGAAGTGGCCGTGCTGCTGCGCAGCCTGCTGGACAGCATCGACGTGGCTATGGAAGACGACCTCACCGGGGTGGCGGTGTGCTCTGGGGTTCCCCAGATCCGGGAGAGCGTGCGGATGATGGTGCAGCGCTACTTGGACTTCGAACCGGTGGTCATCGAACCGGGCACTCGCAGCGGCATCCCCATCTTGTATGACAACCCCCGCGAGGTGGGCGCCGATCGCATTGCCAACGCAGTGGCCGCCCACCACCTCTACGGCGGTCCTGCGGTGGTTGTCGATTTCGGGACCACCAACAACTTCGACGTGATCTCCAAGGCCGGCGAGTTCATGGGCGGGGCCATTGGGCCGGGAATCGAGGTAAGCCTGGAAGCCATGGTGGGCCGGGCGGCCGCTTTGGGACCGGTGGCGCTCACCGAGCCCCGCAGCGTGATCGGCAAGACCACGATTGAGTCCATTCAATCGGGGGTCATCTATGGGTTCGTGGCCCAGATTGATGGCATGGTGGACCGGTTCTCGGCGGCCGTGGACGGCGAAGCAATGGTCATCGCCACCGGTGGACTGGCCCACCTCATCGCCCCGCTGTCGCAGTCCATCCAATTCGTCGAGCCCTATCTGACCCTCCACGGCCTGTGGCTGGTCCACCGGCGCAACCAGTAGGGCAGCCAGTGAGTCCCCCCTACCGATTCGAGACGACCGCCACCGCCGCCGAATGCCAAGACCAACACGGCGGCATTGAAGCAGGTTCTGAGACAGGGCAGACCGTTTCGGTCGCGGGGCGCATCATGCTCCGGCGCGTGCAGGGCCGGCTGGCGTTTGCCACCCTTCAAGACGCCACCGGACGCATCCAGCTTTTCGCACCGTCCAAGGTCACCCCCGACTACGACGGATTCTGCGACCTGTCCCTGGGGGATTGGGTGGGGGTGAGCGGTGAGGTGATGAAGACCCGGACCGGGGAGTTGTCCATAAAGGTGGAGTCATGGGATCTTTTGGCCGAGGCCCGGCGGAGCTTTCCCGACAAATGGCACGGGTTGTCGGACCCCGACATCCGGTTCCGTCAGCGCTACGTGGATCTGTGGGTAACCGAGGAGGCCCGCCAGACCTTTCGACTGCGATCAGAGATGATGTCGCTCACCCGCCGCTGGCTGGAAGGCCGGGAGTTCATCGAGGTGGAGACGCCGGTGTTCCACCCGGTGCCCGGGGGGGCGCTGGCCCGGCCGTTCAGCACTCACCACAACGCGTTGGACATGGACCTTTTCTTGAGGATCGCTCCAGAGCTGTACTTGAAGCGTTTGGTGGTGGGAGGTCTGGAGCGGGTGTATGAGATTGCTCGGGTCTTCCGAAACGAGGGCATCTCCACCCGCCACAATCCCGAGTTCACCATGCTGGAGCTGTACTGGGCCTATGCCGACTATGGCGACATCATGGAGCTGGTCGAGCAATTGGTCGCCCATCTGGCGCTGGAGTTCAAGGGCACCACCGTTGTCAGCTATGGGGGGCGGGAACTGGACTTGACCCCGCCATGGCCCAGGGCCCGGTTTTTAGACCTGCTGGCTGTCCACAGCGGCTTGGAGTTGGACCTCGACACCCCCCTGGCCGAGTTGCGGTCGCACTGCGCGGCTTGGGAGATACCGGTAGAGGACCGCTGGGGTCCGGGCAAGCTCCTCTTGGAGCTCTACGAGAAGACCACCGAGGCCGAGCTATGGGGACCGGTGTTCGTGTGCGACTACCCCAAAGAGGTGTCGCCGCTGGCTCGGGAGCATCGGGACCACCCCGGATGGGTTGAGCGCTTCGAGGCCATCGTGGCCGGCCGGGAGCTGGCCAACGCCTTCAGCGAGTTGACCGACCCCGACGAGCAACGGGCCCGTTTCCAAGATCAGGCGGCCGACCGGGATGCCGGCGACGCCGAGGCCATGGCGGTGGACTGGGATTACCTGCGGGCTCTGGAGTTCGGGCTGCCCCCCACCGGCGGTCTGGGAGTGGGCATGGATCGCCTGGTCATGCTTTTGGCCGACGTGCCCAACATCCGCGACGTGATCCTGTTCCCCACGCTGCGCCCCGAGCCCCCGGAGCGCTAAAGCCCGCTAGCGATCCCCCAGGGGGATGCGGGCCCGGTCGATGAGATGATCGGTGGCCACTTGGAGAGCGGCGGTCGCAGTGGTAGGGGGCAGCGACTCCAGACTCTCGGAGGCCTGCTGGACATGACTCCGGGCCACCTCCAGTGCCTCCTCCACTCCGCCGCTGGTCCGCACTAGTTGCAGCGCGGTGCGGACGCTGGCGTCCGAAACCGTCCCGCCCAGCAGCTCTAGCAACTGGGGGCCGCAGCCGGAGCGCAGAGCCCGAATCACCGGCAGGGTGTAGATCCCCTCGTGCAGGTCGTTGCCCGACGGTTTTCCCAAATGCTCGTCGGTGGCCACGATGTCCAAGATGTCGTCCACCACTTGGAAGGCCAGACCGTAGTAGCGGCCGAATTCGGTGAGGGTGTCGACTGTCGGCCGATCCAGCCCGGCCACCAGTCCGCCGATGCGACATGAGGTGGCCAGCAACGAGGCCGTCTTGCCCTCTATGGAGTCGGTGTAGGAGGACTCGGTGCGGTCGGGATTGCCGGTGTCCTGCAATTCCCGCACTTGGCCCTCGCACAGTCGCCCAATGGTGGCGGCCAGCAGTCCGGCCACCTCAGTACCGAGGGAGGCGGCCAGCTCTGATGCCCGAGCCAACAGGAAATCGCCGGCCAGGATGGCCCGTAGGTTGCCCCATTTGGCGTTCACGCTGGCCACGTTGCGCCGCACCTGGGCCTCGTCCATCACGTCGTCGTGGTACAGCGACCCCAGGTGGACCAACTCCACTGCTACACCGCCGGTCAGAACGTCGTCATCGGCTGGCTCCGGCTGGTTCTGGGAGATGGCCGCCGACGCGATCACGAATCCCGGACGAACCCTCTTGCCCCCGGCGCGTATCAGGTGACTGGCCACTTCGGTGAGAAATGGATCCTGGGTCTGGACCGAATCTTCCAGACGAGACTCCAGTCGTTCCAGGTCGCGCGCCATGGTGGGAATAAGATCGAGGGGGCTGCGAACCACGAGTCCAGCGTAGTGTCGCCATCTCCGAATTCCCCCATCCAGGCACGGTGGCAGTCCCGCCGTTTTGGCCGCTCAGAGAGGCGGTTGGAGTTTCGGGAACGAATTTGGGGGGTGGGGTGGTTACACTCAAGAGTTGAACCCCAATCGGGAGATTGCCTTGTTCGAGAGATTCACAGATCGTGCTCGCCGGGTCGTTGTGCTGGCCCAAGAGGAAGCGCGCCTGCTCCATCACAACTACATCGGCACCGAGCACATCTTGCTGGGCCTCATACACGAGGGCGAGGGAGTGGCGGCCAAATCGCTGGAGTCGCTGGGCATTTCTCTGGAAGCGGTGCGCAACCAAGTGGAGGAGATCATCGGCCAGGGGGGCTCGTCCCCGTCGGGCCATATCCCCTTCACCCCTCGGGCCAAGAAAGTGCTGGAACTGTCGCTTCGAGAGGCATTGCAGCTCGGCCACAACTACATCGGCACCGAGCACATTTTGCTGGGCCTGATCCGAGAGGGCGAGGGGGTGGCCGCGCAGGTTCTGGTGAAGCTGGGGGCCGACCTTTCCCGAGTCCGCCAGCAGGTCATCCAACTCTTGTCGGGCTATGGCGGCCCCCAGGGTGCGGGGTCTTCGGAAAAGGCCACCACTTCTCCTGGAGGAAGCGGCGAGGGCGCCTCAGGATCGCTGGTGCTCGACCAATTCGGCCGCAACCTCACCAAGTTGGCCAAAGACAGCGGGCTCGACCCGGTGATCGGTCGGCAGCGGGAAACCGAGCGGGTCATGCAGGTGCTGTCCCGGCGCACCAAGAACAATCCGGTGCTGGTGGGAGAGCCCGGTGTGGGCAAGACCGCCATCGTGGAGGGCTTGGCCCAGAAAATCGCCGCCGACGACGTCCCCGAGACCATCCGCAACAAGCAGCTCTACACCCTCGACCTAGGCGCATTGGTGGCTGGGTCTCGCTACCGGGGCGATTTCGAGGAGCGCCTCAAGAAAGTGCTCAAGGAGATCAAGACCCGGGGCGACATCATCTTGTTCATCGACGAGCTGCACACTCTGGTGGGCGCGGGCGCGGCCGAGGGGGCCATCGACGCCGCCTCCATCCTCAAGCCGATGCTGGCTCGGGGCGAGCTTCAAACCATCGGGGCCACCACCCTTGACGAGTACCGCAAGCACCTGGAGAAGGACTCGGCGCTCGAGCGCCGATTCCAGCCCGTCAAGGTGGAAGAGCCCACCATCGCCCACACCATCGAGATTCTCAAGGGGCTGAGGGACCGCTACGAGGCCCACCACCGGGTCACCATCACCGATCAGGCCCTCGTGGCATCGGCCAACCTGGCCGACCGCTACATATCCGACCGCCACCTGCCCGACAAGGCCATAGACCTCATCGACGAGGCCGGCTCCCGTTTACGCATAAAGCGCATGGAGACCCCGACCGACTACAAGGACTTCGAGAACCAGCTTTCCCAGGTCGTCGCCCAGAAGAAGAGCGCGGTGGAGCAGCAGGACTTCGAGGAGGCCGGGCGGCTGCGGGACCAGGAGAAGGAGTTGCTGGCCGGCAAGGAGCAGATGGAAGAGGAGATCCGAGCCAAGGGCGTGGACCTCTTCGACGAGGTGGACGAGGAGGCGGTTGCCGAGGTGCTGTCCATCTGGACCGGCATCCCCGTCTACAAGCTCACCGAGGAGGAGACGGCCAAGCTCCTGCGCATGGAAGATGAGCTGCACAAGCGGGTCGTCGGCCAAGAGGACTCCATCAAGGCGGTGTCCCAGGCCATCCGCCGCACCCGGGCCGGCCTCAAAGACCCCAAGCGGCCCAGCGGGTCGTTCATCTTCCTGGGACCGTCGGGGGTGGGCAAGACCGAGCTGGCCAAGACGCTGGCCGAGTTCCTGTTCGGCGACGAACAGGCCCTCATTGCCCTGGACATGTCCGAGTACATGGAGAAGCACACGGTCAGTCGGCTAGTGGGCTCTCCGCCGGGCTACGTCGGCTACGAGGAGGGCGGGCAGCTCACCGAGGCGGTGCGCCGCAAGCCGTTCTCGGTGGTTCTGTTCGATGAGATCGAAAAGGCCCACACCGACGTGTTCAACACCCTCCTGCAAATCTTGGAGGAGGGTCGCCTGACCGACAGCCACGGCCGGTCGGTGGATTTCCGCAACACCGTGCTGATCATGACCTCCAACCTGGGCACCCAGAACCTGCGCAAAGCCAATCTGGGATTCACCAAGGCCGATGAGGCCATCACTTATGAGCGCATGAAGGAAAAGGTCACCGATGCCCTCAAGGACCACTTCCGGCCCGAGTTCTTGAACCGCATCGACGAGGTCATCGTGTTCCACGAGCTGACCCGCGCCGAGGTGACCCGGATCGTGGACTTGATGATCAAGCGGTTGCAAAACCAGCTTGAGGCTCAGGGCATCGGGTTGGAGCTCACCGAATCGGCCAAGGTGATGCTGGCCTTGCGGGGCTACGACCCCACGTTGGGGGCTCGTCCGTTGCGTCGGGCCATCCAGCGGTTGGTGGAGGATCCGCTTTCGGAGCGGCTCTTGTGGAAGGAGTACCGGGCCGGGGAGACGATTCTGGTTGACGCGGAGGACGACCCTGACGAACCCGGCTCGGAGCGGATCTGCTTCCGGGCGATCGAGGGCTTCGAACCGCCCCCGGTGGAAGAACTGGCCGGCGCCTAATCGGCATGCCCGGAGGGGTTGGCAGGCGGGCCGCTAGGCGGCGGGCTTTCATGCCCTCAGTGGCCCGCAGGCTTCCCCGGTTGCGCGCCGCAGTGCTGCTTGTGGCCCTGGCCTTGGGATTGACCGCCTGCCAGGTTGACATTGAGGTGGGCATCGGCTTCAACGAGAACGGCTCCGGGGTGGTCACGGTGGACGTGGCGCTGGACGAGGCGGCAATGGCGCTGAACCCCGACATCACGTCGCTGCTGCTGACCGAGGACATAGAGAATCCGGCATCGGGCTGGTCGTACAACGAGCCCCGAATCGACGATCAGGGCCGCACCAGTTTTTCCGCGTCCAAGCCCTTCAGCTCCCCCGAGCAACTCGAGTCGGTGCTGGCTGAGATATTCAACTCAGACGACGTGTTCCGGGACTTCACCTTTGGGCGCGACACCTCATTCGCCAAAATCGACTATCGGGTAAGCGGAGTGGTGGACCTGTCGGATGGACTGGATTTGTTCACCGACCCCGAACTCACCGAGCGCCTGGGCGGCGAGCCATTCGGCGAGCCCACCGGCGACTTGGAGAGCGTGCTGGACGGGGTCGCCATGCGAGTGGTGCTGGACCTGCCCGTGGGCCCTGAGCGGGAAGAGGTCCTGCAATTCGGAGGGGACCGAGCGACACGCCTGGAGATGACCGCTCAAGATGAGAGCAGCCTCGCGGTGACCCTTCGATGGGTGGCTTGGGCTGCGTTCGCGTTGGTTGGCCTCTCGGTGCTGATCGCGGTGGCCGGCTATCTGCTGGAGCGGCGGGCTCGCGACCGCAGCACGGACCCAACCGTGACTCAGGAGTCACTGGCCCGGACGACGGGATCCGCTCCGGCTCATCCTCCGTCGCGACGGTTGCGGCTGGTGGTGTTGAACCCGCTCGGAGTGCTGTTCGAACCGGCCGACGACCCGGCCAAGCTTCTCGCTTCTTTTGCTGCCGAGCGCGGCTCAGACGTGGACGACGAGGATGTGGAGCAACTCCACCACCATGCGGTTTTGGGCCGGATCACCCCGGGCGAGCTGTGGACCGGTCTTGGCCTCGATGACGATCCCGCTGAGCTCACCGAGGCGTTCTTGGCCCAGTACACCGTGCGATCCGGCGCCCGGGACTTCATTTCCGAGATGGCCCGCCGTGAGCTCCCGTTGGCTTGCCTTACCAACGACATCTCCTCATGGTCGTCGGCCTTGCGGGAACGGCTTGAGATCATAGGCGTGGATACCTGGATCGTGAGCAGCGATGTTGGGGTGTGCATGCCCGCACCGGGGGTCTACGAGGCATTGCGTCGGACCACGTCGGTGCCCTACGAGAACTCGCTGCTGGTAGACGTGACCGCTGAGCATCTCGATGCCGCCCATGCGCTGGGGATGTCCACCGCGCTGTTGGCTGACGACCGACCCAAAGATCAGCAGACGCCGGGCCACGCGGTGGTGACCAGTTTCTCCGACTTCTTCCGCCGTCGGCCCCGTACCTGACCCGGGGCGCTGCGCTAACTGAGGAGCTGGGCGGCCTGTACGGCGAAGTACGTCAAGATGACGTCGGCGCCGGCTCGGCGGATCCCGGTCAGGGTTTCGGCGATGATCGACTGTTCGTCCAGCCAACCCGATGCCGCGGCGGCTTTGATCATGAGGTACTCGCCGCTTACCTGATAGGCGGCCACCGGCACCACCGAGGCCTCGGCGAAGCGGCTCACCACGTCTAGGTAGGGCCCGGCCGGCTTGACCATGACCATGTCGGCACCCTCGGCAATGTCCAACTCCATCTCCCGCAGGGCTTCGCGGCGGTTGGCCGGGTCCATCTGGTAGGTCTTCTTGTCGCCGGAGCGGGGGGCAGAGTCCAGCGCTCCCCGGAAGGGGCCGAAGAACGCCGAGGCGTACTTGGCGGTGTAGGCGCAGATTCCCACCTCGGTGTGCCCCTGGTGGTCGAGAGTTTCCCGGATGGCCCCCACGCGGCCGTCCATCATGTCGCTGGGGGCCACGATGTCGGCGCCGGCGCCGGCGTGGGTCAGGGCCTGGCGGCACAGCACATCCACCGTCTCGTCGTTGACGATGGTGCCGTCGGGGGCCACGATGCCGTCGTGGCCGTCGCTGTTGTAGGGGTCGAGGGCCACATCGGTCATCACCACCGTGTCGGGATGGGTGGCCTTGATGGCCCCAATGGTCTGAGGGATGAGCCCGTCGGGGTTCCAGGCCTCGTCGCCGGTCGGGGTTTTGAGCTCCTCGGGGGCGGCTTCGAACAGCACCACCGCATGAACTCCCAAATCGGCGGCCCGACCGACCTCGCCTACCAGGCCGTCCAGGCTCCAGCGGTTCACACCGGGCATCGAGTCGATGGGCTCGTCGGGCCCTCGGTGTACGAAAAGGGGTAAAACGAGATGGGCCGGGCTGAGCTCGGTCTCGCGCACCATGTCACGAATGGCCGGGGTGCGCCGGTTGCGTCGGGGCCGGGCAATGAGCTCCAAATGAGGATGAGCCATGCCCTAATGCTCCCACCTGTGCTCCCGTTGTGCACCCTCGGTGGGCTAAACAAGGGCCATGCGCATCGAGTTGTCGACGGGAACGCCGGCTGAGTTGGCCCGGGTCGAAGGTGCCGACCGGGGACTGGTGCTGATCCCCGACCTGATGGGCCTGCGGCCGCTGTTCGACAATCACGTGGCCCGGCTTGCTGCCGAGCAAGGGTGGACGGTTTGCGCTCCCCAGGTTTTCCCCGGTCGAGAAGACTTGGCGGCCGAGGAGCGGATGGCCGCGGTCTGCGAGTTGATCGACCACCAGGTGCTGGCCGATGTATCGGCCGCGGCCGATGCCACCGAATGCGAAACGGTGGTGATCGCCGGCTTCTGCATGGGCGGCATGTACACCATCAAGGCGGCGGCCACCGGGCGCTTCCACCGGTCGGCCGCCTTCTACGGGATGATCCGGCTGCCCGAGCACTGGAGAGGCCCCGGCCAGGGCGAGCCGCTGGAGCTGCTGGCCGCGGGCGATCCGTGTCCGCTATTGGCCATCATCGGCACCGAAGATCCGTTCACCCCGGCCGATGACGTGGCCGCCTTGGAGGCGGCCGGTGCGGCAATTGTGTCTTACGAGGGCGCCGATCACGGTTTCGTCCATGACCCCGCCCGCCCTGCCCACCGCCCCGACGACGCGGCCGATGCCTGGGCCCGGGCCATCGAGTTTCTGAGTGGTTGACCTCTATGGCGACCAGACCCTCGGTGTGGACGGTTATCGTGGCCGCTGGCTCGGGCACCCGCTTCGGGGGTGCCAAGCAGTATCTGGAGCTGGCCGGCATACGGGTGGTAGACCGCAGTGTGGCGGTGGCCGTCCAGGTGAGCGACGGGGTGGTGGTTGTGGTGCCCGCATCCGACGTGGCCGCCGAGTCGGCCCAGTTGAATGCAACCGAGGTGGTGGCGGGGGGGTCGAGCCGGGTCGCCTCGGTCCGCAATGGTTTGGGCGCCGTGCCCCATGACGTGGCCATCATCTGCGTTCATGACGCGGCCCGCCCGCTGGCTGGCGCTGACGTCTACAAGAGGGTCATCGACGAGGTGCAATCGGGTGCTGCGGGTGCCGTGCCGGTGGTGCCGGTGACCGATACCATCCGCAGGGTGGATGGGGGAGTGGTGGACCGCAACTCGCTGCAAGCGGTGCAGACTCCGCAGGCATTTCGGGCCCACCTGCTGCGGGCAGCCCATGCCGGTGCCGGCGACGCCACCGACGATGCTGGCCTGGTTGAGGCCGCCGGCTATTCCGTGGTTTCAGTGGAGGGCCATTCCCGCAATATCAAGATCACCCACCCCGACGATCTGGCTGCCGCTGAGGCATGGTTGGCGACATGAGCGGGGAGATTCGGGTGGGCCATGGGTTCGACACCCACCGATTCAGCGACGATCCCGACCGGTCTCTCATCCTGGGCGGTGTCTGCTTCGAAGGCTCGCCGGGATTGGTGGGCCACAGCGACGGCGATGCGGTGGCCCATGCGGTGACTGACGCCTTGTTGAGTGCGGCAGGCTTGGGCGACATCGGCGTGCTGTTCCCCGACACCGACGACGCATGGGCCGGTGCCGACAGCCTCGTGTTGTTGTCCGACGCGGTGTCCCGATTGGCAGAGGCGGGCTGGAGGGTGGTTAACGCCGACTGCACCGTGGTGACCGAGGCACCCCGCATCGCTTCCCGTCGAGAGGAGATGGAAGCCCGGCTCAGCGGCGTGGTCGGCGCCCCGGTCACTCTCAAGGGCAAGCGGGCCGAGGCAATGGGGGCGCTGGGCCGAGGCGAGGGCCTGGCCTGCTGGGTAGTGGCGCTGATCGAGCGACCATGAGCTCTAGGGGCCCGAAGCCAGGGCGAGGTCGTGGAGAGGATCGGGGCCAAGGCGGGAACCGAGGCGGGGGCGGAAACCGAGGCCAAGGCGGGAACCGAGGCAAGGGGCACCAGGGCGGGAACCGGGGGAAGGGCCGTCAGCCCGGCGAACACCGAGAGCGTCGCCGCCAACCATCTGGGTTGGGCGGTGATCGGGTTGAGGGCCGTCAGGCGGTGCGGGAACTTCTGCTGGCCGGCGCCCGCCCCACCCATGAGGTGGTGGTCGCCGCCGGTCAGAACCAAGCCGGGATGTTGGCCCAGATCGTGGAGCTGGCCGCCGAGCTTCGGGTGCCGTTGAAAGAGGTGGCTAAGGCCAAGTTCGAGTCGATGGCCGTCACCGAGGCCCCTCAGGGCGTGATGGCTCGGGCCGCGCCTCTGAGGGAGCACGATTTGGAAGAGCTGGCCCGCCCCTCCGATGGCCGGCCCCCATTCCTCTTGGTACTCGACGGGATCACCGATCCGGGCAACGTCGGGGCGGCCCTGCGAACCGCCGAATGCGCCGGGGTCACCGGCGCAGTGCTGGGAAAGCACCGCGCCGCCCACATCACCCCCGCCGCGGCAAAAGCCGCCGCTGGGGCCGTGGAACATGTGCCCATGGCCTTGGTGCCGGGCATCCCCAACGCCTTGGCCCGCCTGGCCGAGTTGGGGGTGTGGTCGGTAGGGCTCGACGTGGCCGCGCCGACATCGGTGTACGACATGAGCGTGGCCGCCGACGCAGTGGCCCTGGTGGTGGGCAGCGAGGGCCGCGGCCTCTCCCGCCTGGCCCGCCAGCGCTGCGACGTGGTGGCCACCATCCCCCTGTCAGGCAGTCTCAGCTCGCTCAACGCCGCCGCCGCCACCGCTATCGGCTGCTTCGAAGTCGCCCGCCACCGGAAGGCCGTCGACTAGGTCTGGGGTGGGGCGAGGGTATCGGTGATTAGGGATTGGACTACGGCGTGGAGGGCTTCTTCGTCGGTGGCGCCTTCTGCTAGTGCCTCCTGGTATACGGCCAGTTGGCGGTCGGCGGAGGTGCCGCGTTGGCAGATGGTGCGGGCATGCTCAACCTCGGCCACGCAGTCGAGGGCCTCGGCGTCGGGCCGGACCAATTCGATCATCTCCTCCACCAGGTTGGGCATCGGCACCATCTCGCCTTTGCCGAAGTCGATGAGGCGGTCGCTGATCCCGTATCGCTCGGCCCGCCACAGGTTCTCCGACACCAAGAAGTTGGCGTAGCTGCGCCAGCGGCGGTTCTCCAGCTTGAGCCTCCACAGCATCCGCAGCAGGCACACGTACAGGGCCGCTACGGCAACCGTGTCCTCCATCCTGGTGGGCAGGTCGGTGACCCGCATCTCCAGGGTGGGGTAGCGCTCCGACGGGCGGATGTCCCACCACACCTTGGTGGAGTCCTCGATGACCCCGGCCCGCACCAGCACGTCCACATGGCGCCGGTACTCGGCCCACGAGTCGAATTTCTCCGGCAGCCCGGTGCGGGGCAGCGACCGGAACACCGCCATGCGGTAGCTCTTGAGGCCGGTGTTGCGTCCTTCCCAGAACGGCGACGAGGTGGAAAGGGCCAGCAGGTGGGGCAGGAAGTAGGCGACCTGGTTCATCAGGTCCACCCGCAAGTCGGGGTCTTCAATGCCTACGTGGACGTGCAGCCCGGAGATGACCAGCCCGCGGGAGATGCCTTGGAGATCCTCAGCCAGAGCCTGATAGCGCTCCCCCTCGGTCACCTTTTGCTGGTGCAGGCGGGCGAACGGGTGGGACGAGGCCGCTATCGGCGCCAGCCCGTATTCGCCGGCGGCCTCGGTTACTGCTAGGCGCAGTAGTCCGATGTCGGCCCGCAGATGCTTGAAGTCGGTGCAGATGCCGGTGCCGATCTCGAGCTGCGAGCTGAACAGCTCCCGGGCCACGAGGCCGTGGTGCAGGCCGGCCACCGTCTCCAGGATCCCGGACGGCTGCTCGGTGATGAGGGCTCCGCTCTCCCGTTCCACAAGGAGGTACTCCTCCTCGATTCCCATCGACCAAGCCGGTTCCTCTGCCACAGAAACTCCAATTCGATACCCATACTGAGACTAGACGGCGATCGCGTCGAGCACTTCCAAACGCCCGGCTCGGCGGGCGGGGAGGATACCCGACAGGAGCCCGGCGACGAGGCCGGCGATGCCGATGGCGATGAGCGATCCCCAAGGCACGGTGAAATCGGAGTAGCCCAGGCCGAGGGCGTCAAAAGCGGCCCAGCCCAAGAACACTCCGAGGCCCAAGCCGGCCAGGGTTCCGATCAAAGCGATGATGGCCGACTCGTAGCGCACGGTCCGCCGTAGCTGCTTGCTGGTCATCCCGACGGCCCGCAACAGACCCAGCTCTCGGGTGCGCTCATAGATCGACAGCGACATCGTGTTCACGATGCCCAGCAGTGCCACCACCACGGACATGCCGAGCAGGGCATAGAGCAACACGAGCAGGTTGTCGAGCTGGCCGGCCTGATCGTCTATGTAGTCGTCTCGGCTGCTGAGGCTGGCTGTGGGGTTGCCGGCCAGGGTGGCCTCTATATGGGCGAGCGGCGCGGCGCCGGCGCCGGCGGTGCGGATCAGGATGCGGGTGTCGAGGCTGCGGGGCAGGTGGGCGTCGAGAACGGAGTTGTCCACCAGCCAGCTCTGCAAGAGCTGATCGCCGCGGTCGTAAATGCCGGCCACGGTCAGGATCGCGGTCCCCTGTTGGAACCGAACAGAGACGCGATCGCCCACCGCCAAGTCTTGGCCTTCGGCGGCATCGGTGCTCACGGCCACCTCGTCGAGGCCGAGCCCGGCCACGGTGCCTTCCACGGCCTCTACGTTGGCTACTACGGCCAAGTCAGCGGTGTTCGCGCCGGTGACCGGGGTGAAGTCGCCGTTGATCTCGGCAAATGAGTCGCGCACCGACACCGCGGCTTCCACGCCATCGAGGGACGCGATCTCAGCGGCGATTGAGGGATCGAGCCCAGCACCCACGAATACCAAATTGGAGTTGATCTCCACAACCTGGTCGGCCAGCAGCTCCTCGTCGAGGTCTCCCGCAATCAGGTTGCTGAGCGTGGCGGCGAACATGGTGGCGGTGGCGATGAGGGCCACCCCGATCATGAGCGTCAGCGAAGTGGTGGCGGTTCGCTTGGGATTGCGGCTGGCGTTATCGCGTGCCAGCTCCGCCGTGATGGAGCCGGAGCGAACCAGCGGCGCAGTGAGCAGCTGGCCGAGCGGCCTCACTACCACCGGACCGAGCACCACGGCGGCGATCACCACCAGCGGGACCGCGGCGATGAGCAGCCTGGAGTCGCCGCCAAGTGCAGCCCAGACTGCGATGGCCAGCCCCGCGGCCAGAACCGCGAGCCCGGCGCGAGTGCGGCCCCGGCCCGCTGAGACAGACTCGGTGGCGGTCTCGCGAAGTGCTTGAACCGGGTCCACTCGAGCCCCGCGGCGGGCCGGGAAGTACGCGGCGACCACGGTGATGGCGGTGCCCAGCAACACACCTCCCACGAGCGCGTTGGTGGGAATGTGCAGGCTCATGTCCAAGTCCCCGAGAAAACCGCCGAGGAGTCGGAGCAGAATCCAGCCGATTCCGATTCCGGCGGCTGCGCCGAGAGCCGACGCGACCAAACCGATTGCCGTCGACTCGCCCAAAACGCTCACCGTCACCTGGCGGCGGGATGCCCCGATCGCCCGCAGCAGCGCCATCTCGCGCATCCTCTGGGCGACGGTGATGGTAAAGGTGTTGTAGATCACGAACGCCCCGACGAACAGGGCCACCCCGGCGAAGATCTGAAGGGCGATTTCGATGATCCGGGCGAACGAGCCGATCACATCTTGGAATTCGCTGACCAGGGTTTGGCCGGTGACGGCCTCGATCTCCCCACCGAAGCTCTGATTGATGCGCTCCACGAGCGCTTCAGGGGTTGTGCCGTCGGAGGCTTCGACGAAGATCTGGTCTACGTCGGAGGTTCCCAACACCGCAGCCGCCCCCTCCAGGGTGAAGGACACGACTTGGCCCGGAAAGCTGCCCTCCGTGTCGACGATGATCCCCACGACGGTGAAGGGTGCGTTTGCGGAAGCGGGCAGCACCCACACCGACTGGCCAAGGGAAAAGCCGCCTTCGTCGAAGGTGTCGGCGTCGATGACGATTTCGTCGGCGGTAGCCGGGGCCCGACCGTCCGCCACCGCGAACGGGTTGGTGCCGGGGTCGTCGATCCACGCGATTCCCTGCGCGTTTTGGTCGGCGCCCCCAATGGTCTTGCCCTCGGCGGTGACAGCCTGGGCGTACCCCGCGAGGTAGGGGAATGTACCGGCTACGCCCTCGATCGCGGCAATGTCGTCGGCCAGCGACGCTGGTATTCGCTCACGGGCGTCGAATACCGGGGTATCGATCTTGTTGGTGGAGCGCACCGAGACGTCGACGTCCTCGAAGCTCTCTTCAATGCTCGTGTTGATCGAATTCTCGAAAGATGTCGTCAGTACCGACGTGGCGGTGAAGAAGGCGATCCCCAAGATGATGGCGAGAGCGGTGGCGATGTACCGGAAAGGGTTCTGAACCACTCTGAGCAGAGCAATGGCAAGCATGCCGAGTCAGTTGCCCAGCGTTTTCATGTGATCCAGAACGGCGTCGCTGGTGGGGTCGCGCATCTCGTTTGCGATCTTGCCGTCCACCAGGAACACCACCCGGTCGGCATAGGAGGCAGCCTTGGGGTCGTGGGTGACCATGACGATGGTCTGGCCGAGATCGTCTACTGCCTGGCGCATAAAGGTGAGGATCTCATTGCTGGTGGTGCTGTCGAGGTTCCCGGTGGGCTCGTCGGCGAAGACCAGCTTGGGCTTGGAGGCCAACGCCCTCGACACGGCGACCCGCTGCTGCTGGCCTCCCGACAGCTCGCTGGGACGATGGTCCAAGCGATGGCCCAGCCCCACCGTGGACACCACTTCTTCGAGCCATTCTTCGTCGGGGTCCTGTCCGGCCAGTCGTTGGGGCAAGACGATGTTGGCGCGGGCGTTGAGCATTGGCACCAGGTTGAAGGCTTGGAAGACGAAGCCGAGCTTCTCGCGCCGCAGCTCGGTGCGCTGGCGGTCTGTCATCGCGGTCAGCTCCTCGCCGTCGATGAAGACTTGGCCGGAGGTGAGGGTGTCGAGTCCGGCCATACAGTGCATCAGGGTGGACTTGCCCGATCCGGACGGCCCCATGATGGCGGTGAATTCGCTGGAGGCGAAGGCTACGTCCACGTCATCGAGAGCCCGGACCTCGGACGCGCCGCTCCCGTAGTGCTTGGCTGCGCCCACCGCGTAGGCAGCAGGCTCATCGGCAACCTGCGCTGAGGGTGGTGTTGTTGCTGGCATCGGGCAAACATAGTCGGGGTTTTCCCATGGCCCTGTGCCCCAAAGCCCCAAAGTCGCACTGCAAAAAGAGCCCGAGACAGGAATCGAACCTGCGACCTGCTGTTTACAAGACAGCTGCTCTGCCGACTGAGCTACTCGGGCGTCGAATTTGGTGATTATGAGGTTGTTGGAGCCTCCGCTCAAGAGCATAAGGCTTGCCGATTGGGGAGGGTGCTTGAATAGCGCCTAGTGGTGGGTAACGCTTGTGGAATGGCTCTCGCAAGAAGAGATCGGGCGATCTTGGATTTTGAGCGCACCTGGTGGCAGGAGACCGGGTCGAAGGAAGCGGCTATACGCGAGCGCTTCGAGTTGTCCACGACTCGGTACTATCAGCTGCTGAACGAACTATTGGAAGAAGCGGATGCAATGGAGTACGACCCGATGGTCGTACGGCGTCTGCGGCGTTTACGCGATCGCCGCAGGCGGTCGAAATTCGGTCAGCCAGAGGTTGGCCGACAGCCGTCGCGTTAACAGTCCGGAGCCAGAGGCAATATGGAATCCAACCGAGCACCCAACAACCAGATGGCGCTCAAGGGAGTAGTGCTGGTTCTCGCCCTTATCGCAGCGGGCGCTTTCGTTCTAGCCCGCGGCCTCGACGACGAAGACGATTCCTCTGCGGTCGCCACCACCGAGCCGACTGCCGAGGCGACGATGGAGGCCGAGGAGGTCCCCGACCCGGTCGAAACCCCATCGGGCAACGGCGAAGCGGCTGCCACTCCGGCGCCGGTTCCCGAGGAAACCCAGGCGTCTGAGCCCGCTCCCGAGGTAACCCAGCCTCCCGCCCCCGACGAAGAGCTCGAGTGCCGCGATCCGTCCACCATCGGCGCGTTGGTGGCCAACGGCACCGACGTGGGTGGAGCGGCTGGCGGGCTGTCCGGTGAGCTGAACGCGGCAAACTACGTGACGCTGCCCCCGGTGAACGCCAGTCCTCAGACAGGCTCGGCCTTCTACTATCGGGCTGGGTATGAAGTGGATGCCCAGTGCATCGCCAGACTGCTGGGTGAGAGCGAAAAGCCGCTGTGGCCGATGCCCGATCCACCTCCCGGAGGCATCACCCTGGAAACGCTGGGCAACGCCTACGTCCTCATCCTGATCGGTCCTGACAGCCTGGCCCAGCGCGCTGGCTGACAGTTGGACAGCCTGAAGGCTGCCTCTGCATGCATATCGTCGCCGCCCCCGACAAGTTCCGGGGAACGGCCTCTGCTGCTCAAATCGCCGATGCCATAGCGCTGGCTGCTGAACAGTCTGGGGCGACAGTTGACGCTGCTCCCATGGCCGACGGGGGCGAGGGCACTCTGGAGGTGGTGGGCGGGGCCAATCGGAGGTCCACTGTGACCGGACCTCTGGGCGACCCGGTGGAGGCCCCGTGGCGACTTCACCGACACACCGCGGTGATCGAGATGGCCCGGGCCTCAGGCTTGGCGCTGGTGGGCGGGGCCGAGGCCAATGATCCTTTGGGGGCAACCACCTATGGAACCGGGGAGCTGATCGACGCCGCGGTGGAGCGGGGGGCTCGCCGGGTGCTGGTAGGGGTAGGGGGTTCGGCCACCACCGACGGGGGCTTGGGAGCGTTGCGGGCCATGTACCCCACACAAAGGCTCAGGGGAGTGGAGCTGGCCGTGGCTTGCGACGTGAGAACCCGTTTTGTGGACGCCGCCGAAGTATTCGGCCCCCAAAAGGGCGCCAGCCCAACGCAGGTTGAGTTGCTGCGTCGCCGCCTGGAACGGCTGAGGCAGGTGTACGCCGAGAACTACGGGGTGGATGTGGGTGACTTGGAGGGCTCGGGGGCGGCTGGAGGTTTGGCCGGCGGGCTGGCGTGCGTGGGGGCCGAGCTGTGCAACGGCTTCGAGCTGTTGGCTGAGGAGGTTGATCTATACGGCCGCATCGAGCGGGCCGATCTAGTGGTGACCGGTGAGGGGGCGCTGGACGCCACATCGCTCCAGGGAAAGGTGGTGGGAGGGGTGGGCGAGATGGCATCCGCCGCCGGGGTGCCGATGCTGACCGTGGTAGGGAGGGTGGACGGCTCTGGCGCCCCGGTTAGCGGGGAACTGATCAGTCTCAGCGATCGGTATGGCACCGATGCGGCAATGGAGGACACCGCACGCCTGGTCAGTCAAGTGGTCTTGGACTTTTTGGAGTCGTAGTCGGTTCGCTCATTCAGTGTGACTGGCGGAAATAGCCGGTGACCTCCACGAGAGGAGGACGCTCCTGCATGGTGATCTCGGTGTCGCCGAAGCCAGGGCGGCGCACCGTGATGGCCGTGTTCACCAGAGTGCGGTCGGCCCGGTGCAGGGCAACCTGCATGACCTCGGTGGCCTGGGACGACAGCTCGTGCAGTGGGCGGTTGCGGTGAACGCGGGTGCCCAAGTCCACTTGGGCGATGGCGTCATATCCCGCCAGTCGCCAGACGTCGATGAGCAGGCCCATCTCCACCCCGTAGCCCTGGACGAACGGCACCCTCTCCAGCACTTCCCGCCGCCCGGCGTACTCACCGGCGAGAGGCTGGACTATGTCGCCCAGCTCGGGGAACAAAAGGGCGATGAGCGGCCGGGCCACCAGCTCGGTGGTCCGCCCGCCGCCTCGCTGGTCGGCCCCCACCGGGCGGTGGTAGAAGCCCTTGCAATAGCCGATGGAATCATCAATCAACAACGGACCCAGCAAACCGGAGATGAAGTGGGGGCCGAAATTGGCCACGTCGCTGTCGCACCACACCACGATGTCGCCGGTGGAGGCGAACAGCGACTTCCACAACGCCTCGCCCTTGCCGGGCTGGTTGCCGAGGTGGGTGAGCACGTCGGCGCACGCCACAACAGTGGCCCCGGCGTCTTTGGCAACCGCGGCGGTGCGATCGGTGGAGTGGTCGTCCATCACGATCAGCTCGTCTACTAGGCCCCGATTGTCCATGAGCTCGGCGCGGATCACTTGCACGATTGATCCAACGGTGGCCTCCTCGTTGCGGGCAGGCAGACAGACCGACACTGTCGCTGCCCCCTTGCGGATTGCAAGGTCGGAGGCTGTGAACTCTCCAGCCGCGAATCTCCGCCGACCGGTCACCGCTGCCTCCGGTTTATGAGTCGTCTCCAGCGCTTCATCCGAATAGCATCATTGCCCATGAGCGTCACTGTTCGGATACCGACCACCCTTCGCCCGCTGGCCGGGGGAGCTAGTGAAGTGACCGTTGAGGGTGGGACAGTACGCGACGTGATTGCATCGTTGGACGCCACCCATCCTGGCTTCAGGGATCGCCTCATCGACGAGTCGGGCGGGCTGCATCGGTACGTCAACGTGTTCGTGGACGATGACGACGTGCGGTTCGCCGATGGTTTGGCCACGTCGGTTCCCGACGGCCAGACGGTAGCCATCGTGCCCGCGGTGGCTGGCGGCTGATTTCTCACTTCCGTACCACTTGAGTTTGGCGTTTCTCGGACTCCTCGGTAACCTTTAGCAGTCTCATACTGAGAGTGCTAAAACCTGGCGCGATAGACGCTGGTAGCAGGCCGATAGTACAAAAGGGAGTGTTCGAGGATGCCCAAGATCATTTCATTCGATGAGCAGGCGCGTCGCGCGCTGGAGTCGGGAATGAACCAGCTGGCCGATGCGGTGCGCGTCACGCTTGGCCCCAAGGGTCGCAATGTCGTTTTGGAGAAGAAGTGGGGAGCCCCCACGATCACCAACGACGGCGTGTCCATTGCCAAGGAGATCGAGCTGGAGGATCCCTTCGAGAAGATCGGCGCAGAGCTGGTCAAAGAGGTGGCCAAGAAAACCGACGACGTGGCTGGTGACGGCACCACCACAGCCACCGTGCTGGCCTGGTCGATGGTGCGCGAGGGTCTGCGGAACGTGGCCGCCGGGGCCAACCCCATGTCCATCAAAAAGGGCATCGAGTCGGGGGTTGAAGCAGCGGTAGGCGCTATCCACTCCCAGTCGGTGGACGTGTCCTCCGACAAGGCCCAGATCGCCAACGTGGCGGCCATCTCCGCGGCCGACGCCGAGATCGGCGAGCTGATCTCCGAGGCCATCGACAAGGTGGGCAAGGACGGCGTGGTCACCGTGGAGGAGTCGCAGACCTTCGGCTTGGAGTTGGACTTCACCGAGGGCATGCGCTTCGACAAGGGCTACATCTCCCCCTACTTCGTCACCGACGCCGAGCGTATGGAAGCTGTGCTCGACGAGCCCTACATCTTGTTTGTGGGCTCCAAGATCACCGCAGTTCGCGACATCGTGCCGGTGTTGGAGAAGGTGATGCAGGCAGGCAAGCCGCTGTTGATCATTTCCGAAGATGTTGAGGGCGAGGCCCTGGCCACCCTGGTGGTGAACAAGATCCGGGGCACCTTCAACTCCACCGCGGTGAAGGCTCCTGGTTTCGGCGACCGCCGCAAGGCCATGCTTCAGGACATGGCCATCTTGACGGCCGGCCAGGTGATCAGCGAAGAGGTGGGCCTCAAGCTGGAGAACACCACCCTCGACCTGCTGGGCCGGGCTCGCAAGGTGGTCATCACCAAGGACGAGACCACCATCGTGGAGGGCGCCGGCGCTCGCTCCGACGTAGAGGGCCGCATCGCGCAGATAAAGGGTGAGATCGAAAACACCGACTCTGACTACGACCGGGAGAAGCTCCAAGAGCGCCTGGCCAAGCTGTCGGGCGGTGTGGCCGTGCTCAAGGTGGGCGCCGCCACCGAGGTGGAGCTCAAAGAGAAGAAGCACCGCATCGAAGACGCCGTCAGCACCACCAAGGCTGCCATCGAAGAAGGCGTGGTTGCCGGCGGTGGCGTCACCCTGCTGCGGGCCCAGGAAGCTGTCAACAAGGCGGCCGAGAGCCTGTCGGCCGACGATGAGGCCACTGGTGCTCGCATCGTGTCCAAGGCGCTGGAAGGACCGCTGGCTCAGATCGCGGTCAACGCCGGCCTCGAAGGCGGCGTGGTCGTCGAGCGGGTGCGCAACCTGGAGGGCAACTCCGGGCTGAATGCGGCCACCGGCGACTATGAGGACCTGCTGAGCGCCGGAATCATCGACGCAGCCAAGGTCACCCGCTCAGCGCTCCAGAACGCCGGCTCCATCGCCGGGTTGTTCTTGACCACCGAAGCGGTGGTGGCCGACAAGCCCGAGGAGAACGGCGGCATGCCCGGCGGCATGCCCGACATGGACTTCTAGGCTCCCCAGCCGACGGCAACGGGCGGTTTCCGCCCCGAGCCGAAAATCGCCCCAGCGGTCCTGTTCTGCCGGATACGGCGGTAACGTCGGGGTATGGTCGAGCTTCATCCGGCATGTGCCCCGCTGTCATTCCTGTTGGGAACGTGGCAGGGCACGGGCACCGGTGTGTATCCCACCATTGAGGACTTCTCCTATGCCGAGGAGGTTTCCTTTACCCATGTGGGCAAGCCGTTTTTGGCCTATGTGCAGAAGACCAAGGACACCGGAACCGGCCTGCCGCTGCACACCGAGAGCGGGTTTCTGCGCCCCCAGGGCGATGGACGACTCGAGCTGGTGCTAGCACAACCCTCGGGCATTGCCGAGGTGTTGGAGGGCCAGGTGGAAGGCCGCGACATCCAACTGGCCTCCACCGCGGTGCTGGGCACCGATTCGGCCAAGCCGGTGACCGCCACCGAGCGGCGCTTTTGGGTAGACGGAGAGGTGCTGCACTCCTCGGTGGCCATGGCGGCAATGGGGCTGGAACTCCAGCACCATGTGGTTTCCAAGATGTATCGCCTGTCATGACCCGGGGGCGTTCCGAGCGGGTGCTGGTGCGCCATTGGGACGGTTTCCACGAGCAAAGACGCCCCGACGACCTGATTGTGGAGGAGCCCCTCACCATCGAGCTCGACGCCGTTACCGTGACCACCACCATGCGCACGCCGGGGCATGACTTCGAGTTGGCCGCCGGATTCTGCTTCACCGAAGGGCTTCTGGGTAGTGCTTCGGTGACCTCCATCCGCTACTGCGCCAACGAGCCGGCCGCAGACACCGAGTTCAACCTGGTCACAGTGGAGACCGACGGCGCTCCGCCGCCCACCCCCCGTTTGGGACTGACCACTTCGGCGTGCGGACTGTGCGGGGCTGAGAGCATCGAGGCGCTGCGGGAGCGGCTGAGTCCGCTGCCCGCCGGCGGGCCGCCCATCTCGGCTGATGTGCTGGCCGCGGTGCCCGAGAGGGTGCGGGCCTTTCAAGACCTGTTCGGCACCACCGGCGGAGTCCACGCCGCGGCCGCCTTTGGTGCCGGGGGCGAGCCCACCGTGGTGCGAGAGGACATCGGCCGCCACAACGCGGTGGACAAGGTGGTGGGCCGGATGCTGCTCGACGGAGAGTTGCCTGCCCGCGGCCAAGGCCTGTTCGTGAGCGGTCGGGCGTCGTTCGAGATGGTGCAGAAGGCATGGGCGGCGGGGTTCGAGGTACTGGTGGCGGTGAGCGCCCCCTCCGCGTTGGCGGTGGAGACCGCCGCGGCCGCCGGCTTGTGCCTGGCCGGGTTCGTCCGCGACGGCCAACTCAACTTCTATTCCCCGTCTGCGTAAGACTCCTGGGCATGCGCCCGCTGCCCAAGCTCACGCCCGAAAACGAGTTCTTCTGGACGGCCGGGGCCGAAGGAGCGCTGCGATTCCAATACTGCGGGGCCTGCGACCGCTATCTCCACCCCCCCGGCGTGGTGTGCTCCGGCTGCGGGGGATCGCCCGAGGTAAGGGACGTGTCGGGGCGGGCCACGGTTGTGGGGGTCACCGTCAACTACCAGCCCTGGCTGGCAGACATGGAAGTTCCCTACGTGATCGGGCTGGTGGCCATCGAGGAGGACTCCTTGGTGCGGCTCACCACCCTTATCGTGGACGCCGAGCCCGACGACGTGGTTGTCGGCCTGCCGGTGTCGGTGCGCTTCGAGCAGCACAAAGACGTGTGGCTGCCCGTGTTCGCCCCCACTGGCGAGCCGGTCTCTGAGGCGGCCGAATACCCCGAGCCCGCCCCGGCGCCGGTACGGCCCATGCCCACGGTGGAGAAGTTCGAGTCGAAGGTGGCCATCACTGGGGTGGGCCTGTCGGAGGTGGGCCGCCGTCTGGGGCGCGATCCCATGGGGCTGGCCTTCGACGCCTGCCGGGCCGCGGTGGCCGATGCCGGGCTGACCATGGACGACATCGACGGCCTGTCCACCTACCCCGGCGGCGGCGCCAAAGACGGCGGCCACTCCGAGGGCGGCATCTACCCGGTGGCCGATGCGTTGGGCATCGCCCCTACGTGGTTTTGCGGGACCGGGGAAACCCCCGGCCAGAGCGGGGCAGTGGTAAACGCCATGCTGGCGGTGGCCTCAGGGCTGTGCCGCCATGTGCTGTGCTTTCGCACCGTATGGGAGACCACGTCGATCGCCTGGGGCAATCGCCAGAACACCGGTGTGGGTGGCGGTTCTCGGATTTCAGGGGAGATGGAGTGGCGTCTGCCCTACGGAGCGATGTCGGCGGGCAACTGGATTGCACTCATGGCCAGCCACTACTTCCACCGCTACGGCGCCACCCGGGAGCAGCTGGGGTGGATCCCGGTGACCGAGCGGGCCGGGGCGGCCCACAATCCAGTGGCCATCTACCAAGAGCCGATGACCATCGACGACTATCTGGACGCCCGGATGATCACCACTCCATTCGGTCTATTCGACTGCGACGTGCCCTGCGACGGTTCGACTGCCCTGGTGGTGTCGGCGGTGGATTGCGCCTACGACGGCCCCCACCGCCCGGTGCTGGTGGAGGCGGTGGGCACCCAGATGCGGGAGCGGATGTCGTGGGATCAGGGAACGCTGCTGCACGAGCCCATGGTGGACGGTCCCTCGGCTCACTTGTGGAGCCGGACAAACCTCAAGCCGGCCGACGTGGACGTGGCCCTGCTGTACGACGGGTTCAGCTTCAACGCCCTGTCATGGCTGGAAGGCCTGGGCTTTTGCGGCAAGGGAGAGGGCGCTTCGTTCGTGGAGGGGGGCACTCGCATCGCCCGCGACGGCGAGATCCCGCTCAACCCCCATGGGGGTCAGCTCTCGGCCGGGCGGCTCCACGGATATGGGTTCCTGCACGAGGCGGTGACCCAGCTCCGAGGCCACGGCGGCGGACGGCAGGTGGATGGGGCCGAGGTGGTGGTGGTCAGCACCGGCGGCGGCCATCCCGGCGGCGCGTTTCTTTTTGTTCGGGGATGACCTGGCCTCTTCGTCCTAGGTTGATCCGGTCTGCTAGAAGTGGGCCATGGCTGCATACATCATCGTCAACTATCAGGTGGACAACCCCGAGCTGTACGGGGAATACATGCAGGGTGCCGCGGGCGCTCTGGGCATCGGCGACGGCGCCGAACTGGTCGCATTCGACACTGAGTCAGAGGTGATCGAGGGCGAAACCGCCGGCCACCAGACCGTGGTGATCAAGTTCGACTCCAAGGAGAAGGCCCGTGAGGTGTGGGAATCTGATGCTTACTCGGCAGTGGTGGGCAAGCGCCACGATGCCACCAGCCGCCACTTCGCGGTGTTGGTGAACGGCTTCGGCGACTGACCATGCACGGTTCAGGGCGATGAGCCGTCGGTTCGTCAGGTCATTTGCCCTGGTCCTGGCTGCGGCGCTGATCAGCTCAGCTTGCGGCGGCGGATCCGAAAGCGCCAGCGAAGAGCGCACCACGGCTGAGCCAGCGCAGGCGCCGCAGCCCGACGGCGCGGCAGACTTTTTGACCGAATCCCCCGAACTGGTAATCGGCGTCGTGTTGCCGGAAACAGGTTCACTCAGCTTCCTATATCCGCCAGAGAGCGCCGGCGTGCGCCTCGGAGTGGAGGATGTGCGGGCTGGCGGCGGCCGAGTAGAGATTTTGGCCGGCGACTCGGGCACCGACCCTGATATCGCAATAGAGACCGTCAACCGGCTGCTGGGCGAGGGTGCCCACGCAATTATCGGGGCGGCGGCCTCAGGGGTGTCCCAGGGGATAATCCAGACTCTGTATGAGGCTCAGATTGCCCAGTGTGCGGCGTCGAACACGTCGGCGGCCTTCAGCACTCAGGAGAACGCCGAGTTCTTCTTTCGCACGGTCACGACTACCCGAGCCGACGCGCCGGTCATGGCTGACAACATCGCACGCACTGGCGGGACAAACGTGGCTATCTTGGCTCGGGGTGATGACTGGGGAAAGTCTCTTTCGGAACAGTTGACCAAGAGCCTGAAAGAGCTGAGCGTGGCCTCTGAAGTGGTGGTTTTTTCCCAGGATGCGGTCAACTTCCAGGACATAGCGGAGTCTGTGGGTTCCATGGGGGCCGATACCGTGGTCATTCTCGCGTTTGCGGAGGGCGCGCAGATTGTGCGGAGCCTGCTAGAGGCAGGAGTGCCGCCCATCGCGATGCACGGTGGTGCGGGCATGTTCGATGTGGGGCTCCCGTCGATTGTGAGTCCTGGCAACCCGGAGCTGCTCGACGGGTTCACGGTCTATGCCGCCTCGGGCAGCATTGCGTTCAACGAGAGGCTGTCGCAGGTTGTCGGCGGGAACGTCGTCTTTGGCGGCCAGGCATATGACTGCGTGATTGTGCTGGCTCTGGCCTCGCTGGCGGCAGGTTCGACAGACGGCCCAGACATTCTCGCCGAAGTGCAGAACGTTACCCGCTATGGCACGAAGTGCTTCGGCTACGGCGAGTGCGCTGCTCTGCTAGCAGAGGATGTGGACATTGACTATGACGGAGTGTCGGGTCCGCTGGACCTAGACGAGGTTGGCGACATCTCGGTGGGCCGGTTCGGCATTGCCCAGGTGCGCAACGGCGCCCTCGAAGTGGTCAGAGTTCAAGACATCGATGTGCCTTAGGAGGCTCAGCTCCCGATGAGCGACCATGTATCTGATAACGCCCCACCAGTTGAGCCATCGATCGGCATCGGTGTCTTGCACCTTTTTGGCAAGCTTGGCCCCGCCGCGGCGCCCGATGCATTGACCACCATGGTCAAAGAGGCGGAGGCCGGGGGTGTCCAAGTGGTGACAGTGGCCGTGCTCGGCCACAAGGCTGATATCGCGTTCATGGCCCTGCACCGTGATCTGTGGCGGTTGAGGGATTTTCAGACCACAGTGCAGCAGAGCGGGCTCGACATTGTGGACTCCTATGTGTCGCTCACCGAGCTGTCGGAGTACGCCGCCGGGTTGCCGGAAGAGACCAAGCAGGCTCGGCTGTATCCCCAGCTCCCCCCTGAGGGTAAGCCGGCGTGGTGCTTCTATCCCATGTCCAAGCGCCGCAACCCTGACCAGAACTGGTACGAACTGCCCTTCGAGCGCCGCCGCGAGCTCATGTATGAGCACGGGGCCACTGGCCGCACGTTCGCCGGCCGGGTGCTCCAGCTCATCACCGGCTCCACCGGCATTGACGACTACGAATGGGGAGTCACGCTGTTCTGCGAGCACCCCGACGACCTCAAAGAGGTGGTGTACACCATGCGCTACGACGTGGCGTCGGCCCGCTACGCCGAGTTCGGCCCTTTCTTCACCGGCATGGTGGCCCCCATCGAAACAGTGCTCGGCCGGCTGCTGTAGCTCAATATGACAAGCTTCATGCCATGCAGAAGAGACGTTTGTTTTGGGCAGCAGCGCTGATCGCGCTGATCGCCGTGGGATGCGGCAACGACGACAGCGGCGAGACCGCACAATCGGTTGAGCCGGAGGAAACGGTTGAGCCTTCAGAAGCTGCGGAGACGGCTGAACCGGTGGAAGAGGTTGAGCCGGAGGAAGCTGCGGAACCGACGTCTGGGGATTTCGAGTTGGTAATCGGAGAAGTGCTGCCCGAGACCGGCCCGCTGGCCTTCTTGGCTTCACCGATGATCGAGGGCGTTAACTTGGCGGTGGAGGACATCGCCGCGGCTGGCGGCAATGTGCGGCTCTTGACCGGCGACACCGCCACCGATCCCGATGTCGCGCCCGAAGCGGTCAATCGACTGCTGGGCGAGGGGGCTCATGTGATTGTGGGAGCGGCGGCGTCGGGGGTGTCGCAGTCGTTCATCCAGACCCTCTACGACGCCCAGATCCCCCAGTGCTCCCCGTCGAACACTTCGCCGTCGTTCACAACCCAGCAAAACGCCGCCTTCTATTTCCGAACCGTGCCGCCCGACCAGGCGGTGTCGCCGATATTGGCCGGCATCGTGGCGGCCGACGGGGCCACCAACGTGGCCATCCCGGCCCGAGCCGATGATTGGGGCAACGCCCTGTCGAGCCTGCTGGCGGAGAGCTTCACCGAGCTGGGAGTGGCCTACCAGATCATCTCCTATGACGATGATGCCACCAGCTTCGACGCCACGGTTGCGGCGATCGAGGGCATGGGCGCCGACGCGGTGGTGCTGGTCACGTTCGCCGAGGGCGCTCAGATCATCCGCGGAATGCTTGAGGCCGGTATCCCACCCGAGGCCATGTACGCCAGCGACGGCATTTACGACCGGCACCTGGCTGAAACGGTGGATCCATCCAATCCCAATGTGCTCGACGGCTTCGTGGCTGTGACGGCGGGAGGAGGCGACGAGTTCAGCGAGCGCCTGGTTGACCGGACCGGCGGCGACGTGGCCTACGGTGGACAGGCTTACGATTGTGTGGTGGTGTTGGCCTTGGCTGCGCTGGCCGCCGGTTCCACCGCCGGACCCGATGTCATCGACCAGGTTCAGGCGGTGACACGCGGCGGCCAAAAGTGCTTTTCCTACGCCGAGTGCGCCGGTCTGGTAGCCGAGGGCGCTGACATCGACTACGACGGTGTATCCGGCCCGCTGGAACTCGACGACGTGGGTGATCCCACATTCGGCCGCTACATCATCGCCGAGTTCATCGACGGCGAGTTGACCGTCACCGGCAGCCAAGACGTCGACCTGGCCGAATTGGGCTGAGCCGGGCAACGGCCAGCCCAGTCCGGGGGTCGTACGGTCTAGCTGTTGTATGCCGTCTCGGCGTGGAGCGACTGGTCGAGGCCGACGCTCTCGTCCTCGGCGGAGGCCCGGATCCCCATGGTGCTGTGGAGCACCCAGGTGATGATGTAGGTGGCCACGAAGCTGTAGGCCATGACCGCGGCAATGGAGATGATCTGGTTGCCCAGCAGCTCGCCGCCGCCGAAGAAGACGCCGTCGATGAAGTCGGCCCCTTCGATGGCCCCGGAATCGGCGAAGAACCCGATCAGCACCCCGCCGATGATGCCGCCGAACATGTGGATGCCCACCACGTCGAGGCTGTCGTCGTACTTATAGCGCAGCTTGAGCCCGATGGCCAAAAAGCACAGCACGCCGGCTGCGGCGCCGATCACGATGGACGACATTGCCCCCACGAAGCCGGCTGCCGGGGTGATGGCCACCAGGGCGGCCACGATGCCCGAGGCCATGCCCAATGCGGTGGGCTTGCCGTCTTTGATGGTCTCGGCCAGCATCCATGAGCACAGCCCGCCCGCCGCGGCCAAGAACGTGGTCAAAAAGGCGTGGGAGGCGGTGACGTCAGCGGCCAGCGCCGAGCCGGCGTTGAATCCGAACCAGCCGAACCACAAGATGCCGGCCCCCAGCAGCACGAGGGGCAGATTGTGGGGGAAGTCCACATCGCGGGGCCAGCCCTTGCGGGGGCCGAGTATCAGCACAACAGCCAAGGCCGCGGCGCCGGCGTTGATGTGGATGGCGGTGCCGCCGGCGAAGTCGTGGGCCGGCAACTGGAAGATCCAGCCTTCACCGCCATAGATCCAATAGACCACCGGCGAGTACACCAAGAACGACCAGACGGGAACGAATATGGCCCAGGCGGAGAACTTCATCCGCCCGGCTACCGCACCGGAGATGAGCGCAGGAGTGATGGCCGCAAAGGTCATGCCGAACACGAATTCTCTCTTGGCCACCATGTCGTCCACGCCGTTGAGCCAGAAAGCGTCGAAATCTCCGAACAGCGGGAAGCTCCAGTCTCCGGAGGCGAATCCGTAGCCGGCCACCGCCCACAGCAGGGGGACGATGCCGAGGCAGTAGAGGTTCATGTTCATCATGTTGAGCACGTTCTTCGTGCCGACCATGCCTCCGTAGAACAGAGCCAGCCCTGGCACCATGAACAGCACGAGTGCGGCACATATGAGTACCCACGCGGTATCAGCGTCCATCACTACTCCCCTTGAATTGACGACTATTCCGCCTGTTGGCACCGCCAGTATGTCAGGTTTGGCGCTTTCATCTCCGTACTGGCTTCATCCTGGTCAGCGGTGGCGTCGGCGATGCACGAATGCCTTGGCTGCCCCCCATGTCAGGCCAGGCGATTGCAGGTCGGGGTGGATGTCACCAAATGACGCCGGGGTCAGGTCAAAGATGTCGTCGGGGAACCGGTCGATGGCGAAATCATCCCGATCCACTGGGACCGCGCCGGCGGCGATCAGCACCTCGGTGGGATAGCGAACCGCCCGGCGCAAAACTGCCAGGGGGTTCTCACGCTGGTCGTCGATGTCGCCGGCCAGCAGCCGGGCCACCTCACCCCCGATCTCAGCCGCGGCGGCCGCTCCCGCGGCCTCAGCTGCCTCTTGTATTTCCGAGCTCATTGCGAGAAGCCGGCGATGCACCGCCGACACCACCCATCCGGGCAGGGCTTGGGTGATCCCCTCCGACAGCTCCCGAGCGCGCTCGGCAAGCTCTCGTTCGGCGGTCAGCAGTTCGCGGTCGGTCAAGGCCGCTGGACCGAGGGGCCGAGGCCCAAGGCGGCGTTCAGATTGCCGGAGCGGAGGCCCTCCAAGTCCAGCGTGATGTACCGGTAGCCGGCCAAGCGCACCGCCTGCACCACCGCGGCCCGCTGGGCCACGACGTCGGCCAAGCCCTCGTCGGGCACCTCGATGCGGGCCATGTCGCCGTAGTGGCGCACCCGCAGCTCGGAGAAGCCCATTTGCCGCAGGGCGGCCTCGGCTTCTTCCACCGAGGCCAGCGCTCCCAGCGTTACCGGCGTCCCGTAGGGAATCCGGGAGGCCAGGCACGGGGCGGCCGGCTTGTCCCATGTGCGCAGCCCCAGCCGCTGCGACCAGTCTCGAACGTCGGCTTTGGAGAACTCCGCTTCAACCAGGGGAAATACCGCGCCCCGCTCGGCCGCGGCCCTCTGTCCCGGACGATGGTCGCCCAGATCGTCGGTGTTGACCCCCAGCGCCACCGTGCACGACGCGGCCTCGGCCAGCGGGGCCACCGCCTCCATCAGGGCGTCCTTGCACCAGTAGCACCGCTCGCCGTCGTTGGTCACGTAGGCGGCGTGTTCCATCTCGGTGGTGTGTACCTCGTGCCACTGAAGACCCCACTCGGCGGCCAGCGATGCGCAGTCTCGGCGCTCGGCCTCGGCCAGCGATGGCGATACCGCGGTCACGGCGTGGGCCCGTTCGCCCAGCACATCGTGGGCCACCCAGGCGAGGAATGAGGAATCGACCCCGCCGCTGAAGGCCACCATTACCCGGTCCAGCTCAGCCAGTCCGCTCCGCAGTCGCTCCCAGTCGCCCACGCCCCCATTGTGCTCGCTGCCGGACGGCCCGTGAAATGGGGAGGGAAATTGATTGCCGGCGGTTCGCAGCCCTTCACGGAGGCCGCGTAGCGAAGCGGTAACGTGGCGGTCGATGCGCAAGGGGATAGTGCTGGCCGGGTTGGCGTTGTGTGTGATGCTGACATGGTCGATCCCCGCCGCAGCCCAGTCGGGCGGGGGCGCCGATGAGACCTCGCCCACCGTGCTCGAGGGCACCCTTCGAGTGGGCTTTGACCAGTTCTTCGCCGGGGTTGAGATCACCGTTGCCGACCAATCCGGCACGAGGATCGGCCGGGCGGTAACCGACTCAGAAGGCCGATGGTCGGTAATGGTGCCTGGTGCTGGCACTTACCGAGTCACCCTCGACGAGGGCACTCTCCCCGACGGGATCGGGTTGAGGGAGGGCTTCGAGTCCACTGTCGAGGCGGCAGTGACTGTGGGCGCCTCCCGAGCGGTGGTGTTCGCGGTGGGCGAGGCTCCCAGGGGCACTCCATTCGGGGAGCGAGCGGCGCAAACGGTGTTCAACGGCCTGAAATTCGGCCTGATCATCGCCATGAGCGCCATCGGCCTGTCGCTCATCTACGGAACCACCGGCCTGGTCAACTTCGCCCACGGGGAGTTGGTTACCTTCGGCGCAGTTATCGCCTGGTACTTCAACAGCTCTTGGGGCGAGCTGAACCTGGTCGCGGCGGCCATCGTGACCATGATCGTGTGCGGGATGCTGGGAGCGGGGTTGGAAACGGGACTGTTCCGCCCGCTGCGGCGCCGACGGCTGGGCATCTTCCAGCTGGTGGTGGTCACCATCGGCCTGTCGCTGCTCGGGCGCCAGCTGATCCAGCTGTTCTTCGGAGCGGAGCCGCTTCCCTATAACGACTTCCAAGTGCAGAAGCGGTGGGAGTTCGGACCCTGGGCGGTGACCCCCCGAGAGCTGGTCACCGTGGTGGCCATCATCGCCGTGCTGCTGGCTGTGGGTCTGATGCTTCAGCGAACCCGCTTCGGCAAGGCCACCCGGGCGGTGTCGGACAACGCCAGCTTGGCCGAGGCATCGGGCATCAATGTGAACCGGGTGGTGCTGATGGTGTGGGCCATGGGAGCCGCCCTAGCCGGACTCGGCGGTGTTTTTCAAGGCCTCGACACTGACATCGACCCGTTCCTGGGCTTCCAACTCCTGTTGCTGATCTTCGCCGGGGTGGAGCTCGGCGGGCTGGGCACGGCGTTCGGTGCGCTGGCCGGGTCGCTGATCATCGGCATGTCCACCGAGGTGAGCACGCTGTGGATCTCTCCTGAGTTGAAGTTCGTGGTGCCGCTGGTCGCCCTCATCCTCGTGCTGCTGATCCGGCCCCAGGGCCTGTTCGGGATCAAGGCTCGGGTGGGATAGGTGGACTTCGACATCATTTTCGGAAACGCGGCCCGAGCGGCATTCGGGCCCGAGGCGGTGATCCTGGCCTTGGCCGCCATCGGCCTGAACGTGCATTTCGGCTTCACCGGCCTGCTGAACATCGGACAAGTCGGGTTCTTGCTGTTGGGGGCCTACGGCACCAGCGTCTCGGTGGCCACCTTCGGCTGGTCGCTGTGGGTGGGCATCCTGGTGGGCCTGCTTTTGTCGGTGGCTCTGGCTGTAGCCCTGGGTTTTCCCACCTTGCGTCTGCATACGGTGATGTTCGCCATCGTCACCATTGCCGCTGCCGAGATCATCCGGATACTCATCGGCTCCACCGACGCTATCGGGCTCACCGGAGGGCCGCTCAGCTTGAGTTTCGACGCCGGGGCGTTCTACGACCTGAATCCCTACCCCGACGGGCCCCGCGACCGCTACGGCGTCGGCACATTTGAGTTCACCGGCCAGCAGATGTGGGTCATCACTGTGGGCTGGGTGCTGGTTGCGCTGATCAGCCTGGCGGTGTTCCTGATCGTGCGCAGCCCGTGGGGACGGGTGCTGAAGTCGATCCGGGAAGATGAGGACGCGGCCCGCAGCCTGGGCAAGAACGTGTTCTCCTACAAGATGCAGGCCCTTATCATCGGCGGGGTGATCGGCGGCATGGGCGGGGTGATCGACGCCATCAAGACCTCGGGGGCCGACCCCAACGGATTCCGTCCCCAGGTCACGTTCTTCGCCTACACCGCGTTGCTTTTGGGGGGATCGGCTACCTACCTAGGTCCGGTACTCGGCGCCATCTTGTTCTGGTTCCTGCGGGAGTGGATTGAGTCGTTCCTGCGCCAACTCTCCGCCGAGTCGTGGCTGCCGGGGGCGGTGGCCGATTTCCTGGACGGTGCCGAGGGGGTTATCAGCGTGGGCATGGTGGGCCTGGCCCTGGTTCTGCTCATGCTCTTCCGCCCCCAGGGCATCAACGGCAATCGCACAGAAATGCAGTTGGATGCCCGATGACGTAATGCCGCGGCCGGAATCGGCGTCTGCCGACACTGAGATCGAGCCGATCCTGACCGTGCCCCCGGTGCCTGGGGCCCCCAAACCCAACCCCCTGCTGGTGGTGGACGACCTGAGCCGGAGCTTTGGAGGACTGCGGGCGGTGGATGTCGACCACCTAGAGGTGGAGCGCGGCGTGGTGACTGCCCTGATCGGACCCAACGGTGCGGGCAAGACCACCCTGTTCAACCTGTTGACCGGGTTCGACCGGGCCGACACCGGGCGATGGTCGTTCAATGGGGAGGCGGTGATCGCCCCGTCGCCCGACCAACTGGCCCGCAAAGGCATGATCCGCACGTTCCAGCTCACCAAGTCGCTGGCCAAGCTGACCGTGCTCGACAACGTGCTTCTGGGCGCTCCCAGCCAAGTAGGAGAGCGGCTGTCGGCTGCCCTGTTCCGGTCGCGGTGGCAGAACCAGGAGCAGGCCAACACCGAGAAAGCCGAGGAGCTGCTGGAGCGGTTCAATCTGGCCCACATGCGAGACCACCTGGCCGGCACCCTTTCGGGGGGCCAGCGCAGGCTCTTGGAGGTGGCCCGGGCGCTCATGGCCGACCCGGTGTTGATCATGCTGGATGAGCCCATGGCCGGCGTGAATCCCGCCCTGGCCCAGTCGCTGATGAATCACATCACGCTGTTGGCCCACGAGGGGCTGAGCGTGGTGTTCATCGAACACGCCATGGACGTGGTGACCGGCATCAGCGATTGGGTGGTGGTTCTGGCCCAGGGCCGGGTCATCGCCGAGGGCCCCCCATGGAAAGCAATTCACGACGACGTGGTGATCGATGCCTATCTGGGACGCCGCCGAGCGGGGGCAGGATCATGAGCGAATCAGGCCCCTTGATGCAGGCCGACGACGTGGTAGCCGGGTATCTGCCCGGAGTCGACATCTTGAACGGCTGCTCACTGGAGCTGCACCCCGGTGAGGTCATCGGGATCATCGGCCCCAACGGTGCGGGCAAATCCACCTTGCTGAAAGCCGTGTTCGGGCTGGTGGACATCCGATCGGGGACCGTCCGCTTGGGCAACGAGGACATCACCGGCCTGCGCCCTCATGAGCTGGTGTCTCGGGGCATCGGCTTCGTGCCCCAGACTGAGAACGTCTTTCCCCGGCTGACCATCCAAGAGAACCTGGAGATGGGGGCATTCCAGAAGCCGGCAAGCTTCGAACCGCGCTTCGAGGTGGTCGCCGAGCTGTTCCCCCTGCTGGCCGAACGCCGGGACCAGCGGGCCGACGGCCTGTCCGGAGGGCAGCGCCAGATGGTGGCCATCGGGCGGGCCCTGATGATGGATCCCCAGGTTGTGCTGCTGGATGAGCCTTCGGCCGGGCTTTCGCCCGCGTACCAAGACCAGGTGTTCGAGCAGGTCAGCCACATCGCCCAGCATGGGGTGTCGCTGATCATGGTGGAGCAGAACGCCCGGCGCTGCCTGGAGATCTGCGATCGGGGCTATGTGCTGGACCAGGGCACCAACGCCTACACCGGCACCGGCCAGCAGCTTCTCGACGACCCCAAGGTGGTCAGCCTCTACCTGGGCACGCTGATGGGGTCGTAGCCGTACATCGCTATTGGAGCAATGGACTACTAGCCTCGGCGGGTAGTGGCGACAGGTGAGGCGAGAACGGGCGCACTGCGCCGCGATGAGCTGCTGGCTGATCGCAGCATGGTGGGGACGGTTTGGTGCCGCGCCTTGGCCCGGCGCATGGACGAGTGGCTCCTGGGCATCTTCGAAGCCGAGGTGGCCGATCCCGAGGCCATCGCCCTGGTTGCGGTGGGGGGGTACGGTCGGGCCGAGCTGTGTCCTTACAGCGATATCGACCTGTTGCTTTTGCACCGCGACCGCCCCGACATAGGCGATATCGCCACCCGGCTGTGGTATCCGATTTGGGACGAGGGGCTCAAGCTGGGCCACTCGGTGCGGACGCCCCGGGAGACCCGAGACCTGGCCAAGACCGACCTGGATACGGCCACGTCGCTGCTGGACGGCCGCCACATCGCCGGCGATGCTGAGTTGACCGCCGACCTGACCGCCGACAATGCCACTCAGTGGCGCCGGAACGCCCGGCGGTGGCTCCCCTTGCTGGCTCAGCGGGTGGCTGAGCGTCATCGGCGCAGCGGCGAGGTGGCCTACAAGCTGGAGCCCGACCTCAAACAGGGCCGGGGAGGACTGCGAGATGTCCATGCCCTACGGTGGGCTGAAGCAGCCGTGTTCGAGATGGACGAGGCCGACAGCCGCAAGCTGTGGGCTGACTACGAGGTGATTCTGGCGGCCCGCGTGGAGTTGCACCGAACCGCCGATCGTCCTGGGGATCAGCTTCTGCTCCAAGAACAAGATGGCGTGTCCGCTGCCTTGGACTACGCCGACGCCGATGAAATGATGGGTGCCATCGCCGGCTCGGCTCGGTCGATCGCCTGGCGCAGCGACGAGATCTGGGCGTGGCTTCGGGATTCCGAGTTGCCCCCTGAATGGCGCCGGAGGTTGCGCCGTCGCACTAGTCGCAGCAACACTGCGCTGGATACCGGCGTGATGAACAATGAGGGTCGGGCGGTGCTGGCTTCTGATGCCGATGCCGCTGATCCCTGTATTGCGCTGCGCTTGGCGCGGGCGGCCGCATCCCACGGGCTGCGCATGGACCGCCCCAGTCTGGAGCGACTCCAGGCGCAGATGGCCCCCATGCCTGACCAGTGGCCCGACGAGGCCCGCAAGATGTTCGTGGATCTGCTGATGACCGGTACCGCGGCCCCGCCGGTGATCGAGGCGCTGGATCAGATGGACCTGTTTGTTCGCATTTTGCCCGAGTGGGCGCCCAACCGCAGTCGCCCCCAGCGCAACGCCTACCACCAGTTCACGGTGGACCGGCATCTGTGCGAGGCCGCGGCGTTGGCCGCCGATCTGGTCGAGCGGGTGGACCGCGCCGACCTGCTGGTAGTGGGGGCCCTGCTCCACGACATCGGCAAGGGCTATCCCGGCGACCACACAGAAGTGGGCATGGAGCTGGTGGCCGACATCGCGCACCGGATGGGATACCCGCCGACCGACGTGGACGTGCTGGTGGCGATGGTGGAGCACCACCTGCTGCTGCCCGATGTGGCCACCCGACGCGACTTGGAAGATCCCGACACCATCGCGGAGGTGGCCCGCCAGGCCGGCACGGTGGAGACCCTGCGACTGTTGGGAGCGCTCACCGAGGCCGACTCGGTGGCCACCGGACCCTCGGCGTGGAGCAAGTGGAAGGCCAGCTTGGTGCGCGAGCTGGTGGCCCGCTGCGCCCACGTTTTGGAGGGCGGCGACATCGACGAGATCACGTCGAGGTTCCCCACCCCAGAACAGCGGGGCATGATGGAAGCCGGCGAGCGCCTGGTGCTGGGCGAAGGCGACACCCTGGTGGTGATCGCCCCCGATCAACACGGCATGTTCTCCCGGGTGGCCGGGGCGCTGGCGCTGAGCGGGCTCCGGGTGCTGTTGGCCGCGGCACATTCCGAGTACGGGATGGCGCTGGAGCGGTTCCACGTGGAGAGCACCCTGGGCTTGGAGATCGATTGGCCTCAGGTCACGGCCTACGTGGAACAGGCCCTGGCCGGACGCCTAGCTATCGAAGCCCGACTTGCCGAGCGAATCAGCACCTACGAAGTCGAGCCCGATTTCACCCCCCGGCCGGTAATCGCCCCCAAGGTGAGCGTGGACAACGACTCCTCTTCTACCGCCACCATCATCGAGTTGGCCGCTCAGGCCCGCATCGGCCTGCTGAGCCGAGTCACCAGTGCGCTGTCGCAGCTTGGACTGAACATTCTCAGCGCCAAGGTGCAAGACCTCGGTGGGGATGTGGTCCATGCCTATTACGTGCGCGACGGGGAGGGCAACAAAGTGACCGATCAAGACCACATTCAGGAGATCAATCTGGCGCTCCAGCACGCCATCGACACTTGCTCCACCCGGGTATGACGGCGATTGGGACCACCTAGTGGTGTGTCGTGGGTTTATTCGCGCGTGTCCTGCTAGGCATCGACGCTCCTCGCGGCGTTGCTCCTCCTTGCCGTACGCTGCAAGTATGGCTGCGTCGGTGCGCCTTGCGAGGAACGCCGCTGCCGTCGCAATCCACGGCGCTAAACCCACGACACACCACTAGCGGCTATGAATGACGAAAGCCGGCCAGTTGTAGGAGAGGACGACCTGCGGAGGTGGTCGGAGGCATTGGCCGGGATCGCCCGAACCGGTCTGGCCTTCACCGACAACCAATACGAACAGGAGCGATTCGAGGAGGTGCTGCACGTGGCCGCCGATATGGCCGCTGCGCTGAGCACGGGATGGTCGCCCGACAACTTCGTGGCCGAGTGGATGAAGTCGGTGGGCGACGGTGTTCCCGGCTATGTCACCCCCAAGGTGGCGGTGGGGGCGGTGGTGGGCAACGACGATGGCGAAATCCTCCTGGTGCAGCGGGCCGACTCCGGGGTGTGGCTGTACCCCACCGGCTGGGCCGATGTGGGCTACTCCCCCTCAGAGGTGGTGGTCAAAGAAGTGCTGGAGGAGACCGGCATCGAATGCGAGGTCGAGCGGCCCATCGCCATCCACGACGGCCTGCGCCGGGGCTTCACCACCGTGCCGATGTACTCGATGGTGTTCTTGTGCCGGGCCGTCGGCGGCCAACTCGATCCCCATCCCCTAGAGTGCCGCGACGTCGGCTTCTTCGGTCCCGACAACCTTCCCGACGGCGTCCACGGCAGCGACTGGTGGCTCTCGCACTCCTTCGCCGCCATCCGAGGCGAGCCCATCGATTTCCTCTTCGACCACCCCCGCACCCCACCCTGGCGCACCGACGGCCACTGAGCCGAATTACCGCGGCTGGCATTTGCGAAGGCACCTACTGGCGCAGGTACTTGGAGTAGCCGCAGGCAGCTACCTGCTCCATGCTTCAGCTCGAATTCTTCGCGGGGTCTGATCAATGGAGGCTTACTCACGTCTTGGGTGCCATCCGCGGCGAACCCGTAGAGTTCCCCTCCGGCCGCCTCCTGAAATCACTTAGGAGCGACGGAAAACCTGGCGGTTCCTGAAGTCTTACTGGCAAGCAGAACTCGAAGTACGATCCAATCTCTTGACGAGAGCTTGACAAAAGTCATCGAGCCAACGAAGCAGGCGCACGCGTGTGCCTACTGTTGTCGTCTCTTGACGTGTCTGCTCGGCTTTGGGGTGGCGATCGGTGAAGTCGAGGCGCATATCCCCAGCGACTTCTTGAGGCTCGACAGGGCAATGGGTGCCGGTTTCGGCTTGTGGGCGGTCGAGAGTATGCGTTCCAAGGCAGTATTGGAGCGGGCCGGGGTCCCCGAGCCCCGCTGGAGCGATGCAAAAGCTGACGAACTGGGCTAGCAAGCCTGCTGAGACGCTAACGGATAGTGTAGCAACGTTTTGGGTGGCTGGGACGACTGGGATTTCAGCACTTGCAATATAGGAGGGATCGTCCAAGAGTCCCTTCTTGTCCGGGATGACTTTGGAGAGATCCAGTTGACGGTTGCACCTCATGCAAGGACGCCCGGGCCTTATGACATGGGATCTCCAGGTAGCGTTGCGCATCCCGCCGCCCTCAAGAGGGTCAATGGCAATGCCTCCGTCGATGACGGGTATTAGGTCGGTGTATGCCAAGGAGTTGAGTACAGCGCGGGGCCAGGGTCGATCAACGCAGGAAAAGATCAGGTCGTGATCTAGTGCCAGTTGCATGCCTTCAGGTTCACAGATTGAAAAGTCGGAGATTTCGATATTGGGGTTGTCAGCAGTAGCTGCGGCTGTGGCCTCGCGAAGAGCGACATGGATTTTTGGGCGAACCAGTCGGGCATCACGTGGCGTAGCTCCGATGAGGCGATCGAGGTTGTGAATTTCGACAAGGTCGAAGTCCATGACGGTGATCCGACATAGACCGGACGCGGCTAGTCGAACTGCGACGTCCAGTCCAACGCTTCCCGCGCCGACGACGAGGACTTTACGGCGGGCTAGGTCGGCCTGACAGCGGTCTCCCCAGGCGCTGATCGTACGTATCTGACTGGTGGTTGTTTGCGGCGGCGGGACGAGTGCGTCATTCCACGAGACGGCGAGGCGGTCGCCGATCATTCGGACGTTGTCAGCGTGTGTGCAGTCGATTTCTCGCCCGGTTCCCATGTTCCAGTGCCGTGCAGACCAGGTGATATCTTTGGTTGCCAGAGTCATCCCGACCAGTGGCAAGCCGGTTATCTCCCGAGCAAGATTGGCATAGCTTGCCTCAGCCTCTCGGTCTGGTGCGCTCATCGATTGCCACCGAGAGCCGCCAGGGTGGCTGTGGAGCAGGACCAACCCACAGTTCTCTTGACGAGCGATTTCAGCGCCGCGTGAGACGTATTGACCCATCACGGTTGCATTTCCATGGACACGGCGATCATCGGTTGTCGGGGGTATGACCGAGCTGATCAGCGCGGTAGATCTAGTCGATCCAGTGGAAGGCCGATACGTCGCAAGGCACAGATCCTCTTGGCCATCTGGTCGAATAAGCAGGTCTAGGAGTTCCTGTTCGATCTTGAAGGTCATCGCAACTGATACGCGCCGAGTCATTGGGTCACTTCACTCAGCACGGTTTGCAGGTGCGCTATCCAGCATCTTGCTGGTGGTGCGTCACCCCACCCTGGACAGTCACGGCTGTGCTGTAACCAGCCTGATTTCGATGAGGCTTTGCTGTTTGTCTTGGAAAATTCGATGTCGGACGGCAGGTGAATCCAGTGAGGGGGCATCTGTGGCCACCCAATTAGTTCATCCGCTGCTACTCCAACGGCCAAAGTGCAGTTCGCTCGGGCACCTGTGGCAGGGCGAAAGTGGCAGATGACGAGTTCGGCCTCCACTTCTGGGCAGAGGCCGAACTCGTCCATCGCCCGGACGAAGAGCCTTATCTGCTCCTGCATCATGCGACTGGTGCGCTCTGGCGCCTCGACACGAACCGCGAGAACGGGTGAATCTCCACAGTATCGTCGTCCCTATACCATATTGTTTCAAGTTGGACGCCGGCCTCTACCTCGCCAAGGTCGTATCCAGCAGGGTCCAGACCAGCCAGTCTCAGCAGCTCGGATGCCCGCTGGCTGAGGTGATCGATTTTGTAGGGAACACCGTCGATGGTGAACGGAATCAGTCGCCTTCCGCCGGCGTCAGGTTGGATGCTCATGAGCATTCCTTTCTATACTGTAGAAATATCTCGACCATCGGAATATTTCTACAGTATAGCTTGTGTAGAGAGAAGATGCGCACATCATTATGCTGTTAGGATAAATCGATGGCAGAAGGCGAGACAGCAGACATCAGGGAACTGGGTGCAAGGCTCAGGGCGCGGCGGACGGCGCTAGGGCTGACTCTGGCCCAGGTCGCAGACGAGTCGGGTCTGTCGCTCCCGTATGTATCGAACCTCGAGCGAGGACGAGGGAATCCAACTCTCGAAGCGCTGCGTTCAGTGGCGAGGGCGCTCCAACAACCGGTGTCCGACATCCTCGGAGACTTGGAGGCGCAAGGCAGCTATGACCTAACAGAGTTGGTCCTGGCTGAAGTCCCACCGTCGCTCCAAGCGTTTGGACGCACTGACCGCTTCAAGGATGTCGTGGACCGTCTCTCAGAAGTTCAGGATGTTTCAACAGACGAGATGAGGAAGCGACTGATGGTCGGAATGGCTTCTGCCCCAAGACGTAGCTCCGGGGAGCCAACAGAAGAGGACTGGCGGCGTCTGCTCGACGCGTACTCACTGATCCTGGGAGATGAGTAGGTTGGACATGCCTCTTGGGAAGGACGTCGCTGAAGTCGTGGCAAAGATGCTTGCCCTTGTGCCTCCCGACGCCCTGGACGACTTGAGGGACGAGAACACGGCATTGGCTATAGAGGTCCATTTCGATCACGTCGAGGTCCGTGAGCTCCCATTCGAAAGAGTCGGTAGCGAGGAATGCTCCGTTGATGGGTTCTACGAATTTTCAATAGACCCAAGTAAGCAGCACATTCTGTACTCAGACAGCGGTAATACCTCGCGGGTCACCTTCACGATCCTCCATGAGCTTGGGCATCACATCATCAACACCGTTAGTCCCGAGTTGCTGGATGATGTGGACAAGATCGCAGGACCCAACGGAGACCCCGCCCTTGTAGAAGAAGCAGCGTGCCACCGATTCGCTGGCGAGGTCCTGGTTTCGACTCAGATGCTGGAGGAGGTCATAGGCGGAGATCCGGTTACTCCTAGGCACGTATTCAAGCTCCATGAGTTGTCAGCAGCTAGCTGGGAAGCACTGGCGGTCCGTGTTGCCGATTTCTCCAAGATCAAGACGGCAGTCGTCTTGGTAAGGCACCGAGGGGAAGTGTCATTTGTAGCTGCCAACTGGCTGACTTCGTGGCGTCGTGAGAGTCCTGTCAAGCCAGGTGGGCCACTTGAGCGCGCCCTGCTGAGCGATGTCACCGCACGCAGCGATGTCTTCAGGTATGGATTGGGGGGCGCAGAGTCAATGTTCTGTGACACGGCCATCGTTCACGAACACCTCGCGGTGGCGGTCATGTCATCCCGGCGCAGCAGTTTCGGGCTGTCGATGCTTGAGGAGGTGGAACCCACGTGGAAAAAACGAGAAGGCTTCTGCCAGTGGTGTGGTGATGAGCGAGACGTCGGTTGGTGTGACCTCTGTTCGGGGCGGAAATGCCGATCGTGCGAGAGGTGTGGTTGCCAAACCCATGTGCCCAATGCCACTTGCCCTACCTGTTATCGCAGCAACCCATTCAATCCAGGGGCACCGGTCTGTAGAGATTGCGATGCGGACGGCCTGACTTGATCACGGTTTTCTGCTGCTGAGCCGCGGTTGACTGGATGATTCACTCTTGGTCGGCCCCAGTTTTGGGGCTCTTCGCGTTGATGCGGGGACCGGGGTGTTTGTGGGGGTCCACCACTAGTTAGGGGGCCTCGCCGGTTCTTGTGACTGTCAGAGTCCAAGAGTCGGGAGGCCCCTGGTGGTTCATGATGGTTCAGCGGTTGGGTTCGGCGCGCTCGGGTTGGAGGTGGCCGGTGTCGCAGAGGTGGGCGGCGAGGTGGTTGTGCGGGTCCAGACCCCCGGCGGGGCAGGCGGTGTTGTGCTCGGGTTGCGGGCGCTGGGCCCGGTCGAAGGGGCGGCGGGAGGTGGTGCTGAGAGACGCGCCTGCTGCGGGGGGGGGGGCGCCCGCAGCAGGTGGTGTGGAACAAGCGGGTCTGGGTGTGCCCGGATGCCCGTTGCGCGAAGGGGTCTTGGACCGAGCGGTCCGAGCTGGTGGGGCCGCGGCGGGTGCTGACCGGGAGAGCCGCGAGCTGGGCTGCTGGCAGGCTGGCCGCTGTGGAGGGGTCGGTGGCGTCTTCGGCCCCGCAGCTGGGCGTCGGCTGGCACACGATGTGGTCGCACCTCGCCGCCTCAGCCGAGCAGGCCGCGGCCGGCGCCCGCCGGGTTGGGCCGGTTGCCGAGCTCGGCTTCGGCGAGACGGTGATGGCCTCGGCCCCGCGGCGCCGGCGCCGCCGGTTCGTCACCGCGGCTGTCGACGCGGACACCGGGCGGGTCGTCGACGTGTTCGAGGGCCGAGACGCCGCTGATGTGCGCACATGGGTGTCGCAGCAGCCCGCCCGGCGGGCCGGCGCGGTCGAGGTGGTTTGCATCGACCCCCACGAGGGCTACCGCAGCGCCATCAGGTCGCCGCGCGGAGACCGCCTGACACCTCCCGACACGCGGATCGCGGTGGACCCGCTCCACGTCGTGCGCTTGGCGAACCAGGCTGTCGACCGGCGCCGCCGCCGCACCCAAAACGACACCACCGGCCACCGGGGCCGCAAACCAGACCCCCTCTACGGGGCCCGCAAACTTCTCTTGATGGGCGCAGAGCGCCTCGACACCACCGGCTGGGAGCGCCTGCGACAAGCCCTCGACAAAGGCGACCCCTACGACGAGGTCGCCGACTGCTGGCAAGGCAAACAGAAAGTCCGGGCCGTGTTCAAAACCGCCGGCCCCGACCAGGCCGCCGAGCGCCTCGCCGACGCAATCGCCTGGTGCGAAGCCCCCGAAGCAGCCCCCGAACCGCACCGCCTCGCCCGCACCCCCACACGCTGGCAAACCGAGATCCACACCAGCATCGCAACCGGTGCCCACAATGGGCGAACCGAAGCCGCCAACGCAAAAACCAAAGACGCCAAACGCCCCGCCCCAGGCCCCCGCAACCCCGCTGACCACCAGATCAAAATCCTGCTCGCAACCGGACAAAAACCCGGCCACACCCAACCCGCCACAAAAACCAGAACCCGACGACCCCGCTCAGACGCGTAGAGCCAGTTTCGGCGGGTCAGCCTGGGCTCAGGAGCGCCTGAACTGTCACTGTGCGTGTGTAGAGTCTCCCTTCTCGTCGGCGCGAGGAGGCGACCCCCAAATACCCAAGGAGCCGTAACGCAGATGTTACGGTCAGCACACACAAGATGAATCGCCCGCCCATTCCGGTTCAGCTCAATCTGGAGGAAATTGGTAATCATATGAATGCTCTCCGAACACCCCCTAAATTGGATGTCAAAGAGGGTGCCAGTGAACAGGTCGTCTACTACCTTGGTGATTGCCGTAATTTGTTGGCAGGAATGCCTAAAGGTTCTGTACAGCTTGTATTGACATCACCGCCATACAATATAGGTAAGGAATACGAGTCTTCCCAGACTCTCGACCAGTATTTGGATACACAGTCCCAAGTAATCGAGCAGTGTGTACGCGTAATGGCAGAAGGGGCATCCTTATGCTGGCAAACGGGAAATTATGTTCACAACGGAGAGATAGTGCCGCTTGATATACTACTTTTTCCAGTCTTCAGGGAACTAGGTCTGAAAATGCGGAATCGTATTGTGTGGCATTTCGAACACGGTTTGCACTGCACTAAACGTCTCTCGGGAAGATATGAAACGATTTCCTGGTATACAAAGTCTAATGATTATCTATTTGATGTTGATCCAATACGAATTCCACAAAAGTATCCTGGAAAACGGCATTTCAAGGGTCCCAAGCTAGGCCAGCTTTCTGGTAACCCGTTAGGCAAGAATCCTGGTGATGTTTGGATTTTCCCTAACGTCAAACATAATCATATCGAAAAGACTGATCATCCTTGTCAGTTTCCAGTAGAATTGGTTGAACGCTTAGTTCTGTCAATGACTTTAGAGGACGATCTTGTCTTCGATCCTTACATGGGGGTTGCTTCCACTGCTATAGGAGCAATTCGACATGGCAGACGAGCTATTGGGGCAGAAGTTGATAGAGAATACCATGCCATAGGCTGTGAACGGATTCAAGCTGAACTTAATGGAAGTTTGCGGACTCGTCCTATGGGTAAACCTGTATATCAGCCACCTTCCAATAACGGAGAACGAAATCTGCTATAATAGGCCGTTCTTATGAAGATAGTTCACGTTCATTCGCATCTCGGCGGAAGCCAAATCTTAAAGTGCGACTTTCCCGATATTGATCGATCAATAGATGAAGTAATAGTTTCTGTTGGTACCGACTTCCGAAAGAAAGTTAGCAAAGAAAAGACTTCGATGGGGAAGGTTCTGTTTGACCCAACAACCATGAACAACGCCTTCAAACAGGAGTTCACCAAGAAAGGCTTCCGCGAACTCAAGCGCACGGTGGAACCAAATGTCCCAGGTTGGGATACTTCAGAAATCAATTCAGGAACTAAGCAGATAGACTTTGCTCTTGATCGTGTGCTAGTCGAGGTGCAATTTGGAAAGTATTTTGCGATGTTCTATGACATGGCAAAACTCGAATATTTCTATCGCCAAAACGAAGCGGACGTTGGTGTCGAGATAGTGCCTTCTTTCAGGTTGGCGAAGGAGATGTCTTCAGGCGTTGGACGTGGGGAAATGCTTGTAACAGACATCATGGGTCTTCACCGCCAGTTTCCTACATTCCCGGTCAAGATCATCTTCATCGAACCTTGACCATGATCGGCAGTCAGCTGCGCTGGTCGCGGAGGAACTGTTCGATTTGGTCGACGAACTCGCCGGGGTCGGTGGAGCGCATCTCTTCGATTTCGCCGTTCTCGGCCTCTTCTTGGTCGAAGGCGCTCTCCAGTTGCGCGATGTACTCGGAGGTCTCGTCGGCCTGTTCGGCGAGTTCGGACACGTGGCGCTCATAGCCTTCGGCCATCTCCTCTAGCTCTGAGGTGTCGGGGGAGATGTCCAGCAGGGTTCCCAGTCTCCTCACCAGGGCGAGGGAGGCCTTGGGCGAGGGGATCTCCGAGGCGTAACCCGGCACCGCGGCCCACAGCGAGGCAGTTTGCAGCCCGGCATTGGCGCAGGCGTTGTGGAGCACGCCCACGATGCCGGTGGGGCCCTCGTAGCTGGAGGGGGTGAGCCCAAGCTGGGAGGCCATCTCCGCATCGTCGCTACTGCCATAGATGGGGGTGGGTCGGGTATGGGGAATGTCGGCTAAAAGTGCCCCCAGGGTGACCACCAGCGGGCTGTCGAGCCGTTGGGCCATGTCTACGATCTGCTGGGCGAAGGTCCGCCATTTGAGCTGGGGCTCGGTGCCCACCAGTAGGGCCAGTTCGGTATCGGCGCCGTCGGGCGCCTCCTCGCCGGTGACGGTGGCGGCGATCAGATCGTTGCTGGGCCAGATCAGCGAGCGGGAGCCGTCGTCTTCAAGGCGAAGCCGGGGCCGGGTGTCGGCGAAGTCGTAGAACGGCTCAGGATCCAGCGTGGCCACTTCGGTGGTCTCCCAGCGGCTGGCCAGCCAAGCCAGCGCCCCCGATGCGGCATCGCCGGCATCGTTCCAACCGGTGAAGGCGGCCACCAACGCCGGCCTCTCGCGGGGGGACTCATCCACCCAGGTGATCATCGTCATTTGGCTGGTCCCTCGAAAGGTCTGAACAAGTCCGCGAGGCAAGTAACCGCTGAGAACGAAATCACCCGCCCAACCTATCGCCCCGCGCGGTGGAACCTCATCTCGCGCCGGTAGTCTCCCCCCATGGCGGTTGAGATCACCGAGGCCACCGAGGCCACCGCTGAACTGGTGGAGGCGTTCGAGCGCCTCACCCCCCAACTCTCGTCGTCCAACCCGCCGCCTTCGGCCGAGGCGCTAGGGGCCATTGCCACCTCAGACGCTACCCGGCTTCTGGTTGCCCGTTCTGACGGCGCCATCGTGGGCAGCCTCACTCTGGTGCTGGTACGAATCCCCACCGGACTGCGGGCCATCATCGAAGACGTCGTGGTAGACGAGCAGGTTCGAGGCCAAGGTGTGGGCCGGCTGCTCAACGAAGCCGCCTTGGAATTGGCCCGACAAGCCGGGGCGGTGACCGTGGATCTGACCTCGCGCCCGTCGAGAGAAGCGGCCAATCGGCTTTATCTGCGTCTCGGCTTTGAGGTGCGCGACACCAACGTCTACCGCTTCAGACTGTGATCTCGGGCGGCGCGCTAGCTGTCGTTGCTGTCGCCGTTGCCGTTGACGCTGACCGGGACCTCGTTGGGGAAGTGGCAGGCTACGTAGTGGTCGGGAGCGATCTCTCGCAGCACGGGTTCCTCAGTTGAGCACAGATCTTGCACCTTCTCGCACCGGGTGCGGAACCGGCAGCCTGACGGTGGGTTGATGGGCGACGGCAGCTCGCCCTCGATCTGGCGGTCGGATACCGGGTGGTCGGGATCGGGCTCGGGGATTGAGGCCAAAAGCACGTCGGTATAGGGGTGAGCGGGGTGGGCGTAGAGGGTGTCAGGTCCGGCTACCTCGCAAACCTTGCCCAGATACATCACCACCACCCGGTCGGAGACGTTCTTGACCACGGCCAGGTCGTGGGCGATGAACACCAGGGTGAGTCCGTAGCGTTCCTTCATCTCCTCCAGCAGATTCAGGATCTGGGCCTGCACCGACACGTCCAGCGCCGATACCGGCTCGTCGCAGATGATCACCTTGGGGTCGAGCACCAGGGCCCGGGCGATGCAGATGCGCTGGCACTGTCCCCCGGAGAACTGATGGGGCCGGCGGTCGGACACCACCTCGGGGTCGAGCCCCACCGCGTCGAGCACCTCGTTCACCTTCTGGGCCGACTGTTCCCCGGTGTCGTTGTGCCAGATAGACAGGCCTTCGGCCACGATGTCCTTCACCTTGCGCCGGGGGTTCAGCGACGAGATGGGGTCTTGGAAGATCATCTGCATCCGGGTGCGGGTGCGGCGCAGATCCTCCTTGGGCAGCCGGGTCATCTCCACGCCGTCGAAGCGCACCGATCCCGCCGTGGGCGAGGGCAACTGCATCATGGCCCGGCCGGTGGTGGATTTGCCGCAGCCGGACTCACCCACCAAGCCCAGGGTCTCCCCTTCGAGGATGTCGAAGCTGATTCCCGACACGGCATGGACCACCGCTCTTCGGCCGGCTGGAAACTCCATCACCAAGTCTTCGACGGAAATTAGGGCCTCTTCGCCCCTCATGTGGGCCTTGCCTGTACCTGCCATTAGGTGAGTCCTCCTCGGATTTGCGATTGCCGGACTAAGAGACCGCAGCGGCGGTCAGGTCAAGTCCAGCGGCGGTGATCCCGGTTGCCTGGTTGGCGGCCAGTGCCTCGGCGTTCTCCGTCGATCCCACCGGGTAGAAGCAAGCTTGGCGGTGCCCGGCCTGGCCGGTGTCGAAAAGATCGGGCTCGGTGGCGAGGCACTGCTCCTGGGCGTAGCGGCACCGAGGGGCGAAACGGCATCCCACCAGATCGAGCACCATGTCGGGCGGGCGGCCGCTGATGGCGTCCAACCGGGTGTGGCTCTGGTGCTCCACTCGGGGGATCGACTTGAACAGCGCCTCGGTGTACGGGTGGTTCATGTGGTGAAACAGAGTGGTGGTATCGGCGGTCTCCACCATCTTGCCGGCGTACATCACCCCGATGCGCCGGGCTCGGCCGGCCACTACGCCCAAATCGTGGGTGATGAGAATCATGGCCATGCCCAACTCTTCTTGGAGCGATGCCAAAAGGTCGAGGATCTGCTTTTGCACGGTCACGTCCAGCGCGGTGGTGGGCTCATCGGCGATCAGCAGCTTGGGGTTGCAAGCCAAGGCGATGGCGATAGTGACGCGCTGGCGCATACCGCCCGACAGTTGGTGGGGGTACTCCCTGAGCCGCTTGCGGGGCTCGGGTATGCCCACCTGCACCATGAGCTCGAGCGCCCGTTCCATAGCCTCCTGTTTGGATGCTCCGAGGTGGTAGCGGATGGACTCGGTGATCTGGACGCCCACCTTCTTGACCGGGTTCAGCGACGTCATCGGGTCTTGGAAGATCATGGCCATCTGGGTGCCCCAGAAGTGCTTGGCCTCGCTCCGGCTCAGATTGCGGGTGTCCTTGCCGTCGAAGATCACCTCGGAGCCATCGGGAATGATGGCGTTGCTGGTCAAGATGTTCATGATCGAGCGCACCAGCACCGACTTGCCCGATCCCGACTCGCCCACGATCCCGATGGTCTCGCCCTTGTCCAACGTAAAGCTCACCCCGTCGACCGCCTTCAAGATCCCTCGCGGCGTGTCGAAATAGGTGCGGAGGTTCTCCACCTCCAACAGCGGTCGTTCAGCTTCCACGTTGTTCCCCCATAGCTGTGAGCCGATTTGAAGTCGCGGAGTTCAAGATCCCCGTTCCCCCCGTTATCTTTGGGCTGATCTGGATGTGGCCGACATGGTACGCGAATCTCAATGCCTCTGGGAATCCCGCGGTGATGTGCGGTCATCCCGATTCCGGTCGCCGAGCCGCCTTCCCAGCCCGGGCAGGCCGCCAAAGACACCGTACTTGCGTCGGATCTGCTCCCGAACGGTCATCGGCTGGCCGAACTCGTCCAGCACTTCCTCAAGTTCCCCTTCGGGGTCTTCCTTGTCGCGGTTGTAGGAGATGACCGTGGTCCCCGCCAGCCAGTCCGACACCGTGCGCCGACGGCGGTCGAAGGGGACGGTGAGGTAGGTGGCGGCGTTCACTATGAGCCCGCCGAGCACCACGGGGGGCACAATCCACGACACCCCACCCACCAGCCATCGGGCACCGCACCGGCCCAAACCGAGGTGCCTGCCGTCTTCGGTGCGCACCGCCCGGAGTTTCATCAGGTCCATGGCCGGGGTCTGGCCCTCGTTCCAGCGCAGGAACACCATCGTGTAAACGAAGTGGAAGAAGACGTAGCCCAGCATGGCTGCGGTGGCACGGCCCCAGGGGTCGGGCTGCCACCGGGTGGACACGTCGTCCATGAACCACAGCAGTTGGATGACGGTGAGCATCCATTGGATGAAGAAAACGGTCACGGCGTCGATGATCCGGGCCAGCACCCGCCGCCACACCGCGGCCACCGGATAAGGCTTGCCGTCGGGGCCGTCCACGATCGTCTGACGTTCGGGAAACTCCTCGGTGGCCATTGGGGTTTTCCGCGGTCTTGAGCGTCTCCTTGAATGCCTCCGCGCCATTTCGTCGGTTGATTTGGCTTTGGCATAGAGGCCGTCTGCTAAGGGCGACCCTCTCACGGCGTCCACCTCATAGAAGCTCTTCCACCAACTCTGAGGGGCGGGCGATCACGGCCCGGTCGCCCCGAACCACCACCGGCCGCTGCATCAGCTTGGGGTGCTCCATCAGCAGGTCGATCACCGCGTCGGGGTCCTGGTAGTCGCCGATGTCGAGCCCGAGCTGCTTGAAGTGGCCGTCTACCCGAACCAGCTCGGCCGGCTCGCCCGGCAGCAACTCCAAGAACCGCTCCAAGTCGTCCCGCCCCAGCGGATTCTTGAGGTATTGCACAACGTCGAACTCGACGCCCCGCGACTCGAGAATCTCGAGCGCGCCCCGAGACTTGCCTCAACCAGGGTTGTGATAAACCAAAATCTCAGCCATCCCCCGACGATACCCCAGCGGTGATTGCCGCGGAGGCTCGAAGGGAACCTCACATTTGGTGCCGGGAAACAATCGGAAATCCAGTTAAGATGGTGGTCTTCCCCCCTTTCGAGGTACGAACTGGAGAACCATCGTGCCCGCTGCTCCCTGGGGGGAAGTGGAAATGCAACCAGAGGTGCGAGTCTGGTACCTCACCCTGGACGAAGGCTCGCGTAGCAAGGTGGACTTCTACATTGAGCTGTTGAAGCAAGACGGTCCGTTGTTGGGCGAGCCCTATACCCGACAGCTTGACGGTAAGCTGCGGGAACTGCGGTTCAGGCTGCATGGGCGGCCGACTCGGCTCACCTACTGGATTGCTCCCGAACGCCGGATTGTCTTACTCACAGCGTTTGCGAAGACTCAGCAGCCGGAGCGGAGGCAGGTTGAGCGGGCCCGGCGGGCGATGCAGCAGAGTATGGCGGGGCAACGAGAACGGGAGGCAAGAGATGAGTGAGAATGCTCTTTGGGCAGATGAGAACAGTGAACCGATGTCAGAGGTTGCTCGGCAGGCATACGAGGACGAGGCCCTAGTGGCCACGTTCCGGGGGCTGGTGTATCGGGTGCGAACGGAAGCAGGGCTGAGCCAGCGCCAGCTGGCCAAGAAAATGGGAATTCCCAAGCCAGCAGTCGAAGAGATGGAAGACGGCGGCACCCAGCCGACACTGGAGCTCGTCGCGAATCTGGGTGACGCAGTGGGCCAAGAGCTGGATTGGGACGCGACGCTCGGCCCAAGTCGCCTGCTGGATCCACTTAACCTGCTGGGTCCGTCGAGCTAGCCATCTGAGATGACTTCCTGGCGGCCTTGACGCGAACATTACACAGTTGCATGTGAGCGCAGTGTCGATCTGGGAGATGCGGCTCAAGCACAACGCCCGCCATCCTTCGGGTACGCGCAAGAGCCGTTTCTTCCCCGAAGATGTGATCGCCGCGCTTGAGGATCAGGAGGTGACGTTTCTGCCCATGACGATGCTCCATGCCGCACGAGTGCTGGAGAGGCCGCTCAACCACGAGGACCCATTCGACGAGTTGCTGCTTGTCCAAGCCCAGGAGGAAGGCCTCAAGCTGCTTACCGCGGACAAGCAACTCGTCAGCCACCCCCTCGCAGTGGCTGCCCCCGAACTCGAATAGAGCCAGCGCTGCAACCCTGAGCCCGGGTGGAGCGCCCAAAAGAGACAATCGCCCATCTGTAATGCGGACATCAAATGCCTAATGTGGACACTTAGTGTGTAATGCGGACACTTAATGCGGAAACAAGGCAGGAACACGTACGATGGATATGTGGACGAATCCGACACCAGCCCTCTCTTAAACCCATTCACCCCTGATTTCGGACGCAGACCGGCCCTTTTGGTTGGCAGGCAGCCGCTGTTGGAGGACATAGGCAATTCGTTGTCGCTAGGACCGGAAGACCAGGGGTTCACGAGGCTTTTGCTGGGCCAGCGCGGGTCGGGCAAGACGACTACCCTGGCTGAGATCAGGGAGGCAGCCGCCTACAGCGGGATGCTGGTACTTGATGTGGACGCCGCTACCCATGGGATGTTGGAGCGCATCTCGTCGTGCATTGCCGATGCCCGGGAGCGGCACGAGACGACTGTTCTCTCGACGGCAGGTCCAACGCGGCGGCACCGATGGCTGTCCGGGGTGACGCTAGGACCCGTCGGAGTCAAGTGGGAGGAGATGCCAGAGCCGCTCCCCCGGTGGAGTCTCGGGTACCACCTGGAAACTCTGAGTTCGTGGGCTGCTAGCCAGGGGTCGGCAGTGCTGCTCACTGTTGACGAGATGCACGCTGGCGATAGGGACGAATTGCGGCGGTTGGCCTCCGATGTCCAGAGCATCGCCAAGGTCAAGGGCCTCCCGTTGGCTTTTGTGGGTGCTGGCCTTCCAGAGATGGCCCACACGGTATTGGAGGATAAGAAGATGACCTTCTTCCACCGGTGCTTCAGAGACCGGATGCCGGCCATCGCCTATGACGATGCCTGGCGTTGTCTCCGGCTGACGGTTGAGGAGTCCGGCGGGGTTGTCCACGAGGATGCTTTGAGGCTGATGGCGTCGGCAGCCGCCGATGGACTGCCCTACAAGCTCCAGAGCATCGGCCACCATGCCTGGGAGCTGTCGGGGTCCCCAGATCGGCCCGTCGACCGTCGGGCGGCGGCGATGGCTGTGGATCTAGCGGATGAGGACATGACCGAGAAGGTCGTCATTCCGATGTGGCACGACCTGGGGGAGACCGACCTGTCATATCTGAAAGCCCTGTCAGAGTACGGCGGCGAGGCGTCCCCACGAGAAGTTGCCCAACGACTGCTCGAGACACCGAGCAGGACCTTGGCGCGCTCCGAGCGGAGGCTCGCCGCCGCAGGCCATCTGGTCCGCACCGAGAAGGGGACCGTCAAACTAACCGGCCCCCTCACCGCAGAGGCCATCCAGACCATTGCTGCCACCGAGTCCGAGTACGACATATCCGGCGCCGACCCCACCCCCCACCCGTCTACCCGCGCCATGCCCGATCGCTGCAACGCCCCCATGCCCCGAGCCAAAGCAAAGTGCGTCCTATCCCGCGGCCATAATGGCGGCCACAGGTCGAGAACATAGGCTCACTACGTAAGGAGGTTCGGTCCTATGAGCAATACACCCAAGGCCTGGGGGGTCCGTGGTAGTGGGGCTGATGGAAGGCATGGGCAAGAGTATGCAACCCACATTAGGGATTTTGTAAGAGAAAATGAGGTAGCTGTCATCGGTTGGACGGAAAAGTTCTCGGATTTGACTCCACTGGAAAATGAGGACCAACTGAGGACTGTATTTCAATCAGAGTATGGCACAGATCGTCAAAAAAGAGGAGCCAATGGCTTCGGGCAACTCAAGATATTCCGTTTTGAGATAAAACTGGGTGATGTGATTGTCATGCCTTGGAAGCCAGAACTCGGGAAACCTGCTGATATATTCTCGCTGGGAGTAGTGACTAGAGAATATTATTATGAAAGCAGTGTAAGTGGGGGTTTAGACAAGGAGATGCATCATCGCATTGGTGTAAAATGGAACGAGGAAGATTTCCCGCGCGAGATTTTCGATGGCGAGTCTGTCGATGGCAAGAGTCTGTACAGGCACCTTTCAAGACAACCGACTGTCTTTCTGATAGGGGGAGAGAAAAGCCATCATGCCTGTTCCCGAAGACTCCAGGAAATTATGGACACTGGTTCTGACCCAGGATCCAAATGAGATTCAAAAAGTCGAAGCCAAGGTGGCATTCCCTACCGAGAGACTACTCCGCAGAAAATAGTTGAGAAGCGAGAGGTGTGGGAGGTTGACCCAGATCTCAAAGACAGAGGAACCGAAGCTCACAGGAACGTGCAGAGCGAATTAGCAAGGGCAGTTCGCTATGCAGCTCTACAGCCCCTCTGGCCTACTGGGACAGGTTCTCAACTATGCATATTTGCTGGACTGGCCTGGGGTAAAGACCGTTCAGCCGGTGCTTGCTGTGGAGCGCCGTCCTACGGCGGATTATTGGGATGCGCTTTGCAAGGAGCATGGGGTGATCCTCACCTGGCCCAAGAAGTTCGGGGAGCTCTTCGACTGAATTTCGATGCTCCACCCATTCGTGCGGGCCATTGCTGTCGGGTCGGCTCGGCGGTGGGAGTACCCCACCATCTACCATGGCGTCATGCACGATCTGGTAATCAAGGGCGGTTTGATTGTGGACGGCACGGGGGGTGAGCCGTTCGCGGGGGATGTGGCTGTCGATGGAGGCCGGGTCGCCGGGGTGTATCCCGGCGGCAACCCCGACTTGGAGGGCGAAGAGGTGATCGACGCCACCGGGCTGCTGGTGACCCCGGGATTTGTGGACTGCCACACCCACTACGACGGCCAGGTCACGTGGGACCCGATTTTGGAGCCGTCGGCCCACCACGGGGTGACCACGGTGATGATGGGCAACTGCGGGGTGGGCTTCGCCCCGGTTCGGCCCGGCAAAGAGGAGTGGCTCATCCAGCTCATGGAGGGAGTGGAGGACATTCCCGGCGCCGCCCTGTCGGAGGGGATCACCTGGGAGTGGGAGACCTTCCCCGAGTACCTCGACGCCCTGGAGCGCAAGCCCCTGTCGCTTGATATCGGCTGCCAGGTGCCCCACGGTGCGGTGCGGGCCTATGTGATGGGGGAGCGGGGGGCCAAGAACGAGCCGGCCACCCCCGAAGACATCGCCCAGATGCGAGACATCGTGGCCGACGCCCTGCGGGCCGGCGCCTTCGGATTCTCCACGTCGCGCACCATCGCCCACATGGCCATCGACGGAGAGCCGGTGCCCGGCACTTTCGCCGCGGAGGACGAGCTGTTCGGCATCGGCGAGGCCCTGGTTGATGTGGGCCACGGACTATACGAGCTGGCCCCTACCGGCGTGATCGGCGAGGACTTGGCCGCTCCGGCCAAGGAGGTCGACTGGATGCGCCGCCTGTCGGCCGCCACCGGTCGTCCGGTTACCTTCGCCCTAGTGCAGATCGACGCTGCCCCCGAGATGTGGCGGGAGATCATGGACCTGTCGGCCGACGCCGTGGCCGAGGGCGCCCAGCTCCACCCCCAGGTGGCGCCCCGGTGCAACGGCATCTTGATCGGGCTTCAGACCAACCACGCCTTCAGCAGCCGGCCCAGCTTCGCCGAGATCGCCGAACTGCCCCTAGAAGAGCTGGTGGCAGAGCTGCGCCGGCCTGAGCGCAAGGCGGCGATCCTGTCGGAGGAGAGCTCGTTCACCAACCAGTTCGCCGAGTACATGGGCACCCAGCTCCACCGGATCTACGTGCTGGGCGACCCGCCCGACTACGAGCCCGGCCCCGAGCGGTCGGTGGCCGCCATCGCCCAAGCCCAGGGTCGCGACACCGAGGATCTGCTTTACGACCTGCTGTTGGAAGACAACGGCCGGGCGCTGCTGCTGTTCCCGTTCCTCAACTACAGCGACGGAAACGCCGACGCGGTGAGGGAGATGTTCCTGCACCCCTCAGGGGTGTCGGGGCTGTCGGACGGCGGGGCCCACTGCGGCGCCATCTGCGACGCCTCCATGCCCACCTGGCTGCTCACGTTCTGGGCCCGAGACCGCCAGAGGGGCGAGAAGCTCCCCCTGGAGTATGTGGTGCGAAAGCAGGCCCGCGACACCGCCCGTTTGTACGGTCTCACCGACCGGGGCACGCTGGAGCCGGGCATGAAGGCCGACATCAACGTGATCGACCACGAGCAGCTCACGCTGCACCCCCCGAAGCTGGTGGACGATCTCCCCGCCGGAGGCCGGCGATTCGACCAAAGGGCCACTGGATATGTGGCCACGCTGGTGAGCGGAGTGGTGACCCGCCGCAACGGTGAAGACACCGGAGCCCGCCCCGGCAAGCTGCTTCGAGCCGGAGCAGCCAGCTAGCAACAGAACACTGAGCAAAGCAGGAGGCAGAGCTGTGCTTGACCTGGTTATTTCCAATGGCACCATCGTGGACGGCACCGGTAGCGACCGGTTCACGGGCCACATCGGTGTGAAGGACGGCAAGGTGGTGGTAGTGGACCGCAGCGGCGGCGTTGCCCCCGAGGCGGCCAAGACCATCGACGCCACTGGGCTGCTGGTAACTCCCGGGTTCGTGGACTGCCATACCCACTACGACGGGCAGGTCACTTGGGACGACAAGCTCCAGCCGTCGTCCAATCACGGGGTGACCACTGTGGTGATGGGCAATTGCGGCGTGGGGTTCGCCCCGGTGCAGCCCGGCCAAGAGGACTGGCTCATCCAGCTCATGGAAGGGGTGGAGGACATCCCCGGAGCAGCTCTGTCTGAGGGAATCTCATGGGGGTGGGAGAGCTTCCCCGAGTACCTCGATGTTGTGGGGCAGCGCGAGCTGTCGATCGACGTTGCCGCCCAGGTGGCCCACGGAGCGGTGCGGGGCTATGTAATGGGTGACCGCGGGGCCCGCAACGAGCCGGCCACTCCCGAAGACATTGAGGCCATGTACGCCATTGTGCGCGAGGCCATCGAGGCTGGCGCGCTGGGGGTGTCCACCTCCCGCACGCTGGGCCACCGGGCCATCGACGGCGAGCCGGTGCCGGGCACCTTCGCCGCCGAGGACGAGCTGTTCGGCTTGGGCCGGGCGCTGGCCGACGCCGGCTCCGGCGTGTTCGAGCTGGCCCCCGCCGGTGCGGCCGGGCTGGATCTGGTGGCTCCGCCCAAGGAGATGGACTGGATGCGCCGGCTGTCGGCCCACTTCGACGTGCCGGTGTCTTTTGCCCTGTTGCAGGTGGAGGCCGCGCCCGATCTGTGGCGGGAGATGATGGACGAGTCGCTACGGGCAGTTGACGACGGCGCCCGGGTGTACCCCCAGATTGCCGGTCGCCCGTTCGGAATGCTCATCGGCTTGCAGACCAACCACGCGTTCGCCAAGCGGCCCACATTCGCCTCGCTGGCCCACCTGCCCTTCGACCAGTTAGTGGCCGAGCTCAAAAAGCCGGCAGTTCGGTCAGCCATCTTGGGCGAAGACGACTTTCCCCCCGACCCAACCGTGCTGTTCGACCAGATGCCGGCCATGGTGGCGTCGATGATCCACAAGCTGTATGTCATCGGCGACCCGCCCGACTACGAGCCCACCCATGACCGCACGGTGACGGCCATGGCCGAGGCCCGGGGAGTGGACCCGTTTGAGATGCTCTACGACCTCAGCCTTGAAGACGACGGCCACTCACTGATGATGCTGCCCATATTCAACTACGCAGACGAGAACCACGACGTCATTCGGGAGCAGTTGCTGCATCCCGCCGGGGTATCGGGGTTGTCGGACGGCGGGGCCCACTGCGGCATGATCTGCGACGCCTCCATCCCCACGTTCATGCTCACCCACTGGACCCGGGACCGCACCCGGGGCGAGCAGCTTCCCCTGGAGTGGGTGGTGAAGAAGCAGACCCACGACACTGCCTCTTTGTATGGCCTGGGCGACCGGGGCACCCTGGAGGTGGGCAAGCGGGCCGACATGAACGTGATCGACCACCAAGCGCTCACCCTGCGCTCTCCCCGAGTGGTCCACGATCTGCCCGCCGGAGGCCGCCGCCTCGACCAGCAGGCTGACGGCTATGCAGCAACCGTCGTGGCCGGCGAGGTGACCCGCAGCCACGGCAGCGACACCGGGGCGCGGCCCGGTCGGTTGGTGCGCGGCACCCGGTAGGCGCAGCCCGGCCATGGCCTTCGACCTCGACCACTATCGGCTTCGCCCGGGGAACGGTGACGGCACGCCAGCCCGATTGCCCAAAGGGCGCTATCTGCAAGAGGAATACGCCGAGTTGGAGCGACAGCGGCTGTGGCCGTCCACCTGGCAGCTGGCCTGTTTGACCAGCGATGTGGCCGAGCCTGGCGACTGGTTCGAGTACCGCATGGGCGACCAGAGCTATCTGGTGGTGCGGGACCACGACGGCGAGCTGCGGGCATTCCACAACGCCTGTCGCCATCGGGGGTTCCAGTTGTGCGAGGGCAAGGGCAATGCCGAAGAGCTGCGCTGCGGGTTCCACGACTGGTGCTACGGCTTGGACGGCTCGCTGAAGGAGATCGTGTATCGCAAGCACTTCGGCACAGTCGCCAACGAGAACCTGTCGCTGGCCCCTGTGCGGCTGGGCACCTGGCATCAGATGGTGTTCATCAACCCATCGTTTGACGGTCCCGACTTGGAAGAGTTCCTGCAACCGGTGACCGACACGCTGGCCCCGTTAAATTTGGGGGAGCGAACGCTGACGGCAGCCTGGACCATTCCGCTGGCGGGCAACTGGAAGACCACGGTGGACGCCTTCAACGAGGCCTACCACTTGGAGGGTCTGCATCCCGGCCTGCGGGGTTTCATGGATGCGCTCAACACCACCTATGAGCTGTGGGACCGGGGGCATTCAATGATGAAGATCCCCCTGGGGATCGGCTCTCCCCGGTTCCCGGAGGCCGATCAAGACGAGGTAGCTCAGGCCTTCGTGGACAACTACAGCACCATGCTTGGACTCCAGCCCGGCGATTCGGCGGACTTGTCCGGACAAAGCGCCCGGGACTGGGCGGTGGGACTGGTGAGGGACAGGGCCGCGGCCGAAGGCGTAGACTTCAGCCACTACACCGACGAGCAGATCCTCGACGACTACCACTATCTGGTGTTCCCCAACGTGGTGCTGAACGTCCACAGCGACATGTTCACCATTTTCCGGGCCCGTCCCGGCGACCACGCCGGGCACTCGCACTTCGACTTCTGGCTGCTCCACCGCCTCGGCGATCGAGCAGGATCGGGTCCGCCTCCCGAGATGATCCGCTTCCCCGAGGGTACGGTCATCGCCGAGGTGGTCAACCAAGATCTCGACGGCATCGGCCGGGTCCAGGCCGGAATGGCCTCCAACGGCATAGACGAGCTGGTGTTGGGTGACTTCGACCGCCGGCTCGTCAACATGCACACCGAGCTAGACCGGGTTTTGGCTAGCGAAGGTCCTAAAGAGTAGAGATTCCGCCCCAGATATGCAGTTTGAGCAAGTGGTTCTTACGGACAAAAATGTGCCTGAGGCGTTGTGCTGGGGGCGGCACCCGGTAGCACACCGCTAGGCGGCCTCGGCGGGAGGATCGATGTCTAGGTGGGTCTCGATGCGGGCCAGTCGTTCGCCGTGCTCCTTGAAGCCCTTGTGCATCTCTATGTGAAGGCCGTTGATCTGCCCCTGGAGGCCAGTGATCTGGCCAGTGACGTTGTCTTCTAGTCGATCGAACCTGGCTCCGAGGGAGCGCAGGGAGTACAGGAACACCGAGATGAATCCTGTGCCCAGAACCCCAATGATTGTGGCTGTTAACGCCTGCATTATTCGGCTCCTCTGCCCGTACAGGGAAGCTATTGGAATGGGGGAAGATTCCCTGCAACCCTACTTGCCATCCGCGGTCGGTACAACGGGGCACGCTCGTTACCGAACGTCTGTGACGCTCGCTGGGAAACCGTGAAAGCAGTGTCGGGAAGCCGAGAGGCTATTGCGGGAGGTCTGGAGTTCGGCAAGAATCGGGGTTCCTTCTCCCGAGATGATCCGCTTCCCCGAGAGGACGGTCGTCGCCGAAGTGGTCAACCAAGACCTCGACGGCAAGACCAACGGCTGGAAAGCCATACTGAACACACTGACCGTCCACTACGGCGACCGGATCGCCGACCACATCAAATGAAAACCATCACGCCCGATACACAAAAAAACTGACAGACCCATTCTGGTTGGGCTGTTAGTTACACCGCGCCAGATTTGCTGGGGTTGGCGTTGGGGTTGGTGTGGTGTGGGTTAGCGTCTCTGTGTGAGCAGGTTTGTTGGTGGGCGTCGGTCAGGGCGTTTGTTGGTTGAATCACGCCGGGTTTGGTAGAGACTGTTTTTGTTGAGTCTCAGCCGGGGTGGCTGTGGTGTTGTTATGGTAGGCGGCTTCGTGGTCGGCGGGGGTGGTGTACGCGTATCGGCCTTCGAGGAGTTGGCCGTGCAGTCGCCGGTGGTTGTACCAGTCGATGTATTCGAGGGTGGCGAACTCGACGTCGTTTTGTCCTCGCCACGGTCCCCGCGGGTAGATCAGCTCCCATTTGAACAGACCGTTGAAGGACTCGATCATCGCGTTGTCATATGAATCGCCTTTGGATCCGACCGAGGCGACGATGTCGTTGTCGTCGAGGCGCTGGCTGTAGCGGATCGACAGGTACTGCGAGCCGCGGTCGCTGTGATGGGTCAGCTCGTCGAGGCCGGCGCCCGCGCGTCTGCGGGCGGCGATTGCCATGTCCAAAGCGTCGAGCGCGAGGTCGGTGTGCAGCGATCTCGAGGCCTGCCAGCCCAGCACCCGGCGCGAGTAGGCGTCGATGACGAACGCCATGTAAACCCAGCCGCTGCGCGTGGGCACCCAGGTGAGGTCCGCGAGCCACAGCCGGTTCGGGGCGCTGGCGCCGAAGTCCCTGTTCACGAGGTCCTCGGGCAGGTCGCCGTCGGCGGGGGTGGTCGTTCGGGGCCGGCGGCCCCGCCGGGTGCCCGCCAGGCCCATCTGGGCCATCAGCCGCTCCACGGTGCAGCGGGCCACCTGCACGCCCTCGACGCGGTTGAGGTGGTCCCACACCTTCGCCGCCCCGTAGGCGTCGTAGTTCGCCTTGTGGGCCTCGGCGATCATCGGGCGCAGCTGCGCATCGCGCACCGCGCGCTGCGACGGCGACCGGTTTTTGGCCGCGTAGTAAGTGGACGGGGCGATCCCGACGCCGTGCTCTGTGAGCACCGCGCAGATCGGCTCGACCCCGAACCGGCGCCGGTGGGCGTCGATGAAAGCCACTACGACCTCCACTGGCGGTCGAGCTCCGCCCCGAAGAAAGCCGACGCCGCCTTCAATATCTCGTTCGCCCTGCGCAGCTCACGGTTCTCGCGCTCGAGATCTTTGATCCGAGCACGCTCCGCTGTAGTCACACCCGGGCGGGCGCCGCCGTCGACCTCAGCGCGGCGCACCCACTTGCGCACCGACTCCGCCGACGGGCCCAGCTTGTCGGCAACCGAGCAGATCGCCTCCCACTGCGACCCATAAAGCCGCTCGTTGTCCAGCACCATCCGCACCGCCCGCTCACGCAGCTCGGCGGGATATCTCCCATAATTTGGCATTGCTCCATCCTCCCAAGGAACAGAGCCTCCACGAAACCCAGGGTGATTCAGGTTGTGGTTGTGGTTGTGGTGTGGTGTTTGTTGGCGGCCGGGTTGGCGGTTCCGGTTGGGGCGCAGTCGGGCGAGGGCTCGCCGGTTCTTGGGGAGCCGCCTGTGGGTGTTGGGGGCGGTTTGGTTGCGGGGCAGGTTGATGGCGCTGCGGGGAGCGGTTCGGGCGGGTTTGTGGGGGTTGTGGCGGAGCGGGGTTCGCCTCCTTTGGATGGTTCGTTGGGTGAGGGTTTGGGCCGGTTGGACGTGTCGGGTGTGGGGGTGCCGGTTTCGGGGCAGGATGGTGGGGGGCCGGGTCCGGTGGCGGAGGTGTTCGGGGGCGGTTTTTTGGAGGCGCCGGTTGTGGTTGTGCCCGAGGTGGGGCCGGCGCCTGAGGGGTTCGGTGGTTTGGCGATGTGCGCTGGGGGTTTTGTGTGCGGGAGCGCCCAGTTTTTGCCTGGTCCGACGGGTTTGTCGTGTTCGGTGACGGCTTCGGTGATCGTGTTCTCGTGGAATGCGGTTTCGGGGGGCGATGATTATACGGCGAAGTTGCAGTTGGGGTCGGGGCAGGGCGGGCAGACGGTGAGGACGACTTCTGGGGTTTCGGTGGTGTTCGCGGGTTTGTCGTCGTCTACTAGGTATTACATAGGGGTGCATTCGAATGTTGCGGGTGTGGCGCAGTATTACTCGGGGGTGTATTGCACGACGGCGGTGGGGTCGCCTTGGTGCGGCGCGGTGTCGGCGAGCGGTGCGCGGTTGGTGTGGAGGGCCGATTCGCGTGCGCACCAGTGGTATGTGGCCCGGGCGACGACCGGGGGTCAGTATGCGGACGGGAGGGCGTTGGCGGGGTCGGCGCTGTCGACGGTGTTCACCGGGTTGGAGGCGAACGTGTCCTACACGTTCTTGTTCTGGTGGCGGGCGGCAGCGGGCGGGGAGTGGACCCAGGTGCACCCCAGCGCGGTGTGTACCACGACGGCGCCGCCCGCGGCGCCGGTCGTGTCGTGCACGAACACGGCGAGCACGATCGCGGTGAGCTGGGATCGGGTGGCCGGGGCGACGAGGTATCGGGTGTCTAAGGGCAACGGGTGGGCCGCTGCTTCGGGCTTTTCCCATGTGTTCTCCAATTTGGCGGGGTCCACGACCTATTCGGTGAGGGTGCAGGGGTGGAACTCCGCGGGCTGGGGCCAGACCGGGACCAGGGCCTGCACCACCGAGGCGGCGGTGCTGCCCGCGCCTGGGGGTCTTTTGTGCGAGGCGACCTCGGCGCAGGTCAGGTTCTTTTGGGATCCGGTGGACGGCGCGGACAGCTACTCGGCGAAGATCCAGCTGGCCGTGGCCGGGAGCGAGCAGACCGAGATCCCCACCGGGTCGACCTCGGTGGTCTTCACCGGGCTGGCGGCGTCCACCAGGTACTGGGCGAGCGTGCTCGCGGTCAAGGACGGCAGGGCCCAGCACTTCGCCGGCGTGTACTGCACCACCCTGGCCGACATCGCCGCGCCGGCGCCGAAGTGTACGGCGACGTCGACCAGCGTGTCGGTGTCGTGGGACGCGGTGGCGGGGGCGTCCAAGTACCGGGCCAGAGCAGACGGCGGGGCGTGGACCGCCGACATCGAGGCCACCTCGCACGTGTTCGCCGGTTTGGCGTCGGCCAAGATGTTCACGATCACCGTGCAATCGGGCGGCCCGGCGGGCTGGGGGAACGCCGGTAAGGTCAAATGCGTGACCGCGGCGCCCGGAGTGGACTGCGACCAGACCACCTCGAACAGCGTCGTGCTCCGCTGGGACGACAGAAACGGGGCCGAGTCCTGGTACGCGGCCATCTCCAAGTCGAACGGGTACATAGGCGGGCGCACCCATGGCAGGCTCATCGAAGAGGGGAACACGACCGAGTTCACCGGCCTGGAAAAGGCCACCCGCTACGTGATGCTGTTGTGGTGGTACGACGGCAACGACTGGAACCCGGTATCGCCGCCGCCCGAGTGCTGGACCAAGCACCTCGCCACCCCGGTGCTGGCCGGCGAGTACACCACCGGGGGAACCACCCTCACCATCGAATGGGAACCCGTGGAGGGCGCCCAGCGCTACCAGGCCCAGATCAGCCCCGCCGGCACAGCAGGCCAAGGCGGCGCCGCGGGCCAAAGCACCGATCCGGGAGTCAGGGAGTGGGTGACGATTATATCCACCGGCACATTCCACACCTTCACCGGCCTGGCGGCCGGAACCGACTACACAGTGCGCCTGAGGGCCATCGACGCGCAAGACAACCCCAGCGCTGGCGCGGAAGCCGACCGTGAGACCTCAAATGCCAGGTGCAAAGCCGTTACCGCCTCCAGCGTCACGCTGTCCTGGGACGACCTCGACGGCGACTATCAATGGCGTATCAGCGGGAGAAAAGAGGGCAGCGACTCGAGCTTCCTGGTTAAAATCCTCCCAACAGGCGCAGGGACTGAGACGACATTCGACGGCCTTGGCGCCGACACAGGATACTCGTTCGCAGTCGATCGGCGAATGGGAATCGCCGGCGAGTGGGAGAAGCAGGAGCCCACGACCCACTGCCACACCTCGCCAAGCAGTCCTGTGCTCGCCGACTGCCCCCAAGCCGCGGACGTTGACGGAACAATACGATGGACGCCCAACGGGGCCGACTACTACCGGGTAACCCTCGACAGCACCCAAACCGATCCCGAATGGATAATCACGAACTCAACCGCATACACCTTCACCGACCTCGAAGAAGGAAAGACCTACGACATCGCAGTCCAAGCCCGCAACCCCCAGGGCTGGTCACAAGACAGCACCTGTGAGACAAAGATGAAGACACTCCCATCAATACCAGATGGCCTCGTCACCGGCACTGGTACATACCACTTCACCGAGGGAACCGTGAAAGGAGTTCTCTATGCCGTTAAAAAAGCAATTGAGACCCATTCCAAAACATGGTCACAATGCAAATCCACCATAAACGAAACACAACTTGCAGCAGTGATGTTGTCAATTTTGCCAGGAGAAGCTACGGCAAGCACATCGCGAGAGACTGCCACATCTCCGATGGTCTTATCAAGGTCAGATCACCTCAGTTATTACAAGCGAATACATGCTGGCGATTCCGAGAGTCTCAATATTAGGACATACTCTCATATGGAACTAGCTAGCTATAAACGTGCGCATTGGAGTCCTGGGGTGGGTCCTTGGCAGATTGACTTTTTTGGCCCGGCCGTGAATCTAAACCATGCGGAACGAGCAGACATAACGAAAGGGGACGTAGGTGTAGCGGGTTTCTTGTTACGCAGCCACTGTGGTGATACAACCAATGATCAAGGTCTTAGAGAGGTTCTCAATGGACGGTGGTACGGTTGTAGCCCCAATAAAGAAATAGAAGATGAGGATGGAAACAAAACAACTGTCGAAGTGCTTGATGTCTGCTATAAGAGATACACCCAAGATTCAAACAGTATCTACAAGAGCAGTACCTTAAATATCCGCGTTGTAAGAGAAGATTCGCAAGAGACTGCCTTGAACCAGGTAGACGGCGGTATACACGAACGGCTCTGCCGTTGGACTTCAGATGAAGTTCCTATGTTATGCTACCTTTATGACACAGGTAACGTACAGGGCGACGTGGTTGATCACGAACCTAATGGGGCACAAACTGGATTTGGAATAACTCCTTATCCGGCACCCTTCGTCTCCTTTACTGATCAACGCACACTAACGAAGTATGCATTATGGCCTAAGCATTGGCCCGCAAGCACCGGTACGACTATCTGGCCAACCGATACGGTATCCACGAGTATATCAATTTATAGAGCGACAAAGAAAGATGAATATGTGCGTTGTAGCCCTGGCCGTGACTCAACTCCCGAACCTAAGGGTCATAAAGACTACGACAAATACCTTTACGATTGCGCTGAGGGGACTTACAAGCCTTTTGGTGATCAAATAGAGAACACAGACTTCAGCAATGGAGCGATTATTGTGGAAGGATGGTTTGACGATTCAGTACCATATGACGCTGGAACAGAAGATTCCATTCGACATAAATTGCAGGTTGAGAGTTGTGGAACAATTCCAGGGTCCACTACTTTGGGAATATACTGTTGATGGGACAACATTTAGATGGACATAAGTTGATTGTATTAGCTCCTAAAAAAGGGTTACCGTCAACAGGTCTTCCGCTGGTAGCTAGCTCTTGCGTGATTGTGGCTATTGCATTGCTGTCGACTACTGCTTGCACTGGGAAACCTACATCTCAATCGCATAACTTGCCTAGCGAAACAAATGTTGTAGAACCAGATCCAACTCAAGGAGCGCAGACGGAAAATCGCACTCCCGGAAGTATCGCAGAGCCTCAACAGGCAGATGCAGCAGGCAATACCAGGCAATACCAAGAACCAAAAACCTCGGAAGGTGATTCGCCAGGGAAGATTGCCACTGCACTGGACGAGGAAAAAGAAAGAGAAGACGCATATTCTGTTTCTCTAATAGAAGATGCTGAGATATTAGTATTTGAATCAATTGCGCGTCAAGATTGTGTCGTGCGAGGATTGATCCGCAACGAATCTGATCATTTGTATGCTAGGGATGTAACGGTCACTTTGGCTCAAAAAGATGGAGATGGGAGTTCGGTATGGCACTGGCCTCTCACAATAGAACCAGGTGAGAGTGCGCCATTTGAAATACGCATCGATTGGTTTCCAGATCTTCTTTTGGACCACGTCCCGTGGGCGGATAACGCTTTATTGGAACCGTGGGGAAATCTAGATCAACACGTTATAGCAAACTTTAGTGTGATACCCGATATTAGACGCGAAATCACCTTTAATGCGGATGAGACAGAATATGAGATTCTATACGATGGTAGCTATAGTTTGGTCCTTTTTGATGAACGTGCATTTGAGCTAGAAGACTACTTGGTGCGGAAACGTGGAGGAACTGATTACTCTCTATTCACCAAAGAAGAATTGTCCTTTGTGTATCCAGATGAATTGGTACTTGGTGTAGATATGGAACCAATCTTTGAAAACTTGCAGTTCTACAAATATTTTGATATATATTTTACGCCTGAGACAGATTTGTCATATGCAGGATTACCTGGTTTGCAGAATTCAATTACTGAGTTAGAAATATTTCCAAAAATTGAAAATGTAAAAGTATTTCAAGCAATCATGGATGGTTCTAAAGTACTTGATGTATGGGAACTAGTGCCTCATTCAATCTCAGAGCAGGTTGATACAGAAGGCCGAATACTAGATCGCCGCTTTACTCCAGTTGACACCTTAGAAAAATTTGAGGAGGACAATTATGATCAAGTATTCATTAGGTTCCTAATTCCTGACTCACAAGTGAGAGAATTTCCACAACGCAATTGGGAGGGTGAGGACGGCAAGCATGTTGATGACGGGAAAGTGCTTTACAGTATACTCTGGCTAGGGGGTATTAGTCATGAGATGGTCTCACATTTACAATATTCTGTTGAAAACGATCTAAATGTCGACCCTGTCTCTTGTACTGCTGAGGGCGGATTTACCAAGGATTCTTGGTATTGGGCAGGTCAACAACCTCGCTTATATACTGATATTCTCGGATCTCATGGTGTCTACCGGGATTTCATGCCGGGTGTGTACCCCAAAGAAGAAGTCGTTGTTGAGTTGGATTCAATTCTAGTAACGAAGAACTCAATTAACGGGCTGGTTAGAAATTTGTCTGACAGTCATGTTGCTAGACGTGTATCAGTCAGATTGACAACAGCTCACGGAGACTTCGCAGAAGATGTTTGGCATTGGCCATTATCTATTCAGCCTGGAGAGCGTGCTCCGTTTGAAGTCTCAGTTGAGAATGTAGAGACCTCTATTGAAAGTCTCCAATTTCATGTAAGTGCTGAATTCAGCAAAGTTATTGATTTGACACGAGCATTTGTTTTTGACACCTATTTGAATGGTAGAGTATACGGGCCAAAGTATCTAAATACTTATAAGTTAGGACAATATGATGGCATTAGAACCGGAGCCTATCTAGATCAGTACGCTCTGTGGACTCCCCCTAGTCCTCGCTATTTAAAGGAAGAGTTTTTAGAATTATATCATGGCGCTATCATCGAAAGCGAACTTGATAAGGTTGAGTTGTTTTCGTTTTCGGATTTCTATGCACGTCTCGTTGTACCACATTCGCACCCTGATCTAGAGGATGCGATTCGAAATCAGAGTATACAGAATTTGCGGGCTTTTGCTGCATTATTTGATGACAATATGAAAGTTGTGTCGATTAAGGAACTGGTGCCGTTTACACCTTTGTACGCGCCGGTAAATGTAGATTCTCTCTTTGCGCCGGTCGCTAGTATACCTGCTCCCAACCGATGGTCGCCAGATGCGGTCAGGCTGTTGCTTATTAGGCCGTATGCAGATGAGGCCGATATGGAGCTTGGGCAGTCATATCAGATGTGGATAGGCGGGGCAGAAAGTCCAGGGTTGAGCACATTCCCAAGTCCGCAATAGTGGCAGGTCGGCCTTCGCAATTGCCCAGGAGAGGAAAGTGCTTCTTGCGGAGGGGTACTTAGATCGGCAAGTATAGGAGATTTCTTCCTTGGGGCGTTATTGTCGGAGTCCATGACTCTCGATGGCGTCTCAAAAGAGCTTGGGAGGCGCCCCATGTCGGATGTTGTCAGGGCGGCAATCGTGCAGGCTGCGTGGACCGGTGATCAGGAGTCCATGGTTGACCAGCACGAGAAGTATGTGGCCGAGGCGGCCGCGGCTGGTACCCATGTGATGTGCTTCCAGGAACTGTTCAACGGGCCTTATTTCTGCCAGGTGCAAGAGCCCGAGTACTACAGCTACGCCGAGGCCATCCCCGATGGCCCCACCACCAAGCGGTTCCAGGAGATCGCGGCCAAGCACGGCATGGTGTTGGTGCTGCCGATGTATGAGGAGGAGCAGCCGGGGTTTCTTTACAACACCGCAGCCGTCATCGACGCCGATGGAACCTATCTGGGCAAGTACCGCAAGACCCACATTCCCCAGGTGAAGGGCTTTTGGGAGAAGTTCTACTTCCGTCCCGGCAACCTGGGCTATCCGGTGTTCGACACCGCGGTGGGCCGGGTCGGGGTCTACATCTGCTATGACCGGCATTTCCCCGAAGGCTGGCGTGCCCTTGGTCTCAACGGTGCCCAGATGGTGTTTAACCCCTCGGCCACCAGCCGGGGCTTGTCGGCTTATCTGTGGAAGCTCGAGCAGACGGCGTCGGCGGCCGCCAACATGTATTTCGTCGGGGCCATCAACCGGGTGGGCATTGAGCCGCTGGGCGACAACGACTTCTACGGCACGTCGTACTTCGCCAACCCCCGAGGCCAGTTCGTCGAGGACCCGGCGTCGGACCAACAAGAAGAGTTGGTGATCCGCGACCTCGACTTGGCCTTGATCGACGAGGTCCGCTCCCAATGGGCCTTCTACCGAGATCGCCGCCCCGACATGTACGGGCCGCTCACCGAGGCATGAGTCAAGAGTTGTGACCACCAACGCCGAGCTCCACCAGCGCTACCAGGCGGTTCTCCCCTCGTACGTCAAGCCGCTGTATGCCGAGCCCATCAGCATCGAACGCGGCCAGGGGAGCTACGTGTGGGACGTCGAGGGCAACCGATACCTCGACTTCTTCGGCGGCGTGCTCACCACGATGGTGGGGCACAACAACCCGGCGGTCACCGCGGCCATCCAGGAGCAGGCCGCCAGGGTGCTTCACACTTCCACGCTCTATCTCTGCGAGCCCATGATCGAGCTGGCCGAGGAGATCGCGGCCATCAGCGGCATCCCCGACGCCCGAGTGTTCTTCACCACTTCCGGTAGTGAGGCCAACGACACCGCCATCCTGCTGGCTACCAGCTACCGCAAGTCCAACGAGGTGCTGGCCATGCGCAACAGCTACCACGGCCGATCGTTCACGGCCCAGGCCATCACCTCGCACTCGTCGTGGTCGTCCACCGCGCTGTCGGGACTGTCGGTGAGCTTCGTCCACGGCGCCTACAAGCTGCGCAGCCCGTTCCGGCACTTGGACGACGACGAGTTCACCGAGGCCTGCACTGATGACCTCAGTCAGGTCATCGACATGATGACGACCGGAGAGGCGGCCTGCCTCATCGCCGAGCCCATCCAGGGGGTCGGCGGGTTCGCCACGCCCCCCGACGGCTTCTTCGGGTCGATGCACAAGGTGCTGGCCAACCGGGGAATCCTGTTCGTGACCGATGAGGTGCAAACCGGCTGGGGGCGTACCGGCGAGCACTTCTGGGGCTATCAGGCCCACGACATCGTGCCCGACATGCTCACCTTCGCCAAGGGCGTGGGAAACGGGATCACGTTGGCGGGCATCGTGGCCCGAGCTGAGATCATGGACACCATCACTGCCCTGAGCTTCTCGACGTTCGGCGGGAACCCGCTGTCGACTTCCGCGGGGCTGGCCACGCTGAGATACGTGCAGGACAACGACCTCCAGGGCAATGCCATGCGCATGGGCAAACGGCTGGCCGACTCATTGCAGCCGGTCGTCGATCGCACGCCGTGGATCGTCGAGCTGCGGGGCAAGGGACTGATGCAGGCGATCGAGATCGTGGAGCCGGGCACCATTCAGCCCGACGCCGCCCGGGCCGGCGATTTGCTCGAGGGATGCAAGCGGCGGGGGCTGTTGGTGGGCAAGGGAGGGCTGTACGGCAACGCCCTTCGGATCACCCCGATGCTGGATGTGGCCGAAGCAGAGATCGACGAAGGCGTCGCCGCCATTCTCGAGACCATTGAGGAAATAGGCAGGGAGGTTTAGTGCTGTGACAACGCTCATCAAAAGCGGAACGGTGGTCAGCTCGACTGGGGCTGATCCCGCCGAGGTCCTGATCGACGGCGAGGTCATCGTCGCCGTGCTGCAACCGGGATCCGACCTCGCCACCGCAGCGGAGAACGGGGCCGAGCGGGTGATCGACGCCCGCGGCAAGCTCGTGGTTCCCGGCGGAGTCGACGTTCACACCCACATGGAGCTCCCGTTCGGCGGCACCGTGGCGTCCGACGACTTCGAGACCGGCACGCGCGCCGCCGCCTGGGGCGGAACCACCACCATCGTGGATTTCGCCACCCAGAGCCACGGGCTCGACGTCCGCGAGTGCTTCGACGCCCGCATGGAGCAGGCCGAGGGCCGGTGCGCCATCGACTACGGCTTCCACATGATCATCGGCGACGTCACCGACGCGGCCCTCAAGGAGATGGACCTGCTGGTCAACGAGGGGGTTACCAGCTTCAAGCTGTTCATGGCCTACCCCGGCGTGTTCTACAGCGACGACGGCAAGATTTTGCGGGCCATGCAGCAGTGCGCCGGCAACGGCGGGCTCATGATGATGCACGCCGAGAACGGGATCGCCATCGATGTGCTGGCCGAACAGGCATTCGAGCGAGGCGAGACCGACCCGGTGAACCACGGATACGTGCGGCGGGCCGAGTTCGAGTCGGAGGCCACCCATCGGGCCATCCAGCTGGCCAAGGTGGGCGCCGCCCCGCTCTATATCGTGCATCTCTCCGCCAAGCAGGCGTTGGAGCAGGTGGCCATCGCCCGCAACAACGGCGCCAACGTGTTCGCCGAGACCTGTCCCCAATACCTGTACCTCAGCCTCGAAGAGCACCTCGATCAGGGTTGGGACGGCGCCGCTTACGTGTGCTCGACGCCGATCCGCCCCCGCCACGACCACCATCAAGACGAGCTGTGGAAGGGGCTGCGCACCAACGATCTGGCGGTGGTGTCCACCGACCACTGCCCGTTCTGCATGAAGGAGCAGAAGGAACTGGGCGTTGACGATTTCCGGGCCATTCCCAACGGCCTCGGAACGGTCGAGCACCGGATGGATCTGATCTATCAGGGGGTCGTGGCCGGGGAGATCACCCTGCCCCGGTGGGTGGAGCTGTGCTCCACCACTCCCGCCCGCATGATGGGCCTCTACCCCCGCAAAGGCGTGATCCAGCCCGGCGCCGACGCCGACGTGGTGATCTATGACCCCCGGGCAACCTGGACCATCAGCGTCGACAACCACCACATGAACATCGACCACTCGGCCTACGAAGGGATAGAGGTCGGCGGCCGTGTGGACACCGTGCTGTCGAGGGGACGGGTCATCATCGACGACAACCAGTACTGGGGCTCGATGGGCGACGGGAATTACCTGCGCCGCGGCCTCAGCTCCTATCTGATCTAGAACCTGGACTGCCGGAGGGCGAATGCGTGAAATCCATCATTTGATCGACGGCCAGCTCGTTGCTGGCACTTCGGGCCGGACATCACCGGTGTTCAACCCGGCCACTGGGGAGCAAACCGGCCGGCTCTCGCTGGCCTCAGCCGAAGAGGTGGACGCCGCGGTGGCATCAGCCCAGGCTGCATTCGAGGAGTGGCGCCAGGTCTCGGTAGCCCGGCGCACCACCCTCATGTTCGCTTTCCGAAACTTGGTGGTGGACAACGCCACCGAGATCGCCAAGCGTCTCACCGCAGAGCACGGAAAAGTTCACGGCGATGCTCTGGGCGAGGTGGCCCGGGCCATCGACAACATCGAATACGCCTGCGGTCTGGCCGAGCAGCTCAAGGGGAGCCACAACGAGGCGGCGTCCACCGGAATAGACGTCTACACCGTGCGCCGCCCGCTCGGAGTGGTGGCCGGGATCACGCCGTTCAACTTCCCGGCCATGGTTCCGATGTGGATGGCACCCAACGCCATCGCCTGTGGGAACACATTCATCATGAAGCCCTCAGAGCGCGACCCGTCGGCCCCGATGCTCATCGCCGAGCTGTTCCATGAGGCGGGCTTCCCACCCGGCGTGCTGAACCTGGTGAACGGCGACAAGGTCGCAGTCGACCGGCTGCTGGAGCATCCCGACGTGAAGGCGGCCAGCTTTGTGGGCTCCACACCCATCGCCCGCTATGTGTACACCACCGGCACCGCGCACGGAAAGCGGGTGCAGGCGCTGGGCGGAGCAAAAAACCACATGGTGGTGCTGCCCGATGCCGACGTGGAGCTGGCGGCCGACTCGGCGGTGTCGGCGGCTTACGGCTCGGCGGGAGAACGCTGCATGGCGATCTCGGTGGTGGCCGCAGTGGGCGAGGTGGCCGACGCCCTGGTGGAGGCCATCAAGCTCCGCATGGAAAAGCTGGTCATCGGCGAAGGCACCGATCCGGCATCGGACATGGGGCCGCTGATCACCCGCGAGCACCGAGATCGGGTTGCCGGCTACGTCGGCTCCGCCGCCGAACAGGGGGCAACCGTGGTGGTCGACGGCCGAGAAACCCGGTTCGACGGCGACGGTTTCTTCCTCGGCGTGTCATTGCTCGACAACGTCACCACCGACATGGACGCCTACAAGGACGAGATCTTCGGTCCGGTGCTCAGCGTGGTGCGGTGCGAAACCTATGGCGAAGCAGTGCAGCTCATCGCCGACAATCCGTGGGGCAACGGTGCTGCCATATTCACCCGAGACGGCGGGGCAGCCCGACAGTTCCAACAAGACGCCGACGCGGGCATGGTGGGCATCAACGTCCCCATACCCGTACCAGTCGGCTACCACTCGTTTGGGGGGTGGAAGGACTCCCTGTTCGGCGACGCCACGATGTACGGCCCCGAGGGAATCCGCTTCTACACCAAGCCCAAGGTTATGACCGCTCGGTGGCCCGATCCGGCGACCAGCTCAGTTGACCTGGGCTTTCCGACCAATGAGTGAGGCCGTGCTGCGATAGCAGACGATCATTCGGATGAGGGGGTAGATATGGATTTCGGTGTCGTTCTTCAAAACGATCCTCCGGCATGGAGGGTGGTCGAGTTGGCCAAGCGGGCTGAGTCGCTCGGCTTCACCTACGGCTGGACCTTTGACAGCCATGTGCTGTGGCAAGAGCCCTTTGTGATCTATAGCCAAATGCTCTCGGCCACCAGCCACATGACTGTCGGGCCCATGGTCACCAACCCCGGCACGAGGGACTGGACGGTCACCGCGTCGATGTTCGCCACCTTGAACGAGATGTTCGGAAACCGCACCGTGTGCGGCATCGGCCGGGGCGACTCCGCCATGCGGGTGATCGGCCGCAAGCCCCGCAGCCTGGCCACTTTGAGCGAGTCGATGCGGGTGATCAAGGATCTCGCCGAGGGCCGGGAGACCACCTACAACGACACCCAGCAGCACTTTCCGTGGGCGGGTGAGTCGGAGCTAAAGATGCTGATGGCGGCCTACGGTCCCAAGGCACTGCACTTGTGCGGAAGCGAAACGGACGGGTTCATCCTTCAGCTGGCCGATCCGGCGATCGCCGAATGGACCATTGCCGCTGTCCGTCAGGCCGCCACCGAGGCAGGCCGCGATCCCGACAGCCTGTATATCTGCGTGGCCGCGCCTGCCTATGTGGGAAGCAACATCAACCACCAGCGAGAGCGGTGCCGTTGGTTCGGAGGGATGGTAGGAAACCACGTAGCCGACCTGGTTACTCGGTACGGCGACCAAGGTGCGGGCGTGCCCCAAGCGCTTACCGACTACATAGCGGGCCGCGAGGGATACGACTACAGCGGACACGGCAAGGCGGGCCACGACCACACCGATTTCGTCCCCGATGAGATCATCGACCGCTTCTGCCTCCTCGGAGACGAGGATTCCCACCTGGCTCGGCTGCGAGAGCTCGAGACCCTGGGTGTCGATCAGTTCGCCATCTATCTCATGCACGACCAGAAAGAGGAGACCCTCAGCGCCTACGGAGAGCAGATCATTCCGGCGATGAGCGCCTAGAGAGGAGGTCAAAGAGGGCGGCAATTGATCAACTGATCGGGCCATCGAGAAGACTGGGGGAGTGAAACTAGTGACGCCGAGACGGCAAATGGCACAGCGATGAAATTCAGTTTTGGCTTTCCCCTGATGGCCCATCCGCAGAACCCCGAATTCCTCACCGCCTCGGCCGTTTCCGAGTTCGCTCGGGTGGCCGAGGCGGCCGGGTTCGACTCTTGCTCGCTGACCGAGCATCCGCTTCCCAGCGACCCCTGGCTGGCCAGCGGGGGCCATGATGCCCTAGATCCCTTTGTGGCACTGGCGGTGGCCGCGGTGGCCACCACACGGTTGCGGCTGCTCACCAACCTGACCCCGCTGCCCTACCGGAACCCGGCCATCTTGGCCAAGACAGTGGCCACCCTGGATCGACTCAGCGGCGGCCGGGTGATCCTTGGCGCAGGAGTGGGCTACCTTCTGTCGGAGTTCGAGGCGGTGGGCGTGGATTTCGAGCAGCGCAATGCCCTGTTCGACGAGTGCCTAGAGGTCATGCGGTTGATCTGGACCGGAGAGACGGTCAACTACCAAGGGCTCAACTTCACCATCGCCGACAGCACCGGCCTTCCCGCCCCGGTGCAGTCGCCGGTGCCGGTTTGGATCGGAGGCAACTCCAAGCTGTCTCGCCGCCGTGTGGCCGAGAAAGCCCAGGGGTGGATGCCTATGCCCAACCCAGCCGCTCTGGCCTCCCGCCGCCGCTCGGCCCATCTGGAGACCCTCGAAGACTTGGCCGAGATGATCGCCTATCTACACGACCACGCCGCGTCGGTGGGCCGCACCGAGCCCATCGACATCAAGTACATGGACCTCGAGGTTGGGGCAGTGGGCACGCCAGGCTGGAACGCCGACCACCATCGGGAGAACATCGCCGCCCAGGCCGCCATCGGTGTGACCGCGATTGCCGCCCCAATCGCCGGCGACAACCGATCGCAGGTTGTCGAAGCCCTACAACAATACGGCGAGGAGATCATCGCCTATCGTTAGGCTCATATTGAGATTTGTTGAAGCAACTTCGTGCGGCCATCGCACGGAGGCCGAAAGGGTATTTCCATGTTGAGATTTGTTGAAGAGATCCTCCTGCTGTTGTTGCGCGACAACGACGGGAAGTTCATCAACGTGCCCCAGTCGTCCATGGACCGGGCAGTTTCCGGGGCGGTGTTGATGGAGCTGGCGATGGAGAACCGGATCGACACCGATCTAGAGCATTTGATCCTGGTGGACTCCACCCCGGTGGGTGACGACTTGTTGGACCCGACGCTGGCCATGATCGCCGAAGGGCAGGAGGCCGATGGGCAGGCAAGAGATGCCCGGCACTGGGTAGAGCAGACGACCCAGAAGGCGCCGGAGATCCGAGAGGCGACGCTGGCCCGGCTGGTGGAGAGGGGCATCCTGGAGAAAGAGGACGACCGCTTCTTGTGGGTGTTCCGATCCCGCCGCTATCCGATGATCGACGGTGAGGCCGAGCGGGAGGTCAAGCTGCGGATCATGGGGGTGCTGTTCAGCGACGAGATCCCCAGCCCCCGCGACGTGGTGGTCATTTGCCTGGCCCATTCCTGTGGGATCTTCACCGAATTGCTCTCCAAGCGGGAGCTGGAACAGGCCAGCCCCCGCATTGAGCAGGTGCGCAAGCTGGATCTCATCGGCCAGGCCATGTCTCAGTCGATCCAGGACTTCGAGATCTGGCTGGCCAACGCCGCCGTCCAAGGTCGCGGCTTCTTCTAGGAGACAGTCATGGCTGAATGGACGGTGGAGCCGATCGGGGGAGTGCTCGGGGCCCGGGTTGCCGACATCGACCTGCGAGAGCCGCTGGCCAATGGCGAGCGCGACGATCTGTACAAGCACCTGTTGGAGCACCTTGTGCTGGTCTTCCCCGGTCAATCCATGGAAGACACCCACCAGATGGAGTTCCTGGCCCCTTGGGGCCGGCCCTACATCCACCCCATCGGCCGGGTGGCAGGCGGGGTTGAGGCCAAGGTTGAGCGCATCGTCGACGACGAGGAGCACCCGCCCTACCAGGACAAATGGCACACCGACGTAACTTGGGACCCCGACCCTCCTATTCTGGGCACACTGCGGGCCATCGAGATGCCCGCTCGGGGCGGCGACACGCTTTTTGCCAGCATGTATGCCGCCTACGACGGTCTTTCGGAGACCCTGCGGGATCGGCTGGAGGGGGTTTGCGCCTGGCACGACATGGGGCCGGGCCAGGCGTTCAAGTCCAAGGCCGGCGTCGAGCTGTATGACCGCACGAAGGAGCAATTCCCGGGAACTGAGCGGCCGGTGATTGCCGTCCATCCCGACACCGGCCGCCGCTATCTCAACGTGAACAAGAACTTCACCAGCCATCTGGTGGGCTTCGACCGAGCCGAGAGCGACTCCGTGCTCGGCTTCCTCTATGACCACGCCACCCAGCCCAACTACACCATCCGCTACGAGTGGACTGAGGGTGATGTGGTCTTGTGGGACGAGCGCTGCACCCAGCACTTCGCGGTGGCCGACCACTATCCCCAGCGCCGCGAGATGGCCCGACTCACCGTCTCGGCCTTTGTCTGATCCGCTGCCCAGCCAATTCGTGGTGGCTGGCTAGGCTGCGCCAGTGAAGTTCGACGACGAGAAGTTCGACGTTGCTGCGGTGGTCGCAGGCGCATGGGCGCCCAGTCGGTATGGGCCCGATGATGTGCTGGGCACCTACAACGAGGTCACCGATCAGAAGCGGGCTGATGCTCTGGGGATGCTGGACCTGACCCAGCCCATCCGCACCTATTCGATGGGCGACGGTATCTGGCCGGGATATCCGGCCTTTGGCGATCGGCAGTTCGCCCAGACGCTGGTGGTGGCCGGCTATGACCCCGGCGAGGGCTTCGAGGGGAAGATCGTGAGCGGCACCAGCGGCTTGGGCCAGTCCAAGCTGGGCTATTCCGAGGAGCGGGTGTCGTACACCTTCAACATGAGTTCCAAGATCAACGGTTTCACCCACGCGGCAGTGGATGGCACCTTCTACAACGGACACAAGGGCACCGATTTGGCCCGCACCGATGGGGTAACCGCCATGGACGTACCTTCGTGGGGACCACCGCTGCTCACTCGGGGCTTGATGATCGACGTGGCTGCCTACGTGGCCGATACCTCCGGTGAAGTGGAGACGAACCGTTCAGGATTGCCGCGGCTCACCGACCTCCACCGCATCACCGTTGAGCAGATCGAGGGAGCAATCGAGCGCCAGGGCTTGCCCCAACCCGAACCGGGCGACGCCCTATGCCTGCGCACGGGGTGGATCAGCCTCACCCGGGAAGACCCAGAGCGATTCAAGGCCTCCTCGCCCGGACCGTGGATTGCGGAGAACAAGTGGCTGGCCTCCCACCGTCCGGCGCTGGTATCCACCGACAGCTGGATGTGGGGGGTGTTCGACTTCGAGGCCACCGGCGGCTGGGTGTCGGCCGGCCACCAGATCATGCTGGTGAAGGAGGGCATCCGCATGGCTGAGTCGATGAGCTGCGAAGAGGTCGCGGCCGCCGGAGTGGACCGGTTCGTGTTCTGCCACTCGCCGTTTCGGGCTGAGGGGTCTACATCGTGCTCGTCGCCCCCCATGGCCATAGCTAATCCACCAAACGCCAACCCACCGGAGGAAACAAAATGAGCATCTTCGACGGATCGCCGTTAGCCGGCAAGGTGGCCCTGGTCACCGGGGCCAGTCGGGGGATCGGCAAGGGCTGCGCCTTGGAGCTGGCCGCGGCCGGGGCAGCTGTCTACGTCACCGGGCGCACCACCGGGGTCGGCCAGCACCCGCTGCCCGGCACGGTGGGGGCAACCGCAGAGGAGATCGAAGCCGCGGGTGGTTCCGCGGTCGCAGTGGCCTGCGACCATCGCGACGATGACGCGGTTCGGACGGTATTCGACCGGATCGCCGAAGATAAGGGTCGCCTCGATGTGTTGGTGAACAACGCCTTTGCCATTCCCGACGAGCTGACCGCCATGCTGCCCTTCTGGGAGGTGCCCATCTCCAACTGGGACGACATGATGGATGTGGGCACCCGCTCGGCCTATGTGGCCTCGGTGCTGGCCGCCCCGGTGATGATCGGCCAAGGCGACGGGCTGATCGCCAACATCAGCTCCTCGGGGGCGGTCGAATACGCCTGGCATGTGGCCTATGGGGTGGGCAAGTGCGCCCTCGACCGCATGACCTCTGACTGCGCCCGCGAGCTCCGGGACACCGGGGTGTCGATGGTTTCGGTGTGGCCCGGGTTCGTGCGCACCGAGCGCATCGACGTGGCCATAGACTCTGGGGTTGAACTGCCGCCGAGCTTGGACCTGTCGGCAGCCGAGTCGCCCCGGTTCACCGGACGGGCGGTGACTGCCCTGGCCATCGACGCTGACCGGTCTCGCCACACCGGCCAAGCGGTCTCGGCCCGCGACATGGCCGATTCCTACGGCTTCACCGACATCGACGGCCGTCTGCCCGCCGGCCCCCTCCACGACCGCACCGGCTAGCCGGGGGAGCGACTGATGACTGCCGTTGAAGCGTTTGCCATCGAGGTGCCCGATGAGGTGCTCGACGACCTGCACCGTCGCCTGGACGCCACCCGATGGTTCGACCCGTTGCCCGGTGCCGGATGGGAGGAGGGCACCGACCTGGACTACCTAAAGGAGCTATGCCGGTACTGGCGCCGCGACTACGACTGGCGGGCCGTTGAAGCCCAGTTGAACCTATTTCCCCAGTACACCACGGTCGTCGACAACCAGGGGTTGCACTTCATCCATGCCCGTTGTCGCAATCCCGACGCCTTGGCCCTGGTCATCCACCACGGCTGGCCGGGGTCGATCACCGAATTCGCCAAGGTGATCGAGCCGCTTCGGGAGCACTTCCACGTGGTGTGCCCGTCGCTGCCCGGCTACGGCTTCTCCGGCCCCACGTCAGAATCGGGCTGGACGCCCCGGCGCATGGCCGCGGCTTCGCTGGAGCTGATGAGCCGGCTCGGCTATGAGCGGTTCGGCGCCCAGGGCGGGGACTGGGGGGCGATGGTGACCGCGCAGATGGCCCTGCAAGCCCCCGAGCGGCTGGTGGGCATCCACCTGAACTTGGCCATCGCCCCGGAGCCCCCCGCAGGGGTGGTGCGCGACCTCACCGACGAGGAGAAGGCCGATAGGGCCGAGGGAGGGGCCCGCAACCGGGTGGAGCGGGGCTACCGGGAGCAGCAGGCCACTCGTCCGCAATCGCTGTCGGTGGGGCTGAACGACTCCCCGGCCGGGTTGGCCGCCTGGATCATCGAGAAGTTCCTGGAGTGGAGCGACATCGGCCCCGACAACGACATCGAGGCCAGCTTCACCAAAGACGAGCTGCTCACCAACGTGATGGTCTACTGGGTGACCGGCACCATCGCCTCGGCCAACCGGCTGTACTACGAGACCCGCGTCGGGGGCCGGGGTTCCTCGGCCCCCGACCGGCGGGTGGAGGTGCCCACCGCCTATGCCCGGTTCCCCGGCGACGGCATCCGGCCGGCCCGACCCTGGGTGGAGTACTGGTACAACATCGTCCGCTGGACCGAGATGCCCCGCGGCGGCCACTTCGCCTCCCTCGAAGCTCCCGATCTGTATATCGCCGACGTCTCCGACTATTTCGGCTCTCTGGCCTGATCCCCTTTGGCCTGATCTCTTCCCGGTTGAGCCGGTTTGCTTTGGGAGAGGCATCGGGGGTGTGGTGAACTTGCCGCCGTGCCCCAGTTGCATGACGTCGATTACACCCTCGAGTACCCCTACACCCGCACCACCGGGCCGGTAATCGGCCCGTTTCTTACCGGTTTGCGCGACGGGCGCATCCTCGGACAGCGGTGCGGCGACCGGGTGCTGTGCCCGCCCATGGAGTTCGATCCGGACACCTTTGCCACCCTGGCGCCCGACCTCGTGGAGGTTGGCCCCGGCGGGGAGGTGGTGAACTGGACATGGGTGGCCGAGCCCTCGGCCAAGCATCCCTTCGACCGGCCCTTCGGCTTCGCCTTCATCAAGCTGGACGGGGCCGACACCGCCCTCGTGCATGCGGTGGACACCGGAGGCGACGCCTGGGCCATGAGCACCGGCATGAGGGTGCAGGCCCAGTTCCGCGACGAGCGTCACGGCTCCATCGCTGATGTGTACTTCGTGCCCGAGGCCGATGCTGCCGAGCAGGCCATCGAGCCGGGCGACGAGCCGGTGGCCATCACCGAGCACCTCATCGGCCTGCGCATCAACGAGCCGCTGTACCCCCATCGGGCCCGGTTTGCCCAGGGGCTGCTGGACGGCAAGATCATCGGCCAGCGCAGCCCGGTCACCGGCAAGGTGTACGTGCCCGGACGGGGCTACGACAACATGTCCCGGGTGCTGATGAGCGAGGCCGACGAGGTGGAAGTGTCCGACGTGGGCACCGTGGTGGCGTTCACCGAGCTGAACCCGGTGCAGTACTACGGCCAGACCGAGACCGAGCCCTACGTGCGGTGCTCCATCCTGTTCGACGGGACCGACCAGCCGGTGATCGGCATCGACATCCGCGACATGACGGTGGACGAGATGCGGGTGGGGATGAGGATGCGCTGCATCTGGCGTGATCCCGAAGAACGGTCGGTGACCGACATCGACAACCGCTACGGCAACATTCCCGAGACGGTGTACGCCCGGTTCGAGCCCACCGGCGAGCCCGACGTACCCGCCGACGAGCTCAAGGAGCACTCATGGTAAGCCTGGCCGAAGATGTAGCCATCGTCGCGTTCGAGCAGACCCCATCTCACGCACACTTCAACGACAGCGAGCCGGCCATGATCATGCCGTGCGTGAACTCGGTGATCGAGCAGGTGGGAATGGACCGCCACGACATCGACTTCACCATTGCCGGGAGCTGCGACTACCTGTCGGGAATGCCGTTCGCCTTCGTCATGAACATCGACGCGGTGGGGGCGTGGCCTCCGGTGTATGAGAGCCATGTGGAGATGGACGGCGCCTGGGCCCTATTCGAGGGCTTCGTGCGCCTCCAGTCGGGCGACATCGACACGGTGCTGGTGTCGGGCTCGGGCAAGTGCTCACCGGGCAGCTATCGCGAGGGTTTCTCGCTCCAGACCGATCCCTACGTACACGCCCCCATTGGATTGGACCCTCGGACTCAGGCCGGGTTCCAGGCCCAAGCTCTCATCGCTGCGGGCAAGGCCACCGAGCGCGACTTCGCCGAGGTGGTGTCCCGCAGCCATGCCAGCGCCAAGAACAACCCCTACGCCCAGTTCAGCGGAGATCTGTCGGTGGACGAACTGCTGGCCGAGCCCTATGTGCAGCATCCGCTGCGCCGTCTGGATTGCCCGCCGACCAGCGACGGGGCCGCGGCCATGATCATCGCCCGGGCCGACAAGGCCCGAGAGCTATGCGACAACCCGGTGTGGATCAGGGCCATCGACCACCGCATCGACTCGCACCACCCCACGCTGCGGGACCTCACCGACTCGCCGTCGGTGCGCATCGCCGCCGAGCGGGTGGGCCTCCACGACGGGCCGGTGGACATCGCCGAGCTCACCGTGACCTATAGCCCTGAGGAGATCATCCTGTGTAACGCCCTCGGGCTCAACGGCGACACCTCGGTGAATCCCTCGGGCGGGCCGCTCACCGGCAGCCCATTCATGGCGGTGGGCCTCACTCGGGTGATCGAGTTGGCCCGGGCCATTAGCAACGGCGATGGACGCCGAGGGGTGGCCCACGCATCCAGCGGGCCGGCCCTACAACAGAACCTGCTTTGCGTCTTGGAAGGAGATCGATGATGGCCCCTCGACCATGTGCGGTACTGGGAATCGGCCAGACCAAGTACAAGCGGCGCCGCGACGACCTGACCCTGGACGGTTTGGTGCGCGAGGCCGTGTTGCGAGCCTTGGAAGACGCCGGCGCCACCTTTGAGGACATCGATGCCATCGTGATCGGCAAGGCCCCCGACGCCCTCGAAGGGGTGATGATGCCGCTGCTCAGCCTGTGCGACGCGCTGGGGGCCATCGGCAAGCCCATCCACCGGGTACACACCGCCGGATCGGTGGGTGCGTCCACCGCCATCTCCGCAGTGAATTTGGTGGAGTCGGGCATGTACGACACCGTCTTGACCGTCGCCTATGAGAAGCAGTCGGAGGGCAACGCCACGTGGGCGCTGTCGGGCGGCAAGAGCGGCGGCCAGGGCGCGGGCGGCACGTTTGCCCCGTGGATCCGCAACTACATCGCCCGGTCGAAGGCTCCCGAACACATCGGCTGGATGGTGGCGGTGAAGGACCGTCTCAACGCCCTCAAGAACGAGTACGCCCACCTGCACCTGCCCGACATCTCCATTGAGAAGGTGCGGGAGTCGCCCATGCTGTGGGATCCGCTTCACTTCCTGGAGTCGTGCCCCTCTTCCGATGGCGCGGCGGCCATGGTCCTGGGCAACGACGACATCGCCAAGAAGTCGGGCCGGCCGCCGGCCTGGGTCATCTCCCACGCTAAGCGCACCGAGTTCGGCCAGTTCCCCGGGCGCGACACCGTGCGGCCCCAGGCCGGGGTGGAGTGCTCTGAGGCCCTGTACCGAAAGGCGGGCATCACCAACCCCCGGGAGCAGATCGACTGCGCGGAGCTGTACGTGCCGTTCTCGTGGTACGAGCCGATGTGGCTCGAGGGTCACCTCATCGCCGAGGAGGGCGAGGGGTGGAAGATGACCGACGCCGGCGACACCGAGTTGGGCGGGTCGTTCCCGGTGAACATGTCGGGCGGCGTTTTGTCGTCCAACCCCATCGGGGCGTCTGGCATGATCCGCTGCCTGGAGGCGGCCAACCAGGTGCGGGGCACCGCCGGCGAGTACCAGGTGCCGGGGGCCAAGATCTCCGTCGGCCATGCCTACGGCGGCGCCGCCCAGTACTACGCCATGTGGATGGTGTCGTCTGAGCTGAATCCTGTTCTCTGATATGGCTGGAATCGCTGACGGCCGAGTGGTGGCGATCACCGGAGCGGCCCGGGGACTGGGCCGGGCACACGCCTTGGAGTTCGCCGCTGAGGGGGCCAAGGTGCTGGTCAACGACTTGGGCGTGGATCGCGACGGCTCCGGCGGTGCGTCGGAGCCGGCCCAGGAGGTGGTGGCTGAGATCCGGGCCATGGGCGGTGAGGCCGAGGCCAACGCCGCCGATGTGGCCGACTGGGACCAGGCCGAGGCCATGATCGCCCAGGCCGTGCAGACGTGGGGCCGCCTCGACACGCTGGTGTGCAACGCCGGCTTCTTGCGCGACCGGATGCTGGCCAATATGAGCGAGCCGGAGTGGGACGCCATCATGCGGGTTCACCTCAAGGGGCATTTCGCGCCGGCCCGCCACGCGGTGGCCCACTGGCGAGACCGGTCCAAAGCCGGCGAGAACGTGCAGGGGCGGCTGATCAACACCAGTTCCGGGGCCGGGCTCTTGGGGTCGATCGGCCAGGGCAACTACGCCGCGGCCAAGGCCGGGGTAGCGGCGCTGACCATCCAGCAAGCCGCCGAGTGGGGCCGCTACGGGGTGATGGTTAACGCCATCGCTCCCGACGCCCGCACCCGCATGACCGCAGGGATCATGTACACCGAAGAGGCTCCTGATGGCTGGGACGAGAAAGACCCGGCCAACGCCTCACCGCTGGTGGTGTGGCTGGGGTCAGACGCCTGCGACGTGGCCGGGCGGGTGTTCGAGATCGCCGGCGGGGCGCTCAACGTGTGCGACGGCTGGCAGCACGGGCATGTGGTGGACATTGGCCGGAAGTTTGCCGCTGCCGAGATGAGCGACGCGGTGCATGCCTCTATTGCCGGTTCGCCGGAGCCGGCGCCGGTATACGGGGCCAACTGAGTCTCAACTCGGTATCTCCCTGAACGGCACCCCTTTGTCCACTCGGATGTCGGGGGGGAGGCCCAGCACTTTGTCGCCGATGGTATTGCGCTGGATGTTGTCGGTGCCTCCGCCGATACGCGACGCCCATTGGCCCAAGAACTCGTATTGCCAGCGCCCCTCGTCCCGGGCGCTGTCGCCGTGGAGCATCCCTGCGGCCCCGCTCATGGCCATCACCAAGTCGCCCATCTCGCCAAAGTGCAAAGAGATGGCCAGCTTCATGGTGGAGCTCTCGGGCCCGGGCAGCTCCCCGCGGCTCGCCGCGGTCCGCACCCGGTACCCCTGATATTTCAGGATCTCCATGCGGGTGTAGGTCTTGGCCAGCTCCTGGCGAATTACCGGATCGCGGTCGGTGCCGGTCTGCTGGGCCAGCTTCACCAACTCATTGAAGCGAGTCCGGGCGTTGGAACCGCCTATCAGGGCCCGCTCGTTGGACAGGGTGGTCATGATCGGCCCCCAGCCGGTGTTGACCCCGCCCAGGATGTTCTCGTGGGGGATCCTCACATCTGACAGGAACACCTCGTTGAAGTGGGCGGCGCCGGTGATCTGGACCAGGGGGCGCACCTCGATGCCCGGGGTGTTCATGTCCACCAAGAAATAGGTGATGCCCCGATGCTTGGGCTGGTCGGGGTCGGTGCGGGTCAAAAGGATGCCCCAGTCGCTGTACTGGGCGCCCGAAGTCCACACCTTCTGGCCGTTGACCACCCACTCGTCGCCGTCTCGCACCGCAGTGGTCCGCAAACCGCCGAGATCTGAGCCGGCCACCGGCTCGGAGAACAGCTGGCACCACACCTCTTCGCCCTTCAGCATGGCGGGCAGGAACCGCTCCTTTTGGGCGTCGGTGCCGTGGGCGATGATGGTGGGGCCGGCCATGCCTATGCCCACCGCGAACACCCCGGTGGCCGCCACCCGCTTGGCCTCCTCCTCCTTGAAGATGCCCTCCTGGATTCCGCCCAGACCCTTGCCGCCGTACTCGACAGGCCAGGTGACCGATCCCCAGCCGCCGTCGTATTTTGTGCGCTGCCACGACTTGCACCGGTTCACGTAGGCCATCTCCACATCGGGGTCCGAGATGGTTATAGCCGTCTGGTCGCGGGGGCCTCCGCCATCGGCGGGGAGGTTGGCGTCCAGCCACTCAATGCACTCGGCTCGAAAGGCGGCTTCCTGGGGGGTCTCGTCGAAATCCATGCCGCGTCGATGGTAGCTAGAGGGCTCCCGGCAGGCCCCACCGGACGGCAGGGCAAAACGCATGGTTCTTCCTCCATTCGGGCTCAGAAGGCCGGGGATGCTTCAATGATGGCCGTGAAATTCTCCATGATCTTCGAAGCCCAGATGGCCGATCCGTCTCGCGAGACCGAACAGCAGGTCATCCGCGACTGCGTGGAGCAGGCGGTGTTGGCCGAGGAAGTGGGCTTCGACCGGATCTGGGCGGTGGAGCACCACTGCCTGAAGTGGTACGCCCACATGAGCGCCCCGGAGATCTTCTTGACCTGGGTGGCGGCCCGGACGTCGCGCATCCGCATCGGCCACGGGGTGGTGTGCATGCCGTTCGGCTACAACCACCCGCTGCGGGCTGCCGAGCGCATTGCCATGCTCGACGTGCTGTCGGGCGGGCGGCTCGATGTGGGCGCGGGTCGGGGGGCCACGCTCCAGGAGATGTCGGCGTTCGGGGTCAAGCCCGAGGACACCTACGCCCAGGTGGAGGAGTCGCTGCGGATCATCTCCAACTGCTGGCGGGATGAGGAGTTCGAGTGGGAGGGCCTGCTCGACATCTCGCCGCACCCGATTCTGCCCCGGCCGGTGCAGGATCCCCACCCGCCGCTGTATCTGGCCTGCACCAAGGTGGACACCGTGCGGCTGGCCGCCGAGCTGGGCATCGGCGCCCTGGTGCTGGGGTTCGCCGGCGCCGATGAGATCCGGCTGATGAAGGAGACCTACGACGAGGCCATCGCCACCCGCACCGGCGAGCGGTTCGTGAGCGACCACCCCAACGACTGGTTCTCGGCGCTGTGCCCCACCACGATCCTCGACGACCGGGAAGAGGCCTTCCGCATCGGGGCCCGGGGCCAGCGGTTCTTCGCCGAGGCCATCATGCACTGGAACCTGGGCACCCCCCCGCCCAGGGCCGGATCAGCCGACGAGGACACCGCGGCTGCCATCGACGAGGCGGTGGGCAACGTCCACGCCAAGATCAGCGAGATGAACATCCCGCTCAGCCCCAACGCCACCAGCACGTTCAACGTCGAGCACGCCTACGGCAACTACACCGACGCCATCCGCTACGTGAGCGAGCTCGAGGCCATCGGCTGCGACGAGATCATGTGCATGATCCAGATGGGCACCATCCCCCAAGAGGTCATGCTCGAGACCATCCGCCAATTCGGCCACCATGTGATTCCGCACTTCCGCGCCAAGGAGCCGCAGTCGCACATTGCCGTGTGATATTTACTGAAATTACTCAGTTTACTTCTGCATTCAGCAAGCCTTGCTGGTATCATCGCCTCATGGCGACGCTGGTTGACAAAAAAACACCGACTCTTGAAGATGCTGCCCGCGCCGCTGAGGCGATAGCTGAGCATGATCCGCTCATCGTGCGCGTGGTGGTGTTCGGGTCGGTCGCCAAAAAGACCCAGCAACCCGGCTCCGACATCGACATCATCGTCGTCGCCGGCACATCTCGGCCGTCAGCCAAAGATCGCCGGGCGACAGAGTACGCCCTGCGCCAAGCGGCTGAAACCACCTGTGGGATCAAATGCGAGGTGATCCTCACCACTATCGGCGAGTGGGAGTGGAGCTTGGAGCATGCCCGCTCCTCCGTTTTCGGAGAAGCGCACGCCCACGGCATCACCCTCGTGCAGCGCCCCTGCCCACCTTCGGCCCCATGTGCCGAGGAGATCGCTGTGCTGCGAGACGACTGGGGCCTCGCCCTCAAGGACCTAGAAGAGGCCCACCGCAAGAACCTGGAACTGATCCGAATCCTCAAATCCATCCCCGGCGAGGCAGCCGCGGGCGAGTGGTTGCCTGCCGACCGCGGGTATGGCTATGAGTCTGCGCTGGAGTCCGCCCACATGAGCATCGAGAAGTGCCTGACCGCGCTGGGCCGGCTCCATCTTCGCCGACATCTCGACAACACCCACGACATCGACGTCATGGCCGGCAAGCTCCGCTCAACCCCGTCTGGTCCTTTCGTCGATGGTGTGCTGGACACGCTCGACACCGCTGAGGACGACGGCTCCCACACCAACTGGAGGTTCGCCCCCTATCTGGGGCAGTCGGACTCATTCCAGCAGATGATCACCCCTGACAACACCGCCGCCCACATACGCGCCGCCGCTGATCTCCTAGAGCACGCTCTGGCCGCCACCGCCAAATCCGCCCTGCGCCCCATCCCCATCCCCGTTGATGCTGCCGCCACCCTCAACCGCTGCGCGGAGCCCATCGACTACCTCCGCCACCACGCCTATCCTGGCTATTTGCGAATGGGAACCCCGCCACCGTCCACTGAGTAGCTGCCCCAGGTTGTTGTCATGGTCTGGATCCTCGCAGTGGCCATTGCGATTGAGGGATTGGTCTGGTCCGCTTAGCTACTCACGAACGGGTAGACCTCGAATGAAATGATGTGGACGTAGCGGTAGTCCCTGTCGATTCGAAAAGAAACTGCCAAGGTCGGGAGGCCATTGGGCGCTACCCGGGGAAGTGTTTCGCGATGACTGCGTCGAGGGCGCCCGGCGGATCGGGCACGAATTCTGTGTCGTCGCGGATGACCGCGACATGCTCTCTCATCTGGCGCACCCAGTCGGGCTCGGCGCTGAAGAAGTCGATAAGCGATTGGTGGGAGATCACCTGGTTGGCGATGTTCTGACCCTCGTCTGTGACCTGACACCAAGGGTCTTCGGTGTGGGTGGCTTTGATGAGGTCCGTCCCGCTCATCTTGCCGAATCGGCTGATGACGTTGGCAGTGATGTCACGGACGCTTTCGGGTAGCGCTTCACTTGAACGGGATGAGCGGCCGATCTTGTCGAAGATTCGGTTTTTGCGATTGCGCCATAGCCGAGCAACCACTGGGCCCAGCTCCCATGCCTCAATATCTTCGGCAAAGGCAGGCCCCCGCTCCCACGCGAGGTGGTACCCCTGCACGTAGTAGAGCAGCTTGTGCAGCTTGACTTCTCCGATTCCCGGCAGGCGTCGCTCTATCTCCAAAGCCACATCACGAGCCGATGCGATCCCAGCTCTTGCCATTGCGCTCCTTTCACCCCCCGATTGCATCCAGTGTAACGATGCCCAGTGACAGCCTTCGGCTCGCCGTCATCTCTCACTAACTGACCCTCGGTAGCGGGCCTGTCGGACGCTCTCTTGTCAAGCGGCTGAGGTTCCCCCCTTTTCGTGGAGACATGGTGGTGATTATCAGGGCGAGCCTCGGGGGGCGACCCATTCCACCGGCTGGCCGGTGTACGCAGCGATCCGGTCAAAGTCGGAGTCGTAGTGGATGACGGTCAAGTGGTTGACCTCGGCAATCGCGGCGATCAGCAGGTCCGGGAGGGGAACCCGGTGCTGGCCCCGCCGGGCAAGTCCGTGCTGGACTTCGATTGCTCGGTCGGTGACCGTTTCGGTGATCGGATATGAGGGCAGGGCGCGCCTTTCGTCAAGTATCTGCTCGTAGTCGGCAAAAGAGCGGGCGCTGTAGAGCACTTCAAGGTCGATGATAGGGCAAGTCGCCACGTATCCGTCGATCAGCAGCAGGCCGAGCCGCTGGGCGATTTCGGGGGTGTTCATGCGCGTGAGCGCGCTCTTGTCTGCGAGATAGTGGGGGGTCAGCGCCACGCGGTGGCCATGATGTCATCGTCGGCGAGGTCAGTGCCGTCAAGATTGGCAAGCCTCTGGGCGTGCCGCAGCCTCAGATCGGCTTTGACGGTATGCAGCAAGGCCGAGTTCACCGTTTCCTTCATGGTTGTGGCTCCGGTGACCTCACGGGCCCGTTCAAGCAGCGCGTCGTCGATATCGATCAGGCGTTTCGTCACGGACATGAGTATATCCACTCCGTGCAACTGGTATATACCCAGTTGCCACTACGCACCAGGCCGATGGTGTCTGCTTAGCGTGTCTTGGAACCGATCTGGATTGGGATGACGGTTTCAACCTCGTCGCCTTCAAAAACCGCGGCAATCCGCAGTGTGGCGCCAAGTCCCTGTACATAGTTGTCGAGGGTGGAGATCAAGATGTCGTCCCCGCGCTCAAACTGGGAAACGGCAGATTGCGTGATTCCCATGGCCTCGGCCAGATCAGTCTGCGACAGCTTGAGGACTCCTCGGATTTCTTGGAGTTCGATCTCGGCCAAGGTCTCCTTGCGGAGTTCCACGAGTCGTTCGACGGCACCGGGCCGGGTAATGACCTGCTCATGCACTTGCCGGTAGCTCTTGGTTGAGGGTGGCGTGACCCCCTGTGGTTGGTCTGCCTGACTCCCACAAACCAGGACCAAAAAACAGGGCACACATCAAATGGACCAAAAAACGGGGCCCTGTCATTGCTTCTGCGCCCAGGAGAAAGCAGGGGTTCAGGCATGAATCGGCCCCAGTACACTGGCCGTATGAGTCGCCGCGAGATGATCCTAGGCCCCCAACGCGGCGCCATCCTCAACGCTGCTCGCCGCCACAATGCCACATCTATAGCCCTAGTCGGCTCCACTGCCCGCGGTGACGACACTGAGATCAGCGACTGCGACTTCGTAGCCGATTTCGCTCCGGGTACTACTTACTTCGATCTCTCGGACCTCACCGCAGAACTGCAATCGCTTCTCGGCTGCGACGTTGACGTCATCCCCTCCGAGGGACTGAAACCCCAAAAGCACGCCCGTATCCTCAAAGACGCCGTTCCCCTGTGAGCACAGCCGACGCGGACCACATAAGGGCTATCCTCAGCGCTGCCCAAGAGCTCCGCGAGATAGTCGCGCTGGGCAGCAGCGACTTTGAGGGCAACCGCATATCCCAGCGAGCAGCCGAGCGCCTGCTGGAGATAGTCGGCGAAGCGGCCAGCCGACTATCTGAAGATTTCAGTGCTCGCTACCCCGACCTGCCGCTTCGCCAGGCCAAAGACACTCGCAACTTCATCGCACACCAATACGACGACGTGGCCTACCGGATCATCTGGGACACCATTACGACCGACATCCCCGACCTAGCGGTGCAGATGTACGCCGCAGCAATCGATATGGGCCTCTTCGAGGGCCAAGACCTTGGCCAGATCACGAGTGGGGACATAGCGGCAGCCCTGGATGCTGAGCGAGATCTTCGTTGACGCTTGTGCGCTTCTTGGACTCATCATCTGCCCGAATGCACCCTTGCAGCCCCGGCCATGGGAATACGAGACAACATCACCCCGTACGGCGCCTGCTACATCGCACTAGCCGAAGCGCTCAACTGCCTCCTGCTCACCGGCGATGCCCGTCTCGCCCGCACCCCCAACTCTACTTGCGAGATCGAGCTGGCCTGATCAGGGCCAGCAGAGGTCCTTGACCCTTGCGGACACCACGTCATCCGCTGTTTCCCTTCCAAGGAGTCCGCACACGCTCCCCAAAACAAAGCGGTACCTGCTTAGCGTGTCTTGGAACCGATCTGGATTGGGATGACGGTTTCTCCCTCGTCGCCTTCAAAAACCGCGGCAATCCGCAGTGTGGCGCCAAGTCCCTGTACATAGTTGTCGAGGGTGGAGATCAAGATGTCGTCCCCGCGCTCAAACTGGGAAACGGCTGATTGCGTGATTCCCATGGCCTCGGCCAGATCAGTCTGCGACAGCTTGAGGACCCCTCGGATCTCTTGGAGTTCAATCTCGGCCAAGGTCTCCTTGCGGAGTTCGGCGAGTCGCTCGACGGCGCCAGGCCGGGCAATGACCTGCTTGTGCAGTTGGCGATAGCTCTTGGTTGAGGGCATGGGGATGGTTCCTTTGAGTAGTGGTTGCTGTAGCTATTCGGAGTGTGGCTCGTCCAAGAGTCCTTCCTCGCTTAGTCTATTGAGGTAGGTGTCGTACAGGTCGTCGGCCTGGGGGACTGCCCATAGGTACCACTCGTCCCATTGGCCGGACTTGTTCCCGCCAAGCAACAAAATCGCATGTCGCCGCGGATCGAATGCGAATAATACGCGAAGGGCACCTCCCTTCGAGGCCCGGAGTTCTTTCGTGTTGGAATGGCGAGAACTCCTGATATCGCCAACCACAGGTCGCTTGAGGCCCGGGCCTCGTTCTGCCAGCAGCATCACCCGGTTGTCGAGTGCCTCTTGCTGTGACTGGGTGAGCCCATCCCACCACTGCCCAAACTCGTCGGTGTACTCGACCTCCCACACCAGGCCACTATAAGTAATGACTAATAGAAGTTCAACCTAATAATCATGGTGGGACCTGTCCTGGCTTGTCAGCGACATGGCTACCTTCCAAGAAAGATGACCGGCCGCTGTGGTCTCCCTGCCGCGGTGGTGGGTCATGTCGAGGACTTGCACAATACGCCGGAAACGAGGGCCGGGGCTTGTGCCCCGGCAACTTTGGGGGCCTCAAATGCCCTCCTCAGATTGCGGTCTACGTTCAACGAGGGCCAGAAACGTGGTCTGGCTACTGGACCGGCCTTAGAGGTTTTGACATATCGGTTGCTTTCTGGCACGCATACCATTATAGTGCAATCTTTCACATTGCTGTCTAGTATAGGAGAGAAGGCTTATGCAGTATACCCAGACGTCCCATACGTATGTTGAGCACACTAC